>NZ_CP132911.1:0-2400000 GCF_036320485.1 Dyella sp. A6
ATGAGTGATTTGTGGCGGCGCTGCCTGGAGCGTCTTGAAGGCGAATTGAGCGCCGAGGATCTGCACACCTGGCTGATGCCGCTGCAGGCCCGCGAGGACGAGACCGGGTTGCAGCTCTTCGCGCCCAACCCCTATACCCTGGATACCGTGCGCGACCGTTACCTTGCGCGCATCGAGGACGTGCTCAGCCAGTTGACCGGACAGGCACAGTCAGTGCGGCTGGATGTAGGTTCCAGCGCACGCGCCACGCCGGGCAAACCCGCGGCCGCGACAACCGCACCGCGCACCCAATCGTCATCGACGGCGGCTACGCCGTTCCCGCACAACCTCGACCCGCATTACACCTTCGAAACCTTTGTCGAGGGCAAGTCCAATCAGCTCGGCAAGGCGGCAGCCATGCAGGTGGCGCAGAACCCTGGGCGAGCCTACAACCCGCTGCTTCTGTATGGCGGCACCGGCCTGGGCAAGACCCACCTGATGCACGCAGCCGGCAACCTGATTCGCCAGCACAAGCCCGATTGCAAGGTGTTGTACCTGCGCTCGGAACAGTTCGTGGGCGCCATGATCGAGGCGCTGCGTACCAAGAACATGGATGAGTTCAAGCGCCGCTTCCGCTCGGTCGACGCGTTGCTGATCGACGACATCCAGTTCTTTGCCGGCAAGGACACCACCCAGGAAGAGTTTTTCCACACCTTCAATGCGCTGTTCGAGTCGAAGCAGCAGATCATCCTGACCTGCGACCGCTACCCCAAGGAAGTGGACAAGCTCGAGCCCCGCCTGAAGTCGCGCCTGGGGTGGGGCCTGTCGGTGGCGATCGAGCCGCCGGACTTCGAGACGCGCGCAGCCATTCTGCTGGCCAAGGCGCACGACAAGGGCGTGGCGGTAAGCGAGGACGTGGCGATGCTGCTGGCCAAGCGCATCCGTTCCAACGTGCGCGATCTGGAAGGAGCGCTCAACACCCTGGCCGCACGGGCCAACTTCTACGGCAAGCCGATCACCACCGCTTTTGCGGAGGAGACCCTGCGCGACCTGCTGGCGACCCATGCACAGGCGGTCACGGTACCGAACATCCAGAAGGTCACCGCGGACTACTTCAACGTGCGCCTGCAGGATCTTCTGTCCAAACGCCGCGTTCGTTCGCTGGCCCGTCCGCGACAGATCGCGATGGCGTTGTCCAAGGAACTTACCGACCACAGCCTGCCCGAGATCGGCGAAGCCTTCGGTGGTCGCGACCACACCACCGTGCTGCATGCCTGCCGCACGATCAAAAAGTTCTGCGAGACCGATACCCGCATGCGCCAGGACTGGGAGCAGCTGATCCGGATTCTGACCGGCTGACCGGTGTCGCAGGATCGGCAATGGGCATAAAGCATTGAACGAAACCGGGGTAAGCTGTGGATAATAGGTGGATGGATGAGCCTCTCGATTTATCCACAACTGGCGCACAGCTTCCGGACCCGTCAAGGCACAGCCTTTTTTTTGAACAATTTGTTGATTCTAAACGAATTATTCTGAGATAAAAGTTATCCACCGTGCCTAAAACAACCACCATAACTTCTTTAAAAAACAGAACAGCAGTGTAGGGGACGCGCATACCATGCAATTCAGCATCCAACGAGAAGTCCTGCTCAAGCCGCTTCAGCAAGTTGTCGGTGTCGTGGAGCGTCGACAGACTCTGCCTGTACTGGCCAACCTGCTCGTGCGGGTCACCGATGGACGCCTTTCGCTGACGGGTACCGACCTGGAAGTCGAGATGGTGGCAACCACCGATGCGGAGAAGCTTGAAGAAGGCGACATCACCATTCCGGCCCGCAAGCTTTTCGATATCGTGCGTGCGCTTCCAGATGGTGCCCGCATCGACCTCAAGCTCAACGGTGATCGCGTGGCATTGAATGCCGGTCGTAGCCGTTTCACGCTGGCGACGCTACCGGCCAGCGAGTTTCCGACCATCGACGAAATCGAACTGGTCGAGAAGGTTGCCTTGCCGGAAGAAGTGCTGCGCGACCTGATGGAACATACCGCGTTCGCCATGGCGAACCAGGATGTCCGTTATTACCTCAACGGCATGTTGCTCGATCTGCAGGAGCACACCCTGCGCTGCGTCGCTACCGACGGCCACCGCCTGGCCCTCAAGGAAACCCAGCTGGACAGCTCGGTCTCCGCGCGTCGACAGATCATCATTCCACGCAAGGGCGTGAACGAGCTGATCGGTCTGTTCGAAACGGGCGATGGCCAGGTCGAACTGGAGTTCGGTCGCAATCATCTGCGCGTACGCCGTGGCGACGTGGTGTTCACTTCGAAGCTGATCGACGGGCGTTTCCCCGACTACGAAGCCGTGATCCCGCTGGGTGCCGACAAGCATGCAACACTCGACCGCGAAGTACTTCGTGGTGCACTTCAGCGCGCAGCGATTCTTTCGAACGAGAAATACCGTGGCGTGAAGCTCGAATTGTCGCCCGGCAAGCTGAAGATCGTGGCGCATAACCCGGAACAGGAAGAAGCCGTCGAAGAAGTCGAAGCCGATACGGTGGTTTCCGATCTGGCCGTGGGCTTCAATGTCGGTTACCTGCTGGATGCACTGTCCGCTCTGAACGGGGAAAAGGCACGACTCAGCCTGCGCGACGCGCAATCGAGCTGTCTGGTGCAGGAAGAGGAAGGTGCCGAAGCTCGCCACGTGATCATGCCGCTACGTCTCTGATCGTTGACGTGTCATCCCTCAGGCTTCACACCAAACCAAGACGCCGGGACCATCGAGGCCCCGGCGTCGTCTTTTGCGGATGTCGTCCGGATGCTGCTTGAACGGCTGAAGGTACAAGGGCTGCGCTGTCTTGCCGACCTGGACCTGTCACTTGAGCCGGGGGTGCAGATGCTTGTGGGCCCCAACGGTGCGGGCAAGACCAGCGTGTTGGAAGCGGTTTACCTGCTTTCGCATGGCCGCTCGTTCCGCACCGGATCACGCGATGCCCTGACGCAGCGTGGCGCGACCGAACTCCACGTTTTCAGCGAGTGGCGAGGCGAGGATGGTTCGCGCTCACGGCTTGGCCTGGGGCGTAACGGAAATCGGTGGCAGGCGCGCCTGAATGGGGAGACGGTGCCTCTAGGCGAGTTGATCCAGGCGTGTGCGGTGGTGTGTTTCGATCCGGGATCGCATGCGCTGATTGCCGGTGGTGCCGAAGAGCGTAGGCGGTTCATCGATTGGGGCGTGTTCCACGTGGAACATGACTTTCTCGTGATATGGCGGCGCTATCAGCGCGCATTGAAACAACGAAACGCACTGCTTCGTGAAGGCGCGATCGATGACGATGCGTTGTTCCTGCCTTGGGAGCATGAGCTGGCCGAGACCGCTCGTGTGCTCGACGCATGGCGGCGAAGATATCTCGACATGTTGCGGCCCCGTATCGAGACGCACAGTAGGGCGCTGTTACCGGAACTGGGTACGCCGGTGCTGCGTTATCGCCCGGGTTGGCCTGAAGAGCGAAACTTGGCCGAGTTGCTCTCAACCCAGCGCGTCCGCGACAGGGCCCGTGGGCATACATCGTACGGAGTACATCGCGCGGACTGGAGCATGGCCTACGATGAAGCTCCGCTACGCGAGCATCTATCGCGTGGGCAGGAAAAGCTCGTGGCACTGACCTGTCTGATGGCGCAGGCGAATCTGATGGCCCTGGACCGTGGCTACTGGCCGTTGGTGTGCCTGGATGACCTGGCATCGGAGCTGGATCGACCGCATCAGGAACAGCTCCTGCAATCGCTGCAGCATAGTGGTGCCCAAGTTCTTATCACGGGGACGGATGTTCCTCCATCGCTCGATACGAATACAGCGCGCGTGTTCCACGTGGAACACGGAACCATCAGCTGATTCAGGGGAGCAAAGCCCTGTGGACGGGTTGGGGGTCAGCCCCTGAGTGGGTATCCGCGCCTGCTATAATGAAAAGCTACGCCCGTGTCTATCCCGGCAGGATTTGCCGAGGAGGGACGATGACGCCAGGATCCGTCGACGCATGAACGAAAACCAGTACGACTCGAGCAATATCAAGGTTCTCAAGGGCCTGGAAGCGGTACGCAAGCGCCCCGGCATGTATATCGGCGACACGGACGATGGCACCGGCCTGCACCACATGGTGTTCGAGGTTGTCGACAACGCGATCGACGAGGCACTGGCCGGGTATTGCGACCGTGTGGTCGTGACGATCCATGACGACGGTTCGGTCAGCGTGAGCGACAACGGCCGCGGCATACCGGTTGATATTCATCCGGAAGAAGGGCGCTCGACTGCAGAAGTGGTCATGACCGTGCTGCATGCCGGCGGCAAGTTCGACGCCAACTCCTACAAGGTCTCCGGCGGCCTGCACGGCGTCGGCGTCTCGGTGGTCAACGCACTCAGTGATCACCTGTGGCTGACCATCCATCGTGACGGGCATGAATATCAGCAGGAATACGCGCTGGGCGAACCGCAATACGCACTCAAGCAGGTACAACCCTCGACCCGCCGCGGGACCATCGTCCGCTTCCTGCCCAGCCCGCAGACGTTCAGTCAGACCGAATTCCACTATGACGTGTTGGCCAAGCGCCTGCGCGAACTGGCCTTCCTCAACTCCGGTGTCACGATCGAGCTGAAGGACGAGCGGGGCGAGCAACGCGCCGACATCTTTGCGTACGAAGGCGGCATTCGTTCCTTCGTGCAGCACCTGGCGCAGATGAAGACGGCATTGCATCCGAATGTGATCAGCCTGAGTTCCGAGCAGGACGGCATCACGGTCGAGGTCGCAATGCAGTGGACCGACTCCTATCAGGAGACGATGTTCTGCTTCACCAACAACATTCCGCAGCGCGACGGCGGTACGCACCTGACCGGGTTCAGGGCGGCGCTGACCCGCTCGCTGCAGAACTACATCGAGAAGGAAGGGCTGGCTAAGAACGCCAAGATCACGCCCACCGGCGATGACATGCGCGAGGGTCTCATCGCGGTGCTGTCGGTCAAGGTGCCTGATCCGAAGTTCTCCTCGCAGACCAAGGACAAGCTGGTTTCTTCGGAAGTGAAGACAGCCGTGGAGCAGGCTGTCGGCGAAAAGCTGGGCGAATTCCTGCTGGAGCATCCGAACGAGTCCAAGGCCATTGCCTCGAAGGTGGTGGATGCCGCGCGTGCCCGCGAGGCTGCACGCAAGGCCCGGGAGATGACCCGCCGCAAGGGGGCCCTGGATATTGCCGGGCTGCCCGGCAAGCTGGCGGACTGCCAGGAAAAGGATCCCGCCTTGTGCGAACTGTTCCTGGTCGAGGGCGACTCGGCAGGCGGTTCGGCCAAACAGGGCCGGAACCGCAAGTATCAGGCCGTGCTGCCGTTGAAGGGCAAGATCCTCAACGTGGAGAAGGCCCGCTTCGACAAGATGCTTTCGTCGGCCGAGGTGGGCACCCTGATCACCGCGCTCGGCACCGGTATCGGCAAGGAAGACTACAACCCGGACAAGTTGCGCTATCACCGCATCGTCATCATGACCGACGCCGATGTGGACGGTTCGCACATCCGCACGCTGTTGTTGACCTTCTTCTACCGGCAGATGCCGGAGCTGATCGAGCGTGGCCATGTCTATATCGGTCTGCCGCCGCTCTACAAGTTGAAGCAGGGCAAGCACGAGCTGTACCTCAAGGACGATGCGGCACTGAACGCCTACCTGATCTCCAACGCCGTGGATGGTGCCGAACTGGTGGCCGATCCGAACGCACCGGCGATCACGGGTGAAGCGCTGGAGAAACTGCTGCGCGACTACCAGACGGCGCTCGACCAGATCGAACGCCTTGGGCATCGCTTCGATGCCAGCGTTCTTGGCGCCTTGCTGGAGCATGCGCCGATAACCTCGACACTGTGGACCGATACCGGCGCCATGCAGGCATGGCTGGATGGCCTGGCGAAAAAGCTGGCCAGCAGTGGCCTGGGCAAGCCGCGTTACCGGCTGTCGTTGCGGCATGCGCAGGACGAGCAACCCACGGCCATCGAGGTGGTACGCGAACAGCATGGCCTGAGCCATACGCTACTGCTGCCGCAGCCGTTCTTTGCCGGCAACGAGTTCCGTTCGATCCTCACCGTCAGCCAGGCACTCGACGGACTGGTACAGCAGGATGCCGTGGTCCGGCGTGGCAATGCATCACGCGGCGTGACGCGCTTCTCCGAAGTCCGCCAGTGGCTGCTCGACGAGGCGAAGAAGGGCCGCAGCATCCAGCGCTTCAAGGGCCTGGGCGAAATGAATCCCGAGCAGCTGTGGGAAACCACGGTGAATCCGGAAACCCGCCGCATGCTGCAGGTCGGCATCGAAGACGCCTTTGCCGCGGACCAGATGTTCTCCATGCTGATGGGTGAAGCGGTCGAGCCCCGCCGCGACTTCATCGAGGCGAACGCGCTGAAGGTCGCCAACCTCGACATCTGATCACGCTGGCCTGCATGCCCATCCGGATCGTCATGTCCGGATGGGCATCAAAATCAGTGTTGAAGTGAGCAATCGGCGCACCGATCAAGCACGTAAATGTATGAATGCATTAATGTGCTCTCATGCGGTCACAGTCGTGCCGACAACCCCGTTCAAGTCACTGGCGATGCAGATCCAACGCTGTGCGGGGAAAAAATGCGCGTGCGTATGGTCTTTGTGTTGCAAGTATTTGATTTGCTTGGTCCTCAATGTCGCGCTGCGACTTGTTATAAGGCGTCAGCTCGGGTTAATCTCCAAGATCCCCTGCACACTTCGTGCATGACACCCGAACACAGAGGAACGCCATGAAACACGCTCCCCTTACCCTGATGCTGACCAGCGCGGCACTAGCCCTGGCGCTGGGCAGTACCCCGGTACTGGCTCGCAGTCACCATGACGAGTCGAAGGCGAAAGCGGCGTCGCTCTATCCCAATGCCACGCGCAAGGCCCCCAAGCTGGACCTCACCAGCGAGAAGGAATCCAAGGCACTCAACGCCGGTCTCCAGGCCGTGAACGCTGGCGACAAGGCCAAGGCCACCCAGCTGCTGCAGCCGATCATCGATGGCAGCAAGAGCAAGTACGCGAAGGCGCTGGCACTGCAGGGCATGGCCAGCATCAGTTACAACGCCGGTGACGTGAAGGGCGCGATCAAGCTGCTGCAGCAGTCGCTCGCCGACGGCGTCATGCCGAACGACACCTACTTCCAGCTCGAGTACGAGTTGGGCCAGTTCTACATGGCCGACCAGCAGTACCAGAAGTCGATCGACACGATCGAGCAGTGGCGGGCCCAGGGCAAGCGCGAGACCGCCGAGTCCTATGCGCTGGAAGGTAACGCCTACTACCGCATGCAGAAGTATCCCGAGGCCATCGCCGCGATCAAGAAAGCGGAGTCGATGAGCACAAAGCCGGAGCCGACGTGGAACGAGATCCTGATGGCCAGCTACTCCGAATCGGGGCAGGGCGATCAGGCCATCAAGATCGCCGAGCAGCAGCTGGCGGCCAACCCCAGCGACCAGACCGCGCTGAATAACGCGGTTACCGTTCTGATGCAGGCGCAAAAGTATCCCGAGGCCATCAAGGTGCTGGAGCAGGCGCGCGCCCAGGGCAACCTCAAGAGCGAGAAGCAGTACATCAACCTGGCTAAGATGTATCTGATCACCGGCCAGAATTCCTCGTCCGATCCCAAGCCGTATGCCGACAAGGCGATTGCCGTGCTGAACGATGGCATGAGCAAGGGCGTGGTCACCTCGACCGCCGCCAACTACACGCTGCTGGGCGACGCTGCACTGATCGGTGGCGAGAAGGCCAAGGCGCTGGCTGCATACAAGAAAGCCATCCCGACGGCCCAGGATGGCGAGGCTGCTGTGCGTGCTGGTCAGGTCATGCTGCTCGACCACCACTACTATGACGCCAGGAAGCTGATCAAGCAGGGCATCGACAAGGGTGGCCTGAAGCACACCGGCACCGCTTACATGATGCTGGCCGAAGCATATCGCGGCATGAAGGACAAGCCGGATGCGATCGCTGCGGTACGCAAGGCTGAGCAATATCCGGAAACCGCAAGCAAGGCCAAGGCATGGCTCCAGAAGGCCCATGTAGGCCGCTAAAAAGCGTTCTGGCGAGGTAAGATCGGTGGGGCAGGATAGACGTCCATTTGAATGCCCCATCGACGCTATACAAACGCCATGTGCTGTTGTACCGTTGGTAATCTCCCGCATTGTCCAGTGGCAAATGTCATCCCTTGGGACAGACCTTTGCCGTCGGGTGCTGCGACCACGTCATTCCCTTGACTAGCTCCTGATCGAAAGTGACAGATGGCCTCAAGTAACGAAGATACCGGCGCCAAGCCGTTCAGTTGGGGACGCACGATCGCGTTAGCGTTCGCGTTTGCCCTGCACGGGTTCGCCTTTCTGGTGCTGCTTGCCCCTGCCGGTCCGCCCTCGGCCGCCAAGGCGAAGAAAGAGCAGATCACGCAGGTGAGCTTCATCGAGCCGCCGCCGCCGCCGCCGCCGCCGCCGCCGCCGCCGCCGGAGCCGCCCAAGCAGCCGCCGCCGAAGATCATCCACCAGGTGATCCCGCCGCCGCAGCCGCCGCCGCCTGCCCCGCCGCCGCCGGTGACCGAGCAGTCGAACAATGCGGTTGCCGCGCCGCCGCCGGCACCACCGGCACCACCGGCACCGCCGACCGATATCACGGCTAGCCAGGACATCAGCTACAACAGCCGGCTGCAGCCTCGCTATCCTCCACAGGCCATCCGTCAGCGCCATCAGGGCGTGGTGACCCTGCTCATTCTGGTTGGTGTCGACGGCAAGCCGAAAGACATCAAGGTCGAACAGTCCAGCGGTTACCGCGAGCTGGATCGTGCGGCCATTGAAGCGGCCCGTAGATGGCGCTTCAATCCTGAGATGAAGAACGGCCAGAAGGTCGAGGGCTACGTACGCGTACCCGTCAATTTCAATCTAAGCCAGCTGTAATCCACCACGTTTACTACTGTTCACGCTTGACTTCCCAAGGGTAGCGTTATGTTCTTCCAAGACACTCCTGTTTCGTCCCCCGCCGCAGGGGCCAACTCCGCCGCCGCTGCCATGCAGCAGATGGGCGTCGGCCAGTTCCTTCGCCACGAAGATCCGCTTGGCTGGATCGTGGTGATCACGCTGTGCCTGATGTCGATCTCCTCGTGGTACTTCATCATTGCCAACGCCATTCGTAATTCGATGGTCAAGAGCCGCGCCGACAAGGTGATCAACGGCTTCTGGAACAACCCGTCCACGCAGGACGCGATTCGCGAACTCGAAGCCCAGCCCAAGGGCGAACCGTTCTCCAAGATCGCACTCGACGCGGCTTCCGCCGTGGCCCATCACCAGCAGGCATCGGCCCAGGCCACTGCCACCGGTGGTCGTCTGGCCGAGTCGCTGAGCCGCTCCGAGTTCGTCGACCGCGCGCTGCGTCAGGCCGTGGATCGCGAAAGCCTGCGCCTCGAAGGTGGCATGACCCTGCTCGCCACGGTGGGTTCGGCTGCACCGTTCGTGGGTCTGCTCGGTACGGTGTGGGGCATCTACCACGCCCTGATCCGCATTTCCGCTTCGGGCAATGCCTCGATGGAAGCGGTGGCTGGCCCGGTGGGTGAGGCGCTGATCATGACCGCGTTCGGTCTGTTCTCCGCGATCCCGGCCGTGTTCGCCTACAACTTCTTCACCCGTTCCAACCGCCTGACCTACGCCCGTTTCGACGAGTTCGCGCACGACCTGCACGACTTCTTCGCCACTGGCTCGCGCGTCGAAGGCAAGTGAGGTACTGACCCATGGCCATGAGTACCGGAGGTGGCGGCGGTTCAATGTCCGACATCAACGTCACGCCGCTGGTCGACGTGATGCTGGTGCTGCTGATCATCTTCATGATTACTGCACCGCTGATGTCTCACACGGTTGTCGTCAAGCTGCCGACCACGACAGCAGTGAAAACCGAAAAAGCTACCGACAACCGCCCGGTGGATCTGGCTATCAAGGACGATGGCAGCACGTACCTCAACGACAATCCGGTGACCGAAGCAGAGTTGAAGGCTAGGTTCGCCGTGTTCGCGAGCATGTCGCCGCAGCCGGAGCTGCAGATCCGCGGTGCCAAGGACACCCAGTGGAAAATCATCCGCAAGGTCCTTGGTGAAGCGAAAAATGCGGGACTGGTGCACGTCGGCTTCATGACGACCCACCCTGCTGCGCAGGTCCAGGAGTAAGCCGATGGCCATGAGCGGAAGCAGTAAGAAAGGGGCCATGGCGGACATCAACGTCACGCCGTTGGTGGACGTGCTGCTGGTGCTGCTGATCATCTTCATGATCACGGCACCGATAGTTACGCAGAAGGTCAAGATCGACCTGCCGCAGCCCAACCCGAACGTGCACCAGCCTGACAATCCGAAGGCGCCGATCCACCTGAAGATCGATCAGGGTGGTCAGCTCTACTGGAACGACACGCCGGTCGACGAGCTGGGCATGCGGGCGCAGATGGCAGTGATCGCCCAGGAAACCAACCAGCCGGAGATCCAGATCTACGGCAACGACAACGTGGCTTATGAGTACGTTGCCGAAGTACTGGCCGATGCCAAGAGCTACAACCTGACCAAGATCGGTTTCACCGACAACGGTCAGTAAGCGCGCAAGCGCTGCATCCAAGCGTTACCCGCAACAACCCCCGCCTGGTGCGGGGGTTGTTGTTTGTGTATTCGGAAAAAAAGTGCGACGTAGAATGTGGCGACCCGTCGCATACAGCGAACTCAGGAAAGTATCTGCAGATAGCTGCGCACCGTGTTGGCAAGGCCGTCGTACAGGGCTTCACCGATCAGCGCGTGACCGATGGAAACCTCGGCCAGACCGGGGATCGCGGCGCGCAGTGTGCCCAGGTTGGCCTGGCTCAAGTCATGACCTGCATTGACGGCCAGCCCGGCCTGTTGCGCACGCCTGGCGGTATCCACACAGCGTGCCAGTTCGCTGCGCGCATCACCGTCGGCAAATGCCTGGGCAAAGGGACCGGTATAAATCTCAACGCGTTCGGCGCCAATCGCGACCGCATGGGCGAAGTCGACTATCCCAGCGTCGACAAACAGGCTCACGCGACAACCCAAGGTGCGCAGCTCCGCCACCAACGGGCGCAGACGCTCGGCATCGCGTTCCAGGTCGAATCCGTGATCCGAGGTCAGTTGTCCATCGCTGTCGGGTACCAGGGTGACCTGGGTCGGCCGCACTTCGCGGGCGAGTTCGATCAGCCCGGGGTAACTGCCGCGGGGCGCGGCAAAAGGATTGCCCTCGATGTTGTATTCCACCCGACCGCGCACAGCCACGGCGAGTGCGCGCACGTCGTCGGGACGCACGTGCCTCTGGTCGGGCCGTGGATGCACGGTGATGCCGCCACAGCCGGCCTCGATACAGGTCTGTGCCGCGCGAATGATGTCCGGTTCGGCATCGCCACGCGAATTGCGCAGCACGGCGATCTTGTTGAGATTGACGCTGAGCAGGGTCATGACGGTGAGTGGCGACCTTTGCGATGGCCGCCCACAGTGCGCCGTTCAGCCCCTCTCGGCAAGTGTCATCGATCGAATGCGGCGCGGAGGCCCGCGCCAGGCCAGCGTGCCGACGTGCGCGGAGTCGCAGGCAAGCGGGTGGACCTGCCAGGCGCTTGCAGCGTCCTCGTCCAATCGAAGCAGACGCAGTGGCTCCGGCAGGACGGTGAATTCCAGCCGGTCGAGGCCGAACGCGAGCCCTCGTCCGGTCGCCTTGAGCACGGCTTCCTTGGCGGTCCACAGCGCGAGGAATGCGGGGTCAAGCAACGCGGGTGCGAGCCGGGCCAATGCCAGGGCTTCGGCAGTACTAAAGAAGCGGTGCGCGAGATCCAGGCTGCGTCGGCGCGGGCGCAAACGCTCCAGATCGATACCCGGGCGGATGCCGCGCGCCACGGCCACTACGGCACGGTCGCCACTGTGCGACCAGTTGAAATACAGACCGGCGTGCGGTGGAGCCAGTTCGGGGCGGCCATGGGCATCGTCGTGCAGCACCAGTGCATCGGCAGGCTCGTCCAGGTAGCTCGCCAGGATCGCGCGCAGAGGCGCACGGCCCAGCTCGCGCCGGTAGCCGAGCCACCAGACGTGAATCTCGTCATCGCCAAGGGGCTCTGTTACTTTCTGCAAGGTTGGTCACCGCTCGCGCACATGGCTGCATGCTGCCGGACGGGGGCGACTAGGTACAAGCGTGATGGGCCGTGGGTCGATCCGGGGAGAGCGCACACTTGATCGCCGGCTGGGTATTGCTGCTGGTTTCCGTTCTGTATGTTGGCCTGTTGTTCGGCGTGGCATTCGTGGGCGACCGGCGCCCGTTATATCCGCGTCAGCCGAAACTGCGGCCCTACGTATACGCGCTCGCGCTGGCCACCTACTGCACGTCATGGACGTTCTACGGGGCGGTCGGCACTGCGGCCCGTTCCGGACTGTCCTATCTGCCAATCTACCTAGGACCGGCCCTGTTGTTCCTGGTCGGCTTCGGACTGATGCGCCGGCTGGTGCGCGTGGCGACACGGCGCAACATCACCTCGATCGCCGACTTCATCGGCGCCCGCTTCGGCAAGTCACACGGGCTGGCTGCGCTGGTAGCGGCGATCGCCGTGGTGGCAGTCGTGCCCTATCTAGCACTGCAGTTGAAAGCCATCGCGATGTCATTCGCGGTGCTGCATGGCAGCTCGGCGCTTCCAGTGACCGGGACCAGCACCGATACGGCATTGTGGTGCGCTTTGTTGCTGGCCTTGTTCGCGATCCTGTTCGGCACGCGCAGCATCGATGCCAGCGAGCATCATCACGGCCTGATGCTGGCGATCGCCCTGGAAGCGCTGATCAAGCTGCTCGCCTTCGTGGCGCTGGCCTGGTACGCGTACCAGCACGGGCCGAGCATGGCCCGCATGATGCAGTTGCCGCTGCAGCATGCCGGTCAGGTGGTGGAGCCGGCCTTCATCGCGCAGACCCTGCTCGGGTTCTGTGCCGTGTTCTGCCTGCCAAGGCAGTTCCAGATCGGCGTGGTGGAATGCGAGGACGCCGATGACGTCGGTCACGCACGCTGGCTGATCCCGCTCTATATGGTCATCATCAGTGTCGCGGTGCTGCCGCTGGTGGCGGCCGGCACCATGCTGCCGCGGGTGAGCGATGGTGCGCCCGATGCCTGGGTGCTGAACCTGCCGATGGCCTACGGCAACCATGGCATGGCCCTGCTGGCGTATATCGGCGGGTTCTCGGCCGGAACCGGCATGGTGATCGTGGCGGCGGTGGCCTTGTCCATCATGGTCAGCAATGACCTGGCGATGCCGTTGCTGTTGCGCATCCGGCGCTTGCAACTGGAACAGCGTAGCGATCTGTCGCAGCTGCTGCTGCGGGTGCGGCGCTGGTCGATCGTGGCGCTGGCCCTGATGGCATACGCCTATTACCGGGTGGCTGCGGATGTCGAAAACCTGGCTGCCACCGGACTGTTGTCGCTGGCGGCGGTTGCCCAGTTCGCGCCCGCGATCGTGGCGGCACTGTACTGGCGTGGAGCCAGCCGCCGTGGCGTCATGCTCGGTCTGAGCGTGGGCTTTGCGGTATGGGTCTATACCTTGCTGCTGCCGGCGATGGATCACGCCGCCCCCTGGCTGCGCAGCGGTCCGCTGGACATAAGCTGGCTGCGACCGCAGGGCTTGTTCGGCACCTGGGGCTGGGATCCCGTGCTGCACTGCGTGTTCTGGTCGCTGCTATTCAACGTCGCCTGCCTGGTGTTCGTGTCGCTGCGCTGGCGGCCGAGTCTCGAGGAACGCCTGCATGCGGCCATGTTCATCGACCCGTATGCGGCCAGCCGCATGGGCGCCGGCGATTGGCGCGGCCGCGTGCGGGTCGCGGACCTGCGCACTATCGCCGAGCGGATCATCGGCGTGCGCGGTACCCAGCGCGCCTTCGAGGAATATGCGCGCCGCCGCGGCAAGCCGCTGCAGCCCGGAGAGGCCGCCGAACGTGCCCTGATCCAGCGCACCGAGCGGCTGATGGCTGGTGCGGTGGGGGCTGCCAGCGCACGCCGCATCCTGATGGGCGTGCTTTCCGGTTCGGGCCTCGACGTCGCCGAGGCAATGGCGCTGATGGATGAGGCTTCGCAGGAACTGCGCTTCAACCGCGAACTGCTGTCCACCACACTGGAAAACGTCACGCAGGGTATCAGCGTGGTCGATGTGGACATGCGGCTGGTGGCATGGAACCGACGCTACCTGGAGCTGTTCGACTATCCGGACGGCATGGTCTACGTGGGCGTGCCGGTGGCCGACCTGATCCGCTGGAATGCCGAGCACGGTGAATGCGGGCCGGGCGAGGTGGAGGCGCATGTGGCCAAGCGCATCGGGCACATGCGGGCGGGTTCGCCGCATCTGTTCCAGCGCATTCGCCCGGATGGCAGCACCATTGAGATGCGCGGCCGGGCGCTGCCGGGTGGCGGCTACGTCACCACCTATTCGGACGTGACCGCCTACAAGCATGCCGAGCAGGCGTTGATCGAGGCCAACGAGACGCTGGAGCAGCGGGTGGAACGACGTACCGCCGAACTGAGCGAGGCGCTGGCCGCCACCGCGCAGGCCCGGCGCGTGGCCGAGGCCGCCAACGTGTCGAAGACGCGCTTCCTGGCCGCGGCCAGCCACGACCTGCTGCAACCGCTGAATGCGGCCCGGCTGTTCACTTCCGCGCTACGCCAGCATCCGGGCCTGGACACCGAGGCGACGCAGCTGGCCGAGCGCATCGAAGTGTCGTTCCGCGCCGCCGAAGACCTGCTCGACGCGCTGCTCGACATCTCGCGCCTGGATACCGGCAGTTACCGGCCCGAAGTCAGTGCGGTGGCGTTGTCAGACATCTTCGAGTCGCTGCGCGCACAGTTCGCCGTGGTGGCCGAACAGCGCGGCCTGCGCCTGCGCGTGGCTGGCACGAAACTGGCGGTGCGCAGCGACCCGCAGCTGTTGCGGCGGATTCTGCAGAACTTCGTCTCCAACGCCTTGCGCTATACCCGCAGCGGCAGCGTGCTGATGGGCGCACGTCGTGTGGGGGAAGAGGTCCGAATCGAGGTATGGGACACCGGTCCGGGCATACCGGCGGAGCAGCAGGCGCGTATCTTCGGGGAGTTCCAGCGGCTGGAACGACCCTCGCCCTGGGGCGAAAAGGGCCTTGGGCTGGGCCTTTCCATCTGCGACCGCATTGCGCACATGCTCGGACACAAGCTCGGTCTGGCCTCACGTGAAGGTCATGGCAGCCGGTTCTCGGTGACCGTGCCGCGAGGCATGGCCGAACCGCGGGCCGCGCACGTGG
The DNA here is from genome assembly GCF_036320485.1 of Dyella sp. A6. NCBI lineage: Bacteria > Pseudomonadati > Pseudomonadota > Gammaproteobacteria > Lysobacterales > Rhodanobacteraceae > Dyella > Dyella aluminiiresistens. The sequence goes on from NZ_CP132911.1 coordinate 15,298, forward strand.
TCCGCGGGATGGGGCCGTCGACCGAACCATTGTCACTGACGGTACTTTGCCTGGATGACGACGCGGCCATCCTGGACGGCATGCGTGCCCTGCTGGGGCGCTGGGGTGTGGATTGCCGGACCGCCGGCAGCCTGGCCGAGGCGCAGGCCGAACTGCACAAGGGTCCGGTCGACCTGATTCTGGCGGACTACCACCTGGGTGCGGACATCGACGGCTTCCAGGCCCTGAACGAACTCAGTCGTACGTTCGTTCCATTGCCCCCGGCGGCACTGATCACCGCCGACGGCAGCAGCGAGCTGAAGCAGCGGGCCCGTGCCCAGGGTTATCCGGTGCTGCACAAGCCGGTGCGTCCGGCGGCGCTGCGCGCGTTGCTGACGGCTCTCTCGCGGCGGCAAGCGACCCAGGACAGTCCGCGCTGAAGAAACATCGGCTATGGGTCGATGCGTCGTGGGCATAGTCTTCCAGCTGGACGTCCAAACCTCCAAATTTCCAGATGACAAGCTTGGCCGTCCAGACTTATATACGTCTATACAAAGACTAGTTCGTCGAATTGCTTGCCTTTCTGTTGCGGCGCACTATAGTCGGGAGTATTGCTTGTAGTCTTGCGTGCTTCCGGGGAGAGGAAACAATGGGCCAGCCACCTGCGCAGGGTCTCTACGACCCACGCCATGAACACGACGCCTGTGGCGTGGGTTTTGTCGCCCATATCAAGGGGCGCAAAAGCCATACGATCATCCAGCAGGGGCTGGCGATCCTGCGCAACCTGGACCACCGCGGCGCGGTGGGAGCCGACCCGCTCATGGGCGACGGTGCCGGCATCCTGATCCAGATTCCCGACCAGCTGTATCGCGAAGAGATGGCCCTGCAGGGCGTGACCCTGCCGCCGCCCGGCGAATACGGCGTGGGCATGATCTTCCTGCCTAAGGAAGAGGCATCGCGGCTGGCCTGTGAACAGGAGCTCGAGCGCAAGGTCCGTGCCGAGGGCCAGGTCGTGCTGGGTTGGCGCGACGTGGGCGTGGACAGCGAGATGCCGATGTCGCCCACGGTCAAGGCGCGCGAACCGATGATCCGCCAGATCTTCATCGGTCGTGGTCCCGACGTGATGGTGCCCGACACGCTGGAGCGCAAGCTGTACGTGATCCGCAAGACGTCCAGTCATGCGATCCGTGCCTTGAAGCTGAAGCATGGCAAGGAATACTTCGTCCCCTCGATGTCCACCCGCACGGTGGTCTACAAGGGGCTGCTGCTGGCCAACCAGGTCGGCCGCTACTACCTCGACCTGGCCGATCCGCGTGCCACCTCGGCGCTGGCGCTGGTGCACCAGCGGTTCTCGACCAATACCTTCCCCGCCTGGGAGCTGGCGCACCCGTACCGCATGGTCGCCCACAACGGCGAGATCAACACGGTCAAGGGCAACGTCAATTGGCTGAATGCGCGTACCGGGGCGATCGCCTCGCCGGTGCTGGGCGACGACCTGCCCAAGCTGTGGCCGCTGATCTACCCCGGGCAGTCCGATACCGCTTCGTTCGACAACTGTCTGGAGCTCCTCACCATGGCCGGCTATCCGCTGGCCCATGCGATGATGATGATGATTCCCGAGGCGTGGGAACGGCATACCTTGATGGACGAAAGCCGCCGCGCCTTCTACGAGTACCACGCGGCGATGATGGAGCCGTGGGACGGCCCCGCCGCGCTCGCCTTCACCGATGGCCGCCAGGTCGGCGCCACGCTGGACCGCAACGGCCTGCGCCCGGCGCGCTATCTGGTTACCGAAGACGACCTGGTGATCCTGGCCTCCGAGGCCGGCGTGCTGCCGGTGCCCGAGTCCAGCATCGTCAAGAAGTGGCGGTTGCAGCCGGGCAAGATGCTGCTGATCGACATGGAGGCCGGTCGCATCATCGACGACCGCGAACTGAAGGACCAGCTGGCCAACTCGCGGCCGTACAAGCAGTGGATCGAACGGATCCGGATCAAGCTGGAAGATCTTTCCGTCGCACCGGTGGAAACGCACGCTAGCGACAGCCTGCTCGACCGCCAGCAGGCCTTCGGCTACACCCAGGAAGACATCAAGTTCCTGTTGCTGCCGATGGCCCAGGCCGGCGAGGAAGCGATCGGCTCGATGGGCAACGACGCACCGCTGGCGGTGCTGTCGGGCAAGAACAAGCCGCTGTACAACTATTTCCGCCAGCTGTTCGCCCAGGTCACCAATCCGTCGATCGACCCGATCCGCGAACAGCTGGTGATGTCGCTGGTGTCCTTCATCGGGCCCAAGCCCAACCTGCTGGACATCAACAACATCAACCCGCCGCTGCGCCTCGAAGTGCCGCAACCAGTGCTGGGCTTCGCCGAGATGGCGAAGATCCGCAAGATCGGGCGTTACTCCAAGGGCAAGTTCCGCAGCTTCACTCTCGACATCACCTATCCCGCCGCATGGGGCAAGGCCGGTATCGAGGCGCGGCTTGCCTCGCTGTGCGCGCAGGCGGTGGACGCCATCGCGCAGGGCAACAACATTCTGGTCGTTTCCGACCGCGCGGCCGATCGGGAGCGGGTGGCGATCCCCGCCCTGCTGGCCACCTCGGCGGTACACCTGCATCTGGTCGAGAAGGGCCTGCGCACCAGCACCGGTCTGGTCGTGGAAACCGGCTCGGCGCGCGAGGTGCATCACTTCGCCCTGCTTGGCGGTTACGGTGCCGAAGGCGTGCATCCGTACCTGGCGATGGAGACGCTGGCGCAGCACCACGCGCAGGTGCCGGGCGGGATCAGCCCCGACAAGGCCATCGCCAACTACGTCAAGGCGATCAACAAGGGTCTGCAGAAGGTGATGTCCAAGATGGGCATCTCCACCTACATGTCCTACACCGGCGCGCAGATCTTCGAGGCGGTGGGTCTGAACCGCGAGCTGGTGGACAACTACTTCACCGGCACCACGTCCAGCATCGAGGGCATTGGCCTGTTCGAGGTGGCTGAGGAAGCGCTGCGCATGCATGCCGCCGCCTATGGCGGCGACCCGGTACTGGCCGAAGCGCTCGATGCCGGTGGCGACTATGCCTGGCGCGTGCGCGGCGAAGAACACATGTGGACGCCGGACGCGATCGCCAAGCTGCAGCACGCCACCCGTGCCAACAGTGCGCGCACCTACGAGGAATACGCACGCATCATCAACGAACAGAGCCGCCGTCACATGACCTTGCGCGGCCTGTTTGAATTCCGCACCGATCCAGCGGCCGCGATTCCGCTGGAGGACGTCGAGCCGGCCAGCGAGATCGTGAAGCGGTTTGCCACCGGCGCGATGTCGCTGGGCTCGATCTCCACCGAGGCGCATGCCACCCTGGCGGTGGCGATGAACCGTATCGGCGGCAAGTCCAACACCGGCGAGGGCGGCGAGGACGAAGCGCGCTACCGCAACGAACTGCGCGGCATTCCGATCAAGGTGGGCGATACCCTGGCCGGCATCATCGGCAAGGAGCGCATCGAGAGCGACATCGCACTGGAGCCCGGTGATTCACTGCGTTCGCGGATCAAGCAGGTGGCCTCCGGCCGCTTTGGCGTCACGGCCGCCTACCTGGTGTCGGCCGACCAGATCCAGATCAAGGTGTCGCAGGGGGCCAAGCCCGGCGAGGGCGGTCAGCTGCCCGGTCACAAGGTGTCCGAATACATCGCCAAGCTGCGCTTCTCGGTGCCCGGTGTGGGCCTGATCTCGCCGCCGCCGCATCACGACATCTATTCGATCGAGGATCTGGCCCAGCTCATCCACGACCTGAAGAACTGCAACCCCGACGCCTCGATCTCGGTGAAGCTGGTTTCCGAGGTGGGCGTGGGCACGGTGGCTGCAGGCGTGGCAAAGGCCAAGTCGGATCACGTGGTGATCGCCGGTCACGACGGCGGTACCGGTGCCTCGCCGTGGTCGTCGATCAAGCATGCCGGCACGCCGTGGGAACTGGGCCTGGCCGAAACCCAGCAGACACTGGTGCTGAACCGTCTGCGCGGACGCATCCGGGTGCAGGCCGACGGCCAGATGAAGACCGGCCGCGACGTGGTGATCGGCGCCCTGCTCGGTGCCGACGAGTTCGGTTTCGCCACCGCGCCGCTGGTGGTGGAAGGCTGCATCATGATGCGCAAGTGCCACCTCAACACCTGCCCGGTGGGCGTGGCCACGCAGGACCCGGTGTTGCGTCGACGCTTCGCCGGCAAGCCGGAGCACGTGGTCAACTATTTCTTCTTCGTCGCCGAGGAAGTGCGCAGGATCATGGCGCAGCTCGGCATCGCCCGTTTCGATGACCTGGTCGGTCGTGCCGACCTGCTGGACACCCGTGCCGGCATCGAACACTGGAAGGCAAAGGGGCTGGACTTCACGCGCGTGTTCCATCGTCCCGACGTACCGGCCGGGGTGGCCTGGCGTCACCTCGAGGAACAGGAACACGGTCTGGGCCACGCGCTGGATCACGTGCTGATCGAGAAGGCGCAGCCGGCACTGGAACGTGGCGAGAAGACCCGCTTCATCGTCGACGTGCGCAACGTGAACCGCACCGTGGGCACCATGCTCTCGGGCGAGGTGGCGCGTCGTCATGGTCATGCCGGCCTGCCCGACGAGACCATCCACGTGCAGCTGAACGGCACCGCCGGGCAGAGCTTCGGCGCTTTCCTTGCCCGCGGCATCACGCTGGATCTGGTCGGTGACGGCAACGACTACGTCGGCAAGGGTCTGTCCGGTGGCCGCGTGATCGTGCGCTCGCCGAACGATTTCCACGGCTTCGGTCCCGAGCACATCATCGCCGGCAACACCGTGCTGTACGGCGCCATCGATGGCGAAGCCTATTTCAACGGCGTGGCCGGCGAGCGCTTCGCCGTGCGCAACTCCGGCGCCTGCGCGGTCGTCGAAGGCGTGGGCGACCACGGCTGCGAGTACATGACCGGCGGCACGGTGGTGGTCCTGGGCGAGACCGGGCGCAATTTCGCGGCCGGCATGTCGGGCGGTGTGGCGTACGTGTACGACCCGCACGGAACCTTCGAGCGCAAATGCAACCTGGCGATGGTGGCGCTGGAACCGGTGCTGTCCAGCGTCGAGCAGGAACTGCGCATTCCTCGCCAGCACTGGCATACGCCGGTACGCGGCGGGGTGGCGACGACCGACGAGGCGATCCTGCGTCAGCTGCTGGAAGCGCACTTCCGCCACACCGGCAGTTTCCGCGCCAAGGAGATCCTGCACGACTGGCGCGTGGCACGCGCCCGCTTCGTCAAGGTCATGCCGAACGAGTACAAGCGCGCGCTGATCGAAGCGAAGAGCGACGCGGTACTGGAATCCACCGAGAAGGCCACCGCCTGAGGAGCACACTGATGGGCAAGATCACCGGCTTTCTCGACCACCCGCGTCAGCATGAAACCAGCGAGGCGCCGCCGCAGCGCAAGCGACACTGGCACGAGTTCGTGCGCGAACTCGATGACCAGGCCGCGCAGCTGCAGGCCGCCCGCTGCATGGATTGCGGCATTCCGTTCTGCCACAACGGCTGTCCGGTCAACAACATCATTCCGGATTTCAACGACCTGGTGTACAAGCAGGACTGGAAGCGTGCGCTGGACGTGCTGCATTCCACCAACAATTTCCCCGAATTCACCGGACGCATCTGTCCCGCGCCATGCGAGGCGGCCTGCACGCTGAACATCAACAGCGATGCGGTGGGCATCAAGTCGATCGAGCACAAGATCATCGATCGCGGTTGGGAAGAAGGCTGGATCGAGCCGAAGCTGCCCGTGCAGCGTACCGGCAAGCGCGTGGCCGTGGTCGGCTCAGGGCCGTCCGGGCTGGCCGCCGCACAGCAGCTGGCACGCGCCGGGCACGACGTCACCGTGTTCGAGAAGAGCGACCGCGTGGGCGGGCTGTTGCGCTACGGCATTCCCGACTTCAAGCTGGAGAAGTCGCACATCGACCGCCGTACCGAGCAGATGCGCGGCGAAGGCGTGCAGTTCCGTACCAGCGTTTTCGTCGGCAACGCACACGATGCGGCGGCCTACGGCGAGGTGGAGACGGTAACTCCGGCGCAGTTGCGGCAGGACTTCGACGCGGTGGTGATCGCCGGCGGTGCGGAAAACCCGCGTGATCTGCCGGTGCCCGGCCGTGAGCTGGCCGGTGTGCATTTCGCGATGGATTTCCTGCCGCAACAGAACCGCGTGGTGGCCGGCGACGTGCTCGACACGCAGATCCACGCGGGCGAAAAGCACGTGGTGGTGATCGGCGGTGGCGACACCGGTTCGGACTGCGTCGGCACGTCCAATCGCCATGGCGCCGCCACGGTCACCCAGTTCGAGCTGCTGCCGCAACCGCCGAAGCAGGAAGACAAGCCGCTGGTATGGCCTTACTGGCCGCTGCGTCTGCGCACTTCCAGCTCGCACGAGGAAGGCTGCCAGCGCGACTGGGCGGTTGCCACCAAGCGCTTCAACGATGACGGCAAGGGTCGCGTGAAGAGCCTCACCGCGGTACGCGTGGCCTGGCAGGACGGCAAGATGAGCGAAGTCGCCGACAGCGAATTCGAGATTCCGGCCGACCTGGTGCTGCTGGCGATGGGCTTCGTCTCGCCGGTGCAGAAGGTACTCGACGCCTTTGGCGTGGAGCGCGATGCGCGCGGCAACGCCAAGGCGTCCACCGAGGGCGCGGGCTGCTACCGCACCAGCGTCGACAAGGTATTCGCCGCAGGCGACATGCGGCGCGGCCAGTCGCTGGTGGTGTGGGCCATCCGCGAGGGCCGGCAGTGCGCCCGGGCGGTGGACGAGTTCCTGATGGGAGCCTCGACGCTGCCGCGTTGAGTCGGTCCTGCGAGTGTCGGCGCGCTGGCGGGCTGATTGCCGGCGACCGGGCACGGATGGCTTCCGATGCGGCCGGGTCATGCGGTCTGACCATGTAGTCAGGTCAGGATGATCCGGCGCATCGCATGCCCATGGCCGCTTTCACCAACGCAGGCCATGCGATCGAGGTCGTGACTCAGTCCTCGTCGGCAGGCAGCGGCGGTACGGCATCCTGGTCGACGGCGAGCTGACTGGCGAGCAGTGCGACCTGGGTGCGGTTGTTCACGCCCAGCTTGCGCATGATTGCGGTCATGTGCGCTTTCACGGTGGCTTCGGACACGCCCAGGTCCCAGGCGATCTGCTTGTTGAGCAGGCCTTCGGCGATCATCGTGAGCACACGGAACTGCTGCGGGGTGAGCGTGGCGATGCGTGCTGCCGCGTCGGCTTCGTCCGGCTGCAGGGCCTGGTGGCCGCCGAGCAGTTGCGGCGGCAGCCAGGTGTCGCCATCGAGCACGTGACGGATCGCCTCGGCGATGGTGCTGCCGTCGGTGGACTTGGGAATGTAGGCGGCGGCGCCGTGGGCCAGCGCGCGTTTGGCCACAGCCGGTTCCTCGTGGCCGGAAACCACGATGATCGGCAGTCCGGGGTACTGGCCGCGGATGTGTGCCAGCGCGGAGTAACCGCGGGCGCCTGGCATGTGCAGGTCGAGCAGCAGCAGATCGGCGTCGGGGTAGCGCTCGATCAGGCTCATCAGGTTGTGCACGTCGTCGGCCGCATGCACGCGTGCCTGTGGCAGCGCGCCCAGCACGGCGCGCTGCAGGGCGTCGCGGAACAGTGGATGGTCGTCGGCAATCAGGACGTCGGGCATGGGGGAGGAGGAGCCGCTGGGGATCAGTGTGGCGAGGGCTGCATCGGCGGCGCCTCGCCACGTGTCTCTGGATGTGCTGTTCTAGCTGAGTTCGTCCGGATGAACTCGCCGCTTACTTGATCAGGCGTTCCTCGACAAGGTTGCTCACCACGCCGGGGTCGGCCAGGGTGGAGATGTCGCCAAGCTGGTCGGGCTGGTTCTCGCCGATCTTGCGCAGGATCCGGCGCATGATCTTGCCGGATCGGGTCTTCGGCAGGCCGGTGGCCCACTGCAGATAGTCGGGCGTGGCGATTGGACCGATCTCCTTGCGTACCCAAGCGATCAGCTCCTTGCGCAGCTCGTCGCTGCCCTGCTCGCCGGCAACCAGGGTCACGTAGGCGTAGATGCCCTGCCCCTTGATCTCGTGCGGGCAGCCGACCACGGCGGCTTCGGCGACTTTCGGGTGTGCCACCAGCGCGCTTTCCACCTCGGCGGTGCCGATGCGGTGGCCGCTGACGTTGATCACATCGTCCACGCGGCCGGTGATCCAGTAGTAGCCGTCCTCGTCGCGGCGGGCGCCGTCGCCGGTGAAATAGTTGCCGGGGTAGGCGCTGAAGTAGGTTTCGATGAAGCGCTGGTGATCGCCGTACACCGTGCGCATCTGGCCCGGCCAGGAATCGGTGATCAGCAGGTTGCCTTCGCAGGCGCCTTCCTGCACTTCGCCGTTGGTATCGACGATGGCCGGCTTCACGCCGAAGAACGGCTTGGTGGCGGAGCCCGGCTTGGTGGCGGTGGCGCCCGGTAGCGGGGTGATCAGGATGCCGCCGGTCTCGGTCTGCCACCAGGTGTCGACGATCGGGCAGCGCCCATCGCCGACCACGCGGTGGTACCACTCCCAGGCTTCCGGGTTGATCGGTTCGCCCACCGTGCCGAGCAGGCGCAGCGAGGCGCGCGAGCACTTCTTCACCGGCTCCTCGCCTTCGCGCATCAGCGCGCGGATCGCGGTCGGCGCGGTGTAGAACAGGGTCACCTTGTGCTTGTCCACCACCTGCCAGAAGCGGCTGACGTCCGGATAGTTCGGTACGCCGTCGAACATCAGCACGGTGGCGCCGTTGGCCAGCGGGCCATACACCACGTAGCTGTGGCCGGTGATCCAGCCCACGTCGGCGGTACACCAGTAGACGTCGTCCTCGCGCAGGTCGAACACGCATTCATGGGTGTAGCTGGTGTAGACCAGATAGCCGCCGGAAGTGTGCAGCACGCCCTTGGGTTTGCCGGTGGAACCGGAGGTGTACAGGATGAACAGCGGGTGCTCGGCTTCCATCGGTTCGGCCGGGCACTCGGTGCTCTGGCCGTCCATCAGGTTGTGCCAGTAGCGGTCGCGCGGCGATTGCATCGGCACGGCGCTGCCCGTGCGCTGCACCACCACCACGGTTTCCACGCTGCTGGTGCCGGGACGGTCCAGCGAGGCATCCACATTCGCCTTCAGCGGAATCTTCTTGCCGCCGCGCACGCCCTCGTCGGACGTCACCACCACCTTGCACTGCGAGTCGGCGATGCGTCCGGCCAGCGAGTCGGGCGAGAAGCCGCCGAACACCACCGAGTGGACCGCGCCGATGCGCGCGCAGGCCAGCATCGCCACCGCTGCCTCGGGGATCATCGGCATGTAGATCGCCACCCGGTCACCCTTGCCCACACCGAGGTTTTTCAGCGCGTTGGCGAACTTGCACACTTCGCCGTGCAGCTGGCGGTAGGTGAGGCTGCGTGATTCGCCGGGGTCATCGCCCTCGAAGATGATCGCGGTCTTGTCGCCGCGCTTTTCCAGGTGCCGGTCGAGGCAGTTGGCCGACACGTTGAGCATGCCGTCCTCGTACCAGCGGATGTGCAGGTCCCTGGGGTCGTAGGAGACGTTCTTGATCTTCGTCGGCGCCCTGGCCCAGTCGATCCGCTTGCCCACCTCCGCCCAGAAGCCTTCCGGGTCGCTCACCGATTCGGCATACAGCCGTTCGTAGTCGTCCTTGCGAATGCGCGCTTTGGCGGCGAACTCGGTTGAAACCGGATGAGTGGTGGACATGCGTGCCTCCTGCTGGTTTACGGATGGGCAATGCGGATAATGTGTCGTGCCCGATGCGGCGGACGAAGCCCGAGTGTAACGGTTGCCGCAACAGGCGAGCCACGTGCGGATTTCGACTTTGGTCGATTCTCGACCAATGGCCAATAGGCGTGCGCGACAACCCGCATCCATGCTCGCAACCACATATAAGATTTCTGGGGAGACCATCGATCATGAGCACGACTAGCCACCGTCGTCGTCCTGGCGCGCTCGCGCTCGCCGTCGCGTGCGCGCTGGGCCTGCCGCTTGCGGCGCAGGCGCAGACCAGCACGTCCACCAGCAGCACGCGTGAGCAGCAGCTTGAGCAGCGGGTCGACCAGCTGCAGCAGGAAGTGAACCAGCTGAAGCAGATGATCGAGACGCAGCGGGCACAACCCGCCGCCGCGCCGGCTGCGGCACCGGCTGCGCCGGTACAGAACGTGGCCGCGGCCGCGGCACCTAGCAAGCCCGTATTCACCAGCGCGCCGGGCGTTTCGGTAGCGCTGCATGGCTTCATCAGCGCCAGCGCCTTCAGCCAGAACAAGTCCTTCACCTACGGCAACGGCCAGAACGCACTGTTCCCGCAGCCCGGTTCCAACGGAACGCTCAGCGGCTTCGATGTGCGCAACACGCGCTTCTGGCTGGACTTCAGCGGCGCCAAGTTCGCCGGCGACTGGGTCGGCGGGGGTCGTATCGAGATGGACTTCTTCGGTGGCTTCAACGGCACCGGCGCCTACAGCCGGCAGCAGCCGCTGCCGCGCCTGCGTCAGGCCTATATGGACCTGACCAACCCCGATACCGGCAGCACCGTGCGCATCGGCCAGCAGTGGGACCTGATGTTCCCGCTCGACAACGTGACCACGTCACTGGAACACGTCGCATTTCCGCTCGCGTTCGGCAGCGGCATGATCGGCTGGCGTTTCCCCGGCGTGGTCTGGATGCAGGACCTGAACCACGGCAGCACCGGCGCGAAGTGGCGGCTGGATCTGGGCGCCTTCGACGGCTCGTGGGCAGGCCCGGGCAACAACGTGAATTACCTCACCGCCGGTAATGCAGGATTCCGGCCGCAGCTGGAAGCGCGCCTGCATGTGAAGGACAAGGACTGGCTGGCCTACGCGGCTGCGCATTACAGCCAGGTCGACCTGCGTGGCGTCGGCAACGACACCACCGCGCCGATCAAGTCGCAGGTCAAGAGCGTGGGCTACGAAGTCGGTGGCCAGTGGAAGCCCGGCCCGTGGTCGTTCAAGGGGCAGGTGTATACCGGTCAGGGTCTGGGTGAGCTGTTCGGTGCCATGTCGCAGTTCGGTGACATCAAGGAAACCGGCGGTTATCTGCAGGCCGGTTACAGCTTCACCTCGAACTGGAGCATGTTCGGCACCTATGCCTATGCGAAGCCGAACGCGGGTGACGTGATCCGCTGGATGGGTCATGGCGCCACCGGCCTGCTGCGCAACCGCCAGGCTGCGCTGAGCCTGCAGTACGCGGCCGGATCGTATGCGCTGGGCGTGGAACTGCTGCACGACAAGCTCGATTCCACCACCAACGGCAGCGACCGCAAGACCACCAGCGGCAACCAGCTGAGCCTCAACGCGCTGTATCACTTCTGAGCCCGGGGCGGCGGCCGTGCGGTCGCCGCCATGCTTCATCCGGACCCAGGCGTGTCCACGGTTTCATGCATACGGACGCGGCGTCGATGACCCGCGGCGGGTCCGCATGGCCGCGACGACCACGAACCGACCACGGAGAAGTTCACGATGAGCGATGCAAGCACGCAAGCGAAATTTTCCAATCCGGCCCCGTTGGGGCTGGCCGGCTTTGCGCTGACCACCTGGCTGCTCAGCATGATCAACGCCGGCTGGTTCGGCGGCGAGGCGATGGGCATGGTGCTGGCCTGCGCCCTGGCCTACGGCGGCACCGCGCAGGCGATCGCCGGGGTGATGGAATTGCCGCGGGGCAATACCTTCGGTGCCACCGCCTTCATAAGTTACGGCGCCTTCTGGTGGTCGTTCGCGCTGTTCGTGCTGTTCCTGCACGACAAGGTGCCCGCTGCGTTCGTGGGCTGGTACCTGTTCCTGTGGGGCGTGTTCACTTTCTACATGTGGCTGGGCACCCTGCGGGCGCCACGCGCGTTGCAGCTGGTTTTCCTGTCCTTGTGGATCACCTTCTTCCTGCTCGCGGCCGGTGAATGGACCGGCATGGCCGGCCTGCACCATGCCGGCGGTTACATGGGGCTGCTGACCGCGGTGCTGGCGTTCTACCTGTCGGCGGCGGAGATCATCAACGATTCGCAGCAGCGCACGGTGTTGCCGATCGGCGCGCCGCGCGGCTGAACCGGCACGCTTCCAGCAACAGCACGAAAGCGGTGACAGGGTGGCGTCTGCCGGGATGTCGCCTGTCCTGAGACGCCAGCGGCGCACCATGCGCCGATGACCGAATCGCAACCGCGTGCATTCAAGGGCCGGGGCGCCGCCTCCAATCCGGAGGGGCGCTTCGAGTCCATTCGCCATCACGCCGAGGACGACGGCTGGCAGAGCCTGCTGCTCGACGACGAGGCACCGCGTCCGCGTACCGAAGTCACCGACGAACGGGCACGCAGCGTGATCACCCGCAACGATTCGCCCGACATCGCCTTCGAGCAGGCAATGAACCCCTATCGCGGTTGCGAGCATGGGTGCATCTACTGCTTCGCCCGTCCCAGCCACAGCTATCTCAACCTGTCGCCCGGGCTGGACTTCGAAACCCGGATCCGTGCCAAGGGCAACCTCGCCGAGGTGCTGCGTGCCGAACTGGCGAAACCCGGCTACATGCCCAGGCCGATCAACATCGGCAGCAACACCGACCCCTACCAGCCGGTGGAGAAGCGCTGGCGGCTGACCCGCGCCGCGCTGGAAGTGCTGGCCGGCAGCCGGCACCCGTGCACCATCGTCACCAAGAACGCGCTGGTCGAGCGCGACATCGACCTTCTTGCGCCGATGGCGCGCGAGCGCCTGGTGCAGGTGTTCGTCTCGGTGAACTCGCTGGACAACCGGCTCGCGGCGAAGCTGGAACCGCGTGCCAGTGCGCCGCACCGACGCCTGCAGGCAATCCGTGCATTGGCCGAAGCCGGCATACCGGTGGGCGTGCTGGTGGCGCCGATCATTCCCGCGCTCAACGATCGCGACCTGGAGGCGGTGCTGGAACGCGCCCACGACGCAGGCGCCCGCTGCGCCGGCTACACCGTGCTGCGCCTGCCGTGGGAGTTGAAGCAGCTGTTCCGCGAATGGCTGGCGCTGCACGCGCCGCAGCGTGCCGAACACGTGATGAGCCTGGTGCGGCAGATGAACGGTGGGCGCGACTACGACAGCGATTTCCGTACCCGCATGCGCGGCCAGGGCGTGTTCGCCGAGCTACTGCGCCGGCGCTTCGAGGTGGCCTGCCGCCGGCACGGCTACGGGCGTGCGCGCGAGTTGCGGCTGGATACTTCGCGCTTCGTGCCGCCGCGCGAAGTATCGCCGCAGGGCAGTCTGTTCTGAACGACCGGTGTGCATCCGCGATGCACGCATGAACAAAGGGCGTCGATCCTGCAGGATCGACGCCCTTGTTTCGTTTCACCCACATGTCGCTGCATGTTGCAGCGACAACGGGTCATTACTTACTTCGTCGCGGGGAGGTACTTGGCGAACCAGTCCAGCGAGCGTTGCAGCACGTCCCGGATATGTGCCGGGTTGCTGAAGGCGTGGCCCTCGTTGGGGTAAACCACCAGCTGGGTGGGTACGCCGAGCGTCTTCAGGGCATGCCAGTATTCGAACGACTGCGGTGCGGGGCATTCCTCGTCGCGGTCACCGACCACGATCAGCGTCGGGGTCTTCACGTTCTTCACGAAGTTGATCGCCGAGCTCCGCGCATAGGCCGCCGGATCGTCGTACAGCGAGGCACCGAAGTACGGGATCATCCACTGGTCGATGCGGTTCTCGCCGTAATAGCTCTGCCAGTCGGACAGGCCCGCACCGGCCACGGCGGCACGGAAGCGGTGGGTCTGGGTCGGCGCGAACATGCTCATGAAGCCGCCATAGCTCCAGCCGGTCAGGCCGAGGCGATGGTCGTCGACCGGAGCCATCTTCTCCACCGCATCGATGCCGGCGAGGATGTCGCGCAGGTCGCCGTAGCCGAAATCGCGGCGGTTGGACTGCACGAAGGCCTCACCCTGGCCGAAGCTGCCGCGCGGGTTGGGCATGAACTCGAAATAGCCGGTGGCGGCGTACATCGCGCGGGTGCCGGGCCAGCTGGACAGCACGCCCCAGGCCGGGCCGCCGTGCACGTTGACGATCATCGGGTAGGTCTTGTGCGGATCGAAGTGGGCCGGGTACAGCAGCCAGCCCTGCACCTGGCGGCCTTCGTTCGTCCATTCCACCGAAACCGCCTTGCCCCAGCTGGGCTTCAGGCTGGCGTTGTACGCGGTGACCGCGGGCGGCGGGGTGGCGCCGAGCGGACCGGCGTGCACTTCCGGGGCATGCTCGAACGAGCTCTGCTCGAAGGCCACGCTCTTGTGGCCGGCCGACAGCGAAACCGACAGCACAGCACGGCCGTCTCCGATCATCGCCGGCAGCGTGAAGTACGGTGCCTGCGCGGTGGCACGGTCGCCGTGCACTTGGTATTCGGCCAGCTGCACCTTGCCCTTGGCATTCTGGCTGACCAGCAGCGACTGCGGCGAGGACCATGCGAACCATTCCGGCGTGACGTGGATGCCCGGCGTCAGGTTGCTCACCGCGCCACCCATCGACGGCACGCGGTAGAGGTCGCCGCCGGTGGCGCCCTGGTCGCTCATCAGGCCGCCGATGAAGGCGATCCACGAACCATCCGGCGACCAGCGCGGCAGCGCCATCTGCAGACCGTGCAGCGAACCCTTCACCGTGGCGGTGTCGACGATCACGCGCGGCGTGGCCTTGGCCCGCGCGTCCTGCACGTACAGTTTGGCGATCCACCAGTTGTCGTCGCCCGGCGGCGGCGCGGCGGTGTAGGCGATGCGCGAGCCGTTCGGCGACCAGCCGAATTCATAGGCGTACAGCGAGCTGGGCGTCAGGATGTCGACCTTGCCGCTGGCTACGTCCAGACGCGCCACATGCTGGATCTGGATGTCGCCCTCGCCGATCACGCCCACCTGCGGCTTGCCGGCCGCGGTGGCGCGCGCATGACGGGTAGCGCCGGGCACGAACAGGAAGCCCAGCGACTTGCCGTCGCGGGTCCAGGCCAGCGCGCGCGCGAAACCGCTCAGCGCGGCCAGCTCGCGGGGCGCCTTGCGGCTGCCGACGTCGCTCAGGTAGACATCGTTGTGCATCGCCTTGGTGTTGGTGAGGTCGTGGCTGCAGTCGGCGATGAAAGCCAGGTGACGCGAATCCGGCGACCAGGCGATATCGCGTTTGTTGCACTCAGCCAGCTTCGAGCCGACCTCCAGTGTGTGCGCGTGCCGGCCGTTGGCATCGGCCACTTCGATCACCGGTTTGTGCTTCACCGACATGGTCCAGGCCAGCTGCTGGCCATTCGGCGAAATGGCCACCTCGCCGATCCGCTGCACCTTGCCGAGCTGGTTCAGCAGGTGCTCGATGCGCGGATCGGTCGGGTGCGACCCGGGCAGGGTGCCGGCAAACGCGGCGGGAATGAAGGCTGCTGCCGCCAGGGACAGCAATAGATGGGAGCGCTTCAGCATGGCTGAACCTCGTGACGCGGGCGGAAAACCGCCACGCTAGCAGTTCGGTGCGATGCTGCCTATGTGAGTTATGGCATGGGTCCGCGGCCCAGATTGGCGGGATTAGCGCATCATGCGGACATGTTCGTGCCGGCTTCCAACATGCGGCGCAGCGCCCGCAGCGTGATTCGTGGTCCGATCACCTCGCCGCCGGCGCAGCGCACGGTCTGGCTGTCGAAATACAAGGCGCGCGGCACTGACGGAACCCAGCCTGTGATCGTCATTCTATGCCGGTGTCCCGAGAGCCACGCTTCGATGCGTGCCTGATCGCCGGTGGCGATGCGCATGCGCGAAGGGGTGCCGCCGACCAGCGAGGGAAGCATGCCGGCGCAGCAGCCGACGAGCACGATCACTGGCCAGTGCATGAACCAGAGCAGCAGCGCAGTACTCGCGGGAATAAGCAGAAACAACACCACGCGATAGGTATCGCGTGATTGTTCCCGCAAGGGCATCGCGCGAATGGCATATCGTATCGAAGGAGCGGACATATCGTCGTCGACCGGTTGCGAGGGTAGGGTGCTGCTGCGGATGGTGGTGCCAGCCGGATGCGGGGTGCGCATCCGGCTGGCCTTCGGGCAGACCTCAGTTCTTCGGCGCCGGTCCCTTCACTGCGGTGACCAGTCCGTCCGGGCGCACGTACCTGGCGAACGCCTGCTGCACCTGCGGTGCGGTCAACGCCAGGTAGTGCTGGCCGGCGAGGGTCATGCCATCCAGCGGCTTGCCTTCCATCGACAGCGTCAGCAGCTGTCCGCCGATCGCGCTGAAGCTGGATTCGCCCAGCGGAATGCGCCGCAGCAGGATGCCCTTGGCCTGCTTCAGCTCGGTCTCGGTCACCGGCTGCTGCTGCATCTGCTTCAGGTCGCGCACCACCATGGCGCTGGCTGCGCTGACCTTGTCCGGATCGCAGCCGAAGTAGACGCTGTAGGTGCCGCGATGTTTCTCGGGCGAGAAACCGACGCCGACGGTGTAGACCAGGCCGTGCTTTTCGCGCAGATCGCGGGTGAGCCGCGAGGCATAGAAGCCGCCGCCCAGCACCTGGTTGCCCAGGTTGATGGCGAACCGTGCCGGGTCGTTCCAGGTTACGTCGATGGTCTGGGCCATCGTCACAGTGTCCTGTACCGCGCTGCTGTCGGGCACATGCAGCTTGCCGGGCTTGTTCGCCGGTACGGCAGCGTAGTGGGTGTCGGGTTTTGGCCCGGTCGCCTTCCAGCCGCCGAAGGCCTGCTCCACGACCTGCTTCGCCTGTGCCGGGTCGACCTTGCCCACGATCACGATAGTGGTCATGTCAGGACGGAAGGTCCTGGCGTAGTACTGCCTGACCTTGTCCAGGCTCAGGCCCATCACGCCCTGCGGCGTGGCGTGGCGCAGCGAGGGATCGTGCGCGGGCAGCAGCGCCTTGTTCAGGCCGTAGCGGAACAGGAAGCCGGGCGACTGCAGGGCGCCGGCCACTTCACCCGCGGTCTGGTGCTGCACCACCGCGAATGCCTGCGCCGGCAGGGCCGGATGCAGTTCGTTGTCGGCCAGCAGCTGCACGCCCTGGGCGAAGTGCGCTGATGGCACCGACAGCGAGAAGCTGGAACCGGCGTCGACATGGGCGCTGATCTCATCCAGCGCGCGCTGGAACTGCAGCCGGTTCATGTGCTCGGTGCCGAACGGGAACAGGCCGTCCAGCACGTCGGCCACACCCTCTTCGCCCTTGGGCGACTGCAGGTCTTCGTTGGTCTTGATGCTGCCGTACAGCTCCACCGTGTTGCTGACCGACTCCGGCTGCACGATCAGGGTCAGCCCGTTGGGCAGCACGTAGCGGGTCGGGTGCAGGGTGGAGCGCGGTACCTCCAGCTTGCCGAAGGCCTTGGCCGCCCAGGCCGGCAGCTGCACCGGCTTGTCCGGCGTGCTGGCGAAGCTCTCGGCGCCGCCGAAGCCCTTGCCCGCGACCGGCTTGCCAGAGCTTTCCGGGGTGAGGATGGCGGTGATCGCGTGGGCCGGCTCGAAGGTGGCCCTGGCCAGCGCGTTCACTGCGGCCGGGGTCACTGCCTCGATCGCCTGCTTCATCTCATCCGGCGATTCGAGACCCTGGAAAGCCAGTGCCGACGACCAGGCATTGGCCAGGCCGTCCACCGAGTTCTTCTTGAATTCCAGCGCGGCGATGGCCTTTCGCTTGGCCGCGTCGACCAGCGACGGGTCGATGCCCTTGCTGGCGGCCTGGGCCAGGATCGTCTGCATCCGGGTCAGGATCGGCTGCGGGTTGCCGCCCTTGGGGAAGATGCCCACCGCCATGCCCACGCCGGCATGCGGCATGGCCTGGTCGAAGAAGCCGCCGTACAGCGCGGTACCGTCGAAGCGCATGCCGGCCAGCGCGGCCCGCTGCGAGCCCATTGCCTGGCTCAGCACCAGCGCGGTGGCGTAATCCTTCGAGGTGAGCCCGGGCATGCGGTAGCTCAGGTAGACCGAGCCGTAGGGGCTGTCGGTCGGCAGCTTCACCGTCTTCGCCTCGACCGGTTTGAAGTCGAAGCGGGGCCGTGCCGGAATCGTCTTGCGCGGGATGTCGCCGAATTCCGACTTCACCTTCGCCAGCGTGGCGGTGGGGTCGACGTCGCCGGCGATCACCAGGATCGCGTTATTCGGCGCGTACCAGGTGTCGTGGAAGTGCTTGAGCATGCCCGCGGTGGTCTTGTTGAACGAAGGCCGCGTGCCCAGCGGCGTATGCGCATACGGCGTGCCGGCGAACATCTGCTGCAGCAACTGGGTATAGAACTTGAAATCCGGGCTGGACAGGTCGCGCGAGACTTCCTGCTCGATCGCGCCGCGCTCCTTCGACCACTCCTTCGGGCTCATGTCCACGCCGCGCATGCGCAGGCTCTGCACATGCAGGGCTACATCCAGGTCCTGCGACGGCGCCACGAAGTAGTACTGCGTCACGCCCTGCGTGGTATCGGCATTGAAGGCGCCGCCCATGTTCGCCGCGATCGCCGCCAGCTGGTTCTTGCTGAGGCCGGGACTGCCGCGGAACATCATGTGCTCCACCGCGTGCGCGGTACCCGGGAAGCCCGCCGGCGCTTCGTCGGAACCGGCCAGGTAGTTGAGTTCGGTGGTCACCACCGGGGCCAGCGTGTCGCGCACGATCACCACCCGCAGGCCGTTGTCCAGGGTGGCGCGGGTGACGTCGGCTTCATGCGTGGCGGCCATCGCGCCGGTCGCGGCCAGGGCCAGTGAAATTGCCGCCGTCAGGCGGAGCGCTCGCTTCTTCATCGTGCTTTCCTTGTATCAGTTGCGATAAGGGATGCGTGCCTCGCGTCCCGGTGTGAAAGGCGGATCGATACCTTCGCGGCGGTCATCTTGCCGGCCATGTGCATCCATGCCAACCGCGCTTGCGACACATGGCCATGTCGCGTCGTCAGCACAGAGACAGCGCAGGTCATCGTCTGTTCCCATGACTCATGCGCTGGGCATGAATGGGTGCGGAAGGCGTTGCAGCTCGCGCCAGCCGTGCAGCGCCAGTCGTATCAGCAGGGTCAGGAAGGTCGCCCACAGCACCGCGATCACCATGGCTACGAGCGGTCTCCATGCAAGCGCCTGGGGATCGCCGAACAACGGCAGTACCAGACCGCAGGTAATGTTCATAAGTGCATAGCCGTAGGCGACCAGCCACCAGCGACCGTGGTCGACGTGGCCAAGCACCGCCAGGCCGAAGGCCACCAGGATGGCCATGCCGGCCAGCTGGGCGAGCAGCAACAGGGCGCAGCCGGCAGCATTGATATGCAGCTGGCCCGCCAGCAGCAGGGTCACCGGCAACAGCACGGTTTGCACCACCAGCACCGGCAGCAGGGTGGCTGCCAGCACCTTGCTCCGCACGTGTCCGCTATCGCCCATGCCGGGCAACAGCGCCAGCAGCGGCAGCTCGGCACTGTGCCTGCTCCAGCGATGTTGCAACTGCTTGATGTGGATGATGGCCAGCAGCGGATTGAGCAGGACGACGATGGCGAACAGCAGCGTGTTCGCGCCGTTTGCGGCCGACAGCAGACTTTTGTGCATGTCATCGCCGCTCAATGGCAAAGTGATGGTCAAGCCGATGAACAGCAAGCCAGCCAGCAGCAAGCCCGCCTGACGGACGCGGCTGGCTGTGGTCTGCGGCATGCCCCATCCGCCCAGCGCCACGCGCAGGCTGCGCAACGGATGACCTGGGCCGCAGTCGCGCAAGCTGACGCTGGGCTGGAGCCAACGTGCGCGCTGACTTATCAATCGATGCCCGGCGGAGTTGCCGCCTCTGCGGCCGTACCAAATGTTGTTGCGCAGTTGGAGCAGGATCGGTCGATGCAAGCCATGCAGCCCATAATCGCGACGTATCGCGAGGCGCCAGAACCCGGCAATCAGCAGCCACAGCAGCACCGCAGAGGGCACGGCCCAGGCCAGGAAGCGCCCGGCGGCATTGATCGGCATGGGCAGCCAGCGTGCCAGCTGATCGTGCAGCATCGGCACGAATATCACGAAAATCCCCAGATAGGCCGGCAGCGTGGCGTAGGCCATGCCGAGGCCGGCACCCAGGGCAAGTTGCACCAGCGTGGCCATGGCGTTGCCATGCGCGAGCCAGGCCAGCCACAGGGCAGGCAGTGCGATGGTCAGCAACGCATACAGCACGAGGCTGGCGATCACGGAGCGACCCAGGCTCGGCATCCGCAACCGATAGGCTTCGCGTGCCAGCAGCAGCGGTTGCGACAGCACGCCTGCCCACAGGAAGCAGTCGAGCAAGGCCATGCCATGGCTGGCCGTGCTGAGCCAGGTGGCATCGGATACGTGCGCTGATGCATGGGTCAGGATGCAGATCAGCAGTGCAGTGACGGCGATGCCCAGCGTCGTGCCCCAAGCCGCATTGCGCACGGTTTTCGACAGCGCCATCCATGGCAGTGCCAGTAGCTGTGCCGGGTTCATTCCGCGATCTCCACGAACAGGTCTTCCAGGCCGAGCGCGTCGATGCGCGCGCCGGGAAGTTGCGCGGCTTCCGGCCACTGGCCGTGTTCGTCGCGTTCCACCACCAGGCTGAGGCTGCCGTCTTCATGGCGACGATGGCTGAGCGACGCGCCGGGCGCGGCGGCGCTCATGCGCGGCGGCAGCCACAGGCGGGCGTAGCGTTCCTTGGTTTCGTCCACCTCGCAGCGCAGCAGCAGCCGGCCTTCGTGCAGGAAGGCGACGTCCGAGGCGACCCGTTCCAGGTCGGACACGATGTGGGTGGAGAACAGCACCGTGGTGCCCGACTCGCCCGCGCGCAGCGCCACCTCGCGCAGCAGTTCGCGGCGCGCCACCGGATCGAGCGCGGCGGCCGGTTCGTCCAGCACCAGCAGCTCCGGCTGCGAGGCCAGGGCGCGGATCAGGTCGACGCGCTGGCGCTCGCCCGGCGAGAGTTTGGCCAGCAGCTTGTTCGGCGCGATCTTCCAGCGCTCCAGCGTGTTTTTAGCGAAGTGGGCGTCCCAGCGCGGATAGAACCGGCCGACAAAGTCGAGCATCTGCTGCGCGGTGAGCCAGGGCAGTGCTTCGGGCTGTTGCGGCACGTAGGACAGGCGCGCCTTGGCCGCGTCGGAAAGCTTCAGCGCGGGTTCGCCGAAGATGCGCGCCTCGCCGGCCATCGGTTCGAGTAGACCCAGCATGGCGCGGATCAGGGTCGACTTGCCGGCGCCGTTGCGGCCGATCAAGCCGAGCACGCTGCCCGGCTCCAG
Organism: Dyella sp. A6; assembly: GCF_036320485.1. Taxonomy (NCBI): domain Bacteria; kingdom Pseudomonadati; phylum Pseudomonadota; class Gammaproteobacteria; order Lysobacterales; family Rhodanobacteraceae; genus Dyella; species Dyella aluminiiresistens. The sequence continues at coordinate 36,444 of NZ_CP132911.1, forward strand.
CGCCAGGTCCACGCCGGTCAGCACGTTGCTGCCTTCGTAGCAATGCATAAGGCCGTGCACGGCGAGCGGAGTGACGGCGACCTGATCGTTTTCCTTGAGCATGGCGTTCATCGTTCTTCCCTCGATGTCGTTCAATGGCAGTGCGGCCAGGGCCGCGAGATTGCGGAGCTGTGGGTCATCCGCGGCTGGCGTGGCGGCATGGCGACATTTCAGTCCTCCAGCAACCGGGTCAGCCGGCGCAATACCGGTTCGGCGGGCAGTTCCAGCTCGCGGGCCTGGCGCGCCAGTGCCTGCAGCTGCGGTTCCAGCAGGGCCAGCCGCTGGGTCTGCGTATGCGCGGCCTTGTGCGTGGCGGCTACCGCCATACCCTTGCCGCGCAGGCGTTCGAGCAGGCCTTCGCCCTCGGCGATGCCGTAGGCCCGCGATACCGTCATCGGGTTGATCGCATGGAAACCGGCCACCTCGCGCACCGACGGCAGCAGTTCGCCGGGTACGAGCTGGCCGCTGGCGATCAGCCGGCGCAACTGCTCGACGATCTGGCGATAGATCGGCTCGGGTGCGGTGGGCTGGATGGTGAGCAGCGAAGCGTTCATGTGTATCAATACAACAATACACATGGAGCGAAGTCAAGCAGGCCAGAGGTCACGTTTCGGGGCGAATGCGGAAAGCATGGCCGGGACATGACCCGGCCAGCTGCGTGCTGGCTGTGCTGTACGACGTGACAATGCGATGACGTGGGCATCGCGACCGGGCTGTCATTCGCCCGATTTGCCGCATCGCCTACAATGGCGTCATGAAAATCGCTTCGTGGAACGTGAATTCGCTGAAGGTGCGTCTGCCGCACCTGCTGCAATGGCTGGAAGAGGCCAGGCCGGACGTGGTGGCCCTGCAGGAAACCAAGCTGGAAGACGCGAAGTTTCCCGTCGACGAGCTGGCCGCCGCCGGTTACCGCAGTGTCTATGCGGGGCAGAAGACCTACAACGGTGTGGCGATCATTGCCCGCGACGAACCGCGCGACGTGGTGACCGATATTCCTGGCCTGGACGATCCGCAGCGGCGCATCCTCGCCGCCACCGTGGGCGACCTGCGGGTGGTCGACCTGTACGTGGTCAACGGCAAGGCGGTCGACGACGAGAAGTACGTCTACAAGCTGCACTGGCTGGAGCGTGTGCGTGAGTTTCTCGCCGCCGAACTGCAGCGTCATCCGAAACTGGTGGTGCTGGGCGACTTCAACATCGCGCCTGACGACCGCGACGTCTATGACCCGGTCGGCTGGGGCGAGGACATCCTGTGTTCGCCGCCCGAGCGCGCCGCGCTGAAAGCGATCACCGACCTGGGCCTGCACGACAGCTTCCGGCTGTTCGAGCCGGAGGCCGGCCACTTCAGCTGGTGGGACTACCGGCAGGCGGCGTTCCGGCGCAACATGGGCCTGCGCATCGACCTGATCCTGATCGGCGAAGCGCTGAAGCCGGCAGCCATGGCGGCGGCCATCGACCGTACGCCCCGTCGCTGGGAGCGTCCTTCCGACCACACGCCGGTAACGCTGGACCTGGATATCTGATGACTGACAAAGCCGATTGGCCCAGCTCGCTGGACGACAACGAACTGGACGAACTCGATCGCTACCTGCGCGCCCATGCCCAGGAGGGCGACGGCCGCCTGCTGCTTGACGGCGTGCACGGCATGCTCAGCGCGCTGACCGTCGGGCCGATGCAGGTGCTGCCGGAAGAGTGGCTGCCCGAGATCCTGCATGAACCCTTCACCGACGAGGACGAAGGCAACCGGGTGCTGGCATTGCTGGCCAAGCTCAACGACTCGATCAGTGCCGAGCTGGAACTGGATGCCTACGAGCCGATTCTCGGCGAAGTGGAAACCGATGCCGGCATGGTGCTGTCCGCCGCGGGCTGGTGCGAGGGCTTCAGCCGCGGCATCGACCTGCGCGCGGGGCTGTGGGAGAAGCGTCTGGCTGACGACCCCTCGCTGATGGAAATGCTCGGTCCGGTGATGGCGCTGGCAGTGGATGAAGGCATCCTCAGTGCCGAAGCCGAGTTCGAACGGCTCACCGAGGACGAGTACGACGAATGCCTGTCGCAACTGCCGGCGGTGCTGCTCGCCGTGAACAGCTACTGGTACCAGCACCCGGTCACCGAGGCCGAAGTCGATGCCGCTGTCCAGCATGCCGATGGGGGCGAACGCACGCCACCGCGCCAGCGCAGCGGTCACTGGGTGCATTAGGGACAAGCGAAAGACATGGTCTAAGGGCGCCAGGCAGGCATTGTTCGCCCGGTGTTCTCCTGGCTTCGCAGTTTCTCTTCCCTCACGCCGGGCCTTGTAGTGCTGGCGAAACAATCCGTTCCGCCGGCACGACTTGGATCGCGAGGTCGATGAGCGCATCTTGGCGCCATCGTTTCCACAGGAGTCAGATCATGAGCGAGCGCCATATCCGCCATCGCGTGCGCGGCGTCGACACTGCCGACGGTGCCGGGGTCAAGCTGAAGCGCATCATCGGCCAGCCGATGCTGGACACGCTGGATCCGTTCCTGTTGTTGGACGAGTTCCGTTCCGACAGCGCCGACGACTACATCGCCGGCTTCCCCGAGCATCCGCACCGCGGCTTCGAGACGGTCACCTACATGCTGGCCGGCCACATGCGTCACGGCGACAACCACGGCAACCGCGGCGACCTCGGTCCCGGCAGCGTGCAGTGGATGACCGCCGGACGCGGCATCCTGCATTCGGAGATGCCGCAGCAGGAGAACGGCCTGATGTGGGGCTTCCAGCTATGGGTGAACCTGCCGGCGAAAGACAAGATGACCGCACCGCGCTACCAGGACATCGCCCCCGGACGGATTCCTTCCGTGCAGTTGGCCGAGGGCGTGCAGGCAAAGGTGATCGCAGGTGAAATGGCGGGTGTCACCGGCCCGGTCGAAGGCATTGCCACCGCGCCGATCTACCTCGACCTTGCGCTAGATCCGGGCGCGCGGGCGGTCATTCCGCTGCCGTCCGGGCATCAGGCCTTTGCCTATGTGTTCGACGGCGAAGCCGCCGAGGTGGCCGGCGCGCGCCTCGGGCGCAGCGAGCTGGCGGTGCTTTCCGAGGGCGAGAGTGTGACGGTTGCCGGTGGCGAGTCTCCCACGCGGGTGTTGCTGGTCGCAGGCAAGCCTTTGCAGGAGCCGGTGGCGCGCTACGGCCCGTTCGTGATGAACACGCCCGAGCAGATCCACGAGGCGATCGCCGACTTCCGCGCCGGGCGCTTCTGATCGCAACCGATCGCGTCCGGATCGGGCGCGACCACGTCAGGCACGCTGTGTCGTGACAGCCAGCCATTGCCGCGCCCGGGCGACCAGTTCGTCCGGTGCGGCGGGTTGCAGCACAAGCGCATTTTCGTCCGGGCCCGGCAGCTCCAGTGTGCTGAGCTGGCTGTCCAGCAGCGACGCCGGCATGAAGTGCTCGCGTTGCTGCATCCGGCGTGCCAGCTCGGTGGTCGGCACCGACAGGCAGATGAAGCGCAGCGCCCCGGCCTGGCGCAGCACGTCGCGGTAATCGCGCTTCAGTGCCGAGCAGGCCGCCACCGCGCTGTGTCCTTCGTGCAGGTGGCTGGCGATCCAGTCGCGCACGGCCGCAAGCCACGGTGCGCGGTCGGCATCGCGCAGCGGCAGGCCGGCGCGCATGCGGGCGATGTTGCCGGGCGGGTGCAGGTCGTCGCCTTCGAGAAACGGCCAGCCCTCAGTTTTTGCCAGGGTCCTGCCGATACTGCTTTTACCGCTGCCGGAGACGCCCATGACGATCACGCCGACGGGACAGTGGGTGCTGATGCGTGATCTGTCGCTCATATCCGTTGCGGAGTGTACGTGGAGGCTTGAAATACGCCATGGATCGTCGTTAAATAAAAATTAATCCAAACAGGTTCAATCGCCTGTAGACTGTTTCTACTCAATCAACGCTAAAAACAAACTGTAAAGTATTGTTTTATATATGATCCTCTGGGCCGCCCTACTGCTTTCGCTTGCCGCCATCGCATTCAGCGCGGTGAAGCGAGTGCCTGTGGGCCAGGTCTACAGCCTGCACCGCCACGGCAAGCCGCTGCGCTTGCTGCAGCCGGGTACGCATGTGGTGCTGCCCTGGCTGGACCGGGTGGCGCATCGTATCGATCTGGGTGGACGGGTGCTGCGCTTCGAGCAGCCGCTGGCCGACGCGCGCGATGTGCGCGGTACGGTGTACTGGCAGGTGCTGGAGCCGGAACGTGCCGACGCCATGATCGATCAGGCCGATCAGCTGATCCGTCATGGCGCGCTGGAAGCCTTGCAGGGCGAGACGCAGGCCCATCCGGACGGACAGGCGCTGGGTACGGCGCTCAAGCAGAGCCTTAATGGCCTGTTGCGCGAGCGCGGCGTGATGGTGACCCGGGTGGAGCTGGAGCTCGCCTGATCCATCCGCAGGATTGCGCAGGGCTGCCCGAGAGCGCCCGCGCGGGGGGAAATTGTCCACTTCACCCGCCCTACGGCGGGTTTTCCTTTTTGGCGGTCCGGCCGGATACTGCACGGTCCGCCCCAGCTACGGACCGTCCGCATGACCGCACGCGCCAACCTGCACCGCCAGCTCGAACAGGGCGTGGCCGCGCTTGGCCTGACGCTGCCGGCCGGTGCGCTGGAACGCCTGCTGGACTACCAGGCGCTGCTGGAGCGCTGGAACGGCGCGTACAACCTCACCGCGATCCGCGACCCGGCCGAGATGGTCACCCGGCATCTGCTCGATTCGCTGGCGATCCTGCCGTTCGTCGAGGGTGCGACCCTGGCCGATCTCGGCACCGGGCCCGGCCTGCCGGGCATTCCGCTGGCGATCGCGGCACCGGGGCGGCAGGTGTTGCTGGTCGATTCCAATGGCAAGAAGGTGCGCTTCCTGCGCGAAGCGATCCGCGCGCTCAGGCTCGAAGGGGTGCGCGCGGTGCAATCGCGGGTCGAGGACGTGGAGGGGCAGTTCGACTGCATTACCGCGCGTGCCTTTGCCAGCCTGGCCGACATGCTGGGCTGGGGCGGCCACCTGTTGGCGCCGCAAGGGACCTGGCTGGCGATGAAGGGGCGGGCACCCGACGACGAGCTTCCTGGGATCCCGCCCGGCTTCGCGGTCCGCGGCATGCATGCACTGGCGGTACCGGGGCTGGACGCCGAGCGTCGGCTGGTCGTGCTCGGCCGGTGATGCCGGCACCGGCCCATCGCAAGAGCGGCCCTGCTAATCTAGCCCTCCTTTCGATCGCGTACGGTACCCACGACCCATGGCCCGCATCATCGCCGTCGCCAACCAGAAGGGTGGTGTCGGCAAGACCACTACCGCCGTCAATCTTGCTGCTGCACTGGCCGCGGCAAAGCGCCGGGTGCTGCTGGTCGACCTGGATCCGCAGGGCAATGCCACCATGGCGTCGGGCGTGGACAAGCGGGACGCCAAGCCGAACGGCTGCGAAGTGCTGCTGGACGAGGCACCGATCGAGCAGGTCATCGTCACCACCGAGGCGCATTACGACCTACTGCCCGGCAACGGTGACCTGACCGCCGCCGAACTCAAGCTGATGGACGCGCTGGCCCGCGAGAGCCGCCTGAAGGAACAGCTGGCCAAGGTGGCTGCGCGCTACGACACGATCCTGATCGACTGTCCGCCGTCGCTGCATCTGCTGACCCTCAACGCGCTGGCCGCCGCCGATGGCCTGCTGATTCCGGTGCAGTGCGAATATTTCGCGCTGGAAGGACTTTCCAGCCTGCTCGAAACGGTCAGTGCCGTGCGCCAGCGGTTGAATCCCTCGCTGGAGATCGAAGGCCTGCTGCGGACCATGTACGACGTGCGCAACAACCTCGGCAACGAAGTCTCGGCGCAGCTCACCGCGCACTTCGGCGACAAGGTGCTGCGTTCGATCATTCCCCGCAACGTGCGTCTGGCCGAGGCGCCGAGCCATGGCCAGCCGATCCACCTGTACGACCGCAGCTCGCGCGGCGCGATCGCCTACATTGGCCTGGCCGGCGAGATCATCCGCCGTGAACGCGGTGCACAGGCGGCGGTGAATGCGCTGCACGACATGCACGATGACGGCGTACACGAAGACGTGGCCGAGGCTGCGTCGTATCCACACCAGGAGCATTAGGAAGCCGATGGCCGCTGCGAAGAAACGAGGTCTGGGACGCGGGCTCGATGCCCTGCTGGGCGGCGAAGGTGCTGCCGCCACGGTGGCGACAGGCGAGCAGGAAGGTGAGCTGCGGACCCTGCCGATCCAGCAGATCCAGCCCGGCAAGTATCAGCCGCGCCGGCACTGGAACGAAGACGCGCTGGACGAGCTGGCCGCATCGATCAAGGCGCAGGGCCTGATCCAGCCGGTGGTGGTCCGTGCCATCGGCAAGAACAGCTACGAGCTGATTGCCGGCGAGCGCCGCTGGCGCGCCGCCCAGCGCGCGCAGATGAGCGAGATCCCGGCGCTGGTGAAGGACGTGACCGAGGCCGCCGTGCCGGCCATGGCACTGATCGAGAACATCCAGCGCCAAGACCTGACCCCGCTGGAAGAGGCCGACGCGCTGAAGCGTCTGATCGACGATTTCGGCCTCACCCATCAGCAGGCTGCCGACGCGGTGGGTCGTTCGCGCGCCTCGGTGTCCAACCTGCTTCGCCTTACCGAGCTGCCTGCACCGATCAAGCGCCTGCTTGACGATGGCAAACTCGAAATGGGGCATGCCCGCTGCCTAGTGACCCTGGACGAAGCCATCGCCCTGACCCTGGCGCGGCAGGCATCCACCCTGGGCTGGTCGGTGCGTGAACTGGAAGACGCCGCACGCAAGGCGCAGACCGCGCCGAAGGGCAAGGCGAAGGCATCCTCAGCACGCGATCCCAATATCGATGCACTGGAGCGCGAGCTGGCCGAGCGTTTCGCGACCCGGGTCGAACTGGCGCAGGGGCGCGGTGGTCGTGGCAAGCTGGTGATCCATTACCACAGCAACGACGAGCTTGACGGCATCCTCGGCAAGTTGCGCTGAAAGGCGGGGAGCGCGTGGAGAGGAACGGAAGTTGAGGGTCGTCGGCCCGCAACCCTGCTCCATCGCATCGCTCGCCGTGCTGCACTCATTTTTTTCCAGGTAACACAGTCATGCCCCAGCTTTCCATCGTCGTGCCGGTCTTCAACGAGCGCGACAACATTCCGCCGTTGCTGGCCGAAATCGCCGCTGCCCTGCGCGGCAAGGTCGACTACGAAGTGATCTACGTCGACGACGATTCCGCCGATGACAGCCGCGCCGTGCTGGCCGCGCAGAAGGCCCAGCATCCGGAGTTGCGCGTGCTGCACCATGTCACCCGCAGCGGCCAGAGCACGGCGGTATGGAATGGCGTGCGCGCGGCGGCGTCGCCGTGGATCGCCACCCTGGACGGCGACGGCCAGAACGATCCGGCCGATATCCCCAACCTGCTCTCTGCCCGGTCGGCGGCTGCGTCGGAGGTGAAGCTGTTCGCCGGCTGGCGCACCACCCGGCGCGACAGTTTCAACAAGCGCATTTCATCGAAGATCGCCAACGCGGTGCGCTCGCGCATGCTCAAGGACGCCACGCCCGACACGGGCTGCGGGCTGAAGCTGTTCGAGCGCGAGGTGTTCCTGCGCCTGCCCTATTTCGATCACATGCATCGCTACCTGCCGGCGCTGGTCAAGCGCGCCGGCTTCCAGAGCCAGAGCGTGCCGGTCGGTCACCGGCCGCGCACCGCCGGTACGTCGAAGTACGGCATGCTCGACCGCCTGTGGGTGGGTCTGGCCGACCTGCGTGGCGTGGCCTGGCTGATGCGTCGGGGCAAGGTGACCCGGGTCGAGGAAGACTGAAGCGGCTGATTGCCGGGTGACATGGATCATGTTCACCTGGACTTGGCGGCGTATGCTGGAAGACCCCGTGCAGGAGGTCAGCCGTGGGCATCAGCATCAAACGCGTCTACGAGCCGGCAGAGCGCTCGGATGGCGTGCGCGTGCTGGTCGACCGCCTGTGGCCTCGCGGACTCAAAAAGGAAGACGCCGCGGTCGACCTGTGGTTGCGCGAGCTGGCCCCATCCGCGGCGCTGCGAGGCTGGTTCGGGCACGATCCGGCGCGTTGGGAAGGCTTCCGTCATCGCTATGCGAGCGAACTGGATGACCAGGTCGATCTCTGGCGCCCATTGGCCCAGCAGTCGCGGCGCCAGCGGGTGACCCTGCTGTTCGGCGCGCGCGACGAGGAGCACAACAATGCCGTGGTGCTGAAGGCCTACCTGGAACACTGGCTGACCACACACGGGCCGGCATGACGCTGTGCGGCGACGCCGGATTCAGGCGCGGGGCAGGCGGGCGTGGCGTTGCCGCCAGCTGTCCAGTACCTCGCGGGTACGTTCGCGGCCAAGTTCGATGAGTTCCCGCGCGCGGTAGAACTCGTAGGCGGTCGAGACATTGCGCGGCAGCTGGATGAGCACGTCGGGTTCGTAGGCGGACAGGCGCAGGCGCGCCAGGTTGGCCTGCATCAGGTCCATCGAGCGGCCGAGCAGTTCGAGCATGCCCGGTTCCGTCACCTTGTCGTCGGCGGCCCTGTCACCGCCCAGCGGCAGCAGCCGGCGAAGCAGGCCATGGCGCTGCGGTGTCCGCTCGTTCTCGTCCAGATTCTCGGGGGTCGAGGATTCGGGCGCGCCGTCCACGCTCACCGCCACCAGATAGTCGGCCGGCTCGCGGATCAGTGGTGTGACCGGCACCGGATTGAGCAGGCCGCCGTCGACCAGCCGGCGCCCCTTCACATGGTGCGGGCGGAATATCGTGGGGATCGCAATCGACGCGCGGATGGCGTCGAACAGCGAACCGCGGCTGAGCCACAGCTCGCGCTCGCGATCAATGTCGGTCGCCACCGCGGTGAATGCAATCGGCAACTCTTCGATGAGTGCATCGCCGACCATGTCGAGCAGGGTGCCGATGAGCTTTTCGCCCTTGATCAGGCCGCCGCCCGAGAGCGTCCAGTCGACCAGTTTCAGTACATCGAACTTGTCCAGGGTGACGACCCAGTCGCGGTATACCTCGAGCTTGCCGGCCGCGTAGATGCCGCCGATCAGCGCGCCCATCGAACTGCCGGCAATGGCCACGATGTCGAAGCCCTGGGCCTCGAGTTCCTCGATCGCCCCGATGTGCGCCAGCCCTTTCGCGCCGCCCGCACCCAGCGCAAGCGCCACGGTAGGCTTGCTTTGGGTATTCCCGCTGACGGTGGCGATCTCGTCCATGGACGGCTCAGCGTGGCACGGACTGATAGCCCGACAGGGCCAGGTGCAGCAGCGACTTCATTTCTTCGCGCAACGGCAGCGGTGCCACGATCTCCGCATCGGGACCGTACTTCAGTACGTCCATCAGCAGTTCCTTCGAGTTCGAATAGGGCAGCTGCAGTTCATAGCGGCCGTCCGGCAGCCAACTGCCTTTCTGCTGCGAATGCCAGTGTTCGTCGGCGACCCAGCGTGCGGCGTGGGCCGAAAACCGGATGGTCGCCCAGGCCTTCGGTGCGCCGGCGAAGATGCCGTAGCTGGAGGCCAGCGTGTCATTGAGCTGGGCCTCGGCAACGTCGGTTGCCGCGGTATCCAGTGCCTGTGGCTCGGCGATGCGGTCTACCGCAAAGCTGCGCAGGGCTTCGCGGTCGTGGTCCCATACGTCCAGATACCAGTTGTCGCGGTAGTGGGTGAGGCGCTGTGGCGACACCGTGCGCCGGCTGTCGCTGTTGGTGGTGCGGGCGCGGTAGCGGAAGCGCAGCTGCCTGCGTTCGAGCACGGCACCGGCGACGACGCGGAATACATGCTGGTCCAGCTGGCGCTCGCCCCAGGGGATCACCCGGATACGCTCGATCGGCAGTGCCTTGCCGCTGCCCTGGTCGGACAACAGGTGTTCGATGCGCGCCTTGAACGGTGCCAAGGCCCCGGCCAGCACGCCCGGGCCGCTGCGTCCGATCAGCTCGTTCAGCGCCAGCAGTGCGGCCAGTTCGTCCGAGGTGAGCCACAGGCCGGGCAGCTCGAACCGCTCGCCGTCACGCAGCTCATAGCGGAAGGCGGCATGCTCGCCACTGGCGCTTTCGATCGGTGCGCCAAGCGCGTCGCGCAGGAAGGCGATGTCCCGGTACAGCGTGGCACGCGAGCATTCCAGCTCGTCCATCAGTTTCGGCAACGGCACCGGGTAATGCGCCGACTTCAGCACGCGATGCAGGGTAAGAATGCGCTCGTAGCGATCCATGGGGGAGGTCATCGTGGGCGGGCTTGTGTAGCATGGGGATGCAACGCCGTGGCTGCAAGCCCGGCATGACTCCCACCCCGGCAACATGAGGACGGCATGCCCGACCAAACCAGGCCCCCGAGCGGACGGGTCGCAGCCCTGCTGTACGCTCTTGTCATCAGCGGTTATGGCGTGTGGGTGTTGCTGGGCGCGCTGCTGACGATGAGGGTTTACAGCGAGGGCCGCGGTCCGGTGCTGGTGCCGTTGCTGCTGGGGGCGCTGTTCGTCAGTCTCGGGCCGTTGCTGGCCACCTTGCGGGTGCCGTTGCTGCGTGGCTGGAGCGGCTGGCGACTAGATTCGGGGTTGCGGCCCAGTCGCGAAACCCTGCTGGCGCTGGCCTGCTATCTGCCGGCGCTCGGTGTGGCGGGCCTGGCTCGTGGCGATAACGATTTCTGGGCGACCCGGCTGCTCAGTGCCGGGCTGGTTGCATGCAGTCTCGCCTGTCTGGCCTATCAGTCGCGGCGTGGCGATGCTGCCAGTCCGCCGCGGCAGATGGTGCCGCTTCCGGTGGAACGGGTGATCGCCGCCTGCTACGGCGGCGGCCTCTGGCTGATGCTCTGCGTGATTCTGCAAAACCCGGATGTGCACAGCACCGATACCCGGGCGTGGACCATCGGCCTGCTGATGCTGGCCTTGCTGTCCGGATTGGTCGAAGGCGTACGTTGGCAGTCGGTGACGGGGCGCGATGTGCTGTCCCGTTGGCGGCAACGTTTTCTTGCAGCAGGCATGACTTACGCGGTGCCATGCCTTGTGTTGCTGCTGCTGCCCGGCAGTAGCGACGGACGCTGGCTGATGCTGGCGGCTGCGGTGTCTTGTGTCTGGGGTCGGGGTATCGATCTCCATTTGCACGAGACCGCGATCAGGCACATGCACGATGCACCGCCGGTGCCAGGTGAAGCCGGCTAGAAGTGTTCATGCCGGATTCAAGCCTTCAGGCTAAGGTGCTCGTCCAACATGAATTTAACATACAAGGAATTTACCCCCATGAAAAAAACCCTGCTTGCCAGTCTTCTGCTTTCATCCCTCGCTTGCTTCGCCGTGCAGGCGCAGACCACCTCGACACAATCCAATGGTGACTGGACCGGTTCGGGCGAACTGGGTTTCGCCTCCACCACCGGCAATACCCGTTCGCAGAACCTGGATGCCAAGCTGGGTCTCAACCAGGAAAACGCGCAATGGAAGAACAGCTTCTTCCTCGACGCCTTGCGCTCGAAGACCCAGGTGAAGGTGCAGCAGCCGAATGGCACCTACACCAAGAAGTACGACACCACGGCCAATCGATATGACGGTGGCGCGTCGGTGGGCTACAAGCTCGACCCGCGCAGCTACATCGTCGGCGCCGGCCGCTACGAGCACGATGATTTTGGCGCCAACACCTGGTCGGCGATCGTCTCCATCGGCTACGGCTACATCGCGCTGAAGACGCAGAGCACCGAGCTGTCGTTCGAAATCGGTCCCGGTTTCAAGGAATACCAGCCAGCCGACACCACCATCACGGTGAATGGCGTCAGCCAGCCGTACTCGCAGAACCGGCAGAAAGAGGCCGTGGCCCGTGGCCTGGTCAACTACAAGTACCGGCTGACCGCGAACACCACCTTCGACAACACGTTCCTGATGGAAGCGGGTTCGAAGGACAAGTACTTCCAGGATGATGCGGGCCTGGTCGTGAGCATGACCAAGAAGCTGTCGCTCAAGGTCGGTTACGAAGTGCGTCACCACAGCACCGTGCTGCCGGGCGTGAAGAAGACCGACACGCTGGCCACCACCAATATCGTCTACAACCTCTGACGACGACGCGGACGCCGTGCCTCGCCAGGCTGGCGAGGCGGTGTCTTGCCGAAGGTTCCAAAGGCCACGCCATCACGGCGTGGCCTTTGTTTTGGTGCTAACTCAGGTTCTGCCGATAGCTCAGCCGCCAAGAAGCGCGCGCGCGCCCTGCGCGAACAGGGCTTCGGCAACCTCGCGGCCGAGCGCTTCCGCGCCGTCGTGCGGACCGGTGGCCTCGGCCTGCAGCAGCCGGCCGTGACGGACATCGCCGACCATGCCGCGCAGGTGCAGGCCGTGTTCGGCCACCACGCACCAGGCACCCACGGGCACGGTGCAACTGCCGCCCAGCGCATGGTTCATGGCGCGCTCCGCCTGCACGGCCAGGCGGGTGTCGGCATCGTCCAGCGCGCTCAGGTGCTTCAGTATCGCGGGGTGATCGATGCGTGCCTCGATCGCGATGGCGGCCTGGCCCGGTGCGGGCAGCCAGTCTGGCGCCACCAGCCGGCTGCGGATGCGCTCGTGCAGGCCCAGCCGTTCCAGTCCCGCGCAGGCCAGGATGATGGCGTCGTAGTCGCCTGCATCCAGCTTGGCCAGCCGCGTCCCCACGTTGCCTCGCAGGTCGAGCAGCCGAAGGTCCGGACGGATCGCGCGCAGCAGCGCCTGCCGCCGCAGCGACGAGGTGCCGACGCGTGCGCCCTGCGGCAGTGCGTCCAGGTCCACATGATGGTTGCTGACGAACGCATCGGCCGCATCCGCGCGGGGCAGGATCGCGGGCAGGCTGAAGCCGGGCTCCAGTTCGGCGGGCACGTCCTTCAGCGAGTGCACCGCCAGGTCGGCACGACCGTCCAGCATGGCCACTTCCAGTTCCTTCAGGAACAGGCCCTTACCGCCAATCGCCGCCAGCGGCTGGTCCAGGATCTGGTCGCCGCGCGTAGTCATCGGCACCAACTCCACCCGCAGGTCGGGATGCGCCGCGCGCAGGCGTGCCGCCACGTGTTCGGACTGCCACAGGGCGAGCGCGCTCTGGCGGGTGGCGATGCGCAGGGTGGTGAGCGTCATGGGGACTCCGTGGAAATAAGGCGCAGGCTCATTGTCGCGCACTTGACCGGGCCTCGCCGGCGTTGGTCGCGCGCAAATCCTGCGCGACCGACGTTCAGCCCATCCGCAGCAGTTTGCGCACGGCCGGGAGGTTGCGCCGGCTGACTTCGGGACTGAAGTCGGTGCCGGCCAGGCGTGCCAGGTGCCTGCCGTCGGCCTCGCTACGCAGCCCGATCAGGCGTGGTGTCGGCACCAGGCAGTTGCGGTGCAGCCGGACCAGCTGATCGGGGTAGGCATCTTCCAGCTGGCGCAGCGAATCGTCGATCAGCAGTTCGCCGCCGGTGTGCCGTACCAGTACGTATTTTTCCTCGGCGAGCAGGCAGACCACCTCGTCGAGAGGCACCCGCACCTGTTCGCCGCGGACACGCGCATGCAGGTGCGCGGCGGGTTCGCGTGGGCCGCTGTCCAGTCGCTGTTGCGCGCGTTGCAGGGCTTCGCGCAGGCGATCGAGCCGTACCGGCTTGAGCAGGTAATCCACCGCACCCAGCTCGAACGCGGCGATGGCATGGTTGTCGTAGGCGGTGCAGAACACCACCTGTGGCCGGACACGCCCGGACAGGCGCGCGGCCAGCGTGGTGCCATCGAGCCCGGGCATGTTGATGTCGAGCAGCAGCAGGTCGGCCTGCACGTCGGCCAGCGTCGCGAGCGCGGTCTCGCCGTCGCCGATGCTGCCGACCACCTCGGCGCCGTCGCATTCGCCGAGCAGGGCGGCCAGGCGCATGCGCGCCAGCGGTTCGTCATCGACGATCAGTATGCGCATCGCCATCGTCCTTGTGCGCCAGCGTGGCCGGTAGCGCATGTTCCAGGGGAAGCTGCAGCGTGACCACGAAACGCCGCGCCTGCGGGCCAGCCTGCACTTTCGCACGGGGGCCGTAGTGGAAGGCGACGCGCTGGCGCACGTTGTCGAGCCCGTGGCCGTTGCCGCCGCGAACCGGTTCGGCCGGCAACGGATTGTCGATGACGATGATCAGGCCATCGTCGTCGCGGCGGATGCGGATGGCCACCTCGCCGCCTTCGCGCAGCGGCTGGATGCCATGGCGGACCGCGTTCTCCACCAGCGGCTGCAGCAGCAGCCGGGGCATCGGGAAGTCGCGCGGAGCGGCATCGGTATCGCGATCTACCCGCAGACGCTCGCCCAGCCGCAGCTGCTCGATTGCCAGATAGCGATCGACCAGCGCCAGTTCCTCGTCCAATGTGCTGTTGCGCGGCCCGTGCTGGCCCAGTGCGGCGCGGAACAGTTCGGACAGATCCTCGATGGTGCGTTCGGCGGCCGTCGGATCGACCCTCACCAGCGCGGCCACCGTGTTCATGCTGTTGAACAGGAAGTGCGGACGGATGCGTGCCTGCAAGGCTTCCACTTGGGCGTGCGCGACCGCGGCCAGGCGTGCCTGCCATTGCGCCAGTACGTAGAAGTAGCGCAGCATCGCCGCGCCGAGCAGGGCCGCGATCAGGGCGTTGTCACTGACGAAGTGCAGGCCGCCATTGCGGATCAACTGCAGTTGCAGGGCGGCGTCCATCCAGTGCGCGACCACGCTGGCCAGCGCCACGATCAGCACCATCCACAACCATGCGCCGGCATACGGCCAATGCCCGGGCAGGCGTTGCAGCTGGGCCGCGAGCTTGCACAGCGTCACGGCGAGTATCAGCGTGGTCCAGGCGACGAAGGCCATTGCCACGCTGAAGGCACGCCAGTTGCGTCCGCTGTCCGGCGCCAGCCACATCACCACCACCGTGAGCCCACCCACCACGAACAGTGCGAACAGCGCGGGCAGGCTGCAGAAGTCCGGCAGCGGGCTGCGTTCGGTGCGCGGTTGGACGATCTCGCTCATGCGGCGAAGTATGCCGCACCGGCCCGCTCAGCCGGCGAATCGCTGCCCCAGCCAGTGACGCAGGTCGACGATTTCCTGCGGGCAGACCGCATGCGCCATCGGATAGGTATGCCAGTCCACCGCATAGCCCAGCGCCTCGAGCCGGGTGTGTGCGTCGGCGCCACGCGGCAGTACCACCACCGGATCGAAGGTTCCGTGACCCTGGAAGATCGGCGTGCCGGCATTGGCGGCGCTGCGCTCGCTGGCCAGCGAGTCGCCCAGCGGCAGGTAGGTGGACAGTGCCACGATGCCGGCCAGCGTGCGCGGATGGCGCAAGCCACCGGCCAGCGCCAGCGCGCCGCCCTGCGAGAAACCGGCCAGTACGATCCGCTCATCGGGTATGCCGCGTTCGTTTTCGCGGTCGATCAATGCTTCGACCGCGGCGATCGAGGCGCGTATGCCAACCTCGTCCTGGCGGGCATGCAGGTCGAATTCGATGATGTCGTACCACGCCCGCATCGGCATGCCGCCGTTGACCGTCACTGGTCGCACCGGTGCATGCGGGAACACGAAGCGCAGCGCCGGCCAGTCCGTGGCCACCAGCTCCGGCACGATCGGCGCGAAGTCGTTGCCGTCCGCGCCCAGACCATGCAGCCAGACGATGCTGTGCTGCGGGTTCGGGGCGGTTTCTTTCTCGACGGTGGGCAGGTGTTCGGACATGACGGGCATCGCTGCGTAAAGCCCGAAGCTTACCGCGTCGGCGGGTGTCGCGGACTGCGGCCGCCGCGTGCGATGCGCGCGACCGCAGGCCAAGCGGTCGCGGCATCCGCAGTCGTGCCGGCGATTATTTCGCCGGCAGGCCCAGCTCCTGCGCGAAGAACGTCAGCATCAGCGCGGTGTTGCCCACGCGCTGACTGAACGGCGCGCCGATGCCGTGACCGGCGTTCATGCGGGTGAGCAGCAACACCGGTTGTCCGGAATCGCTGGCGTTCTGCAGGGCGGCGGTGAACTTGCGCGACTGCCACGGCGCCACGCGCGGGTCGTTGGCCCCGGTGGTCATCAGCACCGCCGGGTAGGCCGTGTGCGGCTTGACGTTCTGCAGCGGCGAGTAGGCCAGGGTGGCCTTGAACTGCGCAGGGTTGGCGATGCTGCCGTACTCCGGCACGTTGTAGGCGCCGTTGGTGAAGTTCGTCTCGTGACGCAGCATGTCGTAGATGCCGACCATCGACACCACAGCGCGGTAGTCGGCCGGGTGCTGCACCAGCGACGCGCCCATCAGCAGGCCGCCGTTGCTGCCGCCGAGGATGCCCAGGTGCTGGCGGTCGGTCCAGCGGGTGGCGATCATTGCCAGGGCGGCGGCGTGGAAGTCGTCGAACACGTTCTGCTTGTGAAGTTTCTGTCCCTCGGTGTGCCAGGCCTCGCCGTCCTCGTTGCCGCCGCGGATGTTGGCGTAGGCCAGCACGCCGCCCCGCTCCAGCCAGGCCAGCATCGGGCCGACGAAGTGCGGTGCGACGGGAATGTCGAAGCCGCCGTAGCCGTAGAGGATGGCCGGCCGTGCACCGTCGGGGGTGACTCCCTTCATCGCCAGCACGGTGACCGGGATGCGGGTGCCATCCTTCGAGGTGCCATTGATGCGATGCACTTCCACGTCCGAATAGTCGGCAGCCGGCTTCACCTCGAACACGGTCTTCAGCGTGCCGGTGCTGGCGTCGTAGTCGGCCCAGCGCGAGGGCAGGGTCCAGCCGCCGAAATCGATCAGCGCATGCGCGCGGCCATGCTCGGCGGCGATGCCGTCGATGCCGATGCCGTGTGCGGGCAGCGGCAGGCGGCGAACCAGCTTGCCGCCGGCATCGTACTGCTCGACCCACCAGTCCGGCCCCCAGCTGCGGGTGACCAGGAAGCCGTCGGCGACCGGCGTGATGGCCTGCACGGCCCCATCGCGCTGCTCCAGCAGTTCGTGCACCCGGCCATGCGCATCGATGCTCAGCAGCTTGCCGCGCGGCGCGCCGGCGAAGCTGGCCACGGCCAGCCGGTCGCCGAGCCAGGCGGCGGTGCGCACGTTGGCATCGTCACCCAGCACCTTCTTCCAATGCGTGCCTTCGCGCAGATAGACCTCGGCCGGGCCGCCGTCGCCCACATTGGCCAGCACCGCCAGCTGTTTCGCGCCGGGCGAGCTGAGCAGTCGGTACTCGGCGATCCTGGAGTAATTCCTGCCGAACACCACGGTATCCGCAGCGGCCGGCTGGCCCAGTTCGTGGTGCACCAGCGCGGCGTGGAACTGTTTCACCTCCTGGCCCGCGGGCGGCGGCGGGAAGCGCACGTAGGTGAAGCCTTTCTCGTTGGCGTCCCAGGCCAGGCCCTGTGGCGTGGTACCGCCACCGGCCCAGGGCAGTGCGTCGGGCAGCGGCTTGCCGGTGGCCACGTCGAGCACGTGGATGGTGGTCAACTCGCTGCCGCCTTCGGCAGTGCCGTAGGCGAGATAGCGGCCGCTGGGCGACGGCCAGTACGCGGTGATCGCGGTGTTGCCGCCGTTCGCGTTGAGATCAACCAGCACGCGCGGCTTGCCGTCGGGCCAGGACTGCGCCATCAGTTCCGGCTGCGGTTGCGGTGGTGTTTCCTGCAGGTAGAACAGCGTGCCGCCGGCCAGCTGCGGCGAGGAACGCGTGGTGGAGGTGATCGCCAGCTGCTGCACGCGCGCAGCCATCGCCTTGCCGTCGGGCATGGCGCCGATCATGTGGTCGGTATAGCGGTTCTGTGCGGCGATCCAGTGCTGCACGGCAGGCGCGTCGGCATTTTCCAGCCAGCGATACGGGTCGGCCACGCGCACGCCATGCAGCACGCTGGCGTCGTCGTGACGGGGAGAGGTGGGTGGTTGCGGCATGGGTCTGTTGATCAGCGGCGCATCGTGGTGCACGGATGTTGGCGGCTGCTGCGCGGCGCAAGCGCCGGTGGCGAGCAGGGCGAGCGAGAAGGCCAGCACGGTGCGCATGCGGATTTCCGGGTAACCAGAGGGCGTTCGAGCGTAGCGCCAGCGCGGCGTGCGCGCACCTGACTTTCGGCACGGTGCGGCGGGTCTGCGCGATACGCTCGGCTATGCTGGTCTTTTACGTTGCAGGGGATTTCACATGCGTCGCAGTGTGCTTGTTGCCTCGCTCCTGTTCACCGCCGCTCCCGTATTCGCCACTGGCCTGACGCTGGACCGGATCATGGCCAATACCGACTGGATCGGGCATGCGGTGGAGAACCCGTACTGGAGCGTGGATGGCCATGCCCTCTACTACGCGCTCAAGCGTGACGGCAGTCCGGTGCGCGACCTGTATCGGGTCGATCCGGCGGATGGCCGTTCGGTGAAACTGACACCGGCCGCCATGGCGAGCGCCGACGGTCCGGCGGTGTACGACCGCAGTCATACGCATGCTGCTTTCGTGCTGCACGGCGATATCTTCATGGTCGACCTGGTCAGCGGTCGCCGCGTGCAGGTGACGCGCACGCCGCAGCGCGAATCGGCACCGCAGTTCTCGGCCGATGGCCGGGCGCTGCAGTTCCGCAGCGGCAACCAGTGGTACAGCTACAGCCTGGCCAGCGGAGTCACCTCGCCGGCGGCGATCCTCAAGTTCGCCGACAACCCGCAGACGAAAAAGCCCGACGCGCTGGGTCGCGAGCAGCTGCGCCTGTTCAAGACGCTGCGCACGATCAAGGCCGACAAGGACGCTGAGCTGGCCGAACAGAAGGCGCTGCAGGCCGCCGATCCCACCCGTGCGCCGGCACCGTTCTGGCTGGGTGACAAGGTCAAGCCGGTCGACACAGAGCTGTCGCCGGATGGCCGCTGGATGCTGGTGGTGACCCAGCCCGCGGACTACAAAGCGGGCAAGGCACCCGACGTCATCCACTACGTCACCGACAGCGGCTACACCGAAGTGCAGAAGGCGCGCACGTATGTCGGCCGCAACATTCCGGCACCGCAGTCGCTGCTGTTGCTGGACCTGGCGTCGCACACGGTCTGGCCGATCGCCACCGGCAACCTGCCGGGCATCAAGGATGATCCGCTGAAGGCATTGCGCGCGCAGCGCGTGGCGGCGCTGGAAAAGGCCGGTGACGACGCCGCGGCGAAGGCGCTGAAGGCACCGGCGGTGCGTCCGGTCACCATCGCCTACGACAGCGGTGGCGGCATCGTCTGGAACAACGCCGGCGACCGGGTTGCGGTGCAGCTGCGCGCGATCGACAACAAGGACCGCTGGATCGCCACCGTCGATCTCGCGCGTCATGTGCTGGTGCCGCAGAACCGCCTGCACGACCATGCCTGGATCAACTGGAGCTTCAACGATTTCGGCTGGTTGAAGGGCGGGCGCACGCTGTGGTTTCTAAGCGAAGCCAGCGGCTGGTCGCGGCTCTACACCCAGCCGCTGGGCGGCAAGCCGAAGGCGATCGCCGGCGGCAAGGGCTACGAGGTCAGCATGCCGCAGCTCAGCCCGGACGGCCGCTGGTTCTACGTGCTGACGAACAAGCTGGCGCCCTACAGCTACGATGTCTACCGGGTGCCGTCCGATGGCGGCACGCTGACCCGCCTGACCCACGACCAGGGCGTGGACGGCTTCATGCTGTCGCCCGATGGCCGGCAGCTGGCGGTGCTGCATTCGGCGCCCTACATGCTCGACCAGCTGGCTGTGCAGGACGCCGCTGGCGGCACGCCGCGCGAGCTCACCCACACCATGAAGCCCGCCTTCACTGGCATTCCGTGGATCGCGCCGAAATTCGTCAAGGTGCCGTCCTCGCATGGTGCCGGCGTGATCTACGCCAAGTACTACGGTCCGGCCAACGAGATCGACGCCGCCGACTCGCGCCCGGCGGTGATCTTCGTGCACGGCGCAGGCTACCTGCAGGACGTATCGATGCAGGAAACCTACTACGTGCGCGAGCAGATGTTCCAGAACCTGCTGGTGCAGCAGGGCTACGTGGTGCTGGACATGGACTATCGCGGCTCGGCCGGCTACGGCCGCGACTGGCGCGACGCGATCTATCGCGACATGGGTCACCCCGAGCTTCAGGATCTGCTCGACGGCAAGGCCTGGCTTGTCAGGCATCATGGAGTCGACCCGAAGCGGGTGGGCATCTATGGCGGCAGCTACGGCGGCTTCATGACCGAAATGGCCATACTGCGCGCACCGGGCCAGTTCGCGGCCGGTGCTGCGCTGCGTCCGCCGGCCGACTGGCGCACCTACAACGACGAGTACACCTCGAACATCCTCAATACGCCCCAGCTCGACCCCGAGGCGTACAAGATCAGCTCGCCGATCGAGTACGCGGCCAACCTGCAGGACCCGCTGCTGATCGAGCATGGCCTGATCGACGACAACGTGATGACCAGCGATTCGATCCGCCTGTACCAGCGCTTCATCGAGTTGCACAAGAAGAACTTCTGGATCTCGCTGTACCCGCTGGAACGCCACGACTTCGAGCATGCCGACGACTGGTACGACGAGTACCGCCGCATCGATGAGCTGTTCAACACCTACGTGAAACCGGTGCACTGAAACGGCCCGACCGCCATCGCCGATCAGCGGCGATGGCGGTGATACCTGCCGCGACAGTCCACCTCGCGGCGTCATGGTTTGCCCTCATCGGGGGGTTGAAGATCGCCCGCCGGTTGGTGGTAGTCTCGTGACCGGGGCCGTTTACACATGTTCGTGACACAGCAGGCCCCATGCTGCATGCATGGCGCGCGCCTTTCGCAGTGGTTGCAGAGCCGGGTCCGCGCCGTGGGGATAAATTGCAAGACACGCTTCAGATCGCCGTCACGTATTCCAACTCGTGTGGATCAGGCAGGTGTCCATGGCGCGTTCGACGAAAACGGTCGTATTCCCGGCGCTCATCGCGTCGTTGCTCAGCGGATGCCATAGCGGGGTGCTGGACCCGCAGGGTCCGGTCGGTGCCTCGGAAAAGCTGATCCTGATCGATTCGCTGGTGATCATGCTGGCGATCGTGGTGCCGACGATCCTGGCCACGCTGGTTTTCGCGTGGTGGTACCGGGCCGGCAACAAGAAGGCCCATTACCGACCCAACTGGGCGTTCTCCGGGCATCTCGAACTGATCGTCTGGGCCATTCCGGCCCTGGTGATCATTTTCCTGGGCGGCATCGCCTGGTTCGGCTCGAAGGACCTGGACCCCTACAAGGCACTTCCCTCGACGCAGAAACCGGTCGAGGTCCAGGTGGTGTCGCTGGACTGGAAATGGCTGTTCATCTACCCCGACCAGCACATCGCCAGCGTGAACCGGCTGGTGATTCCGGTCGGCCGGCCGGTGCACTTCGACCTGACGTCGACCGGCGTGATGAACAGCTTCTTCGTGCCGCAGCTCGGCAGCCAGATCTACACGATGGCGCGCATGGTGTCGCAGCTGAACCTGCAGGCCGACCATGCGGGCGACTACCACGGCTTGTCCGCGCAGTTCAGCGGTGCCGGCTTCTCCGACATGGATTTTCAGGTGCAGGCTGTGTCGCCGGACGATTACGCGAAGTGGCTGGCGACGGCGCAGGCATCCGGAACGGCGCTCGATCATGCGGCCTACAGGCAGTTCCGGGTGCAGAGCAGCCATGTGCCACCGATGACTTATCGCGAGGTGGCGCCGCAGCTGTTCCAGGACATCGTGAACGAGCGCTTTGGACCGGCGCAGGGGCCGCAGGGCGGCGTGGGTGGCCATGATCTTCCGTTGACGGAAAAGGGGTCGTGATGTTCGGCAGACTGAGTTGGGCGGCGATCCCCTTCAACCAGCCGATCCCGCTGGTGACATCGATCGTGATGATCCTGGTCATCGCCGGCATCCTGGCGTGGATCACAGTGAAGGGACACTGGCACTACCTGTGGCACGAGTGGATCACCTCGGTCGACCACAAACGCATCGGCGTGATGTACTGCCTGCTGGCGCTGGTCATGCTGATCCGAGGCTTCGCCGACGCGATCATGATGCGCGCGCAACAGGCGATCGCGTTCCATTCCCCCGGCTACCTGCCACCCGAGCACTTCGACCAGATCTTCTCGGCGCACGGCACGATCATGATCTTCTTCGTCGCCATGACGTTCATGATCGGGTTGATGAACTACGTGGTGCCGCTGCAGATCGGCGCGCGCGACGTGGCATTTCCCACCTTCAACTCGGTCAGCTTCTGGCTGACCGCGGCGGCGGTGCTGCTGGTGAACATCTCGCTGTTCGTGGGCGAGTTCGCGCAGACCGGCTGGCTGGTCTATCCGCCGTTGTCCGAGCTGCGCTTTTCGCCCGGCGTCGGGGTCGACTATTACCTGTGGGCGATCCAGATATCCGGTATAGGCACCTTGCTTACCGGCATCAACTTCGTGGCGACCATCCTCAAGATGCGTGCGCCTGGAATGACGCTGAACCGCATGCCGATCTTCTGCTGGGCCGCGCTGGCGTCCAGCCTGCTGATCGTGGCCGCGTTCCCGATGCTCACCGCCTCGCTGGCGATGCTGCTGCTGGACCGCTACCTGGGCTTCCACTTCTTCACGATCACCTCGGGCGGCGACCCGATGATGTTCGTGAACCTGATCTGGACCTGGGGTCATCCGGAGGTCTACATCCTGATCCTGCCGGCTTTCGGCGTGTTCTCCGAAGTGATCTCCACGTTCTCGGGCAAGCCGCTGTTCGGCTACCGCTCGATGATCGTCGCCACCATGGCGATCTGCATCCTGTCGTTCCTGGTGTGGCTGCACCATTTCTTCACCATGGGTGCGGGCGCCGACGTCAACGGCTTCTTCGGCGTGATGACGATGATCATCGCCGTGCCCACCGGCGTGAAGATCTTCAACTGGTTGTTCACCATGTGGGGCGGGCGGGTGCGTTTCGACACGCCGATGCTGTGGTCGATCGCCTTCATGGTCACCTTCGTCATCGGTGGCATGACCGGCGTGCTGCTGGCCGTTCCGCCGGCCGACTTCGTACTGCACAACTCGCTGTTCCTGATCGCGCACTTCCACAACATGGTGATCGGCGGTGTGCTGTTCGGTGCGTTCGCCGGCTACAGCTACTGGTTCCCGAAAGCGTTCGGCTTCAAGCTGGACGAGCGCTGGGGCAAGGCCGCGTTCGGGTTCTGGGTGGTCGGTTTCTATGTCGCCTTCATGCCCCTGTACGTGCTGGGCATGGAGGGCATGACGCGGCGCATGCAGCATTACGACGTGCCCGGCTGGCATCCATGGCTGATCGTGGCCGCGGCCGGCGCTGGGCTGATCCTGCTG
This sequence comes from Dyella sp. A6, assembly GCF_036320485.1. Lineage (NCBI taxonomy): Bacteria > Pseudomonadati > Pseudomonadota > Gammaproteobacteria > Lysobacterales > Rhodanobacteraceae > Dyella > Dyella aluminiiresistens. The sequence continues at coordinate 59,630 of NZ_CP132911.1, forward strand.
GGCATCGTCTGCCAGGTCGTGCAACTGGTGGTGTCGATCCGTAACCGCAAGAGCGAGCGTCTGGTCGATTTCACCGGCGATCCGTGGGATGGCCGCACGCTGGAGTGGATCACCGGTTCGCCGCCGCCGGCCTACAACTTCCCGGTGCTGCCCAACGTGTTCAACGTGGAAGCCTACTGGGGCATGAAACAGAAGGCGCTGGAGCAGCGCCGGCTGACCGAGCTGCCCGATTACAAGCCGATCGAGCTGCCGCTCAACAGCCCCACCGGTATCGTCACGGCATTCTTTGCGGTGGTCGGCGGCTTCGCCCTGATCTGGCACATCTGGTGGATGGTGACGCTCGGCCTGTTCGGTGCGTTCGTCACCTTCGTGGTCTTCGCCTGGCGCGACCACCACGAGTACGAGATGTCGGCCGAGGAACTCGCGCGGATCGACGGCGAACGTCGGCGTCGACGCATCGCACTGGTGGAAGGGCGCGACCCGAGCATCCGCCAGGTAAAGTACGTCGAACCCACCGAGCACGATCCGCACAAGTTCGGCCCGCGCGCCGCACCCGACGGCGGCTGGAAGGGACCGGCGGCCAAACGCATCATCACCGGCTACGGTTTCTGGCTGTTCCTGCTGTCGGACTTCATTCTTTTCGCCGGCTTCTATGCGGGCTACGCGGTGCTGTCGCATGCCAGGGCGGGCGGACCGGGGCCGAAGCAGCTGTTCGATCTGCACACCGTGGAGATCGAGACGGCCTGCCTGTTGCTGTCCAGTTTCGCCTGCGGCCTGGCGATGATCGCCAGCAATGTGCGCAACATGCTGTGGACCCAGGTGGGCTACCTGATCACCGGGTTGCTCGGCGTCGCCTTCCTGTCGATCGAGATCAGCGAGTTCACGCACATGATCGCTGAAGGTGCCGGTCCCGGTCGCAGTGCGTTCCTGTCGTCGTTCTTCGCGCTGGTCGGCCTGCACGGCTGCCACGTCACCATCGGCCTGCTGTGGCTGGGCACGATGATGGCGCAGATCTGGACCAAGGGCTTCCGCGCCGACATCATGCGCCGCGGCATGTGCTTCGCCCTGTTCTGGCACGCGCTGGACATCATATGGGTCGGTATTTTCACCAACGTCTATCTGCTGGGGACCAGTCCATGAGCGAGGAAGACAACGAACTCGAATGGGGCATGGACCACGACCACGCGCCGGGCGACGAGCCGGAGCCGCATAACGTTGGGCACAGTGTCCGCAATTATCTGATCGGCCTGGTGCTGGCCGGACTGCTGACGGCGGCTTCGTTCTGGGTGGCCAGCGGTACCAGCCTGCTCTACGTGGCGGGCGTGCCGATGGCGCTGGCAGCGCTGGCGATCGGCCAGATGGGCGTGCACCTGGCGTTCTTCCTGCACATCACCACTGGGCCGGACAACACCAACAACATCCTGGCGCTGGCCTTCGGCGTGCTGATCGTGGCCATCGTGATCGCCGGATCGCTGTGGATCATGTATCACCTCAACGCCAACATGGCGATACCGCCGACGTTGATGAACCTGCACACCCAGCCCGGTTAGCCGGACCTGCCTGCCGGGCGACGGCCCGGCACGGCCGCGATGCGGCATCGCATGATGCAGGTACGAGCACGCTCATGCCTGCGTGCATGAACGGGACGACATCTTTCCTGATGTACGCACTCGCCTGCCGCAGTTGACCAGTGCGGCCGGGCGTCTGGTTTACACGTGCTCGATCGAGGTCGCGTGGCGTCTATCCACGACGACAGCAGGATGATTCATCGGCCCGGGCACTGCGCATGCCCGGGCCGAACCGTTTCAGTGAGTCATGGCGTCATCGGCCAGCGGCGCGATATGCAGCGCACCGATGTCCGCGCTGTTCAGTGGGCCGCTGCTGCCGCCGGTACCGCCGGTGTAGTGGGAAAAATGTGCCAGGTCGCTCATGTTGAAGCCCTGCGCCAGCGCGAAACTGCAGCGGGCGCCGGCCTTTGCCATGAAGCGGCCAGTGGTTGAATCCTGCCGGCCGACGCTGTGCGGCATCACCATGATCACCACCTGTGCCGGTTCGCCACTGCACTTCACGTCGAGCTTCTTCACGCCTGCGCTGATGCCGGTGTTGATCGGGCCGTGCGGGTTGTCGTAGTCGAGCCAGATCCGGAAGCGTCCGCTGGACGGCGCCCTCCAGCTACGCGGCCAGGCGCCGGCCACCTGCGCGGTCGTGCCCACGCAGGTCGATCGGCTGGGTAGCGATTCCACCCCGTCCTTGCCGATGCGGGTGAGGTCGAAGCACTGCTGTGCGGCCGTGTGCGCCAGCTCCAGCGAGCCGTCGATCGGGCCGTGACGACGACCGTTCACGTACAGCATGGCCTGGCCGGCCGAGCGGATGCGCCAGTGGTCGCCCACGCGCGTCACCGTGGGCGCAGCGGGTGTGGCCGGTGCGTACATCGGTGCGTGCGTCGCCAGCGGCGACGCATCCACATGAATGGCCTTCAGCGTGATCACGATGTCGTGGCCGACCCGGGTGCGGTGATCGGTCACGAGCAGGTTGCCGTCCAGCGAGGCCGGACGGATCAGGGTGATTTTCCGGCCGGGCAGCTGCAGGCTGATCTGTTCTCCGCTGCCGAACAGCATCGGCACCAGCGAGACCGGCAGTTCCGGATTCACGTGTCCGTCGTTCTCCAGCCCGAACACGCCTTCGGTGACCGCGTCGAGGTAGGCCGCCACCGACCACAACTGGCGCGGCGAATCGACCACCGGTCCGCTGAGCTTGCCTTCGTCGACGTGGATCGACTGCGCGACCAGCGAGAAGTTTTCCATGTTGGAACCGTTCATGGCCGCGCCGCGCATGATCGAGTGCAGTTCGCGGGCAATCAGTTCGGGCTGCCGGGTGACCCGCGCCGCGCGCAGTGCGTAGGCGCTGACAAACGGCCAGATCGCCCGGTTGTGGTAGATCGGCTGGTCGGCGCGTTCGGGCCAGATTACCGGGCTGCCCGAAGGCCAGATCGGGTAGTTTGCCAACGTCTCGCGGGCGCGCTGGGGATCGGCCACGCCGCTGGTCACGGCCAGGGCGATACCGAGCAGGTCGTAGGCTTCCATCGGCTGGCCGTCACCGCCGATGTAGCTCATGTACAGGCCACGGCTGGCACGCCAGAAGTGTTCGTTGATGGCCTTCTTCAGCGCCGTCGCCTGCGCGCGCCAGGTCGCGGCACGCGCGTCGCCGCGCTGTGCGGCAAGCGCGGCGGCGAGCTTCAGAGCCTCGTAGTGCAGCACGTTGGTGGACAGCGAGAACGATTGCGCGATGAACACCACGTTGTTCGCGGTCCATGCCGGATAGGTCTGCTCGCGCCAGTCGAGGAACGAGGTTTCGCCGCGATACAGCCCCATCGCCGGGTCGAAGATGTACTGGCGGTCCTGTGCCAGGGTGTCGCCCAGTGCCGTCCACACCTTGTCGGCGAAAGCCTTGTCGCCGAGCAGGTGGCGTGCGCCGAGGAACCACACGATGCGATCGGTGCTGATCGGCCAGCTGCCGCCGGAGCCGGTGTCCTGCATCGGGTACAGGCCCTGCGGCACGTCCTTGGCGCGCACGCCGGAAAGCTTGAACAGCAGACCGTTGCGCGCACGCGCCGGATCGAAGCGCCACAGCCCGAGGTCGACCGAGTAGGACAGGTCGCGCGTCCACACGTACGGCCATTTCAGGCCGGTCTCGAAGCAGTGGCAGGGCATCGGCTGGCCGTGGTCGAAAGCGCCGTCCTGGATCGAGGTCACCGAATCGAGCTTGAGGTCGTCCTGGGCCATCGCGAACAGCCCGTCGAACAGCGGGCTGGCGGTGCTGGCGCTGGCCGCGCCGGCGGCGATGTGGCGGCTGCCGCCGGGAAAGTTCAGCAGGTAGCTGTCGCCGGTCACCTGCATGGAAGCCTGGTGGCCCTGCCAGTCGACCTGATGATGCCAAGTGCTGTCGCCGGCAGCGGACGCCGAAAGCGCGGTCGCCAGCATCGGCAATGCCAGCCAGCCATGGAGCCGGCGGTGCTGCCGGGGGGAATGGTTCGGATGCGGATGGGTCACGGTACGCCTGCCTCTGGAACTTGGGTGGAACATCCTGGCGGAGTCGCTGCGACTCCGCCAGGACAGCGGATCGACGCTGCTCGCCTACTGCGCCAGGATGGCGCCGTAATGGCCGTCGACCGTCACCGTGACGTTGCCGTTGGTGACGGTGTAGGTGTTGCCGCTGAGCAGATCGGTGACGGTGCTGCCGTTGAGCATGCTGAGCTGCCAGACCGGTACCGTGATGGTGTGCGATACCGAGTCGTTGTTCAACGCCACCGCGATGCGGTTGGTCGCGTCGAAGCGGCCGAACGCATAGAGGTGGTTGGTGTCGTCGGTCAGCAGGGTCATGAACGAGCCGGTGCGCAGCGCCGGGTAGGCCTTGCGGATCGCGATCAGCTTCTGGGTCAGCGCCACCGCGGCATCGGTGGTGGTGGCCTGCGACCAGTCGAAGGTGCGCCGGTTGTCGGGGTCGGCACCGCCCTGCATGCCGTACTCGTCGCCGTAGTAGATGGTCGGCGTGCCGATGTAGGTCATCTGGAAGATCAGGCCCAGGTAGGTCTTCCAGATGTCGCCGCCGCAGCGGGTGGCGAAACGCGGCGTATCGTGCGTGCCCAGCTCGTTAGTCATGGTTTCCTGCACGCTCACTGGCAGGTCGGCGCGGGTGCCGTGCAGCCAGCTGTCGAACTGGCTGGCCGGGATCGACGCGCTGTTGCCGCTCTCGTCCTCGCCGCAGATCCACTCCGACACCGGCTGCAGGAAGCCGTTGTAGTTCATCGCGCCGTCCCACTCGGTGCCGTCGTCCAGCCACGCCGAGGCGTCGCCCCAGTATTCGCCGAGGATCTCGGCGTTCGGGTTCACCGACAGCACGGCGCTGCGCATCTCCTGCATGATCTGGTGATTGGTGGCGTCGCTGCCGTTGTTGCCGTCGGCATCCAGGTACTGCGCGGCATCCAGTCGCCAGCCGTCGATACCGTAGGGCGACTTCAGGTAGGTCTGCATCACCGAGGTGCTGCTGCCGTAGATCTGTTCGCGCACGGCCGAGCCGGTGGTGCCGTAGTCGAGCTTGGGCATCGAGCCGATACCGAAGAAGGTGCTGTAGCTGTCCGGCCACTGCTGGAAGGTGTAGTAGCTGTACCAGGGGCTGGACTGCGACTCGTAGGCGCCATTGGTGCTCCACCAGTTGTACTTGTCGAACCACTGGTTGGTGTCGCCGGTGTGGTTGAACACGCCGTCCAAGATCAGGTAGCCCTCGGGCCCGTTGCTGGTGCTGTGGATGTCACTGATCAGCGTCTGCAGCAGCGCATTCGTGCCGAAGGCCGGGTCGACGGTGTAATAGTCCTCGGTGTCGTACTTGTGGTTGGTGGGCGACTCGAAGATCGGGTTCAGATAGATGATGTCGGCGCCCAGCGTGTTCTTGATGTAGCCGAGCTTGTCGATCACGCCCTGCAGGTCGCCGCCGAAGAACACCTCGCTGTTGCAGCCGTTGACGTTGGCGAACACGCTGCTGCCCCAGGCATGCTGCTCGGTAGCGCAGCCGGCATAGGTGAACTGTCCGTTGGTGACGTCGTTGCTGGTATCGCCGTCGTAGAAGCGGTCGGGGAAGATCTGGTAGACCACGCCATTCTTCATCCAGTCCGGCGTCTTGAAACCGGGGATGATGAAGAAGTCGCCCGCAGACGGCTCGCTGCTGGTGATGCCCGCCGCATTGAGCCACGCAGTGGCGGTGCCGTCGTTGATCTGGAAGCGGTAGTACTTCTCGGAGCTGCTGGCCGGAATGGTGCCCTGCCAGTAATCGAACACGCCGGTGGGGTCATTCGAGACCCAGTGCATTGCCACCCAGTGGAATTGGCCGTCGGCGCTGTCGTAGTACTTGATGTTGGCGCTGGTGATGTCGTTCTTGAAGGTGCGAAGTGTCAGCGTCACCGCCTGGGTTGCGGTGGGCTCGGGGTGGTTGTCGTACAGCGGGCCCTGGTCTGCGAACAGGCCGTTCCACTCTACGTTGTTGTCGTTGCTGGCCGCCGCGGCCGGGCGACTCCACGCCGCCGCCGTGGCGACGAGTGCGAGGCAAAGCGCGGCGGCAATGGGGTTGATGCGATGACGACGTGCATGATCGAGCATGGTGCTTCTCTCCCCTGGGCGCTGGCCGGGGTTTCCGCATCGTCGTGCCTGCCGACCCGCATGCTTCTCGGTCGCGGGTCCCCTGCGGCACCCTGCACGGGAACGGAACAACGCGGACAGGCCCCTCAGTGTCTGGGCGGTGGCCGCCACGCGGGCCGGCGCCCAGGTCCGGCATAGGCGTGCGTGGCGATGGTGTCGATCGGCCGGGCGACCATCCGCGCTGGATGGCCGCCCGGGTGAATCAATGCGCCGTGGCGCCGTGCAGCGTCACGCTGCGCGCCTGGCCGGACGTCAGCCGTACCCAGGTGACCGGACCGTAGCGGTCGGTACCGGTGGCCCAGCCCTCGCCGGTGGCGGCCTTCAGCGCATCGGCGCTGGCGTAGGCGTGCAGGCCACCCTGTCCGCTGTCGACGCTCCTGGCGGTGATGCCGTGGATGGCCACCAGGTAGTCCTTCAGGGCCGGCTTGTAAGTGCCGCTCGGTGCCTTCGTGGTGAATGTCACCTCGTTGCCCGTGCGTTGCGTGCCCAGCTCCTGCGAGAAGTACACGCCATGTTCGTAGGCGTAGGTGCTGCCGTCGTCGTCGTAGTAGTCGAAGCGGGTGGCACGGTCGGCGGGGAACACCTGCACGGTCACCTCGGTCACCGGATGCTCGCCCACGTAGTCCATCACCGGCTGCATCGGAATGATGGCGCCGTCGCGGATGAACAGTGGGATGTCGCTCCAGTGGGTCGCATCGACGGCATAGGCGATGCTCTGGCCACCCTGGTAAACCTTGCCGGTGAACCAGTCGGTCCAGCGACCGGCGGGCAGGTAGATGTGCTTGACCGTCTGGCCCTGCTTCACCACCGGGGACACCAGCAGGCTGTCGCCGAACATCCACGCGCTGATGTCGTTGCGCACCTTCGGGTCGTCCGGCCAGGCGAAGGTCAGCGGACGCACCAGGCCGACGCCGTCGACGTGCAGGCCATGCTCGTAGGCGTAGATGTAAGGCAGCAGCGCGTAGCGCAGGCGGATCGCCTTGGTCGCCGCCGCCTCGGCGATCGGGCCGTAGCGCCACGGCTGGCGCTTCTCGTCATGCGTGCCGTGCACGCGGAAGATCGGGGTGAACGCGCCGAACTCGATCCAGCGGGCGTAGTTCTCGTCTGACGGATGCCCGTTGAAGCCGCCGCCGTCCATGCCCCACTTCATTTCGCCGGTATCGATCGCGCTGAGCATGCGCTGGCGTTGTGCGGCCATGCTGGCGAAGCCGGTGTTGATGTCGCCGGACCACAGACCGTAGGCGTAGCGCTGGGCGCCCAGGTAGAAGTCGCGGTTGATCGACCACACGCGCAGCGGCGAATAAGCGCGCTGGCCGTCGTACAGCGAACGCTCCATGTTGAGGAACTGGGTGCTGGAGCCGGTGTCGTCGGCTTCGTCGTTCCACCAGCCGACGATGCCGGTATCGAACGAATGCTTCAGTGCGGCATTGAAGAACCACGCGCGCACGGCAGGCTTGTCGAAGTCCAGCTCGCGCACCGGCTTGTGCGAGAAATAGTCTTCCTCGGCGGGGAAATCCGGGAACCAGAAGTCATGCGCCTGGGCGTAGCGGCCCTCGACCGTGTCCACGTGGATGCGCGGCTTCATGATGCCGGTGAGGTGCATGCCCTTGGCGGTGAGTTCGGCCTTCAGCTTGCCGTCCGGGCCACCGGGGAACTTGGTGGCGTTCCAGCGGAACTCGCCGTAGTTGTCCTGGCCCCAGGCTTTCCAGTCGAAGTCGATGGTGAAGTTGTCGATCGGAATGTGCTTGGCGCGATACGTGTCGACGATGTCGAGCAGTTCCTTCTGGTCGATGCCCCACTGGCTGTTGGTGAAGCCCATGGCCCATTTCGGGAACATCGGCGACGGCCCGCTGAGCTTGGACAGTGCATCGAAGATCTTCGGCGGCGGGCCCACGATGATGTCGTAGTCGACGTCCTTGCGGTTCAGCTGGTCGATGCTGGCGCTGCCGCCGACCAGATCGAAATGCGCGCCGACGGTGTCGACCAGCACGCCGTAGCCGCGCGTACTCCACACGAACGGCGCGCCGGGGTGGCCCTGCTGCCCGGCGACGGCGATCTGGTTGCCCGCACGCAGGATGCCGCCCGGTGCCGGCTGGAACGCATCGTAGCCACCGATGCCGTAGAACGGGTCGCTGCCGTCGTGGTTAAGCACGATGCGGCCGGCCATCAGCGTGGTCGGGTCGGTATGCAGAAGTTCGTGCCCCTGCGCGTCGGCAACGATGAGCCGCGCCTTGCGCTTGTCCCAGGTCACCACCATGCCGGCGGTGCTGAGCGTGACGTCATGTGCGTCCTGCTTCAGGCTGGCCGTGACGTTGCCGGTGAGCACCGGGTGCGGGTTCATCACGATGCCCGGCGGGGTCTGCTTGCCGTCGGGCATGCCATGCACGTCCAGCACGTTCGGTGCCAGGAAGCGGATCTGGATGCGGTCGGCGCCGCGCGCCAGTTCCAGCCCGTGGGTGCTGGCATGGTCGAGATGGAAGGCACCGTCGTCGAGGCCGGAAGCCAGCGCCGGCACGGTGGACATGAGCAGGCCGCAGGCGGCCATCGCGCGGATCATTGTTTTTTTCATGGTTCGTCCAGTGAAGTCCAGGCGGATCAATGCAGGATCATGGTGGTGTAGGGCGGCAGGTGCAGCGAGCCGTGGTGCAGCGTCGCGGTGGCGCCGGTCTGCAGCAGGATGCGGCCGAAATCGTCGCCGCCGCTGCCATGCACCGCGATCGTTCGCGGCCTGCCGGACAGGTTGTGCACCACCAGCACATGCGACTGCGCATCCTGCAGGGTGTAGGCAACGACATGCACGTCGTCGACCGGGTAGGCATGCAGCACGCCGTCGCGCAGCGCGCTCACCTGCTTACGCCAGCCGATCAGGGTGCGATAGAGGTTGAGCAGCGAGTGCGGGTCAGCCTGCTCCGCTTGCACCGAGACCTGCGGGCCGTCGCCGGCGGTCCAGGGTTCCCAGTGGGTCTGGCCGGGGCCGTTGCCGCTGCGGTACCAGCGCATCGGTTCGCGCAGGTGCGGGTCCGGTTTCTGGCCGCGCATGCCCAGTTCCTCGCCGTAGTAGACGAAGGCATGGCCGGGCACGGTCATCAGCAGCGCGGCGGCCACTCGCATGTGCGCCATGTTGCCGCCAAGCTGGCTCATCACCCGCTCCTGGTCGTGATTGGACAGGAACGGGGCGTCGTCGAAATGGCCGCCGTCCTCCTTGCGGTAGGCGGCGTCGACATAGGCCATGCCGCGGCCGATGCCCAGGTCGCGTTCCTGCTCCACGCTGGTGAGCAGCTGTGTGGACAACGGGAAGTTGAACACCGCGTTCAACTTGCCCATGTAGGGCGTGAGGTTGTCGGGGTTCTGCCGCCACACCTCGCCGACCAGCCATACGTTCGGGTCGACCTTCTTCAGACCCTGGTCGTACTCGCGCCACCAGGCGAGGTTCTTGGCCAGCGCCACCGGGCTGTGCATGTCGCTCAGGAAGTTGTCGTAGATGTGCTGCGCGGCATCCAGGCGGAAGCCGTCCACGCCCTGACGCAGCCAGAATTGGCCCACGCCGATCATGGCCTTGCGCACGGCGGGGTTGTCGTAGTTGAGGTCGGGCATATGGCTGTCGAAAACGCCCAGGTAATACTGGCCGTTGGGCGCGCGGTGCCACGCCGGTCCGTAGGTGGGGCTGAGCGCATGCAGGTCGGTGCCCGGCTTGGCCCACACGTACCAGTTGTGGTGCGGGTCTCGGGGATTCAGCGCGGCCTTGAACCAGGGATGCTGGTCGCTGGTGTGGTTGATCACCATGTCCATGATCACCTTGATGCCGCGTTTGTGCGCGGCGGCGATCAGGCGGTGGAAGCCCTGCATGGTGCCGTACTGCGGGTTGATCGCCTCGTAGTTGGTGATGTCGTAGCCGTGGTAGCTGGGCGAGGCGTTGATCGGCATCAGCCAGATGCCGTCGACACCCAGCGACTTCAGGTAATCCAGCTTGGCGGTGACGCCGTTGAGATCGCCGATGCCATCGTGGTTGGTGTCGTACCAGCTGCGCACGAAGATCTCGTAGTACACGTCGGACGGCGCCGTTTTCGAGGCAACCGCTGGGGTGGGCGTCGTGGCCCGGGCGGGCTGTGCATAGCCGATGCCCAGCGCAAGCATGGCGACGAACAGGCGAGTGACGGTGCGGCGACGGATCATCGTGTACTCCGTTGGATGAGGCTGTGGCCGGGCGTTGCAGGTGCCGGGCGCATCACGCCGGCACCTCGCTGAAATGCCTGGCGATGAACTCGGCATGCGTGGGCATGGTGGCCACGGCGCGCTGCACGATGGTGCGGATGTTGCCGAGGAATTCGTCGAGCTGCGCCTGCGGCAGCGCATCGGCGAGCGGGTGGTAGCGTTCGGGCACGACGCGCTGGCCGATCAGCACCTGCAGCCAGCCCATCTCGGTGAACAGCTCCTCGCCCTCGCGGAAAATGTGCGCGTGCTGGCGGAACAGCTGGATGCGGTGGGCCAGGTCGCCGGGCACCGACATGTTCGCGCACTCGCGCCAGAACGGACTGTCGTCGCGCTGGTTGGCGTGATAGTGCAGGATGATGAAGTCGCGCGTCTGTTCGTACTCGGCGCGGGTCTTGCGGTTGTATTCGGCGATCAGGGTCGGGTCGAACGAGCGGTCCGGGAACATCGTCAGCAGGCGCGCCACCGCCGACTGCATCAGGTGGATGCTGGTCGACTCCAGTGGCTCGATGAAGCCGCTGGCCAGGCCCATGGCGATGCAGTTGCGGTTCCAGATCTGCTTGCGGATGCCGGTGTGGAAGCGCAACTGGCGCGGTTCGCCCAGCGCGGGACCTTCCAGGTTACGCAGCAGGATCGCGGCGCCCTCGTCGTCGCTTAGGTACTGGCTGCAGTAGACATGGCCGTTGCTGGCCAGCTGCTGCAGCGGAATCCGCCACTGCCAGCCCGCCCGCTGTGCGCTGGCCTGGGTGTAGGGACGGATCACGGCGCCGTGCTCGCTGGGCACCACCAGCGCGCTGTCGCTCGGCAGCCAGTGCTTCCAGCTTTCGTAGCCGGTCTTCAGCGCGCCTTCGGTCAGCAGGCCGCGGAAGCCGGAGCAGTCGAGGAAAAGTTCACCGTCGACGATCTCGCCGTTGTCCAGCGTGACCGATTCGATGAAGCCGTCGGTATCGCGCAAGGTGACATCCACCACCTTGCCCTCGGTACGTACCACGCCACGCTGCTCGGCATGCCGGCGCAGCAGCTGGCCGAAGCGGGCTGCATCGAAGTGGTAGGCATAGCGAATGCCGGTCAACGGACTGTTGCCGACCTTGTCCATCCGCGCGAAGCGGTTGGCGTCCGCGGCACCCGCGTTGATCGAATACGCCCACAGGCCGGGTGCCTGCGGGTTCTGCCGCCGGCTGCGCAGCCAGTAGTGCTGGAACGGCAGCAGGCCCAGCGGCAGGCCGATATCGCTGAAGGCATGCAGGTAGCTGTCGCCGAGCTTGCCCCAGTCGTTGAACTGCACCGCCAGCTTGATCGTGCCGTGGCTGGCACGCAGCAGTTCGTCTTCGTCGATGCCCAGGAAGCGGCCGACGTGGCGGATTTGCGGAATGGTGGCCTCGCCGACTCCGACGGTGCCGATCGCATCGGACTCGATCAGGCGGATCGAAAGCCCGGGACCAAAGGCCTGGGCCAGCAGCGCCGCGGCCATCCAGCCGGCGGTGCCGCCACCCACGATCACTACCTTGCTGATGCGTGAATCATTCATGTCGTGTCCCATGCCCCTTCCATCATGACGCCTGCATACCGGTCCGGCGTGCCCGCGATGCGGAAAAAAAGGCCCCGTTGGTTTTTACGCAACGGGGCACCGGGGGAGTCACGCTGAATCGTGTTGCCGTGCTTACTGGAACTTGTACGACAGACCCAGAGAGTAGGTGCGGCCGTAACGCTCCCAGATCAGCACCTGACGCGGATCTTTGTTCTGGTACGTGGAGAAGATCTTGTTCGACAGGTTGGACCCGGTTGCGATCAGGGTCAGGCCCTTCAGCGAGCCGTGCTGGAAGCTGTAGCTCACCTGTGCATCGTAGGTGCTGCCGCCCTTCAGCGACTGCTCGATACGCGATGCGCTGATGCCCGACACCTCGCCCAGGAAGTCCGAACGGTAGCTGTCGCTGATGCGTGCCTCGAAGCCGTCATGCTGGTAGTACAGCGTGCCGTTGGCGACCCACTTCGACAGGCCCGGCACGGTGATCGGCGACGGGTTGTTGCCATACACCAGCGAGCTCTTGGTGCGGTCGCCGGTGAGGATCGTGCCGAAGCCGTCCAGTTTCGGAGTCAGCAGGCCGAACGGCAGGTTCAAGGTCACCTGGGCACCCTTCACGTAGCCATGGCCGTCGTTGGTCGGGCCGGACACGATGCCGTAGGTGGTACCCAGCTGGGCCTGCTGCGCGGCGTTCAGGTACGAAGGCACGAAGGCGCTGAAGTTGTACAGGTACGACGCGTTCGGATCGATGTAGTCACGCAGGCTCAGGAAGTAGCCCGACACCGCGAAGTAGCCGCCACCGCCGCTGCGGCAAAGGTCCGAGTTCTTCGAGTCGGCCGAGCTGCACTTGTAGCCGCTGATCGGACCGGAGAAGTAATGCTCGTAGCTGACGTTGTAGTTGTCGGCCATGGTCGGCAGCAGCCTGGCATTGCCGCCCGAGGAGCTGAAGAACGCCTGGTTCGGATCGGTGGACGTCAGGTGCGTGATGTTGCCGCTCACGCTCTGGCTGGCATTCATCTGATCCATGCGCGGCTGGGCCATCGTGCGGGCCGCGCTGAGGCGGATGTCGTCGCTGCTGGTCAGGCCGAAGATCAGGTTGAAGCTGGGCAGGTAACGGGTGTAAGTGGTACCGCCGCTCACCGGGATCAGCTGGGTATTGCCGCCGGTCACCGAACTGTTCGGTGCCACGCGCTCACCCGTCGAGGTCTGGGTGGTGCGGTCGATCTGCAGGCCGAAGTTGCCGCGCAGGCTGACATTGCCCAGGTAGGTATCGAGGTTGAACTGGATGTACGGGTTCAGGTCACGCTCGTGCACCTTCCAGTTCGGCGGGATCGGCAGCGACGACATGAACACCGGCACTTCGGTCAGGGTGCCGTTGGCGATCAGCGCGAACGGGTTGTAGCAGGTCTCAGCTCCGATGCCCATCCAGGCCAGCGGATCGCAGCTGCTGCCGCCCTGGATCGGTGCTGACATCACGGCATTGCCGCCGCTGATGAAGCCGCCGCCGAGGGTCAGGAAGTTCTGCTCGATGTTGTAGGTCTTGTTGCGGGTGCTGTGCGCGATGCCGAACTGCATGCTGGAGAACGGGCCGCTGGTGAAGTCGCGCTCCACGCTCAGGCGCAGGTTGGCCAGGTAGTCGACGGTGTGCGGGGCATTGATGAAGCCGGCCTGCACCACGTCGTTGCCGGCACCCCAGCCGTCCGGGTCGGTCAGCACGGCGCTGGAGGCGTAGTCGATCGACGGGCTGGCGTACAGCATGCCGTTGCTCAGCTCGCTGAAGCCGACCGTATCGGTGGCGCCGGTACCGTTGTAGCCGGTGCCGGAGTAGCTCTCGAGGTTCACGTCGCGGCGGGTGGCGCGCGAGTAGTTGGCATCCAGGTCGGCCGACCAGTTCTCGTTGATGTGGAACTGGTTGTCGAAGTTGAAGTTGAAGACGCGGGCCGATGTGCTGTTGTAGTCGTTGCGGACGATCGGCTTCACGCCGGTATACGTGCCGCTCTGCACGAACGTTCCCTTGGCGACGGGGTCAGCCACCACGTTGCCCGGCTGAAGCGTCACGTTGGAACCCCACAGCAGCGGCAGCTCCATGCCCTTGGCCTGCTGCACTTCCTTGAAGTTGTCGTAGGTGACATCGACGGTGCCGGTGTAGAACTGGTTCGGCTGCCACTGCACGGTGGCCAGCAGGCCGTTGCGCTTCATCGAGTCGGTGATGCCGTAGTTCTTCGCGCCGCCGACCACGTAGGAGCCGTTGCTGTCGGTCGGATAGCCCCACGGTGCCTGGTGTTCGACCTGCGACGGGTTGTTCTCCAGGTCCACGCCCAGGGTCACGCCCACGGTGTGGTCCGCGAACTGGTGTACCCATACGCCGTCGAGGTTGTAGCCCTTGTTGCTGACGCCCTTGCCCGGGGACAGCTCGTTCATGCCGTTCCAGATGTACTTGGCATTCACCGCCGCTTCCGGGCCGCTCTTCTCGAGCGGGCGGATGGTGTGCATGTCCACGGTGCCGGCCAGGCCCTGGCCGATCAGGTTGGCTTCGGGGCTCAGGTGCACCACCACGTTGTCGAACCAGCTCGACGGATACTGGTCGAACTGCACGTCGCGGTTGTTGGAGGTCGACACCTGCTGGCCGCCATTGATCAGCGCGGTGGAGAAGTCGGGACCCAGGCCATGGATGGTCAGCACCTGCGGACGACCGTCCACGGTCTGCACGGCCAGGCCGGGCAGACGGCCCAGCGCGTCGGCGATGGAGGCGCCGGGCAGCTTGCCGACCTGTTCGGCCGACACCGCCTCGACGATGGTGCTGGCGTTGCGCTTCAGCGCGGTAGCGTTCTCGATACTGCTGAGGAAGCCGTTGACCTGCACGGCAGCCATTTTCTTGACGGCGTGCTTGCCGGACTTCGCATTCTTGTTGTCGGCCTTGGCGTCCTGCGACTGCGGCGCCTGGGCGTCCTGCTGCGAAGCGCCGGTTGCCGGCGCGGTGCCGGCATGGGCCGCGCCGAACATGCCGAAGCAGACGGATGCGATCGCCACGGCCAACATGTTGTGCTTCAGAACCATGTGTTCCCCTCCCACGAAATTTAGGTGTCGCCGCTGATCTTTATTTCCTGGATTCCCCGCGCTTCCGTCGGCGACGACCGTCGGCAGGTGCGCAGCCAGGCTTTATCCGGCAGCGTGGCCGCATGGTAGGCCGGGGATTTCGTGGTCATGCATTTTTTGCATACGTATTCATGCAAGCCCTTTGCGCCCGTTTTTCGCGATGCAACATGGGCTTGCGCAGACCTTGTGCGGCAGGTCGCAAGTGCTGCTGCTGCTGACGATTGCGCTGGCAACGTGATTCGTGCGTGAGCGCTTGCAGGGCATGGCGTGACGCAGGCGCAGCAAGAATGAATACGTATGCATATGCATGCAGGTCGCCCTGAGGCTGCGGCTAAGCTGCATCGCATTCATCGACGGGCGACGACACGCCCGCCTCATGTTCGTGGGGGCTTGTTTCAATGACCGAAGTACCGTGGTGGCGCGGAGCCGTCATCTACCAGATCTATCCACGCAGCTTTCAGGATACGGATGGCGACGGCGTGGGCGATCTGCCAGGCATCATCGAACGGCTCGATTACGTGGCCAGCTTGGGTGTGGACGGTATCTGGATCGCACCGTTCTTTACTTCGCCGATGGCCGATTTCGGCTACGACATCGCCGACTACCGCAATGTGGATCCGCTGTTCGGCAGCCTGGCCGATTTCGATGCGCTGCTGGCCAAGGCGCACCGGCTGGGCCTGAAGGTGATGATCGACCAGGTGCTGAGTCATACCTCGGCCGAACATGCCTGGTTCCGCGAAAGCCGGCAGAGCCGCGACAACCCGAAGGCCGACTGGTACGTCTGGGCCGACGCCCGTGACGATGGCGGTCCGCCGAACAACTGGCTGTCGCTGTTCGGCGGCACGGCTTGGCAGTGGGAGCCGCGCCGTGGCCAGTACTACCTGCACAATTTCTTGACCGCCCAGCCGGATCTCAACTTCCATCATCCGGACGTGCGTGCGGCCGTGCTGGACAACGTGAAGTTCTGGCTGGACAAGGGCGTGGACGGTCTGCGCCTGGACGCGATCAACTTCTGCTTCCACGACGCGCAGCTGCGCGACAACCCGCCCAAGCCGAAAGACAAGCGCGTGGGGCGCGGCTTCAGTCCGGACAACCCCTACGCCTTCCAGTACCACTACTACAACAACACCCAGCCCGAGAACATTCCGTTCCTGGAGCAGCTGCGCGTGTTGCTGGACCGCTACCGCGACGTGGCCGCACTCGGCGAAATTTCGTCCGAGGATTCGCTGGCGACGATGGCCGAATACACCAGCGGCCGGCGCCTGCACATGGGCTACAGCTTCGAGCTGCTCACCGACGATTTCAGTGCGGCCTATATCCGCGGCACCGTGCAGCGACTCGAGCAGCAGATGCGCGAGGGCTGGCCGTGCTGGGCCATCTCCAATCACGACGTCGAGCGCGTGCTGTCGCGCTGGGGCGACGGTCATCCGTCCGCGCCGATGGCGAACATGCTCACCGCGATGCTGTGCTCGCTGCGCGGATCGGTCTGCGTCTATCAGGGCGAGGAGCTTGGCCTGACCGAGGCCGACGTGCCCTACGAAGCGTTGCGCGACCCTTACGGCATCGCGTTCTGGCCGCAGTTCAAGGGACGCGACGGCTGTCGCACGCCGATGCCGTGGCGCGACGATTCGCATGCCGGCTTCAGCAGTGGCGCACCGTGGTTGCCGGTACCGGAAGAACACCGCGTGCTGGCGGTTTCGCATCAGGAAAAAGATGCGTCGTCCACGCTCAACGGCTTCCGAGCCTTCATGCGCTGGCGGCGCGATCAGCCGGCACTGCGCTGGGGCGAAATCCAGTTCCTAGATACGGTCGAACCAGTGCTGGCGTTCGTGCGTTCGCTGGGCGACGAGGCACTGCTGGTGGCCTTCAACCTGTCGGGCGAGGACATTGCATTGCCGCTGGCCGTGACGGACACGCTGCCATTGCTGGAAGGGCACGGTCTGCCGCAGGGGCGGGCCGCCGGCGGCGAACTGCGCCTGCCCGGCTACGGCACGGTTTTCGCGCGACTGGATGCCGCGCAGAGCAAGGCCCTCGATCCGATGCGTTGAACCTGCGCCTGCGCTGCAGGCCGCGGCAGACGGGTTCGGTGCATGGGCGTACCAGCGGCCATCGCATACGTATCCCTGGGGTTCGTGATGCGCTTCATGCATGGGGCCGAGGGCATGCAACCGGGTGCCATGCGGTGTGAGCAGAACCGGCCTTGCTGCGCAGCAGCACGGGATTGCCGCGATTGCGGCTAGGATCAAAGCGTAAGCGCGGTGCAAGCAAGCTCCGCCTGGCGTGTGCGGGAACTCCTGGCAGGCATGGGTACGAAAAAAAGAGTCACCTCGTTCGATATCGCTGACCTGGCTGGCGTGTCCCAGTCCACGGTGTCGCGCGCCTTGCGCGGCAGTCCGCTGGTGAACGAAGAGACGCGACGTCGCGTGCAGGCCGCGGTCGAATCGCTCAACTACACGGTGGACAAGAACGCGTCCAACCTGCGCCGCAAGTTTTCCGGCACGCTGGCGCTGCTGTTCTTCGAGGACCCCACCGCCGACGAATCGCATATCAACCCGTTCTTCCTGTCGATACTGGGCTCGATCACCCGCGCCTGCGCGCGGCAGGGTCACGACCTGCTGATCTCGTTCCAGCAGATGTCGCGCGACTGGCATGCCGACTTCGCCGACAGCAAGAAGGCCGACGGCATCATCCTGCTGGGTTATGGCGATTACCTGGTCTATCGCGACCGGCTGGAAAAGTTGGCGGCGCAGGGCACCAGCTTCGTGCGCTGGGGGGCCGTGCTGCAGGGCCAGCCCTACGTCACCATCGGTTGCGACAACTACCAGGGTGGACATGCGGCCGCGACGCACCTGGTCGAACAGGGCTGCCGTCGCATCGCCTTCCTGGGCGATGCGTCCAGCCACTACCCGGAATTCTTCGAACGTTACCGCGGTTATGCGCATGCGCTGGAAGAGCACGGACTGGTGGCCGAGGCGATGCTGCAGGTCGATGCCGAAAGCACCGAAAGCTCGGGGCACGATGCCATGACCACCCTGCTGGCGCGGCATGTGGAATTCGATGCGGTATTCGCCGCCAGCGATCTGATCGCGATCGGTGCATTGCGCGCGATGGGTGCGCAGGGCGTCAGTGTGCCCGGCGACGTGGCGCTGGTCGGCTTCGACGACATCCCGGCCTCCGGCTTCGTCAATCCGTCGCTGACCACCGTGCACCAGGACACCAAGCAGGCCGGCGAAGTGCTGGTCGACAATCTGCTGCGGCTGATCCGCGGACAGCCGGCGGAAAGCACGGTGCTGCCGGTGAAGCTGGTGGTGCGCCAGTCCAGCCTGCGCCCGCCGACGAAGCGGCGTGCTGCCAGGAAGCCGACCTAGGGATCGCTGACCGCGCTATCCTCCCGGCGTGTTCGTGTGCCGGTGCGCCGTCGTCCCGCCATGCTCGGCGCAACGACCGGATCGACGCATTCAGGCGTCAAGCCAGGCTTCCAGGGGGTGGTCTTTGTCACGTGTTTCCGGTCTCGATCTGCTGCGCGCGATCGCTATTGTCTGGGTGATGGTGTTCCACAGTTATCTGGCCGGCTACATGGGCGGCGGAGTGCTGCGCTGGAGCGGCTGGATGGGCGTGGACCTGTTCTTCGCGTTGTCCGGATTCCTGATCGGCTGCCAGGTGTTCGCGCCGCTGGCTGCGGGCCGGCGACTGGATTTCGTGGACTTCTACCTGCGGCGTAGTTTCCGCACGCTGCCTGCCTATTTCGTCGTGCTGGCGATCTACGTCGCCTGGCCGGCGGCGCGCGAAACCAGCGGCATGATGCCGTTGTGGCAGTTCCTCACCTACACGCTCAACCTGTTCATCGACCCGGGTCGCAGCGCCTTCTCGCATGCCTGGTCGTTGTGCGTGGAGGAACAGTTCTACGTGCTGTTCCCGCTGCTGGCGGTGCTCCTGGCATGGCGCGGCAGCTGGCGCCAGACCGCACTGGTGATGGCGCTGCTGGTGCTTGGCGGCATGCTGTTGCGGGCCGTGCTGTGGATGCATGGCCTGCAACCGGTGCTGGCGCGTGGCGGTGATGCCAGCAGCACCTATCTGCGCCTGCTGTACTACCCCACCTATGCGCGACTGGACGACCTGCTGGCCGGCGTGGGGCTGGCGGCCATGCGCTGCTACGGCACGCGCGGCTGGGCCTGGGTCCAGCGTCATCCGAACGGTGTCGCCGGGCTGGGTATCGTGCTTACCGCGATCTGCATGGCCGGCTTCGACGGGCATCGCTACAGTTTCGCGGGCAATGTCTTCGGTTATCCGCTGCTGGCATTGGCGATGATGGCCCTGGTGGCGTCGGCCGCCACTGGCCGCGGGGTGCTGTCGCGGTGGCAGGTGCCTGGGGTTCGCTGGCTGGCGCTGGCGTCGTACAGCCTCTACCTGAGCCACAAGATGGTCTACGGCGCGTTGCACAAGCATTTCGCGGCCTGGGTCGACGGCCACGGCTACGCCACGGTGTTGATCTATGCCGCGGCCGTGCTCGCGGTCGGGGCAGGTCTGCACTACGCGGTGGAGCGACCCTTCCTGCAACTGCGCGAGCGGGTACGGCGGTGGCGCAGGCAACGGCTGGAAGCGAGTGATGCCGCTGCGCTGGTGCCGGCCGTGGAAAGCGTCGCGGTCGACTGACAGAGCGCCAGCCAGAAGCTCGTCGATCAACGCGTCCGCGCCGCAAGACCCATCCGCGATGTCACCGGTGCCGGTTGGCGGCGGGGTCTATACTGGGGCGTGGTGCCGGTCGGGGAGTCAACGATGCGCCATACCGCCAGCATGCTTGCCTGGGTCGTATGCGCTATCGCGATAGCGATGCCAGTGGTCGCTCACGGCAAGGCCGCGCCGGCCTTCGACGTGGCGCCTGCGCGCGGCGTGATCCAGCGGCTGGTGCCGGGCCTGGCCGCGCAGATCCGGCTGGGCACGCTGCCGGCCGACCGGGGGCACGAGCGTTTCCGCATCGCCGACGAGCATGGTGCGATCAGTGTGCGCGGCAGCTCGATCAGCGCGCTGCTGTACGGGGTGAACTGGTATCTGAAATACGTGGCCAGGGTGCAGATATCCACCGACGGCGACCGGCTCGGGCACTTCACCCGGTGGCCGTTGCCGGACCACGTGATCGAGCGCGAGACGCCGTATCGCTACCGCTATGCGCTGAACGAGAACACCTCCGGCTACAGCACGCCGTACTGGCACTGGGCGCGCTGGCAGCACGAGATCGATGTGATGGCTCTGTCCGGCATCAATGCGATGATCGTCGAGCGTGGCAGTGCGGCAGTGCTGTATCGCACCTTCCGCGACTTCGGCTATTCCGATACGGCGATCCGCCGCTGGCTGACCCAGCCGGCGCACCAGAACTGGCAGCTGATGGGCAACCTGTGCTGTTTCGACGGACCGATGAGCCAAGCGCTGATGGACCGGCGCATGCACTCGGCGCAGCGCATCATCCGGCGCCTGCGTGCGCTGGGCATCACGCCGGTGCTGCCGGGTTTCTACGGCATCGTGCCGGCCGACTTCGCCACGCGCTTCCCGCACAGCCACGTGATTCCGCAGGGCCGCTGGGCCGGGTTCATTCGGCCGGGCTGGCTGGATCCACGCGACCCGATGTTCGCGCGCATCGCCGCCGACTACTACAGGCACCAGCGCGAACTGTTCGGCGACAGCTCGATCTACGACATGGAAGTGTTCCAGGAAGGCGGCACCTCCGGCGACGTGCCGGTGGGGCCCGGTGCGCATGCGGTGCAGGCCGCACTGGAGCGAGCCCATCCGGGGGCGTCGTGGATGATGCTGGCGTGGCAGGGCAATCCGCGCCAGGCGCTGCTTTCGGGCGTGGACCGCGCGCACCTGCTGATCGTCGACATCGACCACAACCGGGTGCGCCGCGATCATCGCTGGAAAGACTTCCAGCACGCGCCGTTCCTGTTCGGCGGCATCTGGGAATTCGGGGGGCGCACCACCCTCGGTACCGATCTGGCCAACTACACCACCCGCCTGCCGCGGATGGCGCGCACCAACCCGAACATGGTCGGTACCGCGGTATTCACCGAGGGGCTGGACACCAACCCCTTCATCTTCGACCTGTTCACCGAGATGGCCTGGCATCGCGCGCCGGTGGATGCCCGGGTGTGGACCGCCGCGTATGTGCGGCGCCGCTACGGCGCGGCCGACCCGCACGCGCTGGCGGCCTGGCGCATCCTGCTGCGCACGGCCTACGCGCTGCGCACGCACAGCGTCGTGTTCAACAGCGAGCGCGACGCAGCGCAGGAATCCCTGTTCGACGCCCAGCCCAGCCTCGACGCGAAGCAGGCGTCGCACTGGTCGCCCGAGTCGATGCGCTACGACCCGGCAGAGTTCAGAGGTGCGCTCACGCAGCTGCTGGAGGTCGCGCCCGCGCTGCGCGACACCGCGACCTACCGCTACGACCTGGTCGACGTCGCCAGGCAGGCGCTGGCCAACGAAAGCCGTGTGCTGCTGCCGCGGATAAAGGTCGCCTTCGACGCGAGGGACCGCCCGCGATTCGAACGTCTCAGTGCACGCTGGCTGCAGCTGATGGATCTGCAGGACGCGCTGCTCGCCACCGACCGCCACTTCCTGCTGGGCAGCTGGCTGAAGCACCTCGAAGGCTGGGCCAGCAGTCCGGCCGAGCGGGCGAAGCTGCAGTACGACGCGCGTTCGCTGCTGACCACCTGGGGCCACCGCCAGGCCAGCGAGGGTGCCGAGCTGCACGACTACGGCAACCGCGACTGGGCCGGACTGACCCGCGACTACTACCGCCGTCGCTGGCAGCTGTATTTCGCTGCGCTGGACGACAGTCTGCGCAGCGGCAAGCCGGTGCGCAGGATCGACTGGTACGCCTTCGGCGAGGCCTGGAACCGCCGCGACACGGTCTATCCGGACCGGCCGCTCGGGAACAGTCATGCGGTCGCGCTGCAGGTGGCGCAGGCACTGGGCGTGGCGCCATCGCCGTAAGGCCCGGGTCGGCCGTTGGCAGGGTCGAAAGCAGTGTATTGTCTGCCGACGCCCTGCTCCGAGAACCCGGCCATGAACACCACGTCAACGACCCGATTCACGCCCGAGTACGATGCCTTTGCCTTTGGCGACGACCAGGCGGTCTACAAGACCTTGCTGGAATCGACCAACGCCATTCCCTGGAAAATCGACTGGACAAGCATGCGGTTCGCCTACATCGGTCCGCAGATCGAGCCGTTGCTGGGCTGGGAGCAGGGCAGCTGGGCCACCGTCGAGGACTGGGCCATGCGCATTCATCCGGACGACCGCGAGCGGGTGGTGAACTTCTGCGTGTCGCAGTCCAAGGCCGGCGTAGACCACGAAGCGGACTACCGCGCGCTGACCAGCGACGGCGGTTATGTCTGGATCCGCGACGTGGTGCATGTGGTCCGTACCGAGGATGGCGAGGTCGACTGCCTGATCGGTTTCATGTTCGACATCAACGAGCGCAAGAAGGCCGAGGACGAACTGCTGCGGCTGCAGAAGGAACTCGAACAGCTTTCCCTGACCGACGGCCTGACGGGTATCTCCAACCGGCGCATGTTCGACCAGCGGCTCGACGTGGAATGGAGCGAGTCCAGGCGCAGCGGCAAGCCGCTGTCGCTGATCGTGCTGGACCTGGACTACTTCAAGCAATACAACGACTGCTACGGGCACATCGCCGGCGACGCGTGTCTGAAGGCCGTCGCCGGCGTGCTGAAAGATGTTGCCGGACGGCCGCGTGACGTGGTGTCCCGCTTCGGTGGCGAGGAGTTCATCCTGCTGCTGCCGGAAACCGACGAAGCCACCGCACGCGCGCTGGCCGAGGAGTGTGCCGAACGGATTCGCCAGCTGCGTATCGACCATGCACAATCGGCGGTCGGCGACTACGTGACCGCCAGCTTCGGCGTCGGCACCACCGTGGCCGCCAGGACCGAGGCCAGCGACTACGTCGAGCAGGTCGACCGGCTGCTGTATGCCGCCAAGCGCAACGGCCGGAACCGGATCGAGGCGGCCCGGCTGCATCTGACGCAGGCACCCGACGAGGATCCGGCCGCGCTGGTGACGCACTAGCGCGCCACGCCGCAGGTGCGGGCCGGTTGCGCCATGCCGTGGTCTGCGGCTGCCCGGCCGATGGCACAATAGGCGATCGACAGGGGGCCTCGACGATGAATGAAAAGAACCTGCGGCGCCTGATCCTGGGCGCCTACGACACCACCATCGACATCATCGTGATCGGCCTGGTGCTGACCATGCTGGTGCTGCTGGTGTTCGCCTTCGTCGACGTGCTGATCACCTTGTTGCACCTGATTCCGACGATACGCGGCGGCGCGCTCGACGAGGGCGATTTCCGCGACATGGTGACGAGCGTGCTGGACGTGTTCGTCATCATCGAGCTGTTCAGCACGTTCATCGATTACGTCAAGGAACGGCGCATACGGATTACCCGCCTGATCGACGTCACGGCGGTTTTCGTGCTGCGCGAAATGCTCATCAAGGTCTACGCCAAGGCGTTTTCCACCAACGAGCTGCTGGTGCTGGCCTTGCTGTTGCTGGTGCTGGTGATCGCGCGCAGTGTGACCGGACGGTTTCCGCCCAAATCGCGCGACGAGGTATAGACGCGGCCCGCATCGGACTGTTTCACCGGCATCCTCGATGGGGGTGTTATCTTGACCGGGTCATGACCGGCGCAACGCCGATGCGGCCGCGCACCCCTGCCTCACACCCGCCTGACTGATGCCGATCCATCGCCGCTCCCTGTCGCGCATCGCTGCGACCGTACTCGCCGCCGGGCTCGCGACTCTGTCCGGGCCATGCACGGCGACGGCGACCGTGGATACTCCACTGAAACCCGGCGTGGCCCTGCTGTCCAATGCCTACGACAACCTCAGCGGCGGCCAGCGGAGCGGACTCACCGGGCTGTGGAATCTCTACGGTTCGCTGCGCTACAAAGCCGTATCGGGGCCGGCCGCGGGGCATCTGAGCGCGTTTGCCCAGGTGCTGGCCAGTCGCGGCGGTTTCCCCAGCAGCTATACCGGCGATGCGCAAGGCACCAGCAACATCGAAGCGCCGCATCTCACCCGCGTCTACGAGGCCTGGGTGCAGTACAACGGGCGGCATTCGCGCTGGTCGGTGTTGTTGGGCCGCTACGACCTCAACAGCGAGTTCGATCGCCTGCAGACCGCGTCGTTGTTCCTCGACAGCTCGTTCGGCGTGGAACCGGCGTTCTCGCAAAGCGGTGGCGGCGGGCCGTCGATTTTTCCGCGTCCACGCATGGCGCTGCGGGTCGCGCTCAAGCTTGCACACGGTGTGGTCTGGCGTAGCGCGGTGGTGCAGGGTGGCGTGCCGCTGGACCGGAGCCTGCCGCCTGCGGCCGAGCGCGCGCGCTTCGGCGACGCACTCTTCGTTACCGAGCTGGCGCTGCTGCGGCGTGGCCCGGTGGAAGATCCGAAGGCGGGCGATCCGGTCGACGACATGATCGGGCGACAGGCACGTCTGCCGCCCTACAGCGGCAAGCTGGCGCTCGGTGCCTGGCGCTACGCCCGGCGCCAGATCTGCCTTGAGCCATCGATCGCTGCGCGCGCGTGCACGGCCAGCGGAGCCTACCTGCTGCTCGACGATCCGCTGCTCCAACGGATCGGCACGGCGGGGCGGCAACTGGCCGCGTTCGCCCAGCTCAGTGTGGCCAGCGGTGCGGCGGATCGCTTCCACCGCTATGTCGGCGTGGGCCTGTCGCTGACCCCCTTGTTCGATGCCGGTGCCGACGACGCGCTGGGGCTGGCCGTGGCCACCGTCTGGAATGGCCGCCCCTATCTGCGCGCGCAGCATGCGCTGGCGCAGCCGGTTTCGTCGGACGAGCGCATCTACGAACTGACCTATCAGCGCAGCATCGGCGCACACCTGACCGTGCAGCCGGACCTGCAGTACGTGGTGCATCCGGATACCCGCAGCGACGTGCCCGATGCCCTCGCGCTGCAGTTCGAGGTGCAGCTCAGTTACTGAGCCGGGTGCGGTCCAGGTCGTCGGCGAAGTGCCAAGCCATCAAGCGCGTCGCGCCTCGCGCAGGATGCCAGCCGCTTCCCTGATCACATAGAGTGCGATGGCTGTGCCGATCACCAGGTCGGGCCATGGCCGGTGCCACCACCAGACCAGCATGCCGGATGCGATGACGGCCAGGTTGGCGACGACATCCGTGCGGGTGAAAAGCCACGTGGCGCGAAGGTGCACCTCGCCCTGGCGAAAGCGCTGCAACAGCACCAGCACGGTGGCGTTCACCAGCAGCGAGAGGCAGGCCACCGCCATCATCCATCGCCCGTCCGGCGTGCTGCCGTTGAACGCCCGCCAGGCGACGCCGAGCAACACGCTGGCGCCGAGCACCGACAGCAGCGAACCGCTGAGCGTGGCGGCACGGGCCTTGAAGGCATGGCTGCGATGCACGGCCATCAGGGCGATGCCATAGGCTGTCGCATCGGCAAGCATGTCCAGCGCGTCGGCGAGCAGGCCCATCGACTGGGCGACCAGGCCGGCGACCAGGCCGATCACGAACATCGTGGCGTTCAGGGCCAGGGCGATGCGCAGGATGCGGCGCTCCGCCGCGTTCGTGGCCTCGGCGTGGCAGCCGCAGTCGCTCATGCGTCCCGCTCTCCGTTGGCGGCGATCAGCGCCGCCGCATGGCCGTGCAGGACCGGATGGCACGGCAGGTGTGCCATCCGGTTCGCAGGCCCGGCCCGCTTACATGGCATGTACGCGGGCCACGGTCATTTGCCGCAGCTCAGCGACGGGATCGCGGCGGCAGCCTGTCCGCCGGTCGATGGCTGCGCATTCCAGGCGCTGGCGGTGGCGTTGAAGTCCCCGCACAGCTCGCGGTAGGTGCGGTACAGCGATGCGGTGGGCGCGCCCTGGGCGGTGTAGTTGATCATGCCCAGCAACGCGGCCGCTTGACCGTTGATCCGGCTGAAGCTGGTGTCGCCCTTGACCGGCGGTACGGCGTAGGGTCCGCCGGACAGACCGATGGTCGCATCGGCCAGGGTGCCGGTGAGCTTTGCGATCTGCTGCTTCGAGGCCTGCGCTTCGTGACCGTTCGACAGCAGCGCGGTGCCGCGGTCGTAGGCGCGCCGGCTGGCGGCGATGACGGTGATGACCTTCTGCGCGAGCGCCAGTTGCTTGCGCATGCCCGCCTGGTCGGCCGGCGACAGCTTGATCCGCGGGTCCGGCACCAGCGTCAGCGGCTGCGTATAGGACTGGCCGTCGACGGTCAGCTTCACCAGGTAATGGCCGGGCAGGGCCATCGGTCCCTGCGGCACGAACGGGGTCTCGTGCGGTACCGCGCCCATCGACTGGTCGAAGTACAGCGCCGGCGGTGTCGCGTAGCGCAGGTTCCAGGTCACCCGATGTGCGCCGGCCGTGGCCGGCAAGGGCCGGTGCCGGCCGATCCAGAACGCCGGCGCCGGCGGCGCGGGCTGATCCAGCGCCGGAATCGGCGCGTTCGAATAGGTATGCACCACCGCACCCTTGTCATCGACAATCTGCAGCAGCACGTGCTGCGCCGGCTGCTTGAGGTAATAGTCGATGACGGCACCCTGCGGCGGATTTTCCGCGTGCGGAACCTCGGGCGGGAACGGCGTGTCCTGGTTGACGTTCGCCTGCACCAGCACCGCTGGCCGGGGGCGGAACATGTGCACGGCCTGGTCGGCGGTGGCGGCGGTCATCTGTTCCAGCGGGGAGATGTCGTCGAGGATCCAGATGGCACGGCCGTAGGTCGCGGCGATCAGGTCGCCGTCGTGGATCTTCAGGTCCGTGTAGGCGGTGGTCGGCAGGTTCAGCCGCAGCGACTGCCAGTGGTCGCCATCGTCGAACGACACGTATACCGACGTTTCGGTGCCGGCGAACAGCAGGCCGTGACGGTGCGGGTCGTCCCGCACCACCCGCACGAAGCTGCCGGTCGGCTGGTCGGTCGGTAGGCCGGTCACGATCGGCTGCCAGGACTTGCCGTAGTCGCGCGTGCGATAGATGTGCGGCGCGTCGTCGCCCGTCGCCGAGGCGTCCACGGCGGCATAGGCTTCGGCCGGGTCGACCCGGGACGCCTGGATGTTGACGATGCCATGGATGGAGATGCCGGGAGGCGTCACGTCCTGCCAGTGCTGGCCGTCGTCGCGGGTCAGGTAGATCACGCCGTTGTTGCTGCCGGTCCAGATCACCCCGGCCTGCAGGCGCGACGGCGACAGCGACACGATGGCGTCGCCGTGGTGCACGCCCTTCGGCGGCGGCACCGGGTCCTTGCCGGGGTGCGCGGTGAGGTCCGGGCTGATCTTCGTCCAGTGGTCGCCACCGTCACGCGTGCTCCAGACGTTCTGCGTGCCGTAGTAGAGGGTGTGCGGATGCTGCGGCGAGAACACGATGGGTGGCGAGATGGCTCGCCGGTAGTCGGTGTCGCTGACAGCGCTGATCGCGCCTACGCCCGGGTCGACGATGCGCGCGCCCCAAGTCCGGCGGTCCAGCTTCTGCAGGAAGCCCATGTTGCCGCTGCTGAAAATGACATTCGGATCGGTCGGGTCGAGAGCCTCGAAACCAGTTTCCCAGCCCGGCAGCGGGAACCAGTCGAGGTTGGAGACCTCGCCCATCGGGCCGCGGCTGGCCACGGCGACCGCGCCACTGTCCTGCTTGGTGGCATAGACCCAGTAGGGAAAGCGGTTGTCGGTGGCGATGCGGTAGATCTCCGCGGTGGGCTGGTTGTACCAGAGGCTCCAGGTGTGGCCGCTGTCGAGGCTGATCGATGCGCCCTGGTCGCCGCCGTACACGATGTGCCTGGGATCAGTCGGGTCGATCCACCACTGGTTCGGATCGTCGCCACCCGGCGCACCCTTGAACGCCACCAGCGTGTGGCCGCCGTCGGTGGAGCGGTACACGCAGGTGCCCATGGTGTAGACCACGTCCGGATTGGCCGGGTCGACCAGCACCTGCTTGCTGGACGTATAGATGGTCTTCGTGGCGAGCGACCAGTGCTCGCCGCCGTCGTTCGAGCGGTACAGCCCGTGCTGGTTCAACAGGTAGACGCGCTGCGAGTGGGTGCCGTTGGCGACGGCGGTGGGCCCGGCCATCGCCGGCAGGCCGTGGCCCTGCAGCTTGGTCCAGGTCAGGCCCTCGTCGGTGGATTTGTACAGCGTGCGCGGTGCCGGGTGCTTGAACAGCGAATAGCCGGTGGTGCCGGGCGGGTGGTAGGTCTGCGCCACCGTGGCGAAGACCACGCGCGGGTTGTCGCTGGCCCAGGACAGGTAGGTGGCGCCGAAATTCGGCTCGGCGGCCAGCACCAGTTGCCAGCTGCGCCCGCCATCGGTGCTGCGGAACACGCCGCGCTGGCCGCCCTGCTTGTGCTGCGTGCCGCGCACGGCGGCCAGCAGTAGGTCGGGGTTGTGCGGGTCGACCAGCAGCCAGCTGATGGCGCCGACATGTTTCAGGCCGGTGTTGTGCCAGGTCACGCCGGCGTCGGTCGATTTCCACAGCCCGCTGCCGTACTGCACACCGAAGACGCTGCCGGTGCCCGCGTAGATGACCGACGGCTTGGACGGCGCCACGGCCAGCGCGGTGATGCCGCGGATCGCATGCACGGCATCGGTGACCGGGTGCCAGGTCACGCCGGCGTTCTCGGTCTTCCAGACACCGCCGTTGTCGGTACCCACGTAGCCGAGCGCCGGTTGTCCGGGTACACCGGCGACCGAGTCCACCTTGCCGGCGATGAACGGGCCGATGTTGCGCCAGTGCATGCCCTGCAGCAACGACGGACTCACTTGGGCCTGCGCCACGGGTGCGAAACAGAGGGTGGCGGCGATCAACGCCACGGGTCCGATGGCACGGACCGCATTCATTCCAAACCGCAGGGTCATGGCAGGCAGGCTCCAGATTCGATGTGTGGCTGTGCGTCGACGGTTTGCACGGCATGCGAGAGACTTATCGTGTCGAGTATAAGCGCGCCGTGGCACGGACATGCCGGTGTTGCGACAGATCGACGCCAGTTCAAATGCCGAACTGGCGACATGCGCACATGCCGGGTGTGCATGCCCTGTCTTGCGGCGCGTGCAGAGATCGTCGTCGATCAGCATGCCGGCGAGTATGATCGGCCCCCGGTTGCTGTCCGGTGCAGGTCGACCACCCGCGCAGACACCGTGATGTGGCATGCAGAAACGTCAATGAGAACGGTCTTGCCCAAGGATCATTCATGACACGTGGAAGTGCGTCGTTGTGTTCACCCACCGATGCCGTGGTACGACCCGTTGCGGACAGGGACCGCATCCGCTCCATCGACATACTTCGTGGCATCGCCCTGTTCGGCGTGCTCGTGGTCAACCTGGTCGACGAGTTCCGGGTATCGTTGTTCCGGCAGTTCCTTCCGCATCGGCCCTCGCCGTTTCCGCTTGAACATGCCCTTGCGCAGGGCATCTCCATGTTCGTCGAGATGAGAGCATTTGCGCTGTTCTCGATACTGTTCGGTGTCGGGCTGGCAATCCAGTTCGAACGGCTGGCCCGCAGCGGGTCGCGGCTGCGTCTGCTGCTCCGGCGCCTGCTGGTATTGCTGGCCATCGGCCTGGTGCATCTGCTGCTGATCTGGAACGGGGACATCCTGACCGAGTACGCGCTGGCAGGTTTCGTGGTCCTGCCGTTCCTGTGGCTGCCGACAAGGGCCGCAGTGCTCGTCGCCATGGGCCTGCTGGCTTTTTACACGGCGATCCCAGCCCTTGCACTGCCGATCGCCTGGCCTTCCGCGGTGTGGCTGCAACAGCATGTCATGGCGGCAAACCACGTCTATGCGACCGGCGGATACGGAAGCATCGTGCGCTTCAGCTGGGGCGAGCTGCCCTACATCTTGCCGCTGCACGAGAATGTATTTCCACGCACCCTGGGGCTGTTCCTGCTTGGCATGGTGGCGTGGCGTAGTGGTGTGCTGCGGGAACCGCATCGGTACCGGCGACGGCTGTCGGCGGTGGCGGGCGTCGGGCTGATACTGGGTACGCTGATGGGTTTGCCGGAGGCACTACCCGCAATGGCACCCTGGCTTGCGTCCGCCGCGACAAGAGCCTGTCTCTCGAACGCAGCCAATGTCCTCATGGGCCTGGGATATGGAGCGACGGTCATCGTGCTGGTCGAGTTCACCCGCGCTTCGCGCGTGCTCGGGATCTTCGCGCCGCTTGGCCGCATGGCCTTTACTAATTACCTGATGCAGTCCGTGATCTTCAGCTGGGTGTTCTACGGCTACGGACTGGGTTGCTTCGGTCGAATGGGCCTGCTCGAGGCGCTTGCTCTTGGCCTTGCTGTCTACGTTGGCCAGATCGTCCTCAGTGCGATCTGGCTGCGCCGATACCGATTCGGTCCCATCGAGTGGCTGTGGCGTACCCTGATGTACGGTGTCCGCCAGCCGATGCTGATGCCCGGAACCGCTGGATAACGACTCGTCAAACAAGACTGGCTCGCAAGGAGGTGTGAGATGAAACGTTTCGTCACCGCTGTACTGTGCCTTTGTGTTGCGATCGCGGCATCGGCAGGTACGCCATCATCGGTCCAGTTCAGCGGGCTGGTGCGCAGCAACGATGGCATGCCCACGCGCTTCGACCTCGACGTGCCAACCGGCCAGCAGGTGACCCTGATCATGGGCGACGGAACCCGGCTGGAACTGGCTGCATCGGGTAGACGCGGCCATGCCCGGACCCCGATGGCGCAGCTGGTGTCGGCCAAGGGGAAGGTTCTGCACACGGCGACCTTCACCAAGCATGGCGTTGCCGTGGTTTCCCTCGACTACGTGGTGTGCGGCAAGCGGGTGATGTACGTCAGCCCGGCGCCTTCAACGATGCCGTCGTGTCACGCCGGGTAAGCGGTGCGCCGACTGCCGCCGATAGCGTCGATTCGCCGGAATGGGCGCAGGCAAAGGCCTCAGTCCAGGGCATCGAGGAACGATGACGAAGGCACGAAGAACAGGCAGCCGGTAACGGCGCGGCTGTAGTCCAGCAGCCGGTCGTAGTTGCCCGGAGGGTTGCCGACGAACATGTTGTCCAGCATCCGCTCGATCCGGCTGGGCGACCGTGCATAGCCGATGAAATACGTGCCGAACTCACCCTTGCCCGCATCGCCGAAGGGCATGTTGTCGCGCAGGATATCCAGCTCCTCGCCATTCTCCTCGATCGTGGTGAGGACGTTGTGCGCATAGGGCGCTTTCTCGGCGTCCGCGAACTCGATGTCCGAAAGCTTGGTCCGGCCGATGATCCGTTCCTGCGTTTCGACGGCCAATGCGTTCCAGCGGCTCAGGTCGTGCAGGTACTTCTGCACGATCACATAGCTGCTGCCGCTGAAGGCGGGGTCTTCGTCGCCGATGAGCGTGGCGTCGAGTGCGGCCTGGTCCACCGGGTTTTCGGTGCCATCGACGAAACCGAGCAGGTCGCGTTCGTCGAAGTACTTGAAGCCATGCACTTCATCGGTCATGGCGACGGCATCGCCCAGCCGCATCACGATTTGCGTCGCCAGCTCGAAGCACAGGTCCATGCGCATGGCGCGAATGTGGAAAAGCAGGTCCCCGGGCGTGGAGACCGCATGATGCTGGCCGCGGATTTCCCGGAACGGGTGCAGCTCTTTCGGCCGAGGCGTGTCGAACAGCCGATCCCAGGCCACCGAGCCGATGCCTGTAATGCACGACAGCATGCCCTCGGGAGAACGGAAGCCGACGGCCCTGGTCAGGCTGGCGATATCGCTGCATAGCGACTTTGCCGTCTGGGCATGCGCGGGTTCGGGCTTCAACGTCACGACCAGGAAGATGGCGGCACGCGTCAGTTTGGATGTAACGGGTTGTGGCGTGGTCGATGACATGTACTGGTCCTCCGATGCCCAGGGCATCCACAGCCTAGCGCATGCAAAATTGCGTGCGTAAAGCCAGCGTGAGCCGCGAATTACCGGGTATACAGGCTGCCGCCCATGGTCAGTTCATGGCGGTTGCCGTTATCCATTCCGACCGGCGCAGCGCACCGGGCCGTACCGCGAAACGACGCTGGATGGCGCGGCTCAGGGCGGCTTTGGACTGGTGGCCGGCATCTGCCGCGATGTCGGCCAGCGCATCGTTCGTCTGCATGATGCGGTTGCGCGCGACTGCAGCATAAAAACACGCGTGCGCCGGGCATGGCGCACGCGTGTGCGGTACGAGCTTTCCACGCACACTGGACGCAGGCGCTCAGTGGCCGATCTGCTGGCTGTTCGCGTTGAGTTGCTGGTTCATGGTTCTCTGCTGCGATTTGGTGATATAGCCGCCGTTGACCTTTGCGTCGGCGCGCTGCTGCTGCACCACAGAGCGGTCACTGGCACGTATCGCGTGCGCCTGGGCGTGGGTGAGCTCTCCCTCGCGGACCTGGTGAGTAATGCGACGGTTCTGCCGATGGGTGCGGTCGACCAATTGGTCACGACGCGGATGCCGATGATCGAAACGGTGGTCGTGGCGCTCACCCGCCATGCCTGGCGCGGCGACCGCAATCGCGGTCAGGCCCAGAAGGATCAGGCAGCTGAAACGAGTCGAAAGGCGCATTGTGATTTCCCCGCTGAAGGGAGCCGTGGGCTCCGGTGCCAGCTGGGAACGCGGTCGAAGCGCGGGCGTTGACCGGGCGTGCTTTTCGCAGGCCTGTCGTTCATGTTTGCTTTGCCACGTCCTGCGCGCTGATCTGACTGGCCATCGCACCCGAGGCCATGCCGGTCGCCTGGCAGGTGGCACCGGGCGTCGATACCGACCATGATCGCATCCGATGCATCGATTTCGACGTATACATAACAGCCGAGCAAGCTGAACGGATTCAAGCCCATGGCATCGATGCCGATAGTATCTGTATAGCTACGTACCGATCCCGTATCCAGCCCGAAGCACGACCGGTTGGACCGCCAACGTTCCGACCGATTGAATCCCCATGGCCACAGCCCTGATGCATCCGACCTACGACCCCTACGTGGTCGGGCTGTCCCTGCTGATCGCGACCTATGCGTCCTATGTGGCGCTGGACGTAGCCCGCCGGGTACACGAGAGCGACGCCTACGCCAAGCGGCTGTGGACCATCGGCGGCGGACTGGTGATGGGCTCGGGTATCTGGTCGATGCACTTCGTCGGCATGCTGGCCATGTCGCTGCCCATCGTGGTGACCTACGACCCGTGGCTGACCCTGGCGTCCTGGCTCGCCGCCGTAGCGGTTTCGGCGACGTCGCTGCGGATCGCCTCCGGCGAACGGCTGGCGCGTCGCACCCTGGTCGCCGGCGGCGTCGGCATGGGACTAGGTATCTGTGTCATGCACTACATCGGCATGATGGCGATGCAGCTGGTCCCGGCCGTCGAATGGAATGACTGGCTGGTAGCGGCGTCGGCGCTGATCGCCGTCGGTGCCTCGGCGACGTCACTGTTGATCTTCTTCGGTCTGCGCCGCCTGCATGGGTTGCGTCGTGCGCAGGCGCAGGCCGGCGCCGCGCTGGTCATGGGCGTGGCGATCTGCGGCATGCACTACACCGGTATGGCCGCAGCCAGTTTTCCCGCGGGCGCCCACTGCATCGATGTCAACGGGCTGGGTGGCCACAGCCTTGTCGCGATGGTGGTGCTGGCCAGCGTGGTACTGCTGTCGATGACCCTGTTCACGTCGATCATCGACACGCGCCTGCGTACCCGCGCGCAATATCTGGCCACGTCATTGCAGGAGGCCAACCAGGAGCTGGCTGGCGCCAATGAGGCACTGCAACGCATGGCGTACTGCGACCTGCTGACCGGGCTGGCCAACCGGACGCTGCTGGAAGAACGCCTGGCAGCCGCCCTGGACAAGGTCGATCGGCGCATGGCCATGCCCGGCAAGCGTCCGCTGAGCCGTGCGGCCCTGCTCTTCATCGATCTCGACGGCTTCAAGCCGGTGAACGACAGCTACGGCCACGCCGCCGGTGACGAGGTGTTGCGCCAGGTTGCCGCCCGTCTGCTGGGCGTGGTGCGAGGCATGGACACGGTGGCGCGCATCGGTGGCGACGAGTTCGTGCTGCTGCTGGAAGACGTCAGCGGCAACGCCGACGCGGTGGCCATGGCGGAGCGCATCCTGGATGTGCTCGCGGAGCCCTACCGGTTAACCGGGCGCGAGGCTGGCTTGTCCTGTTCGATCGGCGTGGCGCTGTATCCGGAGCATGGCGACCGCAGCCAGTTGACGTTGCACGCCGACGCGGCGATGTACGCGTCCAAACGCGCTGGCGGCAACACCTACGCGGTCTACGAGCCGCACATGCACAGCAGCGCCAGCGAGCAGATGGTCCTACAGCAGGCGCTGCGCGGTGCCATCGCCCGCGACGAGCTCAGCCTGTATTACCAGCCGAAGATGAGTCGCAGCGGTGAGCCGGTGGGGATGGAAGCCCTGTTGCGCTGGCATCACCCTGAGCTGGGCACGGTCGACCCCGATGTTTTCATTCCCCTGGCCGAGCGCTTCGGCCTGATCGTCACGATCGGCGACTGGGTGATCGAGGAAGCCTGCCGCCAGCTGGGCGAGTGGCTACGCGATGGCTTCCGGACCTGCGTGGCGATCAATCTGTCGGCCTACCAGCTGCGTCAACCGGATCTGGTCGAACGCCTGCGCGCAGCGCTGGCTCGTCACGGCGTCGATCCCGCACAACTGGAATGCGAGGTCACCGAAACAGTAGCGATGGAGGACACCGCATCCACCCAGCGCATCATGCGCGAACTGGGCGAGCTGGGTGTGTCGCTGTCGATCGACGACTTCGGCACCGGCTATTCCAGCCTGTCCTACCTGCGCCAACTACGCGTCCAGCAGCTGAAAATCGACCGCAGCTTCATCCGTGACCTGGACAGTTCCACCGACGCCCATGCGGTGGTCGACGCGGTGATCCGGCTGGCCCATTCGCTGGGCCTGAAGGTGGTGGCCGAAGGCGTGGAAACCACGGCCCAGCAGCTTGCCCTGCTCGACATGGGCTGCGACGAGCTGCAGGGGTTCCTGTTCGCGCGGCCAGCACCGGCCAGTGCGCTGAACCTGAAGACCGCTAACTTGTCGGCTGCCAGCCAGCCTCTGGCCGTCACCCCCTAAAGCACGCGCCACCGCACAAGGGCGTGCGGCCATGAGGTCTGCGGTGGCTTCCATCGCCGTGACCAGCGCACGGCGGCATGCCGGGTCAGATGCGGCAATGACGTCGCCGCGCCCGCAGAAAATCCTGCACAGATTCAATCCGCGACGTGCCCTTTCACGGATCAGTGGCGAGCGCTCGCTCACGACATGTCATTAATCGTATGCATCAGCAAAAAAATGATATTTGTTGTGTATACATGCGCACACCAGAATGAGGAATGAGCGGATCAGGTGTGGTCGGATGCTGGTGACCGGGTGAAACACCGTTCTGCGCCAGCAGACAGACAAAGCAGGGTCGACGCATGCGCCTCATTCAGTTTTTGGACGATACCCATGCTCCTCGCGTGGGCCAGGTTTCTCCCGATGGAACGACGGTGCGCGAAGTCACCGGGCATGCTTCGGTCTACGATCTTGCAAGTTATGCCCTGGCCCATCAGCGGTCGCTTGATGATCTCGTGGCCGCACACCTGGGCGGGCGGAGCTACGACTACGCAAAGCTCCTCGATGAGTTGCGCGTGCTTGCGCCGCTCCGGCATCCGGACCCGGCTCACTGCCTGGTGACCGGTACCGGCCTCACCCATACGGGCAGTGCGTCGGCTCGTGATGCCATGCACCAGAAGCAGGCCGCCGCCGGTGACGATGATGCATCGCTGACCGATTCGATGCGGATTTTCCGCTGGGGGATGGAAGGTGGTCGTCCGACGGATGGTCGCCCCGGCGCGCAGCCGGAGTGGTTCTACAAGGGCAATGGCGACATGGTGGTTGCACCGGGTGCACCCCTGCATTCCCCCGCTTTTGCACTCGATGGCGGCGAGGAGCCCGAACTGGTCGGCCTCTACCTGATCGACGGGGAAGGCTGTCCACGACGGATTGGTTTTGCCCTGGGCAACGAGTTTTCCGATCACGTCACCGAGCGTCAGAACTACCTCTATCTCGCGCATTCCAAACTGAGGCAGTGCGCCATCGGCCCCGAGATCTGGACCGGGCCGCTTCCCGCCGATCTGCGTGGCACCAGCCGCATCCGTCGCAACGGCAACGTCATCTGGGAAAAGCCGTTCCTGACCGGTGAGGCCAACATGTGCCACTCGCTGGCAAACCTCGAATACCACCATTTCAAATACGCCGCGCATCGACGCCCTGGCGACGTGCACATGCACTTCATGGGCACTGCGACGCTGAGTGTTGCCGACGGCATTCGAACCGAACCCGGTGACGAGTTCGAGATCGACCTGCCGGCGCTTGGTGCCGCTCTGCGCAATCCGCTGAAAGTCGCCGACGCCGAGTTCGCGATGGGCGACGTACGACCGCTGTAGGAGCTTGACCCGATGACGCAGAAATACGAGAGCTACATCGCCGGCCGCTGGGTCGGTGGCAAGA
Source organism: Dyella sp. A6 (assembly GCF_036320485.1). Taxonomy (NCBI): domain Bacteria; kingdom Pseudomonadati; phylum Pseudomonadota; class Gammaproteobacteria; order Lysobacterales; family Rhodanobacteraceae; genus Dyella; species Dyella aluminiiresistens. Next base: position 96,136 of record NZ_CP132911.1, read on the forward strand.
GCTTTTCGCCGGATGAAAACCCTTCCGATCTGGACAACCCGGTCGGCGAGTTCGCCGATGCCGACGCGGCGGATGTGGCAGAAGCCGCTGCAGCCGCCAAGGTCGCCCAGCGAGCCTGGGCTGCAACGACCCCGCAGCAGCGCGCCGATATTCTGGACCGGATCGGCAGCGAGATACTGGCGCGCAAAGAGGAGTTGGGTCGGCTGCTGGCGATGGAGGAAGGCAAGCGCCTGCCCGAGAGCATGGGCGAGGCCGCACGCGCCGGACAGATCTTCAAGTTCTTCGCGGGCGAAGCGCTGCGTATTCCCGGTGAACGCCTGGCCTCCACCCGCCCTGGGGTCGATATCGAGATCACCCGCGAGCCGGTCGGGGTGGTGGGCATCATCGCTCCCTGGAATTTCCCGCTGGCCATTCCGGCGTGGAAGATCGCGCCGGCGCTCGCCTATGGCAACAGCGTGGTGTTCAAGCCCGCCGAGTCGGTGCCGGCCTGTGCCTGGGCGCTGGCCGAGATCATCAGCAGGGCCGGCGTTCCCGACGGCGTGTTCAATCTCGTCATCGGCACTGGCGGCGTGGTGGGCAAGGCGATCGTCGACGCGCCCGAGATCGATGCGCTGAGCTTCACCGGCTCCGTTGCCACGGGAAACCGCTTGCTGCAGGACGCCGCGGCGCGGGGCCTGAAGATCCAGCTCGAGATGGGCGGCAAGAATCCACTGGTGGTGATGGCCGACGCGGATCTTGATCAGGCCGTGCGATGCGCCATCGATGGAGCATTCTTTTCCACCGGCCAGCGCTGCACGGCATCGAGCCGCCTGATCGTCGAGCGCCCGGTCTACGACGCCTTTGTTGAGCGCATGCAGAAAGCGATGCAGGCGCTCAAGGTCGGGCCGGCTCTGGCTGGCGACACCGATATCGGGCCGGTCGCCAGCGCCCGGCAATTCGAACAGGATCGGTCCTACATCCAGATTGGCAGGGATGAGGGCGCCCGGCTGCTGTGGGGCGGGGAGACGGTCGACGTGGGGCCGCGGGGCTACTACCTGCAGCCGACCTTGTTCGAGGCACGCCCGGATCACCGGATCAGCGTCGAGGAAATTTTCGGTCCGGTGGCCTGCGTGATGCCTGCCGACGATTACGAGCACGCATTGAGTCTTGCCAACGACACCCGATACGGCCTGTGTGGCGGAATCTGCACCACATCGTTGCGGCACACTACGCATTTCAAGCGGCATGCGCAGGTTGGCATGGTCATGGTCAACCTGCCCACGGCAGGTGTCGATCCGCATGTTGCGTTCGGTGGACGGAAGGGATCCAGCTATGGCCCGCGCGAGCAGGGCCGCTACGCCGCCGAGTTCTACACCACGGTGAAAACTGCTTACACCGCAGCTTGAGGCCAACGATCGAGATGATAACGTCCGTCTGACGGACATGGCGTACCCAGTCCGCAGTCACCCATACCAAAAGAAAGAAAAATAGCGTTGCTCTGCCCCGGGGGGTGGCTAACGCATCCATGAGGGGAGAGTGAAATGGATCAAGCAGGTGGAAACGACACCGTGGCACTGGGCGGCATGGCGAAGGCCGCCCACCCGAAGAAAATCCCGATCATCTACATCGTCGGGCCAATTGCCGCGCTGGCAGGCCTGCTGTTCGGCATGGATATAGGCATCATCTCCGGTGCGTTGCCGCTGATATCCAAGACCTTCAACGCGTCCGACACCATTCAATCTTCCGTGGTGGCTGCGATGATGGCCGGCGCGGCACTGGGTGCGGCCGGTGCGGGCTGGCTGTCGCACCGTTTCGGGCGCCGTACCACCTTGCTGATAAGCGGCCTCGTGTTTGCCCTTGGCGCGGTCGGCTGCGCGCTGGCCGCGAGCGCCTACATGCTGATCGGCATGCGCGCGGTTCTTGGCATGGCGGTCGGCATCTCCTCCTACATCGCACCGATCTACCTGTCCGAAATCGCACCGGAAAAAAGCCGTGGAGCGCTGATCTCGGGCTATCAGCTCTGCATCATGCTGGGCATCCTGGTGGCTTATCTCGTCGATGCCGCGCTGAGCTACTCGGGCAACTGGCGCTGGATGCTGGGTTCCATGGCGCCACCGGCGCTGCTGATGGTACTGGCCATGCTGTTCCTGCCGCGCAGCCCTCGCTGGCTGATGTCCAAGCAGCGCGAGGACGAGGCCATGAGCACCCTGCTCACCTTGCGCCAACACGATCACGATATGGCGCGAGTGGAGATGGTCGCGATCCGCGAGAGCCTGGCCGTGGAGGGCAGCGGCCTGCGGCTGTTCCTCAAGAACGCCAATTTCCGCCGTTCCACCTTCCTGGGCATGCTGCTGCAGGTGATGCAGCAACTCACCGGCGCCAACGTGATCCTGTATTACGCACCGAGGATCCTCGGCATGGTCGGCATCACCACCGGCACCGAACGGATGTGGGGCACCGTGGCCATCGGTGCGCTGATGACGCTGGCCACGTTCATCGCCGTGGGCCAGGTCGATCGCGCCGGCCGCAAGCCGCTGCTCTACATCGGCTACAGCGTGATGGGCGCCTGCATGCTCGGCATGGGCATCCTGTTCAAGGTCGGCCTGGGCGGCAGCGCCACTGCTTATATCGCCATCGGCCTGCTGGTGGCCTTCGTGATCAGCTATGCCATGTCTGCCGCGCCGGTGATGTGGATCCTGTGCTCGGAAATCCAGCCGCTGAAGGGCCGCAACTTCGGCGTGTCGGTATCGACGGTGACCAACTGGGTGAGCAACACCTTTGTCGGCTTCACCTTCCTGCTATTGCTCGACTCCGTCGGCACCAGCCAGACCTTCTGGATGTATGCCGCACTCAACGTGCTTTTCATCTTCCTGGTCTACCGCTTCCTGCCCGAGACCAAGGGTGTGGCGCTGGAGCATATCGAACGCAAACTGATGTCCGGCACCCGGCTGCGCGATATCGGTGTCTAGGCCTGCGGGGATGGACCTGCGTCCGTCCCCGCAATCGTTTTCGGTGCGTGCAGTGATGTCGGTCGATCGGGCCGGTGCCGCGAAGCGGGTGCCGTTGGTGACAAGGAGTGATCTGTGATGCAGATGTATCGACGTATTCTTGGCGTGTCTCTGGCGGGCGTCCTGCTGATGCCTGCGCTGGCGCTGGCCGCCACGGCGCAAAAGTCGCTGTTCGGCACGCTTCCGGACGGAAGGGCAGTGGACGCGGTGACACTGGATAACGGACATGGTATCCGCGTGCGGGTGATCACCTTCGGCGCACGCGTCCAGTCCATCGTCACCCCCGATCGCAACGGCCACCCCGCCGACATTGCGCTGGGTTACGGCAGCCTGGAGGGCTACCTCGGCAAACGCCAGTTCTTCGGCGCCACGGTGGGCCGTTTCGCCAACCGCATCGCCAAGGGACGCTTCACCCTCGACGGCAAGACCTACCAGCTGCCGACCAACGACGGTCCCAACTCGCTGCATGGCGGAACCAAGGGCTTCGACATGCAGCTGTGGAAGATCCTTTCGATCAAGCAGGGCAAGGCCGCCAGCGTCAGCATGCGCTACGTCAGTCCCGATGGCGACCAGGGATATCCCGGCACGCTGACAGTGACCGCGACCTACACGCTTTACCCCGATGACCGTCTGACGATCGACTACCAAGCCACCACCGACAAGCCGACCATCGTCAACATCTCCAACCACACCTACTGGAACCTCAACGGCGAGGGCTCCGGCACGGTCTTCAACCAGCGGATGATGATTCCCGCGGCGCAGATCACCCCGGTCGACGCCACCCAGATTCCGACCGGTGCGTTCCGCGACGTCGCCGGTACGCCGTTCGACTTCCGCAAGGCCAAGCCGATCGGGGCGGATATCCACGACGGTCATTCCAGGCAGCTGCTGATCGGCCTGGGCTACGACATGAACTGGGTGATCAGTCGCCAGGCCAGCGCCAAGCCGCGCCTGGTGGCACGGATCGTCTCGCCGAGCAGTGGCCGCGTGCTGAGCCTGTACTCGCGCAAGCCCGGCCTGCAGTTCTATTCCGGCAACTTCCTCAACGGTTCGACCGTCGGCATTTCCGGTCATACGTATCGGCAGGGCGATGCTTTCGTGCTTGAACCGCAGCTGTTCCCGGATACGCCCAATCACCCGAACTTCGGCTCGGCCCGACTCAACCCCGGCCAAGTCTACCGTAACCGCATTACCTACCGGTTCTCGACCGTGGGCGCCGGGCGCTGAAGGGGCGGCGCATGTCTGCATGTCGATCCATGCCGTTGCGGCAGGCCGCTTCGATCCTTCGTGGGCTTACCGGCGCCGTGCTGCTTGGCGCGTTGTCGATCGGCACCCCGGCGGCCCACGCCGATGCTCCGGTCATCCCGCTCGGCAAGGTCATCGTCCACGACCCGATGATGATACGTGACGGGGCTATCTGGTACTTGTACGGAACTGGCCGCGGCATCCCTGTCTACAGCTCCGCCGACCTAGTTCACTGGCACCCGCGACCGCGAGTGTTCCAGGCGGCGCCGGCCTGGGCGCACCGCACCATCAAGGGCTTCGACGGCTCGATCTGGGCGCCCGAAGTAGCACATGTCGACGGCCGCTACGTGCTGTATTACGCAGTGTCGGCATTCAAGAAGAACACCTCGGCCATCGGCGTGGCCACCAACGTCACCCTGGACAGCAGCTCGCCGCGCTATCACTGGGTCGACCACGGCATCGTGGTTCAGTCGATGCCGTATCGCGACCTGTGGAATGCGATTGACCCGGCGGTGATCCGCGGACGCGACGGTGGCCTGTGGATGGCTTTCGGCTCGTTCTGGGCGGGCCTGAAAATGGTGAAGCTGCGGGCCGACGGTCTGCGACTTGCCACGCCGCAGCAGTGGTATGGCATCGCCCGCCGCGAACGTCCGCCGTTCTTCCCGGAAACGCGTCCGGGCCCGGCTGCCGAGGAAGCGCCGTATGTGTTCCGCCATGGTGGCTGGTATTACCTGTTCGTGTCCTGGGACTACTGCTGCCGGGGCGTGAAGAGCAACTACAAGGTCATGGTGGGCCGCTCGCGCAGTGTGCACGGCCCCTATGTGGATCGCAGCGGCAAACCCATGGAACAGGGTGGCGGCACGCTCGTGGTCGGTGGTGATGCACTGTATCCGGGCGTCGGCGGCAACGGCGTGATCACCTCCGGGGGCACCGACTATCTGGTTTTCCACGCCTACGATGCCAGCGACCATGGCATGCCCAAGCTGAAGATCAAGGCATTGCACTGGAGCGCCGATGGCTGGCCGTCGGTAAGCCAGGCAGAACTTGATCGCCCTGGCCTGGGCAGGAGCGGGCACACCGGCACCGCGAAGTAACCGTCATGTCCGCATCGCCCGACACCCCATCGCGCAGGCGCTTCATGAAGCTGGCGGCGGGCGCGACGTTCGCGCCATTGCTGGTCGGGACGCGGAACGCCGGCAGCACGCCGACCGGTGCCGCCGATCATGACGGCGCGGAAGCGCCAGCGCCAGCAGAGTGGGGCGACGGAACCCGGGTACTCGATCACCAGCGTCTGGCCGAGGCGCACTTCGGCAATGACGCGCCTTGGTACCTGGACAATATTCCGTTCTTCGAAGCGTCCGACGCCCGCCTGACGCAGGTCTATTACTACCGCTGGCAGGTGTTCCGCGCGCACATCCGCGATCTCGGCGCACATGGCCATGTGTTCACCGAGTTCCTCGACGCAGTGTCCTGGGAGCGCAAGCCCTACGGCACCCTCAACGACTCGGCCATCTTTCCCATTCACGATGGCCGCTGGTTGCGCGACCGGCGCTACGTGGACCGGTTCATCGATTATCTGTACGAAGGTGGCGGCAACGACCGGCATTTCAGCGAGTCGATTGCCGACGCGGTCCACGCACACTACCTGGTGCACGGCGACGAGCGTCGGGCAGTGCGCCATCTGGCCGCGATGAAGTACGTCTTCAACCGCTGGGATGACCACTACGATTTCGACAAGCGGCTGTACTGGGTCGAGCCGCTTTACGACGCGACCGAATACACGATCGCCTCGATCGATGCCAGCGGCGGCACTGACGGCTTCAGCGGCGGGCAGGCGTTCCGGCCGTCGATCAATACCTACATGTTCGCCAATGCGCGTGCCATCGCCCGGCTGTGCAGACTATCCGGTGACGAGCGCGCGGCCGCCTGGTACACGGGGCGCGCGCAGGATCTGAGAGAGCGTATCGTCAAGGACCTGTGGAACCCCGATTTCCTGCACTTCACCGACCGCTACCAGGTCAGCAACACGCATGTGCACTACTGGGACTTCATCCGCGGGCGCGAGCTGGTCGGCTACCTGCCCTGGTATGCCAATGTGCCACCCGACCGTGGCGGTTACGCACAGGCATGGCGGCACCTGCTGTCGCCGCAGCAACTGCGCGGCGCTTATGGCATGCGCACGGTGGAGCCGTCCTATCCGCACTACATGCATCAGTACCGCTACGACCAGGCCACCGGTCGTCCCGAATGCCAGTGGAACGGACCTGCCTGGCCGTTCCAGACCGCGCAGGCACTGACCGGCATGGCCAATCTGCTCAACGACTACAGCCAGGACGTGGTCACGCCTTCGCACTACGCGATGTTCCTGCGTCAGTTCGCCGACCTGCACATGCTCGATGGTCATCCGGACATCCAGGAGGACTACAACCCGGACACCGGCAGGGTGATCGTCGGCCTGCCGCGAAGTCACCACTACTACCACTCGAGTTTCGTCGACCTGGTGATCAACGGTCTGGTCGGTGTGCGGCCCGGCGAGGGCGACACGCTGGTGGTACGACCGCTGGTGCCGCCGGATGCGTCGGACCCGCACCATCTGGCCTGGTTCATGCTGGAAAACGTGCCGGTGCGTGGTCATCTGCTCAGCGTGCAATGGGACGCCGATGGTCGCCGTTACCAGCGTGGTGCCGGCCTGTCGGTCTACCTCGACGGCAAGCGCGTTGCGCATGCGGCCGGGCTGGCGCGTCTGCAGGTGTCGCTGTCCACGCGCCAGGAACCGACGTCACCACGGCGCATCAACCGTGCCGTCAATGTGTCCGGCAAGGGTTATCCGATTCCCAGTGCCTCGCGCCACACCGATCCGGCCGAGCTGTACGCCGCGGTCGACGGGCGTCTGTGGTTTTTCGACAACATGGTGCGCGGCTGGGGCGTGGATGCCTCGCTCGGCGACGACTGGTTCGCGCTGGAGTTTGCCGGGCCGGTCACGCTCGATGCGATGGAAGCGGCCTTCTTTGCCGACGGCAAGCTGGTCGAGGCGCCGCAGCGCTACGAGATCCAGTATCGCCACCACGGGCAATGGTTCAGCGTGACGCGTACCGACGGTGCCAGCCGGCCGGTGCTTGCCAATGGCGTGGAAACGGCGCGATGGACAGCGGCCACGGCACGCCACTGGCGCCTGCGGTTGTGGCACCGGTCGGCGCTGCGGCTGGTGGACTGGCGGCTGTATTCCAGTAACACCGAGGTCGCGCTCGACGGCTGAGCGATCCGGCATCACATGTCGCACTCAATTCATTGCAAGAACGATATGTTTGAAGGGGAATAATTCATTAGATTGATATATGTCATGCTGACTATGCTTTGAACGTATTCCTGCTTTTGAGCGTATTCACACAAGCAAAGAAGCGGTGTGCTGTTCCGAAACCGGTGCCGGCACGCCACGCGCAACGCAAGTCGTGGGGAAGCGAAAGGTTCGGCGAGTGCCCGATGTCCAGCAGGTCGATGTCCGCGGTGCGCCGTGCCGGGCATCGGTCCATGGCATCGTGACCCGCGCCGCGCAGCGACCCCGAACCGAACCAGGTCCCATGTGGAAATCACTATGAAATCAAGTTTCCGGCGTCTCGTTAGCGGTACCACCCTGGCTCTGACCATTGCGGTCGGCATGCCGGCTGCCTCGGCGGCCGATGCTCCGGTGCACGTCTCGGCCACGCTGAGGGCGAACGCGTCCGGTCCGACCGTCAATCCGGCTGTCTTCGGCCAGTTCGCGGAAGACTTGGGCCACAGCATCTATGGTGGGGTCTGGGTCGGACCGAAGTCCAAGATCCCCAACACCGACGGCTACCGCACCGACGTGCTGCACGCGCTGCAGGCGCTGAAGGTGCCCGTGGTGCGTTGGCCTGGCGGCTGCTTTGCCGACCGCTACGACTGGCGCGACGGTGTCGGCCCGGCCGACAAGCGGCCGATGACCGAGAATGTGTCCTGGGGTGGCGTCGACGACGACAACAGCTTCGGCACGCCCGAGTACATGAAGTTCATGCAGCTGATCGGGGCCAGGACCTTCGTTGCCGGCAACGTCGGCAGCGAACCGCCGAGTCTGCTGGCGCACTGGGTCGACTATATGACCTCGACCTCGCATTCGAAGTGGGCTCAGATGCGACGCCGTGACGGACGCGACAAGCCCTGGCGTCTGAATTACCTAGGTGTAGGCAACGAGCTGTGGGGCTGTGGTGGCAACATGACGGCCGACTACGCGGCTGACCTGCTGCGCCGCTACGTGACCTTCGTGCATGTCGACGGTCCGCAGCACACGGACATCATCGGGCCGGGAGCCAACGGCGACGACTACGCCTGGATCGACACCCTGATGAAGAAGGCTGGTCGCTTCATGAATGGGATCGGCCTGCATTACTACGTGATCCCCGGTGGCTGGAGCCACATGCAGCCGGCCAGCCAGTTCGACGAGGCGGGCTGGATCGACACCCTGTCCAAGGCGCTCTACATGAACACGCTGGTCAGCAAGGACAGCGCGATCATGGACAAGTACGACCCGAAGAAGCGCGTTTCGCTGGTGGTCGACGAGTGGGGCACCTGGTTCAAGGCCGAGCAGGGTACCAACCCCGCCTTCCTGTACCAGCAGAACACGTTGCGTGACGGCATGGTGGCCGCGCTGACGCTGAACATCTTTGTCCATCACGCCGATCGCGTGCGCATGGCCAACATCGCGCAGATGGTCAACGTGCTGCAGGCGATGATCCTGACCAAGGGCGACAAGATGATCCTGACGCCCACCTACTACGTGTTCAAGATGTTCATCCCCTACCAGGGCGCCGAAGCCCTGCCGCTTAAGCTGGACACGCCCGCATACACCCTGGGCAAGGTCAGCGTGCCCGCGGTGCAGGGCTCGGCCGTGCGCGGCAAGGATGGCAAGGTGCACATGGTGCTGGTCAACCTGGACCCGCACAAGGCCGCGCAGGTCGCGGTGCGTCTGGAAGGCATGTCGGCGCATGGCGTGAGCGGACAGATCCTCACCGGTCCGCAGATGAACACGCACAACACCTTCGCACATCCGGACACGATCAAGCCGGAGGCATTCGATGGTGCGCACGTGCGTGGAGCCTCGCTGGAGGCGAAGCTGCCGGCGAAGTCGATCGTGGTGCTGGACGTGGATTGATGCATGCTTGAAGTCGGCTTCACGCATGCGTGTCCACGCGCTGCGTGAAGCCGGCAAGATTTCTCCCCGATGGGGTGGCCGGCGACATGATTGTGGCGGCCCCCCATTTTTTTTACTTGCCGTCCTGGTGCCATGAATCTGCGGTCAGAAATCCGGGCCAGGACATGGGACCGGGCCAATCGCACGGGAAAATGGATGGAGCGCATACGGGACGATTCGAGCGATATGTATTCCCCGGTGCCGTCGCGAAGGCGGTTCATCGCGGGCATGGCCGTGCTCGTGACTTCGGCACTGGCCTCAGGGCGCACCTTTGCCAGTGCCGCCCGTCCGCGATTCCGGGTCATCATCGACAACGATTTCTCGGGCGATCCGGACGGACTTTTCCAGCTTGCCCACCATCTGCTGTCGCCATCGATCGAAATCCCCTTCATCGTCGGATCGCATATCCACGTGAACGATTTCCTCGATCCTTCCCGCACCCAGGCGGAGGATGCGGTATCCCGTGTGCACGGACTGATGTCGGCCATGCGGCTTTCCACAGTGCCGACCGTGCTGGCAGGCCGCGATGCGGCGGCAGCCCCTGGAGCAGCGCCGGTGCGCAGTGCTGTAACCGATCGCATCATCCGCGAAGCCCGCCGCAGCGATACACAGGTCCCGCTGGTCTATGCCGCCGGGGCGGGACTGACCGAACTGGCCGAGGCCCTGCGCATCGCGCCGGACATCGCCACACGCATGAGGCTGGTCTGGATCGGTGGTAGCGAATGGCCGGACCTGGTCCATGGTATGCCACGCCGCAACGACCCGGAATACAACTTCACCATCGACGCTGGCGCGGCCCAGACGGTATTCAACGACGCCGGCATCGAAATCTGGCAGGTGCCACGAAATGTCTATCGCCAGATGCTCGTGTCGATGGCCGAGCTCGGCTTGCGCCTCGGTCGTGCCGGCGATCTTGGCCGCTTCCTGCTCGATGCGCTCGATGCGGTGCGGTATCGCTACCCGGACCACATGGGCGAGACCTACATCCTCGGCGACAGTCCACTGGTCACGCTGACCGCGCTGCTCAGTGCCTTCGAGCCCGACAGCTCGTCCAGCCGCTACGTGGTACGCCCCACCCCGCTGCTCGGCGCGGACGGCACCTACCGGCAGCGCGAGGGGTCACGACTGATGCGGGTCTACACCGGCATCGATACACGGCTCACGTTTGCCGACATGTTCGCCAGGTTTGCCAGTCACCAGACCGCGCAGTCTGCCTGAAACGTCGTGCCTTACGGGCCGACGGATGATTCGACGATGGCGACGCCCCACGCGCCCAGGTGGATCGTCTGGCCGGCGTGGATCGCGCGGCCCGACAGAAGCTCGGTGCCGGCAAAGGGCGTGGTTACGTTCTGCGGGTTTCGGGAGTAATTGAGCAGGTAGCGCACCGCGTGGCCGTTGTGCAGGGTGCCGCCGCGGACGATGACCGGGAAGTGCACGTCGGGCAGGCGCGGCTTCACGTCGGCCTCTGCGGTCTCGCGGGCCATCAGCTTGGCGAGGATGGCGCGGGACGGCATGAAGCCGACGTAGGTGACCTCGCCCTTGCCCCAGTGGTTCTCGGTGATCGCCGCGTAGGCCGGCCACGACGCGTGCTGGTAGCGGGTGATGATCCGGGCGGTGGTCGGCTTGAGGAACTCCATCCACCAGCGGATCGTGTTGCCCTTCTTGCCGACGTTGAACGGATCGCCGGCCAGCGAAACGTCGTGGGGGATGGTGAACTCGTGATAGACGACGCCAGCCGCCTTGCTGATGTCGCCGGGTTGCACCGTATAGCGCACCTTGGTGTTCTGATCGGAGAAGCCGCTCTTGAACGTGTACAGCAGATGCCCACCGCGTCGTGCATAGTCGTTGAGCCGCTGGATCTGTGCATCGGTGGCGGCATACAGGGCTGGCACGATGATGAGCTTGTACTTGTCCAGGTCGACTTTCGAATCCGGCGAGATGATGTCGGTTTCTACGTTCATGCGGTAGAGCGCGTCGTAGAACGGTCGCATGATCTGGTTGTAGCCGATCCACTGGCCGTCGGCGTGGATCCTGAATGCGTCGAATGCGCTCAACGCAGTGTTGCTGACGTAGATCGCGACCTGGTTGTGCTTGGTCATGTCGACTAGGGTCGGACCCAGTCGCCTGAGGTCGGCGCCGATGGTTTTTGCCTCGCGGTAGACAGCGTTGGGCTGGTAGTCCTGCGATAGGATGCCGCGCCAGTAGGTCTCGGCGGCGTTGGCCGTAGTCGCCCAGTGCCAGTACTCGACCATGTTGGCGCCCGAGGCAAGATGACTGAAGGCCTGCAGCCGCAACTGGCCAGGATAGGGCGTCCAGTCCGGGAAGCCCTGCGCCTCGGTCTCCATCACCAGGTAGTTCTGCCCGTTGCGCAGCGAGCGCGCCAGGTCGCCGCCGAAGGCGATGTCGGCGCCGGTGAGCTTGTCCTGAGTCGGGTGGTAGATGTCCACGCCGGCCACGTCCAGGGCACGCGCCGCACGCCACTGGTTGACCTCAGGTTGCACACCGTAGGAGTAACCGCGCCAGCCGAGGTCGAAGTTCTGGGTGATGAACTGATCGGGCCGTGCGTGTGCACGCACGAGTTTGGCCTGCCAGGCCAGGAAATGGGTCACCAGGCCACGCTGGTAGGCGGCGAAGGCGTTGCTCATGCTGGCATTGATGGAGCCGGTGACGTCAGGGAAGTCCTGCCAGCGGTTGATCCGATTGCTCCAGTAGTTCAGGCCCCAGGCCGTGTTGAGTGCGTCAAGGGTGCCGAACTTCCTTCGCATGGCGGCGACAAACGCCTTCTGCACGTTCGGTCCGCTGGTTCCGTAGGCCTTGGTCTCGTTGTCGATCTGGTAGCCGATCACCGCGGGGTTGTCGCGCACGTGGTCGACCAGCGCCACGACCACCCGCCGGGCCGCCGCCAGGTAGTGCGGGTTGGTGATGTCCATGTTCTGCCGGCGGCCATACTTGGCGCGGCCCTGTGCCGTGACCACCAGCACGTCCGGATGCTCGCGTGCCAGCCAGGCGGGAATGGCGTAGGTTGGTGTGCCGATGATGACCTTGATGCCGTGGCGGTTCATCGCCGCCAGCGTGCGGTCGATGTCGCTGAAGTCGAACACGCCCGGTTGCGGCTCCAGCGTGCCCCAGGTCGACTCGCCAATGCGCACCACGTCGATGCCGGCAGCCTGCATCATCTGCGCGTCCTTTTCGATGCGGTCGACAGGCTCGTACTCCGGGTAGTAGGCGGCGCCGTAGAGGATCGTCTTCGGCAGGGTCGCCGAGGATGCCAGGGCAGGAGCCGCGGCCATCATGGCGAACAAGATGCCGATCGCGATGAGGCAGGTGTGCTTCATGGTCTGGTCCGGGTGTCGGGAGGCGTGGCACGGCGGCGAGGGCGTGAGCGTGCGGGTAGTGGCGGCACCGGGTGGGTTTCGCCGTCCAGTTCGACCGCCTCGCGCACGATGCGCACGCGGTCGTCGGTATCGCGCATCAGATAGAGCTTGCCGCGCGCGTGGCGGAACGGGCGGTGCAGCACCATCATCAATTGGCCGTCGAAGCGATGGAACAGCATGCCGTGGCCGCTGTCGGCGCGCACCAGCGGGGGCAGTTGCTGCCAGGGGCCGAGGATTGAGCCACTGCGCGAGCGGGCCAGGCCCTCCACGTAACCGTGGCGGTCGTAGCTCGACCACAGCATCAGCAGGGTGCCGCTGCGGGTGCGGAACAGTTCTGGTCCATCAGTGACGTAGATGGTGTTGCCGTTGGGCTGCTTCTTGCCGTCCACCCAGGGTGCGTCGGAAGCGTGGAACAGCACCTTCGAGGGGCCGGCTCGGGCCAGAGCGTCGTCCAGCGGCATGGCATCGATGGTGCCGTCGCCGATCTGCACCCACTCGTGTGCATACACCAGCCATGGATGCCCCGAAGGGCCGATATACAGTGTGCCGTCCAGGGTCATCTTCGCCTTTGGCACGATAGGTTGGCCATGACGCACCAGACGGAACGGGCCATCAAGGCTGTCGGACACTGCCAGCACGGTGGCGCGACGTATCGGCCGATGATGACCGTGGGCCGGCAGCGGCCGGTGCGGATTGTAGAAAGTGCTGAACAGGTACCAGCGTCCGCGCCAGCGGTGCACCTCCGGCGCCCAGGCGCCAGCGTCGGCCCAGGTGCCCGGCGGCAGCGTGAACACCACACGCGGGTGGGTCCAGTGTTTCAGGTCGCGGCTGGTGTACTCCATGATGCCGAGCCGGGGGTCATGGGTCATGCGCGCGCGGTTGCGCGTGTACAGGTGGTAGGTGTGTGTGGCGGTGTCGGCGACGATCCACGGGTCGTGAAGCGGCATTACCGGCAGGCGCAGCGGCGCGTTGGCGTGCGCTGTTGCAGCGGCGGTCGGGTGCAGGGCGAGCACACTGCCCAGTACGGCCAGACACAACGCGACCCGCTTCACGGATGCGTCCCGCAGTGCGGCGCGTGCGACCCGCGACGGAGTACCAGCGTCACGATCGAGCGCGGCGGTGCGTACATCCGGTTGCCGCAGGCCAGGGCGTGGTGGGCGTCGGTGAGGATGGCAATGCCGTGCCAGCCCGACGGGATCCCGAGCCGGCGCGGTGTGATGCCGCCGTTGACGTGGACCAGGACCAGGGTTCGGCCGTCGGGCGAGAGGGCACCGGCCGTATCCATGTCCTGCACCGGGATCAGTCGGTAGCCGGGCCGGATGTAGCGGCTGAACTGGGCCATGGCCCAGTACTTGCGGGTGATGTGCAGCACATGGACCGTATCGGCGGGGGCAAGCAGGTCGGTCTTGATCAGCCCCCAGTTGGAGCCACCCCGGCCGTGTCGCGCGCTGATGTTCTCAACCGCCTGCCAGAACACCCACGCCGCCGGCTGCAGGCGCTTGAGGTCCAGCACCACATGCTCGGCGAAGGCCAGCGGCGAGGCCATGCCCTGGAAGTTCTCCGGATCGCCGCGCAGCGGGGTGTCGTTCTCGCTCATCCACAGGCGGATGCCGGCAGCGCGGGCCGCGTCGCGTACGCCGGTCTGGTGGACGGTACCGTAGCTGTGCACGTTGATCTGGCCGACGCGCCTGCGCGTGGCCGGCGGGTAGGCGGCCCAGTCCTTCAGAAACAGGTGCGAGTTGGTCTCGTCCGGCGCCGACACCACCGTTGCCAGGCCCTGCCGTTTCAGCGCGGCGGCGGTGGCGTCGATCATGTTCGCCTGCAGCGCCGGGCTCCAGTGCGAACCTTCCTGGCGGTTTCCAAGGTACCAGTAGTCGGTGTCTGGTTCGTTGAACGGCGACAGCGTGCGGAAGCGGATGTGTTCGCGTAGCTGCAGCTGCGCCACCACCCGTGCCAGGTAGCTCGCGAAGGCGTCTTCCATGCCGGGGCGGAGGTTGTTCTGCGTCGCTTTGGCCGCCCCCGAAGTGCGGCCGCTCACCGTCATGAACCACGGTGGCGAGTTGGAGAAGGCTTCGAAGATCGGTGTCGCCACCCGCCTGCGCACGGCCTCGAGCCACCAGCGCTGTCCGGGGTCGGCCGACCGGTTCCACATGGCCGGATTGTCGGGATTCCATGCGTGCGCGCTGTCGCCGCTTGGCAGGTGCCAGAAGCCCGGCACGTCGGCACCGGGTTGCGAGAATGGTGCTGTGCCGGCCGGATTGCCGCCGCCGATGTTGTAGCGCGCGATGGTGAAGCCCAGGCCGTCGGGTCCGTACAGCAGATCGGCCAGGTGCTGCTTCTGCGCCAGCGGCCAGCGGCCGGTGACGTTGGCGAACCATGCCAGTGCCGTACCCCAGCCTTCGAAGCGCGTGGTGGGGTGGGCGATGTCAGGGCGCAGTGGCACGCTGACCGAAGGTCCGGCAGCCAGTGCCGGGACACTGGCCGCCAAGGCCAGCGCAAGCAGACATCGCACCCTCACGCCCGCTCCAGCCGATAGAGGCCGGCGCCGTGGGGCGGAAGCGTACGCGAGAGCGAGCCCTTCGCGGTGCCGTCGGGTCGACGCTGCCAGAGATCACGCACTGCCACGCTGCCGGTGATGTTCAGCAGCGCCAGCTCGATGGCCACGTCGCGGGTCTGGTCGCTGGTGTTGAACAGGCCGACATAGACCTCGCCCCCGGGCGAGCGTGCGGCCCAGACGCTGGTGCCGTCGGCGACGAAGTAGGGCCGGTTGTCGCTGGAGGCCTGGTTGACGGCGATCACCTCGGGGTTGGTCAACAGGGCCAGGGTCGGTATATCCAGATGGCGCAGGTCGCCGCCCATGATCAGCGGCGAGCGGGCAATCGACCACAGCGACATCAGTGTGCGTTGCTCGTCCGGGGTGAAGCGGGTGTTGCGCGTGCCGAGCTTGAGCCGACCCAGCGGCAGCATGTCGGCGTCCGGCCAGCCACCGTCTCCGCAGTAGGGGCTCCAGTTCTCCAGCCGGGTGAACTGTGCCTTGAGCATCGGCCAGTGGTCCCAGAAGTCGTCGGAGATGCGCCACATCTGTGCGTGCTTGCGCGCGTGCGTGGCGCGTACCAGCGGTGTCGGTCCCGGCGACATGCTCAGCACCATCGGCCGGCCACTGCGCTCGATGGCGGAGGCGATGGCCTCGATTTCGGGTGCATGGGCGTCGTAGGGCCGGCTGAGGTCGTCGAGCTTGACGAAATCCACGCCCCACGAGGCGAGCAGGGCAAACACGCTGTCGTAGTAAGCCTGCGCACCGGGCCGTGACATGTCGACGCCATACATGTCGGGGTTCCACGCGCAGGTGCTGGAGGTGTCGGCAATCTCGCGCGCGGTGAATTTTGTGCCCAGCACCGGGCAGTCGCGTTCGACCGCCAGCCGCGGAATGCCACGCATCAGGTGTACGCCGAAACGCAGACCCAGCGCATGGACATGGCGTGCCAGCGGCGCAAAGCCGTGCCCGCCGGCACTGGAGGGAAACCGGTTGGGCGCGGGCAGCAGGCGGCCGTAGCGGTCCAGTGTCGGTATCGGATGGGCTGCATAGGCGTAGCCGGTGGCGTCGGGTTCGTACCACTGGATGTCGACCGTGAGGACGTCGTAGCCGGCCGGCAACAGCTCACGCGCCATGATGGCGGCGGTCTCCCGCGTCTGTGCCTCGGTGATGGTGGCGCCGAAGCTGTTCCAGCTGTTCCATCCCATCGGTGGCGTCGGCGCCAATGGGCTATGTCGTGTGGGCGATTTTGGCGACATCGCAGCCAGGGCCGCCCACGCGCCCGGACCTTGCGCCAGGCCGGCGAGGACCGCCCCGGCCTTGAGGAAAGTACGACGTGAGGTTTTCACTGAATCACCTGCTCGGTCACCATCAGCTGCGTGCCGTCGTGAGGAAAGATCAGGCCGAAGGCGGTCTC
Organism: Dyella sp. A6; assembly: GCF_036320485.1. NCBI lineage: Bacteria > Pseudomonadati > Pseudomonadota > Gammaproteobacteria > Lysobacterales > Rhodanobacteraceae > Dyella > Dyella aluminiiresistens. The sequence continues at coordinate 112,895 of NZ_CP132911.1, forward strand.
GTCGCCATTGAGCAGGCGATCGGTAATCCACCGGCCGTGTTCGACGTGCCCCTGCTCGACGGTGAGCAGTTCCACGTGGCCCATAGTGCCCAGCTTGGGCGCGAACTTCACATTGGCCGAGGTGCCCAGCAGCAGGAAGCGATGCGGTGCCACCTGTGCGGCGATGACGCGGCCGGAGACGTCGGCATTGCCCTGGCCGCGAGGTCCGCCGTAGCCATCGCGTACTTCGCCGAAGCGCGCCACCAGGTCGACGTCGTCAAAGTGCATGGGAATGTTGGCGAGGCCGCGTTCCTCGATCGCGGTGCGCACCTTGCCGGCATTGCGCAGCGGGATCAGAAACGATGCGGCGCGACGCAACAGGTGGTAGTTCACCGCCATTGGCGACGACTTCCAGTCGCTCTTGCCGCTGGCGAAATCGTCGGTGATGCCGAACATCGAGATGCCCACGGCATCCGGTCGCATCACCGTCCAGATGGCGTGGCGTGCATGCGCCATGCTGTGGCCGGTCTCCGGCACGAACAGCGGGTTGCCCTTGATGCGGTAGGCGTCGGCGATGGCGGTATAGGGCGCGACGTTGGTGTCGTAGTTGTCCACGCCGACCACGTCGATGGCCGGTGCCAGCGCCTTCCACTGCGGCAGCAGCCACGACACCGCGCCGCCGCTGGGGCTGCTCTGGCCAGGACGCAGCAGACCTGGTTGCTGGCGTGGCCACACGTTCACGTACAGCGGCAGGTCGTACACCTTCTTGCCCGCTGCCGCCACTGCGCCGATGTAGCGCGCGGTGTAGTAGGCCATGAAAGCTTCGGGCGCACGCACGCCGTAGTCCTGCGTCCAGGTTCCCGGCTTGGCGTCCGGCATGTCCGCAGGTACCTGTCCGTCGAACAGCGCGTTGGCGCGTGCGGAGTGGTCACGGTCGGCACCGAGCGTGCCGGCCTCGTTCTCGACCTGCACCATGATCACCGTCCGCTGGCGACCGTCGATCTGCTTGAGGTGACCCATCAGCGCCGCGAACGCATGGGCGTCGGCATCGCGGCTGGCGCCGGCGATCGGGGTGAGCACATCGATCGGGTGGCCGTCGGCGTCGATCACACGCGGGAAGCGCCGGGTGTCCCGCTTCACCCATGCCGGTACGTAGGACATCGTGGCGTTCTTCCAGGTGCCGAACCACAGCAGGGCCAGGCGCACATGCTGGGCACGCGCCTCCTTCACCAGACCGTCCAGCACCGAGAAGTCGAAATGGCCCTCGCGGGGCTCGATCGACTCCCACCCGATCGGCACCATCACCGTGTTCGCACCGCTGCGTGCGATGGCCGGGGCCAGCCGGTGCAGGATGGCGGGGAAGCCGCTGGAGTTGTGCAACTGGATGCCGAGCACCAGATACGGCTTGCCGTCGACGGTGAGCTGCCTGCCGTTGGACGACATCACGAATTGGCTGTCGTGGGTATTGGCCGTCGCCGAGGCGGTTATCGCCATCAGCAATCCGGCGAGGACGGTGGTCAGGTATCGGCTCATGGTCGTTTTCTCGCTGGCTGCAATGAATGCGATGGTGTGTCGTATCGCATCTCAGTGCCGAATATCGTGATCTGTGAGGGCGTCAGGTAAAGGAGTTGCCGGATCTGGTTTTAGTGGCGCGCTGCAGGTCGACAAATATCCATGCCCTCAGGTGTCGCTTTTTCATCATGTCGGTCATCGCTTGGTGGCATGCCGCGACCTATTCGACAAATGGTTCGACCTCGATCCGGCGCGCGCACAGGAAGGCGTCGGCCACCAGTCGAAGCGGACGCAGGTCCACGTCCGAGATGCCCTCGCGGATGATGTCGGCGAAGCGCCGATAGAGTCCGGGATATTCGCCGGCTAGGTCGAGGCCGCGTGGGCTGTCGGTCGTGCCGTCGACGTGCAGCACCGAGCCGCCCTCCGACAACGTCAGGATGCCGCTGTCGGTCCGTACCACGATGTCCCAGCTCTGCTTGCCCTCCTGGCGGAAATCCAGGTCCATGTCGATGACGGCGCCCGAGGTGTCGCGGAAGGCCACGCGTGCGGCGATCGGCGCATCGCGGTTGGACGGCATGTCGAGCTCGCAGCGCTGGACAAAGAAGGGCGATGGAAGAATGCGGGTGGCGATCGAAAGCGCGTTGATGCCCGGATCGAACACGCCGAAGCCGCCGGGCTCCCAGATCCAGGTCTGTCCCGGATGCCAGACGCGGACGTCTTCGCGCCAGGTGATGGTCACGCGCTCGATGGTGCGTTTGCTGAGCCATTCGCGGGCCGGCTCGACGCCAGCAGCGTAGCGCGAGTGCCAGCTGGCGAACAGGCTGACACGTTGAGCCTTGGCCGCCTCCTGCAGGGCGATGACCTCGCTCAGCGTTTCTCCGGGCGGCTTCTCCAGGAACGTATGCCAACCCTGTTCGATGGCGAATTGCGCGATGGCCCAGCGGACCTGCGGTGGCGTGCACAACCCGACCGCATCGACCTCGAAGCCGCTTGCAGCCAGCTCGGTGATGTCGTTGAAATGAGGCAGGTCGCCGACGCTTTCGCCGCGCCGGCTGACGGTGGCCACCAACTCGAGTCCGGGGTCGGCGTGGATCGCGGGAAGGTGCTGGTCGTGGGCGATCTTCCCCATGCCGACGACGGCGATGCGGATGGGTTTGGACATGTTTGCTTCACCTCGGCAGGTAGGGCGTGATGTGGTGCCTGCCCGGGCCACCCTCGGCGAGACGTTGGGCGAGCTTTCGCGTCTTGCGGTCGTGGCGCGTTTGCCCGTAGGCAGCAATGAGTGTGTTGGGCGGTGGTTTCATGCGAGCTTGCGCGGGCATGCATTCTCGCCGCGACCTCTCCGGTAGCCATGACTGGAGAGGCCGCGGCGAGCCTGTTTCGGCGGTCCTACTTGCCGAACTGGAAGCGCAGGCCGGCGCCGAAGTAACGACCCTCGTCACGCACGTCCTGTTCGTACACCAGTTTGTAGCCCGAATAGCCGGTGTAGTCCTGGAACGGGCGGGCCAGCAGGTTGCTGACGTCGACGTTGAGGCTGAGTTGCTTGGTCAGGTCATAGCTGAATGAGAAGTCCAGTCGGCTGCGGGCACGGGTGCCGTTGTAGGTGTTTCCGCCAGCAGGATCGTAGCCGTACCAGTTGATCCAGCCCGAGCGGTGGTTGAACGACAGGCGTGTGGTGATGCCGTGACCTTCGTAGAAGATCGAGGCGTTGTAGGTGTACTTGGACAGGCCAGTGATTTCCACGGGGCTGCTGTACTTGAAGGCGCCGGTCGTCGAGTCGAAGGTCGGGATGGCGTTCTTGCCGTCCAGGTAGGTGAAGTTGTACTGGAAACCCAGGCCTTTCCATACCGAGGGCAGGAAGGTCAGGAAGGTCTGATAGTTGACCTCCAGGCCGCGGATATGACCTTTGCCGGCGTTCTCCGGAAGGCTCAGCTGAATCAGGCCGTAGGTCGGGTCTTTCACGTACCGCGTGTAGTTACTGATGAAGCCGTTCACTTCGTGATCGAACACAGCGACGCTGGCATAGCCATCCTTGGCGAAGTACCACTCCAGGCTCGCGTCGTAGTTGTGCGAGGTCAGCGGCTTGAGGTTGGGGTTGCCACCCGAGCCATACGCAGTCACCGCTGCGGCTGGATCGTTCGGATTGGTGATGGTGCCCTGTTGCACCTGGGTGATGTTGAGCGCCGGGTTCAGCTGGGAGAAGTCGGGCCGGGTCCGCGTATAGGTGTAGCCCAGCCGCAACTGCAGCTTCGGCGTGAAATGGATGCGCATGCTGACATTCGGCAGGATATCCCAGTAGTTCTGATGGTCGGTCCGGGGCACCTTGCTCAGCGTGCCGGTTGCGTTGGTGACGTTCGATGTGCCCGAGTAGTAACCGACCGTATTGACCGCGCGGAAGCCGATGAGGCCGTCCACCGGCATCGGGCCGAGATTGAAGTTGTACTTCGTCTGTGCGTAGGCCGCGTAGCTGTACTCACGGGCACTGAATGCGGCAGCGGGATCGAGTGCCACGTCACCAGCCTGGAAGGCCTGCAGGTCACTCAGGTAGCCCTGGTCGCCAGGATTGAGTGCCACCAGTTGCTTCAGTGCCTGGATGGAAAGCTGCTCGAGCTGGGCGTAGCTACCGGCGATGCCATTGCGTGTCGGCTGCAGGTACTGCGTGAAACTCTGCGCGCTGCCGCGGAACGGGTTGCCGGTCAGCACCAGGGGACCTACCGGGAGACTGGCTAACGGAATGGCGAGGGGCAGGGTATAGGCATAGCGTGAGCCTTGCTCGAGTGAGGCCTTGCGCGAGGTGGTGCGGATGCCGAACTGGAGTGTGTTGAACAGGCTCCACGGGGTGTCCCACTCACCGTCGGCACGCCACTGCCAACCGCTGCCGTTGGACTTGTAGCGGCGCTCGTAGAAGCCACGCCAGATGTAGTTGCTGGGATCGTTGATGTTGAAGTTGGGCAGACTGAAGGCTGCGCCGCCATCCTTCATGAAGTTGACCACGGTCTCCTGTGGTGTGGTCAGTGCCGAATCCAGACTCCAATTCCGTGCGCTGTACTGGCTCGTCGTGAAGGCCAGGTCGGTCGACCACGTCAGATCGCCGTCGTACCACTTGGCGCCGGTCGCCAACTGGTAAGTATTGGTCTGGTCTGCACCGGTGGATCGATACATCTGGGGTGCGTAGCCACCACTCTTGACCAGGCTCTGGACCTGTTCGGTGCCCGGTACCAGAACAACGTCGGTCAAGGTCGGGTCGCCGCCACGGACGTCATCGTTGAAATTGTCGGTGAAGCCGCGTCCGCGATAGCCCTGCCAGATACCCTCCAGGTAGTACTCCGAATTCCCGTTCGGCCTGAACTGCACGGCGAAGTTGGCTGACGGACGATCCCGCTTGCCGCCGTCGTTGTACAGGCCGACGTTATAGGGGTAATAGAAGCTCTGGCCGACCGACGTCGGGCTGACGGACGATCCCGGGCTGACTTGGGTGATGTAGGTGCCGTTGTAGCGCACGCCATTGTGATAGTGCTCCTGGGCGTAGGTCAGATTGCCCAGAAAGCCCCACTCGCCGAGGCTGTTCTTCCAGCGGTTCGAGTAAAGGAAATTACCATTCGGATCGTACCTGCCGTTCTCGTCGTTGTAGGTCTCGCGGAACCCACCGGCGATGACCCGGCCCTTGAAGTCGAATGGTCGGCGGGTACGCACGTTGATCAGGCCTGCCAGTCCCGCAGCGAGCAGATTGGCAGTGCCCGACTTGTATACCTCGATGGCCTGGATGGCCTGGGAAGGGAAATCCTGCAACTGGACCCGGCGAAGCTCGGCGGTGAAGATGTTGCGTCCGTTGTAAGTGGTGACGATATCCGGCAGGCCGCGCACCAGCACGTTGCTGGTGTCGTCGTCGTAGCGCGAGACCTGCACGCCAGCGATACGGGCGAGACTTTCGGCGGCGGTATTGTCGGGAAGCTGGCCGATGTCCTGCGCCACGACTACGTCGACGATGGCATCTGAGTCGCGCTTGATCTGCTGCGCCGTCTGCATGCTCATCCGCAACGAGTCGGCCGAGACGGTGACGCCTTTGAGATTGGTGGCTTTCTTGCTGTCTGCCTTGGTCGACTCTTTTTTCTTGGACTTTTTGGAGTCGCTTTTCTTGGCTTGCGACTGGTCCTGCGAGACTGCTGCTTGCGGAGCCACAGACAGCGCGCTGCCCACAGTTGATGTGCTTGTCGGAGACGCGAGTGCCGCGGTCGGCAGCAAGGCTGCGGCGATTGCGGTTGTGATCAGCGTCCGGACGAGTGATGAACGATCATTGCGAGTCACTATAAACCTCCCCTCGGTATAGGCATGGCATGACGCCGCTCGCGGGTCGTGCCGTCCATTTGCTTTCGCCTTCTCCCCATCGGAAAGCGAGCTATGTAGGTACTTCCTCTCCCAGCCGAGCTCATGCAGGTCGCCCCGGCGATGGTTCTTGTTCTGCGATTGCGGTAACCGGTTATCTGTGCCGAATTCGCGCTTGGATTAACGGGTCGTGCACAACGCGAGGCTGCGAAGAACGATCTGAAGCGGGTGCATGGTCGGCTCGTGCTTTGCGGATATTCCTGTTTGGACGACGAACCGGAGAGTTCCCCCAGGCACAACGAATCCCGATCCGTTCGTTGCTTATTCTGGAGACAGCAGGTATACACAACAAATACTATTTATCGAAAAAGACATATATAAACGCACATATTTTTTGAGACATTGCAATGCAGCAAAAAGGAATTTGGCTGGATACGTCAGTTAATTGAGATACGCCAATGCATTAAGGCTTGTGGTTCAAAACGATTATTTCTTGAGGCATTGCAATGCAACAAAAAAGCCCATGGTTTCTGCGCGCGCGACTCAAGACTCGCCATCTGTTGCTATTGGTCGCGATCGAGGAAGAGGGAAATATCCATCGCGCGGCCGAGACACTGAACATGTCGCAGCCAGCCGCATCGAAGCTCCTGAAGGACCTCGAGGACTCGATGAATGTGGCGTTGTTCGACCGGTTGCCGCGGGGCATGCGGCCCACATGGTTCGGTGAAGCGATGATTCGCCATGCCCGGGTCGCCCTGGCCAGTCTTGGCGAAGCGGGTGACGAAATCGAGGCGCTGAAAACCGGTCATGCCGGAACCGTCAACCTCGGATCCATCCAGGGGCCCAGCGTCACGCTTGTCCCCGACGCCATCAAGCTGGCGGTGAGCGAACATCCGAAACTCCGGGTGTCGCTGACCGTGGACACCAGCGATGTTCTTCTGGAGCGCCTTGCGCAGAACAAGCTGGACATCATCGTGGCGCGTCTTTTCGCACGACACGACAAGTCCCATCTGCATTATCAGGCTCTTGCCGAAGAGAATATCTGCGCCATCGGTCGCGTCGGGCACCCGTTGCTGAGGAAAAGGCGCCTTAGGCTCTCCGACCTGGCCGCGGCCGACTGGGTGGTTCCACCGGTGGGAAGCGTGCTGCGGCATCGCTTCGAGCTGATGTTCCAGAACGCCGGGCTACCCATTCCCGAGCGCATGATCGAGACCACCGCGCTGGTGTTCGTGCTGAAGATGATGCGGGAGACCGATTATCTGAGCGTGGTGCCCACCGATGTCGCCAACTACTACGAGGATCATCGTGTCGTGTCCGTGCTGCCGATCGAGCTCACCTGCAAAATGGATGCGTTCGGGATCATCACCCGGACTGACTGGCTGCTTTCGCCGGCTGCCCGCATCATGCTGCGGTCCATGAAGACCACGGCCACCGAGGTCTATGGAGTCGAGGATCTCGACTAGGGTCCATCGGTATTCTTGATATCGACGATGAACGCGGTCTCACGGTCAGCATGACCGTGAGTGCCTTAGCCATATCGGCGCGGTTTGCGTTCAGTGCGAGTCGCGCGGTACGTCAGCGCCGCTGCCGCCTACGAGGAAGTCCAGGTCCGCGCCAAGATCTGCCTGCTGGACATGCTCGACATAGAGCTTGTACCAGCCACGCGTGGGCGTCTCGGGCGCCTTCCAGTTCGCCTTGCGGCGCGCAAGCTCCTCATCACCAACTTCGAGATGGATCCGGCGTCCCGGCACGTCGAGTTCGATCATGTCACCGTCCCGCACCAGTGCCAGCGGGCCGCCGGCGGCGGCTTCCGGTGATGTGTGCAGCACCACGGTGCCGTAAGCCGTGCCACTCATGCGGGCGTCGGAGATGCGCACCATGTCGGTGATGCCCCGCTTGAGCAACTTTGGCGGTAGCGGCATGTTGCCGACCTCCGCCATGCCGGGGTAGCCGCGTGGTCCGCAGTTCTTGAGGACCATCACGCAGGTTTCGTCGATGTCCAGTGCATCGTCGTCGATGCGTGCATGGAAGTCCTCGATGTTCTCGAAGACCACCGCACGACCACGATGCTTCAGAAGGTGGGGCGAGGCTGCCGAGGGTTTGATCACCGCGCCATTGGGTGCGAGATTTCCCCTCAATACGGCGATGCCGGCCTCGGCCCTGACCGGCTCGTCCATGGTCTTGATGACATCCCGGTTCCAGCAAGGGGCATTGGCTATGTTCTCCCCAAGCGTATGCCCATTGACGGTCAATGCATCCGTATGAAGATGTGCGGCGATCTCGCGCAGGACGGCAGGCAGGCCGCCCGCGTAGTAGTAGTCCTCCATCAGGTGCTCGCCCGACGGAAGGAGGTTCACCAGGCAGGGAAGCTTGGAGCCCAGCTCGTCCCAGTCCTGCAGGTTCAGCTCGACGCCGATGCGACCTGCCAGGGCCAGCAGGTGGATCACTGCGTTGGTCGAGCCACCGATCGCGGCATTGGTGCGAATGGCGTTTTCAAAGGCCTCGCGGGTAAGGATCTTGGACATGCGCAGATCCTCGTGGACCATCTGCACGATCCGGCGGCCGCTCAGTTGAGCCAACTGGTAGCGCCGCGAATCCACGGCCGGAATAGCGGCGTTCTCGGGCAGGGACATGCCCAGCGCCTCGACCATGTTGGCCATGGTGGAGGCGGTGCCCATGGTCATGCAGCTGCCTTTCGAGCGATGCATGCAGGATTCCGCCTCGACGAAGTCCTCGTGTGACATCTCGCCCGCGCGGACCATCTCCGACATCTGCCAGACACCCGTGCCCGAGCCGATCTTCTGGCCGCGCCAGCGGCCGCTGAGCATCGGGCCGCCGGAGATACCGATAGTCGGAATGTCGCAGCTTGCCGCGCCCATCATCAGGGACGGGGTGGTCTTGTCGCAGCCCATCAGCAGTACCACGCCATCGATCGGATTGGCGCGGATCGACTCTTCGACATCCATGCTGGCGAGGTTGCGAAACAACATCGCGGTGGGGCGCATCTGAGTCTCGCCCAGCGACATCACCGGGAATTCGAGCGGAAAGCCACCCGCTTCATAGACACCGCGCTTGACGTATTCGGCCAGTTCGCGGAAGTGGCCGTTGCAAGGCGTCAGCTCGGACCAGGTATTGCAGATGCCGATGACGGGACGTCCATCGAACAAGTCACCCGGATAGCCCTGGTTTTTCAGCCAGCTTCGGTAGAGGAAACCACTCTTGTCCGCACTGCCGAACCACGCCTGACTGCGCCGACCTGGCTTCTTCGAAGAACTCATGGCGTGCATTTGCCCCTGTGGCAGCTGTTGTCCGTTGGGTGTCGATGCTGCTTTGCAGCTGGAAATCCCGTGAACATCAGCCTACAGAGCTGAGACATACAGATAAAATAAAAAGATCAGAGCGATCAATATACTTTCATATATGTCTTGAGCCATGGGATTCACCCCGATATCGCGGACACTTACGAGAAGGCTGCGGGCTTTCTCCGTTCACAGATCTAATTGGCGAATGGCAACGTATACGTTGGTGGGAGCGACCCGTGTGGTCGCCAGGAATGGCCAGAGCTATCTGGCCCACACGACCACGCGGTCTGCTTGAGCCGGCCCGCCAACGATGGACACACGCCCATGCAGCCAGGTCGAGCGATCGAGCAAGACGTGAAGGACGTGCAGGACGAACTGCTGTTGAAGACCGCATCCGGTGACCAGTCGGCCTTCGCCGAGCTCTACCGGATCAGTTCCCCTCGTCTGTATGGACTCTGCGTGCGTATGCTGCGTGAGCGCGGCACTGCCGAAGAGGTGTTGCAGGAAGCCTGGATTACGGTCTGGCATCGGGCTTCAACGTTCGATCGAGCCAAGGCCAGCGCAAACACCTGGCTGGGTACGCTGTTTCGCAACAAGGCGATTGACCGACTCCGCCAGCGCAAAGAAGAGGTGCTCGACGATCCGGACCTGATGAACGATCTGGAAGACGACGTGCCAAGCCCGGCAGAGGGAGCCGAACAGTCACAGGACTATCTGCGCTTGAGCGAATGCCTTGAGCAACTCAGACCGCAGCAGCGGCGTGCGGTCCGTGAAGCTTTTTTCTCCGGCGTTACGTACAACGAATTGGCTGCGCGTTGCCAAGTGCCTTTAGGGACCATGAAAAGCTGGATCCGTCGCAGCCTGTTACAGCTCCGTACGTGCCTGGACCCATGAATATACCGACCGATGACAGCAACTCGCAGCTGCGCTATGCCGAATACGTGCTTGGCGTGCTTGACGCCGATGCCAGGGCTGAAATGGAACGCGACATAGCCGCCAGCGATGCCGTGGCCACTGCCGTGGCGCTGTGGCAACGCCGGCTTTTGCCGCTCATTGCCGAGAGTGTGTCGATCGATCCTCCGGAATACGTCTGGCAACAGATCCGCCATCAGCTGGCGCTGGCACAGCCTTCGACGGCAAAGCACCCTGCCGCTACCCCCTTTCGCTGGTGGGACAACCTGCGGTTCTGGCAGGTACTTGGGCTGGGAGCGAGCCTGCTGGCTGCGGCCTGCCTGGTCCTGCTTGTGGTGAGCCCGCGCCATTCCAGTCCGACGGCGACCTACCTTGCCTCTGCGATCACACAGGGCAATGGCCAGGTCGGCTGGACGGCGACCGTGGATCTCGACCATCGCCTTGTTGTCATCGTACCGACTCGCCCGCAAGCCATCGCGCAGGGGCGGGAGCCCGAGCTATGGCTGATTCCCAAGGGGCAGCGTCCCATCGCGCTGGGCATGATCGGTGGCGACGCGCCGGTGACCTTGTCGCTGGGTCCCAAGCTCCTGGCCGGGTTTGGCCGGGGGGCGGCACTGGCTGTATCGGTAGAGCCGCCGGGTGGTTCACCAACCGGACAACCCACCGGACCGGTCATCGCCAAGGGTCTCGTTGGGGCCTCGAGCACAGTCATCCGGTTTTCCAGTGGGCGCTCCGCGCGACCGCTCGACAGTTGAACCCCGGGCGTCCCTGCCGACCCCCAGCCTGCTCAGACCTGTGCACTTTCGTGGCGGGTGCGGTCGTCGTATCAGGTGCCCTCATTCCGGTGGAACGGGCATGTCTGCGCGTCAAGTCGACGCGGTACCGAGTATTTGCATCCAGGCGACCGTTCGGCACGTAGCTGGATAGGTAGGCAAGTGCCTGCTCACGCCAGGGACAATTCAATGAACGTACGGATCTGGATTACTTCAGCACTTTGGAGTGTGCTCAGCGTGTACGGCACGCTCGCTGTCGCGCAAACGAAAACACCCCCGCACTCAGATGCCCACCATCGGCTGGTCAGTGCCGATGGCATGACGCTGTATACCTATGATCGGGATGGCCAGGGTGGCTCCAGTCACTGCGAGAATATCTGTGCCAGGCTATGGCCGCCGTACCTTGCCACCGCGAATGCAAAGCCTTCGAAGAGCTACGGTGTGATCGTCCGCAATGATGGCTCTCGACAGTGGACTTACCTGGGACACCCACTCTACAGATACGCGGGTGACACGGCGGCGGGTGTCACATTGGGCAATGGCGTCAACGGCACCTGGCATGTGGCCCTGAAACACTAGAGCCCATTCTTTTGCATCCCTCGAGCATTTCATCTCGTACCGCCCATAGGGGCGCGGTAGTCGCGTCATTGACGGAGAGCTCGACGATGCATCCATTCCTACGGAACTACAAGCTACTCGCAGCCGCATTGGCGTTGCTGGGCGGCCTCATCTCTCTTCCCGCCGTTGCCGGAGATAGCGGCGCAACGCCCTTGAATATCAGCGGAAAACTCTTGCTTACGGGCGGCGTCTCGCAGATCGAGGGCTCGGCAGGTGGCGGCCTGACGCCATGGGCCGTGATCGGGGGATACGGAACGCAGGGCCAGATCGGCGCCAACGCCTTCTACACCCGTGTCAATGTGCAGGACTACCATCTCGACGACGCCGGAGCCCTGATCGGCATCGACAACCGTGTCGAGATTTCAGTGGCGCAGCAGCGCTTCAATACCGAGGACGTCGGTGCGGCCCTCGGGCTCGGTCGTGGGTTCACCTTCCGCCAGAATGTGGTTGGCGTGAAGGTTCGTCTTTTCGGCAATGCCGTGCTCGACCAGGACACCTGGGTGCCGCAGGTGGCCGTCGGCATGCAATACAAGAAGAACAACCAGGGCGCGATCCTGCACGCAATTGGCGCGAAGAGCGACCATGGCATTGACTACTATGTCAGCGCGACAAAGTTGTTCCTGTCGCAGAGCCTGCTTGCCAATGCCACGCTCCGTTTCACCAAGGCTAACCAGATCGGAATCCTCGGCTTCGGGGGCGACAAGCACAACGGCTACCAAGCCGAGCTCGAGGGTTCGCTGGCATATCTGCTCAGTCGCAACTGGGCAATCGGCGCGGAGTATCGGCAGAAGCCGAACAATCTGAACATCGCGCGGGAAGACGACTGGTACGACGCCTTCGTGGCTTGGGCCCCGACCAAGAACGTCTCCGTGACCCTCGCCTACGTCAATCTCGGCAACGTCGTCATCAAGAGCAACCAGCAGGGCATGTACGCATCCGTGCAGGTCGGCTTCTGACACCCATCACGCATCGAGGATTCCCGCCATGTACAAGACTACGACCTTCATCTTTCTGCTGACTGCAGGCTTGTTCGTCAGCACCGTCGCCTCGGCACAGAACGCCATGTCCGCCGGACAGAACAACACGAGCGCCGATGCCTACCCCGCAGCACCACGCGACCCTGCCCTGAAGCCGGTCTTCAAGGAGTTCGGTGGCAAACCCGGTCTCGTCGCACTGATGAACGATTTCATGGACAACCTGATGGCCGATCCGGTAACCAAGCCTTACTTCGAGAATGCCGACCGCAACCATATCAAGGCAGAACTGGTGGATCAGTTCTGCGTGATCCTGGACGGACCGTGCACCTACACCGGAAAGGACATGGCCGCGGCACACCGGGGCATGAACATCGACCATGCCGCCTTCAATGCCCTGGTCGAGGATCTCCAGCGCGCGATGAGCAAGCGTGACATCCCGTTTCGCGCGCAGAACAAGCTTCTGGCGAAACTCGCACCCATGCATCGTCAGATAATCACGAAGCATTGACCGAGTGGTCTTCCATGCACGTCGCGGATAGAACCGAGGCGTGCATGGAGCCGCGGCGTGGGCGAAGCCGACTAGAGCAGCGATAGTTGCGCACAGTTAACCACCCGAACCCACCGGAAAGACTTCACTATTTTGTCTTCGGGCGCGTGCAAAATTTTGTGTGCATAGCCTAAGCCTTGTCAGAACCCTCGTCTCCAAGCCGTGCCTTTTTAGACGTATAAACTGGCCGCCGTCGGCAAGAAGTAAGAGAGTTGACCAGCCCTGTCGACTCCCCAGAAATCAGTGCCAAGCTAAATTAGAGGTTGCCGGGTCGTTCTGAAGTCGGAATTCGACGGGCGTGAGCCCGTCGAGGCTGTCGTGGGGAATCTCGTTGTTGTAGTCGGCCAGCCACCGTTCCGCGTGCTCACGTACTTCGGTGAGCGTGCGGAAGATGTACATGTCGAGCACGCCACGGCGGAAGCTGCCGTTGAAACGCTCGATGAAGCCGTTTTGCATGGGCCTGCCGGGCTCGATGAAGTCCAGAGTGATGCCTTTGCGCTCGGCCCATTCGGCCAGCGCCAGTGCGATGAATTCCGGCCCGTTGTCCAGGCGAAGCTTGGCCGGATAGCCGCGCCAGGCCGCAATCCGCTCCAGCGTGCGGATGACACGCGTGGCGGGCAGGTTGAGGTCGACCTCGATGGCCAGTGCTTCGCGACTGAAGTCGTCAATCACGTTGAACGTCCGGAAGCGCCGCCCATCCCACAGGGCGTCGGACATGAAGTCGATCGACCAACTAGCGTTGATCTGCTCGCCAGCCGCCAAGGGCATCGGATGCCGGTTCGGTACACGCTTCTTGCCGCGTCGGCGGCGATTGAGTTGCATCCGGCAATACACGCGCCACACCCTCTTGTGGTTCCACACCAGACCACGGCGTCGAATCAGCTGAAACAGCTTGCCGAAGCCACGCTCTGGAAACCGTTCCGCCAGTTCAGCGAGCAGCGCAATCACTTCCTCGTCCCGATCCGGTCGGCGGCGGTAACGCGCCGTTGATCGCGACAAGCCCATCGCCAGACAGGCCCGGCGCTCGCTCCAGCCGTAGTGATTCATCAACCACGTCAGCAGCGGGCGCTTGTGCGCCGGGTCTACAACTTTTTTGCAATCAGATCCTTCAGCGCGTGGTTCTCCATCGCCAGCTCGGCATACATCCGCTTGAGCTTGGCGTGCTCCGCCTCGATGTCGCGCAGCCGCTGTATGTCGGACGCTTCCATCCCGCCGTACTTGGACTTCCACACGTAGTACGTGGCGTCCGATATGCCCAACTCGCGGCACACATCTTTGACCTGCCGACCGCCTTCGACCTGCTTCAGCGTCGCGACGATCTGACTTTCGGTGAACTTGCTCTTGCGCATCTTGGGTCTCCTTGGGGCTAGTTTGCCCGGAGACCTCCAGTTATGCCTGGATCAAGATTACGGGGAGTCGACATAAGCGGCTTCGCCGCCGTTTAACTCGTTGAATGTCCGTTTCTGGCCGCACGCAGCCCTTGCGTCCATAGTCGCGACCGAGGATGCTCCGGAGGGCCGGGCTCGACCCAAAGCGGGCAGTCCGCTAACCGACGTCGAAGCAGTGTCTCAGCTGGAGCTGATCGTGCCTTCAAGAGCTTTGCCGGACTTCGTCGCTAAGATTAGGCTGCTTTCTACAGAGGCGGGCGGCCTCGCCGCCTCTCAACTCCAGCGTTAGGCCGTTAAAGATGCGCACATTCCCTCGTGTCGTCCTTGGTCTCTTCGTTGCCTCGCTGGCGGCGTCGCTCTTGGCGGCGGTTGTTTTCGATTCTCGAGCAGCACGTTGGTGTGGCATGCCCGCGCTCCTTATCTCGGCGTGGGCGGCACTCGGCCACCTCGTAACACTGGACGACGAGGTGGCGGGGGGCTGGTCGAACCCAGATGGCTCGTCGCAGGTCTGGTCCCGATCGCTCGGCGAACTGGCGGTCAAGATTGTGGTCGTCCTGCTTGTCGCTTGGCTTGTCGTCGGCACCCCACTGGCACACCATGCGGCCTAACTCCAGCGTTTGAACGTCCGCTACTGGCCGATCACCGACTGCTCAGTGATCGGCCACTCAATATTGACTAGGCTCGACGTCAACCATCGGCAACGCGATGATGCTGATGGCAGCCAGTTTGCCGGCTGCGGGAATTTCGCTGGCGAAGCTGGTCGGTTGCCGAGGAGTGGTTGGCGTTCTGCATCCTTCCCACGACATCGCATCGGTGCCTGTGCATCCGAGGATGGCCACTTTATGCTTTCAAGGAGATCATAAAGTGGCCAAAGCGGCCACTTTATGGTTTCCCGCACACGCGCGCCAACACTTAAGTCCTTGTGGGCCCACCAGGATTCGAACCTGGAACCAAGGGATTATGAGTCCCCTGCTCTAACCGTTGAGCTATAGGCCCATGAGGGTGCCGCCCGTTGCGTGGCGGGTTGTGCATGGTAGCGGGAGCACGCGAGATGCGCCAAGCGCCTGACGATGCCGGATATGCATCGGTGGGCTTCGATCGTATTCGACGGCGCGTCCTGGCCGGTGGTCGTGGCTGTCCATCGTGACTGCACGGACATGAACTTGCGTCGATTCTTCACGCTTTTGCTTGCTGTACCCCAGCTGCTGGCGTATAGTTACGCGTAACGTTAAGCGTAACTATTGTTCAGGGGAATTCCATGGCCGCCGGCAAGCATCTCAGCCCAGGCGCGCAGCGCCAGAAGGCGCTGCGTGAGCGGATGGGCAAGCTGGGCATGACGATTCCCCGCATCTACATGACGGCGGACGAACAGGCGATGGTGCGGACCTTTCTGCATCACTGCCGTGGCGAGCGGACCGAGCAGCTGATCGAGGGCATGGACTTTTCGCACATGCATGCGAAGTGGACCGTGCCGACGCTGTTCGATGCGCTCAAGGCGGATACGGCCAGGCAGGACGTGCTGGCCGGGATTCGACTGCATGGCGTGCCGCTGGGGATCGAGCTGGGATTGACGCGCTATGGCGGCCAGCTTGTGCGGTTGTCGGTGAGCGATGAGGAGATTTTCGTGACGACGGTGCTTTGCGGGAGGAGTGCGGTGAAACAGCCCGCGCGCTTCAACGAGGCCTGCCTTCGTCTGGGACCGACCCTGCCACTTTCGAACGTGGGCTTGGTCGGCGACGATTACGTACTGTTCGGCCAGCTTTCGGCGCATTCGCCGCTGGCCAACATTGTCGAGGAACTCGACGTGTTGGGCCGCAACGCGGTGGAATCGCTCGAGGCGCTGTCCGCATTGATGCGCTGAGGCGTGCAGTCATGCTTCGATCAAGTCTTGAACATTTCACGGTCTGTCGTGCCCGGGGTGGCACGCGGCATTTGAGTGCGTCGTGGGCGCACGACGCCGGATAAGCATCCGACCTCTTTCTCCTTTGGCAACGAAAGGCTGAACGACGGCCCCGGCCGTCGTGGTGAGGCGCGCGCATGGTGGTGATGAACCCGGGCGCGCGTGGTCGCCGGCCTGCACAAAGGGCATTCATCCAGGCCCGACCGCATGTCGTGCATCACTCGGAAAAGGAATTGCAATCATGACCTGGCTCATTGTGACGGCTGTTGCCGTCTTGATACTGGCGCTGCTGGTGTATGCCTCCAACGCCATCGTCTACATTCCCAACGATCGCGTCGGCATCGTCGAACGCCTGTGGGGCGCTGCATCGCTGGATCAGGGGCTGATCGCGCTGAACAGCGAAGTGGGCTATCAGCCGCGGGTGTTGCGCGGCGGTCTGCACTATTTCTTCCCGTTCCAGTACCGCGTGCACAAGCAGGATCTGGTGACCATTCCGCAGGGCGAGATCGGCTACCTGTTCGCCCGCGACGGCAAGGATCTGGTCGATGGCCAGGCGCTGGGTCGCAGCGTGGACGGCGGCATCGTCGATGTTGCGTCGTTCCTGCGTGGCGGTGGCCAGAAGGGACCGCAGCGCACGATTCTGCGCGAAGGTACCTATGCGTTGAACCTGGCGCAGTTCGCGGTGATCACCGCCAATCGCGTCCACGGTCTGCTGCTGTCGCGCGAGGAAGCCGACACCATCGAGCACATGGGCGCGATGCTCAGTGATCGACGCGGTTTCTGGCCGGTGGTGATCGTCAGCGGCCATGCACGCGGCACCGGCGAGGACATGGCCAACGACATGCTTGGCGTGGTCACCGTGCATGACGGTCCGGTGCTGCCGCCGGACGAGATCGTGGCGCCGCGGGTCGGCCAGGACCCGACCAATGTGGCGACCTTCCACAACAACTTCCAGAACATCGACGCGTTCCTGCGCGCCGGCGGCAACCGCGGTCGCCAGCACCAGGTGCTGGTGGAGGGTACGTATTACATCAACCGGCTGTTCGCCACGGTGGATTTCATTCCCAAGACCGTGGTGCCGGTGGGCTTCGTGGGCGTGGTCGTGTCCTACATCGGCAAGGTGGGTGCGGACCGTTCGGGTGAGGGCTACTCGCATGGCGAGCTGGTCGACAGCGATTGCCGCGGCGTGTGGAAGGAACCGCTGCTGCCTGGCAAATATGCGTTCAACACGTATGCGGGCAAGGTGCAGCTGGTGCCGACCACCAACTTCATCCTGAAATGGACGCCGGAGGTCACCAACATCCACCGCTACGACGAGGACCTGACCGAGGTATCGCTGATCACCAAGGACGCGTTCGAGCCGCTGCTGCCGCTGTCGGTGGTGGTGCATATCGACTACCGCAAGGCGCCGCTGGTGGTGCAGCGCTTCGGCGACATCAAGCGGCTGGTCGACCAGACGCTGGACCCGATGGTCAGCGCGTACTTCAAGAACATCGGTCAGACCAAGACGCTGATCCAGCTGATCCAGGACCGTGCGGCGATCCAGCGGCTGGCCGGCAGCGAGATGATGGCGCGCTTCGCCGCCTACAACCTGGAGCTGCAGGAGGTACTCATCGGCACGCCGCACGGCAGCGCCGGCAACGCGTCCGGTGCGCGTATCGACACCATCCTCAACCAGCTGCGCGACCGCCAGGTGGCAATCGAGCAGGTCAGCACCTACGAGTTGCAGGAGCAGTCCGCGATGAAGGAGCGCTCGCTGCGCGAGGCGCGGGCCAAGACCGACATCCAGGCCGAGCTGACCAATTCGGTGATCCAGGTCGAGATCAAGAAGAACGTGGGCGAGGCGTCGGTGGTGGAGGCGAACAAGCGCGCGGAGGTGATCGGCATCGATGCCGACGCCGAGCGTCGTCGCCTCAGCGCGGAAGGTGACGGCCGTGCGTCGGCCATCGCGGCGGTCGGCAAGGCAGAAGCCGCGGCGATCCAGGCCAAGTCGCAGGCGTTGACCGGCGAGGGTGCGCGGCTGCAGCTGATCAACACGCTGGGCACGCAGTTCGCCGAAGCGATCCGCGACGGCAAGATCGCCATCGTTCCGAAGATCGCCCTCGGTGGCGAAAACGGCGGGCAGGGTCTGGGTTCGCTGATCCAGCTCGCCAGTTCACTGCTGGCCGAGCGGGCAGACGCGGGTCTGCTTGAAGAAGGAGTCGGCTCGGCGACGGAGTCGACGGAGCGGGCCTGAGTGGGCCCGGGGTCTGGCCGGATCAGGGACGGAATGTCCGGCTGATGATGGAGGCGTATGGCAGGGAAGCTTTGGCCGGGCAGGGATGCCCGGCCTTTTTGTTGTGTGCCGCGCCCGGTGACTCAGCGCTGAGCCTGACCGCCCAGCATGCGCTTCAGCACGCCGTCCTTGATGCCGTAGTGGTGATACAACGCGACGGCGGCATGCATGCCGGCCAGCACGATGATGGTCCAGCCGATCACATCGTGCAGATTGCCGAAGGTGTGCGACAGGGAGCCGCGGCGTTCGGTAGCCAAGCGCATCGGGAACAGCCCGAAGAACTCGAACGACTCGGCCTGCGCCCAGCGCCAGGCCAGGCCCAGTGCGACCTGTGCCACCAGCAGCAGGTACAGCAGGTGATGCATGGCCTTGGCGGCCAGGCCCTGCAAGCCTTCCACGGCCAGCGGCAACCGCCGCCCGCCCGTGGCGCGCCAGGCCAGGCGAATCACCAGCACCACCGCCAGCACGATGCCCAGGGAGATGTGCAGGGAATGCAGTGCCAGGCGCGTCTGGTGGGAAAAGGCGTCCCAGATCATCGCCAGTGCGAACAGCGTGACGACCAGCAGCGCAGTCAGCCAGTGCAGGGTGATGGTGAGTCCGTCGTAACGGGTCGGCGTCGCAGCGGCAGGAGTCGAGGTTGCTGGTGTCATATGGGTCCGTTCCGCAGGTTGGGGTGCTGTCATGCAGGATATTGCAAGTGAACGTGAAGCGAAGGCAGCCTGCTGCCACCTGCATGCTAGCCCGTCGAGGCTGTGGAATCCCTGAGTGGCGACAGAAACGACAACGGCCGCTTGCGCGGCCGTTGTCGTTTGTGACTTGAGTTGCTGGCTCAGTCCACGTCGAGGAACGAGCGCAGCTGTTCCGAGCGGCTGGGGTGGCGCAGCTTGCGCAGCGCCTTGGCTTCGATCTGGCGGATGCGCTCGCGGGTGACGTCGAACTGCTTGCCGACCTCTTCCAGGGTGTGGTCAGTGTTCATGTCGATGCCGAAGCGCATACGCAGCACCTTGGCCTCGCGCGGGGTCAGCCCGGCCAGCACGTCGCGCACGGTTTCCATCAGGCCGGTCTCGGTGGCCGACTCGATCGGCGAGGACGCGTTGCTGTCCTCGATGAAGTCGCCCAGATGCGAATCCTCGTCGTCGCCGATCGGGGTTTCCATCGAGATCGGTTCCTTGGCGATCTTCAGCACCTTGCGGATCTTGTCCTCGGGCATGTCCATTTCCTTGGCCAGCTCCTCCGGCGTCGGCTCGCGGCCGAACTGCTGCAGCATCTGGCGGGAAATGCGGTTTAGCTTGTTGATCGTCTCGATCATGTGCACCGGGATGCGGATGGTGCGGGCCTGGTCGGCGATCGAACGGGTGATCGCCTGGCGGATCCACCAGGTGGCGTAGGTCGAGAACTTGTAGCCGCGGCGGTATTCGAACTTGTCGACTGCCTTCATCAGGCCGATGTTGCCTTCCTGGATCAGGTCCAGGAACTGCAGGCCGCGGTTGGTGTACTTCTTGGCGATCGAGATCACCAGGCGCAGGTTGGCTTCCACCATCTCCTTCTTGGCGCGGCGGGCCTTGGCCTCGCCCACGCTCATGGAGCGGTTGATGTCCTTGATGTCGGTCAGCGGCAGGAACAGCTTCTGCTCGATCGCGGCCAGCTTTTCCTGCTCGGCGTCGATCGCCTCGCGGTGGGCCTTGATGTTGGGCGTCCACTTCTGGCGCTTGCGGCTGAGCTCGGCCGCCCACTCGGGGTTGCCTTCGTTGCTGGGGAAGGTCTTCAGGAACTCGCTCTTGGGCATCTTCACCTGCTTGACGAAGATGTCCATCAGCACGCGCTCGTGGTGACGGATGTTGCCCACCACCTCGCGCAGCTTGCGCACGAAACCGTCGATCAGCGCGCTGGGCAGCTTGAGCTTGAGGAATTCCTCGGCCATCTGGTCGCGCAGCTTCACGATCTTCTTGTCGGTGATGCTGGTGGCCTTGGGTGCGGCCTTCTGGAACTTGCCGTAGAAGTCGCGCAGCAGCTCCATGCGGCGCTTGACCTCTTCCGGGTCGGGGCCGCTGGAGGTGTTGTCGTCGTCGTCGCTGTCGCTGTCGTCGCTGTCGTCGTCGTCGCCATCGCTTTCGCCGTCGTCTTCGGGCGCATTGGCGGCGGCTTCTTCAGCTTCCTGGCGCGCGGCGTCGGCGGCGGCTTCCAGGTCCAGGAAGCCGGCCAGGATCTCGGACAGGCGGCGCTTGCCGTCGAGGTGCTGGTCGTACTCTTCCAGCAGCAGCTCGATCGTCAGCGGGAAGCTGGCCAGGGCGGTCTGAACCTGGCCCAGGCCTTCCTCGATGCGCTTGGCGATGGCGATCTCGCCTTCGCGGGTCAGCAGCTCGACGGTACCCATCTCGCGCATGTACATGCGCACCGGGTCGGTGGTGCGGCCCACTTCGGCGTCCACCGCGGAGAGCAGCGCCACGGCTTCTTCGGCGGCTTCGTCGTCGCTGCTGCTGCCGGGTGCGGCGCCGTCGAGATTGTCGTTGTCGGGTGCCGCGTCGTGCACCTCGATGCCGACGCCCTTGAGCACCGCCATGATGTCTTCGATCTGCTCCGGATCGACGATGTCGTCGGGCAGGTGGTCGTTGATCTCGGCGTAGGTCAGGTAGCCCTGTTCCAGGCCCTTGGAGATGAGCGCCTTGATTTCGGACTGTTCTTCGGGAGCTTTGCTGTTCATACCTACCGCCGCGTATGCAGGAACCGATCAGTATAACGATGTGATGCTTTTTTGACCAGTTTTCAAGGTGGAAAAGTCGTGCGCCCGCCACGCAAGAATCGCGCCAGAACGGCGTTTTCTGCGGGTCGTCGAAGCATCGTTCAGTGCGCCTCCAGCCAGAAGGTCACCGGACCGTCGTTGACCAGATGCACCTGCATATGGGCACCGAAACGTCCAGTTTCCACCCCCGGGTGGGCGGCGCGGGCCAGCTCGACCAAGTGCTCGAAACAGCGGCGTCCGTGCTCGGGCGGCGCGGCCGTGGTGAAACTGGGGCGGCGCCCGGAGCGGGTGTCGGCGGCAAGGGTGAACTGGCTGACCAGCAGCAGGCCGCCGCCGGTGTCGGCAAGCGAGCGGTTCATCTTGCCGTCCGCGTCGGCGAACACGCGATAGCCGAGCACCCGTTCGAGCAGACGCCGGGCCTGTGCCTCGCTGTCATCCGGCTGTACCGCGACCA
The DNA here is from genome assembly GCF_036320485.1 of Dyella sp. A6. Lineage (NCBI taxonomy): Bacteria > Pseudomonadati > Pseudomonadota > Gammaproteobacteria > Lysobacterales > Rhodanobacteraceae > Dyella > Dyella aluminiiresistens. Next base: position 134,595 of record NZ_CP132911.1, read on the forward strand.
GGGCCAGCAGTCCGGCACCGATGGCGCCGACGGTCTGGCCGTCGACATCGACATGGGCGTTACTGACACGCTGGATCAGGGCGATCATGGAGGGCCGTCTGATGGGACGCCCAAGCATAGCGACTGGCGTCGTCGAGGCAAGTCCGCGGCGACAGCCGCTACACTGCGTGCCGCATGCGATTCGACATCTACATCATCTATCTGCTGCTGCGCCTGCTTGGGCGCCTGCCGCTGCGCGTGCTGCATGCCGTCGGGGCATCGTTCGGCCGGCTGGCGTCGTGGCGACATGGCCGTATGGCGCATACCGTGGCGGTGAACCTGTCGATCACCCGGCCCGGGCTGGACCAGGCGGAACGGACCAGGTTGCAGCGTACGGCACTGGCCGAGGCCGGCAAGTCGGTGGCCGAAATCGTGAAAATCTGGGGCGGCGGCGCCGAACCCGCGCTGGCCCTGGTTCGCGAGGTGCGTGGCGGCGAGCTTTTCGATGCCGCGCTGGCCTCGGGCAAGGGTGTGATCATCGCCGCGCCCCACCTAGGCTGCTGGGAACTGCTGAATTACTGGCTGTGCCGCCGCACGTCGATGGCGATCCTGTATCGCCCGCCGCACTTTGCCGCGCTGGAACCCCTGCTGCGCCGGGTGCGCGGTGCACTGGCGCCGGAACAGGTGCGTGCCGAGGGTGCCGGCGTGCGTACGCTCTACAAGCGGCTGGCCGCGGGCGGCACGGTGGGTATCCTGCCTGACCAGAAGCCGCGTGAAGGCGAAGGGCAGATCGCTCCGTTTTTCGGGCGTCCGGCATTGAGCATGGTGCTGCTGCCCAGGCTGGCCGCGCGTACCGGCGCCACGGTGTTGTATGCCTTTGCCGAGCGCCTGCCGCGGGGGGCGGGTTACCGCATCCATTTCCTGCCGGCACCCGCCGGGCTGGCCGACCCCGACCTGGAAGTGGCCTGCACGGCGCTGAACCGTGGCGTCGAGGCCTGCATCGAACGGGCTTTCGCGCAGTACCAGTGGCAGTACCGGCGCTTTTCGGCGCACAACCTGCCGAATCCCTACGCGCGGCCGAAGCAGCCCTGACAAGCCCGGGGACGGGCTACGTGGTCTTGCCGTCCGCCTTGTCCAGGCGGCGCAGGAACACCCCCATTTCCTTTTCCGCCTGCTTGTCGCCGTGCCGTTGCGCGGCGGCGATACCTTGTCGCCAGGCATCACCGGCACCGCTGCTGTCGCCAGCGGCTAGACAGGCCTTGCCCAGCAGCTTCCAGGCCGCCGAATAGGTGGCGTCGAATGCCAGCGCCTGGCGCAGTTCCACGATCGCGGCCTGGTGGTCGCCCTGACCGAGCAGCGCGTTGCCCAGCGCGAAGCGCAGCAGCGAGCCATCGCGCGGACCGCCACATTGCGCGCGCAGTGCGTCGATATTCATGGCAGGGTGCGGTAGCGCCAGTCGCTGGGGGAATAGACCCGCGTCGGTTCCGCTGGCTCCGGCGGCGTGATGCCGCTGTGCAGGTCGGCCAGCGTGGCTGCGGGCCACACCACGATCCAGGTCGAACGGAACGGCTGCACGAGCATGGCGTAGCGCAACATCGCGGCGTCGAGCTTGCTCGGGTGGGCGATGATCAGTCCATCCGGGTGTGCCTTGGCGAAGGCCAGCAGCGGCGGGTTGCCATAGAGCATGGTGACCGGCTGGCGCAGACGGGCGGCGAAGGTGAACTCGCCGTCGTAGTTGCCCACCATCGCCAGCGCATGGTGCGCGTCCGCGGCGACGCGTACCAGTCGGGTGCTCGGGCCCAGGTCGAAGCGTGACCACGAGGTCAGGGTGAACAGCGTATTGAGTCCGAGCGTGCAGATCAGCCCGGCCACGGCCAATCGTCGCATCTCGCCGCGTCCGCGCAGCAGCAACAGCAACCCCAGCAGCAGGAACAGGGCGCCGAAGAAGCGGCTGTAGCTGGCCAGGCTGACCATCCATTCGCTGTGCAGGCGGTGGCTGGCGACCAGCGCCGGGAGCACGAACAGGAAGACCGCGAAAGTCATGCTGCACACGCCGAGCGGCCAGGTGCCCAGCCAGGCGCGCCGGGCCAGCGCCGGGCGACGCTCGCGCAGCACCGCCACCGCGCCGGCCAGCAGCAACGTGGTGCCGGCCAGTTCTGGCAGCAGGTAGTACAGCTGTTTGCCGCGGATCAGCGAGAACACCACGAACGTGGGCAGTACCCAGCACAGGGCGAAACGCATGCCCGACGACAGCGGCCGGCGCAGCGTGGCCAGCGCCACCCAGGCACGTGGCCAGCCGATCAGCGGGAACAGCAGCGCGGGCAGCATGAGCACGTACCACAGCACCGGATGCGCATGGCTCTGCAGCGGCTTGGCCGTCTGGACCCCGTGGATCACCCGTGCGGCGGTCTGGCTGAAGAACAGCCGGTGCCGGTAGGCTTCGCCGCCGGCAAAACCGGCGGGCAGCGCCCAGGCCAGCAGCATGACCAGGCCGAGTAGCACGGCCAGCGTGCCGCGGCCGTACCAGCGTGCCCGGTGAGTGCGTGCCCAGTTGCTCCACAGCGGGCCGAGCAGCCACGGAAACAGCACGTGCAGCAGCATCACCGGGCCCTTGGTCAGCAGGCCAAACCCGATGCACAGGCCGAACAGCAACCAGCGCGGTTCCTGCCGGCGCAGGGTCGGAGTCAGGCTCAGCAGGGCCGCCAGTGCCCACATCGCCAGCAGCACGTCGTACATCACCTGCAGGCCGAACAGGAAGGCGTAGGACAACGCGAGCAGCATCCACGGCGCGGCCTTGGCCACCCACGGGTGTTCCGGGAACATGCGCCGCGCGATCACCGACAGCAGCACCAGCTCGGCACCGCCGAAGATCACTTCCAGTACCCGCGGCCACACGTCGTTCACGCCGAACACGAACCAGCCGGCGTGGATCAGCCAGAACAGCAGCGGCGCCTTTTCGCTGTACGGCTGGCCATTCAGGTGGGGCACCAGCCAGTCGTGGTGTGCCCACATCTCCCAGGCCACCGCCAGCGTGCGGGTGGAGTACAGCGGCATCGGCCCGTGCGAGAAGATCGCCAGCAGGGCGGCAACGGTCCACAGCGGCAGCCACGGCCACAGGGAACGAAGGTGTTCGGAGCGGCTGTAGGCGTTCGACACGAAAAGGACCTTGGTGGAAACGACAGGGATTCTAGCGGGCGCTCAGCGCGGCAGGCGTGCCGGGCCCCAGTAACCGATACGACGACGGATCTTCAGCTTGCGCCAGAAGTTCCAGGGCTTGAGCCTGCGGTTGCGCCCGCCCGCCGCGATGAAGGTGTCGATGGCATCGAGGATGCGCTCGCTCGAGCGGCCGTCATGATACGGATGGATCGCGTCGGCATAGTCGCGGATCGCCTGCATCAGTTCGGGCGGTCGCGCCAGCGCACGCTCGATCGCGGGCTCGAAGTCCTGCGGGTCGTCGATGTCGATCAGCTGCGGGCCGGGCCGGCGGTTGCGGAAGGTGACCACCGGCTTGCCGGTGAGCAGGAACTCGTTCAGTGCGGACGAGGTGTCCGAGCACATCATGTCCACCTGCGGAAACAGTTCGAGGATGTTGTCGTTCTCGGCGAAGCGCAGGTGCTCGTTCTGCAACGCCTTGAACTTCGCCACCGTGTCCGGGTTCATCTTCGGGTGGAAGGTGACGATCCAGCGCCAGCGACCGTCACGCGAAAGCCGCTTCACTTCCTCGTACAGCGTTTCGGCCGCGCTCCACGAAGGCGAGAACGTGGAGTGATACAGGATCACCGGCGGCTGGCGCACCGGCTGCGGCGGCCCGGCCAGTTCGCGCATGAACGGGTCGAGCTTGGGAAAGCCGGTCTGGATCACGCTGAAATGGCCTTCGCGGTCGGCAATCGCCTGGAACTGCGCGGTGTCGCGCGGACCGGTGGTGCAGTACAGGTCGAAGAAACCGCGCACATAGATGTGACGCGGTTTGCCGGCGTCGAAGCCGTGGAAGGTCTCCACTTTCACGCCGGGGAAGAAATGCGGAACCGCATTGGACGAGGTGATCACCGCGCGCGGTTTCCATGCACGCACCTGCTCGACGGTCAGCAGACGCTCGTCGTCGTGCAGGTCTTCCGCGCCGGGGCCGTCGAAGAACCAAGCGGCCTCGTCGCCACGAGCGCGGATGGCGGCCTGGACCGGGCGCAGGATGGCCAGCGCATAGCGCTCGGAGCCATACAGCAGGTAATGCTTTGGTTCGCTCATCAGCGGTCGATGCCATGTCGTTGGAGCTGGTTGGCCGCCTGCGCCACCGACTCCGGGTTGTGGACCATTTCGTAGTAGCGCATGCGCTTGTACGCCGCGTAGGTGGCGGCGGTGTGGGCGATCATGTAGCCGCGCCAGCCGTCCAGGAAGGCCAGCCGGAACAGGTAGTCCTTGATGAAGGCCAGCGCGAACACCAGCGGCGTTTGCCACATGCGCACCGGCTTGCCGCGGTCGAGCCAGTCGCGGCATTTCAGTTCGGCGTAACGCAATACCTTGAGCTGCTTGTGCGCCAGGGTCGGGTTGTTGGCGTGGTCGAACGGGGCGTCGAAGGTCGGCGCCGCGCCCTCGAAGCGCAGCGACTCGTGCACGCGGGCGTCGCTCCAGCGGGCCCGGTCGCGGTGGTACAGCCGTGCCAGCTTCTCGCCCACGTTGGGCCGGTACCAGCGCATCGGCCGGCCCATGTAGATGGTGCGGCGGCGCAGCCAGGCGGCCGGTGTCGCGCTGTCCATCAGGGCGGGCAGGCGGCGTTCGAGCTCGGCCGCCAGCTCGGGCGAGAGGTATTCGTCGGCATCCAGCACCAGAATCCAGTCGTGGCTGCACTGGGCGCTGGCGACATTGCGTTGCGCCCCGAAACCCAGCCAGTCCTGGTGCAGCACCCGCGCGCCGTGCGCCTGGGCGATGGCCACGGTGTCGTCGTCGCTGCCCGAATCCACTACCAGCTTTTCGGCAGCGAACGGCACGCTGTCCAGGCAGCGGGCGATGCTGTCGGCTTCGTTGTGGGTGATGACGGCGAGCGTGATGGGCAGGGTCGGCATGCGCCCATTCTAACGGTCAGGCCGCTGTCGGCGATGCCCGGAATTCACGGTCCGCGACGCATGTATTTGCGCTTGGGGCACGAAAGCGGCACGCATGTTGAGCAATGCCGGGGGTGGCATGTAAGGTGCGCCATGCGGCACTCCCCGGTGGGCTGGGCTTCAGTCGTACCGCTGCATGATCCAGCTCCAGACGTCGCGCGCACGAGGATGCATGCGCGCGTGCGCACACCTGCGTGTGGCGATCGAACTGGCACACATGTGGTCGGGACGGATGTCATGGCGGCATGACGTCCGGCCGCGCCGGGATTGCTGGAAACCTGTTCCGCTGGATCGTTGAATGGAAAGCATGCGCGCATGAATGGCTCGAACCTGACCGGCTCCCGCTTCTGGAGCGTCACGCTGGGTCTCGGCATCGCCTGGATGATGGTCGGCATGCTGGTGATGCCTTCGGGCATTTCCTACAACCCGGGCCGGCAGTATCAATACAGCCTGGCCCTGCTGCTCTATCTGCCGTCGCTGTATGCGGCGATCCGCCTGCGTGCGGCTTGGTGGCGCGAACTGTGGCCGCAGCCGGCGTTCCGCGTATTCCTGGCGCTGCTGGCCTGGGCCATGCTGTCGCTGACCTGGTCGACGGTGCACCGCCCCGGCGACGAGCTTGGCCGGATACTCAGCGTGCTGCTGTTCGTGCTGGGATGCCACCTCTGGGCCGGCACTCGACCGGAACGCATGCGCGGGCTGCTGCCGGTGGCGGGCTGTGTCATGAGCCTGTGCGCGCTGTACTACACGGCGAAGTTCCTGCGTTCGGCACCGGTGCCGGGCGATCGCATCGTGGGTGACGGCGTGATCGCCACCGCCAATTATGCGGCGGCGGCGCTGGGTGCGGTCTGCGTCTGGCTCGGCCAGCTGCTTCCCCGGCGACGGTTTTACATGGTGGCCTGCATGCTGGCGCTGCTGGCAGCGCTGGGCTTCGTCCTGCTGACCCAGTCGCGCAGCGTCTGGCTGGCGCTGGCCTGCTGCGCCCTGGCCACGCCGCTGTGGTACCGGCGGCGGTTGACCGTCTCCGTGGCGCTGGCCGTGCTGGTACTGATCGTGGTGCTGGCCGTGCGGCCACTGCCGGTGCTGCTCGAGCGGGGCGCCTCCTATCGCCCGCAGATTCTGGTACAGGCCATGCACCTGATCGCCCAGCATCCCTTGCGCGGCTGGGGGCAGGGTGCACCGTTCGTCATCAACGTGGGTGACCTGCATCTGGTCCACAGCCACAACATACTGACCCAGACGGCGATCGAACTGGGCCTGCCGGGCCTCTTGCTGATGATGGCGATGTGGGCGCTGGTCGCCTGGAGCGGGTGGCGTCATCGCACGCAGCCGCTGGGCCGGGTCGTGCTGGGCCTGTGGGTCTATGCCAGCGTGGCGTTGCAGTTCGACATGCCGCAGCTGCTGGACAGCCCCCGTCCGGGCTGGTTGCTGATCTGGCTGCCGTTCGTCCTTTCACTCGGGCTGGAGGCGCGTGCACGTGCTGCGGCGAATTCGGCCGCCTCGCGTACACTAGATGCCCCGATGCCGCGTTAATGCGGTTTTGCCGGACAGCGAGTGGCGATGAACAGAGTATTGGTGACCGGCGGTGCCGGCTTTCTCGGCTCGCACCTGTGCGACCGGCTGCTGGCCGACGGCCATGACGTGCTGTGCGCGGACAACTTCTTCACCGGCAGCAAGCAGAACATCGCGCACCGGCTGGGGCACCCGTATTTCGAGCTGATGCGCCACGACGTCACTTTCCCGCTTTACGTGGAAGTGGACCGCATCTTCAACCTCGCCTGTCCGGCCTCGCCGGTGCACTACCAGCACGACCCGGTGCAGACCACCAAGACCTCGGTGCATGGCGCGATCAACATGCTGGGCCTGGCCAAGCGGGTGAAGGCGCGCATCCTGCAGGCCTCGACCAGCGAGGTCTATGGCGACCCGGAGGTGCACCCGCAGCGCGAGGACTACTGGGGCAAGGTGAACCCGGTCGGCCTGCGCTCGTGCTACGACGAAGGCAAGCGCTGCGCCGAGACGCTGTTCTTCGACTATCACCGCCAGCACGCGCTGGACATCAAGGTGGTGCGCATCTTCAACACCTACGGTCCGCGCATGCATCCCAACGACGGCCGCGTGGTGAGCAACTTCATCGTGCAGGCGCTGCGCGGCGAGGACATCACCATCTACGGCGACGGCAGCCAGACGCGCAGCTTCTGCTACGTCGACGACCTGATCGAGGCGATGGTGCGCATGATGGATTCCGAAGCGGGGTTCACCGGCCCGGTGAACATCGGCAATCCGGTCGAACACACCATGCTGCAGCTGGCCGAAAAGGTGCTGGCGCTGGTGGGCGGAAAATCGAAGCTGGTGTTCCGTCCGCTGCCGGCGGACGACCCGCGCCAGCGCCAGCCCGACATCAGCCTGGCCAGGGACCGGCTCGGCTGGCAGCCGAAGGTGGGCATCGACGACGGCCTGCGCGAAACCATCGCCTACTTCCGGCAGCTGCTGGAGGCCTGACATGGCCGCTCCGCTCAGCTTTTCCGTCATCGTCACCAACTACAACTACCGCGAGTTCGTCGCCGAGGCGGTGGACGGCGCACTGGCGCAGACGCGCGCGCCACGCGAAGTGATCGTGGTGGACGACGGTTCCACCGACGGCTCGCCCGACGAGCTGCGCGCCCGCTATGGGCACGATCCGCGGGTGAAGCTGGTGTTCGGCGAGAACGGCGGCCAGCTCGCCGCCTTCCAGCGTGGCCTGGCCGCGGCACAGGGCGAACTGGTGTGTTTCCTGGACGCCGACGATCGCTGGGGGCCGGATTACCTGCGCCAGGTGGGCGCGCTGTTCGAGGCTCGCACGGACGTCGATTTCGTGTTTTCCGACGTGCGCCTGGTCGGCAACGAATCCGGCACCCAGGGCTACGCCAAAGAGGCTGTCGACCTCGGCTACACCGTGCTCGGCACCTGGGTGCGTGCACGCTGGTTCGGTGCCCCGACCTCGGCGCTGGCGCTGCGCCGCCGGCTGGCTGCGCGCGTGCTCGACCTGCCGGCGGAGTTCGTGGCGAACTGGCGCATCTCGGCCGACAACTGTCTGGTGTTCGGTGCCAGCATCCTCGGCGCGAAGAAATATTTCCTGCCCACCGGCAACGTGGACTACCGCATCCATGGCCGCAACGGCTGGTGGCACGAGCAGGCGCGCATGCGCGAATTCGCCGCGCAGTTCCGCACGCGCTGCCTGATCAACCATTACGTGCAGCGCATGCAGCTGGACGCGTACGCGCTGGACCTGGCCAAGGCCGAGTTCAAGTCGCGCGCCCGACCCACCTGGGACGATGCCTGCCTGTACGCCGACATCGCCATGCGCGGCACTTCGCCGTGGTGGAAGCGGGTCGAACGCGCGCTGACGATCCTGCTGCGCGGCCTGCGTGCGCGGCGGCAACCGGTGGACAAGGCATGAAGGTCAGCCTGATCGTGATCACCTACAACTGGCCCGAGGCGCTGGATCGCGTGCTGGCCAGCGTGGCCGCGCAGACGCGCCTGCCCGACGAGGTGATCGTGGCCGACGACGGTTCGGGCGATTCGACGCGCGTCGTGGTCGAGCAGTGGACGCAGTGGCTGGGCTGCCCCGTGCGCCATATCTGGCAGGACGACCTGGGTTTCCGTGCCGCCCGCTGCCGCAACCGCGGTATTGCCGCCAGTCATGGCGACTACATCGTGCTGATCGACGGCGACATGCTGCTGCACCCGGCTTTCCTCGCCGACCATCTGGCGCTGGCCGGTCGCGGGTTGTTCCTGCAGGGCGGCCGGCTCAAGGCCACCGCGGCGGAGACGGCCCGTCTGCTGGCAGGTGGCCGGCCGGTGTTCGCGCCGTGGTCGGCGGCGGACTTCCACGCGTTCGACGGCACCCGCCGGCATTACGCTTTTCGTGCGCCCCGGCTGGCGCGCTGGAAGGCCCGTCAGCAACGCGGCGGCCGCGTGATGAGCTGCAACATGAGCTTCTGGCGTGACGACCTGCTGCGCGTGAACGGTTTCGACGAACGCATGGAAGGCTACGGTGCGGAGGATCGCGAACTGGCCGCGCGGCTGGAAAACGCGGGCGTGCGTCGGCGCCAGCTGAAGTGGGCGGCGCTGGCGGTGCATCTTGAGCATGCCTCGCGCGCGCAGCCGGACGTGGACGACATGAGCCTGCCGAACAATCGCCTGTTCCGCGCCACGGTTGAGCAGCGCATCGCGCGCTGCGAACGCGGTATCGCCGATCATCTGGCTGATTTTTTGGACTGATTCTCAGTCGCGAATTTTAGTGGCGAGGTGTTCGGCAATAGCCTTCAGTCGTTGGGGATAGGCCTTGCTGTTAGCCACAAACCAGGCGCGCGCTGCCTGGCCGAGTACCTCGGCCTGCGACTCGGTCATGGCAATGCATCGCCGGATGGCTTCGTGCATGGCGACCTCAGTGAAACCATAGAGCGTGGATAAGCGTTGTGTTCCAGCTGGAATTGCCGGCACAAGCATACCGCGCTCGGTTGTCACCATTTCATTCATGGGCTCGGCATCGAGTGTCACGACTACGGCGCCGCAGCTCATGGCCTCGACCAGGTAATGACCATAGCCTTCAGTCTGGGACGGACACAGGTGAAAACGATGCGCGTTCTGCAAACGCCGATATTCGTCGTCGTCGATGAAGTCGCGAATCCAGTTCACATTGGCCGGGACTTCATTCACGTTCATGCGCTTGCGGCGCCAGATCAGAGTCAGCTTGGGCCAGTGAGGGTTCTCAGACCAGAGCTTGAGCAATGCTTCTGTGCCTTTGTTGCCACTGCGTCCCGGCCCGTGGAAGAAAGCGTGCTTGCGGGGCTCGTTCGGCAGCATGCGGTCGAAGCTGGTGCCACCGATGAACCGGACCCGTGCTCCCAGCGCTTCAAATAGAGGAGAGGCATGGTGTGTTTTGGTCCAGATTTCGTCGATCCGTTGCAAATGAGGACGATCCTCGTCGCGAAACCACTCAGGAAAAGGAATGAGCACATTACGCCGCGCGCCGGGTATGAATTCGGGGCGGATGCGCTCGAAGAACACGTTGATGTCGTAATCGGTCGGTGCAATACGCATTTTCAATCGCGTCAGCCATTCAGCCGCCCGGCCGCGGTGTGGTAAACCGGAAACAGTAGTATCCAAGCCTACTGCGCGAAGCATGTCGGCGGTCAGGTGCAATTCGCGCGTCAGACCTGCGCCATTGTCACGTCCTAACAGGCGCAAACGGGCAACGTGGAGGGGTTGGTTGGTCATGGCGTGCTCGGAAAGAGGGTCATTCGATCATTCAGGATCGTTGGCTGGCTGATTGGGTGTCTCGTCGTTGGTTGAAGTGCAGCCAACTGTGACGGCATCGGCCTTGAACATCCACCAGTCGCGCTGGTTGGCGTGGCCCAAGTAGATCGCCTTGGTGCGGTTCACGCAATCGCCCATGGCCGGTTGCTGCACGAACAGCCAGCGCGTGGCGGGTGCCTGCGCCTGCCAGCGAGTGGCGAGGGCGAACTGGATATGCCATGGCACCTTGAAGCCGAAATCGACGGCGGGATATTTCAGCATCAGCAGGTTCTGCTCCTTCCATGCCACCAGGCCGATCTGGTCGCCCGGGTCAAGGTGGCTGCGTACCTCGGTCATCAGGCCGGACGCCGAACTCGACGCGTTGAGCAGCGGAACGCCCCAGCAACCCCAGCCCAGCCACAGTGCGGCCATGCCTCCGGCCACCGCCAGCACGGCCCGGCGCATGCGCAGCGCGGCGACCAGCAGAAGCTGCACCGCACCGATCGTCACGCACATCCACCACAGTCCGGCACCGCCGTCGGCCAACTCGTGGCGCAGCGCGAACCGGAGCACCCAAGGCGAGTGCGACAGCAGCGCGTAGCCGCCAACCAGCAGCAGCGCGCTGCCCATCAGTGCGATGAACAGCAGGCCCGATGCACGCAGCCAGCGTGTGCGCAGCAGATCGTCGAGGAATGGTGCGGTGAGCAGCGCCACCATCGGCAGCATCGGCAGCACGTAGACATCGCGCTTGCCGGCCGAAGCGCTGAAGAAGATCAGCACCAGCAGCACCCAGCCCAGCGGCAGCAGGATCCGCGCGTCGCCCGCCTGCAGCTGCCGCCGCCAGCGCGGCACGCTGCCTGGGTAGGTCAGCGACAGCGGCAGCCAGCTGAACAACACGATCGGGATGTAGTACCACCACGGATGGATGTGGTGCCAGGCATCGGCATAACGCTGAGCGGTCTGGTGGAACAGGATGTCGCGCACATAAGCCGGGTAGGCCGGGTCGTCCGCACGCGCATGCGCCACCAGCAGCATCGGCACCAGCCACAGCGCGATGGCGGCCAGCGCCGCCGCCAGCCCCAGCAGCCAGCGCCACCAGGCGCCACGGTCGGGGCGTGCCACGCCGTCCCAGCCGCGCCACGCGGCCCAGGCGTAGGGCAGCAGCATCAGCAGGGCCAGGAAGCCCACCCCCTTGGTGATCACGCCCAGCCCGGCGCAGAAGCAGCCCAGCCAGTACATCGGCCAGTTCGCGGTGCGGCTGCCGGCGGCATCGGGCGGCGCCAGCAGATGGTGCAGCAGGCCCCAGTTGGCTGCGGTGATGAAGAACACCACCAGCGGATCGATCTGCGCCCGCTGGCCCTGGTAGACGAACTGAAACGCCAGCAGCAGCGCGCCGGCCGCATACAGGCCGGTACGGCGGTTCCACAGTCGCCGGCCCAGGTCATAGACCAGCAGCAGGGTGCCCAGTCCGGCCAGCAGCGAAGGCAGCATGAAGGCGATGCGCCAGTTGCGCACCAGCTCGAAGCTGGCCGCCTCCAGCCACATCAGCATCGGCGGCTTGTCGGCGTACAGCTCGATGCCGCGATGCGGGAACAGCCAGTCGCCGCTGGCGACCATCTGCGCGGCGGCCAGGGTGAAGCGCGGTTCGTCCGATGGCCAGGGATCGCGCAGGCCGATGCCGGCGCCGAGCATCACCAGCGCGATCAGCAGCAACAGCCAGAAGCGGCGGCGTTCCTGCGGCGTGGCCTGGGGCGGTGCGGGCATGGCGGGGTTCCTGCGGAAGCGTGGAGCCGGCGCGATCGGCTCAGGCCTGGCCGGCCTTTTCGATCGCCGCATAGTACATACCGTCGAGATCGCCGTCGCCCGGCAGGATCTGCCAGCCCGGGCCGGCAGCCTGGCCGACCGGCAGCGTGAACGGCACGGCGCGGGCGTCGGCATGGGCGGCGAGGAACGGCGCCAGTACGCCCTCGTTCTCCGCACGCAGCAGCGAGCAGGTGATGTAGAGCAGCCGGCCGCCCGGGGCCAGCAGCGGCCATAGCGCGTCAAGGATGCGCCGCTGCTGGCTGGCCAGCGCGGGGATGTCGCCGGCGCGGCGATGCAGCCGCACATCCGGGCGCCGGCGCAGCACGCCGGTGGCCGAGCAGGGTGCGTCGATCATGATGCGGTCGAACCGGCGCCCGTCCCACCAGGCGGAGGGATCGCCGGCGTCGCCCACCACGATGTCCGCGCGCAGGTGCAGGCGGTCCAGGTTCTGGCCGATGCGTTCGGCACGCTTCGGCTCGAACTCCAGCGCGGTCAGCGCGATGTCGGCACGCTCGAGCAGGTGGCAGGCCTTGCCGCCGGGTGCGGCGCAGGCATCCAGCACGCGCTGGCCGTCATGCACGTCGACCAGGTCGGCGGCGGCCTGGGCGGCGCCATCCTGTACCGCGAACAAGCCGTCGGCGAAGCCGGGCAGACGGGTCACGTCGGTGCTGTGCGGCAGCACGATGGCGTCGGCTAGCCAGGCATGCGGTTCGGCGGCATGGCCGTCTGCGCGCAGTTGTGCGAGCAGGGCCTCGCGGGTGCTGCGACGGCGCTGCACACGCAGCATCAGCGGCGGTTCGCGGTTGTCGGCGGTCATCGCCGCGTCCGCCTGTGCCGGCCAGTCGCGGGCAATCGCCTTGGCCAGCCAGGCCGGATGCGCGTGGCGCGTGCGCGGGTCGGCATCGAGCGCGGCAAGTCGCTGCACGCGTTCGCGCTGCCAGCGCCGCAGCACCGCGTTGACCAGGCCGGCCAGACGCGGCCGCTTCAGCTCGCGAACCGCCTCCACCGTGGCGGCGACGGCGGCGTAGTCCTGAAGTTCCAGGATTTCCAGCTGCACCAGGCCAAGCACCAGCAGCGCATGCACGGCGGGTTCCTTCTTGCGCAGCGGTTGGTCGAGCAGCTGGTCGAGCGCCGCGTCGAAACGTGGCCACCAGCGTGCGCCGTCGCTGATCAGCGCCATCAGCAGCGCGCGGTCGCGCGGGTCGGGCAGGCGTGGCGCATGGCGTTCCATCGCCTCGCGCAGCGAAGTGCCGTGCAGGGCGATGTCGGCGAGCGCGCGGGCGGCTTCGGCGCGGGTATCAGTCATGGCCGGCAAGCTGCCGCAGTTCGGGGCGGGCATTGAGATAGTCGGCGGCATTGATGCGGCGGCCGCCCGGACGCTGCAGCGCCGTGACCCGCAGGGCGCCGCCGCTGCAGGCGATGTCGATGCCTTCGCGTGTGGCGGCCAGCACGCTGCCGGGCGGGGCGGTGTGCGCCAGTTCGAGCGCGCGCGCGGCCCAGACACGCACGGTTTCGCCCGCTATCCCGGCGTCGCTGCCGGGCCAGGGGTCGAATGCGCGGACCTGGCGTTCCAGTTCGATCGCGGGGCGGGCGAAGTCGAGCCGCGCCTCGGCCTTGTCCAGCTTGTGCGCGTAGAGCACGCCGTCATCGGATTGCGGCATCGACACCAGCGTCTCGCCCGCCAGTGTGCGGGCAAGGCCCTCGGCCAGCGCGCCGGCTCCGAGTGCGGCGAGACGGTCGTGCAGCGAGCCGCCGGTGTCCTCACGGGTGATCGGGGTGCGCTTCTCCAGCAGCACCGGGCCGGTGTCGAGGCCGGCCTCCATGCGCATCAGGTCGACCCCGGTCTCGGCGTCGCCGGCAAGGATGGCGCGCTGAATCGGCGCCGCGCCGCGCCAGCGCGGCAGCAGGCTGGCATGGACGTTCCAGCAGCCGAGCCGGGGCAGGGCCAGCACCTTGCGCGGCAGGATCAGGCCATAGGCGACCACCACCATCAGGTCCGGCGCGTAGGCGACGAGGCGGGCCCGCGCTTCGTCCGACTTCAGTGTGTCGGGTTGCTCCACTGCCAGACCGGCGTCCATTGCAGCCTGCTTCACCGGGCTGGGCGCAAGTTTGCGGCCGCGGCCGGCCGGGCGGTCGGGCTGGGTATAGACGGCCACCACCTCGGCACCGCTGGCCCGGCAGGCGGCAAGGCAGGGAACGGCGAATTCGGGTGTCCCGGCGAAGACCAGCTTCAGCGGTGCGCGTTCCGGCGGCATGCTCAAGCGCTGGCCTTGCGCTGCTTCTCCAGGCGCTTGAGCAGCATCGAGCGCTTCAACGACGAGAGATAGTCCACGAAGACCTTGCCGGCCAGGTGGTCCATCTCGTGCTGGACGGCCACGGCCAGCGGGCCCTCGGCCTCGTAGGTGAACGGCTGGCCGTCCACGTCCTGCGCCTTCACCTTTACCTTCAGTGCACGGGTGACGTCGGCATACAGGCCGGGGAAGGACAGGCAGCCTTCCTGGTACACCTGCGCGCCTTCCTTCTCGACGATTTCGGCGTTGATCAGCACCAGCGGCTGGTCGCGTTCCTCGCTCATGTCGATCACCAGCACCTGCTGGTGCACGTTCACCTGGGTGGCGGCCAGGCCTACGCCGTTGGCGGCGTACATGGTTTCGAACATGTCGGCGACGAACTGCTTCAGCGCGTCGTCGAATGCGGTGACCGGAGCGGCCTTGGTGCGCAGCCGGGGATCGGGAAATTCGAGGATGGTTAGCACGGACATGGGGTTCACCTTGACTGGGGTACCGGGCGGAACGGCGCGGCCCTGGCGTGGAAATGCGGCTTGATCGTTGAAACCGAAGCCCCTACGCCATCTAGAATGTGCATTATTGTACGTCGCCAAGCCCGCGCCGGTCAGGCAGTTTTGCCAACTGTTCCGGGTTGCGACCTGTCCTTGTTAGGCTACACTCGACCGAGCACCGGGGAGGGGGATTCCCGCTTATGATCAGAAAGTCCATCGGATTCTTGGCCGGCATGCTGGTTACCGTGGCCGTTTACGCCGCCGGCGTGCAACTGCGGACCAACCATCCGGATACCTATACGGTACGCCGCGGCGATACGCTGTGGGACATCTCCGCCCGCTTCCTGTCCAAGCCCTGGCTCTGGCCGGAGATCTGGCAGGCGAATCCCCAGGTACACAATCCGCACCTCATCTATCCGGGCGACGTGCTCAACCTGTCCTTCATCGGTGGGCCGCACCTGACCCTGCAGCCCTCGATCCACCGCGAAGCCAATCCGGTACCCGCGATCCCGCTGGACAACCTCAAGCTGTTCCTGAAGGACATGCGTGTGCTTCCGTCACAGACGGTGCGCTCGGCGCCCTACGTGGTGGGCTTCCAGCAGAACCAGCTGCGCGGCATCGTGGGCCAGAACATCTATGTCCGCAAACTGGTCAGCCAGCCGGGCGAACGCTGGGTGATCGTGCGGCCGACGCACGTGTTCCGCGGCTACAGTGCGAAGGGCTCGGGTGGTGAAGACGTCGTCGGCCACACGCTCGACAGCAACGTGGCCCTGGTCGACACGCCGTGGTCGGAGGACTTCCGCAACGACGGTCACTATGGCCGCGGCAAGGATCTGGGTGTCGAAGTCACCGTGATCGGCACTGCCGAGACCCTGCGCACCGGCGACCCGTCCACCCTGTTGCTGCTCAAGGCGTCGAAGGAAATCCGTGCGGGCGACCGTGTGCTGCCGCTGAACGGGCCGAAGTACGACCCGTACTACTACCCGCATCCGCCCAAGACGTTGCCGGCCAACGGTCGCGTGATCGCCTTCAGCGACGCGATGTACGCGGTCGGTCCGCGTCAGGTGGTGGCGTTGTCGGTCGGCAGCAAGGACGGTGTCGACAATGGCACCACCTATGCCATCTGGGAGCCGGGTGAGCGGACGTTCGACGACGTGAACCATGACAGCTGGGATCGCGGTACCGGCCGCAAGGTGAAGCTGCCCGACGAGTACATCGGCCACGTGATGGTGTTCCGCACCTTCGACCGGGTCAGCTATGGCCTGGTGATGGATGGCATCCGTCCGGTCAAGATCGGCGACAAGCTGCGCATGCCCGAATAGGGCGTGCAACGCGGGCTGCCATCGGCATCGACCCACACGACGGCGCGGATTATCCGCGCCGTCGGCGTTTGTGCGCTCGCGTAGACTGCGCGACATGAATGCACCCGATGACCTGCGCGCCTGGCTGCTCGCGTTGCGCACGCCCGGATTGGGGCCGGGCGGACTGCGCGAGGCGCTGGCCGCTGCCGATGGGCGTATCGACAGCGTCCTGGAGCAACTTCGCCGTCACGCGCGTCAGGCGGGCGGCGACATGCTGGCCTGGCTCGAGCATCCGGACGAGGCGCTGCTTGCGCAGGACCTGGCGTGGCTGGCCGAATCCGGCCGGCGCCTGCTGCGTTGTACCGAAGAGGATTTTCCGCCGCTGCTGGAGAGCATTCCGCAGCCGCCCGCGGCCTTGTTCGTGGCGGGTGACGCCAGCCTGCTGCTGCATCCACAGGTCGCCATCGTGGGGGCGCGGCGGGCCAGCGCGGCAGGTCAGGCGAACGCCCGCGACTTCGCCACGGCCCTCGCGCGGCGGGGCTTCGTGGTGACCAGCGGCATGGCCGACGGTATCGATGGCGCGGCGCATGCCGCGGCGCTGGATGCCGGCATGCCCACGGTGGCGGTGGTTGGTACCGGCCCGGACCGCGTCTACCCGCGCAAGCACCATGCGCTGGCGCGACGCATCGTGGCACAGGGCGTGCTGGTCAGCGAGTTTCCGCCCGGCACGCCGGCCCGGCCGGACCATTTTCCGCGACGCAACCGGTTGATCGCCGGACTGTCGCTGGGCACGGTGGTGATCGAGGCGGGGCTGCAGTCGGGTTCGCTGATCACCGCGCGCCTGGCCGGCGAGCAGGGCCGCGAAGTCTTTGCCCTGCCGGGTTCGATCCACAACCCGCTGGCGCATGGTTGCCATCGGCTGATCCGCGACGGCGCGCGGCTGGTGGAGTCGCCGCTGGAGGTGGCCGAAGCACTGATGCCGCAGGCACGCGAACTGGGTCAGACCCTGGCGTCGCGACTGGAAGGCGCCAAGTCCGTTACCCTATCCGCCGCCACAGGTTCGCCAGGGTGGTGTGACGATCCGGAATACCAGGGGCTGCTGGATGCCCTCGGACACGACCCGGCCAGCCTGGACGAGCTGAGCGGGCGCACCGGCCAGGGCGCTGCGGCGCTGTCTTCCATGCTGCTGATGCTGGAGCTGGAAGGCGTGGTGGAAGGTCTCCCCGGCAATCGCTATCAGCGCCTGCGGGAATGATTTTTGACCATACGCAGCCGTCTGTTTTTGTCGTTACGCCGCGTTTTCACGTCATCCGGCTTGACAGCCGGCGCGGGGCCGTGGTCTCACTAAATATAAAGGCCCGTCCAGCGTGGCGGCGATCACCTCCGGAAATCCCAGCTGCATGGCAAAGAACCTGCTCATCGTCGAGTCGCCGGCCAAGGCCAAGACGATCAATAAATACCTCGGCAAGGACTTCCAGGTCCTGGCCTCCTACGGCCATGTGCGCGACCTGAAGCCGAAGGAAGGCGCGGTCGATCCCGAGCACGACTTCGCCATGAAGTACGAGGTGATCGAGCGCAACGAGAAGCATGTCGACGCCATCGCCAAGGCGGCGAAGGCGGCTGACGACATCTATCTCGCCACCGACTTGGATCGCGAAGGCGAGGCCATCAGCTGGCATATCAGCGAGATCCTGAAAGAGCGTGGCCTGACCGAAGGCAAGCGCATGCATCGTGTGGTGTTCTCCGAGATCACGCCCAGGGCGATCAAGGCCGCGGTGGCCGAGCCGCGCCAGCTTTCGCACGACATGGTGGACGCCCAGCAGGCACGCCGCGCGCTGGACTACCTGGTCGGCTTCAACCTGTCGCCGGTGCTGTGGCGCAAGGTGCAGCGCGGGCTGTCGGCCGGTCGCGTGCAGTCGCCGGCGCTCCGCATGATCGTCGAGCGCGAGGAAGAGATCGAAGCCTTCGTGCCCCGCGAATACTGGACGGTGGAAGCGCAGCTGCGCCATGCCGATGGCGACTTCAACGCCCGGCTCACCCGCCTGAACGGCAAGAAGTTCGAACAGTTCGACCTGACCACCGAGGTCGATGCGATGGCGGCGCGCGAGGCGCTGCAGGAAGCCGCGCACGGCCGCCTCGTCGTCAGCGAAGTGACCTCGAAGGAGCGCAAGCGCCGCCCGGCCCCGCCGTTCACCACCTCCACCCTGCAACAGGAAGCCGCGCGCAAGCTGGGCTTTTCCACCAGCCGCACGATGAAGGTGGCGCAGGGCCTGTACGAAGGTGTGGCGCTGGGCAACGAGGGCAACGTCGGCCTGATCACCTACATGCGTACCGACTCCACCGCGCTGTCCAATGATGCGCTGGGCGAACTGCGTGCATTGATCGCCCGCGATTTCGGCGACAAGGCGGTGCCCGATGCGCCGCAGTTCTACAAGACCAAGTCGAAGAACGCGCAGGAAGCGCACGAGGCGATCCGCCCCACCTCGGCCATGCGCACGCCGCGCGAGGTGGCCGCGTTCCTCAACGAGGAACAGCGCAAGCTGTACGAACTGATCTGGAAGCGCACCGTGGCCTGCCAGATGATCCACGCGACGCTCAACACCGTGTCGGTGGACTTTGCCCTGCCGCACGTGCGTGGCGGCGACGCGGCCTTCCGCGCCACCGGTACCACGGTGGTCGATCCCGGCTTCCTTGCCGTGTACGAGGAGGGTCGCGACCAGAAGAGCGCGGACGATGACGACGAAGGCCGTCGCCTGCCGCGACTGGAGAAGGGCGAACAGGTGCCACTGAAGGAAATCGCCGCCGACCAGCACTTCACCGAGCCACCGCCGCGCTACTCCGAGGCCAGCCTGGTCAAGGCGCTGGAGGAGTACGGCATCGGCCGCCCGTCCACCTACGCCAGCATCATCCAGGTGCTGCTCAACCGCGAATACGTGCTGCTCGACAGCCGGCGCTTCAAGCCCACCGATATCGGCCGGGCGGTGGGCAAGTTCCTCACCCAGCATTTCACCCGTTACGTGGACTACGACTTCACCGCCAAGCTCGAGGACGAACTCGACGCCGTCAGCCGCGGCGAAGAAGCCTGGGTGCCGCTGATGCAGCGGTTCTGGCAACCGTTCAAGCAGCAGGTGGACGAGAAGACCGAGACGGTGGACCGCAGCGAGGCCACCGGTGCGCGCGAACTGGGCGCTGATCCCAAGAGCGGCAAGCCGGTGTTCGTGCGGCTGGGCCGCTTCGGGCCGTACGCGGCGATCGGCGACAAGGACAGCGACGAGAAACTGCAGTTCGCCTCGCTGCGTCCCGGCCAGAGCATGCACACCATCACGCTGGACGAGGCGCTCGAGCTGTTCAAGCTGCCGCGCAAGCTGGGCGCGGCACCCAACGGCGACGAAGTGAGCGTGGGCATCGGCCGCTTCGGTCCCTTCGTGAAACAGGGCTCGACCTATGCCTCGCTCAAGCCCGAGGACGACCCGTACACGATCGAGCTGCCGCGCGCCCTGCAACTGGTGGCCGATAAGCTGGAAATGCTGGCCAACCGGGTCATCAAGGATTTCGGCAATGGCGTGCAGGTGCTCAACGGTCGCTATGGACCCTACATCACCGATGGCGAGAAGAACGCGCGCATTCCCAAGGAGACCGAGCCGAAGGACCTGAGCGAGGCGCAGTGCCTGGAGCTGCTTGCTGCCGCACCGGTGAAGAAGGGGCGCTTCGGCAAGAAGACCGCCGCCAAGAAGGAGCCGGCAGCCAAGAAGACCGCCGCCAAGAAAACGGCTACCAAGAAGGCCGCGAGCAAGAAGACCGCGACCAAGAAGACCACCGCCAAGAAGGCTGCGACCAAGAAAGCCGCCGCCAAGAAGGCGACCGTCTGAATGCTGCGCACCTTCACCCTCGACCAATTGGACGACGCGGTCGGCCTGATGCGCGAGGGCGGCGTGCTGTCCTATCCGACCGAGGCGGTCTACGGACTTGGCTGCGACCCGTTCAACCGCACCGCCTTCGATCGTCTGTTCGCACTCAAGCAGCGACCGCCGACCCAGGGCGTGCTGCTGATCGCGGCCGAGTTCGGCCAGGTCGAACGTTTCATCGACCTGGCCAGCGTTCCGGCCGACGTGCTCGCGCAGGTGCGCGCCAGCTGGCCGGGTCCGAACACCTGGATCTTCCCGCGCAGTGCCGAGGTTCCCGCATGGGTGGCCGGTGCGCATGCCGGCATCGCGCTGCGGATCACCGCGCATGCCCCGTCGGCCGCGCTGTGTCGCGCCTGGGGCGGCGCGCTGGTCTCGACCAGCGCGAACCCGCATGGCCAACCGTCGGCACGCTCGGCAGCCGACGTGCGCGAATACTTCGGCGACCTGCTGGACGGCGTGATCGACGCGCCGCTCGGAGGGCAGGAGCGTCCGTCCACCATTCGTGATGCATTGACCGGCACGATCATCCGCGCCTGACGCCATACCCGGCGGGTCGGCTGCGATTCAGCGGTTGCCGTGAGGATAGGGTGCTTCGCGGACGCGATGGCCCGCCCGGCGGTACGAACCGGCATGGCGGCCGGTCCATGTACAACACAGGAGCAAGGCGTGGCGATCGTCTACGAAACCTGCCGAAACGAAGCATCGGCACCGACCCTGCCGCTGCTGGATGCACAGGCACCGCAGCGTGCACTGGCCTGGCGCGAAGGTCGGCCGGTCGACACGGCGACGTTCATCGCGCAGGTCGAGCGGGTCGCCGCGCAGCTGCCCGATGCACCCGCCGCGGTGAACCTGTGCGAGGACCGCTACGCGTTCCTGGTCGCGTTCTGCGCCATCGTGCGCCGCGGGCAGGCCAACCTGTTGCCTCCGTCCCGCGCGCCGCAGGCGGTACAGGAAGTGATGGACGCGCATCCCGGTTGCTACGCAGTGGGTGAACTGGCGCTGCAACCGGCACCTGCCGGCTATCGCCAGTTGCCGTCGCTGGACGCCGATATCGCTCCGCTCACCGGCAGCGTGCCGGCCATCCCGGCCGGGCAGGTGGCCGTCATCGGCTACACCTCGGGTTCTACCGGTACGCCGCGCGCGCATGCCAAGAGCTGGCGCAGCCTGCACGCGAGCACCACCGGCACGCTGGCGATGCTGCGTGCGGCGGCGGGTGATTCCTTCGCGGTGGTCGCCACGGTGCCGCCACAGCACATCTACGGTATCGAGATGAGCGTGCTGCTGCCGTTGCTTGGCGGCGTCGGCGTGCATGCGGGGCGTCCGTTCTTTCCCGCCGATGTCGCTGCGACCCTGGCGGACGTGCCGGCGCCGCGGGTGCTGGTCACGACGCCGGTGCACCTGCGCGCGCTGGTCGAATCCGGCATCGCGCTGCCGCCGCTCGCGGCAATGCTGTCGGCGACCGCGGTGATGCCGCCCGAGCTGGCGCATGCGGCCGAGATACGCTTCGGCGCGCCGGTGCTCGAAGTGTTCGGCTCCACCGAAACCTGCGCCTTCGCCAGTCGCCGGCTGACCGCCGACGAGCACTGGACCCTGTATCCGGGCGTGCGCCTGCATCCGCAGCCCGATGGCACCGCGATCGAGGCGCCGCAGCTGGATATGCCGACAACCCTGGCCGATCTGGTCACCCTGCACGATGAGGGCAGCCGTTTCCGCCTGTGCGGGCGACATGCCGATCTGCTGGAGATCGCCGGCAAGCGTGCCTCGCTGGGCGACCTTACCCGGCGCCTGCTGGCGATTCCGGGCGTCGAGGATGGTGTCGTGTTCCAGCTCGACGAAGCCGATGCGATCGGCGTGCGCCGCATCGCCGCGCTGGCGGTGGCGCCGCAGCTGGACGAACACGCCATTCTCGATGCCCTGCGCGAAGCGGTCGATCCGGTATTCCTGCCGCGTCGCCTGCGCCGGGTCGCCACCCTGCCGCGCAACGAGACCGGCAAGCTGCCGCGCGCGGCCCTGCTGGCTCTGCTTGATGGCAACGGCGCGGGCGCTGCCTGACGGGCCTTCGGACGGCTATCGCCATGCTGGCCGGATGAGCCAGTACAATGCCGCCTATTTGGTCGGAGCACGGCATGAAGGTCCTGGTCATCGGCAATGGCGGGCGCGAGCACGCGCTGGCGTGGAAGCTCAAGCAGTCGCCGCGGGTGGACGAGGTGATCGTCGCACCGGGTAACGCCGGTACCGCACGCGAACGCGGCGTGCGCAACGCCGATGTCGCAGTGACCGACCTCGATGGCCTGCTGAAGCTGGCGCAGGACGAAAAAATCGCCCTCACCGTGGTCGGCCCCGAAGTGCCGCTGGTGGCAGGGGTGGTGGACCGCTTCCGCAATGCCGGCCTGCGCATCTTCGGACCGCGCGCGGTGGCCGCGCAGCTGGAAGGCTCCAAGGCATTCGCCAAGGACTTCCTGCTTCGCCACAACATTCCCACGGCCAGCTATGCGGTGTTCACCGAGCTGAGCCCCGCGCTCGCCTACGTGCGCAAGCATGGCGCGCCGATCGTGATCAAGGCCGATGGCCTGGCCGCCGGCAAGGGCGTGGTGGTGGCGCTGACCCTGGCCGATGCCGAGCTGGCGCTGCACGACATGCTGGGCGCGCATGCGTTCGGCGACGCATCGGCGCGCGTGGTGATCGAGGAATTCCTGGATGGCGAGGAAGCCAGCTACATCGTGATGAGCGATGGCAGTCACGCGCTGCCGATGGCCTCCAGCCAGGACCACAAGCGCCGCGACGACAACGACCTGGGTCCCAACACCGGCGGCATGGGCGCCTATTCGCCCGCGCCGGTGGTCACGCCCGAGGTGGAGCAGCGCATCCTCGAGCAGGTGATCCAGCCGACCCTGCGCGGCATGGCGGCGGAAGGCGCCCCGTTCATCGGATTCCTTTACGCCGGCCTGATGATCGACAAGGCCGGCAACCCCAAGGTCATCGAGTTCAATGTGCGCTTCGGCGACCCGGAAACGCAGCCGATCATGCTGCGGCTGAAGTCCGACCTGGTCGACCTGATCGAGGCCGCACTGGACGGCGAGCTGCATCGCACCCGCGCGCAGTGGGACCCGCGCCCCTCGCTGGGTGTGGTGATGGCGGCTGGCGGCTATCCGGGCAAGGTGCGCAGCGGCGATGTGATCGAAGGCCTGGACGCCGCTGCGGTGGCCGATGCCAAGGTCTTCCACGCCGGCACCAAACTCGATCCGCAGGGGCAGGTGATTACCGCCGGTGGCCGCGTGCTGACCGTGTGCGCGCTCGGCGCGGACATTGCCGCGGCCCGCGAACGGGCCTACGCCGAGGTGGCGAAGATCCATTTCGACGGTGCCTTCTGCCGGCGCGACATCGCGCACCGGGCTCTGCATCGCAGCTGATCACGGAAACCAACACGGAGTGCCGGCAGCCATGCCTGCCGGCGCTGCCGCAGCCGTTCCCGCAGGCTGGCCGAAGGGAACGGCTTTCACGCTACCCTAGCCGCTGACTCCACTGCATGGATTCGGCATGAGCCAGTTCGCCCTGTTCGGCAAGCGCCGCTTCGCACCGTTCTTCTGGACACAGGCGCTGGGCGCGTTCAACGACAATGCGTTCCGCAATGCATTGTTGATGCTGGTGGCGTTCCAGATGGGGCTGAACGATCACACTGCGGCGATCTACACCAATTTCGCGCCGGCGCTGTTCATCCTGCCGTTCTTCCTGTTCTCGGCGTCGGCCGGGCAACTGGCGGAGAAGTTCGAGAAGACGCGCATCATCCGCTGGGTGAAGCTGTTCGAGATCACCGCGATGGCCGTGGCCGCCACCGGCTTCGTCACCCACCACATCGCGCTGCTGCTGGTCGTGCTGTTCATGATGGGCGTGCATTCCACTGTATTCGGGCCGATCAAATACGCGATCCTGCCGCAGGCGCTCAAGCCGGGCGAGCTGCTCGGCGGCAACGGTCTGGTGGAGATGGGCACCCAGCTGGCGATGCTGATCGGCATGATCGCTGGTAACGCGCTGATGCGGATCGCCGGCATCGGGCCGTGGCTGGCTTCGGGGGCGACGATCGCAGTGGCGGTGGCGGGCTATCTGAGCAGCCGTTCGATCCCGCCCGCGCCGGCTACCGCGCCGGACCTGAAGTTCAACTGGAACCCGTTCGGCGAAACGGCGCGGGTGGTACGCATCACCCACGAAGACCGCGCGGTGTGGAACGCGGTCCTGGGCATTTCGTGGTTCTGGTTCTTCGGCACCGTGCTGATTGCGCAGTTGCCTATCTACACGCGCGAAACGCTGGGTGGCGACGGCTCGGTCTATACCCTGGTGCTCACGCTGTTCTCGGTGGGCAGCGGTATCGGCGCATTGCTGTGCGAGAAGCTGTCGGGGCGGCGAGTGGAGATCGGGCTGGTGCCGCTGGGCGCGTTCGGGCTGACCGTGTTCGGGGTGGATCTGTACCTGGCGCGGCACGGCATGACGAGCGTGCGTGGACTGGACTGGCTGGCCTTCCTGAAGGAAGCCGGTAGCCTGCGCCTGGTGTTGGACCTGACCATGATCGGCGTGTTCGCCGGGCTCTACGTGGTGCCGCTGTTCGCCTACGTGCAGGCGCGCGCGCCACGCGAAAAGCTGTCGCGCATCATTGCCGGCAACAACATCATGAACGCGCTGCTGATCGTGGCGGCGGCGGGGTTTGGTCTCGGACTGGGGTGGCTTGGGCTGGATGCATCGCAGATCTTCCTGGCCGCTGCTGTGCTCAACGTGCTGGTGGCGGCATACATCTTCACCCTGGTGCCGGAATTCCTGCTGCGCTTCACCACGTGGGTTCTGGTGAACACCTTGTATCGGGTGCGCGTGGACGGCATGCAGCATGTTCCCGAGCAGGGCCCGGCCCTGCTGGTGTGCAATCACGTCAGCTACGTGGATGCCCTGCTGCTGATGGCCAACCTGCCTCGCCCGGCGCGCTTCGTCATGTACTACCGCATTTTCAACATACCGGTGCTGCGCTTCCTGTTCCGTACCGCGCGGGCGATCCCGATCGCGGGACAGAAGGAAGACCCGCAGATACTGCACGACGCCTATGCGGCGATCGACGCGGCGCTGGCCGATGGCGAGCTGGTGTGCATCTTTCCCGAGGGCGGGCTGACGCGCGATGGCGGCGTCGCGCCGTTCCGTCCGGGCGTCGAGAAGATTCTGGAGCAACGTCCCGTGCCGGTGGTGCCGATGGCGCTGCGCGGGCTGTGGGGCAGCATGTGGAGCCGGCGCGACTCGGTGCTGCGCCGCGCGCGCCTGCCGCGACGCTTCCGCGCGCGGGTGGAAGTGGTGGTGGATGTGCCGGTGGCGCCATCGCAGGCCAGCGCCGCCGCACTGGAGCAGCGGGTACGCGAACTGCGCGGCAGCATGGCCTGAGCCGGCTCTGGAGGCTTCCGCACCAACCCGCGGTGCGCGCGGTCAGGAAACCCTGGCGGATGCTGGCGAGGTCAGCGCCACCAGCCGGCGATCACGATCAGTGCCACCACGCTCAGCCACACCAGCAAGGCGCGCAGCAGGGCTGAGCGCAGGCGGCGCAGCTCGAACAGGGTGTCGACCCGCTCCTCGACATAACCGTCGCCGCCCTCGATGTCGCTGAGGATGTCGGCCCGCGCCGCGTCGGCCAGGAAGCCCGGACCCTGGCGGTACCAGTCGTCGGGGCGTGCCAGCTGGTGCCAGCGCCGCCATGCGCTCATCACCGCGTCCCAGTGGCCGACCAGGGCCAGCGTGAACACCAGCAGCTGGGCAGGCAGCCAGTCCAGGATATTGGCGAACTGGCGGGCGGCGCTGTACGCGCCCGGATCCAGGCCCAGGCGGTCGTCGCGGCCCAGCGTGCGCGTGAGCCGATACAGCAGCGCGCCGGTCGGGCCGAGCAGGAAGAACCACAGCAGCACGCCGAAGCGGCGACGCAGCGCGGCGTTGGCGACAGCTTCGCCGAGCGCGTCCACGCGCCAGGCCACCGTTTCGCCATGTTCGCCAAGCGCCTGTGCCGCGGCCTCGCGGCTGGCGCCGTCGGGCGCGCGCAGGATCGCTTCCAGATCCGCTTCGTAGGCATGCGGGCCGAAGCAGAACAGCAGCACGGCCAGCGCGAACAGCAACTGCAGCAGGTCGCTCAGCGGAAACCGCCCGAGCAGCCAGATCACCAGCAGGCAGAGTGCCAGCGGCAGCAACAGTGCGAGCACCACCCGGCCGATGCCGCTGGTATCGGAGATCTGCGCGACCCAGCGGCGGAAGCCGCCATCGCCACGCCAGCAGGCGAGACGCGGCTGCAGATGCAACAGTCCGAGTGCGATGAGTGCGACGAGCAGGCGAATGGCCATGACGAGGGAGACTCCTGGGTTGCCCGCATTGTAAGCGAGCCACCACCCTGCGCGAGGGAGCGTTGGTCAATCGCCGCGCATGACCGCCTGCACGGCGGCGTGTACCGCCGCCGAGTTGCCGTCCGGGCTCTGGTGCGGGCCGCAGCCGTCCGCCTCGAGCAGGCGATCGATCTGCGGGGCGCTGTCGTTGCCCTGGTGTCGCATGTCCTGCTGTTCGGCATAGCAGTCCTGCGCCCTGCCGATCGCGTGGACGACTTGTTTGAAGCTGGGCGCTGGCGCACGCAGCTGTAGGCCGGGACTGGGCGGCGCATCGTCCATGCCGGGCAGGCGGATCAGCGGTTCGCGGTGTCGTGCGGCCTGGAGTTCTTGTGCGAAGTTGCCGGGGCGGTAGGTCAGTCGCGGATTCGCCGGCGTTGTCGGAGCGGCGATGGACGGTGCCGGAATGACGGTTGTGGTTGCCGGGGTGGATGGTACGTGCACGGATTGCAGGCCCACACGGCGGGCGATTCGTCGCCGATGTGGCGCAGCATGACGGGAGGGAGAGTGTGCACGCGGCTGCAGAGGCAGCAGTCGTGGCCGGATGAAGGTGATCTGCAGTGCCTCGTCATTGCGACGCGAAAGGGTACCGGCATGCCGGCTGCTGCGCAGCGGAGTGGGTGACCATGTCAGCAGCCTTGCGGCCAGACCGAGATGCAGCGAGAGCACGATTCCCAGCACGATGCCCCGGCCCACCGCGCCGCGCCAGGATGTGGCTGTGCGCGAGGTGGAGCGGTCGGTCTCGCTGGTTTCCCTGTCGGGCCATCCTCGTTGATCGTGCCCCTGCGCCATGTCGCTTCCGTTTGCGGCTTGTCCGGATCGGACAGCCGATGCCAGGGCGAGTTCAGTGTGCGCCGGGGTTGCGTTGTCGATAGGGCTCGACGCTTCCCTCGGCTACAGGCCGACACCACCGTAAGGCATGCGCTTCAGATGGATGTTATGGGCAAGGCGGATCATCGGCCGGACTAGTAGCTGCGCGCTGCCGGCGATGAACAGCCAGGTCCCGAATGTGACCCATGCGCTGGACAGGAACATGATGCTGCCGATCAGGAACCAGGTGCCGACGCACAGATCGTTGAGGATGCTCAGCACCTCGTAGCGCCGACGGATGATCATCTCATCGCGTCCGATGGTGAACGTCAGCGGGCGATCCTGGTCGGTCGGGGTTGCTGCGGGCATGGGCGGACCTCCTTGGTCACATGCGTAAGTTTCAGCAGGCAAGCGCGGTTTTGGCGATGCGTTGCGCCATTTCCGCTCCGGCGCGCTCGCGCAACCAGTGCATGATCAGTTGCCAGGATACCGACACGGGTGAAGAGAGGGTCAGCTGCCCATGCTCGATGCCGTCGAGCAGTTCCTGTGGCGTGAACCAGCGTGCGTCCTCCAGTTCGCCATCGCGCCGTTCGATGCGCCGGTCGCGTGCCGTTGCCGTGAAACCCAGCATCAGCGAGGCGGGGAACGGCCAGGGTTGCGAGGAGTGGTAGTGCACTTCGTCGACGATGACGCCCGATTCCTCGGCCACCTCGCGGCGCACGGCGTCTTCTAGCGCCTCGCCCGGCTCGACGAAACCAGCCAAGGTGGAGTAGCGGCCGGGAGGCCAGCTGGTCTGGCGACCCAGCAGGCAGGCACCCTCGTGTTCCACGATCACGATCATCGCGGCATCGGTGCGCGGAAAGTGCAGTCGGCCGCAGGTAGCCTGGGTGCATTGCAGGCGATGCCCCGAGGAAACCCGGCGCAGCGGAGCTCCGCAGCGTGCGCAGTGGCGAGTTTCCTGGTGCCAGTGGGCCAGGCCCTTGGCGTAGGCGAACAAGCCGGCTTCATCGGCCGGCAGTAGCAGGCCGACTGCGCGCAGGCCGGCGCGTCGCGCGTCGAGCGCAGTTTCCAGCGCGCCGGCCTGGGCGTCGTCGTCCACGGTCAGCAGGAACAATGGGCGACCATCGACCAGACCGAGCAGACTGGCCTCGTGGCCATCCAGCCAGCGCTCACGTTCGTGGCCATCAAGCCAGCGTAAGGCGTCGCGATTGTTGTGCAGGAAGGCGGCGCCGTGGGCGTCGAGCAGCAACCAGCGCGCGTGCGGCGATTCGCTCTGGGCAGCCACCCACGCGCTGTCGTCGCGCCGTTCGGCTACGCGGTCGAGGATCAGACTGAGTCCGGCGAAGGTGTTGGGCGTGGTCGTCGCGGCCATGCGTCGCTCGGCGTCAGGAGGATAGGAATCAGGTGGAGAACGACGAGCCGCAGCCGCAGGTCGTCTTCGCGTTCGGGTTGCGTATCACGAACTGCGCGCCACTGAGGTTTTCGCTGTAATCGATCTCGGCGCCGACCAGGTATTGCAGCGACAGCGGATCGACCAGCAGGGTGACGCCCTCGCGTTGCAGTGCGAAGTCGTCTTCGGCCTGGGCCTCGTCGAAGGTGAAGCCGTACTGGAAGCCCGAGCAGCCGCCGCCGGTGATGTACACGCGCAGTTTCAGCTCGGGATTGCCTTCCTCGGCGATCAGCTCGTGGACCTTGTGCGCGGCGGCCTCGGTGAACACCAGCGGAGCGCCGGCCTGGCGGTAATCGGGAATGGGGACGATGGTTTCCATCGGAGGGATATGCGGTTGCCTTGGGCCGAACGCAAGGATAGCGCGATCACCGGTTGGGTACGACGGACCGGCGGCGAGCCGGCCCGTCCGGGCGCGGATCAGGCAGCCTCAGCTTCGGCAGCTTCGGCAGCTTCGGCCATCGCCGGGGCTGGCAGTTCGCGCGTAGCCTGGCTTTCCTCGGTGTGGGTCATGCGCCCATTGACCTGGGCGCCGGCCGTCATTTCCAGGGTGCGGTAGTGCACGTCGCCGGTGATGCGTGCCTGCGCCGCCAGCTCCAGTCGCTCGCTGGCGAACACGTTGCCATTCACTTCGCCGTTGATCACGGCGTGCGACACATGCACCTCGCCATGGACCTGGCCCTGTTCGCTCAAGGTGAACACGGCATCCTCGCTTTCGGCGCAGACCGAGCCTTCGATGCGACCATCCAGATGAAGAGCGCCGTTGAAACGGAGGTCGCCGCGGATGACCGTGCCATGCGCGATCAGGCTGGTTTGATGGGCGCGGCTGCCGGAGCGGGCTGCGGGTTCCTGGCGTTTACGGTTGAGCATTGGAGTCCCCCTGGGCGACGGTGACATGGCCGGTGAGCGCGTCGCTCCACGTGACGGTGCGGGTGACTGCGGTACCGCCGGCCGGATGTGCCTCGACCCGCAGCCGGGTCGGACGAAAATCCGCCGGCAGCACGATCGTGGCATGCAGTTGCTGGAAATATTTGAAGTCGAAAGGCATACCGTCCTTCTGTGCGGCATCGCCCAGTTTCGACCATGAAAGTTGCGCCACCTTGTCGCCGCGAAGGCCATCGACGCTGACTTCGGCGTTTCCACTGGTGTCGCCGTCGCGTTTCAGGCTCTGCGTGAGGCTGACGCTGAGATTCCATGCGTGCGAGCCTGGGACCGGCTGCAGTTCGACACCCTGCACCTTCAGCCCTTCGTGCGCGGCATTGCTGCCCAGCAGGCGCGAGTAGAAGCCAAGGTCGGCTCTGAGCTCGCTGATCTGTTCGTCGCGATCGGCCAGGCTCTTGCGCAGCGAGGTGGTGGCGATATTGGTGACCTGCTGCGAGCGCTGCAGGTTGGCGACCTGTTGCTTGAGGTTGTCGTTCTCGGCACTGAGGCGTTGCAGCTGCGCCTTGTGGTTGATGATCTCCGGTGCGGCATGGCCACGCAGCAGGCTGACGCCGAAACCCACCACCAGCAAGCTGCCCAGCCAGGCGGCCCCAAGCAGGAGCTGGCGCCGTCGGTGATTGTCGGCATCGTGCGGGCGTACCACGTAACGCGGTGGCGGTCGTGAGGGCATCGCGACGATCCAGTGAAAACCGATGGTATAGCGGTGCCGGGACGACAGCGTCAAGGAACCAGGGCACGCTACGGGCAGTGCCGCGGTGTTCCGTGCCCGTCCCGGGCATGTGTGGCATATCGCTGGCCCGGAGCCTGCCTTACGATCGTCTTTGAGCTTTGAGCGTCGTGTTCGCTCAGGCGGCGGCTCGTCCGTTGCCCGGATCGGGCGGGCGGCGCGGCTGGCTGCCCACGCGCACGCTGAGCAATTCCTCCACCACCGGGGCGAAGTGACGCAAAGCGCGTTCGTATACGCTGCGCTTGAAATTCACCACATGGGCAGCGGGATACCAGAAATCGACCCATCGCCACAGGTCGAATTCGGGCTTTTCATGCGCATCAAGACGCAATGCATCTTCCTGGCCGACCAGCCGCAGCAGGAACCACACCTGCTTCTGGCCGATGCACAGCGGACGCTGGTGCTGACGGACATAGCGGCTGGGCAGGCGATAGCGCAACCAGCCGCGAGTGCTGGCGACGACTTCGACGTGATGAGGCGCTAAGCCGGTTTCCTCGGCCAGTTCGCGGTACATGGCTTCCAGCGGGGTCTCGTCGCTGCGCATGCCGCCCTGCGGAAACTGCCATCCGTCCCGATGAACGCGACGCGCCCAGAACAGTTGCCCGTCGCTGTTAAGCAGGACAATGCCCACATTCGGGCGATAGCCATCAGCATCGATGATATCGGGCATCTAGCCTCCTCGCAGCGCACCAGCCAGCCGGTGATGCGTAACCGGTATGGGACATTTATCCCGATTCAAACACAGCGCGTGAAGCGCGGGCAAGCCGCCGAGCGCCAAAAAACTTGAATGCCGGCGCCGACACGATTAAACTGCCGCGCCCGCCTGTCGAGATCGCACCTGCGATCGATCCACACACAAGCACGGGCACCCCATGGCTATGTAGCTCAGCCGGTTAGAGCACAGCACTCATAATGCTGGGGTCGGTGGTTCGAGTCCACCCATAGCCACCAGTCTCTTCTACCTCCTTGAAGTGACTCGCTTTCCTAGTGTTGCCGCACCGTTTTGGCCAAGTGCTACAGCGAGTGCTACATCAAGTGCTACACCGCAGAGGGAAAGTCTTCACCTCCCGCATCGTTGTCCCGCGTGATCTGCAGGGACTGTTGGGCCGTGCGGAGATCTCTGGGCCACGAACCGACGGACTGGGTGCGCAAGCGTCTTACGCGCGCCCTTTACGGGTAGAGAGCCCGGGCAAGCACCAAAGTGAAAGCAACCAGAGGTCGTGACAGGAGTCGACGTATGCCTTTGGCAAATCGCAAAGTCGAGCGATGCGTTGAACGCCGCACTTCTGGTCAGCCGCAGCCGCGCTGCGGCTTCAAGCATCAAACTCTTGTGCTAGGGTCTCGACTAGAGCAGGCAATGCGTACGGAATCACGCCATGTTGTCTGCCTCTGTTGGGATGTCGGGGGCACATCGCTTAGTCAAAAGGAGACTGTCCGGTTGGCCGTTTCGGGAATCGGGCGTTTGTCAGATTGAATGAGGGATATCCCATGAGCGCATGTTCCATCTCTACCCCCGGCACCGCGCTTCGCATCCATCAGAGTGGTCAGTGCATGACCGAGTGCAGCAACGCCACGTTGATTGCACATGCTGTCATCGCGGCTGCCACCTACGCCTCCGTCGGAGCCGCTACCCGTGGGCAGTCCGGCATGAAGGGCAAGAGCACACCGGTCAGCGTCCGCGTACTACCAGGAATGCCGTGAAGAACCCGGTTGACGGTGTCGACGGTTCGCGATCGTCGTGACAGAAGCATCAGGGTTGTCCAGTCATCGCCGGACTTCCTTCACGCCCCTAGGTTGTGGGTGTGCCCGATGCGCTTGCTAGGCAAACGTTGAGCATCCAGAAGATGGTGTCATGTGCGATGCATGGAATGGGAATGTCCCATGACGTGACCGGCGATGCGGTGCAACGTGCTGGTCCGGGCTGGTGGAGAGTCGTCCAGTGATGTCCGGACGCAAGGCACGGCGAGGCAGGTTGGGCGATGCAGCAGCCAGTCGACAGCAGCACGATCACGAACGGCAAGCGGCCCTGGTTCGGTGGCACGCAGGAGGAACGCAAGGTGGCGCTTGGGCCGTTGAAGGACGTCCTGTAAACGTTCAGGGAGGTTGGAAACGTGCGCTTTCATTCAGGCAGAAAACATCGATATGGTTTGATCGGCCTCGCGCTGAGTACCCTGCTCTGTGCCTGTTCGCAGGGTGCGGCTGGCGAGAACGGTTCACAAGCGCCGGCGACGTCGTCAGGCATGAGCGATGCGGGTGGCATGGTGTATTACCTGGAGCAGAGCGGCACGGTCGCCACCATGGGCGGTATCAACCGGGATCTGGCGTTCTACAAGTCCATGCTGAGGAACTGCAGGGACGCCCATTTGCCAACGACCCCGCTCGACAGTGCGGACGAGGCCAAGCTCGGTACCGTGCAGGTTAAGTATTGGCACGACGGAGATCGTCGCAGTGCACTCCTGATCGACGATTACCACGTGGATGCATCGCTTTCCAATCGCGTTGCCATGTGTCATTTCCGTCTGAAATACACGTCCCGGTTGACGATAGTGCGCGATGGTCGCGTCTACGACCTAGACCTGGTCAAGCGAACCGGCAGCGTGCAGGTCATGCCGACCGACAATTCTGCAGATATCCCAATGGTTGCACCGGACTGGGAGCAACTGGCACAGGCAGGCATCCACAAGGCCGGCCAGGGGAGCTACGCCGGCCAGCCGTGCGTGATCGTGAAAAACGAACTGGCACAAACCACTTACTGTGTCTGGACGGGTGGATCGAAACAGGACCGTGGCGCGCAGGCCCCGGAGGAGTTTCCGAACAGGCTGAGCGGCAAGATGCCGGTGTTCTGGTCCAAGTCGGATGCAGGGGGCAACGCGTTCAAGACGACGTCGTTTGTCGTCGGGCATCTGCCTTATTCCACGATCTTCGATATCCCTAGCGACATCACCGTACGCAACATGGGTGGGCCGTGATGGGAGGCAAACTACGAGCACCTGCCGATATCGTCAGCATGGGTAAAACCTGGCCGAAGCCTACATGGTTTGACTGATGCTGCTACGGTCGGCGATCGGTGTGATGCACCCAAGGAAGTGCATACACATAAGGCCGACCATCCAGGTGGCTGCCACTCCCATGCCGACGGGCTATGGTTTGCACCATGCCGGATCATTGCCCATGATGGTGCAATGGAATCGATCCCCCGGCAGCTTTTGGCGGAGCAGATGGCGACCGGGCTGGCCCTAGTCGACGCGCAACTGCGCGTGCAATGGCATAACGTCGCGCTGGCGGAACAGTTTGGGCTGGGCCTGCGCAGTGCGATCGGGGTTCCGTTACCCAGGTTGACCTCGACGCCCGAGCTGGCACACCAGGCCGCGCGTGCCCTGGCCGAACAGCGGGCGCTGCAGGTGCGCGGTGTGGAGCTAGACGGCCTGGGTGGCGGAACACGCCGGGTGGATGTCAGCCTGCAGCCGCTCGATGCGGAACGCCTGCTGCTGGAAGTACACATGCTGGCCGAACCGTCGGCGCAGGCCTCCCCGTTGTCCGCCACCCTGCGTGGCTTCGCGCATGAGGTGAAAAACCCGCTGGCGGGACTGCGTGGCGCGGCGCAGCTGCTGCAGCGTCGCCTGCACGACGAGGACCTGCAGGCGCTGGCGGTGCTGGTGTTGAGCGAGACCGACCGCCTGATCGCCCTGGCCAATCGTCTGCTGCACCATGACGGCGTGGCGCGGATCGGAGCGGTCAATCCGCACGCATTGCTGGAGCGCCTGGCCGAGCTGATGCTGGCCGAACCGTCGACCCCACGCCTGCGTCACGACTATGACCCCAGCCTGCCCGAGGTCACCGGCGACGCGGACCGCTTGTTGCAGATACTGCTGAACCTGGCCCGCAATGCGGTCGAGGCCGGTGCGGGCACGCTCACCCTGCGTACCCGTGCCGAGCACGCCGTGCGCCTGGGCGAACGTGTGCTGCGCAGCGCGGTGCGTATCGATGTGATCGACGATGGTCCCGGGGTACCGGTCGAGCTGCGCGACACCCTGTTCGAACCGCTGGTTTCCGGGCGGGCCGACGGTACCGGCCTGGGCCTGGCCCTGTCGCGCGAGATCGCGCATGAACATGGCGGCGAGCTGCGTTGCGTCAGTCGCCCGGGCGAGACCGTGTTCTCGCTGTATCTGCCTCTGGAGCGCCCGCATGGCTGAAGATATCTGGATCATCGACGACGACCGCAGCGTGCGCTTCGTCCTGGCCGAGGCCCTGCGCGATGCGGGCCTGGCCGTGCGTGAGTTCGGCGATGTGGCCGGCGTGCGCGAGGCGTTGCGCGAAGCGCGTCCGGCCCTGCTGTTGACCGATGTGCGCATGCCGGGCGAGAGCGGCCAGGTGCTGCTGGAGGAACTGCACGAGCGCGGTATCGGCCCGGTGATCGTGATGAGTGCGTACACCGACGTGGCGACCACGGCCGCCGCCTATCGGGCGGGAGCGGTCGATTATCTGGCCAAGCCGTTCGACCTGGATCAGGCGGTGGCTGCCGTGCGTCGTGTGCTGTCCGACGCACCGGCCGCGGACGTCCCGGTCGCTGCCGCAGGCAGTCACGCCCTGCTGGGCAAGAGCGCGCCGATGCGCGAGGTGTTCCGGCTGATCGGCCGGGTGGCGGCCAGCGACCTG
Organism: Dyella sp. A6; assembly: GCF_036320485.1. Classification (NCBI taxonomy): domain Bacteria; kingdom Pseudomonadati; phylum Pseudomonadota; class Gammaproteobacteria; order Lysobacterales; family Rhodanobacteraceae; genus Dyella; species Dyella aluminiiresistens. Next base: position 169,703 of record NZ_CP132911.1, read on the forward strand.
AACGTGCTGGTCACCGGTGAGACGGGTACCGGCAAGGAGCTGGTGGCACGTGCGCTGCACGACGAGAGTGCGCGACGGGATCGCCCGTTCGTCGCGCTCAATACGGCCGCCATTCCGTCCGAGCTGCTGGAAAGCGAACTGTTCGGTCATGAGGCCGGGGCCTTCACGGGGGCCACCCGGCGCGTGGCCGGGCGCTTCGAGCAGGCGGAGGGCGGCACGCTGTTCCTGGACGAGATCGGCGACATGCCGCTGGCGTTGCAGACCCGCCTGCTGCGCGTGCTGGCCGGGGGCGAGTTCTACCGCGTGGGCGGGCGCGAGCTGATCCGCTGCAATGTCCGCATTGTCGCCGCCACCCATCAGGATCTGGATGCGCGCGTGGCTGCCGGACAGTTCCGCGCCGATCTGAAGCATCGTCTCGACGTCGTGCGTATTCCCCTGCCTGCGCTACGCGATCGGCGCGGCGATATCCCGCTGCTGGCACAACACTTCCTGGCGGTCGCCGCCCAGGAGCTGAGGCTGCCGCCCAAGCGTTTTTCGAAGGCAGCGCTGAAGGCCATTGCCCAGCGCGACTACCCGGGCAATGTGCGTGAACTAGAGAACCTGTGTCGTCGTCTCGCCGTGATCGCGGCAGGACACGAAATCCTGCCGGCCGACCTCGGGGCGAGCACGAGCGTGGCGCACGGCGACTGGACCGACGCCCTGCGTGACTGGGCCACACATGCGCTGGCCGAGAGCGAGGCCGACATCCATGCGCGCGCACGCGAGGCGCTCGACCGGGTGCTGCTGGAAACCGCGCTGGCCGCGCATGCGGGACACCGGCAGCATGCGGCGGTGGCGCTCGGGGTCGGACGCAACACGCTGACCCGCAAGCTCGGTGCTTCGCGCACGCGAGGCAGCAAGCCGCGCACGCCGTCCAAACGTTGAGGCGGGCAGGATAAGCGCCATGCGCGGTACCCGCATAACAGGGCATCATGGACGGCATCACCTCCGCTGGCGAATGATCCATGTCCACGTTGTCGATCCGTCTGGCCCACGCGGCCGATATACCCGCCCTGGTTGCCTGGAACGCCGCGATGGCGTGGGAAACCGAAGCCAAGCGGCTCGATCCAGCGCTGCTGGCAAAGGGCGTCGGTGCGGTACTTGATGAGCCGCGGCGCGGCTTTTACCTGGTGGCGGAACGTGATGGCCTGGCGGTGGGCGGCCTGCTGGTTACCTACGAATGGAGCGACTGGCGCAACGGCGATTTCTGGTGGATCCAGAGCGTCTATGTGGAGCCGGCGGCGCGGCGCGGCGGCGTGTTCCGGGCCCTGTATGCAGAGGTAGAGCGGCGCGCGCAGACTTCCGGCGCCGTGGGCCTGCGGCTGTATGTGGAAACCGAGAACGTGCGCGCGCAGCACACCTACGAAAGCCTGGGCATGCAGCGCTGCCACTACGCGATGTACGAGCGCGAGTTCCGGCGCACGGCCGACTAGGCGGCTTCCTGCTCGGCAAGCTGGCGTTCGAGGGTTTCGGCGGACATGGGTGCGCCGTACAGGAAGCCCTGCAACTGAGAGCAGCCGGCATCGCGCAGCAATTTGCTCTGGGCCGCTGTTTCCACGCCTTCGGCAATCACGTCCTTGTTGAGACTGCGCGCCATCGAGATGATGGCGCCGGTAATGGCGTGGGTGTCGGCATCACCGACGATGTCGCGCACGAAGGCGCGATCGATCTTCAGTGCATCGACCGGGAAGTGCTTGAGGTACGAGAGGCTGCAGTAGCCGGTGCCGAAGTCGTCCAGCGACAGACGCACGCCGCGCTCGCGGATGCGCTGCAGCAGGCGGATGGTGGCATCGCCGCCGGACATCACCATGCGCTCGGTCAGTTCCAGTTCCAGCAGGCTGCTGTCCAGCCCGCTCTCATCCAGGATCGCCTCCAACTGGTCGTAGAACGCTTCGTGCTGGAACTGTCGCGGCGACACATTGACTGAAATCGGAATGGTCAGGCCTTGCCGCTGCCAGCGGCTGGCCTGCTCGCAGGCCTGGCGAAGCACCCAGTCGCCCAGCGAGAGAATCAACCCGCTGTCCTCGGCGACCGGGATGAACTGGTCGGGCACGAAGATGTCGTGGCCTTCGACCTGCCAGCGCAGCAGGGCCTCGGCACCCACGATGCGCTCGTCGGCGGCATTTACCTTGGGCTGGTAGTAGAGCGACAGTTCTTCCTGTTCCATCACCTGGCGCAGCGCGCCTTCGATACGCCGCTGCGAGGCATGGCGCTCGGTCATCGACGGAGTGAAGAAGCGATAGTCGCGGCGACCCTGCATCTTTACTTCGTACATGGCCGCATCCGCGTTGCGCAGCAGGGCATCCGCGTCGTCGGCGTCGTCGGGGTAGAGACTGATGCCGACGCTTACGCCCATGCGCATGCCGCGGCTACCCGGCAGCATGATCTGCGAGCACTGTTGCAGCAGCGCCCGCGCCACGCCGGCGGCCTCGGCCGGTTCGTCCACTCTTGGCAGCAGCACCACGAACTCGTCGGCGCTGTAGCGGCATGCCAGGTCGTCGCCCCGGCGCAGCACGCTCCGCACCTGACGGGCCACAGCCTGCATGACCTGGTCGCCGCCGCCCCGGCCCAGCGTGTCGTTGATGTTGCGGAAGTGGTCCACGTCCAGGTAAAGCAGCGCGCAGCGATACTTGTGGTGTCGCGCCAGGGTCACCGCCTGTTCGATGCGCGGCGTCAGCTGGTTGCGGTTGGGCAGGCCGGTAAGCGTGTCGTGCTGCGCGAAGTGGATCAGCTTGAGTGCCAGTGACCGGCTTTCGCCGATGTCGTGGCAGACCAGCACGCCGCCGACCACGTTGCCGTTGTGGTCGGCGATCGGTGCCGCGGAGTCCTCGATCGGCGTTTCGAAGCCGTTGCGATGCACCAGCACGGCCTTGCCGGAGAGGTCCACGATGGCATTGCGCCGGATGGCCGCGCTGAGCGGGTTCTCCAGCGGCTGGCCGCTGACGGCGCTGCGCAGTCGGAACACTTCATCGATGTGCCTGCCCAGTGCCTCGCGTGCGGACCAGCCGGTCATGGCTTCGGCGATCGGGTTCAGCGAAACCACTTTCAGCTCGAGGTCGGTGGAGATGACCGCGTCGGCGATCGAGTTCAGCGTGATTTCCGACAGCTGGCGCTCGTGGTGCAGTGCATCCGCGTAGGCTTTGTGCTGACTGATGTCCTGGGCCTGCGAGACCAGGTACTGGGCTTCGCCATACGGGTCCCTGACCACTGACACGCTCATCAGCAGGTGCACGACGTGCCCGTCGCGATGCAGGTTGCGCGTTTCGATCTGACAGGACTCGGCCCGGCCGCTGACCAGGCTGTCGATCTGGGCCATGTCGGCGACCAGGTCGTCCGGATGAGTGATCTCGGCCAGGGTCAGCTTGAGGAACTCGTCCTCGCTGTAGCCCAGCATGCGGCAGACCGCCTGGTTGACCCGCATGAAATGGCCGTCCGTGCTGATCAGGGCCATGCCGATGGCGGCGTGCTGGAAGGCGGTCTGGAAGCGCAGCTCGCTCTCGCGCAACTTGCGTTCCAGCGTGTAGCGCGCGGTGATGTCGGTGAATGCGGTGATCACGCCGCGCAGGTTGCCCTGTTCATCCAGGTCGGGCTGGAAACTGCCGTGCACGTAGCGCCGGGCGACGCCGCTGAACAGTTCGCCCTCGTAGCTGGCCGCGTGTCCCGCCAGCGCGCGGTGCAGCGTGGACTGCGCCTGGCGGTAACTGTCCTTGTCCATGACGTCGACCAGGTTCTTGCCGACCAGTTTCTCCGGTGCGATGCCGAACCAGCGCTGATGCGCGTCGTTGACGAAGCAGATGCGCTCGGAGGGGTCGATGTAGGCGATCAGCACGGGTGCATCGTGCAGCACCCGTGCGGCCAGTTCGGACGACGAGGCCGGAGCCGGTGGCCGGCTGCTGTTGGGCGACGCTGGCGCGGACATGCCCCTCCCCGATGGCTGGCCCCGTTCGCAGAACCTACATCATGCGCCAGCCCGGAAAGCTTTCAAAGGGGGGTCAGTGCAGCGACACGGCCGGTGCTCCGAGCCAGCCGCTTTCGTCCAGCACGATGCGTCCCAGCGCATGGATGTCGGTGGAAATGCCATGGCGGGCGGCCAGCACGGCGGCCAGCGGCCCCAGCGCCGCCGGATGCAGCGGGTAACCATGCGCCAGTGCGCGGGCGTGACCGCCCTGGCCGCGCTGGGCCACGGTAAGGGCCACGACACCCAGGCCGGGGGCTTCGTGAGCGAACAGTGCGGGCGGATCGTAACCCGGGTCGGTGTCCGCGAGCGGCTCCAGCAGGTAGCCGTCGGTTGCCGACGCCTCGCCGTTCTCCAGGCTTAGCGGAACATGGTGTGCGGCCAGCAGGGCGGCGTACTGGCGCAGCTCGAAGACCAGCCCGGCAAAGGCATGCGCGCGTTCAGCGGGGTCGCCGGCCTGATCGGCCAGCCATTGCGCGGGCGACCGGGCGTGGATGCCGTCGTGGGCGTAACGGAGTGCCAGGCCACGCGCGCTGAGGGTGGATTCCTCGCGGTAGGGCGTGAGCAGGGCAGTCTCCAGCAGTGTCCACAGCGGCGCCAGGTTCACGTGTTCGTATTGCACGCAGGTCAGCGCGATCAGGTCGTTGCGGCTGAGATAGCGCGCATGTTCCAGCTGTATGCCTAGCGTGCGCATCAGCCAGTCGGCGGTGCGGGCGCCGGTTTCGCCGCGGCCGACCAGTTGGACTTCCAGCTGCTCGGAAAGCTCGTCGGCCAGCGCTTCGGGCACCAGCAGGGACAGCGGCAGCAGGCGCATCGGTCCATCGGCATAGGCCTTTTCCGGTTCAAGCGGCTGGGCTGGCATGTGGCCGTCGTGCGTGCCGAAGGCGACCACGTTCTCCAGATGGCCTCGGGGGACGCGGCGGGCCAGCTCGTCCAGCGTGGCCCATACCGGGAAACCGGGACGCAGCAGCTCCACCGTGTCGAACAAGGCGCCCGCCACGGCGAGGCGGGCAGAGGCCACCTGCGGAATCAGGGCCTGCAGGTCGGCAGCGATCAGGCCCGCCAGCTCGGCGGCCTCGTCACGACTGAGCGTTGTCCGTGGCGGCACGACGCCGGCCGGGAGTTCCAGGGCCAGCACCACGGGCAGGGCTACAGGCTGCGAAGTCTCCACGTGAACAGCTCCGGAAAAGGCAAACGGGTGATTCTACCATTCACGGATTCGGGCTTTCGCCGAGGCAGCGCGCGGGTTAGCCTTGCCCAGTCAAGACGTATTTGGACAGCTGATGGCAATGGAAAACACGCAAAAGCAGCGCGTTGGCGTGATCGGCGGGGTTCGGATTCCGTTCTGTCGCAACAACACGGCCTATGCCGATGTCGGCAACTTCGGCATGTCGGTCAAGGTGCTCGGTGCGCTGGTCGAACGCTTCGGCCTGCACGGTCAGGAGCTGGGCGAGGTGGCGATGGGGGCGGTGCTCAAGCATGCCTCCGACTGGAACATCGCGCGCGAGGCGGTGCTGTCGTCCGGACTGGCGCCGACCACGCCGGGCATCACCACCGCGCGAGCCTGCGGCACCTCGCTGGACAACACCATCATCGTCGCCAACAAGATCGCCACCGGGCAGATCGAGGCGGGCATCGCCGGCGGTTCGGACACCACCAGCGACGTGCCCATCGTGTACAGCCCGCGTCTGCGCAAGCGCCTGCTGGCGATCAATCGCGCCAAGGGCTGGCAGGACAAGCTGGCCGCCGCAACCCGCGGTTTCGCGCTGAGCGAGCTGAAGCCGGCGTTCCCCGGCGTGGCCGAGCCGCGCACCGGCATGTCGATGGGCGACCACTGCGAGAAGATGGCGAAGGAGTGGCGCATCGGCCGCGAGGCACAGGATCAGCTGGCGCTGGAAAGCCATCGCAAGCTGGCCGCCGCCTATGACGCCGGCTTCTTCGAAGGGCTGGTGGTGCCGTTCCGCGGCCTGCAGCGCGACGGTTTCCTGCGGCCGGACTCCAGCATGGAGAAACTGGCCGCGCTGAAGCCCGCCTTCGACAAGATCTCGGGCCATGGCACGCTCACCGCGGGCAATTCCACCGGCCTGTCCGACGGAGCCGCGGCGGTGCTGCTGGGCAGTGACGAATGGGCTGCCAGCCACGGGCTCGCGGTGCAGGCCTATTTCCGCGATGCCGAGGTGGCTGCGGTGGACTTCGTGCACGGCGAGGGCCTGCTGATGGCGCCGACCGTGGCGGTGCCGCGCCTGCTCAAGCGCAATGGCCTGAGTCTGCAGGACTTCGACTTCTACGAGATCCACGAGGCGTTTGCGGCGCAGGTGCTGTGCACCCTGCGTGCGTGGGAAAGCCCGGACTACTGCCGCAACCGGCTGGGTCTGGATGCGCCGCTGGGCAGCATCGACACGGCCAGGCTCAACGTGCACGGTTCATCGCTGGCATCGGGCCACCCGTTCGCCGCCACTGGTGCGCGCATCGTCGCCACGCTGGCGAAGCTGCTGGAGCAGAAGGGTTCGGGCCGTGGCCTGATCTCGATCTGCACGGCGGGCGGCATGGGTGTCACGGCGATCCTGGAGCGGCCGTAAGCGGCCCGACGATGTTGCGTCTGCGCACCACCGCCAGCCTCAGCCTGCTTGCCTTGCTCATCGGCATCGGCGGAACGGCCTGGCTCAGCGCGCAGACTGCCGGATGGCCGGGGCCGCCGGCACATGCGGCGGTCTGGCCCAGATATCGTCCGCCGGCACAGGTTGCACGTGCCGTGCGGTCCCGGTCGCGTTCGCATGCGCCGTGGCTGGCGGTCCAGACCCGGCAGCATCGCGCCGTGCAGCAGAACGTGGCTGCCGTAGCGGCTGCGCCGGTCGAGCTGGTGCCGGTGGCGATGCCTTCGCGCCCAGTTCCGTACGAATCCATGCGTCATCACCTGCACGGCACGGTCGTGCTGCGTCTGCAGGTGGACGGACAAGGCGTGGTACGTGCCGCGGCCGTGGCAGTTTCCAGTGGCGATGCGGTGCTCGACGCGCATGCTGTCGACGTGGTGCGCGACTGGCGCTTCGCCGTGCCGCCCGGTCAACCTTCGGGCTTGAGCGGCGAGCTGCCGATGCGCTTCACGGTGGGTGACGGGCAGCGCCTGGCACAGGCCCCCTGAGCTCGCCTGCGCTGATCAAAGAATGCCTTTCACACCGGCGCCGAATGCGGTGATCAGCCGGGTGATGATCGACTTGCCCGACAGGGCCACGTCCGGAAAGTCCCCTACCGCCGTGTAGCAGGCATAGAATCCTGGCGCGTAGGGCGGCTTTGGCGTGCAACCGGGGTTGAGCTGGTAATCGGTGGCGTAACGGAACGGCCACAGGTCGAACAGGGGCAGCTTGGACGAGACATCGCCGATGAACTCGCTGATGCCGCCAAGTACCGGCACGTCCTGACGGCGCGGCGCGACGACCCAGGCGTTTTCCGGCTCGGTATCGCGCAGGATCGATGCGCGCAGTTCGCTGGCGAAGCGGGGGTCGAAAACGATCACGCCGGCCTCGGTGTTGAAGTGGTCCGAGCGTGGGTCGAAATTGTGCGAGCCGACCATCGCAAAGTGATCGTCGACCACCATCGACTTGGCGTGCAGGGCGAAGCGGCGCCCGGTGCTTTTCAGCGGAGCGGGCCGGTTGCGCCGGCCGCTGCTGCCGAACAGGCCGGGGCGGCGCTCGGTGCCGGGAAAGTGTCGGTGCGGGTGGCCGGGGACAATTGCCAGCGATTCGGTCGGTATCTGGTTGTCGGTCTGCTGGTTCGCCCGGTCGTAGGCGCGGATCGCGCTGGGCGGGTGCGGTTTCAGTTCGTGGATCTGGAAGCCAAACTGGGTCAGGTAACGCTTGCGGTGTTTGTACGACAGCGCATAGACCGCAAAGGCATCGGTCGAGGCCAGCGAATTGGTGGAAACAATGATGTGCGGCGCCGGTTTTTCCTTCCGCAGCTTCTTGAAAATCCGGCCCGCGCGGTTGCTCATCACCAGGTAGGGCGTCTGCAGCACCACTTCGTGTTTCGCATCCGCGACCATGTGCATCAGGTAGGACGTGAATTCGTGGTCGCTGCGCTTGTCCGGATCATCGGTCTTGGCCGGCAGATCGCTGAAGTAATCGACCTTGCCGGTGCGCAGGCCGGGGGCGATCAGGTGCTGCTTCAGCCAGTCCGGATTCTCGGCTTCGGCCTGCAGGCGTGCGACCCGTCGTGGGTCGAGGTAGTGCGGTGCCGGCCAGGTCGGTGCCACGGCATCGCTGCGGATGCGATGGTTCACGTCGCGCAGGCGGATCAGCGGCACCGAGCGCTTGTGGTGCCAGAACAAGGCGAAGCTGGCTGCCATCTGTTTGGCAGCGGCGCCGCCGACCATCACCTCGCGGTCGACGTAGTCGAAGTTCTCGTCCCAGTTGAAGTAGCGATCCTGATAGTTGCGACCGCCGGTGATGCCGATGCTGTTGTCCACCAGGAACAGCTTGTTGTGCATGCGCTGATTGAACTTCATGAAGCAGCACAGGATGCCGGCGGCGAACTCCAGCGGGGGCGTCTGCGCGTCGTCGAAGGTGGGGTTGTACAGCTTCACCTTCAGGTTGGGACTGACCCGTGCCAGACGGTCGAGCAGGCTGAGGTTCTCGAAGGAGAACAACTGGTCGGCGAGGATACGCACCTTGACGCCGCGGCGTGCCGCGCGCACCAGCTCGTCGAGCATCAGCTGGCCGACATCGTCCTGGTCCCAGATATAGGTCTGGATATCGATGCTGTGCTGTGCGGCGCGGATCAGGTTGACGCGCGCGGCCAGTGCCGGGGCGCTGTCGTCGAGCAGTGTGACGATGTTGACCGGGTGCTGCGGCGTGGAGTCGGCCAGGGCCTGATCGGCGGCCTTCAACAGTGGCGACGGCGTCGCGCAATGGTCGGCACGGTGGCATTCGGTCTGGCGGTCAGGGCTGGCGGCCACGATCGCGCGGGCTTCGCGGATCTGCGCGCGCGACACCGTGCAGCCCTGCAGCAGGGCCGCGCACATGAGGATCAGGAGGGCACACCAACGCAGACGCATCCCTACCATGATAAAGCTTATTGCGACTCGGTCATGGCATTTTCATGGCTGTCGGCGGGCCGTGGCGTGCCGGGCACGATCGGCAACAGCACGATGGCCAGGTTAAGCCTGACCCGGTTCGACAAGGTGGCGCGGTGGGCGGTCATGCCAAACTCGCTGCGTATCAGCGTGCCGTCCAGCTCGATCCGGCAGGGTGCCGGGGCCGGTCCGCTGCAGTGCATCGGGTGCAGGGTGAAATGTTCCGCGGCCGTCACGCCGCGTACGCTCAGTTTTCCCGGCAGTGGCCCGCCATGCTCCAGCGTGCTTCGCGGCACGGGGTCGGATATGAAGCGGATGGTGGGGTAGCTGGCGGCGTCGAAAAACTCCTTCGCCAGTACCCAGCGACGCATACGCGCGGAATCCATCGTCACGCTGTCCACATCGATATCGGCGGCCACGATCATCGAGTCGGCATGCGGCCCGGGCTGCACCGAACCCTTGATGTGGTGGAAGCTGCCACTGATTTCATGCAGCCAGAGCAGGCGGACGCCGAACACCGCCTGCGAGCTGTTGCTGTCGATGCGGTAACCGGCGGCATGGATCGGTGCCAGGGGCAGCAGCGGCAGCAGCCACGCCGCGACAGGTCGGTGCGGCCGCAACGTCCGTCGTGGCTGCGGGTGATGCGGAGGCAGCGTGCGACATCGGTCGGGACACAGCGCCCGAAGCGATGCCGCGAGCCTTGCCATCACCGGCGGCCGGCCTCGATCAGCGGTGGCAGGTGATGGCCGGAGTGGGGACTCATGGTGACCAGAAGGCATCCAGGCGGGCGCAACCCGGTTCCAGCGGGCCGTCCAGATGCAGCACCGCAAGCCCGGCTGGCGGCATGCCCCGGAATTCGTCCGAGCGACCTTCCACCAGCAGCGCGACCAGGCGCTCGATGCCGGGGTTGTGGCCGACCAGCATGAGTGTCCCCGCGTCTTCGTGCTGGTCCAGCAGCGCCAGCAGCTCGCCGGGCGTGGCGTCGTAGATCTCGTCCGCGGGCTGCACCTGTGGCGCGTCCGCGAATTCGGCCAGTGCCAGCGCAGCGGTGGTGCGGGTTCGCTCGGCCGGCGAGCAGAGCACACGGTCGGGACGCGATCCGTGACTCGCCAGCCATTTGCCGGCTGCGTGGGCTTCCTGTTCGCCGCGGCTGCTGAGTCGGCGTTGCGGGTCGGCGTTGCCCGCGCTGGCAGCCAGTGCTTCGGCGTGGCGCAGCAGGATGAGTTCGTGCATGGCGTGCTCCCGGTATTTCGGTTCAGTGCTGACGCTTGATCCAGCGCAGCAGTGGCATCCAGTCCTGCTGATGACTTCGGACCTGTTCCGAAGCGTAGTCGAAAATTCCTTTGCCGAGTGCGGTCAGCAGGACGTAGGCCTGGCTGTCGCGCAGCTGCGCCACGACCGGGTAGGGCGCCAGCTCGGCCAGCTCGGCCAGGGCGTCCTGGCTTGCGTGGGTCCATGGCTTGAGCCGGTTGGCGACCAGCGCCACCGGCAGTTTGCCGCGCTTGATGCGGTTGATGCCCTGCAGGTGGCCGAGGAAGTCCAGCGTGGCGTCGAGGTCGAAGGTCGAAGGCAGCACCGGCACCAGCAGCACGCTGGCCTGCTCGAGATAGGGCTCCAGGTCGCGCTCGTAGGCACCGGCAGGGGTGTCGATGAGCACCCGCTCGGTGTCCGAAGGAAGCTTATGCAGGCCCCTGCGACCGCCTTCCAGCCCGAGCACGCCGGGAACACTGTCCGGTCGGCGGGTGGCCCAGCGAAAGCTGGAGCCCTGCCGGTCGCCGTCGACGATGGCCGTGCGTCGGCCCTTCTGCGCCCAGCGCGATGCCAGCTGGGTCACGATCGTGCTCTTCCCGCAACCGCCCTTGCTGCTTGCCACCAGCACGGTCAGCATCGGCCCACCTCCATTGCGAAAGGTGGCCCAAGCCTACCGGGGTGTGGCGTCGCAGGGAACCATCTGCACAAAAGTCGCGGTCTGCACGATACCCGGTGCCGGATTTATTCGGCGGCCTTGGGCTTCCAGCCGGCCGGTGCTTCGGTCGGAATGCCGGCATCGCGCAATGCGGCAAGCATCAGGCTCATCTGGGTGCCGCCATTGCGCGCCAGCATCAGCAGGTGGATGGCTTCGGCGGGGTCGTCCTGGGCGTGGATGGCCAGTTCCGCAAAATTCTGCACCTGCCAGACCAGGTCGCGCCGGGCATCATGCAGGCTCTGTTGCTGGGACGGGTCGTTGCCGAAGGTGGCCGACAGGTACAGGCCCAGCGAACGCGACAGCGGGCTGGAGCCCCACTGCAGCAGCTGGCCGAGCTTGAGGCAGTCGGCCTTCACGCCCGGTTCGTCCGACTTGTCCTTGCACAGCCCGGCGACCACGCGCAGCGCCGGCTGCGGCTGGGCCGCAGCGAGGCCATAGGCGATCATCACCTGCACCCCGGCGGCACCGGCCTTGGCGGACGGGTCGATGGTGGCTGCGGGTGGAGGTAGCGTGGCGACCGCGTTGGCGAGTGCCTTGAGGCTGATGCCAGCGTAGTCGTCGTACAGCTTGGCGTTGGCGGCATGTGCCAGGTCGGCGAGCGCGTCTTTCTTGCGCATGTTGCGCACGTCCTGGCCCAGCTTGAGCAGCCAGACCGCGGCGTTGTCGGGCGCCTGCGTCGTCAGGTGCTCAAGAGCCTTGGCATTGGGGCAGGTTTCGGCCTTGCGGTCGCAGTCAGACAGCTGCGCCCAGGTCACGGCCGGACCGGCGTCGGAAGCCTGTGCCGCACGCGTGATCAGGGTGCGGAAGTTGTCGACCACGGGCTGGTCGGCAAGCGGTCGCGCCAACAGGGCGGCGCCGAGCAGGTGTTGCGCGTCGACGCGCGTCGCCAGCACGCTGACCAGGTCGCGCTGGAAGCCGGTCAGGGCCTTGTTGCGGGCGATCTGCTGCGCGCGGATCTGTTTCGCCGTCGAATGCTTCGGTGTTGTCGCATGGCTGCTGCTGGCTGCCATGGCCGGAATGGCGACCAGGCTGCAGGCAAGACCGAAGGCGAGAATGCGCAATCCACGCATGGGGTGCTCCATCACGTAAAACGCCAGCATAACGGTCGCTTGTTAAAGCGCGCCTGATTCGCCTTCCGGCGATGCGTACCGATGCCGGGAGCGGCTTGTTAGCATGATGGTTCCCCCGACGTGGTGCCGTGAGGCACGGGAGATCCAAGTGGTGGCATCGCTCGAGATGATGGCTGCGTCCGCACCCTGGTTTGCCGGCTGGGGCACGCTGGCACTGGTCAATGCGGGTCTGGCACAGGGCAAGAACCGCAGCGGATTGGCGTGGTTCCTGCTGTCGCTGCTGCTGGGGCCGGTCGCAACCCTGGCGCTGGTGTTGCTGCCGAAGCTGCGCGCCAAGATGTTCTGAACGGCCTGCCGGGCCGGGCGCTTATTCGCCCAGCGCCTCGCGCATGAACTCCGGCATCGCCAGCGCGCCCTTATGGATCTCGGCGTTGTAATAGCGGGTGGGGAAACTCTTGGCCGAGGCGCCACGCTCGCGGAAGCCGGCCAGGTCGCCGCCCTTGCGCGCCATGGTGCAGCTCCACCAGCCGGTGGGATAGCACGGCTGCGGGAACGGCAGCGTTTTCACCGCGTTGAAGCCGGCCGTGCGCATGGAGGCGCGCATCGACTTGATCAGCTCCAGGTGGGCCAGCGGGGATTCGGACTGCTGCACCAGGATGCCGCCATGGCGAAGCGCCTTGTGGCAGCTGGCGTAGAAGGCTGCATTGAACAGACCCTCGGCGGGGCCGATCGGGTCGGTGGAGTCGACGATGATCAGGTCCAGCGACTCCGGTTCCGCTTCGGCCATGTACTTGATGCCGTCGATGAACAGCAGCTCGGCGCGCGGATCGTCGTTGGATTCGCACAGTTCCGGGAAGTACTGCTCGGCCAGGCGGGTGACGCGCTCGTCGATCTCCACCTGGGTGGCCTTTTCCACTTCCTCATGGCGCAGCACCTCGCGCAGGGTGCCGCAGTCGCCGCCGCCGATGATCACCACGCGCTTGGCGCGCGCATGGGTGAACAGCGCCGGATGGGTCATCATCTCGTGGTACAGGAAGTTGTCGCGGCTGGTCAGCATGACGCAGCCGTCGATCACCATCAGGTTGCCCCAGTCGGTGGTCTGGTGGATCTCGATGGTCTGGAACGGGGTTTTCTCGGCATGCAGCAGCTTCTCCACGCGGTATCCGATGGAGGAGCCGGAGGCCTGATGGGCCTCGGTGAACCAGCTGGGCTGCGACATGGCGGGTGTTCCTGACGATGCGGGGAAGGTTAAAGAAGTGCAATTGTAGCCGGTTCCGCGGTGGGTGCGGGTCCGCACATCGTCATGGAGCGCCGTTACAATAGAGCGATTCCGCCCCCGTCACGGGGGCTGCGTCTGTCCGGCCCCGCGGCGTGCGAGGCTTCCGGCCGGCAGGCCGCTCCACCGTCAAGGCTCGCCGCTGCGACGACATGTTCCATGTGCGCCCATGCACGCCCACAAGGAGATGCTTTCCATGTCGAAGCCTTGGACCGTCGACAGTGCCCGCCATACCTATGCCGTGGCCCACTGGAGCGACGGTTATGTCGACGTCGGCGAAACCGGCGATATCGTGATGCGTCCGCGCGGGGCGAATGGCCCGGCGCTGTCGTTGCCGGCCATCGTCCAGCGGGCCTGCGCCGAAGGGCTCCGCCTGCCCCTGCTGGTGCGCTTTCCGGACATTCTCGCCGACCGCCTCGCACGCCTCCAGGGCGCCTTTGCCAAGGCCATCGACGAATGGAGCTATGCCGGCGGCTATACCGCCATCTATCCGATCAAGGTGAACCAGCAGCGTGGCGTGGCCGGCGAGCTGGTGGCCGCGGGTGTCGAGGGTTTCGGCCTCGAAGCGGGCTCCAAGCCCGAGCTGATGGCCGTGCTGGCGATGGCCCGGCCCGGGTCCATCGTCATCTGCAACGGCTACAAGGATCGCGAGTACATCCGCCTGGCGCTGATCGGTCGCAAGCTGGGCCTGCGCGTGCACATCGTGATCGAGAAGCTGTCCGAGCTGGACCACGTGTTTGCCGAAGCCCGCGCGCTGGACGTGGAGCCGCTGCTCGGCGTGCGCGTGCGGCTGGCCTCGATCGGTGCCGGCAAATGGCAGAACACCGGTGGCGACAAGGGCAAGTTCGGACTCTCGCCCGCGCAGGTGCTGACCCTGGTCGAGCGGCTGGACAAGGCCGGCCTCAAGCACACGCTGAAGCTGCAGCATTTCCACATGGGCTCGCAGATCTCCAACGTGCGCGACATCGCCAACGGCATGCGCGAGGCCACCCGCTATTTCGTCGAGCTGATCCGGCTGGGCGTGCCGCTGGAGATCGTCGACGTGGGCGGTGGCCTGGGTGTCGACTACGAAGGGTCGCGCTCGCGCAGCCACAACTCGATCAACTACTCGATCGAGCAGTACGCCGCCACCATCGTGCAGTCGCTGGCCGAGGCGGTGCAGGCGGAAGGCCTGCAGGCGCCGCACATCCTTACCGAAGCCGGTCGCGCGATGACCGCGCACCATGCGGTGCTGGTGGTCAATGTCAGCGAGGTCGAGCCGGTGCCGACCGGGCATCTGCCGGCACAGCGCGATGACGAGCCGGTGGTGCTGCGGCACCTGCGCGAGGTGCACGCCGAGCTCGACCAGCGTCCGCCGCTGGAGTTGTACCACGAGGCGCAGCATCACCTGGCCGAGGGTCAGACGCTGTACGCGCTGGGGCAGCTCTCGCTGGCCGACCGCGCGCGCCTGGACGAGCTTTACTACGCCATCGTCAATGCCGTGCGTGCCCGCCTGACGCCGGTCGAGCGCGCGCACCGGCAGGCGCTGGACGAGCTGGACGAAAAGCTGGTCGACAAGTATTTCGTCAACTTCTCGGTGTTCGAGTCGGTGCCGGACATCTGGGCGATCGACCAGATCTTCCCGATCGCACCGATCGCGCGCCTGGACGAGCAGCCGACCCGGCGTGGGGTGATCGTCGATCTCACCTGCGATTCGGATGGCCGCATCGATCATTACGTGGATGCCGAAGGTGTGGACGTGAGCCTGCCGCTGCACGCGCTGGAACCCGGCGAAAGCTATCGCCTGGGCATCTTCATGGTCGGCGCGTACCAGGAGACCCTGGGCGACATCCACAACCTGTTCGGCGATACCGATGCGGTGAACGTGCGCGCAGAGGGCGATGGCTACACCTTCGCCCATACCCGTCGCGGCGACACCACCGACCTGATGCTCGACTATGTCGGCTATGACCTCGAGGTGCTGCGCACAAGCTATCGCGAGCGCATCGCCGCAGCCGGCATCAGCGGCGAGACGGCGGCGGCGCTGTATGCCACCCTCGACGCCGGCCTGACCGCCTACACCTACCTCGCCGAGTCGCCCTGACCTGTGATCGGCGCGTGCTGCCACCCTTCCTATCGACCCGACCATCACGATGAGCCTTCTCCTGCTGATTTTCCTGAGCGTGCTGCAGGGCGTGACCGAGCTGTTCCCGGTCAGCAGCCTCGGCCACACCTTGCTGGTGCCAGCCGTGCTCGGTGTGCGGCTTGACCGGCATGCCCCTGCATTGCTGCCTTTCCTGGTCGCCTTGCATCTGGGTACCGCGCTGGCGCTGCTGCTGTATTTCCGGACCCGCTGGATCGCGCTGGCGAAAGGTTTCCTGGGCAGTCTGCGCGGTCGGCACAGCGCCGACGGGCATCTTGCGTGGGGGCTGATCGTCGGCACGATTCCGGCCGGGCTGGTCGGCCTGCTTCTGGAAAAGCCGCTGGCGCACCTGTTCCATGACCTGAAAGTGGTCGCCCTGGCGCTGATGATCAACGGCATCGTGCTTAGGCTCGGTGGCCGCAGGGATGCCGATGCCGCGCCGGCATCGCCGCCCGTCGAGGCGCAGCGCCTGACCCTGCGCCAGGCCGCCCTGGTGGGGCTGGCCCAGGTCGGCGCGCTGATTCCCGGGTTCTCGCGCAGCGGACTGACCATGGTCGCCGGCCTGCGTGCGGGCCTGAGCCGCGCGGCGGCGGCGGAGTTTTCCTTTCTGCTCGGCACGCCGATCATCCTGGCCGCCTGCGTGCTCGAGCTGCCCAAGCTGCGCCACCATCACACCCAGTTGGCCAGTGCCGCGCTGGGTGGCCTGCTGACCGGACTGGCCGCCTATCTCAGCGTGCGCTTCCTGATGCGTTACTTCGAAGGCCGTGGTCGGCTTGCCACATTCGGCGCCTATTGCCTGGTGGCCGGCGCGCTGTGCCTGGGCTGGCTGGCCTGGCATCCATTGGTCTGACTGGCCACCGGTCCGGCCGTGCAGGTCCTATCATGAGGGTTCCCTCCCCCCCATGCTTAGGAGTGCGACATGACAGGTCTGGACGGCAAGGTTGCCTTGATCACGGGCGCGGCCAGCGGTATCGGCAAGGCGATCGCCGAGCTCTACGCCAAGCACGGTGCGAAAGTCGCGATCTGCGACATCAACCAGCAGGCTGCCGATGCGGCCGCCGCCGAGATCAACGCAGCCGGTGGCCAGGCGATCGGTATCGCCATGGACGTCACCGACGAGGCTGCCGTGGATGCGGGCACCGACAAGGTGGTCGAGGCGTTCGGTGCGCTGGACATCCTGATTTCCAACGCCGGCGTGCAGATCATCAACCCGATCGACCAGTTCGCGTTCGCCGACTGGAAGAAGATGCTGGCGATCCATCTCGATGGCGGCTTCCTGACCACCCGCGCGGCGCTCAGGCACATGTACAAGGGTGACCGTGGCGGCATCGTCATCTACATGGGTTCGGTGCACTCGCACGAGGCGTCGAAGCTGAAGGCGCCGTATGTCACCGCCAAGCACGGCCTGCTGGGCCTGGCCCGCACGCTGGCGAAGGAAGGTGCGGCACACAACGTGCGTTCGCATGTGATCTGCCCCGGTTTTGTCCGCACGCCACTGGTGGAACGGCAGATTCCCGAGCAGGCCAAGGAGCTGGGCATCAGCGAGGACGAGGTGGTCAGGAACGTGATGCTGAAGGACACGGTGGATGGGACGTTCACCACCGTCGACGACATCGCCGAAACCGCGCTCTTTCTGGCCACATTCCCGTCGGCGGCACTGACCGGGCAGAGTTTCGTGGTCAGCCACGGCTGGTACATGCAGTAAGCGCCGTGGCGGGCGACAAACAGGCGCCGCCGCTGGCCGAGGCGGTGGCGCGCGATTACCGGACCGTGGCCCTGGTGCTGCAGGGCGGCGGCGCGCTGGGCGCCTATCAGGCGGGCGTGGTCGAGGCGATGGCGGGCGCCGGCCTGTGGCCGACCTGGGTGGCCGGCATCTCGATCGGTGCGTTGAATGCGGCGATCATCGCGGGCAACCCGCCGGAGCAGCGGGTTGCCAGGCTGCGCACGTTCTGGCGGACGATATGTCAGTCGCCGCTCTGGCCATCGGTGCCGGCGCCGCCATGGTTCGACGACGAGGCATGGCCGCTGGCCGTGCGTAGTGGTCTCAGTGGACTGGCCGCCTGGCGCGCGCTGGTCGCCGGGCAGACGGGCTTCTTCCGACCGCGCCTGCCGGCGCCGGTGCTGCAGGCGCATGCCGGTCCGGCCAGCACCAGCTGGTACGACACCGCGCCGTTGCGCTCCACGCTGGAGCGTCTGGTGGATTTCGATCGCATCAACGATCCGCGCGGCATGCGCGTGTCGGTGGGTGCAGTGAATGTGCGAACCGGCAATTTCGCCTATTTCGACAGCACCCGGGAGCGCTTGCGGCCCGAACATTTCATGGCCTCCGGTGCGCTGCCGCCGGGGTTTCCCGCGGTCGAGATCGATGGCGAGTTCTACTGGGACGGCGGTATGGTTTCCAACACGCCGCTGTATCAGGTGCTGACCGAGCGGCCGCATCGCGACATGCTGGTGTTCCAGGTGGATCTATGGAGTGCGAGGGGTGGGCTGCCGCGCGACATGGCGGGCGTGGCCGAGCGGGTAAAGGACATCCAGTACTCCAGCCGGACCCGCCTGGTGACCGAGTACATGCGGCAGAGTCGCGAGCAGCAGCGGTTGCTGCATGCCCTGATGGAGCTGGTGCCGCCGGAACGGCGCGACACCCCGGTCTGGCGCTGCGCCGAGTCGGCGGCCAACGGTTCGTTGACCAACCTGATCCACTTGATCTACCAGGACAAGCCCTACGAGGGCCACTTCAAGGACTACGAGTTCAGCCTGTCCAGCATGAACAGCCACTGGCAGAGCGGCATGGACGACATGCGGCACACGCTGGCGCATCCGCAGTGGTTTGCCGCACCGCCGGTGGAGCAGCCGTTCGTCAGCCACGACGTGCATCGCGGCTGAGCGGGTTTCGACAGGATCAGCCGCGGTGGACCTGCAGGCCCGCCGCGGACTGGCTGACCGGCATGACCTCGATGCGGTTGACGTTGAGATGCGGCGGCAGGTTGGCGATCCACCACAGCGTGCCGGCGATGTCGTCGGCGGTGATCGGGTGGCTGCCGGCGTAGAGCTTGTCCGAGGCGGCCTGGTCGCCGCCCGTGCGGACCAGCGTGAACTCGGTTTCGGCCATGCCGGGTTCGACCGAGGTCACGCGCACGCCGGTGCCGTGCAGGTCGGTGCGCAGTCCCAGCGAAAACTGGGTGACAAAGGCCTTGGTGCCACCGTAGACGTTGCCGCCCGGGTAGGGGTAGCTGCCCGAGATCGAGCTGATGTTGATGATCGCGCCGCGGCGTGCGATCAGTCGTGGCAGCAGCAGGCGGGTCATCGTCACCAGGGCGGTGACGTTGGTGTCGATCATCTGCTTCCACTGCGCCAGATCGGCCTGCTGTGCCGGCGCCGTTCCCAGCGCCAGCCCTGCATTGTTCACCAGCAGGTCGATGTCGGCGAAGTCGGCCGGCAGGTTAGCGATGGCCTTGCGCATGGCGGCTTCGTCGCGGATGTCGAAAGCCAGCGGAAGCACGTGGTCGGAACCATGCGTGTCGACCAGTGCCTGCAGGCGTTCGGCGCGTCGGCCGCTGGCGATCACACGCCATCCACCGGCGACGAAACGCTCCACGGTGGCGGCACCAAAACCGGCTGTGGCACCGGTGATCCAGGCAATCTTGCTAGTCATCCGCGAAGTGTAACGGCACGGACGCGGTGATGTGTCATTTCATGACACAAGGGCCGCACCATGGGTGCGGCCCTTGTGGGAGTCGACAGGTATTGCCGGTCGACTTCAGTGGCCTTCTTTCAGCGCGATCGCGGGAATGCCGGCCTTGGCCAGCCGCTGCTTCACCGCTTCCAGTGCCATGGCGGACTGGAACGGGCCGAGGCGGACGCGGTGGTAGGTCTGCCCGCCGACATTCACCGTCCGCACATTGGCGACGAAGCCCTGCAGCGCCAGCTTGGCCTTCAGCGTTTCCGCGTCGGCGGGGTTCGGGAAGGCGCCGACCTGCAGCAGGTAGCCGCTGCCCGACGAGGCCTGCACGCTGGCCTGGGGCGCCGCCGTCACGTTCTGGCTGGTCACACCCGGCGTCCCTGCGGGGGCTGCGCTCGGCGCGGCGGTGGTCGTCGGCGATGCCTGGGCTGCCGCTTGCTGCTTCTGTTGCTCGGCGCGTGCCTGCGCGCTCAGCTCGGCGTCCGGAATGCGCACCTCCTTTTCCGACAACACCGAGTAGAAATCGTATTTCGGCTTCTGCGGCGTGCTGGACGAGGGTTGCAGGCCGGTGTCGCTGTCTTGCTGGGCGGTGGCCTGGGGGTTGGGGTGGGGGCCAGGCTTGGCACTCATCGGCACCAGCGAGTGGCGCAGCAGCACGACCACCACCAGCGCGCCGATCAGAATGCCGACCAGCAGGCCCGCCCAGCTGGGCAGGCCGCCACTGTTGTTCCGCACGGCCTGCCGGCCCTTGCCCTTGCGTGTTGCCATTACATGCTCTCCGGGGCGTTCAGGCCCAGCAAATCCAGTCCGTTGCGCAAGACCTGCCGCGTCGCCACCACCAGCGCCAGGCGCGCGTCGCGCAGGTTCTTGTCGTCGACCAGGAACTGGTGCGAGTTGTAGTAGGTGTGCAGGGCGTTGGCCAGCTCACGCAGCCAGTTGGCGAGCAGGTGCGGTTCGAGGTTCGTCGCGGCGGCCTCGACCACCTCGGGATACTTCGACAGCTCGGTCAGCAGGATCTGCTCGTGCTCGTTGTCCAGCCGCGCGAGATGCGCCAGGCCATTATCCGGCTCGAACGTGAACCCCTTATCGACGGCCTGACGCAGCACGCTGCAGACGCGGGCGTGGGCGTACTGGATGTAGTACACCGGGTTGTCGTTCGACTGCGAACGGGCCAGGTCGATGTCGAACACCAGCTGCGAGTCGCCCTTGCGCGAAATCAGGAAGTAGCGCGTGGCGTCGCGGCCGACTTCGTCGATCAGGTCGCGCAGGGTCACGTAGCTGCCGGCGCGCTTGGAGATCTTCACCTCCTCGCCGCCGCGCATCACCGTGACCATCTGGTACAGCATGTAGTCCGGATAGCCCTTGGGAATGCCGCAGTCCAGCGCCTGCAGGCCAGCCTTCACGCGGGCCAGCGAGCCGTGGTGGTCGGAACCGAGAACGGTGATCGCCTTCTCGTAGCCGCGTTGCCACTTGCTGAGGTGATAGGCCACGTCCGGCACGAAGTAGGTGTAGGTGCCGTCGGACTTGCGCATCACGCGGTCCTTGTCGTCACCGAAGTCGGTGGTACGCAGCCACAGCGCGCCGCCCTCCTCGTAAGTGTGACCGTGGGCGGTCAGCCCATGCACGGTTTCCTCCACCTTGCCGTCGGCGTACAGCGACGACTCCAGGTAATAGGTGTCGAAGGCCACGCCGAAGGCCTTCAGGTCCAGGTCCTGCTCGCGGCGCAGGTAAGCCACCGCGAAGGCACGGATCGCCTCGAGGTTCTCCGGGTCCTTCGCGCCGATGACCGTGTGGTCTTCCACGGTCACGCTGTCGCCGGCCAGGTAGGCCTTTGCCACGTCGGCGATGTAGTCGCCGCGGTAGCCGTTTTCCGGCCAGCCGGTATCGCCAGGGGCCACGCCGCGTGCACGTGCCTGCGTCGAGACCGCCAGGTTGGCGATCTGCACGCCGGCGTCGTTGTAGTAGAACTCGCGTTTCACGTTCCAGCCGCTGGCTGCCAGCAGGCGGCTCACGCAGTCGCCCAGTGCCGCGTTGCGGCCGTGACCGACATGCAGCGGCCCGGTGGGGTTGGCCGAGACGAATTCCACGCCGACGGTGTGGCCGCCACCGCTGGTGTTGCGGCCGTAGGCTTCGCCGTCGGCCATGATCCGGCGGACCTCGGCGTGGTAGGCATCGGGCGCCAGGAAGAAGTTGATGAAGCCGGGTCCGGCGATCTCCACCTTGTCGATCAGGGTGTTGACCGGCAGCGCGGCGACCAGCTTTTCGGCCAGCTCGCGCGGTTTGGCGCGTGCCGGCTTGGCCAGCAGCATGGCCAGGTTGGTGGCGAAATCACCGTGCTCGCGGCTGCGCGCACGTTCGATCACGAACCCGGGTGGGTCGAGGTCGGCGGGCAGGGTGCCGTCGTTCCGCAGGGCCTGGAGGGCCCGCAGCAGCAGGTCGCGCAGCGGTTGCTTCATGGAAGGTGCGTCGTCGAGGTTTGATTGAACCGCGCACTTTAACAGACCGCGCCGCGGCCGGCCCGCGAGTGGCGGCCTTCGTTGCGGACATTTGCGTGGTGTCCGGGTCGCCCGGCCGCCTTGTGGATAACTCTGTGGGGAAAGTTTGCCACCCGGTCGGCAAACGCGGCCCGGCATCGCCGCCAGGCCGCATGACAGGAATAAAAATCAACAAAAACAAATAGATGAAATGTGAATTTCATATCACTCCCAACGAAGGAGCTGCAGGCCCCGTGGTTGTGGGAATGTGCATAACTAAGGCGGTAACAAAATGACCTGCGGGCGTCATCGGATGGTCACAGGCGCTGCCCATACTTGCTCGCGTATCCCCCGGGCCTCCCCCTCGGCGAGATACGGCGACGGCTGCACCCCTCCCCGGCAGCGTCACGGCGCGACCCATGCGGTTCGCGCCGTTTTTTTTGGCATGCCCTCTGCCTGAGTACTTTCCTCAGATCAGTCCACGGGCTGCCATCGAGACCGGTGCGCCGGCACCGATCACCAGATGATCGAGCACCCGTACCCCCACCAGTTGAAGGGCATGGCTAAGTTCGCGCGTGATCGAGCGGTCGGCCTGACTGGGCTCGGCCACGCCACTGGGGTGATTGTGCGCGAAGATCACCGCACAGGCGTTGTGGTGCAGGCAGGCACGGACCACCTCGCGTGGATGCACGCTGGCACCGTCCACCGTGCCACGGAACAGTTCCTCGAAGGCAAGCACGCGGTGACGGTTGTCCAGATAGAGGCAGCCGAACACCTCGTAGGGAAGATGGCGCAGGCGGGCACTGAGGTAGGCACCGCTGTCGCCCGGGTTGGCCAGTGCAGGACGCTCGACCAGCTGTTCGGCAAGGCTGCGTCGGGCAAGCTCCAGTGCGGCGGCTATACGTGCGCGCTTCGCCGGCCCCAGGCCGGGCAATTGCATGTGCTGTTCCGGACGGCCCAGCAGCGCGTTTAGGCTTCCCGCCTGCATCAGCAGTTCGCGTCCAAGGGTGATCGCATCCTTGCCGCGCGTGCCGCTGCCCAGCAGCACCGCCAGCAGCTCCGCATCGGAAAGCACGGCACTGCCGTGGGACAGCAGTTTCTCGCGGGGACGCTCGCCTTCGGGCCAGTGGCGGATGCTCATGAAGCCAGCATGCCCAGCGGGGCGCTGGCAGGGCAGGAGCGGCGCGGCACGAATCCGGTAAGCTAGCGGCCTGTACGTAAGTCAGGCCGTACCTACATGAGTCTTGCCCATCGCCGCATATTGCTTGGAGTGTCGGGCGGCATTGCCGCCTACAAGTCCTGCGAACTGGTCCGTCGCCTGCGCGACCTCGGTGCCGAGGTGCGCGTGGTGATGACCGGGAGCGCCACGCATTTCGTGGGTGCGGCCACATTCCAGGCGCTTTCCGGTCAGCCGGTGCGTACCAGTCTGTGGGACGAGCAGGCCGAAGCGGCGATGGGGCATATCGAGCTGGCGCGGTGGGCAGAGCGCATCCTGATCGCGCCAGCTACGGCGGACGTGATCGCGCGCCTGGCGCAGGGGCACGCCGACGATCTGATCACCACGCTGTGCCTTGCCAGTGCCGCGCCGCTGTATCTAGCGCCGGCAATGAACCAGCAGATGTGGGCGCATCCGGCGGTGCAGGCCAACCTGGCCACATTGCGCCGGCATGGCGCTACCGTGCTGGGCCCGGCAGCGGGCGAGCAGGCCTGCGGCGATGTGGGGTCCGGTCGCATGCTCGAGCCGCTCGAACTGCGCGACGCCCTGGTGGCTTCCTTCGGTCACGGCGAGCTGGCCGGGCTGAAAGTGGTGGTCAGTGCGGGGCCCACGTTCGAAGACATCGACCCGGTGCGTTTCATCGGTAATCGCAGCTCCGGGAAAATGGGCTTCGCCGTGGCGGCCGCCGCGGCAGCGGCCGGTGCGCAGGTGACCCTGGTCGCCGGTCCGGTAAGTCTGGCCACCCCGCAGGGGGTGATGCAGCGCATCGACGTGCGCAGTGCGGCGCAGATGCAGGTCGCGGTACTCGAGGCATGTGCACAGGCGGATATCTATGTGGGTGCCGCGGCCGTGGGCGATTACCGCCCCGTCTGCGTCGCCGGCCAGAAGCTGAAAAAGCAGGCTGGCGCCGATCTGGTGTTGCAGCTGGCGGAAAACCCGGACATCCTCGCCAGCCTCTCGGCACAGTCGAAGCGGCCATTTCTGGTCGGGTTTGCCGCCGAGACCCACGACGTGGCGAACTACGCGCGCGGCAAGCTGGAGCGCAAGGGACTGGACATGATTGCAGCCAACCAGGTTGGCGAAGGGCTGGGTTTCGAGACGGCCGACAATGCGTTGACGCTCTACTGGCACGGTGGCGAAGCGGAATTGCCGCGCACCGACAAGGCCACCCTGGCGCGTCAACTGGTGACCCATGTGGCCGAACGCTACAAGGTGGCGCGGGCATGATCGATGTCGAGCTGAAGATCCTCGACCCGCGCCTGGGCGAATCGATTCCGCTGCCCGAGGCGGCGACCGCCGGCAGCGCCGGCATGGATCTGCGTGCGGCCATCGACCAGCCGCTGACCTTGCAGCCCGGCGACAGCGTGCTGGTGCCCAGCGGCCTCGCCATCCATATCGGCGATCCGGGCTGGTGTGCACTGATCGTGCCGCGCTCGGGCCTGGGGCATAAGCATGGCGTGGTGATGGGTAATCTGGTCGGCGTGATCGATGCCGACTACCAGGGGCCGCTGATGATTTCGTGCTGGAATCGCAGTGCGCAGCCCTACACCATTGCGGTGGGCGAGCGTGTTGCCCAACTGCTGCTGGTACCGGTGGCGCAGGTACGATTGAAACAGGTGACGGCGTTCACGCCTTCCGCTCGCGGGGAGGGCGGTTTCGGTTCTACCGGGCGACACTGACGATTTGCGGCTGACTCTGGCTGCGGGGGGATGACGTGGCATGGCAATGAAACCTGCACAAGGCCGACGATCTGAGCTGGACTGGCGCAGCCTGTTGCCTCTGGCGCTCGCCACGCTGTTCCTGCTGGGCGGGCTGTTCTGCGCATGGCAGACCTGGCTGATTGCCGATCAGGGACGGGCGATGGCGCAGGCCCGCGCGGCACAGAGCCAGGCGGCAAAAGAGCTTGCAGCCGAGCTTGCGAGCGAACGCGCCGATGTAGCCAAGGTGCTTGCGAGCGTCGACCCGGTGATGCTGCAGAACAGTCCGGCACAGGCCGTGACCTGGCTGAAACAGCGTCTGCCACAGGTGCTCCAGCTGGACCTCTACAGCGGTAGCCTGAATGAGGTGCTTCACGCGAATTATCGCCAGTTCGGATACGCCAAGGCGGCGCAGTTGATGGCGGCCCAGGATGCCGATGGCGTGCCGCCGATGCAGACCCTGTTCCATGGCGCTCACGATCGG
This sequence comes from Dyella sp. A6, assembly GCF_036320485.1. Classification (NCBI taxonomy): domain Bacteria; kingdom Pseudomonadati; phylum Pseudomonadota; class Gammaproteobacteria; order Lysobacterales; family Rhodanobacteraceae; genus Dyella; species Dyella aluminiiresistens. The sequence continues at coordinate 194,746 of NZ_CP132911.1, forward strand.
CGCATGAGTCTGGTGATGCCGCTGGGCTCGCCCGATCAGCCGCTGGCGTGGGCCTGGATCGAACTGCCATTCGCGCCGCTGGGGCATCGTTTCGACACGGTTCGGGTGCCGGCAGGCAAACTGCTGCTGCAACAGAACAGCGATGGCGGCCCCATGCTGCTGTCGTCGAGAGGCTACTCCAGCGGCGAAGCCGAGACGTCCAGTGTGACGGTGCCCGGCAGCACGCTGAGCATTGCGATCGTGCCGCCGGGAGCCTACATCGTGTTGCCCCACACATTGTGGTTGGCGGTGCTGCTCAGCCTGTTGGGTCTGGGTGGCGGTATCTACCTGTTGAAGTGGCGTGCGCGGATGCGTGCATCGCACGCCCGGCCGGATCCACTCATCGAGGAGCTTGTTGTGCCTGAACCCGTTATCCCGTCGCCCAAGGTCAAGGTGGCAACCCGGCCGGTGGCGACCGCCAAGCCGCCAGCGGTGAGTCCGGCCGAGATCGATTCGAGCATATTCCGCGCCTACGATGTGCGCGGGGTCGTCGGCAAGACGCTGACCGCCGAGGTGGCCAGGCTGCTGGGTCAGGCCATTGGTGCGGTGATGCGCGAAAAGGGACTGCACGAGATCGTGGTCGGGCGCGATGGCCGTCTGTCGGGCCCGGAGCTGGCCGGTGCGCTGGGTGAAGGATTGCGCTCGGCCGGCATCGACGTGATCGACATTGGTGCGGCTCCGACCCCGGTGGTCTATTTCGCGGCCTATCGTTTCAATACGGGCAGCTGCGTGGCCGTCACGGGCAGTCATAACCCGCCCGATTACAACGGCTTCAAGATCGTGGTCGGTGGCGAAACGCTGTCCGAGGATGCGATCCAGGATCTTTATCGTCGGATTGTGTCTGGCGCACTGGAGCACGGCGGCGACCAGGGTGGCCTGCGCCACGTCGACACGGTGCCCGAATACATCGAGCGGATCGCTTCGGATGTACAGGCCGAGCGTAGCCTCAAGGTCGTGGTGGACTGCGGCAACGGCATTCCGGGCGCGGTCGCGCCGCAGGTGCTGGAGTCCATCGGTTGCGAGGTCCTGCCGCTTTATTGCGAGGTGGATGGCACCTTCCCCAACCACCATCCCGATCCGTCCGACCCGCATAACCTCGAGGATCTGATCCTGGCGGTGAAGCAGTCCGGGGCGGACCTGGGCGTGGCCTTCGATGGCGATGGCGACCGCCTGGGGGTGGTGACCAAGGACGGCGAAATCATCTTCCCCGACCGTCTGCTGATGCTGTTTGCGCGCGATGTGCTCTCGCGCCAGCCGGGCGCCACCATCATCTATGACGTGAAGTGCACGGGTCATCTGCGCGGTCAGGTGCTCGATGCCGGCGGCAGCCCGCTGATGTGGCGTACGGGCCATTCGCTGATCAAGGCGAAGATGCGCGAGACCGGCGCCGAGCTGGCCGGCGAGATGAGCGGCCACTTCTTCTTCAAGGAGCGCTGGTACGGTTTCGACGACGGCATCTATGCCGGGGCGCGGCTGCTGGAAATCATTGCCGGCGATCCGGAGGAGCGTACGCCCGAGGAGATCTTCGCCACGCTGCCGAAGGGGGTGTCCACGCCAGAGCTGAAGATCGAGATGAGCGAAGGCGAGCATTACCGCTTCATCGAGCAGTTCAAGGCCAAGGCAACGTTCGACGATGCAACCCTGGTCACGATCGATGGTGTGCGTGCCGACTGGGCGGATGGTTGGGGTCTGGTGCGTGCGTCCAACACCACGCCGGTGCTGGTGCTGCGCTTCGATGCGGACAGCCCGGAGGCACTCAAGCGCATCCAGCATGTCTTCCGGACCCAGTTGCGGGCCATCGACCCGAAGCTGAAACTTCCTTTCTGAGGCTTGCCCTGGAAGGGCAGGGGGCGCGCAACGGCCCCCTGCACACCGGTCAGTAACCGCGGTCCTGCTTTTCCTTCGCCTTCAGCTCGATGAAGTGCTGCAGCTGCTGGGCCTGCTGTTGCTTCAGCGCGGCACGGTCGCTCTGCTGCTGGGCCAGTGTCGCCCGCTGCGTACTCACGACGTTGCGTTGGGCCGAGATGCGGTCGGTGAGGAACTTGGGTACCGGTTCCTTGCCGTTCTGGAGATCCGCGGCGCGAGCCAGCAGCTGGGCCAGGGATTGCTCCTGGCTGTGCAGGTTGATCTTGGTGTCATCGATCTGTTCGTCGACGCCTTCCATGGTTTGTTGCAGTGCCTTCTCGTAGGCGGCCGCTGTGGGGTAGGTGTTGAGCAGTTGGATGTCGTTGCGCTCGTTCTGTGCGGCCACGCGTCGTGCGGCCGACTGTTGCGCGGCGAGTTTCTGCGCGGCGATACGCTCCTGGGGCGAAAGCGTCTTTTCCACGTGCTGGATCACCATGCCTTGGTTGTTCAGCACGTCGTAGCCGTATTTGATCGCGCTTTCGCTGAGGCTGTCGCTGAAATGCGGGAGCCCTTTGGCATCGACCCAGCGATAGCGGATGCCGCTGCCCTGGAGCTGCTGTGCATGGGCTGTCAGGCTGCATGTGAGTGCAGCGAGCGCGACAACCAGAACCTGTGTACGCATGTATCTATCTCCCTCCCTGCGCGAGTATAGCCCGCGCATGATGCCGGCGCGGGACATCGGTCACGTCCCGGCGCCCCGGTTCAGCCCTGCACGCCGTAACGTTCGCGATAGGCCACCAGCCGTGCATGCTCAGCGGCCAGTTCGGGGCGTTCGCCGGCATAGGCGAGTACATCGGCCAGGCTGGTGATGGCGATCACCGGAATGCCGTGGTCGCGCTGGACCTCCTGCGCTGCCGACAGGTCGCCCTGGCCGCGTTCCTGCCGGTCCAGCGCAATCAGCACGCCTGCCGGTTCGGCACCGTGTGCGCGGATCAGCGCCAGCGATTCGCGGACCGCGGTGCCGGCAGTCATGACGTCGTCGACGATCAGCACGCGGCCCTTCAGCGGTGCACCGACCAGTACGCCGCCCTCGCCATGGTCCTTGGCCTCCTTGCGGTTGTAGGCCCAGGGCAGGTCGCGCTGGTGCTGGTCGGCCAGCGCGATGGCGGTGGCGGCGGCCAGCGCGATGCCCTTGTAGGCCGGTCCGAACAGCATGTCGGCCTCGACGCCTGACTTCATCATGCTGGCGGCGTAGGCACGCCCCAGCCGGGCCAGCGACGCGCCGGAGTCGATGCGCCCCATGTTGAAGAAATACGGGCTCTGCCGACCGGACTTCAGGGTGAACTCGCCGAAGCGGAGCACTTCGCGTTGCAGGGTCAAGTCGATGAAATCACGCTGGTAATCGTGCATGGGGCGCTCTCTTGGGGACGGTGGGCGCTGCGGGGTCTGCGCAGGGCGGCTTTGCATGGTAACGCGAGGCCGTGGGCCAGGTGGCAGGGCACAGGCGCCAGGGTGTGGTTGCTATGATGCCCGCATTGTCACAGGAGTCCGCATGCGCATCATCAGCCTGAACGCCAACGGCATCCGCTCGGCTGCGAGCAAGGGCGTGTTCGAATGGTTGCGCGGCCAGCGCGCCGACGTCGTCTGCCTGCAGGAGACCAAGGCGCAGGAAGAGCAGCTTGCCGATCCGATGTTCCGTCCCGACGGGCACCATTGTTTTTACCGCGATGCCACCAGCAAGAAGGGCTACTCCGGTGTGGCGATCTATGCCCGGCGCGAGCCCGACGAGGTGCTGACCGAGCTGGGCTGGGACGAATTCGACAACGAGGGCCGCTACATCGAGGCGCGTTTCGGCAAGCTGAGCGTGGTGTCGCTGTACTTTCCGTCGGGCTCCTCCGGCGAGGAGCGGCAGCAGTTCAAGTTCCGGGCGATGGACTGGATCGCGCCGATCTTCGACGAGTGGCGCGGAAGCGGTCGCGACTATGTGATCTGCGGCGACTGGAACATCGTACGTGGCGAGAAGGACATCAAGAACTGGAAGTCGAACCAGAAGAATTCGGGTTGCCTGCCGGAGGAGCGCAGCTGGCTCAACACCCTGGTCGATGCCCATGGCTGGGTGGACAGCTACCGCACGCTGCACCCAGAGGGGCAGGACTACACGTGGTGGTCGAACCGTGGCCGGGCGCGGGAGAACAATGTGGGGTGGCGCATCGACTACCAGATCTGCACGCCCGCGCTGGGCGATCGCCTGAAAGCCTGCTCGATCTATCGCGACCAGCGCTTCTCCGACCATGCTCCGTACACCGTCGACTATGCCGACTGAGTCCGTCTCACCAGCACCTGGTCGCCACTGGCGTATCTTCAGCGTTGGTCTGCTCGGTTTCTCTTCAGGGCTGCCGCTGGCCTTGTCCGGCAGCACCTTGCAGGCATGGTTCACCACGGCGGGGATGAGCCTGCGCGATATCGGCTGGATCACGGTCATCGGCCAAGCGTATGTGTACAAGTTCCTCTGGGCGCCCCTGCTCGACAGAATGCGGCTGCCGTGGCTCGGACGCCGCCGTGGCTGGGTCTTGCTGATGCAGGTCGTCTGTGCGCTGGCACTGTTCGACATGAGTTTCCACACGCCCCAAGGGGCGGCCGGTACGCTGGCTTTCCTGGCGGTCGTGCTGGCATTCGCTTCGGCGACTCAGGACATCGCCTACGACGCCCATCGAACTGACCTGCTTCGGCCCGAGGAGCGAGGCCCGGGCATCGGCCTGATGCAAGTCGGGTATCGACTTGCGATGCTAGTGTCTGGCGCCTTCGCACTGATTTTGGCCGATCGGGTGGGTTGGGGCTGGACCTATCGCGCGATGGGCTGCCTCATGCTGGCGGTGACCGCCGTGACCGTTTTCTCGCCCGATGCTCCGGACGAACAACCGGCACGCAGTTTTACCGAGGCGGTGGTTGAGCCATTCGCCGACCTGTTTCACCGCTACGGCAAGCTGGCCTTTGCCTGGCTGCTTTTTGTGGTGCTTTATAAGCTGTGCGACGCATTCGCGCTCTCGCTGTCCACTACGTTCCTTTTGCGGGTGCCGAAATTTTCGCTGACCCAGGTCGGTACGGTCAGCAAGACCTTCGGCCTGGCGGCCGGCCTGCTTGGAGCCGTTGGCGGCGGGTGGCTGGTGACGAAGATGCGCCTGTACCCTGCGCTCTTGATACTGGGAATTTGCCAGGCGCTGGTGAATCTGGGCTACATCGTGCTCGTGCATAGCGGGCCGGACGTGAGTGTGATGGCCGCGGTGGTGTCCGCCGAGTATTTCTTCAGCGGTCTGGGCAGTACGGCATTCGTAGTGCTCGTGACAGCACTCTGCAATGTACGGTACTCGGCCACTCAGTTCGCGCTGCTGTCGGCTTTGGCGGCCATTGGACGGGTGTTCCTGGGCCCGGTGGCCGCCTGGCTGGTGCCCCAGGTCGGGTGGTCCACCTTTTTCCTGATCACGGCGCTGTCAGCGATACCCGGTCTTCTGCTTGTCGTCGCCATGCGGGGCGCGATCGGTGGTGCCGAGAAGACTCGGGTGCATTGAGTGCATGGTCTTCAAGGCATGGAACACGAATTCGCATGCGAACTGGATCGTGCTTCGCTCGATCAGCACTTGTATGTCCTGCCAGCTACGCATCAACATGAACGGCACAGGGGGCATGACGTGGCTGTGGAGCAACGCCGATGCCTGATCTCACCATCAAGCACATCGACAACCTCATGGCCGAGCGCATCAAGTCGCTGGCCAAGGGACGCCGCTGGTCGATCAACGACGTGGTGCTGCATGCATTGCGACATGGCCTGGGTATGTCCGACGGGTCCAACATCTTCGCCGAGACCATGCTCGATCCGGGCGCGATGACCGTGCTCAGCGGTCAGTGGGATGCCAGCGAGAAAGCGGCCTTCCAGGACGCGATGCAGGCCTTGGCGCAGGCACCCTCCGAGCAGCTGGCACCCGGCAATCTCGACGACGTCCTGCTCGAAGATCCGAAGTGACCCGGAGCCGGTTTCCGTCGGTTATGGGCGATGGGCGGCGTGGATCGCGCCCAGCACTCTCGGGCCGCGCGCACCGGTAACGGCCGGCAGGTTGCCGGGGCGCCCAAGCAGGCGCTGGCGGGCCAGCCAGGCAAAGGCGTTGGCCTCCAGGTAATCCGGGTCGATGCCCACTGTGGCAGTGCTGATGACGCGGCGCGGTGCCAGCAAGGCCCCCAGCCGGTTCATCAATACCGGATTGTGCACACCGCCACCGCAGACCAGCACATCCTCGGCCGATGACGCATGTGCAAGGATGGATTCCGCCACGCTTTGCGCCGTCAACTCGAGCAGCGTGGCCTGTACGTCGGCGGCGGGCAGCGTGGTCGCGCCTGGGTGTCTCTCCAGCCAGTCCAGATGAAAATGTTCGCGCCCGGTGCTCTTGGGTGGCGGCTGTGCGAAATAGGCATCGGCCAGCAGCGCCTGCAGCAGGTCGGCATGAACGTGACCGCTGGCGGCAAACCGGCCGTCGCGATCGAACGCCTCGCCGCGATGGCGCAGGCACCAGGCATCGAGCAGTCCGTTCGCCGGGCCGGTGTCGAAGCCGAGCACGCTGCCGTCGGCGCCGAGTGTCGTGATATTCGCGATGCCACCAAGGTTGAGCACCACTCGTGCGTGGCCGGGCCGGGCCAACAGCATGGCGTGCAGTGCTGGCAACAGCGGGGCGCCCTGACCGCCGGCGGCCACATCAGCGCGGCGGAAGTCTGCGACGACATCGATGCCACAGCGTTCGGCGATCACGCTGGGGTCGCCCACCTGCAGGGTGAACGGGTGCTCGCCCTGTGGACGGTGTCGCAGGGTCTGTCCATGCGAACCGATCGCCCGAACGGCTGATGCCGGTGTGCCGCTTTGCTGTAGCAGTTGCAGGACGGCATCGGCAAAACAGGCGCCGATGGCGACGTCGAGGCGGCCGTAGGCATCAAGATCCAGTCGGGTCTGGTCCTGTGCCACGGCGAGAATGCGCTCACGCAGCGCATCGGGCCAGGGGTGGACCAGGGCGTCGACCGGTTGCGGCATGTCCTGATCGAATCGCACCAGTGCCGCGTCGACGCCGTCGGCGCTGGTGCCGGAAATCAGGCCGATATAGAGCGCAGATTCGTCATCCATGCGAACAGGACTTTCGCTCAATTGTCGCTGGCGGTGTTCGGGCTCTTCTCACGCGCCATCTGGTAATGCCGGTTGACCACGTTGAGCTGCGCCAGCTCCGGCTTCACCACGGTGGCTTTGAAAATGGCCAGCTGTGCCGAGGGCAGGGGGTTGGGTTTTGGCATCGTCACGGTCAGTGGGTTGACTGGCCGGCCGTTGATGCGCACCTCGTAGTGCAAATGTGGCCCGGTGGCCCAGCCGGTTTCGCCGACGTAGCCGATGACCTGGCCCTGTTCCACGTGCGAGCCGACATGCAGGCCGGGCGCGAATCGCGACATATGCCCATAGCCGGTGCTGTAGGCAGGCGTGTTGCGGATGCGGATATAGCGACCATAGCCACGCACCCAGCCACGGATCGTGATGACGCCGTTGCCGGCGGCGTGGATCGGCGTGCCCATGGGTGCGGCCAGGTCGACGCCGGCGTGCAGGTGTTCGCTGTGCAGCACCGGGTCCATGCGCATGCCGAAGCGCGAGGAGATGCGCGAGAACTTCAGCGGCGTGCGCAGCAGTGCTTTCTGCAGCGGTCGTCCGTCCTCGCTGTAGTAGGCATAGTTGCCATCGGACTTCTTGTAGCGGAATGCGGTGAAGTGATGACCGTTGTTGACGAACTCGGCGGCGATGATGTTACCGCTGTGCAGATATCTGCCGTCGCGCCAGACGTTGTCGTAGATCACGGTGAAGCTGTCGCCCGGTCGCACTTCGCGCGCCAGGTCGATGTCGAACTTGAACACGTCGGCCAGCTTGATCACCATCGCGTCGCTGAGGCCGGCGCGGGCGGCAGCGGCGAACAGCGAGTTGTGGATGACGCCGCGCGCGATTTCCTGGCGTACCTCCAGCTCGCGCTGCTCGCTGGAGACCACGGGCTGCCCGCTGACGAAGCGCACGACGGTGCGGGTGTCCACGTTCTTGTCGAAACGGAAGCCCTGCAGTTCGCCCGCAGGCCCGAGCAGGAAGCCAAACTCTTCACCCGGGTGGATCATGCGCAGCTGGGTCGGGTCGCTGGTTGCCTGGACGATCTGGTTCAGGTCCGTGAGGCTTGCGCCCTGACTCTGGAAGATATCGGAGAGGGTCTGTCCCGGCTTTACGCGCACGACATGCCAGGCTTCGGTGTGAGGCTGGTCGCTGATCGATGCGGTGGACAGTTTCGGAACCGCGAGCGGGAGCAGCGTGTGTGCAACGGCCGGCGCGGTCGGTCGCATGGCACTGGCCCAGGCCGGAATCAGGATGCCGGAAAGCAGCGTGATCAACAGGGCGGTGCCCGCCAGCATCCAGCGTTCGCGGTGCCAGCGGATCGGTTCGGCCTCGGTATGCGCGGGGCTGCTCAATGACCAGTGCGCGCAGCGCTGATAGAAGTGGGAGTGGCGACGTTGCGTCTTGCGACAGATCGCGCGCTTGCGCATCACGCGCCTGCCCCGTTTGCCCTCACCCATGTTCAGCCGCCCCGCTGCGCTACAAAGTATCAACCGGCAGGTACCATAGCGAGCTTGTGTAAAGGGCGTCAATGCCTTTTTTATCAATGGTTTGCGCGGCGCTTCTGATTAACGCACAATTAACGGCAACAACACGCTACCCGCCCTGGGTCGTGTGACCCCACTCCCACATTTCGAGGATTGCATGAGCGAGCTTGACCAGGCGCTGGCCACCATCGCGCGCGGCGCGGACGAGATCATCAAGCAGGAAGAGCTGATCGAGAGGCTCAAGCTTGGGCGCCCGCTGCGGATCAAGGCGGGCTTCGACCCGACTGCGCCAGACCTGCATCTGGGACACACGGTGCTGCTGAACAAGATGCGCCAGTTCCAGGATCTGGGGCATCAAGTGATCTTCCTGATCGGCGATTTCACCGGGATGATCGGCGACCCCACCGGCAAGAACATCACGCGCAAACCGCTCAGCCGGGAAGATGTGTTGAAGAACGCCGAAACCTATGCTGCCCAGGTCTACAAGGTGCTCGATCGGGACAAGACCGAGTTGCGCTTCAATTCCGAGTGGTTCGGCAAGATGGGTGCAGCCGACATGATCAAGCTGGCGGCACAGCACACAGTGGCCCGCATGCTGGAGCGCGACGATTTCGCCAAGCGCTATACATCGCAGCAGCCCATCGCCATCCATGAATTCCTGTATCCACTGGTGCAGGGCTACGACTCGGTGGCCTTGCAGTGCGATGTCGAGCTTGGCGGTACCGATCAGAAGTTCAACCTGCTGATGGGGCGCGCGCTGCAGGAACATCATGGCCAGCCGCCGCAGATCGTGCTGACCATGCCGTTGCTGGAGGGGCTCGACGGCGTCAACAAGATGTCGAAGTCGCTGGGCAACTACATAGGTATCGATGAGCCGGCGATCGACATGGTCACCAAGACTATGAAGATCGGTGACGAACTGATGTGGCGATGGTTCGAGCTGCTCAGTTTCGAAGTGTCGCTTGATGAGCTGGCGACGATGAAGCGCGATATCGCCGGCGGAGCCCTGAACCCTCGTGATGCCAAGCTTCGCCTGGCGCGCGAGTTGACGACGCGCTTCCATGGGGCCGAGGCCGCCGAGCAGGCGATTGCCGGCTGGCATGCAGTCGTCCGCGGCGAAGGCGACACCTCACTGCTGCCGCTCACCGAAATCGCGATTCCTGCAGAAGGGCTGCGCTTGCCGGCATTGCTCACCGCCGCTGGACTGACGGCGAGCAACTCCGAAGCCAACCGCAAGCTCAAGGAGCGCGCGGTACGCATCGACGGGGATGTCGTCGAGGATGCGCAGCGTGTGTTCCAGGCGGGCTTCGAGGGCGTGCTTCAGGTGGGCAAGCGCAACTTCGCCAGGATTTCCCTCAAGGTCTCCTGAAGGCGCGTGCGTTGGCGGCGCGCCAGTGCGCGCCACGTTTGCTGCGCAGACAATGACTTGCGAAAAACTTCGAAAAAAATCTGAAAAAACGCTTGCCAAAAACGGGGGGTGTACCTAGTATTCGCCGCCCCGCCGCTGCAGCTTCTTTCGCACGGCAACCCCTCGAAAAAAAGATTGTTTGAGGGTGTTGACGGAAAGAGAAAGAGATGTAGAATGGGCGGCTCACCCGGGACGAAACGTCAACGGGGCGATCTGAAGAAAAGGTCGCAAGTGATTGATCTTTGACAGTGTGCGCAGGTGACTTGTGTGGGCGCCTTGCAGTGGACGAAGTGACTGTCCAAGTAATGCAAGCGTCTAACCAAAAGTCAATTCAAAAGCTTGACGTTTATGGTTAGGAAAAACGCTTCAGAAAGATAGATGGCTTCGGTCATCGAAAACTTAAGTGAAGAGTTTGATCCTGGCTCAGATTGAACGCTGGCGGCATGCCTAACACATGCAAGTCGAACGGCAGCACAGTGAAGCTTGCTTCACGGGTGGCGAGTGGCGGACGGGTGAGTAATGCATCGGGACCTGCCCAGACGTGGGGGATAACGTAGGGAAACTTACGCTAATACCGCATACGTCCTACGGGAGAAAGCGGGGGATCTTCGGACCTCGCGCGGTTGGATGGACCGATGTTCGATTAGCTAGTTGGTGAGGTAACGGCTCACCAAGGCGACGATCGATAGCTGGTCTGAGAGGATGATCAGCCACACTGGGACTGAGACACGGCCCAGACTCCTACGGGAGGCAGCAGTGGGGAATATTGGACAATGGGCGCAAGCCTGATCCAGCAATGCCGCGTGTGTGAAGAAGGCCTTCGGGTTGTAAAGCACTTTTATCAGGAGCGAAAACCTGTCGGTTAATACCCGGCGGGCCTGACGGTACCTGAGGAATAAGCACCGGCTAACTTCGTGCCAGCAGCCGCGGTAATACGAAGGGTGCAAGCGTTAATCGGAATTACTGGGCGTAAAGCGTGCGTAGGCGGTTTGTTAAGTCTGCTGTGAAATCCCCGGGCTCAACCTGGGAATGGCAGTGGATACTGGCAAGCTAGAGTGTGTCAGAGGGTGGTGGAATTCCCGGTGTAGCGGTGAAATGCGTAGAGATCGGGAGGAACATCAGTGGCGAAGGCGGCCACCTGGGACAACACTGACGCTGAGGCACGAAAGCGTGGGGAGCAAACAGGATTAGATACCCTGGTAGTCCACGCCCTAAACGATGCGAACTGGATGTTGGTCTCAACTCGGAGATCAGTGTCGAAGCTAACGCGTTAAGTTCGCCGCCTGGGGAGTACGGTCGCAAGACTGAAACTCAAAGGAATTGACGGGGGCCCGCACAAGCGGTGGAGTATGTGGTTTAATTCGATGCAACGCGAAGAACCTTACCTGGCCTTGACATGTCTGGAATCCTGCAGAGATGCGGGAGTGCCTTCGGGAATCAGAACACAGGTGCTGCATGGCTGTCGTCAGCTCGTGTCGTGAGATGTTGGGTTAAGTCCCGCAACGAGCGCAACCCTTGTCCTTAGTTGCCAGCACGTAATGGTGGGAACTCTAAGGAGACTGCCGGTGACAAACCGGAGGAAGGTGGGGATGACGTCAAGTCATCATGGCCCTTACGGCCAGGGCTACACACGTACTACAATGGTCGGTACAGAGGGTTGCAATACCGCGAGGTGGAGCCAATCCCAGAAAGCCGATCCCAGTCCGGATCGAAGTCTGCAACTCGACTTCGTGAAGTCGGAATCGCTAGTAATCGCAGATCAGCTATGCTGCGGTGAATACGTTCCCGGGCCTTGTACACACCGCCCGTCACACCATGGGAGTGAGTTGCTCCAGAAGCCGTTAGCCTAACCGCAAGGAGGGCGACGACCACGGAGTGGTTCATGACTGGGGTGAAGTCGTAACAAGGTAGCCGTATCGGAAGGTGCGGCTGGATCACCTCCTTTCGAGCAAGGCAGCCTTTGTTGCTGCAAGACGCCCACACAAGACACCTGCACATCCAACATGCCACACGGCATGAGGGGCCTGAGGTCCCATAAAGTTTATGGGTCTGTAGCTCAGGTGGTTAGAGCGCACCCCTGATAAGGGTGAGGCCGGTGGTTCGAGTCCTCCCAGACCCACCACTCTCAAGCACCTGGGGCCATAGCTCAGCTGGGAGAGCACCTGCTTTGCAAGCAGGGGGTCGTCGGTTCGATCCCGACTGGCTCCACCAGTTTTTTGGATGTGTAGCGCACACGAAGATATTGAAAGCCGACCGGCGTTGAGGCCGCGAGGTGTTCTTTGAAAATGTAAACGAGTGACAAGCGTCTTGGTTCGAAACCGAATCGAGATGTGTCGTTGAGGCAACGGCGAATGCGTCGTTTGGCATAACTTCGAGGCGACTTGGGGTTATATGGTCAAGCGACCAAGCGTATACGGTGGATGCCTTGGCGGTCAGAGGCGATGAAGGACGTGGCAGCCTGCGAAAAGTGTCGGGGAGCTGGCAACAAGCTTTGATCCGGCAATGTCCGAATGGGGAAACCCACCTCTTAGGAGGTATCGTGCACTGAATACATAGGTGTACGAAGCGAACCCGGGGAACTGAAATATCTAAGTACCCGGAGGAAAAGAAATCAACCGAGATTCCCTCAGTAGCGACGAGCGAACGGGGAGCAGCCCAAAAGCACAGTACATTTTAGTCGAACGCTCTGGAAAGTGCGGCCGTAGCGGGTGATAGCCCCGTAGGCGAAAGGGTGCATTGTGTGAAATTGAGTAGGGCGGGGCACGAGAAACCCTGTCTGAACATGGGGGGACCATCCTCCAAGGCTAAATACTCCTGACCGACCGATAGCGAACAAGTACCGTGAGGGAAAGGCGAAAAGAACCCCGGAGAGGGGAGTGAAATAGACCCTGAAACCGTATACGTACAAGCAGTGGAAGCCCTTCGGGGTGACTGCGTACCTTTTGTATAATGGGTCAGCGACTTACTGTCAGTGGCGAGCTTAACCGTCTAGGGGAGGCGAAGGGAAACCGAGTCTGAATAGGGCGCATAGTCTCTGGCAGTAGACCCGAAACCGAGTGATCTAGCCTTGGCCAGGTTGAAGGTGCGGTAACACGCACTGGAGGACCGAACCCACATCTGTTGCAATAGATGGGGATGAGCTGAGGTTAGGAGTGAAAGGCTAAACAAACTCGGAGATAGCTGGTTCTCCTCGAAAGCTATTTAGGTAGCGCCTCGGACGAATCTTCCTGGGGGTAGAGCACTGTTATGGCTAGCGGGTCATCGCGACTTAGCAAACCATGGCAAACTCCGAATACCAGGACAGACTATCCGGGAGACACACGGCGGGTGCTAACGTCCGTCGTGAAAAGGGAAACAACCCAGACCCGCAGCTAAGGTCCCCAAGTCATAGCTAAGTGGAAAACGATGTGGAAAGGCATAGACAGCCAGGAGGTTGGCTTAGAAGCAGCCACCCTTTAAAGAAAGCGTAATAGCTCACTGGTCGAGTCGGTCTGCGCGGAAGATTTAACGGGGCTAAGCTATGCACCGAAGCTCGGGGTGTGCACTTTGTGCACGCGGTAGAGGAGCGTTCCGTACGCCTGCGAAGGTGGATCGTAAGGTCTGCTGGAGGTATCGGAAGTGCGAATGCTGACATGAGTAACGATAAGAGAGGTGAAAAGCCTCTCCGCCGAAAGCCCAAGGTTTCCTCGCGCAACGTTCATCGGCGCAGGGTGAGTCGGCCCCTAAGGCGAGGCAGAAATGCGTAGTCGATGGGAAGCTGGTTAATATTCCAGCACTTTTCTTAAGTGCGATGTGGGGACGGAGAAAGTTAGGTCTACCGGGCGTTGGTTGTCCCGGGGAAAGGCGGTAGGCATGTGGATTAGGCAAATCCGGTCCACTTTATGCCGAGCACCGAGACGAGCCCTTATTGGGCGAAGTGACTGATACTACGCTTCCAGGAAAAGCCACTAAGCTTCAGCTTAAGAAAAACCGTACCGTAAACCGACACTGGTAGGCAGGGTGAGAATCCCAAGGCGCTTGAGAGAACTCGGGTGAAGGAACTAGGCAAAATGGCACCGTAACTTCGGGAGAAGGTGCGCCCTCCGGTGTGGCTACATGCGTAGCTGAGCACTAGAGGGTCGCAGTAACCTGGCCGCTGCGACTGTTTATCAAAAACACAGCACTCTGCAAACACGAAAGTGGACGTATAGGGTGTGACGCCTGCCCGGTGCTGGAAGGTTAATTGATGGGGTCAGCCGCAAGGCGAAGCTCTTGATCGAAGCCCCAGTAAACGGCGGCCGTAACTATAACGGTCCTAAGGTAGCGAAATTCCTTGTCGGGTAAGTTCCGACCTGCACGAATGGCGTAACGACAGCGGCGCTGTCTCCACCCGAGACTCAGTGAAATTGAAATCGCTGTGAAGATGCAGCGTTCCCGCGGCAAGACGGAAAGACCCCGTGAACCTTTACTACAGCTTCACACTGAACGTTGAGTTCTTCTGTGTAGGATAGGTGGGAGGCTATGAAACCAGGACGCCAGTCTTGGTGGAGCCATCCTTGAAATACCACCCTGAAGTGCTTGACGTTCTAACCTAGGTCCGTTATCCGGATCAGGGACCGTGTGTGGTGGGTAGTTTGACTGGGGCGGTCTCCTCCCAAAGCGTAACGGAGGAGCACGAAGGTACGCTCAGCGCGGTCGGACATCGCGCACTGTGTGCAAAGGCATAAGCGTGCTTGACTGCAAGATCGACGGATCAAGCAGGTACGAAAGTAGGTCTTAGTGATCCGGTGGTTCTGTATGGAAGGGCCATCGCTCAACGGATAAAAGGTACTCCGGGGATAACAGGCTGATACCGCCCAAGAGTTCATATCGACGGCGGTGTTTGGCACCTCGATGTCGGCTCATCACATCCTGGGGCTGTAGCCGGTCCCAAGGGTATGGCTGTTCGCCATTTAAAGTGGTACGCGAGCTGGGTTCAGAACGTCGTGAGACAGTTCGGTCCCTATCTGTCGTGGGCGTTGGAGATTTGAGGGGGGCTGCTCCTAGTACGAGAGGACCGGAGTGGACGTTCCGCTGGTGTTCGGGTTGTCTCGCCAGAGGCATTGCCCGGTAGCTACGAACGGAAGTGATAACCGCTGAAAGCATCTAAGCGGGAAGCACGCCCCAAGATGAGATCTCCCGAGAGCTCGACTCTCCTTAAGGCACCATCTAGACCAGGTGGTTGATAGGTCAGGTGTGGAAGCGCAGCAATGCGTTGAGCTAACTGATACTAATGAGCCGTGCGGCTTGACCATATAACCCCAAGACGCTTCGCAGTTCTCGCGACGCATCCCGATTCACAAGACGCTTGTCACTCGTTTACCCCTTTGCGGGTCCGGCGCTTTAAGCGCTGACCCCACCCCTTCCCTGGCGGCCATAGCGCTGTGGTCCCACCCGATCCCATCCCGAACTCGGAAGTGAAACGCAGCCGCGCCGATGGTAGTGTGCACTTGCATGCAAGAGTAGGTCACCGCCAGGGGCTTTATCCTTGAAACCCTCGATCACTTCCGTGATCGGGGGTTTTGTTTTGCATCAACAATTAGCATGTGCCGGTGGCACGGACTTGTTGGACCGAACTTGAGCAGGCCCGCATGCGACGTCTAGCCGAGCCGTTATGATGATCGGAGAGATATTCGTCCGCGGGAGTGCCGTGTTCATACAGGTCGAAACCAAACGCCGTCGGCGCACACCGTGGGCCACGTTGCTGCTGGTCTGCCTGTGCGTACTCGCCTTTGTCGGATTGGCACTGACGCCCGCACCACAACGCGTGTCGCTACTGCTCGAGTGGGGGACCATTCCCGCGAATATCTTTCATCGGCACCAGTCGCTCCTGCAGCAGTTGCATGATCCCGCGCTGTTGCGACTGTTCACTGCGCTGTTCATCCATGTGGCGTGGCTGCATCTGCTGAGTAATCTGCTGTTTCTGGTGATCTTCGGCCTGCCGGCCGAACGGACGCTGGGTTCGCTGCGATTCCTGTTCCTGTTTCTGGTCGGCGGGGTGGTGGCGAATCTGATGGGGGCGCTTTCGCTGGCCGGCATGGGGCGCCCGATCATCGGCTGCAGCGGTGCGGTGTCGGCGGTGCTCGGCACCTACCTTGCCCTGTTTCCGCGAGCTCGCCTCGGGCTGGTATTGCCGTTGGGGCTTTACATGGAATTCGTGCGCGTACCGGCATTCCTGCTTATAGGTATCTGGGTCTTGCTGCAGTTGCTGTTCAGCTATGCGGGGCCCAGCTACGGCGCGGTCGTGTGGTGGACACACATTGCCGGTTTCCTGTTCGGGGTGATCTTCGCATTGGTGTCGCGGCGATCGATCGCGCGCGGGTTACGCGGCTAACATATGCATCATGCGCACACGAAAACTCTACAAAGTCAGCTTCCTGCACCTGGGCAAAAGCTACGAGCTCTATGCACGCCATGTAGCGACGAGTGCGCTCTGGGGCTTTACCGAAATCGGCGAACTTGAATTCGAACCCGTGGGCGAAGGTCTCGTGGTCGACCCGACCGAGGAACGGCTGCGCGACGAGTTCAAGGACACACGTGTCCTGCATCTACCGATGCAGGCCGTGCTGCGTATCGAGGAAGTGGAGCGCAAGGGCAGCCTGGCCATCCGTGATGCGACGGACGGTCAGAAAGTGATGCCGTTCCCGATGCCGCCGAAATCGCGCTGACTACTGAAACGCTCGTAACACGGTTTTCAGCGTCGGCTGTCCAGCCGGTGGTGACGCGCGAACGTGCGGAGTAGTCGGCGAGCCACCGGTGTGGGTGCAACCTGGCGGAATACCTGTTGTGGATCGCTCCCTTCGCGACGCATGACGTCGGACTTGCGCCGTATGTAGGCGCGCATCACGTCGGCATTGAATTCGGGATGGAACTGCAGGCTCACTGCATTTCGGCCATAGCGGAGCAGGTGGTGAGGGTCCCTGGAGGAGCTGGCCAGAACGGCGCTCCCGGCGGGAGGCTCGAGCACGCTTTGCTCGTGCGTGGTGTGCGCACGGAACGCTTGGGGTAGTGTCACCAGCAGCGGGTCGTCCCCAGCCTGCGGCGTTAACTCGATCGGCATCGTGCCGATCTCACGGCCGCCGGGAAGATAGTCGACCCGACCGCCCAGCGCATGCGCCATCAATTGATGCCCGTAGCAGACACCGAGCAGGGGCAGTTCCACGTCCATGGCGTCACGGATCCAGCCCGCCGTGTGTTCGCTCCATGCCGCACGTTCGGTGACCATCGCCGCCGAACCGGTGATCAGGGCGCCGGCGACGGCTTTCGGCGACGGCAGTGCCTCGCCAGCCGTCACGTCGACCACCTGCAACGGGCCGCCCAGGCGTGCGCCGGTCAGGAACCAATGATGGAAATCGCCATGGCGCGCACGGATATTGTCCGGCGCCCGGCCGGTACAGACGATCAGGACGGGTTTCATGCAAGGGTGTTTGGCGGAGGGGACTACTCGACGTCGATTGTATCGATGGGCGGCAACACTGTAAGCACTTCCTGGACTGTCGTCA
This sequence comes from Dyella sp. A6, assembly GCF_036320485.1. Classification (NCBI taxonomy): domain Bacteria; kingdom Pseudomonadati; phylum Pseudomonadota; class Gammaproteobacteria; order Lysobacterales; family Rhodanobacteraceae; genus Dyella; species Dyella aluminiiresistens. Next base: position 212,215 of record NZ_CP132911.1, read on the forward strand.
GTCCCTTCGCGACCTGGTCGGCGGCGGAGATGCGCAGGGGGCGCAGACCATCCCTGAGTGCCGCTCCACTGAACTGCCCAAGATCCAGTTGCGACGAGATCAGGCCGCGCAGCCGCGGGGAAAGCAACATCATTTCGTAGATACCGGTGCGGCCGGTGAAGCCGGTCTTGCGGCATTCCAGGCAGCCAACCGGCCGGTACACCTGCGTCGGCACGGGCAGATCCCAACCGTGGACCAGGGCCGCCCATTCGTGCGGGTCCTGTTCCGCGGGCTCCTTGCAATGGGGACAGAGCGTGCGGACCAGCCGCTGTGCGATGGCGCCCGTCAGCGTGGACTGGATGAGATAGTGCGGCACGCCCAGGTCCAGCAGGCGGGTGACCGCGCTGGGTGCATCGTTGGTGTGCAGGGTGGACAACACCAGGTGGCCGGTGAGCGATGCCTGCACGGCCATCTGCGCGGTCTCAAGGTCGCGGATTTCGCCGACCATGATGATGTCGGGATCCTGGCGCAGCAGCGTGCGCACGCCGGTTGCAAAGTCGAGGTCGATGGCCGGCTGCACCTGCATCTGGTTGAACTCGGGGCTGACCATCTCGATCGGGTCTTCCACCGTGCACACGTTGATCTCGGGTGTGGCCAGATGCTTCAACGTGGAATACAAGGTGGTGGTCTTGCCCGAACCGGTCGGCCCGGTGACCAGGACGATGCCGTGGGGCCGCTCCACCATGCCGCGCCAGGTGGCCGCTTCCTGCGCCGAAAAGCCAAGCTGTGCGAAGTCCTTGGCGACGATGTCGGGATCGAAGATGCGCATCACCACCTTTTCGCCGAAAGCGGTAGGCATGTTGGAGATGCGCAGCTCCACTTCACGACCGGCGGCCGAACGGGTCTTGATGCGGCCGTCCTGCGGTCGCCGCTTCTCGGCCACATCCATGCGCGCGAGAATCTTGATGCGAGCCGTCACCGCCGTCATGACCGGTGGCGGCAGCTCGAAAACCTTGTGCATGACACCGTCGATGCGGAACCGGATCAGGCCGGCTTCGCGACGCGGTTCCAGGTGGATGTCGGAGGCGCGCTGCTCGAAGGCGTACTGCAACAGCCAATCGACGATGTGCACCACGTGGCGATCGTCGGCGCCCACTTCGCCGGCCTTGCCCAGTTCGACCAGCTGCTCGAAATTGAGCAGGGCGGAGCTGTCCTGGCCCTTGGCATCCTGGGCCAGCTGGATCGACCGCTGGACGCCGTAGAACTCCTGCAGATAGCGGTTGATGTCGAGCGGGCTGGACACCACCCGGTGAACATCGCGCCTGAGCATGTGGGCCAGGTCGGGCGCCCAGGCGTCGTCGAACGGCTCGCAGGTGGCAAAGGTCACCTCGCCTGGCGAGCTGATCACCGGCAGGATCCGGTGGCGCTGCGCGTAGGCGTGGCTCACCACCTGTGTCACCGCCGCAGCGTTGATCTTCATCGGGTCGATCTTGAGATACGGCAGCTTTGCCGCGCCGGCGAGCCATTCGGTAAGGCTCTCCAGACCCAGCGGGCGGCCCGGGTCCTGCTGGTTGGGCAGTTTGGCATTGGCGATCAGCACCAGTGGATGCAGCTCCACCGTGCTGCGTCCGGCGCGTGCGCCGATGCGTACCTGCTTGGCGTCCTCGGCAACCAGATAGCCGTCCACTACGAGCGCGGCCAGCGTTTCGTCCAGGGTCAGGCGTCCACGGCGGCGACCGAGCAGTGAGCGGGTGTGCGGTTGGGCAGACATGCGATGCGTGCTTCCGGAAGTGGGCTCGGGCCGGACAGCCGGCGGGCAGCCAAGCTGGGGCTATACTAACGCGCTTTATCCACGGTCACGGAACGCCATGTCCGCACCTACCTTCCAGGATGTGATTCAGACCCTCAACCGCTACTGGGGCGAACAGGGCTGCGTGTTGCTGCAGCCGCTCGACACCGAGGTCGGCGCGGGCACATTCCACCCGGCAACGTTCCTGCGATCGCTGGGTCCGGAGCCGTGGGCTGCCGCCTATGTACAGCCGTCGCGTCGGCCCACCGATGGCCGTTACGGCGAGAACCCCAACCGGCTGCAGCACTACTACCAGTATCAGGTTGTCATGAAGCCGAATCCGGAGAACATCCTGGAGCTGTATATCGGCTCGCTGAAGGAACTGGGTCTGGACCCGCAGGTGCACGATCTGCGCTTTGTCGAAGACAACTGGGAGTCCCCCACCCTGGGCGCCTGGGGCCTGGGCTGGGAGGTATGGCTGAACGGCATGGAGGTCACCCAGTTCACCTATTTCCAGCAGGCCGGCGGTCTGGAGTGCCGGCCGGTGACCGGTGAGATCACCTATGGCCTGGAACGTCTGACGATGTACCTGCAGAACGTGGACAACGTCTACGACCTGGTCTGGACGCAGGGGCCGCATGGAACGGTGACCTATGGCGACGTGTTCCATCAGAACGAGGTGGAACAGAGCACCTACAACTTCGAACACGCCAACGTGCCCGAGCTGCTGCGCTGGTTCGACGTCTGCGAAGCCACCGCGACCCAGCTGATTGCCGCGGGCCTGCCGCTGCCAGCCTATGAGCAGGTGATGAAGGCCAGCCATACCTTCAACCTGCTGGATGCGCGTCGCGCGATCAGCGTGACCGAGCGCCAGCGCTACATCTTGCGCGTGCGTACGCTTTCGCGCAGCGTTGCCGAAACCTATGTGGCGCAGCGCGAGAAACTCGGCTTTCCGGGCCTGAAGAACACGTCCAAGGAGCAGGCCGCATGAGCGCCGCCGACAAGTCACTGCTGATCGAGCTGGGCACCGAGGAACTGCCGCCGAAGGCGCTGGACGAACTGTCTGCTGCCTTCCTGCGCGGCATCTGCGATGGCCTGGCCAAGCGCGGTATCGAGGCTGCGCTGGACAGGGCGACTGCATACTGCACGCCGCGTCGTCTGGCCGTGCTGGTGCCGGAGGTATCCAGGGCCCAGCCCGAGCAGGCGATCGAGCGCCGCGGCCCTGCGGCAAGTGCCGGATTGGATGCCGACGGACAGCCATCCAAAGCCTTGCAGGGCTTCGCGAGCTCCTGCGGCGTCGCCGTCGAGCAGCTGGAAAAGCTAGAGACCGACAAGGGTGCCTGGTTCGTCTATCGCAGCGTCCAGCCCGGCCAGTCGCTGGCCGCGTTACTGCCGGCCATCGTGGAAGATGCGCTGAAAGGGCTGCCGATTCCGCGTCCGATGCGTTGGGCTGACCACGACTACACCTTCGTGCGCCCCGTCCACTGGCTGGTGATGCTGCACGGTGATGCGATCATCGATGGCGAGGTGCTTGGCCTGAAAAGCGGGCGCAAGTCGCGGGGTCATCGCTTCATGCATGCCAATCCGGTACACGTGCTGGATGCCGACAGCTGGCTCGACGCACTCAGGGCCGCCAAGGTGCTTGCCGATCCGGCTGAGCGTCGCCAGCGCATTCGCGAGGAAATCAGCCGCGCTGGCCTGAAGACCCACGGCGTGCCACGCATGGACGATGCCCTGCTCGACGAAATCGCCAACCTCACCGAGTGGCCGGTGGCCGTGGCCTGTGCCTTCGATAGCGACTTCCTCGCGGTGCCGCCGGAGGCGCTGGTCACCACCATGGAGACCAACCAGAAATTTGTGCCGGTCTTCGATGCCGCAGGCAAGCTCACTGAGCACTTCATCGGCATCGCCAACATCGAGTCGAAGGACCCGGCGGAGATCCGCAAGGGTTATGAGCGAGTGATCCGTCCGCGCTTCGCCGATGCCAAGTTCTTCTGGGACGAAGACCTGAAGACGCCGCTGGCGGACTACCAGGAGCAGCTCAAGAACGTCACCTACCAGCAGGCGCTGGGCAGCGTATGGGACAAGAGCGTGCGCGTGGCCGAGCTGGCGAGGGTGATCGCCAATCGCGTGGGCGTCGATGCCGGCGCAGCCACCCGTGCGGCGTCCCTGAGCAAGTGTGACTTGCTGACCCGCATGGTCGGGGAGTTTCCCGAGCTGCAGGGCGTCATGGGCCGCTACTACGCACGGCATCATGGCGAAGCCGACGATGTGGCCGATGCGCTGGACCACTACTACCAGCCCCGTCACTCGGGCGATTCGATTGCCGATGGCCGGCTGGCACGCGTGCTGGCCGTCGCCGAACGTCTGGACACGCTTGCCGGCATCTTTGCCGTGGGCATGAAACCCAGCGGCAACAAGGATCCCTTCGCGCTTCGCCGCGCAGCACTTGGCCTGGCCCGTACCCTGATCGAGGGCAAGCTCGACCTCGACCTGAAAGCCCTGTTCGCCGAGTCGCTGGACCTGCTGCCGGATGCCGCATTGGCCGCGGGCATCAAGCCGGGCAAGGACGGCAAGCCGGCCGAGCTGGATGCGGGTGCGCGTCGCGCCGAACTGCTCGGTGCACTCTACGATTTCGTGATCGAGCGCCTGCGCGGGTACTTCACCGAGCGAGGGTTCACGGTGGAGCAGTTCGAGGCCGTACACGCGGTGGCACCGGCCAGCCTGTATGACTTTGATCGTCGCCTGCGCGCGGTCGCCGCGTTCGGCCAGCGGCCAGAGGCTGCCAATCTTGCCGCGGCCAACAAGCGCGTGGCGAACATCCTGCGCAAAAGCGCCGAGGGCGATGACGAGGCAGCAACGGAGTCGCGGGTGGTGGATCCGGGCTTTTTCGAGTCGCCGGCCGAATTCGCTTTGGCGCAGGCGCTGGGCGCAGCGCATCGCGATACCGCGCAGGCGCTGCGCCGTGGTGACTATGCCGAAGCGCTGGCACGGTTGGCGTTGCTGCAGGCGCCGGTCGATGCGTTTTTCGAAGGCGTGATGGTGAACGCCGACGATGCTCGTGTGCGTGCCAATCGCCTCGCCCTGCTCGGCCAGCTGCGGGCCCAGTTCGGCGCGGTCGCCGATATTTCAAGACTGTGAGGACACCGTGCCGGTTGCGCGGCAACCGGCACGAACGGGCTGGCGGAGAGGTTTATCAGGCCGTGGCCGAGTGAGCGTGGCGAATGCGCTCGGCCAAGCGGTGATTGAATGTCACGATGGCGCTGGTGTCCACGCCTTTGCCGGCCGGACCGAGGATGCTGTAAAGCTCGACCAGCAAGTCGGCATTGTCGGCCAGTGAAAGCTGGCTCTGTCCGATGTCCAGTTCGGACTGCAGGATTTTCAGCGCGCTATTGAGCCGGTCCGGGTCCATGGCCAGGCCACTGGCCTGCAGCGTGCTGGCGGCGCTGTGCAGCCGGGTCCGATGCCTTTGCGAGTGCAGGGTTTCGGCACTGGTCTGGTCGTCCGGCGATGGCGACACGAGACTATCGGCCTGCATGGCGCCTTCGCCTGCAACCAGCCATACGAGAGAAATGCCCAGGGTGCGGGCAAGCGTGACGCAGCGGGCGCGGGACGGATCGGTGTGGCCGTCACGCCAGCTGCGCACAACGCCTTCGGAGAAGCCGCACATTCGTGCGATCTCGGTCACGCTGCCCACCTTGTGAATCAGCATCTTTATGCGATCGGCGAAGGTCGCGGCAGACTCGGGGATCGCATACTTCGGTGCTTTCATACGATGTTCCATGGTCAGCGAAAATCATCACGTGCGCGGACAATCCAGACGAGTTTACCGAATGGCATCCGCCGGTACTTGGCTCGGGCATTGCCGGTACATGCCGCACAGCATCGCTGAGAGCTGTGGGTTGGACAGCGTCATGTCGATCCGGTTCAAGGTTAAACGTTGCGGTGGGCCGTACGTTGACATGCATGAGGCGTGTATCCATGCGGATCGATCGAGACCTTGGCGCGTCGAAAATTCCAGGTGATGGTTCAGCAGGAACATTCGGCTGGAAGGAAATCCAGCGCGCAAGTTTCTTGGAGAAAGCATGCCGGGCACGCGTCCGTGCGTGGGCTGGCATGCAAATGGGCTGCTCGTCGTGCGGCTCCGCACGGATGTCAGTTGGGCCGACGTGACGAGCGGGTAGCGATGGCTTGGTGAGGGCCTTTGACGCCGTTGTTTACGGTCAAATTGGTCTGCACTTCTTGACATTTTGCTTTCGGCTGTTTTTCGCTTAATCTATCGACTTCCCCCGCGAAACCAAGATGGCCATCGTGCCGACAAGGATCGCGCCCCGACTTGACCGTAGATTGAGGTTTTCCCATGCGTACGATGATTTGGCCGCTTGCGGCGGTGGTTTCGCTGGCGCTCGCCGGCTGCAATTCCTCGGGCTCGTCGTCGCAGCAGGCGGCGGCACCGGCTCCGGTAGCTCATTCCGTGAGCGGCACGGTGACGATCCGCGGCAACGACCAGCCGTCGGCCAACGACAAGCTCACCATCAGTCTGGTCGACGTGTCTCAGCAGGGTGCGGCGCCGCTGGCGACCAAGACCATCGCGCCGGCGACCACCTTCCCGCTCTCGTTCGAGCTGGACTTCAGCCCGTCGGACGTGGTGGCGCATGACCTCTACGTGGTCAAGGCCGAGCTGGTCGATGGCGATCGCAAGTACGAAATGCCTCTGCAGGCACCGGTGCTGACCAAGAACAACCCGACGACCAACGTGTCGATCCAGCTGGTGCCGCAGCAGACGCCGGGCGAAAAGGAACTGGCGGCATTCAAGAGCGTGCAGGAACAGCTCGGTGCGATGCAGATCCGCAACGGCACGAAGCTCGAGAAGGACGTGTCCTACGCCTGGCAGGTGTTCCGCCAGAACGACCAGGTACAGTTCATTCGTGCGCGTGCCGATCGCGGCAAGAAGGGCTTCACCAATACCGACTTCGCCTTCAAGGCCGGCAAGCCGTGGGTCGTGGTGCAGCAGCAGAAGACCGACCAGAACGCGAAGCCGACGTCGATCGAGCGCGCCGGCTGGGCCGATGATGGCACGCTGGTGCTCAAGCAGGACGTGGTGGGTGGCAAGGTGTCGCCGCTCTCCGCTGACGAAGCCAGCAGCCTCAAGCAGCAGGCGCTCGACATGCTGAAGATGGTGACGGGCGGCAAGGGCAAGTAAGCCCCGCCTGACGCACGCGATCAGTGCATGAAAAAGCCGTCCGCATTGCGGACGGCTTTTTTGTGGGCGGAGTCCGCTAGTCGGCTTAGAAGCCGACCCGGAATCCGAGGTTGACGCTGCTGTACTTCTGGCTGCTGTCCGCGAAGCGGCCGTTATAGCCGATCCAGGTGGTGATGTTGGAATCGAACTTGGCGGAAATACCCAGGGTGGCCGTTCCCCACGACTTGTCCGGGTTGAAACCCGGCATTTCGAAGCTGCCGTTCATGCTGTTCAGGCCCGCGGTGATCATTTCCGGCTTGGCCTTGCTGTCATGGTTCCAGGCAACCGAGACGCACGGCGAAAGCGTGGCCTGATTGACCTTCCAGGTGCCTTCCAGGCGCCAGCCCAGCGTGCTGATCAGCGCATCGCGCTGCTGGCGGCCGAACCACATGGCGCTGCTGTCGTTGCCGTCTTCGGCATAGCCGTTGACCTTGGCGGTTTCCCACTCGATGTTGGCGAACGGGCCGGTGCGCAGGCTGCTGACATGGAACCACCAGCCGCCATTCAGACCACCGCCGAGGTGCGAACCGTCTGCCTTGCTGGCTGATTCGTTGCGCTGCAGGGCACCCAGCTGGATGCGGCGATTGATGTCCGAGAAGTTATTCTGGCCGAAGTTGCCGTAGGCACCGATGTAGCCACCCGCGGCATGCCAGGTCAGGTAGCCCAGGCCGGTGAGGCCCTGCATCGAGTAGCCGCCACCACCACTGAAGCCGGCATTCTGGTGCGACACGCCCAGGGCGACGCCGATCGACAGATTGTCGTTGACCTGCGCATCCGCGCCGATCGTCAGGTTGGCATTGTTACTGGTGGTCTTCGGCGAATTGTTGGTCGCGTCATAGCGCTGGTGGGCGTAGTCGAGGCGTGCGAAGGTGCGGGTGCCGGCGCCGGTGCTGTCGGCCGTCATCTCGTCGCGGATCGCTCGCGTATCCATGGTGCTGTCGGTCAGCGCGGCCTGCCCCAGCAGCGAGGCATAGCCCGGCGCGGCGATTTCAGCCTGCACGTATTCCGCCAGCATGTAATCGGCGGCCGTCGTGGGATGCACACCGTCGGCGAACAGGTAGGTATTGTTGGTACCGGCCGCGTAGGTGTACGGCAGACCGGAACCGGCTGGGCCGCACTCGACCGAGCTGGACCCCGCACCGCACGCCGGGGTGGTGACGTTGGTGAAGCCGAAGGCCGTCGGGTTGGCAATGACTTCGTTGATCAGGGCGTAGGTGTTGACCGGAATGATGCCCTTGCCAAGCATCGCCAGACCGCTGTTGAGTTCGTTGTTGTAGATCAGGCTGAGGCCGGTGAGCGAGGCTGCGGCAGCGGCGCCCTGAGCCGTGGCCGACGGCGTCACGCCGATATTCGGCAGGTTGAAGACCAGGATGTTCTTCACGCCGGCCGCCTGCAGTTCGCCGATCAGCTTCACTTCCTGCTGGCCTGCCGCGGCGACCGCGGCCTGTGCCTGTGCCGCGGTTTCCAGGCTGGAGACCCCGGCCTTGGCAGCGACGGCGGCGGTGACCTGGGCGGTCACGGTGGGCGTGATCTGCGCGGTGAAAGCCGCGATCGCGGTGGAGTTGTTCGGAATCAGGTTGGCGGCGATCGCCTGCGCGACCTGTGCCGAAATCGTCTGGCTGATCAGCTGCTGTGCAGTGGCCGCTGCGCCGGCTGCCGTGGCGTTGTAGAAAATGTCGTTGGCACCGCCCCAGATCGAGTACAGCGCGTTGCTGTCCACGCTGCCGCCAGCAAGGTAGCTGTTGACCTGGTCGGTAATCGTGGGCACACCGCTCGGCGTGCCGGGCGAATTGTTGAAGATGCCGGCGCCGCCCCAGGCGTAATCGGTACCGCCAGCCAGCGAGGCGGTCAGCGTGTAATTGAAGTCGTTGGCAATGTTCTGTACGGCGACATTGCCCGGGTTGGTCGTGAACTTCAGCGGCGGCTGCACACTTGGATTGGTGGCCAGCGAGATATTGCCTGCATCACTCAGGCTGTCGCCGAACACCACCATCTTGCTGAAATCGGTCGCGGAGGCGCTGGCGCTGAACACCAGGGCAGCGACGATAGCGCCGGCCAAATAGGAAGTACGAGGCATGGCAACAGAACTCCTTGGAGGATGGGTTTTGTTAGAACGCGGTTACGTTAATGCATATCCATACGTCAGCGCATGCTGCGTTGCACCGCAGCGTAAGGATAGGCCGATTTGAATCGTGGGTTGTCCGATCAGGCTGCCGGACGCGCCGATGCAGGGACGGGGTGCATCCGTGCATCGGCGTTCGGGCCCAAGGCCTGGCGGTGAGTGCGCCAGCTGCGGCACTGCTGGCGGTTGCCTCGTCAGATGACTTGGCGAGAGCCCGTTCGTGGCGGTCGCTCAGCGCTGCTTGGCGCGCAGCAGCGCGTCGGCGAACGCGCTGTTGATCGGAGGTGCGGACGGCTTCGGCTGGTTGCCGCCCGGACGGGGGCCGCGGTTGTCGCGACGGCCGTCGCCACCCTGGTTGCCCTGGCGGCCGCGGCTCTGGCCCGGCTCGTCGTCCAGTCGCATCGACAGGCCGATGCGCTGGCGCGGAATGTCCACCTCCATCACCTTGACCTTGACGATGTCACCGGCCTTCACCGCATCGCGGGGATCCTTCACGAAGGTGTGCGAGAGCGCCGAGACATGGACCAGACCATCCTGATGAACGCCGATGTCGACGAAGGCGCCGAACGCGGCGACGTTGGTCACGCGACCTTCGAGGATCATGCCGGGGCGCAGGTCCTTCACGTCTTCCACGCCCTCGGCGAAGCTCGGTGCGACGAACTCGGGACGCGGATCGCGGCCGGGCTTTTCCAGTTCCTTGAGGATGTCGCGCACGGTCGGCACGCCGAACTGCTCGTCGGTGTACTGCTCGGCCTTGAGGCCGCGCAGGAAGCCGGAGTCGCCGATGATGTTGCGTACCTCGCGACCGCACTGGGCGATGATCCGTTCGACCACCGGATAGGCTTCCGGATGCACCGCGCTGGCGTCCAGCGGATTGTCGCCGTTGGGCACGCGCAGGAAGCCGGCGCACTGCTCGAACGCCTTGTCGCCCAGGCGCGGCACCTTGAGCAGCGCCTTGCGGTTGGCGAACGGGCCATTGGCATCGCGATGCTTTACCACGTTTTCGGCGACCGAGGTGCTGAGGCCGGCCACGCGCGAGAGCAGGGCCGCCGAGGCGGTGTTCACGTCCACGCCGACTGCGTTCACGCAGTCCTCGACGCGGGCATCCAGTGCGCGCGCCAGCTTCACCTGGTTGACGTCGTGCTGGTACTGGCCCACGCCGATCGCCTTGGGTTCGATCTTCACCAGCTCGGCCAGCGGGTCCTGCAGTCGGCGCGCGATGGAGACGGCGCCGCGCAGGCTTACGTCGAGGTTGGGGAATTCTTTGGCTGCGGTTTCGGAGGCCGAGTACACCGAGGCGCCTGCCTCGCTGACCACGACCTTCGACAGCTTGTGCTCCGGATGGCTCTTGGCCAGGCCCTTGATCAGTTCGCCGGCCAGCTTGTCGGTCTCGCGCGAGGCGGTACCGTTGCCGATCGCGATCAGGTCGACATTGTGCTTCTGGCACAGGCGTGCCAGTGCGGCCAGCGACTCGTTCCACTGCCGGCGCGGCTCGTGCGGGTAGATGGTGTCGGTGGCGACCAGCTTGCCGGTCGTGTCCACCACGGCGACCTTCACGCCGGTGCGGATGCCCGGGTCCAGGCCCATCACGCTCTTGGCGCCGGCCGGCGCGGCCAGCATCAGGTCTTTCAGGTTGTCGCCGAACACGCGGATCGCCTCGTCCTCGGCGCCTTCACGCACGCGGCCGAACAGGTCCAGCGTGAGGTGCAGGTGCAGCTTCACCCGCCAGGTCAGGCGCACCGTCTCGCGCAGCCAGGCGTCGGCGGCGCGACCGCGGTCGACGATGCCGGCGTGCGAGGCGACGCGGCCTTCGCCCTCGGCATGACCCTGGTCGGGGTCGAGCGCGGGAGCCAGTTCAAGCTCGATCACGCCTTCGTTGCGCGCGCGCATCAGCGCCAGCAGGCGGTGCGAGGGAATCTTGCCGATCGGTTCGACGTGGTCGAAGTAGTCACGGAACTTGGCGCCCTCGTTCTCCTTGCCTTCGACCACCTTCGCGCGGATCTGGCCCTTGTCCCACAGCCAGTCGCGCAGCTCGCCGACCAGATGCGCGTCTTCGGCGATCGATTCCATCAGGATGGCGCGCGCGCCATCGAGCGCGGCACGCACGTCGGTCACACCCTTTTCCGCGTCGACGAAGTCGGCGGCGAAGCCTTCCGGATCGCGTGACGGGTCTTCGCGCAGGCCCAGCGCCAGCGGTTCCAGGCCGGCTTCCCGGGCGATCTGCGCCTTGGTACGACGCTTGGGCTTGTACGGCAGGTACAGATCTTCCAGTCGCGCCTTGGTGTCGGCGGTGAGGATGTCGTTTTTCAGCGCATCGGTCAGCTTGCCCTGCTCATCGATGCTGGCGAGGATCGTCTCGCGCCGCTCTTCCAGTTCGCGCAGGTAGCGCAGGCGCTCTTCCAGCAGACGCAACTGGGTGTCGTCGAGACCGCCGGTGACTTCCTTGCGGTAGCGCGCGATGAACGGCACGGTGGCGCCGCCGTCCAGCAGGTCGACCGCCGCGTGCACCTGTTCGGGCTTGGCGGCGATGTCCTGGGCAATGCGTTGTTCGATGCTGAGCATGAGGCTGATTCGATTCCTGGCGATGATTCACCGCGGGAACGGCGGTGGGGGGCGAATGGTAACAAGTGCCTGTCGGCTGGATGTGGTCCGAAAAGCAAACGGCGCCGGTCATGGCCGGCGCCGTTTGCTTGGTCGATCGGGTCAGGCGTTGAACGAGCTGCCGTCACCCGTGTTGCCGGATGCCTGCGCGTTGTCCTTGAAGTCGCTGGCGCGGCCGTTCAGTACCAGCGTACGAGCCATCATGTCGTGCAGGCCCTGCTTGCGCGCGTTCCATGCCACCGTGAGGTAGCAGATCAGCGGCAGCAGGAAGGTCACGATGTTGACGAGCCGGATCGCATTGCGACCCAGGCTACGGCCCAGGCTGATGCGTCGGCCATCAAGGTCGGTGACGCGCATGCCGACCGCGAGTTTCCCGGGTGTCGCCTGCCATGCGGAGGATTCGCAGATGGCGTAGTAGAGGAAGCCGATCACCAGCGCGATCATGGTGGCGGGGCGCACGGCCTTGCTGTAGACCATCGCGGCTGCGGCCGGATCCGTGCCGCCATGGATCTGGGTCATCAGGTGCTCGAACGCCGCGCTGGCGCCCATCGAGGATGCAATGACGGCCGTCGGCACCAGCAGGATCAGGTAGTCGATCACCCATGCGCCGAAGCGCCGCCAGAACCCGGCGTGATCCTCCAGTATTGCCGTGCCGCCACGCGGCAGGGCGGCAGGGGCGGGTGCTGCACCGACGCTCTGGCTGCTGCTGGATTCAGTCGGCCGCTCGCCCGGGAACAGCACCGAGAGGGGCTGCCAGTCGGCCAGGCCGTCATACCAGCCCAGGTCATCGCTGCTGACTTGTCCGCTGCGCAGCCATTGGCGCACCTCGTCTTCCTTGTAGGGTCCGTGTCGCTCACCATTCCGACCGATCCAGACTTCCATTGCGCACTCCCCTGTTGATAGGTGTCGAGCGTGCATGATGCCACGAGCGCGGTGCCGAACGCCTGCCAGCGCTGCCGCTCAGGCGGCGTGGCGCTTCAGGTGAACCAGCAGCAGGGAGATCGCCGCTGGCGTAACGCCGCTGATGCGTGCGGCCTGACCGATGGTCGCGGGCAGGCTGCGCTTGAGCTTGGCGAGTACTTCGGCCGACAGGCCACGCACCTTGTCGTAGTCGAAGCCGGTTGGAATCGCGGTGTGCTCGTGGCGGCGCTGGCGTTCGATTTCCTCGCGCTGGCGTTCGAGATAGCCCGCATACTTCACCTGCACCTCGACCTGTGCGGCCACATCCTCCTGGTCCACCGCAGGTGCGAAGCCCTCGACGGCGGTCAGTGCGGCGTAACCGATCTCGGGCCGGCGCAGCAGGTCCAGGCCACTGGTTTCGCGGCTCAGGCTGATGCCGAGCTGGCGTTCCACAGCGGCGCCGAGCGGGTTGACCGGTGCGGCCCACAGGCCGCCCAGGCGTTGCGTTTCGCGCTCCACCGCATCGCGCTTATGGCGCAGTGCGTCGAAGCGTGTCGCCGGCACCACGCCCAGCTCGAAGCCCTTTTCGGTGAGGCGCAGGTCGGCGTTGTCCTCGCGCAGGTGCAGCCGGTACTCGGCGCGCGACGTGAACATGCGGTACGGCTCGATGGTGCCATTACTGGTCAGGTCGTCCACCAGCACGCCCAGGTAGGCTTCGTCGCGGCGCGGATACCACGGCGCCTTGCCCTGCACGGCGAGTGCGGCGTTCAAGCCGGCCAGCAGACCTTGTGCGGCGGCTTCTTCATAGCCGGTGGTGCCGTTGATCTGGCCGGCGAAATACAGCCCGGCGATAGCCTTGGTTTCCAGCCACGGGTTGAGACCGCGCGGATCGAAATAATCGTATTCGATGGCGTAGCCCGGGCGCGTGATGTGGGCGCGTTCGAAGCCCGGAATGGACTGCACGACTTCGATCTGCACGTCGAACGGCAGCGACGTCGAGATGCCGTTCGGATAGATCTCGACGGTGTCCAGCCCTTCCGGCTCGATGAAGATCTGGTGCGAAGCCTTGTCGGCGAAACGCACCACCTTGTCTTCGATCGACGGGCAATAGCGCGGTCCGGTGCCCTCGATCTGTCCGGTGAACAACGGCGAGCGGTCCAGCGCGCCCTGGATGATCTCGTGCGTGCGTGCGGTGGTATGGGTGATCCAGCAGCTGACCTGCGGCGGATGCGTGTCGCGCGAGCCCAGGTAAGAGAACACCGGGGCCGGATCGTCGCCGGGCTGCTCCTCCAGGCCGGTGAAGTCGATGCTGCGCCGGTCGATGCGCGGCGGAGTGCCGGTCTTCAGACGATCGGCACCCAGGGGCAGTTCGCGCAGTCGCTGCGCCAGCGTGCTGGCCGGCGGGTCACCCGCGCGGCCCCCAGCGTATTGGGCCGGGCCGATATGGATCTTGCCGGCCAGGAAGGTGCCGGCGGTGAGCACAACGGACCGGGCGTGGAAGGAAACGCCCATCTGCGTCACCACGCCGGTCACGCGTCCGCCCTGCACGATCAGGTCATCCGCCGCCTGCTGGAAGAGTTCCAGATTCGGCTGCGATTCGACAATGTGGCGGATCGCAGCCTTGTACAGCGCGCGGTCGGCCTGGCAGCGGGTGGCACGCACGGCAGGTCCCTTCGACGCATTCAGGGTGCGCCACTGGATACCCGCACGATCCGCCGCATGGGCCATCGCACCACCCAGCGCATCGATTTCCTTGACCAGGTGGCCCTTGCCGATGCCGCCGATGGCCGGGTTGCAGCTCATCTGGCCGATGGTCTCGATGTTGTGGCTCAGCAGCAAGGTGCGCGCACCGGCCCGGGCCGCAGCCAGCGCGGCTTCGGTGCCGGCATGGCCGCCGCCGATCACGATCACGTCATAGTGGGTGGGGTGGAGCATGGGATGGCTCGCAGGCACGCAGTGGTGGCCGGGTGGATACATCCGGCCGGGATATCATTCAAAACAATTCGTTATGGTAACCCACTGCAAGTGTCGGCACGATCACGACGATGTCATGGCACGTCTCGTGCTTGATCTTCCGTGCACTTTCACGGGCAGACGCTGCGCAGTCAACGCGCGCCGAGGTCGAACGGACAGGGGTTCGATCGCGTACCGGGAAAGGAAGCAAGGCGGCGCTCCGGGATGATCCCGGGGCGCCGTCGTCTTTTTGGGGCATCGCGTTTGGGGTATCGGGCATCCGCGGCCCTGCCACGCCGGCAATAAAAAGGCCGCGCATGGCGCGGCCAGATAGAGATCTGGCGTCCGGCGGTCTCAGGAACAGGGGGAATCCAGGATGACCGTGGTGCCGGACGCCAGAAACCGTAGAAAGGTGACGCAGAGCAACCAAGATTGCCCCGTGGCGTGACTCGATCATCATCCCGGTCGCGTGAACATGAAGTGACTGATGCGTAAATTTGTGCCGGATCGCGGCAGCTGCTGACACTGCGTGTCAGCGCGAACTAGGAATCCGGAGGAAATGTGATCCGCGTCACGTTGTTGGCACGCCTGTTGCTCCAGTCCCGATACCAACGGACAACCACGCAAAAAGGCATCGTCATGGACTTTCAGAACGAAATCGCACCGGGTTACATGCATCACGATCTGTTGATCGAAATCGGCAAGGTCGAGATGGCCATGGACTACCTCAACGAACACGACATGGCCCGCCAGGAACAGCTGCTTGCTCGTCTGCAGGCCAAGATGAGCCACCTGCGCGAAGAGCTGATGCAGCTGGCAAGCTGAGTCGGGGGCATCATGGGGATCGGCGACGCGGCCGACCCCCGACAATGCCGCAGGTACGGTCGGGCTCAGTCCTGCAGCATATTGCCTAGGATCTCACCGAGGTTGCGCGAGAGATCCCCACGGGCGAGCAGATGGGCCATGGCCAGCCGGGCCGCTTCGCGACGTACCGGCTCCAGCCGCTTCCAGCCATTGAAGGCCGTGGCCAGACGTGCGGCAATCTGCGGATTCAGCGCGTCCAGTTGCGCCAGCCGTTCGGCAAAAAACACATAGCCTGCGCCGTCCGCACGGTGAAAACCGCTGGGATTGGCGCTGGCGAAGACGCCCAGCAACGCACGGGCGCGGTTGGGATTCTTCAACGTGAACTTCGGATCGGACTCGAGCGCCTTGATCCGCTCCAGCGCAGGTTCGCCCGGAATCTGCGCCTGCACCATGAACCATTTGTCCAGCGCCAGCGCGTTGTCGTCGTAGCGTGCACGGAAATGGGCCAGTGCCGTCGTGGCTTGGGGGGCCTGGGCGCGTACCAGCACGCCAAGCGCGGCGAGCCGGTCGGTCATGCCTGGGGCCTGGTCGTACTGGCTCGATGCCAGCATGTAGGCTCGTTCGGGATCGACCATTGCCAGCAGCTCGAGCACGCAGCGCTTGAGTCGGCGTGAGGCCTGGCTGGCGGCATCCAGATCAATGGTGGTCTGTGCGGCCAGAGTGCGGTAGCGCTGGTACAGCGGTTCGGCACCGAGCCGCCGGGCCAGGTGCTGCTGCAGCACTCGCCGCAATTCGTGGATACGCGACGGATCGGCCTCGAGCTGTCGATCGGCCAGTACGAGCTCGCCGGGGGGCGTCAGCAGATCGGCCAGCAGGGCCGCATCGACCGACTCCCCGCTGAAAAGAGCCGAGAGCGCCCCGCACCATGCATCCACCGCCGCGTTGCCGGTGCCGTCGCGCAAGGCATCGAAAGCCAGCGCAGCCAGTTGCTGGCCGGCCTCCCAGCGGTTGAAGCCGTCCGGGTCGTGGGTCAGCAGCAGGGCCAGGGCTTTCGGCGTGTAGTCGCACTCCAGGATCACGGGTGCGGAAAATCCGCGCAGCAGGGATGGTACCGGCGGCTGGTCGACATCGCGGAAGACGAAGTCTTGTTCGGCCCGGTCGAGGATGACCACGGCTTCGTTGCCCTGGCTGGCGGCACGGCCATCCAGATGCAGCGCAAGCATGCGTCCGTCCTGGCCGAACAGGGCCAGCTTGACCGGGATCGGCACCGGCTGCTTGTGCGGTTGCCCATGGGTGGGGGGCGTGTGCTGGGACAGGGTCAGCGTGTACTCGCGACGGCTGCTGTCGTAACGGCCATGGGCCTTCAGCCTCGGCGTGCCGGCCTGCGCGTACCAGGCGAGGTAGGGCGAAAGGTCGATGTCGTTGGCGCTGCCCAGCGCATCGAGGAAGTCCTCGATGGTGGCGGCGCGGCCGTCGTTGCGTTCGAAATAGCGGTCCATGCCGCGACGGAAGCCCTCGCGGCCCAGCCGGCCGGCGATCATGCGGACCAGCTCGGAACCCTTCTCATACACCGTGGCGGTGTAGAAGTTGTTGATCTCGCGGTATTCGGACGGCCGCACCGGGTGAGCCAGCGGACCGGCGTCTTCGGTGAACTGGGCGCGGCGCAGCAGCGCCACGTCCTCGATGCGCTTGAGCGGTGCCGAATTCATGTCGGCCGAGAAGCTCTGCTCGCGGAACACGGTCAGGCCTTCCTTCAGCGACAACTGGAACCAGTCGCGGCAGGTGACGCGGTTGCCGCTCCAGTTGTGGAAGTACTCGTGCGCCACCACGGCTTCCACCCCGCGGTACTCGTCGTCGGTGGTCGAATCGGGGTCGGCCAGCAGGTACTTGGCGTTGAAGATGTTGAGACCCTTGTTCTCCATCGCGCCCATGTTGAAGTCATGGGTGGCCACGACATGGAACACGTCGAGGTCGTAATTGCGTCCGTAGGTCTGCTCGTCCCAGCGCATCGAGCGTTCCAGCGCATCCAGCGCGTAGTGACAGCGGTCGATCACGTTCGGTTCGGACCACATCACCAGTTTCACCGCACGTTTGTCGGCGGTGACATAGTCGCGCTCGAGTTTTTCCAGCCGGCCGGCGACCAGGGCGAACAGGTAGCTTGGCCTGGGGTGCGGGTCGACGAAGCGGGCCCAGTGGCGGCCGTCGTCCAGTTCGCCCGCGCCGTCCGGGTTGCCGCCGGCCAGCAGTACCGGGAAGCGGGTGCGGTCGGCGCGCAGGGTCACCGTGAATTTCGCCAGCACGTCGGGCCGGTCGGGGAAGAAGGTGATGTGTCGGAAGCCCTCGGCCTCGCACTGCGTGAGCAGGAAGCCGGCTTCGCGCGAACCGGACAGGTACAGACCTTCCAGCGCGGTGTTCTCGGCCGGCTTCAGGCGCACGCGGGTTTCCAGCACGCTGCCGTCCCGGGCGCCATCCACTTCCAGCACGTTCTCGGCGTAACGGTAGGCGCCGGCGTCGAGCGGGTGGTCATCCAGGGCGATGGCGAGCAGTTCGAGGCCTTCGCCATCCAGTCGCAGCGGCTGGTCCTGGGCAGGGTCACGCTGCAGGTGAAGGCGCGCCACGACCTCGGTGCTGTCGATACCCAGGTCGAACGTCAGTTCCACCGTGTCGACCCGCCAGGCGGGCGCGCGGTAGTCGTCGAGGCGGGTGGGTACGGGAGCGTTTTCGGGGCGGGCACTCATGATCTCGAACCAGGGAAAGGGAGACGGATCAGGCTAACATGGAGTCTGTGATGCACAGGAAAAAGCCGATGGGTGGATATCTCGCGGAACGTGGCCTGCTGGGCACGCAGCCGGTGGTGGTACTGGGCGATCAGACGGGCCGACGCGTGAGCATCGCCATGCATGGCGCAGCGCTGGTCCGCTTCGAGGTGCCGCGCGGCAATGGCGTGTTCGATATCGCCGATGGTTATCGCGACGACGCCGAAATCGTGGCGCGCTCCGGTTCGCGTTTCGCGATCATGGCGCCCTTCGCCGGGCGCATCGCCGATGCGCGCTACCGTTTCGACGGCCAGGCCGAGGATCTGCAGCCCGGCGTGCAGGGTTCGGCGCGGGCCAGCCGACACGGTTTCGTGCGCGGCGAGGATTTTGCCGTGGCCGCACTGACGGCCGACGATGCGTCGGCCCGGGTGGTGTTGACGACGTCGGCGATCCGGCCGCAGGTGGGTTATCCGCACGCGATCGACCTGACGGTGAGCTACTCCCTGGACGATGCGGGCCTCACTCTGGACGTGCGCATGCGCAATGTGGGTGACAGTGCGGCGCCGTGTTTCTTCGGCTGGCATCCGTATTTCCGCGTGTCGGACGCCGACGTCGATGCCTGGGAACTGCAGGTTCCGGGGCAGACCCTGATCCGCACCGCCGCCGACCTCATCGCGCTGGCGGGCGATGCTGCGTATGTGCCGGTGGATGATGTGCCCGCACTGGATTTTCGCGAACCGCAGGTGATCGGCGACCGCATTCTGGACCAGGGCTATACCGATCTGGATGCCGGGCCGGACGGCCGCATCCGCACGCGCCTGCGCGACCCGGCCAGCGGCTTTGGGCTCGCCGTGTGGCAGGAGCATGGCGTGATGCATACGTTCACCGCCGACACGATCAGTCGCGGCGTGCGCCGGGCCGTGGCGCTGGAGCCGATGGAATGCATGGCCGATGCGTTCAACCGGCCGGAGTGCGCCGCTGCGATCCGGCTGGAGCCGGGTGCCGAGCGCAGTTTCCGCTGCGGCGTGGAGATCGAGTCGCGATGACCGCTGTCGACGCCTTGCCGAGCCTGTCGCAGGTACGCGATGCGGCCGCGCGGATTGCCGCGCATGCCGTCGTGACCCCGGTTTGGCGCAGTGCGACGCTGGATGCGCTGGCCGGTGCCGAGCTGCACTTCAAGTGCGAAAACCTGCAGCGTGGTGGTGCCTTCAAGTTCCGTGGCGCCTGCAACGCGGTGTGGTCGCTGGACCAGGCGATGGCCGCGCGTGGCGTGGTCACGCATTCCTCCGGCAATCATGGCAATGCCCTGGCGATGGCCGCGGCCACGCGTGGTATTCCGGCGCACGTGGTGGTGCCGGAAGGCGCCGTGCAGGCCAAGCTCGACGCCATCGTGCGGGCCGGGGGCATCGTGCACCGCTGCGCGCCGACCCAGGCGGCACGCGAGGCCATGGCGGCGCAGGTGCAGGCGCAGACCGGTGGCGTACTGGTCCACCCTTATGCCGATACGCAGGTGATGGCGGGACAGGGCACAGCCGTGCTCGAGCTGTTGCGACAGGCACCGGCGCTGGATGCGGTGATCACGCCGGTCGGCGGCGGCGGACTGGCCGCCGGTACGGCGGTGGCGGCGCATGGGCTCGATCCGGCGCTGGCCCTGTTCGGTGCGGAGCCACAGGGCGCGGACGATGCGGCGCGCTCGCTAGCGCAGGGCCAGCGTATCGACAGCATGGCACCGGACACCCTATGCGACGGACTGCGTGCGCTGGTGGGCCCCAGCAATCTCGATGCACTGCGTACGCACCGGGTCGAGGTGATCACGGTCAGCGATGCCGAGACCATCGCGGCGATGCGCCTGCTGTGGCAGGAGCTGAAGCAGGTGGTCGAAGTGTCCAGCGCCACCGTGCTGGCAGCGGTGCTGAAGCGGCGCGACGCATTCGCCGGCCGGCGCGTGGGGCTGGTGCTCACGGGCGGCAATGTCGATCTGGACGCATTGCCATGGTGAGGCATGCGTCGATTGTTTCCACGGGAAGGAACCGGAGCGGATCATGAAACGATGCCATTGGGCCGCGGCCGGCGACGCGCTGATGTGCGACTACCACGACCACGAATGGGGCGTGCCGCTGCACGATGACCGTGCGCTGTTCGAATTCCTCTGTCTGGAGGGCGCACAGGCGGGCCTTTCCTGGCGCACCATCCTGGCCAAGCGCGAGCGCTACCGGGAAGTGTTCCACGGTTTCGAGATCGCCCGGGTGGCGGCAATGAAGGATCGCGAGCTGGAAAAACTGCTGGCCGATCCCGGCATCGTGCGCAATCGGTTGAAGGTCGGCTCGGCGCGCGACAACGCTACTGCTGCGCTGAAGGTGATCGATGCGTGCGGCAGCCTCGATGCGTATTTCTGGTCGTTCGTCGATGGCCGGCCGATCGTCAACCGGTGGCGCGAACCGCAGGACGTGCCGGCCTTCACGCCGCTGTCCGACCGCATCAGCAAGGACCTCAAGAAACGCGGCTTCCGTTTCGTCGGAAGCACCATCTGCTATGCCTTCATGCAGGCGACAGGCATGGTCAACGACCACCTCACCGGGTGCTTCCGGCACCGGCAGTGCGTCGGCGACTGAGTCGTCTGCGCGCGGACTTGCGGTCGAGCGGGCCGCGCCCGCGCGGCAAACTGTCCGTCCGCATGGGTTTGGCGTAAGTTTCCCGCAAGCTTTCAGGGCAATCTCCACAATCTGGCATTGGCGCACACTTTCAGCCGACTTCTCGCTGAACCGGTGGCCTGCGAGTCCTTGCGGTGACGCGAGTGCTTGCGAATGATGGGCGGCGAGCAATCTGCCCCGGTTTGGCGACATGGCCGAGCCGGAACAGAACAGGGGGCAAGTGACGGATCCACGAGGCTCGCTCGACAAACATGCAGCCCATCCATCGCTTGGGGAGAGCTTCGATGAACATGCGTCAATTACCACTACGGCTGATCGCTGCCGCAACACTGTGCGCTCTTGCTGGCGCACCCGCGCTGGCTCAGACCAGTACCACCAGCCAGGAAACCGTGCGGCTGGGATCGCAATTCACCACATTCGCGGGTTCTGACAGCAATGCGCAGGCATTGGTCCAGGGCCTGCGCGACGGCACGGCGGTCACGCTGGACAGCACCGCCACCGGCGGCACGACAACCGCGACAACCTTCACGCCGGACACCGGCAAGCTTGGCTACGGCAATGTGCGCATCGCGCTGTCGCTGGCCGAGGCCAGCCTCAGCAAGGCCGGCATCACCGATCCGACGCCAGCCGAGATCGAGGCAGCGCTGAACGGCGGCAGCCTGGTGCTGGCCGACGGCACCACGATCAATCTCGATGGCGTGCTCGCGGCACGTGCCGCCGGCGAAGGCTGGGGCCAGATCGCCAACAGCATGGGCTTCAAGCTCGGTGACGTGATGCGTTCCCCGCATGCTGCCGGACACGGTGCGGCGGGTGCGCATGCGAACGGCGAAGCGGTTGCCAAGGTCGACTTCGCCAAGAACATCGCGGCCAACCATCCGGATGCCACGGATCACGGCGGCCGGCCTGATTTCAGCCAGCGCCCCGATTTCGCGAACAGGCCGACGCGGCCGGACATCCCGAGCCGGCCCAATCTGCCGGAACGTCCTGACATTCCCAGCCACGCCGGTCGCCCCGGCGGCTGATGCCGCGGCCTGAATGCAGCTGCGAGCCCGGTGCGTTGCGCCGGGTCCGCGATGTACCCGTTTCACAAGGAACCTTTTCGACATGCGCAACCAACATTACTGGGTGGCGGTCGGCGGCTTGCTGCTGATTGGCGCGCCAGCCGCACACGCGGCCGACAACGGCCAGTTCAGCCTGTCCACCGGTGCCAACTACACCAGCGGCAAGTACGGCACCGATACCACTACCGACATCTGGTCAGTGCCGTTCACGGCGGAATACCAGAACGACCGCTGGACCATGAAGCTGACCGTGCCCTACATCAGCATTTCCGGCGCAGGCAACGTGATTCCCGGCGTTGGCCAGGTGGTCAACAGCAACCCGCATGGTCGCGGGCGCGGTCTTGGCCACACGGTGGTAACCGGTGGCGGCACCACCACGACGACCACCAGCGGCTCGGCTTCGGGCCTGGGCGACGTGGTCGCGTCGGCGGGTTACGAGGTCTACCACAGTGCCGACCATAGCTTCGGGCTGGACCTGACCGGCAAGATCAAGTTCGGCACCGCCGACGAGAACAAGGGGCTGGGCACCGGCAAGGACGACTACGGTCTCTCGGTCGACACCTACAAGGTCATGGGCGACTGGACCGCGTTCGGCGGGGTGGGCTGGATGAAGTACGGCAGCTCGCAGTACATCCGGCTGAAGAACGGCGCCAACGCCAACGTCGGCATGGACTACCGGTTCAGCCGCAACGACGACTTCGGTGCGTACTACTACTACCGTCAGAAGATCGCCAGCAACGGCGGGCCGCAGAGCGAGCTGACCGCCTACTGGAATCACCGGCTGGGCGGTGGCTGGCGGCTGCAGAGCTACGTCCTCG
The DNA here is from genome assembly GCF_036320485.1 of Dyella sp. A6. Classification (NCBI taxonomy): domain Bacteria; kingdom Pseudomonadati; phylum Pseudomonadota; class Gammaproteobacteria; order Lysobacterales; family Rhodanobacteraceae; genus Dyella; species Dyella aluminiiresistens. The sequence goes on from NZ_CP132911.1 coordinate 234,891, forward strand.
GCGGCTTTGCCAACGGCAGCCCCGATTACGGTGTGGGTGCCTCGGTCAAGTACAGCTTCTGACCCGGCAGCCCTGAACTGAAAACGCCGTCGCATTCCCGGGATGCGGCGGCGCTTTTTTTTGCGGTCGTGCTCAGCGTCGCCTCGAGCCGCGCAGGCTGTCGACCGAGAAGCTGGCGATCTCGCCACCGCCCGGCGCACGCCGCGATTGTCCCGGCGGCGGCCCCCAGGCGTGCGCGGTGACCACTTCCCAGGTGGCCGGAATGCGGCCATCGTCGCGGCGCATCGTTTCATACGCGGCCAGCATGGCGCGGTAGCGCGACTTGCCGGTCAGGCCGCGCTCGCGCGTACTGTCGGTGTTGGTGGCGCCCAGGCCCTGCAGCTCTTCCAGCAGCTTGCGCGGTTCGCTGTAGGTCAGCGTGAAGCGGTCCACGTCCAGCACCGGATCGCGCAGGCCGCCGTTGATCATCGCGTCGCCGATATCGTGCATGTCCAGGAAGCGGCTGACGTGCGGATGGCCGTCGGCGGCGGCCCAGGCGGCACGCAGTTCCTTCAGCGTGTCGGGGCCGAAGGTGGAGAACACCAGCAGCCCACCGGGACGCAGCACGCGCACGCACTCGGCGAACAGCGCTGTCAGGTCGTCGATCCACTGGAAGCACAGGTTGGAATGCAGCACATCCACACAGTGATCGGCCAGCGGCAGCGCGGTGGCATCGCCGCAGACACGCTGGAACGGTTTCAGCCAGGCGCTGTGACGCTTCGCCTGGCGCAGCATCGGCAGCGCGGCATCCAGCGCGACCACCTGCGCCTTGGGCCAGCGCTTCTTCAGCAGCGCAGTACCGCGACCCGGGCCGGCGCCGACATCGACGACCAGCGACGGTGTTTCCAGGTAGAAGTTGAGCCGGTCGAGCAGCAGTTCCTGCGTCTCGCGCTGCAGCGCGTCGTGCTTCTCGTAGCTTTGCGCGGCATCGCCGAAGTGACGGCGGACCTGGGCGCGGTCGACATGGAATTCGCTCATGGCGACACCGGTGCGGTTGCGTTGGCCAGCAGCGGCTGGAGTGCGTCGGTCACGGCGTCGGCATGGCCGAAAAATGGCGCATGGCCGGCGTGGGCGATTTCCGTGAAGCGTCCATTCGCCGCACTGGCCGACCACGCCATCGCAGCGGGATGCACCAGCCGGTCGCGGCGGCCGGCGATCCAGGCACTGGGCACGGTCAGTTGCGGCAGGCGGTCGCGCAGATCGGTGGATTCGAGCACGCGGATGCCTTCCTGCAGCACGCGCAGTTTCGGTTCACCGCGGGCAAAGGCCTCTTCACGCAGGCGGCGCAGCTCGGCACGTGGGTCGGCGCTGCCCATCGCCTCCAGCGCCATGAAGCGTTCCAGCGTGGCGTGGTAATCGGTTTCCAGGTCGGCGGCGAGCTGCTGTACCAGCGAAGCGTCGTTGCCTTGCGGCCAGTCGCTGCCGCGCACGAACCGGGGCGTGGCGCACAGCATGGCCAGGCCGAGCACCTGCTGCGGCCGTTCCAGTGCGGCGGCAAGCGCCATCAGGCCACCCAGCGACCAGCCCAGCCACAGCGCCGGCGGCACCTTGGCGGCGATCGCGTCGGCACAGGCGCGCGGGTCCAGCGGCAGCATGCAGTCGCGCGAATAGCCATGGCCTGGCAGGTCGACCACGTACATCGTGCATTGCGACTGCAACGCATCGACCAGTGGCGCGAACATGCCGCCATGCATGGCCCAGCCGTGGATCAGTACCAGTGGCACCGGGCCGTCGCCGGTCCGTTCGATGAACAGGTTCATGCCTTCGATTCCTCGTCCCGCGGGGGCGCGGATGTTGCGTCGGGCAGCAGGTCGGTGCCTACGACACCGCGGTCGTCGAACACGAAACAGCCGCCTTGCCAGTAGCTGCCGCCGGCTTCCTCGAAGTATTTGAGAATGCCGCCCTCCAGCTGGAACACGTGGTCCATGCCCAGGTCGCGCATGTGTAGCGCAGCCTTCTCGCAGCGGATGCCGCCGGTGCAGTACGACACCACGGTCTTGCCCGCGTAGCGTTCGCGGTCGGCAGCCACCGCAGCGGGAAAGGCGGTGAAGCTGGCCAGCCGGTAGTCGATCGCCTGCGGGAACTTGCCGCGGTCGGTTTCGTAGTCGTTGCGGGTGTCCAGCAGCACCACGTCGCGGCCGTCGTCATCGTGGCCCTGGTCGAGCCAGCGCTTCAGCGTCAGCGGAGCCACCGACGGCGCGCGGCCGGCTTCCGGACGAATCGCCGTGTGCCGCATGGTGATGATTTCCTTCTTCAGGCGCACGCGCATGCGCTTGAAGGGAGCTTCGTCGGACAGCGACTCCTTGGCCTGCATGCCGGCAAAGCGCGGGTCTTCGCGCAGCCAGTCCATGAAGGCGTCGGTGGCCGCACGTGGACCGGCCAGGAACAGGTTGATGCCTTCGGGCGCCAGCAGGATGGTGCCTTTCAGTGCGAGCGCCTCGCAGCGTTCGCGCACGCGCTCGCGCAGCGCGGGCAGGTCGTCCAGGCTGACGAAGCGATAGGCGGAGAGATTGACGACGGACATGGGTACGTAAAAAGCGCAATCGTGAATTATAAGGCCAGTGCAGCGGGCGGGCCGTAGCCGCTATGCATGGCTGCGGCCTATGCCGGGCAAGCGACCCAGTGCATCGAGCAGGCGGTCGACATGCGCGTCCTCGTGCAGTGCCGACAGCGTGATGCGCAGGCGGGCCTGCCCCTGCGGCACCGTGGGCGGGCGGATCGCGACGACCAGCAGACCTTGTCGTTCGAGCGTCCGTGCGGCATCCAGCGCAGCCTGCGCGTCACCCAGCAGCAGCGGCTGGATCGCGCTGGACGAGGCCATCAGCGGCAGCCCGAGCTGATGCGCACCGGCGCGGAACCGGGCGATCAGGCTGGTGAGTCGCTCGCGCCGCCAACTGTCCTGCTGCGCCAGCACGACGGCGGCATGCGTGGCGGCGGCCAGCGCGGGCGGCATGGCGGTGGTGTAGACGTAGGTGCGGGCGAACTGGGTCAGTCCGTCGATCAGTCCGGCCGGGCCGGCGACGAAGGCGCCGCTGCAGCCCAGCGCCTTGCCCAGGGTGGCCATCAGCACCGGCACATCGGCCTGGGTCAGCCCGGCCGCGGTCACGCTGCCGGCGCCATCCGCGCCCAGCACGCCCAGGCCATGTGCGTCGTCCACCATCAGGGTGGCGCCTTCGCTGGTGCACAAGGCGGCCAGTTCGCGCAGCGGGGCCGTGTCGCCGTCCATGCTGAACACGCCGTCGGTGGCAAGCAGGGCGGCAGCCTCGGGCCGGCTGCGCAACTGGCGGCCGGCAGCGTCGATGTCGGCGTGCGGGTAGCGTTTCAGTTCGGCGCCGGCCAGCTGCGCGCCGTCGAGCAGGCAGGCATGGTTGAGCTTGTCCTGGATGCAGGCGTCACCGCGCCCCAGCAGGGCCTGCAGCGTGCCGAGGTTGGCCATGTAGCCGGTGGAAAACAGCAGCGCGCGTTCGCGCCCAGTCCAGGTGGCCAGTGCCTCTTCGAGTGCGGCGTGTTCGCGGCGATGGCCGCAGATCAGGTGCGCCGAGGCGCTGCCCACGCCGTCGCTATCCGCGGCGCGCTTGAGCGCGTCGACCAGTGCGGGATGCTGCGCCAGTCCCAGGTAATCGTTGCTGCAGAAGCCCAGCAGGCGGCGGCCATCGGCCTGCAGCCAGGGGCCTTCGACCTGCTCGACCACCCGCAGCCGGCGACGCAGGCCGGCCTGTTCGCGCGCAGCCGCCTGGGCGCTCAGGCGTTGAAGAAGGTCGGGGCGGGTCATGGCGTCATGCGGCTGCTGGCGTGGTTCGAGTGCGCGCCGGTATCCGGGCCCCGTCTGCGCGGGACCCGGTGTCGTCGCTCAGGCCGCGGCGCCGCAGCCGCAGCCCTGGCCACAGCTGGCCGCTGCGTCGTTGTCCAGGATGTCGGCATGCACGGTACCGGGGGTTTCCACCACTTCCATCGCATGCAGGTCGAGGCGGCGGAACAGGGCCTGGTCCTGTTCCACGTCGGGGTTGCCGGTGGTCAGCAGTTTTTCGCCGTAGAAGATCGAACCGGCGCCGGCGAAGAAGCACAACGCCTGCACCGCGTCGTCCATCTGCTGGCGGCCGGCGGACAGGCGCACGACCGAGCGCGGCATCAGGATGCGCGCCACCGCGATGGTGCGCACGAACTCGAACGGGTCCAGCTTCTCGGCGTTGGCCAGCGGCGTGCCCGGCACCGGCACCAGCTGGTTGATCGGCACCGACTCGGGGTGCGCGGGCAGGTTGGCCAGGGCCTGCAGCAGGCCGGCTCGCTGCAGGCGCGTCTCGCCCATGCCGACAATGCCGCCGCAGCAGGTCTTCAGTCCGGCATCGCGCACCTGTTCCAGCGTGTCGAGGCGGTCCCGGTATTCGCGCGTCTGGATGATCTCGCCGTAGAACTCCGGCGCGCTGTCGATGTTGTGGTTGTAGTAGTCGAGCCCGGCGTCCTTGAGCTGCTGCGCATGCCCGTCGCCCAGCAGGCCCAGCGTGGCGCAGGTTTCCAGGCCCAGGTCCTTCACCGCGCGCACGATCTCGGCAACCTTCGGAATGTCGCGGTCCTTCGGGCCGCGCCATGCCGCGCCCATGCAGAAGCGGCTGGCGCCGGCGGCCTTGGCGGCCTTCGCGCGGGCCAGTACCGAGTCCACTTCCATCAGCTTCTGCGCCTGCACGCCGGTGTCGTAGCGCGCGGCTTGCGGGCAGTAGGCGCAGTCTTCCGGGCAGCCACCGGTCTTGATCGACAGCAGCGTCGACACCTGCACCGCGTTCGGGTCGTGGTTTTCGCAATGCACCGCGTGGGCGCGGAACAACAGGTCGTTGAACGGCAGGTTGAACAGGGCGACGACGTCGTCGCGGGTCCAGTCATGGCGGGTCGGGGAGGTGGTCACGGCGATGGCTCGTGCGGGCGAAACGAAAAGTGTGGAAGCCACTCCGAATACTGTCAACCAGATTCTGTTGACCAAGGTTGACGGTGCGGGCGCGTATGCAGGCGGCTACCATCGGTGACACACGCAAGGAGAACGTGTCGTGTCGAACCGGCTGCGGACATGGATGACCCAAGGGTGGCGCTGGCTGATGCCGCCGCGCTGCCTGCTGTGCGGCGCTGCCGGTGCCGACGGCATCGACCTGTGCGCGGCGTGTGCCGCCGAGCTCCCGCGCAACCGGACTTGCTGCGCGCGCTGTGCCTTGCCGCTGCCCACGCCAGCGGCAGTGTGTGGTACATGCCAGCGCCGGCCGCCGCCATGGCATGCCGCCTGGGCGCCGTTCCGCTACGGCTGGCCGCTGGACCGGCTGGAGTCGCGCTACAAGTTCGGTGCCGACCTGGCCGCGGGTCGTGCGCTGGCCACGCTGTGGCAACGCGAGCCGATGGTTGTCGAGCGACCCGCGCTGATCGTGCCGGTGCCGCTGCATCGCACGCGTCTGCGTCGGCGCGGCTATAACCAGGCGCTGGAGCTGGCGCGGCCACTGGCGCGACACACCGGTATTCCATGGCGGCACGACGTGCTGCGACGCGTGCGCGCTACCGGCGCGCAGACCGAGCTGGATGCGGTGGCCCGGCGGCGCAACATGCGCGGTGCGTTTGCGCTGGATCACGCCACCGCGTTGCCGGCCCATGTCGCCGTGCTGGACGACGTGATGACCACCGGCGCCACGCTGGCCGAGTGCGTCCGTGTACTGAAACGCGCGGGCGTGCAGCGGGTCGACGTGTGGGCGCTGGCGCGCGCGCCTTCGCCGCGCGGCTAGCGCGCCTTTCTGTCGCCGTTGTGGATCAGCGCAGGGCCAGCGCCAGCACCATGCCGATCCACAGCGTCAGTCCCCACCAGTTGTTGTGGCGGAAGGCCGCCAGACAGGCCAGCCGTTCGCGCGTGCGGATCAGCCACAGCTGCCAGCCAAACAGCCCGGTGGCAACCAGCAGCGCCACCCAGTATGGCCAGGCCAGGTGCGCGCGCTGGCCGACGAACACCATCGCCAGCAGCAGGGTGCCCATCAGGATGGCCAGGATCGGCAGGTCCGCATCGCCGAACAGGATCGCGGTGGAGCGCGCGCCGGCCTTCAGGTCGTCCTCGCGGTCCACCATGGCGTATTCGGTGTCGTACACCACCGACCACAGGATATTGGCCAGGAACAACAACCAGCCCAGCGGCGGCACCGTGCCCGACACAGCGGTGAACGCCATCGGGATCGACCAACCGAACGCGGCGCCGAGCACCACCTGCGGCAGCGACGTCCAGCGCTTGGTGAACGGATAGATCGCCGCCAGCGCGGCGCCGACGAAGGACATCTCGATGGTCAGCCGGTTGGTGAACAGCACCAGCACAAAGGCGAACGCCAGCAGCACGCCGAACACGATCAGCGCCTCGCGCGGCGACACCCGTCCGCTGGCGATCGGCCTGCCCGCGGTGCGCTCCACCTGGGGGTCCAGCTTGCGGTCGGCGAAATCGTTGATGGCGCAGCCCGCGGCCCGCATCGCGAACACGCCCAGGGTGAAAATCACCAGCAGCTTGCCGGGCGGAAAGTCATGCGCCGCCAGCCACAGCGCCCACCAGGTCGGCCACAGCAGCAGCAGCGCGCCGATCGGCCGGTCCATGCGGGTCAGCACCAGATAGTCGTGCGCTTTTTCGCGATAACCCGCCGGCAGCTTCCGCAGCAGCACGTCAAGCACGCGCGTGGCGCGGGTGGAACTGTCGGCCGGACGGGCCACGCCCGGCGCTTTCGCGCGTCGCGTCGGGGCCGCCGTGGAAGGTTTGCGCCGTTGGCGCTTGCGCGATGTGGGTGCCATCCGTGGAGTTTAGCGTGCGGCGCAAGGCGATACGGTGCGATGTCGTGCAGGCATTACGTGCCGGGTATGCCGGTACCGGGCGGCCGCACCGTCGGCATTCAACGATCCAGCGGGCTCAGCACGCCGTGGCCACCGCGGTTGAGCACATGCGTATAGATCTGCGTGGTCTTCACGTCCTTGTGGCCCAGCAGTTCCTGCACGGTACGAATGTCGCTACCCGATTCGAGCAGATGCGTAGCAAACGAGTGGCGGAGCGTATGCGCACTCACCGGCTTCGCGATGCCAGCTTCGCGACAGGCCTTCTTCAGTGCCCGCGAAAGGATGGCATCGTCGAAGTGGTGCCGCCGCTCGCACCCGTCACGCGGATCCCGGGAACGGCGTGTCGAGGGGAACAGGTACTGCCAGCCGAATTCACGCGGCGCCGAGGGGTGCTTGCGGGCCAGCGCATGCGGCAACCACACTTCACCGAAGCCGGCGTGCAGGTCGGACTGGTGCAGTTCTCTGGCTCGCTCCACCTCGCGGCGCAGTGGCTCGAGCAGCGTACGCGGAAGCATGGTGCGCCGATCCTTGCCACCCTTGCCGTCGCGTACCGTGATTTCGTGGCGCGCAAAATCCACGTCTTTCACGCGCAGGCGCAGTGCCTCCATCAGCCGCAGTCCCGCCCCATAGAGCAGGCTCGCCAGCAGCCAAGGGCGGCCGTCCATGCGTGCGAGCAGTCGCGTTACCTCGTCGCGCGACAGCACCGTCGGCACACGGGCAGGGCGTTTGGCGCGCGTCATGCCCTCCAGCCACGGTAGCTCGGCACCAAGCACCTCACGGTACAGGAACAGCAACGCCGAAAGGGCCTGGTTCTGCGTATTCGCCGATACGTGGTCATGCACGGCCAGCCGCGAGAGAAAATTTTCCACCTCTGGCGCGCCCATGTCGCGCGGATGCCGCTTACCGTTCGCCAGGATGAAGCGGCGGATCCAGCCGATGTACGCCTGCTCCGTGCGCAGGCTGTAATGCTTCACCCGCAATACCCGCCGCACCTCGTCCAACAGGCGCGGCGCCCGACTACCGGCAACGGAGTGCATATTCGCGTTTTCGGGGTGATACGACATACAAACCTCGTTTCGCGTGATACGCAATCCATCATGGCGATGGCATCCCGCGACGAGAGCCCGGCAACTTCTTGTTGTCGTGTAGGGTTTGTTCGCTTGACGACGACGTGAAGGCGATGGAGCATGGGTGCATATACCCGGAAACGGGGTCTACTAAGCGTTAGGCAGTTCAATGGAAGATGCATACAAGCCATGGAATGAGCAGGGTTGCCCCAGTTGCCGCGATGCCTGGCTCTCAGGCTCAAGAGAGGGTCTTTTGCATCTCGGCACAAGCAACGAACAGCACACGCGCCTGTATCGTTGCAAAGCATGTGGCAGCTACTGGCAAGAGATGGAGCGCTATGCTCAAGAGGTGTCAGTCACTCAGGCGGTGGAGCTTCGGCAACATGATTCGTTCCGGCCAGCCTAACAACTCGTTCAAGCCGACCGCCCACTGGCTACGCCAGCGGTCGGCGTCTTAACTCCAGCGTTAGATGCACCTAGGGGAGTGCGCTGATATGTCATGGAAAGAAAAGTTCATTGCTTGGTTTCTCATCTTTCAGGCGGCCGTCGGCTTGGCAATGCTTGGGTGGCTAAACACGCGCGGCCGCTTGCCGCTTGGTGTTTGGCTCACGTTATTTCCACTGGCGGTCGCTGCTCTAGTGGCGGGTATTAGCTCACTTCGCGGACATCGCTGGGGAGTCTTCTTAGGGATTGTGGTTTTTGCTATCCAAACCCCCATCGTTGGTACAAGAACCTTTCAGTTCTCTATGTGGCTCGGAGTGCACCTCGATTTGGCCGGTGTTTGGGCTGGCCATGCCAAGCTCGGCATCAACCTTGTGGGGCTGGCAATGCTCGCTTGGTCAGGTGTTCGCTATCGCGCATCTAACTCGTCGTTCAAGGCGGACGGCTCCGCCGCCGCTTAACTCAGCCGTTAGGCGTGGAGACATGTATGTCCCTAGTCCTTGAAGATTTGGTGCTCACGGCGTTCGTCGCTGTGTGGCTGGTGGCGGTCGTCACCCTCTTCGCTTGCGTCATCTATGCCATCAAGGCCGTACGTTGCGCTCGGCCAGGCGTCAATCTTTGGGGCCGCGACACGTTGTGGAATCCTGCCAATGCGCTGCTCAGCTCTGGCATGCTCACAGATGAGGGGCTTCGGTATCGCCGCAAGAGCTTAAAGTCGTTGGTTATCTTCATCGCTTGCGTCGGCGGCACGTTGCTTTTTGCGGCGATCACGGGGCAGCTCAAGTGAGCTACGGGCCGCCTAACCAGTCGTCCAAGCGGACGCGCGTACCGCCCGCCGCTTAACTCCAGCGTTATGCGAATGGAGAACGGTAGTGGCAATTTTTGATCTCTTTTCAAAACGCCAGCGGAGGCTGCGAGGAGAGGTTCCTGACGTCTACATTTACGACGAAATTCCGGATGCTCTACGGGCGCAGGTTGTCCATATTTGGCTCGACGCTTTAGGTGGTAAGGACAACTACTGGCAGGGTCAGGTACGAGAGGCTTATGAATTCATATGTGACTCCCTTTGTAGAGAATATGGGATCTTCCGACTGCCTCCGGCGAAGGACTACGGCGACCGCAATTTCGCCGAAGAACTCATAAACTTCCTGCTAAATGAGTCCGTTACAGAGCGTTTGCTCGACGCAATCGAGCTTTCGTTTAAGGTAATTGATCGGTTCACCCGTGAGCACCGATACCTCAACCGGAACAACTGCGGCGAAGTAGCTGACAATGCGATTAACGAATTGAATGTTCGCTTTCGCGAGCACGGCATCGGATATCAATTCGTTGAGGGTGAAATAGTCCGGGTTGATTCTGAATTAATGCATCAGGAAGCGGTAAAGCCTGCGCTCAGCGTTCTTCGTCGCAAGGAGTTCGCTGGCGCGCAGGAGGAGTTTCTAAAAGCACATGAACATTATCGACACGGCAACAACAAGGAGGCCCTGAACGAGTGTTTGAAATGCTTTGAGAGTGTCATGAAGTCAATCTGTGACAAACATAAGTGGAGTTACGCGCCCAACGCTACCGCGAAACAACTCCTTCAGGCTTGCTTTGACAACGGACTAATTCCCGCCTTTTGGCAAAGTCACTACTCGTCATTGAGGAGCCTGCTCGAAAGTGGGGTTCCCACCGGAAGAAATAAACTTGGCGGCCACGGTCAAGGCGCTTCTCCTACGAACGTTCCACCGCATCTGGTCGCGTATATGCTGCATATGACGGCATCCGCGGTGCTTTTCTTGTCTGAGGCCGAAGCCAATGTGCCGTAATTCGCATAACAAGTGGTTGCAGGCGACGTTTGACCCGCTGCGCACCCTTGCTTTCGCAAGGGCACGCATCGCCTCAAACGCGCCTGAACCACGGCGTTAGGTGCCATGGAATCTTCTGCGCAACATTGGCTTTGGCTCCGCATGACCGCCGTCGGCTTGAGCTTCCTTTCAGCCAGGTGGTCGCTTAGCCAAATGTCCGGCGATTTCTCACGCCCTTCCGTCCTTTTTGCAATCATCCTCACCGGTTTCTGTGCATTTGGCGTAGCATTCGTTTGGTTGCTGCAAAAAATGAATCCTTGGTCATCGGCAACTTGGCAGCGTCCTTCATGGAGCGCCAGTCCTTTTACAATGCATGCCCCTCTCCAATTGTTCCATTTGGGCGGTTGGTGCTCAGTGGCAACGGGGTTGGGCGGTTTAGTTTTCGGCTTGCTTGTCCAGCCGCGCACTTGGGCGTGGGAGGTTCCACTCAGCGCAGGTGTCGGCATACTTCTCGGTGTACGGTTGGTCAGCGATTCACGGCGCAGTGGTGCTGGCACCTAACCATTCGTTCAAGGCGGACGGCTACGCCGCCGCTTAACTCCAGCGTTAGGTGCTCAATTTGAACACTTCGGTATCCATGGAAACTTCGGTAAGCCTCAGACAGGCTTTTTTGGTCATGTTTGCGTATATCGAGCAACACTGGGAGTCCGTTGGCAAGCCCGATGCAATAGGGGCATTGCTCGGCGAGCTGTCTTTGTGGGATACCGTGAGTGGTGGCAAAGAGCCCATGGATGCCGCCGTTTTTTCCGAGTGGCTACGGTGTGCACAACATGTGCTAGCCGCCGAGGCAACTCCTGAGGGATTCCGGGGTGCCGATACTCTATTAAACGGGAAACCGCCTACAGTTAAGGTTAATCGGTGACACTATCGCGCCTAACAACTCATTCCAGCGGACGCGCTGAGCGCGCCGCTGAATTCAGGCGTTAGGGCTCAAATGCCGCATTTCGCACTTACGAGAGAAGGTTACGATCAGCTCGTCAAAGAATGCGGCGGTAGTCCACCGTCTCCGCTTTGGGTCAATGCCGGCATCCTTTCGCCTTCCGAGTTGTCCGGTTTGCGCGCCCAAGGGCTCGAAGTCACCGACTTCGCTCGGGCAGTCCCTTTGCAAGGCCCCGACGCCCCCCCGGTTTTGAGTAGCACGGCCGTTTGGAGTCCAATCCCCCAACCGAAGGAGATTGGACGTGAAGAAGCGCTTTTCCGAAGAACAGATCATCGGCTTCCTGCGCGAGGCGGATGCCGGCCTGCCGATCAAGGAGCTGTGCCGCAAGCACGGCTTCAGCGAGGCCTCCTACTACCTGTGGCGCAGCAAGTTCGGCGGCATGAGCGTGCCGGACGCCAAACGCCTGAAGGAGCTGGAGACGGAGAACACGCGGCTGAAGAAGCTGCTGGCTGAGCAGATGCTTGAGAACGAGTGATCAAGGACGTCCTGCGAAAAAAACCGTAGGCGCACCGGCCCGACGCGCGTTGGTGCGCCAGATGATCGACAAGGGGCTGAGCGAGCGGTGCGCGTTGCGCGTGGTGGGCATGAGCGCCAGCGCGTACCGCTATCAGGCGCAGCCGGACCGCAACGTGGTGCTGCGACGGCGGATCGTGGAGCTGGCGCAGCGGCACAAGCGCTACGGCGTGGGGATGATCCACCTGAAGCTTCGGCAGGAGAGCGGCGAGCCGGTGAACTACAAGCGTGTGGAGCGGTTGTATCGGGAGGAGCGGCTGCAGGTGCGCCGGCGTAAGCGGAAGAAGGTGCCGGTGAGCGAGCGGCAGCCGCTGTGTCGTCCATCGGCGCCCAACGAGGTGTGGTCAATGGACTTCGTGTTCGATCGCACCGCCGACGCCCGCGTCCTCAAGTGCCTGACCATCGTCGACGACGCCACCCATGAATCGGTCGGCATCGAGGTCGAACGAGCCATCTCCGGGATCGGCGTGACGCGCGTGCTGGATCGCCTGGGGCTGATTCGCGGCTTGCCCAAGACGATCCGCACCGACAACGGCAAGGAGTTCTGCGGCAAGGCGATGGTCGCCTGGGCGCACGAGCACGGTGTGCAGCTGCGCCTGATCGAACCGGGCAAACCGAACCAGAACGCCTACATCGAATCATTCAACGGCCGCCTGCGCGACGAATGCCTCAACGAACACTGGTTTCCCAGCCTGCTGCACGCCCGCACCGAGATTGAACGCTGGCGGCGGGAATACAACGAGGAGCGACCGAAGAAGGCGTTGGGCGGGCTGACACCGGCCGCCTACGCGAAGCAGTTAAAGTAATTCCGGACTCTAAACCGACCCGCTACTCAAAGCGGGGGGACGTCGGCCCAGGCTTAGTTGACGCAATCGGCACCATTGAAGAGCATCATCCGGGTTCGTCCATTTGGGTTGAGCATGTCGCGCAGCCCTAACCAGTCATCCAAGCGGACGGCTCCGCCGCCGCTTAATTCCAGCGTTAGGCGGGAATGGGGCACATCGCTATGGACAAGCGTGTCATCACGGGCTTCCTCATTTCGCCGTTGCTTCCAAGCGCAGTTGCTGCCGTTGTGCTCAGCGGTTCTACGTCCAACTGGTCCGCACTTCCGGCACAACTGGCGCTCATGATCGGCATCGCTGAGTTAGCGGCGCTCTTGTTCGGCGTCCCCATCTACTTCCTGGTCAAGCGGTTCCGCCCCATCGGCATGGTCGAGTGCGTCGGCTCTGGCGTGGTCATTGGTTTGTTGGCGGGGCTCGTTGGGGTGCTCGTAGGGGCCGTTTCGGGGCTAATATTTTGGCTCATTGCGGTCAAGTCGGCCTCCGCAGGGCCTAACCACTCGTCCAAGCGGACGCGCGAAAAGCCGCGCGCCGCTTAACTCCAGCGTTAGGCCAGATAGATGCAACGCAACGATCTCGAACTATTCGCTGATTACAATCAGTTTTATGTTCAAGACGAGCTCGCTTCTGGCGATCTTTCGTCTGCGTGGTCTGGGGAAGCGGTCAGCCGGTTGTTGGCGGTTGCACCAGGTGTGGTCGGGGTAGGCACTGCCAGCAACACAGACGTGCCGGTCACCGTCGAAATACATGAAGCTGCTCCGCAAGATGATTCCGCTGCCTTCGATCAAGTCAACGAATGCACGTTAGTAGTGGCACACGGCCCTTTGGTCATTGCGGGCTGCACGGACTACTTTCCGACCGCCACCCGCATCCAGGCCAAGCCAGGCACGTATAGAGTCAGGGTAAGCTACCTTGGTGTATCCGGCGTTCCCGGCTCTGAAGAGCGGTATCGTCTGCAACTGTGGCCTGCACCTGCTATTGAGCCCACTGTGGTCAAGTCGCGTGCGGCCTAACAATTCATCCAAGCCGACCGCCCACTGGCTACGCCAGCGGCCGGCGGCTTAATTCAAGCGTTAGGGCTCATGAAGATTACCCTCGCATTCCTTGCAGCAATCCTAGTACCCGTCGGCCTCATGGGCGGTTGGTATCTGGGGGGGCAATTCACTACGTTCAAATCGGACGATCCATATATCTGGGTCCGCACCGGACATTTCTTAATTCTTTGCGCGCTAATCTCGGCAGCCTTCGTACTCGTGCTGGGAATTCCGGCCTACCTTTTGCTTCGGTGGCGTAACGCAGTTCGCTGGTGGTCCACTATAGCCAGTGGTTTCGTCTTGGGTGCGGCTCCAATTGCCATATTTACTTGGCCCCTTCAGTATCCCAAGGGTGCGTCCGCAAGCGTTGATGGCATCGCCACCTTGGTCAACGGCATCCCCACTTTTGAGGGCTGGCTGCAATACTTAGAATCCGTAGCATTCTTCGGTGCTTGCGGTGCGGCCGCCGCTACAACGTTTTGGCTCATCGCACGGAGCCCTAACCACTCGTCCAAGCGGACGCGCGCACCGCGCGCCGCTTAACTCCAGCGTTAGGGCCCAGATGACGCTTCTCAACTTCTTAAAGAAAAAGCCTCCCGCGCTACTGAAGGTCTTCGTGGATGGCGCTCCGTTGTGCACAGTCACAAGTGACAACCTGCCTCGTGAGCTGACACCGACTGCGGCAGTTCGCCCCGATTCCGAGGTTTTATTCCTTGCGGCCGATGGCACCGAGCACAGACACGCACTTGGTGAAGTCCAAGGCTGGGCTCACTTGTCTGTGCGCGTGCACGAAAACCGAGCATGCCAGGCGGACTGCGTCATCACTAACTCGCCGCAGTTCGACGCAAACGCCTTTAGTCGGGGTGAGGCTCTTGGTGTCCGCTTTCAGCCCTTCTTTCTCCCCGGCAGCACCGTTACCAACTCCGAGCTAAAGGGTAAGGGGCTTTTTGCACGCGGCTTGCACTTCAGCGGCAGGGTTACCCCCGGCAATATTGTTCTGTCCTGCGAGTGCGACTGCTGTCACCGCAGTTTTCTTATCAAGTCTTATCACGCCGGCTTTAGCAATTCAGGCTACTTCTATTCGGGTTCTGGCAAGTACACCCTCACGGTGTCCTCGTATCTTGCGGGTGCGCCGTCAGCCCTAGCTGAGCCGGAGCCTGCCGCGCTGGCCGCACTCGAGGCACGTCTGCCCGACGCACCAGACGGCTCCCGTTTTTCTTACCTAAATCCATTTCGCTGCCCTTATTGCGGCGCTCCGTACATCGACTTCGCTGCCCATCCCGAGTCGCGAAGTAGCGAATACTATGGAAACTACTTTGCCGGGTCCGAGCTGCTGAGGTATGAGCCAGCCGAGCCCTAACAATTCATCCAAGCGGACACGCTGACGCGTGCCGCTTAACTCAAGCGTTAGAAGCCAGTGCAGACTTTTTGGAAAATCATGCGTGCGGTAGTTGTGATAGCTAGCGCCATCGGCACATTGCTTAATCCACCGCATATGCCTGTCGGCCTCCATTCCCAGTGGCTCATGCCGCTGGCAACACTGTTAGCCTTTCCCGCGTGTGTCGCCATCGGGTTGGCCATTCTGTTCGCAGCACGTGGCCCAAAGTTGAAGTTCACAACACCTTCTTGGAAGAACAATCCGTTAGATTTCTCTCACCCTGAACAGTTCTTCCATCTCGCGGCATTCGTTCTCATGGCGCAAGGCGCTGTACTGTTAGTGCACCAGTTTTGGGCTGGCTCAGGAGTCGGGGCAGGTGCGGTAGCCGTATTTTCCGCCGGGTATGGCATATGGCTCGGCCTTCGTATACTCGTGCGTGCAAGTCGCTGGCAGTCGCGAAACAGCTTCTAACAAATCACTCAAGCGGACCCGCTGACGCGGGCCGCTTACCTCAAGCGTTAGGGCACAAGGATGGGAGTCCTAGATCATTCAATCGCAACACTTCGCCTCTTCGGTGACGACCTCGTCCCCGAGAACATCTCTGCCTTGTTGGGTGCGACCCCGACTGAGTCGTGGCGCAAGGGGCAAGAACTGATCGGCGCATCAACGGGCAATGTGCGTCGCGCTGCTACAGGCAGCTGGCGGCTCGAGGCAAGTCGCCGTGAGCCGGAGGATCTCGAAGCCCAAGTATTTGAACTTCTCAACCAACTTACGAACGACCTAACCGTCTGGAATTCGCTCTCTAGCTACAAGCCGAATCTCTTCTGCGGCATCTTCATGGGTAGTGGCAATGACGGCCTGCCGCTCTCATCAAAAGCTATGCTTGCTCTCGGCCAAAGGGGCATCGCGCTCGACTTGGATATCTATGATTCCATCGATTAGGCAGCTAGCGTTGAGCCCTAACCACTCGTCCAAGCGGACGCGCGTACCGCGCGCCGCTTAACTCCAGCGTTAGGTTTTCCATGCACATTGGACGCGCCAAGCTATTCTCTTTCATCTCGATCTGCCTCGTTCTGGCAGGATGCGGTAACGACCGAGCAGTCATCTGGTCCGCAAAAGCGGCGTCACCCAACGAACAACTCGTTGCTTCCGCCGAAACGACACAGGTTGCTGGTCCTGGTACAGCCTGGGTTGGCACTTCCGTTTACCTTGGGCAAGCCAACTCCGCTCATTCGCGTCTCATCCTAGGTTTCACCAACGACTCAGCTTACCCAGCGGGCTCAACAGCAGTTACATTACGCTGGGTATCCGATTCGCAGCTGGATGTTACGTATAAGCCCGGAACCACAATCGATTTTCAGGCGGTCAAGGCGCTCGGCGTAACCATCACCATCGAAAAGCAGGGTACTTAGACTCTATGCGGCCACATACGCACGAAGAACCTAACTCCTCGTTCAAGGCGGACGCGCTGATGCGCGCCGCTTAACTCCAGCGTTAGGCCCGTATGGACACATCACAGCACTCGCGCCCTTTCTGGATCGGCTTGGTTGCCTCCGCCACCTTCGTACCGGTACTTATGGCGCTACTAACAGCTCTCTCATCGGAGAGCATCATGGTCCCGCCGCTGTTGGTCCTGATCATGGGCGTTGTCATTGCCGCGCCCGTGGCGGTGCTCGTTGAACTGCCTTTGGCTCTTTGGCTCCGAAAAGTGGGCCGCCTCAACGCCACATATCTTTGCCTCGCTGGTGCACTAGTTGGCGCCTTGGCGCTTGGTCTTTACTCGGCGGTGTCAATCTAGAAGTGCACCATCGATGGCATCGGCCAGATCATCTCTGCCCATGGCACGGATGAACATTTCTGCAGGGCAGTGGTAATCGAGAGTGGCACGTGGCCGGAGGTTCATGCGTCGGGCGATCGCGTCGAGCTGCTTCTGGCTGTAGACCGACAAGTCCGTACCTTTAGGCAGGTATTGGCGCAGCAGGCCATTGGTGTTCTCGCAGATGCCGCGTTGCCAAGGGCTACGTGGGTCGGCGAAGTAGATCGCTAATCCAGTGCGCTCCGATAGCGTCCGGTAGAGCGCCATTTCCTTGCCCTGATCGTAAGTCAGCGTCTGGCGCAGTTCCGGTGGCAGCGGCCGGAATGCGCGGCTGAAGCCTTTCAGCGCATCCTCCGCCGAACACCCCTCCATCTTCACCAGCTTCAGGAAACGTGTCCGACGATCTGTCGACTCCCCGTAATCTTGATCCAGGCATAACTGGAGGTCTCCGGGCAAACTAGCCCCAAGGAGACCGAAGATGCGCAAGAGCAAGTTCACCGAAAGTCAGATCGTCGCGACGCTGAAGCAGGTCGAAGGCGGTCGGCAGGTCAAAGATGTGTGCCGCGAGTTGGGCATATCGGACGCCACGTACTACGTGTGGAAGTCCAAGTATGGCGGGATGGAAGCGTCCGACATACAGCGGCTGCGCGACGTCGAGGCGGAGCACGCCAAGCTCAAGCGGATGTATGCCGAGCTGGCGATGGAGAACCACGCGCTGAAGGATCTGATTGCAAAAAAGTTGTAGACCCGGCGCACAAGCGCCCGCTGCTGACGTGGTTGATGAATCACTACGGCTGGAGCGAGCGCCGGGCTTGTTCGGCGATGGGCTTGTCGCGATCAACGGCGCGTTACCGCCGCCGACCGGATCGGGACGAGGAAGTGATTGCGCTGCTCGCTGAACTGGCGGAACGGTTTCCAGAGCGTGGCTTCGGCAAGCTGTTTCAGCTGATTCGACGCCGCGGTCTGGTGTGGAACCACAAGAGGGTGTGGCGCGTGTATTGCCGGATGCAACTCAATCGCCGCCGACGCGGCAAGAAGCGTGTACCGAACCGGCATCCGATGCCCTTGGCGGCTGGCGAGCAGATCAACGCTAGTTGGTCGATCGACTTCATGTCCGACGCCCTGTGGGATGGGCGGCGCTTCCGGACGTTCAACGTGATTGACGACTTCAGTCGCGAAGCACTGGCCATCGAGGTCGACCTCAACCTGCCCGCCACGCGTGTCATCCGCACGCTGGAGCGGATTGCGGCCTGGCGCGGCTATCCGGCCAAGCTTCGCCTGGACAACGGGCCGGAATTCATCGCACTGGCGCTGGCCGAATGGGCCGAGCGCAAAGGCATCACTCTGGACTTCATCGAGCCCGGCAGGCCCATGCAAAACGGCTTCATCGAGCGTTTCAACGGCAGCTTCCGCCGTGGCGTGCTCGACATGTACATCTTCCGCACGCTCACCGAAGTACGTGAGCACGCGGAACGGTGGCTGGCCGACTACAACAACGAGATTCCCCACGACAGCCTCGACGGGCTCACGCCCGTCGAATTCCGACTTCAGAACGACCCGGCAACCTCTAATTTAGCTTGGCACTGATTTACGGGGAGTCGACACAGTTATGGCACCGATCACTACGAAAGTGAGCACTCAAGATTGCAGTGGCACTCCTTGTCGCCTGGCTTGTCGTTAGTGCTCCATTGGCGCAGCATGCGGGCTGATCCATCATTGATGGGATTGGCACCCATCCACAAGGAGGCGGTATGAAGCAGAAAGCAGGTCTTTTGCTGGGTTTGGTGTTCGGTGTCGCAGGCACCACACTCGGCCTTTACTTTGCGTGGGTCGGCTTTTCTTCAACCCCATACGGTGGGCGGGAGCTCGGCTTCTTTTGCGGGGCAATGGGCGTGCTTGTCGGGGGCATCTGGGCATGCATCGGAACGGCATCGGGCTGCTGGCAAAAGCACGTCGCTGCTGTGGCACCGTCCCGCACGGCCTGACGACTCATCTAAGCGGATATGCCGACGCATGGTGCTGAACTCCTGCGCCTGGTGTCTCAGGGGACACTACCGTGACTATTGAAGTAATTTTTTCAGGGCTTGCCGTACTGATCTCTTTTGTATCGGTACTTTTTTCCTGGTTAACCGCAACTCGCGCCAACAAGATCAGTCAGGTCAATACCTTGATTGCCCTCAGGGCCTACTACCTTGAGGAATCCAGACGCCATACAGCACTCGCCAATGAGCACAGGGCTGATCCGTCGGTGTTCCAGTCATCGGCATGCTCATCGGAAGCCATGGCAGAGAAAGTGCGGAACATCGATGCACAACTGGCCAAGCATTACCACGAAGCTGTGAAGGTGGAAGGTGCCTGATGCTCCGATGTCGTTAGCGGCTCTTACGCCGTCTGATCGTTCATCTCGGCCGGTGCACGCAGTGCGCATGGCGTATTCCATGTTCCTTCTGGATTGGCGCGGATGAACGGTATCAGCCACATCACTTTCATCGTCAAGGACCTCGAACGGATGACGACGTTGCTCTGCAAGGGGCTGGGTGCGCGTGAGGTCTATGACAGTGCGGGCAAGAACCACTCGTTGTCGCGGGAGAAGTTTTTTGTGCTTGGCGGCGTCTGGATTGCAGCGATGGAGGGCGAGTCGCCCACCAGTCGCTCCTATCAGCATGTCGCATTTTCAGTGAATGCAGCGGAGCTCCCTGGTTACAGCGCAAGGCTCCAGGCGCTTGGCGTGGAGATCCGCCCGCCACGCGGCCGTATCGAAGGTGAGGGGCGGTCCCTCTATTTCTATGACTTCGACAACCATCTGTTCGAGCTGCACACGGGCAGTCTTCAGCAACGCCTGGCACGTTACCGTTTGGAGGATGGACACTAATTTTCGGTCAGTGAATGCATGTCGGACTCTTGCCTTGCGGAGCTGCGCGAACCGCATGCGCGTGGAAGGCTTTCCGACCGGACTGAGCGGGCCGCGAGTCATCCATTCCATGGCGCGACGCGTGCTGCTTGAGTAGAAAATTTTCTCGAAGAGGACAGTGTGGATGTCGCAGATTGTCGTAAGGCGTGTTGAATCTCGTTGGCAGGATCGTGTTCGCGACTACAGGGTCATCGTGGACGGTCGGGCGGTTGGTCGCGTAGGCAACGGCGGCGAGATTGCGGTTGCGGTCGAGCCGGGTACGCATACGGTGCACATGGCTATCGACTGGTGTCGTTCGAAGGCGCTGCAGGTTGATGTAAAGGCAGGTCAGGTCATTCAGCTGGAATGTGGCCCGAACGCAAAACCGCTGTTGGCGCTGGTTTATGCCACTGTGCTCTTCCGGCGCTGGATCTGGTTGCATCCGGGGTTCGCCGGTGCCGTACAGTATCCAGGTCAAACACAAGACAGGGAGGCGACCATGAAGCAGATCGAAATCAACCGGTGGGCAAGGGCGCGTGCCAGGGGCATGCTGATGTACGTGCTGGTTAGCGGCATCGTGTCGTTTGGCATACCCATGTTTGTCGTCATGACGTTTGTTTTCCATCATTCGAGGCTGCCGGTGGCTGAGTCTGCCGCGCTCTGGCTTGCCGCGGGAGCATGCTATGGATTCGCGACCTGGTTCGTGCAGGAGTTCCGTTATCGCAAGGCGGTTGGTCGGCCTGAGGGCTGAGGCGTGCATGTGGATGGCGATTCTCCGGTTTCCGAGCCAAAGGGTGGACTGCCATGAACGCTCAGGTCACGTTTCAGACGGATTTCTTCAGAGCGTCGCTTGGGGAGGAGAGCATGACCAACCCGGGCCGGATCGGCCGGGATCTCGCGTTTTGGCTTCAACGCGAGCTAAGGACACGTGGCGTCGAGTCCGCTGAGGTCATCGCCGAGGACTTCGGCTGGGTGGTCATGATCGCTCGCAAGCCCTGGAGGCTTTGGCTGGGGTGCGGCAACACGGACGATTCGTTGACCGAATGGAGCATCTTCGTCGTTGCCGAGGCGTCCGTGTTCAAACGCCTTCTTGATCGGGAGACCATTGCCGAAGCCACAAGGCGACTGTGGGAGCATGTGGAGGCCTTGGTTCACGACGTGCCCGGGGTGAGGAACATCGCGTGGTCGTAGGAGGAACCACGTTGCGTGGGGCCGACCAACGCTGACAGGAGGCCTGTCGTGGACTTCATGAAGCAGCTTGCCAAGGGACTCGTCGTGCTGACGATCGTCGATCTTGGCATGGTCGTGTTCGGCATCAGTCCTGAGTCGGCCAGGTTCCGGGTCGTCAGTGCGCTGGTCGGCTTCGGTGCGACTTTTTCGTTTCTGTACGACTACATGGATTTCGTCGGCATCATGAACTCGCTGGGTACCCCGGGCCTGGACAGCAGTCAGGCAACGTCAGCCACTGTATGGAAATTCCTCGGGGTGGTCTGCTTCGTGATCGCGGCCATCTGCCTTGTTGCGTGGTGAGGTCTGCTGGTTGGTGCGCTATCCGGCAGGTTCGCCATCATCCGCATGCGTCACCCATTTCGTCTATCTGCGTCATCGCCTTTCTGCGGGACAGTCCTGCTGGGCCGCTTCGGCCGTCTGGTGCTATCGATCTGCGCAGTTACATGCCTTGCGTCCGAAAATAAAGCATTGAAAATGAAGGGGATGGGTGATTTGGACGCTTTGCGGAGACATCCATCAGGCATGTGATAGGAGAATCAAATTCTGTGTTGGAGAATTAGCATTGGACGGAGCACATTTCCATATGTAACTGTGCTGGCAACGAAGGGGGGGCGGTCATCGTGATGAGTGGCGATGGCTCGGGTGGAAAAATCATCAATTTTGTCGGCATATATGAGCGAATTGAATGCAAATTTTAGGCATTCACTTGGTGTGCCGGCCCTTGGAGTAAATATTGAATACTCTTGTCTTGCCCGTTGAGGGCCATGCCAAAATGGCAACGGTCTTCATAGCTATACAGGCTAGCCTTGCCGGTTTGATGTTTGGTTTGGACATCGGTGTCATATCAGGGGCCGAGCAGTTCATCAAGCAAGAGTTTGCCATCACCGATCAGATCCTGGAATTGATCGTCAGCGCGATGATGGCTGGGGCGACCATTGGCGTGCTTGGAGCCGTGCGCTTGTCAGGGTCCTTGGGACGCAGGCACTCATTGATGATTGGTGCTGCGCTGTTCGTAATCGGCGCTGCATTATCTGCGCTTTCACCTTCCGCAAATGCACTAATTGGGGCGCGGGTCGTACTTGGGCTCGGTATTGGCATATTGATGTTCGCCGCGCCGATGTATCTGGCGGAAATTGCGCCAAGGCAAAGCCGAGGCGCCATGATTTCTGGCTACCAGCTGATGTTGAACGTCGGTATCTTGATTGCGTTTCTTTCTGATACCGCATTCAGTTATAGCGGTAGCTGGCGATGGATGCTTGGGATCATTGGGATCCCGGGAGTGCTCTTCCTTCTTGGTGCGATTATTTTGCCCGATAGCCCGCGTTGGTTGATGATGCGCGGACGAAGGGAGCAGGCGGCCAAGGTACTGATGCGTCTGCGCGGAGATGCGGCAAGTGTCGAGCGGGAGGTGGACGATATCGTCGAACAACTGACCACGCCGCAGCGTGGCTGGAAGATGTTCACGACCAACCGCAATTTCCGTCGTGCAGTAGGTCTCGGCATCGTGCTGCAGCTGATGCAGCAATTCACGGGCATCAACGTGGTGCTGTACTACGCGCCGAGGATTTTCGAAGGCATGGGTTATGCCACGACAGAACAGATGTGGTTCACGGCCCTGGTGGGACTCATCAATGTGGTCGCGTCGCTGGTTACGGTTGGCCTGATCGACAGGTGGGGGCGCCGGCCCATCTTGTGCATGGGGTTCGGTTTCATGGTCGTGGCACTCGGAATCGTGGGGGGCATGCTTGCGATGCGACCGATTACGCATGGCCAGCAGCTTTTCACCGTCGCCATGTTGCTCGTCTTCATCGCGGGTTTTGCAATGTCGGCTGGCCCGATCATCTGGACATTGTGCTCGGAAATACAGCCACTCAAGGGGCGTGATTTTGGTATCGGATGCTCCACGATCACCAATTGTCTGGGTAACGTGATTGGTAGCGTGACTTTTCTCAGTCTTCTTGACGGTATCGGTAACGCCAACACGTTTTGGCTGTATGCGGGGCTCAACCTGACTTCACTTGCTGTCACTCTGCTGCTGGTTCCTGAAACGCGTGGGGTCACCCTGGAAGGTATCGAAAGCAGACTTATGGCTGGTTTCCGACTGCGTGATATCGGACGTTGATCCAATAGTTGCAAACCTTTCCATGGGGCGCGGTTGAGATCAGTGGGATGAAATACAATAGATATCTCTAATCACGCGCTAAAAATATTCAATTTCTAATATGCGAAAACTGTTCGTATGATATGCACCGTCGGCCGCGTTGTGCATTTGTTTATGGCTGAATCGTGCATTGCGACCCTTTCGTGCGTGTGCTCCAGTAATCGTTGAATTATGGGGCCTCGAAATGTGATTTGAGATAATGAGGTATTGTTTATGACGAGCCGGCCGCGAACGCTTCGGTTGGGTTCAGGGGCCGGGTATTCAGGTGATCGTATCGAGCCTGCTGTCGAACTGGCTGAATACGGCAATATCGATTATCTGATCTTTGAATGCCTGGCTGAGCGGACTATCGCACAGGCACAAATGGAGCGTCTCCATTATCCGGAACGTGGCTTCGACCCGCTTCTGGAAGAGCGTATGCGACGTGTTCTTCCACATATGCATGATGCAAGCGGCGCCAGGAGGTTTCGCATCATCACGAACATGGGGGCTGCCAACCCGCAAGAGGCCGCACGTGTCGTGTGCAGGGTTGCCGCGGGCCTCGGAATACACGGACTGAAAGTGGCTACCGTGACTGGTGATGACGTGCTTGAGCAGATTCGCCAGGAAAAGTTTACGCCGCTGGACAACGGAACAACCCCGTTCATGCTCGGGGAGAGGCTTGTGTCTGCCAATGTCTACCTTGGGGCAGAGGGCATGGTCCGTGCGCTGCAGCAGGGGGCGGATGTCGTGATCACAGGTCGTGTTGCCGACCCGGCCCTGTTCCTGGCGCCCCAGGTTCTTGAATTCGGCTTGAGCTGGTCGGATTGGGGCGCGCTCGGTAAGGCGACTGTGGTGGGGCACCTTCTTGAGTGTGCAGGGCAGATCACCGGTGGATATTTTGCAGACCCCGGGTTCAAGGACGTGAGTGGTCTGGCGCGTCTGGGGTTCCCCATCGCGGAAGTATCGGAAAGTGGTCGGACCGTCATCACTAAAGTGGCTGGCTCGGGCGGGTGCGTTACCCAGCAGACCTGCGCGGAACAGCTGGTCTATGAGATCCACGACCCCTCCGCATACATCACGCCAGATGTTACGGCTGATTTCTCCACTGTTGCCTTCGAGCAAGAAGGTATTGACCGAGTCGTAGTTCATGGTGGGGGCGGGAGCGCCAAGCCCGAGCGGCTCAAGGTCAGTGTCGGTTACCTGGATGGTTATGTGGGCGAAGGCCAGATTTCATATGGTGGTCCGGGTGCATTGAGCCGCGGTGAGCTTGCACGTCAGGTAGTGCTTGAGCGATTGCGCATTGCCGGTGTGAAAGCAGATGCGATCCGGTCGGATTTGATTGGCGTGGATGCCTTGTATGGCGGAGGCCTTGAGCGAATGGTGAGCGAGCCGCCGGAAATCCGCCTGCGCGTAGCTGCTCGCTGCGCAACACCTGAAGATGCATTGCGAATCGGCCGCGAAGTCGAGGCGCTCTACACGAACGGACCCGCTGGTGGTGGTGGAGCCACAAAAACGATGAGGCAGTCACTTGCCATTGCGTCGATGCTGTGGCCCGCGGATCATGTCCAGATTCACGTGCATATGGAAATATCGCCATGATATTACGTCAGTTGGCACATGCGCGCACGGGCGACAAGGGCGATATTTCTAATATATCGATAATCGCCTATCACGAGGCGGATTACACAAAATTGTGCGCCGCCTTGAACACTGAGCGTGTCAAATCAAGGTTGGAGCAAGTGGCAGCCAAGGTGAATGGAGAAGATCCACAATTGACTGTCATGCGCTATCTACTTCCACGCATCTGGGCGTTGAATTTCGTCGTGACCGGAAGCCTGTATGGCGGTGTTACCAAGTCACTGGCGCTGGATGCGCATGGGAAGACACTGGGCAGTTTGCTTATGGATATGGATATCTAAGGCTGATGATCGGTAGGGTCGCGCTTGCACTATGAAATTATGGCTGCCTGATAAGCATTTTGATTCGGGCGCTATGAATGGTCTGGAGATGTGGAGCCTTTCATGCGGACTTTAGTCTTACTTTCGGGCATGGCGCTGCTACTGCTGGGTCCGCGCGCGTACGCGGATGAATGTAGCGTATTGACCAACGCCAAACTATCGGGTGCAACGGTGACGTCGGCCACTCCCGTGGCAGCCGGCCCATTTACAGTGTCGATGCAGGGGGCCAAGACACAGGTGAAAATGACGCTTCCTGCATTTTGCCGTGTACAGGGGGAGGCATCGCCAAAGATAAATTTTGAACTTTGGTTGCCTGCGCGACATTGGAACGGACGGCTGTTGTCCATCGGTAGTGGCGGCTTTGGCGGGTTTATTGACCTGAATTCACTTGGAAAATATCTGCGAAAGGGTTATGCGGTAACGGTGAATGACACCGGGCACAGTGGAAATGGCACTGCGTGGATGCATGATTCGAAGGCGCTGCTGGCATGGGGGCATGATGCGACCCATCAAGTCATCGGCCCGGCCAAGGCACTGGTGCGAGATTATTACGGAAAGCCTCAGACTTATGCTTATTTCATCGGCTGCTCCACCGGCGGTGCGCAGGCGATGGAAGAGGCTGAATTTTATCCGCACGATTTCAATGGTATTGTCGCCAAATCGCCAGGCATGGATTACACCGGGTTGATGCTTAGTTTCCTGTGGGGATTAAAGAGCGCGGATGATCATGTGACGATTCCGGTGAGCAAACTTCGACTTTTGCATGATGCGGTATTGCGGGAGTGTGATAGCGAGGACGGGGTTAAGGATGGTTTGCTCGGAGATCCGCTGGCGTGCCGTTTCGAGCCGGAGAGCATTGTCTGCAAGAAAAGTCGACATCGGAATTGTTTGACGGATGAAGAAGTCAAAACCGCTGAGTTGATCTATCAAGGGCCTCGCGACCCGCGCACTGGTGCGCAGATCTATCCAGGCTTCGTGCTCGGTTCCGAGGCCGGTTCGGCGACCTTGACCACCGCGGCGGGCGATAGCTTCATGCTCAATGGCTGGACTCTGATCCAAGGCCTGATGGCAAAGCAGTATGCCATCCCGCTATTGCAGAACATGGTTTTCGGTAAGAGTTGGGATTGGAAATCCTTCGATTGGGAACATGATGTGGCGCGCGTGAATGATGCATTGGGCGCAAAAATTGATGCCATGAGTCCGGACTTGGAGCCATTCGAGCGTGCGGGAGGCAAGCTCATCATGGTGCAAGGTTGGGATGATCCCCTGAATGCTGCAACACTGCCGATACAGTATCGACAGGACGTTATCTCGCTATTTGCGCGTGGCATTTCCCGGAAGCAAGCAGCGAATGTAGTCGACGGCTTTTTCCGTCTCTTCATGGCACCAGGCATGAGCCACTGCATAGGTGGTGACGGGCCGAGCAAGGTCGATGCCTTAAGTGCTGTGGTCAAGTGGGTTGAGCATGATGAGCCGCCTGCTGAGCTGCTTGCAACCAAAATAAGCATGCCTTCTGAAAAGCCGACGCGGCCACTTGTGAGACGTCCTCTTTGCCCGTATCCGCGCTATGCGCGTTACACGAAAGGCAGTCCGGATATTCCACAAAGCTTTCGTTGTGTCAGGCCGAGTGTCCAGGCCGCACTGAATTAGCGTGAAGTCCACTCAAGGAATGGCTTCACTTTTGTTGGTCGGCATTTGAATTTGCGCCATTTTCGGATGCGGATGGACAAAGGGTGCCCGCATGCTTGGGCATGCGGATTGCCTATTGGGCGGATGCGCTTCGCATCAAGCTTCCTGCTGGATCGCACACTTACTTTGTACCGATCAATGGGTGTGGGGATTTGTCGTGAATGTTTGCAGTGTGCTGCCGTTTGCGGAGGGGGCTTTGGTCTTTTGTCTGCCGCAAGAGTGCAAACTGTTCGATCGTGCCGGTCCTGTCATGTCATTAAAAAACTAAATACTGTACTAAAAATAATGCATTGGACAGCCCCTGAGGGGCGTGCAATATTGTTTTTATTAATATGGTCGTGATGAGCCTGAGTGAAGATCCAAGTTTAATGCGCGGATGGTTCATGGGGCGACGTTGAGCGGTATTTAATCAACCTTGGGGAGGTTCTTCATAGACAATCTGCGTTGTTCCTCGCATCGCGTAACACGAAGCGCCATTCTGGATTTTTAGTGGTCCTTTTGCGGTTCGCATTTTGCGAGTACATAAAAATCGGTGGCACCCTTTAAAAAGTAAATAATAAATGATCCGATATCATATTTCGGCTCATCAGTTTCGATAGGGTGTGCACTCTGACTGGAAGGGGTGGTCTAAATGAACTATCGGAAAAATGCATTGGTGGCCAGCATTGTGGCCGCACTGTTGCTGGCTGGTACGGCGACCGCGGCTGCTACTGCACCTGGCGTCGCCAGAAACGCACTGGGTGGTGCGGCCAGCGGAAGTTCGGCAGACGGTGCGGCGTCGGTTGGTTTGACGACACAACAAACAAGCACGCCCGGTGAAAAGCCTGTAACCAAAAGTGGCAAGACCAAGGCAAAAACGAATGTTTCTGTCAAAGGTCCGATTACGAATCTGAAGTCGATTTCAGTTGTCCACACCATTGGAACCAACATCAAGGGTGTCGCACCGGTAGGCGCGGAAGCGATTACTCTCGACAGGACCGACATACTGCGGACTGGCGCCAATTCTGTCCACGCGCTGTTGCAGACTATTCCCCAAATCTCCAATGATTCGCCTTCGGGATTAGGCAACGAGCGCCAAGGTGGTACATCGGCCTATGGCAGCGCGAATAACGGTGCGAATTCGACGCAAGGCGTTTCTGCCAATTTGCGCGGACTTGGGCCGCAAGCAACGCTGGTACTTGTAGATGGTCATCGAGTCACGCCGACAGGTGCCGGGACCCAGTTCACGAGTATCAATCAGGTGCCCGCTGCAGCTCTGAAGGCTGTCCAGGTTCTGACTGGAGGTGGCTCGGCCGTCTATGGCTCTGACGCTGTCGCGGGTGTGATTGATCTTGTGGTCCGCAAAGACTTTGATGGAGTTGAAGTGACTCCTCGGGCCAGTTGGTCCAACGGTCACCATACGAAGGGTGCTTCGGCGGTCGTCGGTCATACCTGGCCGAAGCTGGGCTCGCTCGGGCATGGCAATTTCATGATGACCTTCGATTACTCCGATCGTAGTGCCATGTTGCGAAGCGCCAGTCCGTACCTGTCGGATAACCTGACTAGGTTTGGCGGGGTCAACAACGGGATTCGTGGTGGCACGATCACTACCGGCGCGAACAACGGTGGTGTCGGGCCGGGTCAGCCTGGCCAGCCCGGAAGTTTCAGCGGCGGCTCAGGGCCTGTTGCCACCCCAGGTGCGACAAGCAACGTCGCATGGTGTGACACCTACTCGGCTGGCCAGTGTACAAGTGGAACCTATCTCTATCGTGCGCTGCCTCTGGGCTCGGTTGCGTCCACGTATGCCGACACTGCAGCTCAGCCAAGCTTGCAAGATCGAGCGGGGTCTGACGATTACATGCCCAGTCAGAAGCGTTATCAATTTGACGCCTTTTTCAATCAGGCCATCAACCAGGACCTGAGTGTCAGTTTTACAGGGCTGTGGACACATCGCGACTCAACCAGCCGAGCGAGCTCTTACTACAACTCGATTCCTGTTGTAACCGTGGCACCAGGCTCGCCGTACTACATCGCTCCGCCTGCGCCGGCAGGAGGCCCGATGACCGTAGACCTGTCGCCGGCAGCACTTGGTTTGCCGGCCTTCATCACTTCAAACTCGGACACAAACTGGGACGGAATCTTCGAAGTCCATGCAGGGCTCTGGGGTGACTGGCACGCAGATTTCTCGGCGACGTATGGGCATGACCGCGCATGCGGTGAGTGTCAGTCGAATCTGCTTGACCCAGGTGCGCTTCAATATTACGTCGATACCGGGGTGATAAATCCGCTGAGCACTGCGCCACTGACCTCCGCGCAGCTTTCAGATATCCTCGGAAGGAACCTCCAAATCAATAAGATGAGCCTTCAGGACGACGTTCTGAAGTTCAATGGTACGGTTTTCGACCTCCCGGCAGGACCTTTGAAGGCAGCGATCGGCGTAGAGCACATGCGCTCAACCGAAAAGGTCATCAATGGTGCAAGTCGTACCGATGAGGCCGCCTATGGAATTTACGAGAGCGCGGCGCTTCCACCTGTCGGTTTCGAAGGCATTGGGTGTACCTCGCCACTGCCGTGTCCACCCCGGACGCAGCCCGATGAGTTTGCATACGACAATATTGAAGGCCGGTCACGGAAGTCCAACTCGGGATTTGTGGAATTCTATATTCCGGCAGTCTCCGCTGAACAGCACATCCCCTTGGTTCGTTCGCTTACTTTTGATGTGGCGGATCGTTATGACCACTACGATGGTGTTGGTGGCAGGTCGGATCCGAAAATTTCGTTCAAATGGGCCTTGAGTCGGGATTTCCAGCTTCAGGGGACCTGGGGCAAGTCTTTCGTGGCCCCCAATCTGGTGCAATCGGATCCATTTGTATTCTCATACAAGGCCTTTGTTGGATACATGCCGAACCTGACTGGAAATTCGGCCATATCCGGCTCAATTCCCGGGCTGGTGAATGTGGGTTTGATCGGCGGAAACAAGCAGAACCTGAAGCCGGAGACGGCCAATACCTGGTCGTTGAGTGCGGACATAACGCCGCATGCAGTCCCTGGGTTGAAACTCTCTGGTACCTATTATCACGTAAGTTACAAGGACCTGATTCTGGGGGTGAGTTCATTCCCGGCCGGGCTGTTGAGTGCCCAGGGTTATGCGACATATAAGGCATATATACATCCAGTTCATAACCCAAGCGAATGCAGTGCCACCAATCAGGTCTACGATCCTGCTTTGATGCCGTATGTCAAGGCAGTCGGGATCTACGGAATCGTGACCCCGGCGCAGCTATGCCAGATAAACGTGTGGGTGGATCAGCGGGGCACGAATGTAGGGTCGATGACGGAGAATGGTGCCGATTTCAACGGGCGCTATGATTTCACGGCCGCAGGTAGTGCCTGGGTGTTCGACTTTGATGCGACCAAGGTCATTTCAGAGCGCCTTGGATTGACTCCGACACAGCCGAAGATTTCCATTCTTGGAAGCATGCTGAATGGTGGTCTTGTTCCGTGGAGAGGGCGGGCATCAGTAACCTGGATAAAGGGCGCGGTGAATGCGACGATTTCAGGAAACTACGTCGGTACTTATCAGAACGATAGTCCGCTATTTGGCAAGCCGAACAGCACGGTGTCTTCCTGGACAACGTTTGACTTCAACTTTGGTGTCTATCTGGGCGATCTTTCGTCCTCTGTTCCTGACTGGTTGAGCAATTCTTCGGTGTCGCTGCACGTGAATAATATATTCGACCGAAATCCACCCGTGGTGCTCACGGCCAGTGGTGCTGCGTTCGATGGAAACAACGCGAATATATTTGGACGCATGATTTCGCTCAACTTCAGCTACAGAGGGCTCTGACTGATCCACCAGGCCGGTTTGCTGCCTACTAGATGGTTCAACTGGCTGTCCACTTGGCTTCTTTGGCGGTTTCCCGTCCACCCACTTGTCGCGTTGGTGGGCGGGATCTTCCGTTCAGACATAAAGCATGGAGTTTGCGCGCTGGTATCAATGCTTTGCGCAATACATGTTTTGTGTTCCGAAGCTTCGCGTAATGCCATGGAACATGGTTGAGGATTTGGAGGTTTCTGTGAAAAGTTTGCAGGTAAGGCACAAGTTCGTGCATGTGGTGTTAGGTGTGACACTGGTGAGTCTGGGGCTGACTGCGTGTTCTGCATCGGAACACGGTGCGGCTCACCCCGGAGCGAGCACAAAAGCCATGGCGGTGTCTGCGACGGGGGGCCACTCGTGTCCCTGGGGCTCGTCGAAGGCACCTATCGGTAAGCGTGTTGACCAGCTGCTGGGCCGCATGACCCTGAGCCAGAAGATCCAAGAATTGCACGGTACAGGGGGATTTGGTGGTCGTGGGTATGCTGGGGAGATAGCGGCCATACCGTCATTGTGCATCCCTGCACTGACATTGCAGGACGGGCCGGGTGGAGCCGGGGACGGTTTCATGAACGTCACGCAGTTGCCGGCACCGGTGGCGCTGGCAGCGACGTGGGATACGAATCTTGCCGAGCAGTACGGCGCCGTGGTCGGCGACGAACAGTGGGGCAAGGGTGTGGATGTCGACCTGGGGCCGACGGTGAACATCGTGCGCGACCCGCGCTGGGGGCGTGCGTTTGAGTCTTACGGCGAGGACCCCTACCTCAACGGTTACATCGGGGCAGGTTACGTCAATGGCGTTCAGTCCACCGGCGTGATGGCGGAGGTCAAGCACTGGGCCCTCTACAACCAGGAAACCGATCGCAACACGTCGCTTGACGACGTGTCGGTCTCCGAGCGGACCATGCAGGAACTGTACCTGCCGGCGTTCCAGATCATCGTCGACCATGCGCATCCGGCCTCTTTCATGTGTTCGTATGCGTCGATCAACGGTGACTACGCCTGCCAGAACTCCTTCCTGCTCACGAAGGTCTTGCGTGACCAATTCAAGTACCCGGGTTTCGTCGTGTCGGACTGGGACGGCACGCACTCCACGGTGGCATCAGCCAAGGCCGGTTTGAATGTGGAGATGCCGGCCGGGCTCTATTACGGCAAGGCGCTCGAGCAGGCAGTGAAGTCCGGAAAGGTGTCCACGGACACGATCGACCAGCTGGTGCGTCCGATTCTGGTCGAGATGTTCCGCATGCATCTTTTTTCGCATCAACCGACCGGCAACATCTATTCGAAGGTGACGACGCCGGCGCATGTGGATGTGGCCCGAGAAGTCGCCGAGCAAAGCGCGGTTCTTCTGAAGAATGCAGGTAACGTCTTGCCGCTGTCTGCAGAAAAGATTCATTCGATTGCGGTGATTGGTACCGATGCTGGTCCAGATGCGCTCACATCAGGTGGCGGGTCAGCGCGCATCAATGCCGATGCGATTGTGACGCCTCGTGAAGGTATCGAGAGTCGTGCCGGCAGTAGTGTCACAGTGCGGTATGCCCAGGGCGATGTTCCGGACGGACCGCCACCGCTGGTGCCGGCCAGATACCTGACGCCGGCCTCGGGCAAGGGTCATGGCTTGACCGAGCAGTTGTATGCCAATACGGACTTTTCGGGTACACCTGTCGCCACCCGTGTCTTGCCGGAACTGAACGTGCAGCTCTGGGGCAAGACGCCCAGCGCGAAACTGAAACAGGGGCAGTGGTCCGCAAAGTATT
The DNA here is from genome assembly GCF_036320485.1 of Dyella sp. A6. NCBI lineage: Bacteria > Pseudomonadati > Pseudomonadota > Gammaproteobacteria > Lysobacterales > Rhodanobacteraceae > Dyella > Dyella aluminiiresistens. The sequence goes on from NZ_CP132911.1 coordinate 267,153, forward strand.
CCGGCACGATCAATCCACCGGTCAGCGGTATCTATACCTTCACGCTTACCAGTGCAGGCGACGCAAAGCTGTTTGTCGATGGCAGGCAGATCATTACCCGTCCGATGTTTTCAACCGATACCCTCAGCGCGACTATCGAGCTTACGGCGGGCCGCCCGGTCAGCCTTGATGTGAAGTATCACGCGCCGTTGGGCATGTCGATTGCGGACATCCTTGGGTCGTCGTTGCGGCTTGGCTGGAAGGTTCCCGTACCTGGAAATGTCTGGCCACGTAAACGCGCCTTGCTGGAGCAGGCCGTGCACATGGCCGCCAAATCCGATGTGGCCATCGTGTTTGCGAGCAAGTTCGAAACCGAGGGAATGGACCTGCAAAATGCCGACCTAGGCAGCGATCTGGATCATCTGATTTCCGCGGTGGCCGCAGTCAACCCACACACCATCGTTGTGCTCAATACCGGTTCCGCGGTGACCATGCCTTGGCTGAACAAGGTGGCGGGTGTGGTCGAGGCATGGTACCCGGGGCAGGAGGATGGCAAGGCCATTGCGGCGCTGCTTTTTGGCGACGTGAATCCATCGGGCAAACTGCCGGTGACCTTTCCGCGGAGCCTGGCGGATGTGCCCGCATCCACACAGGCTCAGTGGCCTGGTGTCGACGGCAAGGTCGAGTACTCCGAGGGACTGCAGGTCGGATATCGGTGGTACGACGCCAAGCATGTGAAACCGCTGTTCGCGTTCGGTTCTGGTCTGTCCTACACCAGCTTCAAGTTCAGCCACCTGCATGTGACGCCGGAAGAGATCACGCCGCAGGGCTCGGTCGAAGTGACGGTCGAGATCACCAACACCGGTCATCGTGCAGGTGCAGATGTGGCGCAATTGTATGTGGGCGATCCGGCGAGTACCGGCGAACCAGAAAAGCAGCTTCGAGGCTTCAGCAAAGTAGTGCTCGAGCCTGGCCAGACGCGCACCGTGAGTTTTTCGGTACCCGCCCATGCTTTTGCCGCCTGGAGCAAGTCAGCGGATGGCTGGCAGGTGGCCGATGGAAGCTACCGGATCCTTGTCGGCGATTCGTCCGAGCATCTGCCCGAACAGAGTGCGGTCAGAGTCTCGGCAGCGGCGAAAGGCCTGGTGGCAAAGGCGGCCCGATGAATGGCTGCCTTGTCGAGGCCGTCCCGGAGAACCCTTTGCCGGCATGCATCAGCTATGGGTGCAGGTGTGGCTAGCGATATCAATTGAAGCAAGGTGGATTACCGTTCGATCACGTATTGATGGTGCCTGGCCTCCAATCGATTCAGGAGGCAGGCGAGCCACAGGGTCGGATGGGTGGTCCAAACTGAACGTTACACAGGAGGAATCCCTATGAGCTATATGGGTAAGTTCACGAAGACGGTGTTGTCTATGGCGATCCTCGCCGCAGCAGGACCGGTTTTGGCCGGGACAACCGGGCCGGAAGTCACCGTCGCGAACGGCACACTCCAGGGAAGCGTGAGTGATGGCGTAGCTTCGTTCAAAGGTATTCCGTACGCCGCCCCGCCGATAGGCAACCTGCGTTGGCATGCTCCGCAGCCGGCAGCTTCCTGGAGTGGTGTGCGTCTGGCGACGAAGTATGAGCCGGATTGCAAGCAGACGCCTTTTCCCAGTGATGCGGCTCCACTTGGAGTAAAGACTGCCGAAAACTGCCTCTACGCCAATGTGTGGCGACCCGCGGGAGACGTCCATGGCAAATTGCCAGTCATGGTCTGGATCTACGGTGGTGGTTTCATGAACGGCGGCTCGTCGCCACCCACCTACACGGGAGCCGACCTGGCCAAAAAGGGCATTGTCGTGGTCAGCTTCAACTACCGGGTTGGGCGTTTCGGATTCTTTGGGTTTCCGCAACTTGAGAAGGAGGAAGCAGCTTCCGGAGAGCCACGTGTGAATTTCGGCTTGATGGATCAGGTCGCGGCATTGAAGTGGATCAAGCACAACGTTGCTGCCTTCGGCGGAAATCCCAACGACATAACGGTCGTCGGACAGAGTGCCGGTGGCATGTCGGTGAACGTACTTTTGACCTCGCCGGAATCGCGCGGCTTGTTCGAGAAGGCGGTCATCTGGTCAGGCAGCAATGGACAGATGCATCTCACGCCGGCGCAGGCAGATGCAGCCGGCATCGCATTCGCAAAGAAAATGGGCATCAACCCGGACAGTCCGGATGCACTGAAGCAGTTGCGCGCCCTCTCAGCCAATCAGGTTGATGATGGCCTCAACATGATGGCGTTGTTCAAGCGGGGTAAAGGCCCAGCCACCTTCACCATGCCGGTCGTGGATGGAAAGGTCAACGTCGGACCGTGGAGTGCTTACCAGAGCGGCAATTTCGCCAAAGTCCCGGTCATGATCGGCGCGACCAATGCCGATATGGGTGGGCGTGACGGCTTCATGATCAAAGGCGCACGTGACATCGCTACGACCCTGACCAAGCAGGGGGTGCCAGTGTATTACTACCGCTTCGATTATGTTGCATCGTCCATGCAGGGCCAGGGGTGGTACAAGCAGGGTGCTCCGCATGCGTCGGATATTCCCTTCTGGTTTGACACGGAGGCGATCAAGTACGGCAAAAAGACGACGATCCGTGATCGTGAGGTCGGTAAGCTGGCCAGCAACTACCTGGTCAATTTTGTCAAAACCGGTAATCCGAATGGAAAGGGGCTTCACGAGTGGCCCATTTATAATGCCGACAAACACAGCATGCTTACTTTTACCGCGAAGGGGGGCGTCATTAGCGGTTCCGACCCCTGGTCCAAGTAATCATGGGGGGCTGGCCGGATGAATGAGCATGTATGCCATTCCGGCCAGCTCGCACCGACGTCCATCCCCGTCCGGATTCAGTCGTTCCGTGCGGGTTAAAGAATGGAAGCCCCGTTTCGCCGAGGGAAGCTAGTCGGAGGTGCCTGGATGGTATGCGTTTATCGAGAAAGTGACCGGTCACACCGTGGGTAGTGCACCCGGTCAGTCGGTCATATCAGTGGCGCATTTACTTGTTGACAGGCTGGCGGGCATCGTCCCGGTGCTGTAGCGCTGAGCTGAAAGCGGTAGCAGCTGGCGACAAGATTTTCCGCTTGGACGTTAAAATACCTATTTCGCGCTTTATGGGGTTATCTTTAATCGGGCGATGTATGAGTCCTTCGCACGATATGGAGTCAAGGGTCTTTAATGGCAGGACGGCAATGCCGACCCCGGCCTTTACCAGGCTTACTGCAGTCGACAGGCGATCCACTTCGCAAGTGATCTCGATATCGAGGCGCGCCTGTTTCAAGGCGCGGTCAAGCAATTGCCGGACACTTGAATCGGTGGCGGTCGAGATGTGCGGGTAGCGCGTCAGTGACTTCAGGCTGGGTTGCTGTTGAGACTCGAGCTCATGTCCTTTGGGGAAAAATACATGCATCCGGTCTTCGAACAGTTTCACGAAATGAATACCTTCGTCGTGACTGAGCAAGGTGCCTATGCCGAGGTCTACCGTTGCCTCAGACACCAGGGTCTGCAACTGGTCCGAGGGTACATCGATCATGCGAACTTCGATGCCGGGATAGCTCTCGCGGAACTTGGCGATCCTTGATGGCAGCCATGCGGCGGCAACCGTAGGGAGCGCGGCCATCACAAGCCGGCCGTGGTGAAGCGCACCCAACTCCTGAGCATGCTGTCGCACAGCATCGAAGTCGTCGAGGATTTGTTGCATCGGTCCCAACAGGCTGTTTCCTGCTGCTGTCAGTGAGACCTTGCGCCGGTCGCGATCAAATAATCGAACACCGAGCTCTTCCTCGAGTTGATGAATCTGGACCGTAAGTGTCGGTTGTGAAATGTGTAGACGCTGAGCAGCAGACGTGAAGCTGCCAAGCTTGGCGACCTGTATGAAACCGCGGATGTGGCGAAACCCCGAACTCATGAATTATCCGGATTGCGACAAATGGTGCAGTTATACCCCAGATCTGCGCTTAGGTATCAAGCCTCGCATTCGTAGGTAACAAGTCACGGTCTGGTTCGCTGTTACCGTATTCTTCGGCCTCGAGATCCGGTTCGAGTACCGGTTCCTGTAACACGTTGCTTGGAGAGCTGAAGGCTCTCGGGTTTGATCGAGGTTTATCGCATGGTTTCAGACAAGGCTTCGACATTGCCGCCGGACGGGCTTCCGGTCTATCGGGTGCTTACCGGGCCGGACGACGCGGCGTTCTGTCACCGGGTGAGTCAGGCGTTGTCGCTGGGATACGTGCTGCATGGTTCGCCGGCGCTGACATTCAATGGCACGAACGTCATCGTTGCGCAGGCGCTGATCTGGCCAGCGGCGAAGGTCGCTCATGACGCCTAGCATCTGCACCGGCGTCGACTTCCGCACTCGGGGGCGCCGGTGGGTGCCCGCATGTCACACGGCAGGACAGGCATGATTCTTGAAGTTGCCACGTTGCAGGTGATCCCCGGACAGGCTGCTGCGTTCGAGGCAGCCTTCCATGAGGCACAGGCGATCATCGCCTCGATGCCCGGCTATGTTTCGCATGAGTTGCAGCGCTGCATCGAACAGCCCGATGCGTATGTGCTGCTGGTCCGCTGGCGGACGCTGGAAGACCACGAGGAGGGGTTCCGGAAGTCCAGCCAGTACCTGGCATGGAAGCGGCTGCTTCACGCTTTCTACGATCCGTTTCCCACCGTGCTGCACTACCGGCAGGTGGCTGGCACCGGCATCTGACGGCGGTGCAGGATCGCGTTTCTGCAGCTCGATGCTGACGATGTTTTGTCCCGCGCAACCGGTCGGTGTGCGCGGGACGGCAGGTGTCAGTCGCGTTCGGCGATGCCCAGGCGGCTCAGGTCGCGCACTGCGCCGTTGGCGGCGTTGGACGCCATGGCGGCATAGGCCTGCAGGGCCACCGAGACCTGGCGCGTGCGGTTCTGCGGTTTCCAGGCCTGGCGGCCGCGGGCATCCATCGCGCTGCGGCGGGCGGCAAGCACCTCGTCGGACAGGTCGAGGTGGATGCGACGCTGGGGAATGTCGATCACGATGGGGTCGCCGTCTTGGACCAGGCCGATCAGGCCGCCTTCGGCCGCCTCGGGCGAGACATGGCCGATCGACAGGCCCGAGGTGCCGCCGGAGAAGCGGCCGTCGGTGATCAACGCACAGGCCTTGCCCAGCCCCTTGGACTTCAGGTAGCTGGTGGGGTAGAGCATTTCCTGCATGCCGGGGCCGCCACGCGGGCCTTCGTAGCGGATCACCACCACGTCGCCGGTCTTCACCTTGTTGCCGAGAATGCCGGTGACGGCGTCTTCCTGGCTCTCGTAGACCTTGGCAGTGCCGTGGAAGGTGAGGATGGAGTCGTCCACGCCGGCGGTCTTCACGATGCAGCCTTCCGGCGCCAGGTTGCCGAACAGGATGGCCAGGCCGCCGTCCTTGCTGAAGGGGTGTTCGGCAGAGCGGATCACTCCGCCCTCGCGGTTGCTGTCGGTGCTTTCCCAGCGCGCCGATTGGCTGAAGGCGATCTGCGTGGGCACGTTGCCGGGGGCCGCGCGGTAGAAGGTCTGCACATCGTCGCTGTCGGTGCGCAGGATGTCCCAGCGGTCCAGCGCCGCGCCCAGCGAGGGCGAATGCACGGTGGGACGTGCGGTATCGATCAGGCCGGCCCGGTCCAGCTCGCCGAGGATGCCCATGATGCCGCCGGCGCGGTGCACGTCTTCCATGTGCACGTCGCTTTTCGCGGGCGCCACCTTGCACAGGCAGGGCACCCGGCGCGAGAGGCGGTCGATGTCGGCCATGGTGAAGTCGACGCCGCCTTCGCGCGCGGCCGCCAGCAGATGCAGCACGGTGTTGGTGGAGCCGCCCATCGCGATGTCCAGGCTCATCGCGTTCTCGAACGAGGAACGGTCGGCAATGCCGCGCGGCAGCGCGCTGGCGTCGTCCTGTTCGTACCAGCGACGGGCGAGTTCGACGATCAGGCCGCCGGCGCGACGGAACAGCTGCTCGCGGTCGGCATGGGTGGCCAGCACCGATCCGTTGCCGGGCAGGGCCAGGCCTAGCGCCTCGGTCAGGCAGTTCATCGAGTTGGCGGTGAACATGCCCGAGCAGGAGCCGCAGGTGGGGCAGGCCGAGCGTTCGACCGCAGCCACTTCCTCATCGCTGTAGCTGTCGTCGGCGGCGGCTACCATGGCATCGATCAGGTCGAACTTACGCGTGGCGCCCTTCAGCACGGCCTTGCCCGATTCCATCGGGCCGCCGGACACGAACACCGCGGGAATGTTCAGCCGCATCGCGGCCATCAGCATGCCGGGGGTGATCTTGTCGCAGTTGGAGATGCACACCAGGGCGTCGGCGCAGTGCGCGTTGGCCATGTACTCCACGCTGTCGGCGATCAGCTCGCGCGAAGGCAGCGAATACAGCATGCCGCCGTGGCCCATGGCGATGCCGTCGTCCACCGCGATGGTGTTGAACTCCTTGGCGACGCCACCGGCGGCGGCGATTTCCTCGGCGACCAGCTTGCCGAGGTCGCGCAGGTGCACATGGCCGGGAACGAACTGGGTGAAGCTGTTGGCCACCGCGATGATGGGTTTACCGAAGTCCCCGTCCTTCATGCCTGTGGCGCGCCACAGGCTGCGGGCGCCCGCCATGTTGCGGCCGTGGGTGGTGGTGCGGGAACGGTAGGCGGGCATGCGGGGCTCCGGTAGGGGGTGATGGGCAGACGTTGCCGAAAGGGTTTCAGGTACGCAACAGCAGGCGGTAGGCCGGGTTGGCGCTCTCGTCCTGGTGCGGGTAACCCAGGGTGTCGACAAAGCGCTGGAGTTCCGGCGCCTCGTGCGGCGGCACCTGGATGCCGACCAGGATGCGGCCATAGTCGGCACCCTGGTTGCGATAGTGGAACAGGCTGATGTTCCAGTCCGGGTTCATGTGATCGAGAAAGCGGGCGAGTGCGCCGGGTCGCTCGGGAAATTCGAACGCGTACAGGCGTTCGTCACGGGCCAGCGGCGAGCGGCCGCCGACCATGTGGCGCAGATGCAGCTTCGCCAGCTCGTCATCGGTGAGGTCGAGCACCGCAAAACCCTGCGCGTGGAAGGCCGCGACCAGCGCTTCGCGCTCGCCACGGTTGGTCGTCTGCACACCCACGAACAGGTGGGCCTGTTCGGCGTCACCGATGCGGTAGTTGAATTCGGTGATGCCGTGCTGGCCCAGCGCGGCGCAGAAGCGGCGGAAGCTGCCGCGTTCCTCGGGAATGCTGACCGCAAACACCGCCTCGCGCTGCTCGCCGACGTCGGCGCGTTCGGCCACGAAGCGCAGGCGGTCGAAATTCATATTGGCTCCGGAGATCACCGCGACCAACGCGCCGTCGCCGACATCCTGGTGCGTGGCGGCATACTGCTTGAGCCCGGCCAGCGCCAGCGCGCCGGCCGGTTCGGGCACGCTGCGCGTTTCCTGGTAAATGTCGCGGATCGCGGCGCAGATGGCATCGGTATCCACCCGCAGCATCGCGTCGACGTGGCGTTGGCACAGGGCGAAGGTGAGCGCGCCGACCTGCTTCACGGCGGTGCCGTCGGCGAACAGTCCAACGTCGGACAGCAACACGCGCGAACCTTGCTCGAGCGACTGCGCCATGGCATCCGAGTCGCTGGCCTGCACGCCGATGACCTCGACCTCCGGACGTTCGGCCTTGATGCATGCGGCGATGCCGGACAGCAGGCCACCGCCGCCGACCGGCACGAACACCGCGTGCAGCGGGCCAGGGCATTGGCGCAGCAGTTCTAGGCCCACGGTGGCCTGACCGGCGATCACGTCGGGGTCGTCGAACGGGTGCACGAAGGTGCTGCCGCGCTCGACCTGCAGGCGCGCGGCGGCGGCCTGCGCGTCGCTGTAGGAATCACCCGCCAGCACCACCTCCACGAATTCGCTGCCGAAGCGGCGCACCGCATCCACCTTTACCTGGGGTGCGGTGACCGGCATCACGATGACGGCGGGAATGCGCAGTTTTGCCGCAGCCAGTGCCACGCCCTGCGCGTGGTTGCCCGCGGATGCGGCGATCACACCGCGCTCGCGCTGTGCCGGGTCGAGCTGCACCATGCGGTTGTAGGCGCCGCGCAGCTTGAACGAGAACACCGGTTGCTGGTCTTCGCGCTTGAGCAGCACCTTCGCACCGAGCCGGGCTGACAACAGCGGTGCGGACTCCAGCGCCGACTCGCGTGCCACTTCGTAGACGCGCGCGGTCTGTGCACGGGCGGGCACGTCACACTCGCCGGCATCGACGGCGGGGTCGAGGTCGGCGGTGCGGGCATTCACGGCTGGGCAGCCAGCGCCAGCGGATTGCTGTCGTCGCCGACCAGCGACAAGGTGTTGACGTCGATCACGTCGACCAGCTTGCGCGTCTGCCGCACGATCTGTTCCAGCACCGCGGCGTTGCCGTGCAGTACCAGGGTCAGCTGCGAGACGGACGGGTCATGGGTGGCGGCGACGGTCAGCGAGTCGATGTTGCAGTGGCGTGCGGCGAACAGGCCGGCCACGCGGACCAGCGCGCCGGACTCGTTCTGCAGCAGGATGGATAGGGTATGTCTCATGGCAACGCTCCCGTGGTCCTCGTTTGCATCGTTCCGGTGAAGACCGGTATCCGGCGGCCTGTCGAGGGCAGGCCGCCGGGAATCAGAACATGTCGGTGGTGGCGCTTTCCGGCGCGGATGGCGGCTCGCGCGAAGCGATGAAGTCGCCGGTGATCATCTGCGCATAGGTCGCGCCCGGGCCTACCATCGGGTAGACGCCGGCATCCGGGTCGATCATCACTTCAAGGAAGGCCGGGCCGTCGAAAGCGAGGAACTCGGCGATGGTGCTTTCCAACTGCGCCTTGTCGTCCAGCCGGCGCGCCCAGGCAAAGCCGTCGGCTTCGGCAGCCTTGATGAAGTCCTTGCGGTGTAGGCTCTTGTCCGAGGCGGCGAAACGGCCCTTGAAGTAAAGCTTCTGCCACTGGCGCACCATGCCGTCGCCGATGTTGTTCAGCACCACCACCTTCAGCGGCAGGCCGTAGGTGGTCACGGTTTCCAGCTCGCCCACGTTCATGCGGATGCTGGCGTCGCCGTCGATGTCGATCACCAGCGCATCGGGTCGCGCGAACTGCGCACCGATCGCCGCCGGCAGGCCGAAGCCCATCGTGCCCATCGAGCCGGAGGTGAGCCATTGGCGCGGCTGCTTGAAGTCGAAGAACTGCGCCGACCACATCTGGTGCTGGCCGACGCCGGTGCTCACCACGGCGCGACCCTCGGTGTGGCGGTTGATCGCCTCGATCACCGCCTGCGGCTGGATCAGCGGACTGGCGCGGTCGTAGCCCATGGCGTGGTCGTGCTTGAGTGCGGCGATATGCGCGTGCCACTCGGCCGGTGCGGTGCTCACGCCGTGGCTGCGGCCATAGTCGAGCAGCCGTTCCAGCGACGGCCGCAGCGGCCCCATGTGGTGCCAGTCCACCGGCTTCACCTTGCCGATCTCGGCCGGGTCGATGTCGATCTGCGCGATGAATCGGGCGTGCGGCGCGAACTGTTCGGGCACGCCGGCCACGCGGTCGTCGAAGCGCGCGCCGAGTGCCAGCAGGAAGTCGCAGTCTTCCACTGCGTAGTTGGCGTAGGCGGTGCCGTGCATGCCCAGCATGTGCAGCGCCAGCGGACTGCGGGTGTCGATCGCGCCCAGTCCCATCAGGGTGGTGGTGACAGGCAGCCCGAAGGCCTCGGCGAAGGCGCGCAGCGCTGGCGCGGCGGCTGCCGCGATCACGCCGCCGCCGGCATAGATCAGCGGACGCCTGGCGCGGGTCAGCGCCTCGAAGAAGCGCGCGCAGTCCTCGTCGTTCAGCCGCGCCTCTTCCACCGCCCGCAGGCGGGCGCGGTAGCCGGGGATCGGCAGCCGGCTGGTACCGTCGAAGTGCAGCGGCGTGTTCTGCACATTCTTGGGAATATCCACCACCACCGGGCCGGGCCGCCCGCTGCGGGCGATTTCGAAGGCGGTGCGCAGGGTGGCTTCCAGGGTGTCGGCATCGGTGACCAGGAACACGTGCTTGGCGCAGGCGCCCATGATGTTGCTGACCGGTGCTTCCTGGAACGCGTCGGTGCCCAGCGAGGGCGTGGCCACCTGGCCGCAGATCACCACCATCGGCGTGGAGTCGGCCATCGCATCGCGCACCGGCGTCACCATGTTGGTAGCGCCCGGGCCCGAGGTGACGATGGCGACGCCGACCTGGCCGGAGGCGCGCGCGAAGCCGGATGCCATGAAGCCGGCGCCCTGCTCGTTGGCGGGAACCACCAGCGGCATCGGGTCACGCCCGTCGGCATCGGCATGTTCGGCGTTGTAGCGGAACACGGCGTCGTACACCGGCAGGATCGCACCGCCGGAATAGCCGAACAGTACGCTGCAAGCTTCGTCGGCGAGTACCTGTACCACCACCTCGGCGCCGGTCATCGGCTGGCCGGCGAGCGGGTGCCGGTCGGTGGAAGGGGCGGGGGCAGCCTTGGCTGGCAGCGATGAAGTGGTCACGTGGGGTTCCTGTTGGCGCCGGCCGTGCCGGCGGGTAGTGGATACGTTCGTAACGGATGCGGCGTGGTGCCCGTGTTGCCTGCACGGGTATCCGGCGCACGACTGCGAAGCGGGCACGCGGCAGCGGATTCCGGCAGGCGACGGGACGACGGCATCGACGTGCCGGGGTCAGTTGCGGATCAGTTCGTGTTCGACGGCCGGGTGCACCGGCACGCCGAAGGTGGCGATGATCTGCAGGTCCTGCTCCAGCGTGGAGAAGCGTTCCCAGGCAATGCCGTTGACGTCGGTGCTGCTGCTGTAGTCCGGCGCATCGTCGTCCTCGAAGCCCAGCTGGCAGATCCGGCCGGCCTTGTCGGGTTCCTGGCGGATCGAGAAGTTGAGGTTGTCGGTACGCCACATGGCGTAGACGCCATAGACCAGGGCCTGCGGCGGCTGGCCCAGGCGCTTGCTGTAATCGGCGATGGATGCGTCCAGGTCTGCAACGGCCAGGGCGATATGGAAGCGTTTCATGGCGTACCTCGTTCTCGTTCGTCGTGTGGAAAGCGGGCCGCGCGGCTCCATGCGCGTGCGGCCCGGTGCCGGACTCAGCCGGTCTTCTTCAGCGGTTCGGCGGGCTTCGGTGCGGCGGGCTGCAGCCACGGCATGCGTGCACGCAGCTGCTTGCCGACCTGCTCGACCGGATGGTCGAGATCGGCCTGCTTGTACTGCTTGTAGTTGGGCAGGCCGGCGTTGTATTCGGCGATCCAGTTCTTCGCGAAGGTGCCGTTCTGGATGTCGGTCAGCACGTCCTTCATACGCGCCTTCACGCCGGCGTCGATCACCCGCGGGCCGCTCACGTAGTCGCCGTACTGCGCGGTCTCGGAAACGAACTCCAGCATCCGCGTGATGCCGCCTTCGTAGAACAGGTCGACGATCAGCTTCAGTTCGTGCAGCACTTCGTAGTAGGCGATCTCCGGCTGGTAACCCGCTTCCACCAGGGTTTCGAAGCCGGCCTGCACCAGCGAGCTGGCGCCGCCGCACAGCACCGCCTGCTCACCGAACAGGTCGGTCTCGGTCTCTTCCTTGAAGTCGGTCTTGATCAGCATGGCGCGACCGCCGCCGATACCGTCGGCATACGCCTTGGCAGTGGCTTCGGCATGCCCGCTGACGTCCTGGTGCACGGCCCAGATGCAGGGCACGCCACGACCGCGTTCGTATTCGCTGCGGACCAGCGCACCCGGGCCCTTAGGGGCAACCAGGATCACGTCGATGTCCTTGCGCGGGTCGATCTGCTTGAAGTGCACGTTGAAGCCGTGCGCAAACAGCAGCGTGGCACCCGGCTTGATGTTCGGCTCGATGGCGTCCTTGTAGAGCGCCGGCTGCACCATGTCGGGGGTGAGCACGGCGACCAGGTCGGCGCCGCGTACCGCTTCGGCCGGTTCCATGACGGCGAAGCCGTCGGTGTAGGCGCGGTTCCACGAGGGACCGCCCTTGCGCAGGCCGACCACGACGTCGAGGCCGGAGTCCTTCAGGTTGAGCGCGTGTGCGCGGCCCTGGCTGCCGTAGCCGAGGACGGCGATACGGGCCTTGGCAAGCGTGTCGTTGGCAGGGGTGCTCATGCGGTGACTCCTTGGTCGTATGGGTGATAGATGGTGCTGGCGATAGGAAGGGCTGCTGGGGTCATGGCGCTAAGGGCCAAAAAAACGGGCACGTCCTTGTGCCTCTTGGGTAAAAGGGACGCGATCAGCCACATGCGCGTGCCTCGCTGGATGCATTGCGCCCGGCGGCCTGCTCGTCCAGGGCGGCGAGCACGGCGTCGCGCACGGTGTCGGTGCCGGCGCTGCCGCCGATGTCGCGGCTGTGCGGACCGTGTGCCAGCACGTGGTCGACCGCCGCCTCGACGGCCTGGGCCTCGACCTCCAGCCGCAGCGAATGGCGCAGCAGCAGGGCGACCGAGAGGATGGTGCCGACCGGGTTGGCCACACCCTGGCCGGCGATGTCGGGTGCCGAGCCGTGGATGGGCTCGTAAAGACCCTTGCTGCCTTCGCCCAGCGAGGCGGAAGGCAGCAGGCCCAGCGAGCCGGCCAGCGCTGCGGCCTCGTCGGTGAGGATGTCGCCGAACAGGTTCTCGGTGACCACCACGTCGTAGCGGCCCGGCTGGGTCAGCAGCAGCATCGCCATCGAGTCGACCAGCTGGTGCTCCAGCTTCACGTCGGGGTAGTCGGCCGCGATGCGGGTGACGGTGCGGCGCCACAGACGCGAGGTCTCCAGCACGTTGGCCTTGTCGACCGAGGTGACATGCTTGCGACGCGCACGCGCCAGCTCGAAGGCGCGACGGGTGACGCGTTCGACCTCGGCCACGGTGTACTTGCATTCGTCGGTGGCCGCATCGGCGGTCTTGGTCTTGAGGCCGAAGTAGGCGCCGCCGGTCAGTTCGCGCACGAACAGCACGTCGACGTTGTCCAGCCGCTCGGTCTTCAACGGCGACAGCGCGGCCAGCGCCGGGTGCACCTGCAGCGGGCGCAGGTTGGCGTACACGCCCAGCGCGGCACGCAGTGCCAGCAGGCCCTGTTCCGGGCGCACCGGCGCATTCGGGTCGGACCATTTCGGGCCGCCCACGGCACCCAGCAGCACCGCATCGGCGGCCTGGCAGGCAGCCAGTGAGTCGGCGGGCAGCGGTTCGCCGGTGGCGTCGATGGCGGCGCCACCGATCAGGTGCTCGTCGAACGCGAAGTCGTGGCCGTGCCGGCGGGCGATGGCCTGCAGCACGGCGACCGCGGCGGCGGTGACCTCCGGGCCGACGCCGTCGCCGGGCAGGGTGACGATGCGTGCTTTCATGCGTGGGTGTCCTCGTGCTTCGTGGTGTCATGACCGGCGCCGGAGCGACGGCAAGCGGATGGGGTGAATGTGACCGGGCTCATGCGGCCGCCTGGTGGCGCGTCTCGAAGGCTTCGATGGCATCGCCGTGCTGCAGCAGGAAGCCGAGCTGGTCCACGCCTTCGAGCAGGCAGTGGCGCGCGAACGGCTCCAGTTCGAAGCGGATGTGACCGCCATCGGGCAGCGCGATCACCTGCTCGCGCACGTCGATCGACAGCTCCACGCCGGGGTGCTCCAGCAGCCATTGATGCTCGGCCGGGCTGACCACGATGGCGAGCAGGCCGTTCTTCAGCGCGTTGTTGCGGAAGATGTCCGCGATCTCGCTGCACAGCACCGCCTGCAGACCGAAGTCCAGCAGCGCCCACGGCGCGTGCTCGCGCGAGGAGCCGCAGCCGAAGTTGCGCCCGGCGACCAGGATCGAGCAGCCGCGCGCCTCGGGCCGGTTCAGCGGAAAGGCCGGGTTGTCGCTGCCATCGGGCAGGTAGCGCCAGTCGTTGAAGCACAGCTTGCCCAGACCTTCGCGTGTGGTGGTGGTGAGGAAGCGCGCGGGGATGATGCGGTCGGTGTCGATGTTCTCGTCGGTCAGCACGGCCGTGCGCGAATGAATGCGGGTGACGGGGTTCATGCGGCCTGCTCCTGGTCGATGTACACACGCGGGTCGGCGATGGTGCCGGCGATGGCCGAGGCCGCGGCGGTGGCCGGGCTGGCCAGCACCGTGCGCGCGCCCTTGCCCTGGCGGCCCTCGAAGTTGCGGTTGGAAGTGGATACGACCAGCTGGCCCGGCTGTGCCAGGTCGCCGTTCATCGCGATGCACATGGAGCAGCCGGGCACGCGCCACTCGGCTCCTGCCGCGGTGAACACCTCGTGCAGGCCTTCGCGCTCGGCGTCGCGGCGCACCGCTTCCGAGCCGGGCACCACCAGCATGCGCACACCCTCGGCGACGCGGCGGCCGCGCAGCACGTTGGCGGCTTCGCGCAGGTCGGACAGGCGTGAATTGGTACAGCTGCCGACGAACACCACGTCCACCGGCGTGCCCTGCATCGGCTGGCCGGCGCGGCTCTGCATGTAGTCCAGCGCGCGTTGCTCGACGGCATTGCGTGCAGCCGGTACCGGTGCGTCCATCGCGATCGCCATGCCGGGGTGGGTGCCGTAGGTGACGGTGGGCTTCACCGTGGTCGCGTCGACACGCACTTCGCGGTCGTAGTGCGCGCCCGGGTCGGTCTTCAGCGTGCGCCAGTGCGCCACGGCCTTGTCCCAGGCTTCGCCGTGCGGCGCCTGCGGACGGCCCTTCAACCAGGCGAAGGTGGTTTCGTCCGGTGCGATCAGGCCGGCGCGCGCGCCCGCTTCGATCGACATGTTGCACACCGTCATGCGCTCTTCCATCGACAGCGCCTCGATCGCCGCGCCGCGATATTCCAGGACGTGGCCGGTGCCGCCGTCCACACCGATCTGGCCGATGATGTGCAGGATCAGGTCCTTCGCACCGACGCCCGGCGGCAAGGCGCCGTCGACATGGATCGCCAGCGTTTTCGGCTTGCGCTGCAGCAGGCACTGGGTGGCCATCACATGGCCCACCTCGGTGGTGCCGATGCCGAACGCCAGCGCGCCGAACGCGCCATGGGTGGAGGTGTGGCTGTCGCCACAGACGATGGTCATGCCCGGACGGGTCGCGCCCAGCTCGGGGCCGATCACGTGCACGATGCCGCGGTCGCTGCTGTCCCAGCCGTGCAGCTCCACGCCGAATTCGCGGCAGTTGGTTTCCAGCTGCGCGACCTGCGCCTTGGCCTCGGCATTGGCGTACGGACGCTCGCCGTCGGCACCGGCCGGCAGGGTCGGGGTGGAATGATCAAGCGTGGCCAGGGTGCGGTCCGGGCGGCGCAGCTTCAGGCCGCGCGCGCGCAGCACATCGAAGGCCTGCGGCGAGGTGACTTCGTGCACCAGGTGCAGGTCGATGTACAGGATGGCCGGAGTGTCGGCGCTTTCGGGTGCGACGACATGAGCATCCCAGATTTTCTCGAACAAGGTACGTGGAGCCATTACGCCGTGACCTCCGTCGAAGCAGGGCTGGAGTGGGAAGAATGGTCAGGAGTGGTGTCTTCTGGGTTCGCAGGCTGGACGACCTCGAGCCAGCCCCAGCGGTCGGTGGTGCGGCCGTCGAACAGGCCGAAGAAGGCATCGCGCAGCGCACGCGTCACCGGACCGGGCGTGCCGTTTCCGACCGCCTTGCGGTCGACCGAGCGCACCGGGGTGATCTCGGCGGCGGTGCCGGTCATGAACACTTCGTCGGCGGTGTACAGCGCCTCGCGCGGCAGGTCGCGTTCTTCCACCGACAGGCCCAGCTGTTCGGCCAGTACGATCACGCTGTCGCGGGTGATGCCGGCCAGGATGCCGGCGCTGGACGGCGGCGTCAGCAGCTTGCCCTTCTTGACCAGGAACAGGTTCTCGCCCGCGCCCTCGCTGAGGAGGCCGTTGTGGCCCAGTGCGATGCCTTCGTCGTAGCCGCCGCGGCGTGCTTCCATGCCGATCAGCTGGCTCGACAGGTAATTGCCGCCAGCCTTGGCCCAGCTGGGGATGGTGTTGGGGGCGGGACGATGCCACGAGGACACGCAGACATCGGCACCACGCTCGGCCGCCTCGCCCAGGTACGCGCCCCATTCCAGCGCCATGATCGCCACCTCGACCGGAGCGCCGTCCTTCGGCAGCACACCCAGGCCGCCGGCGCCGCGGAACACCACGGGACGCACGTAGGCCGACTTCAGGTCGTTGGCGCGGATCACCGCATGGCAGGCGGCGTCGATTTCCGCTTCGCTGTAGCCGATGTCGATCTCGTAGACACGGGCCGATTCGAACAGGCGGCGGGTATGGTCGGCCAGACGGAAGTAGGCGGGGCCGTCCGGGGTGGCGTACACGCGCTCGCCCTCGAACACCGATGAGCCGTAGTGCAGGGCATGCGTGCTGACGTGGACGTTGGCCTCGTTCCACGGCTTGATGTGACCGTTGTGCCAGAGGAATGGGGTACTCATCGGTAGCTCCGGGTGGTGGCGGGTTGCGGCATGGGTGGCATCACAGGTGCGCCACGGCGGCCGGTGCACCGACCGGCTGCTGGCGTTCGATTCGATTGATGATGGCCAGCGCGGCCAGCGCGGTGGCTTCGACGATGTCGGTGCTGATGCCGTGACCACACCAGTCGCGGTCGGCATGGCGTGCGCTCAGCTGGGCCTGGCCCTGGGCGTCGCCGCCTTCGCTGACGGCACGCACGCTGAAGTCGGTCAGTTCGACGGCATGGCCGGTGGCGCGTTCGATTGCGCGCAGCACGGCATCGACCGGGCCGTCGCCGATCGCTGCTTCGCTCGCTTCGCGACCATCGTCGTGGGCCAGCTTCACCGATGCCGAGGCGCTGCCCAGATGGGTGCTGCTGTTGAGCTGCACGATGTGCCACGGGCCAGTGGCTTCCGGGTCCTGGCCCAGTGCGATCGCCTCCAGGTCTTCGTCGTGTACTTCGCGCTTCTTGTCGGCCAGCAGCTTGAAACGGGTGAAAATCGAATCCATCGCCGCTTCGTCGGGCGTGTGACCCAGCGATTCCAGCCGCTGGCGCAGCGCAGCGCGACCGGAATGTTTGCCCAGCACCAGCCGGGTTTCACCGATGCCCACGTCCTGCGGGCGCATGATCTCGTAGGTGCCGCGATGCTTGAGCATGCCGTGCTGGTGGATGCCCGATTCGTGCGCGAACGCGTTCTCGCCGACGATCGCCTTGTTGCGCGGCACCGGCTGGTTGGTCAGCTGGGTCAGCAGGCGCGAGGTCGGGTACAGCTTGCGCGTGTCGATGCGGGTATCCACGCCGAAATACGGCTTGCGCACCTTCAGCGCCATCACGATTTCTTCCAGCGCGGCGTTGCCGGCGCGCTCGCCGATGCCGTTGATGGTGCATTCGACCTGGCGGGCGCCGGCGCCGATCGCGGCCAGCGAATTGGCCACCGCCATGCCCAGGTCGTCGTGGCAATGACTGGAGAAGATCACCTTGTCCGCCCCGCGCACGTGCTGGCGCAGGTAACCGAACAGCTCGGCGATCTCTGCCGGCGTGGTGTAGCCCACGGTGTCCGGCGCGTTCAGCGTGGTTGCACCCGCGGCGACGGCGGCGCTGAACACCTCGGCCAGGAAGTCGGGCTCGGTGCGAAGGGCATCTTCGGCGGAAAACTCGACTTCGTGGCAGAGCTGGCGCGCCCGCTCGACGGCGGCAACCGCGGTATCCAGCACCTGCGCCTTGCTCATGCGCAGCTTGTGTTCGCGGTGCAGCGGGCTGGTCGACAGGAACACGTGGATGCGCGAGCGCTGTGCTTTTTCGAGTGCACGGCCGCAGGTGTCGATGTCGCCGGGTTGGCAGCGGGCCAGGCCGCAGGCGGTGGTGGTTTTCAGCGTGCGGGCGATTTCGGCGACGGCGGCGAAGTCGTCGGGCGAAGCCTGTGGAAAGCCTGCCTCCAGCACGTCCACGCCCAGCGCTTCCAGTGACTGCGCCAGACGAAGCTTGGCGCGCCGGTCCATCGAGAAGCCCGGTGCCTGTTCGCCGTCGCGCAAGGTGGTGTCGAAAATGCGCACGTGGTCGGCGGCTACGTCGCCGGCCTCGTTCTGTTCGCTGTGCTGCTGGTTTTCCATTGCTGGCTCCGCTTAAGGGTGCGATGCCGAGGGCAACAAAAAACCCCGCTCCATCTCTGGTGCGGGGTTCTCAGGGTGTTTCAGGTTTCTTTCTAGCTACCTGGACACATGCCCTCAGCCCGCACCTCCGTTGGTAATAAGGAGTACGAGTACAAGAAGGCCAATAATGAGCGTGCCGCGAAGTCGCAGCAGACCGGCAATCGTCGCCAGACGATGGCTTTCGGCGATGCGGTGGTGGCTGTTGCGTTGCGACATGCAACTGACCCTACGGCACCCCGAAAGGCTTGTCAAACATTTTCTTCATGACGATTCTTCAGATGTTGTGACAACGGCGACGGAACGCGGTATGGACGGCTGGCCGTCCATACCGATGAAGCCACGATCGGCATCGATGGAGCGCCGATGTCGTCCGGACTATGCGTACGCCGGTTCCCGCAGCCAGCGTTTCAGCGCCTCGTCGTCCGCGTCCATCACTTCGGCACTGGCCGTACGCTCAAGCATGGCGGCAAGCGCCGGCGGCACTGCGACGGGATGCCCGACGAGTGGCTCCACCACGCTTTCAAATTTGGCCGGATGTGCGGTGGCGACGATGGTCCACGGCGAGCTGTTGCCGACTGAGCGCAGGCGGTCAAGCAGGTGCATGGCGGTGGCGGTGTGCGGACAGAACACCTCGCCGTGCTCGCGCGCATGCCGGCTCAGGGTGTCGCGGATGGTGCTGTCATCGACACTGATCGCCTGGGTCTGCGCGCGCAGTTCAGCGGCATATGGAAAGGTCCAGCGCAGGCGCTCGAAGTTGCTGGGGGCGCCTACGTCCATGGCATTGGCGACGGTGGCGACGGCCTCGCGGGGGCGATAGTCCTGGCCCTCGAAGAATTCGGGCAAGGTGGCGTTGGCATTGCAGGACAGGCAGATCTCGCCGATCGGCAGACCGATTTCGCGGACCCACAGCGCGGCCAGCGCGTTGCCCAGGTTGCCGGTGGGGATGATCAGGTTGAGCGGCGAGTCGTGCTCGTGCCACCAGCCCAGCGCAGCGTGGGCGTAGTAGCTCATCTGCGGCAGCAGGCGTCCCAGGCTGATGCTGTTGGCGGAACTGAGCGGACGCTCGGCCTGCAGTGCCGCGTCGTTGAGCGCGGCTTTCACCATGCGCTGGCAGTCGTCGAAACGGCCCTGTACCCGCAGCGCCTGCACGTTGTCGTCGAAGCAACCGAGCTGGTGGGCCTGGCGCGGCGACACCAGGCCATCGGGATACAGGATGACCACGCGCACGCCCGGTTGCCGGTGGAAGGCGGCACCGACTGCCGCGCCGGTATCGCCGGAGGTGGCCACCAGGATGGTCAGTGGCCGTTCGTCGGCGCGCGGCAGGCGGCGCAGGCAGGCCGCGAGAAAGCGGGCGCCGACATCCTTGAAGGCGGCGGTGGGTCCGTGGAACAGCTCGAGCATGTGGGCGTCGTGACGCGGCATGGGGCGCAGCGGCGTGTCGAAGTCGAGTGCCTCGCGGCAGATCGCCGGCAGCGCTTCGGCGAGCGGGTCGCCGGTGAAGAACGGAGCCAGCAGCGTAGCTGCGGTATCGGCCAGCGTGCCGTGCGGATCGAAGGCGCCCGGATCGAGTCGTGGCAAAGCTTCGGGCACGTACAGGCCGCCGTCCGGCGCAAGGCCGGCGGCGATCGCGCTGCTGATGGTGGCGGCCGGACTCTGGCCGCGGGTGCTGAGGTAGAGCAGGGGTTCGGTCATCATGGGCTCGGGCATCAGGGCGTGTCGTGCAGGTGATCGATCAGGCCGGCGGCGGGGCCGTCGACCGGGGCGACGAAGGCGTCGCTGTCCAGGCCGGCGTCGGCGAAAGCCGCCTGCATGGCGGTGGCGGCGGCATCGGCATCGGCGCGGTGTTCGTACCAGCCGAACACGCTGGGGCCGCCACCGGAAATGCTGGCGCCAAGTGCATGATGATCCAGCGCGGCCTGTTTCACGTGCATGAACCCGGGTACCAGCGGCGCGCGGCGTGGTTCCACCAGCACGTCCTTGAGGCCTTCGCGCACCAGTGCGGCCTCGCCGCGGTAGCAGCCGGCGAGCAGTTGGGCGAGGTTGCCGCTCTGCGCCACGAACTCGCCGAGCGCGTATTCGCCGGCCAGCGCTGCGCGCGACTTGCGTGTTTCCAGCACGCAGTGTGGATGCACCAGCGCGCAATGCCACTCACGCGGCACGGGGATGCGCAGCAGGCGGTCGTGGGTGGCAAGCACCAGCCCACCCAACAGCATCGGGCCCAGGTTGTCGCCGTGGCGGCTGCCGCTGGCGACCGCTTCGCCGTCCAGCGCGAAGCGGTACAGCGCCTCGCGCGAAAGTGGCGCGTCCAGCAGCGCGTTGGCGGCCACCAGTGCCGCCACGCAGGATGCCGCCGAACCGCCCATGCCAGAGCCGAGCGCGATGCCCTTGTGCAGGGTCAGCTCGAAACCCTGCGACAGCTGCAGTGCCTCGCGCAGCGCCAGCAGCGCCATGCCGGCGGTATTGCGATGAGGTTCGCGCGGTAGCTCGGTGACGGTGCCGTGGATGGCGGCGATGCGCACCACTGGCTCATCGATCAGCCGCACTTCGGCACGGTCGCCGGCGCCGGCCATGCTGTGGCCGAGGATGTCGAAGCCCACCGCCACGTTGCCCACACTGGCCGGAGCGAAGGCGCGTGCCACGCGGGCATGCGAAGGTGCAGCGGTGGATTCCAGCATATCGTTGCTCATGACGCCGGTGCTCATGATTGCACCGTGAGCGCTTCGGCGATACGCAGCACGTCGGCGAACACGCCGGCAGCGGTGACCTCTGGCCCTGCGCCGGGGCCCTGTACCTGCAGCGGGTTGTCCTTGTAGCGCAGGGTGCGGAACTGCACCACGTTGTCGGTGAGATGGGTGTGCGCGAAGGCATGCGACGAGGGCAGTACGGCCAGCCCCACGTGGGCGCGGCCGTCCCGGTCCAGCCGGCCGACGTGGCGGAGTACGCCGCCGGCGGTCTGGGCCTGCGCCAGCATCGCGGCCATCGGCGCGTCGAGCTCGCCCAGGCGCGCCATGAACTCGTCCAGCGGCAGGGCGGCGAGTGCACGCGGTACCAGGCTCTGCACCGACACATCTTCCAGCGAAAGCGGACGACCGGCTTCGCGGGCCAGGATGACCAGCTTGCGAGCCACGTCGATGCCGGAGAGATCCTCGCGGGGGTCCGGTTCGGTATAGCCGAGCGCATGCGCCTCACGCAGCAGGCTGGAGAACGGTTGCTGGCCATCGTGGCGGTTGCACAGCCAGGCCAGGGTGCCGGAGAACATGCCATCCACGGAGAGCAGTTCATCGCCGGTGTCGAGCAGATCGCGCAATGTCTGTACCACCGGCAGGCCGGCGCAGACGGTGGCCTCGTAGCGGAGTCGTGCGCCATGCGCGCTGGCGGCGCGGATCGCGTGCCAGCGGTCCAGCGAACCGCTGCCGGCCAGTTTGTTCGGCGTCACCACATGCAGGCCGGCGGCCAGCCATGCGGGATAGTGGGCCGCGACTTCGTCGCTGGCGCTGCAATCCACCAGCAGGGCGTGACGTCCGTCGATGCCGCGCATATGGGCGGCGAAGGCGTCCAGGTCGCTGGGCCGCCAGGTCTGTGCGCTGTGGCTGCGGGCGTTGAGTTCGGGGTCGTCGCAATCCAGCCACATGCGCTTGCGCGCCACCACGCCGCACAACTGCAGGGCCAGGCCCATATCACGCTGGAGGCGCTGTTGCGCGGCACGCATCTGCCCGAGCAGCGCGCTGCCGACCCGGCCCGGACCGATCACGCCCACCGACAGGGTGCGCAGGCGCGGGCTTCGCGCGGGCAGCACGGCAACCGGTGGCGGCAGGTTGGGGTATTCGGCGAGCGGTAAAGCGCAGGTGTTCACGGTGACCTCTCCAGTGGAGGTCCCGTCTCGCTTGGCGGTGTCGGTTGCGCCGGCCCGCCTCGTCGAGGGCGGGACCGTTGCGTCTTAAGGTTATTCGCGCACGGACACCCACCCGGAACCGATGGTACCGGTACCGGTGGTAATAATCGTGGCGATAATGGAAGCGGCGATGCCGCCCGCAGCCAGCGCGGCACGACCGGTCGAAACCGGGCGGATGTGCATGCGTGCTGGTGCGAAGAAAGGCGACATGAAACCGAAGATAGGTGGCGTCTTGCCCGCCTGTCAATAGACTTTGTGGAATATGCGGCGCTTCCGATGTTCCGGCGAACGGACGTCCATTTGCCGGATACGTCATCCCGCAGACGGCGTCCTGCCGGTTCCGCTGCGCTCTGCGTCACGCCGTCCCGGGCATGCGCCGGGACGGTGCGACAGGCTGCTCAGTGCGAAAGGTCGATCGCGTAGACGGCCGTGCCGTCGCCGTTGTTGCTGATCTGCCGGATATTGCGCAGGCCGTCGGCATGGGCAATGGCCTGCTTGTCGCTGGCGTCGGTGAAGATGACCGGTCCGGCCGTCTTCAGTGGTGCGAAGCGCCAGGAGCGGCCGGGCAGGTCCTTCGCGTCGAGATCGGGGTGCCGCTGCAGCCAGCGGGCCAGGATTTCGCGCGTGCCGTCCGGTGCGGCCAGCACGATGTCGTGACCGTCGAGGCCGGGAAAATCGCCGCCGCCGCCCGCGCGGTAATTGTTGGTGACCACGACGAACGGCTGCCCGGGCGTGACCGGCTTGCCGCGGTAGGTCAGCGAGACGATGCGCTGGCCGACCGGTTTGGACAGGTCGATCTCGTAATGCAGGCCGCCCTGCATCTGGTCGAAGTTGAAGCCGGCGTAATGCGGGTTGATCAGCGGCTGTGCGCCGTGAATGGACGGGTCGATACGGTTGAAGCGGCGGGCCGATTGTTCCAGCCATGCCTTCACGCCGGCACCGTCGGTTTTCACTGCAGCGAGGGTGTTCGGATAGAAGTAGAGATCGGCGGCGCTGCGCAGGGTGAGCACGCCGGGGCGTACGTCGGTGTAGTCGTCCGGGCCGCCGAAACCGGTACGGAATGCGGCGGCGGCCGACAGCAGCGGCACGTGCGCCAGCTCGGGGTGGGTCTTCGGCAGCTCACGCCGGACATAGTCGAGCTGCGCCGCGTTCACCGCAGCCAGTGCGGTCATGTCGCCCTCGTCGGCGAAGTAGCTGCTCATGTGCACGCGGGTGTGGCCGATCGGCGTGTTGACGTAGGCAATGGCATCCTTCTGTACCTTCTCGACCAGCGGCGCGATGGCCGGGTCGGCCGGCACGCAGCGGGTCTTGCCGGCGGTCCGGGTGCAGATCGGCCAGACCCGGCTGTGGGTCTGTGGCTTGTCGACCGCCCAGTGGTCCTTGTTCCAGATCAGCGCCAGCCGGATCACGCCCAGGTCCTTGCCGAAGAAGCCGCCCATCACGGCGGGTACACCTCGCACGAAGCCGAGATGGTCATCCACGTCCTTCAGATGGGCGAAGCGCGGGCCGGGGAAATCGGTGTGCATGTGGCCTAGCAGCAGGACGTCGATGCCCGGCACGCCGGCCAGGTACCAGCCGCCGTTCTCCATCATCGGCGTGTAGGGCGAGGTGTCGAGGCCGCCGTGCAGCAGCGCGATGACCAGGTCCGGGTGCTGCGCCTCGATCTGCGGCATGTATTTCCTGGCCGCCTCGACCACGCCGGTGACCGTGACCTTGCCTTCGAGATGGCGCTGGTCCCACTGCATGATCGGCGGTGGCGTGAAGCCGATGATGGCGATGCGCAGCGGCACGCTGAGCTGGCTTCCGTCGGGCGTGTAGGCGGCGATCTGGCGCTTGATGATCGTCCACGGCCTGAAGATCGGCTTGCCGGTGCGCGTGCTCACCACGTTGGCCAGCACCAGCGGATAGTGCGGTCCGGCGCAGTGTTCGACCGGCACCCCGTCCACGTCCATCGGCGTGCCGGTGACCTGCGACAGGAACGGCAGGCCATAGTTGAATTCGTGGTTGCCGATGGTGCCGCCGTCGTAGCCCACCGCATCCATCACGCGGTAGATCGCCAGCTCCTGCTTGCATGTCACCGGCTGCGCCAGCGCCTGGTAGTCGGCCAGCACCGAGCCCTGGATCGTATCGCCGTCATCGAACAGGAAGGTGTTGGTGAACTGGTCGCGCGCACGCCGTATCAGGGTGACCGTGCGCTCGAAGCCCAGCGTAGGGTCGGGCTTCTGCTTGTAGTAGTCGTAGCTGAGGATGTTGGAGTGGATGTCGGTGGTTTCCAGGATCGCCACGTCGGCCCGCGAGCCGGCGGGCAATTGTCCGGGTTCGAATGGCTGCGAGGGCGGACTGGCCGGCTGGCTGGCACAACCGGCCAGCAACAGTAGGGACGCTAGGGCGGCGAGGCGGGCAATGCCTGGGGACATGGGTGAATCCGTTGGACGCGATGCAGGTGGCAGACCCTAGCAGATTGCGCGGCCGGCGGGCTGTCGATACGCATGCCGCCCTGCGGATGCGGGAACGGCTTCCGGGTTGCGCCGGAAACCGCGCCGCAACCTGCCGCTGCTCAGCCGGCGTGGACGCGCTGGCCGCCGATCCAGGTTTCGCGTACCTGCCATGCATCGTCCAGTACGGCGAAATCGGCGCGATAGCCGGCGGCGAGCCGGCCATGGCTGCGCTCCAGACCGATCCATGCGGCGGGATAGGTGCTGGCCATGCGCGAGGCTTCGGCCAGGCTCAGGCCGACCATCTCGACCAGGTTGCGGACCCCGGTGGCCATGTCCAGCGCCGAGCCGGCCAGGACCCCGGCGTCGCTCTGGCAGATGCCGTCGCGGGCGACGATGGTCTGGCCGTTGAGCACGTATTCCGGCGTGTCCGAACCCACCGGCGGCATCGCGTCGGTGACCAGCACGCACTTGCCGGGTGGCTTGGCGACGAGCGCCACGCGCAGCGCGGCCGGGTGGACGTGATGGCCGTCGACGATCAGGCCGCACCAGCTGTGCGGATCGTCCAGCGCGGCGCCGACCACGCCGGGTTCGCGGCTGGCCAGCGGTGTCATCGCGTTGTACAGGTGGGTGAAGCCGCACACGCCGGCATCCAGCGCGGCGCGGGTGGTGGCGTAGTCGGCGGCGGTATGGCCGGCGACGACGATCACGCCGGCCTCGGAGAGGGTGCGGATGGTGTCCGTCGTGACCTGCTCCGGAGCCAGCGTCAGCATGACCTTGCCACGATGCCTGGTGGCGAGCATGGCGATGTCGCCGGCGTCCGGGTGACGGAACAGCGAGGCGTCGTGGATGCCCTTGCGCGCGGGCGCCAGGAAGGGGCCTTCGACATGAATGCCGAGCACGCCCGGAACGCCCTGTTCGATCGCCGCGTCCACCGCATCCAGCGCGGCATGCATTTTCTCCGCAGTGTCGGTAATCAGCGTCGGCAACAGGCCGGTGCTGCCGAAGCGCGCGTGCGCGGCGGCGATGCCGCGCAGCGTCTCGACCGTGGGCGCGTCGTTGAACAGCAGTCCGCCGCCGCCGTTGACCTGCACGTCGATGAAACCGGGCAGCAGCAGGTGGCCATGCAGGTCGTGCGTGAGTGCAGCCGATACGCGCGGGTCGTCCTGCGCCACGATGGCATGGATGCGCCCGTCGTCCACCAGTACGGCCAGACCTTCGCGCGGGCCGTGGTCGCCCAGCACGCGGCCGTTGATCAGGGCGAGGGGTGCCTGGCTGCTCATCACACCGTCTCCGTGACCTTGTTGAGATGCGGCGGTACATCCGGATCGTAGCCGCGCGCCAGCGACAGCGCACTGGCGGCGCGGTAGAAACTCTGCACTGCCAGCAGCGGGGTGACGATGGGCGCGATGTTGGCCGGCAGCGGCAGCGCGTCGGGACCCTGTTCGTCGGGCGCGGCCACGAACACGCGGGCACCGCGGGCGCGGAATTCCCTGGCCACCGCCAGAGTGTTGTCCAGTGTGCCGTCATCCTGGGCGAAGAACAGCACCGGGAAGCCGTTCCCGACCAGCGCCATCGGGCCGTGCTTCACCTCGGCGGCACTGAATGCCTCGGCATGCAGGCCGCAGGTTTCCTTGAGCTTGAGTGCGCCTTCCAGGGCGGCGCCGAAGCCGTAGCCGCGGCCCACCACGAACAGGTTGCTGACGTCGCGCAGGCTGTCGGCGAGCACGCTCCAGTCGCCCGCCCAGCCACGCCGCAGGTCGTCGGGCAGGCGCGCGATCACCGCGTGCAGGGTGGCGTCGTCGCTCCAGTGCGCCACCAGTTGCAGCACGGCGGCCAGGGTGGCCAGGTAGCTTTTGGTCGCGGCCACGCTGCGCTCGGGACCGGCGTGCAGCGGGATCACCGTGTCGGCCAGCGTGGCGAGCGGCGAATCCTCGACATTGACCAGCGCCAGCACCAGCGCCCCCGCATCCTTGGCAGCCTGGGCACTGCGCAGCAGGTCCGGGCTCTTGCCCGATTGCGATATGGCGATGAACAGCGCGCCGTCCAGTTTCAGGTCGGCGTCGTAGATCGACGAGATGGACGGCGAGGCGGAGGCCGTGATCAGGCCGAGTCGCGTCTCGAACACATACTTGGCGTAGGCGGCGGCGTGGTCGGAACTGCCGCGGGCGCAGGTGACGATGAAGCGCGGCGGCTGCTCGCGCAGGCGGCGGCCGAGCGTGGCTAGGGTATCGGCATTGCGGGCGATCTGGCGTTCGACCACGGCGGCGGTTTCTTCGGCCTCGCGGTACATCAGGGTGTCGCTGGCGGACTTCATGGGGACTCCGGAACGGTCAACGCACGCATCGGTGGAGCGTGCGGTAAATGAAAAATGCACGGCACGGCCGCGCCCCGGTGACGGGACGGGCCGGACTGCTAGAGGGTGTGGTGGCTGTGTCGGTCAGGCCGGCTGCCGCAGCGCGACGCAGGCCGGTGCCGGGTGGTATCAGCCCTGGCGCGGCGGCGCGGTGGAGCCACGCACTACCAGCTCGGGCATGAAGCCCTCGCTGGCGGGTTCGGCGGTGGTCTGCTGCAGGCCGCGGATCAGCCGCAGCGTGGCGTGCCGGCCCACCTCTTCGGTCGACTGCCGTGCGGTAGTCAGTGCCGGCCATGCCTGCTTGGAGAACGGGCTGTCCTCGAAGCCGGCGATCGACAAATCCCAGGGCACGTCCAGGCCGATCGAACGCGCCGCGGCCAGGACGCCGGCGGCAATCTCGTCGTTGCTGCCGAAGATCGCGGTGGGGCGCTCCTTTTCCTTCAGCGCGAGCAGTTTGCGCGCGCCGCGGAAGCCATCGTCGAAGGCATAGCGGCCGGCCAGCACCAGCTTCTTGTTGAGCGGAATGCCGTAGTCCTTCAGCGCATCCGCGTAGCCCTGGTAGCGCTCGGGGCTGGAACGGTGGTGCGGCTCGCCCCACAGGAAGCCGATCCGCGTGTGACCCAGCTGCACCAGGTGCTCGGTGATGGCGTAGGCCGCATGGCGGTCGTCGATATAGACACAGGGCATGCCGTCGTGCGGATCCTCGCGGGAGGAAATGATGCGCACGAAGGTGATGTCGTGTTCCCGCAGCATGGCGATCAGTGGCGCCTGTTCGGACATCGGCGGCGCCAGCACCAGCCCGGCCAGGCGCGAACGCTTGACCAAGGCGACCAGTTCCTCGGCCAGCTTTGGCGAGCTGGAATCGCAGGGATGGATCTGCAGGCCGAAGCCGCGCTCGCGGCAGGCCGACAGCACGCCGTTCTGCATGTCGATGACGTAGTGCGCGTTCGGGTTGTCGTAGACCAGGCCGATCGCGAACGAATGCGTGCTGCGCAGGCTGCGCGCCGACGGGTCCGGACGGTAGCCGAGTTGCGCGATCGCCCGCTCCACCTTCTCGCGGGTCTCGTTGCGCACCGCGGCCTCGTGGTTGATCACGCGCGATACGGTCTTCAGCGAGACACCCGCATGGCGGGCGACGTCCTTGATGGTGGGACTGCGCAACGGAGTGCACTCCTGTAAGCCGGATGGACATGGTAGCCCAGCCGCTGGACGGGTAGGTGTGCGGGCGGCGGGCGGCGTGGTGCATGACGGGCGTCAGGAGATGTGCTCGCCCACGGCGTGGCCGCGCATGCCGTAGAAGAGGATGTAGAGGTAGCAGGGCACCATCACCACCAGGAACGCCAGTTGAAAATTGATGTGCTCTTTCAGGTGCACGAACACCTGCGGGATCAGTGCGCCGCCGACGATGCCCATGATCAGCAGGGCCGAGCCGGCCTCGGTATGGCGCCCCAGGCCCTTGATCGCCAGCGGGAAGATCGCCGGCCACATCATCGCGTTGGCGAATCCGAGCGCGGCGACGAAGCTCACCGAGGCATAGCCGGCGGTGGCATAGGCACCCAGTGCGAACACGATACCCATCACCGCCGACACGGCCAGGTAGCGCTGCTGCGAAATGAAGCGCGGGATGAGCAGCAGGCCAGTGATATAGCCCACCAGCATCGCGACCATCGTGTAGGTGGTGAAGTGCTTGGTGGCGTCCAGCGGCAGGCCCAGCGCCTGCCCGTAGATGCCGATCGCATCGCCGGCCATCACCTCAACGCCCACATACAGGAACAGGCAGAGCACGCCCAGCCACAGGTGCGGAAAGCTGAAGATGCTGCCGCCGTGATGACCGATCTCGTCTTCGCTGTTGGCCCCGGCGGGCTTGATTTCGGGCAGTGCGGAGCGGATCACCCAGATCGCCAGCACCACCAGCAGCGCGGCCATGGCCATGTACGGCCAGTACACGCGCGAGGCGAAGCTGTCGAGCATGGCGTGGGCTGCCGCGGGCGTCGCCGCAGCCTTGATCTTCTGCTCGAAATCGCCGATGCCGTTGAGCACCAAGGCGCCGAAGACCAGCGGCGCCAGCGCACCGGCCAGCTTGTTGCAGATGCCCATGAAGGCCACGCGCTGCGCCGCGCTGTCGATCGGGCCGAGAATGCTGATGTACGGATTCGAGGCTGTCTGCAGCAGCGACAGGCCCGCGCCAATCACGAACAGGCCGACCAGTGCGCCGTGATAGTTGCGCATGTTGATGAACTGGCCGAACAACACCGCACCGATCGCCATTACGAACAAGCCGAGTGCCATGCCTTTCTTCATGCCGGTCCGCTTGAGCACCATGGCCGAAGGCAGCGCCAGCACGAAATAGGACAGGTAGAACGCCACCGGAATCAGGAAGGCGCTGACGTCGTCGAGGTTGAAAGCCAGCTTGACGAAGATGGTCAGTGGCCCGTTGAGCCAGGTGACGAAGCCGAAGATGAAGAACAGTACGCCGATGATGATCATCGGCAGCAGGCTCGATGTGCGCGATTCGTCGGCAGCAGGCGAGATGGACGGCATGGACGGCATGGACGATTTCCCCGTAGTGATCACCGACACCGTCACCCCGTGGACGATGTCGCTTCGGCCGTCTTTATCGACCGCGTGGAGCAACGTTGTCAATTGATGCCATGACTTTGGTCATGGTGCAAGCATCGATGTCTTGTTCTTCCAGTCTCGCCCATGACGCGTCGCAGCACCTTGGTGGCGTCGGCAAGTGTTGCCCAAGTGCCTTACAGAAAAGGCCAAATAGGCGCGACATGTATTCGATGATGCTGTCGGCGAGTATGCCTTGCGCGGCGCACAAGCGATATGGCGAATGGTTCCGAACAGGGTGTTGACACCGTTGTCATATCTGACCAGACTCCGACCATCACGAGGTGTGTCAGGCGGGGTGCCTGCGCACCGGGGACAAACGGAGGAGGGAGCGTGGCCCAGGTGGTCGATCACAGCGGTGCGCGTATCGCGCTTGCGACAGAATCTGCGTTCCTGGCTGCCGATGTCGGCGGCACGCATGCGCGGATAGGCCTGGTCAGTCCGCGACCCGACGGCCACCGACCGGTGACCGTGCTCGAATACCGCCGCTACGCCTGCGCCGACTGGCCCAGTCTGACCGCCGTGCTGAAGGACTTCGTCGGCCAGCTCGGCGTGGGTCATGTCGATCATTGCGCGGTGGCCAGTGCCGGCTACGTGCTGGGCGATGCCATCGTCAACGACAACCTGCCCTGGCCGGTGTCGATACGCGACATACGCGACACACTGGGCATCGCCAGCCTCGCCGTCATCAATGATTTCGAAGCGGTGGCCTATGCCACCCAGTTCCTTGGCCTGGCCGACACCACGGCGGTGATCGAGACCAGCGCGCCGCATGTCGACGGACCGGTGCTGGTGATGGGGCCGGGTACCGGGCTCGGGTCCGCGGTGCTGTTGCCGGCGCACCCCCATGCCACCGTGCTGGCCACCGAGGCGGGCCAGATCGCGCTGGCGCCCGGCAACGAGCGCGAGATTGAGATTCTTCGCCTGTTCGCCCGGAAGCATGCGCATGTGTCGTTCGAGCATGCGTTGTCCGGACCCGGGCTGCTGAACCTGTACCAGGCCATCTGCACCTTGCGCGGGGAGCGCGCGGTGCTGATGCGTCCGGCGGATGTTACGGCTGCGGCGCTGTCGCGCAACGACGCGGCGGCAACCGAGACGCTGGAGGTGTTCTGCGGGCTGCTTGGCAGCTTCGTGGGCGACCTGGTGCTGCTGTATGGCGCGCGCGGCGGGGTGTTCCTTGCCGGCGGCATCCTGCCGCAGATCCGTGACCTGCTGCTGGACGGCGCCTTTGCCCGGCGCTTCTTCAACAAGGGCGTGATGCGCCCGTACCTGGAACAGATACCTGTACGACTGATGGAGCACGGCCAGCTCGGGGTGATCGGCGCCGCGAGCCTGTACATGGATGGCCAGACGCCCGGGACGGGTTCGCCGAGTGGACGTGATGCACTGAGGAATTAGCAAACAACCGGGCGCAAGCCCAGATCGCCACACGGTAACGGACGGTCTGAGTACCCACCGTTGCTGAATCTAGCCTCTGAGGGGAGGACACCATGTCATATCGCAAGACTCTGTTGGCCGCGAGCATCGTCGCTGGTCTATGCCTGTCCGGCGCGATCAATGCGCAGGACAGCACCCAGACGACTGCCAGCGGCGCGAAGGCTCAGGAGAAGGCTGAGCAGGCCAAGATCAAGCAGCTCCAGGCGGTAACCGTAGTCGGTATCCGCAACAGCGAGGCGCTGTCGCTGGATACCAAGGAGGCGGCCAACTCGCATGTCGAGGTGGTGTCCGCGGTAGATATCGGCAAGCTGCCGGCGAAGAACGTGGCCGACACCATCGCCCAGCTGCCCGGCGTGAACATCGCCGATGCGGCGGGTGCCGAGGGCGGTTTCGACGAGGCCGACCGTGCCAGTATCCGCGGCAGCGCGCCGTCGCTGACCCTGACCACCCTGAATGGACATGCGGTCGGTTCGGGTGACTGGTTCGTCGTGGGTGGCGGCGGTACGCGCAGCGTCAGCTATTCCATGTTCCCGTCGGAAATCGTAAGCCAGGTGGTCGTGCACAAGACCTCCGAGGCACGCCTGCTTGAGGGCGGTGCGGCCGGTTCGATCGACATCATCACCCGCAAGCCGCTGGAATTCGCCAAGCCGTTCACCGTCGAGGGCAGTGTGGGTGGCGTGTACGCCGACCTGCCGAGCAAGACCGAGCCGCAGTTCAATGCCCTGCTCAACTGGAAGAACAGCGACAACACCTTCGGCGTGATGGCGCAGGCCTTCTACGAGAAGCGCAGCCTGCAGCGCGAAGGTCAGGAAATTCTGGGCTATTCGTATATCCCGACTGGCTCGGCCGTCGCCACGCAGCTGGGCCTCGGCGCCGCCACGCCCGGCAGCGCCAGCACCGGCGTGTTCTATCCCAACCTGCCGGGCGCCGCGCTGTTCACCCAGACGCGCAAGCGCAAGGGCGGCATGGTGGACATCGAGTGGAAGCCGCTCGACAACCTGACGCTGAACTTGGACAGCTTCTACTCCAAGATGGACGCCACCGACTACAACCGCAACTACATGTTGCGTACGCGTGATCGCCTGCCGGGCGACACGCTGTCGAGCTGGAACATCCAGAACAACATTCTCACCAGTGCCTCGATCGTCGGTCAGTCCGGTCTGTCGCAGGGCATCTACGACATGATCTCGCGTCCGGGCGAGAGCGAGTCCAGCCAGTACACCACCCTGAGCGCCGACTGGCGCGCCACTGACAACCTCAGCTTCAAGTTCCAGGGTGGCACCACCAAGGGCACCGGCAATACGCCAGTCCAGAACGTGATGGAGATGGATACCGGCTACGGTCAGGGTGCCAGCTACGCTATGAACGGCTCCGGTAGTCCGCTGGGCTGGACGCTGGGTGGCACCAACAATGCGTACAACCCGGCGACCGTCGGTCTCGACTGGATCTTCGGCGAGCAGGACGTGCACGTGATCGACAAGGAGAACTGGTTCCAGGCCGATGGCGAGTTCGATTTCGACAATGCCGGTTCGTTGTCCTCGCTGCAGTTCGGCGCGCGTTATGCCCGTCATACGCATGGCAGCGCCAATGACGTTGCTCAGGGGCCCAATTTCGCCTCGAACGTCACGTTCAGCCCGGGTGCGACCATCTACCCGGCAAGCGGCGGCAACTATCCCAGCAGCTTCGCGAGCGATCTCGGCGTGAGCCAGATGCCC
Organism: Dyella sp. A6; assembly: GCF_036320485.1. NCBI lineage: Bacteria > Pseudomonadati > Pseudomonadota > Gammaproteobacteria > Lysobacterales > Rhodanobacteraceae > Dyella > Dyella aluminiiresistens. The sequence goes on from NZ_CP132911.1 coordinate 299,649, forward strand.
TCGAGCATCTGGTACTGGACGCCGAGCCAGCTGGCTCAGCTGAATGCGCTGTATGCCAACCGCAAGGTGACCGGCGACACCAGTTCGCGGTTCTATCCGAACGGCATCTATTCGATGGTCGAAAGGAACCTGGCGGCGTACATGCAGGCCAATTTCCAGGGTGACACCTGGGGCGGCAACTTCGGCCTGCGCTATGTTTCCACCGACGAGAACATCGGCTACACCAGTGCCTCGATCCTGGAGAACGACTACAGCGGTCCGTACATGAATTCGGCGTTCTATCCGAATGGCTGGTACTGGAACCACTACAAGTCGCATTACGGCCGGCTGCTGCCCAGCTTCAACCTGAAGGTCAACCTGAACCAGGACGGCAGCGTGCTTGCCCGCTTCGCGGCCTCGCAGACCCTGACCCGTCAGGACTACGGCCAGCTGGCCGGTTTCGTGACCCTGACCGATCCGGTCACGCAGGGTGCGATGGGTTCCGGCAGTGGTCCGAATCCGTACCTGAAGCCACTGATCTCGACCAACTTCGATGCGTCGCTGGAGTGGTATTTCGCACCGCGTGGCCTGCTGTCGGCCAGCGTGTACGAAATGGACATGCATAACTACTACGACTACGGCGCGGAGACCCGCTCGTATCTCAACAACTACCTGACCTACGGTGTAAACAACCCGTCGCACACGCCGATCTACAGCAACTACCTGGTCAGCGTGCCGATCAACGTCAACGGCACGCTGAAGGGTGTCGAGCTGAACTGGGTGCAGCCGATCGGCGAGCATTTCGGTACGTCGGTCAACTACACCTACAGCAACGGTCATTCGACCGGTGGCACCTACCTGTACAACGCGGACGGTACCCTGGGCGACAACCGGGCTGCCGGCAACCGTCCGCTGTTCGGCACGTCGAAGAACACCGTCAACCTGTCGGCGTTCTACGAGAACAACAGCTGGAATGCCCGCATCAACTACACGTACCGCTCGTCGTTCTACGACGGCATGATGAGCAACTCGGGCGCCGGCATGCCGCTGCTTCCCTACTGGGAGGCGGGCGTGGGTTACCTGTCGTTCTCGGCGGGCTACACGCTCAACAAGCATGTGAGCTTCTCGTTCGACGCGATGAACCTCAACAACCCGAAGCTGAAGTACTACATCAAGGGTTCGCAGGCCGGCCTGGGCTTCGACAAGGCTCCGGAGGCGTTCTACGTCAACGGCCGCCAGTACTACCTGACGGTGAACTTCAAGTTCTGATTTTCGACTGCAAGACCGCGGGCCATGGACGGCCCAATCTCTCCCCGAACGGGCCCGCAGTTGTTTCCGGGCCCGTTTTTTTCATGCGCATGCGGTATCGCGCATGGCATGCTGACCCGATAACCACGGAGACCGTCGATGACCCGTCGCCTGCTCGCCGCCTGTGCCTGCCTGCTGCTCGCAACGCTGTTTTCCGCACAGGCCGCACCGCCTTCGCTGATACCGCAACCGGTTCAGCTGACCACCGCGCAGGGGCAGTTCCGGGTCGATGCGCATACGCCGGTGGTGCTCGGCGATCCGAGCGCGGCAACGCGGCATACGGCGACCTATTTCGTCGACCTGCTGGCGCGCACGCGCGGCTTGCGTCTGCATCCGGTCGACAGGCACGCAACGAAGCACGCCATCGTGTTCGAACGCGACCCGCATGCGGCCGTGGCGCAGCACGGCGGTTACATGCTGGACGTTACCCCGCAGGGCATTCGGGTCAGCGCACGCGACAATGCCGGGCTGTTTCACGGCGCGATCACCCTGTGGCAGTTGCTGACACCGGCAGCCGGACACGGTGCAGTGGAGGTGCCGGCGCTGCATATCCGCGACTGGCCGCGCTTCCGCTGGCGCGGCCTGATGCTGGATTCTGCGCGGCATTTCCAGAGCGTGGCCGACATCGAACGCCTGCTCGACCAGATGGCCCAGCACAAGCTGGATGTGTTCCATTGGCACCTCACCGACGACCAGGGCTGGCGCATCCAGATCAAGCGCTACCCGGAGCTCACCCGCATCGGCGCGTGGCGTACACCGCCCGACGCCGGGCATGACGGCGAGCCGTTGCGTTACGGCGGCTTCTACACGCAGAAGCAGATCCGCCAGGTGGTGGCATACGCCGCCGCGCGCTACATCACCATCGTGCCGGAGCTGGACATGCCCGGTCACGCACAGGCCGCGGTGGCTTCGTACCCGCAGCTCGGCGTCACCGGCAAGCGGCCCAAAGTGTCGGTGGACTGGGGCGTCAATCCCTACTTGTACAACGTGGACGACCACACCTTCACCTTCATCGACAACGTGCTCGACGAGGTGATGGCGCTGTTCCCGTCGAAGTACATCCATGTCGGCGGCGACGAGGCGATCAAGGACCAGTGGAAGGCTTCGCCTGCCGTGCAGGCAAAGATGAAGGCGCTGGGTATCACCAGCGAAGACGCGCTGCAGGGCTGGTTCATCGGCCGCATCGGCAAATACCTGGCGGCGCACGGGCGTCGCCTGGTGGGCTGGGACGAGATACTCGAAGGCGGCGACGTGCCGGCTGACGCCACGGTCATGTCATGGCGCGGCACGGCGGGCGCGATCACCGCAGCCAAGGCGGGCCACGACGTGGTGCTGTCGCCCGCGCCGCAGCTGTATTTCGACGAGGTGCAGAGCGATCGCGCCGACGAATACGCCGGCCGCCTTCCGGTGGAAACGCTGCAGAGCATCTATGCGTTCGAGCCGGTGCCGAAACAGCTCGATGCGGCGCAGGCGAAGCATGTGCTGGGCGCGCAGGCCAATGTGTGGACCGAGCACATGCCTACCATGGCGCATGTCGAGCACGCGGTGTTTCCGCGTCTGGACGCGCTGAGCGAGGTGGACTGGTCGCCGGCTTCGGCACGCGACTGGTCCGGTTTCCTGGCACGCCTGCCGGCACAGCTCGCGCGTTACCGCGTGCAGCACATCGGGTATGCCGACAGCGCGTTCGCGCCGGACATCGCGCTGGACCGCAATGCGGCGCTGGCCAGCGGCATTGCCACCGTCACGTTGTCCAACCAGACCGGCTTCGGCAGCTTCCGCTATACCCTCGACGGCAGCATGCCGACGCGGCATTCCACGCTCTACGACAAGCCGTTCGCGGTGAAGCTGCCGACGACTCTGCGGGTGGCCACGTTCGCACCCGATGGCAGCGCGCTGGCCGCGCCGCGCGAACGCGTGATTGATCGTGCGCATCTGCTCAGCCGTCTCGGTGTCACGCTGCCCAACTGTCCCGGCAGCGCGTTCCGGCTGCGCGTGCAGCCGATGCCCGACGCCCGCTCGGTGCAGCCGGTGTATGCCGTCAACGTGTTCGACAGCTGCCAGCTGTTCCCGTCGACGCGCATGGATGGGGTTACATCGATCCGGGTCGATGCAGTGCGGCTGGAACGCAACTACGCGCTGGCGCACGATGCGAGCAAGGTCATTTCACGGCCGCACACCACACCGTTCGGCGAGCTGGTGGTGCATGCCGACCGCTGCGATGGCGTCGTGCTTGCCAGCATGCCGTTGCCCGATCCTGCGCACGGCGCGCGTCGCTTCACCCTGCACGCGCGTCTGCCGAAGCAGGTCGGCAACCATGCGATGTGCCTGATCTACACCGCGCCCATCCACGGCCCGTTGTACGCGCTGGGCCGGGTGTCGCTGGTGGCATCGCCATGAATGACACGGCCCGACGGCTGGCCTCGCTGGATGCGCTGCGCGGCTGCACCGTGGCGGCGATGCTGCTGGTGAACGACCCGGGCGACTGGGGGCACGTGTACTGGCCGCTGGACCATGCGGTGTGGAACGGCTGTACGCCGACCGACCTGGTGTTTCCGTTCTTCCTGTTCGTGATGGGCGTATCGGTGGCGCTGGCGATCCTGCCGCGACTGGACGCCGGCAGCGCACCGGCAGCCCTGCGCAACGCAGCGCTGTGGCGTGCCCTTCGCATTGTCGCGCTCGGTGTGCTGATCAACGTGCTCGCGGCGTGGTGGCTGCCCGGGCGCGACATGCGTTGGCCCGGCGTGCTGCAACGCATCGGCGTGTGCTTCGCGGTGGTCGCGGCGCTGGCAATTTATACGCCACGTCGTGCGTGGTGGATCGCCATCGTGGCCTTGTTGGCCGGCTACACCGCGATCCTGCTCGGCGGCGGTACGTTGGCGAAATGGCACTCGATCGTCGATCGTGTGGACGGCGCGGTGTTTGGCCATTACGTGTGGGACTACGACGCCAGCACCGGCCTGTCGCACGACCCCGAAGGGCTGCTGAGCACCTTGCCGGCCATCGCCACCAGTCTGCTCGGCCTGTGTGCCGGCGCCTGGCTGCGCGACGGACGTCTGCGCATCCTGCTCGGTGCGGGTGTGCTGGCGCTGCTGCTGGGTGCCGTGTGGTCGTGCTGGATGCCGCTGAACAAGAACCTGTGGACGCCATCGTTCGTGTTGTGGACGGGCGGCTGGGCGATGCTTGCGTTGCTGCTGTTCCACGGTCTGGTGGACGTGCGTGGCTGGCCGGCCTGGGGGCGCCGCTTTGGCGTCAATGCGATTGCCGCCTACGCCGGTTCCGAGCTGATGCAGATCGTGCTGCCCGGGCTGGGCTGGCAGAAGCCCATCTACCGGCACCTGTTCGCTGGCTGGATCACGCCGCTGGCCGGTCCGTACGTCGCGTCTCTGGCGTATGCGCTGGTGTTTGTCGCGCTGTGGTGGCTGATCGTGTACCTGATGGACCGTCGGCACTGCTACCTCAAGCTTTGATGTTCATACGGTGCCGGCCCGCAGCACGTATGCTGGCGGCCACTTTCCGAGCCGGATGCCGGTCATGCCGCTGCCGCACGTCGAGAAACCGCTGGCCGCCAGGGTACGCGTGATCGGCCATCGCGGCGCGCCGGTCTGGTTCCCGGAACATACGCTCGCCTCGTATGCCAGGGCGATGGCCGACGGCGCCGACTTCGTCGAGCCGGACCTGGTGATGAGCCGCGACGGTGTGCTGGTGATCCGTCACGAGAACGAGATCGGCACGACCACCGACGTGGCCAAGCATGCCGCATTCGCGGATCGCCGCAGTACCAGGACGATCGACGGCACATCGGTGACCGGCTGGTTCACCGAGGATTTCACGCTGGCCGAACTGAAGACCCTACGCGCCCGCGAACGTCTGCCGCAGCTGCGCGGCACGGCGCATGACGGTGTCCATGCGCTGGTCACGCTGGAGGAATTCATCGAGTTCGTCGCGGCCGAGTCGGCGGCGCTGGGGCGGGTCATCGGCATCATCCCCGAAATCAAACACGGCACTTATTTCCGGCAGCGCGGGCTGCCGATGGAAGACGTGCTGCTCGATGCGTTGGCGACCCACGCGTACACGCGCAGCGCGCCGGTGGAGATCCAGTCGTTCGAAGTCGGCAACCTGAAATATCTGCGCAGTCGTCTGGGCGACGCGTATCCGCAGGTCCGCCTGCTGCAGTTGATGGACGCGCCCGCGCGGCAGCCTTTCGATGTGGTGGCCCGGTCGGGGACGCTGACCTACGGTCAGATGATGACGCCTGCGGGCCTGGCCGAGGTGGCCGGGTATGCAGATGCGATCGGCCCGGCGCTGGAGGCGATCATCCCCAGCGAGGCGACGCAGCGGCTGGGTGTGGCGACGACGCTGGTCCGCGATGCGCACCGGGCCGGGCTGGAAGTCCATCCGTATACCTTCCGTCCGGAAAACGGCTTCCTGCCGCGCGACTACTGGCTGGGCGACGATCCGGACACGCGCAACGAGGCCGGGCTGGTCGCCCTGATCGGCCGTTACCTCGAGGCCGGGATCGACGCCTTCTTCACCGACGACGTGGCGGCCGGATGCCGCGCGCTGCGGCGCTCGATGAGCGTACCCGGCGCCTGATCAGCGGCGGGTCGCGGCCATGCTGCGTAGCGCGATGTCGGCCGTAGCGGTGCTCGGTATGATCGTGCCATCGAGGTGATGGGGCGGCGCGTCGATCGGGCCGCGTGGAACATGCTGACTCCCGAACGCATCATGGCCTGGGCGATCCCGGGCTTTTTCGTGCTCATCGCGATCGAGTTCGCGGTGGCGCGCTGGCGTGGCCGCCCGCAAGCCTACCGGGCCAACGACGCAATCAACAGTCTTGGCCTGGGCATGCTTTCGCAGATCGTCGGCGTCTTCACGCGACTGTTCAACGTGGGCGTGTACGCATGGTTTGCGGAACACCTGGCGCCATGGTCATTGCCGGCGGACCGGGTGTGGGTGTGGATCAGCGGCCTGCTGCTCTACGACTTCCTTTACTACTGGCTGCATCGTGGCGGTCACCGGGTGGCGCTGCTGTGGGCGGCGCACGTGGTGCACCACCAGAGCGAGCGCTACAACCTCACCACTGCGCTGCGCCAGACCGGTACCGGCTTCCTGCTGGGCTGGGTGTTCTACCTGCCGATGGCGTTGCTGGGTTATCCGGTGGCGGTGTTCGCGGTCATCGCACTGATCGACCTGCTGTACCAGTTCTGGGTGCACACCGAACAGATCGGCCGGCTGGGCTGGTTCGACCGCGTGTTCTGTTCGCCGTCGAATCACCGCGCGCATCATGCGGTGAACGAGCGTTACCTCGACCGCAACTATGGCGGCATCCTGATCGTGTGGGATCGTCTGTTCGGCAGCTTCGTCGAGGAAAGCGACAGCGACCCGCCGGTCTACGGCACGCGTTCGCCGCTGCGCAGCTGGAATCCGCTGTGGGCGAACGTCGAGGTGTACTGGACCTTGTGGCGGAGTGCCCGACACGCGCGACGCTGGCGCGACAGGCTGCAGGTGTGGCTGCGTCCACCGGGCTGGCGTCCGGCCGATGCGCACGGAGACACAACGGTGCCGCGTTTCGATATCGATCATGCGCCGTTCGACCCGCCGATATCGCGGGCGCTGCGCGCCTATTGCCTGATCCAGTTCGGACTGCTGTTGCTGATGGGCATGCATTTTCTTCGCGTGGCGACGCGACTTGGCGGGGTCGAAGCTGCGGGTTACGCGCTGTGGCTGGTCGCCGGCCTGTGCACCATCGGTCTGTTGCTGGAAAGGCGTCGTGGCGCCGCGTGGCTGGAGGTCCTGCGGGTGCTTGGCATGGCCGTCATCCCGCTGGCTTGCGGGCGCTGGTTCGGCGTGACTCACCTGGATATCCGGCTGGGTCTGGCGATGCTCGTGGTGTTCGGTGCCAGTGCCCTGGCGCTGCCCTGGATGCATGCGCACGATGACGGACATGGACCACGTTCCGATCGAGTCACGACGGGCTGAAGCGATAGCGCATTATTCAATCGGGCACAGGTCATGCCGTGCGCGCAGCACACATTCGTTATGATCGGGGTTGGTTTTTGAAGGGGAAGTGCTGATGAGTGTTCTTGGCCGTATGCTGCGCCACAAGTCCGTCGAACAGCTGCAATCAGAGGCAGGCAAGAGCGGCGACTTCCGCCGCGTGCTGGGTCTGTGGCAGCTCACCGCGATCGGCATTGGCGCGATCATCGGCGTGGGCATCTTCGTGCTGGCCGGACAGCAGGCGGCGGCGAACGCCGGTCCTGCGGTGGTGCTGTCGTTCCTGATCGCGGGTATCGGCAGCGCATGCGCTGCACTGTCCTACGCGGAGTTCTCCGGCATGATCCCGGTCACCGGCAGCGCGTACACCTACGGTTACGCGGTGCTCGGCGAGTTCGTCGCCTGGGTGATCGGTTGGGACCTGCTGCTGGAATACGCGCTGATCGTGGCGGTGGTGGCGATCGGCTGGTCGGGCTACGTGCAGGCGCTGCTGCTGCAGTTGACCGGCTGGACGCTGCCGAGCTGGGCGCAGGGCGCGATCGGCAGCGGTCACGGTCATGTGTTCAACGTGGTCGCCGCGGCGATCTCGCTGCTGATCGCATGGATGCTGACGGTGAAGACCGAATGGGGCGCGCGCGCGAATACCGTGATCGTGACGATCAAGATCATCGGCGTGGCGCTGGTGATCGGCGTCGGCGCGTTCTACGTGAACACCGCCAACTGGCATCCGTTCATTCCGCCGGCGACGACCGGTGCCGACGGCATCATGCATTACGGCTGGAGCGGCGTGCTGGCCGCGTCCAGCGTGGTGTTCTTCGCGGTGTTCGGCTACGACACTTTGACCACCGCCGCCGAGGAATCGCGTCATCCGCAGCGCGACCTGCCACGCGCGGTGCTGCTGTCGCTGCTGGTGTCGATGGCGCTGTATCTGGCGGTGTCGCTGATCCTGACCGGCATGGTGCCGTTCCGCGAGCTCAACAGCCCCGCGCCGGTGGATGCGGCATTCAAGGCGCTGGGCCTGAACTGGGTGCGTGGCGTGATCAACGTCGCCGCCATCGCCGGCATCACCAGCGTGCTGTTCGCCTTCATGCTGGGCGCGGCGCGCATCTGGTTCGCGCTGGCGCGCGATGGCCTGTTGCCGACCTGGTTCGCCAAGGTGCATCCGAAGCACGGCACCCCGCATCGTCCGACCCTGATCCTCGGCGTGTTCACCGCGCTGGTGGCCGGCCTGCTGCCGATTGGCGAAGTGGCCGAACTGGTCAACATCGGCACGCTGTCGGCGTTCATCGTGATCTGCACCGCGGTGCTGGTGCTGCGCGTGCGCAAGCCGCAGATCCGGCGCAGCTTCCGCACCCCGGCGATCTGGCTGATCTCGCCGCTGGGCGTGCTGTTCTCGATGATGCTGATCTTCGGCCTGCCGTGGCATGCGGCCGATGGCTGGCACCGCATCGGCGGCCTGCCGGGCATCACTTTCGAGCGCTTCGTGATCTGGATGGCGCTGGGCTGCCTGATCTACTTCGGCTATGGCATGCGTCACAGCAAGCTCGAGCAGGGCAACTGAGGACGTGGTGACGCGCATCCAGGGGAGGGCGGCGATCATGACGCTGCTGCCGAAGTGGCTCGCCTACCCCAACCTGGACGCGCTGTTTCCATGGCGGCGCGCCCTGACCGCGCTGCGTGAGCAGTGGGGCCGACCGGGCAGCAAGAACGAGCCCAGCGCCGCCCGCTATTTCCGGCTCGTTCGCGGCAATGTCGTCGACGCCTGTGTGGACGACAAGACCTGGGACGACCTCGAATATCCGGGGTTGTTCTTGCTGATGGACACCACCGTCACGCCGCTGGGCAGCCAGGTACTGTTCCGGCGGATGCGCGAGTACATCCAGGAACCGGAACCGCTGGCCGCACGCTACACGCTCTACCGGCAACTGCACGAAAATGTCGCGTTGCGCGAACGCATCCAGCTGAAGCTGATGCCGTTGAAGGAGCCGGAGCACGGACGCATCGCCGACGCGCTGCTCGGCGACGAACTGGCCATGCCGCCGCATCGCGGCCTGATATACCTGTGGAGCCTGCTCTCGGTGGCGGTGCTGGCTGCCAGCATCGCGTGGTCATGGCCGGTGTGGATCTGGTGCGCGATGCTCGCGGTCAATGGCGTCGTGCTGTACCGCAGCTACTGGAGCACGCTGCGCGACATCCATACCTTGAAAGGATGCGTGCAGATGCTGCGTGTGGCCGATACGCTTGCATCGCTGCATGCGGCGCACCCGTGGTGTACGCCATTGGTCCGCTTGCACGAGCTACGTGGGCATCGCGTGCAGGCTGGTCGAGCCCTGTTGCCGATGGCCCTGCTGAAGTATCCGATCGTGTCGTACGTCGCGGTCTGGCTGAACCTGGCGTTCCTGCTGGAACTGGTCGTGCACCTGCGCTCGGTGACCCGGTTCTACCGCATGCGCGAGCGACTGGTGCCGATCTTCGAAGCGCTGGGCGAGATCGATGCGGCGATCGCCACGGCATCGTTCCTTGCCTCCCGTCCCGTGTACTGCCAGCCGCAGGTCGTGGAACAGGCACAGCTGGAGATCGAGGCGGGCGAGCACCCGCTGCTGGCGAAGGGTATTGCCAACACCATCCGGCTTGACCGGTGCTCGCTGCTGGTCACCGGTTCGAACATGGCCGGCAAGACCACCTTCGTGAAGATGGTGGGCATGAATGCCATCCTCGGCCGCACGCTGGGTTTCTGTCTGGCCGCGCGGGCGGTCCTGCCAACACGGCCGGTGATGGCTGCGATCCACGGCATGCATTCGGTGGCATCGGGCAAGAGCCATTACTTCGCGGAGATCGAGGCGATCCATGTCTTCCTGGACAAGGCGGCGCAGGCGCAGGGCGGGCTGTTCGTGATCGACGAACCGTTCAGCGGTACCAACACCGTCGAGCGGGTGGCGATCGCGCGTGCCGTGCTCGAACGGCTGGGCGAAGCCTCGCTGGTGCTGGTCACCACCCACGACATCGAACTGCAGGACATGCTTGGCGCAGGCTATACGCTTTGCCATTTTCAGGAAGACCCCGAGGTGAACGGGTTCTTCGACTACCGTCTGCGGCCCGGTCCGGCCACCGCGCGCAATGCCATCCGGCTGCTGGCGCGTGTTGATTTTCCGGGCGATGTCGTCACCCGCGCGCTGGCCTATGCGGGTGCGGGAGCCGCCACGTAGCGGCTGGTACGCATCGGCTAGCCGATGCGGCCTTCGATCCGCTTCGTCATGAACACGCTGTTCGGGTCGGGGCGGTAGTCGCCGAAGGGTGGGCAGGGCGTGAACCCGAAGCTTGCATACAGCTGCCGCGCCGGCTCGAAGAAGGCCATCGAGCCGGTTTCCAGGCTGACCCGCCGGTAGCCGCGTGCGCCGGCCTGGTCGAGCAGGTGCCGCAGCATCCGTGAGCCCACCCCGCGGCGCAGATGGGTGGCGGCGGTGCGCATCGACTTGATCTCGCCGTGGTCGGGCTCGAGTTGCCGCAGCGCGCCGAAGCCGGCCAGCGTCTTTCCGTCCCACATGCACCAGAACGTGATGTCGGGGTGCTGCAGGCCGCCCAGGTCCAGCGCGTGCCGGCTTTCGGCCGGCGCGGTGGGAGCGAGCGTGCGCAGGTGCTCGTGCAGCAGGGCGAGTACGCGCGGGTCGTCCAGCATGCCGGTGCGGATATCCATGCGGGGCCTGTCGGTTGGTCTGATGTCGTGCGCGATCATAGCCGTTGCAGGCCACGGGCGGCGGCACGGACGCAAGAGCTTGCGTCAGCCCCCGGCATGACCTCTGGCAGGGTGAGCGGCGTGACCTTCGATCTACCATCGGCCGGTGATGTGCCGGACGCCACCGCGGTGTCCGGCTGTTTCCTGCCGGTGGCGCGAGGGGGGTCCTGCGCGCCGGCGCCTGCCCGGAGTGTCCCTGTGAAAAGCCATGCCTTCCGTTCCAGCCTGATCGCCGCCGCGGTGGTCGGGGCGCTGTCCCTTTCCGCAGCTTCCTTCGCGCAGGATGCCTCGCGGCCGGCGCCGGTCGACCAACCGTATCCCGGCCAGCTCACCGTCAATGTCGATCTCACCGATGCACCCAAGCGGATCTTCCGCGTGCACGAGACGATCCCGGTGAAGTCCGGCCCGTTCACCCTGCTGTACCCGCAGTGGATTCCCGGCGAGCATGCGCCTTCCGGTCCGGTCGAGAACGTGGCCGGCCTGATCATCAAGGCGAACGGCAAGCAGCTGCCGTGGCGGCGCGACCTGCGCGACATGTTCGCGATCAACCTGGATGTGCCGGCGGGCGTGACCCAGCTGGACGTCAGCTTCCAGTTCCTGTCGCCGGCACCGGGCCACGGCAGCCTGTTCGGCGCCAGCGCCTCGTCCACGCCGAATTTCGTGGACGTGGAGTTCAACCAGGTGGCGTTCTATCCCTCCGGCTACTACTCCAGCCAGATCCACATCAAGCCGACCGTGGATCTGCCGGCCGGCTGGAAGTTCGCCACCGCGATGCGGGAGGAGAGCCGTTCGGGCAACTCCATCCACTTCAAGCCGCTGACCTTCAACAACTTCGTCGACTCGCCGATGATCGCAGGCGTGCACTTCAACCGCGTGAACCTGGCACCCGGCGCCAAGGTGCCGGTGCACCTGAACGTGGTGGGCGACGCGGCCGACGACGTCAAGCTCACGCCCAAGCAGCTCGAACAGCAGCGCGCGGTGGTGAAGCAGGCGGCCCTGCTGTTCCAGTCGCATCACTATCACCACTACGACTTCCTGCTGACGCTGTCCGATCACACCGGACATTTCGGTCTGGAACACCACCAGTCCAGCGACGACCGCCTGCCGTCCGACTTCTTCACCAATGACGCCATGCACACGGCGGCAGCCAGCCTGATGCCGCACGAGTACGTGCATTCCTGGAACGGCAAGTTCCGTCGCCCGGCCGACCTGTGGACGCCCAACTTCAACGTGAAGGAGCAGGACGACCTGCTGTGGGTATACGAAGGCCTCACCGACTACTGGTGCAGCGTGCTCACCGCGCGTGCCGGCCTGTGGACGCCCGATCAGTTCCGCGAGGCGATGGCGTCGATGGACGCGGCGATGAGCGCGCGTACCGGCCGCGTCTGGCGTTCGCTGCAGGACACCGCCTCCGCCGCGCCGCTGACCTATTACGGCGGCGGCGGCTGGATCAACTGGCGTCGTGGCACCGACTTCTATCCCGAAGGCCAGCTGCTGTGGCTGGACGTGGACACCAAGATCCGCGAGCTCAGCCACGGCAAGCATTCGCTGGATGATTTCGCGCGTGCCTTCTACGGCATGGACAACGGCAGCTACGTCACCAAGACCTACACCTTCGACGATGTGGTGAACACGCTTAACCAGGTGCAGCCGTACGACTGGGCCAAGTTCCTGCGCACGCGGCTGGACTACACCGGTCCGGAGCTGCCCGAGCACGGCATCCAGCGTGGTGGCTGGAAGCTGGTCTACACCGACAAGCCCAACGTGATGGACAAGGCGCGCGAATCGTTGATGCACGGCATCAACATGGCCTACTCGATCGGTCTGTCGGCATCCAGCAGCGGCAACATCTATGACGTGCAGTGGAACGGGCCGGCGTTCAAGGCGGGCCTGGTGCCGGGTCTGACCATCATCGCGGTTGACGGCAAGGACTTCACGCCCGACGGTCTGAAGGACGCGGTGGCGGCGGCGAAGGGTAACAACACGCCGATCAAGCTGCTGGTGAAGAACATCGACGTCTACAACACGGTGGAGATCGACTACCACGGCGGCCTGCGCTACCCGCACCTGGTGCGTACCAGCGGCAAGGACTGGCTCGACGCGATCGGCACCGCCCGCAAGTAATGCCCGGGTCTGCGGCGGTTCCGCCGTAGCCTCCAGCAACGGCCGCCCCGGGGGCGGCCGTTGCTGTTTCGGCCGCAGGTTCGTGCGATCCGGCATGGGCGCGCGGGTTTTCGCGCGTGCCGTTCACCTGCGACGTGGCACCCATGCCGCGGGCATGACCTCTGGCAGGGGGAGCGCGTATGTCCACGGGTCTAGCATCGGGTCTTTGACCCCGCACGTTGCGTGTTGCAGCGGGGCTTCGCCGCAGGAGACACCCCCTTGAAAGTCACCAACCTTGCCGCCGCCCTGATCGTCGCCGGTCTCGGCTTCGCCGCGGTTCCCGCTCACGCCGACATCGTGCGCACCGGCAATGTGCCGCCGCCGCAGGACGTGCCCTACACCGCCGGTACGCTGCAGATTCACGTCGACGCCACCGACATCGATCACCGCGTCTTCCGCGTGCACGAAGTGATTCCGACCGCGTCCGGCCCGCTCACCCTGCTGTACCCGCAGTGGCTGCCGGGCGATCACGAGCCGTCGGGCACGATCGACGCGCTGGCCGGCCTGGTGGTCAAGGCCAACGGCAAGACGCTGAACTGGACCCGCGATCCGTTCAACGTGTTCGCCTTCCACGTCGACGTGCCGCAGGGCGTGCACGCGGTGGACGTCGACTTCCAGTATCTCTCGCCGCAGAACCGCCGCGAGGGGCGCATCGTGATGACGCCGGAAATGCTCGACCTGCAGTGGAGCAGCAACACGATCTACCCGGCGGGTTACTACAGCAAGGACATCAAGGTCGACGCCAGCGCCACCTTCCCGGCCGGCTGGCAGTTCGGCACCGCGCTGGACGTGGCCTCGCGCGACGGCAGTACGGTGAACTTCAAGACCATCACCTACAACGCACTGGTCGATTCACCGGTCTACGCCGGCAAGTACTTCAAGCGCATCGACCTGGCGCCGGGCTCCAAGACGCCGGTGCACCTGGACGTGGTGGCCGACCAGCCGAAGGACCTGGACATCACGCCGGAGCAGATCAAGATCCACCGCGACCTGGTGCAGCAGATGTACAAGCTGTACGGCGCGCACCACTACAACCACTACGACTTCCTGCTCTCGCTGAGCAACAAGATGGGCGGCGAAGGCCTGGAGCACCACCGCTCCAGCGAGAACGGCACCGGTCCGGGCTACTTCACCAAGTGGAAGCAGGACTGGGCCATGCGCGACCTGCTGTCGCACGAGTTCAACCATTCGTGGGACGGCAAGTACCGTCGTCCGTTCGACCTGTGGACGCCGAACTTCAACGTCGCGATGGGTGACACCCTGCTGTGGGTGTACGAGGGCCAGACCCAGTTCTGGGGCCAGGTGATGGCCGCCCGCTCGGGCCTGTGGACCGACGCGCAGTTCCGCGACATGCTGGCCAACGTAGCCGCCACCTATGATCGCGGCCGTCCGGGTCTTGCGACCTGGCGCAACGTGCAGGACACCACCAACGATCCGCCGATCGCCCAGCGCGCTCCGCTGCCGTACCGCAACTACCAGGGCAGCGAGGACTACTACAGCGCCGGTCAGCTGATCTGGCTGGACGTCGACGGCAAGCTGCGTGAGCTGACCCACGGCAAGAAGAACCTCGACAACTTCGCCCGTGCCTTCTTCGGCATGGACAACGGTTCGTGGGTGGTCAACACCTACCACTTCCAGGACGTGGTGAACACGCTCAACAGCATCGCTCCGTACGACTGGGCCAAGTACCTGCGCACCCGCCTTGATGGTCACGGCCCGCTGATCGGCGGCCTGGAATCGCATGGCTGGAAGCTGGTCTACACTGACAAGCCGTCCGATGCCCTGAAGGCGATGGAAGCGCACTACCACTTCGCCAACCTGATGTATTCGATCGGCGTGGCGGTAGGCAAGGGCGGCCACATCGCCGACGTGCTGTGGAACGGCCCCGCGTTCAAGGCCGGTCTGTCGCCGGGCATGAGCATCGTGGCCGTGAACGGTCATGACTACAGCAACGATGCACTGGCCAATGCGGTGACCGCGTCCGCCAAGGACAAGAGCATGCCGGTCAAGCTGCTGGTCAAGAACTTCAACGAGTTCAAGACCATCGAGATCGACTACCACGAGGGTCTGAAGTATCCGCACCTGGTGCGCGACACCAGCCGTCCGGACACGCTGACCAAGCTGATCAAGCCGCTCTGATCCAGCCAGGCCGCAAGGCCGTCGACGGTGGGTGCCGCAGTGCCCCGCCGGTCAAAAAAAGGGGCGCCCGTCATGGGCGCCCCTTTCTGTTGCGGGCAGAACATTTCAGCGCGTGAAATGCCAGGCCTGCGATGTCGTCGTGTCAGGCGGTGGCCTGCTTGTGATGGTCCGGCAGAAAGAACAGCACCAGCAGGCCGAGCAGGCTGAACAGCCCGAGCACGCCGAACCATCCCGAGTGGCCCTTGCCCTTCGCGTACTGGGTGCAGCCCCAGATGAACAGGACGTACCCGACCAGCAGGATCAGCAGTCCGAACCCCGGGTTCCCGGCCCTGACCAGCAGGCGGCCGGCGATTTCAGCGACCAGGCCCAGGCCGACGCCGATATTCGTCGAGCGTTTGTACTCTGCGAGCATATGCATTCCCCATGTGCGACGCCGTGCTGGACCCCATGTCCGGGCGTGTCCCCTGGATAGTCTGCGGCGAGGCCATGGCGGTCAATCAGGGAACCCCTACATGGGCTGGCTGCGGGCGTGTTCCGGGCCGCACACGCCGGGTGTGCACCGGGTGTACATGGCGGGTGCCGGCCGCATACGGAAAAGGCGCGGTTGCCCGCGCCTTTTCCGTGTCGTGACGGATTGCGATCCGTCGTCGTCAGCCGCTCAGGCTTCCAGCAGCGGCGGGTCCTGTGGCTTGTCCTGGTCCGCGTGGTGATCGGTGGACAGCAGCATGTAGAACGCCGGCACCACGAACAGGGTGAACAGCGTGCCGATTGACAAGCCGGTGGAGATCACCAGACCCATGTTGAAGCGGCCCGCCGCACCGGCACCGGAGGCGATCACCAGCGGGATCACGCCCAACACCATCGCCGCGGTGGTCATCAGGATTGGACGCAGGCGCACCGCGGCGGCATGTTCGATCGCCTCGCGCTTGCTCATGCCGGACAGCTGCGAGTGATTGGCGAACTCGACCATCAGGATGCCGTGCTTGCTGATCAGGCCCATCAGGGTCACCAGGCCCACTTCGGTGTAGATGTTGAGGCTGGTGAACAGGTTGACGAAGATCAGCGCACCGAACAGCGCCAGCGGCACCGAGACCAGGATCACGATCGGGTCGCGCAGGCTGTTGAACTGTGCCGACAGCGCCAGGAACACGATGATCACGGCGAACAGCAGGGTGCCGATGAAGCCGCCGGATTCCTGTATGAACTGCCGCGACTGGCCGGAGTAGTCCACGTTGTAGCCGGTCGGCGCCACCTGCTTCACCAGCCCGGCCAGATACTTCAGTGCCTCGCCCTGCGACATGCTGGACACGCCGGAGATGGTCGCCGAGTTGAGCTGCTGGAAGTGGTTCAGCGAGCGCGGTACCACTTCATGCTTGATCCTGGCCACGGTCGAGGCCTGGACCACCTGGCCGCTGGGCGTGTTGATGTAGTAGTCCAGCACCTGGTGCGGGTTCAGGCGGTCGACCTGCAACACCTGCGGGATCACCCGGTAGGAGCGTCCGGAGATCGAGAAGTAGTTGACGTAGCCGCCGCCCAGCGCGGCACCGAGCGCGGCACCGACATCCTTCTGGGTCAGCCCCAGGGTGGAGATCATGTCGCGGTCCAGCGACACCGTGGCCTGCGGCTTGTCCAGCTTCAGGTCCGAGTCGATGAAGTAGAACTTGCCGCTGGCCTGCGCCCGCTTGAGCACCTCGTTGGCCACCTGGTCCAGGTTCTGGAACGGCTCGGTGGTGGTAATCACCATCTGGACCGGCAGGCCAGACGCGCCGGGCAGCGGCGGGAACTGGAACGCGGCGATCTTGGCGCCGGCGATGCCGTTCCACGCCTTCTGCAGTGCCAGCTGCAACTGGTGCGCGTCGCGGCTGCGCTGGTCCCACGGCTTGAACAGCACACCGCCGATGCCCTGGTTGGTGGTCGGCACGCCGGTCAGCTGGAACATCTGTTGGTACTCCGGCAGCTTCTTCGCCGCCTCGTACATCTGGTGGGCGTACACGTTCATCTGTTCGGCGGTGGCGTTCGGTGCGCCGACGATCTGCCCGGCGACCACGCCCTGGTCCTCCTCCGGCGCGAGCTTCGACTGCGAGGTCATGCCCAATGCGATGGTCGCCAGCAGCAGCAGGCCGGCCATCACGATCACCACCGACCAGGTCGACAAGGTACCGTGCAACAGGCGCCTGTAGCCGTGCTGCACGCGCTCGAACTGATGGTCGATGAACTTCACGAAGCGACCATCGTCCTGCTCACTGCGGAAGAACGTGGCGCACATCATCGGCGAGAGTGTCAGTGCGACCACCGCCGAGACGGTCACCGCGCCCGCCAGGGTGAAGGCGAACTCGGTGAACAGCGCGCCGGTAAGGCCTTTCTGGAAACCGATCGGCACATAGACCGCGATCAGCACCACGGTCATTGCCAGGATCGGTCCGCCCAGTTCGCGCGCCGCCAGCATGGCCGACTGCAGCGGGGTCTTGTGTTCCTCCTTCATGTGGCGGTCGACGTTCTCCACCACGATGATCGCGTCGTCCACCACCAGGCCGATCGCCAGCACCAGCGCCAGCAGTGTCAGCAGGTTAATCGAGTAGCCCAGCGCCAGCATCACGAAGAAGGTGCCGATCAGCGACAGCGGCATCGCGATCACCGGGATGATCACCGCACGCAGGCTGCCGAGGAACAGGAAGATCACCACCGTGACGATCAGCAGCGCTTCGATCAGGGTTTTGACCACCTCGTCGATCGAGCTGTTCACGAACTCGGTGCCGTCATACACGATCTTGCCGGTGATCCCGCTGGGCAGCTGCTGCTGGATGTCCGGGAAGGCCTCGCGTACGCGCTTGGCCACGTCCAGCACGTTGGCGTCCGGTGCCACCTTGATGCCGATGAACACCGAGCGCCGGCCGCTGAACGCCACGTTGAAGCCGTAGCTGTCCGAGCCCAGCTCGACCTTGGCCACGTCCTCGAGTCGCACGATGGAGCCGTTGACCTGCTTGATCACCAGTTGCTTGAACTGGTCGACGGTATGCAGGTTGCTGTTGGCGGTGAGGTCGACGGTCACCGCCTGCCCCTTGGACGAGCCGACCGCGGCCAGGTAGTTGTTGGCGGCCAGTGCCGCGTTGACGTCGGCGGCGGTGACGCCACGGGCGGCCATCTTCGCCGGGTCCAGCCAGGCGCGCAGGGCGAAGTTGCGTGCGCCCAGCAGTTCCGCCGTCTGCACGCCGGGAATCGAATCGAGCTTCGGCTTCACCACGCGCGACAGGTAGTCGGTGATGTTGTTGGTAGGCAGCACGTCGCTGTAGAAGCCCATGTACATCGCGTCGATGGTCTCGCCGGTCTGCACGGTGAGCACGGGCTGCTGGGCCTCGGGCGGCAACTGGTTCTTCACCGAGTTCACCTGGGTGGTGATCTCGGTCAGGGCGCGGTTGGCGTCGTAGTTCAGGCGCAGCGTGGCGGTGATGGTCGACACACCCTGCACGCTGGTGGAGGACAGGTAGTCGATGCCCTGCGCCTGCGAAATCGCCTGTTCCAGCGGCTGGGTGATGAAGCCCGCCATGGTCTGCGCGTCGGCACCGTAGTAGGCGGTGGTGACGGTGACGGTGGCGTTCTCGGTCTTCGGGTACTGGCGCACGGTGAGGCTGGTCACGGCCTTCAGGCCGAGCACCAGGATCAGCAGGCTGACGACGATCGCCAGTACCGGCTTCTTGATGAAGAGGTCGGTGAATTTCATGGGGCGTAGGGTCCGCTCGCAGTCATCCGGGTGAGTCGCGTTGTCTTCGCGGCGTCTAGCAGGCAAGGCGCGTGCCGCGGAGCCATGGCATCGCTATGGCCACGGTATGCACCGCCGACTGGCTGGCGCTGCGGAGCAACCCCGGAGTCCGGAGGCCTTTGCCTCCGGGAGTACATGAATGGTTGATTCGGTAACGGCATACATCGTCCTCGCAATGCCCGTGACCCGGGGCAAAGGGTCGCGGCGCGACCAGCTGGATGGCGGTGGGCGGGCCCTAGTGTTCCTGCGGCGTGGGGTTCACGCTGTCGGCCGGCTGCACGCTGTTGTCGACAGTGATGGTGGCGCCGTTCTTCAGCTTCATCTGGCCACTGGTCACCACCTCGGTGCCGGCGCTGATGCCCTTGAGGATCGCCACCTGGTCGCCACGCGTGGCACCGAGGGTGACGAAGGCCTGCTGCACGGTCGGCAGGTTCGGCTTGCCCTGCGCATCCTTGCCCTTGCCCG
This sequence comes from Dyella sp. A6, assembly GCF_036320485.1. NCBI lineage: Bacteria > Pseudomonadati > Pseudomonadota > Gammaproteobacteria > Lysobacterales > Rhodanobacteraceae > Dyella > Dyella aluminiiresistens. Next base: position 319,187 of record NZ_CP132911.1, read on the forward strand.
GGTGCACCACGTAGACGGTGTCGCCGTAGGGGTTGTAGACGATCGCCGCCTGCGGCAGCGTCAGCAGCGGATGCTGCGTGCCGACGTCCACGCTGAGCTTGGCGAACATGCCGGGGGTGAGTGTCTTGGCGGGGTTCGGCACGGTGGCTTCCACCTGCACGTTGCGGGTGCTGATGTCGACCTTGGGGTTGATCGCGCTGAGCTTGCCGTTGAAGATACGGCCCGGCCACGCATCCAGATGCAGGTGCACCGGTTCGCCTACCTTGACCTTGGCCAGCTCGCCCTGCGGAATGTTGAAGTCCACGAACATCGGGTCGAGCTGCTGCACCGTCACCACGGTGGTGCCGGCGGCGAGGTAGTCACCCGGGTTCACCGTGATGATGCCGGCGCGACCGTCGAACGGCGCACGCAGCTGCTTCTTCTGGATCACCACCTGCTGCTGTGCCACTGCCGCCTGGCGGGCCTGGTAGTCGGCCCGGGCGGTATCGAAATCGGCTTCGCTGATCGCCTTGGCGGCAAGCTGGCGACGGGCCCGTTCGAGGGTGAGCTTCGCCAGCTGGGCATTCGCCTGGAGCTGGTGCAGCTGGGCCACTTCGTCGCCGTCGCGCAGTTGCACCAGCAACTGGCCCTGCTTCACGTCCTGGCCGGACTTGAGATTGACGTCGGTGACCAGTCCGGCGACTTCGGCGGCCAGGTCGGCACCCTTCACAGCGCGCAGGGTGCCGACCGCGTCGAGCGTGGGCTGCCAGGTCTGTTCGCTTGCCTTGATGGTGCTGACCGTCACCGGCCCGGGCTTGGGCAGGCTGTGGATCATGCGGACCACCAGCAGCACCTTGATGCCGGCGATCAGTGCGATCAGCGCGATCGTTCCCACGATCATCCAGATCATGCGCTTGAGAGTGCTGGGCTTTTTGTCGGCGCGCGGGCTCATGCGCGAACTCCTTAATGGGAAACGTGGGAAGAGGCGGACGCGGTCGCGGGCTGTGCACTGGCATCGCGATGCCAGCCGCCACCCAGCGCGGTATACAGGGCCGCGGTGTCGGACAGACGTGCCGCGCGGGCCTGGATCAGCGTGATGCGCGCCTGTTGGTAGCTGCGTTCGGCGTCGAGCAGGTTGAGATAGCCGGTGGCGCCGATGCGGTACTGCGCGCGGGTGAGCTCCAGCCGCTGCGAGGCGGCCTGTTCGGCGGTGGCCTGCGCGGCCAGTGTCTGGGCGTCGAACTCCAGTGCCTGCAGTGCATCGGCTACGTTCTGGAACGCCACCAGCACGGTCTGTTGCCAGTCGGCGTCGGCCTTGGCCAGGCCGGCCTGTGCGGCGCGCTTCTTGTGCAGCAGCTCGCCGCCGTGGAACAGCGGCTGGGTCAGGCCCAGGCCCAGTGACCAGGCGCCGGTGCCGGCCGAGAACAGATCGCTGGCCTGCAGTGCCTGCGAGCCGCCGCTGCCGGACAGGGTGAGTTGCGGCAGCATGGCCGCCGTGGCCACGCCGACCTCGGCCGAAGCCGCGTGCAGCAGGGCGGATGCGGCGCGGATGTCGGGTCGCTGGTCGACCAGCTGCGACGGCAGGTTGACCGGAATGTCCTGCGGCAGATGCACGGCGTCCAGCGTCAGCGGCGCGGCGTCGAACTGTGCAGGGGTGGTGCCCAAGTAGGTTGCCAGCTGGTTGCGGGTGGCCGCCAGCTTGGCGCGGAGCGGCGGCAGGGTCGCCTCGGTGGCGGCCAGCTGCGCGCGCACGGCCAGCGTGTCGGACAGCGATTTGGCACCGATCTGCTGCTGCTGCTCGGCGATCTTCAGCATCGTGCGTTGCCAGTCGATGATCTGCCGGGTGGCGCGGATCTGTTCGCGCAGCGAGGCCTCCTGCATCGAGGCGGTCACCACGTTGCCGGCGAGCGTCAGGTAGGTGGAGTCGAGCTGGGCGCGCTGGTAATCGCGTTGTGCCAGTTGTGCCTCGATGCCGCGTCGCACGCCGCCGAACAGGTCGATCGTGTAGCTGACGTTGACCGATGCGTTGTACAGCGTGAACGGACCGACCCCGCCGGGGACGCCGGAGGCGACTGCGGACTGCTTTTCGCGCGTGGCGCCCGCCCCCAGGTTCAGTGCCGGGAGCAGTCCGCCGCGTGCGGCGTCGGCATTTTCCTGCGCCTGGCGCAGTGCCGCCCGAGCGGCGGCGATCGTCGGGCTATGCTGCAGGGCCTGCTGTACGCGGCGGTCGAGTTCGCGGTTGTCGAAACGGGTCCACCAGCGTTCCGGAACCGTGTGCCCAGCGAGGAAGCGCTGGGCATCGCCGTCGGCGCTGGCGGCTGAGCGTGTCGCCGCCGGCAGCGGCTTGTTGGTGTAGCGGTCCACGGCCGGTGCGGCGGGACGCTGGAAATTCGGACCCACGGCACAGCCGCTCAGGCAGCTCACGGCCATGGCCAATGCCAGTACGGGTACGCCGCGCAGGCGTGTCGGTCGTGCAGGAAACGGGGCTTGGCGGGACAAGGGCGTTGACCTGGGCGAATTAAATGCGGTTGCGGACAATACCACACTGATGAGTGTAGTTATGTGTCTCGACGGAAACATGGCGCAATAAAGAGAAAATTCCTACACGCACGGACTTTCCATGCGTGTGGTCGACGATGGCCTGCGCATCACCGGCCTGTTCGGGTCGTGTTGGGCTGGACGGGTAGTGATCGATCCTGGGGTGTACCGACTGCATCACGCGTCCGATCCATCGCATGGCCTGGCCAAGGCCTGTCTCTTGCTTGATCGGCACGAAGCCGTCGCCGGGTCGGTCATCCAGTGCCCGAAAGGTCGCCTTGGTGCGGAAGTCCATGACGGTGGTCGAGATGGCCATGCCGTCATTGTGCCGAGTGCCAGCGGCTGCGATCAGTATGGGTTGTAAGTCGGGCGTCCTGACGTTTGTCATGTGCTGGCAGTGGTGGGCGTGCCGTACCGTGTCGGGTGCCGAACGCGGCCCGCAGCCACAAGACTCGATGGCGGCTGTGCCATGCGATGACCTTCAAAGATCCGCTTCGCCCGTCCGCACAACTTCGCTATACTGCGCGTTCGCCGCGGCCCAGCCTGCAGCGTGCATCCCGTAAGCGCCCGTAGCTCAGCCGGATAGAGTAGTGGCTTCCGAAGCCATTGGTCGGGGGTTCGAATCCCTCCGGGCGCGCCAATTTCCCATCGATCGGTACGGCATTGACGTTAGCGTTGAAAGCCGCTCGATTTGCGCATGTTCGCGCCGGCATCTGCCGAACACTCATCGCCGCGCTGTCCCATCGGCATGGCAGCTCAGGGTCGTTCACCCTGTAAGCTACCCAGGACTCCTGTCTGAAGCATGGACGTCGCGTCGCCGGGCGCGCGCCCGGCTGCGGGTGGGGGCAGACGTGCATGGGATGCACGGATGCGGGGGCTGCGCGTGTGTGCGGTACCTGCATCAACACGCCGGTCTTGTCCCCTCATAGGTTGCGCGCATGCCTGGACCCAGCAAGCGTTGGGAACACTTCTCGAGAACGATGTTCTGCGTGGCCGCGCTGCTGGTCATGGCGACGGGCAACTGTCTGGCGGCGCGTGTATGGTCGCTCAATCGCTATCAGCACACGGCGTGGACAGGGCGCGATGGCGCACCGACCGGGCTGACCAACCTGGTGCAGACGACCGACGGCTTCATCTGGATCGGTGCCGACAAGGGCATGTTCCGTTTCGACGGCCTGTCTTTCGAGCGGATCCGGCAGCTCGATGGCGTCGATCTCTCCGATGGTCCCGTCAAGCCATTCTTCGCAGGCCGGGACGGCAGTCTCTGGGTGGTGGCCGACAAGGGTGGTCTGATCGAGTTCAGGCACGGCAAGGCAACCCGATACACGAGCAAGCAGGGCGTGCCGGGTTCGGGTTACATCAAGGAGATCACCGCCGGGCCGAAGGGGCAGGTCTGGATGGTGGCCCAATACGCCATCTACCGGCTGGTGAACGGGCGCTGGGTGGTAGCGGCGCCGGACCTTCTGCAGCAGCACATTTCGGTGATCAGCCTGCTGGTCGACCAGCGTGGCGGCGTGTGGGCAGGAACGGCTGCTGCACTGTATTACCGGGCCCCGGGCGCCGCACGCTTCGTCCTGCTGGAGAAGAAGGGCTACGTGTTGTTCATGGCCGAACGACATGACGGTTCGGTGTGGGTCCGTTACCTGAAGCACACCATCGAGCGCTGGAATTTCCGTGATGGCGTGCCGGTGCTCGCGACCGGTGTGATCCGTACATCGTCGGACGGGTACATGGTGTTCGATCATCAGGGCGATCTGTGGATTAACGGGCTGGGCGACGGCATCGAATATGTGCCGGCAAGCGCGATCGACGCAGATCCTGAGCTGGCCCACGTGAACAGCCACATCGCGTCGTTCGATACATCCGATGGCCTGAGCGGCGACTATGTCTGGCCTTCCATGGTCGATCGCGAGGGCAATATCTGGTTCGGCACCGAGTCGGGCATCGACCGTTTCACCCGCAGCGACTTCGCGATGTCGGCATTCCCGGCGAGCGGACATTACTTTTCGCTGGCGCCGGGGCTGCATGGAAGCATCTGGGCGGGCAGCACCGGCGAGCCGGTCATGGAAACGGATGCAGGCCAGCTGAAGACGACCCGTGTGCCGGTGCAGATGATGGCCTCCACCACAGGGCCGGACGGCGTCGTATACATGGCCGGCCCGGGTGGGCTGTGGCAGATGGACGATCACGGCGTCAGGCAGCTGTATACCTTCACGATGGCGCACTATCCCAGCGTGCTGTCGCTGGCGAGGGACGCGGACGGCGTGCTCTGGTTCGGCGTGGCGGCAGGCCACCATTCGGGCCTGTATTCCCTGCAGGACGGCAAGCTCGGCATCAGGAAGGACATCAGCGAAAAGCCGCCGGAGGTCATCTTCGCAGATAGCCGTGGCCGCCTGTGGATGGGCTACATGGCGCATGGTGACATCCTGGTCTACGACCATGGCCGCAAGACCTATGTCGGCGGCCGCGGCGCGCTGAATGTCGGCGAGTCGCCCGCGTTCACCGAGGCGAGGGGCCGGGTCTGGATCGGTGGCGGTGAAGGTCTCGGCTACATGGATGGCATGACCCTGAAGCGGCTGCAGTTTCCTCCCGGAAAGCAGATCAGGAACGTTACCGGGCTGGTGTTTGCGAACGATGGCGACCTGTGGGTGCATGCGCTCGACGGTGTGTACCGGATACCCGGGAAAGAAATCGACCAGGTGCTGGCGGGTCGTCGGCGGGTGACTTCGTACCAGGCTTTCGACGCGCTGGATGGCGTGCCCGGGGCACCGGCGCCGCACATCGGCCATCCCACCGTGGTCAAGGGCTCGGACGGGCGTTTGTGGTTTTCGACGAGCGACGGCGTCGCATGGGTGGATCCGTCCCAGCGAGTGGCCGATACCGTCGCGCCCCCGGTGCTGATCACCCGGGTCGAGGCGGACGACAAGGTCTTTCCAGCAGGTACGGAGATAAAGATTCCTCCGCTGCCCCGGACTTTGCGTATTCATTTTGCCGTGCCGAGTTTCAGCGCACCGGGACACATCCAGGTGAGGGTGCGGCTGCAGGGGCTGGACCCGAAGTGGCATTCGGTCGGCCGGCAGCGCGAGGTCGCCTATACCAACCTCGCACCCGGGCATTACACGTTCGAAGTCATCGCCTGCAATGGCGAAGGCGTGTGGAACCGCACCGGCGCGCACCTGGCCATCACCGTCATGCCGGCGTACTACCAGACATATTGGTTCGCGGCGCTGTGCGTGGCGCTGGCGCTGACCGGCATCTGGATGCTGTTCATGCTCCGCCTGCGGGAGATGAACCGGCGCACCTTGATGCTGGCGGAGGCCCAGCGGGCCGAACGCGAACGCATCGCGCGCGACCTGCATGACACCCTGCTGCAGAACTTTCCCGCATCGCTGATGAAGCTGGAAGCGGAGGTGAAAGGCCTGCCCGGCGACATCCCGCGCGATGGCCTGGAACGCGCGGTCGACCACGCGTACGACATCGTGACGCAGGGCCGGAACCAAGTCGCCCGGCTGCGTGCGGCCGAAGGCGGTTCGCTCACCGATACCCTGTCCGACGTGCTGGCCGCGTGGTCGCGCGACTACGGCATCGCGATCGATGTCACGGTGGATGGCGCGGTCCGGTCGCTGCTGCCGCTGGTGCACGAGCAGGTGATCTATATCGTGCGGGAGGCGGTGCTGAATGCCTGTCGGCACGCGGCGGCCACAAGCATCCGGGTGGTCGTGGCGTTCCGCCGGTGGAAGCTCGTCGTCAGCGTGGTCGACGACGGCGTGGGTATGCCGGCCGATCTTCTCCGCGGCGGGACCCGTGCAGGTCACTGGGGCCTGCAGGGCATGCGCGAGCGTGCGCAGCAACTGTCCGCCAGGCTGCGTATCGGGCTTGGGGCCAACGGTGGCACGGTGATCCGGCTGACGGTTCCCGCACGTCTGGCCTACCGCTGTGATGACGACAGGGCGGCATGATGCGAAGGCGCGAGACGTCGGACCTTCAGGGTGAAACCTGCGTTCCCGTGGCCAGGTCCAGCGCCGCATGCGCAATCAGGACATCGGCATCGGCCGCCTGCTGGCTGGCTTCGGCCCTGGCCAGTGCGGCCTCGTCGTCGCTCAGAGCATTGATGCTGGACAACCCGTGGCGGTAGGCGTCGAGCGAGGCCTGGTAGGCGAGTGCGGCGGCATGGGCGTAATCGCGCGCCTGGCGACGGTTGTCCAGGCTGGTCCGCAGGTCGTTCCAGCTCTGCACGACCTGCCGTGCGGCGGTGTCTTTCGTGGCCGCCAGTGCATCCTCGGCCTGGCTTTCCTTGGCGTTGGCGATGGCCACATGGGTGGCGCGTGCACCGCCATCGGCGAGCGGCAACTGGAAGGACAGGAACACGCTGTTGCCCTCGCGGTCGATGCGTGAATAGGGGCTGCCGTCGCTGCTCGTCCTGCCGATGTTCTGGAACACGGAGACCTTCAGTCCGATGGTCGGGCGGTAGGCCGCATGTGCGGTGGTCACGTTCGCCTCGGCGGCAAGCACCTGGCTTTGCGCCGCCCGGATGTCGGGCCGGTCGCGCATGGCCCGGTCGAGTTCGGCGCGCAGTGGCTGCAGCGGCGTCTGCGCGACGCTCGCGTCGCCGGGCACGACCAGCGAAAAATGCGCGTCCGGCGACATGCCCACGGTAGCCAGCAGGTTGGCGAAGGCGGTGCGTGCATCGCCTTCGGCCTGGGTTTTGCGCAGGCGCATGGCGGCAGACTGGCGATGCGCTTCGGCCACCTGGACCACGGTGGCACGGCCGTGTCGGCGCTGGTCGACGACGGCCTGCTCGGTCAGCAGCGCTGCCTGCAGGGCTTGCTTCGCCGCGTGGACCTTGCCCTGCGCCGAGGTGGCGGTGAAATACGCGCGGGTTACCTCGAACACCAGCTTTTCGCGCTCGCCGCTGAAGCTGGCCGCCGCCGCACGCGCCTGTTGCCGGGCCGCCTGCAGCTGTCCCCTGCGCCGGCCGAAGTCGAACAGCAGCCATTTCAGTTCGAGACTGGGCAGTACTTCCTGCGCGTGCGATATGAAATAGCCGCGTCGCGACACCGTCCTCGGAATGGCCAGCGGCGTGTGCTGCATGCCGGCCAGTGTCTTGAAGTCGATCTGCGGCGCGTACTGGCTGCGGACCAGGCGGGTGGACAGCCGAGCCTGCCGGAGCTGCGCTTCGGCCGCGTGGTTCTGCGGGCTGATGGAAAGAGCCAGCCGGATCAGCTGATTCAGCGAATAGGTATGCTGCGTCGTCGGCGTCGGTGGCGGACGGGAGATCACCCATGACCGGCTGGATGCGTGCGCAGCCGCACAGCCGGATCCGACCGCAAGGGCGGTTGCCAGCAGCGCCCTGGCGACGCGCTCAGTGCGCATGCATCGCATGGTCGATGTCCTCCAGCAACTGCCGGCGAGCCCGGCTCAATGCGTTCGTCGACGTAGCCGGTGGACGGCTGGCCGGGTCGGTATGGTCCTGCGGCTGGACCAGGGCATCCAGTTTCGCGGCGATGTCGGCATCGGCGGACTGTGTATCCGGCGTTGCGGCCGTGGTCTGCCGCAGACGGAGCAGCACCCGTGCGTGCGACACGATACGGTCGGCCGCTGCTGCGTCCACAAGCAGGCGGTCGTGGCTGACCGGGCGCCATTCGAAGTGGCTGCGCGCGCGCAACTGATCGGCGTGAGCCCGCTGCCTGCCCAGCGCCAATCCGCTTGAGGCGCGGGAGGGCTCGCTGGCGTCCTGGCGCAACCGTGCAGCCAGGGTGCTGAACATCGATGCCTGCAGTCGCCGGATTTCCGTTGCGGTGCTGACCGGCCACAGCGACGCGAACATCAGCGTTACCCAGGCATTGCCGATCAGGATGCCGACCACGCGGTCGCGCAGCACGGTCAGGTCGCTGGCGGGCGCGAAGCCCTGCAGCGTGCCCAGGAAAAAGGCGAACGCGATCTGCATGCCGGCGTAGGAGATCGCTTCGCTGCCGGTGCTGATCCAGGCAGCGAACAGCGACACCGCTGCCATCACCAGGCAGAACTGGCCGATATCGTCCAGCCTGGGCAGCACGAAGACCAGGCAGAGCCCGGCCAGCAGTCCACCGATGAGCGCACCGGAAATCCGCAGCGTGAACTTGTGCAGGCTCTCGCCAAACGTGGTCATGGACACGAAGAAGCAGGTGGTCACGGCGGTGCGGATGCCGGGCCAGTCCAGCAGGGTGTAGGTCGCATAGGCACCGAGCACGGCCAGCATGACCTTGACGGCGAAGCGCGCATGCTCGCGGTTGCGGAAGGCGTCGGCGATGAAGAATGCGCGTGGGGCGGGTGGGTCCGGCAACGCGGTCGCATCGCCGTGCCCCAGAGATCTCAGCAGCAGTTCGTCGATGACCTGCTGCAAGGCCAGCGCGGTGGGCTGATCCGGTCTCGGTTGGCCCGGATTGGGTCGGTCAGGATTCGGAGATGCGGATGCGCGTTCGCCGTGCCCGGATGGCGCCTGGCCACGGCGCCGTGCCAGCAGGTGGCGGCCGGCCTGCTGCAGCGCACCGGCAAGCTCGCGACGCATGCCCTGCGGCGTGTCGGCAGGCAGCGTGACGGCGATGTCCAGCGCTTCCATCAACAGCGCCAGCATGGCGTTGTCCTCCAGCGCGAAGACTTGCAGGCGCCTGTCCCAGTTCTGTGCGCGGGTCTTCAGCTGTTCCAGCGCGACAAGTTGTCCGCGCAGGCGCTGCGGGTCCTGTGTGCCGGGATGTTCGAGGTAGGCAGCCAGCCCGGCGAGTACCGCGGTGGCCTGTCTGCGCGCCAGGGTTGCCGGACGTTCGCCCGTGGCCAGGGTGACGGCGACGGTCACCATTACTGGTACCACCACGATGACCCACAGCCATAGCACGCCATGCACCACCGGTTCGGTTGCCGGGCTTTCGTCGAGCAGGGTCTGGGTCAACACCAGCACGTAGCCGGACAGGAACGCCACCGGCCCGAGCGAGCTGGTGCGCGCCAGGAACGGACCGAGAAACGCGCTGAGCGCCAGCAGCGGAATGCGCAGGGCCGGTGCACCGGCATCGAACACGTACAGCAGGATCGACAGGCTGACCGCCAGGGTGATCGCCAGGGTGCCGCCGATCGCGGTGATCAGGGTCGAGGCCGCGTCCGACTGGCTGACCACGAACACGATATAGATCGCGTAGGCCGGCAACGGAATGCGGAAGGTCATGGTGACGATCAGCATCACCACGGTGCACGCGGTGATGCGCAGCATGCTGCGCCAGCGCGCCGGGTCGACCTGCAGCTCCAGGCGCAGCAGACCGGGCAAACCGTCGCGCGGTGGCGACTCAGCGCAGCTGCGCATCTTGCACCCGCACCGAAGCGGTCGCTCCGATACGCAGGAACGGCGTGCTGCCGCGATCCAGATGAATCCATACCGGAAAGCGCTGCGCGACCACTACCCAGTCGAGATCACGACCGACCCGCGGCAAGCCCGGGCCGACCGATCCTTCCGGCTGAACCCCCTGGCCGATGCTCTGCACGGTGCCGCTGAGCGGATGCCCGTCGCGGCCCATCATCCACACCGTGGCGTGTTCGCCGGGCCTGATATGGCGCAGGTCGGTTTCGCGGAAATTGGCGACGGCATACCAGTTCGCGTCGTCGATCACGGTCAGCAGCGGATGGCCTGCGGTGGCGAACGAGCCCGGCGCCAGGTCGAAGCCGGCGACCCGGCCGTCGACAGGCGCGACGATATGCGTTTCGCGCAGGTTGCGTGCGGCCAGGGCTTCGCCGGCTTCGGCACCAAGCAGGTCGGCTTCCAGACTCGCGACATCGCCGATGCTCTGCCGGGCCTGGGTGGCTTTCGCGGTGGCCGCGGCCAGCTGCGCCCGGGCAGCCTGCTCGTCGGTACGCGCCTGGTCGACCTGCTGCGCCGTGACGAATCCCTTGGCCAGCATCGGCTCCAGGCGCAGCCGGGTGTCGTGGGCCAGTGTCAGCTGCTGGCGTGCGCGTTGTGCTTCGTGGGCGGCGGCGACGGCGCCCGAACCCTGGGCGTCGACCCGACGACCGGTGAGGGCAATTTCAGCCTTCAGGGCGTCAACCTGTGCACTGGCCTGGCGCAGTTTCAGCACGTAGGGCGCGGGATCGATGTCCAGCAGCACCTGTCCCTTGTGCACCCGCTGGCCGTTGTGGACGCCGATCCACACAACGCGTCCGCTGACCTCGGGCGCGAGGCTGGCGCTATAGGCATAGATGTAGGCATCGTGCGTGCGCGGGCGATGGCTCAGCACGATCATCGACCATACGATGGTCGTCACTGCCGCCACGACCGCAAGCGCGGCAACCGCCTTGCCCGCGATACGACGGTCCGGCACCGGAGCTGTCGTGTTCATGCCAGCCATACCAGCCAAAGACCGAGCGTCACCGCGATCCACAGGCTCAGGTAGACCAGCACGGGCAGCGGCAACGCGGCGTCGATGCCGGTCCTGACCAGCACGAAGCGGATCGCCGCGACACCGGCGATGCCGAACACGGCACACAACATCCAGCTGGGGAAATACGAGCCGAGGATGTTGCGCGAGGGTGCAGCGCTGCAGCTGCTCAACAGGAGCACGGCCATCGCCACGGCGGAAACATGCAGCTTTCGTGGCCGTGGATGTTCGAGCATGACATTCGCCTCTGTGCGGGGGGAGATGGCCGGGCAGGAGACGCACTGCAGCATGGCCGCGACGAGGTGCGGCCGCATCGTGCAGCGGATCACGCCATCGAGATCGAGTGTGCGATGCGCGCCGGCGTGGCTGTATCCCCTGAATGGGGGTAACCCGGGCTGGATCGGCGCCCGCTGCCGGGCATCGATCAGATGTTCTCGCGGATCATTTCCAGTACGTCGGCGCCGCGTCCATGCAGGATGGCCTTGATCGAATACAGCGACAGGCCGAGGATCGGCTTGGCCTCGATCATCGGTGGCCGCACCAGTTCCAGCTGGTTGACCTTGACGTTGAGCAGGGCCGGACCGGGCTGCGCCAGCCATTCCTGGATGGCGCCATCCAGCTCGCTCGAGGTGGTGACCGTGCGCCCCCACAGGCCGATGGCTTCGGCAACCTTGCCGAAGTCGGGATTCTTCAGTTTGGTGAACGTGTCCAGGATGCCTTCGGCCTTCTGCTCGATCTCGACGAAGCCGAGCTTCTCGTTGTCGAACACGGCGATCTTCACCGGCACCTGTTCCTGCAGGGTGGTGATCAGTTCACCCAGCAGCATGCTGAGTCCGCCGTCGCCGCAGCAGGCGATCACCTGGCGGTCCGGCGCGGCCTTCTTGAGTCCCAGCGCACTGGGCAGGCCGGACGCCATCGTGCCGTGCAGCAGGCTGCCGAAGATGCGTCGGCTGCCGTTGGTCTCGAACACCCGAAGCGCCCATACGATCGGCGAGCCGTCGTCGCCGACCAGTAGCGCATCCTCGTCGGCATGCGCGTTGATGCGCGACATCAGGTAGGACGCCGGGATCGAATCGTTGTGACCCGGCTTCAGGTGCTTCTGCCACTCGTCCCGGGCTTTCCTGTAGCGGCGCACGAACTCCTGCTGGAACAGCGTATCCGCCTTGTTTTCCAGATGCGGCAGTAGCGCCTGCAGGGTCAGCTTGACGTCGCCCACTGCACCAAGGGTCACGTGGTGGCGGCGCCCCAGGTGCGATGGCTTGATGTCGATCTGCACGATGTTGGCGTGGTCGGGGTAGAACTGGCGCCACGCGAAATCCGCACCCAGCAGCAGCAGCGTGTCGCATTCGAGCACGGCGTGATAGCCCGCTTCGTTGCCGAGGATGCCGGTCATGCCGACGTTGTAGGGATTGTCGTGTTCCAGGTCGGACTTGCCGCGCGAGGTATGTGCGATCGGCGCCTTGAGCCGCTCCGCCACGGCCTTGATCTCGTCCAGCGCACCTTCGCAGCCGGCGCCGGCGTAGATGGTGACCTTGTTGCCCGCGTTGAGGATGTCGGCGATCGCCTCGATCTCCCGCGGATTGGGCCGGATGTCCGGACGTGCGTGGTGAACGCGATAGGGGTAATCCTGCTTGACCTCGCCATGCGAGATGTCGACCGGCACGATCAGCACCGCCACGCCGCGCTCGTTCAGTGCGGCCTGGCAGGCGGCCACGGCCTTCTTGCGGGCCTGTTCGGGGGTCAGGATCATTTCGCAGTACACCGTGCATTCCTTGAACACGGATTTGAAATCGACTTCCTGGATGAACTCGAAACCGAGTTCGTTCATCGTGACCTGGCTGGCGATCACCACCACCGGCGAGCGGTTGCGGTTGGCTTCGTAAAGGCCGTTGATGAAGTGCAGGCTGCCCGGTCCGCACGAGCCGGCGCAGGCCACCAGTTCGCCGGTGAGCTGGGCCTCGGCACCGGCGGCGAACGCGCCGGCCTCCTCATGGCGCACGCTGACCCAGTCGATCGAACTCTTGTCGAGGTTCTCGGCGATCAGGTTGAGTGTGTCACCGACGATGCCGTAGCACCGCTTCACGCCGGCCTGCTCGAGCACCTCGACGACGATCTCTGCAACCTTCTTGCCCATGGCAACGCTCCGCAAAACATGAGGGATGTGGGGGAGTCCGCTGGACGGGGATTCCAGGCCTGTACGGGCGATGGACTCGGCACCAGTCTGCCGTTTTGGACGGATGCACCCCATCCCCCTGATGGGGGCTTTCGCGGCTGCGGGCGCGGTTGACCCTTTCGGGTCGCATGGTGCACCCGGCAGGGTGGAAAACATCTACCCGCGCGAGGGCATCGCCGGAAGCCGGATGCGGGTAGGTTGGAAGCTACGGGGTGGCTGCCGCGATCCGACGATGTTCTGTTGCAGGCAGCCCGGGAGCCGGTGGTGCGACTACTGCGCCACTGCGATGGATCGAGGTGTTTATGCATGCGTGCCTGCGGCAAGAGGATGTTCCGCACCGTGGCCGGCCAGAACTGCTGACCACGGCGTTTGCCGGCGTCTCCGGTGCACTCGACGGCATCGCGTCGCGCGCGATGCTGGATGCGAGCTGGCGTGCGGCCGAGCGCTTCGAACACGACGAGCTGCTGCGGCAGGTCGATCGCATGCGCGCGCTGCCGGCATGTCGACAGGACGCGGCGGCATGCAGGCAACGCCGGGACGAGCGGGATGTCCTGGTCGCCATCGGCTACCTCTGGCGAGACGACGCCGAGCAGGCGCTGGCGCTGGCCGGTGACGTGCTCGCGCGTCCGCTGTCGCCGCGTATGCGGATGGTGCTGCTGACGGTCATCCGCTACGCCTGCTGGAAAATGCGCCGGCTCGATGCGCTCTACGAGCTGTCCGCGCCGCGCCTGTATCGCACACGCAGGGGCGTGTGGATTCCGCAGGTCGTCAACCTGTCCATCGAGGCGGCCGCCGAGGCGGAGCAGCTGCGCCTGAAACTGGCCGAGCGCCATGCCAGACGTGCCATCGAACTGTCCGAGCGGGCTTCCGGGCATGACGCCAAGGTTGCGCTTCTGTCGCGCTGTGTGCTGGCCGCGGTGACCTACGAAATGGGCGACATGGAGCAGGCGCAGGCATTGCTCCGCAGCCGCGAGGCGGCGATCGACCAGCATGGCGGTGCGGATGCCGTGATGTGGGGACGTACGACGGCTTTCCGCCTGGCGATGGCGCAGGGTCACCGGGCGCAGGCGTCGCGATTCGTGCGCATGGGTATCGACACATGCCGGCAGAAAGGCTGGACCCGGCTGGCTGCATACTTTGCTGCACTCGAAATCGTCGCCATGCTCGCCGATGGCAGAACGGAGCTGGCTGGCCGTGCGCTTGCACGTGCACAGCAGAATGGAGCGACAACGGCCCGGCCGGTTGCCGGATTCGATGTGGATACCTGGCCGCTTGAAGCGGCGCGCCTGCGTATTGCTTTCGCGATCGGCGACTACACCGCGGCGGCGGCCGGGTTCCGCCTGCTTGGCGACTGGCTGCGCGGGCGCCACCTGGCAGTGCTGGCGGTCCGCTTTGCCGCATTGGCCGCTGGCAGCCTGTATCGTGCCGGTCGCAAGGACGATGCCTGCGCTGACATGCTTTGTGCCCTCGAGCGAGGCGCCGCGGCGGGTCTGTTCCGCACCTTCGTGGACGAGCTTTCGATCATCGGGCCGTGCCTGCAATGGATCCGTTCGTCGCGGAAAAACCAGCTTGGGCACCTCCATGCCTATATCAACGGCATCCTGGTCACGTGCGAAGCCGGGTATTCACATGACGATGCTCGACAGACTCCCGACATCGTGCTCAGTCAGCGCGAAATCGGCGTGCTGGATCTGGTCAGCAGGGGTTATTCGAACAAGGGTGCGGCACGTGAGCTGCACATCGCGCCCGAGACGGTGAAAAGCCACATGAAGCGCATAGCGGTCAAGCTTTCGACCAGGACCCGCGCGGAGGCGGTGGCCTGCGCCAAATCGATGGGCATGATCTGATGCCTGTGCCGTAGCGTTGCGCTTTACTGCACCGGATCGATGTAGCCGCGCCCCAGTGCGATCATCGCGGCATGCGTACGGTCGCCCGCGTTGAGCTTGCGCATGATGCTCTTCATGCGTGCCTTGATGGTGTCTTCCGAAAGGTGCAGTACGCCGGCAATGCTGCGGTTGCTCTGGCCCTTCGCAACCAGGCGCAGGATGCTGGTTTCGCGTTCCGTCAGTGCTTCGTGGCCCATGTGCTGCGCCACCTGCTCGGCCACGTCGGCAGCCATGGTCCGGCGTCCGATCAGTGCGTTGCGGATGGCGCGGATGATCTCGTGGCTGCGTGCCGTCTTGAGCAGGTAGGCGGTGGCCCCGAGCGCGAATGCCCTGGCCACCCTGGCGTCGCCAAGGAAGGTCGTCAGCACGATGATGGCGGCATCCGGAAATTCGTCCCTGATGGCGGCGATGGCCTGCAGTCCATCCATTTCGGGCATCTGCAGGTCGATCAGCATCAGGTCCGGACGAAGCGCGCGGTACTGGGCGATGGCTTCCCTGCCATGGGTGGCCTCGCCGGCGATGTCCAGATCGGGTTCGCGGGACAGCATCGAGCGCAGCCCGTCACGCACCATCGGGTGATCGTCGACGATGAGGATGCGGGATGTTGTCCTGCCCTCGGTCAAGGGTTCGCCCGGATGCATGATGGATTCACTCGGTGCTGATGAAAGCGGTGCTGACGAACGTGCGGAAAGACGTATCGGAATGCGAAGAACGCTTGAAGGATCATGCCCCCGCGAAAGGGCTGTTACAACGCTCAAAAGGGTATTTTTTCGGCGCTTTGCCCGCATGTTGAAGGCGCGGCATCGACATGCACGCAATGGGCCAGGGAGATGCGTTCAACCGGACTGCTGCCGCGCCAGCTGGCGGTGACGCCAGTGCAGGTACAGCGCGGGAATCAGGTTGGTGCTGCGCACTGCGCTCCAGGCCAGTCCGCCCAGGATCACCACGGCCAGGCCCTGCTCGGGCGCGGCGCCCTGACCCAGTCCAAGCGCGGTCGGCAGCATGCCCAGCATCGCGGTGAGCGCGGTCAGCACGATCGGGCGGAAGCGGATGCGGATCGCTTCGTGCACCGCGTCGTCCACCGGCATGCCGGCGGCTTCGTTGTGGCGGACGCGATCGAGCAGCACGATGCTGTGGCGCAGACCGATGCCGACGAGGGTCAGGAAGCCGACCATGCCCATCGCGTTCAGGCCCACCCCGCTGATCACCAGCGCCACGGTACCGCCGGTCAGCGCCAGCGGGATCTCCAGCAGCAGGATGCCGGGAATCAGCAGGCCGTCGAACTGCAGCAGCAGGATGCCGACCATGATCGCGAATGCTGCCGCGCCGGCCAGCAGCAGGCCCAGTGCAGCCTGTTCGAGTTCGGCAGCGAGTCCGCCGAAGCCGATGCGGTAGCCTGCCGGCAGGCGCAGTCCGGCCAGGGCGCGTCGCGCCGCGGCGTCGGTGCTGCCCAGCGGACCGGTCGGCGTGGCCAGGATGTCGAGCGCACGGGCGCCGGCGATGTGACGGATCTGGTTGGGCGTCTGCACCAGCTGCAGCCGGGCGAGCTGGTCCAACGGCGTCCAGCCACCTGCAGTGCGGATCGGCAGCGCGGACAGGTCCGCCACCGATCGATGCGGGGCATCGGCCAGCCGCACATACAGGTCCAGCGGCACATTGCCCTGTGGCACGCGGCTGATCACCTGGCCATCGATCAGCGGATCGAGCTGGGCGTACAACGCGGCGGGTGTCAGCCGATGCAGCGCGAGCGCGGCGCTGCGTGGCTCGATCTGCAGCTGGGTCACCGGGTAGCCGTCGTTGTCGAACACATCGGCCAGTGCCGGGATACGCTTCAGCCGCGCGGTGATCTCGCCGGCGATCCGCCGCAATTCCGGTATGCGGCTGCCGAATACGCGGATGACGAATGGTTGCGGCAGGCCCGACAGGCTCTCGCCGACCCGCTCGATGGTCGGCGTGTCCACCGACAGCTGCACGCCCGGCAGCTGCGATTCGCGCTGGATGCGCTGGCCGATGGCGTCCAGCGCGTTGACGTTCACGCCCGGCTTCAGCGTCACCTGGATCTCGCCGGCCCATGCGGGTTCGGTATAGGTGGTCGATGCGCCCGAGCCGATGCGCGCATCGACATGCGCCACCGCCGGGTCGGCCAGCAGTCGCGTCGTGATGTTCTGCACGGCGATGCGGCTTTCCAGCAGCGACGCGCCCGGCGCCAGGGTGAACGATTCCAGCAGAGTGCCTTCGTTCGGCAGCGGCAGGAAGTCGATCGGCACCAGCACCAGCCCGACCAGGCTGACCAGCAGTACCGCGAAGGTGATGCCCAGGCTGAGGCGTGGCGCGCGGGCCACCCAGTGGAACAGTTTCTGGTTGGCCCGCTGCAGCCATTCCAGCAGATGCTGGCCGCTGCGGCTGCCCGCGCTGGGGCGTGCGCCGATGAAGCCCAGGCCCAGCGGAATGAAGCACAGCGACACCAGCAGCGAGGCCAGCAGCGCCAGGATCATCGCCAGCGAGAACGGGATGAAGAACAGCCCGACCAGTCCGCCGACGAACAGCAACGGCACGTAGATCGCCACATTGGTGAGGGTGCCGGTGACGTCCGGTATCGCGATGCTGCGCACGCCATTGAGGATGCCCTGCCAGTGTGCGTCGCCGCGTTCCCAGCAGTGGTAGATGCTCTCCAGCACGATGATCGCGTCGTCCGCCAGCAGGCCCACCGCCACCGACAGCGCACCCAGCGTCATCAGGTTCAGGTCGTGCCCCATCAGGTGCAGCGCAGCGATGCCGAGCGCCAGCGACAGCGGAATCGCCAGGGCCAGTACCACGATGCCTCGGCCCGCGCCTAGCACCCAGAACAGCAGCAGCACCGCCAGCGCGGCGCCAATCAGCAGGTTGCGGCCGAGATCGCGTCCCACCATGCCGACGATGTAGCCCTGGTCGTAGATGCGCACCCAGTGCACGCCGGCGGGCAGCTGCGGCTGACTGGCCTCCAGCGCGGCCTGCACCGCGCGCGTTACCGCCAGGGTCGATGCGTGCGGTTGCTTGAACACGGTCAGCGCGACGCTGGGGTGGCCGTCCAGCGACACCGCGTTATGGATCGGCACGCCTGCCCGCACGATGCGCGCCAGTGCTGTCAGCGGCACCGGCCCCTGCGGCGTGGCGACCGGCACCTGGCGCAGCCGGGCGATTCGGGTCGGCAGGTTGCGCGCCTCGATCAGCACGTCGTTGTGGCCCAGCGAAAGATAGCCGCCAGGCGCCAGCAGCACCTGCGCCTTCACCGCCTGCACGATGGTGTCGATGCCGATGCCATAGCGTCGCATCGCACCCAGCCGGGGCTGTATCCACAGCGCCTCGTTGCCGGCACCGAAGGTGTATACGAACTGCACCCCGGGCAGCGCGCGCAGCGCCGGCACGATATTGGCCTGCACCGCGCGCTGCACGCGCGCCGCCGCGATGCCCGCGGGAATCTCTGCCGCGTAATCGGCCACCTCGTTGATCGCGTTGCCCATGATCTCGGCCAGCGGATGCACCTGGGTGGGCAGTTCACCGCGCGCACGGTCGATCGCGCCGTTGATCGCCTGCAGGTCGGCCTGGGCGTTACTGTCCTTGCCGAAGCGCACGTCGATTTCCACCGTGCCGCTGCCCATCGTGGAATGCACGCTGCGCAGCCCGGTCAACGCCAGGATCTGGCTCTCCAGCGGGTTGACGACCAGGTGCTCAAGCTCGGTCGCGGTGGTGCCGGGCAGGTGCGCGGTGACGCTGACCTGCGGGTAGTCGAACTGCGGCAGCACCTCGACCGGGGTGTCGACGAAGGCGATCACCGCATACGTCAGCACCGCGCCGAGGATCAGCACCCACAGCAGCGGGCGGCGCAGCAGGCGCGGCAATGGAATCTCTGCGGGCATGTTCAGTCTGGCGGCTGGTAGGACTGGGCGATGTCACGGTGGTATTCCAGGAAGGCGTTCCTGCTCACCACCTGCTGCCCCGGGCGCAGGCCGGAGACGATCCAGGTGTGCCAGCCCTGCGCCGGTCCGGGTATCACCTGCCGCGGCGTGTTGCCGCTGGACGTGTGCAGCACCACCCACCAGCGACCGCGATCCAGCACCAGTGCCGAGGTCGGTATCGCCACGCCCTGCGCCGGCGGGCCGTCCACGCTCACCGTGCCCGACTGGCCGTCGATCCACGATGCGGGCGGGGTGGCCGCCAGCGGCAGCAGGCCCACCGTGCGGCCGCCGTCCATCGCCAGTGCCGCCGCGACCGAGACGACCTTGACCGGCACGGCAGCGCTGCCGTCGGCCGGCTGGAAGCGGCCGCGCATGCCCGGGTGCAGCCGGGTGGCGTCGGCGCCGTAGTAGGTGGCATCAACCCACAGCCGGTTCGCCGGCAGCAGCACCAGCACGGTCTCGCCGGTCGTCACCTGCTCGCCGTCGCCGGCATGTACCGCCAGTACCGTTCCTGCCACTGGCGCACGCAGGCCCTGCATGTCGCGCGCCTCGGCCAGCCGGGTCCTGGCGGTTGCCTGCGCCGCCTGCGCCGAGGCCAGCGCACTGCGTGCCGCGTCGACGTCCTGCCGGGTCGCCAGCCGTTGCGCGAACTGGCGGCGGGCGATCGCCAGCGCCTGTCGTGCCGTCGCTGCGTTCGTGATGGCGCTGTGCAGCGCCGCTTCGCGGCCGGTCATGAAGGCGCGCAGACGGGAGCCGCCGAGCTGCGCCAGTACCTCGCCACGGACGACCGTGCTGCCGGGCACCACATGCAGGTCGCGCAGCGCGCCGGGCACCAGTGCGCGCACCGGCACGGTGGCAACCGGCTCCACCTGGGCATAGGCCGTGTAGACCGTACTGCGCTGCTGCAGGCGGGCCACCGCGTAATCGCCGGATGACGGCGTGCGCGTGGCGGCGTGTACGTCGACGATGCCTGCCAGGCAGGCGAGGGCGGCCAGCGCGGCAAGGCGTCGCGGCCAGTTGCTTGCGGTGCTCAGAGCAGACATGTCCATGCCAGCATGGGGTGAAGGATCGATTCGCCGTACAGCGCGCCCAGCAATACGGCCGTCAGCAGCGTGCACGCGAGCATCAGCGGCAGCCAAGCGCGATGCGTTTCCGGCGGTGCGGGTGCGACGTTCGCGCTCCGGTTCGCCAGCAGCCGCACGATGCGGCGCTCCAGCGCCTGGGGATTGCCGCCGAGCGCGGCATCGACCAGCAGGCGTGGCCGGCTCGTTGCCGTGCCATGCCGGTCCTGCGACGCATACTTCAGCGTGACCACCACCGCGGCGGCCAGGTCGGCCCCGGACACGCCGTGCTGGCGGGCTTCGTCGTCGCGTGCCTGTTCGAGCATTTCCAGCCAGTGGTCGAAGCGGTCGCGTGCGCCTGGCCACGGCCATTGCAGGTCGGCCGCGAGCTGGCCCAGCCAGATACGCAGAGGGTCGCGATGACGCACATGGGCCTGTTCGTGCTCCCAGGCCGCGCGCACCTGGCGGTCTTCCAGCGAGGGCACCAGGAACGGCGAGAACACGATCCGCGGGCGCAGCAGGCCGGCGGTGCAGATGGGCTGCCCGGCCGGTTCGCGCAGCAGTGCCCAGCCTGCACGGAACAGCGCACGCGACGCGACCAAGGCGAACGGAAGGCAGCTGGCCAGCAGCAGCCACGGGTCGAGGCGGTCATGCACCGGGTCGGGTTCGCGCAGCGCCCACCCGCCCAGCCAGGCCGCGATGATCCAGGTCGGCGCCACCGGCAGCCACAGATGCAGCCAGGCATGTCGTTCGGCGACGCCGGCATCGCCATCGCCATCGCGCCGCCCGCGAAAGCGGATCGCCGCCAGCGGCTGCACGGTCAGGCCGCCCAGCAGCAGCAACAGGATGCCGAGCAGGGTTTCACGGCCCACGGTCAAGTGCCTTTCTGTCGCGGATCGCCTGCTCGAACTGTTCGAGCAGGTCCGGATCGATCTCGCCGACCGCGTCGACCAGCGCAGCGACCGCGGCCTGCGGTTCCGGGCCGAGGAAGCGTCCCATCAGTTGCCGGGCCCGCACGCGTTCCACTTCGGCGCGCTCGACCGTCGGTCGGTACACGAAGGCACTGTTGTCCCGGCGCCGCTCGACCAGGCGCTTTTCGCGCAAGCGATCCACCACCTTGGCGGTGGTGGTGTAGACATAGCCGGCGGGCACCCCGACGCGTTCGTGCAGGTCCCGCACCGATGCCGTTCCCAGCGCCCAGAGCGAACTGAGCACGGCGTATTCCAGATCATCGGCGGGCAGTGAATAACGGCTCATAGCGCATGATTACGACGCACGTCGTAACGCTGTCAACACGACCGCGCTGGCGATGACGGCCGGTGTCGCCCGCATGCGGCCTGTGCGAACGATTCTTACCAATCGGTAAGAATCTCCCAATCCGTCGGCAAACACGCGCATGTCAACCTGACTGCACATCACAACGGAGTGTCGACTCATGATCCATGCCGCATCCCGCCGAACGAACGCCTTCGTCCCGACAATGGCCTGCGCCGTGCTGCTGTTTGCCGGCGCTGGTCTCGGCACCGCGCACGCGGATGCCAGCGAGGCCGCTGAAATCGCCGCCGTGCACAGCGCCGGTATCGCCCCCATGGACGCGGTGTCGCGTGCCGAGAAGCACAGCGGCGGTCGTGCCTTCGGCATGGGGCTGGAAGTCGCGCGTCGCGGTACCTGGTACGAAGTGCAACTCGACGTGCACGGCAAGCCGATGCTCGCGCGGATCGATCCGCAAAGCGGGTCCTGGCTCGGCATTGCACCCGCGCACGGTGAAGACGCCCAGGGCATGCTCAGCCTGAAAGGCCGCAAGCTGTCGCTGAACCAGGCCATCGCCGCGGCCGAGCACGCCGGTCACGGACGCGCGCTGGAAGCGGGCCCGTATGGCCATGGCAAGGCGGCGCACTACGACGTCGATGTGGTGAGCCAGAGCAATCATGTCGCGCATTTCAGCGTCGATCCGGATACCGGCCGGGTGAGCACCGCGCCTGCCAGCGAGGTCGATTGACCGATACGGATGGGCGTATACGAACACGCTTAGCCGGTACGATCGTTCCAGCCTCCCATTCACGCCGCATGTCCCCATGAAGATCCTCCTGGTCGAAGACGATGCCGAAACCCTTGCCTATATCGCCAGGGGTCTGGGCGAGCTTGGCCACGTCGTCGACCAGGCTACGGATGGCCGGGAGGGTTTGTTCCATGCCAGCGAAGGGCACTACGACGTGCTGATCGTCGATCGCATGCTGCCCAAGCTGGACGGCCTGAGTCTGCTGCGCGCCCTGCGTGCGGCACAGGTGCATACGCCGGTGCTGATGCTGACCGCGCTGGGCGAGGTGGATGCGCGCGTCGAAGGTTTCGAGGCAGGCGCCGACGACTACCTGGCCAAGCCGTTCGCGTTCGCCGAACTGGCGGCGCGGGTCGGCGCGCTCGGCCGGCGGCCACCACTGGCGGAGACGCTCACCGCCACTTTGCGCGTGGCTGACCTGGAGATGGACCTGCTGAAGCGCGAGGTGCGCCGCGGCGGACAGCCGATCGACCTGCAGCCGCGCGAGTTCCGCCTGCTCGAATACCTGATGCGCCATGCTGGCGAGGTAGTGACCCGGACCATGCTGCTGGAGCAGGTGTGGGAATACCATTTCGACCCGCAGACCAGCGTGGTGGAAACACACATCAGCCGCCTGCGCAGCAAAGTCGACCGCGGGTTCGAGAGTGGCGGCCTGCTGTGCACCGTGCGCGGCGCGGGCTACATGCTGCGCCTGGAAGCCGAACGCTAGATGGCCGCACCGAACGCCAATGCCAGCTTCATCGTACGTCTGGTCCGCAGTTCCGCGTTCCGGCTGGCTGCGCTGCAGGCCAGCCTGTTCGCGCTGGTCGCGCTGGCGCTGTTCACCATCACCTGGTGGTCGGTCCGCGGCTATGTCGAGTCGCAGGTCCGCCACGCGATCAAGGACGAGTCCGCCGAAATCCTGGCGACTCCGGGCAGCGGGCTGGCCGCCGCCGTCAACGAGGCTGTGGCGCAGATGCCGCAGGGGCCGTTCTTCTATGGCCTGTTCAGCGCGCACGGGCAGCATCTGGCTGGCGATCTCGATCACGCACCGAGGGTCCAGGGCTGGAGCACCATGGTGCAGCATGAATCCCTGCATGGCGACCGCGACCGGCATCGGCGCGTGCTGGTGCAGACTCTCCGGCTGGACGATGGCCGGCAACTCGTCGTCGGGCGCGACCGGCACAGCGCCGACGAGCTGGACGAACTGCTGCAGGGCTCGTTCCTGTGGGCCGGCATTGCCGCCGTGCTGCTGGCCCTGCTGGGGGGCGTGATCACCGCGCGCAACTACCTGGGCCGGGTCGAAGCGGTGGCCGCCGCCGCTGCCCGCATCGCCGGTGGCGAGCTGGAAACGCGCGTGCCACTGGGCGAGCGCGGCGACGAGTTCGACCGCCTCGCGCATTCGCTCAACGCGATGCTGGAACGCATCCAGGCACTGATGGAAGGCATGCGCCAGGTGTCCAACGACATCGCACACGACCTGCGCACGCCGCTGGCCCACCTGCGCCAGCGCCTGGAAGCGGCGACCCGCGACGCCGACAGCATCGACGCGTTCCGTGCCGCCAGCGAACGTGCGCTGGCCGATGTCGACGGCGTGCTGGCCACGTTCGCCGCGCTGCTGCGCATCGCGCAGATCGAAAGTCGCCAGCGTCGCGCCGGTTTTGCCATACTCGACCTGTCCGCGCTGCTGACCAGTCTCGCTGGCGACTTCGCGCCCGTGCTCGAAGACCAGGGACGTTCGTTGCACACGCGCATCGAACCGGGCCTGCAGGTGCACGGTGACCGTGCCCTGCTTACCCAGATGGTCGCCAACCTGATCGAGAACGCCCTTCGGCACACGCCGGCCGGCACGCCGGTGGAGCTGGTGCTGGAACGTTCCGGCGACAGCGTCCGCATGGTGGTTGCCGATGCCGGCCCCGGCATTCCCGCAGCGGCGCGTGCGCACGTGCTCGGGCGTTTCGTGCGCCTGGACGCGGCGCGCAGCACGCCGGGCAGCGGCCTCGGGCTGGCGTTGGTGGCCGCGGTCGCCGATCTTCACGGCATTGCGCTGGAGCTGGGCGATGCCCGGCCCGGTCTGCGTGTGCAACTGGATTTCCCCACCAAGGAAACGATGTGATTCCGAACTCCCTACGCCCTGTGCGTGTCGCCATCGTCGGAGCCTTGCTGCTGCTGGCGGGCTGCGTCACCTACCAGTCACATCCGCTGCCGACGGCGCCGCACTGGGCGGCGACGCCGACCGATGCGCACGGCAAGCCGCTCGCCACGCTGGACATGCGCCAGGCCAGTGCGCTGGCGCTGCGCGCCGACCCCGATTACCAGGCCAGCCTGATCGACGCGCGCATCAGCACGTTGCAGTTGCACGCGGCCGGGCTGCTGCCCGACCCGCAGCTGAGTGCCAGCGTGGATCATCCGACCACCCCCGGCTACAGCCATGGCTGGAGTCTCGGCCTGAGCGAGGACGTGTCGTGGCTGCTTACCCGCGGCGCGACCGTGGACGCGGCGCGGGCCCGCCGCGCTACCACCGAACTGCAGCTGGCCTGGCAGGGCTGGAGCCTGGCGCAGGCCAGTGCGGCGGGTTTCGTCGACCTGTGGACCGCGCAGAAACGTTGCGCCCTGCTGCAGCGCCAGCTGGATGCCGCGACACGATTCAATGCGGCGTACCAGCGTGCGCTGGCGCGTCACGATGTCACCCTCGACACCGCATCGGCGAGCTTGATCGACCTGACCGACACGCAGAGCCAGCTGGCCGCGGCCGAGCAGGCCAGGGAGGCTGCGCAGGCCAACCTCAACCATCTGCTGGGGGTGGCGCCCGGCGCGCGTTACGGACTGGTCGCGCCGATGCCGTTGACGCTGCCTTCGGCATCCCAGCTGACGGCGGCGCTGCAGGCCTTGCCGAAGACACGTCCCGACCTGCTGGCGCTGGCCGCCGCCGCGCATGCCACCGATGCCGATTTCCGCGCGGCGGTGATGGCCCAGTTCCCGGGCCTGAGCGTCGGCGTCAACCGTGCCGGCGATACCAGCCGGGTCGATACCACCGGATTCAGCATCAACCTCAACCTTCCGGTGTTCGGCCGGGCCCAGGCCAATGCACGCATCGCCAGGGCCGCGCGTGACCGTGCAGTGGCCGAATATCAGGCGCGGCTCGACCAGGCCGATGTCGAGGCGCGCACCCTGTACGCGCAACTGCGCCAGGTCGCGCACCAGCGCAAGGTGCTGCAGCAAAACCTGCCCCAGCTCCGCATGTTCGCCCGCCGCGCCGACCGCGCCTTCCACGCGGGCAACTACTCGGGCGCCGCATGGCTTGCGGTACAGCAGAGCGTGATCACGCACGAGCTGCAGATGCTGGACCTCACCGCCACCCTGACCAAGGGCGAGGTCGCCCTGGCGGCCCTGCTCGGGCACGTTCCCCCCGGTGCTTCCCCCATTCCCGCCCACGGAACCCTGTCACGATGAAATGCGCGCTACCCGTGCCGGCCCTGCTGGCCACCCTGATGCTGTTGCTGCCCCTTTCCGGTCGTGCCGACGACGCGCCCAGCGCGCTGGTGTCGGTCACCCGCATCGTGCAGCAGCCGTTGCACGACCGCCTGACGGTCTACGGCAGGGTCGCTAGCGACCCTGCCCACGTGCATTCGCTGACCAGCCTGCACAGCGGCATCGTCGAACGGACAATGGTGACGCCCGGACAGCAGGTGACCAAGGGGCAGCCCCTGCTCGCGCTGGCCAGTTCGCCGCAGGCGCAGATGGCCTATGCCCAGGCGCGCAGCAAGCTGACCAGTGCGCAGGCCCAGCTTAAGCAGTCCGAGGCGCTGTACCGCGAAAGCCTGGTCACGCATGCGGACCTCGCCGCCGCCAGGCAGAACCTCAACGATGCCAAGGCCGGTCTCGCCGCGATCGAGGCACAAGGCACGGGGCATGCGACCCAGCTGCTGCGCGCATCCGAGGCCGGCACGATCAGCCGCGTCGACGTGTCGCCCGGTGCGCTGGTACAGCCGGGCCAGCCGCTGCTGACGCTGAGCGCGCAGACCCATCTGTGGATCCGGCTCGGCGTCGAACCGGAAGAAGCCGCCAAGGTGCATACGGGGGCGCCGGTCGATCTTCGCGCTGTGTTCGGCAGCAGCGTCGTGCACGCCAAGGTCGCGCAGGTGAACAACGTGATCGATCCGGCCACGCACCTGGTCGACGCGGTGGTCGAGCTGGACGGCAAGGACACCGCCGGACTGGTGCCCGGCAGCTGGATGCGCGGCGTGATCAGGCTGGGCACCCAGGCCGGACTGGCGGTGCCGCGTAGCGCCGTGCTCAGCGAGCACGGGCAGAGCTACGTGTTCATCATCCAGCATGGGCATGCGACCCGCGTGAACGTGCACACCGGCCTCGAGTCCGCCGGCCTGGTGGCGATTGCCGGTGCCGTGCACGAAGGTGACATGGTCGTCACCAGCGGCAATTACGAACTGACCGATGGCATGGCCGTGCGCCTGGCCAAGGAGCCGATGCAATGACGGGCGGCGGTCTGGCTGCCTGGCTGCAGCGTCATCGAAATGCCGTACTGTTCCTGATGGGGGTGCTGGCGATCGGCGGCATGATCGCGGCATTGACCATGCCGGTGTCGCTGTTCCCGGCGACCCAGTTTCCGCGGGTGCGGGTGAGCATCGATGCCGGCGACCGCCCGGCGAATCAGATGGCGGTGGAGGTCACGCGGCCGGTCGAGGAGGCGCTGCGCGGTGTCCGCAACCTGCAGACGATCGAGTCCACCTCCAGCCGCGGCAGCACCGACATCGACCTGCGCTTCAGCTGGGGCACGGACATCATCCGCGCCGCGCTGGAAGTGCAGTCTGCGCTCGACCAGGTGTTGTCGCAGCTGCCGCCCGGTACGCGCTTCCACGTACGGCCGATGGACCCGACCAAGTTTCCGGTGGTGGCCTACAGTCTGACGTCGCCGACCGAGAGTCCGGTGGCGCTGCGCAATATCGCGCAGTACCAGCTGCTGCCGCTGATCTCCAGCGTGCAGGGCGTGCGTGCGGTGCAGGTGCAGGGCGGCGAGCAGCCCGAGTTCCGCGTCACCGTGGACCCCGCTCGGCTGGCTGCGCTGCACCTGAGCCTGAAGAACGTGCAGGACGCACTGGCGGCGTCCAACGTGATCCAGTCGGTGGGACGTCTCAACCGCGACGACCGCCTGTACCTGCTGATGTCGGACACGCGCTACAGCGGTGTCGACGCGATCCGGCATGTGGTGCTTCGCACCGGTGCTGACGGCGTGGTCCAGCTGCAGGACGTGGCGACGGTGGATGTCTCCACCGTGCCGCGCTGGGAAACCGAAACGGCCGATGGCAAGCCGGCGGTGCTGATCAACGTGTTCCAGCAGCTGGGCGGCAACACGGTGGCGATCAGCCGAGACATCGCCAGCACCCTGGCCGCGTTCCGAAGCAAGCTGCCGAAGGACGTGACCATCCATCAGTGGTACGACCAGAGCGGCCTGATCGTCAATTCGGCGGGCTCGGTGCGCGACGCGATCATCCTCGGCGTGATCTTCGCCACGCTGGTGCTGTTCGCCTTCCTGCGCAACTGGAAGCTGACCCTGATCGCGGTGCTGGTGGTGCCGGCGGTGCTGGCGACCACCAGCCTGATGCTCCGCGCGTTCGGCATGAGCTTCAACATCATGACGCTCGGCGGCATGGCCGCGGCGGTGGGCCTGATCATCGACGACGTGATCGTGATGCTGGAACACCTGGTGCGCCGCGTGGCCGGCCGTGGACATGGCACGCAGACCCTGCTTGCCGCGGCGAGGGAATTCACCCAGCCGCTGGCGGGTTCGTCCACCGCGACGGTGATCATCTTCGTGCCGCTGGCCTTCCTCGGCGGGGTGACCGGCGCGTTCTTCAAGTCGCTTTCGCTGACCATGGGTGCCAGCCTGGTCATCAGCTTCTTCTTCGCCTGGCTGGCGCTGCCGCTGATCGCCGACCACCTGCTCAGCGAGAAGGACGCCATGATCGAGCATGGCGGACGCATCACCCAGCGGGTCCAGGCCGGCTACCGGCGCCTGATGCAGCGCTTGCTGCAGCGGCCAGCGCTGCTGCTGATCGGCCTGGTGCCACTGCTGCTGATCGGCGCGCTCGGTTTCCTCAAGGTGCCGACCGGCTTCATGCCGGAGATGCAGGAAGGCGGCTTCGTGCTGGACTACCGCACCACGCCGGGTACCTCACTGGTCGAAAGCAACCGGCTGATCGCGCAGGTGGAACACATCATGGGTACCACGCCCGGTGTCGACACCTGGTCGCGGCGTACCGGCGCGCAGCTCGGCGGCGGCCTGACCGAGGCCAACGAAGGCGACTTCTTCGTACGCCTGAAGAGTTCGCGCGGCCAGGCTGCGCTGATGGACAAGATCGTTTCGCGCATCCAGCGCGACGTGCCCGGTTTCGAGATACTGGATACGCCGCAGCCGATGCAGGACCTGATCGGCGACCTGACCGGTTCGCCGCGTCCAGTGGTCATCCGCCTGTTCGGCGACGACTGGCCGGAGCTGGTCAAGCTGGCGCCGAAGGTCGCCAAGGCGATCGGCAAGGTGCGCGGGCTGGCCGAGATCCAGAACGGACTGAATATCGCCGGCGACTCCATCGACATCCGGGTCGACCGGGTCAAGGCGTCGCTGGAAGGGATGACGCCGTCTGAGGTAACCGCCCAGCTCGACACCTATCTGGCGGGCAATGTCGCCACCCGCGTGCTGCACGGGCAGATCGTCTACGGCGTGCGGGTCTGGGTGGCACCGCAGGAGCGCGATTCGCTGCGGCGGCTGCGCGCGCTGGAGCTCACGGCGCCGGATGGCCATCTGGTGCCACTGGGCCGCATTGCCAAACTCCAGCTGGTGAACGGCCAGGCGCAGATCACACGCTACGACCTCAAACCGATGGTCGCCGTATCGGCGCGCATCCAGGGGCGCAGCTACGGCACCACCCTGGCCGACGTGCGGCATGTGCTGGCCGAGCCCGGATTGCTGCCCAAGGGCGTGTACTACACGCTGGGCGGGTTGTACCAGCAACAGCAGATCGCCTTCCGCGGGCTGGCCATGGTGTTCGCCGCGGCGGCCGCGCTGGTCTTCCTGACCTTGCTGTTCATCTACAACCGGTTCGGCGTCGCCATTTCGATCATGACCGGCTCGCTGCTCGCGGCCAGTGCGGTGTTCTTTGGCCTGTGGATCTGCGGGCAGACGCTCAACATCACCGCGCTGATGGGCCTGACCATGATCCTGGGCATCGTTACCGAGGTCGGCGTGTTCTATTTCTCCGAGCTCGACCTGTTGCGCGAGGAGGGCATGCCCTTTGGCGAGGCGCTGATACAGGCCGGTGAAAACCGCCTGCGCCCGATCGCCATGACGACCCTTGCCGCGATGCTGGCACTGGCACCGCTGGCGCTGGGCATCGGCCAGGGGTCGGCCATGCAGCAGCCGCTGGCCGTGGCGATCATCGCCGGTCTGGTGGTGCAGATGCCGCTGGTCCTGATCGGCGTGCCGGTGATCTACGGCGTGTTCCAGCGTCGTCGTCAGGCTTCGGCCTAGCCCGGCCCGAGCCGACGGATGCCTGTCCTTCCATCGATCCATGCGTTCCGGCGCGGCCCCGCAAGGGCGTCGCGTCCGGAGCGTCCTGCCCGATCCGCTTATCGATTCCCGCATCAAGGAAACTGCCCATGAACAAGCCCCTTCTCGCCGTCGCCGCCCTGGTCGCGGCCATGGCCGCGGCCGTCGCCACGCCGACGCTTGCCGCAACGTCCTCGCTGCATCAGGTCGCCACGATTCCGGTTCCCGGGAACGCTCTGAAAAGTTTCGACATCAGCGCGTACTCGCCGGGTCAGGACCTGTATGGCTTTTCTGACCGCTCCAATCACGCCGTCGATCTGATCGACACGAAGCATGACCGCTTTGTCGGCCGCATCACCGGCTTCCAGCATGGCGGTCCGAACGGGCTGGTCGCGGTGGGCACGCAGCAGTTCTGGGCCGGTGATGGCGGCAGCAAGCTGCAGGTGCTTGACCTGCGCGCACGGAAAATCGTCGCCACGATCCATACCGGCGGCACCGAGCGCGTCGACGAACTGGCCTACGATCCGCGCGACCATGTCGTCATCGCCGCCAACAACGAGGACAATCCGCCCTTCGTCAGCTTCGTATCGACCGCGCCGGGACACCGCATCCTCGACAAGCTGTCGTTCCCGCAGGCCACCGGCGGCCTCGAACAGCCGCTGTGGAACCCGAACGACGGCAAGGTCTACCTCTCGGTGCCGGTTCTCGACCACCACAAGGCCGATGGTGGCATTGCGGTGATCGACCCGGTGAAGCACCGCCTGCTGCGCATGATCCACGTGCACGAATGCATGCCCGCCGGGCTGGCCCTGGGCCCGCACGATCACTTGCTGGTCGGCTGCAGCGACGATGCGGTGGACGCCGGCTTTGCACCGCGCTCGCTCATCGTCGACCTGGCCACCGACAAGGTCACCCGCACGATCATGCAGGTCGGCGGTTCCGACGAGGTGTGGTACGACCGTGGCAGCGATCATTTCTACCTGGCCGCCGTCGCCAACACGCATGGTCCGGTGCTGGGCGTGATTGATGCGCGCACGGGCCGTTGGCTGGAAAACCTTCCCACCGGCAAGAGTGCCCATTCGGTTGCGGCCGATCCGCTGAACGGCAAGGTGTTCGTGCCGGTGGCGGCCAACCCGTCGGTGCCGGATTGTGCCAATGGCTGTGTCGAGGTGTTCGCCAGCCACTGACCGTTCCCGTGACGTGTATGTGCGGGCTGCCTGCCGGGCGGTACCACACGTATGGACGTCTGTACCAGGGGCCTGCCGGGCGACCGGACAGGCCCTTTCTTTTCATGGCAACCGCATTCGACAAGGCCCGTGGGCAGCTTGCTGCCGGCCGTCCTTCCTTACCATTCCGTAAGGAATGTGAACTTTCGTCAGCTTTGTCATGGCGCGGTCATCGGCAACCTTGAATGTGCGTATGATCACATTTCACAGACTGCCGGGATCGTTATGCATACGTTTCGTCACCTCCAGCTGTACCAAGCCATGCTCGTTGCCGGAATGCTCTCCTTCGCACTGCCCAGTGCCCATGCCGCATCCGCCAGCGCACCGCAGCCAGCAGCGGCCGGCGTGTCCTCACCCCGGGCTGCCGCCGGCAAGAAGAAGGTGAAGAACCTTACTGCCGTGCAGGTCATCGCGCAGGAGCTAACCCTGACCCGCATTCCGATGAACTCGGCCTTCAGCGCATCGGTGATCGGTCCCTCGGCGATCCGCTTCTCCTCGCCGATGCTCAGCGTGCAGAGCCTGCTGGAGCGTACGCCGTCGATCAACGTGCGCACGCCCGCGGCAAACAGCGTGCGCACCAACATCACCTTCCGCGCCTTCAGCAGCGGCCAGTTCTCCGAAACCTTCGACGGCGTCTCGATCAACGACCCGTTCAACGGCGGCACCACCAACTCGGCGTCGACCCGCAACAACATCCCGCTGACCCTGAACGACATCGACAGCGTCAACATCTATCGCGGCATCAACAATCCCGCCGTGACCTCGTACAACTCGCTGGGCGGCACCATCGCATTCCAGCCGCGCGATCCGAGTTCCAAGCCCAGTGCCTCGGTCTCCATGGGCGGCGGCAGTTTCGGCACCTGGTTCTACGGCCTCACCGGCAACACCGGCGAGATCGGCGGGGTGCGCAACCTGGTCAGCATCACGCACAATTCCAGTAACGGTTGGCAGGACAACTCCGGCAACCGCAATACCAACGTCTACTACGCCGGCGAGCTGCCCTACGACAACGCCAACGGCACGCTGTACGCCTACGTGATCTACAACGAGAACCGCGGCTTCACTCCGCATACGGTGCCGCTGCCGCTGATCCAGCAATACGGCTACAGCTATGGCTGGCCGTTGAACTGGACTAACAGCTATAACAAGGATCACGGCGGCACCTATATCTTGGGCGACCGCATGTGGATCAACGACGAGCTGTCGTTCAACATCCGTGCGTATGCGCGTCGAGTGAATTATCAACGAATTTCATACGGTAATCCGGACTACGCGCAGAGCGCCACCCAACCGTATCTTTTGCCGAATCAGAGCACTGATCCCAGTACCGCATACCACACTTATCTTTACACCACTCAGCAGCTCGGGGTGATGCCGCACTTTACCCTGAGCCTTCCTGACAATGAGGTGAAGTTCGGCGCCGACTACTCACACACCAAGCTTCATTCGGCGGAGTACTGGTACGGTTCCCGGTCAATGCCATTGACTACTGGGCTCAACGACGCCTGGGACGAGCACGACAGCCGTGACCTTGGCTCTTTCTTTGTGCAGGACGAAATCAGCCTGCTCGACGACACCC
The DNA here is from genome assembly GCF_036320485.1 of Dyella sp. A6. Classification (NCBI taxonomy): domain Bacteria; kingdom Pseudomonadati; phylum Pseudomonadota; class Gammaproteobacteria; order Lysobacterales; family Rhodanobacteraceae; genus Dyella; species Dyella aluminiiresistens. The sequence continues at coordinate 351,559 of NZ_CP132911.1, forward strand.
TGCACATCACGCCGGGCGTGAAGTACATGTTCGAGCGCACTTCGGACTTCGATAACGTGGGCTTCTATTACCCGATCAGCGGTTCGGTGTCGGACAAGGAGCACTACACCTCGCCCACCATCGGCGTGAACTGGCGGCCGATGGAGCACCTGAGCCTGTACGCGGCCTGGGGCAAGACGGCCAAGTTCCCGGGTATCGCGGCGTACTACAACAATGTCGGGCTTTCCAATGCGGCCGGCCAGACGGTGGTCGTGCCGCTGCACGTCTCACCGGAATTCGTCCGTGACCTCGAGGCTGGTGTGCGTTACGAGCAGCACGGCTTCCAGGGCGCGCTGAACCTGTACCGCGAGAATTTTGCCAATACCTTCATCCAGTCGACCAACCAAGTCACGGGCATTTCCACCACGTCCAATGGCGGCAGTTCACGTTACGAAGGTGCAGAGCTCGACCTGCAGGACAGCCTGAAGACCCGCTTCGGCGGCTTCAGCATCTACGGCAACCTGGCCGAGAACAAGGCCTATTTCACTTCCGACTTCACCGTAGCCAACAGCTCCGGCGTGGCCGCGACCGCGGGGCAGGATGTCCACTCCGGACAACCGCTTGCCGGCGTGCCCAAGCATCTGGCGAACCTCGGCATCGGCTGGAAGTGGCAGGGCTGGCGCGTCAATGTGAGCGAGCACTACTCCGGTTCGCAGTACGTGAATGAATACAACGCCGGTGTGCCTTCGGCTGAAACCATCCCCAGCTATGCGGTGACCAACCTGACCGTGCGCGACACCGTGCATATCGGCGACGGCATGCTGAAGGACGTGAAGCTCGCGCTGTATGTCGACAACGTGCTGGACCGCCACTACTACACCTTCGGCTACGGCGACTTCATGTCCGACAACACGCCGTTCGTCCGTGCCATCTACGAAGAGCCCAGGGCCTATTTCGCCTCGGCGACGGTCGATTTCTGACCGGACTGGGAACAGCAAGGTCAAGCTGGTCGATCAAGGAGCCGCTCTGCATGAGCGGCTCCTTGTTTGTGTCGCAGTCACCGTGTCGACTCCCCGTAAATCAGTGCCAAGCTAAATTAGAGGTTGCCGGGTCGTTCTGAAGTCGGAATTCGACGGGCGTGAGCCCGTCGAGGCTGTCGTGGGGAATCTCGTTGTTGTAGTCGGCCAGCCACCGTTCCGCGTGCTCACGTACTTCGGTGAGCGTGCGGAAGATGTACATGTCGAGCACGCCACGGCGGAAGCTGCCGTTGAAACGCTCGATGAAGCCGTTTTGCATGGGCCTGCCGGGCTCGATGAAGTCCAGAATGATGCCTTTGCGCTCGGCCCATTCGGCCAGCGCCAGTGCGATGAATTCCGGCCCGTTGTCCAGGCGAAGCTTGGCCGGATAGCCGCGCCAGGCCGCAATCCGCTCCAGCGTGCGGATGACACGCGTGGCGGGCAGGTTGAGGTCGACCTCGACGGCCAGTGCTTCGCGACTGAAGTCGTCAATCACGTTGAACGTCCGGAAGCGACGACCGTCCCACAGGGCGTCGGACATGAAGTCGATCGACCAGCTAGCGTTGATCTGCTCGCCAGCCACCAAGGGCATCGGATGCCGGTCCGGTACACGCTTCTTGCCGCGTCGGCGGCGATTGAGTTGCATCAGGCAATACACGCGCCACACCCTCTTGTGGTTCCACACCAGACCGCGGCGTCGAATCAGCTGAAACAGCTTGCCGAAGCCACGCTCTGGAAACCGTTCCGCCAGTTCAGCGAGCAGCGCAATCACTTCCTCGTCCCGATCCGGTCGGCGGCGGTAACGCGCCGTTGATCGCGACAAGCCCATCGCCAGACAGGCCCGGCGCTCGCTCCAGCCGTAGTGATTCATCAACCACGTCAGCAGCGGGCGCTTGTGCGCCGGGTCTACAACTTTTTTGCAATCAGATCCTTCAGCGCGTGGTTCTCCATCGCCAGCTCGGCATACATCCGCTTGAGCTTGGCGTGCTCCGCCTCGATGTCGCGCAGCCGCTGTATGTCGGACGCTTCCATCCCGCCGTACTTGGACTTCCACACGTAGTACGTGGCGTCCGATATGCCCAACTCGCGGCACACATCTTTGACCTGCCGACCGCCTTCGACCTGCTTCAGCGTCGCGACGATCTGACTTTCGGTGAACTTGCTCTTGCGCATCTTCGGTCTCCTTGGGGCTAGTTTGCCCGGAGACCTCCAGTTATGCCTGGATCAAGATTACGGGGAGTCGACAACCGCGCTATCCGCGAGCTTACCGATGGTCGGGTGTGACCTGGGCCGTGTGCGTGACGATGCCGGTGCGCGCCATCGAGGCGAAAACGTCGGGGCTCACCGCCGCACTGAACAGGAAGCCCTGCATCTCGCTGCAGCCATGGCGTGCCAGCGTGCTGGCTTCCTCGAGTGTCTCGACCCCTTCGGCGACCATCTGATACCCCAGCGCGCGCGCCATCCCGACGATGGCTTGCACGATGGCGTACTGCTTGTGGTTGGAGGGAATGCCGCTGACGAAGCTGCGGTCGATCTTGATGATGTCGAAGTTGTAGCGCGACAGATAGTTCAGGCTGGAATAGCCGGTTCCGAAGTCGTCGATGACCAGGCCCACGCCCAGCGCCTTCAGCTCGATCAGTAGCTCGCGAGCGCGATCCTTGTGGGTGAACATCTGGCTTTCCGTGAACTCGATCTGCAGGCAACCCGGCGGCGCGTTTTCCTCGGCAAGTGCCGAGCGCACGGCATTCAGCACGCGCTCGGCGTCCAGATGAGCCAGCGATAGATTGACCGAGACCGGCAGCGCGGGCAGCCCGTCCATCTGCCAGGCACGACTCTGTCGGCAGGCTTCGTGCATCACCCATTCGTCGATCTGGTTGACCAGGGTGGTTTCCTCGGCCAGCGGTATGAAGCTGTCGGGCGTCAGCACGTTGCCGTTCGAACGGCGCCAGCGCACCAATGCTTCGGCACCGACCACCGCGCCGTCGGGCCAGCGCACCTTGGGCTGATAGAGCACGAAGAGTTCGCCGTTGTGGATCGCCTGGCGCAGCGCATGTTCCAGCGCCAGGCGCTGCTCGGCCTTTTCGCTCATGCTTTCGGTGAAGTAGCTGAAGCGACCGCGGCCGGCCTGCTTCGCGTGGTACAGCGCCGTATCGGCCTGCTTCAGCAGACTCTTGCTGTCGTTGGAGTCGAGCGGAAACATCGATATGCCGATGCTCGCCGACAGGTGCAGCTTCTGGCCGTTCAGCTCGACTCCGCTCTCCAGCGACTGGATGATTCGCTCGGCGACGCGGGCGGCGTCACGCGGATCGGCCAGCTGGTTCAGCAGGATCACGAACTCGTCGCCGCCCTGGCGGCTCACTGTGTCGTCCGGCCGCACCGCCAGCCGCAGGCGCTCGGAAACCGTCTTCAGTACCTGGTCGCCGGCCGGGTGCCCGAGTGAGTCGTTGATGTGCTTGAAGTGGTCCAGGTCGACGAACATGACCGCGCCCACGTTCTCCGGCTGCATGGATTCCAGCGCACGCGACAGGCGATCCTCGAACAGGATGCGGTTGGGCAGTTCGGTGAGGTAGTCGTGCTGGGCCAGATGCGACATCTTCATGGCCATGGCACGGGCTTCGCTGACGTCGTGGAAAACCATGATGCCGCCGACGATGCGGCCGTCGCTGTCGTGTACGGGTGAGGCGGAATCCTCTACCGGAACCGGCGTGCCGTCCCGCTGCAGCAGGGCGCTGTCGGTCTGCAGCCCGACCACCCGGTTCTCGCGGATGGCCACCTTCAGCGGATTAAGCGACGGCTTGCCGGATTCGGTATCGACGAGTCGTACCACCGTGTCGAAAGGCTGGCCGATCGCATCCTGCTCGGTCCAGCCGGTCATTTTCACGGCGACCGGGTTCATCATGGTGATGCGAAGCGTGCGGTCGCACGAGATCACTGCGTCGCCGATCGAGTCGAGCATGCGTTCGAGCCGGTTGTAGGCCTCGAACAGGTCCTCTTCCATGCGTTTGTGCTCGGTCACGTTGACGGCGAGCTTGTAGATGCCACGGACCTCGCCCTGCACGATGTGCGGTACGTAGGAGATCTCGTAGGTGCGACCGTCCTCCAGGTGCAGCTCGCCGTGCGTGGGCTCACCTCCGAGGGTGCTGACCTGCATGGGGTGAAGCTGTGCCGAGTATTTTTCGCCTGCGATTTCCCGCGAGGAGTGACCGACGATAGACTGCACGTCCCGTTTCCACAGCGCCGCATACTGTTCGTTGGCATAGCGGTAGACCAGGCCCTCGTCCAGATAGGCGATCGCCGCGGGCACATTGTCGGTGATTTCGCGCAGCCGGCTTTCCAGTTCCCTGCGTGCGCTGATGTCCTGCGCGAGCATGTAGAAACCGGTCACGTCGTCGTTTTCGTACTGGGGTTCGTAGCGCACTTCGAAGCGTCGGCCGCTGGGCATGCCGATCTCGAACAATTGCCGTTCTCCTGCAAGGGCGCGCTGGATGTAAGGCATCATCTTCGTGGCGGTCGCTGCGCCGAATACTTCAAGCGGCGTGTGTCCGATCACGTCCGATTCCGACAGCTTGTTCCATTCCGTGTACTTGCGGTTTACGAACGTATAGCGCGCCTGCTCATCGAGCTGCGCGATCAGCGCAGGCACGTTGTCGGTGACGACGCGCAGGCGTGTCGATACTTCGGCAAGGCTGCGGGTGACACGCCGTCGCTGGGCCGCGATATGACCGATCAACAATGGCCCGAGCACCGATGCCGAGGTAAAAAAGGCGAGCTCGTCGGCGTGCAGCGCGTGGAGACCGCGTGGACTTTTCCACCAGCCAGTGACATCGCCTGTCGCGATGACGAAGACCGCCGCTATGTTTGCGCTGCACACCAGGGTCGTACCAAACCGGTTCAACCGATAGGCGGCGACCAGCAGGGGGATGCTGAGCACCACGAAAGGACGTCGCAGGTATTGCACGGCGACCACGGTTATCAGCAGCGAGATGAGAAGCGATGGCCAGAACGAGGTGGCCTGATCCCCCGTCAACAGCGCCCACAGCTGCGTCGGACTGAAGGTGACCAGTGGCGGCAGCATGAAGATCATCCCGGCCGCATCGCCAAGCCACCAGTCGCGGTAGACAGCGGCCCACGATATGCCAAAGGAATGCGCGATCACGGTTGCCCCGATCAGGGCGCCGGCGGCCGGCGCGATGAGTGTGGTAGCCGTCATCCCGAGCACGAACATCCGCCCCATGGCCTGGTCGCTGAAGCTGAGCTTGAGCCGTTGCACCAGCAGCAGCGCGGTGGCGATCTCGACCATGTTCGCAAGGCTGAAGCCCATTGCCGTGGCCAGCGGCATTTCCATGATCAGGCCAGCGATGAGGCTGGCCACGAAGCCGCCGGCAAGTGTCCAGGGCACAGACTGCAACCACCCGCGCAGCAGCAGGCCCAGCAGGAAGCTGTTGGCGAACCACGCCACCGCCACCCCGGCCGCATACCTTGACCACCAGATCAGGCCCAGCGAAAGCAGAAAGAACATGCCCTGGGCCAGCATGATGCGAGCGTACCGACGGACCGTGTACGTGCTACTCATGTCCGGTCGTGTCGATCGGCATAGCGATGTCCAGCCTGGTGGCTGGCCATCAGGCATGGAATTGCCGGGTATGGCACCGGCACCGACAGAGCGTTTGTCGTTTCGATGGTCACAGGATTCCGGTTACGGCTGCCGACCAGTGCTGTAGCGGCGCTCCCTGCACTTTCTCAAGCCTTCCTGCCCATTGCAGCCGGTGTACTGCGCCACGCGTATAGGTCATGTGTAGATTCCCCTGCGTGCACGGTTGTCGTCCGCATCGCCCTCGCATGAACGGCTGCGCCGGTTTCAGCGGCGCCGGGTCAGTCCATTGCGCAGGCCGAAGTAGAACCAGGCCAGCATGGCCAGCACGATCGCGGGCAGCAGGTTGGCCAGCAATGGGTGCAGGCCGTTGACCACGCCGAAGGTCACGATGGCCTGCTGCCCGAAATACCAGGCGAGTGCCAGCAGGATGCCGGCGAAGATGCGCTTGCCCAGCGTGCCCGAGCGCAGCGAGCCGAATACCATCGGCAAAGCACAGGCCACCAGCACCAGCACGTTCAGCGGGTATAGCACGCGCCCCCAGAAGGGTACGGCGTAGGTCGTCGCGTCCTCGTGGTTGCGTTCCAGATAACGCATGTTGAGCCACTGGTCACGCATCGAAAGATATTGCGGCTGGATCATCGATTTTTCGAGCACGCGCGGGCTGATGCGCGACGACCATTGCTCGCTGGGCAGCGTCGTGCTGTGGATGCCTGTTGTATCGATGCTGCTGCTGCGCACGTCGTGCAGCACCCACTGGTCGCCGGTATGCGTCGCCGTTGCGGCGTGGTCGAACCTGACCAGCTGGCCGTCGGGCGTCAGGCTATAGATGCGCACGTCGAACAGTTGCACCTTGGCCAGGCCATGTTCCGTGGTCAGCACGGTGCGCCGCGCATTGATGATGCGTTCGCCATCGCGCGCCCACAGGCCGCTGCCGACCGCGTCGACCTCGCCGTGACGCAGGCGGGCCTGCATCATCTGATCCAGTTGGTCGCCGATCGGGCCGATGGTCTCGCCCATCACCATCACCCCGGCAACCAGGATCGTCACCACCGCCATGCCGGACATCACGATGCGCCGGCGCGACATGCCGGCTGCGCGCATCACGGTCAGTTCGCCGGTGGCGGCCAGTCCGCCCATGCCGAGCAGGCTGCCGATCAGCGCGGCGGAGTTGTACATCTCGTACATCCGGCGCGGGATGGTGACCGCCACATAGAACGCGGCATTGGCTACCGTGTAGCCGTTCTGTCCCACGAAGCGCAGCTGGCGCAGGAACTGGATGACCGCATCCAGGCCGACCAGCATCAGCCAGACCACCAGGATCCAGCCGAGCACGGTCAGCCCGATCAGCAGGTCGACGCGCTTGATTCCCAGGTACCGCAGCGATCGCGTCATTCGGGTTTTCCTGACGTGTGCGTGCCGGTTGCACCGGTCTCCTGCTGGAACAGCAGCAGGTCGGATGAAGCCCAGGTGCCCAGGTCGAGATGTCGCTGCGGCATGCAGGACGACTGCGCCATCCTGGCCAGCGCGCGGGCCTTGCCGATGGACTGGTCAAGCACCACCAGCAGCGACGGGTGGCGCTCGGAAAGACGGCAGAGCAGCGCCGCTGCCGAGGCCTGCTTCCAGGCGACGGCATACAACGGCTTGTCGAGGTACAGGCGCATGCCCCATGGCGTGTGTTCGCTGGTCGACACACCGGAGTCGGTCGCTTCGACGAAAGCCACGGCCGAGAAAGCCTTTTGCCCGGTCATGCGGGTCAGCTGATGGGCCATCAACCGGTTGTCCAGATGCGGATGCACGTAGATGCCGGTTGCGCCCTTGATCGTCAGCAGCAGCGCCACCCAGATACCCAGTGCCAGCCACTGGCGACCGCTGGCCAGGTCGAATCGCGCACGCAGCGCGCGCCCGATGATCAGCGCCAGCGGCAGGAACAGCGGCAAGGCATACACCGGCAGTCGCGAGCGGGCCATGCAGAACACCAGCAGCGGCAACACGAACCACAGCGCCAGGAACAGGGTTGCCGAGGGCTGGTCCCACCAGCGCCGCCAGCTGGCCGGCAGCACGGCCGACTTCATCGGCGCCAGCAGCATCGGCCACCACGGCAGGCTTCCCAGCACCAGCACCGGCCCGTACACGACCAGCCAGCCGTACCACTGCGGGTTGCGCCCCTGGGTGGCGGTGAAGATCCGCTCGTAGACCTCGTAGCGGAGGAAATAGACCAGCAGCGACGGGTCGCGCACGATGATGACGACGTACCATGACAGTCCGGCCAGGCCGAACAGTGCCAGCCCCGTCCACGGCACATAGCGCCGCAGTGCCGGGATGCCGTCGCGTCGGGCAACGAACACGGCGGCGGGGAGCAGTGGCAGCAGGCCCGGCGGACCCTTGGCCAGGAACGCCAGGCCGAAGCCCAGCCACATCACATGCACGCCGACGCGCTGCGACCGCTCGTCATCAGTGAAGCACGCACGCATGAAGCCCCACATCGCCAGCGCCTCGCAGAGCGTCAGCATGTCGTCGGTGCTGACCACGTTGGCGGCAATGAACGGGGCGAACGAACAGGCGTAGATCAGGCCGGCCAGCCAGGGCCGCTCCGGAATCATCATGCGCCCCATCGCGCACAGCAGAAGTGCGGTCAGCAGGAAGGCGAGGGCTGAAGGTGCCCGTACGGCAAACGTGTTGTGCCCGAAAATATGGACGGAGCCCGCGATCGCCCAGAGTGCCAGCGGCGGCTTGGTGTAGTTCGGCTGCAGGTCGTTGTAGGCCGGTACCAGGTAGTTGCCGGAATCCACCATCTGCAGGGCGTTGTCGACATAGCGCCCCTCGTCCGTGTTCCACAGACTGCGCGTGCCCTGGAAGGAGAAGCCGAGCACGGCCAGCAGCAGGCCCAGCCAGATGCAGGCCAGTCCGATCCGGCGCGCTCTGGTCGAACGCGCGGATGCATTTCCGCGCCCGCCGGAAAGATTTGCCGTATCGGTGGAATCGGATCTGGTGGGCCGGTCGTCGTTCGTGTGTGTCAAGGCCGAATCCGGTGCCGGGGGATGTCCGGGTGTCTCGGCGGCATGCCGGAACCCCTGCGAATTTTGAGGCATGCCCTCGGTTCCATAGTCTATGGCCGCAATGTTACCGGTCGGTCATGAAAATGGTTCATGCCCTGTCGTGCTGCCGTTGCAATCATCCACAAGCATGGCCTGCGGATGGTTAGCGAACCCTTATTTGCGGTGCCGCGAAACCCATGGCTGCTCCCCTGCCCACATCCTGCCCGCATTGACATCCGTTGCCGCATCCGACCAGATGATACGCCCGCGCCACGGGCACGGCCATGGAACATGGCGATGATCCCGTGGTCGCATGTGCGGACAGGCTCTCAACCCCTCGCCCAGGAACCGGACCACGTGATGAAACGACGGCTTTTCAAGCGTGCCTTGCCATTGCTGCTGTCTTGCATTGCGCCGCTGGCGGTTAACGCCGCTGCCACGACGCAGGTGCAGAAGAAGCTTTCCACGGTCGATCTCGCCCCGGTGGTGGTCAGTGGCGTGTTGCCCGGACCGGCGCTGTGGAAGGTCAGCAAGGGCGACCACGTGATGTGGGTGCTCGGCACCGTTTCCACGCTGCCCAGGAACATGCAGTGGGAGACGGCGGCCGTCGAGCGGGCGGTGCAGGGTTCGCAGGCGGTGCTCGGCGAGCCCGGGGTGCGGATCAAGGCGCACCTGGGCTTCTGGAACACCGTGCTGCTGCTGCCGTCCGCACTGGGCTTCAAGAAGCTCCCGCATGGCGAAAAGCTGAAGGACGTGCTGCCACCGGACATGTACGCGCGCTGGGAAACGCAGCGGTCCAGGTACCTCCGGCATGCCTGGGGCGTGGAGCGGCTGCGGCCGTTCTTCGCCGGCAAGAAGCTGTACAAGGCCGCCATCGACACGATGGGGCTGACCTCCGACGGAGGGGTTCGCGGTGCCGTGATGGGTTTTGCACGGGCTGCGCACGTTCCGGTCATCAAGACCGCGTACACCTTCGTGGTGAAGAATCCGCGCGCCGACGTGAAGCTTTACAAGCAGGCGGAACTGGACGACCAGTCCTGCCTGGGCAGCGTACTGGATGCCACCGAGGACGGTCTCGCGCAGGCGACCGCGCGTGCCAACGCCTGGGCCACCGGCAGCCTGGATGAGCTGCGCAAGACCCTGTCAGGTCGTCAGGATGGCGCATGCCTGTCGGCCCTCACCGATACGACCTTCGCCGCGAAGATCGGCGCGACCGACATTCCCGCTCACATGCGGGAGTCATGGCTGGGCGCGGCGGAGGCGGCGCTGGCCAGGAATTCGCAGACATTCGCCCTGCTGCCGATGCAGGAGATACTGGCCAGCGACGGCTACATCGCCGCGCTCAAGCAGGCCGGCTACACCATCAGTGCGCCGTCCGAGTAGCCGCCCGAGTGCCGTTGTGCGGGGTCGTTCGGGCAGCGGCGCGGACCGGTCGGCAGGTGGCTGTTCGGCACGCCGTGCGGGATTCGCCTGCATAATGGTCGCCAGGATGCGGGCACAGGGGCCACCGATGAAATGGGAACAACGGCTGCGCATGTTCAGCGTATCGCAACGCCTGGCGATGTTCCTGGCGCTGGTGCTGCTGCCGATGCTGATTCTCAGCGTGGTCAGCGTGAGCGTCCTGAACGACCAGGAGCTGGCGTTCCGCGATTCGGTGGAAGAGTCGGTCACGACGCTGCTTCCGCTCAACACGCTCGAGCATTACCTGCAGCGCGCGATGGTCGACGAGCTCGAAATGCAGTCGAGCGAATCCACGCCGGGTTTCGCCGCATTGTCCGACAGCATCGACAAGACCTTCGCCAGCATCGAGTCGGTGGACCAGGGTGACGGCATTGCCGGCGAGGTGGACAAGGCCGAGCAGTCCTGGGTGAGTGCGCGGCCGGCCGTGCGCCGGCTGGTGGAACAGGTGCGGCAGGCACATCTGGGGCACCACGGTACAGCGACCCATGCGGATACCCGGGCCGGGCTGCAGGCTGCCATCGACGATGTCGCCCAGGCCCGCAGGCAACTGACGCGTGTGGTCAAGGCGCGTTACCTGCATGCCATTGCGGAACGGCATCGCCAGCTGCGCTGGCTGGTCGGTGGCTGGGCCCTGACCCTGGTGCTGGCCGCGTTGCTGGTGGCAGCTTTCGTGCGTTCGCTGCTGCGGCCGATCCGTGAGCTGGGACAGGCCGCCCGTGGCATGGGTGCCGGTACGCCAGGCGTACGTGCGTCGGTGGCCGGCAACGACGAACTGACGGCCCTGGCCGAACGCTTCAACGAGATGGCGGCGTACTGGGAAGCCTCGCGGCAGACGCTGCTGGCCGAGGCTGCACAGGACCCGCTGACCCGGGTGCTCAACCGGCGCGGCGTGCTGTCGGTGCTCGAAACCAGTCTGGCGGCGCATGCGCGCGGCCATGCGCCGGTCAGCGTGTTCATGATCGATCTGGACCGCTTCAAGGCGATCAACGACCAGTATGGCCACAGTGCCGGCGACCGGGCGCTGGTCTGGATCGCGCAGCGCCTGCAGGAGATGTTGCGCGAGGGCGACCGGCTCGGCCGCTACGGTGGCGACGAGTTCCTGGTGGTGTTGCCCGGCACGACCCTGACGCAGGGAATGGATATTGCCCGGCGCATCGAGGCGGCGCTCAACGAGGCCGCGCGGCGCGAATCGGCCCGGCCGGGCGTGAGCATCGGCGTGGGTGCGGCCCCGGACCATGGCTGGGACGCGGTGTCGCTGATCGAGGCCGCCGATCGCATGCTGTATGTCCACAAGCATCAGCGGGCGACCGATGCCGGAACCCGCTGGCGTACCGGTTCCACGCCGGGCTGAGGTTCGGCGGCCGGTTTGCGCGTTGTGGCCGCAGCGGCCGGCGGCATATACAATGCAGGCCGCCCATCCGTGAGCGTATCCGGCAGCCCCATGCGGCTCGCCTGTTTCAGCCACCCTCACACGGGCCTTTGCCTCTACCGACGTGTGGCCGCGACGCTGCGGCCCCCGGTCCTTTTGTGCCATGCCGCCCGTGGACGTGTTCCGCGGAGGGCTTATCGACTCCAGGTTTTCGATGACTTACCGGACATTCCGCCAGGACTGGCTCTCCAACATCCGCAATGACGTACTGGCCGGCACGGTGGTCGCCCTGGCACTGATTCCCGAGGCGATCGCGTTTTCCATCATCGCCGGCGTCGATCCCAAGATCGGCCTGTACGCGGCGTTCTGCATCGCGGTGACGGTGTCGATCACCGGCGGGCGCCCGGGCATGGTTTCCGCCGCCACCGGCTCGACCGCGCTGCTGATGGTCACCCTGGTCAAGGACTACGGCCTGCAATACCTGCTGCTGACCACGCTGTGCACGGGGGTGTTGCAGATCATCGCCGGCACGCTCAGGCTGGGCGGGTTGATGCGTTTCGTGTCGCGCTCGGTGATCACCGGTTTCGTGAACGCGCTGGCCATCCTGATCTTCATGGCGCAGCTGCCGCAGTTTGTCGGGGCAGGCTGGCAGGTCTACGCGCTGGTCGCGGCCGGCTTGGTCATCATCTACGGCTTCCCGCGGATTACCCGGGCGGTGCCGTCGCCACTGGTCAGCATCATCGCGATCACGGCCTTCACCCTGCTCACCGGGCTGCATGTGCGCACGGTCGGCGACATGGGCGCGTTGCCGCACAGCCTGCCGGTGTTCCTGCTGCCGAAGGTGCCGCTGAACCTGCATACGCTGGTGGTGGTGCTGTCCTATGCGGTGCCGATCGCGGTGGTGGGCCTGCTCGAGTCGCTGATGACGGCGACCATCGTCGACGAATTCACCGACACGCCCAGCGACAAGAATCGCGAGTGCGTCGGCCAAGGCATCGCCAACATCGTCTCCGGCCTGTTCGGCGGCATGGCGGGCTGCGCGATGATCGGCCAGTCGGTGATCAACGTGAAGTCGGGCGGGCGCGGGCGGCTGTCCACCCTGTGCGCCGGCATCCTGCTGCTGATCATGGTGGTGTTCGCGCGGCCATGGGTCAGCCGGATTCCGATGGCGGCTCTGGTCGCGGTGATGATCATGGTGTCGATCGGCACATTCAAATGGAGTTCGTTCCGCGACCTGCGTGAGCATCCGAAGTCGTCCAGCGTGGTGATGATCGCCACCGTGGTCGTAGTCATCGCCACGCACAACCTGGCGCTGGGTGTACTGGTCGGCGTGCTGCTCAGCGCGCTGTTCTTCGCGCGCAAGGTGGGCCAGGTGATGCATGTGGGCTCCACGCTGAGTGCCGACGAGCGCATGCGCGAATACCGCGTGACCGGCCAGGTGTTCTTCGCCTCGTCGGAGGCGTTCGTCAATGCCTTCGATTTCCGCGAGGCGCTGGATGCCGTGAGCATCGATGTCAGCCGCGCGCATTTCTGGGACCTGACTGCCGTCGGTGCGTTGGATAAGGTGGTCCTGAAGTTCCGCCGCGAAGGCACCCGGGTGGAGGTTCATGGCATGAACGAGGCGAGTGCAACGCTGGTCGACCGACTGGCCGTGCACGATCGTCCCGAGGCAGCCGAAGCGTTGATGGGACACTGAGGAACCGCGCATGACGACACTGCTTGTCTGTATCGACGATTCGACCTACACCCGCAGCGTGCTCGACCATGGCGCATGGGCCGCGGCACGGCTTCAGGGTGGCGTGGAACTGCTGCACGCGATCGAGCGCCAGCCCGCGCGTCCGCCGGTCGACCTCAGCGGCAGCATCGGCATGGACGACGACCAGTCGCTGCTTGCCGAGCTGGCGCGGCTGGACGAGCAGCGCGGGAGCCTGGCGCTGCAGCACGGGCACCAGCTGCTGGATGCGGCGGCAGCCGATCTGCGCGGACGCGGCATTGCGCAGGTGCACGCACGGCTGCGCCACGGCCACCTGGTCGACGTGATCGAAGGCGAACAGCCGGAGCATGACGTGCTGGTGCTCGGCAAGCGTGGCGAGCATGCCGACTTCGCCCGCCTGCACCTGGGCAGCACGATGGAGCGCATGCTGCGCGCCTCGACACGGCCGCTGCTGATCGCTTCGCGCGCATTCCGTCCGGTACAGCGCGTGCTGGTGGCCTTCGACGGCAGTCCGAGCGCGCGCCGCGCGGTCGAATGGGTGGCGCGCAGCCCGTTGCTGGCGGGGCTGGAGTGTCATCTACTGATGGTTGCCAACGAGGACCGCGCGGCCACTGTGCACATGGACTGGGCGCGCGCCCTGCTGGAAGCAGCCGATGTCAGTTTCCGCACCGAGATCATTCCCGGCCATGCCGAGGAGGTGCTGGCCGATTATGTCCAGCGGCAGTCGATCGATCTGCTGGTGGCCGGCGCGTACGGGCACTCGCGCATCCGCGAACTGCTGGTCGGCAGCACGCTGACCGGCCTGATCCGCCGTTGCCTGGTGCCGGTGCTGGTGGTGCGCTGAATCACTTGGGTTGCCGTGTCGCCACAAGCTGGAACCGTGGCGGCATGCCAGGCGCCAGCCCAGGCATTACCATGGTGCCAGTCCGCCATGCTGGAGCACGTGTTTCATGCTTGAAAAGTTGATCGGCCTGATCGCAGGCTTCGTGATCGCGGTGATCTCGCGCATGCAGTATGCGGGCATTGCGCTGTTGATGGGCATCGAGAGCGCCTGCATTCCGTTGCCGTCCGAAGTCATCATGCCGTTCTCCGGCTACCTGGTCTACAAGGGCACGCTGGTGCTGTGGCTGGTGGCGGTGGCCGGTGCGGTCGGTTGTGTGCTGGGTTCCTGGGTGGCCTATGCGGTCGGTGCGTGGGGCGGCCGGCCGCTGATCGAGCGCTACGGCAAGTACGTGCTGATCTCGAGCCACGACCTCGACCTGGCCGACCGCTGGTTCCAGCGGCACGGTGAAATCACCATCTTCGTTGGCCGCCTGTTGCCGGTGGTGCGTACCTTCATCGCCTTTCCGGCCGGTGTAGCCCGCATGCCGCTGTGGCGCTTCAGCCTGTATACCTTCCTCGGCTCGCTGATCTGGTGCTGGGGGCTGGCCTGGATCGGGCTGCGGCTGGGTCAGCACTGGAACACGCTGGGCGTGTATTTCCACCGCTTCGACGGTGCGATTGTCGCGGTGCTGCTGCTGCTCGCGGCGTGGTACGTGTGGCGCCACCTGCGCCATCTGCGTCGATCCTGAGCCACGCGCAGTCTTCATCCAGGGGCGCCGTGATGTCGGTCGGCGCCCCGGCATTCCTTCGGTGGGAGTCCGTGCGCGGGAGGTGCGGGCGGCGCACTGCGCTTGTCCTGTGCGCCAGCGGAACGCGGCCTGCACAGGTCATGGACGAAATCGTTTCCTGAAAAAACTGCGTTTCGGGACCCCGATTCGTTAATTCCGTTGCGCCTCGCGAAGCGCGATATATCGCGCTGCAGCATGTGCGGACCTTCGATTTTCTGCGCGCCATTCCCTGTTTCCATGCGGTGTGCCGGATCGTGCCGAATGCGTGCGACGAAAACACATTGCGATGCAGCATGACGGTGTTGCACACACTCTTTACAAGCTCTCATGAAAACGTTTACGTTCTGCCCCGCTTCGGACCTGGCATGGGTCCGATATCGGCAAGGGGAGGGTAGGCGTGACGACAACCATCAAGGATGTAGCACGGGAGGCCAAGGTATCGGTGGCCTCGGTGTCGCGCGCCCTCAACGGCACCGGGGGCGTGACCCCGGCCACCGAAAAACGCATCCGCGAGGCGGCTTCGCGCCTGCGCTACGTACCGCACGGAGCTGCCCGCAGCCTGATCACCCGGCGCACGCACACCATCGGTGCGCTGTTGCCCGATCTGCACGGTGAATTCTTCTCGGAACTGATTCGCGGCATCGATCTGGAAGCGCGGTCGCGCGGCCTGCACCTGCTGGTGTCCAGCTCGCACGACGGCGTGGCCGATGCGGCAGCGGCACTGCGTGCCATGCAGGGACGGGTCGACGGCATCGTGATCCTGTCGTCGCGGGTCGACGAGGCGTTCCTGAAAGCCAACCTGCCCGAGGGCCTGCCGGCGGTGCTGCTCAACAGCGCGGTGAAGAACCCCGAGCATGCCGTGCTGAACATCGACAATTTCGCGGGCACCTACGCCATGGTGCGCCACCTGCTCGGGCTTGGGCACAAGCGGATCACCTTCATTGCCGGCCCGAAGGACAACTACGACGCACACCAGCGCGTCGAAGGCTTCCGCGCCGCGATGGGCGAGCTCATGCCCGGCAATGCGGTGCGGGTGATCAAGGGCGACTTCAGCGAGAAGTCCGGCTACCTGGCCGGACGTGAAGTGCTGGCGGCCCGGACCCGTCCGCAGGCGGTGTTCGCTGCCAACGACATGATGGCCGTGGGTTGCCTGCAGGCCTTCAAGGAGGCCGGCCTGGATGTACCGGGCGATATCGCCCTGGCCGGTTTCGACGACATTCCCATCGCGCGTTACGTCACGCCACCACTCAGCACTGTGCGCGTACGCATCGCGGATCTGGGCAAGAACGCCATGGACATGCTTGCCGACTTGATGGATCGCCCCGGACAGTCGGCGGCTTCGGTACACACGCTCGGCTGCGACATCGTCGTGCGTGAATCGTGCGGGGCACATAACGGGGCGAGACCGTAGTCATCACATTCAAGACGTTTTCACCGTTCGTCAAATCGTTGGCGAGAGTGGAGGGGAGATCATGAGTCATCAGAAGCATTTCAAGAAAAGATTGCTCGCGGGCGCCGTCGTTGCCGCCATGTCGGCAGCACTGCCCACGATGGTCTGGGCGCAGTCGGCAGACGCCACCCTGCGTGGTCACGCGCCGGCCGAAGCGATCGTCACGGCGAAGAATGTCGCCACCGGTGCGGTGCGCGTCACGCGTTCGGACAAGGACGGCAGCTATGCCCTGGTGGGCATGCCGCCGGGTACCTATCAGGTCGATGCCGGCCCGGGCACGCAGCACACGGTCACGTTGACGGTCGCCTCGACCGCGACCCTGGACCTGCAGAAAGCCGCGACGGTCGCTGCCGCCGCCAGTGCCACCAATCTCGGCGCGGTGACGGTCAACGCCACCACGCTGCAGGACGTGAAGACGTCCGAGGTCGGCCAGACAGTTTCGCTGCACCAGATCAACACCACTCCGGAAGCCTCGCGCAACTTCCTCGAGTTCGCCGACACGGTGCCGGGCATGGTGTTCACCCGCGACGCCAACGGCAACACCAGCCTTCGTTCGGGCGCGCAGGCGAGCTCGGCGATCAACGTGTACATCGACGGCGTCGGCCAGAAGAACTACGTGCTGCCGGGCGGTATCACCGGGCAGAACGCCAGCCAGGGCAATCCGTTCCCGCAGCTGGCGATCGGCGAATACAAGGTCATCACGTCGAACTACAAGGCCGAGTACGACCAGATTTCCAGCGCCGCGGTCGTTGCCCAGACCAAGTCAGGCACCAACCAGTTCCACGGTGACGTGTTCGGTGACTACACCAACACCCGCATGCGCGCCGAAACGCCGGCCGAACAGGCCGCGGGCAAGAAGACGCCCTCGCACGAGAAAGACTACGGCTTCGACCTCGGCGGTCCGATCATCAAGGACAAGGCGCACTTCTTCATCACCTACGAAGGCAAGGAATTCAATACGCCGACCACGGTGGTGCCAGGTGTCGATACCGCTTATGTCAGCCAGCTTCCGGCCAGTGTGCAGAGCCTGTTCGGCCCGACCAACCTGTCGTTCAAGGAGAATGACTGGTTCGGCAAGATCGACTACGAGCCGACCGACCGCGATCGCTTCGAGTTCAGCGGCAAGTACCGTCATGAGACGTCCATCGGCGGCGTCGGTGGCGTGACGGCGGCTACGGCCGCGCTCAACACCATCAATACCGACAAGCGCTTCGACATCCGCTGGGATCACAGCGCCTACAGCTGGTTCAACCGCCTGCAGGTGACCTACGAGAACGCGTTCTTCTCGCCCACCCCGGCCACGTTTGGTGCCGGTGCCGCATACACGCCGGCCAGCAACCAGAACCAGGTGATCCTGCAGACCGGCAACTCGCCGCTGGCGCAGCAGAACAAGGGGCAGAAGGGTCCGGCGATCCAGGACGACCTCACCTTCAACGACTTCGAATGGCATGGCGACCATGTCGTGAAGATGGGCGTGAAATACAAGGCGGTGAAGTTGCTGGCGCAGGACGCGGGCGATGCCAACGCATTGTTCAGCTATGCGGTGTCGCCCACCAGTGGCACCGAATCGATCCCGTACAAGGTGCAGTTCGGCTCGCCGGTGCCCGGCCTCAGCCCGGTTGCAACCAGCTCCGACAAGCAGTTCGGCATGTACGTGCAGGATGACTGGGCGGTCAACGAACACCTGACCCTGAACCTCGGTGTGCGCTGGGATTACGAAGAGACGCCGTCGTACCTCAACTACGTCACCCCGGCCAATGTGGTTGCTGCACTCAACTCGCAGGACCCGAAGGCGCCGGCAGGCCAGACCTATGCGCAGTCCCTGGCCAAGGGCGGCGTGAACGTCAACGACTACATCAGCACCGGCCACAACCGCCATGCACCCAAGAACGAATGGCAGCCGCGACTGGGCTTCTCGTACGACATCAACGGTGACCAGGATCACGTGATCTTCGGCGGTTACGGCCGTTCCTACGACCGTAACCTGTACGAGTCGCTGCAGGTGGAGCAGACCAAGTCGGTGCTGTCGCAGCCGACGCTGTACTTCAACACGCCGATGGAACCCTGCACGTCGAGCTCGACCTGCCTGACCTGGGATCCGAAGTACCTCAACATCAGCGCGTTGCAGGCGCTGGTTGCCGGCAGCACGGCGGGCAAGGAAATCGATCTCGTCAACAACAACCTGAAGGCGCCGTATTCCGATCAGTTCAGCATCGGCATGCGCAACCGGGTGGGCGAGTGGAACACCAGCGTTTCGCTGGTCGATATCCGCAGCCACAACGGTCTGGTCTACACCTTGGGCAATCGTTATCCGGACGGTGCGTTCTGGCAGAAGGGCAGCCAGCCCTGGGGCGATGGCGTGCCGGGCTTCGGTAGCCTGATCATCGGCAACAACGGCCTGCAGACTCATACCAAGCAGGTCCTGATCGAGGTCGACAAACCGTACACGCACGAATCGCACTGGGGCGCGACCATCGCCTATACCTATTCGGATGCGTGGCAGAACAACGACAACAACGATCCGACCGACCAGTACGCATTCGACTTCGCGACCATCGGCAACTACCCCTACACCCGGTCCGGCGTCTCCAAGCACCGGCTGGTAGCGACCGGCAGCCTGGATGGTCCGTGGGGCCTGGTGTTCGGCGCCAAGCTGACCCTGGCCACGCCAATTCCGGATCTTGGCCTGGCGTGCTATGGCCTGACGCCGACCAATGTCGACCAGGGTCGCACCAACGGTGGTGGCTGCCAGTCGTACTCGATCGCACCGCCGGGCAACGGCCGCTTCCTGATCGGCGGCAAGATCTTCGGTTACCGCGATTTCGATTTCCAGGCGACCAAGAACTTCCGCGTCTGGGGCGGCCTGAACGCCTACGCGCGTCTGGACGTGATCAACGCGTTCAACTGGAACAACTATGTCGGGTACCTGCAGAGCTTCGGCTCCAACGGCGTGCTGAACCGGACGCCGGTGATCTACAACCCGACGGGCGACATCACCGGCTATCCACGCACGGTCAGGCTTAGTGTGGGCATGAGCTTCTGATTTCCCCCCGGAGGCCGATCGCCGCCATTGGCGGCGATCCCGGGCGGCATCCGTGATGGCGGATGCCGCCTGGTGTGCCTCGTTTACCTGCAACCAGCCGTCGACACAGTGCCTGCCATGAATGAGCAAACCGTCAAGCGCATCGTCATCGTCGGCGGCGGCACGGCCGGCTGGATGGCGGCTGCGGCCATGGCCAAGGTGCTGGGTCCCGGTTACACGGTGCAGCTGGTGGAATCGGAGGAAATCGGTACCGTTGGTGTGGGTGAGGCCACCGTGCCGCACCTGAAACTGTTCAACAACCTGCTCGAGATCGACGAGATCGAATTCGTCAAACGGACGCAGGGCACGTTCAAGCTGGGCATCCAGTTCAACGACTGGGGCCAGCTGGGCGATTCATACATCCATGGTTTCGGCAAGATAGGGCACGACGTCAGCCTGTTGCCGTTCCATCAGTTCTGGCTGAAGGCGCGCCAGCATGGCCTGGCCGACGAGATCGGCGCCTACTCGCTGAACACCGTGGCCGCGCCGCAGGGCAAGTTCATGGCCTCGGCCACCGACGTGCCGCCGCAGTCGCCGCTCGCCGACATCGCCTACGCCTACCATTTCGACGCCGGCCTGTATGCCGCCTACCTGCGCCAGTACGCCGAGCAACGCGGCGTGCGGCGGATCGAGGGGCGGGTCGAGCAGGTGGAGCTGCGCCCCGACGACGGTTTCGTCGAGGCGGTCACGCTGGCGGATGGTCAGCGTGTCGAGGGCGACCTGTTTATCGACTGCTCCGGGTTTCGCGGCCTGCTGATCGAGCAGGCGCTGCACGCGGGCTACGAAAGCTATACGCAGTGGCTGCCGTGCGATCGTGCGCTGGCGGTGCCCAGCGAGCGACACGGGCCGCCCGCGCCGTTCACCCGTTCCACCGCGCGGACGGCCGGCTGGCAGTGGCGGATTCCGCTGCAGCACCGCACCGGCAACGGCTACGTCTATTCCAGCGCCCATGTGGGCGATGACGAGGCCGCGGCGACGCTGCTGGCCAACCTGGACGGGCGCGCACTGGGCGAACCGCGGCTGCTGCGCTTCAACACCGGCATGCGCCGCAGGACCTGGTATCGCAACGTGGTGGCGCTGGGGCTGGCGGCCGGTTTCATGGAGCCGCTGGAATCGACCGGCATCTATCTGATCCAGTCGGGCATCGCGCGTCTGCTCAACCTGTTTCCGCGGGCGGGTTTCAGCGAAGTGGTGGCGGAGCGCTACAACGCGCAGACTCGCTTCGAGTACGAGCGCATCCGCGATTTCCTGATCCTGCATTACTACGCCACGCGACGCGACGACACGGCGTTCTGGAACCAGTGCCGCACGATGGCCATTCCCGACACGCTGCGCGCAAACATCGAACTGTTCCGCGACAGCGGGCGCTTCTTCCGCGAAGGCGAGGAGATGTTCGCCCAGGTCAGCTGGGTGCAGGTGATGCTGGGGCAGGGCATCCAGCCGCACAGCTATCACCCGCTGGTCGACCAGATGCCCGAGCACGAACTGGGTGCCTTCGTCGCCGGCGTGGGCAAGGTGATCGCGCACTGCGTGGACGCGATGCCGCCGCATGAGGCGTTCATCGCACGCTACTGCGCCGCCGACCCGGCTGCATGATTCCTCCGGCGCCGGAGGGATGGCGGCGCCGACACTTTCCCGAGCAACGAAGCTATTTCCGAGTAACCGATCAGTGAGCCTTTCGAACGTGCGTCAACGTGTTTTTCCCATCCTGCTGGCGGTTGCCGCCGCCGCGGTCACGACGACGGCCGGCGCCGCGCCGTCGAGCCCGGCCGACGTGAAGATGCCGGCCGGGTGGTCGGGCAGCTATGCCACCCTGCCCGGGCAGGACAAGGCCTTCATCAACGACCTTGAGCGCCGTACCTTCGACTGGTTCTGGGACAGCGCCGATCCGAAGACCGGGCTGGTTCCCGATCATTTCCCCGGCAAGTCGTTTTCCAGCATCGCCGCGGTCGGCTTTGCGTTGACCGGCTATGGCATCGGCGTGGAACGTGGCTACATCACGCGCGCGCAGGCGGTCGATCGCACGCTGGCGACGCTGCGCTTCTTCAGCGATGCCCCGCAGAATGCCAGCGAGGACGAAGCCACCGGTTACCACGGCTTCTTCTATCACTTCCTCGACATGCGCAGTGGCCGCCGCGATGCGCGCTGGGTCGAGCTGTCCAGCGTGGACACCACCCTGCTGATGGGCGGCGTGCTGTTCGCACAGAGTTACTACGACCGCGATACGCCGAAGGAACGCGAGATCCGCCAGCTGGCCGACCAGCTCTACCGGGCCGTCGACTGGCCCTGGATGCAGGCGCGCAAGCCGCTGATCAGCATGGGCTGGACGCCGGGCGGCAAGTTCATCCCGGCCGACTGGAAAGGCTACGACGAGGGCAAGCTGGTCTACATCCTGGCGCTGGGTTCGCCCACCCATCCGGTCGGCAGCGACGCATGGGCTGCCTGGTGCTCGACCTATCCGAAGCAGTGGGGCACGTTCGAGGGCTACACCCTGCTCAACTTCGGCCCGCTGTTCGGTCACCAGTACACCGAATCGTGGGTGGATTTTCACGGCATACGCGACGCATGGAGCCGTGCGCATGGCCTGGATTACGCCGAGAACGGCCGGCGCGCCACGTATGCGCAGCGCGCCTACGCCATTGCCAATCCGGGCCACTGGACCGGCTATGGACCGGATATGTGGGGGCTGACCGCGAGCGACGGGCCGGGTGACGTGA
This sequence comes from Dyella sp. A6, assembly GCF_036320485.1. Classification (NCBI taxonomy): domain Bacteria; kingdom Pseudomonadati; phylum Pseudomonadota; class Gammaproteobacteria; order Lysobacterales; family Rhodanobacteraceae; genus Dyella; species Dyella aluminiiresistens. The sequence continues at coordinate 373,586 of NZ_CP132911.1, forward strand.
GCCTGCCGTCGGCGCAGGGCGAACGCCATTTCCACGGCTACATGGCGCGCGGTGCGGGGCTGGGCGACGTCCACGACGACGGCACCATCGCGCCGACCGCGGCAGGTGGCTCCATCGCTTTCGCGCCGACGATCGTGGTGCCGGCGCTGATGACCATGAAGCAGCGCTACGGCCGCTACATCTACGACCGCTACGGCTTCGTCGATGCCTTCAACCCGAGCTTCCACGGCACCCCGAAAAGCGGCCGCACCTATCCCGGTTTCGGCTGGGCCGACACCCAGCAGCTGGGTATCGACCAGGGCCCGATCCTGCTGATGATCGAGAACTGGCGCAGCGGCTTTGTCTGGAACGTGATGAAGAAGAACCCGTACATCCGTCGTGGCCTGGAACGTGCGGGCTTCACCGGTGGATGGTTGACGCCACGCTGATGGAGCACGCTGCGGAGCCCGAATGAGCATGATCACGCGCGCACTGGCCGGTATCCGGCATCCCCGCTTTGGCGGGGGAGCCATTCCGGCAGTGCGCGGTCGTGACAGGCACGGAACGGGCGCAGTCGGCAGCTTGCCAGTCGGCATGAAGCACGTGCTGATGCTGGCGTTTGCATCGCTGTGGCTGGCCGGCTGCGCCGCCCGCGGCAGCGACACGCATACGCTGGTGTTCTGGACCTTCGGTCCCGAGGGTGATGCGGTCATCCGGCTGCTGCCCGCGTTCGAGCGGACGCACCCGGACATCCATGTCGAGGTGCAGCAGCTGCCGCTGAGCGCCGCCCACCAGAAGCTGCTCACCGCGATCGCCGGCGGTACCGTGCCGGACATGGCGCAGCTGGGCAATACCTGGCTGCCGGAACTGGTGGCGCTGCACGCGCTGGTACCGTTGCAGCAACGTGTCGACGCTTCGTCGACGGTGAAGCCGTCGGACTATTTCGGCAGCATCTGGTCGACCAATGTCATCGACGGCCAGCTCTACGGCATCCCCTGGTACATCGATACGCGGCTGCTGTTCTACCGTACCGACCTGCTGCGCAAGGCGGGCTTCGACGCACCACCGCAGAGCTGGGCCCAGTGGCGCCGCATGCTGGCTGCGCTGAGTCATCCGCGCCGCAAGATCTACGGCATCCTGATGCCGACCAACGAGTACGACCAGCTGCTTTCGCTGGCGCTGCAGGAGCCCGAGCCGCTGCTGCGTGACGGCAACCGCTACGGCAATTTCGAAAGCGCCGGGTTCAAGCGGGCGCTGCGCTTCTACGTAGACACCTTCCGCCTGCACCAGGCGCCGGATGTCACCAATGTGGAAGTGACCAACCCATGGGAGGAGTTCGGGCGCGGCGTGTATGCGTTCTACCTGTCCGGGCCGTGGAACATCGCCGAGTTCCGCAAGCGCCTGCCGGCGGATGAGCAGGACGACTGGTCAACCGCGCCGCTGCCCGGACCGGACGGCCCCGGCGCCGGCCTGGCCGGTGGCGCCAGCCTGGTGGTGTTCCGTGCCTCGCGGCACCAGCGCGCGGCCTGGGCGCTGATCGACTACCTGTCGCGGGCGCAGGTGCAGCAGCACTTCTACCGGCTCACCGGCGACATGCCGCCGCGACGCAGTAGCTGGAACAGTCCGTTGCTCGGCGGCGATCCGAAGCTGCGGGCGTTCCGCGAGCAACTGGAGCGGGTGAAGCCCACGCCCGCGGTACCCGAGTGGGAGCGCATCGCCGACATGATGCAGCAGGTCGCGGCACGCGCCGTGGCCGGGGAGCTGACGGTGGACCAGGCGGCGGCCGAGATGGATCGCCGTGCCGACCGCATTCTGGCCAAGCGGCGCTGGATGCTCGATCACGCGGAGGCACGCCGATGAACGCCTCGCGCGCGGCCTGGCTGTTCCTGGCACCGGCGCTGCTGGTGCTCGGGGTGTTCTTCCTGTTGCCCGTGCTGGGCGCGCTGCTGCTCAGCTTCACCGACTACGACCTGTACGCGCTGGCCAACCTGCACAACCTGCGTTTCGTGGCGCTGGGCAACTACTGGGCGCTGCTGCACCGGCCGCTGTTCTGGGCCGCGCTGGGACACACCTTCTATTTCGTGGTGGTCGGCGTGCCCCTTTCGATGGCGGCATCGCTGGGCGCGGCGTTGCTGCTGCATTCGCGGCTGGCACGCTTCAAGCCGTTCTTCCGCACGGCGCTGTTCGCGCCAGTGGTCACCACCGCGGTGGCGATGGCGGTGGTGTGGCGCTACCTGTTCAACACCAAGTATGGCTGGGCCAACCATCTGCTGGGCATGCTCGGCATCCATCCGGTGAACTGGCTGGGCGACCCGCACTGGGCCATGCCCACGATCATCCTGTTCGCGGTGTGGAAGAACTTCGGCTACAACATGATCATCTTCCTGGCCGGCTTGCAGGCGGTGCCGCTGGAGCTTTACGAGGCGGCGCGCATCGACGGCGCCTCGACCTGGCGGCAGTTCCGTCATGTCACCCTGCCGATGCTGGGACCGACCCTGCTGATGGTGGCGATCCTCACCGTGTCGGGCTATTTCCAGTTGTTCGCCGAGCCCTACGTGATGACCGAGGGCGGCCCGCTGCAGAGCACCACCAGCGTGCTCTACCTGATGTACGAAGACGGCTTCAAGTGGTGGAACCTGGGCACGGCCTCGGCCGAGGCCTTCGTGTTGTTCATGGTGATGTTCGCGGTGACCGCGGCGATGCTGCGGCTGGCGCGGCGCAGGGAGGCGGCATGAATCCCCGGCTGGCCAGGGCACTGGTCAACGGCCTGCTGCTCGGGGCGGCGGCGGTGGCGTTGTTCCCGCTGCTGTGGATGCTGGCGGTGTCGTTCATGCCGGCGGGCACGTCCAACGCGCTGCCGCCGCCGCTGTGGCCATCGCATCCCACGCTGGACAACTATCGCCGGCTGTTCGGGCAGGCGGGCATGGGCAGTTATCTGGCCAACAGCCTGCTGATCGCCGGCACGATCACGCTGCTCTCGCTGGTGTTCAACCTGCTGGCCGGCTATGCCTTCGCCAAGCTGCGCTTCGCCGGACGCGAACGCCTGTTCCGCGTGCTGCTGGGCCTGCTGGTGGTGCCGGCACAGGTGGCGATGCTGCCGCTGTTCCTGATGTTCAAGTACACCGGCCTGGTCGACAGCTATGTTGGCGTGGTGCTGCCCGGCATGGCTTCGGTGCTCGGTATCTTCCTGGTGCGCCAGTACGCGCGCGGCCTGCCCGACGAGCTGCTGGAAGCCGCGCGCATCGATGGTGCCAGCGAGCTCTACATCTTCATGCGCATCGTGCTTCCGCTGCTGCGACCGGTGGTGGCGACGCTGGCGATCCTCACCTTCCTCACGGCGTGGAACGACTTCATGTGGCCGCTGATCGAGCTGACCGACCAGGGGCATTACACGTTGCCGCTGGGGCTGGCCTCGATGGCGCGCGAGCACACCGAGGGGACCGAGCAGATGATGGCCGGTTCGGTACTCACCGTGCTGCCGGTGCTGGCCTTGTTCCTGGCCATGCAGCGGCAGTACCTCGACGGCCTGCTGCTGGGGAGCGTGAAGGGATGAACAGGGCCGTGCCGGTGAGCGATGCCTGCCGCAGCGTGGCCTCAGCCGATGCGCGTCCCGTCGTGCGGGTCGAAGAAATGCAGACGCTGCGGATCGAGACCCAGCCGCACCGTGTCGCAGGCGGCGCAGGCCGTGCCGGGCGGGGTGCGCGCGACCAGCGCGAGTTCGCCATGGCGCAGGTTGAGAAACACTTCGTTGCCCACCGGTTCGACCACCTCCAGGCGCGCCGCGAGCGCCATGCCGGGATCGTCGCCGGCCAGCAGGCGCAGGTCTTCCGGGCGGATGCCGACCACCACCTGGCGGTCGTGCCAGCGTTCCAGTGCAGCGTGTTGTGGCGGCAGGCCGAGCCGGATGCTGCCTGCGGCGGTGGCCAGGGTGAGTCCGTCGTCGTGGTGCAGGGTGCCGTGCAGCAGGTTCATCGCCGGGCTGCCCAGGAAGCCCGCGACAAACAGGTTGGCAGGGCGCTCGTAGAGGTTCATCGGCGTGTCGATCTGCTGGATCTCGCCGTTGTCGAACACCACGATGCGCTGTCCCAGCGTCATCGCCTCGACCTGGTCATGGGTGACGTAGATGGTGGTGCTGCCGAAGCGACGATGCAGGCGTGCGATTTCGACCCGCGTCGACAGACGCAGGCGCGCATCGAGATTCGACAGCGGTTCGTCGAGCAGGAACACCGCGGGCTGGCGCACCATCGCACGGCCCAGCGCCACGCGCTGACGCTGTCCGCCGGACAGCGCCGCTGGGCGCGCGGCCAGCTTGTGTTCCAGCTCCAGCAGGCGCGCCACTTCGTCCACGCGCCGCGCGATGTCCGCCCTGGGCATGCCGCGCAGGTGCAGGCCGAAGCCCATGTTCTCGGCCACCGTCATGTGCGGATAGAGCGCGTAGTTCTGGAAGACCATCGCGATATCGCGGTCCTTCGGCGGCACGTCGTTCATCACCTGTCCGCCGATGCTCAGCGTGCCGGCGGTGATGGTTTCCAGCCCCGCGATCATGCGCAGCAGGGTGGTCTTGCCGCAGCCCGACGGTCCCACCAGTACCAGCAGTTCGCCGTCGTCGATATCGAAGCTGGCATCGGCGACCGCGACATGGCCGTTGGGATAGACCTTGCGCAGGTTCTCGAGACTGACAGTGGCCATCGGCGTTGCATGCTCCCTGGTGGGCATCACGGTTCGGCGGTTGCAGTCGCGGGAAGGGGTTTCAACAGCGTGCATCCCGGGACGGCGTTCGGCTATTCTCGGCATGTAATCGATTACATCAAGCCGCAGTGCGGCATTCGCGAGTTCCAGAATCCATGACCCGACGCTACCGCTTTCCGGACGGCTTCCTCTGGGGGGCGGCTACATCCGCCTACCAGATCGAAGGCTCGCCACTCGCCGACGGCGCCGGACCCAGCATATGGCAACGCTTCGCGCACACGCCGGGCATGATGGCCGATGGCGATACCGGCGACGTGGCCTGCGACCATTACCGCCGCTACCGGGACGACGTGCAGCTGATGCGCGCACTGGGCCTGAAAAGCTATCGCTTCAGCGTGAACTGGTCGCGCGTGCTGCCCGAGGGCACCGGGCGGATCAACCCGAAAGGCCTGGACTTCTACGCACGACTCGTCGACGAGCTGCTGGAACACGGCATCACGCCGAACATCACCTTGTTCCACTGGGATCTGCCGGCCGCGCTGGACGACCGTGGCGGCTGGCTCAACCGGGACATCGCGCACTGGTTCGCCGACTATGCCGAAACCATGTTCAAGGCGCTGGACGACCGTGTGCCGTACTGGTCCACGCTCAACGAGCCGTGGGTCGTGGTCGACGGCGGTTACCTGCACGGCACGTTGGCGCCGGGGCATCGCAATCTCTACGAGGCACCGCTGGCCACACACAACCTGATGCGCGCCAGTGGCGCCGCGATCCAGGCCTACCGCGCGCATGGACGAAACCAGATTGGCGTGGTGTTCAACATCGAACCGAAGTATGCCGCCTCGGATCGCGAGGAAGACCTGGCCGCCACCCGCCGCGCGCACGCCTACATGAACCAGCAGTTCGCCGATCCGGCCCTGCTCGGCAGCTATCCGCCCGAGCTGGCCGAGGTCTACGGCGATGCATGGCCGGATTTCCCCGAGGAGGACTTCCGGCTGACCCGGCAGCCGGTGGACTTCGTCGGCATCAACTATTACACCCGCGCCGTGGTGCGCCATGACGCGACGGCCCTGCCGCTGCGCGCGGCGCCGGTGCGGCAGCCGCAGCGCACACATACCGAGACGGGTTGGGAGGTCTATGCGCAGGGTCTGGTCGACACCCTGACCGGTTTCCGCGAGCGCTATGGCGACCTGCCGCTGTACGTGACCGAGAACGGCTCGGCGTTCTACGACCCGCCGGTGGCCGAGGGCGCCGTGCTGGAGGACCCGCTGCGGGTGGACTACCTGCGCAAGCACCTGGCGGCGGTGCATCAGGCGATCGAGGCCGGGGTGAACCTGAAGGGCTATTACGCGTGGTCGCTGATGGACAACCTGGAGTGGTCGCTGGGCTTTGCCAAGCGCTTCGGCCTCTACCACGTCGACTTCGCCACGCAGAAGCGCACGCCCAAGCGCAGCGCGATGTTCTACGCCAGCGTGATCGAGAGCCATGGCGAGGCGATCGACGAATGATTTTTTCCTTACCGACACAACAGCGAGAGTGCGGAGTGCACGTCATCATGAAAACAACACCGAACCGGTCCCGTGCGGGACGATGGCTGGGGCTGCTCGCGGCCTCGCTGCTGACCGTTGGGGTGGCGCAGGCAGCGCCGGCCGCCAGCGATACCGTGCAGATCCACGTGGACGCGAAAGCGGCGGGCAAGCCGTTCCCGCATTTCTGGGAACAGATGTTCGGTTCCGGCCGGGCGATACTTTCGCTGCGCGACGACTACCGCAAGGACCTGGTGGCGGTGCACAAGGCGACCGGCTTCGGCTACGTGCGCTTCCATGGCATCTTCGACGACGAGGTGGGCCTGTTCCACCTGGGCAAGCCCGGCCAGCCGTTCTACAACGCGGCCGACACGTCGTCCAAGGACGACAAGCCGGTCTACAACTTCTCGTATGTCGACCAGATCTACGACGGCCTGCTGGCGCGCGGCGTGCGTCCCTTTGTGGAACTGAGCTTCATGCCGCAGGCGATGAGCTCCGATCCCAAGGCGTTGCAGGGCTTCTGGTACCACCCCAATATCGCACCACCGAAGGACTACGCGCTGTGGGACGGCATGATCCGCGCCTTCGCGAAGCACCTGATCGCGCGCTACGGCATCGATGAGGTGTCGAAGTGGTACTTCGAGGTGTGGAACGAGCCGAACATCGGCTTCTGGGCCGGCAAGCCCAAGATGGCCACGTACTTCACGCTTTACGACCACACCGCGCGCGCGCTGAAGTCGGTCAGCCCGCGCCTGCGCGTGGGCGGCCCCGCCACGGCGCAGGCCGCGGAAGTGTCGGCCTTCCTGGCCCACGTGCATGCCGCGCACGTGCCGGTGGATTTCGTCAGCACGCACGTCTACGGCGACGATACTGCGCAGAACGTGTTCCACACCGACGAGCACATCTCGCGCAAGGACATGGTGTGCCGCGCCGTGGCCAAGGTGCACAAGGAGGTGCTGGCCTCGCCGTACCCGAAACTGCCGTTCATCATGAGCGAGTACAACGCGTCCTACGCCAACCTGCCCAATGTCACCGACACGGTGTACATGGGCCCGTGGCTCGCCAACACCATCCGCGCCTGCGCGGGCAAGGTGAACGTCATGAGCTACTGGTCGTTCTCCGACGTGTTCGAGGAAGGCGGCGTGGTGCGCACGCCGTTCTACGGCGGTTTCGGCCTGATCGCGGCCGACCGCATCGACAAGCCGTCCTTCAATGCCTTCGAGATGCTGCACAAGCTGGGTGACGTGCAGTTGCCGGTGACGTCGGATTCCGCGCTGGTCACGCGCCGCGCCGATGGCAGCCTGGTGCTGGCACTGTGGAACTACGCGCCGCCGGTCGGCGACACCGCGACCTATACGGTCGGCAAGCCGAAAGGCGAGGTGAAGCATTTCCAGGTCGACCTGTCGTCGCTTCCCGCCGATGCGACCGCCCGCCTGTGGCGGCTGGATGCCACCCACGGCAATGCCGTGGCGGCCTTCAACCGCATGGGCCGCCCGGACTTTCCGACCCGCGAGCAGATCGCGACCCTGCGCAAGGCCGGCAAGCTGGGTGCGCCGGAGCAGCTGAAGCTGAGTCACGGCGTGCTGGACGTGGCGATCCCGCCGCAGGGCCTGGTGGTCGTCGAGGTCCGCTGATCCACTAATGCCCGCAGCCCTGATTGCGCCCGTATGGCGCGAGCGGGGCTGCGGGTCGGCATGTGGCCCGGTTTCGCTCAGTGCGACATCAGGGTGCACATGCCGCATTCGGCCAGCAGGTTGTAGGTGACCCCGCCCAGTGCCCATTCGCGCAGGCGGTTGTGTCCATAGGCACCAGCGACGATCAGGTCCGCCGAGTTCGCCAGGGCGATGCCTAGCAGCTGGTCCGCGCTGCGGCCATGTGCCCGCTCCACCACACTGGTTGCCGGCACCCCGTGCAGCTTCAGCCACTCGGCGACATCGCGGGCACCGTTCGGTGCCTCGGCCAGCGTCGTGTCGGTCACTTCCGCCACCGTCACTGTCTGTGCCTGTTTCAGGAACGGCAGCGCGCTGGCGACGGCGCGGCGGGCCTCGCTGGTGTCCTTCCAGGCCACTAGCAGATGCTTCGCTGCCAGGGATCCGGCCGCCGCCGGTACCGTCAGCACCGGGCGACCGGCCTGCATGATGAGATTGCCGGCGTTGACGTGGCGCGATTCGTCGAAATAGGCCTTGTCGTAGTCGGTGTGAGTGATCACCAGATCTGCGCTGCGCACCTGGCGGGCCACGTAGTCGGTGGGCATTTCGGCCGATACGTCCGAGCGCCACGCCAACCGCTTCGCGCGTCCCTGCAGGGCAGCCTGGAACTGCTCATGGGCTTTCGCCATGGCCTGCCGGATCTCGGTGCGGTCCAGTTCGACGATGTCGCCGGTGAGCAGGCCGTCGCCGTAGATGATGCGCACCGGCTGGCTGGCCGTCACGCCGGTGACGCCCGCTCCGAAACGTTCGGCCAGATCGCCGACGATCTTCAGCAGTGCGGTGTTGTCGCGGTCCAGATCAAGGTATACCAGCAGGTTCGCGTACATGGCGGTTGTTCCCGGACATGAGTGACAGGCGGACCACGTTACGCACCCATGCGCGACACCGTTTGACATGGGTCAAGCCGATGCCACATGGGCGTTTCGCCGCAGGTACGAGCGCATCCGACATGGGTGTTTCTTGCTAGACTGCAGGCCTTGCTCGCTGCCATGTCCCCGCATGCCACTGACTCGTTCCGAACCGGAGGCTGTGCCGCGTCCTCACCTGCTGGTGGTCGAGGACGAAGAGGAAATCCGGGCTCTGATCGAGCGCTACTTCGGCAATCACGGCTTCCGCGTGAGCACGGCAGCGGATGGCATGGTCATGCGCGAAACCATCCGTCGAGAACATGTCGACCTGGTCCTGCTGGACCTGGGCCTGCCGCATGAGGATGGCTTCGAGCTGTGCCGCTATCTGCGCGAGCACTGGCATGGCGCGATCATCATGGTGACTGGCCGCAGCGAGTCGGTGGACCGGGTGGTCGGGCTGGAGCTTGGCGCCGATGACTATGTGACCAAGCCGTTCGATCTGCGCGAACTGCTGGCGCGCGTGCGCAGCGTGATGCGACGCGTGTTGCCGGCGACAACGGAAGCGGATGCCGTCCCGCACGAGACATGGCTGGTGTTCGCGGGCTTCCGCCTGAATCCGCGCACGCGGGTGCTGCTCGATGCGCAGGGTGTCGAAGTGGCGCTCACCAGCGGCGAGCATGAGCTGCTCCAGGTGCTGCTGAATCACCCGAACCGGGTGCTGTCGCGCGACCAGCTGATGGGTTACACACACGGCCGGGATGCCGGCCCCTACGACCGTGCCATCGACGTGCAGATCGGGCGTCTGCGCCGCAAGATCGAGCATGATCCGGCTCATCCGCAACTGATCAAGTCGGTGCGTGGCGCGGGTTACCTGTTCACGCCACAGGTGCAGCGTCGATGAACCCGGGCATGCGCGAGGCGTCCATGTTCCGCGAATGGTTCGATGTGGCCCCCGACGCGATGATCGCGGTCGACGCCGGCGGCATGATCGTGCGTGCGAACCCGCAGGCCGTGCAGATGTTCGGCCATGCGCTGGATGTGTTGCACGGCGCGTCGATCGAATTGCTGATTCCCGAGCGGGTGCGCGCTGTGCATGGCCGGCACGTGGCCGAGTATGCGCAGAGCCCGCGCATCCGGCCGATGGGCAGCGGGCAGGAACTGGTCGGCCTGCGTCGGGACGGCAGCGAATTTCCGGTCGAGGTAGCGCTGAGCCCGATCCATACTCCGGATGGACCGCTGTACGTGGCCTCGATCCGGGATATTTCGGAAAGCCAACGCGCGCGGCTGGCGCTGGTGCGTGCACGCTACGACCGCATGATGATCCGTGTCGGCCAGCTGATGCTGGGCGCCTCCAGCCTGGAAGCCGTGCTTGGCGACGTGCCTGAACTGATCTGCGATGCGCTGGACATGGCGGCGGTGGCGTTCGCCTTCCAGGGCGCGTCGCATGAGCGCATGCGTGTGCATGCGGCACATGGTCTTCCGCATGGCCTGCTCGACGATGTGCTGGCCGTGCTCCCGGTGGACGCGGGGGTGCCGTCGACCGTGCTTGATCTAACGGCGCAGGCTGCGGCACAGGGCGGAGCCTGGCAGGCGCTTGCCAATACGGGCTTTGCCGAGATGGCGGTGGTTCCGCTGCCCGGGGCCGAACCTGCCGCCGGCCTGTTGCTGGTGCTGTCGCCGATGGCACGCGGTTTCAACCACGACATCCGCTATGCCCTGCAGAGCCTGGCGATGACCCTGGCCAGCGCGATGCGGCGCATGCGCAGCGAAGAACGTCTTTCGCATGCGCAGCGGCTGGAAGCCATCGGCCAGCTGACCGGTGGTATCGCGCACGATTTCAACAATCTGCTGACCGTGATCTCGGGCAACCTGCAGATCCTGGAGGAAGAGATCGGCGATGACACGCCCTGGCGCGACATCATCCAGAGTGCGATGCGCGCGGTCGGCCGCGGCAGCGACCTGACCCGCAAACTGCTGGCCTTCGCACGGCGGCAGCAACTGTCGCCACAGCGCTGCGAACTGGATGTGCTGCTGGGCGATCTCGGCGCGATGCTGCGGCGTACGCTTGGCGATGCGATCGACCTGCAGACCTATTGTCCCGACGGCCTGCCCGCCGTGTTCGTCGACCCGGGCCAACTTGATGCGGCGCTGGTGAACCTGGCGATCAACGCCCGCGATGCGATGCCGCGCGGTGGTCGGCTGAACATCAGTGCTGGGCTGCGCCATGAACTGGCACCGGAGTCAACCGACGCGTCGGGTGTCCACGACTACGTGGTGCTGACTGTGCGCGACACCGGTCTGGGCATGTCCCCCGATGTGCTGGCCCGCGCGCTGGAGCCGTTCTACACGACCAAGGATCACGGCAAGGGCACCGGGCTCGGACTGAGCATGGTGTACGGTTTCGTGAAACAGTCCGGCGGTCATTTGTCGATCGACAGCCGGCTGGGCTACGGCACCTGCGTCGAGCTGCACCTGCCGGCAATACGCGGCAGCGCGGCGGTGCCGGAGCCGCGGGTGACAACCGAGAGCGCCAGTGCACGCAACAAGGCGACCGTGCTGGTGGTCGAGGATGAAACCGATGTGCGCCAGGTGGCGTTGCGCTTCGTGCAGTCGATGGGCCATGTCACCCTGGCCGCGGCCAACGCGGACGAGGCACTGGTGCTGCTCAACGGGCCGCAGGGCGGCGCGGTGGATCTGGTGTTCAGTGACGTGATGCTGGGCAACGGCATGAATGGCGTCGAGCTGGCACGCGAGGTGCACCGCTTGCGACCGGGCCTGCCGGTGCTACTCACTTCGGGCGACGAGCGCTCCCTGCAGGAACGTGGTGATGCCACCGGCTTCGACTTCCTGCGCAAGCCGTACCGTCGCGAGGCGCTATCGGCGGCGCTGCGGAAGCTGCTCGACGCGCGGTGACGCCAGCTCCCGAGTGCATCTTCGCTGTGTGAACGTCAGGGGTGTCGGAGTGACGGCATGCCAGCGGACGACGTGTGCCGGATCCGGCAAGTGTCTCAGTGCACGCGGGTGTTGTTCTGCATGGCGACCCGCAGTGCGGCTTCGTCGAGGATGCGCACTTCGCGCCACTGCACCGAGATGCAGCCCTGCGCGATCAGCCGGGCGAGCGCGCGCGTCACCGTCTCGTGCTTGAGCGCCAGGAAGCTGCCGATGTCGGCGCGGCTCATGCGCAGCACGAAATGGTGCGCGCTGAATCCCAGGGCCTCGTGGCGGGCCGCGACATCGAGCAGGAACGCGGCCACGCGCTGTTCCGCGCTCATCGTGCCGAGGGCCAGCATCCACGAGCGGTCGCTGCGGATTTCGGCCGCCAGGGCGGCGGTCAGCTGGGCGTGCAGTTCGGGCATCTGCAGGCTGGCGCCAAGGATCGCGGGATAGGGCAGTTCCCACACGGTGCAGCTGTCCAGTGCGATCGCGTCACAGCTGTGCGTGGGTGCGCCGATCGATTCCACCCCCATCAGGTCGCCGCGCATGCGGAACCCGGTGACCTGTTCGCGGCCGTCCTCGGCCACCAGGCAGTTCTTCAGGAAACCGGCATGCACCAGGAACAGTGCTTGGAACGGCTGGCCGGCGTGGTAGAGGTACTGGCCGGCTTCCAGCTTGCGCTGCACTACCGGGATGCGGGTCCGCAGCTCGTCGATGTCGATCGTCGGCAGCGTCTGGGGCTCGTGGGACACATGCGCGACAGCGCGCGGCGCGTGGGTGACCGAAGGCTCGATGCTGACGATGCTGTTCACGGCGATTCTCCGAATGCGTTTGGACCTGATCGATGGGGCATACGCTAGAAGTGCTGCGAAACAGCCGGATGTCCGCACTGCAACAATCGGTAACAGTGTGTAACAGCGTGACGGCCGCAACCGGCTTCGCGGGGTGGCGATGGATGCCGTCGCACGATGACTTGATCTGCCTCAACGCCGCGCGGAGCGAAGTCGTTAGCGTGCTTCTCGCCAGAGAACACCTCACTTGATGTAACGACATGATCCAGAAACTGGGGGCTTCGCCCTTCATAGACGCGGCCGCGGTCGAGGCATGGGACGCCTGGTTCCGCTGGCGTGAACAGGGCGAGCTGCGCGATCTTTCGGTGGACGCGACCTGGGAGCGCGTCGCCTGGGCGCTGGCTTCGGTGGAGCCGGAGCAGCAGCGCCTGGCGTTCGCGCGACGGTTGCTGGTGGTGTTCTCCGACTGGCAGCTGCTGCCAGGCGAGCGGATCCTGATGACTGCCGGTACCCCGGCGGCAGCCTGGGGCGGCGATGACCTGGTGGCGGTGTTGAACGTCGCCAGTTTCGTGTCCGATCCGGGGAGCGTGGCCGCGGCTCTCGACCTGCCGAGGTTCATGACCGTCGCGGCGCTAGCCGTGCATCTGCTGGACAATGCGGCGACCTTGCAGGGGGCGGGTGGACCGCCGCCGGAGCGGCTGCATATCGGCATCATCGGGTTGGGGGATGCGCTGGCACTGCTGGGCATGCGCTACGACAGCGACGAGGCTCGCGCCTTTGCCGTCGAGGTTGTGCGGTCGCTGGCCCAAGGCTGCGCCAGTGGTCATGCTGCCCTTGCCGGGCAATGCCACGTGGCGGATGCCACGGAGCGGCACGGGCCGCGCTATCGCAGCCTGACGGCGATCACCTCGCAGCGACGCCTGGCGCTGTTCGCCAATGCCACGAGCGATGCGCTGGAACCGGCTGCCGGAGCCCCGCGGACGTACGTGATCGAAGCCGAGGAAGGCAACCGGCAGGTTCGTTCACCGGGTTATGCCGCCACCTTGCTGGGCCGCGACAGCGCTTTCGATACCGCGCCCGAAGCCGCCCGGCAGGCGATGCGCGACGCGGTGCAGGGCTGGATCGACGAGGCGATCAGTGCCGTGTCCGCGTGACGCGACAGGGCGCGGTATGCTGGATCAGGCGTCGTAGCGCTGTATGAAACTGCGGGTCATCACGCCCATTGCCTCGCGCCAGCGGGCCAGCAGCATCGGCGTGCTGTCCGGGTCGGAGGTGGCGATCACTTTCAGCAGGCTCTCGATCCAGTATGGATAGAGCTGCGGCGAGACCGGGCAATGGCCGGTCTTGCCATGCACGTCGGCCATGCGCTCGACGGTGCGTTGCATGATCGGGCTGCCCGAGGCGTACAGGATCGCTACGCTGATGCCGTGGCGCAGGGCGAAGTACTGTTTCTGCATGTCGGTGCCGGCGAATAGCGCGGGCACGTCCGGATGGCTCGCCATGAACACCGTGTAGAAGTGTTCGATGAAGCGCTTGTCGCGCAGGCATCGGCCGTAGCTCTGCTGCAGGTCGTTGTACGTATCGGTCACGCTGTGGATTCCGGTGACGGACGCCGCCCGGGATGGGCGACGTCGCGTGTGCATGCTGGCCAGCATGCAGATCAGGGGGGACTCAGGTCAGAACCGGTAGCCGACGCTGACGCCGTAGACCCAGGGGTCGACCTTGGCGTTGCCGACCCGGGTGCCGTTCACGTGCACGTCGCCGCTGATGCTGATCCAGCGGATGTCCGCGGTGAACAGCCAGCGTGGTGCGAGCTGCACGTCCACGCCGGCATGGGCCGCAGCGCCCCAGCTGTTGTCGATCTTGACGTGAGCGCCCTCGAGCAGGCCGGCACCCTTGGTGCTGAAGAAGCGCGTGTAGTTGATGCCGGCACCGACAAAGGGCGAGATCTTCGCATCGGGAAGGAAGTGGTAATTGACGCCGATCACCGGCGGTAGCTGCCTGGTGGTGGCGGCCTTCTGGCCATTCAGGCGGATCGTGTGCCTGAAGGGCAATGCCGCCAGCACCTCGGCGCTCCACGACGGCGTAAAGAAGTACTCCGCACTGATTGTGGGCTGGGTGTCGCTGCCAATGCTGGCTTTCATGCCGGCGAGATGGCCGTTGTCGGACTTCGGATCGACCACGTGGGCGCCTAAGTGGACGACCCAGGATTTGGCATCGGCCGCATGGGCAACCGGCAGCATGCCGGCGATGAGTGTGCCGGCGAGCAGAGTGGAAAGCAGGGCTTTCATATGTCGTCCTTTTTGCGGGTCTGGTGGCATGCACCATTCTCGAAACCCGCACCGGAGTAGGATTGACTTCGATCACTTACGGCCGGACATGGCGCCGCACTGCGACCTCACGCCGCAGTGCGGCGGCGGGTTGGGGAGTTGATGTCGGATCGACTTGATCGTGATCAATAACCGGTGGCATGTCTGCACGAACAATGCGGATGCATCACGCCTCATCGTGTTGGACACATCGGCGACTTGGCGGCATTGTTCGCCAATGGAACGGGGGCTCGTGCTTTTTCATCCAGTCAGGACGCTACCGCCATGCATGACATCAACGTCGTTGACCTGTCACGTCTGCAATTCGCGCTAACCGCGCTCTATCACTTCCTTTTCGTGCCGCTCACCCTTGGGCTGTCCTTCCTGCTGGCCGCGATGGAGACGGTCTACGTCACCACCGGCAAGGAGATCTATCGGCAGATCACCCAGTTCTGGGGCAAGCTGTTCCTGATCAACTTCGCCATCGGCGTGGCCACCGGCCTCACCATGGAGTTCGAGTTCGGGACCAACTGGTCGTTCTATTCCAGCTTCGTCGGCGACATTTTCGGTGCGCCGCTGGCGATCGAGGGTCTGATGGCCTTCTTCCTGGAAGCCACCTTCATCGGCATGATGGTGTTCGGCTGGGAGCGCCTGAAGCGCGGCCAGCACCTGGCGGTGACCTACCTGGTGGCGTTCGGTTCGAACTTCTCCGCACTGTGGATCCTGATCGCCAACAGCTTCATGCAGGCGCCCGAAGGTGCGCATTTCAATCCGGTCACCATGCGCCTGGAGCTGAGCAGCTTTTCGGACCTGATCTTCAGTCACGACGCGCAGGCCAAGTTCGTGCATACCAGCATCGCCGGCTACGTGACCGCTGCGGTGTTCGTGGCGGGCATCAGCGCGTGGTATCTGCTGAAGAACCGTCACACCGAGCTGGCGCGGCGCTCGTTCCGCATGGCGGTGCTGTTCGGCGTGCTGTCCACCGCCGGTGTAATCACCCTGGGCGATGCACTGGGCTTCATCGGCGGCCAGGCGCAGCCGACCAAGCTGGCGGCGATGGAGGGCCTGTGGAAGACCGAACCGGCGCCGATGCCGTTCAACGTGATTGCCTTCCCGTCGCAGAAGAACCAGACGAACTACGGTGAGATACAGGTGCCGTATGCGCTGTCGCTGCTGGAAACGCATTCGCTGGAAGGCACGGTGCCGGCGGTGGACGCGCTGGAGAAGCAGGCGGCCCGGCGCATAGAGAACGGCATTCCCGCGGTGGAGGCGTTGAAGACGCTGTCCGCCAAGCCGGGCGATGTGGCGGCGATGGATCAGTTCAATGCCCACCAGAAGGACCTGGGCTACGGTTTCCTGCTGCAGCGCTATGCGCCAGATGTGAGCAAGGCGACGCCGGCCGAGATCGCCGCCGCGGCACGCGACACCATTCCGCAGGTGGCACCGGTGTTCTGGTCGTTCCGCGTGATGGTCGGGATGGGTCTGGCGATGCTGGCCTACTTCGTGCTGGCGGTGATCTACACCATGCGCAACCGGGTCGAGCGCAAGCGCTGGTTCCTCAAGCTCGCGGTGTGGATGATTCCGGTGCCGTTCCTGGCCTGCGAGACAGGCTGGGTGGTCGCCGAACTGGGGCGGCAGCCATGGACGGTGTACGGCATTCTGCCGACCTGGATGTCCGCATCGACCCACAGCGTGGGCTACATGATCTTCTCGCTGATCGGCTTCGTGGCGATCTATTCGATCTTCATCGTGATCGAGATGTTCCTGATGCTGCGGGCGATCCGGCGCGGTCCGGACGACCATGAAAGCGGCATTTCCCATGGCGGGTCGCACGTCGACCGACTGGCCGGCTACGCGGAGGGTTGATCGATGGAACTGTATGCTTCGCTTCAGGTGATCTGGTGGTTGCTGCTCGGCGTGCTGCTGCTCGCCCTGGGCGTGATGATGGGTATGGACATGGGCGTGGGTACCATCCTGCGTTACGTGGGCCGCAACGACACCGAGCGCCGCGTGGCGCTGAACGTCATCGGTCCGCACTGGGAGGGCAACCAGGTCTGGTTCGTGCTTGGTGGCGGCGCCGCATTCGCGGCCTTTCCGCTCATCTACGCCACCGCGTTCTCGGGTTTCTACGTGGTGATGCTCCTGCTGCTGTGGAGCATGATCTTGCGTCCGCTCGCCTTCGAGTACCGCCGGAAGCTGCCTTCGCAAGGCTGGCGCAACATGTGGGACTGGGCACTGCTCATCAGCGGCCTGGTGCCTATGGTGGTGTTCGGTGCGGCCTTCGGCAACCTGTTCCAGGGCGTGCCGTTCCACTTCGACTGGAGCATCACCTCGACCTATACCGGCTCGTTCCTTGGCCTGCTGAATCCGTTCGCGATCCTGTGCGGACTGCTGTCGCTGTCGATGTCGGTGTTCATGGGTTCGGTCACCCTGATGAACGGGGCCGAGGGCGCGATCTACGACAGGGCACGCAGCCTGACGCGGGTGGCGGCGATCGCGGCGATCGTGCTGTTCGCCATCGGTGGCTTCTGGGTGCACGGCATGTCCGGCTATGTGATGGGCTCGAATCCGGGGGCGGGCGTTCCACAGACGCCGCTGCAACAGACCGTGACAATGGCTGCCGGTGCCTGGTTCACGAACTTCCGTGCCCATCCGGTGCTGTGGCTGGTGCCGGCGATCGGCTTCGCCGGCATGCTGCTGGGCATGCTTGCCGCGTACGCCAACCGCTCGCACCTTGCCTGGTGGCTCGGTGCATTGGCCTGGCTAGGCGTGATCGGCACGGCCGGCGTGGCACTGTTCCCGTTCCTGCTGCCGTCCAGCAGCGTGCCGGCACAGAGCCTGACCGTGTGGAACGCCAGCTCCAGCCGGCTCACCCTGAGCTGGATGCTCGGTTTCGCGGCGGTCTTCGTGCCGCTGATCGTGTGGTACACCAGCTGGGCGTTCTACGTGATGCGCGGCAAGGTCACGGCTGCCGACATCGCGGCTGACGAACACGCTTACTGAGGACGCCTCATGAAAACCTTCATGCAATTCATCCTGTTCATGGTGCTTGCTGTCGTGGTCATCGTGATCGCCGTGATGCTGGGCGACAGCGGGGCGTGGTATTTCGCCTGGCTGGTGGGCACCACCATGATCGTGTTGATCGCCGCGGCAGGCGGTGTCCTGCTGGACACCCAGGAAGAACAGGCACGCGAGAAAGCGAAGGCCCGCGCGGTGCCGCACGGGCAGTGATCGCGGCGAAGCGCATGGCGTGCCTTCCACCGGTGGTGTGCAGCCCATGCTGAGTGCGCCTTCCGCCTGGTTGCGTGAGCAGGCCCGCCCGGTGCGGCACCTGCTCACGCGCGGCATGCTGGCCGGTGCCGCGCAGGCCGTACTGATGTGCCTGGGTGCCTGGCTGGTGGCCCACGCGCTGAGCGCTGCGATTTTCGGTGGCCAGGGCCTGCATGGACTCTGGCCGGTGCTGCTGGCGCTGCCGCTGCTGGCGCTGCTCCGTTTCGGCTTGACCCTGTGGCAGCGCCGGCTGACCTTCGACGCAGGCGCGCGTGTCAGCGCCCAGGTCCGCCGGGCGCTTGAACAGCGTCTGCAGGTGTTGGGTCCGCGCTGGGCCGCGCAGCAGTCCGGCGGCGACCAGGTCACCCGGCTGGTCGATGGTGTAGACGCACTGGTGCCCTATTACGCGGGCTATCTGCCGCAGACTGCGCTGGCGGTGATCGTGCCTGCGCTCATCGTGCTGGTGGTGCTCGGTGCCGATCCGTGGTCGGCGCTGGTGTTGCTGGTGACTGCACCGCTGATACCGCTGTTCATGGTGCTGGCGGGGCAGGCGGCAGAGCGGGCCAGCCAGCGTCGCTGGAAGCAACTGCGCCGCATGGGTGCACATTTCATGGATGCCTTGTCGGGCCTGACCACGCTGCGCCTGTTCCGTGCGGTCGCGCGCGAACGCGAGCTGCTGGCGGCCACCGGCGAGGCCTACCGTCGCGACACCATGGCGGTGCTGCGGGTGGCGTTCCTGTCGGCGCTGGTGCTGGAGTTCTTCGCCACGGTGAGCATCGCGGTGCTGGCGGTGCTGATCGGTTTCCGGCTGATGTGGGGCAAGCTGGGGTTCGAGCCCGGGTTGTTCGTGCTGCTGCTGGCGCCCGAATTCTTCCTGCCGCTGCGGTCGCTCGGTACCCAGCGGCATCGCCGCATGGACGCCGTGGCCGCCGCCGAAGACCTGGTGGCCCTGCTCGCCATGCCCGTCGACTCCGAGCCTGTGCCGTCGGCAGACCGGGAATCGCATGCCGCCATGCCGATGGACACGATCCGGATTGCGTTCGAACACGTCGTGTTCGGTTATGACGCCGACCGCAGCGTGCTGCAGGGCGTCGACCTGGCCATACCTGCCGGCACTTCACTGACTGTGGTCGGCACCAGTGGCAGCGGCAAGAGCACCCTGCTGGCCCTGCTGATGGGTTTTGCGCAGCCGGACGGCGGCCGCATCCTGGTCAACGGACAGGATCTGGTGGGACTGGACATGCCGGCATGGCGGCGACACATCGCATGGGTGCCGCAGCGTGCCCACGTGTTCCATGGCAGCCTGCGCGACAACCTGCTGCTGGCCGCGCCGGATGCCGACCGGGTGACACTGGAACGTGCGCTGCAGGCGGCGGTACTCGGGCCGCTGGTGGCCCGTCTTCCGCAGGGACTGGACACGCCGCTGGGCGAGCGCGGCGAGGGCCTCTCCGGGGGTGAACGCCAGCGGCTGGCGCTGGCACGGGCGTGGCTGCGCGACGTGCCGCTGCTGCTGCTGGACGAACCGATGCAACACCTCGATGCCGCCACCGCTGCCGCCGTCGATGGGGCTCTGGCGCGTCTCGCGCTCGGGCGCACGGTGATCCGCGTGGCGCACCGGCTGGATGCCATCGGCGAGCATGAACAGGTCGCCGTGATGGCCCAGGGGCGAGTGGTCGAGACCGGTATAGCCGCCGAACTCCGCACGAAGGGCGGCGCCTTCGCGCGCCTGCTGGCGGCGGATCGCGCGGCATGAGCGACGATCGCTCCGATCTTCTGCATCGCTTGCTGGCCCTGCCGTTGCGGCGCGACCGGGCGTGGATGCTGGCCGGCACCGTGGTGGCCTTGCTCAGCACGCTTTCGGGCATCGGCCTGCTGGCGGTGTCCGGCCATTTCATCACCAGCATGGCGATCGCCGGTGCGACCGGCGCGGCGATCAACTACTACACGCCCGCGGCCTTGATCCGGCTGTTCGCGATCCTGCGTACCGGTGGTCGTTACATCGAGCGACTGGTGACCCACGAGGCCACCCTGCGGGTGCTGGCGCGGTTGCGCCTCTGGCTGTTCGATCGGCTGGTACCGCTGGCACCGGCGCGGCTGGGCGGCCTGCGCAGTGCCGAGCTGTTCTCGCGCCTGCGCGCCGACGTGGATGCACTGGAACATGCCTACCTGGGGGTGGCCGTGCCGCTGCTGGTGGCCGCCGGCGTGACCCTGGTGGTGCTGGCGGTAGCGGCCGGTTTCCTGCCGCTGTTCGCGCTTGCGCTGGCCGTGCTGTGCGTGATCGCCGGCGTGCTATTGCCGCGCTGGGCGTTGCGGCATGGCCGCGCCGACGGCGAAGCCGCGGTGCGTCATGCCGAAACCCTGCGCATGCTGGCCGCAGACGGCTTGCAGGGCCGTGCCGAGCTGGCGCTGTACGGTGCCGAAGCGGCGCATGCCGAACGCGTGGCGCAGGTGACCGTGCAGCTGCAGCAGGCGCGCGCGCGGACCGACCGCCTGCAGGCCACTGGCAGTGCAGGCGTCACGCTGGCGGGGCAGTTGGCGGTCGTCGCTGCGCTGCTGCTCGGCATTCCGGCGGTGGGCGCAGCCGCACTGGCCGCACCCGAGCTGACCATGCTGGTGCTGCTGTCGCTGGGAGCCTTCGAGGCGATCGCGCCGCTGCCGGAGGCGTGGGCGCAGCTGGGTGCCATGCTGGCATCGGCGCGGCCGGTGTTCGCGCTGGCCGACACGCTGCCGGCAGTGACCGAGCCGGCGACTGCCAGCCCGGCAGTGCGCGACAGCGGCATCGCGATGCGCCAGCTGCGCCTGCGTCACGGCACGGATACCCGCTGGGCGCTCGATGGCGTGGATCTCGATCTGCCGCCGGGCCGGCGGCTGGCGCTGGTCGGTCCCTCGGGGGCGGGCAAGTCCAGCCTGGTCGGCGCGCTGCTGCGTTTTCTGCCCTATGAAGGGACGATCACCCTGGGTGGCGTATCGCTGGATGCGTGGCACGGCAACGACGTGCGCGCCCGCATCGCGGTGGTCGACCAGCAGCCTTACCTGTTCGGTGCCAGCCTGCGCGACAACCTGCGCGTCGCGCGCCCCGACGCCAGCGACGAGGCCATCCTTGCGGCGCTGGAGCAGGCCCAGCTGGGTGACTACGTGGCGAGTCTGCCGCATGGCCTGACCACCTGGGTGGGGGAGAACGGAGTACGCGTGTCCGGTGGCGAGGCACGGCGCATCGCGATCGCGCGCGCGCTGCTCGCGGACGCGCCGGTGCTGGTGCTGGACGAACCGCTGGAGGGGCTGGATGCGGGCACGGCGGCGGACCTCTACCGTGCCTTGAGCGTGGCCACGCGGGGGCGCAGCGTGCTGCTCATCACGCACCGCCTGGGCGGCCTGTCCACGCTGGTGGACGAGGTGGCCAGCATCCGCGAGGGGCGTGTCGTCGGCTGCGTTTCCACCGGCGATTACCTAGGGCAGCGGTCGAGCGGGCACAGCTGCGTGGCGTGACCGGCCTGCGCGGTGCCGGCCGATCGGCTTGATCACGGTCAACACCGGCTGTGCGGCGACCGCGCAGACTGCGGCCATGAACGCCGTCCTGCATGCCCCCGTATTCGACCGCGAACTGATCGCCCGCTACGACGGACGCGGCCCGCGCTATACCAGCTATCCGACCGCGCTGCAGTTTCGCGACGACTTCGGCGAGGCCGACCTCAAGGCGGCCGTCGCTGCGTCCGATGCGGCCGACAGCGAACGTCCGCTGTCGCTTTATGTGCACGTGCCGTTCTGCCGCAGCCCGTGTTTCTATTGCGGCTGCAACCGCGTGATCAGCCGCGACCCGACGCGGGCCGATCATTACCTCCAGTGGCTGTTCCGCGAGGTGGAGCAGGTGGCCCGGCTGTTCGGTGCCGGGCACCGGGTGCGCCAGGTGCGCCAGGTGCATCTGGGCGGCGGCACGCCGAACTTTCTCGACATACCGCGCATGCAGTCGCTGATGGACGCACTGGCGCGGCATTTCCGCTTCGACGAGGTGGAGCAGCGCGAATTCGGCATCGAGGTAGACCCGCGCTTTGCCGATGGCGATTACGTGCGCGCACTGGCCGCGATGGGGTTCAACCGGCTCTCGTTGGGTATCCAGGATTTCGACCCCGCGGTACAGCGGGCGGTCAACCGCGAGCATGGCGTGGAGCCCACCCGCGTGCTGGTCGACGAGGCCCGTGCCGCCGGTTTCCGTTCGATCAACATGGACCTGATCTACGGCCTTCCGCTGCAGACTCCGGTGGCGTTCGCACGCACCCTCGACGAGGTGATCGCGATCGGCCCGGACCGCATTGCCGTGTACGGTTACGCGCACCTGCCGAGCCTGTTCAAGGCCCAGCGGCAGATCAAGACCGAGGAACTGCCCGATGCCGCCACCCGGCTGGAACTGTTCGGCCGCGCGCTGACTGGGCTGCAGGCGGCCGGCTACGTATACATAGGTATGGATCACTTCGCGCGCAGCGACGACGAGCTGGCGCAGGCGCAGCGTGCCGGCACTCTGCAGCGCAACTTCCAGGGCTATTCGACGCATGGCGATTGCGACATCGTGGGGCTGGGGGTCAGCGCGATCAGCCGCATCGGCGACAGCTACAGCCAGAACGCGCGCGATCTGGCCGCTTACGAGGGGCTGCTCGATGGCGGCCACCTACCGGTGGTGCGCGGGCTGCTGCTCGATCGTGACGATCTGATCCGCCGCGAGCTGATCGGCGAGCTGATGTGTCACGGGGCGATCGACGTGCAGGCCTTCGGCCGGCGCCATGGGCTAGTGTTCGGCGACTACTTCGCGGACAGCCTGGCGCGCCTGCAGTCGTTCGTCGATGATGGCCTGGTGGTCGGCGACATGCGACGGCTGCAGGTCACCTCGCGTGGCCGCCTGCTGCTGCGGAACATCGCCATGTGCTTCGACCGCTACGCCGGTGCGCAGGCAGACGCCGCGCGCTATTCGAAGACGATCTGAGTCGGACCATCTGAGCGGAACTATTCGCTAGGACATGCAGTGGGGCGCATGGTCATGATTCCGAGATCGCCAGCACGCATGCATCCGCGCGGAAGCTGCGGCAGCACAGCGAAAAGGACGAAACATGCTGCGATGTCACGACCGGGCCGAGCAGGCCTTCCAGGTAGCCGCCGAAGAAGCTGCAGCCCTGGCCGTCGGCCGGGGTGCACAGCGGGCTGTTGCGGATGTGCAGGTGGCCGTCCACATGCTCGACCACGACCAGCTCGCTCAGGTCGGGCAGGCCAATCTGCTCGATCGCACTGGCCAGGCTCAGCTTTCGGCCGGATGCGTGGCGGCGCTGGAGCACCCAGGTGCCGAGGCGCCGTCCCACTTCGTGCAGCGTGGCTTCGCGTGCGCCTTCGGCCAGCGTGGCCAGCATGCTTTGCAGGGTCGGGAAGATCTGCGGATACGCCTTGGTCAGTCGTGGCCAGGCGATATCGATGGCGTCCGTGTCGGCTTCCAGCGGAACGACCTCGGCGTAGGGCTCGAGCTCGGGTTCGGCCGCTGGTGCGGGGGCTGTCGGCGGAGTCGCCAGCATGAAATCCGACATCTGCAGCGAGAGCAGTTCGGTGTCGGCCAGCGGATATGCCGGTGGCACCAGTTCCGGTTCGTCTGGCATGGCTTGCTCCGCAAGCACGTCGGACTGCGCCGGCGGTGCGGACGATACGGGTGTCGCCGAGCTGCGGGTGGACATGGCCGGCGCTGGCGCCGGTTCGGGGCGAGGTGGCAGCGGCGGTTGCGGGTATGAGCGCGAAGCGGCGAAGTGAGGCTTCAGCGTGTCGGCCTCGAACAGCGAGATCTCATAGCTGATCAGCCGTTCGCAGGCATCCAGTGCCGACTCCAGGGCACGCTTCCGGCGTGGATGGCCGCGCACGACCATAGTCAGCAGCACGCCGTTCCGGTCCTGCACGATACGTTGCCGGAGCAGGGTGAACCCGGTTTCGACAACCGCCCCGCCGACTTCGGCGAGAAGTCCGTCGCGCGATACCGAGAGGGTCTGGATTTCCAGCTCGATCATGGCCCCCCCTGGGTCGATGCTGGCGGAACGATGCCGTGGACGGCGCAGGCGCGTCCACGTCTGCAGTCTATCCGACACCCGCGCGCGGCGGATCGTTCCTGCGACGTATGTCGGTGCAGGAACAGCCGTGCGCAGGGCGATGGTGGATCAGGACGCCGTGCTGGCGGCACTGGCCGGGCTGGTCGCCGGAGCGGTGTGGATAGTCGGGGCGGTGTCGCGCGGCAGTTCCGACAGCATGCGGGTGACCAGCGCGGGATAGTCATAGCCAAGGTGGTGACCGCCCGGCATGGCATGCACCTTGATCCAGCTGGGCAGACCCGGCTCGCTGCAAAGGCTGTCATCGCCATCTTCGCTGTCGTCGGTGCCGTAGTAGCAGACCACGGGCGGTTTGCCGTCCAGTGCGGCGACGCGCGGCAGCGACGGGTAGTGCGGTATCGGGTTGATCTTCTCCATCAGCGCCTTGAGCTTGGTCTTGAACCAGTTCTCGCGCATGTAGCCTTCCAGGGCGATTTCGAAGTTCACGTTGTTGCTGGGCGACAGCAGCACCACCTGGCTGATCCGCGCGCGGTTGGCCGGGCTGAGCCGCGAGACGATGGACGGCACCACGTCGGCACCGAACGAAAAGCCGATCAGCCACACCCGGCGCTTGTGCCACTTGGCCAGGTAGCGCGGGATCATCGCGTCCAGCTCGCGGGCGGACTCCTCCGGCGAGCGCATGTGCCAGTAGTAGCGCAGCGTGCTGACGCCGAGCACCGGCATACCATGCGCCACGATCAGCTTGCCGATCTGCTGGTCGAGGTCGGCCCAGCCGCCGTCGCCGGAATAGATGATGGTGAGCACGTCGCCATCGCCGGCCGGCGCCTGCACATGCGGCGCAGCCAGCAGTTTTCGGGTGGATTTCTCGAGGCTCGGGCGGGCAAACGGATTCCAGATGATCGCGGCTGCCACGACAACGCAGGCGGCCACGGCGCCCAGTGCAACAAATTTCATCGACGTACCACTCCAGTCAGGCCGCCGGAAATCAGGCCGGCCACATTGGTCAGCACCACCGGCAGCGCGATGCCCCCCGGGACCGCCATGTAGCGCGGTTCCCATTCGGGGTCGAACTTGTCTTTGTAGCGGTGCAGACCGCGGAAATTGTAGAAGCGTTCGCCACGGCCGAAGATCAGCGCGCCGAAGCGGTTCCACAGCGGCGCCTGGCGCCGGTTGGTCAGGCCGGACAGCGGTGCCATGCCCAGGTTGAACCAGCGATAGCCCTGCGCCTTGGACCACAGCATCAGTTCCACGAACAGGTAGTCCATCAGGCCGGGCGGGCCGTCGGGACGGTGGCGCATCAGGTCCACCGAGGCTTCTTCCATGCTGTCGGTGAGGAACATGTTGGCGAACGCCACGGGCTCATCGTCCTGCCACACCACGGCCATCGGTGTGCGTGCGAGGTAAGCGGCGTCGAACGCGCCCAGCGAGAAGCCCTTCTCGCGCACGCGCTTGTCGTGCAGCCAGGCATCGGAAACCGGTTTCAGCCGGGGCAGCAGGGCGGGTACCTGGTCAGGTGCCACGATCTCCAGCCGCAGGCCCTCGCGCTGCAGCTTGCTGACGATGTTGCGCAGGCTCTTCTTCGACTTGCCATCGAGGTTGAAGCGGTCCAGCGGCACGCGGGCCTCCTCGCCGACCTTCAGCAGGCTCATGCCCACCTCCAGGTACATGTCCAGGTCGCGCGGGTTGACCTGATAGAACACCGGCCAGCCACCGGCGCGTTCGCAGGTTTCGTGGAAGGTCCAGACCAGCTCCTGGCGCGCCTTCGCATCGGTGCCGACCGGATCGCCCATCGCGATCCAGCTGCGTCCGGCCACGCCGTACATGATGAAGGCGCGGTGGTCGGGGTCGAACATCAGCGCCTTGTCGCCCATCAGCGCGAGATGTGCCTGTGCGCCCGGGTAGCCTTTGATCAGCGGCAGCGCGCGGCCGAGTGCCGCTTCGTCGGGCAGCACGGGACGTGGGCGCGCCGAACGGAACAGGGTGACCAGCCCGAACAGCAGCGCCACCGAGGCGGCACCCACCAGCGCGCGCAGGGCGCGAGGCGCACCGCCATGGCGGAAGCTGAATTCCCACCACAGGTCGTTGTTGTATTCCACGTGCTGGTAGCTGAAGAGCACCAGCCAGAACGTGCAGCCCAGCACCGCCAGCACCGCCAGCATCCAGCCGAACGAGAAGCTGGCCTGGAACAGCGAGGCGCGCCGGTAGAACAGGCGGTGCGCGGGCGCCAGCGCCAGTGCCAGCATCAGCAGCAGCGTGGCCTCCTCGTAGTCGATGCCCTTCAACAGCGAAAGCACCGCACCGGCCACCAGCAGCACCAGGGTCAGCACGTAGGCGGCATCCAGCCGGCGCTGCAGTCCGCGCGCCAGGATCAGCAGCAACATGCCGACCACGCTGTTGAGGAAGTGCGATACCTCCAGCACCGGCAGCGGCAGTACGTGGCTCAGGATCGCCAGCCGGCGCGGCAGCGTCTGGGTGGCGCCGGAGAACAGCAGCACCGCACCGGACACCAGGGTCAGGCCGGCGAAGAACGGCGGCAGCAGGCTGCTGAACCAGCGCGGCATCAGCTTGCGCTGGCGCAGGCCGCGGGCCTCGCGGAACAGCACGGTCACTGTCGCCACGCACAGCGGCAGCAGGTAGTAGACGCCGCGGAAGGCGGCCAGCGCGCCGAGGATCGAGGCCGCCTCCGGTGCGTTGCCGGTGGCACCCAGGCCGGCCAGCATCACGGCTTCGAACACGCCCAGCCCGCCCGGTACGTGGCTGATCAGTCCGGCCATCTGCGCCAGCACGAAAATCGCCAGGAACGGCCCGAAGTCGATCACGATCTCGCTGGGCATCAGCACGTACAGCACGGCCGCGGCCAGGCCCCAGTCCAGCGCGCCGACCAGGATCTGCCGCCATGCGGTGCCGGTCGAGGGCAGGGTGACCTGCCAGCGCCCCAGTACGCTCAGCGGCCGGCGCCGGAACAGGCCGCCGAACAGCCACAGCAGCGGCATCGACAGCAGCAGCAGGCCCACCGGTACGTGCAGTGCGGCAAACGGCAGCTGTGGCGATATCGGTTCCAGCAGCAGGGTGCTGCCGGTCACGGCGCACAGGCCCAGCCAGAAGCTGAGCGTGCAGAACAGCACCACCTTCGCCACCTCGGCGGTCGACAGGCCGGCCTGGATGTAGAAACGGTAGCGGATCGATCCCGACACCAGCACCGACATGCCCAGCGTGTTGCTGAAGGCGTAGCTGATGAACGAAATCAGCGCCACGCGTGCACGCGGAAGCCGCTTGCCGATGGCGGCGAGCGCGAACATGTCGTACAGCGTCATGCCGGCATAACCCAGCGCGGTGAGTACCACCGCCTGGCCGATGCGGCCGCGGCGCAGCCGATGCAGATAGTGCCCCACCTGGTGATAATTCACCTCGCCGGCGAACTTCTGCAGCGCCCACAGCGCCAGCAGCAGCATCACCACCGACAGCAGCGGTCCACTTAGCCGGCGCAGCCAGGTCGGGCCCGCCGATGCGCTGATCGGCGCCTCAGACTGGCTCGGGATCTCGGCATCCCCTTGCTGTTCCACTCCCGTGCCCCCTGAACTTGCGTCCGGCCGCGATGGTGCCACATTGTCGCTCCCGCGCGCTGACGCAGAGGTGGACAAGGCACACCGCAGCACCCGTCATGACATGACATGGGCGCCCGAGCGGGCGCCCATGTTCAACTTGCCGGTCGGCGACTTAGCGCTTCGCGATTTCGAAGCCCTTGCTTTCGACGACCTTGCCGTCCAGCGAGATATCCACCTGGTACTTGCCGGCCGGCCAGAGGTCGGGGTTCTCCACCTTGAAGGTGGTGGTGGCCGGACCGCTGGTGGCGACGCGCTGGCTGATGCTGCTGACCAGCTGGCCCTTGCCTTCCAGGTAGCGCCAGGTGGCGTTGAGGGTGGCGCCGTCGGTATCGCCCAGGGTGGCCACGCTGGCATACAGCGTCTTCTGGTCCTGCGCGAAGTGGTCTTCCGGCTTGCGCACCTTGTGCTCGGCGTTGACCGCGGTGCCCACCGCCAGCGAGGCGACCTTGAAGGCATCGGCCGGGGCCGGTGTCGCGGCCTTGGCGGTGCTGGCCGCAGCGGCTGCAGCGGTGCTGGCGGTGGCCGGCGCGTGGGCGGAAGCGGCCGGCGCTGGAGCACTGCTGCTCACGGCCGGCTTGGCCGCCACGCTGGTTGCCTTCGCCGGTGCGGCGGCGGTCGATGCGTTGGCGGGGCTGGCCGCAGGCGGTGCGCTCTTGCCGCAGGCGGCGAGCGTCAGCACGCCAGCGAACATGGCGGTGTACAGGGCGGCGGAACGAAGATGCAGGCTCATGGGTGGCATTCCGTGGATGCGCTCAACAGGAACCGGCCGGCGCACAGGCCGACCGGGAAGGCAGACAAGGCTAGCGCTCCCGATCTGAAGTGCCGATGACCGGCCGATTACTGGCGGGCACCGCGCGGGTTGCCGGCCGAGCCGGAAATCTGGCTGCTGCGGAACGGGTTGATGTCCAGGCCGCCGCGACGGGTGTAGCGGGCGTAAACGTCGAGCTGCTCAGGCGCGCAGCGTGCGGTGATGTCCATGAAAATGCGTTCCACGCACTGCTCGTGGAACTCGGTATGGGTACGGAACGAGACCAGGTAGCGCAGCAGTCCTTCGCGATCGATCGGCGCGCCGCGATAGCGGACCTGCACGCTGCCCCAGTCGGGCTGGCCGGTAACCGGGCAGTTCGAGCGCAGCAGATCGGAAACCAGGGTTTCCTCGACCGTACCGGCGCGCGTATCGGCGCGCAGGTAGTCGGCCTTGGGCGGGCCGTAGTCGTCAATGTGCACGGGCAGCGTGTCGATCGACTCGCCGTCCAGGTCGGCGAAGGTGTGCGCAGCGGTGCGCGCGGGGTGCAGGGTCACATCCACGGCCGCGCCGGCAGCTGCGCCAAGGTCCTGCTGCAGCAGCTCACGCAGCGCGTCGGCGCTGGCCATCGGCTCCTGCGCGAAGCCGTTGAGATAGAGCTTGAACGACTTCGACTCGATCAGGTTCGGCGAGGCCGCCGGGATGCGGAATTCCGCCACGGTCACCTGTGGCTTGCCGTGCAGGTCAAGCCACGACAGCTCGTAGGCATTCCAGATGTCGGTGCCATGGAACGGCAGCGCCGTGCCCACGCCGATCTCGGCGCGTTTGCCGGCACGGGGAATCGGGAACAGCAGCGTCGGGTCGTAGCGATCGGCGTAGACGGTGGTCTGGCCGAGCGGTGATTGGTCGGGGGTAGCCATGCGCATAGTGTAGTCGGGCATGGCCGCCCGCGGACGCGGACCGCCTTTCCCGGTCGGGAGAGGCGGCCCGCCCCGGTTCAGCCGTTGACGTGCGTCATGCTTTCCGCGCTGTAGCGCTCGCCGGCCACGGCGTCGTGCGGGAACACCGCATCGATCGCGGCCAGCTCGTCCTTCGACAGCGTCACGTCGAGTGCGCCGAGGTTCTCGTCCAGGCGGCTGCGCTTCTTGGTGCCGGGAATCGCGAACACGTCTTCGCCCTGCGCCAGCACCCAGGCCAGTGCCAGCTGCGCCGGCGAGCAGCCCTTGTCGGCGGCGATCGCCTTCACCTTGTCCACCAGCGCCAGGTTGCGGGCGAAGTTGTCGCCCATGAAGCGCGGGCTGTGGCGACGGTAGTCGTCGGCATCGAAGTCGTCGGGCGAGCGGATCGCGCCGGTCAGAAAGCCCCGGCCCAGCGGCGAATACGCGACCAGCGAGATGCCGAGGCGCCGGCAGGCGTCGAGCACGCCGTTGTGTTCCGGGTCGCGCGTCCACAGCGAATACTCGCTCTGCAGCGCGGCGATCGGGTGCACCTTGGCCGCCCGTTCCAAGGTGGCGGCGGACGCCTCGGACAGGCCGAGGTAGCGCACCTTGCCGGCCTGCACCAGTTCGGCCATCGCGCCGACGGTTTCCTCGATCGGCACACCCGGATCGACCCGGTGCTGGTAGTACAGGTCGATGGTTTCCACGCCCAGCCGCTTCAGGCTGCCCTCGCAGGCCGCGCGCACGTAATCGGGCCGGCCATTGATGCCGCGTGCGGACGGGTTGGCGGGGTCGCGCACGATGCCGAACTTGGTGGCCAGGAAAACCTGGTCGCGACGACCCTGGATGGCCTTGCCGACCAGCATCTCGTTGGTATGCGGACCGTACATGTCGGCGGTGTCGAGCAGGCTGACGCCGCGGTCCAGCGCATGCTGGATGGTGGCCACCGACTCGGCGTCGTTGCGGTCGCCGTAGAAGTCGCTCATGCCCATGCAGCCAAGGCCGAGGGCGGAAACCTGGGGGCCGTTGCGGCCGAGTGTGCGGGTCTGCATGCGGAATGCTCCTTGGGGGTGAAGCACCATCATGCGCCGTCGCCGTTGACGAATAAATGCTCAATAATCGTCAACACTATTCCATATGGATAAACAATCATGGACCGCCTGGACACCATGCGTCTCTATGCGCGGATCGTCGAGCTGGGCAGCTTCACCGCCGCCGCCAACGACCTCGACCTGCCGCGCGCCACGGTCACCCATGCGATCAAGCGTCTGGAATCGCGGCTGGGTGCGCAGCTGCTGCAGCGGACCACGCGCTGCCTGCGGGTGACCCGCGACGGGCGTACCTATTACGCGCATTGCGTGCGGCTGCTGGCCGACCTGGACGAAGTCGAGTCGAATTTCCGCGACGCCGCGCTGAAGCCGCAGGGCACCCTGCGCATCGACCTTCCGGTGACGCTGGCGCGACGCATCCTGATTCCGGAACTGCCGGCGTTCTGCGCCCGTTATCCCGGCCTGACCCTGGACATCGGCACCAGTGACCGCTTCGTCGACCTGCTGCGCGAGGGCGTGGACTGCGTGCTGCGCGTGGGCGAACTGCCGGACTCGGGGCTGGTCGGGCGCCGCGTGGCGATGCTGCAGCAGGTCACCGTGGCCAGCGCCGACTACGTGCGGCGGCACGGCCAGCCGGCCACGCTGGCGGATCTGCAAAACGGCCATGCGGCGGTGAACTGGACCTCGCCCACCACACGCCGGCCCGAGTCCTCGCTGGAATTCATGGTCAACCGTCGGCGCCGCGAAGTGAGCCTGCCCGCGCGCGTCACCGTCAGTGGCGTGGACGCCTACCTGGCCTGCTGCGAGGCCGGCCTGGGCATCACCCAGTTCCCGCGCTACCGGGTGGCAGACGCACTGGCGGCGGGCCGACTTTGCGAACTGTTGCCCGACGTGCCGCCGCCGACCCTGCCGGTGCATGTGCTGTACGCGCCGCAACGGCAGATGCCGGTGCGGCTGCGGGTGTTCATCGACTGGCTGGTCGAGGTGATGGCGAAGCTGCAATGAGCGGGGCATGTTTCAGCCGCGCGGAAAGCCGTGGCGCGGGCTGTCGGTGCCCAGGGTGTCTTCGGTGAGCGGCGCGCCGGCGGCCAGCAGGGCAGCGCGCTGCTCGGCCAGCGGCAGCCGCAGCATCACGTTCTCGTAGGTAATCAGTGGACTGAATACCGGCTGCGCCAGCACCCGTGCCACGAAAGCCGCACTGCGCGGCCAGTGGGTCTGGTCGATCTCGTAACGGACGAAGGACGCGGTGCGGAAGCAACTGGCAATGGCGATGTCGGCGACCGACAACGCGCCGAACAGGAACCGTTCCTGCGGCAGCTGGGTTTCCAGATAGTCCAGCGCGGCCGGGATGTCGGTATCGAGCGCACGCTGCACGATCGCCTCGTCCGCCGTCTCGCCGAAGATGTGGCGCCGGATCGCCCGCTGGTAGAACAGTCGCCAGATCAGCACGTCGGCCAGGTGTGTGTCGGCGTATTCCTCCAGCCAGCGCGCATGGGCGCGGTCGTCGATGTTGCGCGGGTAGAGCGAAACGGCGGGGTACTTGTCCTCCAGGTACTGGCAGATCACCGAGGAGTCGTTCACCACATGGCCATCGTCGATCAGCACCGGGATGCGCCGCAGCGGGCTGAGCCGGGTGAACTCCGCGTTGCCCACAAACGGGGCAATCGGGTCGATCTCGTAATCCAGGCCCTTCAGCTCCAGACAGGCCAGTACCTTGCGTACATAGGGCGAGATGTAATTGCCGATTACCTTGAAATGCGCCATGGCTGCGTTCCCTCGTGTGACCGTGCCACAGCCTGCGGGCGGCTCTGCAAGGCGTCAAGGGAGCGTTGTAACGCTCGGTTGTGCGCTTCGCAATGATGACGCGGTTGATATCGGCTAGTGATGTCTGGATTCGATGGCAGGTCGAACATCGCGCACACTGGCACTTATGCCTGTACCTGCCGCTGGCCCGTGTCGGCAGCTCAAGCCCCTCTGCCTACTCAACCTTTGGCAGGGGTGCCAAAGGTCATGCCGGGGTAGCATCGGTCTTTCGGGCGGCGTGCAGACGGCTGCCCGGCTGGCCATTTTCCGGGTATCCGGTTCCCAACAAGGGGAGTGCAACATGAGTTCGATGATCGGCAAGTCGCGCCTGGCCGGCGCGCTGGCAGTGGGGCTGTTTCTATGCGCCCCCGGTGCCATGGCGCAGGGACGCACGCTGACCGCACAGGATTACGCGCGCGCCGAGCGCTTCATGCCCTACGAGACCATGCCGTTGGTCGACCACGACGTGCAGCATGTGACCTGGCTGGACGGCACGCATTTCTGGTACCGCGACCATGACGTCAGCGGCGACCACATCATGGAAATGGACACCCTGACGGGCAAGGCCATGCCGGCTTTCGACCAGGCCAAGCTGGCCGCCGCCTTGGGCAAGGCCAGCGGCAAGCCGGTCAAGGCCGACAAGCTGCCGCGTTCGTTCGGTTTTACCGTGCTGGCCGATGGCCGCTACGACGTGAAACTGGGCGATAAGCACTACCTGTGCGACCTCAAGGCGGCCGGCGACTGCGCGCTGAAGGCGGTGCCCAAGAGCGGCGACGAGCCGGGCATCCTGTCGCCGAACAAGAAAATGCTCGCCTTCATTCGCGACTGGAACCTGTGGGTGCGCGATGTCGCCACCGGCAAGGAGACCCAGCTCACGACGGATGGCGTGAAGAATTTCGGCTACGCCACCGACAACGCGGGCTGGATCCATACCGATCGCCCGGTGCTGAACTGGTCGCCCGATTCGACGCGGATCGCCACCTACCAGCAGGACCAGCGCAAGGTCGGTGACATGTACCTGGTCAGCACCCGGGTCGGTCATCCCAAGCTGATGAAGTGGAAGTACCCGCTGCCGGGCGACAAGCATGTCTTCATGATCGAGCCGGTGGTGATCGACGTGGCCTCGCACAAAGTGGTGAGGCTGCAGCTGCCGCCGCAGCAGCGCCTGTCCAGCCTCTGCGACGACATCAGCTGTCGCAGCAACGGCCACTGGGACGACCTGAAGTGGGCGCCGGACAGCCGCACGCTGGCCATGGTCAACAGCTCGCGTGACCGAAAGCAGGTGTGGTTCCGCGTGGCCAACGCCAGTACCGGTGCGGTGCGCACGGTGTTCGACGAGACCGTGAAGGACTACTACGAAAGCGGCCATGGCAAGGTCAACTGGCAGTACCTGCCCAAGGCCCACGAGGCGGTGTGGTTCTCCGAGCGCAACAACTGGGGCAACCTGTATCTGTACAACCTGAAGAACGGCAAGGAGATGCACGCCATCACCCACGGTGTCGGCAATGTCACCGAGGTGCTGCACCTGGACCGCAAGAAGCACGAGCTGTGGTTCCTGGGCGTGGGCCGCGAAGCGGGCGTGAACCCCTACTACCAGCAGTTGTGGAAGGTGAATCTTGACGGTGGCAGGCCGAAACTGCTGACGCCTGAGAAGGCCAATCACATCATCAGCTTCTCGCCCGACGGCAAGACCTTCGTCGACAGCTACTCCACCCCGGTCAAGCCGCCGGTGACGCTGCTGCGCTCGGCGTCCGACGGTCATGTGATCGCCACCGTGGCCCGGGCCGACATCAGCCGCCTGAAGGCCGCCGGTTGGGTGCCGCCGATTCCGTTCACGGTCAAGGCGCGTGACGGCAAGACCACGCTGTACGGCATCATGTTCAAGCCGTCCAACTTCGACCCGCACAAGAAGTACCCGCTGATCGACTATGTCTATCCGGGTCCGCAGACCGGCTCGGTGATGGGACGCAGCTTCCTGCCGTCGCGCTACGACCACCAGTCGATGGCCGAGCTGGGCTTCATCGTGATTGCCCTGGACGGCATGGGCACGCCGTGGCGCTCGGCTTCGTTCCACCACTACTGGTATGGCGACATGGGCGACAACACGCTGCCCGACCAGGTTGCCGGCATCAAGGAGTTGGCCAAGCGCTATTCGTGGATCGACCTCGACCGGGTCGGTATCTGGGGCCATTCCGGTGGCGGCAATACCGCGGCCGACGCGATGTTCCGTTACCCCGACTTCTTCAAGGTCGGCTGGGCCGAAAGCGGCAACCACGACAACCGCAACTACGAGAACGACTGGGGCGAGAAGTACCAGGGCTTGCTGGTGAAGAACAAGGACGGCACCACCAACTACGACAACCAGGCCAACGAGGACATGGCGAAGAACCTCAAGGGCCACCTGATGATCACCTACGGCACCTTGGACGACAACGTGCCGCCGACCAACTCGGAACTGGTGGTGCAGGCGCTGATGAAGGCCAACCGCGACTTCGACATGCTGGCGATCCCGAACGTCCATCATGGTTACGGCGACGAGACGCCGTACATCACGCGGCGTCGCTGGGATTACTTCGTGCGCTACCTTGCCGGCAACACGCCGCCCAAGGAATACAAGATGAAGCCGTGGCCGTGGTTCTGACCGGAGCCTGAGCCTGCCACATGAAGCCGGGGCCGAAAGGCCCCGGCTTTTTTCATGGTGCGGTGGCCGGCAGGTGTCGGCGGCCCCAGGCGACAGGGCGGATCAGCGGTTGCTCACCGGCTGGGCGAGCCCATTCGCGCGGGCATCGTCGAGCAGCTTGCCCATGGCGCGGCGGGCTTCGCGCGAGGCCAG
Source organism: Dyella sp. A6 (assembly GCF_036320485.1). NCBI lineage: Bacteria > Pseudomonadati > Pseudomonadota > Gammaproteobacteria > Lysobacterales > Rhodanobacteraceae > Dyella > Dyella aluminiiresistens. The sequence goes on from NZ_CP132911.1 coordinate 408,679, forward strand.
CTGCTGGCGCCGCTGCAGCGCATGTTCCTGTGCTTCAAGCGCAGCCTGCTGGGCATGCAGTGTGTGTTGCTGCGTAGCCAGCTGTGCCTCGAGTGCGGCGTGCTTCTGTCCAAGGCGTGCCTGTTGCCGTGCAAGCCTGGCCTGGGTTCGTGCCAGACCCTGTGCGTTGGCGGCAACTTCCTGGCTGGCGGCCTGCGCCACCAGATTCGCCTGTTGTTGAACGATTTCAGCTTGTGCATCCGCAAGCGCGGCATTGCGGGCAGCCAGGTCACCCTCGCGACCGGCGATCTCGCCCTGTCGGTCGGCAAGCCTTCCCTGTGCATCCGCCAGAGTGTTCAGTGGCGCATAGATCTGCCGGGCGCGCTCGACCAGTGCCTTGTCGCGGATCACGTAGCCCTTGCCGTCACGCTGGAACCAGATCATGGGCTGGTGGCCATGGTGCAGGCGCTTCAGCGCGGTGATGTCGGCCGGGCTGCCGTCGACGATCGTCGTGTCGCCATCAAGCAGTGCGAAGCCCTGTCGTGCATCGGAATGAAGATCCATGTACGTCTTGCCGAGGGCGAAACCGAAAGCGGGTGGCTTGGGCGGTGCTGGTGGAGCAGGCGGCGGGCTCGGCGGTGGCGGTGGCGGCGGTGGCGGTGGCGGTACGGGTGGTGCCGGTGGTGCGGCCGGGGCGTTCGCTGCGGTCTGGACGGCGCTATGTACACTCGCCGCATGTGCAGGATGACTGGCGGCCACCACGCGGTACGGCAGTACACCCGCCAGCGCGACGCACGCGACGAGCAGCCAGCTTGGGGCCCGGGGACGGGTCGGTAGGTTTTGTTGCAGCATGCTCAGTCGCCTCCGCAGGTTGTGGAAGGTGGGGGATGCACCGGCGAGGCCGGCGCGTGGTGGGTGTGCCACGCCCAGGCACAACAGCAGACGGCCGTAGTCCTGCGGTGCAGCGCCCTGTTGCCGCAGTGCCTCGGCATCGCAGGCTGCTTCGCGATTCAGTGCGTACTCGCGTACCGCCCAGCGCAGGCAGGGGTGAAAGAAGTACAGCCGTTGCGCCAGGGCCGGAATCCAGCCCAGCAGCAGATCGCCTCGGCGCAGGTGAGCCAGCTCGTGTGCCAGTGCCAGCGGAGCCTGCGCGGGCTCCATCGCGTGTCCGGCCGGCCACAGCACGGTGGGGTTCCACAGGCCGCTGACCTGTGGCGATGCGAGCTCGGACGAGGCGAGCAGGCGCGGCGTGCGACGCAGGCCCAGCGCACGCGACTGCTGCACGCACTGCGCCTGCAGGTCGGTGTCATCCAGACGGCCGGCGCGACGGTACAGGCGCCGCGTGCGACGGTGCTGCAGCAACAGGGCGGGAACCTGTGCAAGCACCAGCAGCAGCCACGCGGCGATCAGCAGGGTCTGCCAGCGCAGGCTGTCCGATGCATCTACGACCGGATGCGGGCTGGCGTCCTGCCTGCGCGGCATGTGTGCCGGGAACGCACGGTCCGTCAGTGCCATGTGCCGTGCCGCGCCGGTGGCGGGCGGCATGGCATGGGTGGGGGTTGCTGCCGCAGTGGCGGGCGGCGGCGACAACAGCGGTAGCTGGATCGGCGTCTGCCAGGCCAGCCCGACCAGTGCCTGCAGGCCAACCAGCCACCACAGCATGCAGCGGATGCTGGCGGGAAGGCGTGGCAGCAGGCGCAGCAGCCCGGCGATCAGGCCTGTCAGCAGTGCAGCCTGCAGCGACGTCCAGACCAGCCGTTCCAGCAGCACAGCAGCCACATGGTCGAAGGCGGTCATGTCAGTCCTCCTTGCGTGCGGTCTGCAGTTGCGCGACCAGGGCTTCCAGCTCGGCCAGCTCGGTATCGCTCACCTCGCCGCGCTCGGCCATCCACGCCACCAGCGGCGAGACCGAGCCGCGCAGGGTGTTGGCGACGAAGCTGTCCACCGCGCGGCGCATCGCCTCGCCGGGACCGGTCGCGGTGCTGTATCGATACACGCCTTTGGACTGCGGGCCCTTGAGCTGGCGGCGCTTCAGATAACCCTTGGCACGCAGCCGTTCCATCATCGTCAGCACGGTGGAACGGGCCAGGCCGAGGGGCTCGCCGAAGCCGGCGGCCACCTCGCCGACCGTGGCGGGTTCGTGTTCGGCCAGGTAATGCAGCAGGGCAAGTTCCTGGTCGCCGATCGAGGGTCTTGGCATGGCTCGCGCACTCGTTTGACTACATATGTAGGCACAACATACGACTTGACTACATTTGTAGTCAATAGTGTTGCGTCGAGTTGTGTGTCTCAGAGTGACTTGCTGAGAAAGATGCGTGATGTGCCGGGTGGGTCGCATGGCACCCGGCCGAACACCGTCCAGCCGAGTCGCTGGTAGAAGTCGGGTGCCTGAAAGCTGATGGTGTAAAGCACGGCGTTACGGCAGCCGCGCCGACGAGCCTCGTCTTCGGCCATCTGCAGAACGCGGCGGCCAAGCCCGGCGCCGCGCAGATCCGGCGGCAGGTAGAACAGGTCGATGAAGAGCAGGCCCAGCGAGGTGCGCCCGCTCAGGCCGCCGAGCACCGGTCCATCGCGTCGGGCGCGGACCAGTACGGCAAGTGGCAGGCGGTCGGTGATGCCGGTGACCTCGATATTGAAGTCGTCGAGCCGTTCGCCAATCCGTGCAACGGCGTCGGATGGCGGTGTCGCGGTGAGTTCCAGATCGATGGTTTGGTTCATGCAGGACTCCCTAAACCCCGACTATCACATGCAATCAACAGGCCCGGATGCCGGTAGCGATGGACTGCTGACGCCACCTGTCAGCAGTCCATGTGCGAATGCCTGTGGCTGCCTCGGCACACCTGCCTTCCGGCGAAGCGTGGTGCCATCGAAGCCGGGATCAGAACGCCATGTCGAACGCGACCTCGCCCTCCACGCCGACCTGGTAGGCCGAGACGCGACGCTCGAAGAAGTTGGTGACTTCCTGCACGTCCTGCAGGTCCATGAAGTCGAACGGGTTCCTCGCACCGTATTTTTTCGGCAGGTCGAGCTGCTCCAAGCGCTGGTCGGCCACGTATTCCAGGTACTGGCGCATGTCCTTCACCGATAGACCGGCCACGCCGCCGGAGAGCACGTCCTCGGCGAACTGGGTTTCGCAGGCGATGGCTTCTTCCAGCATCTGTCCGATCTGGGCATGCATGGTCTGGTCGAAAAGCTCGGGCTCCTCGGCACGCGCGGTGCGCACCACCTCGAAGGCGAACGCCATGTGGCAGCTCTCGTCGCGGAATACCCAGTTGGTGCCCGAGGCCAGGCCATGCAGCAGGCCGCGCGAACGCAGGTAGTACACGTAGGCGAACGCAGCGAAGAAGAACAGTCCCTCGATGCACGCGGCGAAGCAGATCAGGTTGAGCAGGAACTGCCGCCGCTGCTCGCGCGTGTCCAGTCGCGCCAGGTCCTGGACCGAGTCGATCCACTTGAAGCAGAACGCGCCCTTCTGGCGGATCGACGGGATGTTCTCGATCGCGGCGAAGGCCTTGGCGCGCTCGGCGGGGTCGGGAATGTAGGTGTCCAGCAGGGTCAGATAGAACTGCACATGCAGCGCTTCCTCGTACAGCTGGCGCGACAGGTACATGCGCGCTTCCGGCGCGTTGATGTGCTGGTACAGATTCAGCACCAGATTGTTCGACACGATGGTGTCGCCGGTGGCGAAGAACGCGATCAGCCGGTGGATCAGGTGACGGTCGGCCGCCGACATCTTGGTGTTGAGGTCGGTGGTGTCCAGCGAAAAATCCACCTCGTCCACCGTCCAGGTGTTCTTGATGGCGTTCTTGTACATCTCGTAGAACGCCGGGTAGCGCATCGGACGCAGGGTCAGTTCGAAGCCGGGGTCGAGGATGCGAGGAGGCTGGTTTGGTTGGGTATTCATGGGTGGATTCCTTGGATTTCTTACGCGTCATCCCGGCTAGGGCCGGGATCCGGCGACGTTCGCCTACACGGTGTTGGGGCGAATGCCTGAGGCACTGGATTCCAGCCTTCGCTGGAATGACGACATGGCGATGTGCGGGAGAAATCGGCAATGCGGGAGCGTTGGCCCTGTGTCTACATGCTTGCGAGCAGGCGTAACGGCACGCTCTAGGTTGGTGTTACTTCCGACCTGCGGGTACGCGTCTGGCAACACCGCAGCCATGTGGTGGAAGGTTTCACGCAGCGCCATTGCGTACACGTCCTGGTCTGGTTCGAAAGGCACGAGTCGATGGTGTCGGCCATTGCGCGCGAAAAGGCGATCAAGGCATGGAAGCGGACGTGGCAAATCCGACTCATCGAAAAATCCAATCCGTATTGGCATGACCTGTACGCCGGGATCTGCGAGTGAGGCCGAATATCTCTCACCGTCATTCCAGCGAAGGCTGGAATCCAGCTCCTTGGCGCACCACATGGCCGAAGGCGCAGGACCCCAGCCGCGGCCGGGATGACGGACGTCGGGATTTACTGGCAAGCCTCGCAGTACTCGGGGTTTTCCAGCGAGCAGAACACGGCGGCGCTGGCCTGCTCCTGGTCGACCGTCGTGGTCTTGCCTGCACTCACCGTGGTCTTGGCGATCTTCGTCGCGGGACGCGAGCGCAGGTAATACGTGGTCTTGATGCCGGCTTTCCAGGCGTACATGTACATGGACGAGAGCTGGCCGATGTTCGGGTTCTCCATGAACAGGTTCAGCGACTGGCTCTGGTCGATCCAGGCGCCGCGGGCGGCGGCCAGTTCGATCAGCGCTTTCTGCGGCAGCTCCCATACGGTGCGGTAGATCGTGCGCAGCCTTTCGGGAATCGCCGCGATGCCCTGGATCGAGCCTTCGGCCAGCTTGATCTGGTCGCGCACTTCGGCCGTCCACAGGCCCAGCGCCTTCAGTTCCTCGACCAGGTGGCGGTTGACCACCAGGAAGTCGCCCGACAGCGTCTCGCGCTTGAACAGGTTGGATACCTGCGGCTCGATGCATTCGTAGCAGCCGGCGATCGAGGCGATGGTGGCGGTGGGGGCGATGGCGATCAGCAGCGAATTGCGCAGGCCGCGGGTCTTGATCGCCTCGCGCAGGGAGCTCCAGCGTGCCTCGTCGTGCGGCCGGGCATTCGGCCAGTAGTCGAACTGCAGCTCGCCGTTGGCGGCGCGGCTTTCGCCGAAACCGGGGTGTGCACCATGTTGCGCGGCCAGCTCGTTCGACTGCGACAGTGCGTTGAAATAGATCTCCTCGGCAATGCGCGTGGACAGCGCCAGCGCCTCGGCCGAATCGAACGCCAGGCGCAGTTTGAAGAACACATCCTGCAGGCCCATCACGCCCAGGCCCACCGGGCGCCATTTGCTGTTGGCGGCCTTGGCGGTGGCGATCGGGTAGAAGTTCAGGTCGATCACGCGGTCCAGCTGGCGCACTGCGGTGCGCACGGTGGCGGCCAGCTTGTCGAAGTCGAACGCGCCGTCCGTCACGTGCCGCGAAAGATTGATCGAGCCCAGGTTGCACACCGCCGTCTCGCCGGCGTTGGTGACTTCCAGGATTTCGGTGCACAGGTTCGATAGGTGAATGACGTTTTCCGCCTTGGCGGTCTGGTTGCTGGTGGCGTTGCTGCGGTCCTTGAAGGTCATCCAGCCGTTGCCGGTCTGCGCCAGCGTGCGCAGCATGCGCGCGTAGAGCTCGCGTGCCTTGACCGTCTTGCTCGCCAGGCCATCGGCCTCGGCCTGGCGATACGCCGTTTCGAACGTCTCGCCCCAGCTGTCGACGAAGTGCGGTACCCGCTTGGGATCGAACAGCGACCAGTCGCCGTCGGCCTCGACCCGGCGCATGAACTCGTCGGGAATCCAGTTGGCCAGGTTGAGGTTGTGCGTGCGGCGCGCCTCGTCGCCGGTGTTGTCGCGTAGTTCGAGGAACTCCTCGATGTCGGCGTGCCAGGGTTCCAGGTACACACAGGCCGCGCCCTTGCGCTTGCCGCCCTGGTTCACCGCGGCGACCGAGGCATCCAGCGTCTTCAGCCACGGCACCAGCCCGTTGGAATGGCCGTTGGTGCCGCGGATCAGCGAGCCGCGCGAACGCACGCGCGAGTAGGCCAGGCCGATGCCGCCGGCGAACTTCGACAGCTTGGCCACGTCGGCGTACTTGTCGTAGATCGACTCCAGCGAGTCGGTCGGCGAGTCCAGCAGGAAGCACGAGCTGAGCTGCTCGTGCGAGGTGCCGGCATTGAACAGCGTCGGCGAGCTGGCGATGTATTCCAGCGACGACAGCAGGCGATACAGCTCCAGCGTCTCGCCGATGTCGTTGCCGCCCAGCGCACAGGCAATGCGCATGAAGAAGTACTGCGGCGTCTCGATCACGTAGCGTTTGGTGGGGTGGCGCAGCAGGTAGCGGTCGTAGACCGTGCGCAGGCCGAAATACTCGAAGCGGCGCGAGGCCAGCGGGTCGATCGCGTCGTTGAGCTTGCGCGCGTTCAGCGCGACGAAATCGCGCAAGCGCTCATTCAGGATGCCGACCTCGACACCGTGCGCGACCGACTGCGAGAAGCTCTGGATTTCCTGGCCGCTCACTTCCTTGTCGATGTAGCCGCCGAGCAGGCGCGCGGCGAGCTGGCCGTATTCGGGTTCCTCCGCGGTGAGCGCCGCGGCGGTGCGGATCGAAAGCTGGTCCAGCTCCTGCGTGGTGGCGCCGTCGTACAGGCCGCCGATGGTTTTCAGCGCCACCCGCATCGGGTCGACCGCGTGCAGGCCGTCGGCACAGCGAGTCACCGCCTTGACGATCTTGTTGACGTCGACGCCCTCCTGGCCACCGTTGCGCTTGGTCACGCGCATCTGGGCCGGGTTGTGCGGCGGGGTGAGGGTGAAGGATTCGGCGGGGGCTTGCTCGGGTGCGGCAGACATCGGTGTATCGCTGGTGGCGGCCGGAGCCTCGATGGCCCCGGCGGAAAATGCGGACGACTCCGCGCGGGCGCCGGAACGCTCGCGGGTGGCGGTATCGAGAGATTGCATGTCGGTGTGCTCCAGACCGTGGTGATCGACCGCCTGCTCCCTCGCGCAGGGCTGGGGTGCGGTCGCCGCGGTCGCGCATGCGCGGGACACGGAGGTCCCAGCGCACGACGCACCTCCCCGCGGAGGCCGTCACCAATCGGCACAACATTCCGGTTGCACCGTGCCGGCAGGTCTTCGGACTCGCGGACGAGGGTCAGTCGACCCACCTACTGGCCTTCGCTTCCCGGCCGCTGCGAGCCAGTGCGATATCAAGGCGTTCGTTTCCGCTTACCGCTGCGGGGCAGTTCCGGGTTTGCACCGGATTCCCTTTTAAGCCCGGTCGACGATCGCGTCTGACTGGGCACCGACCGGCACAACATATCGGGCCGAAAGGGGCTGGTCAACCCAATAAATTGTGTATAAGCCGTGGATAAGTGGCTCGCTGCCAGTGCTGGTGCCGGTTGTGGCGTGGCGTGGCCGTGCGGCCATGGCATGGGGGAGCCGCAGGCGCGGAGGATCGCTTGTCGCCTGCCGGTTATGCTCTGGCGCAGATGACGGAGGGATGCCATGACGGCTTCACCAAGCTATGTCCAGGGGGCCAGTACCCAAACCCTGCTGGGCGACACCATCGGCACGCTGCTCGAGCGTATTGCCGCGACGCATCCGGACCGGCCCGCGCTGGTGGTGCGCGAACAGGGAGTGCGGATGGATTACCGCGCGTTCGATGCCGAGGTCGAGCGGCTTGCTGCCGGTCTGCTGGCACTGGGACTGGCGCGCGGCGAGCGCATCGGCATCTGGGCACCGAACCGGGCGGAGTGGGTACTGCTGCAGTTCGCCGCACCCCGGGCGGGGCTGATCCTGGTGAATATCAACCCGGCCTACCGCCTGCACGAGCTGGAGTACGCGCTCAACAAGGTGCAGTGCCGTGCGCTGGTGCTGCCGCGCCGGTTCAAGACCTCGCACTATCTGGACATGCTGCGCGCGCTGGCGCCCGAGCTGGATGCCGCCGCACCGGGCGGCCTGGCCGCGGTCCGCCTGCCCGAACTGCGCGAGGTGATCCTGCTCGACGACGCGCCGGCGCCGGGTACCCGCGCCTGGCGTGAACTGGCCACTCTGGCCGACGCCGAGGCACTGGCACGGTTGCGTGCGCTGCAGGGCGAGCTGTCGTTCGATGACCCGGTGAACATCCAGTTCACCTCGGGCACCACCGGTGCGCCCAAGGGCGCCACGCTGACCCATCACAACATCGTCAACAACGGCTGGTTCATCGGCGAGGCGATGCGCCTGAGCGAGCAGGACCGTTTATGCATTCCGGTGCCGTTCTACCACTGTTTCGGCATGGTGCTGGGCAACCTGGCCTGCGTCACGCACGGCGCCTGCATGGTGATTCCGGGCGAGGGTTTCGATGCATTGTCGACCCTGGAAACGGTGGCCGAAGAGCGCTGTACCGGGCTGCATGGCGTGCCGACCATGTTCATCGCGGAGCTGGAGCATCCGCGTTTCCGCGAGTTCGACCTGAGCAGCCTGCGCACCGGCATCATGGCTGGTTCGCCGTGCCCGATCGAAGTGATGCGCCGGGTGGTGAGCGAGATGCACATGGACCAGATCACCATCGCCTACGGCATGACCGAGACCAGCCCGGTGAGCTTCCAGACCGTGCCGGACGATCCGCTGGAACGTCGGGTGGACAGCGTCGGACGCATCCATCCGCATCTGGAGGTGAAGCTGGTGGACGGCCAGGGTCGCATCGTGCCGCGTGGCGAGACGGGCGAGCTGTGCACCCGCGGCTATTCGGTGATGCTGGGTTACTGGCAGGATGCCGCGCGCACCCGCGAGGCCATCGACGAGGCACGCTGGATGCATACCGGTGACCTGGCGGTGCTCGACGAGGATGGCTATTGCCGGATTGTCGGGCGGCTCAAGGACATGATCATTCGCGGTGGCGAGAACATCTATCCACGCGAGATCGAGGAGTTCCTCTATACCCATCCCAAGGTACTCGACGTGCAGGTATTCGGCGTGCCCGATGCCAAGCTCGGCGAGGCGGTCTGTGCGTGGGTGCGCTTGCGCGAAGGCCACGGTGCCAGCGAGGCGGAAATCCAGGATTACTGCCGCCACCACCTGGCCTATTTCAAGGTGCCGCACCATGTGCGCTTCGTCGAGACCTTCCCGATGACGGTGACCGGCAAGGTGCAGAAGTACCTGATGAGCCAGGCGATGGCCGCAGAACTGGCGGCCCGCAAGGCGGCCGACTGAGCAGCGGGCGACGCCGGCTCAGTGGGTCGCGGGTGCGATGCTGAAATCGATCTCGATCGGGTAGGGCTTCGGCTGCGTGGGCGGCGTCGGCAACTTCCAGCGCGCGAATTGCCCGGCCATGCAGGTGGCGACCGGGGTCGCTGGCGTTACCGCCAGCTGCCGTGGCGTGCCATCGGCATCGACCCCGGCGACCAAGGTGAACGGACGCTTGTCGGCTGGCGCATTGCTGGCCAGACAGCTCTTGTAGACGTCGGTGGTGGCGTTGCCGATGCGGCCCCACAGGGCTTTCTGGTAAGCCGTTCCGGCCGTTCCGGCTTCCAGTTGCCTGGCTTGTGCCACTCGTGCCGCGAATGTGGCCGGATGGGGCTGGGCTGACGCCAGCAGGGTGGCCAGGGCGAGTGCGATCGACATGTGTGGCTCCGTCGGACAGGCGTGGTCCACGGTAGCAGTTAAGGCGTGCGGTGGTGAATCCGCTGGTGCCGTGCGATCAGCGGGGCAGATCGCTGCGATCGCGGCGCGACGGGAACGGTGCGGCGGCATAGGCCTGCAGCCAGGGTGTCACGGCGGCCGCCGGCATCGGGCGGGCGATATGGAATCCCTGTGCTTCGTCGCACGCCATGTCCAGTACCGCGGCGTAGACCGATGCATTTTCCACGCCTTCCACCACGACCCGGAATCCCAGCTCGCGCGCCAGCGCGGTTACCGAGCGCACCGTGGCCGCATCGCCGCGACTGCCGTCGATGCTGCGCACCAGCGACTGGTCGATCTTCAGGGTTGTGGCCGGCATCTCGCGCAGCGAGGCAAGGTTGCTGTAGCCGGTACCGAAGTCGTCGATGGCAATGCCGATGCCCATGGCGCGGATGCGCATGAGGTGCTGCAGGGTGGCGTCGCACGGATGCATCAGCGTGCTTTCGGTGAATTCCAGTTCAAGCAGGCCGGGATCGACGCTGTGCCGGGCCAGCAGGGTTTCCAGCCGCTCGAGGAAGTCGGCGTCGAAGTCGGCGCCTGACACGTTGAAAGATAGCTTGATGGCCAGCCCTTGAGCCTGCCACACGGCCAGTCGTGCCAGTCCGTGATCGAGCACCCACTCGGTCAGTGCGCGCATCAGCCCGGCCCGCTCGGCCAGCGGCACGAAGCGGCTGGGCAGCACCTCGCCCAGTGTGGGGTGGTGCCAGCGCAGCAGCGCTTCGAGTGCCACGCACTGGCCGCTTTCCAGGTCCACCCGTGGCTGGTAGTACAGGTCCAGCTCGGTGCGGTCGGTGAGTGCGGCGGCCAGTTCGGTCACCAGGAAGAAGTCCTGCCGGTGCCGTTCGTCCTGGTCGTGCTCGTACATCGCCCAGCCGGACGCGCTGTCCTGTGCTGCATGCGATGCGCTCATGACCCGGCGCAGCGGGTCGCCGCCGCGCATCTCGCTGGACTCGACCTGCAGCAGGCCGACGCCCGGACGCAGGGTCAGTGGAATGCCCAGGCAGTCGAACGGTTCGCGCAGCAGCCGGACCAGCGCGTGCAACTGTGCGTCCGACGGCCGCTCATGTGCGGCCGGCAACATGATCGCCAGTCGCGAAGTACCGACCTGGTACAGGCACATGTCCGCGCTCATCCAGATCTGCACACGCTCGGCGACGGCGCGTACCAGGGCATCGGCATAGACATGGCCCATGGCGCGGATGAAGGCGTTGAAGCGTTCGACCGGCGCCACCTCGATGGCAGCCAGCCACACCGTATCGTGCGCGTTGCGCAGCTGGCCGCGCAGGTCCTCGAAGAATGCGCCACGGTGCGGCAGTTGACTGACCGGGTCGGTGCGCCCCATGTAGCTGCGCAACACCACGCCGGTGCCGGCCAGGGCGGCCGCGTCGCGCAGCGCGGTGCGCTCGCGCGTGCTCAACGACTGGCGCGGCATGCGGTCCATCACGCACAGCGCACCGACAGGGTGGCCGTTGAGCGTCATGACCGGCTCGCTGGCGAAGAAGCCTACCGGTCCGGTGGCCGGTGGGGCGGGCTGGAAGCGGGCATCCTCACGCGCATCGAGCACCACTTCGGCGACCCCGCTGCGGGCGGCATCCAGGAAGCCCGGCGCCGGTGCGCCCGCGGGAAGCATCGGCGGGTTGGGCGTGGTGCTGTACCAGTAGGCGCTGCCGTCGCCCAGCACCAGGGTGACCAGCGGTACATCCAGCGAGCGGGCCACCAGCCGCGCCACGGCGTCGAAGCCGGGTACGGCGAAACGGTGAACCGACTCCGCGTCGTTGGGCGTGGAGGTCGGTCGAGATTCGTCCAGCGTCGATCCTGGGGCATGCCCCGGCATCGTTTGCATCGCGAACTCCCCTGTAGTCCAGCCCGATTGCTGGATCCAGTGTTCAGGCTACTGCGTGCCTGCCGGGCACGCAATCCGCATGCGTACGGGTTCAGTCCCGCCGGTGCGGAAGGGCCAGGTAGTCCTGGCTCTGCATTTCGATCAGGCGCGATTCGGTGCGGCCGAATTCGGCACGATGGCGTTCGCCGTCGTACAGCTCGGTGATGGGCGCGGCGGCGGACAGCACCAGCTTCACGTGACGGTCGTAGAACTCGTCCACCAGCTGCACGAAGCGCTTGGCGGCGTCTTCCGTGTAGACGGTGAACTGCGGCACGTTGGAGACGATGACCGTCGGCCCGCGCCTGGCCAGCTCGATGTAGTCGGCAACCGCGCGTGGTCCGTCGCACAGTGCGTCGAACTCGAACCAGAGGACGTCCTGCGCGCTTCGCCGCAGTGGGATCGAGCGGTCGTTGATGCGCAGCTCGCCGCCTTCCTGCACGTCGCCCTGGGCCTGGCCCTCGAAGATGCGCATCAGTGCGCGCTCGGCCTCGGCACCGGGCGGCGTGTGATAGACCGGCGCCTGGGTCAGTGCGCGCAGCCGCCAGTCCTGCGCGGACACCATCTCGACGACCTGACACTGCCGCTCGATCAGCGCAATGGCAGGCAGGAAGCGGGCGCGTTGCAGGCCGTCGCGGTAAAGGTTGGCGGGGGCGGTGTTGGAGGTGGTGACCAGCGCTACGCCGCGCGCGAACAATGCGTCCAGCAGGTTGGCCAGGATCATTGCGTCGCCGATGTCCTCGACCAGAAACTCGTCGAGGCAAAGCACGCGACAGCGCTGGGCCAGGCCTGCGGCCACCTCGACCAGCGGGTCCTGCCGTTCGCCCAGTTCGCGCATGCGTTCGTGCACCTCGCGCATGAAGCGGTGGAAATGCCGGCGCAGCGCGACGCCGTGCGGCAGGCTGGCGGCAAACAGGTCCATCAGGAAGGTCTTGCCGCGGCCCACGCTGCCCCACAGGTAGAGGCCCTGCACGGGTGTCGGTTCCTCGCTGCCCAGCAGCGACTTCAGACGCCCGAACAGCCCGTTGCCGTTGCCATTGGCCGGTGTGGCGCAAAGCGCGGCATGCATGCGGTCGAATGCCGGCAGCACGGCCAGCTGCGCCGGGTCGGATTGCCAGCGGTGGGCGGCGACGCCTTCGTGATAGCGGTCGGACGGAGAGAGTGTCGGTTCGGACATGGGGTGCGGAGCAGGGAGTGACGGGCATCCATCGCGGATCGCGCCGCGACGGTCGGAACTCGCCCTGGGGACTAGGGCGTGGGGCCGTCGCGCAGTGGCGGCAGCCAGTCCCGGGTGGCGTGCTTCACGGCGCCGCGCAGGTCCATCAGGCGACGATGGAAGAAGTGGCCGGTTTCCGGCATGCGCACCAGTACCGGTTCAGGTTCGATCTCGTCGATCCAGTCGAACACGGCCTGCGGGTCGACGACTTCATCCGCCTCGCCCATCACCACCAGCCAGGGACAGTCGGGCAGGGTGTCCCTGCCCATCGTCCAGCGCCCGACCGGTGGCGCGATGCTGATCAGCGCGCTGGCGCCCAGGGCGGTCGCATTGCGAATGGTCACGTAGCTGCCGAACGAGAACCCGGCCAGCCACAGCACATCGTCCGGGCGCACGCGGCGAACCCATGCCACTACGGCGGCCAGGTCGTCGCTCTCGCCGTCGCCGTTGTCGTAGCTGCCGTCCGAGCTGCCGGTGCCGCGGAAATTGAAGCGCAGTGTGTCCAGCCCCGCTTCGCGCAGGCTGCGCTCGAGCATGGTCACCACCTTGTTGTGCATGGTGCCGCCCTCGACCGGGTTCGGGTGGCATATCACCGCGGTGCCGCGGCGTGCGCCGGGGCGCTCGGCCACGTCGCTGAGTGTTTCCAGCTTGCCGGCCGGGCCGTCGAGCGCGAAGCTGGCGGCCTGGTTCGGAAAAGTGGCGGGGTTGTCGGGGAGGGGAGTGAGGTTCATGCGGACCATGATAACCGCCGGCCACACTCGCGGTGCGCCGGCCTGCGGAGGACGCATGCGATGAACCATCTGGCGCACACCCTGCTGGCCGGCGACGACGACGGGCTCCGGCTGGGTGGGCTGATGGGCGATTTCGTGCGCGGAGCACCCGATCCCTCGCTGCCGCCGGAGGTCGTGGCTGGCATCCGCCTGCACCGGGCGATCGACGTGTTCACCGACCGGCATCCCGAGGTGGTGGCGGCACACGGCCTGTTCGAGCCGCCGTATCGTCGCTATGCCGGCATTCTGCTGGACATGTGGTTCGATCACTGCCTTGCGCGCGATTTCGCGCGCTGGAGTGAGGTGCCGCTGGCCGAATTCTCGGCACAGGTGCGGGCCTTGCTGCGTCGGCGCGATCCGTTCCTGCCGCAGGGCTTGCGCCGGTTCCGCGCGTACATGGAGGCGCACGACCTGCCGGCGGGCTATGCGCGCCGCGACGAGCTGGGGGCGGCGCTGCAGGGGATCTCACAGCGGCTGCAGCGAGCCAACCCGCTGGGTGATGCACTGCCGGTGCTGGTTCCGCTCGATCAGCGCCTGAAAGCACATTTCAGTGCCTTCTTCCCTGAATTGCGTGCTTATGCACAGGCGTGGATACGCGGCGATGCCGACTTGGCGCCGGCGGGCCCGGATCGAGCGGATAACGGTTGAGCGGCTGGGGTGCCGGCGCATGCCGGTTCGTCGGCCGCCGGGCGCGGCCTGACGGTGGCGGGCGTTGCAGGCTTATTTGGCCTGGCTGACGATCCAGGTCACGGCAGCCTTGATCTGCGCTTCGGTCAGCGCCGGATTGCCGCCCTTGGCCGGCATGTGGTTGCCGTCGGGGCCGGTGTAGCCGTCGGTGGCGTGTTTGATCAGGGTGTCCAGACCCTCGGCGATACGCGGAGCCCAGGCGGCCTTGTCGCCCAGCTTCGGCGCACCCAGCAGGCCGGCGGTGTGACAGGTGTGGCAGAGGTGGTTGTAGATGGTCTTGCCGTCGGTGGTGCCACCGTAGGCTACCTGCGAGGCGGCCGCCTTGGCGGCGGCAGCCTGGGCTGCCTCCATCGCGGCCCGGCCGGTATTGCCGGCGTAGACGTCGCCGGCCGGCGCCAGCCGTGCCGCAGCCGCCTTGGCCGTGTCGGGGTTGGTTTCCGCCGGCTCGTGGTCGTAGATCGTGATGGCCGTGGCGATCAGCACCAGGGTCAGCAGGCAAAGGCCCGCGATGAGGATCGAGAACTGACGCAGAAAACCCTTGTCGGATTTGCTCATGGATCCGCTCACGCAAGTACTCCCGTCATCGTTGGGTTACCCGGAAGCCCCCTGGGCGGCCGAGGTTGCCTGCTTGCTGGTGGATGAAATCACCACGCCACGACTCCCCTGGAGAGTCCCCTAGAGTCGTACGGAGGATAACTTTGACAGTATAGACGAAGCCAGACACAAGTTTCAGACGTCCGGCCGCCCCGGCTCCGGATCGCCCGATTCCCGCCGGGCAGCGAAAATCCGTATGCTTCAGCTTCCGATGGGCGATAGCGCTACCCCTGCCATCGGTCATGCCCCACCCCTGTCAACTGGCATTGTTCGGTAACGTTGAACAGAGCCTATCCTTCATCCATCGAAGTCATATTCAAACCCAAGTGCCAGGCACTGGCGCCTCGGCCCGGATCGTGTCGGTCCGGCGGTCTACCCGGGAGTTCTACATGTCGCGTTTTTGGAAGATCGCGCTGATCGTTGTCGTCGTGATCCTGGTCGCCCTCTTCGGCTTGCACCTGGCACACAAGCATCGTGCCGGCCAGGGCTATGGCGGCAGGCAGCACATGGCGCAGGCCGGCTCGGCCCAGGGCAAGAAGGCGGAACAGCCCATTCCGGTCACGGTGGTGCCGGCCGTGGAGCAGAACGTCCCGATCTACATGGTGGCCAACGGCACCGTGCAGGCCTTCAACACCGCAACGGTGAGCCCCCAGGTGGGCGGCCTGCTGATGAAGCTGGATTTCACCGAAGGCGGCGAAGTCAAGCAGGGCCAGGTGCTGGCCGAGATCGATCCGCGCACCTATCAGGCCGCCTATGACGAGGCCGTGGCCACCAAGAAGCAGAACGAGGCACTGCTGGCCACGGCGCGCGGCAACCTCAAGCGCAGCCTGCCGCTGGCCAAGCAGGGCTACGTCTCCACCCAGGACCTGGAAAGCCTGCGCAATACGGTCAACCAGTACGCGGCGACCGTGGAAGCCAACCAGGCCGCGATCAACCAGGCCCGCGTCAACCTGGGTTACACCAAGGTGACGGCACCGATCAGCGGTATTGCTGGTATTCGCGGTTCGGACATCGGCAATGTGCTGACCACGGCCAGCACCATCGTCACGATCACCCAGGTGAAGCCGATCTATGTGACCTTCACTCTGCCCGAGTCGTCGGTGGAGCAGGTGCGCAAGGCGCAGTCAGCCGGCAAGCCGCTGGAAGTGGCCGCACTCGACAGTGCCGGCAACAAGGTGATCGAGAACGACGGCACGCTGAAGGTGATCAACAACCAGATCAGCCCCACGACCGCTAGCTTCGAGCTGAAGGCGCAGTTCCCCAATCCGGACGAAGTGCTGTTCCCCGGCCAGTTCGTCAACGTGCGCCTGAAGGTGGGCACGGTCGACCACGGCGTGGTGGTGCCTTCGCAGGCGGTGCAGCGCGGGCCTGACGGCGACTATGTCTACCTGCTCAAGCCCGACAACACGGTCACCATGCAGAACGTCACTACGGGCGAGAATGTCGGCGACACCGAGGTGCTCGTCAGCAAGGGCCTGACGGCCGGCCAGAAGGTCGTGACCGAAGGCCAGTTCCGGCTCAAGCCCGGCAGCATGGTCGAACCGCTGAAACCGGGTGAAGTTCCCGTCGCGAAGGTGCCGTCGGCACCGGGCAAGGCATCCGCGCCAGCGCACAAGGGCGGCCGCTGATGCCGGCACGAGCTGGCGCCGCGCGCGTCCGGTCGCGCGCGGCCGCCGCCGCGGCATCCCCCCCGAAGCTGCACGGCATCGGCCGTGCAGCGGGCCACTGACAGCCTGAAGCACGACAGACGCCATGGGATTTTCCTCGCTCTTCATTCGCCGACCGATCGCCACCTCGCTGCTGATGGCGGCGGTGCTGTTGCTGGGCATCCTCGGGTTCCGCGGACTGCCGGTGGCAGCGCTGCCCGACATCCAGGCACCCAGTCTGGTGGTCACCACCCAGTATCCGGGCGCCAGTGCCAGCACCATGGCATCGCTGGTGACTACGCCGCTGGAGCGCCAGTTCGGCCAGATCTCCGGCCTGTCGATGATGACCTCCGACTCGTCCGCGGGCCTGTCGACCATCGTGCTGCAGTTCGGCATGAACCAGGACATCGACGTGGCCTCGCAGAACGTGCAGGCCGCCATCAAGCAGGCGATCCTGCCGGCCTCGCTGCCGTACCAGCCGGTCTACAACCGGGTGAATCCGGCCGACGCACCGATCATGACGCTGGCGTTGTCGTCGAAGACGATGCCGCTGCGCGACGTCAACAACTACGCCGATTCGATCCTGGCGCAGAAGCTGTCGCAGGTGCCAGGCGTGGGTCTGGTGTCGATCGCCGGCAACGTGAAGCCGGCGGTGCGCATCCAGGTCAACCCGGCCAAGCTGTCGGGCATGGGCCTGACCCTGGAGACCCTGCGCAGCGCGCTGACCGAAGCCAACGTCAATGCACCCAAGGGCACGCTCAACGGCGCGACCCAGAGCTACACCATCGGCACCAACGACCAGATCGAGAGCGCTGAGGCCTACCGCAACGTCATCGTTTCCTACCAGAATGGTGCGCCGGTACGGCTGAAGGACGTGGCCAAGGTGGTCAACGGCGTGGAGAACGACCAGGTCGCCGCGTGGGCCAACAACCAGCCGGCGGTGCTGCTCGACATCCGTCGCCAGCCGGGGGCCAACATCGTCAAGACGGTCGAGGACATCCGCGCCCAACTGCCGGCACTGCGCGCGGTGCTGCCGACCGGGGTGAAGCTGGACGTGTTCTCCGACCGCACGGTGACCATCAAGGCCTCGGTGCACGACGTGGAATTCACCCTGCTGTTGACCATTGCGCTGGTGGTGGCGGTGATCTTCGTGTTCCTGCGGCGCCTGTGGGCCACGGTGATTCCCTCAGTAGCGGTACCGTTGTCGCTGCTGGGCACGTTCGGCGCGATGTCGTTCATGGACATGTCGCTGGACAACCTCTCGCTGATGGCGTTGACCGTGGCCACAGGCTTCGTGGTCGACGACGCGATCGTGATGATCGAGAACATTGTCCGGCACATCGAGCAGGGCAAGCCCGGCAAGGAGGCCGCCGAGGCCGGCGCCAAGGAAATCGGCTTCACCGTGCTGTCGCTGACGGTGTCGCTGATCGCGGTGTTCCTGCCGCTGCTGCTGATGCCGGGCGTGACCGGGCGGCTGTTCCATGAATTCGCCTGGGTGCTGGCCATCGCGGTGGCGATCTCGATGCTGGTGTCGCTGACGCTGACGCCGATGATGTGCGCCTACCTGCTCAAGCCGGACGCACTGCCCGAGGCCGACGACGCGCACGAGCGGCATGCCGCCGAGGGGCGCCGCACCTGGTGGATGGCCGTGGTCGGCGTCTACGAGCGTTCGCTGGACTGGGTGCTCGGACATCAGCGGCTGACCCTGCTGGTCGCGGCGCTTACGGTGGTGGTGACGGTGCTGCTGTACATGGTGATTCCGAAGGGATTGCTGCCGCAGCAGGACACCGGCATGGTCACCGGTGTGGTGGTGGCCAACCAGAACATCGCCTTCCCCGAAATGGAGACGCGCATGAAGGCCGTGGCGGCGGCACTGCGCAAGGATCCGGCGGTGGCCGGTGTTGCTGCCTTCATCGGCGCCGGCACGATCAACCCGACCCTCAACCAGGGCCAGCTCAGCATCGTGCTGAAGGACCGCAGCAAGCGCGGCGATCTCGACAGCGTGCTGGCGAGTCTGCAGCACGATGCCGCCAACATTCCGGGTGTCGCGCTGTACCTGAAGCCGGTGCAGGACATCACCCTGGATACCCGCGTCTCGGCCACGCAGTACCAGTATTCGCTGTCCGAAGTGGACAGCAACGAGCTGGCCAAGTACGCCACCCAGATGACCAGCGCCATGCGCAAGCTGCCCGAGCTGTCGGATGTCGACAACAACCTGGCGGACAAGGGCGACGCGCTGCAGATCGATATCAACCGCGATACGGCGAGCCGCCTTGGCGTGCCGGTGCAGACCATCGACGACACGCTCTACGACGCGTTCGGCCAGCGCCAGATCTCGACCATCTTCACCCAGCTCAACCAGTACCGGGTAGTGATGGAGGTGGCGCCGCAGTTCCGCAATACCTCGTCGCTGCTGAACCAGCTTGCGGTGGCCAGCAATGGCAACGGCGCGCTGACCGGCACCAACGCGACCAGCTTCGGCCAGGTCTCGTCCAGCAACTCGGCCACGGCGACCGGCATCGGGCAGTCCAACATCGGCATCACCGTGGGCGGTGGCGGCACCATTCCGTTGTCCGCGCTGGCCACGGTCAAGACCACCAGTGCGCCGCTGGTGATCAGCCACCAGGACCAGCTGCCGGCGGTGACCATCTCGTTCAACCTCGCACCCGGCTACTCGCTGTCGCAGGCGGTATCGGCGATCAACGACGTCAAGGCCAAGCTGAACATGCCGCTGCAGGTGCGCGGGCAGTTCATCGGCGAGGCGGCCGAGTTCTCCTCGTCGATCAGCAGCGAGGTCTACCTGCTGCTGGCCGCGATCGTGGTGATCTACATCGTGCTGGGCGTGCTCTACGAGAGCTATATCCACCCGATCACCATCATCTCGACCCTGCCGCCGGCCGGTGTCGGCGCGCTGCTGGCGCTGTACCTGTGCGGCATGAGCCTGTCGGTGGACGGCATCGTCGGCATCGTGCTGCTGATCGGCATCGTGAAGAAGAACGCGATCATGATGATCGACTTCGCGATCGAGGCGCAGCGTGACGGGCATACACCGCTGGAAGCGATCCGGCGCGCTTGTCTGCTGCGTTTCCGCCCGATCATGATGACTACGGCGGCTGCGATGCTCGGCGCGCTGCCGCTGGCGCTGGGTAACGGCATCGGCGCGGAACTGCGCCGGCCGCTGGGCGTCTCGATCGTGGGTGGCCTGCTGCTCTCGCAGCTGATCACCCTCTACAGCACGCCGGTGATCTACCTGTACATGGAACGTTTCTCGGCATGGATGCGCCAGCGGCAGGCCCGGCGCGCCCTGCCGCAGGCCACCTGAGCCTGCGGCAAGGCCGCGGTCATCCCGCGGCCGTGTCCGTGCGTTCCATTGTCTGTCCCAGGTACCCGATCGTCATCGCCCCATGAATATCTCCGGCCCGTTCATCCGCCGCCCGATCGGCACGTCCCTGCTGGCGATCGGCATCTTCGTCGCGGGACTGATCTGCTATGTCGGGCTCGGCGTGGCCGCGTTGCCGGACATGTCCTTCCCGGTGATCTTCGTGCAGGCCAGCGAAGCCGGTGCCAGCGCGACCACGATGGCCACCACCGTGGCCGCGCCGCTGGAACGTCACCTGGGCCAGGTGCCCGGCATCGACATGATGCATTCGTCCAGCTCGCAGGGCAGCACGTTCGTGTTCCTGATGTTCAACGCGGGGGTGGACATCAATGCCGCCGCCCAGGACGTGCAGGCGCAGATCAATGCCGCGCAGGCGGATCTGCCGAGCGGGTTGACCAGTCAGCCCAGCTATCGCAAGGCCAACCCGAACGACGACCCGGTGATCGAACTGGCGCTGACCTCCAAGACGCAGTCGGTCAGGAGCCTCTACGACGTGGCCGACTCGCTGCTGGCGCAGCGGGTACGCCAGATCGATGGCGTGTCCGAAGTGGATATTGCCGGCGCCTCGACACCGGCGATCCGGGTCGATGTGGACATGCGCAAGCTCAACAGCATGGGTCTGACCATGGACTCCGTGCGCAACGCGATCAGCGCAGCCAACAACACCTCGCCGCTGGGTACGCTGGACAACGGCATCACCTCGATGACGGTGACCGCCAACGATTCGATGCATAGTGTGGACCAGTTCGCCAACCTGATCGTGTCCACGCAGAACGGCACGCCGGTACGGCTGTCCGATATCGCCCACGTCTATCAGGGCACGCAGGATCGCTACCAGGCGGGCTGGTTCCAGGGCAAGCCGGCGATCCTGCTGTACGTCTACAAGCAGTCGGACGCCAATGTCATCGCGACCGTCGACCGGGTCAAGGCAGCGCTGCCCGAGCTGCGCGCCTACCTGCAGCCGGGCACCAAGCTGACCCCGTTCTTCGACGGCACGCCGACCATCCGCAATTCGTTGCGCGAGGTGCAGCTGACCCTGCTGATCAGCCTGGGCATGGTGGTGCTGGTGATGGCGCTGTTCCTGCGCCGCATCGCGCCGACCATGATCGCCGCCGGTGCCGTGCCGCTGTCGCTGGCCGGTGCGGCAGTGGTCATGTATGCCTTCGGCTATACCCTCAATAACCTCACCCTGCTGGCGCTGGTGGTGGCCATCGGCTTCGTGGTCGATGACGCCATCGTGATGATCGAGAACGTAATCCGTCACATGGACGCGGGCATGACGCGTCGCGAAGCTGCCCTGAAGGGTGCAAAGGAAATCGGCTTCACCATCGTGTCGATCACCGCCTCGCTGGTGGCGGTGTTCGCGCCGCTGATCTTCATGGGCGGCATCACCGGCATGTTCTTCAAGCAGTTCACCGTCACCCTGGTGGCGGCGATTGTGCTTTCCGCCACCGTCTCGCTGACCTTCACGCCGGCGATGTGCGCCTGTTTCCTCAAGTCGTTCGACACGGTCGCGCCACGTCCCCCGTCCCGGCTCGGGCGGGCATTGGACCGCATGCTTGAAGGCATGCACCGGGTCTACGAGCGGGCGCTGGACTTCGCCCTTCGGCATGCGGTGGTACTGGCGCTGACGCCGCTGGTGCTGATATTCGTGACGATCTTCCTGTTCGGGCAACTGCAGTTCACCATGTTCCCGGCGCAGGACACCGGGTTGATCCGCGGGATCAGCATGTCGGGTGCCACCGCCTCGTTCCAGGAGTCGGTGCACCGTCAGCAACGCTTCAACGACATGCTGCTGGCAGACAAGGATGTGGCCATGGTCAGTTCGCACCTGGGAACCAGCCGTCAGGGCGCCAGCGCATTCTTCGATGTGGAGCTGAAGACGCATGCGCAGGGACGCACCGATTCGACCATGCAGGCGCTGCAGCGGCTGAGCACGATGGCCAGCCACTACCCCGACCTGGACGTGCGCATGCGCGCGGTGCAGGACCTGCCGAGTTTCGGTGGCCGCGGTTCCAACCAGGGTGCGCAGTACCAGATCGGCATCAAGGGCGACAGCCTGACCGAACTGGAAGCGTGGCTGCCCAAGCTGGTGGACCAGCTGAAGAAGAATCCCAAGCTGCTCGACGTGGGTAGCGACATGGGCAAGTCGGGGCTCGAACAGGATCTGGTGGTGAACCGCGACAAGGCCGCTGCGCTGGGCCTGGGCATGGGTTCGGTCGACACGGTGCTGTACGACGCGCTGGGCCAGCGTTCGGTGTCGAAGATCTACTCCAACCTCAACCAGTACTCGGTCGTGCTGGGTGTGGCGCCGGACCAGATGCAGACGCCGGCCGACCTCGACACGATCTACTTCAAGGGCAAGTCGTCCAGCGTGGCCGGCACGCCGCAGATGATTCCGCTGG
This sequence comes from Dyella sp. A6, assembly GCF_036320485.1. NCBI lineage: Bacteria > Pseudomonadati > Pseudomonadota > Gammaproteobacteria > Lysobacterales > Rhodanobacteraceae > Dyella > Dyella aluminiiresistens. The sequence continues at coordinate 430,915 of NZ_CP132911.1, forward strand.
CCGCGCTGGCCCACCAGGTGCCCAGCCTGACGCCGACCCACATCAACCACCACGACCAGTCCACGGTGGAGAACCTCAGCTTCAACCTGGCGCCGGGCGTGACCATGGGCCAGGCGATGCAGATCATCGAGAAGACCGTGCAGAACATGCGCATGCCGGGCGACATCAAGCTCGAGCTGGGCGGCGATTTCCGGCGCCTGAGGCAATCACAGAATGGCGGCATCCTGCTGTTGTTGGCGGCGATCCTGGCTGTCTACATCGTGCTGGGCATCCTCTACGAAAGCCTGATCCACCCGATCACCATCCTGTCGACCCTGCCGGCCGCCGGTGTGGGCGCGCTGCTGGCCCTGTACATCACGCACACACCGCTGTCGGTGATCGCGCAGATCGCGCTGGTCCTGCTGATCGGCATCGTCAAGAAGAACGCGATCATGATGATCGACTTCGCCCTAGTGGCAGAGCGCGAACACGGCGTGTCGGCCCGCGAGGCCGCGCGCGAGGCCTGCATGGTGCGCTTCCGTCCGATCATGATGACGACGATGGTGGCGATCCTGGCCGCGCTGCCGATCGCGATCGGCCTGGGCCAGGGTTCGGACCTGCGCCGGCCACTGGGTATCGCGATGATCGGCGGCCTGCTGTTCTCGCAGAGCCTGACCCTGCTCAGCACCCCGGCGCTGTATGTGGTGTTCTCCGGGCTCAGCGAACGCTGGCACGCCTGGCGCAACCGGCGGCGGCTGCGCCTGCTCGAACAGGCCGGCTGAGGCGGCCATCGATGCCGTGTTGCGCGACGCGGTCGTGCGTCGTGCAACATCCATAGGGCGCACGGTGCTTTGCCTGGCCGCGGGAAAGCACGACAATAGAAAGGTTACGTGTCGCCCGGACCTGGTCTTGGGCGCTGCGCCGCATGCCCGGCACGGGCCTGAACCGCGCCGGGCCGCTCCCTTTCCCCGAACCGCCAGAGGGTCAGTGCCATCATGTCCGACACCCCCAAGATCATCTACACCCTGACCGACGAAGCGCCGTTCCTGGCGACGCAGTCGCTGCTGCCGATCGTCAAGGCGTTCACCGGCACCGCGGGCATTGCGATGGAAACGCGCGACATTTCGCTGTCCGGGCGCATTCTTTCGCAGTTCCCCGAATGTCTTGAGGACGACCAGAAGGTCGCCGACGACCTGGCCGAGCTGGGCCAGCTCGCGACCACGCCCGAGGCCAACATCATCAAGCTGCCGAACATCAGCGCCTCGGTGCCGCAGATGAAGGCGGCGATCAAGGAACTGCAGGCAAAGGGCTATGCACTGCCGGACTATCCGGACGAACCCGCCGACGATGCGCAGAAGGACATCAAATCGCGCTACGACCGGGTCAAGGGCAGCGCGGTGAATCCGGTGCTGCGCGAAGGCAACTCCGATCGTCGCGCGCCGCTGTCGGTGAAGAACTATGCCCGCAAGCATCCGCACAAGATGGGTGCGTGGAGCGGCGACTCGAAGACCCGCGTGGCGCACATGGACGGCGGCGACTTCTACGGCAGCGAGAAGTCGGTCACCGTCGATGCGCCCACCACGGTGGCGATCGAATGGTTCGGCAAGGACGGCACCCGCAAGGTGCTGAAGGAGAAGACCGCGCTCAAGGCCGGCGAGATCATCGACGCCGCGGTAATGAGCCGCAAGGCGCTGGCCGCCTTCGTCGACGCGCAGATCGCCGCCGCCACGGCCGAGGGCGTGCTGTTTTCGGTGCACCTGAAGGCCACCATGATGAAGGTCTCCGACCCGATCATGTTCGGCGTGGTGGTGGGCGAGTTCTACAAGGACGTGCTGGCCAGACATGCCGATGCGCTGAAGCAGGTCGGTTTCGACCCGAACAACGGTATCGGCGACCTGTATGCGCGGCTGGGTGCACTGCCCGAAGCCAAGCAGGCCGAGATCCGCGCCGACGTGGAAGCCGAATACGCCAGGCGTCCGGCGCTGGCGATGGTGAACTCCGACAAGGGCATCACCAACCTGCACGTGCCCAGCGACGTGATCATCGACGCCTCGATGCCGGCGATGATCCGCGACTCCGGCAAGATGTGGAACGCTGGCGGCGAGCGCCAGGACTGCCTTGCGCTGATCCCCGACCGCAGCTATGCCGGCGTCTACCAGGCGGTGATCGAGGACTGCAAGGCGCACGGCGCGTTCGACCCGGCCACCATGGGCAGCGTGCCCAACGTGGGCCTGATGGCGCAGAAGGCCGAGGAGTACGGCTCGCACGACAAGACCTTCCAGATTCCGGCCGATGGCGTGGTCAAGGTGACCGACGCCTCCGGTACGGCGCTGCTGCAGCACGACGTGGAAGCCGGCGACATCTGGCGCATGTGCCAGACCAAGGACGCGCCGGTGCAGGACTGGGTGAAGCTGGCCGTGAGCCGCGCACGCCACACCCCGGCGGTGTTCTGGCTGGACCCGAAGCGGGCCCACGATGCCGAGGTGATCAAGAAGGTCGAGCGCTACCTGAAGGACCATGATCTCAGTGGCCTGGATATCCGCATCATGGATCCGGTGGCCGCCACCACCTATTCGCTGCAGCGTATCCGGCAGGGCCTGGACACCATTTCGGTGACCGGCAACGTGCTGCGCGACTACCTCACCGACCTGTTCCCGATCATGGAACTGGGCACCAGCGCGAAGATGCTGTCGATCGTGCCGCTGATGGCCGGCGGCGGGTTGTTCGAGACCGGTGCCGGCGGTTCCGCGCCCAAGCACGTGCAGCAGTTCGTGGAAGAGGACTACCTGCGCTGGGACTCGCTGGGCGAGTTCCTGGCGTTGGCCGCCTCGCTGGAACATCTGGCCAGCCGTTACGACAACGCGGCGGCCGGCGTGCTGGCCAGGACGCTGGACCAGGCCAACGGCAAGATCCTCGACAACAACAAGTCGCCCGCGCGCAAGGTCGGCGAACTCGACAACCGCGGCAGCCATTTCTACCTGGCCCTGTACTGGGCGCAGGCACTGGCCGCGCAGGACGAGGACGCTGCACTGAAGGCGAAGTTCGCCCCGCTGGCCAAGGCCCTGGCCGACAACGAGGCGGCGATCATCGGCGAGCTCAACGGCGTGCAGGGCAAGCCGGTCGAGATCGGCGGCTACTACCGCCCCGACCTGGCCAAGGTGGGCCAGGCCATGCGGCCCAGTGCGGTCTTCAACAAGGCGCTGGCTGCGTTGAGCTGAGCATCACGCGTCGCAGTCGACGAGCGGGGCGCCCATCGGGCGCCCCGTTTCGTTGTGGGCTAGGGCGTCGTCATGGCGGCGTCCGGCGACTGGCCGCGGAATGTCAGACTTGTCGGCTAGCTTGCATGGATTGCAGCATCATCCACGCCATCCGGAGGAGAGCCTATGCGTCGCCGCGACCTGATGAAGAGCGCCCTGCTGGGCGCCGCCGCATGGACCGTCCGCCCGTCGCTGGCATTGGCGGGTGTGGCCGGCACCATCGCCACGCCGGCCGAACTGGAGCGCCGGTATGGCGGCCGTCTGGGCGTGGCCGTGCTCGATACCGGAACCGGTCGGCGTCTGCGCCATCGTGCGGACCAGCGGTTCATGATGTGCAGCACCGGCAAACTGCTGGTCGTCGGCGCGGTGCTGGCAAAGGTCGACCGTGGGCAGGAACGGCTGGATCGGCGCATCGTGTTCGGGCGCGACGCGGTGCTCGACTGGGCGCCGATCACCCGTATGCATGCCGGGGCACCGGGCATGACCATCGCGCAGCTCTGCCACGCGGCGCTCACGGTCAGCGACAACACCGCGATGAACCTGCTGCTGGACAGCCTGGGTGGGCCGGCCGCTGCGACCCGCTATGTACGCGGCCTGGGTGATCCGCTGACCCGCTTCGACCGCTACGAGCCCGAGCTCAATGTACCGGCGCCCGGCGGGCTGCTCGATACCAGCACGCCGGACGCGATGCTGGCCGACATGCAGGCGCTGTTGCTGGGCGACGTGCTGTCGGCCTCGTCGCGTGCGCGGCTGACCGACTGGATGCGTCACAACACCACCGGCATGGACCAGCTCCGTGCCGGTCTGCCGATGGGCTGGACGGCGGGCGACAAGACCGGCAGCAGCCGCAGCCAGACCAACGACGTGGCGATCATCTGGCCGCCCGGACGCAAGCCGCTGCTGGTGGTGGCGTTCTACGAAGGGCCGACCGGCCTGACCAGTCGGCGCAAGGCCGTGCTGGCACAGGTCGGCACGCTGGCGTCACGCGTGTGACGCCTCACCGGCTCAGGCGCTGGCGTGGTCCAGCAGGTTGATGTCGTCGCTGCCGAGAGCAAGGTTCGCCGCCCCGCACAGCTCGTGCAGTTGTTCCACGCTGGTGGCGCTGGCGATCGGTGCGGTAATGCCGGGCCGGGCCATCAGCCAGGCCAGTGCCACCTGCGCGGGCGTGGCCTGGTGGGTGGCGGCGACCTTGTCCAGCGCGGCAAGGACACCGAGGCCTCTGGTATCGAGATACGGCTTGACCGCGGCAGCACGTGCTGCGCTCTTGCCCAGGTCGGCTTCGCTGCGGTACTTGCCGGTGAGGAAGCCGCTGGCCAGTGCGTAGTAGGGAATCACGCCGATGGCTTCACGTCGCACCAGCGGCTCGATCTCCTGCTCGTACCCGGCGCGCGACATCAGGTTGTATTCCGGCTGCAGGGTTTCGTAGCGGGGCAGGTTGTGCTGTCGGGCGACGTCCAGCGCCTCGCCGAAGCGGTCGGCGCTGTAGTTGGACGCGCCGATCACGCGGACCTTGCCGACCTCGATCAACCGCGCGAATGCACCCAGGGTCTCCGCCAGCGGCACGCTGGCATCGTCTTCGTGGGCCTGGTACAGGTCGATGTGGTCGGTCTGCAGGCGTTGCAGCGAAGCGTCCACCGCCTGGTTGATGTTCAGTGGCGACAGCCCCGGGTGCTCGGCCCACTTCGCCACCTTGGTGGCGATCACCACCTTGTCGCGCTTGCCGCTCCGCTTCAGCCACTTGCCGATCAGGGTTTCCGACTCGCCGCCCTGGTTGCCCGGTACCCATGCGGAATAGACATCGGCGGTATCGACCAAGTTGAAGCCCGCGTCGACGAAAGCGTCGAGCAGTTCGAACGTGCGCTGTTCGTCGGCGCTCCAGCCGAACACGTTACCGCCAAAGGCGAGCGGGGCGACCGAAAGCGGGGAACGGCCGAGGGAACGATATGACATGAGCTATCTCCGGGTAAGCAACGACACCGGCGCCGTGGGCGCGCCTGCACGCACCACGACCCCGCAGGATGAGATCAGGTAGACGTGGGTACGTGCCGGCGCTCGATCAAGTGAGTCCGGGCCCCGGCGGTGTTCGCGATGAAGTAAAATAAACGTTACCGGGCGCGTATGGCGGCCGGCATACGTCTGTTTTGCCCATGCATCATCCCATGAGGAATTCCTATGAGCCGTACCGCCATCCTCGTCGACGGCGCGTTTTTTCTCGCCCGCTACCGCAAGGTCTGGGGCGACCGTGATCCGAACGATGCACGCACCGTGGCCAAGACCGTGTTCGGCATGGCACTGGAGCACCTGAAGGCGCTGGACCGTCCGCGCGAATCGCTTTACCGCATCTTTTTCTACGACTGCCCGCCGCTGGACAAGCGCTTCGTGCGCCCGGTCAGTGGAGACAGCATCGACTTCGGCCGCACCGCCGCCGCCGAGTTCCGCCGCGACCTGCACGACCAGCTGCGCCGCCAGCGCAAGATGGCCCTGCGCCTGGGCCGCCTGGCCGAGCGCGGCGAGTGGAAGCTGAAATACGGCGCGCTGCAGCAGCTGCGCGACGGCGAGCTGCATTCGGACGATCTCGGCGACGAACATTTCGAGCCGGACATGCGCCAGACCCAGGTCGATATGAAGATCGGCATCGACATCGCCGCGCTCACCTACAAGAAGCTGGTCGACCAGATCATCCTGGTGGCTGGCGATGCCGACTTCATCCCGGCGGCCAAGCTGGCCCGTTACGAAGGTATCGACTTCATCCTCGATCCGATGTGGCAGGGCATTGCGCCGGACCTGCACGAGCACATCGACGGACTGCAGTCGGTGTGCCCGCGACCGTTCTGATCCGCACGCAGGCAAGGCCCATGCAGGCCGCCGAAGACCATGCCGCAGCGTCCGTCCACCGTTTGTGCACGTCCCGGCCGTCAACCTTCGACGGCTTGCCTCATGCGAAGGAGTCGTTCATGAAAAGCCCGTTCGTCGCTGGTTGCTGCATGGCCTTGATGCTGGCGGGCATGGCTGGCCCGGTGCGAGCCCAGCAGGATCAGCCGCAGGGCGAGCTGGTGCCGCCGACCAGTGCCAGCGACTTCACCGCCGCGCAACTGGACACGGTGCTGGCCGGCGCATGGCGTTCCGCCGCCGACCGGGCCCGCGATGTCTACCGTCACCCGAAGGCGACGCTGCAGTTCTTCGGCGTGCAACCGGACCAGGACGTGGTGGAGATCGATCCGGCCACCGGCTGGTACAGCGAGGTGCTGGCGCCACTGCTGCGCGACAACGGCAGCTACACGGCTGCCGAACCGTTGCCGTCGGGCAGTGCCGAAGCGAAGCGCGACGATGCCGCGCTGCGCGCGAAATTCGCCGCCGATCCCGCGGTCTACGGCAAGGCCACGATTCTGCAGTACGACCCGCAGGCACCGGTGTTCGGCAAGCCCGGTTCGGCCGATGCGGTGCTGACCTTCCGCAACGTGCACAACTGGGTGCAGGCGGGTACCGCGCCGGCGATGTTCAAGGGCTTCTTCGCGGTACTGCGACCCGGCGGGGTGCTGGGCGTGGTGGAGCATCGCGCCGCTGCGGGTGCCACGCTGGCCGCGGTGAAAGGCAGCGGCTACCTGCCCGTGGCCTACGTCGAAAAGCTGGCTACCGCTGCCGGTTTCAAGCTCGACGGCAGCAGCGAGATCAACGCCAATCCGAAGGACACCAGGAACTACGCCAAGGGCGTGTGGACCCTGCCGCCGACACTGGCGCTGGGAGTGACGGACCGGGCGCGCTACCTGGCGATCGGCGAGTCCGACCGCATGACGCTGCGCTTCGTGAAGCCGATGCCGCCGGCTGCGGCGTCGTCCGTGTCGCCGGTACTTTGAGCGAGGGCGTCGCTGCGTGCTGATCGCGCTGAACAAGCCCTACGGCGTGCTGTGCCAGTTCACCAGCGACGATGGCCGCCCCACGCTGGCGGACCATGTGACGCAGAAAGGCGTCTACCCTGCCGGCCGGCTCGACCACGACAGCGAAGGCCTGCTGCTGCTTACCGATGACGGTCGCCTGGCGCATCGCCTGACCGATCCGCGGCACAAGCAGCCCAAGACCTACCTGGTGCAAGTGGATGGTGCCGTTACCGACGAGGCCGTGGCCGCCTTGCGTGGTGGTGTCGTGCTGAAAGACGGACCGACCCGGCCGGCCGGGGTCGAGCACGCGGCCGAGCCGGACTGGCTGTGGCCGCGTGACCCGCCGGTGCGCTACCGCAAGAGCATTCCCACCAGCTGGCTGTCGATCACGCTGCGCGAGGGACGCAACCGCCAGGTACGCCGGATGACCGCGGCGGTGGGGTTTCCCACCTTGCGGCTGATCCGCGTGCGGATCGGGTCGTACGGACTCGATGGTCTGGCACCGGGCGAGTGGCGGCGGCTCGACTGAGCGGGTGGGTTCACATGTCGATGACGATGCCCAGTTCGCGCAATCCGTCGCGGCCCGGCGGGGTCAGCAGCAGAGCGCGCGTATCGTCGCGGCGACGCAGCCAGTCTCGATGCAGCAGCTGTCCGGTGATGGCTACGCCCAGCGGGCCACCGAGATGCAGCCGGCGTTCGCTCCAGTCCAGGCAACCACGTCCAGCCAGCGATGCGATTGCGGTCGTGTCCGGCAACAGGCCCGCTGCGCGCAGGTTCGCGCAACCGTCGGCGCTGAGCCGCACGGCCTGCTCGCCCAGTTCGATCCAGCCCCGCTCGCGCAGGTTTTCGTAGAGCGCCACCCCCAGCCGTCCCGCCAGGTGTCGGTAGCAGGTGCGGGCGAAGACCAGCGGGCGAGTGGCGGGAACCGTCGCCGCATCGCGTGGTGGCGTGCGCAACAGGGGTAGTGCTTCGAGTACGGCCGAAACGTGATCGTTGGCCACCCGGAAATAACGGTGCCGCCCCTGGTTCAAGACCTGCAACAGGCCGCCCTCGACCAGTCGCGCCAGATGCGCGCTGGCGGTGCTGGGCGCGACGCCCGCCATGCGTGCCAGTTCGCCGGCCGGCCGTGCGCGGCCGTCAACCAGCGCCAGCAGGATCGCCGCCCGCGACGGGTCGGCAAGCAGACCACCGATCTCGGCAAGCTGGTAGCGGGTCGGGGTTGTGGTCATGGGCGCATGCTAACGCGCCGCCCGTGCCGATGTTTCGCCGGTCGCCGAAACATCGCGGGCGGCATGGACGCGAGGATGGCGGTCATGTCCGCATCGATACCGACCCGCATCATTCATCCGAGCATTCTGTACTTCGGTACGCCGGTGCTGTTGATCGCCACCCGCAACGAGGGCGGCAGCGCCAACCTGACCCCGATGTCCTCCGCCTGGGCGCTGGCCGACCGCGTCGTGCTGGGCCTGACCGGCGGCGGCCAGGGCCTGGCCAACCTGCGGCGCGAGCGCGAATGCACGCTCAACGTGGTTGCTCCCACGCAGTGGCGTGCGATCGAGGCACTGGCGCCGACGACGGGCCGCGACCCGGTGCCGGACTGGAAACATGGTTATCGCCATGCGGCCGACAAGTTCGCGCTGGCCGGGCTGACGCCGCTGCCTTCGCAGCGGGTGCGGGCGCCACGGGTGGCGGAATGCCCGCTGCAACTGGAGGCGCGCGTGACCGCATGGCATGAGCGCCCCCTCGATGCCTGGAAAGACGGCCCCGGCGGTTTCGTCACGGTCGAGACCGAAGTGCTGCGCGTGCACGCACACGAGGAAGTGACTATCGACGGCAGCGAGCATATCGACCCGACGCGCTTCCGCCCCCTGCTGTACGTCTTCCGCCATTACGTCGGCGGCGGACCCGCGCTGGGGCGCACCTTCAAGGCCGAGGTCTAGCTCAGGCCGCGTCCAGACCGAAGAAACGGCAGGCGTTGGCAGTGGTCAGCGCCGCGGTCTGTTCGGGGCTTTCGCCGCGGTCGCGCGCGACCTCTTCGCAGATGTGCTTCAGGTACATCGGTTCGTTGCGGCGGTGACTGGGCTGCGGTCGCACCGTGCGCGGCAACAGGTAAGGGGCGTCGGTCTCGATCATCAGGCGGTCGGCCGGAATCTCGTGCACGAACTCGCGCAGATGGCTGCCGCGACGCTCGTCGCAGATCCAGCCGGTGATGCCGATGTGGCAGTCCAGTGCCAGGTAGTCGTGCAGCGCCTCGCGGGTATCGGTGAAGCAGTGCACCACCGCGGCCGGCACGCGCTCGCGCCAGCGGCGCAGCATCGCCAGGAAGTCGTCGTGCGCGTCGCGCTGGTGCAGGAACAGCGGCTTGCCCAGCTCGGCGGCGATCGCCAACTGGCGTTCGAACGCCTCCAGCTGCGCCTCGCGTGGCGAGAAGTTGCGGAAATAGTCGAGACCGGTCTCGCCCACCGCGCGTACGGCCGGGTCCTGCGCCAGTTCGCGCAGACAGGCGTCGGTGGCGTCGTCGTAGGCCGCCGCATGATGCGGATGCACGCCGGCGGTGGCCCACAGCAGGCCGGGGTGACGCTGCGCCAGCGCCAGTGCCGCTTCGCTGCCTTCGCGCGATGCGCCGGTGACGACCATCCGGCCCACGTCGTGGCTGCGTGCCCGCGACAGCACGTCGTCGAAATCGTGGCGGAAGGATTCGTGCGTCAGATTGGCGCCGATGTCGACCAGCTGCATGGGGAACCCATTCAAAAGCGTCATTGTCCCAGACCGGTAGCCATCGGCAAGTCCGCTGGCTACGGCCGGCGGATGCCGCGGCTGCGAAGCCGTGCTCGCCAGCCGCTTCGCGGTTGTGTTACCTATGATGAGGTTTGGCTGTGCCGTGCCTGGGGGGCGTGGCTGCGGTCGGGGAACATTGCGGACCGTCGCGATAAACGAGGGGTGGAGATATGTCGGCAGTCGTGCAGCCGGCGCAGGACAGGGAGCCAGCCGGCGCGGATGATCGCGAAGCGGCGGTATGCGCTCTGCTGGTCGAGCGCGGGCGTCTGAAGGACAACGACCTGGCGCGGGCGCGGCGGCTCCACGAAGAGTCGCCTGACGGCACGCTTACGGCATTGCTGGCTCGGCTTGGACTGGTGTCCGAGCGCGACCTTGCCGACGCCTGGACCGACCTGCTTGATGTGCCGCAGCTGGTGGCGAAGGACGCGCCCGACCTGCCGCCGGCGGAACTGGATATTTCGGTGCGCTTCCTCAAGCAGCAGCACGTGGTGCCGCTGCGCGACGGCGACGACGGGCTGGCGCTGGCCGTGGCCGATCCGGCCGACCCGTATCCGCTGCAGGCGGTGCGGCTGGCGGCGGGCCGGCCGGTGACGCTGCGGGTGGGCCTGCGTTCGGAAATCGACGACCTGATCGAGCGCTACTACGGCAGCGGCCGCTCCGCGATGGGCACGATCGTCGAGAACCTCGACGGCAGCGCCAATGTCGAGGACGACGTCGAGCATCTGCGCGACCTGGCCTCCGAGGCGCCGGTGATCCGCCTGGTCAACCTGATCCTGCAGCGCGCGGTGGAACAGCGGGCCTCGGACGTGCACATCGAGCCGTTCGAGAACCGCCTGAAGGTGCGTTACCGCATCGACGGCGTGCTGCACGAGGTGGAGGCGCCACCGGCCAGCTCCACCGCGGCGGTGATCAGCCGCGTGAAGATCATGGCCAAGCTCAACATCGCCGAGCGCCGCCTGCCGCAGGACGGGCGCATCCAGCTGCGGGTGCAGGGCAAGGAACTGGATCTGCGCGTGTCCACCGTGCCGACCAGCTTCGGCGAGTCGGTGGTGATGCGTATCCTGGACCGCGAGTCGGTCGTGTTCGATTTCGCCACGCTGGGTTTCACCGAGCGCTTCCAGTCGCGCTTCGTCGAGGTGCTGGAACGGCCGCACGGCATCCTGCTGGTCACCGGTCCCACCGGTTCGGGCAAGACCACCACGCTGTACACCGCGCTGTCGAAGATCAACACGCCCGACGTGAAGATCATCACTGTCGAGGACCCGGTCGAATACCAGATCGAGGGCATCAACCAGATCCAGGTGAAGCCGCAGATCGGGCTGGATTTCGCCGGCGCGCTGCGCTCCATCGTGCGCCAGGATCCGGACGTGATCATGATCGGCGAAATGCGCGACCTGGAAACCTGTCGCATCGCGATCCAGTCCGCGCTCACCGGCCACCTGGTGCTGTCGACCCTGCACACCAACAGCGCGGCCGGCGGCATCACCCGCCTGCTCGACATGGGCGTGGAAGACTACCTGCTGGGCTCCACCGTGAACGGCATCCTGGCGCAGCGACTGGTGCGCCGGCTCGATCCGGAAACGGCCACGCCATACGAGCCGTCACCGGAAGTGATCCGCCAGTTCGAGCTGGAGAAATACACCGACGAGCGGCCGATCCGGCTGTGGAAGCCCGGCAGCAGCGCGGCCAATCCCACCGGTTACCGCGGCCGTCGCGCGATCATGGAATTCCTGGTGATGAGCGACCCGCTGCGGCGCCTGCTGATGCAGAAGGCCGACGCCGGCGCGATCGAGAAACAGGCACGTGCCGAGGGCATGCGCACCATGTACGAGGACGGCATTGCCAAGGCCGTGGCCGGCGTCACCACCATCGAGGAGGTGCTGCGTGTCACGCAGGAGGGCTGAGGTCGCGATGCACGTGGCGTTTCGGCGCGTGGCGGGCATGCGGGTGCCGGCGCGGGCCTTTTCCGTTCGTACTCCGGTCGAAGCCCACGATGACCGGTATCGGATGATGCCGCGACCGGAGCCGTTGCATCGGCGTACCGGATACATGGGGCCATCCGCGCCATGACCCAGTTCCGCTACAAGGCGGTCAGTGCCGCCGGCGAGCTGCTGCAGGGACAGATGGAGGCCGCCAGTGTCGACGAGGTGGTGGGCCATCTGCAGGACCAGGGGCACACGCCACTGGAGGCGCAACCGGCCGACGCGGTCGGCGGCGGCTCCAGCCTGGCCGCGCTGTTCGCGCGTGGCCCGCTGGCGGGCGACCAGCTGGCGCAGTTCACCCACCAGCTGGCGACCCTGCTCGGTGCCGGCCAGCCGCTGGATCGCGCGCTGGGCATTCTGCTCGACCTGCCCGAAGGCGAACGCGCGCGCAAGCTGATCGAGCGCGTGCGCGACCGCGTGCGTGGCGGTACCCCGCTGTCGCAGGCGCTGGAGGAAGAGCACGGCGTGTTCCCGCGCCTATACATCTCGCTGGTGCGCGCGGGCGAGGCCGGTGGCTCGCTGGAGGAAACCCTGCGCCGCCTGGCCGACTACCTGGAGCGCGCGCAGCAGCTGCGCGGCAGCATCGTCAATGCGCTGATCTATCCGGCCTTCCTGATGGTCGGTGTGCTGGGGTCGCTGGTGCTTCTGCTGGCCTATGTGGTGCCGCAGTTCGTGCCGATCTTCCAGGACATGCAGGTGCCGATTCCGTGGATCACCCGCGCGGTGCTGGCGGTCGGCAACCTGATGCAGTCGTGGTGGTGGCTGATCCTGATCGTGCTGGTCGGCGGCGCCGTCGCCTGGCAGGCACGCATGCGCGATCCCTCGTTCAAACTTGCCTGGCATACCCGGCTGCTGTCGCTGAGGGTGGTCGGCCCATTGCTGGTGAAAGTGGAAACCGCACGCATTGCGCGGACGCTGGGTACGCTGCTGAAGAATGGCGTGCCACTGTTGTCGGCCCTGGGCATTGCCCGTCAGGTGACCGGCAACCGCGCGCTCGACGAAGCGCTGGGACAGGCGGCCGACCAGGTCAAGGACGGCGGCGGGCTCAGCCTGGCGCTGGCGCAGGCCAGGCTGTTTCCGCGCCTGGCGATCCAGATGGTGCAGGTGGGCGAGGAAGCCGGTCAGCTCGACAGCATGCTGCTCAAGGTGGCCGACACCTTCGACCTGGAAAGCCGGCGCAGCATCGACCGCCTGCTCGCCGCGCTGGTTCCGGCACTGACCATCGTGATGACCGTGCTGGTGGCGATCATCATGGCGGCGATCCTGCTACCCCTGCTCAACCTCACCAACAACATCCAGTAGCGCATTCTCAAGCCGTTCCGTCTCGATAGGGAGAAGCAACTCATGCAGCATCGGCAACCGCGTTTCGCACACCCGCACCGCCACCGCGGCTTCACCCTGCTGGAGATGCTGGCGGTGATCGTGCTGATCGGCATCATCGGCACGATCGTGGTGCGTCAGGTCGGACGCAGCGTGGACAAAGGCAAGTACGGCGCGGGCAAGGCGCAGCTGATCACGCTGGGCCAGGACATCGACAGCTACGCGCTGGACAACGGCTCGCCGCCGCCGAACCTGCAGGACCTGGTCAGCAGGCCGGCCAATGCGCCGAACTGGCAGGGCCCCTACGCCAAGCCCTCGCAGCTGAAGGACCCGTGGGGACACGCCTTCGGGTACCAGTATCCGGGCCAGCACGGCAGCTACGACCTGATCTTCTACGGCCAGGACGGCCGCCCCGGCGGCACCGGTTACAACGCCGACGTGGGCAACTGGCAATGACAGCCGGGATGCGGCAGCCGGCTCGGCGGGCCTACGCAGGCATGACCCTGCGGCAGCCGTCGAGTACCGTCGGGCTGCCGCGTCCCTTCGCATATCCGCGCACCCGCGGCTTCACCCTGCTCGAGATGCTGGCGGTGATCCTGCTGATCGGGATTGCCGCCGCGGCGACCGCGATCTCGGTGACCCATGGCCTGGCCAGCGCGCGCATCGATGCGGCCAGCAGCGAACTGGCCGCGGCGCTGCGTGCAACCCGGACCCAGGCCGTGGTGCATGGAGCCGAACGCAGTTTCGTGCTGGACACACGCAACGACAGCTATCACGGCGCGAACGGCCGTGAAGTGACCTTGCCGCGGGGCATGCGTGTGGGCATCACCAGCGCCAGCATGGACCAGGGCCGTGATGGCATCGCGCGCATCCGCTTCTTCCCCGACGGCAGTTCCACTGGGGGCCGCATCACTCTCGAAAGCGGTCGTCGCCAGTGGCACGTCGACGTGTCGTGGCTGACCGGCGGCGTGAGCGTGGTCGACATGGTGCCGAAATGACGCGTGCATCGTGCCGCGGTTTCACCCTGCTCGAAGTGATCGTGGCGATCCTGCTGCTGGCGGTGGCGTTCGCCGCGCTGATGCGGGTGGCGGGCGGTGCGATCGGACTGACGCAGCGATCGATCGCGCACGAGCAGGCGGCGATGTGGGCACGCAGCCTGCTCGACAGCCGGTTTGCGCTGAGTCCGCCGCGACCGGGCATCACCCAGGGGCGTTTCGGCGACGGTTATCGCTGGCGCTTGCAGGTGACGCCGTGGACGCCGCCGGGGGCACCTCCGCCGACGGGCATGCTGCGCCTCTACCGGCTGGATCTCGACGTGCTGTGGGGTTCCGCCGCCCGCCCGCAACAGGCGCATTTCAGCACCTTGCAGAGCGCTTTCGTCACGCCCGGAGCGCCGGTGCCATGAAGCGCATGGCCGGCTTCACCCTGCTCGAGGTGCTGGGCGCGCTGGTGCTGCTGGCGTTGCTGCTGCTGGGCGTGTATTCGGGTATCCACACGGCGACGCATACCGTGCGCGTGGGCGAGGCCAGAATCGGCCAGTTCGACCAGGTCAGTTCGACCCAGCACTTTCTGCGGCGCGAACTGGCGCAGGCGCTGGCGCAACCGATCGCGCACGACAGCCAGGGCCGGCCACTGTTCTTCAGCGGCGATGCGCACAAGATGCGCTTCGTGGCGCCGCTGCCCGGTTACCTCGGCCGGCTCGGTCCGCAACTGCAGCAGATCGAACTGGTGTCCGATGGCCATGGCGGCGAACGGCTGGAAGCGCGCTTTGCGATCCTGCCGCCCGACGGCAGTGCGCCCAGGCCGTTGGGCGATACGCAGGTGCTGCTGGACGGCATCCGCGGTGGCGGCTTCGCCTATCGCGGCGTGGACCGCAACGGCAAACCGGCAGCGTGGCGCAGCGATTGGCCCGACGGACATCGCATGCCGGCGCTGGTCGTGCTGCGGCTGAAGCTGGACGACGGCCGTGACTGGCCGCGGCTGGACGTGCCGCTGCGGGTGAGTGCGCTGGCCGGCGTGGGCGTCACCGATCCGCTGGGTGGTCTGCGTGCGCAGGGGGTGGTGCGGTGAGCCGGTATCCGTCGAGGTCGATGCATCACCACCAGAAGGGCGTGGCCCTGCTGGTGGTGATGTGGGCCTGCACGCTGTTGGCGATCCTGCTGGGTGGCTATGCCGCGATGGCTCGCACCGAAGGGTTGCAGGCGCGCTACAAGTTCGAGCAGACCGGCGCGCACTACGACGCCCAGGCCGGCCTGATGCGGGCGGTGTACGCCCTGCAGGCAGCCAATCCCGCCGATCGATGGGTTGCCGACGGGCGCAGTTACCGGTTCCGCTTCAATGGCGCCCAGATCAGCGTGTCCATCACCAGCGAGACCGGCAAGGTGGACCTGAACACCGCGTCGCCCCACATCCTGACGCGGCTGTTCCGCGTGGCCGGCGAGGCACCGGAGCAGGCCGCTGCGCTGGCCCAGGCGGTGGTGGCGTGGCGCAGCTTCGCTTTGAGCAGCGAACAGCGGCGCCAGCGCGCCGAACCGTATCTTGCCGCGGGCCGCAGCTATGGTCCGCGCTGCGGCCCGTTCGCAAGCGTGGAAGAACTGCAGATGGTGCTCGGCATGACCCCGGCGCTGTATGCCCGCATCGCACCCGACCTGACCATCTGGTCGGGCCGTCCACGCCCCGATCCGGCGACCGCGCCACTGCTGGCGCTGGCGTCGTTGCCGGGCATGACCCTGCAGCACGCGCGCAGGCTGATCGCGACCCGCCTGGCTGGGCAGTCCGGGCAGCCGGGCTTGGCCGTCGGTGGTGGCGTAACGCATAGTATCCGTTCGGTCGCGGTTCTGGCCGATGGCACGCGGGCGGTCCTGCGCGCCACGATCCGCACGCAGGGGGGGCGCCCGGGTTCGCAGGGTTTCGCGGTGTTGCGCTGGCAGGAGGGAGAGGGGGAATGAATTCCGCATCGCAGTCGCTGCGTCCGCAGCTCGAGCGCTTGCGCCGTGCCTGGCGCGGTTCGCCGCTGCCAGGCTTCTTCGCCTGGTGGGGGGGCGAGTTGCGCGGCATGTTGCCGGCACGCTGGCGCACGCTGTTCGGCAGTGGCGCGGTGTGGTGCCTGCTGCAGCACGAGGGCCGGCAGTGGACGCTGCGCCGTGACGGCGATGCTGCGGTACTGGCGCATTGGGACGAGGCGCAGGAAGCCGCCGCGCAGCAGGCGGCACTGGCCGCGGCGACCGCCGGCACCGACGTGCACGACCTGCGCCTGGCGCTGTGCCTGGCCCCCGACGCGGCCTTGCGCCGCCGCCTGTGGCTGCCGCTGGCCGCGCGGGACAACTTGCGCCAGGTCGGCGCTTTCGAGATGGACCGGCAGACCCCGTTCCGGGTCGAGCAGGTGTTCTACGACCTGCGCGAACTGCCGGACGCGGCTGCCGCGGGCCGCTTCCATGCCGAGCTGGTGGCCGTGCCACGCAGTGCCCTCGACCTGCAACTGCAACGCCTGCGCGAGGCCGGTATCGCGGTCGACGCGGTCGATCTGGCCGACGGTCCGCGTCGCCTCGGGGTGAACCTGTTGCCGCGGGAGCAGGCGCGCGTGCGGCGCGATCCGCGGCAGCGCCTGAACCTGGCGCTGGCGGCCGCGGCGCTGTTGCTGGTGCTGCTGTGCCTGGGACAGTGGCTGGGCAACCGCGAGGATGCACTGGCCGCGATGCAGGCGCAGGTGGACAGCATGCACGCGCAGGCGCAGCGGGTTGCGCTGTTGCGCCGGCAGTTGCAGGACAGTGCCGGTGCGGCCGGCTTCCTGGCACAGCGCAAGGCGCAGGCGGTATCGGTGCTCGACGTGTTGCAGGACCTCACCGCGCGTCTGCCCGACGACACCTGGCTGGAACGTTTCACGCTGGGCGACGGCGGGCAGATCGGCTTCCAGGGACAAAGCGCCAAGGCCGCGCATCTGGTCGACGCGTTGCAGGGCAGCCGCTGGATCGGCAACCCGGGATTCCAGGGGGTGATCCAGCGCGACCCGTCCAGCGGCAAGGAACGTTTCTACATGGTCGCGCAAGCGCTGAAGCCCGCACTCGCCGGGGCGAAACATGCCTCGCCCGGACAGGCGCGTCCGCCGGGAGGCACGCCATGAAGCTGAAGCCGATGAAGCCGCTGGAGCGTCGCATCGCGGCGATCCTGTTGCTGCTGCTGGCACTGGCGCTGGCTTACCTGGTGCTGCTGCACTGGTGGTTCGTGGCGCCGCTGCAACGCATCGACAGCAGCATGGACGACCTGCGCCTGACCCAGGCGCGTTACGCCAGCATCATCGCCGAGCAGCCGCAGCTGCGGAAACGCCTCGCTGAACTGGGCCAGGGCCAGGCAGACAGTCACGCCTTCCTGCCCGAGCGCGAGCCCAGCGCCGCCGCGGCGGGACTGATGCAGCGAGTGGTCGACGATGCCTCGGCGCATGCCCAGGACGGCACCTGCGAGGTCACCCAGAAGATGCCGGTGACCAACACCGACAGCCAGCACAACGAGCCGTACCGCCGCGTGGCGGTGAGCATCAGCCTGCGCTGCGGCATGCGTCCGCTGGTGGACCTGCTGTACACGCTGGAGCAGGGAACGCCCTATCTGTTCGTCAGCAACTTCAGCCTGTACCGCAACCCGGTTGCGGCGATACAGCACAAGGACGCGGCCCTGCTGGAAGTGCAGTTCACCCTTGCCGGCTATGTGCGTGGCGCGGTGTCGGCCACCTCGCCAGCGGACGCAACCGGCCGGGAGGGCACGCCATGAACGCGGCGAACCAGCGTCGTCTGACGCCTTGGCTGGTCGGTGCGGTGCTGCTGCTCGGCGCGGTCTTCGTGGTGCTGCTGTCGGGACTGGGCCGCGGCGTGCGCTGGCAGGCGCCACACCGCGCCGCGCCGCTGCCGCCGCTGCACCAGGCACCGTTGCCGCCACCGCCGCCGCTCGACAGTTACGCCACCGTCTGGCAGCACCCCTTGTTCAGCAAGGACCGCAAGCCATCGGCCGACGACGGCGACGGCGCCCGGGTCAGCTTGGGCGACCTGGAGCTCACCGGCATCATCATCACGCCCGGGCTGCGCATGGCCCTGCTGCGCGACAAGAGCGTCAGCGACAAGGATCACCCGAAGGAAGTGCGTGTGCGCGAGGGCGAGATGCTGCCCGACGGACGCTGGAAGCTGGTTGCGCTGGAACCCCGCTCGGTGGTGTTCGCCTCGACCACCGGCCGCACCGTGCTGAAGCTGCCGGCCGGTGCGCCGATCGATGCACCGCCGCCGGCGCATGCAGCCGCCGCGCCGCCACTCGCCGGGCGCGGGCCGATGCCGGTCAGCGGCCGTGCGCGTCCCTTGCCCGGCATGCCGCTGCGTGCCACTGGGCGTGGCCAGCCACCGATTCCCGCGCCTCCACAGGGCGTGGAGCTGCAGCGCATGCTTCGACTCAAGGCAGCCATTCTGAAACAACGCGCCCGGCAGCACCGGGCCGACGATGGAGATCATTGATTCATGTCACGTACGTTCATGCATCCGTTTCTTCGCGTCGGCGCGATCGCGCTGCTGGTCACGCTCGCAGGCTGCGCCACGCTGCCGCAACCGAAGGACAACGGCAATCTGCAGCGCGAGGCGATGGCCGGCACCGAGCTGCCGCCGCCCAAGCCGCTTCCCCTGAACAACAACAACGCATCGTCGGGCGGGACCGCGGCGACCACCGAGATCAGCCGCGGCAGTGGGCGCTTCATCCGGCCGCAGCCGCTGGCCCGCCCGCGCAAGGAGGCCAGTGGCAAGGGGGCGGTCACGTTCAACTTCGAGAACCAGCCGGTGCAGGCGGTGGTGAAGGCGATCCTGGGTGACCTGCTGAAGAAGAACTACACGATCGTGCCGGGTGTGCAGGGCAATATTTCCTTCTCCACCTCCGAGCCGGTCATGGCCAGCCAGGCGCTGCCGATCCTGGAAACACTGCTGTCGTGGACCAACAACGCACTGGTACAGCAGAACGGTGGCTACGTGGTGCTGCCGACCAAGGACGCGGTGGCCGGCAACCTGGTGCCCGGCCTGGGCGCGCCGGCACCGCAGGCGGGCCTGCAGGCCCAGCTGTTTCCGCTGCACTACATCTCCGCGACCGAGATGCAGAAGCTGCTGAAGCCGTTCGCGCGACCCGATTCGATCCTGCTGGCCGATGCCGCGCGCAACCTGCTGGTGCTGTCGGGCACACCGGATGAGCTGCAGGACTACGCGCGCACCATCCGCACCTTCGACGTGGATTGGCTGCGCGGCATGTCGGTCGGCGTGTTCAACCTGCAGCATGCGGGCGTGGACGACCTGATGCCGCAGTTGGAGAAGATGTTCGGGCCCAAGGGCGACACGCCGCTGGCGGGCATGCTGCGCTTCATCCCGATCAAGCGCACCAACGCCCTGGTGGTGATCAGCACCCAGCCGGCGTATGTGGACGAGGTCGGCGCGTGGGTCCGCAAGATCGACCAGGGCGGCGGCAACCAGCCCCAGCTCTACGTGTACGACGTGCGCAACATCAAAGCGTCGGACCTGGCCAAATATCTGGCCGAGATCTACACCAATGGCGCGGGTGCCAGCGGCGACAGCGGTGGCCAGGTCGGCCCCGGGCTGCGCTCGGGCACGCTGGGCCTTGGCAACAATGCCCGCGGCTCGGCCAGCGGCATGGGCAGCGGCGCCGGCAGCTTCGGCAGTGCCACCACCGGCGGTCTCGGCGGCACCTCGGGAATGACCGGTACCGGCAGCCGTCTCGGTTCCGGCGGGCAGGGCGGTTTCGGTGGCTCGGCCGGCAGCATTGGTAGCAGCTTCACCAGTGCGTCCAGCCAGGATCGTTCCTACAGTTCGCCTGACGGCAGCGTGAGGATCAGCTCGGTCGACGCGAACAACCAGTTGCTGGTGCGTGCGCGGCCATCGCAGTGGGCCGAGATCAAGGATGCGATCAAGAAGCTCGACAACGTGCCGCTGCAGGTGCAGATCGAAACCCGCATTCTCGAGGTGACCCTCTCCGGGCAGTTCCAGTTTGGCGTGCAGTGGTATCTGCAGGGGCTCACCGGCAGCACCACCAACAGCAACGGCACCATCACCCCGGGCGAACCGTACCGGCATCGCCAGATCGCGCTGGGTTCGGGCGGCAATACCTTCACCGGCCAGCCGTTCTTCTATTCGTTCCTCAACAGCAAGATGCAGGTGGCGGTGCAGGCGATGGAGAGCAGTGGCAATACCAAGACACTGTCCGCACCGTCGCTGGTGGTGCTCAACAACCAGACCGCGCATATCCAGGTGGGCGACCAGATACCGGTGAACGAAACCTCGCTGATCGGCCTGTCGGGCACCACCACGACGGCCAGCAGCGTGCAGTACATGGATACCGGTGTGATCCTCAACGTGCAGCCACGGGTGAATCCGGGCGGTCTGGTCTACCTGAATGTCGAACAGCAGGTGAGCACGCCTAGCGCGCAGAACGCGCAGGGCAACTACACCATCTCGCAGCGCGCGATCGGCACGCAGGTGGCGGTGCAGAGCGGGCAGACCGTTCTGCTTGGTGGCCTGATCGAACAGGACGATGGCACCACCAATACCGGCGTGCCGTGGCTCAGCCGCATCCCGGTGTTCGGCAAGCTTTTCGGCAGCACCGGCGACAGCCGCAAGCGCACCGAGCTGATCGTGCTGATCACGCCGAAGGTGATCCGCAACAGCGCGGACGCGCGCGCGATCACCGACGACTACCAGCGCGAATTCGAGTCGCTGGCGCCGCTGCGTGCCAAGCCCGGGACGACGACCGACAAGACGTCCGTGCACTGAACCGGCCGCGCCGTCCGGCCGGTAGCCGGGCGGCGCGGGATGATCGGCGGTATCGCCGTTATCATGCGCGGGCATGAAAACCGCCACGCCCTCGTTCCCGATCGCTCCCCTGTTGCCCGATATCCGCGCTGCGTTGGCGCAAGGGACGCGACTGGTGCTCGAGGCGCCGCCCGGCGCGGGCAAGACCACCCAGGTGCCGCTGGCCCTGCTTGATGCCGACTGGCTGGCCGGGGAGAAGATCGTGATGCTGGAACCGCGGCGCATCGCTGCGCGCTCGGCCGCGCAGTTCATGGCGCAGCAGCTGGGCGAGGCGGTGGGACAGACGGTCGGCTACCGCATCCGCTTCGAGGCGAAGGTCGGTCCGGCCACCCGCATCGAGGTGGTGACCGAAGGCATTCTCACCCGCCTGATCCAGGACGATCCGGAGCTGCGCGGCATCGGCGCGATCCTGTTCGACGAGTTCCACGAACGTCACCTGGCCGGCGATCTCGGCGCGGCGCTGGCGCTGGACGTGCAGGCGACGCTGCGACCTGAGCTGCGTCTGCTGGTGATGTCCGCCACGCTCGATGGCGAACGCATCGCGCAGTGGCTCGACGCGCCAAGGATCAGCAGTCCGGGACGCAGCTTTCCGGTACACGTCGTCCATCCGCCGGCACGGGTGCAGGAAACCCTGGAACATCAGCTGGCGCGCGCCGTGCGGCAGGCGCTGGCCGAGAACCCGGGCGATGTGCTGGCGTTCTTGCCCGGGCGTGGCGAGATAGTCCGGGCGCACTCGGTGCTGGAGCAGGCCTTCGCTGCCGAGGGTGCCGACCAGGCGATCGAGGTCGTGTCGCTGCACGGTGAACTCTCGCTGGCGGAACAGCAGCATGCGCTGGCGCCGGCCGAGCCGGGCTGCCGGCGTGTCGTGCTGGCCACCAACGTGGCCGAATCCAGCATTACCCTGCCGGGGATACGCGCAGTGGTCGATGCCGGCCTGGCGCGCGAGCCGCGCTTCGACCCGAGCTCGGGTTTCACCCGCCTGGAAACGGTGACGATCTCGCAGGCGTCGGCCGACCAGCGTGCGGGTCGCGCGGGCCGCGTCGCCGAAGGCACGGCCTATCGCCTGTGGCCGCAGAGCCGTCGGCTGGACGTGTCGCGCACGCCGGAGATCGTGCAGGCCGAGCTGTCCGGGCTTGCGCTGGAGCTGGCGGCATGGGGCATCACGGCGTCGGGTGGCGATCTGCCATGGCTCGATCCGCCGCCGGCCGGTGCGCTGGCGCAGGCGCGCGAGCTGCTCGTGGTTCTGGGCGCGCTGGAAACGGATGGACGGCTGACCGCACTGGGGCACGAACTGCTGACGCTGGGTGCGCATCCCCGGCTGGGGGTTGCCGCATGGCGCGCGGATGAGCCGCTGCGGCCGCTGGTCGCCGACCTGCTGGCGCTGATGGATGCACGCTCGCCGTTGCGTGGGGCGCAGGCGCGCAGCGACGACTTCCGGTTGCGGGTGGATGCACTGCATGCCTGGCGCGACCGGCGTGGCGGTGGCGCCGGCCGCAGCGCCGATAGCGGCGCGCTGGCGGCGATCGAGCAGGCCGCCAAGGGCTGGCGTCGACGCATGGAGGTCCGCAGTGCTGCCAGCGGCACGCCGGACAGCCATGCGGTCGGCGACCTGCTGCTGCACGCCTTTCCCGACCGGGTGGCGCGGCAGGACCCGTCGAACCCGCTGCGCTACACGCTCGCCAATGGACGCGGTGTGCGCCTGCACGAACAGACGGCATTGCTGGGCGAACCCTGGCTGGTGGCGCTGGATCTGCGTTTCGAAGCGCGCGACAGCCTGATCCTCGCAGCAGCCCCGTTCGATCCGCGCGTGCTGGAACGCGACTATCCGGCCCGCTTCACGCGCGAGCGCGTACTGCGCTGGAACGACGCACGCGATGCGGTGGAGGCGTTCGAGGAACGTCGCTTCGCCGCGATCGTGCTGGAGCGGCGCAGCGTGCCGGTGCAGCCGGAAGACGCGTTGCCGGCGCTGCTTGCAGCGATCCGCAGCAAGGGACTCGACGCCTTGCCGTGGAGCGATGCGGCGCGTCGCCTGCGACTGCGCATGCAGTCATTGCGTGCCTGGATGCCCGAGCTGGGCCTGCCCGATGTTTCCGACGACAGCCTGCTGGCGACGCTGGAAAGCTGGCTGGCTCCCGCCCTGCACGGCAAGCATCGGCTCGACGCACTGTCCGCCGATGCGTTGTCACAGGCTTTGGCGGCGCTGTACGACTACGCCCAGCGCCATGCCCTCGACACGCATGCGCCCGACGCATTGACGGTTCCCAGCGGCCAGTCGCGCCGGCTTGACTATGCGCCGGGCGAGCCGCCGGTGCTCGCGGTGAAACTGCAGGAGCTGTTCGGACTTGCCGACACACCGCGTATCGGTGGCGGTCGCGTGCCGGTGACGCTGCATCTGCTGTCGCCGGCAGGTCGGCCGATTCAGGTCACGCAGGATCTCAAGGGATTCTGGGAGCGCACCTATCCGGACGTGAAGAAGGAACTGAAGGGGCGCTATCCCAAGCATCCCTGGCCCGAAGATCCGTGGACGGCCACGCCCACGCATCGGGCCAAGCCGCGCGGTCACTGAGCAAAACCCGTGACGGCTTTCACTCGCTGCACGCAAAACGTTTCGTGTCTGTGCGGAGACAGCTGCCGAGAATGCGCCTTATGAAGGTCTTCATTTAGGCATTCATTCATTTAAAACGATTTTCTTGCGTGAGGCTTACTGGATAAGGCCGGAAAGCTTTCGCTGGGCTTACCAGTTGCAATGAAAATACTTTCTTCGGGCTGACGTGAGTGATTTATATGCTGCCGCGATCCGGTTTTTTTGCGGGTCGTTCGCAGTGGCTGGTGTCGATGCGATTTCGTGCGTGTGTCATGCGATGAATATGGCCTTGATTGTTCATAAGTGCATGTTTGATAAGTTCTTATATTGCCTTTCATGCAGGCATTGTCATGAAGTAAGGCATGCGCGAATGAATGCAATAAATAGTTTTGTATGATTATTTTGATCGATTTTCATCAAGCACATTCATTCGACCGATTTTCTGCGGCGGCGTGACCGTGTTCACTGCAATGCGGTCGTGTTATTGACGCTGCTGTTTTTTCAATTTAGGTTCGAATGATCCGTCGAGGGGTTAACTGGCGGATGATTCCGCAGCGGCAAGGGTGTCAGGGGTGCTGCTGGAGCGATGTCCCGTATCCCGGACTGCAGGATGGACCGGGGAAATTGCTACGACGGGTGCTCAGGGAATCCGTTAGCAGGCAACTTTGTTACATGGAGTCGCGCACGAGCGCGGCATGTTATTGCCACGGGGTCGCTGCGGCCGCGTAAGGGCCGTTCGTCCCCGAAAATCTTGGGGAGTTAGTCAATGTCGAATCGTTTTCGTCTGAAAGCGCTGACCGCAGCCATCGGTATGGCTGCGGCCATGACCTTGTGCACGGCGCCGGCCAGTGCCGCCGCCAGCAGCCAGGCCGCGTTGCACATCATCCGCAACGCCACCCGGCTGCATGCCGGCGACAAGGTGCTTGGCCTGTTGAGCCAGAGCCAGCCGATGAATGTCGCGGTGTCGCTGAAGCTGCGCAACAAGGCCGAGCTGGATGCGTTCGTGGCCGATCCGCACCACGCCAACCTGACGCCTGCGCAATTCATGGCCAAGTACGGGCCCACCAAGGCCAGTGCCCAGGCTGTCGCCAACTTCCTGAAAAAGGAAGGCTTCAAGGACGTGCACATCGCGGCCAACCGCCAACTGGTGACGGCATCCGGCCGTGCCGATGTGGCGGCCAATGCGTTCCATACTTCGTTCGTGCGCGTGCACACGCACGATGGGCGTGATGCCTACGCCACGTCCAGTGCGGTGAAGATTCCTGCGTCGCTGCAGAATACCGTGCTGGAGGTCATCGGCCTGCAGAACGTGCATGTCTTCCACGTGCTGCAGCCGGTGCACGTCGATGCCACCGGCTCGGCCACCGGGCACAACCCGACCGACTTCGCGACGATCTACGATGCCGGCAGCACGGCGACTGGTTCGACGGTCAATGTCGGCGTGATCACCGAAGGCAGCATGACGAACGTGCAGAGCGACTTCAGCTCGTTCCTGAGCCAGCACCCCAGCCTCGGCAGCATCCCGATGAATGTAGTGGCCGTGGATGGCGCGAGCAGCGACACCAGCGGCGACGGCGAGTGGGACCTGGACACCCAGGACATCGCCGGCATGTCCGGAGGCGTCAAGGCGTTCTATCTGTACGACACTTCGAGTCTGAATACGCAGCCGCTGATCGACGCCTTCAACAAGGCGGTGACGGACAATCTGGTCCGCGTGATCAACGTGTCCATCGGTGGTTGCGAGACGGGCTCGGAAACCAACGGCGCGGCCACCGGCGACAACATCTTCGAACAGGCCGACGCGCAGGGCCAGACCTTCTCTGTGTCCTCTGGCGACAGCGGTGCCGACGAATGCGGCAACGGCGGCATCACGCCGAGCTGGCCAGCGGACTCGCAGTATGTGGTCGCGGTCGGCGGTACCGAGCTGTATACCTCGGGGACCACCTGGACCAACGAGACGGTGTGGAACAACCTGAGCTCGAACGAAGGCGCCACCGGCGGCAGCCCGAGCACCTTCGAGGCACAGCCGAGCTGGCAGAAGAATGTCGGACAGAACGCGGGCAGCAGCTACCGCGGCGTGCCCGATGTGGCCTTCGACGCCAGTCCGGTATCGGGTGCCACGGTGATCGTGGACGGGGCGAACCAGCAGATCGGCGGTACCAGCCTGGCCTCGCCGCTGTTCGTGGGCGTGTGGGCGCGTACCCTGGCGACGGACTCGTCGCTGGGCTTCGCCGCGCCGCTGATCTATTCGGATGCGGCCAGCAACTATGCGACCGACTTCCATGACGTCACTTCGGGCAACAACAACGGCGAGACCGCCGCGACCGGCTGGGACTACTGCACCGGTTTCGGCTCGATCGACATCGCCAACTTCGTGAGTCACGTTGCCGGTAGCGGTAGTGGCTCCGGTGGCGGCACCGGCGGTGGCGGTACCAGCGGCAGCCCGGTCGCCAACTTCACCTACACCGCCAGCGGCCTCACCGCCAGCTTCACCGACAGCTCCAGCGACACCGGCGGCAGCATCAGCTCGTATGCGTGGACGTTCGGCGACGGCGGCACCTCGACCTCGGCCGACCCGAGCCATACGTATGCGGCAGCGGGCTCCTACAACGTGACCGAGACGGTCACCGACAGCACCGGCGCCACCAGCAGCAAGACCGAGTCGGTGACGGTTTCCAGCAGCAGCAATGGCGGCGTGTTCAGCAACAACACGTCGATGGTGATCAACGACAACGCCACCGTCACCAGCAGCATCAACGTCAGCGGCGAGTCCGGATCGGCGCCGAGCGCCCTCCAGGTGCACGTCAACATTACCCATAACTGGTCGGGTGACCTGGAGATCGTGCTGTACGAACCGAATGGCTCGTATGTGGTGCTGCGGCAGCCCGACTACAACAACGACGGCAACATCGACACCACCTATACGGTGAATGCCTCGTCGGTGCAGGGCAACGGCACCTGGAAGCTGGAAGTGATCGATAACGACCCGTGGTACTTCGGTGACTACGGCACGCTGAACAACTGGAGCCTGACGTTCTGATGGCATGGGGCGCGCAGGAATGCACGCCAGCTGTCTCCTCGCAATGAGGCCCGGCCACTGATGGCCGGGCCTTTCTTTTGTGTACAAAGCATGGATGACGGGCTTGTCGTGCGGGTGTTGCGTGCGACCATAGGCGGATGACTCAGCAATCTCCCGCACGCGTGGCCATTGTCGGTGGCGGACCGGCCGGACTGATGGCCGCCGAGACCGTGCGCGCTGCCGGCTACGACGTCGACCTGTACGACAGCATGGGCTCGCCGGGACGGAAGTTCCTGCTGGCCGGCAAGGGCGGGCTCAACCTGACCCATGGCGAACCGTTCGAACCCTTCGTACAGCGCTATGGCGGGCGTCGGGACGAAGTGGCGCGCTGGCTGCGGGTATTCGGTGCCGACGATCTGCGAGCGTGGGCGCATGGACTGAGCGTGGACACCTTCACCGGCAGTTCGGGTCGGGTGTTCCCGCGCGACATGAAGGCCGCGCCGCTGCTGCGCGGCTGGGTCCGGCGGCTGCATGCCCAGGGCGTGTGTTTCCACATGCATCACCGCTGGCAGGGCTGGACGGCCGACGGCGCCCTGCGTTTCGACACGGCGACCGGCGAACATTTCATCGCGACCGACGCGGTGGTACTTGCGCTGGGCGGCGGCAGCTGGCCGCAGCTGGGTTCGGACGGAAGCTGGGTGCCGGTGATGCGCGACGCAGGTGTGGCGTTGGCACCGCTGCAACCGGCCAACTGCGGCTTTGAGATCGACTGGAGCGAACACCTGCGCAGCCGCTTCGCCGGCACGCCGCTGAAGGCGGTGGTGGCCCACTGGACCAGCGCCGATGGCGTCGCGCGCGCGCGCCAGGGCGAATGCGTGCTCAGCGAGTACGGTATCGAAGGCAGCCTGATCTATGCGATCGGTGCGGATCTGCGCCAGCAGCTTGCGGCCGGCCGGGGCGGTGTATTACGGCTCGATCTGGCGCCGGGACGGCAGCAGGCGGAGCTGGCCTTGCGCCTGGGTGCGCCGCGCGGCAAGCACAGCCTGGGCGACTGGCTGCGCCGTCGTGCCGGGCTGGATGCGGTGAAGTGTGCGCTGGTGTTCGAGACGGCGGACAAGGCCACGCTGGCCGACCCGCAGGCGCTGGCCGCTTGGATCAAGGCGCTGCCCTTGCGCCTGCGCGCGCCGCGCCCGCTGGCCGAGGCGATCAGCACTGCGGGCGGCGTGCGGCTGGATGCGCTGGACGAGCGCCTGATGGTACAGGTCCGTCCCGGTGTGTTCTGTGCCGGCGAGATGCTTGATTGGGAAGCACCGACCGGCGGCTACCTGCTTACCGCCTGCTTTGCCAGCGGCCGGCTGGCGGCGCAGGGTGTGGTCGACTGGCTGAAGGAACAACGGCGCGCGCCTTGAGCGCGCGCGCCGGAGAACTGGTGATCGCTGCTCAGGAACGCAGGCCCACGCCGCGCTTCAGCAATTGCATCGCGACCAGCGCCAGCACCACCACGAACGCCACCATCACCAGCAGGGCGGTGCCGACGTGCACGTCGCTGATGCCCAGAACACCGAAACGGAAGGTGTTGACCATGTACAGGATCGGGTTGGCGCGCGAGATCGCCTGCCACGGCTCGCCCAGCATCTTGATCGAGTAGAACACGCCGCCCAGATAGGTCAGTGGTTGGATGACGAAGGTGGGTACTAGGGCGATGTCGTCGAATTTCTTCGCGTAGATCGCGTTGATGAAGCCGGCCAGGGCGAAGATGGTCGCGCCCAGCAGGATCGAGACCAGCGCTACCAGTGGGTGCACTATGTGTAGACGCGTGAAGAACAGCGCCACACCCAGTACGAGGGCGCCGACCGCCAGTCCGCGCGCTACCGCCCCGGTGACATAGCCGGCGAGGATCGTCCAGTTCGACATCGGTGCCACCAGCATCTCTTCCACCGAGCGCTGGAACTTGGAACCGAAGAAGGAACTGGAGATGTTCATGTAGCTGCTGTTGATCGAGCTCATCATGACCATGCCGGGTACTAGGAACTGCATGTATGGGAAGCCTTCAATGGTGCCGATGCGCCCGCCGATCAGCTTGCCGAAGATCACGTAGTACAGCGTGATGGTGATCACCGGCGGAATCAGCGTCTGCGTCCAGATGCGCAGGATGCGCACGATCTCGCGCCGGGCGATGGTGCGGTAGGCGACGAGGTTGGCGGCGAGGTTGCTGCTCATGCGGTGGCCTCCTTCGCGGCGGTGGCCTGGTTGTCGCGACCGCCCTCGACCAGGCGCACGAACAGTTCTTCCAGCCGGTTGGTCTTGTTGCGCATCGAGGTCACCGTGATGCCGTGCGCGGAGAGCCCCGCGAACAGCGAGTTGAGGTCATGCGTGCGGGGCATTTCCGCCTCCAGCGTGCGCTCGTCGACGCGGCGCAGCGCGATGCCGTCCAGCGTCGGCAGGCCATCGACCGGTGCGGCGGTGTCCAGCACGAAGGTTTCCACGTCCAGCTTGGCCAGCAGCGATTTCATCGTGGTGTTCTCCACGATGGTGCCGTGGTCGATGATGGCGATGTTGCGGCACAGCTGCTCGGCTTCCTCCAGGTAATGCGTGGTGAGGATCACCGTGGTGCCGGCGGCATTGATGCCGCTGACGAACTGCCACATCGAGCGGCGGATCTCGATGTCCACGCCCGCGGTGGGTTCGTCCAGGATCAGCAGCTTCGGCTCGTTCATCATCGCGCGGGCGATCATCAGGCGGCGCTTCATGCCGCCGGACATCTCGCGCGCCTGGCCGAAGGCCTTGTCCCACAGGCGCAGTTCCTTCAGGTACTTCTCGGCGCGGGCGGCGGCGACCTTGCGCGGGATGCCGTAGAAACCCGCTTCGTTCACGCAGATGTCGAACGGCTTCTCGAACTGGTTGAAGTTGATCTCCTGCGGTACCAGGCCGATCAGCTTCATCGCCTCGTTGCGCTGCCGGTTCACCGACACGCCGAAGATGCGCGCGTCGCCATCGCTGGCGTTGACCAGCGACGAGAGAATGCCGATCAGGGTGGACTTGCCGGCACCGTTGGGGCCGAGCAGGGCGAAGAAGTCGCCGGGTTGCACGGTCAGCGAGACGCCCTTGAGCGCCTGCACGCCGTTGCCGTAGGTCTTGCGCAGATTGTCGACGACCAGTGCGGGCGTCGTATCGGGGTGTGACTGGGACATGGGCTGCACCGGGAGGGCTGAGCCCTTTATTATACCGGGCTGTTTCCTGTCGTCTGGTTCCGCCGGACACACGCACCGTTTCCCGGGTAAATCATGGCCGACCACTTCCAGCTTCGTCTTGTCGACAGCCACATGCTGGCGCCCACCGTCCGTCACCTTGCCTTCGAGCGGGTCGACGGCCAGCCGCTGGCCTTCGTGCCGGGCCAGTTCCTGCAGGTCCATTTCCACTACGACGACGGCACCCCGACCAAGCGCAGCTACTCGGTGGCCACGGTGGGCGACGGCCAGTCGCCGGTACAGCGCATCGAGATCGCGGTGAGCTATGTGGAAGGCGGCGCGGCGACCGCGCTGCTGGGCGGACTGGAGGTCGGCGGCGAGATCGACGCCAGCGGCCCCTACGGGCGCTTCTGCCTGCAGGATGCCGATGTCCACCCGCGCTATCTGCTGCTGGCGACCGGTACCGGCGTCACGCCGTACCGGGCGATGCTGCCGAAGCTGGCACGGCTGCTGGCCGCTGGCGATCGCGAGGTGGTGCTGCTGTACGGTGCGCGCAGCGAGCAGGAACTGCTCTACGGGGCGGAATTCGAGGCTTTCGCCCAGGCCCATCCGGGCTTCACCTTCCACGGCTGTCTCAGCCGCCAGCCGCGTACCGAGCCGCGCCCGGACGATCGCGCCGGCCATGTGCAGGACGTGCTGGCCGAGCTGCAACCGCATGCGGACCGCGATATCGCCTATCTGTGCGGCAATCCGAACATGGTCGATGCTGCCTTCACCGCGCTGAAGGAATACGGCTTGCCGGTCGCGCAAATCCGGCGCGAGAAGTACATCTCGTCGCGCTGAGCTGAGCGCTTTTTCCCTGCTTCTGCAGGTCTGGACCCGCGAACGCCGCGCGTTCGGTGCGGGGCGTATCCGTATGGCTGTCGCTGGCCGGTCATGTTGCTGCCGGACCCTTGGTGTGGGTGGCGTTCCTGCCGGGATACATGAGTCGCTGTCGGCAGGTCAGCAAAACGTCAACTGCGTCACATTTTCGACGACCGACAAAATTCGGTCGCCATGTCTTTCCTGCTGATCACATCTTGATCACATACGCTGGAGTATCTCCTCGAAAAGCGCATAGCAGCGCCGATTGTGGCGGGTCCGAGGGACGGGGTCGTGCCGCAACGGCAGGGGAAACAGGGGCTTCCGGAAAGAAATTTAGTTGCCACCCGTCGCTAAAGCTAAACCTCCCACTGCCGACAAGCACGTTAAGCGTCCTTCTCATTTGCGGGCGCAGTAGGAGGCAGTATGAGCAGTTCGATTCGCCTAGCGATCGCAGCGTGCCTTGTCAGCGGGATGCTCTGTGCCATGCCGGCGAAATCCCAGGGTGGGCGGATAACCTTCAGTGGTGCCGTCGTGGTTGCGACCTGCACGGCACCGGCCGAGAGTGCGGCATTGTCCGCGGGAGCTGCATCGTCGGTGCACGCGTTCACTTGCGGTGGCGGTGTGACGCTTGCGAGTGCCTCGAATGCATCGACCTATGTGTTGTCGGTTGAGCATCTTGCCCCTGCGACCACCGTGGGCAGCCCTCTGCTGCACTATTACGCCGGCTACCTGGCGTCGGCCCATGTCGCCGATGCGACGATGGTCACACGCACGTACGAGTAAGCGAGTAAGCGTGTACACCCTGGCGGGTATTGCCGCCGCTAGGCCATCCCCGCGGGTGCTTCGAGCGCTGGTCCGCGTCACTGATAGTTGAGCGTGTAGGTGGCGACGCCTTTCACGGGGCCCGCCGAGATCGTGCTGCCGGTCTGGTAGTAACGGGCGTGAAGATCGATGTTGTAATTGCTCGACGAGGTCACGCCACTCTGGATGGCTGTACCGAAGGTCACCGGCGTGCTGTCGTTCGCCTGTAGGATCTGCACTCCGATACCGCTTGCGTAGCCCGACCCTGCCGGAGCGATTACGCCGGTGGCACCGGCCTGGGGGCTGCTGGTATTGAGAGTGATGAATACCCCCAGGTTCGAGGGGCAGTTGGTCAGCTGCAGGCTGAATGGCGTATCACCGGTGGTCGAACCTGGCCCCGAAAGCTGTGTGGTGGCGATGCTCGGCAGTACCACCGTCTTGTTCACCGAACCGGAATCGATATCGCAGGTCGGCACCTGGATCAGGATGGTGGCGTTGATGTTGAACGTTTCCACCGGCTGGGCGCTGACATTGCTGTAGCAGCCCTTGTAGTCGCCCCTACCGTTCACGCGCGGGTTGCTGCAGATGTCGATCTTCCACTGCGAGAGCTGGCCGGTCAGGCTGCTGTTGTTCGGCGGCAGGTACGGTCCGGTATAGACCAACTGCAGATTGGACGCCACGCTGAAATTGTAGTTGCCGCTGGCCGTGGGATAGTTCGGATACAGCGCCAGATAGTTGCTGGTATCGGGGTGCGGCAGGCGATAGGAAATGCCGGGAATGCCGGTGGGAATCAGCGTGTCGTTGCCATTGACCGGCGTTGACGCGGCAATGGTGTTGACGATGCCGCCGTTGGTGTTGCTGTCGCATGCGAGGTCGGGCGGATTGGCCGGGCTGGCCGTGCTCGACGTCCATAGCACCGTGCCGACCTGCGTGCTGGGCGTCAGCGTGATGGTGCCCGCATTGAAGGTGACGTTCGTTGCGCTTCCCGACGTAAACCAGCATGTCGCCCTGGCCGTATGCGGCACCATGGCCAGGCCGATCAGCAACAGGCTGGCGAGCAGCAGGCCAAGTGCACGACGTGTGGACAGTGCGCCTGTACGCAGCGTGGCGGTCGAGGCTGCAGATGTGGATACGTGCATGTCATGGCCTCGTGCATCGATAAACAGGCGGTGCCCGCGAGCTGCGGGCTCGGGTGTGTGTCGTGCGCGCATCGAAGTCACGGTCGCTGTCATGGCGCGTTGATGCCATGTGGTGTCGACGCGCCACCTGCCGCGGAACAGGCGGCGTCGATGACCGGGTGCGCCTGTGCGCCGCGACCCTGCGCAGGAATGGTGTAGCTGAAGCTGCAGGTCTGTGCGGCGCCTTGCGGATTCTGCCATATCGCATGCAGCTCGCCGGCCTGCTGCGCAACCCGCAGCAGGGTCAGGCCGCCCTGGCCCACGGTGCCGATGGTCTGGCCTTTCGCATTCTGTACCCGGGTTCCGAAGGGCAGAGCCTTACCGTCTTTGGCATGGATGCGGGCAATCAGGGCGCGGCCGTAATGGCTCTTGAAGTCGACCAGCACCACGGCGCCGGCGTAGGGCGCGACGCTGGCGCTGGTGGAGTCCAGCTGCACACCCAGCGGCATGCCCTGCGGATCGATCCGGATGGTGTCGAGTTCGTAGGGCGTGAGGTACGGCACCAGCGCATAGCCGGCGTGATCGATCTTGAGGCCAGTCGCATTGGTGATGTGCGCACCGGCTGCGCCGGGCACGTGCACCAGCGCCACGGTATCCCCGGTCGGTTGGCCGAAGGTGATGCCGCCGGCATGCGCGAGTACGGCGCCGCTGGCATTGAACGATGCCTGCGAGTAGCCGCTGCCGTGGCCCAGGCTGGCATTGAGCGTGGCATACGGACCGTTGTAGCCCGCATTCACGCTGTAGGCATTGTTGCCGCCCTGGCTGTGCGAGGCGGTTGCGCCGTAGGTGTACTGGTTCCACTGGCCCAGCGTGCCATTCAGCGTGGCCTGCTGCTGCGAGCCGGTGTTGTCGTCGTGATTGACGTTGAACGAGATGCTCGGCGCGTGGGTCGAGCTGCCCAGCGGCAGGCTCGCATTGAAGAAGACCTGGTTGTCGTAGCCGCCGGACTGCGTGCGCCCGCGGCTGATCGACACGCCCCAGGACAGGCGGTGGAAGTGGTTGTTGTAGCCGACCTGGAACTGGGTATCGCGCCCGTTGCTGTTCCAGTAGTCATTGATCGAGGCGTTGGCGTACAGCGAGCCCCCGTCCTGGCCAATCTGCTGGCTCAGGGTGAGGCTGAAGCGGTTGCGCTGCTGCAGCAGACCCTGGGCCGTGTACAGGTTGTTATTGCTGTAGGTGGTGCCATTCAAGGCCGCGAGCTGTGCCTGGGTGAGCAGGCTCTGCACCGGCACGCCGTCGATCGTCTGCACGTTGGACGGCAGGTACTGCAGCGCATTGAGGCCGCGGCGCGCGTAATCGCGTGCAGCCATCGCGTCGGTCAGGCTGAGGAAGCCGCTGGTGGAATAACGGTCGGCGGCCACGCTCAGCGAGGTGCGGGTTTCCGGAATGATCTTGCTGTAGGTGATACGGACGCTCTGGCCGTTGTGCGAACCCTCGCCCGGGATGCTGGTGTGCGCCTGGGTCAGGTCCAGGGCCAGCGCGCCGTAGCGCGTGTTGACGGCGCCGCCGACAAGGGCTGCCGCATAGCCCGAAGCCCCCTGCACGCCGGCATAGCCGGTGAAGCGGTTGCTGAAGCCGTGCTGCACCGCCGCCTGGATCACGCCGGGCTTGCTCTGCAGCGTGGTATCGCGCAGCTGGCCTGCGGCGATGTCGAAGCGGGTGATGCCGGCGCGCATGAGCTGCGCGACCGAGGCATACGGGATGGTGAAGCTGTGCTGGCGCCCGTTGGCTTCGGTCACGGTCACCACCAGGTCGCCGCCGTAACCGGTGGGGTACAGGTCGTTGATGACGAACGGGCCGGGGGCGACGGTGGTCTGGTAGATCTGCACCCCGTTCTGGGTCACCGTGACCTTGGCGTTGGTATAGGCGATGCCCCGCACCACCGGTGCGTAGCCGCGCATCGACTGCGGCAGCATGCGGTCGTCGGTGCCCAGCTGCACGCCGCGCAGGCCGTAGCTGTCGAACACCGAGCCATCGGTATGGCTGTCGCCCACGGTCAGCACGGAGCGCCACGCCGGCAGCGCACGCTGCACGTAGGTGTCGATGTTCTGCCAGTGACGCTGGCTGGCCCGGCTGCCGCTGGCCGACTGCCAGGTGACGGTGCTGTTCTGGCGGAACTGCCACAGGCCGATGTTCAGGCCGGAGCGCAGGCCGAGATAGGTGCTGGTCTGGCTCAGACCGCCGCTGCTGGTGTGGTAGCTGTTGAAGTTGTAGTTGAGCAGGAAGGCCGGAATGCCGGCGTCCCACGACGACGGGCTGACCCATCCGCGCGGTTTCTGGTTCATGTAGGCCTGCGGCACCGTTGCGTCCAGGCGCAGGGATGGCATGTCGAACGTGGCCTTGGCGCCGGGGATCAGCTCACCCAGGGTCACGCAGGCATCCGCGGATTGCAGTCTCGCGGCCGCGGCTGCTGCCGTTGCGGACGCAGCGGGGGACAGGCCCATGCGACCGAGCAGGTCGGTGCTGATGCAGGGAACGGCGCTGGCATTGGCGGAAGGTGCGGCGAAGCGCACGTCCAGCCGGCCGACCCAGGCACGGTTCAGGTACACGTCCAGGTTGTAGATGCCTGGCAGTACCGGGTTGCCGTGTTCGAAACGGCTGATGTCGGCCGTATCCTGTCCGCCACCGGCCAGCATGCTGCGGTCGAAATCGGCGAAAGCGCCGCTCGCGTCCGCGCCTGCCGACGCGCCCGCTGCCGCCGCCCACGCCGCATGCGGCCAGCCGCATGTCACGGCCAGCGCGATGCCGCACGCAGCCGCAAGCGCGGCGCGGCGCATGCGTGCGTCGCGGCAGGTGGCGGAACGGGCTTTCATTGCGTGACGATGGCCTTGTGGACGTCGCCCGCGCCGTAGTCGTCAATGGTGGTGAAGGTCACCGCTGTACCACTGGCCAGCGCATGGTCCAAGTCCTTCAGCGGCAGGCGCAGGTCGCCGAAGGGGGCGACCATGCCGCTGGCACCCGGGACGGGTTTTGCGTTCGTGCCGAGCGAGAGCCTGCTGATGGTGATGTAGTACGGCGTGGGGTTGTGCACGTCCAGCGCGGCACCAGGGCCAGGGGCGGGCTTGAAGCCGAGCTTGTCCGGAGCCTTCATCGCGTCGCCGGGCAGGTTGGCCGGGCGATAGAACAGCTTCAGCCGCGAACGTACCGCAAACTGCAGCGTGTTGCGGCCGGCGTACTGCTGGCCACTGGGTTTCGGTGGAATCTCCAGCACGTTCAGCCAGAACAGCGACTCGCGATCGGTCGGCAGCGGCTTGGCGCTCTGGGTGTAGAGGATGCGCAGGCTCTGGTCCTTGTGCGCATCCATGCGGAACAGCGGCGGCGTGATCAGGAACGGGGTGCTGACGCTGTTCGGTGTCGAATTCATGTTGCCGGTATCGATCCAGGCCTCGACCAGGGACGGCTTGTCGCCCTCGTTGGTCAGGCGCACGGTGACCTCGCCCTGCTGGGCCGGAAACACCACCCGGGTTCCGCCGATGACGACCGATGCACGGGCGCCGGCAGCGAACAGGCAGAAGGCAAGCAGGCCTGCGCCCAGGGCGAGAAGGAGGTTTTTCATCACGGATCCGGTAACTGGATGGAAGGTTGCGGCAGGTCGGAGAGCCATGTCGCGGCAGGGTGTGCCTGCCGCGGCATGTGGCCAGTGATTACTGATAGACCATCGTGAAGCTGACGCTGGTGTTCACCTTGCCGGAGGTCGCGGCAGCGGTGGCGTAGTAACGCGCGTAGTAGTTCAAGGTGGCGGCGCCGGTGCTATCGAGATTCACCGTTTTCGAATTCTGCGAGCCCTGCGCACCATTCAGATTGATGACGTCGGAGCTGGTATCGCCGCTGTTCAGCAGCTGCACGTCGACATTGTTGCTCGAGGCCAAGTTGGTCAGGCGGCCGTTGGTGTTGACGTTGGTACCGCTCCAGTAGGTGGTCACATTCGACAGATTCTTGTCGCAGCCCGAAACGGAGATATTGAATGCCGTGTCACCAGCGGTCGCGCCGGCGGCGGCCAGGCTGCTGGTGTAGACGGTCGGCAGGGTCACGGTGCCGCCAGTGCTGCCGCTGCCGTTGGCATTGACCGTGCAGGTATTGGCAACCACCAGGCCGTTGAAGGTAATGGTGCCGTCCGGCGATGAGTTCTGGACGGCACGCGCCATCGGTGAATAAGCCAGCATGCCGCTGGCGATGGCGAAAGCGGCAAGCGTGGTGGAAAGCAGTGTCTTGTTCATAGTGTTCCTAGGTTTCAGGTTATGGCAGAGAAAATGCAGCGGTCTCGAAAGTGAGTAGTCAGCGGGTCTCCCTGGCTCCGCTCCCCAGCGGGCTGGATGCCGTGCCGGCGGACGGGGTACTGCAACTATCGGGCCAAAGTGTGAGATAGGTCACATAAAGGCCGCTAAAGAAAGCTCCGATGCGGACGAGGCCTATTGAATCGTTGGTGGGGCGCGGTTTTGCCGCAGAGTTGCTGCAGTGGCGTTTTCGTCAGCGATGGACGCTCTGCGTCAGGCGCAAGAATGTGCGGACGCTCGGCTTGGGCACGCTGGAATGTGGCGCCAGACCCCGCGAGGTGATGCGATCCTTGCGCCTATGGCTTTCGGCGGAGAAGTGGCTAAGGGCTTGATCCGGAAGGGTTCGACCCTGCCGACGATCCGTGGGAGACTTGCAATGTAAAGCTTGCTTTACATGCTGGCATATGTAAAGCTTGCTTGACATGAGCGCACGGGAGCGAAACATGCCGCAATCGGATGGCTTGGAGCACACAGCGGGTGTGGTCGGCTCAGCGTGGTCATGTATTGGCGGTGGCACTCACCGTGCGAGAACGGGTGTGTCCTGGCACCGTTTCGAGATGCCCATTCAGCTCCACGGCGAGGAAGGATGGCGGCATCGCGCCCCGTCCCAGCTCACAGGGGCAGCTTATGCCGCGGATTGACAACAAGCGCTACCAGCGCCAGGTGGCGCTGACGATGGCGATCTACATGATCGCCCTGCTGGGCGGCGGTGCCCTGCTGAAAACCACGGTCAGTCTGCCGTTGAAGGCCTTGCTGGCGGTGGCCCCGGTACTGCCTATGCTCTATGTGATCGTGCTGGTGGCGCGCAAGATCCGCGACAGCGACGAGCTGGAGCAGCGAACCCACCTCGTTGCGCTTGGCGTCAGCACGGCGGTCGTGTCGGGCCTCAGTCTGCTGGGCGGGTTCCTGGCGGCGGCGGGGGTACTGCGAGTCGGCGGTGCCGTGCTGATGCTGGTGTTCCCGGCGCTGACCCTGGTCTATGCGCTGACCCGCAAATGGGTGGCGCGACGCTATGGTTCGGATGCCGTATGCGACGAAGAAGGCAGCGTGTGGATGCCGCTGTATTTCGCGGGAACCAGCCTGCTGCTGGCGGCGCTGGCGCTGCATGCCTGGTGGCATCAGTTATCGCGGGCGATGGATATCTACGCTTGGGGCGCGGGCATCTTTGCCCTGATGGCCGCGTGGGCATGGCGGCGACAGCTGCGTGCGCGGCGGCGCACGGACAAGGAATGAACATGCGTCGTTCGCATGGCGAGATATTGCTGGCTGCCTGGAGGCGGCTGCGCAACATGAAGGGGGGCGGCGCATGAACAACCGTGTGCGTGCGCTGCGCGGGGAGCGGGACTGGTCGCAGGCCGACCTGGCCGAACGGCTGGACGTGTCGCGGCAAACCGTCAATGCCATCGAGACAGGCAAGTACGACCCCAGCCTGCCGCTGGCCTTCAAGATCGCCCGGCTGTTCGGGCTGGCGATCGAATTCATCTTCGAGCCGTCGGAATGAGCTCGTTCAGGAGAACTCACATGGAAAACCGGAAGTGGAGACGCAGGACATGAGCATGTCGACGCGCAACAAGATGCGAATCGCGGTCGTGGTCGTGGCGGCCGGGTGGTTCGGCTGGTCGTGGTGGCATGGGCGGCATCGCGCGGCTACGGCGGATACGACAACGGCATCGGCGCCGGCCGCCGCCACGCCGGTGGCTGTGGCCAAGCCCTTGCCGCCGGACACGCCGCGCAGCTGGAAGGTCGGCTCGCTGACGCTGCATTCGTGCGAGCTGGGGCGACCGGGCAGTGGGGCCACGGTCGCCGGATGGTGCACCACCTTCGTGGTGCCGGAGAATCGCGCCGACCCGCACAGCCGCAAGATCGGCCTCAAGCTCGCACTGATCCGCAGCGAGGCCAGCAAACCCGACAAGGACATGGCCGTGCTGCTGGCCGGCGGTCCCGGCGAGGCGGCGACCGCATCGTGGTCGATGGTGGCGCCCGCATTCCAGGGCGTGCTGAAGCATCACGACGTGCTGTTGCTGGACCAGCGCGGCACCGGCGGCTCGCATCCGCTCAGCTGCGATGCGGCCGAACAGAACAATGACAACGTCAGCGTGGGCGGGCTCGACCTCAACCAGCTGCGCACGCAGACCCAGGCCTGCCTGGCCGAAGTCAGCAAGCGCGCCGATCCGCGCTACTACACCACCACCATCGCGGTGCAGGACCTGGAGGATGTGCGCAAGGCACTGGGTTCGCCCAGCTTCGACCTGGTCGGTGTGTCCTACGGCACGCGGGTCGCGCAGCAATACCTGATGCACTATCCCGATGCGGTGCGCAGCGTGGTGCTCGACTCACCGGTGCCGAACCAGGTCGTGCTGGGCGAGGATTTCGCCGAGAACCTCAACCGTGCCCTGAAGCTGGACTTCGCGCAGTGCGCTGCCACCCCGGCCTGCAAGAAGCGCTTCGGCGATCCGATGCAGACGCTCTACCAGCTTCGCGACGCGTTGCGCGCCAATCCGCACACGGTGACCTTCCGCGATCCGCTGAGCTGGGACATGGTGACCCGGCCGCTGAACCAGTACGCGCTGGCCAGCGTGGTACGCATGTTTGCCTATACCTCGGAAACAGCGGCGCTGCTGCCGTTGTCGATCGACGCAGCCGCGCACGGCGACGTGGGTCCGCTGCTGGGCCAGGCCCGGCTGTTGAACGGCGATCTCAGCGGCGACATGAACAACGGCATGTCGATGAGCGTGATCTGCAGCGAGGACGCGGACCTGCTCAAACCGCGGCCGCAGGATGCCAACACCATCCTCGGCAATCACCTGATCGATGCGATCCAGACCGAGTGCTCGGTCTGGCCGCACGGCAGCAGGCCGGCCGATTTCCATGCGCCGCTGAAGAGCAGCAAGCCGATTCTGATCCTCTCCGGCCAGTTCGACCCGGTGACGCCGCCGTCCTACGGCAAGACCATCCTGGCCGGCCTAAGCGACGCGCGGCAGCTGATCTTCAAGGGCCAGGGCCACAGTGAGCTGATGCGCGGCTGCATGCCCAGGCTGCTGACCCGCTTCATCGACAAGCCGGACCCCGCACAACTGGACGCGCATTGTCTGGACCGGCTTGGACCTACGCCGGCCTTCATCAACTTCAATGGAGCCACGCCATGATCGAGGTGACCCATCTGCGCAAGGCGTTCGGCACGGTCAAGGCCGTGGACGACGTCAGCTTCACGGCCCGCGACGGCGAGATCACCGGCCTGCTCGGTCCCAACGGCGCTGGCAAGACGACCACGCTGCGCATGCTCTACACCCTGATGCAGCCGGATGGCGGTCAGGTCAGGGTGGACGGTATCGATGCGGCGGTCGATCCGCTGGAGGTACGTCGCCGCCTGGGCGTGCTGCCTGACGCGCGAGGCCTGTACAAGCGCCTCACCGCCCGCGAGAACATCGCGTATTTCGCACGGCTACATGGCATGGATACGGCGCTGCTGCAGTCCCGCCTGGACGGCCTGGTCGACACCCTTGAGATGCGCGACATCCTCGACCGTCGTGCCGAGGGCTTCTCGCAGGGCCAGCGGGTCAAGACCGCGATCGCCCGCGCGCTGATCCACGACCCCAGGAACGTGATTTTGGACGAACCGACCAATGGCCTCGACGTGATGGCCACGCGCGGCCTGCGCCAGTTCATGCAAGCGCTGAAGGCCGAGGGGCGTTGCGTACTTTTTTCCAGCCACATCATGCAGGAGGTGGCGGCACTGTGTG
This sequence comes from Dyella sp. A6, assembly GCF_036320485.1. NCBI lineage: Bacteria > Pseudomonadati > Pseudomonadota > Gammaproteobacteria > Lysobacterales > Rhodanobacteraceae > Dyella > Dyella aluminiiresistens. The sequence continues at coordinate 471,589 of NZ_CP132911.1, forward strand.
ATCGCATCGTGGTGATCGCGCACGGTCGCGTGGTGGCCGACGAGACGCCCGACGCGCTGCGCGCGCAGACCGGCGAGACCAATCTGGAGGATGCCTTCGTGAAGATCATCGGCAGCGGGGAGGGCCTGCTCGCATGAACGCCCTGACCGTCTTCTTCAAGGAAGTGAAGGAAAACCTGCGCGACAAGCGCACCGTGATGAGCGCGCTGCTGTACGGCCCGCTGATCGGCCCGATCATGTTCGTGCTGATCCTCAGCACTTCGGTGACGCGCGACCTCAACAAGGCCGACCAGCCGCTGAAGCTGCCGGTGATCGGCGCCCAGTACGCGCCGAACCTGATCCACGCACTGGAGCAGCAGGGCTTGCAGCCCGAGCCGCCGATCGCCAACCCGGAGCTTGCGGTACGGCAGCAGGACGCCGATCTGGTGCTGCGCATCCCCGCCGATTTCGGCAAGGCATGGTCGAAGGGCGAATCGGCCCAGGTGGAAGTGATCTACGACGCCTCTCGGCAGGACACCAACGGACCCGAAAAGCGGCTGGAGAAAATGCTCAAGGCCTACGCCGCCACCCAGGGGGCGATGCGGTTGGTGGCGCGTGGCCTGTCGCCGGACCTGATGGCGCCGATCCATGTCGACGTGCGCGACCAGTCCACACCCCAGTCACGGGCGGGCATGATGTTCGGCATCCTGCCGTACTTCTTCGTGCTCACTGTGTTCCTGGGCGGCATGTACCTGGCGATCGACCTCAACGCGGGCGAGCGCGAACGTCAGTCGCTGGAACCGCTGTTCGCCAACCCGGTGCCTCGCTGGCAGATCCTGCTGGGCAAACTGGGGGCGATCTGCGCGTTCTCGCTGGCCAGCCTGTTGATCAGCGTGGTGGCGTTCGGTGTGTCCGGCCGCTTCCTGCCGACCGACAAGCTGGGCATGTCGCTGGATCTCGGCTTCGCCTTCGGCGCCCGCGTGCTGCTGCTGATGCTGCCGCTGGTGGTGCTGCTGGCGGCGCTGCAGACGCTGGTGGCGGCATTCGCCAAGAGCTACCGCGAGGCACAGACCTACCTGCAGATCCTGATGATCATCCCGATCCTGCCGTCGATCCTGCTCACGTTCACCCCGGTGAAAGTGGCCGGCTGGATGTATGCGGTGCCGTTGCTGGCGCAGCAGGTGGGCATCACCCAACTGCTGCGCGGCAGCACGGTTGGCGCGTCGCAGATCGGTCTGTGCCTGGCATGTGGTTTTGCCGCGGCACTAGTGGCGCTGTTCGCCACGGCGTGGGTGTACCGGTCCGAGCGGCTGGCGATCTCGGCCTGAGCGGGCGAGCCGCTTCCCGCTGCGGAAGCGGCTCAGGGCGCGGTGGCTGACATCCACTGCGCCACCGCCTGCGGATGTTCCAGATGCAGGTGGTGGCCGCCATCCATATGGGCAAGGGCGATCTGCGGCACGCAGCTTGCCCGTTCGCGCATCTGCGTGGCGGGAAGGTAGGGCGTGGTCGGGCGGGACAGCAGCAGCGAGGTCGGCGCCTCGATACCGGCGAGCAGGGCGCGGATCTGCGTTTCGGCGAGGCGTATGGGCGTGGGCCGGACCAGCCGCGGATCGCTGCGCCAGTGCCAGCCTTCCGGGGTCGCGCGCAGGCCGCGTTCGATGATCGGGCGGGCCAGCCCGGCAGGCAGCCCGCTGGCGATGGCGCGGGCGCTGGCGGCCTGGTCGATGTCGCGGAAACGGCGCAGCGACTTGCCACTGGCCGGCGCTGCGGCGAAGGCCTTGCGGAAGCGATCGAGAGTCTGCCGGCCGTCGTCGGCAAGTGGACCCAGTCCCTCGATCAGCCACAGCCGCTGCACCCGCGACGGTGCGGCCGCGGCGACCAGGGACGCGATGCCGGCGCCCAGCGAATGGCCGAGCAGTTCGAAGCGCGACAAGGCCAGTGCATCGGCGGCGTCCAGCACGCAGCGGACATAGTCGGGCATGCCATAGCCGAGGCCGGGTGGCAGGTGGTCGCTGTGGCCATGGCCGGGCAGGTCGAGCGCGATCACCTGGCGATCCATCGCCAGCAAGGGCGCCAGCCGCGCGAAGCTGGCGGCATTGTCCAGCCAGCCGTGCAGGGCGAGCAGCGGCGGTCGCTGCGCTTCGCCCCAGGTCAGGGCCGCCAGTTGCAGATGCGGCAGCGCGATGCGTCGTTCGCTGGGCAGGCTCATCCGCCGCGCTCGTGCGCGGTCGGCCAGCCCTGCGCGTGGCGCAGCAACAGCGTCGCCAGGCTGCGCACCTGGCCGGTACTGTCGTTGAGCGCGGGGATGTAGCGCAGTGCTTCGCCGCCGGCTTCGACGAAGAAGTCGCGGTTCTGCATGGCGATTTCCTCCAGCGTCTCCAGGCAGTCCGCCGCGAAACCGGGGCAGGCCACGTCGAGCCGTTTCACGCCCTGCGTGGCGAGCTGGCGCACGGTGGCGTCGGTATATGGCTGCAGCCATGCTTCGCGCCCCACCCGCGACTGGAAGCTGACCAGCATCTGCGTCTCGTCCAGGCCAAGCCTGTGGCGCAGTGCGGCGGCGGTGGCATGGCATTGCGCGGCATACGGGTCACCCTCGCGGACATAGCGTTCGGGGATGCCGTGGAAGGACAGCAGCAAGCGATCGCCACGGCCGTGTTCGGCCCACCAGTGTTCGATGCCCGAGGCCAGTGCGTCGATGTGACCGGGATCGTCGTGGTAGTCGTTGATCACCCGCAGCTCGGGCGGCCAGCGCAGCGACTTGAGCGTGTCGGCCACGGCGTCGATCACCGAACCGGTGGAAGTGGCCGAATACTGCGGGTACAGCGGCAGCACCAGCAGCCGGCGCACACCGGCGCGCTGCAACTGCTCGACCTGCTGCCGCACCGAGGGCTGGCCGTAGCGCATGGCCAGTGCCAGCCGGAATGTGCCCGGTTCTCGCCGGTCCAGTTCGACCTGCAGGGCATGGGTCAGCGCCTGGCTGTAGACGCGCAACGGCGACCCCTGGTCGGTCCAGATGCGCGCGTAGGCGTGCGCGGAGCGACGCGGACGCACGCGCAGGATCACGCCGTGCAGGATCAGCCACCAAAGCCAGCGCGGGTAGTCGATGACGCGGGCATCGCCGAGGAATTCGGCCAGGTAGGGACGCACCGCGCTGGCGGTGGGCGCGTCCGGGGTGCCCAGGTTCACCAGCAGCACACCAGTCTGAACGGGGTGCCCATCGGTGGTCTGGTCGGGGTCGATATCGGTGCGGGGACGTGGCATCGTGGCGGCGTCGGCGTGGGTAGCCGGTCCAGTCTGCCACACTGGTTCATCCCCGCCATGCGGCGCCTGCCGCCGCATCCCCGGTTTTCCCCGCATCGTCAGGAGTTTTTCCATGTTCAAGCTCACGCTGCGTCGTCTGCTGCCTGTCGCCCTGGTTCTGCTGTTGCCTGCGATGGCCGCCCACGCCGAAGATCCGCCGCTGGTCCGTGCGCAGAACGCGGTGCGTGTGCTCAGCGAGATCGAGCAGGCACCGGACAAGGCCATTCCCACCGACCTGCTGAAGAATGCGCATGCGATCGCGGTGATCCCGGACCTGGTCAAGGCTGGTTTCATCTTCGGCGGTCGTCGCGGCGAGGGTCTCATTTCGGTGAAGCGGCCGGACGGCAGCTGGTCTGATCCCAGCTTCATCACCATGACCGGCGCCAGCGTGGGCTTCCAGATCGGCGTGTCGTCCACCGACGTGGTCCTGGTCTTCCGTACCCAGCGCGGGGTGGACTCCATCGTCAACGGCAAATTCACCCTCGGCGCGGATGCGGCGGCAGCGGCCGGGCCGGTCGGGCGCAACGCCAGTGCGTCCACCGATGGCCACATGCATGCGGAGATCTATTCCTACTCGCGCTCGCGCGGCCTGTTCGCCGGTGTGGCGCTGGATGGCGGCGTGATGCGCATCGATTACGACGCCAACGCACAGGTCTACGGCGCCGGCATCACCCCGCGGCGCATCTTCGAAGGCGGCGTGACCAACGTGCCTGCCCCGGTCGTCAGCTTTCGCGATACGCTTGAGGAGTACACTTCCAAGTAAGCGCATGTGCGACTATCGGCATTTCCGGGATGGAGTCGTTTCCACCTCGGATCGCCTCGAGGATCATCATGGGTTTTGACAGCATCTGGCATTGGCTTTTCCTGTTGTTGATCGTGCTGCTGCTTTTCGGCACGAAGAAACTGCGCAACATCGGGCCGGACCTCGGCAACGCCGTCCGTGGCTTCAAGAAGGCCATGAATGGCGACGACGAAGCCGACGGCAAGTCGAAGGAGTCGGCCGAGAAGCTGAAGGCCGATCCGCCGGCCGCGGCGCAGTCCGCCACGCAGGAGCAGCACGACTCCACCGAGTCGAAGTAAGGCTGCGGCGGAGCAGGCGATGATCGAGATCAGCTTCGGCAAGCTGGTCCTGCTGGCGCTGATCGCATTGATCGTGCTCGGACCCGAGAAGTTGCCCGGCGCGGCACGCACCGCCGGCGCACTACTGCGCCGCATGCGCAATGGCTGGGAAAGCGTGCGCGCCGAGGTGGAACGCGAGCTCGAAGTCGAAGAGATCCGTCGCGCCGCACGCGAGGCGGCCAAGCAGGCCGAGGCCGTGCAGGAACAGGCCGGCGCGGTGCAGCAGCAGGTGATGGAGGGCACGCGGCAGGTACGCGAGCCGGTCGAGACAGCCGTTGCCATGATGAAGTCGGCGGACCCGGTCGTGGCGAAGGACGAATCGCCGGCCGACCCGGTGGACCCGCACCAGGCCACGTTGCCGTCGGGCGAGCCGGCCAGCGGCAGGACGGAGCCGGCACATGACTGAACCCGAATCCGGCTTTGCCGACGAGCTCCAGCAGGGCCTGTTCTCACATCTGCTGGAACTTCGCTCGCGCCTGCTCAAGGCGGCAGCCACGGTCATCCTGGTGCTGCTGGCTCTGGTGCCGTTCGCCAACCGGCTCTATGCGGCGCTGGCCGAGCCGCTGGTGAAGCGCCTGCCGCACGGCGCCCATCTCATCGCGACCCAGGTCACCAGTCCCTTCCTTACGCCACTGAAGCTGGCGTTCTATGCCGCGCTGTTCATCAGCATGCCGGTGATCCTGTACCAGCTCTGGGCCTTCGTCAGCCCTGGCCTGTACAAGCACGAGAAGCGTCTGGCGAGGCCGCTGCTGGTCGCGGCGCTGGCGCTGTTCTATCTGGGTTGCGCGTTCGCGTATTTCCTGGTGCTGCCGGCCGCGTTCCGTTTCCTCACGGCGGTGACGCCGCAGGGTGTGGAAATGATGACCGACATCACGCATTACCTCGACTTCGTGATGCTGATGTTCTTCGCCTTCGGCCTGTGCTTCGAGGTGCCGGTGGCGGTGGTGATCCTGGCCGCGGTGGGCGTGGTGGATCTGCCCAAGCTGCGTGGCGCGCGCCGTTACGCCATCGTCGGTGCCTTCGCGGTGGCCGCGCTGGTCACGCCGCCGGACATCACCTCGATGGTGATGCTGGCGATTCCGATGTGCCTGCTCTACGAGCTGGGCCTGCTGGCGGTGCGCTGGCTGGTGCCGGCCAGGGTGCAGCCGGAGTCGGAGGAAGCCGCCGGTTGACCGGTGCCCGCGGCAGCGCCCTGGCGCCGCGGGCCCGTCGCATGGTTTATTTCGCAGCCGGAGCCGTCGTGCCGGCGTGGTTCAGCGCCAGGCCCTTGAGGATGTTCAGCGCCTGCGACAGCTCGTAGTCCTTGACCGCCAGCTTGGCGCTCTGCGAGCTGCCGTCGTTGTCGATGTTGCTGCCGGCCTTCGGATTCTGGTTGGCCAGATGGTGCGGCAGGTCGGCTTCCGAGTTGATCAGTGCGGCCGGGGCGTCGCCCTGCCGGACGGTCAGGTCATCGCCAAGCGGAATATCGGGCTTGATGCCCTCGGCCTGGATCGAGGTGCCGTCCGGCGTGTAGTAACGGGCGGTAGTGATCTTCACGGCATGGTCGCCGTCCAGCGGCAGCACGGTCTGCACCACGCCCTTACCGAAGGTGCGCTGGCCGACGATCAGCGCGCGATGGTTGTCCTTCAGCGCGCCGGACACGATCTCGGCGGCGGAAGCGGTGCCGTTGTTGACCAGGTCGATCATCGGCGCGCCGTCGAGCAGGTCACCGGGATGCGCGGTGAACTTGAGGTTGGCGTCGCGCAGGCGGCCACGGGTGGTGACGATGGTGCCCGAATTGAGAAAGTCGTCGCTGACCGCCACCGCCGCGGTGACCAGGCCACCGGGGTTGTTGCGCAGGTCCAGAATGGCACCCTTCTGCGGACCGTGCTTGGCGATCAGGGCGCCGAGTTTCTTTTCCAGGTCGGGTGCGGTGTCTTCCTGGAACTGGCTGATGCGGATATAGGCGTAGCCGGGTTCCAGCTCGCGTACCTTGACGCTGCTGACGGTGATCAGCTGCCGGGTCAGCGTCATGTCGATCGGCTTGTTGCTCCTGCGGTGCACGATGGTGAGCGTGATCTTGCTGCCCGGCTTGCCGCGCAGGTCCTGGAACAGCCGGTCGATGTTGTCTGAGTCGACCAGCGTGCCGTTGACCTTCAGGATGATGTCGCCGGGCTTGATCCCCGCGCGCGCCGCGGGAGTGTCGTCGATCGGGCTGATGATGCGCAGTACGCCGTCGTCTTCCAGCACCTCGATGCCCAGCCCGCTGTACTGGCCGCTGGTGTCCTCGTCCAGCTGCTGCAGGCCCTGCTTGTCGAGGTAGGCGCTGTGCGGGTCGAGGTTGCTGAGCATACCCTTGATCGCGTCGTTCATCAGGGTCTTGTTGCTGACCGGTTCCACGTAGGCCTGGCGCACGATCTCGAAGACGCGGGCGAACCGCCGCACGTCGGCGATCTCGGCCTGGTCAGCGGCCGCCTGGGTACTGCTGGCGGCAGCCGGTGTGGCCGTCGTGCCTTGCGTGGCCGGCGTTGTCTGCGCATGCCCCAGCGGAGCCACCAGTGCCAGGGCGATCAGGGTCGGAAGGGAAAACCGCATGGAACGACTCCGCGAACGAGGGGGACCGCCGTGAAACAAGGGGACGGAACGGCGTTGAGACCGTCAGATGACGGCGAAATTCAATGCGTCTAGCCTGCGATGGCGGGCCGGCTGCGTCAACGCTGCCGGCGCAGCCACGCGCGCGGGTCCACCGGCTTGCGGTTGTGGCGCAGTTCGAAATACACCCCGGTACTGGAACTGGTGCTGGGCAGGGCGGTGCCCAGCACGGTGCCGGCGCGTACCGTATCGCCCACGTTGTGCAGCAGGGTCTCGTTGTTGCCGTACATGCTCATCCAGCCATTGCCGTGGTTGACGATGATCAGCAGGCCGTAGCCGCGCAGGTAGTGTGCGTAGATGACGCGGCCGGCCGCGACCGCATGGACCGGGCTGCCGGCGGGCGCGGCGATCAGCACGCCATTGCCGTAGTTGTGCACCGGACCGGCTGCCGGCCAGGGCAGGCCACCGCGGATATTGGCGATGTGCGCACCGGGCTGGCCCGGCTTCAAGGTCCGCGCGGCGTTGCGGGCGGCTTCGTCGATCGCCTGCTGCAGTTTGTCGAGCAGGTGGTTGAGCGACTGCTCGTTCTGCTTCATCGCCGCCAGCCGCTGCGCCTGGTTCTTGTATTGCGCGTCGACCTGCCGGGCCAGCTTCTGCTGGGCGGCGCGTTGCTGGCGCAGCGTCTGGGCTTGCTGCTGGCGGCTGGCGAGCTCGGCCTGCAGGGCCTGCTGCTGGGTGGCGATCGAGGCCTGCAGGTCCTGCAGCTTGGCCAGGTCGCCCATCAGCTGCTGCACCTTGGCCGCGCGGTCCTGCTGGAAGTATCGGGAGTAGGCCAGCGCCCGGCTGACCCGCGCAACGTCCTCGCCGCCCAGCAGCAGGCGCAGGTCCGAGCCGCGACCGAGCGCGTAGGTGGCACGCAGCAGCGCGGCGATGGCGGCGCGCTGGTCGTGCAGCTTCTGCTGCAACTGCTGCTGCTGTTGTTGCAGCTGGGCCAGCTGCTGCTGGGTGGCGGCGATCTTGGCATCGGTCTGGCGCACGGCGCGGGCCGCGGCGGCCAGGGCATTGGCCTGCCTGGCCAGCACCGCATTGACGCTGTCCCGACGCGCGGCGGTCTGTGCCTGCTGGTGTGCCAGCGCTTTCATCTGGTCGCGTACTTCGGCCAGCTTCTTCTGGGTCTGGGCCTGTTCGCTGCGGGTCGAGTCGGCTTGCCGTGCCGGCGACGGCGCGGCAGGCAGGGCACAGGCGAGCAGGGTGGCGAGGACCAGTCCGGTCGGGCGGATCGATGCAAGTGTCGGCATCCCCGGATTATGTCCGAGCAGGCACTTCGCTGCGAGACGCCGGGGATGATGCCGGTCGCAGGATGCGGAAGCTGGCCGTGGCGGGCGATGTCGTCGAGAATGCAGGCATGACCATTCATGCCTTTCCGAACCGCGCATGCTGAATCGCCTGTGGCTCGGCTTTTTCCTTGCCGCCGCCGCCGCCGCGCTCTCGCGCTGGTTGTTCGGTGGCGACGAGGGTGTCTTCGCCGCCATTGTCGCGGCGCTGTTCAACATGGCCGACCTGTCGGTCAAGGTGATGGTGCTGCTGTTCGGCACGCTCACCCTGTGGCTGGGGTTCCTGCGCATCGCCGAGCAGGCCGGGCTGGTCAGCGGCATGGCGCGCCTGCTGGGGCCGTTGTTCGCCCGGCTGATGCCGGAAGTGCCGCGCGGGCATCCCGCGGTGGGCCTGATCACGCTGAATTTCGCCGCGAACGCGCTGGGCATGGAAAACGCGGCCACGCCGATCGGCCTGCGTGCGATGCGCGAGCTGCAGACGCTGAACCCCTCCGACACCACCGCCAGCAATGCCCAGATCCTGTTCCTGGTGCTGAATGCCTCGTCGCTGACCCTGCTGCCGATGACGATTTTCATGTACCGCGCGCAGGCTGGCGCGCACGATCCCACGCTGGTGTTTCTGCCGATTCTGCTGGCGACCAGCGCATCGACGCTGGTCGGTTTCCTGAGCGTGGCCTGGATGCAGCGCCTGAAGCTATGGGACCCGGTGGTGCTGGCCTGGCTGGGCAGTGGGGTGCTGCTGCTGGGCGGGTTCATCGCGCTGCTGGCGTCGTTGAGTGCGGCCGCGCTGGCTTCGTTGTCGGGACTGCTGGGCAATGCACTGCTGTTCGGCGTGATCGTGCTGTTCGTGGGCGTGGGCGCGTACCGGAAAGTGCCGTTGTTCGAGAGCTTCGTGGAAGGCGCGCGGCAAGGTTTCGAAGTGGCGAAGGACCTGTTGCCGTACCTGGTCGCCATGCTGTGCGCCGTCGGCGTGCTGCGCGCGTCCGGTGCGCTGGGCTTCGCGCTGGACGGCATCCGCTGGCTGGTGGCGCATGCGGGCCTGGACACGCGCTTTGTCGATGCCCTGCCCACCGCGCTGGTCAAGCCGTTTTCCGGCAGTGCGGCACGTGCCATGCTGATCGAGACGATGCACCACTCCGGCGTCGACAGCTTTCCGGCGCTGCTCGCGGCCACCGTCCAGGGCAGTACCGAGACCACCTTCTATGTGGTGGCGGTGTATTACGGTGCGGTGGGCATCCGCCGCGTGCGGCACACGGTGGGGTGTGCGCTGCTGGCCGATCTGGCCGGGGTGCTGGCTTCGATCGGCGTGTGCTACTGGTTCTTCGGCTGAATCATCTGGGAGACGAACACGATGCGTATGGGCCTGGCTGCCAACCAGCTTCACCACAGCCACGAGGAAGGTGCTCTGTTCCGCTGGCTGCGTGCCTGCGAAGGGGGCATCCGCGAGCTGCAGCTGGGGCTGCATGCAGTGGGGCGCACCTACGATGCGATCCAGCGCGTCGGCATGCTGTCCGGCTATGCGCCGCTGCGCCGTTATCCCTATGGTCGCGAGGGCGGACTGATGAAGCTGGTGGCCGAGGTAGTCGGGCTGGACGACGACGCTCGTACGCTGGACGGTGCGATCTACCTGATCGATCCGGTGGACCCCTCCTCGATCTTTCCCGAGGCGGTGGCGCTCAAGCGGCAGTGCGTGATCCACGGCAAGCCGTTCGTTTCCACCGTGGCCTCGGCCCGCGACTGGGTGGAGATGGAGCGCATCCACGCCGGGTTTGCGCCGGACCCGGGCGCCGACAACCTGCATACGCTGGAGGAGCAGACCCTGGCGCTGATTTCCCACGATGCGCTGAAGCCGCAGATGCTGGCCTATGCGGGCGAGCACTTCGACCTGCTCTCGCGCTTTGCCCGGCGGGTTGCCACCGGCACCACCGGGCAGCGTCTCAACGAACTGGCCTGGAGTCGCGGCTGGCCGCAGGACAAGCCCTGGGTGCACCGTTACCAGAGCGGGCCGATGGGCGGCGACGCGCAGATTGCCGACCTGGTGCTGGAGCGGCGTTGCCAGCGTGCGATCTTCTTCGAGGACCCGCACGTGGCGCGCCAGCACGAGGCGGACATCCAGTTGCTGGAACGCGCGGTGACCACGCGCACCGACACGACTGCCTGCATCACTTCACCACGGGTCGCCGCGCGCTGGGCCGAAGCGGCATCTGTGAGAAGCGGGAAGTGAGGCAATGAGGAGTGAGGAGCGAGAGAAAATCGGGGGTAGGGCGATGTTTTTCAGTCAGTGCGCGCCGGTGGGCGGGAATGTCGTGGCTTGTGATGTCCCGACTCGGTGCGCACCTCAGCAGCATGGTCTGACTTCATGTGTCTGATCGCTTTCGCCTGGAATGCCCATCCGCGCTGGCGCCTCCTGCTGGCGGGCAACCGCGACGAGTCCCATGCGCGGCCCAGCGCGGCGCTGGCGCGCTGGAATGACCTGCCGATTGTGGGCGGCCGCGATCTGGAGGCCGGCGGAACCTGGCTGGGCGTGGGGTCTGCCGGGCGCTGCGCGGTGGTTACCAATGTGCGCGATCCACGCGATCCGCAGGTCGGCGCGTCGCGTGGACTACTGGCAACGGACTATCTCGCGGGAACCGCAGCTGCCGATACGCATGCTGCCGAGCTGTCGAACCGTGCCGCCGATTATCGACCGTTCAACCTGCTGATCTTCGATGCGCACGATGCGTTCTATCTGGGCAACCGGCCCGGGCCCGAGGCATTGCCGGTCGGCGTGGGCGTGCATGGTCTTTCCAACGCCGACTTCAATACGCCGTGGCCGAAGACCAGTGCGTTGATGCGACGGCTGCAGGCCTGGATCGATGCCGGTGGCGAGACCGATTTCGCACCGCTGTTCGATGCGCTGGCCGACGAGCAGCAGGCCGCGGATGATGTGCTTCCCGACACCGGCGTAGGGCTGGAGCGCGAACGCTGGCTGTCGTCGGCCTTCATTCGCGGCGACAGCTACGGCACGCGCGCGTCGACGGTGGTGGCGATCGGCCACGATGGCCGTGGCCGCATCGTCGAGCGCCGCTTCGGGCCGGACGGCCGTTTCGAGGGCCAGACCGGGATCGAATTCGCTTCGATGCCGGACCGGCTGGATACCTGAGTCTGGTCGCTGGCCGTGCGTGGTCCGGATCAATCGTCCGGGAATTCCCCGTCCACGTAGAACCAGCGTCCGCTCTCGCGCACGAAGCGGCTGACCTCATGCATGCGTTGGGCCTTGCCGCCGCCGTAGCGCAGGCGTGCGACGAATTCCACGATGGCTTCGTCGCCATGTTCTTCGTGACGTTTCACATCGAGTCCCAGCCAGTGGGGTTCGGGTTCTTGCCGGGCCAGGTCCAGTTGCGCGGGGCGGGTATCCGCATGCCAGGTGGACAGCAGGTAGTCCTCGCGCTTGAGCACATAGGCGCTGTAGCGCGAACGCATCAGCGCCGCGGCGTTGGCTGCGATACCGCCTTCGTGCAGGGGGCCGCAGCATGCGGCATAACCGGCCGGCTGGCCGCAGGTACAGGGTTCGGGAGATGGCTCGCTACGCACGCCGGGTTCCGCAGGTAAAGGAGGACACCATCGTCGCCGACGGATGCCCGAATGCAAGCACCCCGTTTCAGCCGGCGCGGAAGGGCGAAACGACCAGCGGGGCCAGATCGAAGCCCATGTGCCTGACCCGGCCCTTCAGCGTGTCGAAAAGCTCGCGTTGCATGCGCGGCTCGCGCGACAGCAGGCACAGACTCCGCTTCTCCGGATCGGCCAGCATGGCCCAGCCGGCCTTGACGTCCAGCGCGATGACCCAGCAGTCGCTCCACACCGACGGCAGCCAGGCCAGCCAGTCCGGGGCCGAGCGCAGCCGGAACTGGGCGGGCTCGTTGCCCGGCTTCGGGCGGTTCATGATGCAGCGTCGAACCCGGACCTTGCCCGTGGTGTTTTCGATCGGGCGACGGACCAGGGTCAGCGTCTGATCGCCGCCACGCTCGAACTGCAGGATGGCGACGCCATCATGGGTCAGGCCGAACGAACCCGGCAGCTGCGCGATTTCATGCCAGGTACCGGCAAGCTGCTCGAGGCTGAGCCGGGCGATCGCCTCTATCGGCTGCGAGGCGGTGGGCGCTGCGACCGTCTCGGTGGTCGGCCTGGTGGGTTCCCATCGTTCGTTGCGTGGTCGCATGGTGCATCCCGGCTGCAATGGTCGTCATGACACTCCCTGTGGCATGAAGCTGCCGTCAAGCCGCGGGAAGGATCAGGCGGGGCGGCCGCGAAGCACGCGTGCAGGCAGCATCAGCACGGCACCGAGGAAGGCGAACACGGCGCCCACCGTGATGCCCACCAGCCGCAGCGGAAGGCATACCAGCCACACGATCGGATACAGCACCAGCGCCAGCAGGGCCAGCGGCCAGCAGAACAGCAGCAGGAGCATCCAGAGCAGGAAGGCAACCATGGCACGACCTCGCGGAGTGAATGCGCGAACTGTAGCGCAAGCCGCAGCCGCCCGCAGGTGGCATCAGTCATTCCTGTCGGGATATCCGGCCTGTCAGGATATCGGGTTCACGCCGATCAGCAGCTCATGCAGCCAGAACGCGAACAGCGCCCACAGCACGGCGCCGATGACGCACGCGATGATGTCGCCACGGATCGTGCCTTCGGCATACACGATGCCCTCGCGGCGATCGCGCCGGCGCGCCACGGCGTACAGCACCACGCTCCAGAGCAGAAAAGCGCCGAACAGCACCACGTCGCGCAGCATGCCGATGGCCAGCAGGTGACCGAAGGCCCACGTCTTCACGGCCAGGGTCTGCGGGTGATGCAGTTTCTCCTTGAAATGGTTGCGCGGTACCCGTGCCGCGGCCAGCAGTACGAAGGCGACCAGGGTGAACAGTGCATTGAGGTGGCGCAGCCAGGCCGGCGGCGCATACAGCAGCACCGGATGCTGGCGGGCCAGCCCGAAACCCCAGCAGATCAATACGAACCCGGCGATCGCCAGCACCGAGTAAACCGCCTTCCAGCGCAGCGGGCCCAGCCGTGCGATCTGCCGTGTGCGCCAGCCGTCGGCGAAGATGCGTACAGAGTGCAGGCCAAGAAAGATCAGCAGGCCCAGGATCAGCATCCACATGACGGACTCCGGTGACGGCGACTGCACCGAGTATAGGCAGGTCGGGTGGTGATTGCGGAAATCCCGGGCGCCAATGCACGTCGCCCCGCGCGAGGCGGGGCGACGTGGACGTTGCGGTCAAGACATCGTCACGGCCGGTCTTCCGACGCCACCGGCAGATCGGCATGCGCCTTGGCCAGTGCTGGCACCTGGATGGCTTGCAGGCCCGCCTTGCGCAGCGAGGCATCGAGCTGGACGAGCTCGCCGTCGCGCAGCGAGTTCCACATGGCGACGGCTCGCTTCAGGTTGGCCTGGCACTCGGCGTACGTCGCATGCTGTCCGGCGGTCGGAGCGCGGTCGGCGCCTTCCACGTCGGTGGCGATGCCGGTCAGGGCGTCGTTCAACGCGGCCAGGTTGATGGTGCGGTCACCGCTGCCGCTGATCAGCGGTTTGGTCTTCGCCAGCAGCGCGGCCACCGCGTCGTGCAGCGCCTTGTGCGACGAGCTGTCGCCCAGGCTGGCCTGACGCGCCAGCAGCTGCTTGCGCACGACCTGGATCTGCCCGTCGTTCTGCCAGATCGTCTGCAGCGTGCCGCCGATCTGGCGCGAGAAGTCGAGGGCTTCGGTCAGCGCGGCCGTGTCCAGCTTCTGGCGCGGATCGGGCACCACCTGCAACGGCGCGCGGTACTGCTTGCCGTCGACCGTGAGCACTACCTGGTAGGTGCCGGGCAGCACCAGCGAGCCCTCGGGGGTCAGCGGCGTGTCGCTGTCCCAGGTGGCGGCGATGCTGTAGCCATACCGCAGTGCCTGCGGGCGCGGATAATGCAGATCCCACACGAAGCGGTGCGCGCCGGCGCTGGTGCCCAGCGTCTGCGGCCTGCCCAGCCAGCCCTTCAGGAAGTAGCGGTTGGCGGGACGCTCAGCGGGCTTGTCGGCACTGGAGAAGCGACGTACCAGCGCGCCCTTGCTGTCGTAGATCGCCAGGGTCACCGGTCCCTTCGCGGCGTGGCCGAGCTGGTAGTCGATGATTGCGCCGGCCGGCGGGTTCTTGCCCAGCGGGGTGTCCGGCGGCAGTGGCGTGTCGCGGTTCTCGTTGGCGCGCACGCGCACGGCGGGCGCGGGGGTGTACAGGTGCGCCGGTTCGCGGGCGATCGCCGCGGTGGCCTGGCGCAGTGGGGTCACATCGTCGAGGATCCAGATCGCACGGCCCTGGGTGCCGGCGATCAGGTCGTCACCGTGCACCAGCAGGTCGCGCACCCAGGCGGTGGGCAGGTTGCGCTGCAGCGACTGCCAGCGGCCGCCGTCGTCGAACGAGACGAATACGCCGTGATTGGTGCCGGCGTACAGCAGCCCGGCCCGCTTCGGATCGGCGCGCACCACGCTCACGAAGTCGTGCGGCGGCAGGTTCGAGGTGATGTTGGTCCAGTGCACGCCATAGTCGGTGGTGCGATAGACCAGCGGCCTGTAGTCGTCCTGCCGATGGTTGTCGACCGCCGCGTAGGCGGTGCCGGGGTGCAGCGCGGAGACGTCGATCGAGTCGATTCGCGCCCATAACGGCAGGCCCTTGGGCGTGATGTTGTGCCAGCTCTTGCCGCCATCGCGGGTCAGCTGGATCAGGCCGTTGTCGGTACCGATCCAGATCTCGTCGTTGTCCAGCGGCGAAGGCGCAATGCTGTAGATCACGCCATAGCCGCAATCGAACGCCTGCTTCGGCGTGGGGTTGCCGTTGCAGTGTTCCGGCTTGGCGGTCTTGCCGTTGAGCGGCGGGCTGATCACATTCCAGTGCTTGCCCTGGTCGGTAGTGCGGAACAGCACCTGGGCGCCGAGGTAGAGCGCGTACGGCGGCTTGGCCGAGAACGCGATCGGGGTGATCCAGGTGTAGTGGTACTTGAAGTCGGTCGGCCGTTCGCCATAGCTGCTGATCGGCCACGGCGAGACGTTCTGCACGACGCCGGTGATGCGGTTCCAACGCGACACGCGGCCGCCGAGGCCGGAGCCGAACACGATGTCCGGGTTGGCCGGATCGGGCAGGTCGTAGTCGCGTTCGTCGCCGCCGACCGGGCGCCAGTCGCGGTACGAGATCGAGCCGTAGTCGCTGCGGCTGGCGATGCCGACGGTGCCCGAGTCCTGCTGGCCAGCGTAGATCCAGTACGGGAAGCGGTTGTCGGCCGCCAGGTGATACAGCTGGGCGGTGGGCTGGTTGTACCAACTGCTCCAGGTCTGGCCGCCGTTGAGGGTGACCACCGCGCCCTGGTCGCTGGCGGTGATCATGCGCTGCGTATTGCGCGGGTCGATCCACAGGTAGTGGTAGTCGTCGCCGCCCGGGGCGCCCTTGAACACGTGCCAGGTCTTGCCGCCGTCGTCGGAGCGGCGGATCGACTGGCCCGCCGAGTAGACCCGGTCAGGGTCGGTCGGGTCGGTGGTGATGCGGCTGAAATAGTCGTTCGGCAGCCAGCCGGCGTGGCTCTCCGCGTGCCAGGTCTTGCCGCCATCGTCGGAGCGGTACATGCCGCTCTGGGCCGGGTCGCCGGCATCGTTCACCACCGCATAGACGCGGTTGCCGCGCGCGGTGGCCAGGCCGATGCGGGCCAGCTGGCCGGTCGGCCAGCCGTGGCCGCCGAGGCGCTTCCAGGTGATGCCGCCGTCGACCGATTTGTAGACGCCGCTGCCCGGCCCCGCGTTGGGCTGGAAATACGACAACCACGGGTAGTTGCGCACCTGCCAGGCGGCCGCGTAGACGATCTTCGGATTGGCCGGGTCGGCGGCCAGGTCGACCACGCCGGTGTTGTCGTTGATCGACAGCGTCTGGGTCCAGGTCTTGCCGCCGTCGGTGGAGCGGAACACGCCGCGCTGGTGGTTGGGGCCGAAGTAGTGGCCCAGCGCGCCGACCAGCACGGTGTCGGGATGGTGCGGGTCGACCAGGATCGCGCCGATGTGGCGGGTCTTGTCCAGGCCGACATGGGTCCAGGTCTTGCCGCCGTTGTCGGAGCGGTACACGCCGTCGCCGGAGGCCACGTCATAGCGCGCGGCGACCTGGCCGGTGCCCGCGTAGATCACGCTGGGGTCGGATGGCGCCACGGCGAGTGCGCCGATCGAGGCTGCCGGTTCCTTGTTGAACATGGGTTGCCAGGTGCGTCCGGCGTCGTTGGTCTTCCACACGCCGCCGCCGGCGGTGCCGATATAGAACACGGCCGGCGCGGCCGGGTCGCCGGCGGCCACGGTGGCCCAGCCGCCACGGAACGGGCCGATCAGGCGCCATTCCAGGCCATGGGTCACGCTGGACGGTACGGGTGGCGGCGCCTGCGCCAGCAGCGGCATCGAGGCGAGCAGGCATGCCCCGGCGATCAGGGCGACGGGACGGAGCAGGGAACGTGTAGTCATGGCAACTCCAGCTGGATTGCGCAACGGCGGCAAAGGCCGGGCCGGTCGCCCCCGCGACCGATGCCCGGTTCGGCGGCGCACGGCGCCGCCATCATCGACCGCACGCTCCCGCGTCCGGTCACTCGCGTCACTTCCCTGTGCCGCAACGGATTACTCGAACGACAGGGCGACACCGGTATACCAAGTGCGTCCGACGGCAGGTTCCAGCCCGTGCTGCCAGACGCGATCGTAGTATCGCCGATTGCCCAGATTGCTGATGCCTCCCAGCAGGCGCACCGACCGGTTGAGCGTCCAGTCCGAGGCCAGGTCCACCACCGTGTAGGCGGGAATCCGCGCCGGCAGCCAGGTGCTGCCGCTGCCGTAGGACTGGTCGGAATCCTGCCAGTACTGCGCCGCGGAAGACACCGCGGTAAGGCTGAGCTTGACCCGCGGGTTGCGCCAGGTCACGCCGGTCTTGATCAGGTAGCGCGGCGAGAACGCCGGTACCTTGCCGACCTGGCCGGCAATGCTGCTGTGGACGAACCGGGCATTGAGCAGGCTGGCGTTGACGAAGGCTTCCAGGTGCTCGCCGCGCGCGGCGAGTGCGGTCGGTGCGAAGAAGTCGTAGTTCAGCTGGCCTTCGAGGCCGCGGTGACGGGTGTCGCCGGTGTTCACCTCGATCACGTCGACCGCGTTGAGATACTGCGTCTCGAGCCGGTTGCGGAAGTTGATCCAGAACAGGCTCACGTCGTAGTACAGGCCGGTCAGCGGCACGCCGTGCACGCCGGCTTCCCAGGCCAGCGACTTGGACAGCGCCGCCGCGTGGCCAGGCACCAGGTTGCTGAATGGCGAGGCGATGTCGAAGTAGCGCAGCGGGCGCCAGCCTTCGGAAACGTTGAGGTAGGTTTCGTTGCCGTGACCGAAGTCATTGCCGATGCCCAGGCCGAACAGCGGCACGCTGCGGGTGTCGGCTTCGTGGATCAGCGGACGCGACAGGAACGACGGCTTCACCGACTCGTCCACCGCAATGCGCTCGTGTTCCAGTCGCACCGACGGCACGATGTGGATCTCGTGCGGCAGGCGGAACACGTTCTCGGCGAACACCGAGGCGTAGTCGGACGAACGTGCCTGTACCAGTCGCGGCGTGCCGGTGCGGTTGCCGCGGTCGACGCTGAGGTCGGTGCTGGTCCACTGGCGGAACGGGTCGTCCCCGTGGAACAGTACGGCGCCCACGCTGAAGGCGTTGCCGTGGCCCCACGAATGACGCAGGCGCACGTCGGTGCCGATGGTGCGGAACTGCTCGTCCTGCAGCGTGGTGCTGCTCGGTGGCGGTGCCGACGGCAGCGAGGCGTTGGCGCTGCGGCTGCCCAGGTCCTGGTAGGTGAACCACAGCTTGGCGTCCAGGTGCCAGTCCTGGCCGAAGTCGCGCGAATGGCCCAGCACCAGCTGGTAGCGGTTGACCCAGTCGCGGTTGTAGGGCGTGGTGACGGTACGCGGGTCCCGCTGCCATTGCGTGTAGCTGAGCCGGCCGGGATCGCCGGACACCGCGCTGATCGCGTGCAGGTCCAGCCACCACAGTTGGCCCTTGGCGGGCTGGTAGCCCAGATACAGGTCGGCCTGGCGGTTCTGCGAGCCATCGTTCCTGCGGGTGCCGTCGCTGTGCACGTAGCCGGCATCGGCGCGGAAGGCCCAGTCGCCCTCGCTGCCCTCGATGTCGTTGTAGGTGGAGTACAAGCCGTGCTCACCGACGACCTGCTCGGTGGTGGCACGCAGCGGCGTGCCGGGCTTGGGCCGCTTCGACACCAGGTTGATCACCGGTGCCGGCTCGGGACCGTACAGCAGGCTGGAGCCGCCACGGATCAGCTGCACCTGCGACAGGCTCTGCGTCATCGGGAAGGCGTACAGCGTGGGGAAGCCGATCCAGTCGCCTTCCAGCGGAATGCCGTCCTGCATCACCAGCACGAATTCCGATTCCTGCGGGTTGCCGATGCCGCGGTAGCTGAGGTTGAACTGGGTCGGCGTCGGTTGCTCGGACACCAGTATTCCGGGGGTGCGTGCCAGCACCTGGTCGAGGTTGTTGCCGATCACCGTGGGCTGGCGGTCCAGGTGGGTGACCGTGGTTTTCTTGGTGACCGTGATCAGGGTGCCGTCGACTTCGGGCATCTGATGCACCAGCTTGGCCTTCACGTACTTGCGCCAGTCGTAGCCGCCGTGCACGTCGATACGGGGCAGGTCGGTGGCGTGGGTGGCGGTCGTGGAGTTGTCGGTGCTGGTGTGGGTGATGCTGCCGTCCTGTTGCGGCTGCGGCGATGCCATGGTGGCCAGGGGGAACAGGGCTGTCGCCAGCGCGGCGGGAAGAATCGATCGGCGCAGGGCCATCATGGGTGGTCCGGGGATATGGGGTGCAACCTCTCCTTATCGCCCATTGGCGGGGTCGTCGTCATATGCCATACGTCTAGGCGGCCATATTCGGTCGATCCGCATTCATGGGGTATGGTTGTTCGTAGGCCTGCCGGTTGCGCGTATCCCCAGGAGCAACATCATCCGCACCGGCACGGCATTTCCGCACCTCCACGCCTCAAGATCCAGGGGAAGCCAGTCTATGCGTTTGCGTCGTCTCGCCATGTTCACGCTCGGCATGTCTGCCGCGCTTGCCGCCCACGCGGCGGTATCGCCGTCGCTTTACCAGGGCCTGCACTGGCGCCTGATCGGTCCGTTCCGCGGTGGTCGCGTGCTTGCGGTCAGCGGTATTCCGGGCAACAACCGCGACTTCTACTTCGGTGCCGTCGACGGTGGTGTCTGGGCGACCCACGATGCCGGCCGCACCTGGCAGCCGATCTTCGACAAGGAGCCGGTGGGTTCGATCGGTGCGCTGGCGGTGGCGCCGTCCGATCCGAAGGTGATCTACGTGGGCACCGGCGAAGCCGATATGCGCTCGGACATCGCCCAGGGCAACGGCATGTACAAGTCGGTCGATGGCGGCAAGAGCTGGACCCACATCGGCCTCGACGACACCCACCACATCGGGCATATCCTGGTCGATCCGCACAATCCGAATGTGGTGTTCGTCGCCGCGCTTGGCCACGCCTATGGTCCGAATGCGCAACGCGGCGTGTTCCGCAGCACCGACGGCGGCAAGACCTGGACCAAGGTGCTGTTCAAGAACGACAACACCGGCGCGATCGACCTGACGTTCAAGCCCGGCGATCCGAACACCATCTATGCGGCGCTGTGGCAGACCCGCCGGCCGCCGTGGAATGTCTATCCGCCCTCCAATGGTCCGGGCAGCGGCCTGTACGTGTCGCACGACGGTGGCAGCCACTGGAGCCAGGTGACGGGCAACGGGTTCCCGGCAAACCCGGGGCGCATCGGCATCGCCACGGCGCCGAGTGATCCCGGCCGGGTCTATGCGCTGGTCGACGCGTCGAAGGGCGAGGGTGGTCTGTACCGCTCCGATGATGGCGGCGTGCACTGGCAACACGTGACCGGTGACCAGCGCATCTGGCAGCGTGGCTGGTATTTTTGCCACCTCACCGTCGACCCGAAGAACGCCAACCGCGTCTACGTGATGAACACCATCGTGTTGCGCTCCGATGACGGCGGCAAGCACTTCATCGCATTGAAGGGCGACCCCACCGGCGACGATTTCCACACCATGTGGATCGACCCGACCGACTCGAACCGGCAGATCCTGGGCGTCGACCAGGGCACCCTGATCACGCTCAACGGCGGCAAGACCTGGAGCAGCTGGTACAACCAGCCGACCGCGCAGATCTACCACGTCAGCACCGACAACCGCTTCCCGTACTGGGTCTATGGCGCGCAGCAGGACTCTGGCGCAGTGGCCCTGCCCAGCCGCACCAGTGACGGCGACGGCATCACCATGGAACAGTTCCACGAGATCCAGCCCGGCGGCGAGAGCGGCATGATCGCGCCCGATCCGGACGATCCGGACATCATCTACGGCGGCACCGTGGACAAGCTGGACCGGCATACCGGCCAGGTACGCGACGTCGATCCCACGCTGGCCTATCCCGCCGCGCACTATCGCGGCGCGTGGACCCTGCCGCTGACCTTCTCCAAGCGCGACACCAAGGTGCTGTACTTCGCCAACCAACGCCTGTTCCGCACGTCCGACGGTGGTGACCACTGGGCGCCGATCAGCCCCGACCTGACCCGCGAGGACGCCGGTGTGCCGTCCAATCTGGATCCGGTCACCGCGGCCGACGACAACCATGTCAGCAAGCGTCGAGGCGTGATCTACACCATCGAGCCCTCGCCGCTCAGCGCGAAGACGCTGTGGGTGGGTACCGATGATGGCCTGGTGTGGAAGACCGACGACAACGGTGCGCACTGGACCAACGTGACGCCGGCGGCCCTGACGCCGTGGTCGAAGGTCGGCGGCATCGAGCTGTCGCACTTCAGCGCGCAGGTGGCCTATCTGGCCATCGACCGTCACCGTCTCGGCGACGATGCGCCGTACATCTACCGCACCGAGGACGGCGGCAAGCACTGGACCCGGATCGACCACGGCATCCCGCACGGCAGCTTCGTCAACGTGGTACGCGAGGACCCGGTGCGCAAGGGCCTGCTGTATGCCGGTACCGAGAAGGGCGTGTATGTTTCCTTCGACGATGGCGCACAGTGGCAGCCGCTGCAGCAGAACCTGCCGGTCACCTCGGTGCGCGACATCGACGTGCACCAGAACGACCTGGTCATCGCCACCCATGGTCGCGGCTTCTGGATCATGGACGACGTCACCGCACTCCGGCAGATGAACGGCGTCGGCACGAATGCGGTCACCCTGTTCCGGCCGGCCACCGCGATCCGCGTGCGTCCGGCGGGCTTCACCGGTACGCCGATGCCCAAGGACGAGCCGATGGCGGCCAACCCGCCTGACGGCGCGATGATCGACTACGTTCTGCCCAAGGGCGTGAAGGGGCCGGTGACGCTGAGCATTCTCGATGCGCAGGGTCACATGGTGCGCAGCTACAGCAGCGCAACCAAGCCGCCGTCGCTCGACCCGGCCAAGCTCGCCTATGCGCCGGAATGGGTCCATGTGCCGATCCCGCTCTACACCACGCCCGGCATGCATCGTTTCGTGTGGGACCTGCGTTACGCGGCGATGGGCGAAGTGGGTATGCGCGGGCCCGCCAAGGACGGTGTGTGGGCTCCGCCGGGCGAGTACACCGTGGTGCTGCATGTGGATGGCCACAGCTATCGCCAGCCGCTGAAGCTCAAGCCGGATCCGCGGGTGAAGCTTTCGCAGGCCGCGTTCGTGCGTGAGTTCGAACTGGCCCGCAAGGTGGAAGCCGCACAGGCACAGGCGTCGCATGCCACCGGCGATGCCGGGCAGCTGGTCAAGGCACTGCTGGCGCGCCAGGCGCATGCCGATGCCGACACCCGCACCCGGATCACCGCACTGCTCGACAAGGTCTCGCTGCTGTCCGGCGTGCCGTTGCACGTCGACCCGCGCAACTCGATGGGCGCACCGCCGCAGCGCACTGACAGCCTGCGCGCGCTGTCGATCGACCTGTACAAATTGGGCATGGCTGTCGACGGTGCCGATGCCGATCCCAGCCCCGATGCACGTACTTCGTACGCCGAGCTGTCCAAGACCCTGGCCGCGACGCTGGGCGAATGGCAGGGCCTGAAGCAGCACGATCTCGCTGCACTCAATGCCTCGCTCAAGAGCAAGGGCGAAAAGCCGATCTCGCTCTGAAGTCAGGCATGTCCTGATCTGAGGTCTTTCGAACCCTCTCCCGTAACGGGAGAGGGTTTCGGGTATCGCTGGATCGCTGTTTGTCGGGTTGTTCGGCCGCTGGGATTTGAGGTTATGGGTAGAGCGGTTTCGACCGCCTGCCGGCGGTCGAGTCACTTTTCTCTGCATGGCCAGAGAAAAGTAAGGCGGTTTCTATGATCAAGTGCACCACCCCACGACAAGGTGATGCATGGGTCAGCACTATGGACATCTGAGCGCCGAAGAACGGGGCGCGATCATGGTCGGCAAGGCTCGGGGGGAGAGTGCCCGGCAGCTCGCCCTGATGCTGGGTCGCTCACCCAGCACGATTTCGCGGGAGCTGGCTCGCAATGGTCACCAGGAACCGTCCGTCCTGCCTCGGATGGGTCGGCCAAGGTTGAGCTACGACGCCAGTCGAGCCGGCCAACGCGCCCGGCGCCTGGCACGTAAGCCGCGGCGCGAGCGCAAATTGCGGCGGGACGGTCAGCTGTGGTGCCTCGTGCGCCGCTTGCTGGGCAAGGGCTGGTCACCTCAACAGGTGAGTCGCACACTGCGGCGTCATCACCCGGATGAGCGAGCCAAGCACGTGTCGCACGAGACGATCTACACCGCGATCTATGCCGCGCCACGCGGCGAACTGCGGCGGGGCCTGGTCGCACTTCTGCGGCAGCACAAATGTGCGCGTCGGCCGCGTGGTCAGGGTGCGAACCGGCGCGGCCGGATGCACGACTTGCCGAGCATTCATGATCGTCCACTCGAAGCCAATGAACGGCTGTTGCCCGGCCACTGGGAAGGCGACTTCATCAAAGGCGCCCGTAACCGATCCTCGGTGGGCGTACTGGTGGATCGTCGGACACGTTTCCTGAAGCTGGTGAAGATGGAGGGGTGTTCGGCGGAGGATGCGCTGAAAGGCTTCAGCCGCGCATTCCGGCCGCTGCCACCGGAACTGCGCCAGACGCTGACTTACGATCAGGGCAAGGAAATGGCGCTCTACCGGACGCTATCGGAGCGCACTGGATTAGCGATCTACTTCGCCGACCCACGTAGCCCTTGGCAACGCGGCATCTGCGAGAACACCAATGGCCTGCTGCGCCAATACCTGCCTAAAGGTACGGACTTGTCGGTCTACAGCCAGAAGCAGCTCGACGCGATCGCCCGACGCATGAACCTCCGGCCACGTGCCACTCTCGATTACCACTGCCCTGCAGAAATGTTCATCCGTGCCATGGGCAGAGATGATCTGGCCGATGCCATCGATGGTGCACTTCTAGATTGACACCGCCTAGCCTAAAGAGAGGCCACCCCAGGGCTGCGCTTGGTGGGCATGCTGTCCGCCAAGTCCGTGCGTCGTGGCCGGGCTTTTCGACCGGGCTCCTGCCCGGACGAAAAGGCGCTGCCGTCCCTGGCAACGTCCCTGCGCGGACTTGTCGACCCCGCCGCACCGCCGCCCAGGGACCCGAACGACAGCGCACTGCCGCAGCGACCCGAAACCATGCTGTCCCTTGCGACAAGCCCACACATCAAAAGACCACTCAACCAGACAACGCCACCGATTCCTGTCGCCGAAGCGCCCACGAACCCCAGATACGCGGCTCAGCCGCCCACCACCTCGACCCGAACCACCAACACGACCGTACCTTGTTGCCATGTCATCCGGCGATCATCACCCGGCAACCAGGCATCGCCCGCGTGCAGTTCGCCCTCGGCGCAAGCCAGCGTGCCGTGGGCGCAGTAGACCAGTGCGACCGTGGCGTCGACGACATGCGGGTCTGCATCGCGCCACACCTCGACGCTGCCGCGCACGGCGTGGCGGCGAAGCATCAGGTTGAAGTCGCGGGTGGCGCCGCCGGCCAGGGTCACGCTTACCTTGGCTTCGCCGGGGAAGGCGAAGGGTACGAACGGGGTGAGCAGCGCGTGCTGGCGTTCGTCGTCCAGGGTCATGATGAACCCGGCGCCATCGAGCAGCACGATGCAGCGGTCGACGCCGGGGAAGGTGGAGAACGGTGCCGCGCTGTCCACTTCGGCCACGCTGACCCGCCACTGGAAGCTGTCCATGTCGGCACCGGGCGGGCAGGTGGCAAGTTCACGGGTGCGTCCCTGCCCGTTCTTCCAGGGGGTGGCGGGGCGGTCGTGCGAGCGGATGATCATGGGCTTGGCCGGGTGTGCGCGAGGGTCGGGCTGGTTCTGGTCAGACGTGGTCGATCAGGCATGTTCGATCAGGCGCTCGAACGGCGGCAGCGCGCGCAGCATGCCGGCGCCGTAGCGCTTGGTGATCACACGGCGGTCCAGCAGCACGATGCGGCCGCTGTCGTCCTCGTTGCGGATCAGTCGGCCGCAGTACTGGATCAGCAGGCGGGTGGCCTCGGGCACGCTCACTTCCAGGAACGGGTTGCGTCCGCGTGATTCCAGCCACTCGGCGTAGGTGGCGCCGACCGGGTCGGTGGGCACCGCGAACGGCAGCTGGGTGATCACGACCGTCTCGCAAAGCTTGCCCGGCAGGTCCAGGCCTTCGCCGAAGCTGGCCAGGCCGAACAGGGTGCTGCCCTTGCCGCCCTCGACGTCGGCACGATGCTCGGCGATCAGCTGGGCCTTGCCCAGCGAGCCCTGCGCGCGCACCTTGCGCACCTTGTCGATCGGCAGTTTCTGCAGCACCCGGTCGAGCTTGGCGCGCGAGGTGAACAGCACCAGGTTGCCGGCGTTCCAGTCGAGGTGGGTATCCAGCCAGTCGCTGATCTCCTGCGCATGCTCTTCGCGCGCGTCCGGCATCGCACGCATCAGCGGCACTTCCAGGCGGGCCTGTGCGCCGAGGTCGAACGGCGAGGGCAGGCTGATCGTGATGGCCTCGTCCGGCAGGCCGACCGCATTGGCGAAGTTGCGGAAATTGCCGCCCGCGCTGAGCGTGGCCGAGGTCATCACCACCGCACTGGCGTTGCCCCACAGCACTTGCCGCAGCAGGCCGGCGGCGGATACCGACGAGGCATGACAGACCAGCTGCTGGTCGCCGGCCAGGCTGACCCAGCGCGCCATCGGTGGCGCGTCCTCGTGGTCGTCGTGGCTCCATGCGTGCCAGGTGCCGAGCTGGCGCCCGATGCGTTCCAGCGCCATGCCCAGCTCGCGCGACAGTGCTTCCTGGGTCGGGCCGCCGTCGCTCATTTCCACCACCGCGCGGCGCACCGCGACCAGCCAGCGCTGCACCTCGCCGGTCAGCAGGTTGAGCAGGCGCGCCTGTTCAACCCAGGCGTCGGGCAGCTGGCCCAGCGAGCCGCGATAGACGGGTTCGGCCTCGCCCGGATCGGGTATCCAGGCAAGACGGATGATCTTTTCCAGTTCCTCCAGCGCGTCGCTCAGTTCCTGCAGCCGGGCGTCGCCGGCGTCCAGCGCGAGCTTGCCCAGCACTTCCTTGTCGGTGAGCGAGTAGGCGGCATGCACCTGGCGTCCGAGCCGGCTGAGCTGGCGCACGGTGGCGGTCATGAACACTTCGGATGCGCCCCGGTCCACCGCCTTGCCCGGCACGTGGTGGCCCTCGTCGAACACGTACAGGGTTTCCTCTGGTTTGGGCAGGATCACGCCGCCGAAACCGTCCTGGCCGCTGGGCATGGTGAGGTCGGCCAGCACCAGGTCCTGGTTGGCAACCACGATGTCGGCATCGCCGATGGCACGGCGCGCGGCGAACAGCGGGCAGATCATGAAATGCGCGCAGCGGCGGCCGGTGCAGCCGCCCGAGGTGGTGGTGATCATCGGCCGCAGCAGGTCGCTCACCGGCGCCGGCGCACTGTCCATGTCGCCATCCCATTCGTTGCGGTCGAAGGCGGCGGCGAGCCGCGCCAGGGCCTGCTTGTCGCGCTCGGCGGGCGGCCTGGCCCACAGCGCCAGGTCGTTGTCGAGGCCCAGGCCGAGCTGGGCCGGTTCGTTCAGGCCGTTGGCCGCCATGTGCAGGTTGCGCAGGCACAGGTAACGGCCCATGCCCTTGGCCAGCGCGACCTTGGCCTCGATGCCGCTGAGTTTCAGGTAGAGCGGAATATCGCGCTCTACCAGCTGTTCCTGCAGGGCAACTGTAGCGGTGGCGATCAGCAGCTTTTTCTTGTGCGCCCGCGCCACCGCATGGCCGGCGAGCAGGTAGGCCATCGATTTGCCGGTGCCGGTGGGGGCCTCGATCACGGCGGCCCCGCCCTCCTGCGCGAGGGTCTTGGCGACCTCGGCGATCATCCGTCCCTGCGCGGCGCGGGGGCGGAAGCCGGGCAGGCCTTCCTTCAGACGGGTGTAGGTGGCGCGGATGGCGTCCTTGGTGGTGTCGGTCAGCATCGGGGCGTCAGGGCGGCCTGTTCAGCGGTTTCGCGTGCCGTCGGTCATGGAGCATGGCCGGCGGACAGGGCAAAAACATGGATTTCGCGCAGCTGCGCGGGAATCGGGTTATTTTAGCCGGGCCTGTACGAGCTGCGGCCGGGACATTCGGTTTTTCCCGGCGCGGCCGATAAGGCCAGGGACAAACGACATGGGAGGTGTCGTGGAACCGGGGGGACGTGCCGACCTTGGTTTCTATCATGGACGGATGCGTTGCGCAGGGGGGGCACGATCATGCGTGCCCGTGTGGGCACCGGGAAAGTCCAAGGTGCTTAGCGACGCAACACGGTTGGCCTGGTTGAGACGCCTGGTCGGAACGACCACGGTCGAGGCGGTGGACGATCTGCTTGTCTCCTATGCGCTGGAACAGGCTGGTTGCGTGTCCGCCGCGCTGGTGCGCCCGCAGCGCACGGACAGTGGCTGGAGCGTTGCCGGTTGTGCGATTCCGGCAGGGGCGCATCAGGTCGTGGTCGACCTGATGCAGCATGGCCAGAACCGGGAGTCCAGTGCGGATGCGCGTCATCAGGCGTTCCGCATGGGTGCGGACGGATCGCTGGTGATGGCGATGTCGTTCAGTTCTCCCCCGGCGGATGTCGAGCTCGAACAATCGATCCTGCCATGCCTCGAGCTGGCCGAGCAGCACCTGCAACAGGTGCGCATGCTGGTCGACCTGCATGCCTCGCACCGTCAACTGGCCCGTTCGGAAAGCCTGCAGCGCGCGCTTTTCACGATCTCCGATCTGTCCGGTTCGGAGCTGGACATGCCGGAGATGCTGCGCGGCATCCACGACATCCTGCGTTCGCTGATGTACGCGGAGAACTTCTACATCGTCCGCTGCGACCCGAGGCAGTCCACCCTGCACTTTCTCTACTACGCCGACACCGTTGACGAGACGTCACCGGTGATCGGACAGGAGATGGCCATGGATGCGATCCAGGGCAGTCTGACCTGGCACCTGATCACGCGCGGCAAGCCATTGATGGGCAGCGCCGAGGAGATCATCGCCCAGCTCGGCGGCTCGCTGAAGGCCCTGGGTCCCGAGAGTGCCGACTGGCTGGGCGTGCCGATGCTGCGCGACGGCGTCGTACATGGCGCGCTGGTCGTGCAGAGCTACCGGCAAGGCATCCGCTTTTCCGACGAGGACAGCACGCTGCTGATGTTCGTGGGCAGCCATATCCTGACCGCGCTGGAACGCAAGCAGAGCAAGCACGAGCTGGAGCAGCACGTGCGTGAACGCACCAGCGAACTGGCCCGGCTCAACCTTGGCCTGCGGCAGGAAGTGCAGGAGCGGCAGCGCGCGGTGCGCCTGCAGGAATCGCTGTTCCAGCTGGCCCGGCTGGCCACCAGCGACCTGGACGAGGATTCGTTCTACCAGCGTGTGCATGCGGTGGTTCGTAAACTGCTGAATGCCGAGAACTTCTTCATCTCGCTGCTGAGCAGCGACCGCCGCAGCCTGGAGTTGCCGTACTTCGTCGACAAGGGCGTGCGGCATCGCATGACCCGTCCGTTGGGGCGTGGCCTGAGCGAATACGTGCTCAGGCGCGGCGAAGCCTGGCTGGGTACCCGCGACGACATCAATGCGCTGCAGCGCAGTGGCGAAGTGGTGCCGCACCGGATCGGTGCGCCGTCGATGTCCTGGCTGGGCGTGCCCCTGCGCTTCGAGGACGAGGTCATCGGCCTGGTCGCAGTGCAGAGTTACGAGCAGGGCGCGAGCTATGGCGCGGCCGACAAGAACCTGCTGTCTTTCGTCGCCCTGCAGATCGCCCACAGCATCAATCGGCGCCGCAGCGCCGCGGCCCTGCAGGAAGCCAACATCCGGCTCGAGCATCGGGTGGAGGAGCGCACCCGCGAGCTGCGCGCCGAGATCTCGCGCCGCGAACGGATCCAGCAGCAGCTGCGACATCAGGTGATGCACGATCCGTTGACCGCATTGCCCAACCGCGGCTACCTGCGCGATCGGCTGGAACGTCTGCTGGCGGTGCTGAAGAGCGAGCCCGGGCGCTGCTGCGCATTGCTGTACATCGACGTCGACCGCTTCAAGATGATCAACGACAGCCTGGGTCACCTGGCCGGCGACGAGTTCCTCAAGGTGGTGGCCGAGCGCCTGCGCTACTGCGTGCGCGACCCGGATGTGGTGGCGCGCCTGTCCGGCGACGAGTTCGCGATCCTGCTGGAGGATATCGGCCCGCACCGCAACGTGGAGGAAGTGGCCAGTCGGGTGCTGCAAGTGATGAATCAGTCGATGCAGATCGCCGGGCGCGAAATCGAGCCGTCGGTGAGCATGGGTATCGCGGTCGGCGATGGCCACTACGGACATGCCGACGAACTGGTGCGCGATGCCGATATCGCGCTGTACCGGGCCAAGGAGCTTGGGCGTCGCCGCTACGTGGTGTTCGACCAGACCCTGGCGCGCAGTGCGCAGGACGTGTTCACCCTGGAAGGCGAGCTGCGTCACGCACTGCAGCGTGACGAATTCGAGCCGTACTTCCAACCGATCCGCCGCCTCGCCGACGGCCGGCTGATGGGCTACGAGGCGCTGCTGCGCTGGAATCATCCGTATCGCGGCATGCTCGCGCCGAATGATTTCCTACGGGTGGCGCAGGACACCGGTCACCTGGAGTCGATCGACTGGCGCTTGTTCAAGCGCGCCTTCCAGTCGTTCGGCAAGATGACATCCAGCGGCCTGTTCTTGTCCATCAATGTCTCGCCGCGACATCTGCGCAACGCGGATTTCGACCGTCGCCTGCTGGGGCTGCTCGAACGTGCCGGTTTTCCCGGGGCTGCACACCTAGTGGTCGAAGTGACCGAGGGCGCCCTGCTCGAAAGCGCCGGCAAGGTGCAGGCCACGCTGGGACGCCTGCATGACGCCGGCATCGATGCGGCGCTGGACGATTTCGGTACCGGCTATTCGTCGCTCAGCTACCTGCACACGCTGCCGCTGCGCAAACTGAAGATCGACCAGTCGTTCGTGCAGGCGTTGGGCGAGCAGGTGCCGGACAACAGCAGCATGGTGGTGGCGGCGATCCTGGCGCTCGGCCGTGCGCTGAACGTGGTGGTGATCGCCGAGGGCATCGAGACCGAGACCCAGCGGCGCATGCTGCTGGAAATGGGCTGCGAGTACGGCCAGGGTTATCTGCTGGGCCGTCCCGCGCCGGCGGAGGCGTGGTCGGTCAAGGCCGGTCAGCCGGCCTGAAGCATGTCGACGGCGCCCGGCCAGTCAGCTGGCCGGCTCGGCCGCGATCTGGCGCAGGGTCTGGGCAAAGACCTCGACCGGCTGGCCGCCCTGGATCAGATAGCGGTCGTTGACGATGATCGAAGGCACCGAGTGGATGCCCTGGTCCTGGTACAGGCGCTCGTCGGCGCGCACTTCGTCGGCATAGCGGTCGGTGGACAGTAGCTCGCGCGCAGCGGCGGCATCCAGCCCCGCCTGGGCGGCGACATCTGCCAGTACATCGTGTGAACCGATGTCGCGACCGTCGGTGAAATAGGCACGCAGCAGTGCATGCTTCAGCTCGCGCTGGCGACCTTGCAGGCCGGCCCAGTGCAGCAGGCGGTGCGCGTCGAAACTGTTGTAGGTGCGGGTGCGCCGGGCCGGGTCGAAGGTGAAGCCCAGTGCCGCGCCGCGCGCCACCAGCGCCTGCTCGTTCGCCTTGAACTGCTCGGCGCTGACGCCGTACTTGCGCGAGAGATGCTCGAACAGGTCCTCGCCTTCCGGGCCCAGTCCCGGATTCAGCTCGAACGGCTGGAAATGCAGGTCCGCTTCGACTTCGCCCTGCAGCCCGGCCAACGCGCGTTCCAGTGCGTTGAGACCGACGGCGCACCAGGGGCACACCACGTCGGAGACGAAATCAATCTTCAGGCGGGTGGGCGTCGTACTGGACATGGGCTGGCCTTGCGGGAGGTATCTGCCCGATGTGCTGGCGCCGGGGCAGCGATTCAAGACCGTATCGTTGTCCCGATCGAGCTCAGCCTGCCATGCTGCGCGCCACCGCCTCGGCCACGCGGATGCCGTCGACGGCGGCGGAAAGGATGCCACCGGCATAGCCGGCACCTTCACCAGCCGGGTACAGGCCGGCGGTGTTCACGCTCTCGTGGCTGGTCGTGTCGCGTTTGAGCCGCAACGGCGACGAGGTGCGTGTTTCCACGCCGGTGAGCATCGCGTCGGGCATGGCGTAGCCGCGGATCTGCCGGTCGAAGGCGGGAATCGCCTCGCGGATCGCGGCGGTCGCATAGTCGGGCAGGGCCGTGGCGAGATCGGTCAGGTGCACGCCCGGCTGGTACGACGGCTGCACATCGCCCAGCGCACGGGTGGGCCGGCCGGCCAGAAAGTCGCCCACGCGCTGGGCGGGTGCGCTGTAGTCACCGCCACCCAGCTGGTAGGCGACGGACTCCCAGTGCCGCTGCAGCGCGATGCCGGCCAGCGGTCCCTCGCCATAGGCGGCGAAATCGGCCGGTTCGATGCCGCAGACGATCGCCGCGTTGGCATTGCGCTCGTTGCGCGAATACTGGCTCATGCCGTTGGTGACCACGCGGCCGGGTTCGCTGGTCGCCGCCACCACGGTGCCGCCTGGACACATGCAGAAGCTGTAGACCGAGCGCCCGCCGTTGCCGTGGTGCACGAGCTTGTAGTCGGCGGCGCCGAGGACCGGGTGACCGGCCTGCGGGCCGAAGCGCGCCTTGTCGATCAGCGACTGCGGGTGTTCGATGCGGAAGCCGATCGAGAACGGCTTGGCTTCCATGTAGACGCCGCGCGCATGCAGCACCTCGAAGGTATCGCGCGCGCTGTGACCCAGCGCCAGCACCACGTGGTCGCTGCGCAGTTCGCTGCCGTCGGCCAGACGCACGCCGCGCACCTGCCGCGTACCGGTGCTGCCCGTCTCGACCAGCAGGTCGTCCACGCGCTGGCCGAAGCGGATCTCGCCGCCCAGTTCGGTGATGGTGTTGCGCATGTTCTCCACCATCGACACCAGCCGGAAGGTGCCGATGTGCGGCTTGCTGACGTAGAGGATTTCCTCCGGCGCGCCGGCCTTGACGAATTCGCCCAGCACCTTGCGGCCGTGATGGTGCGGATCGGAGATCTGGCTGTAGAGCTTGCCGTCGGAGAAAGTGCCCGCACCGCCCTCGCCGAACTGCACGTTGGAATCCGGGTGCAGGTTGCGCTGGCGCCACAGGTCCCAGGTGTCCTTTGTGCGTTCGCGCACGGCCTTGCCGCGTTCCAGCACGATCGGGCGGAAACCCATCTCGGCCAGGATCAGCGCGGCGAACAGGCCGCAGGGGCCGAAGCCGATCACCAGCGGCCGGTGCGTCAGCTGTGCCGGGGCCTTTGCCACCGGGCGGTAGCGGGTGTCGGGCGTGGGTTGTACGTGGCGATCGTCGGCGAAGCGCGCCAGCAGGGCAGCCTCGTCGGCGATATCCACATCCACGGTGTAGATCAGCGCGATCGCACCGCGCTTGCGTGCGTCGTAACCGCGGCGGAATACGCTGAAACCGCGCAGCGCAGATCGCGGAAGCCCCAGCTTCGCGCAGATCGCGGCGGGCAGGGCGTCGTCCGCATGGTCCAGCGGGAGCTTGATCTCGGTCAGTCGCAGCATGCGTGGCGCAGTCGGCAGGGAATGCACCATTTTCGCATGCCGTGGCAGTGGCCGCCCGCCGTCGTCCGGCAGCGGGCGGCCGTGGGGCTTACATGCTGCCGATGAAGTCGCTCTTGCCCAGCTCCACGCCCATGCCGCGGAACAGGTTGTAGGCGGTGGTGCAGTGGAAGAACAGGTTGGGCAGGATGAAGTGCAGCAGGTAGGCCTGGCCTTCCAGATTCAGCTCGCCGCTGCGCATCTTCAGCTGGATCGCGCGGGTCTCGCTGCCGTCGATCTGTTCGGGGCGGAACGACTTGACGTACTCCAGCGCGCGGTCGATGCGGTCGTACACCTGAGCCAGTGTGGTTTCGTTGTCCTCGAAGCTCTTCGGCTCCGCGCCGGCGAGGCGGGCGGCGCCACGGCAGGCCATGTCGCAGGCGATCTGCACCTGCTTCACCAGCGGCAACATGTCGGGAACCAGGCGGGTCTGCAGCAGCACGTCGTCCGCTACGTTCTTCGACTTGGCGTGGGCCTCGCCCTTCAGGAATACGTGGCGCAGGTTCGACAGCGCACGCACGAAGACGGGGACGGAAGCCTGGTACATGGAAAGACTCATGAGGAATGCTCCGAGGGTGGGTGGGTAAGCGTATCGGCCACGGCCGGGCCTGGCGGCGAGGTCTCGCCGGCAAGCGCCAGCGCCGGTTGGCCGATGCGGGATGCGGTGGTGTTGCGGGTGGCATACGTCGCCACCGTGAAAGCGGCGACCAGCAGCGCCGCCGCCAGCAGGAACGAGACGCCGGGCAAGTGCTGCACCGGTGCGTGATCGCTGATGAACAGCGCGAACAGATTGGCGAACATGGCAGGGCCGAAGATGCCGGCCAGGCTGGCCAGACTGGTCAGCGCACCCTGCAGGCGGCCCTGCTCGTGCGGGTCGACCTGGTGGGTCACCATCGCCTGTACCGGTGGTCCGGACAGCCCGCCCAGGCACAGCAGCGGAATGCCCAGCACGAACAGCCACATGCCCGGTGCCAGCCCGAACGTCGCATAGCCGCCGGCACACAGGACGAGGCCCAGCATGATCATCTTCCGTTCGCCCAGCGACGGCAGCAGGCGTCGTACCAGCACCGCCTGCACCAGGCCGCTGCACAGGCCGACCAGGCTCAGGGTGAAGCCCACGGCCTGCGGACCCCAGCCGAAGCGGTAGTCGGTATACAGCACGTAGGTCGAGTTGAGCGAGAACTGCGCCAGATTGATCAGGAAATACACCGCGGCCAGACCCAGTACCTGCGGGTAGCGTCGCAACAGCAGCAAGGCGCCCAGCGGATTGGCGTGGCGCCAGTCCAGGCGGGTGCTGCGACGCTCCCGGGGCAGCGATTCCGGCAACACGAAAAAGCCGTAGGCGAAGTTGACCAGCGACAGCCCGGCCGCCACCCAGAACGGCAGCCGGATCGACAGGTGGCCAAGAAAGCCGCCGATCGCGGGGCCGGCGACGAAGCCGATGCCGAAGGCGGCGCCCAGTGTGCCGAACGCGGCGGCCCGTTTCTGGCTGGGCACGATGTCGGCGATATAGGCATTGGCGGTGCTGAAGCTGGCCGCGCACATGCCGGAGATCGCACGTCCCAGGAACAGCACCCACACCACGGGCGCCAGCGCCATCACGATGAAATCGGCACCGAGTCCGAAGCTGGAGATCAGCAGCACGGTACGCCGGCCGTAGCGGTCCGACAGCGCCCCCTGGATCGGCGAGCAGACGAACTGCATCAGCATGAACAGGGCGCCGAACGCGCCGGCCCACACCGCGGCACCGGCGATGCTGCCACCGATCAGGTCGACGATGAGATGCGGCAGCACCGGGATGATGATGCCGAACGCCAGCATGTCCACCACTACGGTGACGAAGATGAAGGCCAGTGCGGCCTGGCGTCTGGGGTGTGCCTGGGCAGAGGGTGCCTGGGACGTGTCCATGACGATGGTGGCTGGGGGAGGGGGCTGCCACCATAGCGTATCGGCGCGTTCCTCGCGCGTGTTGGACACGTCCCGGCACGGGGGGAGGGTGCGGCTGGATGCCGCGCCCCGGCAGGGGGTCAGTGGCTGCCGGACGATCCGCTCAGCAGCAGTGCCAGGCCACTGTCGTCGAGGTCCGGCGGCAGCAGGCTGCTGTCGTCGCGACCGTTCTGCGGGGGCGGTGCGGCGTGCCCGCCGTGATCGTGCGGACCATGCCCCAGCGACCATTTCGCATAGCGCACGTAGGCCTTCTCGCCAAGCAGGCTGCGGATGCTCTTCGCGCTGTCGGTATCGATCTTGTCGCTGGCGGCCTGTTCGCGCTGACGCAGCGCCTCGTGGGCGTCGCGGCGCTGGATCAGCAGTTGCCGCAACTGCTGCTGCTGTGCGGTGCTGAGGCCGGGCAAGGTGGCCAGCTGGGCCGGCGATGGCACGCTGCCCGGTCCCATCGGACCACGCGGCATCGGTCCGGGACCCGGAGGCGGGGCAGACTGCGCAGCTGCCAGCGAACCGGCGAAAAGCAGGGACAGGGGAAGCAGGCGCAAGGTGGCACGCATGGCTTGTCTCCGTGTGGGCATCGGCGATTCCGACCCCGCCAGATTGCGCGTCGAATGCGCAGCCCTAGCACAGATTCCATGGAGAAATTGCGGAGATTGGCGTCGCATCCGGGGTGGCCACCCGGTCTGCGCTAGGCTGGCGACGATTTTGCCCTGACCGGATGCGAGCGGATGAACCTGTGGCAGCGGCTGTTCCTGGCCTTTGCGATGCTGACGAGCCTGGTGCTCGGCGGCTTCGTGCTGTGGCAGCAATACGCCTTCCGGAACGGCTTCCGCGAATACCTGGACGCCACCGCGCTGGCCCAGCTCAGGACACAGGCGTTGGTGCTGGCCCAGGCTTACGGTGCTCACGGCAACTGGAATTTCCTGCGCGACGATCCGGTCCAATTCGACCACTGGCTCAAGCCGGGCGCGCCGTTCGGCTTGCCGCCGGGTCCGTCGCGACCGCAGGCGAGACCGCCACCTCCGGACATGGGGCCGCCACAGCCCCACATGAGGCCGCCGCATCCGGGGTTTCCGCACGTGAGCCTGACCGACGCGAGCGGCGAGTTCGTCGCCGGCGATCCGCACCTGCCGGCGCACGGCCGTGCGGTGCCGGTGCGCTGGCGTGGAATCCAGGTCGGCACGTTGTGGATGGGCATGCAGCGGGGGCCGGTCGACGAGGTGGATCGAGCCTTCGCCGATGCGCAGCGTCGTACGGTGCTGCGCGCCGGTGCAGCGGCGCTGCTGCTGGCACTGCTGCTGGCCTGGATCTTCGCGCGGACACTGCTGGCCCCGCTGTCGGCGCTGACTGCAGGCACGCGGGCACTGGCCGCTGGCGATTACGCGCGTCGCGTCAAGGCCGGCCGGCGCGATGAGCTGGGCCGCCTGGCCGAGGATTTCAACCGCCTGGCCGCCACCCTGGAAGGCCACCGCGAGGCGCGGCGCCAGTGGGGCGTGGACATCGCGCACGAACTACGTACCCCGCTCGGCGTGCTGCGCGGCGAAATCCAGGCCCTGCAGGATGGCGTGCGCAGACCTGACCGGGCCGCGCTGGACTCACTGGAAGCCGAGTGCGAGCGCCTGGCGTCGCTGGTCGAAGACCTCTATCAACTGACGCTGGCAGATGCGGGCGCGCTGGAATACCGCTACGAGACCTTCGATTTGGCCGCGCGCGTGCGTGACGCGGTAGCGCGCAAGCAGCCGGCTTTTCACGATGCAGGGCTGCGCCTCACCGCCGAGGGGCTGGGGGTGTTCAGCGTGCGTGGCGATCCTCGCCGGCTCGGGCAGTTGCTGGACAACCTGCTGGCCAACGCCCTGCGTTACACCGATGCGCCCGGTCAGGTGCGGGTGAGCCTGACCGGACATGGCGCGGGCTGCTGCCTGCGCGTGGACGACAGCGCGCCCGGCGTGCCTGCAACGGCATTGCCGCGGTTGTTCGACCGCCTGTACCGGGTCGATGCCTCGCGCAGCCGCGTGCATGGCGGCGCGGGTCTCGGCCTGGCGATCGCCGCGGCGATCGTCGCCGCGCACGAGGGTCACATCGAGGCGCGGGCTTCACCGCTGGGCGGCCTGCGCGTGGAAATCCACCTGCCCGGTGCCGGAGATGCGACATGAGCGATGGCCGTTGCGTGGTGATTGTCGAGGACGAGCCGAAGCTGGCGGCCCTGTTGCGGGACTATCTGGCAGCCGCCGGTTTCCGCAGCGAGATCCTCGCGGACGGTCACGCTGCGGTCGAGCGCATCCTCGAACTGGCGCCGGCAGCGGTGTTGCTCGACGTGATGCTACCGGGAGAGGACGGCCTGTCGATCTGCCGCCGGCTGCGTGCCGCATCGCAGGTGCCGGTGCTGCTGCTGACCGCGCGGGTCGAGGAGATCGACCGCCTGCTTGGCCTGGAGCTGGGTGCCGACGACTACATCTGCAAGCCGTACAGCCCGCGTGAGGTGGTGGCCCGGCTGAGGGCGGTGCTGCGCCGGGTCGGCGAGCAGCCGGCGCAGCCGGATGGTCAGGCTGCGCGCTTGCAGATCGACGAGGAGCGGTTCGAGGCGCGCATCGACGGCCAGCCGGTGGTGCTGACGCCGGTGGAGTTCCGTCTGCTGCAGCGGCTGGCGGCGCATCCCGGCCGGGTCTACTCGCGCGGCGAGCTGATCGATGCCGCCTACCGCGATCACCGTGTGGTCAGCGAACGCACCATCGACAGCCACGTGAAGAACTTGCGCCGCAAGCTGCAGACCAGTGGCCTCGATGCGATCGGCTCGGTCTACGGCGTGGGCTACCGGCTGGAGTGGCCGCAGCACGGCAGCGCCGACGCATAGCTGCAGTGTGCTCGTTCAGCCCGGCGGTGCGGCCAGTTCGCGCGCATCCAGATAACCGTCGTGGTTGCGGTCCAGACGATGGAACTGCCGGCGCAGGTTGTCCTGCCACGAGTGCAGCGTGACCGGACCGCCGCGCCCGCCGGGCAGTTCGCGGTTTTCCAGCACGCCGTCGCCATTGGTATCCAGCTGGTGGAAGCCGCGGCTCATGTAGGCCACGTATTCCTCTTCGCTGACCCGGCCGTCGCCGTTGCTGTCCATCAGGTGCAGGTAGGCGGCAGGCGTGCCGGGGTAGCCCTGCGCGACCAGCGGGCCGTTGGCGAGCGCCAGCAGGCCGGCCAAGGTGGCGACGATAGCGTGGCGTGGCGACATGACTGGCATGAGCTCAGTGTGCGGGATGGCCGGGTGAGGCGTCGAGTGCGGCCAGCCGGGTCGCCCCGCGCACGTCTAGTGCTTCCGGTTCAAACGATAGACCCAAAGGTGGTTTGGCATTGGTTCGCGGATAGGACTAGCGTGGCGGGTCTGGATATTCGTTACAGCGAGGTCGCCATGATTTACGAAAGCATTCTGGACACCATCGGTGGTACGCCCGTCGTGCGCCTGCATCGGCTGGCCCCGTCGCACGTGGCGCTGTACGTCAAGGTGGAATCCTTCAATCCGGGCGGCTCGGTCAAGGACCGTCTGGCCCTGTCAGTGATCCTGGATGCCGAGCGCAAGGGCAAGCTCAAGCCCGGCGACACCGTGGTGGAGGCCACCTCCGGCAATACCGGCGTGGCGCTGGCGATGGTCTGCGCGGCGCGCGGCTACAAGTTCGTGGCGGTGATGACCGAGACCTTCTCGGTGGAGCGGCGCAAGCTGATGCGCGCCTACGGCGCCAAGGTGATTCTCACCCCGGCCGCCGAGCGTGGCACCGGCATGGTGCGCAAGGCCGAGGAGCTGGCCCGCAAGCACGGCTGGTTCCTGGCCAGCCAGTTCGAGAACCCGGCCAACCCGGCCTATCACCGCAGCACCACCGCGGCTGAGATTCTGCGCGACTTTGCCGGTCGCAGGCTGGATGCCTTCGTCTCCGGCTGGGGCACGGGCGGCACCATCACCGGCGTCGGCGAAGTGCTGCATCTGGCGCGGCCCGACGTGAAAGTCGTGGTGGCCGAACCGGCGGCAGCGCCCCTGCTGGCGGGCAAGGATTGGCAGCCGCACAAGATCCAGGGCTGGGCGCCCGATTTCCTGCCCGGCGTGCTCAATCGCGAGGTCGTCGACGTGAATGTGCCGGTGGACGACACCGTGGCCCGCGACACCGCACGTCGCCTGGCCGCCGAGGAAGGCATCTTCGTCGGCGTGTCGGCCGGCGCCACGGTGGCGGCCGCGCTGGAGTATGCGAAGAACGCCGAGCAAGGCAGCGTGATCCTGGCGATGCTGCCGGATACCGGCGAGCGCTACCTTTCCACCTTCCTGTTCGAGGGTGTGCCCGAGGGTTCCGACGACGAGTGGCTGGCAAGCCTCGGCTGACGCCGGTTCATGTGCACGGATGCCCCTGCGACGGGGTGTCCGTGGCCAGAGCGGCAGTGGTCGCTCAGGCCGCTGCGGTCACGACGCGGTTGCGCCCCGTGTGCTTGGCGGCGTAGAGCGCACGGTCGGCGCGATGGATCAGGGCATGCTCGTCCGTATCCGCCGCAGAGCTGACCGCCACGCCGATGGAAATGGTCAGGCCGGCGCTGCCGGTCATCAACTTGAGCGCAGCGACATCGCTGCGCAGCTGCTCGCCCAGAGCCATGGCCTCCGCCGTGGCGGTGTCCGGCAGCAGGACCAGGAACTCCTCGCCGCCGATACGTCCCAGCCTGTCGGCGTGCCGCAGACGCCCGCCGAGGCAGGCGGCCAGCCTAGCCAGTACGCGGTCGCCGTCGGCGTGGCCGAAATGGTCGTTGACCTGCTTGAAGTGGTCGGTGTCGATCATCAGTGCGGCCAGCGGACGTGCCTCACTGCGGGCCTGGCGGAACAGGCGTTCGGCTTCCTCGTCCAGTCCCAGCCGGTTCAGTACGCCGGTGAGCGGGTCGGTACGGGCCTGGCGGCGCAGTTCGGCCTGTGCGTCCTCGTTGTAGATCAGCATAAAGCCGATCGTGGCGAGCACCG
This sequence comes from Dyella sp. A6, assembly GCF_036320485.1. Classification (NCBI taxonomy): domain Bacteria; kingdom Pseudomonadati; phylum Pseudomonadota; class Gammaproteobacteria; order Lysobacterales; family Rhodanobacteraceae; genus Dyella; species Dyella aluminiiresistens. Next base: position 510,996 of record NZ_CP132911.1, read on the forward strand.
GTTCGGTGGCGCCGTACACGAGGCTGATCACGTTGCCCAGCGATAACGTCAGCAGGCTGTTGCCGGTATCGACACCGGTCAGCAGCAGGGCGAGCCGATAGGCCCAGACCACCGCGCCGGCCAGCAGCACGAAAAGCATCGCCCGTTGCGCGCGGGAGCCGCCGCGGCGAAGGGAGCCGAACAGTGGGGCGATCAGCAACATCAGGTAGACGCTGGTCGCGAGCGAGCTGGCATACCTGCGCATGGCGTAGTCGGGCCGCACCACACCGAACCAGGCGATGCCGAGCCAGCCGATGATCGTGACCGCGCCGACCAGCAAGCGGCGTCGTGGCTGACGCAGCAGCATGCGCAGCGCACAGGTGGTCGCGGCGTAGGACCCCAGCAGCGAGCCGCTGGCGATCGTGAAGGTGACCCAGGGAGCGAGTCGGCCATGCATGGCCATCAGAGTCCAGCCCAGCCCCTGCAGCACCAGCGCGGCGTTCCACACATGCAGGCTGCGGCGTGCGACGCCGGAATAGGCACGGGTGGCGGCGAGCAGCGGCGGTACCAGCAGCAGCGCCTGCAGGGCGCCGAGCATGGCGATGGTCGCCAGGTCTATGGGCATGGCGTCATGGCGAGGACTTCGCTTGGTCGGGGCGCACGTCGGCGCAACGGCCGTTGATCGGCCGCGGTCGCGGAAACTTTAGCGGACCCGGCCGTGGATGCCGATGAACTGCAGGAACTCCGAGCGGGTGCGCGCGTCCTCGCGGAACGTGCCCAGCATCTGGCTGGTGATCATCGACACGCCGCGCTTGTGCACGCCGCGTGTGGTCATGCATTCGTGGCTTGCGTCGATCACCACGGCCACGCCGGCCGGCTGCAGGGTTTCCTGGATGCAGTGGGCGATCTGCGCGGTGAGCTTTTCCTGTACCTGGAAGCGGCGCGCGAAACCGTCCACCACGCGGGCCAGCTTGCTGATGCCGACCACCCGGTTGGTCGGCAGGTAGCCGACGTGGGCGCGGCCGATGATCGGTGCCATGTGGTGTTCGCAGTGGCTTTCGAACTCGATGTCGCGCAGCACCACCATCTCGTCGTAGCCTTCGACTTCCTCGAAGGTGCGGCGCAGGTAGTCGGCCGGGTCGCTGGCATAGCCGGCGAACCAGTCCCGGTACGCCTTGACCACGCGCTTGGGCGTGTCCAGCAGGCCTTCGCGCGACGGATCCTCGCCCGCCCAGCGCAGCAGGGTGCGCACCGCGTCCTCGGCTTCTTCGCGGGTCACGCCGTGGTCGGAATCGGGCTTGTTCATCGGGGGTCCTTGGCGTTCGGGGAGCGCCATAGTGTAACGGTCATGGAAGCCCGGCGCGGCCGGGGACGTCAGCGCGGGGTGCCGAGCAGCCTGCGTTCGGCGATGTCGAACGCGCGCGTGACCAGCAGCGCGGCCACCGCGCCCAGCACCACCTCGCCGAGCCGGAACAGGGCGAACTGCAGGAAAGTGCCCTGGTGCGGCACCAGCATCACGATGGTGGTGGTGATGCCGGCGATACGCCCGGCTGCCCCCAGGTCCAGCACCCAGCACAGCGTCATGCCGGCGATGACGGCCAGCGCGTAGGCCGGGAACTGGTTGTGCACCAGTGCCGCTGCGGCGATGCCGACCAGGCCGCCGATGATCGCGCCGATGAACTGGTCGCGCGACGAGTGGCGCACTTCGGCATAGCTGGCCTGAGTCACCGAGATCGCGGTGATCGCGGCCCAGAAGCCCTGTTCTAGGCCCAGCAGCAGGGCGCCGTAGTAGCCCAGCGCGGCCGCCAGCACCGCGCGCAGTGCGTGCATCAGGCCGGCTACCAGGCGGTCGCCCCGGGTCAGGTTCTGGCGCAGCCGGGTCGCTTCGTCGGCCATCTGTTCGAGGCGCTGCATCAGTTCAGCCAGTGCGCGGCGCGGTGAGTTCATGTGTCGTCGTCCGTGTCGTTGGGGTCTTCCTCGCCGATCGTGGCATCGCCGAGCAGGCGGTTCGCGTCGTCGCTGGACAGCGATTCCACACCGCGCAGTTTGCGTTCGATGGTGCGGGTTTTCTTGCCGGCGTCGCCGATGCTCTTGCTGACCGTGTTGAGCTGCCGCTCGGCCTTCTCGAGGATGCTTGCGAACTTGCCGAACTCGCTCTTCACCGCGCCGAGCAGCTGCCATACCTCACTGGAACGCTGCTGGATCGCCAGCGTGCGGAAGCCCATCTGCAGGCTGTTGAGCAGGGCGCTCAGTGTGGTCGGGCCGGTCACGGTGACGCGATGTTCGCGCTGCAGTGCCTCGAACAGGCCGGGGCGGCGCAGCACTTCGGCGTACAGGCCCTCCGTGGGCAGGAACAGGATTGCGAAATCGGTCGTGTGCGGTGGTGCCACGTACTTGGCGCGGATGGTCTTGGCCTCGTCGCGGATGCGGCGCTCCAGCGCCACCGCGGCGAGGTTGGCGGCCTCGGCGTCGGCGCGTTCCTGTGCGTCCAGCAGCCGCTCGTAATCCTCGCGCGGGAACTTGGCGTCCACCGGCAGCGACACCGGGTGTTCGCGGTCGGCGCCGGGCAGCCGGATGGCGAATTCCACGCGGTCGCCGGAGCCGGGCACGGTGGCGACGTTGGCTTCGTACTGTTCGGGCGTGAGCAGTTGTTCGAGCAGCGCGCCGAGCTGCACTTCGCCCAGGATGCCGCGCGTCTTCACGTTGCCGAGCACGCGCTTCAGGTCGCCCACGCCGGTGGCCAGCGATTGCATTTCGCCCAGCCCGCGCTGCACCGCCTCGAGCCGTTCGGACACCAGCTTGAACGACTGGCCCAGCCGCGTCTCAAGGGTGGCGTGCAGCTTTTCGTCGACGGTGGCGCGCATCTGTTCCAGCTTGGCGGCGTTGTCCTGCTGGATCGCGCCGAGCTTGGCTTCCACCGTGGTGCGCATCTCGCCCATGCGCTTGTCGTTTTCCGTGGCCAGCGCACTCAGTCGCTGCTGCTGCTGTTCGCCGAAACGGCCCAGCGCCAGGGTGATCTCCTCGCGGTTCTTGCGCGCGTCGTCGAGCAGGCGCTGGGCCAGGCTGTCGAGGCCCTTGCCGGTGCTGTCGGTGAGGCTGGCAAGACGCTGGCCGAAGCCGTCGATGCGTTCGGCCTGCCGTTGTGACATGCCGTCGAGCTGCTCGCCGACGTGACTGCGGAAGCGGTCGAAGCCCTGCTGCAGTTCCTCGCGGCCGGCACGCTGCTCCTCGCGCAGGGCGCGCTGCAGCCGTTCGTTGTCATCGCGCAGCGCATCGAGCCGCGTCTGCAGGCCGGTGTCGGCACGGCTGCGCAGCAGCGCGACCACCTGCAGGACAAGGACGGCGAACACCGCGACAAGCAGCAGGACGATGAGGAGCTGGGTGGTGGGCATGACGCGTTCCGCAGGAAGACCCGACCATTCTACGGTGCCCCGGTCGCAGCGGCTGGGACGGGCATGGCGCCAGTGCCCGAGCCGCGCTATCGTCGGCGTAACCGGCGGCCGCGTGGCCATCGGCCAGGCCGCGCCTGCGGCCGGCGTCGCTCGGACGGTTCCGGGCGCTTACGTACAACGAGGCCCTCATGACCGAGCCCGGATCGCCGCGCCGTTTCGCGCGTATCGAACGTCTTCCGCCCTATGTCTTCAACATCACCGCCGAACTGAAGATGGCCGCGCGCCGTCGCGGCGAGGACATCGTCGACTTCAGCATGGGCAACCCCGACGGCCCGACGCCGCCGCACATCGTGGAAAAGCTCTGCGCGGTGGCGCAGCGGCCAGACACCCATGGCTATTCCACCTCGCGCGGCATCCCGCGCCTGCGCCGGGCCATCGCGCGCTGGTACGCGGACCGCTACCAGGTCGAGATCGACCCCGAGAGCGAGGCGATCGTCACGATCGGCTCGAAGGAGGGTCTGGCGCACCTGATGCTGGCCACGCTGGAGCGCGGCGACAGCGTGCTGGTACCCAACCCCAGCTACCCGATCCACATCTACGGCGCGGTGATCGCCGGCGCGCAGATCCGTTCGGTGCCGATGGCGCCCGGGGTGGATTTCTTCGCCGAGCTGGAACGCGGCATCCGCGAGACCATTCCGAAGCCGAAGATGATGATCCTGGGCTTCCCCTCCAACCCCACCGCGCAATGCGTGGAGCTGGACTTCTTCGAGCGGGTGGTCGCACTGGCCAAGCAGTATGACGTGCTGGTGGTGCACGACCTGGCCTACGCCGACATCACCTACGACGGCTGGACGGCGCCGTCGATCATGCAGGTGCCGGGTGCGAAGGACATCGCGGTGGAGTTCTTCACCCTGTCCAAGAGCTACAACATGGCCGGCTGGCGGATCGGTTTCATGGTCGGCAACCCGGAGCTGGTCGCCGCGCTGGCGCGCATCAAGAGCTATCACGACTACGGCACCTTCACCCCGCTGCAGGTGGCGGCGATCGCCGCGCTGGAGGGCGACCAGCAGTGCGTGCGCGACATTGCCGCCGAATACCAGCGCCGCCGCGACACCCTGGTGAAGGGGCTGCACGAGGCCGGCTGGATGGTCGAGAACCCACGTGCCTCGATGTACGTGTGGGCGAAGATCCCAGAGCCGTACGCGCATCTGGGTTCGCTGGAGTTCGCCAAGAAACTGCTGGCCGACGCCAAGGTCTCGGTATCGCCGGGCATCGGCTTTGGCGACTACGGCGACGACCACGTGCGCTTCGCCCTGATCGAGAACCAGGACCGCATCCGTCAGGCGGTACGCGGGATCAAGGCGATGTTCCGCAAGGACGGCCTGCTGGCGCCGGCGAAGCCGAAGAAGGGCGAGGGTACACAGCCGGAGTGAGCATTGCACACCCTGCGCGGCGGTCGCCGCGCAGGGTGTCAGTGTCTGGCCGGTCTGTCGTCGCTTGCCGATCGGCCGGCGGCCGCGCAAGCGGCTTCAGTCGACCCGGCAGAACACCGCTTTCAGGTAGCGGCTTTCCGGCACGTCGCTGCGTACCGGGTGGTCCGGGCCGGCGCCGCGCACGTCGAGGATCTGGATCTCGCGGCCCGCGTTTAGCGAGACCCGGCGCAGCATTTCCAGGAAGTCCGCCTCGCTCACCAGGCCGGTGCACGAACAGGTCAGCAGCAGGCCGCCGGGCGGGATCACGTCCAGCGTCATGCGGTTCATCGCGAAGTATTTCTTCAGCGCGTCGAACACCTTGTTGCGGTCGCGGGTGAGCTTGGCCGGGTCGAGGATCACCGCGTCGTAGCGCTCGCCACGCGCCACTGCGGCGCGCACCCAGTCGAAGATGTCGGCCTGCTGGAAGTCCACCGCCACGTTGTTGGCGTCGGCATTGGCGCGGGCGATCTCCAGGATGCCGGCGTCCATGTCCACGCCGATCGCCGACTGTGCACCGGCCGCCATCGCATGCACCGCGAAGCCGCCGGCGTTGCAGCACAGGTCGAGCACGCGGCGGTCCTTCGCCAGCTCGGCGAAGCGGCGGCGGTTGTCGCGCTGGTCGGCGAAGAAACCGGTCTTGTGGCCCAGCCCGGGCGCGGCGTGGAAGGCCAGGCCGTGTTCGTGTACCTGCACCGGCGCGGGCGGCTCGGGACTGCGGCAGTCGAACGACTCCTGCTTCTGCACGTGGTTTTCGGCGAACCAGTACAGCCGCGCACCGGGAAAGTGAGCGAGCAGGGCAGCGTGGATCGCCTCGCGGAATTTCCACATGCCGGCGGCGAAGTATTCCACCACCAGGATGTCGGCGTAGCGGTCCACGATCAGGCCGGACAAGCCGTCGCCCTCGCTGTGCACCACGCGCCAGGCATCGCTGTCGCGGTCGAGTTGCAGCAGTTCGCGGCGCAGCTGCACGGCGCGGTCGATGCGCGCGGCGATCCAGTCGGCGTCGATCGGCTGGTCGGCATCGCCGCTGAGCAGGCGCAGCGCGATGCGTGCGTGGCCGTTCCAGAAGCCGCGCCCGACGAAACGGTTCTTCGCGTCGACCACGTCGACCACGCTGCCGGGCGGCAGCCGGTCGGCGGGCTTGTGTACCTGCGCCGACCACACCCAGGGATGGCCGGGCGTGCGGTCGGACTTCAGGCGGATGGTCGGGTAGGCAGCAGGTGTATTCATCGCTGAATGATACCGGCTTCGCGCCCGTTTCCTGTGCTCAGCGCAGTCGCAGCACCAGCCACGACAGCAGCGCCAGCAGGTTGATGCCGATATGCGACACGCCGGGGCCCGCCAGTACCAGCCGGAAACCTTCGCTGCCGAAGTGCTGCTCGAAGATCAGGTGCGGCGGCCAGTGCAGGGTGGCGAACAGGTCGACGTAGGCGCCACAGTGCAGGGCATAACTGAAGATCGGCGTGGCGATCAGCGGCAGCTGCAGCAGCTGAGCCCAGCGCGACAGGCGGATGCCGCGCTCGCTGCCTTCAAGCAGCAGCACACCGGCGATCAGCACGAAGGCATAGGCGGCCAGCGCGAGCAGGGCGGGCACGGTATCGCGGGCGGCACTCAGCGGCAGCAACCGGTACAGCGTGGCGGCGAAGCCATACAGGCCGCCGGCCACTTCGAAGATGCCGATCAGGCGGAACAGGACGGTACGCATCGATCAGGGGTTCCAGCAGGGTGATGGGGTCATGCCAGCTCGTCGGCCAGCTCGTGCAGGTCGGCGATGTGCTGTTCCCACCAGCGGGGTTCGTCCGCGAACGGAAACGCGGCGGGAAAGGCGGGGTCGTGCCAGCGCTGGGCGATCCAGCCGGCGTGGTGAACCTGGCGCATCGCGCGCAGTGCGGGTACCAGCGCCAGCTCGGCCGGGTCGAAGTCGCGCATGGAGGCATAGCCTTCCAGCAGCGCATCCATGGCGCGGTCGTCGTGCGCGAGCATCCACAGGTCCTGCACCGCCGGCCCCATGCGGGCGTCGTCGAGGTCGACGAAGTGCGGGCCGGCGTCGGTCCACAGCAGGTTACCCGGGTGACAGTCGCCATGCAGGCGCAGCATGCGCATCGGGCCGACTGCTTCCTGGCGGACGCGGACCGCGGCGTCGAGCCGGTCCACGGCGGCGCGGTAGCTGTCGTGCAGGTGGACCGGCAGCAGCGGCGAGGCCAGCACCGCGCGTGCCGGTTGCGCGATCATCGTGGCGTGGTCGAGCGTGCCGCGATGGGCGAACGGCTGGCGTGCGCCCACCGTGTGCATGCGGGCGATCAGCCGGCCCAGCCATTCGAGCTGGTCGGTCGATTCCAGCGAAGGCGCGCGACCGCCCTTGCGCGGTGCCAGCGCATAGCGGAAACCGTCGTGATGCAGCAGGCTGCGGCCGCCGATCAGCAGCGGCGCCACTACCGGCAGTTCGGCGTCGGCCAGTTCCTGCGCGAAGGCGTGCTCCTCCAGGATCGCCGTGTCGCTCCAGCGCGCCGGCCGGTAGAACTTGGCGATCACCGGCGCGGCATCCTCGATGCCCACCTGCCACACCCGGTTCTCGTAGCTGTTGAGTGCCAGCAGGCGGCCGTCCGGCCACAGGCCGCAGGCGCTCACGGCGTCGAGCACCAGGTCGGGCGTGAGGCGGGCGTAGGGAGCGGCCTCGGTCATGGACGGGCAACGACGCTCACTTGCCCACCGCGCTTGCGGGAACCACGGCCATGGTCAGCCGCGACATGCACACCAGCTGGCCGTCCTCGTTCTCGATGCGGATCTCCCAGACCTGGGTGGAGCGCCCCAGATGCAGCGGTCGTGCGGTGCCGGTGACGCTGCCCTCGCGCACGCCGCGAACGTGATTGGCATTGATGTCCAGGCCCACCGAGCGTTCCCGGGTCGGGTCCAGGGTGAGCATCGAGGCCACGCTGCCCAGCGTCTCGGCCAGCGCCACCGAGGCGCCGCCATGCAGCAGGCCATAGGGCTGATGGGTGCGGTGGTCCACCGGCATGGTGCCCTGCAGCCAGTCCTCGCCGATCGCGGTGACGCGGATGCCCAGCGCGTCCAGCAGCGTGTTCTCGCGCCAGCCGGCGATACGTTCCAGATCGGTGTCCTGCTTCCAGATGCTCATGCCTTGATACTCGCTGCAAAGTCCCGCATTGTCGGTCGGTTGCCGTTGCGGCGACAATGGCCGACGTCGCAAGAGTTCTCGTCTACGTGTTCATCGTCACCCTGAAACGCTCGGGTCACCGCTTTGAAGTGGCTCCGGGCGAAACCGTGCTGGAAGCCGCGCAGCGCGCCGGCATCGCCCTGCCGTACTCGTGTCGCGCCGGTGCCTGCGGCAGTTGCAAGGCCACGCTGCTGGAGGGCCGCTGCACGTATCCGCGCAACCCGCCGGCAGCACTGGATGCCGGCGAGCGTGCACGGCATGCGGTGCTACTGTGCCAGGCGGTGCCCGCCAGCGATCTGCTGCTGGAAGCCCGCGAGGTGACCTCGGTGGAGGACATCGCGCGCCGCCAGCTGGACGTGGTGGTCGCCGAGAAGCGTCTGCTGGCACCCGAGATCATCGGGCTGCGCCTGCAGCCGGCCGCGGGCGAGATGCGTCTGCGCTGGCTGGCCGGCCAGTATCTCGACGTGCTGCTGGACGAGAACCGGCGCCGGCCGTTTTCGATCGCCAACGAGCCGCGGGCGGACGGTTCCATCGAACTGCATGTGCGCCATGTGACGGGCGGCGGCTTCACCTCGTGGGTGGCCGACGGGTTGAAAGTGGGCGACACGCTGCGGGTGGAGGGGCCGCTGGGCACCTTCGTGCCGCGCGAGGATTCGGAACGGCCGATGCTGTTCGTCGCCGGTGGCACCGGGTTCGCGCCGGTGCGGGCGATCGTCGGGCATTTCCTGGCGCTGGGGACGCGGCGGCCGATGGCGGTCTACTGGGGTGCGCGTGGTGCCGCGGACCTGTATCTGCGCGGCGAGGCGGAAGCCTGGACGCAGGCCGCGTCGAATGTGCGTTTCCAGCCGGTGTTGTCCGATCCGGGCGAGGCGCGCGCGGCCGGACTGCGCGAGGGTCTGGTGCACGAGGCGCTGCTGGCCGATCATCCCGACCTGTCCGGTCACGACGTCTACATGAGCGGTCCGCCGGCGATGATCGATGCGGCCCGCCACCGCTTCGTGGCGGCGGGCCTGCCGGAAGACCGGCTCTACTACGACTCGTTCGACTACGCGCCCGACGTGCTGGCGCAGATCATGGCCGGTCGCGCGGGCATCCATCCCGCGCTGTAGGCACCGCGCAGGTTTACTGCTTGCCCTTGACCACCGGCATCTGCGCCTGGCTCCACGCGCCCATGCCGCCGCCGAGGTAATAGACCTTCTCGAAACCGGCCTTGACCAGGCGCTTGGCCGCGCCCTGGGCGGTCTGGCCCGAACGGCAGATCAGCACCACCGGCATGCTCTTGGCCTTGGTCAGGTCCTTGTTCTCCGGGTCGAACTGACTCATCAGCACATGCTTGGCGCCCGGAATGTGGCCCTTCTCGAAGCTGTCGCGCGGGGAAATATCCACCAGCAGCGGATTTTCGCGGTTCATCATCATGGTGAGGCTGGCCGGGCTGAGTTCCTTGAACTTGCGGAACCGCTCGGCGATGAAGGTGACGATCAGTGCGATCAGCAGAATCACGAACAGCGCCGACAGCGCGAGGTGATGATTCACGAACTGGGGCAGCTTGTGCAGGAAGTCGTTCATGGCGCGTCCGTATCGCGCGGCGTCGGCCGCGCAGGGTCAGGTGAACTGCCAATTGTACGGCATGGCCCGCGGCGGAGGGGCAGGCTCGCGGGCAGGCGCTATTGCGTGATGTCCGGCAGGCCGCTTTCCAGCCACCAGCGGTGCAGCTTGGGGTCGTAGCGCCAGGTCTGATGATCGATCACGGTGCGCTCGACCTGCGTGTTGCGGTTGATCAGGCCGATCTTCACCATCTGCTGCACTTCGTTCTGGCTCACCGGCACCGCGCCCGCGTCGTCGTCGTAGTCGCTGACCCGCACCTGCTGGTAGCGCGCGATGTCCAGCGGGGTCAGCGGGTGCGCCTTGCGTACTTTCGGGTCGACGAACTGCAGCGCGCTCTGGAAGCCGTTCCAGCGGATCGCATTGCCGTAGGCGAGCAGCGTCTCGGTCAGCGTCTGGCTGCGCTGGTCGGCAGCGCAGCCGGCAAGCGAGAGCAGGGCGGCCCCGATCAGGACGATGGCGATGATGCGGCGCATGGGCGATCTCCCCGTGGAAACCGCATCATTCTGCCGCATTGCGCTCAGGCGTGGGTGACCGGTGCCTGGCGGCGCTTGGCGACGAAGCGTCCAAGCAGCGTGGCGGCGGGTTTGCCGTCGTCACCCGGGATCTCGCAGGTCACTTCGATCCGCGCCCGGCCGCGGGCGGCCAGGGTGGTGAAGAAGCTGTCCCAGTCAGCCTCGTCGGCCAGCCGGGCCTGAGCCTGGAAATCGCCCCACAGCGGGCTGAGGTAGCGCACGGTCGACTCGCCGACGAACACGTCGCAGTCTTCGCCGCGGTCGCGCAGCGCCAGCTCCACCAGGCCCCAGCCGGTCAGCGTCATCAGGCTCACCAGACTGCCGCCGAAGGCGCAGCCCTTGTCGTTGACGTTGGGCGGCAGTGGTGCGGACAGGGTCAGCCGGTCGCCGTCGTAGTGATGCAGTTGCAGTGCCATCGCACGTGCCAGCGGGATGCCGTCGTGGATGAATTCGACCAGGGCCTGCGCGGATGCGTGCGGGTGTGCCGGGTGCGGGGTACTGCTGGAAACCATGGCCTGCTCGTCGTGGGGTGGGGTGCGCAGTGTAGACGCTACACTGGGTACAACCCATGGGCGGATCGTGTGGCGTGACAAGGCAAGCGACATCGCAGGCGGGCGCACTGGGCGGACGTACGCTGGTGATCACCCGTCCTGCCGGCACGGCCGCCGCGCTGGCGCGGCAGGTGCGTACGCGGGACGGTGTGCCGCTGCTGCTGCCGGGCCTTTCGCTGCGTGCGACGGGTGATGCCGTGGCGACCCGCGAGGCATTGCGGCAGGCGTTGCGCGACGACGTGCTGGTGTTCACGAGCCCGGCTGCGGTCCGGTTCGCGGCCGCGCTGCTGCCGCTGGACACCACCGCCACGGTACTGGCGGTGGGCCAGGGTACGGCACGCGCGTTGCGCCGGCAGGGTGTGGGTGCGCTGGCGCCGACCCGGCGGCAGGACAGCGAAGGCTTGCTCGCCGTGCCGTCGATGCAGCAGTTGCAGCAACGCCGGGTCGCGCTGATCGGTGCGCCGGGCGGGCGTGGGCTGCTGCGCGAACAGCTGCTTGCGCGAGGCGCGTGCCTGCGCGAGCTGCATGTCTACCGGCGCATGCCGCCGCGGCTCGGGCGGCATCATGTGGACGCCGTACTTGGCCTGCCGGCGAATGCCTGTGTGCTGCTGTCCAGTGGCGAGGCGCTGGGCAACCTGAAGGCCGCGTTGCCTTCATTGGCCTGGTCGCGGCTGTGTGCGGCGATGGCGGTGGTCAGCAGCGACCGGATCGCCGTGCTGGCCCGTGCGGCGGGTTTCGCCTCGGTGCGTGTCGCGGACTCGGCCGGTGCCGCCGACATGCTGGCCGCCGCGGCGCGCTGAGCGATCTTCACCCGTCGCCTACGAAGCCGTCCGCATGGGCTGCTAGCATGCGCGCATGAGCCAGGACGACACCTCCCGCGAATCCGCAGCGCCGACCGGCGCCCCTTCCGCCCCTCGCCGCAGCGCGGCGGCCGCACCCACGCGTCGTGGTGGCGGCACGCTGGCGCTGGCCCTGCTGCTGGCCTTGCTGGCCCTGGCTGGCACCGGTTACGTCGGCTGGCAGCAGTGGCAGCAGACCCGCCACGGCGACGCACGCAGCCAGACCGTGGCCGGATTGCAGCAGCGGGTGAGCGTGCTGGAACACACGCTGGCGGGCGTCAGCAGCGACGGCAGCTCCTTGCAGCAGCGGCTCGACGATGCCGAGCAGGTCAACCGTTCCCTGCGCGATGAACTGCTCTCCCAGTCCGATCGTCTGCGGGCGCTGGAAAGTGCAGTGGGCAAGCTGTCCGAGAAGACCCTGTCCGGCCATGACGCCATGCTGCTGGACGATACCGAATCACTGTTGCGCATGGGCCAGCAGCGCTATGCGCTGTTCCATGACGCGCAGGGCGCGGCCCAGGCCTATGCCATGGCCGCCCAGACGCTGGCCGGGGTGGACGATCAGGCATTCGCGGGTCTGCAGCAGGACATCCAGGCCGAGCGCCAGGCCCTGCTGCAGAGCGTGCCGGCGAATCAGCCGGCGATGCTGGCCATGCTCGGGCAGCTGCGCGGCGAGGTTCCCGCGCTGCCGCTGAAGCCGCTGGACCAGTCCAGTGCGCCGGGGCACGGCGCGTGGGCGCGCATTGGGCATGCCCTGGCCAGTGTCGTCAGCATCCGCCGCGACAATGGCGCGCCGGGAGCGGCGACCGATGCTTCGCTGGCGCACGAGCTGCTGGTGCTCGACCTGGCCCAGGCCCAGGCAGCTTTGCTGGCGCACGACAGCACCGCGGCCGAAGCTGCGCTCAAGCAGGCGGATGCCGGCCTGGCGGCCTGGTTCGATCCGCAGGCCGACGGCGTGAAACAGGCGCGCGCGCACGTCGGTGCGCTGCTCGGCCAGATCAAGCCCGCAACCCAGGTGCAACTGGGGGCGGCCCTGAGTGAGCTGCGCAACCTGCGCGCGGTGCATGCGCTTTCGGATGCGGCGGTCGCGCCGGCACCGGCGGCCGCATCGTCCAGTCATGGTGCCCAGCCATGAAGTTGTGGCGCTGGATTCTGCTGCTGGTGATCGTCGCCGCGCTGGCCGCGTTTGGCTGGCACTGGGTCGCGGCCGATCCGGGTGACGTGCTGATCCGCATCCGTGGCTGGCGGGTCGAAACCTCGCTGGTGGCCGCGGTAGGGTTTTTGCTGCTGGCGTGGGCGCTGCTGGTCGGCGCATGGCGACTCGCGCGCTGGCCGTTCGGAGCCTTGTCGCGGCGGCATCGCCGGCTCAGCCACCAGCGTCTGGGCGAGGGCCTGATCGCCCTGACCGAAGGGCGTCACGGCGATGCCGAGCGCGACCTCAACCGGGCCTCGAGGCTAGCTTCGCTGCGTGGCCCGGCCTTGCTGGCGTCGGCGGAGGCCGCGTCGCGTCGCGGCGAGCACGCACGCGCGCTGGAAACCCTTGGCGAGGCCGCACAGGTGGCTCCGCAGGCCGCCCGCGTGCTGCGCGCCCGGGTATTGCGTCGCGACGGCAAGCCGGCCGAGGCACTGGCGCTGCTGGCGCCGGAGGCGGATGCCAACAAGCTCAGCCCGGGCGGCTGGCGCGAGCTGGCACTGGCGGCGCTGGCGGCCGGCGATATCCGGCGTGCCCGCGAGGCGCTGGAGCCCCTGCAGAAAAGCGGCGCGCTGGGTACCCGTGCCTATGCCGCGCTGGAATCCCGTGTGCTGGTCGCGTCGATCGTGGCGGCCGCCGATGCCGCCGCGCTGAATACGCTGTGGTCGCAATGGCCCAAGACGCAGCGCCGGCTGCCGGTCGTGGTCGATGCCTATGCCCGTCGCGCCGCCGGTTTCGGGCTGATGCTGCCGGCGATGGATGAGGTGGAGTCGGCGATTCGGCGTGAATGGTCGCCGGCTCTGGTGGAAACCTGGGGCACGCTGCCCGGCGGCGATATCGAGGTGCGTCTGCGGCGTGCCGAGGGCTGGCTGGACGCGCACCCTAACGATGCTGTGCTGCTGCTGACGCTGGGCCGGTTGTGCGTGCAGCAGAAGCTGTGGGGCAAGGCGCGCCAGTATCTGGAACGTTCCCTAGCGCTGGCCCCGGGTGCGGGTGCCTGGGAAGCGCTGGGCGATGCCTGCGCCGGGCAGGGCGACGCGACCCAGGCACAGCGCTGTTACCGCAACGCGTTGTCGGCGGTGCGCGGCGAAGCGTCACCGGAGCTTCCCGGTACGACAGCCTCGTCGATCGACGCCCGCGGCATCGCGATGGAAGAACGCAACGAACACGGCATGCCCCGCCTGCGCGGCTGATCCAGCGGCTTCTGGTCAAGGCGCTGAGGAGCGCATTAAATCATTCGAGGCGGACGGCTCCGCCGTCGCTCAACTTTAAGCGTTAGGTCGCCATGGCAGACCAAAACAAAGTAAAGGAGCTTTTCCATAGCACAGGCGAACTGCTTTACCGCTTGGAACTCAAGTGTGGTTTGCCGCACGGGCTAGAAGAAACCTGGGCTCAACCAGGCATCCTGACCCAACGCGCACACTTTCATGAGGGTCAGCTTCACGGAAGTTATGAAAGCTGGTGGAGCAACGGCAAGCCTAAGGAGCGCGGCGCATACGCAAGTGGGCGTAAGGTTGGTGTTTATTTCTGGTACGACACATCGGGCAACGTCTTGTCACAGCATGACTTTGGCGTAGCCTGACTACTCATCCACGCGCGCTGACGCGTACCGTTTAGCTCCAGCATTAGGCACCACATGAAGAATGTCGTGAACCTTGGTAACAATGCTCGTATCGCAGGCACCTGGAAACACTGCGATGGGTTCTCTGACACGGAGTTCACGTTCTCGATTGTAGGTGCGGAGTTGTCCGTTACGGCGATCGACGTCACTGACGGTGAATTGCCAGAGATTTACGATGTCAGCTGGAACGATGCAAAGTTGGAAGTCAGCTTTGCAGCTCTCTGGAGTAGCGGAAGATTGCTCAAATATCGGGTCTCCGTGGGTCCCAACAAAGACAGACTTCAGGCTACGATTTCTGCCGCCTGGCAAGAGTTGTGGGAGCGACAGTGAGGCCTGACAACTCATCCAAGCGGACATGTTGACGCGCGCCTCCTAAGTCAGTGATGTCCGGCGGGTTGAAGGCGCGCTGCTGCGATCGATCACCGGAGGTCGGAAATTTCCGATGTCCAGTGAGCGTGCCGGGATGCACACTCGACGCTGGCTGGCTCGGGACTGCTCGCAGGGGGCACCTCGGGCCGGCATGCAGGAGCACAAGCAGGATGGGCTGGATGCACGGTGTGGTGGTTGCACGGTAATTCCGTTGGGATTGTCGACTGACAGGAGGACGGCGTCATGGGCTTCATTGCGTGGATCGTGGTTGGTGCCATCGCCGGCTGGCTGGCCGGCGTACTGGTCAAGGGCGGCGGCTTCGGCCTGCTCGTGGATATCGTGGTGGGTATCGTCGGTGCCTTCATCGGCGGCTGGGTGTTCGGCCTGTTGGGCATCCATCTCGGCAGTGGCTGGATCGGCTCGATCATCACCGCCGTCATCGGTGCCGTGATCCTGTTGTGGGTGGTGCGGCTGATCAAACGAGCCTAGGTAGCAAACAAGCCCGGGTATCGAACGAGCCCGGGCATCCGTTATCGCAGTCACTCGTTGGCGACTGTGTGGATGGCACCAGTCGACACGCCCCGCCTGTCGGGGCGTTTCCTTTTGCGGTGAGCGTGTCGACTCCCCGTAAATCAGTGCCAAGCTAAATTAGAGGTTGCCGGGTCGTTCTGAAGTCGGAATTCGACGGGCGTGAGCCCGTCGAGGCTGTCGTGGGGAGTCTCGTTGTTGTAGTCGGCCAGCCACCGTTCCGCGTGCTCACGTACTTCGGTGAGCGTGCGGAAGATGTACATGTCGAGCACGCCACGGCGGAAGCTGCCGTTGAAACGCTCGATGAAGCCGTTTTGCATGGGCCTGCCGGGCTCGATGAAGTCCAGAGTGATGCCTTTGCGCTCGGCCCATTCGGCCAGCGCCAGTGCGATGAATTCCGGCCCGTTGTCCAGGCGAAGCTTGGCCGGATAGCCGCGCCAGGCCGCAATCCGCTCCAGCGTGCGGATGACACGCGTGGCGGGCAGGTTGAGGTCGACCTCGATGGCCAGTGCTTCGCGACTGAAGTCGTCAATCACGTTGAACGTCCGGAAGCGCCGCCCATCCCACAGGGCGTCGGACATGAAGTCGATCGACCAACTAGCGTTGATCTGCTCGCCAGCCACCAAGGGCATCGGATGCCGGTTCGGTACACGCTTCTTGCCGCGTCGGCGGCGATTGAGTTGCATCCGGCAATACACGCGCCACACCCTCTTGTGGTTCCACACCAGACCGCGGCGTCGAATCAGCTGAAACAGCTTGCCGAAGCCACGCTCTGGAAACCGTTCCGCCAGTTCAGCGAGCAGCGCAATCACTTCCTCGTCCCGATCCGGTCGGCGGCGGTAACGCGCCGTTGATCGCGACAAGCCCATCGCCGAACAAGCCCGGCGCTCGCTCCAGCCGTAGTGATTCATCAACCACGTCAGCAGCGGGCGCTTGTGCGCCGGGTCTACAACTTTTTTGCAATCAGATCCTTCAGCGCGTGGTTCTCCATCGCCAGCTCGGCATACATCCGCTTGAGCTTGGCGTGCTCCGCCTCGACGTCGCGCAGCCGCTGTATGTCGGACGCTTCCATCCCGCCATACTTGGACTTCCACACGTAGTACGTGGCGTCCGATATGCCCAACTCGCGGCACACATCTTTGACCTGCCGACCGCCTTCGACCTGCTTCAGCGTCGCGACGATCTGACTTTCGGTGAACTTGCTCTTGCGCATCTTCGGTCTCCTTGGGGCTAGTTTGCCCGGAGACCTCCAGTTATGCCTGGATCAAGATTACGGGGAGTCGACAAGCGCGCGTATCGATCCGTGTGGGGCAGCTACTGGCTGCGCGCTTGGCGTACCATGAAAAGTCGATCGCCCGGGCGATGCGTACGCGCGCCCGGGCCGCCACCCCTGCCGGAGGATTCCATGAAGCGTCGTCTTGCTATCGCCTGCCTGCCTGTTGCCCTGTCCGCGCTGATGGCGCCGGCGATCCACGCGGCCGCAGCGCCGATCCAGCTGCACGACTACCGTCAGCTGGTCCGCATGGGATCGCTGGAGTTCTCGCCCGATGGGCAGCAGCTGGCCTTTCTGACGGTCACTTCCGATTTCGCCCACGACCGCTACGACGCCAGCTTGCGCGTGATGGATGCGAAGGCCGGTGCCGTCTCGCGGGTGCTGGTCAGCGGCATGCAGGACCTGCACCAGCCGCGCTGGTCGCCGGACGGCCGAACGCTGGCGTTCATCGCCAAGGCCGGCGATGGCAAGGACGAGCTGTACAGCGTGCCTGCCCGTGGCGGCAAGCCGACCGAACTCGGCAAGGCGCCGAACGGCGTGCAGCAGTTTGCGTGGAGCCCGGACGGCCACACCATCGCCTATGTCACGCCGGACAATTCGCCGCTGTCGGCCAGCGATCGCGCCAGTCACCATGATCTTTTCACCATCCATGACGACGACTACCAGATCACCGCGCCGCCGGTCGCCTCGCATATCTGGCTGCTGTCGCTGGCCAGCGGCCAGGCGCGCCAGCTGACCCACGGCAGCACCAGCGTGCTGGAGAACCCACCGCCGTTCGGCGGTGGCGTCACCGCGCCGGCATGGACCGCGGACGGGCGCTGGATCGTCTATACCCGCCAGGTCGACGATCACGACAGCGATTCGGACCGGACCTCGATCGCCGCGGTGAACGTCGCCACCGGTGCTGAGCACCTGGTCACCGGTCGGACCAGCTACGAATATGCGCCGGTCACCGCGCCCAGGGGCGATACGCTGGCCTACCTGTATCCGCAGGGTCCGGGACCGATCAGCGACATGGACCTGCTGGTCGCTACGCCCACCGGCGGCAAGGCGCGCGATGTCAGTATCGACCTGGACCGCAACTTCTACCCGGGCTTCGCCTGGCTGCCCGATGCGCGTGGCCTGGTCGGCATCGCCGACGACCATGCCGGCAGCTCGCTGTATGTGCAGCCGCTGCACGGCAAGGGACATGCGCTGGCGATGGGCGGGCTCAACCCGCTGGCGGTGGCGGTGTCTTCGCAAGGCAAGCTGGCGGTGGTGGCGGACAACGCCACCACGGCGCCGGAGCTGTATCTGATGGACGGCCTGGGCAGTCGCCCGCAACGGCTGACCGCGATCAACCATGCCTTCGCCGCCTATGCCTATCCGCGCACCGTGGAAGTGCGCTGGAAAGCGCCGGACGGCCAGCCCGACGACGGCCTGCTGACCTATCCGAACGGTTATGTGGCCGGTCGGCACTACCCGTTGGTGGTGTACAGCCATGGTGGTCCGGAAGCGGCATCCTCGGCGGATTTCGATACCGGCGAGATCGGCCCGCTGCGCGACCTGTTCGCCGCCAAGGGTTTCGTGGTGTTCGAACCCAACTACCGCGGCAGCGACAACCTGGGCAGCGCGCACGAGCATGCGATCTATCGCGATCCGGGCAACGGGCCCGACAGCGACGTCATCTCGGGCATCACGATGCTCGAAAAGCAGGGCCTCGTGGATAGTTCTCGCATCGCCGCGGTGGGTCACTCCTACGGCGGCTACATGACGGCATGGCTGATCGGGCATCACCATTTCTGGCGTTGCGCGGTGGTGGCCGATGGTGCGCTGGACTGGACCGAGGAATACGAGCTGTCCGGCGAGGGCAATCTGGCCTGGACGCGCGATTCGCTGGGCGGCACTCCGTGGGACCCGAAGAGTGCGGCGCTGTACCGCAGCGGTTCGCCGATCACCTACGCCGGGCAGATCACCACGCCCACGCTGATCCTGTCCGGCACCGCCGACACCACGGTGCCGATCACCGAGTCGTTCGCGCTGTACCACGCGCTGAGCAGCCGCCACGTGCCGGTGGAGTTCATCGGCCTTCCCGGTGGCCACCACTCGCCGCAGGACCCGGTGCACCGCGAGCTGTACTACGGCGCGATCGAGAAGTGGGTAGTGGCGAAGATGCAGGGCAAGGCGGGCTGAGGCCCGCGTCGCCGCACTTCGAATCGCTCAGAGCGGGGTGAGGTTGGCGTAGGCGGCGACCAGCCATTTGCTGCCGGCCTCGGCGAAGTTCACCTGCAGGCGCGCATGTGCACCGCTGCCTTCGGCGGCGGTGACCACGCCCTCGCCGAAGCTGGGATGGTTGACCCGCTGTCCCAGCTTCACCGGCGGCTCCTCCTGCCATGACGATGTGCCGCCGGTGGAGCCGCGTCCGCTGTACAGCGGACGGCTGACCTGCACCCGTGGGCGCACCTCGTCGACCAGTTCGGCGGGTATTTCGCCGAGGAAGCGCGACGGCCGCGACAGCATTTCGGTGCCGTGCATGCGGCGCGATTCGGCATAGCTCAGCACCAGCCGCGCACGGGCACGGGTAATGCCGACGTAGGCAAGCCGCCGTTCCTCTTCCAGCCGGCCCTCGTCTTCCACCGAGCGCTGGCTGGGGAACAGGCCTTCTTCCAGGCCGACCAGGAACACCAGCGGAAACTCCAGGCCCTTGGCCGAGTGCAGAGTCATCAGCTGCACGCAGTCGTCCCAGGCTTCGCCCTGGCCTTCGCCCGCTTCCAGTGCGGCATGCGAGAGGAACGCGGACAGCTCGTCGAGACCGGCTTCCAGGTCCTCGGCAGTGGGCTCGAAGCGGCTGGCCACGTTGACCAGTTCGTCGAGGTTTTCCACTCGTGCGTCGCCGTTGCCGCGGGTGTCGCGCTCGTGGATGTCGCGCAGGCCGGTGTGGTTGACGACATGGTCGATCTGCTCGGCCAGGGACAGGCGGGCCGACGCATCGTCCGATGCGGCCCCGAAGTCCCGTGCCATTTGCTCGATCAGCGCCAGGAACGCCTTCACCGCGTTCTTCGCCCGGCCGGCCAGTTCGCCGGCGCCGGCGAGCTCGCCCAGCACGGCCTCCCACATCGAGGTGTTGTCGCTGCGGGCGCGCCGGCGCAGCACGTCCAGGGTACGGTCGCCGATGCCGCGTGGCGGCGTGTTCACCGCGCGCTCGAAGGCTGCGTCGTCGTGGCGGTTGGCGACCAGCCGCAGGTACGCCAGGGCATCCTTGATCTCGGCGCGCTCGAAGAAGCGCTGACCGCCATAGACGCGGTACTTGATGCCGTGCTGGCTGAGCTGTTCCTCGAAATTGCGTGATTGCGCGTTGGAGCGGTAGAGGATGGCGCAGTCGCGTGCATCGCCCTGTTCGCGGACGTATTCGCGGATGCGCTCGACCACGAAACGAGCTTCGTCCTGCTCGTTGTAGGCCGCGTACAGCGCGATGCGCTCGCCGTCGTCGCCGGCGGTCCACAGGTCCTTGCCGAGGCGTCCGCCATTGCGTGCGATCACGCTGTTGGCAGCCTTCAGAATGGTAGCGGTGGAGCGGTAGTTCTGCTCCAGCTTGATCGTCCTGGCGCCGGGGAAGTCCTTCAGGAACTGCTGCATGTTCTCCACCCGCGCGCCACGCCAGCCGTAGATCGACTGGTCGTCGTCGCCGACCGCGAAGACCGTGCCGCTGGCGCCGGCCAGCACGCGCACCCAGGCGTATTGCAGCGCGTTGGTGTCCTGGAACTCGTCGATCAGCAGATGTCGCCAGCGCTGCTGGTAATGCTCCAGCACGGCGGGATGCTTCAGCCACAGCTCGTGGGCGCGCAGCAGCAGCTCGGCGAAGTCGACCAGGCCGGCGCGCCGGCAGGCGTCTTCGTAGGCGCGGTAGATCTGCACAAGCGTGCGGGTGACCGGGTGGTCGCGGTGCTCGATGGCGTCGGGGCGCTTGCCCTCGTCCTTCCAGCCGTTGATGGTCCAGGTGGCCTGACGCGGGGGAAAGCGGGACTCGTCCAGTCCCAGTCCGGCCACCACCCGCTTGACCAGCCGTTGCTGGTCGTCGGCGTCCAGGATCTGGAAGCCCTCCGGCAGACCCGCCTCATGCCAGTGCCGGCGCAGCAGGCGGTGCGCGATGCCGTGGAAGGTGCCCACGGTCAGCCCCTGGGTGTGGCCGGGGATCAGCGAGTCCAGCCGCGCGCGCATTTCGCCGGCGGCCTTGTTGGTGAAGGTGACGGCGAGGATCGCCCACGGCGGTATGTGCTCGACCTGGGTGAGCCAGCCGATGCGGCGGGTCAGTACGCTGGTCTTGCCGGAGCCGGCGCCAGCGAGGACGAGGTAGTGGCCGGGCGGGGCGCAGACGGCTTCGCGCTGCGCGTCGTTGAGCGTGTCGATCAGGTGCGAGACATCCATTGCACCGATTGTAGCCGGGCCCGATGCGGAACCGCCGCCGCTGCGGCGGTTCCGGGGCGGCGATGCGACCGGATCAGTGCTTCTTCAGAATGCCGCCGAGGGTCAGCACGATCCCGGCCACGATGCCGGCGATGCCGGCCCAGTGCGGGATGGCCTTGTCGTGGGTGGCGGTGAGCTTGGCCGAGCCGATCTGTACCAGGGTGTCGGTCTGCTGATAGCTGCCGTGGCCCAGCACGACCCAGAGGCCGGCCGCCAGCAGGACGAGGCCGACGATGATCAGTCCAGCGCGCATGCAGTGCTCCTACGGATGGGTGTGGCCCCGAAGTATGCAGGCTGTCGCTGTGTACGCACAGTCACGCAGCTTTGCCGGCGCAGTGTCATCGCCGATTCGCGGACAAAAAAAGCCCCGAGGACTTAGGGGGTAGTCCTCGGGGCCGGGGAACGGAACCCAGGGGAGAGGTCCGTTCCGGATGGCTACTCAGCAATGCGAGAGCCCGGCGGATGCCGTTGCGTGCATCCGAAGGATTGGAACGTGCGGATGGAGGAAAGTTGCAGATCACCGCCACGGATTTGGCCACCGTTCAGCGTTACAAAATCCTAACCATTGGGCCGGGTCTTCCCGTGTCGGCCGGTCAGTGCGCCTCGTCCCAGTTGGCGCCCACGCCTACCTCGACCAGCAGTGGGACGGCCAGCTGTGCGGCGCCCTGCATGTGCTCGCGCACCGCCTCGCGCACTGTTTCCAGTGCGTCTGTGCGGACCTCGAACACCAGTTCGTCGTGCACCTGCATCAGCATGTGGGCATCGTCGCGCGGCTTCAGCCAGGCATCCACGGCGATCATCGCGCGCTTGATGATGTCGGCGGCGGTGCCCTGCATCGGCGCATTCACCGCCGCGCGCTCGGCACCGGCGCGCAGGGCCTGGTTGCGGGCATTCAAGTTGTCCAGGTAGAGCCGCCGGCCGAACAGGGTTTCCACGTAGCCGTCGCGGTGCGCCTGCGCGCGGGTGGCCTCCATGAAGGCGTGCACGCCGGGGTAGCGGGCGAAGTAGCGGGCCATGTAGTCGCTGGCTTCGCCGCGGTCCACGCCGAGCTGGCGGGCCAGCCCGAACGCGCTCATGCCGTACATCAGGCCGAAGTTGATCGCCTTGGCGGCCCGGCGCTGGTTCGGTGTGACTTCTTCCGGCGTGACGCCGAAGACTTCGGCGGCGGTGGCACGGTGCACGTCGCCGCCCTCATGGAAGGCCTTGAGCAGGCCTTCGTCGCCGGACAGGTGCGCCATGATGCGCAGCTCGATCTGCGAATAGTCGGCTGCCATCACCAGCCAGCCCTCGGGGGCGATGAAGGCCTGGCGGATGCGCCGGCCCTCCTCGGTCCGCACCGGGATGTTCTGCAGGTTCGGGTCGGACGATGAAATGCGCCCGGTGGCCACCGCACCCTGGTGGTAGCTGGTGTGCACGCGGCCGGTGCGCGGGTTGACGATGTCGGCCAGCTTGTCGGTGTAGGTCGAGCGCAGCTTGGCCAGCCCGCGGTAGTCGAGGATCAGCCTTGGCAGCGGGTGGTCGTCGGCGATCGCCTCCAGCGCCTCCTCGTTGGTCGAGGGTTGGCCCTTGGGCGTCTTCAGCTTGGCCGGCAGGCCCAGTTCGTCGAACAGGATCGCCTGTAGCTGCTTGGGCGAGTCGAGGTTGAATTCATGGCCGGCTTCGACGTGGGCCTGCTGCTGCAGTTCGAGCATGCGCTTGCCGAGCTGCTGGCTCTGCCGCCGTAGCTCGGACACGTCGATCAGCACACCGCGCTGTTCCATTTGGGCCAGCACCGGCACCAGCGGAATCTCGATGTCCTCATACACCTTGCGCAGGCTGGGCACGCTTTCCAGCTTCGGCCACAGCGCGTGGTGCAAGCGCAGGGTGACGTCGGCGTCCTCGGCGGCGTAGCGGCAGGCGGTGTCCAGGTCGACCTGCGAGAACGGGATCTGCTTCGCGCCCTTGCCGGCCACCTGTTCGTACTTCACCGTTTCGTAGCCGAGATACTTCTGCGCAAGCGAATCCATGTCGTGGCGCGTAGCGGTGGCGTTCCACACGTAGGATTCCAGCATGCTGTCGTGCCGCAGTCCCTGCACGACGATGTCGTAGTGCGACAGGATGTTCATGTCGTACTTCGCATGCTGTCCGAGCTTGGGACAGTCGGGATCTTCCAGCACCGGTTTCAGCGCGGCCAGGACGGCGGCGCGGTCGAGCTGCGCGGGCGCGCCGGGGTAGTCGTGCGCCAGCGGGATATAGCAGGCCCGCCCCGGTTCCACCGACAGGCTGAGTCCGACGATGTCGGCGCGCATCGGGTCGAGCCCGGTGGTCTCGGTGTCGAAGGCGATCAGCGGTGCGGAGCGCAGCGTGTCCAGCCATGCATCGAGCTGCGGCTGGCTGGTGACCAGTTCGTAGCTGCCGGGGGCGGACAGGCTGGCGTCGACGGCTGGCGCGGCGGTTGCCGTGGTCGTGCTGTCGTTCGATGCGGAGAGGGCGCTCGCGGCCGGCCCGTTGCCGCTGGAACCACCATCCAGATCCTTCAGCGCAGCCTTGAAATCGTAACGTTCGTACAGCGTGCGCAGCGCGGCGGTGTCGGCGTCGCGCAGCGCGAGGTCAGCGGGGCCCAGGTCCAGCGGCACGTCGGTCTTGATGGTGACCAGGGCGCGTGACAGCGGCAGTTGCGGCAGCGCTTCGCGCAGGTACTCGCCGATCTTGCCGCCGATCTTGTCGGCATGCGCCATCACGCCGTCCAGCGTGTCGTATTCGGCCAGCCACTTGGCGGCGGTCTTGGGGCCGCATTTGTGCACGCCCGGCACGTTGTCGATGTTGTCGCCGGTCAGCGCGAGGAAGTCGATGATGCGCTCCGGCGGCACGCCGAATTTTTCCTGCACCGCGGCGCCGTCCATGGTGGTGCTGGTCATCGTGTTGATCAGGCTGACCCCGGGGCGCACCAGCTGCGCCATGTCCTTGTCGCCGGTGGATATCTCCACCTCGATGCCCTGGGCGTTGGCCTGCAGTGCCAGGGTGCCGATCACGTCGTCCGCCTCCACCCCCGGTTCGCGCAGGATCGGAAAGCCCAGCGCCGCCACGATCGCCAGCATCGGCTCGACCTGTGCGCGCAGGTCGTCCGGCATTGGCGGGCGGTTGGCCTTGTACTGGTCGTACATGGCATCGCGGAAGGTGGGGCCGGAGGCGTCGCTGACGAAGGCGACGTAGTCGGGCCTTGCCTTCAGCGTGGCACGCAGCATGTTGACCACGCCGAACAGCGCGCCGGTGGGCTCGCCCTGGGCGTTGGTCAGCGGGGGCAGCGCGTGGAAGGCACGATAGAGATACGACGAACCGTCGATGAGAATGAGCTTGGCCATGGTCTCATTCTCGCATGGCCGGATTCACGGGACGGTGCAGCCGGCGCTGGTATGCTGACATTCCTTTCCGAGGTCGTCGCCATGAAGCCTGTCGCCTGTCTGTTCGCTCTAGCCGCTTTCGCCGCCCTGCCGGCCTTCGCCCAGTCGACGTCCACCACCAAGCCGACGTTCAGCCCGGCGCCGCCGCCGCCCGGCATGAACGATCCCGGCGTCGATCCCACGCCGGTCGCGTCATCGCCGGCGCCGGCCAAGCCGATGACCTCGCCGGCCGAGCCCACCCCCAGCAGCTATCCGAGCAAGCCGATTCCGATGCCCAGGATGCCCGGCCAGACCAAGGCGTCCGATGCCAATCTGCCGCCGCCGCCGGATATCGACGTGAAGCAGCAGGGCGACAACACGGTGGAGGAGTACCGCCAGAACGGTCGCGTCTACATGGTCGTGGTACGCCCCAAGCATGGCATCCCGCAGACCTACATGGTCGATCCGCAGGGGCGCCTGCATGCGCAGAACGGTGCGCCGCCGGTGCAGCCGGTGATGTACACGATCCTCAAGTGGGGCAAGAGCAAGCCCGCCGAGGCATCGTCCTCGGACGGCAACTGAGGCGGCCCGCGTGCGCAGCGGCTGGTTGCTGTTTGCCCTCGGTTCGGCCTTCTTCGCCGCGCTGACAGCTTTGTTCGGCAAGCTGGGCGTGGCGGGCATGAACGCCAACCTGGCCACCTTCATTCGCACCATCGTGATCCTCGTGGTGGTGGCGGCGATCGTCAGCCTGCGCGGCGACTGGGCCAAGCCCGATGCGGTGCCGTGGCACAACTGGCTGTTCCTGGTGCTGTCGGGAGTCGCCACCGGCCTGTCGTGGCTGTGCTACTACCGTGCGCTGCAGCTGGGTCCGGTCAGCAAGGTGGCGCCGATCGACAAGCTGAGCGTGGCGCTGGTCATCGCGTTCGGCCTGGTTTTCCTGGGCGAGCGGCCCAGCGTACCGGTGCTGGTCGGCGGCGGGCTGATCCTGGCCGGAGCCATGGTGATCGCGCTGTTCTGACGCGTCAGCGGCGCGTATCCAGTGCCGCGTAATGCCGGAAAATACCGTTTTCGTTGAACGCAATGCGCCGTGGTGAAGCCAGGTAGGCAGCGATGCGTGGACGTTCCGACACGCGCCGGGCCAGTGCATGCAGTTGCGGCAACTGTGGTTGCAGCCTCTGCATGACGCGCGGGAAGGCGTAGTGCAGGCCGGTAACCAGCTGGAACAACGACAGGTCCACGTACGAATGCTGCGCCAGAGCATGCTGGCCATCGCCACGCGCCAGCACGCCTTCGAAGTAACCGAGGAACTTCGGCAGGCGTAGACGGCGAAAATCCGCTGCGCGTTGCCGGGCGGCCTCGAGCTGGTCCTGGTAGTAGAGGCTGGCAGCGATCGGATGGTGGGTGTCGTGGATCTCGACGACCAGGTCGCTGATGGTCAGCTGCAGTTGCTGTGCCTGCAGCCGGGCGGTGGCGCCTTCGGGCAGCAGGCCCAGACGGGGACCGAGCCAGGCTAAGATCAGTGCCGTCTGCGCCAGCACGGTACGACCGGCCTTGAGGAAGGGCGGGGCGAAAGGCGGCAGGCCGCTATATTCGCCCTGAAACCACGGCATGATCGCTTCGTCGCCGCGTTCGCGTGCGACATCCAGGTAATCGGCGCCGGCGTCTTCCAGTGCCAGTCGCACGAATTCGCCGCGCCCCTGGATGCCGGGCCAGTAATAGAGTTCGTAGCGCATGCTTTCGCCTTCCAATCGATCGCCGACAGGCTAGGGCGGTGGCATTCAACGTGGCGTGAGCGTGTGCCGCGGGTGCCCGGAGCTGTTATGCCGCGGCAACGGCGAAGCGATAGGACACCGGTTTGCGCTTATACGGAAATCGTATCAACAGGCACGACAAAAACGATTTGATTAATCCGTGCGCGGACGCTGCAATGTAAGCCCGTGTGTTTCAGCCATCCGTGTGAATGGCATCCGTCCCATGTCGTTGCGTCGCTTCCTGCCCGATCCGTTCATCGGCGCCCTGTTGACCACCGTCGCACTGGCCAGCGTGCTGCCCTGCCATGGCTTGGCAGCGAGGGCGTTCGGCGCACTGACCGACGTGGCAATCGCGCTGCTGTTCTTCCTGCATGGCGCGAAGCTGTCGCGTTCCGCCGCGCTGGCCGGACTGACCCACTGGCGTCTGCACATGTGCGTGCTGGCCAGCACGTTCGTGCTTTTTCCGCTGTTCGGGCTGGTGCTGAAGCCGCTACTGCAACCACTGGTGACGCCGGACATCTATCTCGGTGTGCTGTTCCTGTGCTGTGTGCCGTCGACGGTGCAGTCGTCGATCGCGTTCACGTCGATCGCGCGCGGCAATGTGTCGGCCGCGGTGTGTGCGGCCTCGGCGTCGAGCCTGCTCGGCATCTTCATCACGCCCCTGCTGGTGGGGCTGATGCTGGAGGCACACGGGCAGGGCGGTTTCTCGTGGGATGCGGTGGGCGACATCGTGCTGCAGCTGTTGGTGCCGTTCGTGGCCGGACAGGTGGCGCAGCGCTGGATCGGCGGCTGGGTGCAGCGGCACCGCACCCTGGTCGGTCTGGTCGATCGGGGCTCGATCCTGCTGGTGGTCTATACCGCGTTCAGTGCCGCGGTGCTGGAAGGCCTGTGGCAGTCCACGCCGCTGCCGGTGCTGGGTGGCCTGCTGCTGGTCGATGCGGTATTGCTGGCGTTGGCGCTGCTGGTCACGCGCTACGGCGCACGCGCGCTGGGCTTCCGGCGCGAAGACGAAATCACCATCGTGTTCTGCGGCTCGAAGAAGAGTCTGGCCAGTGGCATTCCGATGGCCAAGGTGTTGTTCGCCGGACCGGCAATCGGGGCGATCGTGCTGCCGCTGATGCTGTTCCATCAGATCCAGCTGATGGTCTGTGCCGTGCTGGCCAGGCGCTATGCCCGCGATGGGCAGCTGCCGACAGCGACCACCGTGGGCAACGAGGCGGGCTGATGGCGCAGGGTCAGGCGCGGGCCAGCACGGCCACATGCACGTCGCTGCGCCACGCGAAGCCCAGGCTCTCGTAGAGACGTATCGCCGCCGTGTTGTCGCGCCAGGCATGCAGGAAGGCGGTGTCGCCGCGTGTGGCAATCCCGGCGGCGACATGCTGCGACAGGCGTCGTGCCAGGCCGCGCCCGCGGAAATCCGGATGGGTGCAGACGCCGCTGACCTCGGTCCAGCCGGGGAAGCGGAAACGCTCGCCCGCCATGGCGGCGAGGCGGCCATCGATGCGGATGCCGGTGAACTGGCCCATGCGATGCGTGTGCGCCAGAAACGGGCCGGGCTGGGTGAGTCGTGCCAGTGCCAGCATCTCGGAGGCATCGGTGTCGCCCAGCAGCACCATGCCGGACGTGTCTGCTGCGGGCGCGAGCGGGGCAGTGGCCACCATCTGCACGCCCCAGGCTTGCTTCGTCGCAACCAGTGCAGGCGGTATCGCGATGGCCGGCACCTGCAGCTGGTACACCTGCTGGCCGGGATCGACCAGGGCGGCCAGCGCAGCCAACGCCTCGGTGCTGTCGTCGCATGCCGAGGCAAACAGATTGACGTCGCTGGCGTAGCGTCGGGCCAGCGCGTTGCCCAGCGACAGCGCATGGTGCGCGGTCGTCAGGCTGGACCAGACGGGTCGGTCGAGCGGATGCATGCGACGGTCCGGCGGACGCGCTGGCTCAGTGGCGGAAGTGGCGCATGCCGGTGAACACCATCGCCATGCCGTGCTCGTCGGCCGCGGCGATGACTTCCGCGTCGCGCATCGAGCCACCCGGCTGGATCACCGCGCTGATGCCGGCGGCGGCCGCGGCATCGATACCGTCGCGGAACGGGAAGAAGGCGTCGGACGCCATTACCGAACCACGTACTTCCAGCTTCTCGTCGGCCGCCTTGATACCGGCGATCTTCGCGCTGTACACGCGGCTCATCTGGCCGGCGCCGATGCCGATGGTCTGGCGGTTCTTCGCGTAGACGATGGCGTTGGACTTGACGAACTTGGCCACCTTCCAGGCGAAGATCAGGTCATCGATCTGCTGCGGCGTCGGCGCGACCTTGGTGACCACCTTGAGGTCGGCGGCCTGCACCATGCCGGTATCGGCGGTCTGGATCAGCAGGCCCGAGCCGACGCGCTTGGAGTTGTTGCCCGGGTGTGCGGCGACCAGGTCGGTGCCCGGCGGTACCGGGATCTCCAGCACGCGCACGTTGCCTTTCTTGGCGAAGGCCTTCAGCGCGTCGTCGCTGTAGGACGGAGCCAGCACCACTTCGACGAACTGGCGCGCCACGATGGCGGCGGCAGTGGTGCCGTCGCACTCGCGGTTGAACGCGATGATGCCGCCGAAGGCCGAGGTTGGATCGGTCTGGTGGGCCAGGTCGTAGGCCTTGCCGATGCCGTCCAGGCTCACCGCCACGCCGCACGGGTTGGCGTGCTTGACGATCACGCAGGCCGGTTTGCTGAAGCTGCGCACGCATTCCCACGCGGCGTCGGCGTCGGCGATGTTGTTGAACGACAGCTCCTTGCCCTGCAGCTGCTTGAACGTGGCCAGCGTGCCGGCGGCGGGATACAGGTCGCGATAGAAGGCGGCGCTCTGGTGCGGGTTCTCGCCGTAGCGCAGGTCCATCAGCTTGATGAAACGGCTGTTGACCTGGGCCGGGAACGCATCGTGACCGCTGATTGCCGTGTGCGATTCGTCGAGCTGCACGCCGGAGAGAAAGTCGCTGATCGCACCGTCGTAGTTGGCCACGTTGTTGAACGCTGCGACCGACAGCTTGAAGCGGGTGGCGCGGCTCAGGCCGCCCTGCTGTTCGATCTCTGCGATCGCCTCGCCGTACTGTGCCGGATCGGTGAGCACGCCGACGTCGTTCCAGTTCTTGGCCGCCGAACGCAGCATGGCCGGGCCGCCGATATCGATGTTCTCGATGGCGTCTTCCAGCGTGCAGTCGGGCTTGGCCACTGTCGCTTCGAACGGGTACAGGTTGAGCACCAGCAGGTCGATCGGCGCGATGCCGAGTTCGGCCATCACCGCATCGTCGGTACCGCGACGGCCGAGCAGGGCGCCGTGCACTTTCGGGTGCAGCGTCTTGACCCGGCCGTCCATGATTTCGGGGAAGCCGGTGACGTCGCTGACGTCCTTCACGGCAATGCCGGCTTCGCGCAGGGCGCGTGCGGTGCCGCCGGTGGAGAGCAGTTCCACACCCGCCTTTTCAAGGCGCTGGCCGAGTTCGATCAGTCCGTTCTTGTCCGAGACGCTGAGCAGCGCACGGCGGATGGGCGTGACGGCGGGAGTGGTCATGGCAGGCTTCCGGAGCGGGAAAGCCGCACATTATAGCCGGATCGGCACCCGGGCGCCCTGGCGTTTGGATGGCTAAATGCAGAAGGGTTACAGCAGGCCGTGCGCAGTGAGCTTCTTGCGCAGGGTGGCGCGGTTGATGCCGAGCGCGGCGGCGGCACGGCTCTGGTTGCCGTCGTGGAACGCCAATACTTCGCGCAGCAGGGGTCCCTCGACCTCGCGGATCACCAGGGCATGCAGGCCCTCGCCGAAGTCCGCGTCACCGATATCGCTCAGGTAGCGTTGCACGGTGCGGCTGACGCATTCGCTCAGCGCGCTCTGCGTCGAGGCTTCCCTGTTCGCCCCGTTGGCAGGCAGTCTGACGGCGTTCACGGACATGTCCCCTCACGAGCTCACGCAACGGCTGCATCGGCCGTCGCCTTGGTTATGGTTTTGCCGTGCATGACGGCGGATAGGCTCCGCGCCTGACAAGCGCGCGGGTCGTTGAGTGTACCCGTGCGTGACGACAAATTTAAGTGCGGCGTAAGCGAAAAACGGATGTTGCCTATTCGAAATCAAGCGAAAAGGTCACCGCGCGCTTGCCCGGGTCGTCCACTTCGAACACCAGCGCGGTGGTGGCGTCCGGTCCCAGGCCGCGCCGTTGCGCGGCGGGATCGCCCAGGTATTCGGACGGTCCCAGGCGGCGCATGGCGATGGCCTTGCCATTGAGGTCGTAGAGGGTGATGCCGACGACCGGCCAGGGCTGCGCGAAGTCCGCGTCGTTGCGCACGGTCGCGCTGATGAGCAGTGCGTCGGGCACGGTCGGGTGGGTCTGCACGTCGCGTGCGAGCAATTGCAGCTTGCTGGCATCGCGGACCAGCGGCAGCCTGCAGTCGAGTACGGTGCAGGTCGAACGCAGCCAGTGGCCGGTCACCGGATTGGCGATCAGCACGTCGCGGCAGGCCCAGCCAAGCTGGGCCGCCAGCAGCAGCGTCAACACCAGGCAGGTCAGTACCCATGGCCAGTGCCGGGGCCCCGGCTCGCGGCTGCGCGCGAAGCGCGGCGTGACGACGAGCTGCGCGAATTCGTCCAGTTCCGCGAGCGGTTCGGCGAGGGACGGCTCCGGTTCGTCCTGGTGCGGCCGGTACACGGCGAGGTCCAGCTGCGGCGGCGTGAACGCCGGCTCGTTGGCAGGCAGTTCCTGGAAGGGTTCGGGTGGAAGCTGTTCGGTCAGCGTGGCCAGGCTGTCGAAGCCGGCGCTGCAATGTCCGCACATGACATAGCCGTGCGCCTGCGCAAGCGTGTGCGCATCCAGCGAAAACACGGAGAGACATTCAGGGCATTGCGTGTACATGCAGAGCTTGTCGACCGAACCGCGGCAAGCTTAGCAGGAGCAGACGATGCGACTGTGCGCGCGGCGTCGTGCCGGAAGACTCCGGCGGGCGCTGGTGACATGATGAGGGGCTGGACGAATGCGCCCGGACAAGGGTACTCAGCCGCGCCGGCGACCGCTGATGCGGACCCAGTCCTCGCGCGTATCCACCTTCAGTTCGTCGAACCATGCGGCGTAGCGCTGCAGCAGTTCGTCCTGCTGGCTGTCCAGGATGCCGGAGATCGCGAACGGTGCGCCGGCTTTCGCGGCGGCGGCGAAGGTCGGGGCGAGCTCGCCCAGCGGCCCGGCCAGGATGTTGGCGACGAATACCTCGGCCGGTTCCACTACATGGTCTTCGGGCAGGAACAGGGTGAGCCTGCCGGCCACACCGTTGCGTTCGGCGTTGTCGGCGGATGCGGTCAGGGCCTGCGGATCGTTGTCCACGCCCACGGCGCGGTCGGCGCCGAGCTTGAGTGCGGCGATGGCGAGGATGCCGGAACCGCAGCCGTAGTCGATCACCGACTTGCCGGTCAGCTCGAGGCTGTCCAGCCATTCCAGGCACAGTGCCGTGGTCGGATGCGTGCCGCTGCCGAAAGCGAGGCCGGGATCGAGGCGCACCACCACCGCGTCATCATCGGCCGGCGGCTCGATGTTCCAGGGGTAGATCCACAGGCGCCGACCGAACGACATCGGTTTGAACTGGTCCATCCAGGCACGTTCCCAGTCCTCGTCGGCGACCTCCTGCAGGCCGAGCTGGTCGGGCTCCAGCCAGGGCAGCAGTTCGCCGAGTGTCTCCATCAGCCCGCGACGATCGATGTCGGCATCGAACAGCGCACTGAGCGTGATCGTCGGCCACAGCGGCAGTTCGCCCACGCCCGGCTCGAAGATCGCCTGCTCGTCGGGCGTTTCGGCGTCGGCGTCGCGAAGCGTGATCGACAGCGCGCCGATATCGTCCAGCGCCTCTTCGGTACGGGGCTGTTGTTCGGCGCGGACGGTCAGGGTGAGTTCGAGAAAGGGCATGGAGCGCTAGGTGAGGAAAAAGAAGTGAGGAGTGGGAGGAAGGCGGTTGGTTTCGGGATGGAGCGCGGGGCGGTCGATTACATGAGCGGGCCGTTAGCGCGGGCCCTCGCTCACTCCTCGCTTCGCTTCCCTCGCGCCTCCGCTACGCCTACTCGCCGCTGTGCTTGTGTTCCTTCTGCTCGGCCATGCGCTTTTCCAGGTAATGGATGTTCTGGCCACCCTGCTGGAAGCCTACGTCGGCCATGATGCGCTGCTGCAGCGGGATATTGCACTTCACGCCTTCGATCACCGTCTCGGCCAGTGCCAGGCGCATGCGCGCTATCGCGGTGGCGCGGTCCGGTCCGTACACGATCAGCTTGCCGATCATCGAGTCGTAGTTCGGCGGGATGCGGTAGCCGTCGTACAGGTGGGTGTCCACGCGCACGCCGGGGCCGCCCGGCGGCTCGAAACGCTTCACCGTGCCGGGGCAGGGCAGGAAGGTGTCCGGGTCCTCGGCGTTGATGCGGCACTCGATGGCGTGACCGTTGATGCGGACGTCTTCCTGCCGGATCGATAGCTTTTCGCCGCCGGCGATCAGCAGCTGTTCGCGGACCAGGTCGATGCCGGTGATGAACTCGGTCACCGGGTGCTCGACCTGGATGCGCGTGTTCATCTCGATGAAGTAGAAGCGGCCGTTCTCGAACAGGAACTCGAATGTGCCGGCGCCGCGGTAACCGATGCGCAGGCAGGCCTCGACGCAGACCTTGCCGATCTGGGCGCGTAGTTCCGGCGTGATGCCGGGCGCGGGCGCTTCCTCGACCACCTTCTGGTGACGTCGCTGCATCGAGCAGTCGCGTTCGCCAAGGTGGATCGCGTTGCCCTGGCCGTCGGCCAGCACCTGGATTTCCACGTGACGCGGGTTCTCCAGGAATTTTTCCATGTAGACCACGTCGTTGCCGAAGGCCGCCTTGGCCTCCTGCTTGGTCATCACGATGGAGTTGCCCAGGTGCGCCTCGGTGCGCACCACGCGCATGCCGCGGCCACCGCCACCGCCGGCGGCCTTGATGATCACCGGGTAGCCGATCTCGCGCGCGATGCGCAGGTTTTCCTCGATGTCTTCGCCCAGCGGTCCGCCGGAGCCGGGGACGCAGGGCACGCCGGCGGCCTTCATCGCCTTGATCGCCTCGACCTTGTCGCCCATCAGGCGGATCACGTCGGCGGTGGGGCCGATGAAGATGAAGCCGGACTCTTCCACCTGCTCGGCGAAGTCGGCGCGCTCGGACAGGAAGCCGTAGCCGGGGTGGATCGCGTTGGCGTCGGTGATCTCGGCTGCGGCGATGATGCGCGGGATGTTCAGGTAGCTGTCGGCCGACGGGCCCGGGCCGATGCAGATCGACTCGTCGGCAAGGCCCACGTGCTTGAGGTTGCGGTCTGCGGTGGAGTGCACCGCCACGGTCTTGATACCCAGACTGTGACAGGCGCGCAGCACCCGCAGGGCGATTTCGCCGCGGTTGGCGATGAGGACTTTCTCGAGCTTGGGCATGGTCAGGCGATCACGAACATGGGCTCGTCGAATTCCACCGGCTGGCCGTTCTCGACCAGGATGGCCTGCACGGTACCGGAGACGTCGGCCTCGATCTGGTTGAACATCTTCATCGCTTCGATGATGCCCAGCGTTTCACCCTGTTTGACCTGCTGGCCGACCTTGACGAAGGCGGCTGCGCCGGGGGTGGCCGAGCCGTAGAAAGTGCCGACCATCGGCGCCTTCACCACGTGGCCGGCCGGCAGTGCGTCGGCGGCGGCCTCGGTAACGGGGGCTGCGGCAGGAGCGGCAGCCGGCGCGACTGGTGCGGCGGCCACGGCGACCGGCGCCGGGGCGGCCATCGTCACGCCACCCTTGGGCACGCGCGACAGGCGAACCACTTCCTCGCCTTCCTTGATTTCCAGTTCGGCGAGGTTCGATTCCTCGAGCAGGTCGATGAGTTTCTTGATCTTGCGCAAATCCATCGGATCGGCCTTCTTGTTGAGTCACGGATGCCGCCGCAGCGGCTGGAAAGGTAATGTCAGGCGGACAGGCGGCGCAGGGCCGCGTCCAGGGCCAGCAGATAACTGTCGCTGCCGAAGCCGCATACCACGCCGACGGCGAGGTCGGACAGGTGGGAGTGATGCCGGAACGGCTCGCGTGCGAACACGTTGGAAAGGTGCACTTCGATGAACGGGATCGCCACGCCGGCCAGTGCGTCGCGCAGTGCGATGCTGGTATGCGTCAGGGCGCCGGCGTTGCACAGGATCATCGCGACCTGCTCGTCGCGCGCCTGGTGCACGCGGCCGATCAGCTCATGCTCGGCGTTGGACTGGAACCACAGCAGTTCATGGCCCGACGCCTGTGCGTGCTCGGCGAGCCGCGCATTGATGTCGGCGAGTGTGTCGCGGCCGTAGATATCCGGCTCGCGCACGCCCAGCAGATTGAGGTTGGGTCCGTGCAGGACCAGGAGCTTCGCCACGCGATAACCTTGAAGCGGCGCCCAGGACTCGGGAACGCGCGCAGTGTGCTCGCACTTGTGTGTATTGTCCAGTTCGATGGAGTTCGGCGATGTTTGAAGGAGAACTGCACGTTAAAACGTGCGGCGACGTATGTTGAGCCGTTTCCTTCAGTGCGTGTCGCGCGCCGGCGACAGCCATGCGTGCAACTGCGTGGCGTCCAGCGGGCCGCGATGGATGGCCAGAACGCGACCGTCGGCGCCCAGCAGCACACTGTACGGCAGGACCCTGTCCGTGTCGCCGAAGCGCAGCGAGGTACTGGGCGAGGCGAGCTGACCGATCAGCACCGGATAGTTCACCGGGTGGGCGGCCAGGAACGCGCGCACGCGGCCCGGGTCGTCCATCGCGATGCCGATGATGCGTGCGCCCTGCCTGCCCTGGCTGGACTGCGCTTTCGTCAGTGCCGCCATCTCGTCGAGGCAGGGGCCGCACCAGGTGGCCCAGAAGTTAATCAGTACGCGGTGGCCGCGGAAGTCCGACAGACGGTGTCCATGACCGGCTGTGTCCAGCAGTGCCATGTCGGGTGCCTGCTCGCCGATCGCGGTCACATGGACGCCGGCCGGCACACGCGCCAGCCGGCTTTCGTGCTGGAGCCAGGCGCCCGCGGCGGCGGCCAGTGCAGCGAGGGCGAGGATCAGCCAGGTCGAGCGGGTGAACATCTCAGTGGCCCGCCGTCAACGCTTGTTCGACCCGGTCCGCGGTCAGCACCGTCGGCAGCAGCTGTCCCTTGCCGCCTCCCCGCGGGAAGATCACGTACAGGGGCACACCCGGCGAATGGTAGTGCTTCAGGAACTTGGTGATGGCGGGGTCCTCGTTGGTCCAGTCGCCCTTCATGTAGACCGTGCCGGTGCGCTTGAGCAGGGCGCGGAACGTATCGGTGTCCAGTACGGCGTGCTCGTTGGCCTGGCAGGTGATGCACCAGTCGGCCGACATATCCACGAACACCGGGGTGCCGGCCGCGCGCAGTGCCGCCAGTTTCTGCGCGTTGTACGGCATCACGTCGGCACTTTCCGTGGCATGCGTGCCGGCACGGGCAGGCAGGCGGGCGAGCGCGTAAAGCGGCACGACCGTGAGCAATGCGAAGACCAGCACCCATGCACGGTTGCCGATGCTGCGATGGCGGCTTTTCTCGAACCACCACAAGCTCATCGCCAGCATGACTGCCGCGACCAGCAGCAGGCCCACGGCGTTGGCGCCGCGCTGGTTGGCCAGCACCCAGGCAAGCCAGACGGCGGCCAGGTACATCGGGAAGGCGAGAAACTGCTTGAGCGTCTCCATCCACGCGCCCGGCCTGGGCAACAGCCGGGCCAGCGCGGGTACAAAGCCGATCAACAGGAACGGCGATGCCAGTCCAAGGCCCAGCGCCACGAAGACCAGCAGGGCCAGTGCCGGTGGCGCAGTCAGCGCATAGCCCAGTGCCGGCCCCATCAGCGGGCCGGTGCATGGGCTGGCAACGACTACGGCAAGCACGCCCACGAAGAAGTCGCCACGCCAGCCTGGCTGATTGGCCAGCGAGCTGCCCACATTGCCCAGCGAACTGCCGAACTGCACCACGCCGGAAAGCCACAGGCCCGACGTCAGCATGACCAGGGCCAGCACTGCCACCACCATGGCGTGTTGCAGCTGTGTCCCCCATGCGGCCTTGAGCATGATCACGACCAGTCCCAGCACGATGAAGCTGGCCAGCACGCCCGCTGTGTACAGCAGGGCGTGGCGTCGGCGTCGCGCGGGGCTTTCGCCGCTTTCGATGACCGACACCGCCTTGATCGACAGCACCGGCAGGACGCAGGGCATCAGGTTGAGGATCAGTCCACCGCCCAGAGCCAGCAGAAGCGCGGCGATCAGGCCGGGACCCGCCGTAGTGGTCACGCTCGCGCCGGTCGCCGCGGTCGGATGCCCGGCCACTGGAGGCGTCGCCACGCCTTGGGCGATGGCGCCGCTGGTGAGGTCCACCGTCACCGTGCGGGTCATTCGCGGGTAACACACACCGCCGTCCTGGCAGCCCAGGAAGCTGGCCTGCAGGGTCAGTCTGCGATGGCCGGTGGTGTCGCCCTCGACCGGCACCGGCAGTTCCAGTTGCCCGAAATACACCGTGACATTGCCGTACTGGGCATCCTGGTGCGTCACGCCGCCAGCAGGCCAGGCCGGTGCGCCCAGGCGCAGGTTGCCGGCATTCAGCAACTGCAGGCTGATGTGGTTCTGGTAGACGTAGTAGTCCTTCGGCATCGTCCACTGCAGCAGCAGGTGGTGTGGGTCCTGCGCGACGGCACTGAACTGGAACGCCTGCGCGGCGGGCAGTGGGCGTCCCTCGCTGGGGCCCGGCGATGCGCCGTTCAGGCGACCCAGTGCCGCGCTGAGCGGGTTGTTGCCCGGCGCCCCGCCGGCATCGGGACTGGTAACGGGTGCGGCGGCCGGCAAGGGCAGGTCCAGCTGTTCGGTATGCGGCGGATAGCAGATCTTCGGTTCTACCTCATGGCAGCCCTGGAACTGCACGCTCAGGCGCAGCCGGGTCGTGCCGGGCGCTACCGTATACGGAATGGTGGCGTCGACGCTGTGATGATAGGTCTCCACCGGCCCTAGATAGGGGTCCACATGCTTGTCGCCGGCCGGTAACTGCGCCACGCCCAGGGTCACCCCGGGGCCGGCGGTGAACTTCATGCGGCCCCGATAGAGGTAGTAGTGCGGTGCGATGACCCAGTGCAGCTTCAGCACGCCCGGCGCGGACGCATCGGCGCTGAGCTTGTAGGCCTGGGTGACCGGCAGGATGTTGTCGCTCTGTGCGAGGGCGGCCGATGAACCCAGCAGAACGGAGCCCAGCAGAGCAGTCAGCAACAGCAGCGATCTGGCCCAGCGGCCGTGGAAAATCCGGCGCATTGCGACTCCAGCATGTTCTTGGGATAAGACCTGGATTATCGCCCAGCTTCGGCCCGATACCAGAATCCGGGCATCAGGTTTCCTCTCCCAGCAGCCTGCGCCGACCAGCGCCGAAGCGCAGCATGCCTGTGGCCAGGGCCACGCCGAGCAGGATGATCGCGCAGCCGCCGGCCATGACACTGGTGACCTTCTCGCCCAGGAAGATTGCTCCCCACAGCACGCCGAACACCGGAATCAGATACAGCACGACCATCGCGCGGTTCGAGCCGACGCGCGCCAGCAGGCGGTAGAACAGCACATAGGCCAGCGACGTGCAGGCGGCCGCCAGCAGGAAAAGCGCGGCCCATGCGCCGGGTGTTGGCATCCGCGCCGGCCAGAACCAGAGCGTCGCTGGCAGCAGCAGGATGGCTGCAGCGAACTGGCTGCCGGTCGCCACGGTCAGCGGCGACACGACCTGCAGGTGGCGATGGCTGTAGTGGGTGCCGAAGGTGTAGCAGACATTCGCCCCCACACAGGCGGCCATGGCCCAGCCGGTCGACGCGCCGCCGTGGCCGAAACCTAGTGTGCCGCCGATCAGCCAGACCACACCGGCCAGGCCGATCAACAGCCCGCAGGTTCGCGGTGCATCGAGCTTCTCGCCCAGCCACAGCCAGCCGGAAGCGGCCACCAGCAGGGGCGCGATCGTGTCGAAAATGGCGGACAGCCCGGCGGGCAGGCTTTGCGCGGCATAGGAGAACAGCACGAACGGCAGCGCGGAATTGGCGATACCCACCAGGGTCACTGCCCGCCAATGCGCGCGCAACTCCGCGCGGCGGCTGCGGGAGGCCAGCAGTGGCAGCGAATAGGCGGCGGCGACGATGGCGCGCATGCCCGCCAGCGCCACCCCGCCGAACTGGTTGGCGCCCATGCGCATGAACAGGAACGAGCCGCCCCACAGGGCACCAAGCAGCAACAACGCGGCAAGGTCGGACTTTTTCATGGCGTGGCTCGGGTATCCGGGGTGGATACCTTAAGGTGGGGTGCTGACAGAACCTGTCAGCAGTCTTGCTATCGGTAGGGCGTGTTGGCCGCAGCGCTCAGTCGACCGCCTGCCGGGCCCAGTCCAGGTAGGCGGCATGGCCACGCTCCACCGGCACCGCGATCAATTCCGGCACCTCGTAGGGGTGCAGCTCCAGCAGCCGGTTCCTGAGTGCCTCGAAGCGGCCGCCGGTGGTCTTGATCAGCAGCAGTTCCTCGGTGTCGGTGACCACCTCGCCCTGCCAGGCATAGGTGGACGACACCCCCGGAATGCGGTTGACGCAGGCGGCCAGCCGTTCGTCGACCAGCGCCGTTGCGAGCGCCAGGGCGCTGGTGGCGTCAGGGCAGGTGCAGTAGCAGAGTAGGACCGGTTCGGACATGGCGGCGTGGCGACGGGGCGGCGCACAAGATTAACGCTCCGGCCCTTGAAATGCCGTCCGCGCGCTCCATGTCCGTGTCAGGTCGATGGATCGGCCCCTTGCAGGGGCGTTTTGCATCATTACAATTGGCACTCGCTTCGGTGGAGTGCTAACAGCACGGTCCGAACCTCAACTTTTCCTCAACCTACTCATCAAGCTGGAGTCGTCATGAGCAAACTGCGTCCGCTGCACGATCGCGTCATCGTCAAGCGCCTGGAAGAGGAGCGCGTCTCCGCCGGCGGTATCGTCATCCCCGACAGCGCCACCGAAAAGCCGACCCGCGGCAAGGTCATCGCCGCCGGTACCGGCCGCATCATGGAGGACGGCAAGGTTCGTCCGATGTCGCTGAAGGAAGGCGACGTGGTGCTGTTCGGCAAGTACGCCGGCCAGGAAATCAAGATCGACGGCGAAGAGCTGGTCTTCCTGAAGGAAGACGACATCGTGGCCGTGATCGAAGGCTGATCGGGTTGAGCGCGTAGACCGCGCTCGCCAGTCGCCGGGCTCGCTTTCGAGACCAGCAACCCCTTTCCTTTATTTCGAAATTTTTGAGGCAGAAATTTTATGGCAGCCAAAGAAGTACGCTTCGGCGAAGACGCCCGCTCGCGCATCCTCAAGGGTGTGAACACCCTGGCCAACGCGGTCAAGGTCACGCTCGGCCCGAAGGGCCGCAACGTCGTGCTCCAGAAGAGCTTCGGCGCTCCGACGATCACCAAGGACGGCGTCTCCGTCGCCAAGGAAATCGAGCTGGCCGACGCCTACGAGAACATGGGCGCGCAGATCGTCAAGGAAGCCGCCTCCAAGACCTCCGACAACGCCGGTGACGGCACCACCACCGCCACCGTGCTGGCGCAGGCGTTCATCCGCGAAGGCCTGAAGGCCGTGGCCGCCGGCATCAACCCGATGGACCTGAAGCGCGGCATCGACAAGGCGGTGACCGCCGCCGTCGGCGAGCTGAAGAGCCTGTCCAAGCCGACCGCCGACGACAAGGCGATCGCCCAGGTCGGTACCATCTCGGCCAACTCCGACAGCGCCATCGGCGACATCATCGCCACCGCGATGAAGAAGGTCGGCAAGGAAGGCGTGATCACCGTCGAGGAAGGTTCGGGTCTGGACAACGAGCTGGACGTGGTCGAGGGCATGCAGTTCGACCGCGGCTACCTGTCGCCGTACTTCATCAACAACCAGCAGAGCCAGCAGGTCGAGCTGGATGACCCGTTCATCCTGCTGCACGACAAGAAGGTCTCGAACGTTCGCGAACTGCTGCCGATCCTCGAGGGCGTGGCCAAGGCCGGCAAGCCGCTGCTGATCGTCGCCGAGGAAGTGGAAGGCGAGGCGCTGGCGACCCTGGTGGTCAACACCATCCGTGGCATCGTGAAGGTTGCCGCCGTGAAGGCGCCGGGCTTCGGTGACCGTCGCAAGGCGATGCTGGAAGACATGGCGATCCTGACCAACGGCCAGGTGATCTCCGAGGAAGTGGGCCTGTCGCTCGAGAAGGCGACCATCGCCGATCTCGGCCGCGCCAAGAAGGTCGTGGTCACCAAGGAAAACTCGACCATCATCGATGGCGCCGGTGAAGCCGACAAGATCCAGGCCCGCATCGCGCAGATCAAGGCGCAGATCGAGGAGACCTCCTCCGACTACGACCGCGAGAAGCTGCAGGAGCGCGTGGCCAAGCTGGCCGGCGGCGTGGCTGTCATCAAGGTCGGTGCTGCCACCGAAGTCGAGATGAAGGAAAAGAAGGCGCGCGTCGAAGACGCCCTGCACGCGACCCGTGCGGCGGTCGAGGAAGGTGTGGTGCCGGGCGGTGGCGTTGCGCTGCTGCGTGCGCAGAAGGCCATCGAGAACCTGAAGGGCGACAACGAGGACCAGAACCTCGGCATCGCCATCACCCGTCGCGCCTTGGAAGCGCCGCTGCGCGAGATCGTCAGCAACGCCGGTGGCGAGCCGTCGGTGGTCGTCAACCAGGTCAAGGAAGGCAAGGGCAACTACGGCTACAACGCCGCCAACGGCGAGTTCGGCGACATGATCGAGTTCGGCATCCTGGACCCGACCAAGGTCACCCGTTCGGCCCTGCAGTACGCCTCTTCGGTTGCCGGTCTGGCGATCACCACCGAGGCGATGGTGGCCGAGCTGCCGAAGAAGGAAGAGCACAACCACGGTGCCCCGGGCGCCGGTGGCATGGGCGGCATGGGCGGCATGGATTTCTGATCCATCCGGTCCCGTCGTTCCAGAAGGAAACCCCGCTTCGGCGGGGTTTCTTTTTGGGGCGGTGTCGATGTGATTGGCGTCAACGGATACGCGGAGTGTCCATGGCTGTCTCAGGCGCTGGCGATCTGGCTGCCGACGAAGCGGCTCGACAAAAGGATCTTGACGAGAAAGTCGACCTGTTCGGGTTCACGAGCATCCACCTTCACGACCGGCAGGCGAAAGCCCTTCGTGATGAGATCGTTGCGGAATGCGTCAAGCCTGAAGCTTGGTACCAGATCGCTCCTCGTGACGCCTACCGCGAAGCTGGCGTGCGGAGCCAGCTTGGAAAACTCCTCCAGCATCAGTGCGGCGTAGGTCAGTTTCTGGGGTGAACACGCATTGACCAGAACGATGATGCCCATGGCGCCGTGGCAGACCATGGGCCACATGAAGTCGAGGTACTTCTGGCCGGGAACGCCATAAATGTGCAGCAATTCGCCGTCGTCCAGTTCGACCGTGCTGTAGTCCAGCGCCACCGTCGTGGTGAGCTTGCCATCGATCTGTTCGCTGCTCATCGGCATCTCGGTGCTCACCGGAGGGACGTCGGAGATGGACCGGATGGCGGTGGTTTTGCCAGCCCCAACATGACCAACGAAAACGAGTTTGTTCTGGTAATTATCCATGCTGCCGTCCGAATAACTTGAGTCCGAAGCGTTTTGCCACATTCATGAACGAGTGCGTCAGCGTTGCCTTGCCGGCCAGCGAGTGCACGTTGTGCCGGGATGGCGTCGTGACGGTGAGGCCACTCAGATGGGCTACCTGGATAAGTCGAGTGGCATCGGCCGGATCGATGCCGGTGGTCCGTGCCAGGCTGTCTGCGGTGGATCCGGAATACATCAGTTGCGCAATGGCTGGAAGCCATTGTGGCGGGCAATAGTGTGCGTCTAGCTCGGGCCATGCCGACAGCTGCACTGGGCGTGCATCGTCCCCTTTAGGCAGCGCGAATGTTTCGTGCGTGACGATACGCCACCAAAGCGATTCGATCGTCACCGTGTTGTACGCCTGTTCTGTCAGGCGGGTGTTGCAAGCCCTGGTATCGAGCGCCTTGGATGTCCAGTCATCGGCCATCGAGTGCGTGACGATGTCTTCCATGGCGGCTGGATCGGACAGTAGTACCAGGCCGGCACCCTGATCCACGATGAAAGAAGTGGTGCCGCGTGCAAAGGTCATGATGCCGTTGGCCAAGCGACTGCGGTCCAGAGCCTGCAGCAAGGGAGGAAGGAGCTTGCGTGCCTTTGTGCCCGACACGCTCACGATCGCGATCAACTGCTTGAGCGCGGTGGCGATATCCCTGACGGTCGCATTGAGCGGGAGCGACATCGACGAGGCCGGCCCGATACTGGTGACCCGGTTGAAAGTCAGTAAGGGCAATTTTGTGGACAACGCCGAACTGGCGGCGGAGCGGCCGTCGACGGAAGTCGTGTCGGCCACCAGGATGTCCGCAGGGGACGTGCCCCATGGCATCACGCTGACATCGAGCCGTTCGGCGGCGAGCAGGTTGCATGCGACCTTCAGCCGAGTGGCAGGCAGAATGTCCAGCCCGGCGATTGCGATGGCGGCCTTTGTGGTCATGTGGCGTGTCATGCGATGAGATCCGGAAACGCGTGGCCGCCTGGGCGGCCACGCGTTGATCGAAATTTCCGGATTGCGCCCGATCAGCTGAAATCCAGCGAGGATTCGTAGGCCTTCAGTTCATGGCGGGCCATGGCGAGGTTGGACTTGGCGCGATCCAGCACGACGTACAGGAACAGCTGCTCGTTGCTCTGCAGGGGGCGCAGCAGGTGATACTGCTTGCCGAGCGTAATGAGGATGTCTTCGATGGTGTCGTCCAGGTTCAGTTGAGAAGCGACACGGCGCTTTGCGCGCATCACTTCGGTGTTGCCGGCGGCGGCGACTTCCAGGTCGACGGAGCCGCCACCTGCGGTGGCGAGTGCCATGCCGCTGTCCGTGTCGACCAATGCCGCACCGACGAAGCCGGCGATGTCCGAAAGCTGCTCAAGATTGAATTTCGTCATGTTCTTTCCCGTTGATTGTCGATTTTGAAGGTCATAGCCACGGTTGCCGCCTATTGCGACAGTGCCGGAGCCGGTGTTTGTGGAGTGTCAGGCAGCTCTGGGAATCAGTGCGCTGACCCGCTGGGCGCAGTTGCGCGCAGCAAAAAGCAGGGACGCCAGGGCGGCGCGGGAATCGTCCATGGCGGCCAAAGTCATGGGGGTTGGACCGTTGATGCGAATAAGCACCATGTTTCCACCCGGGGTGCAGACGGTGGCGTACTCAGCCGAACGCATGCCGAGCTCGCGTGCCATGGTCTCGCCCAGGGTCAGGAATGAGTTGGTCATGGCGGCCAGTCGTCTGGGATCGGCGATGTTCGATGCCGTCCAGTTGCACACAGCCCTGCCATCCGCGGTGGACAAAAGAATCAGTGCGATGCCTGGCACTTGGTTCGACATGTCCTGGAATTCATGCATCACCTGATCTGCGTCGGGCAGCGATGCAGCATGTGACCGTGTGTGCATGGAGCTCCTGATTTTATGTGTGGTTGCCTGTTGCAATGCATTGCTCCTGGGCGGGGCTGTTCCTGGCTGGCAACATGGGTGTCGGGCGCATATCGATGCAACCAATACAGCCGCTTGGCGGTTGCGATGCTCTCGGTGGCGCGTAAACAAGAGCGACAAAGCGCTATTGCTTACCTGGGCTTCGGTGATGGCGCGCCTTCATTTAATGTGATGCGCATCACGAAAATGTGGGGCTAGACTAATGGGCGACGGGCCCGCTTTTCATAGGAGCCTTCTTAATTTGTAGTCCGGCGAGCCG
Organism: Dyella sp. A6; assembly: GCF_036320485.1. Classification (NCBI taxonomy): domain Bacteria; kingdom Pseudomonadati; phylum Pseudomonadota; class Gammaproteobacteria; order Lysobacterales; family Rhodanobacteraceae; genus Dyella; species Dyella aluminiiresistens. The sequence continues at coordinate 554,865 of NZ_CP132911.1, forward strand.
TGCTGTAAGCGGTACGCCTACAGCAGATTTGAAAAAGACCTAGGCCCGTTTCGGGAGGCCGTGGGTGTGATCGCATACGTCGGCGCGGCGATCGATAAGGGGGCGACGCGTTGGTGCTGTCACGGTCCGGTACGTGCCGGGCGGTAACGGTAGTTATTGCGACCGCACTTCCTGGCGGGACTCATGTCCCAGGACGATGCCGATGTCCAGCACCCCGGCTGCGTTGCAACCAGGATGTGCGCAATCGGTGGGCGGCTTGCCAGTGGCCGGTGTGCCCTCAACGCAAAGGCGCTGCCGTGGCGGGGGCCGCGGCAGGAGTTGTCGCCGATGGCGTGGCCGGCAGTTGCAGCACGGCGTCGATCAGCCTGTCCAGCTTGCCTTTCATGCGCAGCAGCGCGGCGCTGGACATTTCGTTGTCGAGTTTTTGTTGCGCGGGCGTCTCGTGAATCGGCGGGGCGCCGGGCGCGCGGGTGAGCATGGCCAGCTGCGACACCAGCCGGGTCAGGGCGAAGTAGCCGTCGTTGTGGATGCCGGCGGCATCGAGCAGCATGCCGGGGAGCATCCAGGCGGCCACATCCTCGTGCACGGCCTTGCCGGGATGTCCCGGGTCGACCAACAGCCAGGTGCCCGGCTCGGCGAGCATGTTGCCGCCGTCGACGAAGCCGTCGGTCCGGTAGACGCCGGTCAGTGCAGGCAGGTGGTCGCCGTAGAACAGCAACAGGGTGGGGCGCTTGCGCCTGGCCACCATCGCGGCGAGGCGCCCCAGCTGCTGGTCCGCGTGCTGCATGTGATACAGGTAATTCTGAAGTTCGAGCTTGTCCCTGCCCTCGATGCCGGCAGGCACGGCAATGCGGTCGCGTGCAGCGGTGTCGGCGGGCGTGATGTCGTAGGGGCCGTGGGCTTCGATGCTGATGGCGAACAGGAACTGTGGCGGCCCGCTGTCCTTGAGCTGGCGCATGATCTGGTCGGTCATCGCGCTGTCGGCCATGTACTTGCCGTCGTTCGCTGCGTCGGCGGGGAAGTCGTTGCGCGAGATGAAGCGCTCGAATCCCAGGGCCTTGAACGCCACGTTGCGGTTCCAGAACGTGGGGTCGTTACCGTGGATCGCCACGGTCTGGTAGCCGTGAGCCCGCAGTGTGCGGACGATGCTGGGGACGACTTTCTGGTTGAGCTGCAGGTAAGGGAACTGCAGGTCGTCGAAATAACGCAGTGGCAGTCCCGTCAGCATCTCGAATTCGGTGCGGATCGTGCCGCCGCCGAAAGTCGGGACGCGCAGCGGGCCGCTGGCGCCCTCGGCGGCAAGTCGGCGCAGGTTGGGCGTCAGGTTCGCGTGCTGGTAACCGCGCAGGATCGACGGGTCGAAGAACGACTCGCTCTGGATCACCACGATATCCGGCAGTGCAGCAGCGGCTGCGGCCGGTTGCTCCATCTGCTGGCGAAGCGCAGGTCCGGTCTGGCCAAGCAGTTGCCTGACCGCGGCGGGGTCGGCCTTGCGCTTGGTGTGGCCGTACTGGATGTCGAACAGCAGCAGTGAGCTGATCAGGCCGGAATGGGTGGTGGTCGACGCGGCCGACCAGGGCTCCAGCCACAACACGCGGGCGTTGTAGATGCCGGCCCAGGCCGGATTTCCGGCCAGCAGCGTGCCGAGCAGTGCAGCCAGGATGGCGCCGCCGGCCAGCCGTTTGCCGCGTGTGCGGCGCTCGAAAAGCGGCGGCTCGAAACGCCACAGCGCGACCACCGCGGCGCCGCCGGCCAGCAGGGCGAGGTAGGGCCAGGGGCTATGTGGCAGATAGCCGGCCAGCAGGTGCACCCCGCCATGGCGCAACTGCCCGACCATGCGGAAGTCGGCCGGCATCAGCGGTGTGCCGAGGTTGGCCACCTTCAGCGCGTTGATGCCGTAGAGCACAGCCTGCAGCAGGCAGACAAGTCCGTACGACCAGAACAAGCGACGGCTGAGCGCAAGCAGAAGTCCGCCCAGCAGCAGGCCAGGAAGCGCATTGGCCAGCGGAAACCTGGGTTGCTGCAAAAGGCGCAGCGGAGCGACACCGGGATGGCCGTCCAGAAGTCCGGTAAGCAGTACGAAAACGACGAGCGTCACCGCCAGCAGCGCAGCGCGCGCCGGAAGCGAACGTGGATAGAAATGTCGTGAAGGCATGGATGTCCGGTGACCTTTCGGCAGGCGGCCGGACTGTAACGTGAGTGACATGAACCCGTTGTCGGGCGGCGTGCATCCGTTGCCGCGGGTTCAGATCGTGCCGAACCCGGCATGTATGGCTGGTACGTTGCCTTCGTGACCGGCAGGCTCGGCAGAGCAGGGGCGGCTGGATCAGGCGGCGTCGGCGAGCGTGCCGGAGTATTGCTGTGCGCCGGCTGCCGAAGTGCCCGGTTGCAGCAGTTCGCCATACCAGTGCAGCGAGCTGGCGAACGACGCCACTTCGCCGACGATCAGCAGTGCAGGTGCCGAGATCGCGTGGCGTTGTGCCAGTTCCGGCAGCTCGGCCAGCGAGCCGGTCAGGGTGCGTTGTTGCGGCATGGAGCCGTTTTCCACCAGTGCGAACGGGGTGGCGGCATCGCGCCCGTGGGTAAGCAGTTTCTCCGACACGGTATCGAGTCGGCCGACGCCCATGTAGAAGGCCAGGGTCTGGCGCTCGCGGGCCAGTGCCGGCCAATCGATGCGATCGAGGGAGTCCTTGCAGTGTGCGGTGACCAGCCGTACCGACTGTGCATGGTCGCGGTGGGTCAGTGGCACGCCAGCGTGCGCCGCGCAGGCAACGGCGGCGGTAATGCCGGGCACGACTTCGAAGGCGATGCCGTGGCGCTGCAGGAACTGCAGTTCTTCGCCGCCGCGGCCGAAGACGAACGGGTCGCCACCCTTCAGTCGTACCACGCGACTTCCCTTGCGTGCATGCTTCAACAGCAGGCCATGGATGTCGTCCTGCGGCGTGTGAACGCCGCCGCTGCGCTTGCCCACGGCGATGCGTTCGGCATCGCGTCGCGCCAGTTCGAGCACCGCCGCAGGTACCAGTGCGTCGTGAAGAATCACGTCGGCCTCGTTCAGTGCGCGCAACGCGCGCAGGGTCAGCAGGCCGGGATCGCCAGGGCCGGCGCCAACCAGGACCACGGAGCCGGGCGATGCTGCATGTGCCTGGGTTTCGAGCGCGGTCTGCAGCGTGTGTTCGGCCAGCGCCGGCTGTGCGGCGCGCAGCAGTGCACGCACCGGGCCGTCGTGCAGCCAGTCGTAGAACCGGCGGCGCTGTGCGAGGTCCGGGTGGCGATCACGGATGCGCGGTCGGTAACGGTGGGCCAGTCGTAACAGCGGGCCCCAGGCGGGATCGAGCAGGCCTTCGATCCGTTCACGCAGGCGGCGGGCCAGTGCGGGAGCCACACCTGCGGTGGAAATGGCGACCTGCAGCGGCGAGCGGTCGATCACGGCCGGCACCTGGAAGGTCGAGAGCGCCGGGTCGTCCACTACGTTCACCAGCCGACGCCGGGCGGTGGCTTCAGCGGCGATGCGCATGTTCAGCGGCCGGTCGCCGGTCGCCGCGATCACCATCCAGCTGCCCTTCTGCCAGTTGCGTTGATAGCGTCCGGGAAGATGCGTGATGCGCCCCTGCACGGCCCATTCGCCGAGAGTGTCAGTAAGTGTCGGGGCGCCGACGCTGACCCGCGCGCCGGCATCGAGCAGTGCCGCCGTTTTGCGCTCGGCCACCATGCCGCCACCCACCACCAGCACGGTGCGGTCAGTGAGATCGGCGAACAGGGGATAGAGCGGCATGGCGGCGGCGTTCGGGTGGAATGAGGCGGATCCACGTTACGGCATGACGCCGCGCGTACTGAAATGACCGCTATGAACGAGGTTATGCCGGGCCATCATGATCTCCGAAAGCCTAGGCTCAATAAGGATTCAAATGGATGGATAGACGTCCAAATTGTCGATGTGTTAAGGTCGCGTGCATGTTGCCCGGCATGGTGCCGGCACCTGGAGATACGTCATGCTGAAAATCATGTATAGCTATCCGCCGCGCACCATGTCCTGTCCGTGTTCCAAGCGTCGCGTCGATACCCCTCATTCACGCTCATCACTGGACAGGACATCATGACCCTCACCCAGCTCCGCTATATCGTCGCCATTGCAGAGGCCGGCCTGAACATCACCATGGCCGCCGAAAACGTCTACGCCACGCAGTCGGGCATCAGCAAGCAGCTCAAGCAGCTGGAAGGGGAGCTCGGCTTCCAGGTGTTCACCCGGCGCGGCAAGAGTCTCGACAGCATCACGCCGGCCGGCGCGCAGGTGCTGGAGCGGGCCCGCATCATCCTCAACGAATCGCACAACATTCGTGCCCTGGCGGCCAATCTGCGTGCGGAATCGCGCGGTGAACTGGCGCTGGCCACCACCCACACCCAGGCGCGTTTCGTGCTGCCCGAGCCGATCGCGCGGCTCAAGAAGCAGTATCCCGACCTCAGCGTGCATATCCGTCCGCAGGGCGAGAGCCGGGTGATCAGCCTGTTCGAAAGCGGCGAGGTCGACCTGGCCATCGTCAGCACCAGTGGGGCGCAGCCGGAGGGCGGCATCGCGGTGCCGCTGTATCGCTGGCGTCGACGTGCCGTGGTGCCGCGCGGGCATGCGCTGGCGAAGCTGAAGCGGCCGCTGCGGCTGGCCGATCTGGCCGATCTTCCACTGGTCAGCTACGAGTCCTCGCTGCAGCCGGAATCCTCGCTGCGCCGTGCGTTCGCCGCGGTCGGCCTGGAGCCGAACATCGCCTGCACCTCGGCCGATGCCGATCTGATCAAGACCTACGTGCTGGCCGGCCTGGGCGTGGGCATTCTCGCCGAGATGGCATTGGGAGACGCTGACGCGCGCGAGCTGGTGGTGCTGGATATCGACACCTTGCTGCCCGAATGCATCAGCTGGCTGGTGTTGCGTCGGGACCGCGTGCTGCGTAGTTATGTGGCGCAGCTGGCGCGCCTGGTCGCACCGCAGCTGGACGAGTCCGAGCTGCGCCGTGTGGTGGCCGGCCACGCCGCTCCGTCCTGGCCAAAGGCGCCACTGTGGCGCGAAAGCGGTTCGCGCGGCAGGCGTGCGGCGGCGGTCCACGCGGCCTGAGATCGTCGCGGGCACGGCGGTCCGCGTCCGTCAGTGCAGGCGTTGGCCGGTGCCGGCCAGCGCCTCCCCGGCGACTTGAAGAGAGTAGGGCGCGAATGCCCAAACGGTGCCTGCACGAGGTGCCGATGACACGTTCCGGTCGTCCAGGCCGGTGATGCGGCCACCCAGGTAAACCGGTCCGGTGTGCTGCAGCAGCTCGACGATGGCGGGGTGATGCCGGCTCATGCTGCCGTACAGCGACCGCGCTTCATGCAGGTGGTCGGGAAAGTAGATGTCGTCGATGTCGAGCTCGGCCAGCACGGTGCCGAGCGCATCGCAGAGTCCGATGCGCTCGCCGCGGTCCAGTGTGGCCGCGAATGCTTCGTCCACGTCCAGCGTGACCGGCCACGCCCATGGAGTGCCGTCGCGCAGCTGCATGCTACGCAGCACGCAGTCATAGTCCGTTCGGCCAAGAAAACCCTGTAGCGGAGCCAGTGTGCCATCGAGCAGCTGCCGTAGCGTGTGCTGCTGGCGCGCACGAAGCGTCCAGTGCTTGAGCGGCTTGTCGCTACGCAGGAAGCTGGCTTCAGACATCGAGATGGATGCCGCATTCGCGCTTGAGGCCGAAGAAGCGCGTGTCCTCTTCGCGCATGCCCGGTTCCCAGCGGCGCGTAGTGTGGGTGTCGCCGATCGATACGTAACCCTGGTCCCACAGTGGGTGATAGGGCAACTGGTGGCGGCGCAGATACATGCCGACGTCACGATCGGTCCAGTCGACGATGGGGTGCACTTTCCAGCGCTCCGGGCGCTTTTCGAGCACTGGTGCATCCGCGCGGCTGCGCGACTGCTGGCGTCGCAGGCCGGCGAACCAGGTGCCGGCGCACAGCGTGTCCAGCGCCTTGCGCATCGGTTCCACCTTGGCCAGCCGGTTGTAGCGGTCGAGTCCGTCGTGGCCCTGCGTCCACAGTTGGCCATGTCGGGCCTGCAGCCAGCCCGCGGACAGCTCGGGGCGCTCGACATGCAGGTTCAGCTTCAACCGGTCGGCGAGCTGGTCGATGAAGCGGTAGGTTTCTGGAAACAGGTAGCCGGTGTCGATCACGATGACCGGAATATCGGGGTGCTGCTGCGTGAGCAGGTGCAGCGAGACCGCTGCCTGGGCGCCGAAACTGGAGGAAAGCACGTGGGCGCCGGGAAGGTGTTCAAGCGCCCAGCGCACGCGCTCCTCGGCCGTCTGCGTCGTCAGCCAGTCTTCCAGCTCGTGGCGGGCGCGGCCGTCATGGCTTGCATCGGCAAGAGCGGGTGCGGCGTTCATGCGATCGTTTCCACCTCGATGGCATGGCGCGGTGGCGGCAGCAGATCGCTGCGGACGAGGAAGTCGCCAAAGTGCTCGGCGGCGTTCCGTTCAGCGGCGAAACGCGCGAACAACGCATCGAGTTCGGCCAGGATGGCGGCTTCGTCGATGTTTTCGCGCAGCGGACGGTTGAGTCGGCGACCGGCGAAATCGGCGCCCAGGCGCAGGTCGTAGCGACCCGGTGCACGGCCGACCAGTGCGATCTCGCCGAGATAGGGGCGCGAGCACCCGTTGGGGCAACCGGAAAGGCGCAGCAGGATCGGTTCGCCGAGCAGGCCGTGATGATCGAGTAAGGCTTCCAGCCTGGGCAGCAGCTCGGGCAGATAACGCTCGCTCTCCGCCATGGCCATGGCGCAGGTGGGCAGGGCCACGCAGGCAATGGCATGGCGGCGGATGCCGCTCTGCCGCAGGTAACCGTCGAGCCCGTGCTCGGCGACCAGTGCATCGATGCGCGCCCGCTCGTCGGCCGGCACGTTGGCGATGATCAGGTTCTGGTTGCAGGTCATGCGGAACTCGCCGCGATGGACTTCCGCAATGGCGCGCAGCCCGCTCAGCAGGGTTTGGCCGGGACGGTCGGCAAGGCGTCCGGACTCGATCTGCAACGTCAGGTGCCAGCGGCCGTTCGTGTCCTCGGTCCAGCCATAGCGGTCACCGTTATGGTCGAAGTGATATGGCCGCGACGGGGCCAGAGCAAAGCCCAGGCGTTCTTCCAGCTCGGCCTTGAAGGCAGCGAGACCCATCCGGTCGATGGTGTATTTCAGGCGCGCGTGGCGACGGTCTTCGCGGTTGCCGCGATCGCGTTGCAGCTCGACCACCGTGGTGGCGGTGTGCAGCAGCTGATCGGGCGTGACGAAGCCGATCACGCTGCCAAGCCGCGGATAGGTGCTGGAGTCGCCGTGGGTCGCGCCCATGCCACCGCCCACGGCCACGTTGAAGCCGAGCAGCGCACTGTCTTCGATGATGGCGACCAGACCGAGATCCTGCGCGAAGACGTCGGCGTCGTTGATCGGCGGCACAGCTACGCCGATCTTGAACTTGCGCGGCAGATAGGTGGGTCCGTACAGCGGCTCGCTTTCGGTGGCGGGTGCCGCCGCTTCACCACCGGCGACCTGTTCGCCATCCAGCCAGATCTCGTGGTACGCGCGGGTCTGCGGACGCAGATGGATGGCCAGCTTGGTGACCCACGCCTGGACCTGGTCGTGCGCGGCGGAGAGCAGCGGGTTCACGCTGGCGACCACGTTGCGGTTGACGTCGCCGCAGGCGGCCAGGGTGGTGATCAGGGCATCGTTCATCGCGGCGATGGAACGCTTCAGGTCGCGCTTGAGGATGCCGTGCAGCTGGAAGGTCTGGCGCGTGGTGATGCGCAGCGTGCCGTTGGCCCAGGTGCGTGCGATCTGGTCGAACGCCAGCCACTGCGACGGGCTAAGCACACCGCCGGCGATGCAGGCGCGGACCATGAACTGGTAGGCAGGCTCCAGCTTCTGCCGCCGGCGCTCCTCGCGCAGGTCGCGGTCGTCCTGCTGGTAGCTGCCGTGGAATTTCAGCAGCTTGTTGTCGTCTTCGCTGATGGCGCCGGTGACCGGGTCGCGCAGACCCTCGGCGATGCTGCCGCGCAGGAAGCGGCTGTTCGACTTGATCGTCTCCATGTCGGAAACAGACGCGGCGGATGGGGTATCGGTGCTGCTCATGGGGTGGGCTCAGTACACGTCGCGGGCGTAACGGCCCTGCTGGATGAGTTCGCCGAGCCAGGCATCGGCGTCTTCGGTGCTGCGGCCGCCGTGTTCGGCGACGATGTCGATCAGGGTGCGGTGCACGTCCTTGGCCATGCGGTTGGCATCGCCGCAGACATACAGGTGCGCGCCGCCGTCGAGCCAGGCGTAGAGTTCGCGGCCCTGTTCGCGCAGGCGATGCTGTACATAGATCTTGTCGGCCTGGTCGCGCGAGAAGGCCAGATCCAGACGGTGCAGCTGGCCCTGCTTGAGCGCCTGTTGCCATTCCACCTGATATAGGAAGTCGGAATGGAAGTGCGGGTTGCCGAACAGCAGCCAGTTGCGTCCGCTGGCGCCGCTTTCGACGCGCTCCTGCACGAACCCGCGGAAGGGGGCGACGCCGGTGCCGGGGCCGATCATCACGATGTCGCGGCTGCCGTCGGCGGGGAGCCGGAAACGCTCGTTGGATTCGATGAACACGGGGACGGTGTCGCCCTCGGCACGTTCGACCAGGTGGCGGCTGGCGGTACCCCAGCGTGCCTGTCCGTCGAACTGGTAGTCGACATGGGCCACGGTCAGGTGGGCTTCTTCACCCACCACAGCGGCGCTGGAGGCGATCGAGTACAGCCGTGGTGCCAGCGGCCGCAGCGCGGCGACCAGTTCGTCGGCACGCCATGCGGCCGGATGGCGCTGCAGCAGGTCGAGTAGCTGCCAGCTGTCGAACAGCCGGCCAAGGGCCTCGCGCGCTTCCGGTTGCAGCAAGGCCCGCAGCGCGTCGCTGTCGGCGCGCTCCGCATGCGCAGCGAGGAACGGACGGGTCAGTCGGGTCAGTTCGCGACGCTCGGCCAGCCAGCGGCGCAGTGGCAGCTCCTGGTCGTTCTGCCGGACCGCGGTGTCGCCGTCTAGACGGAGCGTGGCAAGCACGGCATCGACCAGCAGCGGCGACTGCACCGGCCAGATGCCGAGTGCGTCGCCCGGTGCATAGTGCAGACCGGAGCCTTCCAGCGACAGTTCGAGGTGCCGCACGTCGCGATCGCTGTCGCGGCCGGTGATGCGCTGGTTCAGAAGCACCGGCGCGGCAAAGGGGTGTTCGCGGGTCCAGCTGGCGCCGGCACGGGTCGGTCGCAGCGGCGTGACCGTGGCCATTGGCGTCTGGGTCCGGAGCTGCTCGCGGGCCTGCTGCAGGGCCTGGTCCAGCCAGGGCGAGGCGATCGTCTCCAGGTCGACGTCGGCATCGCCACGCGCGAACAGGCGCTGGCCGCCGAGTTCGGCAAGGCGTTCGTCGAGCTGCCGCCCGATCGCGCAGAACTGCGGATAGCTCGAATCGCCCAGACCGAGCACCGCGTAGTGCAGCTGGGCGAGTTTCGGTGCGCGCGTGCCGGCCAGGAAGTCGACCAGCGCGCGGGCATCGTCCGGCGGCTCGCCGTCGCCTTGGGTGCTGATCACGATGTACAGCAGGTGCTCGTTCTTCAGTTCGCGCAGCACATAGGCGTCGGCCCGCTGTATACGCACGGCCAGCCCGGAAGCTTCGGCCCGGCGGCCCAGGTCTTCGGCGAGCCGCTTGGCGTTGCCGGTCTGGCTGCCGTACAGCACGGTCAGTCGCTGCTGTGCGGTTGTCGCCAGCGCGACCGCGGGTTCGCTGTGCCCGCCATGTTCGGCCGGGCGCTGGACCGCCAGCCCGGCAAGGTAGCCGGACAGCCAGTGCAGCGAGGGTGCATCCAGCCCGTCGACCAGCTGGCGGGCCAGCTGCTGCTTGTCCTCGGAGAGTGCGGAAAGGAAGGCGGTCATCGCAGTGATGCTTTTGGACGGCTATTCGGTATTTCATCCTAGGCATGTCGCGACAGTAGCGAAAAGGACGGGATGGCATGCGGTTATGCCCGCAGCTCATGGACCCGGGGCGAACCGGCATAATGCCGGCATGACCCAGACGCCTGTCCCGTCCGCGCCGTTGCGCGACCTGATCAACGACCGCTATGCCGAGCTGATGGCCCGTTGCCGTGCTGCCGGGGTGCCCCTGCACGACGATGCCGGGGTGGCCGAGCGCATCCGGCGTACTTTGCTGGCCAGCGATTTCGCCTTCGAGGCCTGGCGAAGCCAGCCGACCCTGTTGTCGCCGCAGGGGCTGGAACGGCTGCGCTCGCATGCCGATGCCACCACCCGCGCCGCTGCGCTGAAATTGCCCGACGACGAAGCGGAGACGATGGCCGCACTGCGCCGGTTCCGTCACGCCGAGGCGCTGCGCCTGGTGTTCCGTGATGTCAACGGTCTGGATGACCTGCCGGAAACGCTGGCATCCACCAGCGTCTTGTACGAGGCGTTGCTGGATCTCGCCCTGCGCTGGTCTGAGCAGGCCGTTGCACAGCGCTATGGCCATGCACGCAGTGAGGACGGTGCGCTGCAGCGGCTGGTGGTGGTGGGTTTCGGCAAGCTGGGTGGTTCGGAGCTGAACTTTTCTTCCGATATCGACCTGGTGCTGGCCTATCCGCACGGCGGTCACAGCGACGGTTCGCGCCAGCTCGACAATGGCGAGTATTTCGTGCGACTGGGGCGGCAGCTGGTGCGTCTGCTGCACGAGCCGACCGTCGACGGCATCTGTGCCCGGGTCGACCTGCGCCTGCGGCCGTTCGGCAATGCCGGGCGTCTGGCCCTGCCGTTCAGCGCGATGGAGCAGTACTACCAGCGCGAAGGGCGCGACTGGGAGCGCTATGCCTGGATCAAGGCCCGTCCGGTGGCAGGCGACCTGGCGGCCGGCAAACAGCTGCAGGACATGCTGCGGCCCTTTGTCTACCGGCGTTATCTGGATTACACCGCTTTCGCCGGCCTGCGCGAGATGAAGATGCTGATCGACGCCGAGGTCGCCCGCAAGGACCTGGCCGACAATCTCAAGCTTGGCCCGGGCGGCATCCGCGAGATCGAGTTCATCGTGCAGCTCACCCAGCTGATCCGGGGCGGGCGCGAACCGTCGATGCGGGTGCGCGGCCTGCTGCCCGCGCTGGCAGCCTGCGAAGCCCGGGGCCACATTCCGGCCGCGCGCGCGAAGGCGTTGCGGGCCTCCTACCAGTTCCTGCGGCGGCTGGAGAATCGCGTCCAGATGCTGCGCGATGCGCAGACACACGATATTCCGGACGACGCCTTGAGCCGCGAACGCATCGCGCAGGGTCTCGACTACCCGGCCTGGGAGCCGCTGGAGGATGAGCTGGCGCGCCATCGAGAGATGGTTGCCAGTGAATTTGCCGAAGTGCTGGTTCCGCATGGCGGACGCACGGCCAGCGTGCCGGCGGAGGATGCGGCGCTGTGGCGTCAGGCCTGCGACGAGTCGCTGGATGCCGGCACCATGGCGGCCAGCGGGTTTGCACCTGGCGACGACGCAGCCTCAGCACTGCTCAAGCTGCCGCAGGCGGCGCCGGTGCGGGCGATGTCGGCGCGTTCGCGTGAACGACTGGATCATTTGATGCCGCAGCTTATTGCCGCGGCGCGCGTCACCGATGCGCCGGTGGCCTGTCTGTTGCGCCTGTGTCGCTTGGCGCAGGCGGTGGCGCGACGCTCCTCCTATCTGGCCTTGCTGGAGGAAAAGCCGGCCGCGCGCAAGCGTCTGGCGACCCTGTTCGCCGACAGCGCCTTCCTGGCCGAACGGGTGATCGCGCAGCCGCTGCTGCTGGACGATGTGCTCGATCCGCGCATCGAACAGCTGCCGCTGAAGCGCACGGACATCGGTGCTGAACTGTCGCGGGTGCTGACCACGCTGGACGAGCGCGAGGCCGAGGCTGAACTGGAGCGCATCACCGAGTTTCGATCGTCCATCGCTTTCCGTCTCGGTCTGGCGTTCAACGACGGACGGGCGGATGCGGTGGCCACGGCACGCCGGCTGGCGATGCTGGCCGAATCGGTGGTGGTGGCGGTGACCGCGCTGGCCGAGCGTGAGCTGGCGGTACAGCACGGTCGCCTGCCGGGCGAGGGCTCGGGCTTCGCTGTTCTCGGCTACGGCAGCCTCGGTGGCGAGGAGCTTGGTTTCGCCTCCGACCTGGACCTGGTGTTCGTCTATGACGGTCGCCGGGCACAGGCGATGAGCGACGGTGCGAGACCCATCGAAGGCTCGCGCTGGTACCAGCGCCTGGCCCAGCGCGTGATGAACTGGCTGACCATGCAGACACGGGCGGGGCAGCTGTACGAGGTCGATACCCGGCTGCGTCCGGATGGTTCCAAGGGCCTGCTGGTAAGCAGTCTGGATGCGTTCGTGGCCTATCAGCGCAGCCGCGCGTGGACATGGGAGCATCAGGCCCTGCTGCGTGCCCGCCCGGTGGCCGGCGATGCCGGGTTGAATGCAGCGTTGTCGGAGGTGCGCCGCGACGTGCTCGGCGTGCCGCGTACGCTGGCCTCGGTGTTTGACGAGGTGAGTCAGATGCGTCGCCGCTGGCGTGCCGAGCGCGACCGTTCCGACCTGGTACGGATCGATCTCAAGCAGGGGCACGGTGCCCTGCTCGATATCGAGTTCGCGCTGCAGGGGCTGGCGCTGGCGCATGCCGCACGGCACCCGGCGCTGCTGGGTGTCACCGCCAACGCCGCACTGATCGCAGCCTGCCGTGATGCGGAACTGCTGGATGCCGCGCAGGCGCAGGTGCTGGCCGGTGCCCACGCGGAGCTGCTTCGCCGTGCCCTGACCTGCACGCTCGACCTGCGTTCGCGGATCGCATTGCGTGACGCCACGCTCGACCGCCTCTGTGGTGACGTGCGCGACGTGGTGGCTGCCCTGGGTTTCGCGTTCGATTGAGCCGCGTGGCTTGCGGCGGTCTCAGTCGTTGTCTGGGCGATGGTCGGGCAACGGTATGCCAAGGCGCTGCACCAGCTGCGCCGCTATATCGGCGGTTTCGCGGAGCGGAGGTGGTGACGGTGATGTAGCCTTATCGTCCCGCTTGTGCCCGCCCCGGTCATGACCTTCCAACTCATGCAGCAGTCCGGCCTCGTGCAGGGCGCGATGAAAGTGTGCCAATTTGCTCGTCGGCGCGGTCGGCGTGAAGGTTTCTACCGGACAGCCCACCGCACAGGCCTCGCTCAGCATGTTGACCGAATCGGGCGTGATGACCAGGCGATCGGCCCAGGCCAGGACGCCCGGGTAGGGGTTGGCGCCATCTCCGGGCCCCGACCAGCGAAGGCCGGGAATGCCCTCAAGCATGGATCGCATGGACTGCATGGCGGCGGCCGGGGTCCGGCGCGAGGCCACCACCAGCAGACTGCCGCCTTCGCGTTGCCAGCGTTCGCGCAGGCGCTGCGCGAGGCGCTGTGCGTAGTCGCCATCAATGGCGAGCTCGCGGCGTGGGCCGCCCAGGAATACGCCCACCCGTGGTTGCGGCAGGTCACCGAACTGTGCGTATGACGCGTGCGCGTCGGCCAGCCAGGCATCGTCGATCGGATTCATCGAGCCGAGCGGGTTGAGCACGTTCGGTCCGGTCAGTCCGTCATGCCGTGGTGCGATGACGATGTCCCAGTCGGCGGGGTCGATCCGTGGGTCGAGGATCTGCACGGTGCGGGTATGGCCGGCCGACAGCGGGCGCAACAGTCGCGTGAACAGGGCGGCGCTGCGGCCGCAGCCGATGGCAACGACGGGCCATGGCGCCGAGAAGCTCGCGCGCTGGTGTGGCGGCAGGATCAATGGCAAGCCGTTGATCAGGCGGGGGGCCAGCCACGACCAGGGCGGACGGGGTTCCAGTATGAGGTGGCGTATCGGCAGGCCGAGCCGCTCGGCCAGCGCCAGTGCCTGTCGCTGGTTGCCGGCCGCATGGTCGGTGATCGCCCAGCACTCGTTGCGCAGGCCCTTCATCCGCAACCGCCGGGTGTCATTGTTGACGCCATGTGCACGCTACGTTTCGTCCAGCGGGGTCTACGATGCATGGCGATACCTTTAAACTGCGGTGATCGCGCCACCCGGCGCGCCATTCGAAGAAAGGATACCCATGCGCGAGATGCTTTCCGAGGCCGCCCTCGATCAGTTGTTCCGCGAAGCGCGTACTTTCAACGCCTGGCTTCCGAAGGATGTCGGCGACGAGCAGCTTCAAGCGCTTTATGACCTGGCCAAGTTTGGCCCCACCAGCGCCAATTCGTCGCCGATGCGGGTGGTGTTCGTGAAATCGAAGGCTGCGAAGGAAAAGTTGTCGCCGTTTCTTTCCGAAGGCAACCGCGCCAAGACCATGGCTGCGCCGGTCACCGCCATCGTGGCGCAGGACCATGCCTTCCACGAGAAGCTGCCACAGCTGTTCCCGCATGCCGATGCGAAGAGCTGGTTCGAAGGCAACCAGTCACTGATCGATATCACCGCGTTCCGCAACGCCTCGCTGCAGGGCGCGTACCTGATGCTTGCCGCACGTGCGGTCGGGCTCGATTGCGGCCCGATGTCCGGTTTCGACAATGCCGGCGTGGATACGGCGTTCTTCGCCGGCACGCAGGTCCGCTCGAACTTCCTGATCAACATCGGCTATGGCGATGCCAGCCGCGACCTGTTCCCGCGCAGTCCGCGCCTGTCGTTCGACGAGGCCTGCCGGATCGATTGATTGTCCCGGGTACAGACGCCGGATGGTCGACGCCTGGCCTTTTTCTGATCGCACCGGCGACGGTGCGTTTCCACTCGTTCTGGAGAGATTCCCATGCGTATGCTTCGTTACGTGCTGTTGGCCGGGCTGCTTGGTGCCGCGGTTTCGGTGCAGGCCGCCCCGACCACCTACAAGCTCGATCCCAACCACACCATGGTGCTGTTCAGCTGGAGCCACTTCGGCTTCTCGCACCCCACTGCCGACATCGGCATTTCCCAGGGCACACTGGTATATGACCCACAGGACCCGGCCAAGTCCTCGGTCGACGTGACCATGCCGCTCAGCCTGCTCGATACCCACGTGCGTGCGCTCGACAAGCACCTGAAGGAAGCGACCTTCTTCAATGCCGAAAAGTACCCGGTCATCACCTTCAAGAGCACCCAGGTGAAGCCGCTGGGCGACAACCGTTTCGAGGTCATCGGCAACCTGACCGCGCACGGCGTCACCAAGCAGGTCGAACTGATGGCCCATCTGAACAAGATCGGCATGCACCCGATGCTCAAGGCCCAGGCGATCGGCTTTGATGCGACGGGTACGCTGAAGCGGTCCGACTTCGGTGTCGGCGCCTATGTGCCGATGGTCAGCGACCAGATCAAGCTGCGCATTACTACCGAGGGTTCGGTGCCCAAAGCGGCCCACTAAACGGTTCATGACCGTGTCCGGCCCGCGCCATTCATGGCGCGGGCCTTTTTGTGCGGATGGCTTTGGGGTGCCCGTGTGGCCTGCTACCATGCAGCATCCCCTTTCTTCCGGAGCCATGCCCATGTCGCGCACCTCATCCGCGGCAGCCACGCCGATCCCGGCGAGTGCCGAAAATCGTTACGAAGTGACGCGCGCGGACCTTCCGTTGTCCTGTCCGATGCCTGGCATGGCGTTGTGGAACGCACATCCCAAGGTCTATCTGCCGATCGTCGAGGACGGTGGCGAGAGCGTATGTCCTTATTGCGGCGCGCATTACCTGCTGCGCGATTGAACTTTCCAATGTAGTTTGTCCGGCTTGCGCAGGTTTGACGCGCTGACGGC
Source organism: Dyella sp. A6 (assembly GCF_036320485.1). NCBI lineage: Bacteria > Pseudomonadati > Pseudomonadota > Gammaproteobacteria > Lysobacterales > Rhodanobacteraceae > Dyella > Dyella aluminiiresistens. The sequence continues at coordinate 570,612 of NZ_CP132911.1, forward strand.
ACGATTCGTGCATATTCCTAGAGATGAGGATGTCCACACAGGAATCCATGTCAGCCGTCGCCGCGCCTGCCAGGACGTTGACCGTTGTCCAACTGCTTCCGGCTCTGCACTCGGGTGGTGCGGAGCGTTCGGCGTTGGAAGTGGCCCGCATCCTGGTGCAGGCAGGTCATCGCTCGGTGGTGATCTCGGCGGGCGGCCGCCTGGCGGCGCAGCTCGAGGCCGAGGGTAGCGAACACATCACCCTGGATATTGGCCGCAAGTCGCTGCGTGCGTTTGCCCGTATCGGCCCGCTGCGGCGCGTTTTGCAGGAACTGCGCCCGGACATCGTGCATGCCCGTTCCCGCCTGCCTGCCTGGCTGGGCTGGTGGGCACTGAAGGGGCTGAAGCCGCGGCCGCATTTCATTACCACCGTGCACGGCATGAATTCGCCCGGGCAGTACAGTTCGATACTGTTGCGCGGCGAACGGGTCGTGGTGGTATCGCAGACCCTGCGAGACTATGTCCTCAGCCATTACACGTGGCTGGATCCGACGCGTGTGCGGGTGATTCCGCGCGGGATCGACCCAGCCGCCTTTCCCTACGGTCACCGTCCCGACGATGCCTGGCAGAAGGCGTTTTTCGCCGACTACCCCGCCTTGGCCGGTGCGCCGTTGCTGACGCTGCCGGCACGCGGTACCCGCCTGAAAGGTCACCGCGATGCGATCGAGCTGGTGGCTGCGTTGCGCCAGCGTGGTATCGATACGCGCTTGCTGCTGCTCGGGGTCATCGAACCCGGCCGCGAGGCCTACGTCGAGGAGTTGCGCGAGCTGGCACGCAGCTGCAAGGTCGCCGACAAGGTCGTGATGACGCCGGCGCGGGCCGATGTGCGCGACATCTACGCGATCTCGGCCTTGGTGCTGCAACTGTCCAACAAGCCCGAGTCCTTCGGCCGTACCGTGATCGAGGCACTGTCGCTGTGCCGACCCGTGCTCGGCTATGCCCACGGCGGCGTCGGCGAGCTGCTGGCCGAACTGTATCCGGCGGGCCGGGTGCCGCCGGGTGACCGCGAGCGGCTGGTCGAACGCGCCGCCGAGCTGCTGCGCGTGGCGCCGCCGATTCCGTTGCTGCAGAACTATCGGCTTTCCGATATGCAGCAGTCCGTGCTGGCGCTGTACGAGGAAGTGGCTGGCTGAGCCCGGATAGTCGCTACAGCACGGCTACAATGCCGGCATACCGCTGCCGGAAATTTCATGGACTCCATGCTTGCCGCGAGCCGGAAGACTCTGCGTTCGCCCATGTCGCTGTTCCTGATCGTCCCGGCCCTGCTGCCATTCGGGCGCAGCGCGGAACTGGGCACGTTGGCATGTGTCGTCGGGCTGCTGGTGCTGGTGTCGCGAAATGGCTGGCGAGGCCTGCACCGCCGTCCGGCGGCGAGCCTGTTGATGATCCTGCTGGCCGCCTATATCGGAGCCGCGCTGCTCTCTGCGCCGGACTCGGTCGCGCCGGCCAAGAGCTGGTCGACGGTGGCAGTGCTTCTGCGCTATCTGCCGCTGGGCCTGTTTGCATGCCTGGTGCTGGGTGATTCGCGTTCCCTGCGTGCCCTGTATGCGGGTGTTGCCGTGCTGGTGGGGCTATGGGCGGTTGCGGCCTGGGTACAGATGCTGACCGGCTGGAGCATCAGGGGGGCATCGACGGGCGTCTATCTGACCGGATTGTTCGGTGACGATCTGAAGTTCGGCCCGACTCTTGCCGTGTTGTCACCATTCGCGCTGTGGTGGGGGCGAAAGCATTGGGGCTGGCGTGGCCTGCTGGCCGTGTTCGTGCTGCTGCTGGGGCCGGTGCTGCTGGCGGGCGCGCGCTCGGCCTGGATCTGCTATGCCCTGGTCGCGCTGGCGTTCGCATGGCGTGAGGCGGCTTCGCCACGGCGCTTCATGATGTTCTGCGTGGCGGGCTTGATCCTGCTTGCCCTGGCCGGTGGCATCGCTTGGAAGGTGTCCGTGCGTTTCGATGCGCGCGTGCAGCGCTCGCTGGCCCTGTTCCAGGGTAGCGAGCAGGGCGTGAATACCGCGCTGACCGGCCGGGTGGATATCTGGCGGACCACGCTGCGGATGATTGCCGCGCATCCGTTCAACGGGGTGGGCGTGCGGGGTTACCGTTATGCCTACCCGGCGTATGCATCGCCGCACGATCACTTCGTAGTGGCCGAGCCATGCGGTCCGGGGCAGGGCGCCTGCCATCCGCATCAGGTCGTGCTGGAAGTGCTCGCCGGTACCGGGTTCCTGGGCCTGTCCCTGTGGCTGGCGGCACTGGTCTGGGCCATCCGGGCGTGGCGCCGGGTGGGTGTGACGGCACGTGGGCAGGCGTTTCCGGCAACCGTGGCGTTGGCGGCGATGCTGTTTCCGTTGAACAGTCACCTGGCTTTCTATTCCGCTTGGTGGGGACTGCTGTTCGCCTGGCTGCTGGCGTTGTGGTGCGCGGCCCTGTATGCGGTGCCGGAGGAAAAACATGACGTCGCGTGAACCGCTGTCGGTGGTTGTGATCACCTACAACAACGCCGACACCCTGGACGCATGTCTGCGCGAGGTGGACTGGGCCGACGAGATCGTGGTGCTCGACTCCGGTTCCAACGACGACACGGTGGCGATCGCGCGCCGACACGGTGCGCGCGTGGAAGTGCACCCGTTCGACGATTACGGTCCGCAGAAGCAGCGGGCGATCGACCTGGCCCGGCATGACTGGGTTCTCAACCTGGATGCGGACGAGATCCTGTCGCCCGGCACGCGCGAAGTGATCGAAAACGCGCTGGTCGATCCGCGGCATGCCGGTTTCCGGCTGCCGCGCCGCGAGCGGATGTTCTGGACGGTGCAGCACCGCTGGAGTCATCGCAACGGCCATTTACGTCTGTTCGATCGCCGCAGGGGCGGCATGAACGACGTGGAAGTACATGCTGCGGTCGAAGTGCGCGGGCCGGTCAGGACGTTGCGTCGGGCGGATTTCGTCAATGATGGCGACGGCGATATCGCCACCCGGGTCGAGAAGATCAACCGCTACACCACGGGCATGGTGGCCTACAAGCTGCGCAAGCGGCAGCGCTTCGCCGGGCTTCGCATGCTGTTCTACCCGCCGCTGTTCTTCGTTCGCCAGTATCTGGTGAAACGCTATTTTCTCAACGGCTGGGCCGGCTTCATCGCCAGCGTCAGTGGTGCCTTCTATGTATTCCTGAAGTACGCCAAGCTTCATGAGGCGAGGCGGAAGTAGGTGGCTGTTTCACAAGCCTGAGGAACGCGGCGGCCACGGCCTGTTCGCTGAAGCGCTGGGCGACGAATTCACGGCCGTTCTCGGCAAGGCGCTGGCGGCAATCGGTATCGCACAGGGTCAGGATGCCCTCCCTCCACGCGGCGATGTCGCCTGGTGGCAGCAGCAAGCCGGTCACGCCGGGTTCGAGGGTTTCCGGAATTCCGCCAATGGCGCTGCCCAGTACCGGCGTGCCCGAGGCCTGCGCCTCCACCAGGACGCGGCCGAAGGCCTCGGGCATGGTCGAAGGCAGCGCCAGTATCGAGAACACGTTGTAGTACGGCGACGCATCGTCGATCCAGCCGGTCAGTCGGTGTCGCCGTGCCAGTGCCGGGTCCAGCGCGCGAAGTCGTTCGCGCAGCTCGGCCATGCCCAGTCCATCGCCCAGCCAGACGCAGTGCAGGCGTGGCTCGGTCCGCATTGCCTGGCAGGCGGCTTCGAACAGGGTGAACACGCCCTTGCCGCCGTGGATGCGGCCGACATAGCCGAGCACGATGTCTTCCGCTGCCAGCCCGAGTTGCTGGAGCAGGGCGGCGCGGCGCCGGGGGTCGGGACGGTGGGCGGCGGTGTCGATCGGGTTGTACAGGACATCCACCCGTTCCGCTGGTGCGCCCTGCTCGATGTAGATGCGGCGTGCGTAGTTCGAAACGGCAACGAAGTGATCTGCAAGGCGCGGAACCAGATAGCCGGACAGCCGGTGCATCGGCGGAATGCGATGCCGGAACAGGGCCACCGGAATACGCAGCAACCGGCCAAGAATCAGCAGCGGCCAGTACTCCTTGCCGAAATCGCCCACGATCAGGTCGGCACGGCAGTGGCGCGCGGCACGCAGGATGCCGACGTAGCCGCGCAGGTCGACGACGTTGCGCAGGCGGGCCGTGCGAACCTCGATCTCGCCGTCGGCCAGGTTCTGGCGTATCCAGCCCTGGGGGTGCACCAGTGCCACGACGTGATGGCCGCTGCGGCTCATGGCGCGGGCAAGTGCCACGAAGTGGGTTTCGGCGCCACCCACGCGCGGACTGGTGCCGACGAATAGCAGGTTCATCGCCGGCGGTCCTCGTAGCCGGTCAGTATGCGGCTGGCGAACTGCGGCAACACGTGCTGCCGCACCACCGGAACGCGCGGCAACTGCCAGAGGTCCATGCCGGCCCGTGCCCGTCCGCGCCGGGTGGTGGTGGCGGCATCGAAGCCGGCCGCACGGGCCGCTTCGGCCACGTGTTCGTTCATGTCGCCGTAGGGGTAGCAGAACTGGCTGACAGGCTGGCCCAGCAGATTCTCGAGGTCGGCCTTGCAGCCGCCGATTTCATCCTGCATCCGGCTGGGCTGCAATTGGGTCAGGTGGGGGTGGGTGCGGGTATGCGCACCGACTTCCATGCCACCCGCATGCCAGGCGCGCATCTGCGTCGGCGTCATCATGGGCTTGCGCACGCTCAGCTTGTCCGCATCCCAGGTGTTGTGCTGTCCGAGCGCACCACTGACGACATAGCAGGTCGCGCTAAAGCGGTACCGTTGCAGCACCGGGAGGGCGGCGTCGAGGTTGTCGGCGTAGCCGTCGTCCAGGGTGATAACAGCGACGCGTCCGGACTTCTCGCCGCGGAGGTAGGGCATGGCGGCCGACATCGACAGCCCGGTATAGCCAAGTCGATGCAGCAGCCACATCTGACGTGCGAAAGCACCCGGATTCACATACAGGCTGCGATTCCGCTTCACCTCGCGTGGCAGGCGGGCGATGTTGTGGTACATCAGAATGGGAATCGGCACGGCCGGGTGTCCAGATGCGTTCATGCATGCCTCCATCGCCGGCAACGGTCGCGCCATGGGCTCGGATCGCGCTGCGGCGGGGTGGGGATAGAGCACGCTCAGGTGCGCTTTTTAACAGTCCTGGCTGACGCCGGCCTGTCAGCTGTGTGTTCAGTAGACCGCCGGCAGGCCTTCGGGGCGGGTCTTGAAGCGTTTGTGCACCCAAAGGTATTGCTCGGGCGCCTCGCGTGCCATCTGTTCGATGCAGGTATTGACGCGGGCGGTGTCGTCAAGCACGTCGGTGCTGGGCAGGTCGGCCAGCGGTGCGCCAAGGCGCAGAGCGTAACCGGCATCGCCGGGCAGGCGTCGGTGGAAAAAGGGGATCACCACGGCATTACCCAGACGCGCCAGGTGGTGGGTGGCGGTGATGGTGGCGGCCGGCACGCCGAAAAACGGCACGAACACGCTGTCTTTGCTGCGCATGTCCTGATCCGGCGCGTACCACAGGATGCCGCCGTTGCGCAGGTACTTCACCGTGCCACGGATGTCGTCCTTCTCGAACATGGCGTTGGCATAGCTGAGTCGGGCGCGCAGCACCGCCCATTCGAATGCGGCCGAATCCATGCGCCGGTACATGCCTGCGATGCCGATCTGCCGCGACACCAGTCGGCCGCACAGCTCGAGGTGCGAGAAGTGGCCGCCGACAAGCAATACGCCTCGCCCCTGTGTGTGCGCGTCTTCCAGGTGCTCGAGGCCTTCAAATGTGACCGGTACGTTCGCGACGGCGCGATCCGTGCCCATCCAGCCCAGCGCGAACTCCACCATCATCAGACCGATATCACGCAGATGGGCGTTCACCAGGGCCGCTCGCGCATCGGCATCGAGTTCGGGAAAGCACAGGGCGATATTGGTCTCGGCGATGTGGCGCCGTGGCGACGGAAATCGCTGGACGATGGCACCCAGGAGACGGCCCAATGCCATCAGTGCCGGGCGCGGCAGGCGGGCGATCAGGTGAAGTGCACCGACACCGATCCAAGCCGGCCAATGGCGTGGCGCGAGCAGTGAACGACTGAAGGCGGGGCGGGGCATACCGGGCATCCGCGGCATTGTACCGGCGCCCATGCCATCTGTCCGGCGATGGTGCCGGTGCTTGGCTATACTGCGCGATCTGCCAGAGGGAATTGCGTTGCGTTATCTGTATACCTTGGTGATGTATCTGGCCGCGCCGTTGATGGTGCTGCGACTGCTCACCCGTGGCGTGCGCTATGGCAATTACCATCAACGCTGGTCCGAGCGCTTCGGCGTGTTCGATGTTCCCGGAGGTGTCGGCGGTTGCCTCTGGGTCCACGCCGTATCGGTGGGCGAAGTGAACGCAGCCGAGCCCTTGGTGAAGGCGTTGCGCGTCGACTATCCCAATGCGCCGCTGGTCGTCACGACTGTCACCCCGACCGGATCCGCGCGTGTGCAGCAGTTGTTCGGCAACGACGTGTTCCATGTCTATCTGCCCTATGACCTGCCGTTTTCGGTCAAGCGCTTCCTGAAACGTCTGCGGCCGCGCCTGGCATTGATTGTGGAGACGGAGATCTGGCCGAACCTGTATTTCGCCTGCAGGCGGCGCGGCGTTCCCCTGATGATCGTCAATGCGCGGTTGTCCGAACGTTCGCTGCGTGGCTACCGCCCACTGGCATCGGTGGTGCGCGCGGCGCTGCGTGGTGTCCGGGTGGCGGCCCAGTCCGAAGCGGATGCGGCACGCTACCGTTCGCTGGGGGCGGACTCCGATCTGATCACGGTCAGCGGCAACCTCAAGTTCGACATGCCGGTACCGTACGACGCGGTTTCTGCCGGCGAAAACCTGCAGCAGCAATGGGGCAGGCAGCGGCCGGTCTGGATCGCGGCGAGCACGCACGAGGGCGAGGAAGTGTCGGTATTGCAGGCGCATCAGGCCGTGCTCAAGCACATGCCGGACGCCCTGCTGCTGATCGCGGCGCGTCATCCCGAGCGCTTCAAGGCTGTCGAGCATGCCGTGCGAAGTCTTGGCTTCATTACCGCCATGCGCAGCGTCGAGCGCGTGCCGGACGCAACGCATCAGGTTTTCGTGATCGATTCGATGGGCGAACTGATGCCTTTTTTCGCCGCTTCGGACGTGGCGTTCGTGGGAGGCAGCCTTGCGCCGATCGGCGGCCACAATGTGCTGGAGCCGGCAGCATTGTCGCGACCGGTCCTGGTGGGGCCGCAGACCTTCAATTTCGAGGAAATCACCCTGACCCTGATCCGTGAAGGCGGTGGCAGGCGGATTGCCGGCGAAAGCGAGCTGGCACCGGCGGTGCTGGAGTTGCTGTCGGACCCCGGGATGCGGGAGCGGATGGGGCGGTCCGCGCGCAGGGTGTTCGACAGCGAGCGGGGCGCTGTACGCCGCGTCATGCAGCTGGTCGATGCGATGCTGCAGGAATGACGGATGAGCTCGCCGTGAAGTCTTGGTCATGACAGCGGCGGATACACAAAGGCCGGGCAATGCCCGGCCTTTGTGTATCCGCATGCGCAGTGCGTGTGCTTACTGCAGCAGCGCGTTGATCGATTCCAGATCCTGCAGGTCAGCAGTGCCGGCGGCCTGCTTCAGCAGCAGGCGGTCGAGAATGAGCTGATGCCGGTTCTGTGAATAGGTGCTCTCGGCCGAGGTCAGGGTCTGGATCGCCAGCAGCACGTCGGTCATCGTCTGAGTGCCCACCTGGAAGCCGGCGCGGGTGGCGTCCAGCGCCTTCTCGCCCGATTGCACCGCAGCCTTGCCGGACTGTACCTGGCTGATGCCGGCCAGAACCGAGCGGTAGTAGTTCAGCGTGTCGCGCTTGATCAGGCGGCGCTCGCTTTCCAGGGAGTCCTGGGCAGCATTGCGCTGGTCGATCGACTGACGCACAACGGACTGGGTATAGCCGCCGGAAAACAGCGGTACGGTCAGGGTCAGGCCGACGGTGGTGCCGTATCGACCGTTGCCCGAAATACTGGCGGCGGAATGGTTTTCGAACCAGGTAGTGTCCTTGCCGCGCGACAGCGAAGCGCTGAGCGTGGGCAGGTGGTTGGCGCGCGCGGCATTGACGCTGTGCTCGGCCGCCGCCACGTTGAATTGCTGGGACAGCACACTGGGGTTGTTCTCCAGGGCCTTGTCCACCCAGGCCTGGGGATTGTCGGGCGAAGGCAGAGTCAGCGGCAGGTTGTCACGCAGCTTCTTCAAGGTACCGACGGGCTGGCCCGTGATCTGGGTCAGCGCCTCGCGGTCGTCGTCCAGCGTGTTCTGGGCGGTCAGCGTCTCTGCCTTGGCTCCTTCGTAGTACGACTTGGCCTGGTAGACATCGGTGATCGCCGACAGGCCGGCGCTGAAGCGCGCATTGGCTTCGTCATACTGCTGCTTGTAGGCGCTCTCGTTGGCCTTGGCGTAGGACAACTGGTCCTCGGCAGTCAGCACGTTGAAGTAGGCCGTGGCCACCCGGACATAGAGATCCTGCTGCGCCGCGCGATAGGTCTGGTCCTGCGCGTCGGCGCTGGAGTGCGCGGCACGCAGGTTGGCGATGTCATGCAGGTTGAACACGCTCTGGGTCAGCGTGGCCGAATAATTGCGATCACGGGTGTAGCCGCTGCTGCCACCTTCCAGTCCGGAGTTGAACGAGCCGCCAGTGGTGTTCTGGGTGAGACTCCCACTGGCGGTGATCTGAGGCAGCAACGCGGAACGCGCCTGGGTGATGCCTTCCTCGGTGCTCGCACGCTGGGCGTCGGCCTGTGCCAGTACCGGATCATTGGCCAGCGCCTGATGATAGGCATCCATCAGGTCCTCGCCGTGGCTCGGCAGGGAGACTGCCGCCATGGAAAGTGCAAGGGCCAGAAGCTTCAAGCGCATGAGTTTTGCCTCGTGGAATAGGTGTCAGAAAACGAACGGGCGCGGCGGTTCGGCGTGGGCGAGGTAAGGCAGGTCGGTCTCGAACAGGCTTTCCTCGCGGAAGCGGCCCTGGCCTTCCTGGGTGAACATCATCACGTGCTGCACCGGCGATTCGCCGCGCACGGCAAGCAGGCGTCCACCGGGCTTCAGCCAGGCAAGGAAACGCTCCGGAATACGGAATACGGCGCCGGTGACCACGACCGCGTCGAACAGTCCCTGCGGCTGCCAGTTGTTGACCGCCTCGCCGGTGGCGAGCTCGACATTGGTGATGCCGGCCGTACGCAGGCGTTCGCCGGCGGCGGCGGTGAAGTCGGCATGCATGTCGACGCTGACCACGTTGCCGGCGAGGTTGGCGAGGCAGGCAGCGAGGAAGCCGGAGCCGGTGCCGATTTCCAGCACCCGTTCACCGGGCTTGAGGTCCAGCGCTTGCAGCACGCGTCCTTCGATGACCGGCTTCATCATCACTTCGCCATGACCCAGCGGCAGGCACAGGTCGGCGAACGCGAGCTGGCGATGTTCCGGCGCGACGAAATCCTCGCGGCGAACGCGACCGAGCACGTCGAGCACGCGGGCATCCAGTACTTCCCAGGGGCGTACCTGGTTTTCAACCATGTTGACTCGCGCCTGCTCGAAGTTCATCGCCATTGTGCTCATGTCCCGTAACGATCGAAAAAGGTCAGATAGGATAAGGGTTTGTGGCCTGTTTCGACAACGACTAGCCTGCGACCTGGGCCGTGTTGCACGAAGTGCCGGAAGTCATCGCGCGAATATGACCTGCGTCATGCGCCCAAGCGTGTGGGCATGCTCCAATCCACTTCGACATGCGTCGATGCGGCTGTGCGGTGGATCGGCAACTGCGACAGGGCGGCGATCGTCGCCAGCCCCAGTGACGGGTCGAGGTGCCGGATACGGGTCAGCAGCGTGCTTTTGCGTTGCCTCGATGCAAGGCAGAGCCATGCCAGCCAGCGTGCCAGGCGATGCCGCTCGATAGCATCCAGGCCAACAAGGCTGGCGCGGGCATCAAAAATGCCGCGGCGGGCGCCGGAATGGCTCCGTTCAAGCCACGCAGCCAGTACCCGCTGGGCATGGCGGTAGCTTGCCGTGAGAGCCATTTCTGCGACAGTAGCCATCATGTGTGGTGATTCGTCGGCGTTCAGCAAATAATTAAACCGTGTCGTATAATAAAGTCGATCCCCGGATTTGTGAAGGTATTCGTATGAGCTCGATCCCGCAGACCAAGCCGCACGGGCCAGGCCGGCCCAAGGACATGGAAAAGCGGGCCGCCATTCTCGAAGCGGCGAAATCCCTGTTCATCCACAATGCCTTCGCGGGCACCAGCATGGATGCGGTCGCGTCCGAGGCGGGTGTGTCCAAGCTCACGGTCTACAGTCACTTCGGCGACAAGGACAATCTGTTCCGGGAAGTGATTCGCTCGCACATCCAGGACCTGCTTCCTGAAGAAACCTACGGTTTCGATGCGGGCGCCGATATTCGCGAGACGCTCATGCGAGTCGCGTTGGCCCATGCCCGGCTGGACTGTGACCGCCAGACCGTCGGCACCTTCCGCGCCATCCTCAGCGACTGCCGCCAGGGTAACCCGCGCTACGGTCGGCTGATGTGGGAAGAGGGCTCGATGCGGACGCATGCCCTGATGGAACGCTTGCTGCAGCAAGCGGTTGACGCCGGCAAGCTGGAGATCGCCGATGTGCCGCGTGCCGCCGTTCAGTTCATGGCGCTGGTCAAGGGCAACCTGATGATGCGGCGCATGTTCGGCTGTGTCGAATGTGACGACAGCTATGCCGTGGAGATCGAGGCCAACGCGCGCGCGGGTGTCGAAACCTTCCTACGGGCCTATCTGCCGCGCTGAATCTCGGCAACCCGGGCCTCTGCGCGAGGTGGGCGGGATCCATTCATCGACACAATAACTACCGAGGCTGGCTTGCGCCGACCCCGGTAGTGCTGGGTATTGCCGTATTACCAGCCGGCCAGGGTGAGTTTGCCGATCGTGCGGCCCGATTCCAGTCTGCGGTGCGCTTCGCGCAGGTTCGCCGCACTGATCGGAGCCAGGTTCTCGCGCTGGATGCCCTTCAGTGTGCCGTTGTCCAGCAGTGCGGCCACGCGGGCAAGGATGCGCCCCTGCTCGGCCATGTCTGCCGTGCGGAAGCGTGACCGGGCGAACATCAGCTCCCAGTGGATACCGATGCACTTGGCCTTGTAGGGATCGCCGATCTTCAGCGCCCCTGTCGGTTCCACGATCAGTCCCACGTGCCCCTGTGGCGCCAGCAGTTCGCCAAGTTCGTTCCAGTAGCGATCGGTATCTGCCAGATTGATCGCAGCGTCGATCTGCGGGAGGCCAAGCGCGGTGAGTTGCGGCGTCAGTGCTTCGCGGTGATTGATCACGTGATGTGCGCCCATCGCGCGGCACCACGCCACTGTTTCGGTGCGTGATGCCGTGGCGATGACCGTAAAGCCGGCAAGGCGTGCCAGCTGGATCGCGATTGAGCCGACCCCGCCGGCACCGCCGATGATCAGCAGGGTCTTGCCTTCGCCGCCTTGTGCACTGTCGAATGGCATGCGCTGGAACAGCAGCTCCCAGGCAGTGATCGCCACCAGTGGTATCGCGGCGGCCTGGGCGAAGTCCATCGAGCTGGGCATTATCGCGGCCAGGCGTGCGTCGACGAGCTGGAACTCGGCATTGCTGCCCGGCCGTGTCACGTCGCCGGCGTAGTACACGCGATCGCCGGGCCGGAACCCTTCGACGGCATCCCCAACCGCTTCAACCACGCCCGCGGCGTCATAGCCGAGTACCTTGGGCTGTGCTTCCACCTGGGCCTTGGGCGAACGGATCTTGGTATCGACCGGATTCACCGAAACCGCCTCCACGCGGACCTTGAGATCATGCTCGCCGGGCATTGGATCAGGCAGCTCCACGTCGAGCAGCGAGGATGGATCTTCGATCGGCAGATAGTGTGTGAGGGCGATGGCTTTCATGACATGGACTCCGTGAATGAGGTGGACAGTCGGTCAGCTGTCAGTTTCGAGTGTCGAGGATAGGGCCGCATGTTCGCCCGGGCACCGCGTGTTCGCTGCGCAGTGCATGCCACGCCAGTCCTAGGCCGCCGAGCCCGACCAGGGCGGCGACCCATGGCAGTGCGGCCAGGCCGGGCCCGTGCGCGATCACCATGCCGCCAAGCCAGGCGCCCATGGCATTGCCAAGGTTGAACGCGCCGATATTGAGGCTGGACGCCAGGCTTGGTGCGCCGGCGGCTTGTCGTAGCACCCACAGTTGCAGCGGCGACACGGTGGCGAAAGCACTCACGCCGAGCAGGGCGATGAACATGACCGTCAACGATTTACTGTGCAGTACCAGGCCCATCATGCCCAGTACCACCACCAGCATCGCCAGCGTCACTACCAGCGCCATCGACACCCGGCGGTCGGCAAGGCGGCCGCCGAGCAGGTTGCCCACGATCATGCCCACGCCGAACACAAGCAGGATCGGTGATACCGCGGTGTCTTCGAAACCGCTGACCTGGGTCAATAGAGGTTCGATATAGGTGTAGACCAGAAACACACCGGCGAAGCCCAGTACGGTCATCAACAAGCCACGCAAGACAGCTGCGCTGGCGATGGCCCGCAGTTCGGCGCGCACTGCTATCGGGGCGTCATCGCCGTGCTCGGGTGGAACCAGCGCGGCGACCACCAGCATCGCCAGCAGGCCGATCGCGCTGACTGCCCAGAACGTGGCGCGCCAGCCGAAATGCAGCCCCAGCCATGCGCCGGCCGGGACCCCAAGCAAGGTGGCGATGGTGAGACCGGTGAACATGATCGAGAGCGCCGAGGCCTTGCGCTCTTCCGATACCAGCGTGGTGGCGACCACCGAACCGACACCGAAGAAAGTGCCGTGGGCCAGCGAGGTGAGGACACGCGCGGCCATCAGCAGCGGATAGTTCGGTGCCACGGCACAGGCCAGATTGCCCAGCGTGAAAATCAACATCAAGGCCAGCAGCACGGACTTGCGTGGCATCCGGTGGGTGGCCAGGGTCAGCAGCGGGGCACCGGCGAAGACGCCCAGCGCATAGCCGGAGATCAGCAGGCCGGCGGCAGCGATGCTGACATGCAGGCTGGCGGCGACCTGCTCGAGCAGGCCCATGATCACGAATTCAGTGGTGCCGATGCCGAAGGCGCCGGCGGCGAGTGCGTACAGTGCCAGAGGCGTGCGGGCACGCGAAGGCGCGGTGGTCATGGGGCGGGTCCGAAGCTAAACCAGGCGCCAGCGTAGGCACTTGCTGTTTATGGATAAACCACCAGAATGGTTATTCATTATCAATAAACGGTTGAATATTGTGGATCGCCTGGACGATCTTGCGTTGTTTCTGCGGGTGCTGGACCTGGGGTCGATCAGTGCGGCTGCGCGCAGCCTTGGTCTATCGGTGGCGGTCGCCAGCCAGCGACTCAAGCGGCTGGAGCGTGAACTGGGCGTGCGCCTGCTGCAACGGACCACACGCAGTCTGCATGCCACCCCCGAAGGCGCCGAGCTGGCCGCACAAGGGCGTGTCCTGGTCGAGGATCTGGAAGCCCTTACCAGCGGATTGCGCAAAGGTGCCCGGGCGGTTACCGGTACGTTGCGGGTGACCCTGCCTTCATCGTTTGGCCGGCAGTATCTGTCGCCGCTGTTGCCCGAGTTCATGGCACGGCATCCCGGGATCAAGCTCAGCGTGAATCTCAGCGACCAGTTCGTCGATCTGGTCGGTTCCGGCTTCGATCTGGGCATCCGCATCGGCGCACTCGACGATTCGGGCCTGGTGGCACGTCGGCTGGCGGTGAACCGGCGGGTGCTCTGTGCTACCCCGGATTACCTGCGGCAACACGGTACGCCGCGCACGCCGGCCGACCTGTCCGAGCATGAGTGCCTGTTGCTGGTCGGGCGGCATGGCCGGCAGGACCTGTGGCGGCTAACCGATGGTCGCGGACACGAGGTCGTCCAGCGTGTGCAGGGCCATCTGGAAAGCAACGAGGGCGAACTCTTGCGCGATGCGGTGCTGGCCGGACAGGGCATCGCAATGCATTCGATCTGGCATGTGCACGAGGCGCTGCGTGCCGGACGACTGGTGGTGGTCTTGCCCGGCTTCCCGCTGGCGGATACCGGCATCTATGCGGTGATGCCGCAGCGGCGGCTGGTGCCGCCACGCGTTGATGCGTTCGTCGACTTTCTGGCCGGGCATCTGGGTGGCACGCCGTCGTGGGAGCGTGGCCTGGAGGCGTGGAGCGGAGCTGCCGCACATAAATGAAAACGGCGCGTCACCAGGGGCGACGCGCCGTCGATGGCCAGCGATCGGCAGATGCCGGCTTTACTTGGCCTTCTTGTGGCTCTCGATGCCGGCAAGGATGGTCTGACGCGCGGTCTCGGCATTCGCCCAGCCGTCCAGCTTGACCCACTTGCCCTTCTCGAGGTCCTTGTAATGCTCGAAGAAGTGGCCGATGCGCTCGAGCCAGTGACCGGAAACCTGCTCGATATCGTTGATGTGCGAATAGCCGGCGAAGATCTTCGGCGTCGGCACCACCACCAGCTTCTCGTCGCCACCGGCCTCGTCGGTCATCTTCAGCATACCGACCGGGCGGCAGCGGATCACTGCGCCGGGAACCAGCGGAAGCGGCAGGATCACCAGCGCATCGAGCGGGTCGCCATCATCGCCCAGCGTGCCCGGCACGTAGCCATAGTTGCAGGGATAGCGCATGGGCGTGGAGAGGATGCGGTCGACGAAGATCGCGCCCGTGGCCTTGTCGACCTCGTACTTGACCGGCTCGGCATCCTTCGGAATTTCGATGATGACGTTGATGTCGTTCGGCACGTCGCGGCCGGGTTGAACCAGATCCAGACCCATGGGGCGCTCCTCGGAAGCAGATGCGGGGGAGAAAGCCCGTCAGGATACGGCAAATGCTGCGACGCCGCACCATCGAAGCGCCGGGTCCGTGATCGATGCAGAGCCAGGGTTCAGTCGCGCCCGGCCTTTTCCCGGTATGGACGCTCGCGCAGCCATTTGGTGGCGATCCACTTTTCTCCCTTGATCACCGGCAGTCCGGCGTGCAGCGAAGCGGCATCGCCGCCCTCATAGGTGAAGCACACGGCGGCACCACGTTGTGCGGTGACGGTGAGCCCGATCTCGGGGAATGCCGTGCCGCCACCGGCAGCGGGTGTGTTGAGGTACATCACCAGGCTGCCGATGCGCTGTCCACCGGTGGCGGTGATGGCTGCGTAGCCGGGCTGGTGTGGGTCGAACCAGTCCTGGTGCGGCTCGTACTGTTGCCCTGGCAGGTAGTGCAGCACTTGCAGGCCCTCGCCATGATCTACCGGTATGCCGAGCAGGGCCGCGATGCGTGCCTCGATGCGGCGGATCAGCGGCTCTTCGCCCAGCGCGAAGAACATGCCATTGCTGGTGCGGTTCGGGTCGATCTGTTGGCCGCCGTCCACATTCACGGTGCGCGCGCGCTGCAGGCGTGGTTTTGCCAGCTCGATCAGGGCCTCGCACTCGTCCGTGGTCAGCAGCTCGTCGAACACGCGCAACGGCGGTGCCTCCAGGCTCAGCATGACACGCAGGGGGTGCTTGTCGGCCACGATGTGCGGTCCGTCGGGAAGGCGGATGCGGACACTCTTGCCGTGTTGCTGCGGTCGTGCCCGCGCATCGATGGCGCTCACCGGCATCTTCAGTACGTGGGCGAGGATGCGGCGGCTTTCCTGTGGCGAGTAGCCGGTTTCGTGCATCAAGCGGAGCAGGTCGGCCACATTGTGGCCGGCGCGTGTGGTCTCGAGGATCCAGTTGCGCAGTTCGGGACGGATAGGGGCATGGAAACGCATGCGTGGGAGGGGCCTGTCGCGGGAAAACATGCGGCCGGCATGCGTCATGCGGATGCGCCTGCGGCCGGGCGCAAGCTTACTTCAGGCGGCCGCCATCACGAAAATGGCGGCCGCCGCAGGATCTATTTCAGCTCGTTCCAGAGGAAGTTGTAGACCATGGCGTGCATGTGTGCGGACTGCCGGTTGTCCGCGCCGGCGCCGTGGCCGCCCTCGGTGTTCTCGTAGAACCACACCTTGCGGTAGCCCATGCCTTCCATTTTTGCGGCCATCTTGCGCGCCTGGGCAGGGCCGACACGGTCGTCGCTGGTGGTCGTGTAGAACAGCACCGGCGGGTAGTCCGTGCCCTTCTTCACGTTCTGGTAGGGCGAGAATGTCTTGATGAAGGCCCACTGCTTCGGGTCGTCCGGGTTGCCGTACTCGGCGATCCAGGAGGCGCCTGCGGAAAGGTGCGTGTAGCGCTTCATGTCCAGCAAAGGCACTTCGCAGGCGATCGCACCGAACAATTGCGGGTACTCGGTGAGCATGTTGCCTACCAGCAGGCCGCCGTTGCTGCCGCCCTCGGCGCCCAGGTGCTTCGCCGAGGTGACGCCACGGCGGATCAGATCCTCGGCGACAGCGGCGAAATCCTGGTAGGCCTTGGGTCGATTCGCCTTCAGTGCGGCCTGGTGCCAGCGCGGGCCGTATTCGCCGCCGCCGCGTATGTTGGCGACCACGTACACGCCGCCGCGGGAAAGCCAGGCACGCCCGATGCTGCCGCTGTAGTAGGGCAGCAGCGAGATTTCGAAGCCACCGTAGCCATACAGCAGGGTGCGATGGGAGCCGTCGAGTTTCATGCCCTTCGGCGCGATTTCGAAGTAGGGCACGCGGGTGCCGTCCTTCGAGGTGACGAAGTGCTGGCTGACGACGAACTTCGAGGCATCGAAGAAAGCGGGCTCCTGCTTGATGGTCTCGGCCGGACCCTCGCCCAGCACGCCGCGCTCCAGCGAAGACGGGGTGAGGAAGCCGGTCACCGAAAGCCAGTACTCGTCGCTGTGGTCGGGGTCGGTGTCGGCCACGCTGATCGTGCTGAAGCTGGGCGCGCCCGGCAGCGCCTGGTGCAACCAGCGGCCATCGGGCTGCGGGGTGAGCACGTCGAGGCGACTCTTCACGTCGTCCAGCACGTCGATGATCAGGTGGTGACGCGTCCACGCATAGCCGGACAGCGCAGTGTGCGCGTCGGGCGTGAACAGGGCGGTGAAGTCACGCCTGCCGGCCATGAAATCGTCGAACTTGATGGCCAGCAGGGCACCAGAGGGCCAGGTCTTGCCGCCCACGGTCCAGGCCGAGCGCGTCTGCACCAGCAGCCACTGGCGGTGCGCGTCGAAACCGGCGTCGCCGGGAATGTCGAGCTTCTCGAGTTTGCCGTTCTTGCGCAGGAAGTTCTCGGAATGGAAGAAGTCGGTGGCCACACTGACGAAGTCGCGTTCGTAGCCGGGGGTGCGGTCGTGCCAGGCGCTCACGGACAGATCGTCGGGTGAGGCTTCGTAGACCAGCCTGGCGGCGGCGAGCGGGGTGCCGCGGGTCCATTCCTTCACGATGCGTGGGTAGCTGGACCTGGCCATCGAGCCGGGGCCGAAGTCGGTGCCGACATAGATGTGGTCGCGGTCGATCCAGTTGACGAAGTTCTTGGCGAGCGGCAGGTGGAAGCCGTCCTTCACGAACGACTTGGTGGCCAGGTCGAATTCGCGTACCTCCACCGCATCGCCGCCATCGGGCGACAGCGACACCAGGCAGCGCACGTAGGCCGGTTTCAGGCACTGCGCACCCTTGAACACCCAGCGCTTGTCCTCGGCCTTGTTCAGCGCATCGATATCCAGCAGGGTTTCCCAGTGAGGGTCGGTCCTGCGGTATTCCGCCAGCGTGGTACGGCGCCAGATGCCACGCGGGTGCGCCTTGTCCTGCCAGAAGTTGTACAGGTAGTCGCCCATGCGATGAACGTACGGAATGCGCGCATCCGAATTCAGTACCTGCAGTATCCGGTCGAAGCTGCGGGTGAATTCGGGGGAGTCGGCAAAGGCCTTTTCGGTGATGGCGTTCTGGCCCTTGACCCAGGCCATGGCGCGCTGGCCGTGAGTGGCTTCCAGCCACAGATAGGGGTCATTGCCGGCGGCCTGACTGCCGGTTGTCGCTGCGTGGGTCGGGTTCATGCCTGCCAGTGTGGCGCCCAGCGCCAGTGTGATCCAGATGGCGTACTTGCTGACCATGGCGAGTCCTTCGTGATGACGATTGGCATGGGAACCACGAGTGTGGCCGTTATCCCCGGCGGCTGCCCGTGACTAAAGTCAGGTGCGGGCCGTGCCGCGTCAGGCGCAGGGTTTGTGTCGTGGTTGGGCGGCTGGTGCCGCCGGCACCGAAAAGCCCCGCCATGGCGGGGCTTTTCGGGCGGTTGCGGACGACTCAGTGCAGCAAGGGGACGATCAACAGGGCCACGATGTTGATGATCTTGATCAGCGGGTTTACCGCAGGGCCGGCGGTGTCCTTGTAGGGGTCGCCCACGGTGTCGCCGGTGACGGCTGCCTTGTGCGCCTCGGAACCCTTGCCGCCGAAGTTGCCGTCCTCGATGTATTTCTTGGCGTTGTCCCAGGCACCACCGCCGGTGGTCATCGAGATCGCCACGAACAGGCCGGTGACAATGGTGCCGATCAGCACCCCCCCCAGCGCCTTAGGTCCCAGGATCAGGCCAACCAGGATCGGCACCACCACCGGCAGCAGCGACGGCACGATCATTTCCTTGATTGCCGAACGGGTGAGCATGTCCACGGCCTTGTCGTACTGCGGTTTGCCGGTGCCCTGCATGATGCCGGCGATGTCGCGGAACTGGCGTCGCACCTCCTCGACCACCGCACCTGCGGCGCGGCCCACCGCTTCCATCGCCATGGCGCCGAACAGGTAGGGAATCAGGCCACCGATCAGCAGGCCGATGATGACCATGTGATCGGACAGGTCGAACGTGAACACCTGTCCGGGGTGGGTCACCGCCAGGTTGTGCGTGTAATCGGCGAACAGGACGAGTGCGGCCAGAGCAGCCGAGCCGATGGCGTAGCCCTTGGTCACCGCCTTGGTGGTGTTGCCGACCGCGTCGAGCGGGTCGGTGATGCCACGCACCTCCTCCGGCAGTTCGGCCATTTCGGCAATGCCGCCAGCGTTGTCGGTGATCGGTCCGTAGGCATCCAGCGCCACGATCATGCCGGTCATCGACAACATCGCGGTGACCGCCACGGCAATGCCGTACAGGCCGCCCAGCGAGTACGCGGACCAGATCGCCGCGCAGATCGCCAGTACCGGCAGGGCCGTGGCCTTCATCGAAATGCCCAGGCCGGCGATGATGTTGGTGCCGTGACCGGTAGTGGACGCCTGCGCGATGTGTCGTACCGGCTTGTAGTCGGTGCCGGTGTAGTACTCGGTGATCCAGACGATCAGGCCGGTCAGCGCCAGGCCGATCAGCGCGCAGCCGAACAGCGCGTTGCCGGAGATGGCTGTGCCGCTGCCGCTCAGTCCCTGCGGGAACAGCGCATGGGTGATGAACCAGAAGGCGATCGCCGCAAGCACCGCCGAGACCAGCACACCCTTGTACAGCGCACCCATGATCGAGCCACCTTCTTTCACGCTGACGAAGAAGGTGCCGATGATCGAAGCGATGATCGAGGCCGCCCCCAGTATCAACGGATAGAGCACCGCGTCGGGGTTGCTGGCGAAGCTCAGTCCGCCCAGCAGCATGGTGGCGATGACCGTCACCGCATAGGTTTCGAACAGGTCGGCAGCCATGCCGGCGCAGTCGCCCACGTTGTCGCCCACGTTGTCGGCGATAACGGCCGGATTGCGCGGATCGTCCTCGGGAATGCCTGCCTCCACCTTGCCGACCAGGTCGGCACCCACGTCGGCGCCCTTGGTGAAGATGCCGCCGCCCAGACGCGCGAAGATCGAGATCAGCGAGGAACCGAACGCCAGCCCCACCAAGGCGTGCAGCGCCCGTTCGCCGGTGTAGCCGAAGTGTGGCAGCAGCAGGAAGTAGCCGGTGACGCCAAGCAGGGCCAGTCCCACCACCAGCATGCCGGTGATCGCGCCACCCCGGAACGCCACGTTCATGGCCGCCCGCATGCCGCTGCGCGCGGCTTCGGCGGTACGCACATTGGCGCGTACCGACACATTCATGCCGATGTAGCCGGTCGCGCCGGAGAGTGCTGCGCCAATCGCGAAGCCGATCGCCGTCGGCCAGTTGAGGAAGAAGCCGATCAGCACGAACAGCACCACGCCGGCGATGGCGATGGTGCCGTACTGACGGTTGAGGTAGGCGCGGGCTCCTTCCTGGATCGCCGCGGCAATCTGTTGCATGCGCTCGTTGCCGGCGGATCTCGCCAGCACCCAGCGCGTCGAAATGATCCCGTAAAGAATTGCCACGACCGCACAAGCCAACGCGATCCACAAGCCGTATTGCTGCAGCATCGGTGCCTCCCCATGAGTTGTGACGGCCGCCCGGAAGGGGCGGCCGTCACGAGTATAGGCAGACCTTGCCTCGCGATTTGTTGTGCGGCGCAGCGCGTGAGCGGGGTGCGGATACGAAAAAGGCGGCGCCAGGATGGCGCCGCCTTTGCCTGGTCATTGGTCGATCGCCGCTCAATGCGTGACGATGTTCAGGATCAGGCCGGTGGTAATCGCGACCAGTAGGTAGTTGTCATTGTCACCACGAACCCAGCGATAACCGCGGGGCGGCGGTGCCAGTCGATAGTCGCGATAGTCGCGGACCACATAGACCGGGCCGCCGTAACGTTCGCCGCGGGCCCAGTGATGCCAGCGCTCGGTGCGGTGCCAACCCCGATGCCAGCCGTTGTCGTGATGGTCGCGACCACGGTAGCCGTCATCGTCCCTTACGTAGCGGCCGCGATAGCCATCATCGCCGCGGTCATCGCCATGATCATGTCCACGGCCGTGGTCGCCGTGCCCGTGCCCGTGGTCGTCGGAGTGCCCATGCCCATGATCGTGCCCCCAGTTGTCCTGCTGCAGGGGCGAGCCGAAGGCCAGGCCGCTGGCGCCACACAGGGCCAGGATGAAGCTGAGGTTTCGCAATGTCTTGTTCATACGGTCTCCCTAGGCCGATCGGTATGTTAGCCGACGATGCCAATGTAAAAGTGTGCAGCTGAACCGAAATTGCGTAGCGACATCGCAGCTTCATGCGCCGGTCAGTCGCGCGATGATCGTGCGGGTATGCGCCCTGGACGTCAGGAGCCGGTTGCGTGCCCGAAGGGTGGCAGCTTCCTGGCCACGGCCAGGTTTTTCAGCCGTCCATAGCTGGGCAGGCCATCACGACCATAGGGAGGGGGCGCCTCACCCTGGATCAGGGGTGACAGGTAACGTCTGGCGGCAGCGGTGATGCCGAAGCCGTCGCGGGTCAAAAAGCTTGTCGGCATCTTCTTTTCGCGGTTTGCGATCCGGCTCAGCGGCGCCGGATCGATTTTCCAGCGGTAGGGCGCATCGGAGGTGCGCCGGATCACCGGCATCACCGCGTTCATGCCAGCCATGGCGTATTCGACCGCAGCACAGCCGACGGCATGAGCCTGGTCGGCGTCGGTCTTTGAAGCCATGTGGCGTGCCGAGCGCTGCAGGTAGTCGGGCAGTGCCCAGTGGTATTTGTAGCCGAGCTTTTCCTTCACCAGTGCCGCCAGCACGGGCGCCACGCCGCCGAGCTGGGCGTGACCGAACGCGTCGCGAGTGCCGGCATCGGCCAAGAACTGCCCCTGCGCGTTGCGAATGCCCTCGGAAGCCACCACCGTGCACCAGCCGACCCGTTCGACCGTGGCTTTTACCTTGGCCAGAAACGCTTTTTCGTCGAAGACCCGTTCCGGAAACAGGATGACGTGTGGCGGGGCATCCTGCCCCTCGCCAGCCAGTCCTGCCGCGGCGGCGATCCAGCCGGCATGCCGGCCCATGACTTCCAGAATGAATACCTTGGTCGAGGTTTCCGCCATCGAAGCCACGTCCAGGCTGGCTTCCAGTGTCGATATGGCAGTGTATTTCGCGACCGACCCGAAACCGGGGCAGCAGTCGGTGACGGCCAGATCGTTGTCCACGGTCTTGGGTACGCCGATGCAGTGGATCTCGTAGCCCATGGATTTCCCCAGCTGCGACATCTTCAGCGCGGTGTCGGCCGAGTCGTTGCCGCCGTTGTAGAGAAACCAGCGGATGTCGTGGGCGCGGAACACCTGGATCAGGCGTTCGTACTCGGCGCGGTTGTGTTCCAGCGACTTCAGCTTGTAGCGGCACGAACCGAAAGCCCCGCCCGGCGTATGCCGCAGCGTTGCGATCGCGCTGCGGGATTCTTTCGACGTATCGATCAGGTCCTCGCGCAGGGCGCCAAGGATGCCGTTGCGCGCCGCATACACCTTGATACCGTGTGTGCGGGCGGTTTCGATTACCCCGGCTGCGGTGGCATTGATCACGGCCGTGACGCCACCGGACTGGGCGTAGAGCAACCGGCCTCGGGAAGTGCGGCTCGTCGGCATGTGCAGGGCTCCGGAGTGGGTTGGAGCACAGTATGCGCGCCTTCCGTCACGCGACGAAGGTCGATGCCTCAAGGTTTGACGGGGAGGCGCCAGAGCGGCTACTTTGAAGCCCATTTTTCGAAGGAATCGGCGGGCTCGCCGCCGGTCATGTGGAGCCATATGCGACTCGTGCTACTCGGCGCGCCCGGTTCGGGCAAGGGAACCCAGGCTGCCCGCCTCAAGAGCGAACTGGCTGTGCCACATATTTCCACGGGTGACATGCTGCGTGCCGCGGTGGCTGCGGGCACGACGCTGGGGCTGAAAGCCAAGGCCGTGATGGACGCCGGTCAGCTGGTTTCCGACGACATCCTGCTGGGCATGCTGGAAGAGCGACTGGCCCAGCCTGATGCGTCGAACGGCTTCATTCTCGATGGTTACCCGCGGAACCTGGCCCAGGCCGATGCGCTCGACCACCTGCTGACGCGCATCCATCAGCCGCTCGATGCGGTGGTCAAGCTGGAAGTGCCGAACGAGGTGATCGTGGGACGCTGCGAGCTTCGTTTCGAGGCCGAAGGCCGCGCCGACGACAACCCCGATACCGTACGCCGGCGGCTGGCCATCTACGCCGAGCAGACAGCGCCGGTCGCCGATTTCTACGCGCAGCGCAACATGCTGCAGATCGTCGACGGCGTGGGCGAACTCGACGAAGTCAGTGCCCGCGTCAAGCGCGCGCTCCAGGGCGAGTCGGCTGTCGCCAACGGCTGACCTCCGATCCCATGCGCGCACGTTCGCCGGACGGCGCGCAACGCACAACGCAAGGAACACTCGGCTGCATGCGCCTGCATATTCTCGGTATCTGCGGCACCTTCATGGGCGGCGTGGCGGCACTCGCGCGCGAGATCGGCCTACAGGTCGAAGGTTCCGACGCCAACGTCTACCCGCCCATGAGCACCCAGCTCGAGGCATTGGGCATTCGCCTGATGGATGGTTACGCCGCCACGCACCTGCAGCCTGCCGCCGGACATGAAAAGATCGACCTGGTAGTGGTCGGCAACGCGATGACCCGCGGCAATCCGGCTGTCGAGTACATGCTCGACCAGCAGCTCCGCTATGTTTCGGGGCCGCAGTGGCTGGGCGAGACGGTGCTGGCCGGACGCGAGGTGCTGGCGGTGGCCGGCACCCACGGCAAGACCACCACCAGCAGCCTGCTGGCGCATCTGCTGGAGAGTGCGGCGATGGTGCCGGGCTTCCTGATCGGCGGCGTACCTGGCAATTTCGGCGTTTCGGCGCGACTAGGTAGCGGCAAGTCGTTCGTCATCGAGGCGGACGAATACGACACCGCGTTCTTCGACAAGCGTTCGAAATTCGTCCACTACCGGCCGCGCATCGCCATCCTCAACAACCTCGAGTACGACCACGCGGATATTTTCCCGGACGTGGCCGCCATCCAGCGCCAGTTTCACCATCTGGTGCGTACCGTGCCGGGCAACGGCAGGCTGATCGTCAATGCGCACGACGAGCGCCTGGCCGAAGTTCTGTCCATGGGCTGCTGGACGCCGGTGGAAACCTTCGGCATCGGGCGTGGCGATTGGCAGGCCGAGCTGCTTGCTGTCGACGGTTCGGCGTTCGCCGTGCGTCGCCGGGGCGAATATCTCGGCGAAGTGCGCTGGTCGTTGCTGGGCAACCATAGCGTGATGAATGCGCTGGCCGCGCTGGCTGCGGCCGCTGCTGCCGGTGCGGATCCGCAGGCGTTGCTGCCGGCGTTCGCCGGCTTCGAGAGCGTGAAACGTCGCATGGAGCTGGTGGCCGAGGCAGCGGGCGTGCGGGTCTACGACGATTTCGCGCACCACCCGACGGCCATCGCGACCACCCTGGCAGGCTTGCGCGCGAAGGTGGGCAAGGCGCGCATCCTGGTGGCGCTGGAACCGCGCTCCAATTCGATGCGCCAGGGCGCGCATGCCGATGCGCTGGCGCCTTCGCTGGCCGATGCCGACAGGGTGATGTTTCTGCAGCGCCCTGAACTGTCCTGGGATGCCCGACGGGTTACCGATGCGCTGGACGGGCGCGGGTGCACCGAACCCAGTGTCGATGCGCTGCTGGCCGCGCTGCTGGCCGAGGCTGGCCCCGGCGACCACGTGGTATTCATGTCCAATGGTGGTTTCGAGGGAGCTCCCCGGCGATTCGCGGAGGCGCTGCACCTGCGCTGACCACCGCGCGGCAGGGGCATGGCATGTCGACGTGGCGGACAGTCCCAGGAATGTGCCGCACATGATCCGCTGGACACGTGGCTGGGTACACTGGAGCCATGGGCGGACGATCGACCAGCCACGAGTTGCCACTGTTTCCATTGTCCTCGGTGCTTTACCCGGGCGGGCAGTTGCAGCTGCGCATTTTCGAGCCGCGCTATCTCGACCTGGTACGCGAATGCACGCGCAACAATGGCGGCTTCGGCGTGTGCCTGATACTTCGGGGGCGCGAGGTCGGTGAACCCGCATTGCCTGCAGCGGTAGGTACCCTGGCGCGCATCACAGATTTCAGCCATGGCGCGGATGGTTTGCTGGGCATCGTTGTCGAGGGCAGCCGGCGTTTTCATGTGAACCGCACGCGTGTCCGCGCCGACGGTCAGCTGCGCGGCATGGTCGAGTGGTGGGTGGACGAACCGCAAACGCCCGTGCCTGTGGAATTCGCCTTGCTGCAGACGATCCTGGAAAGGTTGGCGGAGAGCATGGCGCCACCCTGGAAAGACGTGCCGCGCACGGCTTACGACGATGCCGGCTGGCTCGGTTTCCGCCTGGCCGAGCTGTTGCCGTTGACGGCCGAGGAGCAGCAACGCCTGCTCGAGATGACCGATCCGCTGTATCGGCTGGCCGAATTGCGCGACATCCTGCCCCGCTTCCAGAAAGACTGAGGCTGTCCTGCGACGGTCCGCGTAGAGTGCGAAGATCTTCAACCGTGGATCTCGACATGCAATCCCTGTCCGGCAAGACCATGTTCATCACCGGTGCCTCCCGCGGTATCGGGCTGGCCATCGCCCTGCGCGCCGCCCGCGATGGTGCCAATGTGGTTATCGCGGCGAAAAGCGGTGTGCCGAATCCCAAACTGCCAGGCACCATCCAAAGTGCGGCCGCCCAGGTCGCGGCGGCCGGCGGTCGCGCGCTGGCGATCAAGTGCGACATCCGCGAGGAAACCCAGGTGCAGGCGGCAGTAAAGCAGGCAGTGGAACATTTCGGCGGTATCGATATCGCCGTGAACAATGCCAGTGCGATCTGGCTGGCGGGTACGGCCGAGACACCGATGAAGCGATTCGACCTGATGCATCAGGTCAATACGCGTGGCACGTTTCTGGTCACCCAAGCCTGCCTGCCATACCTGAAGCAGGCGGCCAATCCGCATGTATTGATGCTGTCGCCGCCGCCGAACCTCGATCCGAAGTGGTTCGCGCCGCATACCGCCTACACCATCGCCAAGTACGGCATGAGCTTTTGCGTGCTGGGCATGAGTGCCGAATTCGCGTCGCTCGGGATTGCCGTGAACGCGCTTTGGCCGCGCACCGTGATCGCAACGGCAGCGATCGCGATGATCGAGGGCGTGCGTCCGGAACAATGTCGTACGCCGGAGATCGTGGCCGATGCCGCCCACGCCTTGCTGACCCGACCCGCCAGTGGCTGCAGCGGCCGCTTCGCCATCGACGAAGAGGTTTTGCGCGAAGAGGGCGTCGAGGACTTCGATCGATATGCGGTGCAGCCGGGTACGGCTCTGCTGCCGGACCTGTTCCTGGGGTGACTCGCCCCGGAGCGCCCCGCCTTCGGCGACCTGACGTACACGTTTATCGGCTGACGACAGGGCGCCGGTGGTGACCTGCCATCCCGTTCGGTAACGCCGATACGCCACAAACGTGACTGCAAACAGGTGCTTGTCGCGCTTGTGGGCATCGTGCCGGGCCACCGGTCGTTGCGCGGGCGCTGGCATGGCTGGTGTTTCGCCCGGGTGCTGGCTAGGATTTTCCGTTTCAAGGTCCGCGTTTTCAGCGACGACGCCATCCCGGCGGCGTCCGGAGCATGTCATGCATTCCCAGGATTCATCGGCGTCATCCCTGATTTCCCTCGGCAAGCGTTACTGGCTGCCTGTCTACAAACCGCGTGAGCTGGTACTCGATCACGGCAAGGGCTCGCGCGTCTGGGACACCGACGGCCGCGACTATATCGACTTCGGTGCAGGCATCGCGGTTAATGCCTTGGGGCATCAGGATCCCGACCTGCTGGCTGCGCTGACCGCCCAGGCACACAAGCTCTGGCATGCCAGCAACGTGTTCTATACCGAACCGGCGTTGCGTCTGGCCGAGGAACTGGTGCATGCGGCGCATTTCGCCGAGCGTGTGTTCCTGTGCAACTCGGGTGCTGAGGCCAACGAAGCGGCCATCAAGCTGGTGCGCAAGTGGGCGGCGGCGCAGGGCCGGGGACCGGACAAGCGCGTCATCGTCACCTTCAGGGGTTCGTTCCATGGACGTACCCTGGCGACCGTCACGGCTACCGCGCAACCCAAGTACCAGGAAGGTTACGAGCCCCTGCCGGCCGGGTTCCGCTACCTCGATTTCAATGATGCCGACGCACTGGAAAAGGCCTTCGCCGGTGGCGACGTCGCCGCGGTGATGCTGGAGCCAGTGCAGGGCGAGGGCGGTGTGGTGCCGGCTGCGGCCGGCTTTCTGAAGCGGGTGCGTGAACTCTGCGATGCGCATGGCGCATTGCTGGTTCTGGACGAGATCCAGTGCGGCATGGGGCGTACCGGCACGCTGTTCGCGCATGCGCACGACCATGTGACACCGGACATCGTGACCCTGGCCAAGGCCTTGGGTTGCGGCATGCCGATCGGCGCCATGCTGGCAGGGCCGAAGGTCGCGGAGGTGATGCAGTACGGAGCCCACGGCACCACCTTCGGCGGCAATCCGCTCGCCGCGGCGGTTGCGCGGGTGGCGTTGCGCAAGCTGGCATCGGCGGAAGTGCTGATGAATGTGGAGCGCCAGTCCAACGACTTGCGCGCGGGCCTGCTGCACATCAATCACGAACTGCATCTGTTCGATGAAATCCGCGGTCGTGGCCTGATGATCGGCGCAGTGCTGGCTGCTGCCTACAAGGGGCGGGCCGGCGAGATACTGGACCATGCTGCGGCACATGGCCTGCTGGTGCTGCAGGCGGGCCCGGACGTGCTGCGCTTTGTACCGCCGCTGACCATCGATGATCGCGAAATGGCCGAAGGGCTGGAGCGTTTGCGGGCGGCGCTGGGCGCATTCACGGCGGCGTGAACGAGCCGGTCTGCCTGTTCTGCGCGATCGCAGCCGGTGATATCCCGGCTGCGATCATTGCGGACGATGGCGATGTGCTGGCCTTCATGGACCTGCGCCAGGCCGTGGCCGGGCATGTGCTGGTGATACCGCGACGCCACCCGGGATATCCACGATCTGCAGCCCGGCGATGCGGCGGGAGTCATGTACATGGCACAGCGGGTGGCTGCGGCCATCCGCGTTGCACTGGCGCCGGATGGGCTGAGCCTGTGGCAGTCCAACGGCGAGGCGGCGGGGCAGGAGATATTCCATTTCCATCTCCACGTGCATCCGCGGCGCATCGGCGATGGGCTGATGGACGTCTATCCTGCCGGGGTGCCGATACCGTCACCGGCAGAGCGCATCGAGGACATGGCCTCCGTCCTGCGACAGCATCTGCGTGGCTGACCCGCGTGCCGTTGTTATTATCCGCAGTTCCCTGATCCGACTCTGGTTGACCCCATGAAATATCTGCACACCATGGTGCGCGTGCGCGACATCGATGCCTCGCTGCGCTTCTATTGCGAGGGCCTTGGCCTGCGTGAAACGCGGCGCATGGAGAGTCCCGAAGGCAAGTTCACCTTGATCTATCTTGCGGCACCCGGCAGCCCGGAAGCCGAAGTCGAGCTCACCTACAACTGGGGCTCGACGGAGGATTACGGCAGCGCGCGCAATTTCGGTCATCTCGCATTCTGCGTCGAGGACATCTACGCGACCTGCGAGCACCTGCAGTCGATGGGCTATACCATTCACCGTCCGCCGCGCGATGGCCACATGGCGTTCGTGCGTTCGCCCGACCTGATTTCCGTCGAACTGCTGCAGGATGGAAGCCTGCCGCCCAAGGAGCCCTGGGCGTCGATGCCCAGCACCGGCACCTGGTAAGCGACGATGTGCGGGCGGTGCGATGGCCGCGCCGCCCGCACGCCGCCTGCCGGGCTCAGGAATTTCCCGTATCGCTCTTGCCGAGATAACGGTCCGCCCAGTGCCGTGTCAGTCGAGCGGCTGCTTCGCGCCCGCCGAGGCCAAATGCCAGCGCGACCGCCACGGCGATGGCGCCGAGCAGCAAGCCAAAGGCCAGGTTGACGATCGAGTCGGCGAAGCCCATCGCATGCAGGCCCATCGCGGCCACCAAGGCAAGAATCGCCACGTGTGCGATGCGTGCCAGCGTCACGCTCTGTGCGCCTCCGGTGCGGCGGATGGCGTAGGCGGCCAGTGAGGCAAGCCACTGGCCGATGGCCAGGATGACCAGGCCGAACAGGATCGAGCCCGCGAAAGCGATCAGCTGCTGCAGCAAGGCGTGTACGCCCGAGAAGCCGAGCCGGTTGGCGGCCTCCACCGCCGCGAACAGCATGATGAAGGTCAGCGCGATTCGCCCGACGACCTGCGAGGGACCCGATGTCGACAAGTCCGTCTTGGCGGTTTCGTCCGCGAGCTGTGCGTCCGTGACCTGTTGCAGTCCAAGGTGACGAGGCAGACGGTCAAAGCCGACCTGGGACAACAGTTGGCTCAGCAGGTTGGTGACGAAGCGTCCGATAAACCAGGCCAGCACCAGAATGACCGCAGCGGCCATCAGGTTCGGTATCGCGTCGAGGAACATCTGCAGCATGTTGCGGGCCGGTTGCGCAATGGCCTTGATCTGCAAGGCGTCCAGCGCGGCAATCAGGACCGGAACGATCACCAGTGCGAACGTGATCGTTCCACACAGTTGCGACGGCCGGACCGGCGGCGTGCCTTCGCCGCTGCGTGCCAGACGGTCGATGGGCGTGGAACTGAGCAGGCTCGTCACCAGGTTGCGCAACACGCGCGCAACCAGCCAGCCTATACCGCCGATCAGCAAGGCCGCGGCGATGTTCGGCAGGATGTTCAGCAGCTTTCCGACCATGTCCGACAACGGGGCTATCAGGCCTTCGATCTGCAATGCGCTGAAGATGGCCGGCATGAAAATCAGGATGATGAGCCAGAACAGTACCTGCCCCAGGGTTTTCGACAGCGGCGCGCGGGAGCGGCCTTCGTCGCCCAGTTGCCGGTCCATGCCGGTGGCAGCCAGCGCCTTCTGCGTCAGTGCGCGAACCACCGTCGCGACCAGCCAGGCGATGCCCGCCAATGCCGCGGCCAGCAGCAGGCGAGGCAGATACAGCATGACCGTGCCGGCCAGCGTCGAAAGCGGTGCCGATACGCTATCGATATGCAGCGTGGTGAACACGCCGATCAGCACGAACAGGAAAACGATCCAGAAGACAGCCGCGGCGATCATCGGTTCGACTTTCACCGTGCTGCCGGTATGCGCTGCGAGATGCTGGCCGAGGTGCAGCTTGCCAAGTGCCTTGCGGGTCAAGCTGCGACAGACCAGGGCGACGATCCAGCCGATGACCAGTATCGCCAGGGCGCCGAGTATGTGCGGCAGATAGCCGCCTAGAATGCCGCTCCAGTAAGCGGACCAGTTCGAAGTGTCCATGAATCCCCTCCATTTGCCGGATCCCCCTGATGCTTTCGTTCACATGGGTGAACAGCTGCAACGGGCGGCTTCCTGCCGCAGTCACGTCTAGACCATAACATGCGGGTGTGGTGGGATCATGGGGTGTTGTCCGACAGGCCGCGCAGGATGTTCGAGAAGACATCCTGCGTGGATATTCCGAGTGCGGTGGCCGATCAGAGCGTCTGCATGACCTCCCGTGCCGCATCCAGGGTGTCGGCGATGATCTGGTCGTCATGCGCACTGGAGAGGAATCCGGCTTCGAAAGCGCTGGGTGCCAGATAGATGCCGTGTTCCAGCATGCCGTGGAAGAAGCGGTTGAAGATCGATGTGTCCGACGCCGTCGCCTGCGCATAGCTTTCTACCGGGCCGGCCTGGAAAAACAGGCCGAACATGCCACCGACGCGATTGGTGGTGAAGGGAATGCCGCAGCCGTCCGCCACTGACTGGAAGCCATCGCATAGCAGGCGCGTGCGTGCTGCCAGCGTGTCATGGAAGCCCGGTGCCTGGATCAGCTCGAGCATCGCCAGACCTGCTGCCATCGCTACCGGGTTTCCGCTGAGCGTGCCGGCCTGGTAGATCGGTCCGGCCGGTGCGATCTGTTCCATCAGTTCGCGGCGTCCGCCGTATGCGCCGACCGGCATGCCGCCGCCGATGACCTTGCCGAACGTGGTCAGGTCCGGCATCACGCCGTATAGCGCCTGTGCCCCCCCCAATGCCACCCGGAAACCGGTCATCACCTCGTCGAAGATCAGCAGCGCACCATGACGGGTGCACAGTTCTCGCAGGGCTCGCAGATAACCGTCACGAGGCGGGATACAGTTCATGTTGCCGGCAACCGGTTCGATGATCAGGCCGGCGATATCGGTGCCGTGCTGCTCGAACAGTGCTTCGGCAGCGTCGATGTCGTTGTAGGGCAGTGCCAGTGTCAGGTCGGCACTGGCCGTGGGGACGCCGGGCGAGGTGGGGACGCCGAAAGTGAGTGCGCCCGAGCCTGCCTTGACCAGGAAACTATCACCGTGGCCGTGGTAGCAGCCTTCAAACTTCACGATCTTCGCGCGATTCGTCGCACCCCGGGCCAGGCGGATCGCCGACATCGTGGCTTCGGTGCCCGAATTCACCATGCGGACCATTTCCATCGAGGGCACCAGCCTGGCGATAGTTTCGGCCATGGTCACCTCGGCGGGACAGGGTGTGCCGAACGAAAGCCCGTCCTTGACTGCGCGCTCGACGGCTTCACGCACGGCCGGGTGGTTGTGGCCGACGATCATCGGTCCCCATGACCCTACGTAGTCGATATAACGCTTGCCCTCCACATCCCACAGGAAAGCACCATCGGCGCGTGCCGTGAAAAAGGGTTCGCCGCCAACCGATTTGAAGGCGCGGACCGGCGAGTTGACTCCGCCAGGCATATGCTGGAGCGCGCGCTGGAATAGTTCGTGATTGGTGCTCATGCAGGGATCTCGGTCATGGGTGCGAAGGTGGCAGGCTGTGCGTTACAGCTGCTGCAGGCTGCGGGTGTCCTGTCATCAGTGTCATTGTCGTGTGCAAGACGTGTCGCCGCTACCTGCGACTGAAATGGCGCGGTATTCGGTCGCGGCAGGCGTCATGGACCGAACGAAGGATCGCCAAGGCTTCCGCTGAACGGAGCGAGTTGCGAGAATGGCACATTGACATCGACCAAGTGACACGAAATGAACCAGAGCAACCCGGAATCCACGTCGCGCAAGTGGATGTGCGTCGTCTGTGGCTACATCTACGACGAAGCGATTGGCGTACCCGAGGAAGACATCGCGCCGGGCACACGCTGGGAAGACGTGCCCGACACCTGGACCTGCCCTGATTGCGGTGCGACCAAGGATGACTTCGAGATGATCGAAATCGACTGATTGCCCTGGATCAGCCCGCGAACGGCCCGATTCCGCCAGTCTGGCGGCCGGGCCGTTTGCTTTGATGCTTCCTACCCCTGTTGGAGCGAGGAGCATCCCCATGCAGCAGTTCATTCCCTTCGAGGACGACTGGGACGTGCTGGAGAGTCTTGGTCCCGACGCCTTGATTCCATTTCATATAAGCCTGTCGTATGAGCATGGAGCGCAACCGGTGACCCGACCGCAGAACAAGGGATGCAGTACAGCGCCTGCTAGCGGTGCGTCGTATGGCACCGTCTCCACAAACATGTCGCTGCGCACGGTTCTTGAACGGGGTTAGTCGAAGCCTGTGAGCAGAAGCGCGCGCTACGTGCGTATCGAAGTGATACGACGCGCCCGGGATGCGCTACTGATGCCGCCCCCATGCAAATACGCTTGGTGTCTGGCTGATGCGGTTGGCGGTGCTGGTACGAAGTTCCGCACACCAGGCTGATCCCTATCCGCAGGTATCAAGCACGGGCGTGGCAGCTCATTGCCACGCCCGTCGCATGTAAGGTGGCTGAGTGTGCCCGCCTTGTGTCGATGCGATGACGAAAAAAGTTCGTTTTCCCTCTTCCCAGATCGCTGCCTCAGCGCTATGATTCTCGCCCCTTCGACGAGACGCCCTTCGTCGCAGGGTTTCGACAAAACCTCAGCAAAAAAGATTGTTTGAGGGTGTTGACGGAAAGAGAAAGAGATGTAGAATGGGCGGCTCACCCGGGACGAAACGTCAACGGGGCGATCTGAAGAAAAGGTCGCAAGTGATTGATCTTTGACAGTGTGCGCAGGTGACTTGTGTGGGCGCCTTGCAGTGGACGAAGTGACTGTCCAAGTAATGCAAGCGTCTAACCAAAAGTCAATTCAAAAGCTTGACGTTTATGGTTAGGAAAAACGCTTCAGAAAGATAGATGGCTTCGGTCATCGAAAACTTAAGTGAAGAGTTTGATCCTGGCTCAGATTGAACGCTGGCGGCATGCCTAACACATGCAAGTCGAACGGCAGCACAGTGAAGCTTGCTTCACGGGTGGCGAGTGGCGGACGGGTGAGTAATGCATCGGGACCTGCCCAGACGTGGGGGATAACGTAGGGAAACTTACGCTAATACCGCATACGTCCTACGGGAGAAAGCGGGGGATCTTCGGACCTCGCGCGGTTGGATGGACCGATGTTCGATTAGCTAGTTGGTGAGGTAACGGCTCACCAAGGCGACGATCGATAGCTGGTCTGAGAGGATGATCAGCCACACTGGGACTGAGACACGGCCCAGACTCCTACGGGAGGCAGCAGTGGGGAATATTGGACAATGGGCGCAAGCCTGATCCAGCAATGCCGCGTGTGTGAAGAAGGCCTTCGGGTTGTAAAGCACTTTTATCAGGAGCGAAAACCTGTCGGTTAATACCCGGCGGGCCTGACGGTACCTGAGGAATAAGCACCGGCTAACTTCGTGCCAGCAGCCGCGGTAATACGAAGGGTGCAAGCGTTAATCGGAATTACTGGGCGTAAAGCGTGCGTAGGCGGTTTGTTAAGTCTGCTGTGAAATCCCCGGGCTCAACCTGGGAATGGCAGTGGATACTGGCAAGCTAGAGTGTGTCAGAGGGTGGTGGAATTCCCGGTGTAGCGGTGAAATGCGTAGAGATCGGGAGGAACATCAGTGGCGAAGGCGGCCACCTGGGACAACACTGACGCTGAGGCACGAAAGCGTGGGGAGCAAACAGGATTAGATACCCTGGTAGTCCACGCCCTAAACGATGCGAACTGGATGTTGGTCTCAACTCGGAGATCAGTGTCGAAGCTAACGCGTTAAGTTCGCCGCCTGGGGAGTACGGTCGCAAGACTGAAACTCAAAGGAATTGACGGGGGCCCGCACAAGCGGTGGAGTATGTGGTTTAATTCGATGCAACGCGAAGAACCTTACCTGGCCTTGACATGTCTGGAATCCTGCAGAGATGCGGGAGTGCCTTCGGGAATCAGAACACAGGTGCTGCATGGCTGTCGTCAGCTCGTGTCGTGAGATGTTGGGTTAAGTCCCGCAACGAGCGCAACCCTTGTCCTTAGTTGCCAGCACGTAATGGTGGGAACTCTAAGGAGACTGCCGGTGACAAACCGGAGGAAGGTGGGGATGACGTCAAGTCATCATGGCCCTTACGGCCAGGGCTACACACGTACTACAATGGTCGGTACAGAGGGTTGCAATACCGCGAGGTGGAGCCAATCCCAGAAAGCCGATCCCAGTCCGGATCGAAGTCTGCAACTCGACTTCGTGAAGTCGGAATCGCTAGTAATCGCAGATCAGCTATGCTGCGGTGAATACGTTCCCGGGCCTTGTACACACCGCCCGTCACACCATGGGAGTGAGTTGCTCCAGAAGCCGTTAGCCTAACCGCAAGGAGGGCGACGACCACGGAGTGGTTCATGACTGGGGTGAAGTCGTAACAAGGTAGCCGTATCGGAAGGTGCGGCTGGATCACCTCCTTTCGAGCAAGGCAGCCTTTGTTGCTGCAAGACGCCCACACAAGACACCTGCACATCCAACATGCCACACGGCATGAGGGGCCTGAGGTCCCATAAAGTTTATGGGTCTGTAGCTCAGGTGGTTAGAGCGCACCCCTGATAAGGGTGAGGCCGGTGGTTCGAGTCCTCCCAGACCCACCACTCTCAAGCACCTGGGGCCATAGCTCAGCTGGGAGAGCACCTGCTTTGCAAGCAGGGGGTCGTCGGTTCGATCCCGACTGGCTCCACCAGTTTTTTGGATGTGTAGCGCACACGAAGATATTGAAAGCCGACCGGCGTTGAGGCCGCGAGGTGTTCTTTGAAAATGTAAACGAGTGACAAGCGTCTTGGTTCGAAACCGAATCGAGATGTGTCGTTGAGGCAACGGCGAATGCGTCGTTTGGCATAACTTCGAGGCGACTTGGGGTTATATGGTCAAGCGACCAAGCGTATACGGTGGATGCCTTGGCGGTCAGAGGCGATGAAGGACGTGGCAGCCTGCGAAAAGTGTCGGGGAGCTGGCAACAAGCTTTGATCCGGCAATGTCCGAATGGGGAAACCCACCTCTTAGGAGGTATCGTGCACTGAATACATAGGTGTACGAAGCGAACCCGGGGAACTGAAATATCTAAGTACCCGGAGGAAAAGAAATCAACCGAG
Source organism: Dyella sp. A6 (assembly GCF_036320485.1). NCBI lineage: Bacteria > Pseudomonadati > Pseudomonadota > Gammaproteobacteria > Lysobacterales > Rhodanobacteraceae > Dyella > Dyella aluminiiresistens. The sequence goes on from NZ_CP132911.1 coordinate 605,768, forward strand.
ATTCCCTCAGTAGCGACGAGCGAACGGGGAGCAGCCCAAAAGCACAGTACATTTTAGTCGAACGCTCTGGAAAGTGCGGCCGTAGCGGGTGATAGCCCCGTAGGCGAAAGGGTGCATTGTGTGAAATTGAGTAGGGCGGGGCACGAGAAACCCTGTCTGAACATGGGGGGACCATCCTCCAAGGCTAAATACTCCTGACCGACCGATAGCGAACAAGTACCGTGAGGGAAAGGCGAAAAGAACCCCGGAGAGGGGAGTGAAATAGACCCTGAAACCGTATACGTACAAGCAGTGGAAGCCCTTCGGGGTGACTGCGTACCTTTTGTATAATGGGTCAGCGACTTACTGTCAGTGGCGAGCTTAACCGTCTAGGGGAGGCGAAGGGAAACCGAGTCTGAATAGGGCGCATAGTCTCTGGCAGTAGACCCGAAACCGAGTGATCTAGCCTTGGCCAGGTTGAAGGTGCGGTAACACGCACTGGAGGACCGAACCCACATCTGTTGCAATAGATGGGGATGAGCTGAGGTTAGGAGTGAAAGGCTAAACAAACTCGGAGATAGCTGGTTCTCCTCGAAAGCTATTTAGGTAGCGCCTCGGACGAATCTTCCTGGGGGTAGAGCACTGTTATGGCTAGCGGGTCATCGCGACTTAGCAAACCATGGCAAACTCCGAATACCAGGACAGACTATCCGGGAGACACACGGCGGGTGCTAACGTCCGTCGTGAAAAGGGAAACAACCCAGACCCGCAGCTAAGGTCCCCAAGTCATAGCTAAGTGGAAAACGATGTGGAAAGGCATAGACAGCCAGGAGGTTGGCTTAGAAGCAGCCACCCTTTAAAGAAAGCGTAATAGCTCACTGGTCGAGTCGGTCTGCGCGGAAGATTTAACGGGGCTAAGCTATGCACCGAAGCTCGGGGTGTGCACTTTGTGCACGCGGTAGAGGAGCGTTCCGTACGCCTGCGAAGGTGGATCGTAAGGTCTGCTGGAGGTATCGGAAGTGCGAATGCTGACATGAGTAACGATAAGAGAGGTGAAAAGCCTCTCCGCCGAAAGCCCAAGGTTTCCTCGCGCAACGTTCATCGGCGCAGGGTGAGTCGGCCCCTAAGGCGAGGCAGAAATGCGTAGTCGATGGGAAGCTGGTTAATATTCCAGCACTTTTCTTAAGTGCGATGTGGGGACGGAGAAAGTTAGGTCTACCGGGCGTTGGTTGTCCCGGGGAAAGGCGGTAGGCATGTGGATTAGGCAAATCCGGTCCACTTTATGCCGAGCACCGAGACGAGCCCTTATTGGGCGAAGTGACTGATACTACGCTTCCAGGAAAAGCCACTAAGCTTCAGCTTAAGAAAAACCGTACCGTAAACCGACACTGGTAGGCAGGGTGAGAATCCCAAGGCGCTTGAGAGAACTCGGGTGAAGGAACTAGGCAAAATGGCACCGTAACTTCGGGAGAAGGTGCGCCCTCCGGTGTGGCTACATGCGTAGCTGAGCACTAGAGGGTCGCAGTAACCTGGCCGCTGCGACTGTTTATCAAAAACACAGCACTCTGCAAACACGAAAGTGGACGTATAGGGTGTGACGCCTGCCCGGTGCTGGAAGGTTAATTGATGGGGTCAGCCGCAAGGCGAAGCTCTTGATCGAAGCCCCAGTAAACGGCGGCCGTAACTATAACGGTCCTAAGGTAGCGAAATTCCTTGTCGGGTAAGTTCCGACCTGCACGAATGGCGTAACGACAGCGGCGCTGTCTCCACCCGAGACTCAGTGAAATTGAAATCGCTGTGAAGATGCAGCGTTCCCGCGGCAAGACGGAAAGACCCCGTGAACCTTTACTACAGCTTCACACTGAACGTTGAGTTCTTCTGTGTAGGATAGGTGGGAGGCTATGAAACCAGGACGCCAGTCTTGGTGGAGCCATCCTTGAAATACCACCCTGAAGTGCTTGACGTTCTAACCTAGGTCCGTTATCCGGATCAGGGACCGTGTGTGGTGGGTAGTTTGACTGGGGCGGTCTCCTCCCAAAGCGTAACGGAGGAGCACGAAGGTACGCTCAGCGCGGTCGGACATCGCGCACTGTGTGCAAAGGCATAAGCGTGCTTGACTGCAAGATCGACGGATCAAGCAGGTACGAAAGTAGGTCTTAGTGATCCGGTGGTTCTGTATGGAAGGGCCATCGCTCAACGGATAAAAGGTACTCCGGGGATAACAGGCTGATACCGCCCAAGAGTTCATATCGACGGCGGTGTTTGGCACCTCGATGTCGGCTCATCACATCCTGGGGCTGTAGCCGGTCCCAAGGGTATGGCTGTTCGCCATTTAAAGTGGTACGCGAGCTGGGTTCAGAACGTCGTGAGACAGTTCGGTCCCTATCTGTCGTGGGCGTTGGAGATTTGAGGGGGGCTGCTCCTAGTACGAGAGGACCGGAGTGGACGTTCCGCTGGTGTTCGGGTTGTCTCGCCAGAGGCATTGCCCGGTAGCTACGAACGGAAGTGATAACCGCTGAAAGCATCTAAGCGGGAAGCACGCCCCAAGATGAGATCTCCCGAGAGCTCGACTCTCCTTAAGGCACCATCTAGACCAGGTGGTTGATAGGTCAGGTGTGGAAGCGCAGCAATGCGTTGAGCTAACTGATACTAATGAGCCGTGCGGCTTGACCATATAACCCCAAGACGCTTCGCAGTTCTCGCGACGCATCCCGATTCACAAGACGCTTGTCACTCGTTTACCCCTTTGCGGGTCCGGCGCTTTAAGCGCTGACCCCACCCCTTCCCTGGCGGCCATAGCGCTGTGGTCCCACCCGATCCCATCCCGAACTCGGAAGTGAAACGCAGCCGCGCCGATGGTAGTGTGCACTTGCATGCAAGAGTAGGTCACCGCCAGGGGCTTTATCCTTGAAACCCTCGATCACTTCCGTGATCGGGGGTTTTGTTTTGCATCAACAATTAGCATGTGCTCGGGCTTAAGTGCGTACGACTTTTGCAATACAAATTGACAGCGCTGTCAACGGATGTTGTGATCGACCGTCACAGGGCAGCAGATCGACGACGGTGAGGTGATGGCACGATTGCGCAAAATATTGGTCGTTGGCGGCGGTACGGCTGGCTGGCTGACGGCCTGTTATCTAGCCAAAGTGGTCAATGCCAAGGCGCCAGGAAGTACAGATGTCGCGCTGGTCGAATCGCCGCGAATCGGTTTGCTTGGTGTGGGCGAGGCTACTTTCCCGTCGATTCGTGGCACCTTGTCCGCGATCGGTTTGGATGAATGCAGCTTTCTCGCCCGTACCGGTGCGACCTTCAAGCAAGGCATTCTGTATCGGGACTGGGTGCGTTCACCGGGCGAGCCGGGGCGTAGCGAGTTCTTTCATCCTTTCAGCTTGCCCAACCAGCGCTCTGGTGGACAGGAACTGTTGCCTTACTGGTTGCTGGGTATGGCACCTGGCGATATGGCATTCGCCGAGGCCGTGACGTTGCAGAGCCGCCTCGTTGACGGAAATCGCGGCCCGAAACGATCGGCCGATGCCGACTTCCAGGGTGCGATGAATTACGCGTACCACATTGATGCCGCCCGTGTAGCCGAGGTTCTGGCCGATCATGGCCAAACCGAGCTTGGCGTGAAGCGCCATCTTGCGACTGTCGAGCACGTGTCGCTCGATGAGCAAGGCAATATCGAACACATTGCAACGCGCGAAGCCGGCAGGCTCGATGCCGATCTCTACATTGACTGCACCGGCCTGCACGGGAAACTGATCGGCGAGGCAATGCACTCGCCGTTCCAGAGCCGGCGCGATGTGCTGTTTGCTGATCGCGCCGTGGCCATGCAGGTGCCTTATCCGCAGGTGGACGCCCCGATTCCGTCATACACCATGGCGAGTGCTCAGACAGCAGGATGGATCTGGGATATCGGACTGCAGGATCGGCGTGGTGTGGGCTATGTGTATTCATCGGCCCACAGCACCAAGGACGAAGCCGAGACCCTTTTCCGCCAGCACCTCGGTGACGCGGCTGCAGGCATCGAGGCACAGCACATCCGCTTCGAGACGGGGTATCGACCGGAGCACTGGCGGAAAAACTGCGTTGCTGTCGGTCTGGCCGGTGGCTTCGTCGAGCCTTTGGAATCCACCGGGATCGCGCTGGTGGAGCTAGGCGCCTATCTGATTGCACACCTGCTACCTGGCGATACGGATGACATGGAGCGTGCCGCGCGACACTACAACCAGATGGTCGTGGCACGTTACGACCGCATCATCGATTTCATCAAGATGCATTACTGCCTGAGCCAGCGGCGGGACTCGGCATTCTGGGTCGACAACACAATGGCAAGCACCGTTCCGGAAACGCTGCAGGACAAGCTTGCGCTATGGAAGCATCGCCCACCACACCGGCTCGACTTCGTCAGTGACCTGGAAATGTTCCAGGTGGCGAGTTGGCAGTATGTGCTTTATGGCATGGAATTCCGCACCGAGCTGGAGCCGATGCGTACGGCCTACCCACATGCCGAGGAAGCGCAACGCGAATTCCGCATGATTCAACAGGTAGCCGAGCACGCCCTGCGCGACTTGCCAGGACACCGTGCGCTGGTCGAGCAGATGGTGCAGCGCAGCCGGACACGTGGTGGGCGGTTTCTATGATCAAGTGCATCACCCCACGACAAGGTGATGCATGGGTCAGCACTATGGACATCTGAGCGCCGAAGAACGGGGCGCGATCATGGTCGGCAAGGCTCGGGGGGAGAGTGCCCGGCAGCTCGCCCTGATGCTGGGTCGCTCACCCAGCACGATTTCGCGGGAGCTGGCTCGCAATGGTCACCAGGAACCGTCCGTCCTGCCTCGGATGGGTCGGCCAAGGTTGAGCTACGACGCCAGTCGAGCCGGCCAACGCGCCCGGCGCCTGGCACGTAAGCCGCGGCGCGAGCGCAAATTGCGGCGGGACGGTCAGCTGTGGTGCCTCGTGCGCCGCTTGCTGGGCAAGGGCTGGTCACCTCAACAGGTGAGTCGCACACTGCGGCGTCATCACCCGGATGAGCGAGCCAAGCACGTGTCGCACGAGACGATCTACACCGCGATCTATGCCGCGCCACGCGGCGAACTGCGGCGGGGCCTGGTCGCACTTCTGCGGCAGCACAAATGTGCGCGTCGGCCGCGTGGTCAGGGTGCGAACCGGCGCGGCCGGATGCACGACTTGCCGAGCATTCATGATCGTCCACTCGAAGCCAATGAACGGCTGTTGCCCGGCCACTGGGAAGGCGACTTCATCAAAGGCGCCCGTAACCGATCCTCGGTGGGCGTACTGGTGGATCGTCGGACACGTTTCCTGAAGCTGGTGAAGATGGAGGGGTGTTCGGCGGAGGATGCGCTGAAAGGCTTCAGCCGCGCATTCCGGCCGCTGCCACCGGAACTGCGCCAGACGCTGACTTACGATCAGGGCAAGGAAATGGCGCTCTACCGGACGCTATCGGAGCGCACTGGATTAGCGATCTACTTCGCCGACCCACGTAGCCCTTGGCAACGCGGCATCTGCGAGAACACCAATGGCCTGCTGCGCCAATACCTGCCTAAAGGTACGGACTTGTCGGTCTACAGCCAGAAGCAGCTCGACGCGATCGCCCGACGCATGAACCTCCGGCCACGTGCCACTCTCGATTACCACTGCCCTGCAGAAATGTTCATCCGTGCCATGGGCAGAGATGATCTGGCCGATGCCATCGATGGTGCACTTCTAGATTGACACCGCCGTGTAAAAAGCAGGGCAACAGCGTGAAATCTGCGCGAAAGATGCTGTGTGTCTCCGGCGGTCTACGCGACTCAGCGGTGCACTGCGTCACGGCCTTGTAGGCCCGAGCAGTTAGACTGCTCGGCCTGCTACAGCCTCATCGTGAAAGCATCATGAGCAAGAAAATCGCACTGGTTGGCGTACCAACCGACATCGGCGCAGGACACCGCGGCGCCTCAATGGGCCCCGAAGCCTTGCGCGTGGCCAAGATCAACGAGCGTCTCCGCAAACGTGGTTTCGACGTGGTCGATCGTGGCAACCTGCACGGGCCGCATAATCCGTGGCAGCCGCCCACCGAGGGCTACCGCCACCTGCCCGAAGTGCAGGCCTGGAATACGGCAGTGCACGAAGCGGTCTACCGCGAACTGGGCGAAGGGCATCTGCCGGTGATGCTCGGCGGTGACCACTGCCTGGCGATCGGCTCGATCAGTGCCGTAGCACGACATTGCCGTGACCACGGCCGGAAGTTGCGCGTGCTATGGCTGGATGCGCATACCGATTTCAACACGGCACTGGCGACGCCGACCGGCAACATTCATGGCATGCCGGTCGCCTGCCTGTGCGGGAAAGGGCCATCGGAACTTACCGGTATCGGTGGCCATGTGCCGGCCACTACACCTGACGTGTTCCGTCAGATCGGTATCCGTTCGGTGGATGACCCGGAGAAGCGGCTGGTACGCGAAGTGGGCATGGAGGTATTCGACATGCGCCACATCGACGAAGTGGGCATGAAGCGCACAATGGAAGAAGCGTTGGCCGGAATCGATGCCGATACGCACCTGCACGTCAGTTTTGACGTGGACTTCCTGGACCCGACGATTGCTCCGGGTGTCGGCACCACGGTGCGTGGCGGACCGAACTACCGCGAAGCGCAGCTGTGCATGGAAATGATTGCCGATACCGGCCGCCTGGCTTCACTCGATATCGTCGAACTGAACCCTGCGTTCGACAAGCGCAACGCCACGGCGAAACTGGCGGTCGACCTGGTGGAATCGCTGTTCGGCAAGTCCACCCTGATCCATTGATGTTGCCGGGGCACGACGTGGCGTCTGCCATGCCGTGCCGATCCGGGGTGGCCTATTCCTCCACAAGCGCGGCCTCGGGCGCGTTCTTCATGACCGAGGCGATGCCTTCGTCGCAGGCGCGCTCGCTCTCGTAGGTCTGGCTGGCGCCGATGACCTGGCCGTTGCCGGCTTTCAGGTTGAAGTGGAACTTGCCATTGTCGGTGGGCTTCTTTTCGTAGTGCGCGGCGTCGCCGGCGTTCTTGCGCACCGATTCGATGCCGTTGGTGGCGCCGCCGCGGTCTTTGTAGCCCTGGCTCTGCAGGATGATCTGGCCGTTGCTGGCCTTGAGGTTGAAGTAGATGCTGCCATTCTTGCCGGTGAACAGCGTGAACTTGCCTGTCATGTGCTCTCTCCTTGGTGTGCGGCCGCCTCGTACGGCCAGGGTCCCCTGATCTCCGTGTGTCCTGGCCATGATATGGCTTAAACTGGCGTTTTACCTGTAGCGCGCCTGTATGCATACCCGAGTCCTCACCGGCATCACCACCACCGGCACACCACACTTGGGCAATTACGTCGGGGCGATCCGCCCTGCGATCGTGGCGAGTTGCCAGGCAAACGTGGACGCCTTCTACTTCATGGCCGACTACCACGCGCTGATCAAGAGCGACGACCCGGCGCGCATCGAGCGCTCGCGGCTGGAGATCGCCGCAACCTGGCTGGCTGCCGGTCTGGACCCACAGAAGGTCACGTTCTATCGCCAGTCCGACATTCCAGAGATTCCGGAACTCACCTGGCTGCTCACCTGCGTCACGGCCAAGGGCATGCTCAACCGTGCACATGCCTACAAGGCTGCGGTGGACAGGAATGTGGAGACAGGCGAAGACGCTGATGCGGGCATCACCGCTGGCCTGTACATGTACCCGGTGCTGATGGCCGCCGACATCCTGGCCTTCAATGCGCACAAGGTGCCGGTCGGGCGCGATCAGATCCAGCACATCGAAATGGCGCGCGATATCGCTCAGCGTTTCAACCACATCTACGGCAGCGAATTCTTCGTGTTGCCGGAGGTGCTGATCGAGGAACAGGTCGCCACGCTGCCGGGCCTGGACGGTCGCAAGATGTCCAAGAGCTACGACAACACCATCCCGCTGTTTGCCGGCGGTGCGAAGCAACTGCGCGAAGCGATCATGCGCATCGTCACCGACTCACGTGCGCCGGGCGAACCCAAGGATCCGGACAGCTCGTCGCTGTTCACCATTTTTCGAGCCTTCGCCAATGAAGCGGAAACGCAGGCGTTCCGCTCCGCGCTTGAGGGGGGCATTGGCTGGGGCGAAGCCAAGCAGATGCTGTTCGAACGGATCGAAGTCGACGTGGCGCCGATGCGCGAGCATTACGAAGCGCTGATCGCCAAACCGGCCGACATCGAGGACATCCTGCGCGAAGGTGCCCGGAAGGCGCGCGACACGGCCACGACTCTACTGCTGACACTGCGCGAGGCAGTCGGCCTGCGCTCGATGGCCAAGGCGGCGACGCATGCCTCGGGCCCGGTTGCCACGGCATCGAAAGAGAAGCCGCCACGCTTCGCCAGCTTCCGCGACGAGGATGGCCGCTTCCGTTTTCGCTTGCTTGCTGGCGACGGCGAGGAACTGCTGCTGTCCGAACCGTTTGCCGATCCCAAGGCAGCGGGTCTGTTGCAGAAGCGCTTGCGCGAGCCGGGTGGCGCGGGCGTGGCTGTGGAGGTCGAGGGGCAGTTGGCCCGACTGCGCATCGACGGTGAGCTCGTGGCGACCACGCCGGACTACGCGGACACGGCCACGCGCGATACCGCGGTCGAGCGGCTGCGTGGCGTGCTCCAGCGTTTCGCCACGTCTGACTGAGACGGGAAATCAATTAAGGCCGCGTGCGGCCCCGTATCGCAGATCCACGCGAGGTCGCGTTCGGGCAGTCGCGCACATGACACGGCTATCGGACTGCGAAGGACGCATTCCTGGCAGTTCGCGTTTCCGGCACGGACCGGATAGCCAGCCCACCCGACCGGATCTTGGCGTGCACAAACTGCATGCGGCCGTCCCGCATAGGCCATCAGTCAGGCAGACGCCGCTGCACATCTGCGGCTAAATGGGAGGTGAACGTCGCCTTGCCCAAGGCGGCACCTGCTCTCCATCCAGACACCGCCCGACGGAGTCCTGGTGTTGTGGACTTTGTCGAAGATGCGTCTTGCTGGCTTGCTGCTTTTCATCGTTGCTGTCCTGTTTGCGGGCGCCGCGCATGCGGTCACCATCGACGGACATATCGAGCCAGGCGAGTGGAAGGGCGCGCTGCATATCACTGATTTCCGCGATACCCAGCCGCTGACCGGCAAGCCGGGATCGCTGCCTACCGAGGCCTGGGTACTGGCCACGCCCAAGGGACTGGCCGTGGCGTTCCGCTGCATCCAGCCGCCGGGCGTGCCGCGCAGCACCCAGCATGTGCAGCGTGATTTCGACGACCAGGTCGATCGCGTGAACCTGATCGTGGATTTCGACGGCGACGGTCGTGTCGGCTACAACTTCACGGTCAGCTCCACCGGCGGCGTGTACGACGCGGTGGTCACCAACGAGTCGCACTTCGACAAGGACTGGGACGGCAACTGGAAATCGGCCAGCAGCGAGGACGCACAGGGCTGGACAGTGGAGATGCTGATTCCCTGGTACATCGCACCGATGCGTCGTGGCCATGACGGCAAGCGCATCATCGGCCTCTACCTGGACCGCGTGGTCGCCGCCACGGGTGAACGAATGGCATGGCCGGTGGCGAGCTATCAGCGCGCACGTTTCCTGTCGGATTTCCGCAAGATCCAGGTGCCGGACTACAGCCAGTCGCTGTTGGCGATCACCCCTTACGTCTCGGCCGTCTACGACAACGTGCATGGAACCAGCCAGTTCAAACGTGGCGCGGATATTTTCTGGAAGCCGAACGGGCAGTTCCAGCTCACCGCGACCTTGAATCCGGATTTCGGCGAGGTGGAAAGCGACGACCTGGTCGTGAATTTCGGTGCCACCGAAACCTACTACAGCGACAAGCGGCCGTTTTTCACCGAGAACCAGGGCATCTTCGATTTCAGCCTGCTCGACGACAACAGCCAACTGGTCTACACCCGACGGGTGGGCGGGCCAGCCGATGACGGTCAGGGCGTGAGCAACATCGACGGCGCGGTGAAGCTCAACGGTAGCGTGGGCAATACCAGCTACGGCCTGCTGGCCGCCGACGAGGCCGGTACGGATGGACGCCGCTTCAGCGCAGTGCGGCTGGTCCATGCATTCGGTAGCCAGAACCTGGGCCTGATGCTGACCGATGTCGACCACCCATGGCTCGACCGCGAGGCACGCGTGATCGGCATCGACGACCATTGGCATCCGACGCCCGGCCTGACCGTGGCCGCCAACGTGGTCGGCAGCGACATCGCGCAGAGCGGTGTCAGCACGCATGGTAGCGGCGCCACGTTATTGATCGACGCCGATCACGGTCATGGCTGGCGCGAGGAGTGGGCGGCCATGCACTTCAATCCCGAGCTGCAGGTCAACGACTTCGGTTATCTGGAACGCAACGATTTCGACTATGCGCACTGGGAGGTACGCAAGCGCATCACCGACCTGTCGTCCGACTCCATCTACACCTCGCACGACTGGCGCGTACGCGTCGATGGCATGAACGACACCGAAGGGCTTGATCTGCGCCGCCAACTTCGGATCGAGCGCGACAGCAGCCTGCGCAACGGTGCTAGCGAAGACGTGCAGCTGAACATCAACAGCGCGGCCTGGGACGACCTGCTGACCCGTGGTCACGGCGCCTTGTATCTACCGGCCACGTTTGATCTGAGCTATCAGCATGATTCGCCGCGACATGGTCTGCTTTCCTACAACCTCACTGCGGATGTGCTGAGCGGCGGGCTGGGCGGCAACCGCAGCATCGGTTACGAAGTGAAGTTCATTCCCACGTATTACCTGACCGATACTTTCAACCTCTACGCCGGGCCGTATTACGAGCATCAACCCGACTGGCTGGTATGGCAGCACGACAACCTGATCGGTCGTTTCGACGAGCACACGGTGGAACTGCTTGCCGGTTTTGACTGGAGCATCGGCAACCGCCAGGAACTGCGCATGAAACTGGAAGGGCTGGGCCTGGATGCGCGCCTTCGCGGTGCCTACCGGGTCAACGGGAATGGTCGTGCGATGGTCAGCACCGACCCGGTGGGCGATCTCGGTGTGCGCAACATGGGCCTGCAGCTTCGCTATCGCTACAAGCTGGCGCCGCTGTCCTACCTCTATGTGGTGTACGCGCGCGGTGGCTATGTGATGGACGATTACGTCCAGGACCGCGGTGTAGGCCGTCTGTTCCAACAGAGTTTCTCGTTGCGCGATGACGAGCAGCTGCTGGTGAAGCTGGATTACCGCTTCGACATCTAGGGCGAACCCGGCGCGCAAGCGACGACACCGGGCACTCCAGCAAAAACGCGCCCGGTGCGGGCGCGCCTGGGTTCACGCATTGCAGGCCACTCAGGACGAAGGCGTGCCGGCTGCCGGTGCGTTGTTTGCCGTAGCCGCGGGTGCGGTATTGGGTGTGATGGAGGGCAGGATCAGCGACGGGTCCGCCTGCTGCTTTTCAAGTGCGCGGATGCGCTGCTTCATGGCATCGAGCTGGTCGCTGGTGCTGTGCAGGTCGGCACTGAGCGTCACCGCCTGCTGCTTGGCCTGCTGCTGCGCAGTGGCTACTTGGCGAGCCTGCTGCTGCTGGTAGCTGGCATCCTGCTGCAGATTCTGCAGGTGCTGCTGGTTCAGGGCGATCAGGTGTTCGGCATAGGCATTGCCGGCCTGTAGCCGGGTGGTGTCGATGTCGACCTGGGCAAGTTTCCGGGTCTGCGCCACGAAGTTGCGGTAGATGCTTTCCGCATTCTCGTAGGAATCGGTCTGGATCACGCGCCAGAACTGCTTGCCGTGAAACAGGGCCACGTAATAGCTGAGCTTGCTGGTCTGGAATAGCAGGCTGGCGCCGTAGGTGGCGTTGTAGGTGGTGCGCAGCTCGGTGAGCTGGTGCGTATCGATCAGTTGCTGCAGGCGGGCGATGGTGGCGCTGGCCGGTGCTTCGCTGGAGCCGACCGCGGGAACCGGGGAGGACGGTGCCTGCCCGTCGTGGCTGGCTGGTGCGGGAGGGGGCGCGACATGGCTCACCGGCGTAGAGGCGCAGGCAGAAAGCGTGGCACATGCCAGTGCCATGGCCAGTGCTGTGATGACGTGGCGTTGCGAGCCTGCGTGGCGAGTCGTTCGATTCATCCCCTGTATCCCCCTGAGTGGCATTCGGTCCTGATGGCACTGTCGCGGCGAAGCTGCCCGCAGCTCCGGCGTATCCTGACGAAGGATAAGGGCAGCCGGCTTCCGGTCAAGTGGCATGGGGACGAAAAGCATGACATTTCAATAGACCAGCCGGGTGCCGGGGTTGCAGTTCACGGACATCAGGTTCACGTCGGCCGTGCCGATCTGGATGCCGACGGTCTGGAGCAGTGGCCCGATCAGCGCCTGGTCGAGCGTGTCGAAGAGCGGTGTCAGTACCGGCTGGAGAAGTGCGGTTACACCGTCAAGCAGCGATCCGAGATCGACACCAAGCGGGTTGACGCTGAGTTGCAGGTTCGGAGAGGCGAGCAGGCTGGTGATCGCCGTCCCCAGAATGGCCGAAGGCGTGCCGTCAATCCAGGTCATTCCCGACTGAAGTGAAACCGATGTGGACGTGTCGACATTGAAGGTGTGCGACGCGGTTGGTGTGGTGGCGAGCGTGACATTGGCCATGCCCTCGATCGCGGCCACGGGCAGTCCAGCCAGACTTACATTGACCAATGGAGCAGGGCTGCCGCTGTTGATCAGGCTGGCCCACGATTCGGTCGTATTGTCGAATGCAGTCGGCGTCAAGCTGCCGAGGAACGATTTGAGCACGCCGGGTATTGCCTGGATCGTCACGTTGTCCTGCAGCCCGCCGGTGCCGGTCGGCATTTCGCACTGGATCGAGGTGATGGTCGCGTCGCTTGGTGCCACTTCGAGGTACAGCGGAATGCTTAGCAGCGATTCGTTGCTGGCCAGCGACGTTGTCACGGCACTGACATCCAGACCCAGACGGACTTGCGCCGTGTGCGCGGTGGTACCCACTCCGCCGACACCAATCTGCGGCGGTTCAATGATGCTCAGCGTCAGGCTGACGCTTGCGATACCGGGTATTCCCACGGTCGTTGCAGGCAGGGCTACGGCGTTCTTGCTGTCGCCGGCCATGATCACGGAGCTGAGTATGTCCAGCGCATTGACGTTGGTGTTCAGCGCGGCATTCGGGTCGGTGGTGTTTGCGTTGACGTCGAGGACGTCGCCGAGCGTGATCGGCACATCGCCGAGCTGGGCTTTGATCAGGGCGATCTGCTGGTCGACAAAAGTGAGGTCGATGCCCGCCGCGGCGGGGTTCTTCGAAAGCACCTGTGCATAGGCATCAAGGAAGTTGCCGACGGTAATGGGAGCCTGCAGCACGCTGTCGACGGTGCCGGCGTCGATATTCATCTGTTTGACCAGGTCGAGCAGCGAGATGTCGGTGTTGGCGATGCCGTTGTAGCTGAGCAACTGCAGCCCGAGCGAAGTGCCCAGGGTGGTGTTGAGCAACTGGTTGAGCGGGCTGCTCGAGTCGATACCCAGCAGTCGCGAACCGACCGAAAAGGCCGCGATCGGATCGCCGTTGACGGCGACGGCGTCCGCGTTGACCGGGAAGGTGGATTTCCAGGCCAGGCCCCACAGCGCCGGTAGCTGTCGATGCGCGACCACCTTGATCGCTGCGACGCTGCTGGCCGAAGCAGGCAGCAGCACGCTGGAACCGTTGGCGGGTTGCCCGCCGCAGCTGATGTCGATGCTGGTGTAGCCGTTTGCCGTGGTGCCGCCGTTCTCGACGGCATTGCCGGATGCCGCTACATAAGGTGTGGAGCCTGCCGCACAGCTGGTGCCGGTCAGTTGCTGGGCGCCGGACAGCGCGGCCATGTCTGCCACTTTCTGGACATCGTTGTGGGCCCAGTACAGATAGCCGACCTCTGCGATGCCGAGGATGCTGATCAGTCCGAGCAGCATCAGCATCATCGCGATCGCGATGGCGCCGCGCTGGCGGCGCGGGTCGGCTGCGTGATGGCGGGCCCGTGCCTTCATGCGCTACCTGACACCGTTGCCGCCCTTGCTGACGGTGGTTTCGAAGAACTCGGGGATCGGATGGCTGAAGCTCTGCATGTAGCGGCGATAGGCGGCGCTGGCCTCATCGCCCAGCATCGGCAGGGCCGGGCCGGCGTGGGTGCCGCTGACCTGCATGCGCAGGAGCCTGCGCGTGACGTATCCGATGGCATCGGGGTCGGTTTCCTGGGCGGGTTCGGAGGTGGGGGCGACGGCCATGTCGGCGGCGGGGGCTGCACTGGGGACCGGGACTTGCGCTGGCATGGCCTGCATTGGCACGGCCACGGCGTCGGGCGTGGTGGCCGGCGGCGCGGCCACCGCATGCGCGCCATCCACCATCTGTCCGGTAATCGGCTGCTGCTGGGCAAGTACGGCCGTGCATGGCAGCAGCCCCAGCGCGACGAACGCCATGACCTGGCGCATGAGGGGCATGGGTATATTCATGGGTTGGTCCCTTGCGTCGATGAAGTCGGGCCGAAGCGGTCGAGCACGCCGCCCGGAATGCCGGATATCCCGGTGGCTACCGGTATCTGCCGGGGCGAATGGCTAACCGGGGTGACGGTTGCCGTCGAGGATGCATTGGTGCTCGACGATGTGATGCGCAGACGTGTCGCCAGGCGACGGATCGCATCGCGGGAAGCTTGCGGCAGCTTGGCGCCCTGCATGATGGCGTCGGCCTGTTGAGGGTCGCCGTCCAGCAGTGCCCACAGCGCCAGGTTGGCCATCGCCTGCATGTCCGATGGTTCCAACTGCGCAGCCTTGGCCAGCGGCTCGTGCGCGGCGGTGACATGTCCGGCACACAGCCGCGCGTAGCCGAGGTCGCTGAGGTAGGCGGCGTCGATGGGGTCGAGATACACCGCTTTCTGCAGGTCCTGCTCGGCCTGCGCGTGTTCGCCTGCGCGTGCGGCGATCAGGCCTAGGCCATGCCAGGCGGCGGCGGCCTGGTCGCTGTGCAGCAGGCCGCGATAAACCGCCGCGGCGGCGTTGTCCTGGCCGGTCTCGCGCAGGGCGTCGGCACGCAGGCGGCGAAGCTCGGGTGGGCTGCCGTAGCGGAGCCGGTACGCATCGATGTGGGCCAGCGAAGCGTAATAGGCTCCCTGCTGCTGCATCTTGCGGATCAGCTGCAGGTAGACGTCCTGGTTGTCGTGCGGCGAACTGCCCGGTTCCACCAGGCTGGCCGTCGGCACGTGGTTGGGATAGCCGCTGCGAATGCCGCAGCTGGCGAGCAGCATCGTGGCCATGGCCATGCCGGCAGATGCGGCCAGCCGGATGGATCGGGGTGGATCCGCACGGTGTCCACCGCGGCGTGGCCCGTCAGCGTGGCGCCTGTCCATTTCAGTGTCCCCCCATGCGCGACATCGTGCCGATCAACGCCACCACTGCCGGTCCGGCCAGTACCAGCATCAGCGCGGGCAGCAGGGTCAGCATCATCACCACGGTCATCTTCACCGACAGCTTGCCGGTCTTTTCCTTCATGCTCATCTTGCGCTGTTCGCGCAGACGGTCGGCGAACTGGCGCAGCGGCTCCTGCACCGCGCCGCCGTGCTCGTGCACCTGCACGATCATCTGCACCAGGCTGCGCATGTCGTCGTTGTCGAACGATTCGGCCAGCCGGCGCAGCGACTGTGCGCGCGGTCGACCGTGCATGTAGGACGTATTGGCGTCGCGCAGTTCGCGCCCGAGCACCGGGAGCACGCTCGGAAAGCGTTCGGCGATGGTCTGCAGACTCTGGTCCATGCTGAAGCCGACTCCCTGCAGCAGGCGCAGAAGATCGATCAGTAGAGGCAGCTCATCGCGTGCCTGTCGGCGCAGACGGTCGGCCCAAGCGTGCAGCGCAAACTTCGGAAGCAGGACGCCCAGCGCCAGCGCGGCGAGCAACTCGCACAGCCCGCGGACGCCGGCCGGATGCAGCCAGACGCCGATCGTCAGCGGCAGCAGCAAAGCCAGTACCAGGCGAAAACCGAGATAGGTGGCCCGGCCGGCCGCGGTGTTGCGATTGGCTTGGTCGAGCAGCAGGCGGTCTTCTGGTGCCAGCAGGGCCTTGCCCAGGCCATGACCCTCGAAGCGGCGGCCGATCGCCTGCACCGCATCCAGCATGCGTTGCCAAGGGCTGCGCGGATCGGGCTTGGCTTCTTCGGCCAGCGGCTTGTGCTGCAACGCCCGTTCGATCACCTGCGTCTGCTGATGCCCACTGCGATAGCGCTGCATCATCGCCAGCGCGAACAGCAGGGCGCCGCAGGCCAGGGCGATCAATGCGAGGACAAGGAGTGCCGTCTCGATCATAGCGACTTGGCCAGGCGATACAGCAGGAAGCCGCCGAGCAGTTCCAGCACCAGCGCGATCAGCAGGATCTTCTGCCCCAGTGGATGGTGGAACATCGGCGTGAAGAAAGTCGGGTGCATCAGCGTCATGAAGGTGGCCACGGCCACTGGCAGCAGGCCCAGGACCCAGGCGGACATGCGGGTTTCGGATGTGATGGCACGCAGTTCCTGCTGCGCCTGATCGAGGTCGCGCATGAAATCGCTCATGCGCTGCAGGATCTGGTCGGCGCGACCGCCCATGCGCATGCCGGTACCCAGCACCACGTGCAGCAGTTCGAGCGACTGCAGCCGGTACGGCCGGGAGGCCAGCTGCAGCGCCTGGTCGAGATCGTTGCCGGCGCGTACCGACAGCATCGCCCGGTCGAGCACTGCTCGCAGCGGCATCTGTACCGACGATGCGGTTACCTGGAAGGCCATCGGCAGGCTGTTGCCGATCCCGGCAAGCCGGACCATGCCGTCGAGAAAGTCGGGCAGCTGGCGCAGCAGCTGTTTCTGCAGCCGTTCGATGCGGGTACGTAGCCATAACCAGACCACCGCCGCGTAAAGCCCCAGCATCAACGGCACGGCCCATGCGCTGCTGACGCGCCACCAGCCGAACAGCGCCAGCATTAGGCCCAGCGCCAGTGCAATGGCGGGCAGACGCACTCCGGTCGGTAGGCCGGCGCGCAGGCAGAGGTTGTCGGTCGGCAGGCTATCGCTCCGGCGGCGTCGGGCGACCGCTTTTGCCGGTGCGGCGGCAACGGTGGGCGTGCCGGCCAGGCGCTGCTCGATATGCGCCAGGCTGCGCTGCTGCTGCTGTCGCGCCGTACCGAGCCACCACAGCTCGATGGCCGCGGCGAGCGCGAGCAGTACCAGACTCAGCAGCGCCAGCACCTGGGTCATGGCAACGTTCCGCCGCCTTCGCGCAGGAACTGGCGGAACGGCTCCAGCTTGTGCGTATGCGGGTGGAAGCCCAGGCCGGGCCAGCGGTCGTGCTCGGTGCCTTCCATGTCCACGAAGGTCTCGTGCCGATACATTTCCTGGGTGGTGATGATGTTGTCGCCCACGCCAGTGACCTCGGCGATGGACGAGATCACGCGGCGACCATTGCTGAGCCGTGCGATCTGGACGATGAAGTCGATCGCGCTGGCGATCTGCCGGCGCAGACTGTTCTCGCTGCCCTGGAAGCCGGCGAAGCCGGAAAGCATCTCCAGGCGGTAGAGCGCATCGCGCGGCGAGTTCGCATGGATGGTGGACATCGAGCCGTCGTGGCCGGTGTTCATCGCCTGCATCATTTCCAGTACCTCGGCGCCGCGCACCTCGCCGACGATGATGCGGTCGGGGCGCATGCGCAGGCTGTTGCGCACCAGCTCGCGGATGTTCACCGCGCCGTCGCCGTCGAAACTGCCGAGGCGGCTTTCCAGCCGGACCACGTGCGGATGGTTGAGCGACAGCTCGGCGGTGTCCTCGATGGTGATCACGCGCTCGTTTTTCGGGATGAACGAGGCCAGAGCATTGAGCAGCGAGGTTTTGCCCGAGCTGGTGCCGCCCGAAATCATGATGTTGCAGCGGCCCAGCACGGCGGCCTGCAGCAGGGTATGGATGGCCTTGTCGAAGGTGCCGCGTCTGAGCAGCTCGTCCGGCGTGAACGGGTCCTTGCGGAACTTGCGGATGGAGATGCTGGGGCCGGTGACCGACAGTGGTTCGATGATCGCATTGAGACGGCCGCCGTTGGGCAGGCGTGCATCGACCATCGGGTTCGACTCGTCGAGTCGGCGACCGAGCGGTGCAAGGATGCGGCGCACGATGCGCAGCAGGTGTCGGTTGTCGCTGAAGCGCACGCCCGGTTCGCGGTCCAGCACGCCGCCGCGCGACACGTACACGTCGTCGAAGCCGTTGATCAGGATGTCCTCGACCTCCGGGTCCATCAGCAGGTCATCGAGCGGACCGAAGCCGGTCAGCTCCTTCACCAAGGCATCGGCGACCTTGCGCATTTCGGTCTCGTTGACCGGAATGCGCCACTCCTGCACGAAGCCCGTGGTCTCCGTGTTGACGTACTTGACCACGGTGTCGTGCGACCACGAGCCGATGTCCAGCCGCTGGTCCTCGATGCGGTTGAGCAGGAATTCGTGCGCGGCGGACAGCACATCCTGAAAGTGCTGGGTCTGTTCGAAAGGTACGCTGTGCGCCGCACCGTTCAGCGCGTCCTCGTCACGACGCATGGCGGCGGACAGGCGGGTATTCGGCGGGTTCATTTGGCTTTCCATCGGGTAGCTCCCCCAAGCGGAATCAATTTCTTCCAGCGCGACTTGGCCGATGCGCGCGGCGTGCTGATACGCAGTCGGGCGAGCAAGGGCGCCAGGGCGCGTATATACGGATCGCGCGGCGCGAGCTGGTGCAGCAACAGGCCCTGACTGGCGGCGCCGCGCAGTGCGCGCATGCGGCTGGGCAGCGTGGCCAGCAGGGTCAGGTCGAAGCGTTTCGCGATCTGTTCGGCGGTGACCGCGCACTCGCTGTCGTAGCGGTTGACGATCAGCGACAGGCGATGGTCGCGCACGCCCGCACGCTCCAGTTCGCGCAGGCGCGCGTCCAGCGAGACCATCGCGCCGATGCTCTGTTCGGCAACCAGCCAGATCTCGTCAGCCGTCTGCAGCAGGGCATGCGGAATCTGTTCCGCGGACAGGCCGCCCAGATCGCACAGCATCAGGTCCATGTGGTCGAGCAGGCGATCGACAAGTACGCCGGCCTCGGCCGCATCCGCGGCTGGCAGCGGCTTGCCGGTACCCTGCGAAAGCACCGCCAGGCGGCTGGAATGCCTCGACAGCGCCGTCCGCAGCAGGGTGGCATCGATGCGGCTGGCATTGCGCAGCGCATCGCTGAAATGGAATTCGCCGACCACGCCGAGATACAGCTCGGTGTCACCCGCCGGCTGGCCAAGGTCCAGCAGCAGGGCCCGTGCGGCCGGTTCCTCCATAGCCGGGTCTGCCGGGCTGTTGCCGGATTTGTCCGTCGGGTTGCGCGGTGGCATGGCCTGTACGCCCAGGTGCGCGGCCAGGGTGCTGGTACCTACGCCGGGACGAACGCCCAGCAGCAGGATCAGCTGCCCGCGACGGCGGGTTGCCTGGGTACCCTGCGCACGTGCGTTGGTCGGCAGTTCCAGCGCATGTTCGAGCAGGGTACGGATGTCCTCGTCGCTGGCATCCATGTCCAGGAAGTCCAGCACGCCGGCGCGCAGGGCCGCGAGCACACCGGCGGCATTGTCGGCGGTGGTGGCGCCGACGCCGAACAGCGGAAGCCCGGGCGCCAGTGCGGTGAGTCGGCTGGCCAGCGCGGTCGATGCCTGGGCATGACCGGGGCTGTAATCCAGCAGGATCAGATGCTGCCCGTGTTCCTGGCGCTCCCAACGCTCAGGCGAGAACAGCCGGCTGTCCTCCCACTGCACGTTGGCCAGCTTGTGCAGGCGTGCCGCCAGCCGCTCCGCGCGCGCTTCATCCGGCGAGTAGAACAGTACCTTCACGTCGGCGCGCTGTCTGGCAAGGGGAAAAATGGACGCTATCGCATGCATGACGTCGCTCGTGTCTAGCGGGAGAATCCGGGCATCTGGTCCGGGCCGGCGGGTGTAAGCAGCCACTGCCCCCATACCGATGGATCGCCCGCTGTCTCGTGCTCGCCCGGCAGCGGCAGCTTGGTGCCGCGTGCGATGGGGTGCACCAGGTGCGGTGTCACCATGATCACCAGCTCCTTGTCCTGGCGGCTGTATTTCAAGTCGCGGAAGAACGCGCCGATGATCGGGATGTCGCCAAGCAGGGGGATCTTGTCGACTTCGGAAGTAATGTTCTGACTGACCAGGCCGCCGATCACGAAGGTCTCGCCATCACCCAGCTCGACCGTGGTGTCCGCGCGGCGCGTGGTGATGGCGGGTACGGCAACACCGTCCAGTTGCACGGCATTGGTGTAATCGAGGTCGCTTGCCTCGGGCGCCACCTTCAGCGCGATCCGGTTCGGGCCCAGCACGGTGGGTGTCACGGTCAGGCCGATGCCGAACTTCTTGTAGGTGATGGTGGTGGTGCCCAGGCCCTGCGGCTCGGGTATCGGCAATTCGCCACCGGCCAGAAAGCTGGCGCTCTGGCCGGACAACGCCACCAGGGTAGGCTCGGCCAGCACGCGCGCCATGCCTTGTCCCCTGAGAAGGTTCAGATCGGCGGCCCAGCTGTGGGCGCCATTGATGTGGCTCAGCACGAGGCCGAACGCCGAGGAAATACTGCCGGTGGAACTGCTGCTGGAGCCCGGGCTGGTGAAGCTGAAACCGTTGTGCAGGGTTTTGTTGCTGAAGCCCAGTCCGAATTCATCCAGCGCCGTCTTGTCGAACTCCACCACCTTCACGTCCACCTGCACCACTCCGCCGCTGGCGACGGTGGAGGTATCGGTGACGGTTCCTTTCGCGCCGGCAGCCGTGGTGGCCGCCTGCAGCGCGCGTTCGTGCGCAAGCATCGTAGGGGTGCTGCCGCTCAACACGGCCTGATGGCCCTGCACGGCAAGGTGGGTGCCGCTGCCTTGCTGCAGCTGGTCCTGCAGTGCGCCGTTCACGCGGATACGCAGGCGTTGCGGTGAAGCATCGCCGCGTTCCCACAGCAGCAGGGTGGTTTCGCCGGCATGCTTGCCGACCAGCAGGGCATGCCGGCTGTCGCGGATGCGGACCACGTCGACGACCGAAGGATCGGCGATGGCGATGCGTTCCAGACTGGCCGGCAGGTACCAGGGGCGTTGCTCGTGCAGTTGCAGGGTCACGTCCGGTGTCGCCGCCGCGGCGACGCTGGGCGGGACGCCCCATGCCGCCACGGCGACCGTGCCGGCCAGGATACCGGTCAGCATGCGCCAGGAAAAAGTCATGGATGAAGTCCGTCGCATCATAGGGAATGAGCCTGTGTACCGCGGATGATTTCGATGCGTTGCACGCGTTGACGGTCATGGCGCGCAATCAGCGGGCGCACGATCGCCTGCCCGGCCAGGCCCAGCCCGTCGATACCTTCATAAGCCTGGTTTTCGGGCGAGCCCAGCATGTGTCGTTGCGCGGGAGTGAGCCGGGCCAGCGTGGGCAGCACAGAGCGCGTTTTCGGGAACAGCGCGAGATCAGGCTCGCGGGTGTCGATCGGGTTGCGCAGGGCCAGGTCCAGCTTGCCGTCCTGCATGCCGAGCAGCAGCTGATCCACTTCATCGACGGGCACGGCGAGCACGGCGGTATGTGGCGGACGTCGATCGGTGGCTGCGGTGGCCTTCTTGTCGGCGCTGGCATGGCTGGCCTGCGCGACGACGGGCAGGCCCTGCGTGCCATAGGCAAGCACGCGCAGGTGCGAAAGCAGCAGGCGGGTCTGCGGACGCTTCATTTCCGCATCATGGTTGTCGAAGGACGGCGCCGGGCGCAGGCTCAGGAAAACGTCCACGTAGTCGCCCGGGTGGATGTGGTTGCCGGCCGCGCTTGCCTCGTCCACGGGCACGGCCAGCGCGCGCTCGCCCGGCTTGATTTCCATGGCCAGGCCATGCGCCAGCAGTCCGCGGGTGATGGTAGTGCCGGCGGGTATCGCCACCAGCGGAACATCGCCGGCGACGGCGTCGACGGTGGCATAGCTGTCGGGCGGCGCATGCGCGGTGGCCATCAGGTGCAGGGCCGAGGCGGCTATCGGCCGGCCGGCCGGCAGGGCTTGCATGGCGGTTACCAGATGCGCCATGCCGGCGGTGTCTGTCGCGGCGGCTGCACTGACCGGCGTGTTGCCGGTGTGTGCCTGCGCCTGCGTCCGCGCATTCCGGCGACCCAGGCCGAACGCCACGATCGCCAGCACGACGGCGATGACGACAAGCATCAATGCGGCGATGCGGGTTATTTTCTGCATCGTGAGCTCTCCGGGCTCAGGGCCTGGCCCTCAGCCTCCATCGGTATCGATCTGGATGATGGCCGTACTGCTGATGGGTTGTCCGATCACCCAGCCGTACAGCGTCTTGGTGCCTGGCAGAAACGGGTCGCTGTCGTAGTTGTACGACGCCGTTACCGTCATGCATTCCACGTTGGCCGGGACGGTGCCACTGCAGGCGCCCGGCGCGGAAACGACCACGGATGCGACGTTGTTGCTGATGCCGCTCGAACTGCAACTGGGCGCGGTATTCCCGCTGGGGGTGGAAAACGCCATCAGCCATTGCATGGAATTTTCCGCCGCCTGGCAGGCGTACATGCCGCGCTCCGCATCGGTGCCGTAATGCAGGGCGGCGCGCGCACCGTTGGAGGCCGCCAGGGTCAGCGATTCGCGGGCGGTAAAGATCAATACCGCGGTAAAGGTCAGCAGCAGCAGCGGCAACAGGCCCAACAGAAACACCAGCGCGAATTCGATTGCCACCACGCCATGCTGTCGCGATCGCCGTCCGGCACGGCCGCGATGTTGCGGACAGGTGGTCGGCGGGATCGTTGCAATCGGCATCGGGGTCACCAACGCGCCAGTGCGGGTGCGGCCACGGTGGCCAGTGCGCCCACGCCGAGCCAGGCGGCATAAGGCAGTCCGTTGCGACCCTTGCGCACCTTGCTGATATGCCGGCCCAGTGCCGACGTCGCCAGCCGGTGCTGGGCCGTCGCCATTCCGGGTAGCGGCCATAGCCGCTGGCGCGAAAGCAGGATCGCCGTGGCCTGCATACCTGCCAGAAGGCTCGCGATGATCCATACCGGCAGCAAGGCCCTTGCGCCCAGCAGGAACCCGAGCACCGCGAAGAACTTCACGTCGCCTGCGCCCATCCAGCCGAACATGTACAGCGGCAGCATGGCCAGCAGTCCGATCACCAGTCCGGTGAGTGCCGTCAGCCCTGGCCATGGCCCGGTACCACCACGCAGCCAGCTTATGGCCAGCATCAACACGCCCAGGCCCAGTGCCGCGAGCAGCCAGCCATTCGGCACACGCCTGGCATAGAGATCACTCGCGATGATCGCTACGCTCAGGCATGCAGCCAGCAATGGCAGTTCATGGGCCAATGACGTATCTCCCTGTGTCGGCCGAAGATCGGTTGTGCGAAGCGGCGGGCTTCCCGTCGTGATGGCTTCAGACGCTGCTGACAGCCTTGGTCACGTCGTTGAGCAGGTTGGTCAGAATGGTGCCGAGACCACCAGTGTTTGTAGTGCCGAACACCGCCACGATGATGGTGGCGACCAGCGCGGCGAGCACGCCGTATTCGAGTGCGGTAATTCCGTCTTCCTCGGCCAGAAACGCATGGATGGACGTTTTCATCTGGGTTCTCCTTGATGGAGCGCAGGGCTCCGCTACGGTGATCGTTGCCACGCTTACCCGACGAGGTAATGCATGGTTGGCCGCGATGTTGGTCGCGGCATAGCCCACCCGGGCCTTCGACGCCGATACCGGTCTATCGGCAGCAGGTACGAAAGATGTACTTGGACAAGATCGCGCACGGCAGCGGTCATGCTGGGCCGCTACCGTGTGCTCGATGGGGTTGCTGCTGCGGGAACGACGGGCACGCACAAACAGCCGTGCCGCACGTAAAGGCGATACGGGACATGCCTCGATCTGACCGCAAACCGCGATACGTGCGTCTTCCATACTTCCCCCTGTTCGCCTGGCCACTCGGGGCCAAGGCCGTTCACAGCCACAGTTTCCAGCAGCGAACGAGGACATGGTGCACAAAAACGGCACGCGTTTCCGGCAAAAAGTGTGACTTGCATCACATTGAGGAAATCATGACGTTAAGGCATGTTGCCTTTCGTGCCGAAAATGTGCATTGCAGGTCAGGTGCGCAGGCTTTAATGGATTAAGCAACAGGAAGTAACCCTTGGGCGGATGCCCATTGGTTCGTCGCCACAGGGGGGGAGCCGCCGACATATGTTTATCGGGAACGGGGACGACGCCCAGTCTTTCGACCTGATTTCGCTCGCGAGTGCTTTGCGTGTCTGCGAGATGGAGTTGATTCTTCTGGATGCCCGTGGCCCGCATGCCGCGGTGGACTCGCAGGCACTTAGCGAGGCGATCTTCTGCAGCGGCGAGACCGACTTTCCGTTCCGCGGGCGCTTTGCCCTGCCCACCGACTGGTGTCTGCTGGGCTATATCCATCACGCGCAGGAAGGCAGCTGGTGCCACGGCACGGAGCTGCGCTCGGGCATGTCCTTCACCGTGATGCCGGAAGGCATCAGCGAATTCATGCTGCGTGCCGGCAGCCAGGTCAGTGTGGTACTGGTGCCGCTGGCACACCTGCGGAGCAAGTTCGCGCAGATGGAACCGCACCAGGCCGAGATGCCTTCGCGCCTGCTGGCGCTGTTCCACCTGAGCGATACCGAGGTGGCAGCCGAGCTGCGCGCCCGCTTCACCCGTATCCGCGAGCGGCTGATCGAGCACCGGGACGTGGCCGACGCGCAGGTGTTCGATCCGCGCGATGTCGACGAGCTGATGGAGAGCCACTTGCTGGCGGGGCTGTCCGCCCGTGCCGAAGACCGCCCGCAATGCACGCGCGGGCGCCGCACGCATTACCTGATCGTGCAGCGTGCCGAGGAGTTCATGCGCGCGAACATGCGCCAGGACATCTATATCAATGAGATGTGCAATGCGGCCGGGGTCAGCGAGCGTGCATTGCGTTATGCCTTCGACGACCTGCTGGGTATCTCGCCCAACCGTTATCTGTCGATGCTACGTCTGTGCACGGCCTGTCGCAGTCTTGCCTTGTCCGATGCCAGCCGACGTTCGGTGAAGTCAGTGGCGCTGAGTTGCGGACTGTGGGACCTGTCGCGCTTCGCCGACCATTACCGCCGCGTTTTTGGCGAGTTGCCGCGCGAAACCCTGATGCGTGCCCCGGCGATGGAAGCCGCAGCGAACACGGTGTCCTGAGCCGGCACGCGTCGCAATAACGACACGCGTGCCGCATCGTCATGGCGCTTTGAACCGATGAACATGCAGGCCGCCACATGCCCGTGTCCGGCCTATCCGTTTTGTCTGGTTGCCGCTTTTGTGCATGCGCCTGCCGTATTCGCGTATCGCGTTGCCGGATACGCCTAGTGGGTTGCCGGTTCGGCGCATCGACCGCGTGACCTTCCCGATTTAATGATCTCCAACGCGTTCGCCTGATCGCGAAAGCGTGTCCATGTCAGTCACATGTTGAGCTGCAGCGCGACGCCAGCAGACGTCGATGGCAGGTCAAGGGGGTCACCATGAATCACGTCTATCGCCTGGTCTGGCGCCAGTCTCTCAATGCGCTCGTCGTCGTGTCCGAGTTGTCATCGAAACCGCACGGAGGCGTTTCGGTTTCGCCGCGCAGGATGAAGGCCGCGAAACTCTTTTCCCTGGCATTGCTCGGTGTGGGGGGCTTCGTCCATGCCGGCGGTGCATGGGCGCAGTCCACCGGCAGCGCGAAGCTGGACGATCTGCAGTCCCTGGTGAGCAAGTACGACACCGCAGTCATCGGGTCGAGCGACACGTCCAGTGCGTCGGTGCCGGTCCAGGTGAACGGTGCGCCGGTCACGATCGTGCGCAAGCTGGCTTCGACATTGCCGGTGAACCGCGCGATATCGACAGCCGTACACACGCTGGCCTCGACCGTGGCATCCGTGGCGCCAGTGAAGGCGACGGCGGGCGTGTCCACGCCGCTGGTCGCCGCACATGCCGATGCGCAGGCAGGCAGCACGGGCGTGCATGTATCGCTGGCTTCCAGGCTGCGGCCGGCAGCCTTGGCGAGCACCGTGTCGCACGTGAGCAGCGCGGTGTCGGGCGTGCCGCTGGCCGGCAAGGCCTTGTCCAGTGCGGGGCAGGCGACGGATGCGTTTGCCTCGTCGCTGCCCACCGTGAGCGCGGTCATCGGCACGAGCGTGAACACGGCGCCAATCAGCCAGTCGCTGGTCACGGACCGGCGCCGGCTCGCTTCCCAGGTTTCGAGCCGGGCACTTGCGCTGGGCATTTCCAGTGGCAGTAGCAACGCGGCCGCACCTGCCGGCGTGGCGAGTCCTGCCGCGCAGACCCTGGCTGCCAGGGACAATGCCGTGGGAAACAGCGCGGCGCCCGTGTCGAGCACGACAGGTACCAGCTCGACGGGTAGCACGCTGGGACAGCTCGTCAGCAGCGCGACGACGGCGACCTCGGCCCTGCCGGTGGTCGGCCCGGTGGTGGGGCAGGTGGGCCATGCCTTGGCGTCGACGACGTCAGGCGGCAGTACTGCCACGGGCGTGGTCGGGCAAGTGGTCAGCAAGGTTACATCGGCGACCTCGACGGTGCCGGTGGCCGGCCCGGTGGTGAGCCAAGTCGGAGATGCACTGTCATCGACGACGTCGGGCGGCAGTGATGCCACGGGTGTGGTCGGGCAGGTGGTCAGCAAGGTGACATCGGCAACCTCGACGGTGCCGGTGGTCGGTCCAGTGGTAAGTCAGGTGGACCATGCCTTGGCGTCGACGACATCGGGCGGCAGTGGCGCCACGGGCGTGATCGGGCAGGTGGTTGCCGATGCGACGTCGGCGACCTCGACCTTGCCCGTGGTCGGCCCGGTGGTCACACAGGTCGGCAACACAGTCGGTTCGGCGACGTCCGGACAAGCCGACCTGGGCACGGCACTGGGTAAGGTGGTCGGTGGCCTGGTCAACCAGACATCGCGCTTGCCGGTCCTGGGTTCCACGGTGGCGAGCGTAGGCCAGGCGGCCAAAGTGGCCACGTCCGGAGGCAACATCAGCGATGGCCTGGTGGGACAGACCGGGTTGGTCGTGGGTAGTGCGGTGAACACGCTGTCGCAGACGCCGGGCGTGGGACCCGTCGTGGCCAAGGTCGGTCAGACCCTGCAGGAGACGACGGCACCGATCGGCAACGGAAGCAGCAGCACCGGCTCGCTCGGACAGGTGATAGGCAAAGTCACATCGGCGACCTCGACGGTGCCGGTGGTGGGCCCGCTGGTGAGCCAGGTGGGCAGCGCGCTGACCTCGACGACGTCGGGCGGCAGCAGCGCCACGGGTGTGGTCGGACAGGTGGTCAGCAAGGTGACATCGGCGACCTCGACGGTGCCGGTGGTGGGCCCGCTGGTGAGCCAGGTGGGCAGCACGCTGGGCTCGACGACGTCGGGCGGCAGCAGCGCCACGGGTGTGGTCGGGCAGGTGGTCAGCAAGGTGACATCGGCGACCTCGACGGTGCCGGTGGTGGGCCCGCTGGTGAGCCAGGTGGGCAGTGCGCTGACCTCGACGACGTCGGGCGGCAGCAGCGCCACGGGTGTGGTCGGGCAGGTGGTCGGCAAGGTGACATCGGCGACCTCGACGGTTCCCGTCGTGGGTTCGGCGGTCAGTCAGTTGAGTGGCACACTGGCGTCGGTCACCTCCGGTATCGGCAGCACCACCGGCACATCGGGTGGTACGTCGGGTACCGCATCGGCGACGCCGGTATCCGCGATGGCGTTCAGCCCATCGAGCCAGAGTGCCTCCTCCACGACCTCGGGCAACAGCGGCACGATGGCGTTTGCGCCGACCAGCTACGCGCTGGCGGCACCCCAGGCCCCGGCGACTACCAATGCAACCACGAACGCGACGACGTACTCGGTGCCGACCGTGCCGCCGCCGAGTGCGACACCGACCGGGTTGATCATCGGCAACGGCGGTGTGGTGGGTACGTCTTCACAGCTGCTGGGGTCCAGCGAAAATGCGCTGTTTACCAACTCCGATTCGAACGGCTACATCAGCAACGGCAGCCTGAAGGTGAGCAATGCCAACTTCACGCAGGGCTATTCGACAGTCAATCTGCTGGGCATCCCGCTGCTGAATTCCACGCCCGTGGGTACGGTCCTGACGACCACCAATGGCACCGTGCTGGGTGGCACGGGCAGCAATTCGCATCTCACCCTGATCGGTGGCGTGACCTCGGGCAACTACATCACCAACATCAACAATGGCGCGAACGGTGGCATCGCCGGCCTGGTGTTGCCAAGCGGCGCGCCGGCCTGGGCGTCCACCTGTCTCAATGTGGCTGGCGCCGTGACCGAGTCGTGCTGGGCAGTGAACGCCGCGCAGGACTACCAGGTGCTGGTGGGCGATGGTGCGTCGGCCAACGGTTCGAAGGAAGTGGTGATCGGTACCAATGCCAGCCACACCCTGCCGACAGTGGATGCAAGCCAGGCGTTCCCCGGCAGCGGCACGAACGACCCCAACAATCCGACCGGCGTGCCAACCGCGGACTACGAGGCCCGGCTCGGTCACTCGGTAGTGATCGGCGACAGCGCCTCGGGTACGGCGAATGCGCAGACCATCCTCGGTGCAGAAGCCACGTCCAGTGCGGCGGACAGCGTGGCACTGGGCTACCAGTCCAACGCATCGCGCGGTGCGCAGACGGGCTATACCGCGTTCGGACTGAGCACACCGCAGAACTCGGTGGGCGAAGTGTCGATCGGCTCGCCCGGCAACGAGCGGCAGATCACCAACGTGGCGCCAGGCAGCTCCGCCACCGATGCGGTGAACGTGGCGCAGCTGGAAGCGGTGGCCAGCACGGCGGACAACGCCGTGCTCTACAACGATACGACCAAGGCCGGGGTGACCCTGGGTGGCGTGTCGAGTACCGACGGTGGCGTCACCAACGGCACCACTCTTACCAACCTGCACCAGGGCGCGCTCAACGCCACCAGCACCGACGCGGTGAACGGCAGCCAGCTGTTCGCAAGCAACATGGCGCTGGTGAAGTTCATGGGCGGCACCACCAACTTCGACCCGACCACCAATACCTGGACAGCGCCGACGTTCACCATCACCTCGGTCAACACGGACGGCAGCACCACCAAGGGCAGCTACAACAACGTGACCGATGCGTTCGCCGCGGTCGACGGTTCGGTCAACAACCTCAACAACCGGATCAAGAACATCACCGAGGCTGGCAACAAGTACTTCCAGGCCGATTCGAGCGCTGCCGGTGCCGAAGCGGAGGGTACCAACAGCGTGTCGGAGGGGCCGAACTCGGTCGCCACCTCGGACAGCAGCACGGCAATCGGCAATGGCGCGACTGCCAAGTCGGCCAATGCGGTGGCGATCGGTACCGGTGCCGTCGCGCAGGACGGCACCGCCGTGTCGATTGGCGATGGCAACACCGCCGACGGCAACGGTGCGGTGGCGATGGGCGACCCGAACACCGCCACCGGCCAGGGCGCGGTCGCACTGGGTTACAACAACCAGGCCACCGGCCAGGCAGCCATCGCCATGGGCTCGACCTCGATCGCCAACGGCGCCAGCACCATCGCGATGGGCGACAGTGCCAGTGCGACCGCCGACAACGCACTGGCCTTCGGTGCTGGCGCCACGGCGAGCATGGCCAACAGCATCGCACTGGGTGCGGGTTCGTCGACCCTGGTCGGTGCGCTGAGCGGCTACACCGCGTATGCGCTCAGTGCGCCGCAGAACTCCACCGGCGAGGTCAACGTGGGTGGCCGCCAGATCACTGGCGTGGCGCCGGGTAGCGCCAGCACCGACGCAGTCAACGTGGCCCAGCTCGAGGCGGTGAGCCAGCAGGCCAGCAGCACCGACAAGCTGGCGGTGAAGTACGACGCCGACAGCAGCGGCAACCCCACCAACACCATCACGCTGACCGGCGACGGCAGTGGTGCGCCGGTGCTGATCACCAACCTCGCCGCCGGCGCGGAGACATCGACCAGTACCGATGCGGTGAACGGTTCGCAGTTGTGGCACTGGACCCAGGACACCACCAACCAGTACAGCAACTACAGCCTCTACAACGACATCCAGAACATTGGCCCGGGTGGCGGCAGCGTGAAGTACTTCAGCGTGAACTCCACCCTGGCCAACTCGTCCGCCACCGGCGACAACAGCGTGGCGATCGGGCCGCAGGCGACCTCCAGCGGCAGCAACAGCGTCGCCATGGGCAATGGCGCCAGCGCCAACGCCAACAACTCGGTGGCGATCGGCGCCGGCTCGGTGGCCGACCGCGCCAATACGGTCTCGGTCGGCAGCGCGGGCAACGATCGGCAGATCACCAACGTGGCCGCCGGCACGGCAAGCACCGACGCGGTGAACGTCGCCCAGCTGAATTCGGCGATCAGCACCACCACCCAGGGCACGGTGCGTTACGACACCAACAGCGACGGCAGCGTCGACTACAACAGTGTGACCCTGGGCAACGGCAACGGCGATACCACCATCCACAATGTCGCCGCGGGTACCCAGTCCACCGATGCCGCCAACGTGGGGCAGGTGCAGCAGGCCGCGGACTGGTCCAAGAGCTACACCGACCAGCGCTTCGGACAGCTCAGCGGGCAGATGCACAACCTGGGGCAGCGTGCCGATGCGGGTGTGGCGGCGGCGATGGCCTCGGCCGGTCTACCACAGGCCTATGAGCCCGGCCGCAGCATGGCGGCAGTGGCCGGCGGCTCGTTCCGTGGCCAATCGAGCATCGCGATCGGACTGTCGACGATTTCCGAAGGCGGGCGCTGGGTCTACAAGGTCGCCGGTTCGGCGGATACGCAAGGCGATGCCGGTATCTCCATCGGCGCGGGCATGCAGTGGTGAAGACATTTCAGGACAGCACAAAAGGGGGTGCAACCATGAGCGGGAACAATACATACAGGGCCGTCGCGCTACCGGTGTTGCTGGCTGGTGTCGTGCTGGCCGCTGGCTGCAGCACGGTCGGTCGGCGTTCGTCGGACAATGCGCAGGGCATCGCGTTTCCCAACCCGGACCGTTCGACGGTGCCGCAGGGGTTGTTCGTCAACCTGGAGAATCTGCGCAAGGTGGCGCCCGGCATGACCAAGAGCCAGCTGTATGCGTTGATCGGTCATCCACGCTTCGACGAAGGCGTGTTCGACGTGCACCGCTGGAACTACATCTTCAATTTCCGCAAGGCCGACGGCAGCGGCGACTATTTCAGCTGCCAGTACCAGATCATTTTCGACAAGCACGACCTGGCTCAGCAGTTCTACTGGAAGCCGGAGGCATGCAAGGCGGTGCTGCAGATCCATCGGCCGGCGCCACCGCAGCCGACCAAGCCCTTGCCATTGCCGGCCAAGCCGATCCGGCTCTCGTCCGATGCGATGTTCGGCTTCGGCAGCGCCGCGCTCACCGGGCCGGGCAAGCTCAAGTTGAACGCACTCTTGCAGCAGCTGCGCTCGGCCAGTGCGGTGGAGAACATCGATGTGGTGGGCTACACCGACCGCATCGGCAGCGACCATTACAACCTGGCGCTGTCGCGCAAGCGCGCTGAGGCCGTGCGTGACTACCTCGTGCAGCATGGCGTACCTGCCGAGGCTGTCCAGGTGGCCGGGCGCGGCAAGGCCGATCCGCTGGTTCATTGTCCACGGCAGGCACGGGCGAAGTTGATCGCCTGTCTGGCGCCGAACCGCCGGGTGGAGATATCCGGTCTGGCCAAGTCATTGCGTTGAGGTTTCACATCGAGTCCGCCCTGATCGGCACCGTGGGCGACAATTGGACGCGTCGTACGCGTAGCGCTCCACCCCCTGTAGCCACGCTCCCACGGTGTCGATCAGGGCGGACTCGATCTGGCAAGGCCGCGGTCTTGCCAGGCGGTTTTCCTGGTTGCTCTCCCCTTGTCAGCCGCAGTCCCAGCGGTTGAGGTGTGTGCCGAAGCTGTCGCGTTGCTTGTGCACCACGCAGAAGTGATGCCCGGTCGGTGCTTGCATCACCCACCAGCGTCCCCGCACGAAGGCCACGCGCCGGGCGCCCAGGGCCTGCAGGCGATCGGCCTCGGCGTCGATGTCGTCGGATTCGATGTCCAGGTGCACGCGGCTTTCGTGCCCGACCTTCTGCAGCAGGATGATCGGCTCGTCCTCGGCGGTCTTCAGTTCGGCGTAGCGACCGTCGTCATCCGGCCCGGCCGTGACGACGGGTTTGCCGAGTGCGGCGCTCCAGAAGCGGGCGCCTTCGGCGAGGTCGTCCACCTGGCTGTCCAGGACCAGGGCGCATAGTCGGCTGTGATGCATGTCGGATTCCTGCGTGATCGGTAACCCGACTCTGACGCAGTCGATGTGAAAGAAACGGGGCGCCATGGGCGCCCCGTCAGGTGATGCACCGTGCGCGCAGCCGGAATCCGCTGCGATGGCGCGCCGGCAGCACTTGGAGCTCAGCTGCAGGTGGTGCTGTTCATACGGTCGGTGCACTTCGGATAGGCCGGCTGCGGCGGGAAAGCCGGAGTCCACGGCGGCGGCGCGGGAAGCAAGCGTG
This sequence comes from Dyella sp. A6, assembly GCF_036320485.1. Lineage (NCBI taxonomy): Bacteria > Pseudomonadati > Pseudomonadota > Gammaproteobacteria > Lysobacterales > Rhodanobacteraceae > Dyella > Dyella aluminiiresistens. The sequence goes on from NZ_CP132911.1 coordinate 638,226, forward strand.
GGGCGGCCTTGATCTTCTTCATCAGCATGTCCACGGTCGTCTCCAGCTGGGCGTCGTGGCCCTGGTTGAGCTGGCCGGGGTCGTCGTGCACGGTCACGTCCGGTATCACGCCGACGTTTTCCACTACCCACTTCGAGTGGATCGAATACATGCCGTTGTCGGAGATCACCAGGTGGCCGCCGTCCATCAGCTGAAACGGGCCGTCCAGGCCGCGCACGCCGGCCCAGCTGCGGTCGCCGATGATCGGACCCAGGTGTGCGGTCTTGAACATGTAGGGGAACATGTCGCCGTTGGATGCGGAGCCGCGGTTGTAGATCAGCGCCTTGTAGCCGTAGAACGCGTTGGGCCCCGGGAAGGTCCAGCCATGACGGGTGGCGAACATGTCGGTCAGCTGGCGTGCGATGCGGGAGAAGATCGACATCTCCAGCGCGTCCGATCCGCCGAGGTTCCAGCGGTCGTCGAAGATGATGCCCTGCTTGGTCAGCTGGCTGTAGTACTGGCGGATGAACTCGTGCGCGCCGGTGGATTCGAAGTCGTTCAGATAGACATAGCCGATCTTGCCGCCGGACAGTTTGTCGACCACCGCGCGGTTGTGCCGGATCCAGGCCAGCAGGTGCAGCTTGGTCGCATTGGCGACCGGCCTGACCCGGATGGTCCATGCATCGGCGCCCGTAGCCTGTCGCGAAAGACGCAGGCTGACAGTGGTGCCGTAGGTGCCGTTGAGCAGGGCGTACGGGTTCATCGGAGCCTTGAGCGGCTGGCCGTTGATCGCCAGCACGTAGTCTCCGACCGACACTTTCAGACCCGGCTGCGCCAGCGGTGCACGGTAGCCTGGCAGGGTGTTGTCGCCGTGGTAGATGCGCGTCAGCCGGTAGCGTCCGGAGGCCGGGTCCAGGGCGAAGTCGGCACCCAGGTCTGCGGTTTCCGTGGACGGGCTCTTCCAGCCCTGGTCGCCACCACCGACATACATGTGGCTTTCGCCGAAGGTGCCGATCATGTTGGCGATGACCCAGTTCACGTCGTCACGGCTGGCGGCGCGCGGCAGCAGCCGGCCGTAGCGCTGGCCCATGCTTGCCCAGTGGGCCTTGATCAGGTCCGGGTTGAGGAAATAGTCGCGCACGTCGCGCCATGCCTCGCCGAAGATCGTGGCCCACTCGGCGCGCGGCTGGACCCAACGGCGCAGGTGCGAGAGATCCAGCGCCTGTGTCTTGGCCTTGGCATTGAAGCCGGCCGGGCGCAGCACCCACTTGCCCTTGGACTGGTAAAGCAGGGTCGAATCGTCGGCCGACAGCATCAGGCCCTGGCCGCCCTCGTCCAGGGTCAGGTCCTTGCGCTTCTTCAGGTCATAGGCGCGCAGCAGTGGCTTCTCGCCGGTCAGGTGGCCGCCGATGACCGGGTTGGGCTGGGTGGTGTAATAGACCACCCCGTTGGCCGCTACTACGCTGCTGATGTTGGTGGCTGGCACCGGCAACTGCACCGCGCGCGACATCAGGCCGTCGAGGTCGATGTGCAGCGGACCGGTATGCTTCGGTGCGTGCTTGCCGCTGTCTTTCTTGTGGTCGCTTGCCGCGGTACCTGCTGCCGCAGGCTGGCGCGGTGCCAGCGGGGACGGCGTGCTTTTCGACAGGGTCGCGGCGTACAGGCCGCTGCTGTCCAGGTTGGTCGTGCTGCTCCCGTCCAGCGCGCCGCCGGCCAGGTTGACCAGCCGGTCCGATGCGAAGAACAGGTATTTGCCGTTGCTGGAAAAGGCCGGAGTGACATCATCGAACTGCCCGCTACTGATGCCATGCAGGTGGTGGTCGGTGACGTGGTACAGGAACAGGCCGCTCTTGTTGTTGCCTAGCATGCGCGAGAACGCGATCCAGTCGCTGCCGGGCGACCAGGTCAGGTCGGTGAAGTTCTGCCGGCTGCTGGTATCGGTCGCCACCTGGTAGCGCGTGCCGTTCTGCACGTTCTGCAGCCACAGGTGTCCGGCTGAATCGATGTAGGTCAGCCAGTTGCCGTCTGGGCTCCAGGTCAGCGGGCCGTGATAGCTGCGCACCGAGTCATGGGTCAGCAGGCGCGGCGGTCCGCCGGCGGCGGTGCGTAGCGCGATTTCCTGGCTGCGGCCCTTGGCCAGGATGTAGGCGATCTGCTTGCCATCGGGCGACCAGACGGGGTCGCGCTCGTCGGCCGCGGGATCGTGCGTGAGGGTCAGCGTGCTGCCGTCCTTCGCGGGCACCGTGAACAGGGCGCCACGGCCGGAGAACACCGCCAGCTTGCCGCTGGGCGCGATGGCCGCACCGTCGATCGCCTTGCCGGCATTCGTCCAGTGAGGCTGTTCGTCGATGCCATTGCTGGGCACGCGCACGTCGATCTTGTGCAACTGCCGGTCGGCGAAGGTGTACACGTACAGGTCGCCGCCGTCGGACATCGCAATGCCGTCGTCACCAAGCGTGGGCGAGTCGACGTCGTAGGTGTCGAAGTGGGTCAGCTGGGTGAAGCGGTTCTGGTCCAGTGAATACGACCACAGGTTCTGCACGCCGTGAGGGCCACGATCCGAGGTGAAGTAGATCGTGTTGCCGTGCCACATCGGCCACACGTCGGCGCCTTTCCAGTGCGTGATCTGGCGGCTCTTGCCGGTCTTGAAGTCGTAGGTCCAGATGTCCTGCGCCTGGCCACCGAAATAGTGTTTGCGATGGAACGGACGGAACACCCGGGAGAGTTTGTTGTAGGCCACCTCGGTGCCGCTGGTATTGAACGACAGCGGGCCGGTCCAGGGCAGCGGTAGCTGTCTGGGCAGGCCGCCGCCGAGCGGCACCTTGAAGGCGTGCATGACCTGCGGGTTGAAACTGGTGCGGCGGGACAGGAACACCACGTCCTTGCTGTCCGGGGTCCAGCCCAGCACGATGTTGTCCAGGCTCGTGCTCAGCTTGTCCTTGCCGACCGGCGTGTTCATCGAGTGATAGGTCAGCCGCTTCACTGAACCGCCGTCGGCCGGGATCACGTAGACGTCGGTGTTGCCCTGGTACCAGCCGGTGAAGGCGATCCACTTGCCGTCGGGCGAGTAGTGCGGCGCCATGTCGAAGCCGCTGTCGGAGGTGAGCTGGGTGGCGGTGCCGCCCTTGAGCGTGGTGCGCCACAGGTTGCCGGCGGCTTCGAAGACCACGCTGTCGCCATGCATTGTGGGGTAGCGGATCAGCAGCTGTGACGAATGGCCGCTGTCGGCAGCTGGTGTGGCCATGGCGGTGTTCGCCAGTCCCAGCCCTGCTGCCATGCACAGGCATCCATAGATCCTAAGCCAGCTCTTCATCGTGCCCCCTTTTGGTCATGGTCCGTTTCCCTGCGTCGTTGCAAGTGGTCGAAGATGAATCATGCTGGCGGGGTGTCAAGTGCGTGAGGTCATGACGGCGACCGCAAGGCGCGGGCGACAGCGCCAAAAAAAGAGGGGCCGAAGCCCCTCTTTGCAACTGCTGACAGCGCGAAAGGCTGTTATTGCGGCAGCGACAGATCGTCCAGCAGCGCCTTGAGGAAGCGCGCCGCTTCGCCACCGGTAGCGGCGCGGTGGTCGAAGGTCAGGCTGATCGGCATGCGGCGATGCACTTCGATGCCGCCCATCACCGCCACCACGTCGTGGCTGAGTTTGCCGGCACCGATGATCGCCACGCACGGCGGCACCACCACCGGGGTCGCGTAGCGACCGGCGAACATGCCGAAGTTGCTCAGGCTGATGGTGTAGCCCGACAGCTCGGACGGCGGGATCGTGCGGTCCTCGACCTGGGTACGCAGGCGCTTGATGCCGGCGCGGATGCCGGCACCGTCGAGTACGTCGGCGTTGCGCAGGGCCGGCACGAACAGGCCATCGTCGGTGTCCACGGCGATGCCGATGTCCACGTGCGGATGCAGGGTGCGGCTGAGGTTCTTGCCGTCGAACCAGGCATTCAGCGCGGGCACTGCCTTGCAGGCGGCGACGATCGAGCGGATCAGGCGTGCGGTGATGTCCTGCTTGCCGATCCAGGCGTGCAGGTCGGCGTCGTCCACCAGCGTGGTCGGCACCACGTTGGCGTGCGCCTCGGCCATGACGCGGGCCATATTGCGACGCACGCCCTTGAGCTGCTCGGGCTGGCCGCTGGCCTGCACCGACGGCGGCGCGGTGCGTACCGGCTTGCCGGCCAGCGAGACCGGGCTGCGTTGCGGTTCGGGCTGCGGCAGTTCGGGCGCCAGGTGACGGCCGGCCGAAGACGGCACGGCGCCGAGCGGAGCGCTGCCGTTGGCGGCGGCCTGCTTGACGTCCTGCAGGGTCACCACGCCGTCGGCACCGCTCGGGCGGACGCGGGCAAGGTCGACCTTGAGCTTCTTGGCCAGCGCGCGCACCGCGGGTACCGCCTTCACGCCGCCGATGCTGGCGGCCTGCTCGACGTGCACGGTGTTGCCGCTGACCATCGCACCGACCACGGTGCCTTCGTCTTCGCGGTCAGCCGTGGCGGACGCGGCCGGAGCGGGGGCAGGGGCCGGTGCCTCGCTCTTCTTCGGGCCGTGGTGATGGCCGGTGGCCTCGGCCTCGGCACGCTGCTTGGCATTCGGGTCGGGCTCGAAGTCGGCCAGTGCCGCACCGGTCTCGATCACGTCGCCGGCGGCACCATGCAGCTTGGTCACCTTGCCGGTATAGGGCGAGGGAACCTCGACCACCGCCTTGGCGGTTTCCATCGAAACCAGCGGAGCGTCGAGCTTGATGGTGTCGCCTTCCTTCACGTGCCATTCGACCACGGTGGCGTCGGGCAGGCCTTCGCCGAGGTCGGGCAGGTGGAATGTCTTGATGTCAGCCATGAGTGGGTTTCCGGGCAAAGGTTAGCTGGCGGCCAGCGTGCGCTTGGCGGCGTCGACGATGCGATCCACGCTCGGCAGGTACTTCATTTCGAGGCGGAACAGCGGAATGTGCGTGTCGTAGCCGGTGACGCGCTCGACCGGGGCGAGCAGGTCGTACATGCATTCCTCGGACAGGCGCGCGGCGATTTCGGCACCGAAGCCCGCGGTCTTGGGGGCTTCGTGCACGATCACGCAGCGACCGGTCTTCTGTACCGACTCGGCGATGGTGTCGAAGTCCAGCGGGGTCAGCGTGGCGACGTCGATCACCTCGGCGCTGATGCCCTGTGTGGCCAGTTCGTCGGCGGCTTCCAGCGTTTCCTTCACCTGCGCGCCCCAGGTCACCAGGGTCACGTCGGTGCCGTCGCGCAGCACGAAGCACACGTCCAGCGGCAGCGCCTCGCCGTCATCGGGCACCTCTTCCTTGTACTGGCGGTAGATGCGCTTGGGTTCGAAGAACATCACCGGGTCCGGATCGCGGATCGCGGCCAGCAGCAGGCCGTAGGCGCGTGCCGGCGAGGACGGCATCACCACGCGCAGGCCGGGAATGTTGGTGAACAGGTGTTCGTTGGCTTCGGAGTGGTGTTCCGGCGCGCGGATGCCGCCGCCCCACGGGGCACGCCACACGGCGGGCACGGTGATGCGGCCGCGGGTACGGTTGCGCAGGCGCGCGGCGTGGCAGGCGATCTGCTCCATCATCGGATAGATGAAGCCTTCGAACTGCGCCTCGGCCACCGGCTTCATACCCTGTGCGGCCATGCCGACGGTGACGCCGGCGATGGTGGTCTCGTCCAGTGGCGTGTCGAGCACGCGCATGTCGCCGAACTTCTCCTGCAGGCCCTGGGTGGCACGGAACACGCCGCCGTTGACGCCCACGTCCTCGCCCAGCACGACCACGCTTTCGTCGTGCGCCATTTCGTAGGCCAGCGCCTGGGTGACGGCCTCGATGAGAGTGATTTGTGCCATGACTCAGTGACCCTTGTTGTTTTCGAGCGAGAGGGCGAGATCGCGCTGTTTGGCGAGATCGGCAGGAACCTCGGCGAAGATGTAGTCGAACATCGCCGTGACGGGCTGCGTCTTGGTCTCGAGGTAGGCATTCACCTCGTTGTCCATCCACTCGTCGCACTCGGCCTTCCAGGCCTCTTCCTTGGCGTCGTCCCACACGCCCTTGGCCACCAGCCAGTTGCGCAGGCGCTTCATCGGTTCCTTCGCCCAGGCGTCCTTCACTTCCTGCTCGCCACGGTAGCGGCGGGCGTCGTCGGCCGTGGTGTGGTCGCCGAGGCGATAGGTCACCGCCTCGACCACGCTGCCGCCTTCGCCGTTGCGGGCGCGCTCCAGCGCGTCTTCCATCGCCTTGCGCACGGCGATGATGTCATTGCCGTCCACCTGGATGCAGTGCAGGCCGGCGGCCAGGCCCTTCTGCGCCAGGGTGGGCGCGCCGGTCTGGATCTTGCGGGGCACCGAGATCGCCCACTGGTTGTTGACGATCACCGCCACCATCGGCAGGTTCTGCGCGCCGGTGATGTTGATGGCGCCGTAGAAGTCGCCCTTGGACGAGCCGCCGTCGCCGATGGTGCACACGGCCACGCGCTTCTCACCGCGGATCTTGAAGGCAAGTGCGCTGCCGGCGGCGTGCAGACATTGCGTGGCGATCGGCACCGACCAGGCGAAGTCGTGACGCGCCGGTTCCTTCTGGTAGTCGTTGCCGCGCTCGTCGCCGCCCCAGTACATGTAGACCTCGCGCGGCTGCACGCCGCGATAGAGCTGCGCGCCGTATTCGCGATAGCTGGGGGCAAACACGTCTTCCGGCTTCATCGCGCTGCCGATGCCGACGTGGGCGGCTTCGTGGCCCAGACAGCTGGCATAGGTGCCGAGCTTGCCGGTACGCTGCAGTGCCACCGACTTGGCGTCGAACACGCGGGTGGACAACATCAGCTTGTAGAGCTCGACCATGTGGTCGAGATCCTGGGCGAAGGCTGGCAGGTCGTCACGGACCTGGTTGCCCTCGGCATCGAGGTATTGCAGGTACTCGATTTCGAACTTGGCGGCGATGGACACGACTCGCTCCCGAAATGGACATGAAGGTGAATGGGGCGGGAGGCGGCAGCCCATCCAGCGGGGCCGTGCGCGCAAAAATCCCTTGATAAAGACAGCGATTGATAACAGGCGCGCATGCTGCGCTGCAAGGTACGGTGCAGCATGCGGAGGAGTACGGGCCGCTTCCGTGACGGCGTTAACATGGGCGCTTTTGGGGGCTTGCGGAGCACCATGACGGACAACCAGCGCGACCTCGAAGTGGGCATCGAACGCGACCTGAACGGGCGCATGACCTATGCCGGCTACCTGCACCTGGACACGCTGCTGTCGGCGCAGCGCCCGCTTTCCGACCCGCCGTACCACGACGAATTGCTGTTCATCGTGCAGCACCATGTGGCCGAGCTGTGGCTGAAGCTGGTGATCCACGAACTGCGGGCGGCGATCGGCTTCCTGCGCGACGATCGCATTGATCCCTGCCTGAAAGTGCTGGCGCGGGTGAAGCAGATCCAGCGCCAGCTGTTCGAGCAGTGGTCGGTGCTGGAGACGATGACGCCGCACGAGTACCTGGCGTTCCGCGATGCGCTGGGGCCGTCGTCCGGGTTCCAGTCGGTGCAGTACCGCACGGTGGAATTCATCCTGGGCAACAAGCAGGCGGCGATGCTCGACGTCTTCGCCCACGATGCCGCCGCGCAGGCCGAACTGCGCGCCACGCTGGACGCGCCAGGACTTTACGACGAAGTGCTGCACTGGCTGGCGCGTCGTGGTCACGCGGTGCCGGTCGCCGCGCTGCAGCGGGACGTGAGCCTGCCGTGGCAGCGCAGCGAGGAGCTGCTGCCGATGTTCCGTCGCATCTACGAGGCGCCTGAATCGTTCTGGGCCGAATACCATCTGTGCGAAACGCTGGTGGATATCGAGGAAAGCTTCCAGCTTTGGCGTTTCCGCCACATGAAAGCGGTCGAACGGATCATCGGACACCGTCGCGGCACCGGCGGTTCCTCGGGCGTCGGCTTCCTGAAGCAGGCGCTGGACCTGACCTTTTTCCCGGAACTGCTGGACGTGCGCACCCTGCTGGGTACGCCGTGAACCTTTACGGCCGCGAGCGATCCCAACCGGATCGCACTACATCACAGGGGATTCCCGCATGAATGAAGCACGGGCCGTCGCGCCCTCGGACCTGCCGCGCGAAGGCAGCCTGTGGGGGCATCCGCGCCAGCTGTGGATGCTGCTCGGGGTCACCGTCTGGTTCAATTTCGCCTTCTACGGTTTCCGCGCCTTCCTGGCGCCGTACATCGCGCAGCACTTCTTCGCGCACCTGGGCGCGGCCGCGGCGCAGCGCCAGGCCGATCTGCTGGGCAGCGGCTTCCTAGCGCTGATGTACGCCACGCCGATCGTCGGCGGCTACGTGGCCGACAAGATCCTGGGCGAAACGCGCTCGGTGGCACTGTCGTTCTGGCTGGGTACGCTGGCGCTGCTGCTGATGGCGCTGCCCACGCTGGAGGGTTTCGAGCTGGGCATGGCGGCGTTCGCGCTGGGGGTTGGGCTGAACATCCCGCTCACGGTGCTGATCGGGCGCAATTACGCCGATGACGATTCCCGTCGTGACGGCGGCTACACGCTGTACTACCTGGCCATCAACCTGGGCTCGTTCATCGCGCCGATGATCTGCGCGGACCTGATCGGGCGTCACTACGGATATCGCTGGGGTTTCCTCGCGGCGGCCGTGGGCATGCTTTTGGCGGGCGTGGTGTTCCAGTGGCGCAAACACAAGCTGGATCCGCTGCTGCCCAAGGGCGATCACCTGCATGGGCCGATGGCGACGGTGTGGGTCGTGCTGGCGATCGCCGTGCTGATGTATCCGGTTGCCATGCTGCTGGCCTATCCGCGGATATTGAGCGATGTGATGTATGCGCTGATGGGCCTGCTGGTGCTGTATTTCGCGGTCAGCTGCGTGCGCCGGCGCGATCGCGTGCAGACGCAGCGTTACCTGGCCTTGCTGCTGCTGTTCGTCGGCCTGGTGGTGTTCTGGGCGCTCAGCCTGCAGGGCGTCACCTCGCTCAACTTCCTGGCCCGCGACTACGTCGATGCGCCGTGGGACTTCAGCTGGTTCCAGTCGGCCAACCCGTTCTACATCCTGCTGTTCGCGCCGTTCCTGGCGATGCTGTGGCCGTGGCTGGAACGGCGCGGTCGCGATCCGTCCACGCCGCGCAAGTTCGGCATCGGCGTGGTGCTGGTGGCGCTGAGCTACGGCGTGCTGGTGTATGCGATCGACCACCTGCGGCATGGCGACGGTCACATCGGCTGGTGGCCGCTGATGCTGTGCTATCTGCTGCAGACCCTGGGCGAGCTGGCGCTGTCGCCGATCGGCTACGCCCTGGTCGGCCAGCTTGCCGCACCGGAGGAGTCCTCGCTGGCGATGGGCGGCTGGTTCTTCGGTGTGGCGATCGCCTACCAGCTGGCCGGCTGGATCGCCACGCTGACCACCAAGATGTCCGGCACGACGGCGATCACCGGTATCAGCGACTACGCCCATGTCTATACCCAGGTGTTTGCCTGGGGTCTCGGGGTGGGTCTGGTGTTCCTGTTTGCCGCGCCGTGGATCCGCAAGCTGATGCACGGCGTGCATTAGCGCTGGAGCGGGCCGTGAGGGGTGGGCGGTAAGCGAGGAATAGCTAGTCTTGGCTTCCTCCCACCCTCACTCATCTCCGCTTGCTGCCCGCTTGTGCTACATCTGGCGTCTTGGGACGTATTGAAGGGGATCGCGTGAACGAGACCATCCAGGCCGGCGCCGCGCCGGATTATCCGCAGCTGTTCGGCCACCCGCGTCCGTTGTGGATGCTGTTCATGACCGAGTTCTGGGAGCGCTTCGCGTTCTACAGCGTGAGCTGGGCGCTGACGCTGTACATCGTCGCGCAGTTCTATCACGGCAATGCCGCGGGGCAGGCATGGGCCAGTGCGATCTTCGGCGCGTACACCGCGCTGATCTACGGCACCGGCATCTTCGGCGGCTGGGTTGCGGACAAGCTGATCGGTTACCAGCGCACCATCCTGCTGGGTGCGGTGGTGATGGCGGCGGGACTGTTCGCGCTGGCGCTGCCGTCGCGAACCATGCTGCTGTTCGGACTGGCCCTGGTGATCGTGGGCGACGGCCTGTTCAAGCCCAATATTTCCTCGATGGTGGGGCAGCTTTATGCGCGCGACGACGATCGTCGCGACCGCGGTTTCACGCTGTTCTACATGGGCATCAATGCCGGTGCGCTGCTCGCGCCGCTGCTCACCGGCTGGATGGCGGCACACTTCACGCATACGCCGATGCAGCAAAACTACCGGTTGGTGTTCCTGACCGCCGGCGTGGGCATGGTGTTCAGCCTGCTGTGGTTCTGGTTCGGTCGCCGTCAGCTGAAGGACGTGGGTCGGCCGGCGCCGGAACAGTCCAGCCGCGTGCGTGTGCTGTGGGTGGCCCTGGGGGCGCTGGTCGGGGTACCGCTGGTCTACCTGCTGATGGCGAAGGTCGGTGCCACCGGGCTGCAATGGATACTGGGCCTGCTGTTCGTGGTGGTGGCGGTGGCATTGCTGGCGGAGGCCATGCGGCACGACCGCGTGCAGGTACACCGCGTGCTGGCCATGCTGATCATCTTCGCCTTCAACGTGCTGTTCTGGATGTTCTATTACCAGCTCGGTACGTCGTTCAATTTCCTCGCCGAGAACCTGGTGAACCGCCGGATGTTCGGCGGCTGGATGTTCCCGGTGGGCTGGTTCCAGTCGGTGAGCCCGCTGGCGATCATCGTGCTGGCGCCGCCGCTGACCCTGCTGTGGGGCTGGCTGGGCAAGCGCCACCGGGAGCCGTCGATTCCGCGCAAGTTCGGGCTGGGCCTGATCTTCAACGCCGTGGGCTTTGCGATCCTGGTGTTCGCGCTGTCGCGGCTGCTGGGCGCGAACGGCTTGATCCCGTTCTGGCCGCTGGTGATGTGCTACGTGATGCAGACGCTGGGCGAGTTGTGCCTGTCGCCGATCGGCCTGTCGATGGTCACCAAGCTGGCGCCGCCGAAGCTGGTGGGCGTGGCGATGGGTGGCTGGTTCATGTCGCTGGCGGTCGGCGGCAACCTGTCGGGTCTGGTGGCCAGCCGCATCAGCGGCACGCACGGAATGACCGCGGCATCGGCGCTGTCCGGCTTCGCCTTCAGTTTCTGGCTGCTGGCCGGTGCGGGCGTGGTGCTGCTGCTGATTTCGCCGCTGGTCAACCGGCTGATGCACGGGGTCAAGTGACGGGCCAGCCATGGCCCATGCTCAGGCGAGTGAACAGGCCCGCCTGACGGAGCTGCGGTCGGGCTGTGCCTGGTCGCAGCGAGTTCCGCCAGGGCTGCTGCCCGGTCCGGGACATCGATGACGGCAGGGGTCTGAAGTTGCTGCTCAGCCTTTCGGTGCGTCCGGCGGCATCAGTTTTTCCAGGATGCGCTTGAGCCACGCCTGTTCCTCTGGCTCCAGTCGCGCCAGCAGGTCGCGCTCGCGCTGGCGGGCCATCGGTGCCACCTCGTCGTGGATACGCCAGCCGGCGGCGGACAAGCCCAGCACGGAGCGCCGCTTGTCGCTGGCATGCACCTGCCGGTGCACCCGGCCAGCCGCCACCAGTCGGGCCAGCGCCCGGCTCACCGCGACCTTGTCCATGGCGGTCCGTTCGGCCACTTCGCGCGCCGAGAGGCCTTCGAAGCGGGCCAGTACCGCCATCACGCGCCATTCCGTCACAGCCAGGTCGTAACGTTGCTGGTAGTCGTCGGCAATGCCTTGGCTGACCGTGTTCGACACGATCGAAAGCTGGTAGGGCACGAAATGCTCCAGTTCCAGCGGGGCGTGATCGGCATGACGTTTGGCAGGCACTGTTGCGGTGATCCTTGCAAATGGTTTCATGTGTAACTATAAATTACGGGCTCAGCACCAACGCGACGTCCGGGTGAATGGCCACCGATGGCTGTCCACCTAACAAAAAGCACGCGTCACATTAGCGCCGGTTGTGCCAAAAGCACGCTGTAGCGCGAATGGTTTCCCCCATCGTAGCCCGTCGGAGAATTGCCATGACAGTCCAGCCCAACCTCGGCATGCAGGTCACCACCTTCGAGAACCCGATGGGTATCAACGGTTTCGAGTTCGTGGAATTCGCCGCGCCGGCCGGTCGCGGGCAGGAGCTGCACCAACTGTTCGGCCGGATGGGCTTCACCGCCGTGCTGAAGCACAAGACGCGCGCGATCACGGTCTACCGCCAGAATGACGTGAACTTCCTGGTCAACGAGGACCCGGATTCCTTCGCCGCCGACTTCGCCGCCAAGCACGGTCCGTGTGCCTGCGGTTTCGCGATCCGCTTCCGCAAGCCAGCCGGCGACGTGCTGGACACGGTGCTGGCCAATGGTGGCGAAGCCGTGGATCACAAGGCCGACAGCAAAGCGGTGGCCGCGCCGGTGATCAAGGGTATCGGCGACTGCATGCTCTACCTGGTCGACCGCTACGGTGACGCCGGCAGCATCTATGGCGACGACTATGTGCCGGTGCCGGGCGTGGCCGCGAATCCGAAGGGCTTCGGGCTGACCTTCATCGATCACCTCACGCACAACCTCTACTACGGCAACATGGCCAAGTGGTCGGCCTATTACGAGAAGCTGTTCAACTTCCGCGAGATCCGCTACTTCGACATCAAGGGTGCCAAGACCGGCCTGGTGTCCAAGGCGATGACCGCGCCGGACGGCATCGTGCGCATCCCGCTGAACGAGTCGACCGACCCGAAGAGCCAGATCAACGAATACCTCGATGCCTACCAGGGCGAGGGCATCCAGCACATCGCCTGCTTCACCGACAACATCTACGACACGGTGGAGGCGATGCGCGCGCAGGGCGTGGAATTTCTGGATACCCCGGACACCTATTTCGACGTGGTCGACATGCGCATCCCCGACAACGGCGAGGATGTGCCGCGGCTTGCCAGGAACAAGATCCTGATCGACGCCGACCCGGAGACCAAGCAGCGCCTGCTGCTGCAGATCTTCACCCAGAACGCGATCGGCCCGATCTTCTTCGAGATCATCCAGCGCAAGGGCAACGAGGGTTTCGGCGAAGGCAATTTCCAGGCGCTGTTCGAGTCGATCGAGCGCGACCAGATGAAGCGTGGCGTGCTTTGATCTCTGAAGCCCCTCCCTCTTCGGGGGAGGGGTTGGGTAGAGGGATTGGTTATGCCGTAGCGCATCAATCCGCCACTGCCGAGATGAAGCCATCGACCAAGCTCGCACGAAGTTTCTGGAATCCCGCGGATTGAAGGTCTTGCGATACTGGGACAACGAAGTTCTGCAACAGATGGACGCGGTGCTCGAAGCGGTCTCGAACGCCGCGGAAAGCCGAATCCTCACCCCAGCCCATCTCCCGGAGGGAGAGGAGCTATAAAAGCGGAAGGCACACCTATGTCTGTCGGTATCAAATACCAGTCCGGCTTCGGCAACGAGTTCGCCAGCGAGGCGATCGCCGGTGTGTTGCCCGAGGGACAGAATTCGCCGCAGCGCGTCGCGCACGGCCTGTATGCCGAGCAGCTGTCCGGCACGGCGTTCACCGCGCCGCGGCACAGCAACCGGCGCAGCTGGCTATACCGGATTCGTCCGGCAGCGGTGCACCAGCCGTTCCAGCCGCTGGCGCACGCGCATTTCCACAATCGCTTCGACGAGGCGCCCGCCACACCAAACCAGCTGCGCTGGGACCCGTGGCCGATGCCCACGGCCCCCGTCGATTTCGTCGACGGTCTGGTCACCATCGCCGGCAATGGCGATGCGGCGGCGATGGTGGGCGCGGGTGTGCATGTCTATGCGGCGAACCGTTCGATGCAAGGGCGCTACTTCTATGACGCCGACGGCGAACTGCTGATCGTGCCGCAGCTGGGCCGGCTGCGGCTGGCGACGGAATTCGGCGTGCTCGACGTGGCGCCGCTGGAGATCGCGGTGATCCCGCGTGGCGTGCGCTTCCGGGTGGAGCTGCTGGACGCCGAGGCGCGCGGTTACGTGGCCGAGAACTTCGGTGCGCTGCTGCGCCTGCCCGATCTCGGGCCGATCGGCGCCAACTCGATGGCACTGCCGCGCGACTTCCTGGCGCCGGTGGCGGCCTACGAAGACAGCGAAGGCGACTTCGAGCTGATCGCCAAATTCCAGGGCGCGCTGTGGCGCGCGTCGATCGGACACTCGCCGCTGGACGTGGTCGCCTGGCATGGCAACTATGCCCCGTACAAATACGACCTGACGCGCTTCAATACCGTGGGCTCGATCAGCGTCGATCATCCCGACCCGTCGATCTTCACCGTGCTGACCTCGCCCAGCGACACCGCGGGCACGGCGAACCTGGACTTCGTGATCTTCCCGCCGCGCTGGCTGGTGGCCGAACACACCTTCCGTCCGCCGTATTTCCACCGCAACGTGGCCAGCGAGTTCATGGGCCTGATCGAAGGGGCCTACGACGCCAAGGCCGGCGGCTTCGCGCCGGGTGGCATGAGCCTGCACAACTGCATGACCGGGCACGGTCCCGACGCGGCCAGCTTCGAGAAGGCCAGCGCCGCCGACCTGGACACGCCCGATCACCTGACCGGCACCATGGCTTTCATGTTCGAGACGCGCATGGTGTTCCGCCCGACGCAGCAGGCGCTCGACGCCCCTGGCCTGCAGGGCGACTATTACCGCTGCTGGCAGGGCCTCGCCAGGCACTTCGCGCCCTGACCGGCGCGTCACATCGACATTCCAGACAAGGCAATACGATGAAACTCGGATCCCTCAAGGAAGGTGGCCGCGACGGCACCCTGATCGTGGTCAGCCGCGACCTTTCGCGTGCCGTGAAGGCCACCGGCATCGCCGCCACCCTGCAGGCCGCGCTCGACGACTGGTCGAACGCTGCGCCGCGTCTCAACGCGCTGTCCGAAGCGCTGAATGCCGGCAGCGCCGATGGCGCGTTCGCGCTGGACATGGCCCGGCTTGCCGCGCCGCTGCCGCGCGCCTACGAATTCGTGGATGGCTCGGCCTATCTGCCGCACGTGGAGCGCGTGCGCAAGGCGCGTGGCGCCGAGGTGCCGGCCTCGTTCTACACCGATCCGCTGATGTACCAGGCCACCAGCGCCGGTTTCCTCGGTCCGCGCGATCCGGTGGTGGTACCCAGCGAGGATTACGGCATCGACCTGGAAGCCGAAGTCGTGGTGGTCACCGACGATGTGCCGATGGCCGTGACGCCAGCCGAGGCGGCCGCGCATATCCAGCTGGTCGGCCTGGTCAACGACGTGAGCCTGCGCGGACTGATCCCGGGCGAGCTGGCCAAGGGCTTCGGTTTCCTGCAGTCCAAGCCGCGTTCGGCGCTGTCGCCGGTGTTCGTCACCCCCGACGAGCTGGGCGATGCCTGGCAGGGCGAGAAACTCGGCCTGCCGATGCGCACCTGGCTCAACGGCGAATGGTTCGGCGAGGCCGAGTGCGGCGTGGACATGCAGTTCAGCTTCGCCGAGCTGGTGGCCCATGCCGCCAAGACGCGCCCGCTGACTGCCGGCGCCATCGTCGGTTCGGGCACCATCGCCAACCAGGACACGTCGAAGGGGGCGTCCTGCCTGGCCGAGCAGCGCACAGTGGAAACCCTGCGCGACGGCAAGCCGTCGACCCCGTTCCTGAAGTACGGCGACAGCTTGCGCATCGAGATCACCGACGCGGCCGGTGAGTCGATCTTCGGTGCCATCGAGCAGACCATCGCACCGCTCAAGCGCTGAAACCTGGCGCTTGACGATCGGCGTTGGATGGCCGGCGCTGAACGGCTCGCATCAAGCGAAGCCTGCGTGGCGGGTGACGGAGCGGCGCCCCGGCGCTATCGTGGACAGGCTGTGCGCATCGCCCGAGGGCGGCGCGCCCCCGTATCTGTTTCTCCCACCCTGTCACGAGGAATTTCCCATGTCGCAAGTCACCCTGAAGGGCAACCCGGTCCAGGTCGATGGCCAGCTTCCAGCCAAGGGCGCCAAGGCGCCGGCCTTCTCGCTGGTCGGCAAGGACCTGTCCGACAACACGCTCGCCAGCTTCGCCGGCAAGCGCAAGGTGCTGAACATCTTCCCCAGCGTCGATACGCCCACCTGCGCCGCTTCGGTGCGTCATTTCAACGAGAAGGCCGCCGGCCTCAGCGATACCGTGGTGCTGTGCATCTCGGCCGACCTGCCGTTCGCACAGGCGCGCTTCTGCGGTGCCGAAGGCCTGGACGACGTGGTGACCCTGTCCACCCTGCGTGGCCGCGAGTTCCTGCAGGATTACGGCGTGGCCATCGCCTCCGGTCCGCTGGCCGGGTTGGCCGCGCGTGCCGTGGTGGTGCTGGACGCCGACGACAGCGTGCTGCATACCGAGCTGGTCGGCGAGATCGCTGACGAGCCCAACTACGACGCGGCGCTGGCTGCGCTGGGCTGAGCAACACGCACGCTTCGGTCCGCACCGGGGCGTGTTCCGTCCGGGAGCATCGCACTGCGCGTGGGGGGCCGGGTGGCTCAGGGTGCGGTCGGCAACTGAATCACCGAAATGCCGAGCGGACGCGACAGTCGCCCGTCGCGCAGCCCCATGCCCATGCGCAGACTCCGGCCGATGCGTTCGGCGTAGTCGATCATCCGTGCGGCATCGGCTTCGCCCAGCAGCTGGCGGGTTGTTTCGCGCCATAAGGTGAGCCAGCGCTCGAAGTGCTCGCCGCGGATCGACGGCAGTTTGCGATGGACTGCCATCGGCTGGCCGCGGTAACTCGCAGCGCCCAGTGCGACCGAGCACCAAAACGAGGTGAGCAGGCGCTTGTGTTCTGCCCAGTCATGCACTGCGGCGTTGAACACCGGGCCGATCAGCGGGTCGCCGCGCACCTTGTCGTAGAAGTGGTCGACCAGGTATGCCAGGCCGGTTTCGTCGAGCGTGTGCGGTGCGGTCATGCGCGAATGATAAGGCGGTGTCATGGTCCGGCCGCTGCGGCATGACGTCGCCGGGGTAGCAGCGCGCATGAAAAAGCCGGGCGAGGCCCGGCTTTTTCATGCCTTGCGGTGGCGATTTACTTCGCGACCACGCGCACCATCTCGAGGCACTTGTTGGAGTAGCCCCACTCGTTGTCGTACCAGCTCACCAGCTTGACGAAGGTGCTGTCCAGCGCGATGCCGGCCGTGGCGTCGAACACCGAGGTGCAGGACTCGCCGCGGAAGTCGGTGGCCACCACCTTGTCTTCGGTGTAGCCGAGCACGCCCTTCAGCGCGCCCTGGCTCTGCGCCTTCATCTCCGCGCAGATTTCGTCATAGCTGGCGGGCTTGTCCAGTTCGCAGGTCAGGTCGACCACGGAAACGTCCGAGGTCGGCACGCGGAAGCTCATGCCGGTGAGCTTCTTGTTGAGCTCGGGGATCACCACGCCCACGGCCTTGGCTGCGCCGGTGGAGGACGGAATGATGTTCTCCAGGATGCCGCGGCCGCCGCGCCAGTCCTTGTTGGACGGGCCGTCGACGGTCTTCTGCGTAGCGGTGGCGGCGTGCACGGTGGTCATCAGGCCGCGCTTGATGCCCCACTTGTCGTTCAGCACCTTGGCCACCGGGGCCAGGCAGTTGGTGGTGCAGCTGGCGTTGGAGACGATCGTCTGGCCGGCGTAGCTGCCGTGGTTGACGCCGTACACGAACATCGGCGTGTCGTCCTTCGACGGGGCCGACATGATCACCTTCTTGGCGCCGGCATCGAGATGTTTCTGCGCGGTTTCCTTGGTCAGGAACAGGCCGGTGGATTCCAGCACCACGTCGGCGCCGACTTCGTCCCACTTCAGGTTGGCGGGGTCACGCTCCTGGGTCAGGCGCACCTTTTTGCCGTTGACCACCAGATGGCCGTCATCGACCGAAACTTCGCCCTTGAAGCGGCCGTGCACCGAGTCGTAGCGCAGCATGTAGGCGAGATAGTCAGGCTCGAGCAGATCGTTGATCGCCACGATCTCGATGTCGTTGCCGAAATTCTGCACGGCTGCGCGTAGCACGTTGCGGCCGATGCGGCCAAATCCGTTGATGCCGACCTTGATCGCCATGAGCACTTTTCCTCCGGTTCGATGACGGATACACAGGCGACCTAGGGTGGTCGCCGAAACCCGCATTCTAGCCTGATCCGCCCATGCCGATCCTGTATGGCCGTCCGAAGCCGGTGCGGCCGGATGCTCAGCCGCTCGCCAGCTGTGCCTGCACCATGGGCATCATGCGGTCCAGTCCCGCGGCCTTGCCGGCAGCCAGTGCCTGGTCGGTGCTGCAACCGTCCACCCATGCGGCTTTCAGGGCGAGCAGGGCGGCCACGCGCTGACCGCTGGCGCAGTGGATCAGCAGCGCGCTGTCGCCGTGCGACTGCACGGCCGTGGCGAAGGTCTGTACGTTCGCGCGGGTCAGGTCCTGCGGACCGGCGACGGGAATGTGCACATAATCCAGACCGAGTTTGCGTGCGACGGCGGATTCGTCCCAGTCGGGGGTTTCCGCGGCTGGCCTCAGATTGATCACGCAGCCGCCCGAGTGCTCCGCGGCAAAGGCCGCCAGCTGTTGCTCATCGGGCTGGCCGCCGCACAGCAGGCGGGTTTCCGGGCAGCACTGGTTGGGCAGGTAGTCGTTCATGTCGCATGCTCCCATGGCAGATTGAATGGCGGCGGGTTGATTTTTGGCCCGTTGACTTCATTAAATTAGCAATATCTAATGTAAAGTCAAGTCTGCGCGGAGCGCTATCCATGCAAGTGAACGTCATTCCATTCCGCCACGAAGACACGGCGACCTGGACTTACTTGGTGCATGCATCCGGTGATGCCGCGGCGGCGGTCATCGACCCGGTACTGGACTACGACGCCGCCTCCGGCGAGGCCAGTACCGGCAGTGCGGCCAGGGTGCTGGCTGCCGCCGAGGCCGCCGGGCTGCGTATAGACTGGATTCTCGAAACCCACGCGCATGCCGACCACCTGTCGGCCGCGGCCTGGCTGCGCGAGCGCACCGGCGCGCGGGTGGCGATCGGCGCCGGCATCGTGCAGGTGCAGCACACCTTCAAGGATCGCCTGCACCTGGACGACCAGGATTTCGTGGCGGATGGCCGCCAGTTCGACCACCTGCTCAACGACGGCGAGGAGCTGCAGGTGGGTGCGCTGACGGTGCTGGCAGTAGCGACCCCGGGACATACCGCCGACAGCATGAGCTATGTCGTTGGCGATGCGGTGTTCGTCGGCGATACGCTGTTCTCGCCGGCCAGCGGTTCGGCGCGTTGCGACTTTCCCGGCGGCGATGCGCACGCGCTGTATCGGTCGGTCCACCGGCTGTACGAGTTGCCGGTGACGCGGATGTTCCTGTGTCACGACTATCCGGCTGCCGGCACGGCGCCGCGTGCCGAGGTGCCGGTGAGCGAGCAGCGGGCGCAGAACATCCATCTGCGCGATGGCGTGAGCGAGGCCGAGTTCGTGGCCATGCGCACGACCCGCGATGCCGGCCTGGCCGTGCCGCGACTGCTGTGGCCCTCGCTGCAGGTGAACATCCGGGCTGGCCATCTGCCGGAAGCGGAAAGTAACGGGGGGCGCTATTTGCGCTTGCCGGTGCGCTTGCGCGAGGCGTCGGCCGACGGTGCGCAGAGCGGCGGCTGATCCGGCGCGCAGTAGATGCCGTAAAGCGTGGCAATGATCTGTTCGGTCGGGCCGTGCTCGAGCGAATACCAGATGGTCTGCGATTCGCGACGGGTGCTGACCAAGCCCTCGTCGCGCAATTTGGCCAGGTGCTGCGACAGGGCGGACTGGCTCAGGTCGGTCAGTTGTTCGTTGATCTGGCCGACCGACATTTCCTGACCGACCAGCAGGCACAGCACGCGCAGGCGTTGCGGGTTGCCCAGCGCCTTCAGCAGCCGGGACGCCTCTCCAGCGCGTTCGCGCATGGCGCTCAGGTCAGTGCTTGAAGGGGTCTGCATGGGGCTTTCTCGGGGTACGTGATTCGGGGCATGTGCGCCTTGACTTTATCGCATGGACATACATAAGATAATGCTAAATTAGATTTTGTGCAAAACGGTCAACAAGCCCGGCTACGGGTGATGCAGGTCGACTCGCTGTCGTGTGCATCGCCTGGATGCGGCCTTGTGGTTGCAGGCCGGTGTTGTGGTTGAACAGATTCCATCCTTCCCGAGGTAGTTGTGATGAACATCGATCGTTTCGTACTTGGCTTTGCTGGCAGCGTCGTACTTCTCAGCGTGGCGCTGGCGCACTTCGTGTCACCCTGGTGGCTGTTGCTGACCCTGTTCGTCGGCGCCAATCTGTTGCAGTCGGCCTTCACCGGCTTTTGCCCGCTGGCCATGGTGCTTGCCAAGGTTGGGGTGCGCTCGGGCTGTGCCTTCCCTTCGCGCAAGTGAATCAACCCGAGCCGACCGGAACCCTGCCGTGAAAAACGCTTACCGAATCCTCTGGCCGACCTTCTGTGCCGTGCTGCTGGCCGCCTGTGGCGGCAAGCAGCCTGCGCCAGCGTCGACAACAGCCAAGCCACCGCTGGCCTCGATGGTCGTGCGTGCCGACGAAGGCCCCAGCCAGCAGATCTGGGACGGCACGGTGCAGGCCGTCAACTCGGCCGTGCTCACGGCGCAGACCGACGCCCGTGTGCTGGCGCTGCCGTATGACGTCAACGACGTGGTGCCGGCGGGCGCGGTGCTGGTGCGTTTCACCAATGTCGAGCAGAAGTCGGCCGCGCGTGCAGCCCAGGCACAGATCGCATCGGCCAAGGCCGACTACGTCAATGCCCAGGCGAACTACCAGCGCCTGGCGGCGATCTACCCGCAGGGCTATGTTTCCAAGGCGGCGTATGACCAGGCGCTGGCTCAGCGCAACGCGGCCAAGGCGTCACTGGATGCGGCCCAGGCGCAGTGGCGCGAGGCCGGGCAGGCCGAGAAATACACCGAGGTACGCGCGCCGTATGCCGGCGTGATCACCAAACGCTATGTCCAGGTGGGCGAGGCGGTGACCGGTCCGCCGTTCGCGCAACAGTTGATCGGGCTGGCATCGCTGAAGGACCTGCGGGTGGATGTGAAAGCGCCGCAGAGCGTGGCCGATTCGATCCGCCGCTACGGCTCTGCCGAGATCGTGCTCGATGGTGGAAAGAAGACGCTGGCGGCCAGCAAGGTCACGGTGTTCCCGTACGCCGACCCGGCCACACACACCTTCAGCGTGCGGCTGGATCTTGCCGGTGACCATCCCGGTCTCTATCCGGGCATGACGGTCAAGGTGGCTTTCGCGACCGGCGATGCCCGGCGCCTGCTGGTGCCGCTGAGTGCGCTGGTCCAGCGTGGCGAACTGCAGGGTGTGTATGTGATCGACGGCGACCATGTCTCGCTGCGCCAGGTGCGCACGGGCGACGTGAGCGGCGACAGCATCCAGGTGCTGGCCGGGCTGGAAGGTGGCGAACACATCGCGACCGATCCCGACGCGGCCGTGCGCTGGCTGATCGAGCAACGCCGCAAGGAAGCGCGATGAACGCGCCCAGGTTAGGCTTTGCCGGGAGCATTGCCAGGATCTTCCAGTCTTCGCCGCTGACGCCGATCCTGGCGGTGGCGGCCCTGCTGCTGGGCCTGACTGCGATGGCGATCACGCCGCGCGAGGAAGAGCCGCAGATTGACGTGACCATGGCGAATGTCACCGTGCCGTTTCCCGGTGCCGACGTGCACGACGTGGAAAAACTGGTGACTTTCCCGCTGGAGCAGAAGTTGTCCGAGCTCAAGGGTATCAAGCACGTCTACTCGGTCAGCCGGCCAGGCGTGTCGATGATCACCGTGGAGTTCAAGGTGGGCGTACCGCGCCAGACCGCGATCGTGCGCCTGTACAACCAGATCTATCAGAATCGCGATTTCGTGCCGCGTGGCCTGGGCGTGGGACAGCCGTTGATCCGTCCGATGGGAATCGACGACGTGCCGGTGATGGCGTTGACGCTGTGGAGCGACCGGCCCGGCGAGGGGCCGACCCAGCTGGCCGAGGTGGCGCATACGCTGGAGACGGTGCTCAAGCGTGTGCCCGGCACGCGCGATGTCTACACCATCGGTGCGCCCGATCGCGCGGTGGTGGTGCAGCTCGACCCGGCGAAGCTGGCGTCGTACGGCATGTCGCTGGATGAACTATCGAATGCGCTGAAGGCGGCCAACGTGGTCGCCCAGGCTGGCGACCAGGTCGCGGACAACCGCGACACGCCGGTGACCGCGGGCACCTTCCTGGCCAGTGCGGCCGATGTGGCGCATCTGGTGATCGGTCTGAAAAACGGCCAGCCGGTCTATCTGTCCGATGTGGCAAAGGTCCAGCAGGGCGCCGACCTGCCCTCGCGCTATGTCTGGTTCGGCGCGCCGGCTGACCGGGCCGGCCCCGCCACCGGCAATGCGCCGGCCGTGACCATCGCCATCGCCAAGAAGGCCGGCAGCAATGCGGCCGACATCACCCGGGCGATCCGCGAGCGCCTGAAGGCGATGAAAGACGTGGACATTCCTGCCGGCGTGCATGTGGCGGTCACCCGCGACTACGGCCTCACGGCCACCGCCAAGGCCGATGGCCTGCTGCTGCACCTGCTGCTTGCCGCCCTGTCGGTGGTGTTGCTGGTGGTGCTGGCGCTGGGCTGGCGCGAAGGCATCGTGGTGGGCAGTGCGGTCATCATCACGCTGGCGCTGACCCTGTTCGCCTCCTGGGCGATGGGGTTCACCATCAACCGGGTGTCGCTGTTCGCGCTGATTTTCTCGATCGGCATCCTGGTCGACGATGCGATCGTGGTGGTGGAGAACATCCACCGGCACATGGCGCTGGGTGGACGCAGCCTGCGCGAGGCGATTCCCGAGGCGGTGAGCGAAGTCGGCGGGCCGACCATCCTGGCGACCTTCACGGTGATCGCCGCGCTGCTGCCGATGGCGTTCGTGTCCGGCCTGATGGGGCCGTACATGCGGCCGATCCCGATCAATGCGTCGGCCGGCATGCTGCTGTCACTGGCGGTCGCCCTGGCCGTGACGCCCTGGCTGGCGCTGCGCCTGCTTCGGCACGAGCCTCACCATGCGGCCGACGATACGCAGGGCGGCGCACGTCACGAAGCCGCGGGCGGTCGCCTGCTGCGCCTGTTCCAGCGGGTGATGCGTCCCTTCATCGACGGTGGTCGGGCACGGCGCAACCGTCGCCTGCTGTTCGCGGCGGTGGGGCTGCTGGTGCTCGCCTCGGTCGGGCTGGTGGTAGTGAAGGCGGTGGTGCTGAAGATGCTGCCGTTCGACAACAAGTCCGAATTCCAGCTGGTGGTGGACATGCCCGAAGGCAGCACGCTCCAGCGCACCAACCAGCTGCTGCACGACCTGGCCGCCCAGGTGGCGAAAATTCCGGAAGTGAAGGACTGGCAGGGTTATGCGGGCACCGCCTCGCCGATCACCTTCAATGGTCTGGTGCGGCAGTACTACCTGCGCCAGGGACCGCTGGTCGGCGACCTGCAGGTGAACCTGGTCGACAAGGACCAGCGTCACCGGCAGAGCCACGAAATCGCGTTGGCTGCGCGACCCGCACTGGCGAAGATCGCGGCCCGCTACGGCGCCTCGCTGAAGGTGGTGGAAGTACCACCGGGGCCGCCGGTCATGGCGCCGATCGTGGCCGAGGTGTACGGACCCGACTACCGCACGATCCGTAAGGTGGCGCTGGGGCTGGAGAAGGTGTTCCGCAGCACGCCGGACATCGTCGACGTGGACACTAGCGTGGAATCGGATTCGCCGCGCAGGATCGTCGTCGTCGATCGTGCCCGGGCGGCGCGTCTGGGGTTGACCCAGGCAGGCATTGTGCAGGCGTTGCGCACAGCCTTGTCCGGCGATGACGCGACCTATCTGATGGATGGCCACGCGAAGTACGCCGTGCCGGTGCGACTGCGCCTGCCGGCGGGGGACCAGGCGTCGATGAGTCAGTTGCTGGCCCTGCGCGTACGTGCGCAGAGCGGTGCGCTAGTGCCGCTCTCCGAGGTGGTCAAGGTGGTGTCCGCAAACTGGGAGAAGGCGATCTATCACAAGGATCTGCTGCCCTATGCCACCGTCACCGGCGACGATGCAGGTGCCGTCGACAGCCCGCTCTACGGCATGTTCAATCTGGTCGGCAAGCTCGATCACGAGAAGATCGCCGGGCACACCGTGAGCCAGTATTTCATTTCGCCGCCGAAGAGTACCGCTGGCGTCTCGGTGAAATGGGACGGCGAGTGGCAGATCACCTACGAAACGTTCCGCGACATGGGGCTGGCCTACATGGGTGGTCTGGTGCTGATCTATCTGCTGGTGGTCGGCCAGTTCAAGAGTTACGTGGTGCCGTTGATCATCATGGCGCCGATCCCGCTGACCGTGATCGGCGTGATGCCCGGGCATGCGCTGGTCGGCGCGCAGTTCACCGCCACCTCGATGATCGGCATGATCGCGCTGGCCGGCATCATCGTGCGCAACTCGATCCTGCTGATCGACTTCATCAATCACGCGGTGGCGGCCGGGCGGCCGCTGGGCGAGGCGGTGATCGATGCGGCAGCGGTGCGCGCCAAGCCGATCGTGCTGACTGGCGTGGCGGCGATGCTGGGTGGCTTCTTCATCCTCGACGACCCGATCTTCCAGGGCCTGGCGGTGTCGCTGATCTTCGGCATCCTGGTGTCGACGGTGCTGACCCTGCTGGTCATTCCGCTGCTTTACTATGCATGGTTGGCGCGTAGCCGGCGCCGTCATCCAGGAGCAGACACATGAGTGACGAGCAGACGGTCGAGCTGAGCCTTGACCAGGTGTCCGATTACGAATTCCGGGTGCGCTTCGACGGCACCTCGGTGCCCGATCTGGCGACCGACGAGTCCGAGCCGCTGGGGCATGGTGCGGGGCCGAATCCCTCGCGGCTGCTGACGGCCGCCGTGGCCAACTGCCTGTGCGCCAGCCTGCTGTTCGCCCTGCGCAAGTTCAAGAACGAGCCGGACGAGCTGTCGGCCAAGGCACGGGCCACCCTGCAGCGCAACGAGCATGGCCGCTGGCGTGTAGTGCATATCACCGTCGACCTGAAGCTGGGCGATGCAGCGGCCGCGCTCGAACACATGGACCGTGTGATGAGCCAGTTCGAGGATTTCTGCATCGTCACCGAAAGTGTGCGCCAGGGCATCAAGGTCGCCGTCAACGTGCAGGACGCGGACGGTGTGCTGGTGCATAGCGGCGAGGCCTGAGCGGGCAGGGCGGTCGCGCACGTCCGCGCCGCATGGCGAGGGCGGCATGCCCGCGAGCGATCAGGTGTCACGATGGCTGTGGCAACATGCGCGGCTTGGTTTTCGCCGCCCATCGGATGTTCGCAATGCCCTTACTGCGTCGTATCGCCCTGATCCTTTTCGTTGCCCTGCTGGTCGTGCCGGCGGCACAGGCCTGGGGGCCGCTGGGCCACAGCATCGTTGCCGCACTGGCCCAGCGTCAGCTGAGTCCCGCGGCCGAAGCCGAGGTCGAGCATCTGCTGTCGCTCGACCACGTGCACGACCTGGCCGCGATTGCCAGCTGGCCCGACGAGATCCGCAACATCCCGGATGACCAGGTGCTGTGGAAGCAGACGCGTCGCCTGCATTACATCAACTTCCATGGCGGCCCCAGGTGCGATTACGTGCCTCCACGTGATTGCCGCGACGGCGAATGCGTGGTGGCTGCCTTGTCGCATTACGTCAGGATACTGGGTGACCGCTCGCAACCGGATCGTGTGCGGCTGCAGGCGCTGAAGTTCGTGGTGCACTTCGTCGGCGACATCCACCAGCCGCTGCATGCCGGTTATCGCGATGACCTCGGCGGCAACAAGTTCCAGGTCCAGTTCGAGGGCCAGGGCAGCAACCTGCATCGCGTGTGGGACTCGGGCATGCTGGAGACGCGCGGACTCGGCTGGCGCGCGTACGCGCGCCGCCTGCGTGCGGAGGGGCCGGTGAAGCTGCCGCCCGCGATCGCGCCGCTGGACAACCCCTATGCACAGTGGGCCGAAGAATCCTGCCGCATCAGCAGGGACATCTATCCGTCCAGACATGTGATTGGCCAGGCCTATGTAAATGCTGAACTGCCGGTGGCCGAGCGCCAGTTGCGCATTGCTGGGCGGCGTCTGGCCGAGGTGCTCAATATCGCGCTGGGAAATTGATGCCAAACGCGCGCGTATGCGTCTCTGCTCTGATAGGCTGGTCGTTCGATCAACGACTATCAAATCTGGCCAGATGACAAACGAAACCCAGAGCCGCCGCACCCGCATCGTCGCCACCCTCGGTCCTGCCACCGATGCGCCGGGGATGCTCGAGAGAATCATCGTCGAGGGCGTGGACGTGGTGCGCCTCAATCTTTCCCACGGCCAGCCCGATGATCACCGGGCGCGCGCGGCGGCGGTGCGCAAGGCGGCGGCGGATGTCGGGCGCGAGGTCGGCATCCTGGCCGACCTGCAGGGTCCGAAGATCCGCATCGAGCGTTTCGCCAATGGCCCGATCGAACTGAAAGCCGGCGACCACTTCGTGCTGGACTGTTCGCCCGGCGCGCCGGTCGGCGACATCCACCGCGTGGGTGTGAGCTACCACGAGCTGCCCCGCGACGTGAAGGTGGGCGACGTGCTGCTGCTGGACGACGGCCTGGTGGCGATGACCGTGCAGGATGTGGTCGGTGCCGAGGTCCGCTGCGAAGTGACGGTGGCCGGCAAGCTGTCCGACCGCAAGGGCCTCAATCGCCAGGGCGGCGGCCTCTCGGTTTCGGCGCTGTCCGACAAGGACCGGGCCGACATCAAGCTCGCCGCCGAGATCGGCGCGGACTTTCTTGCGGTTTCCTTCGTGCGCTCGGCCGCGGACATGCACGAGGCGCGCCGCCTGCTGCACGAGGCCGGTGGCGACGCCGCGCTGGTGTCCAAGATCGAGCGTGCCGATGCGATCCCCGTGCTGGGCGAGATCATCGATGCGTCCGACGTGGTGATGGTGGCGCGTGGCGACCTGGGTGTGGAAATCGGTGACGCCGAGCTGCCGGGTTTGCAGAAGAAGATCATTCGCGAGACGATCGAGCGTAACCGCGCGGTGATCACCGCCACCCAGATGCTGCAGTCGATGGTGCGTTCGCCGATCCCGACCCGTGCCGAGGTGCTGGACGTGGCCAACGCGGTGATCGACGGTACCGACGCGGTGATGCTGTCGGAAGAATCGGCCGCCGGTGCGCATCCGGACAAGGCGGTGGCCGCGCTGGCCCGCATCTGCCTGGGCGCCGAGCGCCAGTTTGAGCCGAAAGACGACTACTCCACCGCCGACCACCGGCTGGACCGTACCGACCAGGCGATCGCGCTGGCGTCGATGGTGCTGGCCGGCCGGCTCGGCGTGCGCGCGATCGTGGCGCTGACCGAGTCCGGTGCGACTGCGCAGTGGCTGTCGCGTTACCGCAGCTCGGTGCCGATCTATGGCCTGTCGCCGTTCGCGGCGGCACGCCGTCGCATGCTGCTGTTGCGTGACGTGCGCCCGGTGGCGTTCAGCCATGCCGACAAGCAGAGCATGGCGGCTTCGACCCGTGCGGCGGTCCAGCTGCTGTTCGAGCAGGGCCGGCTGGCCGAGGGCGACCGCGTCGTGATCACCTATGGCGACCGGGTGGGCCATGTCGGTGGCACCAACACGCTGAAACTGCTTTCGGTGGGTGCCGACGGCGTCGTCGACAGCGTGCGTTCGCTCTGATCGTCGACCGGGCCGGATACCGGCCCGTGGCGGCTTGCGCAGCGGCCCCGCTCCTGGCGTGGGCCGCTTTGCTTTGTGACGACGCTGCCGGGTTATCTCCGCGTCGAGGCCGCAGGCGTTGTCGATGACGCCGATATCGCACAAGGCGATTAAACTGCGCTCATCGAGTCCCTATCGCATCCGATGCAGGAGATCCGCATGAAGACGAAGTCGTTTCGCCTCAGCCAGTCGTTGTTGCTGGCCTCCGCCATGCTGTGCGCTGTGCCCGTGCTGGCGCAGGACGCACGCCGGGTGGGGCCGGATAACCTCTACAACTACTGGATCCGCCTGAATACCAAGGTGGCCGTCACCATGCCCAATAGTGGCAAGAACATGCTCAAGCCGGGCTGCGTGGCAGTCAGCTACATGATCGGCTCCAACGGCGTGCCGCAGGACGTGAAAGTGCGCAAGGTCGTTCCCGACAGCGATCTGGGATCGGCGGCGGCCAGCGCAGTGACCAACTTCCGCTTCGGTCCCTCGCTGAGCAACCGCAACCACGAGCCGATAGCCACCTATTACGTGGTGCCGTTCAATGCGCCGGACGGGGCCGCGGCACAGGCCAAGCTGATGGCGCCGTGCGCGCTGCCGGGCTATGACCAGGGTTGAGGGGCCTGTCCGTGCCGGGGGCACGGGTTCCCGCTAGAATGCGCGCTTTCAGCCTTGCCCACCCCGCGCGGGTGGCATCCATCCTGCGCGGCCGCTGGCCGCCACTGTTTTTTCGGAGTCGTCCATGAGTATCGAAGATCTCGAAAGCATCGCCCTGGCGATGGTCGCGCCCGGTAAGGGCATCATCGCCATTGACGAGTCGACCAAGACCATCGGCAAGCGCTTCGAGGCGGTCGGCATCGAGAACACCGAGGAAAATCGCCGTGCCTACCGCGAACTGCTGCTGACCACGCCGGGCCTGGGCGAGCACATTTCCGGCGCGATCCTGTACGACGAGACGATCCGCCAGTCGACCAAGGACGGCGTGCCGTTCACCCAGGTCATGAAGCAGGCCGGCATCATCCCGGGCATCAAGGTGGACAAGGGGCCGGTGCCGCTGGCCGGTTTCCCGGGCGATGTGGTGACCGAGGGCCTGGACGGCCTGCGCGAGCGTCTGGCCGAGTACGTGAAACTGGGCGCGCAGTTCGCCAAGTGGCGTGCCGTGATCAACATTTCCGACGAAAACCCCAGCTCGACCGCGATCGAGGCAAACTGCCACGCGCTGGCGCGCTATGCGGCGCTGTGCCAGGAAGCGGGCCTGGTGCCGATGGTCGAGCCGGAAGTGATCATGGACGGCGACCACTCCATCGAGGTGAGCTACGAGGTTCACGAGGCCGTGCTGCGCAGCCTGTTCAACGCGCTGTACGAGCAGAACGTGATGCTGGAAGGCACCATCCTGAAGGTCAGCATGGTGATCCCGGGCAAGAGCAGCGACGAGCAGGCCAGTGTCGAAGAGGTGGCCGAGGCCACCGTGCGCGTGCTGAAGACCTGCGTGCCGGCCTCGTTGCCGGGCATCGTGTTCCTCTCCGGTGGCCAGAACGACGAGCAGTCGACCGCCCATCTGAATGCGATGAACCGCATGGGCCCGCACCCGTGGCCGCTCTCGTTCTCCTATGGCCGAGCCATGCAGCAGGCTGCGCTCAAGCTGTGGAGCAAGGACATCAAGGGCAATGTCGCCGAAGCCCAGAAGACCGTGCATGCCCGTGCCAAGGACAATGGCCTGGCCGCGCTTGGGCAGTGGAACGGCAAGTAAGTCGCTACTGGCGCAAGCCGGTACGAAGACGGGCGCCTTCGGGCGCCCGTTTCGTTTCCGGAACTGGATGGATCAGAAGCGGTACTCGGCACCGACCGAAATCATGTTGGTGCTCAGATCCACGTTGTGCTTGTTGGCGTCGTAGTGGTCGTAGTTCAGCCCCAGGCTGATGTTGTTGCTGAAGTCGTAGCCGAACCCTGCTCCGGCATACCAGCTGGTATCGCTCAGGTGCTGCACGGCGGGCAGTGCATCGTTGCTCATGCCATGACCGCGCCAGCCGTAGATGCCGGTGCGTGCGCTGACATACCAGTTCGGGCTGATGTTGAAGTGTCCGTTCACGCCGGCGGTCCAGCCGTGCAGTTGGGTCTTGTCGCGATTGACGACCGGCTGGCCGTTGAAAATGTTTCTGGCGTGGATGTTGCCGAGGTCGTTGTAGCCGGCCTCGACGCCCAGTGCCACTGTCGGGCTCATCGACCAGCGGTAGCCGCCGTTGAGGCCGTAACCGGTATCGTGGCCATCGTAGGGGCCATGGTTGATGTAGGTACGGCCCACATTACCGTTGACGAACCAGCCACCGTTGTCGGTCGGCATGCTCTGGGCGAATACGGCTGGCACGGCCAACAGGCCGGTGGTGGCGAGAGCCATGGCGATCAGGGACTTATTCATGGTGTATTTCCTCTTGTTCTGGACGGGTCGACTGCCGGCCACCTGGGGAAATGGGCTGGCAGCGGTGTCCGCGGAATACATCCGCGTGACACTGGAACTTGGACGAACGATGTCGCCGGAAGATTCCTGCCGCAGCGGCAAGAGTTAAGTCTTGATTAATCGGCGGACGACCCTGGTGGGACCGGCCGATGCAACGGAAAACGGGCGCCGAAGCGCCCGTTTCCGTGTGAAGCCCGAGTGCTCTGGGCTCAGAAGCGGTATTCCGCCGAAACGGTGTACACGCTCGGGTCAAGCCGCACGCCGCGGGCCGAAGCCTCGTAGTAGTTGTAGTTCAGGCCCATGCTCCACTGCTGGGTGAAGTTCATGCCCACGCCGGCACCGGCGTAGTAGCTGGTCCTGCCGAAGCGACGGAATTCCGGATTGTCGCCACGCGTCAGGCCCTGGCCCTGGGCGTAGAAGGCACCGCCGCGGACTTCGCCGTACCAGCGCGGGTTGAAGTTGTAGCGCAGGTCGACACCGGCGGTGGTACCGCGCAGCTTCGACTTGCTGCCCGGCAGATTGCCGTAGGCGCCTTCAGCATTGACCTGGCCCAGGTACTGATAGCCGACTTCCACACCCAGCGACGTGTTCGGGTTGAGTGCGAAGCGGTAGCCGCCCTTTACGCCACCGGCGAAATCGCCATTGTCGTAATGGCCCTGGCTCACGTTGGCATAGCCGGCATCCGCGCCGACGTACCAGCCCTGCTGGACCGTGGAGGGGGTGGAACCCTGGGCGAAAGCGGCGGGAACGGTAGCTGCACCGGCGACCAGTGCAAGGGCGAGCAGAGTCTTGTTCATGGGGTCTTCCTCTTGTTTTTGGTGTGCTCCGCAGCGCCTTGGGGAAAGGTGATGCTGCGGTTATGCACCGCTATTCGCGGTGCCGGTGCATTAGATCGGGATGAGGCTGAAGGGTTTCAATACCGAACGGTATAGTATTAAGCGAGTATTAAGTCAGGCCGCCGGGGCGACAGTCCCGCGGTGATCGGCGACAATAGTGATTCCCCCATCCGCTTTTCCGGAGATCGACCGATGACCAGCCGCCGCGAACTCGCCAACGCCGTGCGCGCCCTTGCCATGGACGCCGTGGAACAGGCCAATTCCGGGCACCCGGGTATGCCGATGGGCATGGCCGACATTGCCGAGGTGCTGTGGAACGATTTCCACCAGCACAACCCGGTCAATCCGGCATGGTTCAACCGCGACCGCTTCATGCTGTCCAACGGTCACGGCTCGATGCTGCAGTACGCCCTGCTGCACCTGACCGGCTACGACCTGCCGATGAGCGAGATCAAGCGCTTCCGCCAGCTGCACTCGAAGACGCCGGGTCACCCCGAGGCGCACCACACCGTCGGCGTGGAGACCACGACCGGGCCGCTGGGGCAGGGCATCGCCAATGGCGTGGGCTTCGCGCTGGCCGAGAAGGTGCTGGGCGAGCGCTTCAACCGCCCCGGTTTCGACATCGTCGACCACCACACCTGGGTGTTCTGCGGCGACGGCTGCCTGATGGAAGGTATCTCGCAGGAAGCCATCTCGCTGGCCGGCACCTGGAAGCTGGGCAAGCTGGTCCTGATCTACGACGACAACAACATCTCCATCGATGGCGAGGTGCCGGGCTGGTTCACCGACGACACGGCGATGCGCTTCGAGGCCTGTGGCTGGCATGTCATCCGCGATGTGGACGGTCACGACCCGGACAAGATCAAGGCGGCGATCGCCGCGGCCAAGGCCGAGACCGGCAAGCCGTCGCTGGTGATGTGCAAGACCATCATCGGCTTCGGCTCGCCCAACAAGGAAGGCACCGAGGCCTGCCACGGCGCGGCGCTGGGCAAGAGCGAGGTCGCCGCGGCCCGCGACATGCTGGACTGGCGTTCGTCGCCGTTCGAGATCCCGGCCGAGATCTATGCCGGCTGGGATGCGAAGGACGCCGGTGCGAAGCGCGAGGCCGCATGGAACGCGCTGTTTGCCGACTACGCCAAGGCGCATCCGGACCTGGCGGCCGAGCTGCAGCGTCGCCTCGCCGGCGAGCTGCCGGCCGACTGGGCTGAAAAGTCGCAGGCGTGGGTCGAACAGATGCAGACCGAGGGACCGGACGTGGCCAGCCGCAAGGCGTCGCAGATGACGCTCAACGCGTTTGGTCCGCTGCTGCCCGAGCTGATCGGCGGTTCGGCCGACCTGGCCGGTTCCAACCTCACGATCTGGAAGGGCTCGATCAGCGTCACCGAAGCCAGCCCGGATGCCAACTACATCCATTCCGGCGTGCGCGAGTTCGCGATGACCGCGATCAGCACGGGCCTGGCGCTGCATGGCGGCTTCATCCCGTACGACGCGACCTTCCTGGTGTTTTCCGACTACGCGCGCAATGCAGTGCGCATGAGCGCGCTGATTCCGGTGCACTCGATCCACGTCTACACCCACGACTCGATCGGCCTGGGCGAGGACGGCCCGACCCATCAGCCGGTGGAACACATGGCCTCGCTGCGCTACATCCCGAACAACCGCCTGTGGCGCCCCTGCGATGCGGTGGAGTCGGCGGTCGCGTGGAAGGCGGCGATCGAGCGCAAGGACGGCCCGTCCTGCCTGGTGTTTTCGCGCCAGACGCTCAAGCACCAGCAGCGCAGCGCGCAGCAGCTGGCCGACATCACGCGCGGCGCCTACGTGCTCTCCGACCCGGCTGACACCAAGTTCAAGGCGGTACTGATCGCGACCGGCTCGGAAGTGGAACTGGCGATGGAGGCCGCGCGCACGCTGGCGCAGCAGAACCTGCCAGTCCGCGTAGTGTCGATGCCGTGCACCGAGACCTTCGACGCGCAGCCGCTGGAATACCGCGAAAGCGTGCTGCCGGACTGGTGCCGCGCCCGCGTCGCGGTGGAAGCGGGCTACGTCGACTTCTGGCGCAAGTACGTGGGGCTGGACGGTGAGGTGATCGGCATGAGCACCTTCGGCGCGTCGGCCCCGGCGAACCAGCTGTACGACTACTTCGGCATCACGGTGAGCCACGTGGTCGATGCGGTGAAGCGCGTCGCCGGCTGATCGCCGTCATCCGACCGCAAGAAGGGCTGCCGTTGGCAGCCCTTTTTCGTTGCGAGCACTTATCGTTGGCGCTTCGCCGGTGGATGCGCGGAACTCAGGTCACCCCGAGCGAGGTGGCGATGCCGAAGATGATCGCCATCACCACGGCGACTGCCAGGCAGGCGCTGGTCAGGCGGATGCGCCGCTTGTCGTAACGTGGAACCAGCCGCCACAGCAGCAGGGCCCCGACAAGCATTTCGATGACCAGCACCACGCGCAGCAGCCCTGACGCCAGCAGGCTGGTATAAGGCGGCGCCACGTGGCCTTCGCGAATGGCCACGCCAGCCACCAGCAGCACGCCCAGCAGCGTCCACAGCAGACAGGCGAGGTAAACCCGGTTGAATACCGGTGGTCCCTGCTCGCACCAGCGCAGCACGACCCAGGCGACCAATGCACAGAACAAGGCGCTGATGGAGCTGTACAGCACCCACCAGATCACGCTGCTGAGCAGGGCGAGCATCGATTCGGTCATGCGGATGCCTTGAAGCCGAGTTTGCGCAGCAGCTTTTCCATCAGCCATGCCGGACCGATCAGCAGGTACGACAGGTCGGTGAAAAAGCTGGGGCGGCGGCCCTCGAAGCGGTGGCCGATGAACTGCCCCACCCACGCGACCACGAAGACGCCGATGGCCAGGTAGCAAAGGTGCAGCGGGCCGAGCGAGCGGTACAGCAGGTGGGTGAGCAGACCGAGCAGGACGAGTGCGATCAGCAACGCGATGGCCAGCCGGTGCGAGCGCCGCCAGTACCAGTAGAACGCCAACACGATGGCCAGCACCGCCCAGGCCCCCGGCCTGGCGAAAGCGGCTGGCACCGGGATCGTCCACAGCAGGGCGATCACCGACCACACGATGGGCGGCACGCACAACCAGTGGAAGCGCTGGTTGACCGGGTTCCGGTGGTCGCTGCTATAGCTGTCGAGCCATTCCTGCATGCTGCGCATGGCTGCTCCTCACGAAGGTGGCGCCGTCAGTCGGGCGCTGCGACTGGATAGCAGGTTCGGCGCCTTGATGCCAGCGCGACCACGGCGGCAACTCGGCTTGCCGCCGTCGCGCGAGACAGGCGTCAGTCCAGCTCGATGCCGGCCAGCCGCTGCAGCGCCTCGGCATACTTGGCGCGGGTGCGTTCGATCACCTCGGCGGGAACCTTCGGTCCCGGTGCGGTCTTGTTCCAGTCCAGCGTCTCCAGATAGTCGCGCACGAACTGCTTGTCGTAGCTGGGCGGGCTGATGCCCACCTGGTACTGGTCGGCCGGCCAGTAGCGCGAAGAGTCGGGGGTGAGCATCTCGTCCATCACGTAGAGCTTGCCGTTCTCGTCGGTGCCGAACTCCAGCTTGGTGTCGGCCAGGATGATGCCTCGCTCCGCGGCGAACCCGGCGGCCCAGGTGTAGATGGCCAGGGTGGCGTCGCGCACTTGCCCGGCCAGTTCGCGACCGACGGCATCGACCACCGCATCGAAGCGGACGTTCTCGTCGTGGTCGCCCACGGCAGCCTTGGTGGACGGAGTGAAGATCGGTTCCGGCAGCTTGCCGGCCTGTTGCAGTCCGGTGGGAAGCTGGATGCCGCATACCGCACCGGTGGCCCGGTAGTCCTTCCAGCCCGAGCCGATCAGGTAACCGCGTGCGATGGCCTCCACCGGCACGGGCTTGAGCCGGCGCGTGACCACGGCGCGCTTCGCGTACAGCGCCGGATCGACGCCTGCCGGCAACACCTCGGCCAGCGGCACGTCGAGCAGGTGGTTGGGCATGAGGTGCGCGGTCTTGCCGAACCAAAAGTTGGAGATCTGGGTCAGCATCTCGCCCTTGCCCGGAATCGGGTCGGGTAGCACCACGTCGAACGCGGACAGGCGATCGGTGGCGACGATCAGCAGACGGTGGGCGTCCAGTGCGTAGACGTCGCGAACCTTGCCGCGATGGATCAGGTCGAGGCCGGGAAGGTCGGCTTGCAGCAAGGTCGTGGGCACGGGAACTCCGGGGACGGCATGGGTAGGCGTCTATTGTAGCGGTCAGGCGACTTCGGCGTAGCGCGCCCGGAGCGGCAATGGCACTGCTAGAATCGGCGCCTTTACCGCTTTGATCCTGCCGATGCGAACTGTATCCATCGTGGCCCTGGGGCTGGCGCTCGCGATGCCTGCCATGGCCACCCCTCCGGCGAAGCCGCTGCGTCTGGGCCTGTGCGCGGCCTGCCATGGCGAGCACGGTATCGCCCGTGTCCCCGGTGTGCCGAACCTGGCGGGTCAGAAGCTGGACTACCTGCGCAAGGCGCTCAAGGATTACCGCGATGGCAGCCGCGACGTGGCCGTCATGCGTGCGGCGATCGGTCCGCTCAGCGACGCGGAGCTGGACGCGCTGGCGCAGTGGTATAGCGCGCAGCCCGCGGGCGGGCCGAAGCAGCCATGAATTACACCTACACGCTGTGGTTCGCCCTGGCGGGATTGATGCTGGGGCATGGCTTCGCTGGTGCGGCGGTCGGCGGCATCATCGGCTTCGTCATGGACAATCTGCGCCTGAGCCAGCGCCGCAGCGCAAGTCCCGAGGCGGGCGGTTTCGTAGTGCCGTTGTTTTCCCTGCTGGGCGCAGTGGCGAAAGCGGACGGGCGCGTGTCCGAGGCCGAAATCGCCGTGGCCGAGCGGATGATGGCCCGCTGGAACCTTGACGGCGACCTGCGCAAGCGCGCGGTAGCGAGCTTCAATCGCGGCAAGCAACCGGATTTCGACGTGGCGCAGTCCATCGACGAGCTGCGTCGCTGGGCCGGGCTGCGCCGCGATCACGCGTTCTCGATGCTCGACGTGGTCATCGAGACCGTACTGGCCGAGGGCAATCCCGCGCCGGAAAAAATGGCCATCCTGCGCCAGCTGGCCTTCGCACTGCGCATCAGCGATATGGAGCTGATGGCACTGATGGCGATGAAGGGCTATGCATGGAATGCGGCTGCCGGCGGGGGCCAACGCGGCTACGGTCATGGCCCGGGCGGCGGTTATGTACCGCCCACGCGCAATACGCAGGGCCCCGATCCCTACGCGGTGCTCGGCATTGCCCGTGATGCGGACGACCGCGCGGTGAAGCGCGCGTACCGCAAGCTGATCTCCGAGCATCACCCGGACCGGCTGGGCGATCTGCCCGAGGAAATGCGCAAGCGCGCCGAGGTGCGGGCCAGCGAAATCAACGCGGCCTACGAGCGCATCAAGAGCGAGCGCGGCTTCAAGTAAGCCGGCGCCTTACACTAGACGCCCAG
This sequence comes from Dyella sp. A6, assembly GCF_036320485.1. Lineage (NCBI taxonomy): Bacteria > Pseudomonadati > Pseudomonadota > Gammaproteobacteria > Lysobacterales > Rhodanobacteraceae > Dyella > Dyella aluminiiresistens. The sequence goes on from NZ_CP132911.1 coordinate 674,561, forward strand.
AGCTTTCATTCGCCGGAACCATCATGAGCAAACAGACGCCTGTCATCGCCCCTTCGATTCTCTCCGCCGACTTCGCCCGGCTGGGTGAGGACACCGCCGCCGTGCTGGCCGCGGGCGGCGACTGGGTGCATTTCGACGTGATGGACAACCATTACGTGCCCAACCTCACGATGGGACCGATGGTGCTGAAAGCACTGCGTGCCTATGGCGTCACCGCGCCGATCGACGTGCACCTGATGGTGAAGCCGGTCGACCGCATCGCGCCGGATTTTATCAAGGCGGGAGCCAGCCTGGTCAGCTTTCACCCGGAAGCCAGCGAGCACGTGGACCGCACCATCGGCCTGATCAGGGATGCCGGCTGCAAGGCGGGTCTGGTGTTCAATCCGGCCACCTCGCTGGACTGCCTCGATTACGTGCTCGACAAGCTGGACCTGGTGCTGATCATGTCGGTGAACCCGGGCTTCGGCGGACAGAAATTCATTCCGATGGCGCTGGAGAAGCTGCGCCGTGTGCGTCGCATGATCGACGAGCGAGGCCTGGATGTGCGCCTGGAAATCGACGGTGGCGTGAACGCGGAGAACATCGGCGCCATCGCAGCCGCCGGTGCTGACACCTTCGTGGCCGGCTCGGCCATCTTCGGCGCGGCGGACTATGCGACTGAAATCGTGGCCATGCGCGAGGCGATTGCGCGGGCCGGATAACGCACAAATAAAAATCCCGGCGCAGGGGGAAGACCGCGCCGGGACGAAGAGCGTCGACATCGGGACGCTTGAGGAGAGCACCATTGACAGGCGACGTGCGTCGTCACGGGCGGAGAGGCTCGGACCGTACGTACCGACGCATTCCACGGCCATGGAATGTGCCGCCTGTCGAAGGTTAAGACCGGGCGTTTTGCGATTGGTTCCCGGCCTTCGATGGATTGTGGCCGAATTTTCGTCCTTGTCCCGCTGCGATGCCCAAGCCTGTGAGACAGTCCCGCCTGCGCCTGTGATATCCGTCACGGCGAGCTGCCGGCGTTACGTCGATCGTGTGTTTCGAGCCGATATGCGGGCCGATGTGCGGGCCGATGTGCTGGCGGGTCAGGCCGCCTTGATCCGGACCCGCAAGGTGCACAGGCCAGCGGCGAACAGGCTGACGCCACCCACGACCAGGGCCCAGACCGGCTGATCGTGGAAGCAGCGCTTCAGCAGTTCGCCGAGCACGCTGGCAGCAACCAGTTGCGGGATCACGATGAAGAAATTGAAGATGCCCATGTACACGCCCATCTTCGCCGCGGGCAGATTGTCCGAGAGCATGGCGTAGGGCAGCGCCAGGATCGACGCCCAGGCGAAGCCCACGCCGACCATCGGCAGCAGCAGCCAGTGCGGATCGTGGATGAACAGGAACGAGACCAGTCCCGCGCCGCCCAGCCACAAGTTGACCAGGTGGCTCATGCGCAGGCCCCAGCGGCGCACCATCAGCGGGATGATCAGTGCCGCCAGTGCGGCGCAGGCGTTGTACATGGCCGACAGTACGCCGACCCAGTTCGCCGCCACGTTGAACAGCGCCGAGTGCGCGTCGGTGGTGCCGTACTGGACCTGCGCTACCGATGCGGTGGTGTAGATCCACATCGCGAACATGGCGAACCACGAGAACAGCTGCACCCAGGACAGCTGGCGCATGGCGGCCGGCATCTGGTGCAGGTCACCCAGCACGTCGCCCAGCAGGCCACGCTTTTCCGCCAGCGCGGGGCGCAGCTTCAACGCGGCTTCGTAACCGATCAGCAGCAGGCCGTAGGCAGCCAGGCCCGCGGCCAGCAGGTACATCTCCTGGCGCAGGTGGAAGTGTTCGATCAGCAAGGCGACCACGATGCCTGCGGCCAGCCAGGCACTGCCGTTGCGCCAGATGCCGCGCAGCTCGGGCAGGTGCTTTTCCTGTGGCTCGGGTTCAAAGCTGCGTAGCTGCTCGGGCGGATATTCACGCGTGGTGAAAATCGTCCACAGCACGGCGCCCAGCAGGGCCGCGCCGCCTGCGTAGAAGGCATATTTCACCGTGTCGGGAATGCCGCCGTCCGGCGAGACGTTGCTGACTCCCAGGTGCGCAAGAATCCACGGCAGCATCGATGCGATCACCGCACCGGTGCCGATGAAAAAACTTTGCAGCAGATACCCACGCGGACGCTGGCTGACCGGCAACTGGTCGGCGACGAAGGCACGGAACGGCTCCATCGCGATATTGAAGGTCGCGTCCATCAGCCACAGCAGCATCGCCGCCACCCACAGCATGCCGGCATTCGGCATCCCCAGTAGGGCCAGCGTGGCCAGCAGGGCGCCGGCCAGGAAGTACGGGCGTCGGCGCCCCAGCCGGGTCCAGGTGCGGTCCGAATAGTGACCGATGATCGGCTGCACGATCAGGCCGGTCAGTGGCGCCGCGATCCACAGCACCGGGATCTGCTCCAGCGATGCGCCCAGCGTCTGGAAGATGCGGCTGACGTTGGCGGTCTGCAGGGCAAAGCCGAACTGGATGCCGAGGAAACCGAAACACATGTTCCAGATCTGCCAGAACGACAGCTCGGGCTTCGCGCGCACGGCACTGGGGGCGGTCGTATTCAATCGGTCGTCTCCTGGTCGGCGGCAGGCCGGTTACACGGTGATCCGCCCTAGGCTAGGCCGCATCGCGGTGCAGCAACCAGCACCTGCATACGTATTCATGACCGGAGACGAATATCGCCGGTTATAGCGAGTGGCCTCGCAAAGATCCATGGCTGCCGATGGCGCGGGCATGCGGCGCGGCCGGCCCGTACCTGCCTGCCCGACACGGTCGCCGAAGAACCCGGGTCTTGACAGATCCACGTCAATAAGCGTGCTTGAATCGTTGGCTACAGTCCGCATTTCAACGGACAGTGGCGGCCATGCCGCCAAATCTTTTGCGGGGACTAACGATGCGAATGGACAAACTCACCTCGCGTTTCCAGCAGGCGCTGGCGGACGCGCAGTCGCTGGCCGTGGGTCGCGACAACAACATGCTGGAACCGGTCCATGTGATGGCCGCGCTGCTGGCCCAGCAGGGTGGTTCGACCGCGCCACTGCTGGCGCAGGCGAAGGTCAACGTGCCGATGCTGCAGCAGCGGATCAACGAGCAACTGGATCGCCTGCCGCGGGTCAGTGGCCAGGAAGGCAACATCAACCTGGGCAACGACCTCAGCCGTTTGTTGAACCTCACCGACAAGCTGGCTCAGCAGCGCGGCGACCAGTTCATCGCCAGCGAGCTGTTCGTGCTGGCGGCGCTGGAGGACAAGGGCGAGCTGGGCCAGGCCCTGAAAGCCGCCGGTGCCACCAAGGCACAGCTGGAGGCAGCGATCGACAAGGTTCGCGGCGGCGAAAAGGTGCAGAGCGAGAACGCCGAGGACCAGCGCCAGGCGCTGGAGAAATACTGCGTCGACCTGACCGCGCGCGCCGAGTCGGGCAAGCTCGACCCAGTGATCGGCCGTGACGAGGAGATCCGCCGTACCATCCAGGTGCTGCAGCGGCGTACCAAGAACAATCCGGTGCTGATCGGTGAGCCGGGCGTGGGCAAGACTGCCATCGTCGAGGGCCTCGCCCAGCGCATCGTCAAGGGCGAAGTGCCCGAAGGCCTGCGCGATCGTCGCGTGCTGGCGCTGGACATGGGCGCGCTGATCGCCGGTGCCAAGTTCCGCGGCGAATTCGAGGAGCGCCTGAAGGCGGTGCTTAACGACCTGGCCAAGAACGAGGGCCAGATCATCCTGTTCATCGACGAGCTGCACACCATGGTCGGTGCCGGCAAGGCGGATGGCGCGATGGATGCCGGCAACATGCTCAAGCCCGCGCTGGCACGAGGCGAGCTGCACTGCATCGGCGCCACCACGCTGGACGAGTACCGCCAGTACATCGAAAAGGACGCCGCACTGGAGCGCCGCTTCCAGAAGGTGTTCGTGGGCGAGCCCTCGGTGGAGGACACCATCGCGATCCTGCGCGGGCTGAAAGAGCGCTACGCGGTACATCATGGCGTGGAGATCACCGACCCGGCCATCGTCGCCGCCGCCACGCTGTCCAACCGCTACATCGCCGACCGCCAGCTGCCGGACAAGGCGATCGACCTGATGGACGAAGCCGCGTCGCGCATCCGCATGGAGATCGATTCTAAGCCGGAAGAGCTGGACCGGCTCGAGCGTCGGTTGATCCAGCTGAAGATCCAGCGCGAGATGCTGAAGAAGGAAACCGACGAGGCATCCCGGAAGCGCCTGGCTGATCTGGAGGCCGACATCGAGAAGCTGGAGCGCGAGTTTTCCGACCTCAACGAGATCTGGAAGTCGGAGAAGGCTGCCCTGCAGGGCGCGACCAAGATCAAGGAGCAGATCGAGCAGGTGCGTCAGGAGCTGGAGTCCGCACAGCGTCGCCAGGACTACGCCAAGATGAGCGAGCTCCAGTACGGCAGGTTGCCGGAGCTGGAAAAGCAGCTGGTCGCGGCGCAGGCGGCCGAGCAGACCGGCGACTTCAAGCTGGTGCAGACCAGGGTCACCGCCGAGGAGATCGCCGAGGTGGTCTCGCGCTGGACCGGCATTCCGGTCAGCAAGATGCTGGAAGGCGAGCGCGAGAAGCTGCTGCACATGGAAGACGAGCTGCACAAGCGCGTGGTGGGTCAGGACGAGGCCGTGAAGGCGGTTTCCGACGCGATCCGCCGTTCGCGCGCGGGCCTGTCCGATCCGAACCGGCCGAACGGTTCGTTCCTGTTCCTTGGCCCCACCGGTGTCGGCAAGACCGAGCTGTGCAAGGCGCTGGCCGAGTTCATGTTCGACACCACCGATGCGATGGTGCGCATCGACATGAGCGAGTTCATGGAAAAGCATTCGGTGAGCCGGCTGGTCGGCGCACCTCCGGGGTACGTGGGCTACGAGGAAGGCGGCTACCTGACCGAGGCGGTTCGTCGCCGGCCGTACAGCGTAATCCTGCTGGACGAGGTGGAGAAGGCGCACCCGGACGTCTTCAACATCCTGCTGCAGGTGCTGGACGACGGTCGTCTGACCGACGGCCAGGGGCGCACCGTGGACTTCCGCAACACCGTGGTGGTGATGACGTCCAACCTTGGCTCCAACCTGATCCAGGACATGGCTGGCGACAGTGGCGACAGCGAGGCCGAGTACACCAAGATGAAGGCCTCGGTGCTGGGTGTGGTGCAGAACCACTTCCGGCCCGAGTTCATCAACCGGCTGGACGAGCTGGTGGTGTTCCGTCCGCTGGACAAGGCGCAGATCCGCGCCATTGCGAAGATCCAGCTGGCCTACCTGGAGAAGCGGCTGGCCGAGCGCGAGCTGAAGCTGGAGGTGGGCGACGATGCGTTGACCCTGCTGGGCAACGTGGGCTTCGACCCGGTGTACGGCGCACGGCCGCTGAAGCGGGCGATCCAGCAGCAGCTGGAAAATCCGCTGGCGAAGCAGATTCTGGAAGGACGCTTCGCGCCGGGCCATACCATCGTGGTGGGCGCCGACGGCGGACAGCTGGTATTCCGCATGCACTGAAGGGCGGCGCGCCTGGCGCGCTCCGGTCCCTGACACGGCAACGGCCGGCCCGATCGCTCGGGCCGGCCGTTGTGTTTCAGCCTTGCATCAGTAGCCGGCGGCCAGGCCGGCGGGGCGGCGACGGTCGTTGGCACCTTCGAGCATGCCGGTCTTCGGGTTGACCAGGATGGCCTCATCGGCACCCCAGGAACGCACCTGCTTGAAGGTGTATCCCATGGCCTCCAGCTGCTTCTGCGCGGCGGACGACAGCAGCCCGGGCTCGACGAAGACCTGGTCCGGATACCACTGCTCGTGCAGGCGCGGCGCGTCCACGGCCTGCTGCACGTTCATGCCGAACTCGGCCACGTTGAGGAAGCTTTCCAGCGTGGTCGAGATGATGGTCGAGCCACCGGGACTGCCGGTCACCATGTACAGCTTGTGATGCGGACCACGCAGCACCAGGCTGGGCGACATCGAGCTCAGCGGCCGCTTGCCGGGTTCGATCTGGTTGATCTTGCCCTGCACCAGACCGAACGAGTTGGGCACGCCCGGCTTGGAGGTGAAGTCGTCCATCTCGTTGTTGAGGAAGAAGCCAGTGTTGCCGGCAATCTGCCCGACGCCGAACAGGTAGTTGATGGTGTAGGTGATGCTGACCGCATTGCCGCGACGGTCGACGATGGAGAACTGGGTGGTGTTGGTGCCTTCCACCGCACCCAGGCTACCCTTGATCTCGGACGACGGCGTGGCCTTGTCCGGCTGGATGGTGGCGCGCATCTTGGCCACGTGTTCCGGGGCCAGCAGCTTGTCGATCGGGTTGTGCACGAAAGCGGGATCGCCGAGGTAGGTATTGCGGTCGGCAAAGGCACGCCGTTCGGCCTCGACCATGTAGTGCACGCTCTTGACCGAACCGTAGCCCCACTTCGACAGCGGGTACGGCTTGAGGATCTGCAGCACCTGGCAGATGGTGGTGCCGCCTGAGCTGGGTGGCGGTGCGGACACGTAGGTGTAGCCGTGATACTCGCAGGTGATCGGCTTGTCCCATTTCACCGTGTAGTCGGCAAAGTCCTTCAGCGACAGGATGCCGCCGTTCTTGTCGCTGGCGGCGACGATCTGCCGGGCGATGGGGCCGTCGTAGAAGGCGCGCGTACCGTCCTTCGAGATCAGCGCCAGGGTCTTGGCCAGCTGCGGCTGGCGCAGGCGGTCGCCGGGCACGTAGGGCTTGCCGTGGTTGAGGAAGATCGCGGCGACGTTCGGGTACTTGGCGAAGTCCTTCACGCGCTCGTTGAGGATGTTGACGTCCCCCTGTTCCAGCACATAGCCGTCACGGGCGAGCTTGATCGCGGGCGCCATCACCTTGCTGAGCGGCATCGTGCCGTAGGTCTTCAGCGCGGTATCCAGGCCCATCACCGTGCCCGGCACGCCGATGCCGAGATAGGTGCCGGTGCTCTTGCCCGGGATCACGTTGCCCTTGGCGTCCTGGTACATGCTTGGAGATGCCTTCAGCGGCGCCTTCTCGCGGAAATCGAGGAAGACGTTCTTGCCGTCGGCCAGGTGCAGCACCATGAAGCCGCCGCCGCCGATGTTGCCGCAGCAGGGGTGCACCACGGCCAGTGCGTAGCCTACGGCCACGGCGGCATCGACCGCATTGCCGCCCTGCTTGAGGATGTCCACACCGACCTGGGTGGCCAGGTGCTGCGCGGTGACTACCATGCCGTGCTTCGCCGTGACCGGTTTGACGCCGGCCAGGGCCGCCATGGTGGTGCCATGGGCGGTGGCATCGAGTGCTTGCTGGGGAATGGACGATGACGCTGCCTTCTGCGGCGCGGCTTGCACGTAGGGTGCTGCCGCCAGCAGGGTCAGGGCCGCCCATGCGAGAAATGTCTTTTGCATGTGTCCTGCCTTGGGGGTTGTTCGGGGGTGACGCGCGATTGTCTATGCGCGTTGCCGTGTCCATGGGAGCGTCCGCGTACGCGGACGCTCCCACGATGCTCGTTGGCGAGCGTTTACCAGTGGTAGGCCACGGTACCGTAATAGTAGGCGCCACTGAAGCCGAACGGCGAGGAGTTCGGGTACGCCAGGATGCCGTGATAGTTGTTGTGGCTGATCACTTTCTCCGGATAGGCGTTGTTGATGTCGTTGCCGCCCACCGTGAACGACCAGCTGTTCCAGCGGTAGCTGACGCTGGCATCCAGCACGAAACGTGCACCGTAGGTCTGGTCGTAGTTGGGGCTGCTCGAGCTGAGGTCGGTCCACTGGCCGTAGCGGGTCAGCTGACCATGCACGGTCCAGTTGCTGATGTCCCAGTTCGCGGCGACGAAGGCCTTGGTGCGCGGGCTACCCTTGGTGATGCGGCCCTGTTCGGCGCGGTCGATCACCGGCAGGGTCAAACCAGCCAGACCAAGCTGTGCCGGGTTGGGTTCGATGTACAGCAGGTCCGTCTTGTTGTAGTTGAGGCCGCCGGTGAACTTCAGCGTGGAATCCTGCAGCTGCAACGGATAGGTGGAGACCAGATCGACGCCACGGGTGCGCGTGTTGACTGCATTGGTGAAGAAGCGGCCGCCACTGACGTACGGGATGCCCACCGAGGTCAGGTAGTCCTGCACGGCGGTACCGGTCAGGTTGCCGCTGAGGATGATGCGGTGATCGATGGTGATCTGGTACAGGTCCAGGGTGGTGTACAGCCCATTGGTCGGGGTGAGCACGAGGCCGACGGTGAAGTTGCGCGATTTTTCGGGCTTCAGCGGCTGTGCGCCCAGGGCCTTGGCGGCCGGGTTGTCCACCGGGAAGGTGCGGATGGTGTAAGGCACACCGTTGATGAAGTTGATCGCGGTGCTGGAGTAATACTCCTGCTGCAGCGAGGGCGCGCGGAAACCGTTCGACGCGGTGGCGCGCAGGGCGATCGTGTCGTTGAAGGCATAGCGGCCGGACAGCTTGGCCGAGTTGGTGCTGCCGAAGTCGCTGTAGTGCTCGTTGCGCACGGCGAACCCGGCCGAGAGCTTGTCGGTCAGGTCGCTTTCCAGGTCGAGGTACACGGCGCGGCTGTGACGCGCGTGCTTGCCGGCGTCGCTGGGCTGGTAACCCGGGTACACCTGGGCGCCGGCACCCGCATAGGAGGCGGCATCGCCCTGCTTGATCTCGAACTGTTCGTGGCTGTAGTTCAGGCCCCATGCCACGGTCAGGCCGTTCTTGAACAGGCTCGGGTAGAAGTCCTTGCTGAAGTCGGCGCTGAGGATGTTCTGGCGGTTGCTCAGCGTGCCGATGTAGAAGCGTGTCGGCGAGGTGCTGCCCAGCGAGTAGTTGAAGGTGTTGCTGGTGATCAGCTTCCAGTGGTTGCCGCCGGTGTTGGCGCTGACGTCGTAGTTCCATCCGCCCACCTTGCCGCGCAGGCCGATCACTTCCGAATCATCGCGGATAGCGCTGTTTTCCATCGGCAGGTAGCCGTCCGGGTAGACAGCTGCAGCGGCCGGCGACGAGTTCTTGTACTGCGACAGCGAACGGAAGAAGCCGCCTGCGGAGACGTCGCGCTTGTTGAACAGGCTGAACGCATACAGCTCCACGTTGGGCGTGAAGTCGTACTGCAGGTTGATCGCCGCCTGCTTGGCGCGCGTGGTCGGCAGACCATAGTGGAAGGTGGTCTGGTTGTAGGTGGGGTCGGCGGGATAGCGGATGTCCGGGCCGGCACGGTTGGTGGCGTCCTGGTGCGTGGCGTCCACGCTCAGATGCACCCAGCCCTTGGAGCCCAGCGCGAAGCCGCCGTCAGCGCCACCTTGCCAGGTGGTGCCGTCACCACGGGTGTACTGGCCGCCGGTGACGCTGGCGGAGCCGCCCGTGGCGCCGTGCTTGAGGATGATGTTGATCACGCCGGCGATGGCGTCGGAGCCGTACTGGGCGGCTGCACCGTCGCGCAGCACTTCGATGTGATCGATGGCGTTGATCGGAATGGCGTTGAGGTCGACCGGCGAGGAGCCGCGGCCGAGCGAGCCGTTGACGTTGACGATAGCGGTGGTGTGCTGGCGCTTGCCGTCGATGAGCACAAGGGTTTCATCGGGCGACAGGCCGCGCAACTGCGCCGGCTGGGTGGCATCGGTGGCATCCGTCACTGACGGCTGGGGAAAATTGAACGAGGGCAGCAGCGTGCGCAGCGCGGTGGAAAGATTCGGGGCGCCGGTGTCCACCAGGTCTTTCGGGGTCAGCACATCGATCGGCGACAGCGACGTGGATTCGGTGCGATCGAAAGCGCGCGTGCCGGTGACCACGACGGTCTGCAGGCTCTTGGCTTTCTTGGCCGAAGGCATGGATTGTTGTGCCTGGGCGTTCGCAGTGGCCGCAAGGGCCAGCAGCAGGGCGGCCGGGAGCAGGGCGACAGGTAGTTTGCGGTTTAGTCGATGCATGGTGACTCCGTTGTTATTATGCTGCTTTGCAGCAAAACGAGGCTAAGTGACAACTGCCTTTGCGTCAATGGATGTCTAGACGTCGATACGCCTAAGTCCCTTTTTCTGAATTTCCCCTAGGTCGAGGGTGCATTGCGTCTGTCTGATAACCCTCGATTTGCAGGCTACTCCCGATACGCGGCGATGCCAAACATTTTTTTTACATCTTGTTGAAATCTGCGTGATGATTTCGATAATGCGCGGGCCTGCACGATGATGTGGCGGGTACTCAGGAGCAGTCGATGCCTATCTATGAATTCGAATGTGCCCACTGCGGGCATCGTTTTGACCGGTTGCAGAAGCTGTCGGACCCCGATCCGGAGATCTGTCCGTCCTGCGGCGCACCCCAGGTCCAGCGCCGGTTGAGCGCGCCATCGTTCCGTCTGGCCGGTAGTGGTTGGTACGAAACCGACTTCAAGAAGGACGGCGACAAGAAGCGCAACCTGGTCGACGGCAGCGGAACCGGCGAGTCGGACAGCAAGGCTGCGGAAGCTCCAGCGCCGGCACCATCCCCTGCGCCGGCACCTGCGTCGACACCGGCACCGGCACCGGCACCGGCCGCGAAGCCGTCGGGCGAGAGCAGCTGAGATCGGCTCCGGGTCGCGCGGCAGCGGCCCGGAAGCTATGCCCGCACGTGATACCATTTCCGGTCTTGTCCACTGTCTTCAATGCCGCGGCCGCGGCCGGAGTTTCAAGCGCATGCGCACGCATTACTGCGGTCTCATCGACGAGTCCCTGGTTGGCCAGAACGTCACCCTGTGCGGTTGGGTCAACAAGACCCGTCTGCAGAGCCACGTTGCCTTCATCGACCTGCGTGACCACGAGGGCCTGGCCCAGGTGGTGGTCGAGCGCGAGAACGCCGACGCCTTCGCGGTGGCGGGCGAGGTCGGTTACGAGTACTGCCTGCGCGTCACCGGCACGATCCGCCAGCGCCTGTCGATCAACGACAAGCTGAAGACCGGCACGGTCGAGCTGCTGGCCGAGACGGTCGAGGTGCTCAACGCGGCGAAGGACCTGCCGTTCGCGCTGCACGAGAACCCGAACGAGGACATGCGGATGACCTACCGCTACCTCGATCTGCGCCGCCCCGAGATGCAGGCGATGATGCGCAAGCGGATCAAGCTGGTGCAGGCGCTGCGCCGTTATCTGGACGAGCGCGGCTTCCAGGACATCGAGACGCCGATCCTGACCAAGGCTACGCCGGAAGGTGCGCGCGACTACCTGGTGCCCAGCCGCGTGCATCCGGGCCAGTTCTATGCGCTGCCGCAGTCGCCGCAGCTGTTCAAGCAGATCCTGATGATGGCCGGCTTCGACCGCTACTACCAGATCGCGCGCTGCTTCCGCGACGAGGACCTGCGCGCCGACCGCCAGCCGGAATTCACCCAGCTCGACCTGGAATTCGCCTTTGTCGAAGAGCAGGACGTGCAGGACTTCGTGGAGGAACTGATCCGCCACGTGTTCCGCGAAGTGCAGGGCGTCGAGCTGGATGCCAGCTTCCCGCGGATGACCTGGGCCGAGGCGATGCGCCGCTTCGGTTCCGACAAGCCGGACCTGCGTATCGCGCTGGAACTGGTCGACGTGGCCGAGGCGCTGAAGCATGTCGAGTTCAAGGTGTTCGCCGAGCCGGCCAACGACCCGGCCGGTCGCGTTGCCGCGCTGCGCGTGCCCGAGGCTGCGTCGCTGAGCCGCAAGGAGATCGACGGGCTGACCGAGTTCGTCGCCAAGTACGGTGCCAAGGGCCTGGCCTGGATCAAGGTCGAGGACCTGGCCAAGGGCCGCGAAGGGGTGAACTCGCCGGTGGCGAAGTTCCTCGACGACGCGGCGCTTGACGCCGTGCTCAAGGCCACGGGTGCGCAGTCCGGCGACATCATCTTCGTCGGTGCCGGCAAGTGGAAGACGGTCACCGACTTCATGGGCGCGCTGCGCCTGAAACTCGGCAAGGACCGCGGTCTGGTCGAGAACAGCTGGAAGCCGCTGTGGGTCACCGACTTCCCGATGTTCGAGTACGACGAGGACGAACAGCGTTTCGTCGCCCTGCATCATCCGTTCACCGCGCCCAAGGTCGACGACATCGCCGATCTCAAGGCGAATGCGGCGACGGCCGTGAGCCGCGGCTACGACATGGTGCTCAACGGCAATGAGATCGGCGGCGGTTCGATCCGTATCCACCGGCCGGAGATGCAGAGCGCGGTGTTCGAACTGCTCGGCATCGGTGCGGAAGAGGCCGAAATGAAATTCGGCTTCCTGCTCAAGGCACTGAAGCTCGGCGCGCCGCCGCACGGTGGCCTGGCCTTCGGTATCGACCGCATTGCCGCACTGATGGCCGGGACCGAGTCGATCCGCGATGTGATCGCCTTCCCCAAGACCACCAGCGCGCAGGACCTGATGACCGACGCGCCCTCGCCGGTGAGCCTGGCGCAGCTGAAGGAGCTGCATGTGGCGGTTGCCGCCGATGCCGCCGGGGAATCCTGATTCGGACCATTCCGCTGTGGCGTGTGATGTGGTCGACCCGTTACATCGCCGTCGCGAACCCGCGTTCACACGGGCTGTCGCATGATCGTTGCCTGACGACGGACTGCGATGTCCGGGGCTTGGACATAGCGGAACACGCGAGACGATGACCGAACACATCATCCTGCTGCACGGCCTGTGGATGCGCGGCTTCGCGTTGGGAGTGCTGCACCGGCGCCTGATCGAAGAGGGCTACCGCGTGCATCGCTTCGATTACATGAGCGTTGCCGCCACCCAGGAGCATATTCTCAAGCGCCTGCGCGCGCAGATGATGGACTGCGGTCCCGATCCGGTGCACCTGGTGGGGCACAGTCTCGGCGGTCTGCTGGCCCTGCAGGTGTGCGCGGACGATACCGGCTTGCCGCCGGGGCGCATTGTCTGCCTGGGGTCGCCGCTCAAGGGCAGTGCCTCGGCGCGCCGCTTTGCCGAACTCGGACGGGGCGGCGAGGCCCTGCTGGGCCATAACCGGACATTGCTCGAACATGGCTTTGAACGCTGGGACGGTCCACGCGAACTGGGCGTGATCGCCGGGCGGACCCGGGTGGGGCTGGGCGCGGTGCTCGGCCAGGTGGCGGGGGAGCACGACGGCACCGTGGCGGTGGACGAGACCCGCCTGCCGGGCATCAGCGACCATTGCGTGGTCGAGGCCACGCATACCGGCCTGCTGTTTTCGCAGGAAGTGGCCCATCGGGTGGCCGGATTTCTCCGGGACGGACGCTTCGATAGCATGGCGGCGGCACCGCGGTTTGCAGGCCGACCGGCCGATTGAAGTAAAATCCCGCGCTTGTCCATTGTTCAGGTTTGCCAGCCATGGGTAGAGGCCCGTCGATCGAAGGCCGCAAGAATGCCGAGGACGCCAAGCGCGCCAAGGTATTCACCAAACTGATCCGCGAAATCACCGTCGCCACGCGTGCCGGTGTGGCCGATCCGGCGCTCAACCCGCGGCTGCGGGCAGCGGTGGACAAGGCGTTGTCGGCCAACATGCCCAAGGACACCATCGAGCGCGCGATCAAACGTGGCTCGGGAGCCGATGGCGCTGGCGAGGAAATGCGCTACGAAGGTTACGGCCCGGGTGGCGTGGCGCTGATCATCGACTGCTTTACCGACAACCCCACGCGTACCGTGGCCGATGTCCGTCATGCGCTGTCCAAGAGCGGCGGCAACCTGGGCACGTCCGGGTCGGTGGCGTTCCAGTTCACGCGCTGCGGCGAACTGGCGTTCGCCACCGGTGGTGACGAAGCCGTCGAGGAAAAGGTGCTGGAGGCCGCCCTGGAGGCGGGCGCCGACGACGTGGTCAACGAAAACGGCGAGAGCACCGTGCTGTGCGCGCCGGAGGATTTCGAGTCGGTGCAGCAGGCACTGTCCGCCGCAGGGCTCGAGGCCGAGCACGCCGGCGTCAGCATGCGCCCCAACAATCGTGTGGCCGTGTCCGAGGATGTGGTCGAGGCACTGACCACGCTGCTGGACAAGCTGGACGCGCTGGACGATGTCAGCGAGGTCTATCACAACGCCCAGCTGCCGTGACGGGAATGTGGGCGGGGCATCGGGAGTAAGGTGGATGGCCAGGCGCAACCGGTTGCATGACCGGGTCGTGTGCCGTATTCATCCGACCGGACCATGAAGACCGTGCCCGCCCCCGCTTCCGCTACCCCGGCCGTGTCGCGTGTGCGCATTGTCGGCATCGACCCCGGCAGCCAGCGCACGGGCGTGGGCATCATCGACGCCGACGCGCAGGGTCGCCTGACGCACGTGTTCCACGCGGCGCTCGTGGTGGCGGGCGAAGCCAGCTTCCCGTTGCGCCTGAAACGCATTTTTGACGAACTGGGTGAGATCATCGCCGCGCATCGGCCGGACGAGTGCGGCATCGAGCGCGTATTCATGGCGCGCAATGCCGATTCGGCCTTGAAGCTGGGGCAGGCGCGTGGGGCTGCGATCTGCGCGGTAGTCAGTCAGGGGATCGTGGTGCACGAATACGCGGCAACGGAAGTAAAGCAGGCAGTGGTCGGGAGCGGCCGTGGCGACAAGACCCAGGTGCAGCACATGATCGGTGTGCTGCTTGGCCTGAAGGGTCCGCTGCAGGCGGATGCCGCCGACGCGCTGGCGATCGCGGTCACGCATGCGCACACGCGTGCCAGCATCGGCCGTATCGGCATCCCTCGCAGCGCCTGGAGGCGGCGATGATCGGCCGCCTGCGCGGAACTCTGGTATCCAAGCAGCCGCCATGGCTGCTGCTGGAGGTGGGTGGCGTCGGTTATGAGCTGGAAGCGCCGATGTCCACCATCTACGACCTGCCTGGCCTGGGCCAGGAAGTGGTGCTGCTCACCCATTACGCGGTGAAGGAGGACAGCGCTGCGCTGTACGGATTCCTGCAGGAATCCGAGCGTGCGCTGTTCCGCAACCTGCAGAAGGTGTCGGGCATCGGCGCGAAGATTGCGCTGGCGGTGCTCTCGGGCGTGTCCACCGACCATTTCGCGCGGCTGGTACAGGCCGGCGATGTGGTGGCGCTGACCAAGATCCCCGGCATCGGCAAGAAAACCGCCGAGCGCATCGTGGTGGAGCTGCGCGATCGGGTCGATGGTCTGACGGTCAGCCTTCCCGGGGTTTCGGGCCAGCCGGCGGGAGCGCCGCTGGATCCTGCCGGCGAAGCCACCGTGGCGCTGCAACAGCTCGGCTACAAGCCTGCCGAGGTGACGCGGATGGTGCAGAAGGTGGTGGTCGAGGGGGACAGCGCGGAAACCATCATCCGCAAGGCGTTGCGTGCCGCACTGGGCGGCTAGGTCATTGGAATCGGCATGAGTGAACAGTCAAAGACGGCACCGCCCGCACAAGACGCCGGAGACGGCGAGCTATTGCACGGCAGCAAGCAGGCACTGATCCTCGGCGCCATCGGTGTCGTGTTCGGCGACATCGGCACCAGTCCGCTGTACACCATGCACGAGACCTTCCTGCCGGAGCATGGCCTGCACCCCTATCCAGCGACCGTGCTGGGCATTCTGTCGCTGGTCACCTGGTCGCTGATCATGGTGGTGGCGGTGAAGTACGTGAGCCTGGTGATGCGCGCCGACAACAAGGGCGAAGGCGGCATCATGGCCCTGATGGCGCTGGCACAGCGCTCGGTGGGCAGCTCCACGCGCATGCGCAAGCTGGTGGTGCTGATGGCGGTGCTGGGAGCCGCGCTGTTCTTCGGCGACGGCGTGATCACGCCATCGATCTCGGTGCTCTCCGCGGTGGAAGGCCTGAAGGTGACGACCCCTGCACTGAGCCACTGGATCGTGCCGTTGACAGTATTGGTGCTGCTCGGCCTGTTCTGGCTGCAGCGGCACGGCACGGCGCGGGTGGGAGCGGTGTTCGGTCCGGTGATGGTGCTGTGGTTCCTCAGCCTTGGCGTGATCGGCGTATGGAACATCATCCAGGCGCCGGAAGTGCTGTGGGCGCTCAACCCCTGGTACGCAGTGCGGTTCTTCATGACCCACGGGGTCGCGTCGCTGCTGGCGCTGGGCTCGGTGGTGCTGTGCGTGACCGGTGCCGAGGCGCTGTACACCGACATGGGGCACTTCGGGCGCTTCCCGATCCGCGCGGCCTGGTTCGGCTTCGTGATGCCGGCGCTGCTGCTCAACTACTACGGCCAGGGCGGACTGCTGCTGCACCACCCGGAGGCGATCAGCAACCCGTTCTACCACTCGGTTCCCGTCTGGGCCCAGTACCCGATGATCGGCCTGGCCACAATGGCCACGGTGATCGCCTCGCAGGCGGTGATCTCCGGCGCCTTCACGGTGACGCGCCAGGCGATCCAGCTCGGCTTCGTGCCCCGGATGCAGGTGGTGCATACCTCGCGCGAGGCGATCAACCAGATCTTCCTGCCCTGGGTCAACCGTGCGCTGCTGATCGCGGTGATGTTCACGGTGGTGTTCTTCGGCTCGTCGTCGGCGCTGGGTGGCGCCTATGGCATCGCGGTTACCGGCACCATGGCGATCGATACCACGTTGACCATGATCGTGGCCCGCCGCATGTGGCACTGGAACCGGGCGGCCGTGATCCTGACCGGGCTGGTGCTGCTGTCGATCGACCTAAGCTACTTCGGCGCCAACACGCTGAAGATTCCAGACGGCGGCTGGTTCCCGCTGGTGCTCGGCCTGTTCCTGTTCACCGTGATGACCACCTGGCGACGCGGTCGCGAACTGGTGATCCGCGAGATCAAGCAGGGCGGTCTGGCGCTGGCGCCGTTCATCGAGAACATCAGCGAGCATCCGCCTCTGCGGGTACCCGGCACGGCGGTGTTCCTGACCGCCAACCAGGAGTCGGTGCCGCACGCGCTGCTGCACAACCTGAAGCACAACAAGGTGCTGCACGAACGCAACGTGCTGTTGACGGTGGAGGTGCTCGAAACGCCCATCGCCGAGGCCGACGAGCGCATCCACATCGACGACCTCGGGGGCGAGTTCTACGGCCTTGGACTGCGCTTCGGCTTCGCCGAGGATCCGAATGTGCCGCTGGCGCTGGCGCAGTGCGCGCGTACCGGCCTGCCGTTCGACATGATGGATACCACTTTTTTCCTGTCGCGCGACAATATCGTCGCCGACAAAGGGCGGCCCGGCATGGCGTTGTGGCGGGACAAGCTGTTTGCGTTCCTGTCCCGCAATGCGCTGCCGGCCACGGCGTTTTTCCAGATTCCCGGCAACCGGCTGATCGAGCTGGGTGCACAGGTCGAGATTTGATCCGCACGTACGGACCGGAACCCCTTCCATGAGCCAATCCACCTCTTCCGGCGGTCTTCCGCCGCGCCTGGCGGCGCTTGCGCTGGGCGCCATCGGCGTCGTCTATGGCGACATCGGCACCAGCCCGCTGTACACCCTGCAGACGACCCTGAGCCACGACGGCATGCGGCCGACGCCGGTGAGTATCTACGGTGTGCTGTCGCTGATCTTCTGGTCGCAGTTGATCGTGGTCTCGCTGAAGTACGTCGTGTTCATCATGCGCGCCGACAACCGCGGCGAAGGCGGCATCATGGCGCTGATGGCGCTGGCGCAGCGCTGCGTGCGCGAGCAGCCCAGAGTCCGCTGGCTGCTGGTCACGCTGGGCATTTTCGGCGCCTCGCTGTTCTACGGCGACGGCGTGATCACCCCGGCGATCTCGGTGCTCGGCGCGGTCGAGGGCGTGAAGGTGGCGGAGCCCGGGATGGCGCACTGGGTGGTGCCGATCTCGGTCGTGGTGCTGCTGGTGCTGTTCTCGGTGCAGCGTTTCGGCACCGAAAAAGTCGGCCGTCTGTTCGGGCCGGTGATGCTGGTCTGGTTCGTGGCGATTGCGCTGTTCGGCATCCACATGATCGTGCGCAATCCGGCGGTGCTGTGGGCGCTCGACCCCATGTACGGCGTGCGCTTCTTCCAGGTGCACGGAATGATGGCCTTCATTTCGCTGGGCGGCGTGGTGCTGGCACTGACCGGTGCCGAGGCGCTGTATGCCGACATGGGGCACTTCGGTAAGAAGCCGATCCGGCTGGCCTGGTTCAGCTTCGTGCTGCCGGCGCTGACGCTGAACTATTTCGGCCAGGGTGCGCTGCTGCTGGAGCATCCCGCCGCGATCGACAACCCGTTCTTCAAGCTGGTGCCGCATGTGCTGCTCTACCCGATGATCGGGCTGGCCACGGTGGCGGCAGTGATCGCCTCGCAGGCGGTGATTTCCGGCGCCTTCTCGATGACCCGCGAGGCGATGTCGCTGGGGTATTCGATGCGCATGCCGGTGCTGCACACCTCGCGCGAGATGTCCGGGCAGATCTTCGTGCCGTGGGTCAACGGCTTCCTGCTGGTGATGGTGCTGGTCGCGGTGCTCGGGTTCCGCAGTTCCGACAACCTCAGTGCGGCCTACGGCATCGCGGTGACCGGAACCATGGCGATCACCACCCTGCTGGCGCTGGTGGTGGCCCGCCGCCAATGGCACTGGAACGGTTTCGTGGTGGTGCTGGGCGGCATCGTGCTGCTGGCCATCGACCTGTCGCTGTTCAGTGCCAACGTGATCAAGATCGATCATGGCGGCTGGTTCCCGCTGGTGCTGGGGCTGGGCGTGTTCGTGCTGATGACCACCTGGCGCCGCGGTCGCGAGCTGGTGGTGCGCGAGATCAAGCAGGGCGGCCTGGCGCTGGCGCCGTTCATCCAGAACATCGGCGAGCATCCGCCGATCCGCGTGCCGGGTACGGCGGTGTTTCTCACCGCGAACCAGGAGGCGGTGCCGCACTCGCTGCTGCACAACCTGAAGCACAACAAGGTGCTGCACGAGCGCAATGTGCTGTTGACGGTGGAGATACTCGAAACCCCGGTTGCCGAGGCCGACGAGCGCATCCGCATCGCCAGCCTGGGTGGCGAGTTCTACAGCATCGAGCTGCAGTTCGGTTTTGCCGAGGATCCGAACGTGCCGCTGGCCTTGTCGCAATGCGCCCGCAACGGCCTGCCGTTCGACATGATGGACACGACCTTCTTCCTCTCGCGCGAGACCGTGGTCGCGCACAAGCGGCGTCCCGGCATGGCACTGTGGCGCGACAAGCTGTTCGTGTTCATGGCGCGCAACGCACTGCCGGCGACCGCGTTCTTCCAGATTCCCGGCAATCGCCTGATCGAGCTCGGCGCGCAAGTGGAGATCTGATCCGTTCGGTCAGCGGAACCTGGGCGGTCTCCGCCCGGCCAGGCGAGTCGGGGACGTGCCGGACGCACTTTCCCGACAAAATGAAGCAAGCCGGATTTGACAGGCAGTTCGTCCATTTCCCGGCATGTGCCGCCATAATGTCCCCATGACCGATACCCGCATCGTGACCGCCGCCACCCAGTTCGACGACGAGGCGCTGGAGGCGTCCATTCGCCCGAAGCGGCTAGCCGAGTATCTCGGGCAGCAAGCGGTGCGCGAACAGCTCTCGATCTACATCGAGGCCGCGAAAAAGCGCGGCGGGGCGCTCGACCATGTGCTGATCTTCGGTCCGCCGGGTCTGGGCAAGACCACACTCAGCCACGTGATCGCCAACGAGCTGGGCGTCAACGTGCGCTCCACCTCCGGCCCGGTGCTGGAGCGTGCCGGCGATCTGGCCGCGCTGCTGACCAATCTCGAGCCGCACGACGTGCTGTTCGTGGACGAGATCCATCGCCTGTCGCCGGTGGTCGAGGAAGTGCTCTACCCGGCGATGGAAGATTTCCAGATCGACATCATGATCGGCGAGGGACCCGCGGCACGTTCGATCAAGCTGGACCTGCCGCCGTTCACCCTGATCGGTGCCACCACCCGTGCCGGCCTGTTGACCGCACCGCTGCGCGACCGCTTCGGCATCGTGCAGCGACTGGAGTTCTATTCGGCGGATGAGCTGACTGCGATCGTGCGGCGTTCGGCGCGCATCCTCGGCATCGATTGCGAGGTGGAGGGGGCGCAGGAAATTGCGCGCCGCTCGCGCGGTACGCCGCGTATCGCCAACCGCCTGCTGCGACGGGTCCGCGACTATGCCGAAGTGCGCGCCGGTGGACGCATCACGGTAGCGGCGGCCCAGGCGGCCACCGACATGCTTAAAGTCGATGCCGAAGGCTTCGACGAACTCGATCGTCGCCTGTTGACCATCATTATCGAGAATTTCGACGGCGGCCCGGTGGGCGTCGAATCGCTGGCGGCCGCACTGAGCGAGGATCGCGGCACGCTGGAGGACGTGGTCGAGCCCTACCTGATCCAGCAGGGCTTCCTGGTCCGCACGGCACGAGGTCGCATGGCCAGTGCCCGCGCCTGGCGTCACCTGGGGCTGAGCCCGCCGCCGCGCCGTCCCGCGCCCGGCGACCTGTTCGCCGAAGGGCAGGGCTGAGCCGGCTCCATTTTCGGCTTCCATCCGCGACGCGGCGAAACCGCGCGGTTGCCGGTATGCTTTGAGGCTGGACCAAACGGTCCGACCTCCCGTCATGTCTCCCGGTTTCCATGTCCCCAGCAACCGTCCAGCCGTCCGAACCGTTTCGTTGGCCCGTCCGCGTCTATTGGGAAGACACCGACGCCGGCGGCGTGGTCTATCACGCCAGCTACCTGCGTTTCATGGAGCGTGCCCGCAGCGAGTGGCTGCGCGGGCTGGGGGTGGATCAGTCGGCCCTGCGCGAGGCCACCGGACTGGCCTTCATGGTGCGCCACATGCAGCTGGACTTCCTGCGCCCGGCCCTGCTGGACGATGAACTGCAGGTAACGGTAGCCGTCCAGGAACGGCGCGCAGCCAGTATCCTTTTCGCCCAGTCGATCTACCGGCCGGACGGCACGGAACTCATCCGTGCGCTGGTGCGGGTGGCATGCGTGGACTTGCGACGCATGCAACCGGCACGCATCCCGGACGGCGTGATCCCTGGCGTCGACCCCTGAACACAACAACCCTCGCGGCGGAGCACCCCCAAGCAATGAACGGTGGAATGAACATTTTCTCGCTGATCGCGGATTCCAGCTGGCCGGTCAAGGCCGTGCTGCTGGTACTGCTGGGCTTCTCCTTCATGTCGTGGGTGATCATCGTGCGCAAGTACGTGCAGATGAAGGCCGCGATGTCCGACGCCGAGGCGTTCGAAGAGCGCTTCTGGTCCGGTGCCGACCTGGCCCAGCTGTTCCGTGAAGTGAACGGGCGCGGCGCCGAGAACGGCGGCATGGAAAACATCTTCGAGTCCGGCTTCCGCGAGTTCGCCCGCCAGCGCCAGCGCCGCGTGCACGACCAGCGCATCGTGATCGAGGGCGCCGAGCGTGCGATGCAGGTCACCGTGACCCGCGAAGTCGGCCTGCTCGAGCGCAACCTGGAGTTTCTTGCCAACGTCGGCTCGATCAGCCCCTACGTGGGCCTGTTCGGCACGGTGTGGGGCATCATGGGCGCGTTCCAGGGCCTGGGCCAGATCAAGGACGTCACCATCGCCGTGGTCGCGCCGCACATCTCCGAGGCACTGATCGCCACCGCGATGGGCCTGTTCGCCGCGATTCCCGCGCAGTGGGCCTATAACCGCTATGCCAACAAGGTGGAGCGGGTGGCCTCGCGCTACGACGTGTTCCAGGAGGAGTTTTCCTCCGTGCTGCAGCGGCAGATCCAGTCCGACGACGCAGCCTGAGCAGGAGCACCCGCATGCGTTCCGCGCGACCCTCAAGGCGCCACAAGCGCTTCAAACTGAAGTCAGAGATCAACGTCGTCCCCTACATCGACGTGATGCTGGTGCTGCTGATCATCTTCATGGTCACCGCGCCGATGATCAACGCCAGTGTCGACGTCAACCTGCCCCAGGCCGATGCCAAGGCGCTGCACACCAAGGAAGAGCCGGTCATCGTCGAGGTCGACCGCAACGGCAACTTCTTCCTGCGCAAGAGCAAGCATGACCGCGACCCGGTGACGCCCGAGCAGCTGAAGGTGGAGATCGGCGCTATCGTCAAGGAAAACCCGGATGTCAGCGTGCTGGTGGCAGGCGACCAGTCCGGCAAGTACAACGGCGTCTACCAGGCCCTGACCGACCTGCAGCAGGCGGGTGTGTCCAAGGTCGGCCTGATGAGCACGCCGGAGTCGGGCAAATAGAATGCGCGACCGTAACGCGACCCCGTTGGCGGTGGTCGTCTCCGCCATCCTGCACCTGGGCATCGTGGGATTCCTGTTCCTGGCGACGCTGCCTTGCACCAGCTACGAAAGCCTGTTCCAGGCGCTGCACCTGCCGCAGTGGATGAACCGGATCACCTGTTCGCCGCCCTTGCAGTTGCAGGGGCCGGTGATCGAGGCGACCCTGGTGGGGCCCACCACCAGCCCGCGGCCGAAGGCGAGCAAGGCGAAGCCGCAACCACATACCCAGCCACCACCGCCCAAACTGCCACCGCCGACCCCGCCGCCGACGCCCGCGCCCAAGGTCAAGACCCTGCCGCCACCGCCGGTGCATCCGGACGTGAAGGACCAGGAACGGGTGGTCGAGCAGGGCCTGCAGAAGGCCGAGGCCGACCGCGTGCAGAAGGAGCGCGAGCGCCAGCACATGGCCGAACTCGACGCCCAAGCGGCCAAGCGCAAGGAAGAGCTGAAAAAGGTCGACGAGCTGTTCGCCAAGATGGATGCGGCGGCCAAGAACACGCAGAAGCTGGATTCGGCGGCCAAGCGGCAGCAGGCGGACCTGAAGAAAGCCCAGGCCAACCTTCCCAAGGGCGACCAGCTGCAGAGCGGGACCGGGGCACTCGACAGTTCCCTGGTCGACCGTTATGCAGCGGCGATTCAGAACGCAGTCACACCGAATTGGTTAAGGCCGGATAACATGCCGAATGTTCCCTGCAAGGTTCATATCGTGCAGTTGCCCGGTGGCCAGGTGATGAGCGCCAAGGTCGACCCCAGCTGCCCGTACGACGATGCCGGCCGACGCTCCATCGAGAATGCGGTGCTGCGGACCCGGACCTTGCCCTACAAGGGGTTCGAGAAGGTGTTCAGCCGCAGTATCACCCTCACTTTCATGCCGCGATAATCCAGTCCATGCGTAAATCCAGCTCGTTGTTCGCCCTCGTTCTGCTGGTTCTGGCGGCGTTTGTCGCGATTCCGGCATCCGCGCAATCGCTCAATGTCGACATCGTCGGTGGCCTGAAAACGGCAACGCCGATCGTGGTGGTACCGTTCGCGCAGCCGTCCGGCGCACCGTTGCCGACCGATGTGGCTGCCGTGATGCGTAACGATTTCAACCGTTGTGGCAAGTTCCGCGCGCTGGCCAAGAGCGAGATCGTCGAGCAGCCGACCAAGGGCTCAGAGATCAAGTTCGCCACCTGGCGGCTGCTCAAGCAGGATTACATCGTGGTCGGCCGCATCACCGACGCCGGCAACGGCAAGGTGCAGGTCGAGTACGAGCTGTGGGACGTCAACAAGCAGCAGAGCCTACTGCACCAGGAAATGCCGCCGGCCCCGATAGGCGACCTACGCGGCGTGGCGCACCAGATCGCCGACATCATCTACCAGAAGATCACCGGCGTGCGTGGCGCGTTCTGGACCCGGATCGCCTACATCACGGCGGTGGGTCTGGGCGACCACATGACCTATTCGCTGGTAGTGGCCGATTCGGACGGCTACAACCCGCAGGTGGTAGCCCGTTCGCACGAGGCGCTGCTGACCCCGCGCTGGTCGCCGGACGGCAACAAGATCGCCTACGTCTCGTTCGAGAGCGGCAACTCGGCGATCTATGTGCAGAACATCATCACCGGCGCCCGTACCCTGATCTCCGGTCGCCCCAAGGGCATCAACGGTGCCCCTGCCTGGTCGCCCGACGGCACCAAGCTGGCCATGTCGCTTTCCTACCAGGGCAATCCCGAGCTTTATGTGATGGACCTGGCCACCCACAAGGAAACCCGGCTGACCCATAACCTGGCGATCGATACCGAACCGGTCTGGTCGCCGGACGGCAAGAGCATCTATTTCACCTCCGACCGTTCCGGCCGGCCGCAGATCTACAAGATGCCATCCACCGGCGGCACGCCGACCCGGGTCACCTTCCAGGGGCAGAGCAACTACGACGCCGACATCAGTTCGGACGGCAAGCAGCTTGCGATGGTGCAGGCGAATGGGAACGTGTATCGTATTGCCATCATGGACATGAGTTTGGGTGGCCAGGTCCGCTATATCTCGCCTGGCCCATTGGATGAGTCGCCGAGTTTTGCGCCGAACGGTAGCATGCTGCTGTACGCCTCCAGTGCCGGGCGTCACGGCGTGCTTTATGCCGTTTCCGACGACGGCAAGGTCAGGCAGCGTCTGGTGCTTGCGGATGGCGATGTGCGCGAGCCGGCCTGGGGACCTTATCGGACGCATTGAATCAGGCTCGGTGGCGGCTGGATGAGCGCCGTCGAGTGTCCTAGGAAGGGGGCCGAGGCCGTTCAATACGTCCCCGGTATCGGGCCGCGGCATATTTGCCGTGGCCTGTTGTACTGAGGTTGCCGCAATCGACCGCGCGACCGGACTTTAAGCAAGTTGTTGGACCCATAAAAATACAGCCGGACCACCGGCGACTGTTGTCCCGTAACCGCAATCGTCATTGACTGTCCGAACTCAACCCGTTTGAAGGAACGTTCACCATGAATAAGACCGTTCGCGTCGCCCTGGTCGCCCTGCTTTGCGTTGGCGCGGCCGCATGCAGCAAGAAGCAGGAAGTGAAGCCGCAGCAGCCGCCGGCTCCGGTCCAGCAGGCCCCGGCACCGGCCCCCGTCAGCAACGGCAAGTACACCCCTGCCGATCTCGAGACCGATGCCTGCCTGAAGCAGCGCGTCGTGTACTTCGACTTCGACAAGTCCGAGATCAAGCCGGAATTCCAGCAGATCATCGCTTGCCACTCGAAGTACCTGCAGGACCGTCCGACCGCCCGTATGCGCCTCGAAGGCAACACCGACGAGCGCGGTACGCGTGAGTACAACCTGGGCCTGGGCGAGCGTCGTGCCGACGCCGTGGCCAGTGCCATGGAAGCCGACGGTGCTTCGGCCAGCCAGATCAACGTGATCTCCTACGGCAAGGAAAAGCCGGTGTGCCGTGAGCACAACGAGGACTGCTGGAGCAAGAACCGCCGCGTCGAGATCGTCTACACGGCCGAGTAATGAAACACCCACTGGCTTATCGTTTCATGGCCAGTTTCGGCACGGCGGGCGCCCTGGCGTCCGCCGTGCTGTTTATGGCCCCGTTGCATGCACAGGATGCGCGCCTGAGCCTTGCCGACCGGGTGACCCGGCTCGAGCAACTGGCACAGAGCCGCGACCAGACCAATTTCAAGCTGCTGAACCAGCTGCAGCAGATGCAGTCGCAGATTCAGCAGCAGCAGGGCCAGATCGAAGTCCTGCAGCACCAATTGCAGGACATGCAGGACACCAGCAAGGCGCAATATCTGGACCTGGATTCCCGCGTGGGGCGCCTGGAAAAGGCTGCCGCCCCGGCCAGCGGCCAGCCTGCCGCGGCATCGTCGGCACCGAGCGCATCCGCCTCGTCAGCGCCGGCACCGGCTGCCGCGACCGTACCGAGCAAGGCCACACCCGCGCCCAGTCGGCCCACGGCAGCAATGCAGAAGGCCTACGAGGCGGCGTTCAAGGACGTGACCTCCGGTCATTACGTGGATGCCTCGCGCGGCTTCCGCGACTACATCGAGAAGTACCCGGTCAACACACTCACGCCGAATGCCTTCTACTGGCTGGGCGAGTCGTACTACGCGACCACCAATTATCCTATCGCGCTGCAGGCGTTCCAGCACCTGCTGCAGCAGTTTCCGGACAGCGAAAAGGCTCCAGCCGCGCTGCTGAAACTGGGCTATACGCAGCAGGCGCTGAAGCAGCAGCCTGCTGCCGAAGCCACGTTGAAAGCGGTTGTCGCCAAGTACCCCGGAACCCGTGTCGCAGAACTGGCCAAGGAACGGTTGCACCAGATGGCGCAGCCGCCGGCCGCTCGTTGAGGCCGATGCATGGCTGACGAGCAGCTCGAACAGGCGCCCGATGCGCAGACGCCCCCGCTGGCCGAGCGGCTGCGGATCACCGAAGTCTTCCACTCGGTGCAGGGCGAGGCCGATGCGATCGGCTGGCGGACCGTGTTCGTCCGCCTGACGGGGTGCCCGTTGCGCTGTGTGTGGTGCGATACCGAATACTCCTTTTACGGCGGTGGCTGGCGCGCCATCGACGACATCCTTGCCGAAGTGGCCAGTCATGGCGCGCGGCACGTCTGCGTGACGGGCGGCGAGCCGCTGGCGCAGAAGCGCTGCCTGGTACTGCTTGAACGCCTCTGCGACGCGGGCTACGAGGTTTCGCTGGAGACATCCGGCGCGCTCGACGTGGCCAGAGTGGATGCACGGGTGCGCAAGGTGATGGACCTGAAGGCGCCCGACTCCGGCGAAAGTGCGCGCAACCTTTGGTCCAATCTGGATCACCTGTTGCCGCATGACCAGCTGAAGATCGTGATCGCCAGCCGAGGTGACTATGAGTGGGCCCGTGACAAGGTCGCCGGGTACGCGCTTGATCAGCGCTGCATGGTGCTTTTTTCGCCGGTACATGGCGCAGTCGAGCCGCGTGAACTGGCGGAGTGGATCATCGAGGACAAGTTGCCCGTGCGCTTCCAGTTGCAGCTGCACAAGTTGCTCTGGAACGACGCGGCCGGGCATTGAGCAAGGAGGCGGATGACGACGCGTGCGCCCGCGGGGGCCGCCCGTCGGTGCTGCATCAGCTCCATCCGCTTTGGTCTTACGCGCGCTGGCCTGTGTTGCCGGTGGCGCTTTCCCGGTCGGTATCCGGCCGTACATCAGTGGACGAAAACCCATGTCTGAAACATCTCTCCGCAAGGCCGTCGTGCTCGTTTCCGGCGGCATGGACTCGGCCGTAACCGTGGCGCTTGCCCGCGAACAGGGCTTCCAGGTGCATGCGCTGAGCGTGGCCTATGGCCAGCGGCACGAGTCCGAACTGGCCGCGTCGGAACGCGTGTCCACGATGCTGGGCGCGGTCGAGCACAAGGTGGTGCATGTGGACCTGCGCAGCATCGGCGGCTCGGCGCTCACCGCCGATATCGACGTGCCGCTGGACGCTGCTGGCTCCAACGCGATTCCGGTGACTTACGTGCCGGCGCGCAACACCATCATGCTGTCGATCGCGCTGGGCTGGGCCGAGGTGCTCGGTTCGGCGGACATCTGGTGCGGGGTCAATGCGGTGGACTACTCCGGCTACCCCGATTGCCGACCGGCCTTCATCGAGGCGTTCGAGCAGCTTGCCAACGTGGCCACCAAGGCGGGCGTTGAGGGGGCGGGCATCCGTATTCACGCACCGCTGATGGCGATGGGTAAAGCCGATATTGCCCGCGAGGGGCTGCGCCTGGGCGTGGACTTCGCGCAGACGGTGAGCTGCTACAAGGCGGATGCCGAAGGCCGCGCCTGCGGTCACTGCGATGCCTGCCTGTTGCGTGCGCAGGGCTTCCGCGAAGCGGGGCTGCCCGATCCCACACGCTACGTGTAAGTCGTCTTGGCTTGTGCCGCCAACGCATAGCCCATAAAATCGTCGGCTTGCCTGGTCATCGGGCCGTTAGCTCAGTTGGTAGAGCAGTAGACTTTTAATCTATTGGTCCCGAGTTCGAGTCTCGGACGGCCCACCAGCAAAAGAGGATCTGCATCGCGCAGGTCCTCTTTTTTTGTGCGCGATGCCTACAGCCGGATCACGCGCGACAACACCGACACACCGCGTTCGTCGAAGGCTTCGACGGCCACGTAATAGGTGACTGTCTTGTTCAGCGAGGTCAGTTCGAGTCGCGTCGGGTGATCGGCAAAGCGCTGGTAGGTCTCGTACAGCCGGTTCGGGGCAATGCCCCAGCGCACGTTGTAGCCGACCGCGCCGGGAACCGGATTCCACGCGATCGTGGCGTCACGACGGTCTGCCATGCGTGTCGCGGACACCAGCTTCGGCGCAGCTGGTGGCGGTCCGTCCTCGTTGCCGAACACACGCAGGCCGGCAATCGCCAGGTGGTGCGCACCCACATGGCCGTGCACGTAGCGGATATAACGCACACGTGCTGCCGGGTCGATCTCCATATAGGCGTTGGGTCGGTCGCGGGTCGATCGGGAAAGATCCGCAAGCATGCTCCAGTGCTTCCCATCGAGCGAACCCTGGAGCTGGAAGCGGGTATAGATGTCCGGTGCATCGCCGTAGCGGCCGGACTTGTAGTCGGCAAAATCGACCTGGATTGCATGCACCGTACGTGGGCCGCCAAGGTCGACGGTGAGTGTCTGGCCAGGTGCAGTGCTGGCGGCAAGCCAGAAGGTACGCGGGTTCTCGTCGAATGCATCGCTGGCCGGATGGCCCGGCATCGCCGAGGAAGCAAAGGCGTGCTTGCGGTAGGACAACAGCATCCAGCCGGTGAACGTGCTTTCACCGGGGCGCAGTGGATGGTCGGGCATGCGGTGGGGGAAGTCGCCGAAGCGGGTGTCGATCCACATCTGTCCATCGGCGTCGAAGCCTGCCGGGAACAGGTCGATACGACGCTCGAACTTCCAGTTCAGGCCTATCCACGAGGTGCCGGTGTTCCAGTAGTTGCCATGGGCATCGCGGAAGGTGGAGCCATGGCCGGCTCCGGTGGCGAAACCGCCCGGCTTGTAGCCGACCGGGTTGTAGGGGGCGTAGTGGAACGGCCCCAGTGGGCCGTCGCCTACATAGACGCCCGTGGCATAGACGTTGTATTCGGTACCCGGCGCCGCGTACTGCAGGTAATAGCGCCCCGCGTGGCGGTTCATCCAGGCGCCCTCGATATAGGGTGCGATGCTGGCGTCGCTGTGGTCGCGGCCGAAGCGCTCCCAGCCATGCTGCTCGGGGTCGGCATGCAGCAGGGGTTGCGGCTTCGTGACGAAGTGCAGGCGCTTGCCTTCGCCAGCGGCGGTGTCGTCCAGGCGCAGGTCGAGCTCGGCGCCGTAGAGCGGATAGATGTTGGACGAGTCCCAGTACAGATACGTCTTGCCATCCCTGTCCAGGAACAATCCCGGATCCCAGGGCCCGGGCGGCAGCTGGCCGGGACCGACCGGGCTACCCTCGCTGACCGCGCCGGGCACCGGGGGCAACCGGCGGGTCCAGAACTTCCAGTGGCCGTGCGCCGGGTCGGTGGAGTAGAGCAGCGGCCGCGGGCCCATCGCCGCCTGCATCAGGAAAAGCTTGCCGCCGGCAACCAGTGTCGCCGGGGCAACCTCGCTGTCGAACGGCCAGCGATCCGGTTTGACGAAACGCCAGTGCACCAGGTCGGTCGAGCGCCAATAGCCATCGGCCAGCGTCAGGAACAGGTAGTAGGCATGCTTGTATCGCACCACCGCGGGGTCCGCGCCGGTGCGATACGAGATGCCCAGGTTCATCTGCTCGAAGTTGTAGCGGTAATCGATGTCGACCGGGTTGGCCCAGGTATGTCCCTGGGTCGGGGCAGCGTGGGCGATTCCGCCACGCACCGCCAGCGCGAGTACGAATGCGAATGCCGCGCAGCTCCCGATCCATCGTGCCAGGCGCGCCGTTCGGGGTGGGCTGGTGAGGTAGTTGGGCATGATGGCACGGTCCTGGCGGGAGCTCCCGGGCATCGCTGCAATGTCGCGGAGGCAGGCGACGATGGGGCGGAGCGTGCGGCAACGTAAACGTTTTCATGCGCGAGTGTCAACGCGCAGTGCATCAAGGAGGGACGGCTGCTGGCGGTGGTGAAGCCGGATGAAATGGGCTGCCGCATGGGGCGTATGCACGCGTGAGCGGTGCAGGGCCGGAGGCCGGCGGGTCAGTGCTGGCGACTGCGGATGCGCTCCAGCACCAGTGGCGACAGCGAGAGCAGCGCCAGTACGCTCAGCGGCAGCAGAACCGCGGGGTCGAGCAGAAGATGGATGCCCAGGTGTCCGCCACGGTCCAGTGCCTTGCCCAGCCCGGCACCGATCGAGCATTCGAACACCAGCATCAGGGTGCCGCCCAGCCAGGTGGTTGCCAGGAACAGCCACAGCGGGCAGCGCAGCCAGGCCAGCGCCACGGTGAGCAGGCCGAACGGTGCCACCGGTATCAGACGCAGGAACAGGGTGTAGCTGACCGGATGGCGCTCGTAGCCATGGTGCAGGGTGTCGATGATCGCTGGCGGATGCTTGCTGCCGCTGCCGAAGGCATAGCGGCTGGCGAGGTAGAGGATCAGCGAGCCCAGGGTCAGCCCGACCGACGACGACAGGGTGGCGTCGACCGCGCCGAAAGCGAAGCCGCCGGCCAGGATCATCAGGATCATGCCGGGAACCCCGGTCGCCGTGACCAGGGTGAGCAGGCCGATATAGGCCAGCCGGCTCAGCCAGGGGTGGGCGGCGATCCGCGCATGCAGTTCATGCTGGTGGGCAATCAGCTGGCTGGGGTGCAGCCGGTCGAAGCTGCCGGAAGCGAACAGCAGGATGCCGGCAAGCACCAGCAACAGCAGTGGCAGCGCGGCGCGCAGGCGTTTCAATAGGACTGCCCGGCGGCGCCGTACTCGGCAAGCACCGCGCGTGCGCGGTCACGCAGGATGTCACGGCGCACCGCAATGCCGCGGCGTTGCAGTTCGCCGATCCAGTCGTTCGGCAGCGGGCCCTCGTCGAACTCGGTGAGGGCTTCCACATCTTCGGAACGGGCGCCGATCAGCAGTTCGTCGATCCCGGCCCACACCGTGGCGCCGTAGCATTGGCAGCATGGCTGCGCACTGGTGGCGAGGGTGTAGCGGGTGCCCTGCGCATTGAGTCGGAAACTGGCCAGGCGCTGTTGCGCGAGCATGTAGGCCAGCATCTCGGCGTGCGCCACCGAGCAGGTCTGCGGGATCACGCGGTTGGCGGCAGCGGCGATCAGGCGGCCATGCTCGTCGAACACCGCGGCTCCGAACGGACCGCCGGTACCCAGTGTGATATTCCGCTGCGACAGCTCGATGGCCAGGCCCACGCGTTCCTCATCCGTGTGGTAGCGGCGCGAGGTGTCGGCCACCTCGCTGATCCACGGCGGCAGGGTCAGGTGCAGCTGGAGTGGCAGTAGGGACACGGCATCAGCCTCCTGCTTGCTTTGCCCAGGTATCGCGCAGGGTCACCACGCGGTTGAATACCGGTGCGCCGGGGCGATGATCAATGCGGTCGGCGACGAAATAGCCCAGGCGTTCGAACTGGAAGCGTTGTTCCGGTTCGGCGGCTGTCGCGGCAGGTTCCAGCCAGCCCTGCACCACGCGCTTGGCATCCGGGTTGATGTGGCTGGTCCACGGCTGCCCATCGTCCTCGTTGTCGGGGGCGGCCACGTTGAACAGGCGGTCGTACAGGCGCACCTCGGCAGCCACCGCATGCCGGGCGCTGACCCAGTGGATGGTGCCCTTCACCTTGCGGTCGGCACCGGGCAGGCCGTGCCGGGATTCCGGGTCCAGGCTGACGCGCAGCTCGATGACCTGGTCGTCGGCGTCCTTGATCACGTCCTCGCACTTCACGATACCGACGCCGCGCAGGCGGACTTCACCGCCGGGCACCAGCCGCTTGAAACCCTTCGGCGGCACTTCGGCGAAGTCCTCGCGCTCGATCCAGACCTCGCGCGAGAACGGCACGTCGCGCGTGCCGAAGTTTTCGTCCTTGGGGTGGTTGGGGAAGCTGAGCGTCTCGTCGTGGTCGTCCGGAAGATTGGTGACGACCAGCTTGAGCGGGTCGAGCACGGCCATGCGACGTGGCGCATGGGTATCCAGGTCCTCACGGATGCAGGCCTCGAACACGGCGTAGTCGATCACGCTGTTCTGCTTGGAAATGCCCACGCGCTCGATCAGCAGGCGGATGCCGGCCGGGGTGAAACCGCGCCGGCGCAGACCGCGCAGCGTGTTCATGCGCGGGTCGTCCCAGCCGTCCACGAAGGCCTCGTTCACCAGCTGTGCGAGCTTGCGCTTGCTGGTGATGCAGTAGCTGAGGTTCAGGCGCGAGAATTCGATCTGGCGTGGCGTGGCCGGCTGCGTTCGGATGCCGGCATCGGCCAGCGGCTGCCACAACTCGGGGTGGCTGGGCAGGTCGACATTCGCCACGCACCAGTCGTACAGCGGACGATGGTCCTCGAACTCCAGCGTGCACAGCGAATGGGTGATGCCTTCGATGGCGTCCGACAGCGCATGCGCGAAGTCGTACATCGGATAGATCGGCCAGCTGTCGCCGGTGTTCTGGTGGGTGACCTTGCGGATGCGGTACAGCGCCGGATCGCGCAGATTGATGTTGCCGGCGGTCATGTCGATCTTCGCGCGCAGGGTGCGGCTGCCATCGGCGAATTCGCCCGCGCGCATGCGCTTGAACAGGTCGAGATTCTCCGCCACCGGGCGGTCGCGGTAAGGCGAGTTGCGGCCCGCTTCGGTGAGCGTGCCGCGGTATTCGCGCACCTGCTCGGGCGAGAGGTCGTCGACGTAGGCCTGGCCGTTCTCGATCAGCCGGATGGCGGAGCGATAAAGCACCTCGAAGTAGTCCGAGGCATGGCGCAGCTCGTGCCAGTCGTAACCCAGCCAGCGCACGTCTTCCTTGATGCCCTCGACGAATTCCGGGTCTTCCCGGCCGGGATTGGTGTCGTCCAGACGCAGGTTGCACCAGCCGTCGAATTCGCGCGCGATGCCGAAGCTCAGGCAGATCGCCTTGGCATGGCCGATATGCAGGTAACCGTTCGGTTCCGGCGGAAAGCGGGTGTGGATGGCGGCATGCTTGCCACTGGCCAGGTCCTCGCGAATGATCTGGCGAATGAAGTCGCGCGGCTCGGCATTGCTATCGGTGGCGGGCTTGGCAGCGGAATCGTTGGACATCGGGCAGGAACCGGCAGGCGGATTGGAGACCGTCAAGTTTACCCTGTCCCATGCGGAGGTTTCTGCTTTGGCGTCAGCTTGGCCGGAGGAATCGGACTCCTGCGTGCGGGCTGCGGCTATTGGCCACCGCTGCGGCAGGCGTCAGCGGTCGTGTCCGGCAAGTTCCAGGTAGCGCGCGTGCAGTGCCGCGACCTGGGTGGCGAGGGTGGTCGCATCGGCACGGTTGTCGATGACGTCGTCCGCCACGGCCAGGCGCTGTTCGCGCGTGGCCTGGCTTGCGAGGATACGGCGCGCCAGCGCCTCGTCGATATGGTCGCGGGCGATCAGGCGCTGGATCTGGGTGGCTTCGTCGGTATCCACGACCAGTACCCGGTCGACCCAGCGATAGTGGCCAATGTGCTCGGCCAGCAGTGGAATGGCCAGCAGACAATATGGTCCGGTGTCGGCCAGGGCCAGCTCCTGCAGTCGCAGCCGGACACGCGGATGGATGATGGATTCCAGGGTCCGGCGCGCGTCGCGGTCGGCGAAGATGCGTTGACGCATGGCTGGCCGGTCGAGGCGGCCATCAGCGCCGATCACCTCTGGACCGAAGGCTTCGATGATCTGCGCCAGTCCATCGGTGTCCGGCTCGATCACTTCGCGCGCGGCCTGGTCGGCGTCGTACACGTGGATGCCGTGTTCGGTGAAGCAGCGTTCGACCGTGCTCTTGCCAGAGGCGATGCCGCCGGTAAGGGCGATCACGGGACGGCGCGGAGCGTTCATCGCATCCCGGCGAAATGCATGTAGGCATGCAGCAACTGCGGGCCCGCCACGAACCAGACCCAGCCGGCGGCGGCGATGAACGGACCGAACGGAATGGGTATCTCGCGCTGGTGCCGGCGCAATGCGATCAGGCTGCCGCCAACCAGGGCGCCGATTAGGGACGACAGCAGGATGATCGGCAACAGGCTCCACGGTCCCAGCCAGGCGCCCAATGCAGCGAGCAGCTTGAAATCGCCGTAGCCCATGCCCTCCTTGCCGGTGAGCAGTTTGAACAGCCAGTACACGCTCCACAGGCTGAGATAACCGATCGCGGCTCCCAGAATCGCCATGTGCGCGTTCACGAACATCGGCAGCAGAGCAAGCAGCAGGCCGAGCCACAGCAGCGGCAGGGTGATCTGATCAGGCAGCAGCTGGGTGCGGAAATCGATGCCGGCCAGCGCGACCAGCGACCAGGTGAGCAGCAGACCGGACAGCGCAGCCCAGCTGGCGCCGAATTTCCACACCACGACTGCGCTGAGCACGGCCGTCATCAGTTCGACCAGCGGGTACTGGATCGAGATGGCGGTCTTGCAGTAGCGGCATCGGCCACGGAGCAGCAGCCAGCCGAACAGCGGAATGTTGTCGGCGGCCGACAGCGGGTGCTTGCAGTGCGGGCAGTGCGAAGGCTCGCGCACGATGCCGGGCGGCAGGGGCGGTGCAGGCTCCCGCTCGGCGTCGGGTTCCAGCAGGTCGCGGGCGTCGCGCTTCCACTGGGCCTCCATGCGTTCGGGAAGGCGCAGGATCACCACATTCAGGAAGCTTCCCACCACTAGACCGAGCAGGGCGGCGGCGAGCGTCCACGCGTAAGGAGGCAGATCGGGCATGTATCAGTCTTGTCTCATGCTCATGGTTCCCGGCCAGTCACTGGGATGTTGCCTGTCACGACACCGGGGCGTCCGGCGCGGCAGGATGGCGCCGCACCGGTCGAGGCATGCGGGGTCCGGATCAGAACGTACCGGCGAGCTTGAAGATCGGCAAGTACAGCGAGATCACCATGCCGCCCACTATGACGCCCAGGATCACCATGATCATCGGTTCCAGCAGGGTGGACAGGGTGTCGACGGCATTGTTGACCTCGTCCTCGTAGAACTCGGCCACCTTGAACAGCATGCTGTCCAGGGCGCCGGATTCCTCGCCGATACCGGTCATCTGCACCACCATGTTGGGGAACAGATTGGTCTGGCGCATCGCCAGCTGCAGCTGGTGACCCACCGCGATGTCGTCACGCATCTGCTTCACGGCATCGCCATAGACTACGCTGCCGGTTGCGCCGGACACGGCATCCAGCGCCTCGACCAGCGGCACACCGGCGCGGAAGGTGACACCCAGGGTGCGTGCGAAGCGGGCGATGGCCGACTGGCGCATAATGTTGCCGATGACCGGCAGCCTCAGCGTCAGGCGGTCGAGGAAATGCGCGAATTTCACCGAGCGTCGCTTGGCCATGCCGAAACCGACGACCGTGGCGACGATGATGAGAATGATCAACCACCAGTAGTGCTGCATGAACCGCGAGGCACTGACCACGATCTGGGTCGGGGCGGGCAATGCGGCGCCGGCGCTCTGGAAGGTCTTGGCAAACACGGGCACCACGAAGATCAGCATGATCATGCTGACCAGCATGGCCACAGCCAGCACGCTGATCGGGTAGAACAGTGCCTTCTTGATCTTCTTCTTCAGCGCCTCGGTGCGTTCCTTGTAGGTGGCGACCGTGTCCAGCACCGTGTCGAGCACACCGGCCGACTCGCCGGCCCGCACCAGGTTGCGGTACAGCTCGTCGAACTGGACCGGGTAGCGGCCCAGCGCCTCATGCAGCGACTGACCGCCCTCGATGCCCATCTTCACGTCGGTGAGGATGTTCTTGAAGCGGGGGTTCTTCTGGCCGTCGGCGATGATGTCGAACGACTGCACCATCGGTACGCCGGACGCCATCATGGTGGCGATCTGGCGGCTGAAGATCGCCACGTCGCCGGGCGTGACCGTTTTGCCGGTGGAGCCGAACAGCGGCTTGGGCTGCTCGCGCACGGTCTGCGGATTCATGCCCTGGCGGCGCAGCTCGGCCTTGACCAGCGAGGCGTTCTTCGCCGGCATGGAGCCCTTCATCTGCTTGCCGCGCTTGTCCAGCGCGACCCAGTCGTAGGTGGTCAGCTGACTGACCTGGGCCCTCTGGGCGCCGACAGTACGAGCGTTGTTTGCGGTGGCGCTAGCCGTGGCCATGCGGTCATTCCCCCGATGATCGGATCCGGTCTGTTCGTTTCACAGGCCGGGCAGTCTGCAGCTTACGCCACAACCCGGCACGAATTTTGTGGTCCCCTGTGCAAGTCTCGCACAATCCGTGCGCCTGCCCGGGACAATCGCCTGCAGGATGCACGTCTGGGGCGCGCGTGACCATCAGATCAGTCCTTGGTTACCCGGTCGATCTCGGTAAGGCTGGTGACGCCGTCCTTCACCTTTTTCAGCGCCGAGGCGCGCAGATCGTTGATGCCGGCCTGGCTGGCCACTTCGGCGATCTGCAATGCGTTGCCGCCCTGTAGCACGATCTTCTGGATCTCTTCCGCCATCGGCATCACCTGGTAAATACCGACGCGGCCCTTGTAGCCCTCGTTGCACTCATCGCAGCCGACGGCCTCGTAGACGGTCAGGCCGGCATCGATCTCTTCCTGGGTGAAGCCGGCGTCGAGCAGCGCCTGTGGCGGCAGGTCGATCGGGCGCTTGCAGCTGTGCAGGCGCCGCGCCAGTCGCTGGGCGATGATCAGGGTGACCGAGGACGTGATGTTGTAGGGCGCGATGCCCATGTTCATCAGGCGGGCAATGGTCTGCGGCGCATCGTTGGTGTGCAGTGTGGACAGCACCATGTGGCCGGTCTGGGCGGCCTTGATCGCGATTTCGGCGGTTTCCAGGTCACGGATTTCGCCGACCATGATCACGTCCGGATCCTGGCGCAGGAAAGATTTCAGCGCGGCGGCGAAGGTCATGCCGCGCTTGGTGTTCTGCTGAACCTGGTTGATGCCTTCGACACGGATTTCGACCGGGTCTTCGACGGTGGAGATGTTGCGTTCGTCCGTGTTGAGGATGTTCAGCGCCGTGTACAGCGACACGGTCTTGCCGGAACCGGTCGGGCCGGTGACCAGCACCATGCCGTATGGCTTGGCAATGGCATCCAGGTAAAGCTGCTTCTGGTCTTCCTCGTAACCCAGCTTGTCGATGCCGAGTTTGGCCGAGGCGCTGTCCAGAATACGCAGCACGATCTTCTCGCCGAACAGGGTCGGCAGCGTGCTGACGCGGAAGTCCATGGAGCGGTTCTTGCCCAGGTTCAGCTTGATGCGGCCGTCTTGCGGAACGCGGCGTTCGGCGATATCCAGGCCGGCCATCACCTTCAGGCGCGACGAAATGCGGTTGGCCAGCTTCATCGGCGGACTGGCGACCGCGCGCAGCATGCCGTCCATGCGCAGGCGCACCCGGTACTGTGTCTCGAACGGTTCGAAGTGGATGTCGGAGGCGCCGCGCCGGATGGCGTCCACCAGGATCTTGTTGACGAATTTGACGACCGGTGCGTCATCGCCCGCGTTGGCGTCGACACCGGTGGATTCGACCTCGTCGTCGCCCGATTCGAGCGCCAGCTCGTCCAGTTCGCTGCCGCCCAGGTCGGGCATTGTGTTGCTGAGCGCGCTGATGGCACTGTCGATCGCACGATTGAGCTGGCTGCGCTCGACCAGGATGGGTTCCACCATGCAGTTGGAGTGGAACTTGATCTCGTCCAGCGCATGCAGCTGCATCGGGTCGGCGATGCCTACGAACAGTCGCTTGCCGCGCTTGAGCAAAGGCAGCACACGGTGCTTGCTCAGCAGCGCTTCGCTGATCAGGTTGATCGGCATGCCGGCAGTCTGGATGGACGAGACATCCATCATCGGCATGCCGAATTCGACCGAAGCCAGCTGAGTCAGACGCGAACCGTCGACCAGGTTGTGATCGAGCAGCCAGGTGGTCAGGGTGACTTTGCGCTGGGACGCATCCGCCATCGCCTGGCGCACGTCGTCCTCGGGCATCAGTCCCTCGGTGACCAGGCGCCGAGCGATGCTGGACAGGCCTAACAGCGTGGGTTGTACTTGCGACGACATGATGAAAGTGGTCCAGCCCCCTGAATTACAGGGAAATCTACCGCAGATTGCCGTATTGGGCCACGACTTTCGGGGGGGAAGTCTGCGATCGGCAGCTCATTCCACGCGCCCCAGAACGCGTAACGACGGCTGTAGCGCGGCGGAGCAGGTAATGGCGGCCGGTTCAGACGAGTCTGAATCATGCGCGGACAGGCTTCACATCTTTTGGCATCCCCCGTCAAATTCGTTCCGGTGCGCGCGCTATGATGCCGAGGTAACCGGGGGAGTACTACTTGAATCGTCTAAGCATCATCCTGCCTGCCAAGAACGAAGCCCAGGCGCTGCTCAACCTGCTGCCACGCCTGCGTGAAGCACAGCCTGACGCCGAAATCATCGTGGTGGACGACGGTTCCACCGATACCACGCGCGAAGTGTGTGCCCATGCCGGCGTGACCTGCCTGAGCTCGCCCTATTCGATGGGCAACGGTGCCGCGATCAAGCGCGGTGCCCGCGCTGCCAGCGGCGATCTTCTGGTGTTCATGGACGGCGATGGGCAGCATGATCCGGCGGACATCGCCCGCCTGCTGGAGGCGCTTGCGCAGGGCTATGACATGGCGATCGGCGCGCGTGACTGGAGCAGCCAGGCCGGTGTGGGGCGCGGAGTGGCCAACACCCTGTACAACTGGCTGGCGACCCGCATGACCGGACACCAGGTCGCCGACCTCACCTCCGGCTTCCGCGCCGTGCGCGCGGAGAAATTCCGCGAGTTCCTCTACCTGCTGCCCAACGGTTTCAGCTACCCCACCACAAGCACCATGGCGTTCTTCCGCAGCGCCTATCCTGTGGTCTATGTCCCGATCAAGGCGGCGCAGCGGGTCGGCAAGAGCCACATCAAGCCCCTGCGCGATGGCGTGCGCTTCCTGCTGATCATCTTCAAGATCGCCACGCTGTATTCGCCGTTGAAGCTGTTCGTGCCGACCAGCGTGGCTTTCTTTCTTGCGGGTTGTGCAAACTACGCCGCGACTTTCTTGTCGCAGGGGCGGCTCACCAACGGCAGTACAATGCTGTGGAGTGCCGCTGTAGTCGTATTCCTGATCGGGCTGGTGTCCGAACAGATAACGGCGCTGATGTACCGGCGCAATGACTGAGACGCGGCGCCCGCGCATCTTGCTGGTCACCCGCAATTTGCCGCCGCTGGTTGGTGGTATGGAGCGGCTTAACTGGCATATGGCCGAAGAGCTTTCCCGTTACGCCGACGTACGGGTGATCGGCCCTGCGGGTTCGGCAGCGATGAGGCCTGCCGGTGTTAGGGTTTACGAAGTGACGCTCAGGCCGCTCTGGAAATTTCTGCTCCATGCGCAGTGGCGTGCGTTGTGCTTGGCATTGACGTGGAAGCCGGATGTAATCCTTGCAGGTAGCGGCCTGACTACTCCGATCGCATGGTGTGCGGCCCGTGCAAGCGGAGCGCGTACTGCGACCTATGTACATGGCCTGGATCTGGCTGTGCGCCATCCGGTCTATCGTGGCCTGTGGTTGCCGGCGTTGCGGCATATTGATCGGGTGATCGCGAACAGTCGCTCCACGGCTGCGTTGGCACGTGCTGCCGGCGTGAGTGCCGAGCGCATTGGCATCGTGCATCCGGGCGTTGATCTTCCAGTAGAGCATGTTGCTGTTGGCGGATCCGTTGTTGCCGCGGTGCAGGAAGCGGAAGACAAGGAGCCTGCGGATTTCCGCGAGCGACATCAATTTGGCAGCCGCCCGCTTCTGCTTTCGGTGGGCAGGTTGTCGACGCGTAAAGGGTTGCGCGAATTCGTCGCTCAGGCTTTGCCCCATATTGTCGAGGCATATCCCGATGCACTTCTGGTGGTCGTGGGTGACACACCCACGGATGCCCTGCATGCTCAGGCGCAGACGCCCGAGAGCGTTCGTGCGGCGGCCGAGCAGGGTGGGGTGGGTCAAAACCTGTGCTTCCTGGGCACGATCACTGATTATCGCGAACTTGGCTCGGTCTATCGTGCCGCCAATGTGCACGTCTTTCCCGTAAGGGACATTCCCGGGGACCCGGAAGGGTTCGGGATGGTCGCGGTGGAGGCCGCGGCCCATGGCCTGCCTACCGTGGCCTTTGCGACCGGTGGCGTTGTCGATGCCGTGGCTGAAGGTGAATCAGGCTGCCTGGTGGCGAGCGACGATTATGCGGGCTTTGCCGAGGCGGTACGACGGGTGCTGTCCGGGTGTGGATCGCTGTCCGGCTCAAGCAGGGTATTTGCCGAACAGTTCATCTGGCCTCGGTTTGGCGAGCGGCTATGGCAGTTGCTGCTGCCGGTGCGAGACTGATGGATACTGCATGACACGGCTTTGCTCATGCCGTGCTCCTCGCCTGAACGTATATTTTAGTCGCTCAGCCATGCCGCCATCCACCAAATTGAGTGTCCGTCCAGATCGGTGCCGCATGTTGCATGCCCTGCTTGATCTGTGGGTTGGAGCAGGGAAGTCATGAGTCAAGAGCCGGCTGTCTGGTTTCCGAGTATCCGGGCGGGTACCGGAGCAGATGTTTTCATCCAGCGTCTTTGTGAGGCGTTGGTCGCACGCGGCATCCGCGCCGAAATCACCTGGTTGCCACATCGGGTGGAATATCTGCCTTTGAGCGTCAAAGTGCCTCACCCGCCGGCATGGGCGAATGTTGCGCATGTGAACAGCTGGCTTCCCCGGCGATTCTGGCCGCAAGAGTTGCCTGTGGCCGTCACTGTGCATCATCTGGTACACGACCCGGCATATGGGCCTTATCGCTCGCAGTTGCAGAAGGCTTATCATGATTTGTTTATCAGGCACAGGGAGTTGCAAGCCATACGTCGTGCAGATGCAGTTACCACCGTGTCGTACTATGTACGACAAACGGTTTCACTCTTCTCGGGGCGAGATGACATCACTGTCATCTACAATTGGGCCGATTTCGAAAAGTACCCCATCAGTCTGCATGACGGTCGACGTGTGGAAGGGACGGTGAGGCTGCTCATGGCTGGTAGCAGGTCTAGGCGAAAAGGTTATGACTTGTTGCCAGAACTGGTGAAGGCGTTGGGAACGGGTTTCGAGATCAGGTACGCCGGTGGGCATGTGGACGACCCGGTGAAGATTGATGGGGTCATCGAACTTGGATGGTTGAGCGAGGATGCCCTCATTCACGAATACATGATGTGTGATGCCGTGGTATCCCTATCCCGTTACGAGGGGTTCGGCTATACCGCACTGGAAGCGATGGTCTGCGGCAAGCCTTTCTACGGCTTTGCGACGAGTGCGCTCCCCGAAGTCGTTGCGCCCGGTTGTGGCGTGCTGGTGCCGATTGACGATGTGAGCGCCCTTGCGACTGCTTTGCATGATTTTCGAGCTCGCCTCGACCAATCCGAAGGGATTTCTCCAAGCGCGAGCCGGAGTCGTGCATTGAGCCATTTCAGTCCCCGCAACGTCGATCGTTATATCGACATCTATCAGTCGTTGATTGCGTCGAAAGGTACCGATTAGCAGGGGCACAATGACGGTATTGCGGTTCGATTGATTAGGATTATCATCCTGACTGGCAGCATGCCGACATGGCTTCACATCGCGGGTCTTTAATGCCGAAGATCGACTTGACGTATATCGGAGTCATGTTTTTAGAGGTGGCAACGGGGATGGCAGGCACGTGATCAGGATAGGGATTGATGTCAGCCGCATCCGTGGTGGCATGACGGGGGTGGGCAGGTACGCTGCCGGCATATTGTCCGAGCTTGATGCGGCGATGCCGGACGCGCAGTTTGTGCTGTATGCGTACCGCGACACATCGGTCGAACCTATATCCTCGCGATGGCAGGTCATCCGTGATAGGCATCCGTTCTGGAGTCGGCTTCCGGTCACGCAGTGGATGCATTTTCGACTTGCCGCATTAATCAAGCGGGAGCCAGTGGATGTGTTCTGGTCGCCCAATACATTGATTCCGAAAGGTGTGCGCGTGCCTTGCGTGCTTACCGTGTATGACTTCACGCATGTGCTCGTGCCGGAGACCTTGGCGCCAATGACCCGTTATGCACATAGCAGATGGGTTGACGCCGATATCCGCGCTGCGGATGCCAACGTCGTCATTTCGCTCGGTACCGCGCAGCGCATGCTCGATCTGCTTGGCCGACGCCCCGATGCAGTTGCGTATCCGGCGGTTTCAGCAGAGGCGATGATTTCCGATGAAGCTTTTTCAGCGCGGCTATTGTGGCACGCGGGTGTCCGCAAGCCTTATCTGCTGACAGTGGGTTCGCGTGCACCGCGCAAGAATCTGGCAGGTGCCGTTGTGGCGATGGAGCAGCTGCGTGCGACCGGACATTTTCTGGATTATCAGCTGGTCATGGCAGGCCCGGAAGCCTGGGATCGCGGTGGCAGGGCCATGGAGCGTGGGCGTGACTGGATAAGGCCTCTGGGCTTCGTCAACGATGAATTGCTGTCGGCGCTGTATGCCAATGCGGAGGCATTGGTGTTTCCGTCGATATACGAAGGCTTTGGCATGCCGGTGATCGAAGCACGCGCGCATGGTTGCCGCGTAGTCACAACCGACTCGCCTGAGCTTCGGGAAGCGGGCGGTGACGATGCCGTCTATACCGATACTACCCCGGAGGGTATTGCTGCGGGCATACGCACAGCGCTCTCGTTGCCGCGCCCTTCGCCTCGGCGCGTGGCACACAGTTGGGAGAACGCCGCCGAAGTAATGGCTTCAGTCTTCCGTAGACTGGTCGCGTCTAGCGCTTCCGCTGCTTAAAGCTAGGAGGTTTTGAGGGTGCGTAGATTCTGCTTTGAATATCGCAATCAGGTTGCTGGTGACGACGCCATGTCGATTGCCGTGGAAGGTGGCGTTGATTATCGCCGTGGCAATCTTCCGCGCCGTGGCAACCATGATGCGTGCGATCGCCCGTTGCAGGCCCAAGCCAAGGATGGGTAGTGCTGGCGGGTAGGTTGCTACCAGTTCTAAGTTTGCCTGTGGAGCTAACTGCCTCAGCGCTGTTGTTCCAAGCAGCGTTTTGTGGGTTATATCCCCGTACATTATTCGTCCCGAAAACGGGCTGTCACCACTCGGGATTCGGATAAGAATGCGTCCGTCGTTTGAAAGATGTCTCTCCCATGTCTGCATCATGGTGATGATGTCTTCAAGTGACAGATGTTCGATTACGTCGAATGCAACAATCAGGTCAAACTCTCTTTCGCCGGCGACAGTGTCTAATCCGGTGGCAGATCCATAGGCCTCGATGCCTGAATCAATGGCCCGGTCGACAAGCGCTTGGTTAGCTTCTATCCCAACATAGTGCTGGGTGAATTCGCGTATCCACCCAGCAAACGTGCCGTTACCGAATCCGATTTCGAGCACTTGAGTTTCATTGTTCAATAAAACGCCGGTGCGTCTGACTTCAGAAATAAATTTGATGCGCTCATCTTTTGAGTACGTGCCGAAGGCGGCAGAATCCCAGTCTTTCCAGTTGATGTAGTCGTTCTCAACATTACGTTGCACTGGAAGCGATCTCCCTTGCCAAGGTCATGATCATTAGGACTCCAATCAGGGCCATTGTCCACTCTGAAAAAGCCAATGCCAGCGGCATTCCGATGGTACCGAGTCGTGCGGTCAGAGCGACCGAGGCCATGAAGAGGGCTAGTAAGCCGGTAACCTCGAAGGCGACTCGCATCCATGGCTTACCAAGTGCCATCAGTACGCCGCCCGAAGCCATGCGCAGGGTCATGCCGGGAATGGCGAGCGTGAGCCAGTGAAGCATATGCTCGATACCTGCATAGCGGTGCCCGAACAGCCAGGCAACGGCCGGTGCACACACCCATAGCGTGCAGGACAGTAGGAGGCTGTAGGCCGTCGTGGCGGCGAATATCCAGCGCAGCAGGTGAGCGGTACGTCCCGGGCGTTCCTGGCCTTCCCGGAACAACCGGGGCAGGGCGGACAGCATCATCGCGATCACGGGCAGAGTGGTGGCACCGATCACGCGTTGTCCAGCGGCGTATACGCCGCTATCGGCCAGTGGCAGCAGCTCGGTGGCAAGCGTCTTGTCCAGTTCGGCAGGGCTGGTCGCGGTCATGTTGAGCGCGGCATAACCGGCTGCTTCGCGCCATTCGGCCATGCTGGGCCAGCGCCATTGGTCCGGCTTCGGCCAGGGTGACGGTATAGCGATCGTGGCTACGATGAGGGCAGTGACGGATGCCGCAAGGTAGCCGTAGCCGTATGACATCAACGGGTCCGCGGGGGCTAGCAACATGATGCCTGCGGCTGCTGTGAGGCGCAGTGCAAGCGGTAAAACAGTCAGTAACTGGGAACGCGCGACTTGGCCATGTGCAAGCAACTCGGATGTACGCAGTCCAAGCAACGGCTGTAGCAATGTCTCGGCGATGCCTAAGGCAAACAGCACCCTTAAAGGTACATTGGCTTCGCGTAATCCCATCTTACAGATCGCCAGAAACACGGCCAGCAACAGTGTGCCGCAGGCAAGTGTGGTTGGCAGGGCGCGCGATAGCATGTATTCACGGTGGTCTGGATCGCGCGACATGTGTCCCAGCAGGACCAGGTGCAAACCAAAAGTCGAAAGCGTTCCGAGGATCACCGCCAACGCCGAAAGGCCCGCGAATGCGCCGTAAGCGCGTGGCCCCAGCAGTCTTGTGACCAGCAACAGCGTGCCGGCCTGTACCAGAAGACGCAGGCCCAGCACGCTGCTGGCGCGAATCGTGCCGCGTGCGATGGGTCCCTTAAACGGCATACGGGTCCTGGCGGGTTGCTGAATTACTACCGTGCGGCAGACTCACGATGCGCACTAGTCGGAATGTAAAAGCCGTCATGTGATCCTGCCCTCGTGCTGCTCGTACAGAGCCCGTGCCGTTCAGTGCATGGCCGGTGCGCCGCTCGCATCGGCCAGAATTTTCTGAAGGTTGGCGATGCTGCCATCGAGTCTTCCGCCGATATTCAGGGCTTCCAGTGCCAGCAACTGTTTATGCGCTTGTTGCAGCTGTCCGTTCACGACCAGCATGCGTGCCAGGGTGATGTGATAAGCCGGCTCATGGGGGTCGGCCTTCACTGCGGCTTGGGCCATGTCCAGGCCCAGTGCGTGGTTTTCGAGCACGTTCCAGGCGTAATCGCCATAGCCTGCGAGTAGCTGAGGGCTGGGGTTCGGGTACGAGAGTGCTGCCTGATAGGCTGCGATCATCTTGTCTGGGGGCAGGTTGCAGTCGCCATCACGGGCGCAGTGGGTCAATGCGCTCAGCGAACTCTGATCCTGCACACCCGGTTTCCGTCTCTTCAATTTGCCGATCAGGCTGTT
This sequence comes from Dyella sp. A6, assembly GCF_036320485.1. Taxonomy (NCBI): domain Bacteria; kingdom Pseudomonadati; phylum Pseudomonadota; class Gammaproteobacteria; order Lysobacterales; family Rhodanobacteraceae; genus Dyella; species Dyella aluminiiresistens. Next base: position 719,443 of record NZ_CP132911.1, read on the forward strand.
CCACCACGCATTCTTGATGGGCAGATGCATGCGCGCATTCATAAAAATGAGAGCCTGCTCCGGCAGGATCGACGAGCCGGGAAGTGCGGCGGCTCGCTCCAGAGGGCCATATGCCATCTTCACGAATGGAGAGGAGGGCTGGTATTGGGAGTCGATGATGTAGGTCCGTCCCAGGCTGTATTGGGCCCGTGGAGAGTCGGGTGCGCGGGCGGCCAGTGTTTCGGCCAACGTAAGCGGGTTGCCCCAGGCCATGGCGGTCATCGCGGTTTCGCCAGTCCACAACAGCAAAAGGCCGACCAGTAGTGTCCGCCTGGCCAGACGGAAATCATTTCCGCCGGATGCGGGTTTGGCAAGGGGTAGAAGCAAAGGGATCAGGGCCAGCAGCAGGCCGATGCTGGCGAAGTAATTTCGGTGCTCGTAGACCAGTTCCAGCGGCAAAATGGTGCCGGTAAGCAGGTGGCAGCCGAGGAACCAGGCGATGCCTAGGGCGATCAGTGGGCGCCGAGAGCGTATCCGGATGGCGAACGCCACTAGTGCCATCAGGACCAGAATGCAGGCCGCTGTGGTCCAGGGATGGAACAGGCCAGTCGATACCCGGAAGTTGTCGTGATAAAACGACAACGCATGTGCCGTAGGCAGTAGTGTCCAGATGATGTAATCGACCACGACACGTGCTTCGGTAAGCAGACGGGTGTGCAGGTCGAAGTTGCGACTGGCCCAGTCGGCTGAGTTCAGCACGTTCGGCAACTGCCAGGTCAGGCCGGCGATCAGCGGCAGCACCAGGACCAACGCAAACAGCCAGAGCAGGCGCTTGTCCCATGCGTGTTTGCCGTTTGGGCTTCCTGTGCCGGGCGTGAAAGCGGGTGCCTGGAAGTGCGGTAGTGCCCATTCGAACAGCACAGCGTAGAACGGCAGCATGACGGCCGTTTCCTTGGCCAGGATGCCGACCGCTGTCGGTACCGTGATGGCGATGACGCAGGCCAGGAATCCCAGGCGACCCGCACGTGCCTGCGCCGGCGCCGTGGCCTGTTGTGCAAGCATGCGGCGGCGTCCGCTGACATAGATGATCAGACCGACCAGTACGAATAAATTGGCCAGGCTCTCCATGCGCTGCACGGTGTAGAGCACGCCAGTCAGGTTGATCGGTAGCAGCATCCATGCGGCGGCGATGACGGCGGCGATGCGTGCACGCTGTTCGCCATCGGCTTCTGGTTCGGACCATTGCAGAAGGCTGCGTGCAAGCAGGAAAACCAGCATGCCGTTCAGCAGATGGATGACCAGGTTGGTCAGCTTCATCCAGTATGGATCCAGCCCTGCCAGCAGGTAGTTGAGTGCGAACGTCAATGACGCCAGAGGGCGCTTGAACTCGCTGGAGGGAGACGACAGCGCAGCCCTTGCCAGGTCGGGTAGGCTGAAGTGATGGATTTGCAGCCCCGTGTTCTCGACGATGTTGGGATAGTCGTCGAACAGCCAGCCACCGGAAAGGCCGGGCCAGTAGGCGAGTGCGGTTACGAACAATGCAGCTGTGAGAATGAACCTGGATGATACCGAACGCATTAGTGGACGATGCCTTGGGGGGAGTCGAGATGTGATGAGCCAGTTTCAGCATGCTGTGTGGCGGCATTGAGCTGCTTTTGCAGGGCGGCAATTTCACTAGGCCAATAATGCTGGCGTTTGAGTATCCAGGCGTGCAGCATCGGCATCCCGAAACCCGGTGGCATTTCTTGGTGTTGTACGCGCTGGTAGTGATTCAGCAAACTAAGCCCGAGCTTTGGGTAGCCGGCAGACCCAAGTGTTGCTGCAGCCTGTAGTGCAAAACTTGGGTGAACTTGTATGTCCAAAGCCTGCGTAAAATCAGCTTGTGCGGTGTGAGCGTGCTTCTCTCTTAGAGCAATCAAACCGCGAAGGTATGTCAAATCCTGTCTGGGGCCGGGAAGGTCAAGCTTGCGATTTTTTAGCCCGTCGTTGATCAAATTCTGAAGGAGCGCTGGAGTCATGCCGGCACAGTGCCCAGACATGGCCAGAGGCAGCGAGCGCTCAAACCAGCGAACGAAGAGTGTGCCAGTGGCGGCAGTGTGTAGCATTGCGTATTTCGTGTCCGTGATCGTGCCGGGGACGATATGCCCGAGCATGCACTCCGCATCAATCAGGTTAAAAGCTAGCTGAGCTTGATCGGGCTGGGCAGCAAGAAGTTTTCCAAGAGTTGCTACGGCATTTTTGGCATGTCCATTGGACATTTCGATCTCGGCTGCATTCGCCTGCGCACGGGGGGAGTCCGGATTAATCTTTGCCCAAATGAGTCCTTGAGCTTCCATATTTCCCCAAACACTGGCTCGTTCGTAAGTCATACAAGCCAGAGTTAGGGGTAGTAAGACTGTCAGCGCCAATTTGACCTGGCGAAGGCTGCGCTCATTGGTAAGCCACAATGCAAGTGGCCAGAACATCAAAAGCGCTGGGGTATAGTTGCGGTGCTCGAAATAGAGCTCTAGCGGAATCGAGGTAGATTCCAAAAGCTGGCCAGCGAAATAAAATAGAACCGCAAGCGCTAGTGCCGGTCGGTGTCGACGTTGCCACCAGGCCAGCGCAATCAATGCCGTAACCGCAGCCAATGCGAAAACAGTAGTGATTGGACTTAGCAAGGACGTTGAAGCTGTAAATTGGTCGTTGAATAGCCCGCTTGAGAATGGCCGGGGTAGCCATAGCAGCTGAAGATAGTCCATGAGCACGCGTGGCTCGGTCATCAAACGTTGGGCGTAACTCCAAGAGCGGTTGCTTGCTAAGCCGCCCTGCGCAATGCCGTGAATGCCTATGTAGAAGAGATAGGTGCCGACAAGTGTTGCGGGTATCAGTCCGAACGCGATCAATATCGTCTGGTACACACGGGAGGCCGTTTGTCCGGTTATCCGTTGTCTCGATGCCAGCACCGTGGCCTCAATGAGCAGTGCATAGATCGGTAGGAGTACGCCATTGGCCTTGGCCAATGTTCCGAGCAACGTGAAGCCACCAAGTCCGAGCATGGACCAGAGGGTGCCTGCTTTCAGATGGTTGCTCGCGAGAAGCGTCCGCCCGTGAATCCATAGCAGTAATCCTGCCATACAGCAGGTTGCCACAAGCATGGCTTCGCGCTGCACGATATAAAGTGTGGTCGATACCATTAAGGGGTGTAGTAGCCAAAAGGCGCACCCAAGCAGCGCAGCGGTTCGCACTCGCCGGCGTTCTATCTCCAGTAGCTCACCAAGCTTGGTCAGCAGTGCATACAGCAGCAATCCATTGACCAGATGGATGCACAAGTTGGTGCGTTTGAACGGAAGCGGACTGGCAGGCCAGTTTCGTGCATCCAACAAGAACGTCAGCATGGCGAGCGGGCGACCGGCGGGGTCAGCTGTGCCCGAAGTGATGTAACGCCAGAATGTATGCCAGTGCACGACAGGTCCCTGTGCACCAAGCGCCGGCAAGCTGCCCAAGTCATCGAACAGATAGCCGCCTGACAAGCCTGGCCAGTACGCATATGCCGCAAGCGAGATCGGCAAGAGGATAGCGAAAAAGGTCAGCAGGTGTGATCGAATTTGCATACGAGCGTGGATATCAAAGTGAGAAGGGCCGCACTAGGCGGCCCTTCTCGATCTTACGCTTCTCGCTGGGATCAACGGCAAGAGGACGGAAGATACTTCGGGTCTACAGTGGTGTAAGACGCATTGTTGCAGGTCCAGGTGATGCTGCCACCGTTTGGTGTCGCAGAAAGGGAAAAGTACTTGCCCTGGATAGCCTTATTGGCCGTGGTGCTATTGAACTGTGCCTCAATCACGCCTGGCTTGGTGCCAACATTGACATTGGCGACATACTTGCCGCTGATGGATGCCGCGTTCGTGGGAAGGCCGGCCGACGCGTTGCTACCCGGGAATGTACCGTAGTTGGAGTAGTACTCCGAGATAGCTGTCTTTGCGCCATCGGTGAGCACCGCACCTTCAGATACCTGCGAACGGATCAGGTAATTCTGGTAGGCCGGAATGGCGATGGCGGCAAGAATCGCGATGATCGCCACGACGATCATCAGTTCGATCAGGGTAAAGCCCTTCTGCAGGTTCTTCATGGTAGTTCCTCTAATTGGCTAGCTAGCGTAGAACGCCCCCTGGGTTCCGGCCCCGATACCCCCTAGGTAGGCTCGAACCCCATTACGTCATGGTCAGGAACGACCAGGAAGCTGACGGAAGTGAAGCATCATGCGTGCCACAGCGTCCGTTCGGATATTGCCGCATATCCGGCGCCATGACTACTGTGCAAGCTGTCACGAAAGGCGGCTTCCACGCCGAAATCCGTCGAAAGCTACCTGTTGGCGCCAGTTGTAGAAAGCGTCTGAGGCATGGCCATGTCGGGCAGAACGTGACACTTTTTGTCAGCTTCGGACATGTGCAGACGAAGTCAACTACGACAGACCGAAGGTAGATACTTAGGGTCTAGGGTCGTACCGGTGCTATTGCAGCTCCACTTGATGCTTCCGGTCCCGGAGGTGGGTGAAAGCACCAGTTGCTGACTGCGAATGGCCGCATTGGCCTGTGAAGTGTCGTAGGAAACAGTGATCTTGCCTCCTGTGACATCAACCCGCGAAACATACTTGCCGATGATTGAGCCTGGCGATGGCAACCCGGCAGTCTGGTTGCTGGGAGGGAACTGGCCGGTATTCGAGACATAATCCCAGACGGCAGCCTTGGCGCCGCTGGCCAGGCTCATGCCCTCGCTGACCTGTGCACGTATCAGATAGTTCTGGTAAGCCGGGATGGCAATGGCTGCGAGAATGGCGATGATCGCCACGACGATCATCAGCTCAATCAGTGTGAAGCCCCGCGAATAGGGTTGGCTGGACATGATTTGGTTCCCCCTAGGAATGCTCTCAGCCCGTAGCACTTCCCGTACCAAAAGTCCTGTGGCCAGCAAGTAAGTTTGATTTCGTGACTCGCCTCACACTTTGTTTCTTGGTTCCTGCGGCGTTGGATTTTGACGCAGGGCTTGTACCCACATGGCCATGCGCCAGCAGGCATAGATCGCCAGCAAAATCTCGAAGCCTCGATATGGGATGGAATAGCGAGGCTCGGATTGCAGTATCGAATAGACGGTGGTGACATACAGAGAAAGAAGCGCCACTGAGCCAGCAAGGGGGGCTATGTATCGATACCGGTAAAACACTGTGATGCAGCCACCCAGGGCAAGCAGCATCAATAACGGATTGATCGCTTTACAGATCGAGGCCAGTGCCTCGAAGAGGGGCATCTCGTCGAAAGGAGAGCGAAGTGTCGGATATACGTAGATGTCGCCCTGGCCAATCTGAATGTTCCATCCCCAGAGGGCGAACGGTTTGCGCAGGTACCATGCCAGATAGTGCAGAGGCCGGGCTCCGATCCGATGCGCGATAAGGGCGATGCCTGCGCGCGGTGTGGTTTGGAGCACATCGTCTTCGTGCTGGATGGCTTGAAGTATCTGCTTTGCCTCAGGGTTGCCCTGGACTGCTGCACGGTATGCGGGATGATATTCCGGCCACGACCCCTGGACGAAGTTGAGAAGTGCGCGCCCTGTGGATGTGGATGAGGCGTCGTGCGAAGGCAGCCGGGCATTGCGAATGCTCCACGCTGCAGGCAGGGCCAGAGACGAAAGCATCAGTGCGAGAAGCAGGCGACGATTCACTGTCTTCTGCCAAAGCAAAGCCAAGGCAACAAGCGGGGCAAAAGGAATCAGTACGGCATTGGTCAGGGCGGCAGCACTGAAGGCAAGGCCGGCAGCGATGGCCCAACCTTTTTTCGTCTGATTGAAAGCGCGACTAAGGCAGTAGAAGCCCAACGCACATAGAAAGCCGAATAGCGTCTCGCTCAATAGGAAGCTTGTAATTGTCACGCTGTGTGGCCAGACGGCCATCAAAAGCCCTGCGGCGAATAGCCAGCGAGCGGGCAACCAGGTGCGTGCAGCAGCCACCAGCAACGTGACTGTAGATGCGCCCAATGCAGCCTGGACCATCAGTACGGTCGGGTACCAGATCGCAAACCCGGGAAACAGTTTCATCCAGATGGCGAGGAACAACGGGTAGCCGGGATCGCGGAAACTGTCCGGTGTGACTATATGGCTGTGGGGTGCTGCCTGGGAAAAGATCCAATGGTGCGCAAGGTTCCAGGCGTAGGCGTGGTATTGAACGGCATCGCCACGGATGGGTAGGTAAACCACGGCATGTGCAACATAGAACCAGCGCAGCCCGAGGGCGATCACGCCAATCAGCGCCAACATTGAAAACCAGCGTGCGCTGGTGAGTCCGGATGCTGGGTCAAGGTAAGTCTTTTGTTTGTTCTGGCGCATGTTTCCGTTCCCCTGGATGGCTCAATGCCGTGCACCACGCTTGACTGAGTGCATAGGTCGATGGCCTGCGCTCGGTATAGTACGGGACTTTGGTGGGCTTGAATGCGGGTGAGTAGGCTAAAGCCAGCGAGCGCGCCTCAGTACTGCATAGATGCCGCCCACCAGGCACGCCACCACCGCGATGATGGTGGGGTAGGCCCATGGCCTGGCCAATTCGGGCATGTGCACGAAGTTCATGCCGTACCAACTGGTGATCAGTGTGGGCGCGGCTAGCATGGCGGCCCAGCCGGCCAACTTTTTCATCACTTCATTCTGGCCAAACGTCACCAGTGACAGATTCACGTTGATGGCGGCATTGAGCATCTCGCGCATCGCGCCAATCGACTCGTTGACGCGGAACACGTGATCGTAGATGTCGCGGAAATAGGCACGCAGTTCCTCGGGAATCAGCTGCGGATGCAGGCGCACAAGTTGGCTGATAATGTCCTGCATCGGAGCCACCGCGAGCCGCAGCGTCATGAGATCTCGCTGCATGTCGTAAAGACGGCGGACCGTACCGCGGTTGAAGGTGGCCGAAAAAATGTCCTGTTCGAGTTCCTGCAGTTCCTCGCGGAAGTCGCGCACGATCGGCAACAGGTTGTCGACAATGAAGTCCAGTACGCCATACAGGCCGTAACTTGGGCCTAGCGCGAGCATTTCAGGCGCATGTTCGCAGTGGCGGCGCGCGGGTGCGTAGGACAGCGAAGCGCCATGGCGCACCGTCACCAGGTAGCGTGGACCCAGAAAGATGTGCGTCTCGCCAAACGCGATGTTGCCGCTGACGTGCTGGGCGGTCTGCACCACGATGAACAGCGAGTCGCCATAGGCTTCGATCTTGGTGCGCTGATGAGCGTGCTGGGCATCTTCGATGGCCAGGTCGTGCAGGTCGAATTCACGCTGTAGCTTCAGCAGCAGCTGTTCGTCCGGCTCGTGCAGCCCCACCCACACAAATGTGTTGGGTGATTCAAGCGTCTCGCTGATGGCATCGATGTCGATGTCGCCGATGCGTGTGCCGTCATTGCGGTAGGCGACACAGTTGACGACCATCGGCGTGCTGCCCGCTTCCCGTGCAATCGAATCCTGAGTGCTCATGCATTGCATGATGCCGCGAGCAATGCGATGCGGCAATTCAACGGCGTAATTCGAGGCGTGGGCGGACCAGAGTGGATTGCCGCAAACCCCAGGCCAGCGCCAGCCATACCGGCATGGCGAACAGGATCCACGGCTGGTTCTGCTGCACGGTGCCGGGAAGCAGGTGCAGCACCACGGCGGTGAGCATGGCGAGCAGTTGTATCAGCAGCACGGCATTGGCCAGTCGGCTGGGCGCTACGTATCGGCGTGATCGCCACAACGCAGGCAGCAGCAGTAGTGCCAGTGGATTGAACAGCAGCAGGTTGGCGTTGGCCCAGGCGGCGTGGTGCGTGGTCAGTGTCCACAGAGCCAGCAGCAGCAGGCCGACCAGGCCGGCGAGGATCAGGTAGAGCGATCCCAGCAGGGCGAAGCCGGTGCGCCAGCGGCGTGCGGCGGCCAGAATCAGTGCGGCCAGCAGCAGGCCGGCGGCCGCCAGCGGTAGGCGTAGGTCGGGTGCATGGGCGGGCGGAACGGCGATGTGGTTCGGCGCCAGTTGGTGTTCGCTTTCTACCAGCGGCCGGGTACCGCCGTGGCCGTCATCGACACGGATGCTGCGCAGGTTGGCCTGCAGCACCATCGGCAGGAAGCTTTCCTTCCAGGCGTTGAGCGGCTGGTCGGCATACGGCCCAAGCCCCAGGTCCAGCACCAGCATCAGCCAGGGTTGCGCGCTCATCAGTCGGTCGGTCTGCTGGCGGTAGGTCATGCCGCCGGGGCGCGCGGTAAGGGTGGTCTCGATCACGCCGCCGAGTGCGCGGTTCAGCGCGTCGCGGACGCGGGTCGTGCAGTTGTCGATGTAGTAATCGTAGTTGTAGCCGGCGTTTTCCGGGCGCAGGTTCCACAGCAGGAAATCGCGCAGGGCAGAGGCCTGTTTCGGGGTGAGCGCGAGCCGCTGCCGGACGATGGAGCGGCCTTCCTGCACGTAGAAGGCTTCTTCCGGCCCAGCGTATTCGGCATCCATCAGGTAATGCATGCGGCCGCGTGCGAAGTTGATGAAGAAGTTCTTCTCGTTGAAGTCGAACACGCCGTAGTTGAAGTTGATCGTCTGGCCGCTGACGGTGTCACGCAGCTGCAGCGCGTCGTGGCCGAAGCGCTCCCAGTAGGTGGCGCCGGGGCCGTAGGTGATCAGCGAGACTTGCAGGTTCGCACCCGGTGCGTCGGCGACGTCGGCATGGGCCGGTACGGCGGTCAGCAGGAACAGGGCGAGCAGGGGAAGCAGCAGGCGGAATGGACGCATGGCGGCAAGCTTCGGGGATTCGGGCGCGCGGGACAAGGGCAGCCCGGTGGCAAGGCCTGTGGATGGGGACGGGGCGTCATCGTTGCCGGCCGGCGATCGCCCCGGCTTTTGCCGGGGCCGTGGCCGTCAGGTGTCGGCGGCCGCTCAGTCGGTCTGGCGCCGGGTGACGCGGAATTGCTGCACGCGTCGGTCGTCGGCTTCGGTCACGTGGAACAGGAAGTCGCCGGCGGTGGCTTCCTCGCCGGTCTCCGGCAGGTGCCCGAATTCGGCGGTGATCAAACCGCCGATGGTGTCGAATTCCTCGTCCGAGAAGTCGCAGCCGATGTCCTCGTTGAAGTCTTCGATCGGGGTCAGCGCACTGACCAGCCACGAGCCGTCGGCCTGTGCGTGGATCAGTGCCGGCACGTCCTCGTCGTCGTGCTCGTCGTCGATCTCGCCGACGATCTGTTCCAGCACGTCCTCGATGGTGATCAGGCCGGCCACGCCGCCGTACTCGTCCACCACCAGCGCCATGTGGTTGCGGCTGCGCTTGAACTCGGCCAGCAATACGTTGAGGCGCATCGATTCGGGAATCAGCACCGCCGGCCGCAGGATGCTGTGGATGTCGAACGGTGTGTCGTTGCCGAAGAACTTCAACAGGTCCTTGGCCAGCAGGATGCCGAGGATGTCGTCCTTGTCCTCGCCATGCACGGGGAAGCGCGAGTGGCCGGACTCGACCACGACATTGAGGATGTCGGCCAGTGGCGCTTCGGCGGAAATCATCACGATCTGGACGCGCGGGATCATCACGTCGTCCACGCTCAGTTCGGTGACTTTGAGGGCGCCCTCCAGCATGGGCAGGGTTTCGGCATCGAGGAGGCCGTTGGTGTGCGCGGTGCGCAGCTCCTCGATCAGTTCCTCGCGGTTGCGGGGTTCGCCGGAAAACAGGTGGCCCAGTCTGTCCCACCAGGTGCGGTGGGCCGGGCCGCTGGTACTGCCAGGGTCGTCGTTCATCAATCCGGTTGCATTCGGCCCGGTCGGGGCGGAGACCCGAGTCTAGCGGAAAAAGTGTGACGCTTCAGGGCGCAGGCGCACGCCGGGCCTGCGTGCCGGGATCGCCAGCGGCTCTTCAGGCGTAAGGGTTTGCGATGCCGAGCTTGGCCAGGATGCGGATTTCCAGCGCTTCCATCGCCTCGGCCTCGCGGTCCTCGATATGGTCGTAGCCGAGCAGATGCAGCGTGCCGTGAATGGTCAGGTGCGCCCAGTGGTCGCGCGCCGGCTTGCCCTGTTCGGCCGCCTCGCGGGCGACCACGGACGCGCAGATGGCCAGGTCGCCGATCAGCGGAAGCGCCACGCCGGTCGGCAGCTCGGCCGGGAACGACAGCACATTGGTGGCGTAGTCCTTGCCACGGTAATCGCGGTTCAGAGCACGCCCCTCGTCGGCATCGACGATACGGATGGACAGCTCGGCGGGCTTGTGCCGTTTCGCGCCATGCAGCGCGGCCTCGACCCAGCGGCGAAAGCTGGCGGCGGCAGGAATGCCCGCGCGCGGCACCGCGTAGCCGAGATGCACGGTCGCCAGCGTAGCGGCGGTCGTCACCTGGCGTCCTCGTTCTGTTGCTCGAACGCTTCGTAGGCCCGCACGATCTTGGCCACCAGCGGGTGGCGCACCACGTCGCGCGAGGTGAAGAAGGTGAAGCTGATGCCGTTCACGCCGCGTAGCACTTCCACCGCGTGGCGCAGGCCCGAGCGGATGTTGCGTGGCAGGTCGACCTGGCTGACGTCGCCGGTGATCACCGCCACCGAGCCGAAGCCGATGCGGGTGAGGAACATCTTCATCTGCTCGACGGTGGTGTTCTGCGCCTCGTCGAGAATCACGTAGGAATCGTTGAGGGTGCGGCCGCGCATGTAAGCCAGCGGCGCGATCTCGATCACGTTGCGCTCGATCAGCTTGGCGACTTTCTCGAAGCCGAGCATCTCGTACAGCGCGTCGTACAGCGGGCGCAGGTAGGGGTCGACCTTCTGGCTCAGGTCGCCGGGCAGGAAGCCCAGCTTTTCGCCGGCCTCCACCGCGGGGCGCACCAGCAGCACGCGCTGCACGCGGTTCGCTTCCAGCGCTTCCACCGCGCTGGCCACGGCCAGATAGGTCTTGCCGGTGCCCGCCGGGCCGACGCCGAAGTTGATGTCGTGGCGCGAAATGGCGTGCAGGTAACGCGCCTGGTTGGGGCCGCGTCCCTTGATCACGCCACGCTTGACCTTGATCACGACGTCCTGCGTGGCGTCGCCGGCATCTTCGGCGAGCGCATCCACGCCGGACTCGGCCAGCTGCAGGTTGATCTTCGCGCCGTTCAGTGTCTCGTTCTCACTGCTGGCGTAGAGCGCGCGCAGCACCTTCTCGGTGGCGCGGGCGATGCCCGGTTCGCCGATCACCTGGAAGATATTGCCGCGGTGGTCGATTTCCACGCCCAGGCGCAATTCCACCTGACGCAGGTGTTCGTCGAAGGGCCCGCACAGATTGGCGAGACGGGCGTTGTCCTCGGGTTCGAGGACGAAGTCGTGTTGCTGTAGGTCGCTTGCCATAAGTCGCTCAGATTAGCGCGGTGTCGGGTTGACTGGCCACTGGTTCGGATGCCCTTGCCAGGGCGGCATCGTCAGCGATGGCGGGGAGGTTTGAGGTGTGGTGGTTCCGGTCTGGCGCGCTTCGCTTCCGTCGGTCGGATCTGCTCGCGGATGACTGGCTGGGTGGGTTTGCAAAAAACACGAGCCTATAGAAAACGGTGCATCACGTAGACGTCGACGGCACCGAGCGTGGCGTGGCGGAACGCGCCGGGAACCTGGCCGACGATGCGGAAGCCGCAGCTCTGCCAAAGGTGCACTGCTGGGGCATTGGTGGATACCACGAAATTGAACTGCATCGCGGTGAAGCCAGCCTGGCGCGCCTGGTCGAGCGAGTGCATGCAAAGTGCTCGTGCCACGCCGCGACCACGTGCCGCAGGTGCCACCATGTAGCTGGCGTTGGCCACGTGGTCGCCGCGACCCGGTTGGTTCGGGCGCAGCTTGTAGAAGCCGAGCAGACTGCCGTGGTCGTCTTCGGCGACGAAGCAGCGCGTGGGCGGCGCGGTCCACATCGCACGCGCCTCCTCGTAGCCGAGATCGGCGGGGTAGTTGTAGGTGTCGCCGGGTGCGATCACCGCCTGCATCACCGGCCACAGGCGATCGAACGCTGCGTTGCCGTCGCCGGTGGTGATCTCGCGGATCAGCATGTCGCGCCGGGCCTTACGCTGCCGGCAGGTCTGCGGCTTCGTGCGGCGGGTCGGCAGCCAGGGCATCGCTTGCCAGCCGGCCGCGCAGCGAGTTGGTCATCGCCTCGGTGACGACCACGTCGACGAAGCGGCCGATCAGCTGGGCTGGCCCGGGGAAGTTCACGAAGCGCATGTTCTCGGTGCGGCCGGTGAGCTCGTTCGGATTCTTGCGGCTGGGCTTTTCCACCAGCACCCGCTGCACGGTGCCGACCATCGCCTCGTTGATCTGGCGTGCGTTGTCGTTGATCTTCGCCTGCAGGCGCGACAGGCGGGCGTGCTTGACCTCGGACGCGGTGTCGTCGTCGAGGCTGGCTGCAGGCGTGCCGGGGCGGGCGGAAAAGATGAAGCTGAAGCTCTGGTCGAAGCCCACGTCCTCGATCAGTTTCATGGTCTTCTCGAAGTCGTCCTCGGTTTCGCCGGGGAAGCCGACGATGAAGTCGGAACTGATGCAGATGTCGGGACGCACCGCGCGCAGCTTGCGGATCTTCTGCTTGAACTCGAGTGTGGTGTAGCCGCGCTTCATCGCGGCCAGGATGCGGTCGGAGCCGGCCTGCACCGGGAGGTGCAGGAAGTTGGCCAGTTTGGGCACGCTGGCGTAGGCCTCGATCAGCGAGTCGGAGAACTCCAGCGGATGCGAGGTGGTGAAGCGGATCCGGCCGATCGCCTCGATCTGCGCGATGGCGTGGATCAGCACGGCCAGGTCCGCGGTGCCGCCATCGTGGGTCGGGCCCTGGTAGGCGTTGACGTTCTGGCCGAGCAGGGTGACTTCGCGCACGCCCTGTTCGGCCAGTTGGGCCACTTCCACCAGCACGTCGTCGAACGGGCGGCTGATCTCGGTGCCGCGGGTGTAGGGCACCACGCAGTAGCTGCAGTACTTGGAACAGCCTTCCATGATCGAGACGAAGGCGGTGGGGCCCTCGGCACGTGGCTCGGGCAGCTTGTCGAACTTTTCGATCTCGGGGAACGACACGTCCACCTGGGCCTTGCCGGTGGCCCGCTTGGCCTCGATCAGCTCGGGCAGGCGATGCAGGGTCTGCGGGCCGAACACCAGGTCGACGAACGGTGCGCGCTTGATGATCGCCTCGCCTTCCTGCGATGCCACGCAGCCGCCCACGCCGATCAGCACCGGCTTGCCGCCCTGTTTGTGCTCCTTCCAGCGGCCGAGCTGGCTGAACACCTTTTCCTGCGCCTTCTCGCGGATCGAGCAGGTGTTGACCAGGATCACGTCGGCTTCCGCCTCGTCCTGGGTCAGTTCCAGGCCGTGCGAGGCCTTGAGCACGTCAGCCATCTTGGCCGAGTCGTACTCGTTCATCTGGCAGCCGTGGGTCTTGATGAAAAGCTTGCCGCTCATGGGCTTGTTACCGTTGCTGGTTCCGGGGCGGCAGGGTGCTGCCGAACCGCACAGTTTACTCGTGGTGGTGGTTGCCTTCCAGTCAAGCAGGCTGCCGGATCAAGCACTTGCCGCGTGGTGTGGTGCACGAAACGCGCGTGGCGGGCTTGGCGCCGGGCGACGAGCGGAGCACACTGCGGCGCATGTCTTTCGCCACACGCCATCGGGGGAGCGTGGGCCTGCCCGCAGAGTCTTTCCCGCACCGCCATTTCCCAGCCAGGGTCGCGATGGGCTGCCTGCTGTTGCTGGCCGGTCTGCTGGCCTGCGGGGCGGTACGTGCCGGCACCTTGTACCGGTGCGTCGGCAGCCATGGCGAGACCGTTTTCAGCAGCAGTCGTACCGGTTATCGCGATTGCCGGAGCATGGGCAGCTATCCGGATGCGGGCGTGAGGGCGGCACCTGCACCGAGAGCGCCGGTGGTGTCACTGGCACGCGTGCGGGGCTCGGCAACCACCACGGGCCATGTCGACCGGCCGCGGATGACCTCGCTGGCATGGGTGCGTGGCTCGGTGACGACGACCGCCCGGTCGTTGCCATCGCCGGCCGGGGCCAGGCCCGGACAGTGGAACTATCGCGATTCGCAGGGAGCGGGTGCCGCGGCCGTCGCCCGTGCCGGTGCGAGCACCTCGGGGTCGGGAGCGCGGGTCTTGCGGGGCTCGGTCTACCGCGTAGTGCATGCCGACGGCAGCGTGGAGTACACCAATGTGCGGCCGGCCGGGCGCGTGCATGCGGTGACTATGCTGTTCAGCTATATCGCCACCTGCTTCGCGTGCAATCTGCATTCGCACGTCGACTGGGCCCGCGTGCCGCTGCATCTGCGCGAATACGCCGACGTGATCCACGAGGCGAGCAACCGTTATGGGGTGGACGAAGCCTTCCTGCGGGCGATCATCCATGCCGAGAGCGCGTTCAATCCCGACGCCATGTCGGCCAAGGGGGCGCAGGGCCTGATGCAACTGATGCCCGGCACGGCCAACGACATGGGCGTGGCGGACGCCTTCGACGCCGACGACAACATTCTCGGAGGCGCCCGCTACCTGGGCCTGCTGTTGAAAACCTTCAACGGCAACGAGCGCCTGGCGGCGGCGGCCTACAACGCCGGGCCGGCAGCGGTGGAGCGCTACCACGGCGTGCCGCCCTATGCCGAGACCGAGGTGTATGTGCAGCGCGTAGGCGAGTTGCGCAAACGCTACGGCAGCATGCTGCGCGCCTCGCTGGCCGATCGCGGCCCGGGCTAGCTGGCCGAACGTTTCGGCCGGATGCTTCGGCAGGGCGAAACGCTACTGCGGCAGGGATTCGTTGCTGGATGCCTGCTGGGTCGGCCGTGAGGCGAGGGTGACCTCGACATGGAACGGGCTGCCGTTGCGCAGTCCGGAGACTTTCACCCGGGTGCCGGGCTTGAGCGAGGCCTCGTAACGGCGCAGATCGGAAGGATCGAGGATGTTGTGGTCGCCGATGCGCAGCAGGATGTCGTGCGGCTGGATGCCGGCCTGTGCCGCCGGGCCGCCCGGATAGAGGTCGGTGACCTGCACGCCGCGAGCCGCCGCCGGCAGGCCGCTGTCGGCGGCGACCGGGACGAAAGCGTAGTCGGCGCCCAGCCAGCCGCGCACCACATGACCCGTGGCGATCAACTGGTGCATCACCTCGGTGGCGGTGTCCACCGGAATGGCGAAACCGATGCCCTCGGCATTGGCGGCTTTGCCGATCAGCAAGGTGTTGATACCGACCAGCTGGCCCAGGGTGTTGACCAGTGCGCCCCCGGAGTTGCCGGGATTGATCGCCGCGTCGGTCTGGATGAAGTCTTCCGGGCTGCCGCTTACCAGCTGTCGGCCAAGGGTGCTGATGATGCCCATGGTCACGGTCTGGTTGAGGCCGAGTGGGTTGCCGATGGCCAGCACCACGTCGCCGACCCGCAGGGTCTTGGCATTGGCCATCTGGATCGGCTGCAGATTGCTGGCGTCGATCTTCAGCACGGCCAGGTCGGTTTCCGGATCGGCGCCGACCAGGTGGGCCTTGGCGACCCGTCCGTCATACAGCAGTACCTGGATGTCGTTGGCGTCCGCGATCACGTGATTGTTGGTGAGCACGTAGCCCTTGGAACTGACGATCACGCCCGAGCCCAGGCTCTGTTCCGGGTGCTGGTAGGTACCGGCCGGAGTGCCGCCGAACACCCATTGCAACAGGGGGTCGCGGTACATGCGGATGGCCTGTTCGGTGACCATCTTGTTGGCGTAGATGTTGACCACCGAAGGCTCGGCGCGCGCGACCGCATCGGCATAGGACACGGGCGCGGGCGACTGCGGGGCTTGCCCGGCCGAAAGGGCTGCCACGACGGGTTGTGGCCCGGCCAGCCCGAAGTGGGTGCGCAGCCGGTTGCCGATGCCGGGCCAGAACAGGCCGATCACGAACGCCAGCGCTAATCCCAGTACGACAAAGCGGGCGACGAAGGCGAGCAGGCCGGCGGCATGTTTCATGTCGTAGGGCGGTCCGTGACAAAAGCGGGCGAATTAGGGTAGCGTCGGCAACAGGGGCGTTGCGTTTGCCGCCGGGGGCTTAATTGTACGGATTCACCCCTGACGCTAGACTAACGCGATTTTTGCAGGGGCCGAAAAACCTGCGTCTCAATGGTAGTGCAAGCAACCGGAGAGCCTGATGGCGAATGAAGTCGTCGATCAAGGCCGCCGCCGATTCCTTACCGTTACCACGGCAGTGGTTGGCGGAGTGGGCGTGGTAACGGCAGCGGTACCTTTTATCAAGTCGTGGGCACCCAGTGCGCGGGCCAAGGCGGCAGGGGCCCCAGTCACACAGTCACTCAAGAAGGTCGAGCTAGGCCAGCAACTGATCGTGGCGTGGCGAAGCCTCCCGATTTTCATCGTCAATCGCACGCCGGCACAGCTCGCCGCGCTACCCAAGCAGGACCCTCGTCTGGTCGATCCCACGTCGACAGGCACGTCGGCCGGCCAGCAACCGAAGTACGCGCAGAACGAAACCCGTTCGATCAAGCCGGAATGGCTGGTCATGATCGGCATCTGCACACACCTCGGTTGCGTTCCCGATTATGTGGGCGAGATGAAGCCCGAGCCGTTCGACCCCGACTGGCAGGGCGGCTACTACTGCCCCTGTCACCATTCGCGCTACGACATGGCCGGTCGCGTGTACAAGGGCGTTCCCGCCCCGAAGAACATGCAGATTCCGCCGTATCACTACGTCGACGAGACCACCGTGCAGATCGGCGTGGGTCCTAAGGGGGCTGCGTAATGGCAAACGCATTCATTCGTTGGTTCGACGAGCGTGTACCCGGACTTGCGCCGATGTACCGCAAGCACATGACCGAGTACTACGCGCCGAAGAACTTCAACATCTGGTACTACTTCGGTTCGCTTGCCCTGTTGGTGCTGGTCAACCAGATCGTCACTGGCATCTTCCTCACGATGAACTACAACCCGAGTGCGGCCGGCGCGTTCGACTCGGTGCAATACATCATGCGTGACGTGGAGTGGGGCTGGCTGATCCGCTACATGCACACCACCGGGGCGTCGCTGTTCTTCGTGGTGGTTTTCCTGCACATGTTCCGTGGCCTGCTCTACGGCTCGTACAAGAAGCCGCGCGAGCTGGTCTGGGTGCTGGGCATGCTGATCTTTCTGGTGCTGATGGCCGAGGCGTTCATGGGCTATGTGTTGCCTTGGGGCAACATGTCGTTCTGGGGGGCCAAGGTGATCACCAGCCTGTTCGGTACGATCCCGGTGATCGGCAAGGGATTGGAGCAGTGGATCGTGGGCGATTACCTGCCTGCAGACGCCACCCTGAACCGGTTCTTCGCGCTGCATGTGATCGCCTTGCCGCTGGTACTGCTGCTGCTGGTAGTGCTGCACCTGGCCGCACTGCATGAGGTCGGGTCGAACAATCCGGATGGCGTGGATGTGAAGCACGGCCCCAAGGGCAATCGCTGGGACCCGCTGAAGCCCGCCGACGCCATCCCGTTCCATCCCTACTACACGGTGAAAGACCTGGTCGGCGTGGGCGTGTTCCTGATCGTGGCCGCTTTCATCATCTTCTTCGCGCCAACCCTGGGTGGTTGGTTCCTCGAACACGACAACTCGATCCCGGCCAATAACCTGGTGACTCCGGCGCAGATCAAGCCGGTCTGGTACTTCACTGCGTTCTACGCGATCGTGCGCATGGTGCCTTCGTTCGCCGGTACCGCCGTATGGGGCGTGATCGCCATGTTCGGTTCGATCGCGTTGCTGTTCGCACTGCCCTGGATCGACGTGGGCAAGGTGAGGTCGATCCGCTACCGCGGTACCGGCTACAAGGTCGCGCTCACGGTGTTCGTGATCGCCTTCTTCTGCCTGATGCTGATCGGCATGGATCTGACCGATACGCTGTTTCCGAAAATGTTCGGCAGCGGCATCGACATCACCACATGGGACAACGTGTTCGGCCGCATCATGACAGTGGCCTATTTCGGGTTCTTCGTGTTCCTGTGGCTGTACACGCACCTTGGATGGGAAAAGACCAAGCCGGTTCCGGAACGGGTGACGACGCATGACTAAGCGGCTCATATCCATCGTCCTGCTGGGGGTTGGCCTTCTTGCGGGCAGCTTTACTGCCTGGGCCGAAGGCCCGGACCTGCCGTCCGCCGGCAACAACCTTCGCGACCAGGCCTCGCTGCAGCGCGGCGCCCACCTGTTCTTCAACTATTGCGTGGGTTGCCATTCGCTCAAATACCTGCGCTATTCGCGCATGGCCAATGACCTGGGCCTGACCGAGCAGGAGGTGATGAAGGATCTGGACTTCACTGGTGCCCGGTTCGACGACCCGATCATCACCCGCATGCCTCCGGATGTGGCGACCAAGGCGTTCGGCAAGGTGCCGCCGGACCTGTCGCTGGAAGTCAGCGCGAAGGGTGCCGACTGGGTCTACGCCTACCTCAACTCGTTCTACCTCGATCCGAAGAGCCCGATCGGCTGGAACAACACCATCCTGCCGAATGCGGCCATGCCGTTCCCGCTCTGGAAGCTGCAGGGCGAACAGACCGCGGTGATGGGCAAGGATGGCAAGACGGTGGAGAAACTGGAGCTTTCGCACCCGGGCGACATGACGCCGGCCCAGTATCGTCAGGCCACACGCGACCTGGTCAATTTCCTCGCCTACGCTTCCGAGCCGGCAGCGCTGCAACGGCACAAATACGGCGCCTGGGTCATCCTGTTCCTGGTGTTGTTTACCTTCCTGGCCTATCTGATGAAGAAGGAATACTGGAAGGACGTCCACTAATAAGATGTTGATGCGCCTTGGGCCGCAAGGTGCGGTCGAGGTGCTGCGGGGGAGATTCGCGCATGGTTCAAAGCGCACGTACACGTACCGTTCTTACCTTGTACACGACCGCCGATGACGTGCAGTGCCATCGCGTCAGGCTGATACTGGCCGCCAAGGGAGTCACTTACGACCGCGTGCTGGTCGAGCCCGGACAGGCGCCGCCCGAGGACCTGCTCGATCTCAACCCGTACGGCAATGTACCGACCCTGGTGGATCGCGAGCTCACGCTTTACGACACTTCGGTAGTCTGCGAATATCTCGACGAGCGCTATCCGCATCCCCCGTTGATGCCGATCGACCCGCTGTCCCGTGCGCGACTGCGACTTGCAGCCATACGTATCGAACGCGACTGGTTGCCGGAGATGGAAACCATCCGCACGGGCGGCCGTCCGGCCGATGGGGCGCGGAAGCGTCTGCGCGAACAGCTGCTGAGTGCACTGCCGCTGTTTCGTGCATCCAAATTTTTCCTCAATCCCGAAATGAGTCTGCTCGATTGCCTGGTGGCTCCGGTGGTCTGGCGCCTGCCTTGGCTGGGCGTCGACCTGGGGCGTGAAGGCAAGCCGATCGTCGATTACGGCGAACGGTTGTTCCACAGCCAGGGCTATGCGCGCAGCCTGACTCCCGAAGAAAAGGCAATGCGGTGACCGACAATACCCCTGTGCCGATGACCTCGAATCGCTCGTACCTGCTACGGGCGGTCTACGACTGGATCACCGACAATGACCTGACGCCCTACATCCTGATCGACGCGGCCCATGAAGGCGTCAAGGTGCCGCCGCAGGTGGTGAAGAATGGGCAGGTCGTGCTGAACATCGCCATGCGTGCGGTGGCCAACCTCGACCTTGGCAATGACTGGATCACCTTCCAGGCCCGTTTTTCGGGCGTCAGCCAGCACATCGTGCTGCCGGTGCCAGCCGTGCTGGCGCTGTACGCTCAGGAAAACGGGCAGGGCATGATGTTTCCCGCCGAAGGCAGCGGCGATGCGCCGCCGCCGGATGACACACCGCCATCGCCGCCTTCGGACCCGCAACCCACGGACGACGAGCGACCACGCCGCGGCGGCTCCCATCTGCGGGTGGTGAAGTAGCCTCGTCGCAGCACGCCGGGCAGGGCTCCACCTGCCTGCCCGTTGCCGAACGAGATGCCTCAGTGCCGATCCGGCGGGTTGCCGCTGCGTGGATGCAGCTGGATCACATTGCTGGATGGCGGCGCGATATCCGGCAGGGCACGCCCGTCGTGGCTGGCCGTGCGATGGTCGATCGTGGGCAGCCTGAAACCGCTAAAGCCCTCGCCGATCATCCATAATCGCCCGGATTCGCGGTCATTGCCGTTGATGCTGACCTCGAAGGCATAGCTGCGTTCAATCCTGTAGCTGCCGCGGACGCGGCGCAGGTGGACGCCGGCCAGCCCCACGGTTTCGTCGAGCAACTGCAGGCCGTGGCGTTCGCACTGGCGGCGCGCTTCGGCGACCGCCAGCTCGCGCGCCCGCGTGAGCTTCATCCATAGCCCGACCAGGGCAAACAGGACCAGTAGCGGCAGGAGTTCGAGTAGCCCGTTCATGCATGCAGAGTGAGGGCGCCGGCATGCCGACGCAAGCGTCTATTCCAGTCGCAGGCGCAACGAGAGGTCGACGGCGCGGACATGCTTGGTCAATGCGCCGACCGAGATGAAGTCGATACCGGTGCGCGCATATTCGCCGATCGTGCTCAGGTCGACATTGCCTGAAACTTCCAGCGGTACGCGGCCTGCCGTGCGTGCCACAGCCTCCCGCATCAGGGTGGGCGTGAAGTTGTCCAGCATGATGCGGTCGACGCCTGCAGCCAGTGCCTGC
The DNA here is from genome assembly GCF_036320485.1 of Dyella sp. A6. Classification (NCBI taxonomy): domain Bacteria; kingdom Pseudomonadati; phylum Pseudomonadota; class Gammaproteobacteria; order Lysobacterales; family Rhodanobacteraceae; genus Dyella; species Dyella aluminiiresistens. Next base: position 740,001 of record NZ_CP132911.1, read on the forward strand.
TCCAGCTCGTCGAGGTTTTCCACTTCCACTTCCAGCAGCAGCGCGGGGTGAAGTGCGCGGGCGGCGGACACTGCTGCCGTGAGCCCGCCGGCGGCGATGATGTGGTTTTCCTTGATCAGGATGGCGTCGTACAGGCCGATGCGATGGTTGTGGCCGCCGCCGCAACGCACCGCATATTTCTGGGCCATGCGCAGGCCCGGAACGGTCTTGCGGGTGTCCAGCAACCGGGTTCCGGTGCCCTCGACCGCCGCGACGTAATGCGCCGTGATCGTGGCGGTGCCTGACAGCAGCTGCAGGAAATTCAGGGCGGAACGCTCCGCGCTGACCAGTGCGCGGGCATTTCCGCGCAATTCGCAGATGACGGTGTCGGGCGCCACGCGCTGGCCGTCATGCGCACCCCAGACAATCTGCACGTTCGGGTCCAGATGCCGGAAGCAGGCGTCGAACCATGGAATTCCCGCGAGCACGGCGTCTTCGCGGCAGGTCAGGCGGGCACTCGCGTGCGCATCGGCGGCCAGGAGCCCGGCGGTGGCGTCGCCCTGGCCGAGGTCTTCGGCGAAGGCGCGCGCGATATCGGTGGCGATGGTGTGGGCGTCGGGTGGGGTGAAGCGGGAGGCTGTCGTCATTCGGTGTCTGTCGTGCCTTCATCGGCCGGATGGCTGAGACGGTCGACGATCGCGTCCATGGCGCGGTCGAACAATGCGTTGGACTCCAGCAGTCGGATCTTGCCGTGGGCCAGCGCATGCGCCAGTTCCTGCGGCGAATGATCGGCGACCTTGAGGCCGCGACGATTGACGAACAGGTAGCGGCCGCTCATCGGGCTGATCCACGACAGCTTGGCGCGCTCCGGCGTTTCGCCGTCGGCACCGAACTCGAGCCAGGTGCCGGGACGCATCTCGCCCACCCGTTGCAGTTCGGCATCGTACTCCGCCGAGGTGTCTTCGACCGCATCGGTAGCCGTGTCGTCCAGCGGCTCATCCTCGTTCACCAGCGACTGCACGCTGTCGGGAATGGGCAGGTTGCTGGCCGCTTCGGCTGCATCCTGTGGCGAAGACGCCGGCGGCGGTGCGATTTCGCCCAACTGCTGGCGGTAATAGTCATGCAGCTGTGCAAGCAGGCGCTCGATGTCGCTTTCCTGGAAGGCCACGCTGGCCAGGCCCTGCCGCAATGCGCGCTCGATACCCGGCAGCATTTGCCGCAGCGCACGCCTGGATTCCAGGTCGCGGGCCGGGCGGGTGCTTTCGATGAAGTCGTTGACGAAGCGCAGTGCGCTCTTGTATTCGAGCGACTCCTCGCCCTGGCGCAGGATGGTGAGTACCAGATGATTGGCCCAGGCGCGTGTCAGCACGCCATGGATCAGCGGTGGCAGGGTCCGGCCATCGATGCGGGTGAGGATTTCGCGTGCGGCCTGGCGGCGAGCCTGTTCCAGCTTCTCGCGTCCGCGCGTGGATTCGGCCACGCGCTGTTCCGCCAGCTCGGCGCGTCGCGTGCTGGTTTCCTGGAACGCGAGCAGTTCGTTGCACAGGCGTTCGAAAATGCCGAGGTCGTCGTCGAATTCCTGCAGCAGGCGGTCGACGATGGACTTCACCATCTCAAGCAGGCGACCGTCGCGATCGGACTCCTCGGACCAGCCCTTGGCCGCATCGGCCAGGCTGTCCAGCAGGCGGCGAGCGGGGTGCTTGCGATGGGCGAACAGCTTGCGGTCGAGGATGGCGGCCTTGAGATAGGGGATCTGCAGGCGTGCGAGCAGTACCTGCATCTGGGTCGGCAGGTTGCGGTCCTCGAGAATGAACTCGAACAGCATGCCGACCAGATCGATGGTGTCCTCGTCGATCGTGGCGACCTGGCCGGGGCGCTCGCCGCGCAGGGCGCCGAGCTGGGTCAGCAGGTGCTCCTTGAGCTGGAGCACTTCTTGCGCCAGCACTGCCGGGCCCTGGCTGGCTACGGGGGCGGGCGGCATGGCGGCCGCCTGGTTCTGCAGCACGCTGAGCGCGCCGATCAGCTCGTTTGCCGTGGGCAGCGGACCATGATTCATGGTCGACAACGGTACGCCGGGGTGTGTGCGGCGCGCCTGGAACAGGTTGCGCAGGGTATGCAGCAGCTCCGCGCTGACCTCGTCGCTCTGGCCGTCGACGTGAGCCTCGCCGGCATCACCCGCGTGCTGGGGTGATGCGGCATGCTCACCGCCTTGCGGTGCGGCGGCGCCCTGACTGTTACGGCGTACTTCATGGCGCAGCTGCGGCAGCACGCCCGCCCGCATCAGTTCGTTGTTCGTTTCCTGGTACAGCTCGTCCAGCGTGGCCAGGACATAGCGATCGAACAGCTTGTAGATGATCAGCTTCACGCGCATGTCGGCACTGAGCTCGCGCACCGACTGTCGGAAGGCCTGTGACAGGCTGGCCGGACCGATCGGGTTGCTGGCGTCGTCGATCTTCATGCCGCCGCAGATCACCGAGAGCCGCTGGTTGACCGCGAACAGGTCGCGCGCCAGGCGGGTTTCGGTCTTGCCGATCATGCTGGTGATGGCCAGCGATTCTTCCAGTTCGTTGTCGGCGACCAGCGAAAGTTCGACCGGCCCTGCGGGTGTCGCCGCCGTGGCTTGACTGGCTTGCGGGCGCCCCTTGCTGGCGAACTCGTCGATATTGCGCGATACCAGCAGCAGGAAATTGCGCTCGACCATGGGGCGGCGCTTGCGCACTTCGCGCATGCCATCGAAGTAATGCATCTGGGCCGCGTTGTTTTCGGCCTTTTCGGCAAGGTCGAACAGGGCGTCGTCGACCTGTTCGAACAGGTTGCCCAGGCATAGATGCAGGCGCCGCGAAGCAATGTTCCGCACTGCGTTCAGCAACTCGCCGCCGCGCGGGCTCGACGGGTCCACGCGCTGACTCAGATTGACGATGTTCGAGGGATCTTTTGCGTTTTGCATCGCCACGCCCCTGTGTATAGCTGTATGGCCGGCACACTGAAAGACAGGCTATCCTGCATGTCTGCTCAATATGCCAGAAATGCCGCGCCAGTCCTGCGCAGGCGGTCACGTTCCTGTCGGGAAATCCGTCAATTGTGCGGTGCCGATACCTTCTTCCGGCAGCATGACCGGAATCCCGTCGTCGATCCGGTAGATCACCTTGCGATCCACGCTGATCAGGGCTTCGTCCAGGCGGCCCCCGACGGCCACTCCGGCGACCGTGTCGAGCTGTCCGGCGCCGATGGCGCGGTTCAGGGCGTCCAGCTCGGCGGCGTTGGCCAGCCGGAGAGGCGTCTTGCTGACCGGGCAGCACAGGATGTCGAGCAGGCGCTTGTCCATGGGATGTTTCGTGACGACGTGCGAAAGTCCGTACAATAAACCTTTTTGGACGGCCGGACCATGACTGGAACTGCTGCAGCGCCGAAGGTTGGCGTGGTAATGGGCTCGCGTTCGGACTGGGAAACCATGATGCACGCGGTAGACGTGCTGACCCAGCTCGGCGTGCCGCACGAGGTGCGCGTGGTATCCGCACACCGTACGCCGGACCTGTTGTTCCGCTATGCGGAAGATGCTGTCGGGCGCGGTATCGAAGTGATCATCGCCGGTGCCGGCGGTGCGGCCCACTTGCCCGGCATGCTGGCGGCCAAAACGCGGCTGCCGGTGTTTGGCGTGCCGGTGCAGTCGAAGGCGCTCAACGGCATGGATTCGCTGCTCTCGATTGCCCAGATGCCGGCTGGCATACCGGTCGGCACCCTGGCCATCGGTCGTGCCGGTGCGGTGAACGCCGGGTTGCTGGCCACCGCCGTGCTGGCGCTGCATGATCCGGCCCTGGCCACCGCCCTCGACGCGTTCCGCGCCAAGCAGACGCAGACCGTGCTTGATAACCCGGATCCGCGCGCATGAGTACGTATCGTCAACCCGTGCTGGGCATTCTCGGCGGCGGCCAACTGGCCCGCATGCTGGCTCTTGCGGCAGCCCCGCTGGGCGTGAAAACGGTGGTGGTCGACAGTGTCGCCGACGCTTGCGCGGGCCAGGTGGCCCCGCTGGTGCAGGCTGACTGGAACGACCACGAGGCGCTGGCGGCCTTCGCTGCCCGCGTCGACGTGATCACTTTCGACTTCGAGAACGTGCCTGCCGAGGCGGCCGAGCGGCTGGCGGCCGATGTCGCGGTATATCCCAATCCCGCGGCGCTGGCGGTGGCGCAGGACCGGCTGTCCGAAAAGACCCTGTTCAATGCCTGTGGTATCGCTACGCCAGCGTTCCAGCCGGTGGACGACCGAGAGGGACTCGACCGTGCGCTGGCCGCGGTGGGGGCGCCGGCGATCCTCAAGACCCGCCGACTCGGTTATGACGGCAAGGGCCAGTTCCGTCTGCGCACGCTTGCCGATGCCGACGCGGCCTGGGCTGCGCTGGGTGCGCAGGCGGCCGAGCATGGCCTGATCCTGGAAGCCTTCGTGCCGTTCGAGCGCGAGCTGTCGGTGCTGGCCGTGCGCGGCCGCGACGGCGAGTTCCGTACCTGGCCGCTGACCGGCAACTCGCATACCGACGGCGTGCTTTCGTTGAGCCTGGCGCCGGCACCGTCCATTGACGACCTGCAGCAGCGGGCCACGGCCTTGGCGCGCACGCTTGCGGAACGGCTGGATTACGTGGGCGTATTCGCACTGGAGCTGTTCGTGAAGGACGGCCAGCTGCTGGGCAACGAGATGGCGCCGCGCGTCCACAACTCCGGTCACTGGACCATCGAGGGCGCCCACACCAGCCAGTTCGAGAACCATGTTCGCGCCGTGCTCGGCATGCCCTTGGGCGATACCGGCGTGCGCGGCGGCTCGGTGATGTTCAACTGGATCGGCGAGCTGCCGGCTGCGGCGCCGGTGCTGGACACGCCGGACGCGCACTGGCACGACTACGGCAAGCAACCGCGGCCGGGGCGCAAGGTGGGGCATGCCACGGTGTGTGCGCCGGATGCCGCGACCCTGGCGGAACGGGTGGCGACGATCGCCCGTGCGCTGGGACGTGAGGCGCAGGCCGAACCCGCCCTCCGGGCGCTCAGGGATCTCTGAGCTGACGGCAAGGCCCATGCGACAGGCATGAAAAAAGCGGAGCCCGTCGGGCTCCGCTTTTTTGTTTGTGTTTGTTTGTGCCGTGTATGCCGGGATCAGGCCAGGTTTTTGGCGGCGAAGTCCCAGTTGACCAGGCTCCAGAACGCCTCCAGGTACTTCGGGCGAGCGTTGCGGTAGTCGATGTAGTAGGCGTGTTCCCACACGTCGCAGGTCAGCAGCGGCTTGTCGCTGCCGGTGATCGGAGTGGCGGCATTCGAGGTGTTGACGATGCCGAGCGCGCCATCCGGACGCTGCACCAGCCAGGTCCAGCCGGAACCGAAGTTGCCGGCCGCGGACTTGCTGAATTCTTCCTTGAACTTCTCGAACGAGCCGAACGACTTGGCGATTGCGTCGGCCAGCTTGCCGGTTGGCTCGCCGCCGCCGTTGGGCTTCATCGAGTTCCAGTAGAACGTGTGGTTCCAGGTCTGGGCGGCGTTGTTGAACATGCCGCCGGAGGACTTCTTGACGATGTCTTCCAGCGCGGCGTTCTCGAATTCCGTGCCCTTGATCATGTTGTTGAGGTTGGTCACATAGGCCTGGTGATGCTTGCCATAGTGGAACTCAAGCGTTTCGGCAGAGATGTGCGGCTCGAGGCCGTTCTTTTCATACGGAAGGGCGGGAAGTTCGATCGCCATGATTGAGGCTCCTGGGCGTTGGCTGAGGGAGGGTGATGTCATGCGCGCCGCGCCGGTGGCGGCACGCGTCCGACTGATACACTAGCGTTCTTCGTGCATTGTAATGATGAATACCCGACCTATGGACGTTAACGAGCGAATCAAGGCGGTACTGGCCGAACATGCCATCGTGCTTTTCATGAAAGGCACGCCGCAGTTTCCGATGTGCGGGTTCTCCAGTCGCGCCGCACAGGCGCTGAAGGAAGCCGGCGCCACGTTCCATGCGGTCAATGTGCTGGCCGATCCGGAAGTGCGTGCCGCACTGCCGCACTACGCCAACTGGCCGACCTTCCCGCAGTTGTTCATCCAGGGCGAGCTGATCGGTGGCTGCGACATCGTGGAGGATCTCAAGGCCTCCGGCGAGCTCGCCCGCATGGTGCACGACGTGAGCGGCCCGGAACACGCATGATGCTGCCGACGGGGCGGCTTGCCGACGATTGGACCCCGCTGTCCGAAGGCAGCCTTGCGGGTCGCGTGGTCCTGGTCACAGGTGCTTATGGTGGTCTCGGTAGTGCCGTGTCGCGTGTCGCTGCACGTGCGGGTGCGACTGTAGTGATCTCAGGTAAGCGCAAGCGCCCGCTCGAACAGCTCTACGATGCCATGCTGGCCGAAGGCCTGGCCGAGCCGGTGATCCACCCGCTCGACCTTGAACAGGCCACGCCTACCGATTACGAAGCGCTGGCCGACGGCATTCAACGCGACTTGGGGCGGCTCGATGGCATCGTGCATGCCGCCACGAGTTTCAGCGGGCTGACCCCGGTGACGATGCACAAGCCGGACGAATGGCTGCGCAGCCTGCATGTGAATGTGTCGGCGCCGTTTGCGCTGACCCAGGCGTGCCTACCGCTGCTGAACGCGGCGCCCGACAGCGCGGCGGTGTTCGTGCTGGACGACCCCGGCCTGCTCAGTCGCGCCCACTGGGGTGCGTACGGTGTCTCGAAGGCTGCGCTGGAGCGCTTCGTGTCGATCCTGCACGAGGAACACGACGAAGGCGTGCTGCGCGTGCATGCGCTGCTGCCCGCGCCGATGAGGACGGCCTTGCGCCGGCTTGCCTACTTTGGCGAGGACACCCTGCAGGTGCCGACGCCGCAGGCAGCTGCCGAAGCGGCAGTGTGGCTGCTTGCGCCGCAGGCGGCAGGCCTGCGCGGTCGTCTGCTCGACCTGCGGCCTGCATGAGCGCGGCACATTTCACATTATCCGGCTGCGCCACGCGGGTGCGGCAGCAAGATCGATACAGGGGGCCCTCATGGAAACGCAGATGACTACGCTGTCGGCGGCGATCCTGCTGTTCCTGATCATGGACCCGTTGGGCAACATTCCCTTGTTCCTGAGCCTGCTCAAGGACGTGGCGCCGCGTCGTCGTCGCGTGGTGATGGTGCGCGAGCTGCTGATCGCACTGGGCGTGCTGCTGGGGTTCCTGATCGGCGGGCGGCACATTCTGGACCTGCTGCAGCTCAAGCCCGACTCGATCAGCATCGCCGGCGGCATCGTCCTTTTCCTGATCGGCATCCGCATGGTGTTTCCGCCGGCCGATGGCGGCGGCATTTTCGGCAAGCCCGGCGAGGGCGAGCCGTTCATCGTGCCAATGGCGATTCCGGGCGTGGCCGGGCCTTCCGCCATGGCGGCGCTGCTGCTGCTGACCAATACCCAGCCGGGGCGCACCGCCGACTGGGCGATCGCGCTGGTCGGTGCCTGGCTGGCCACGGCGGTGATCCTGCTGTGCTCGACCTATCTTTTCCGCTGGCTGGGCGAAAGCGTGCTGACCGCGCTCGAGCGGGTCATGGGCATGCTTCTCATCGCCCTGTCCGTGCAGATGTTCCTAGGCGGTCTGGCTGCGTACCTGCACGGCAGCGGTTTCTGAGGGTGAGTGGCATGGGCTGGCGACTGCACTGAGGCGACCCGCCTTGGGCATGTCGTGATCTTGTAACGAAGGGCCCAATGTCACGAAAGACCAGCTCTCGGCGGACCCGGCTGGCTGCCTGGTGGGTACCGGTCGTTCGCTACGGGTGCTTGCCGCAAAGGCAAAATCTTTCGTTGCTGTTATCGTGATCATCGAGCCTTTTCCGTAAGGTTCGCGTGATCTTTCTTGCGTCAGTTAAAAAACTGTCACAAACTCTTTGTAAAATTCGCATTAACTTGCTTTGGGGTGGGCCATCTCGGCGATGGCCATCAATCTGCACACGGTTGCCGTGCCTTGCGCGGCCGCATGCCGTCGGTGCCCGAGTTGTCAAACGTTGCGAAACTGGGATCAAACAAGATGATGAATCGAATTCGAGCCAAAGTGCTGCCGTTCGCTATCGCGTCGTTGCTGGCTGCCACGCCGGTGCTCGCGCAGAACGTCACTTCCTCCTCGCTGGGCGGTACGGTGCTTAACGCCCAAGGGCAGCCGGTTGCCGGTGCCACCGTCGAGATCGTCCATGTGCCCTCGGGCACCACCAAGATCGTGACGACCGATGCGCAGGGCCATTACAGCGCGCAGGGTCTGCGTGTGGGCGGCCCGTTCGAAGTCATCGTGTCCAAGACCGGACTGCAGAAGGCCGAGCGCGACGACGTCTACCTGCAGTTGGGCCAGAAGGGCGACATCAGCCTGAAGATGAGTCCGGAAGCGGCTGTTGCCAGCGCCAAGAACCTGTCGGCGGTGACGGTTTCCGCCAGCGCGCTGGCGCAGTACTTCACGCCCGACAACAAGGGCATGTCGACGTATATCTCGGAGGCGCAGATCCAGGCGACCCCGCAGGCCAACCGTTCGATCGACGACATCGCCCGTCTTGATCCGCGCATCAACGTGACCAACCAGGGTGACGGCTCGATCTCGGCCATGGGCCTACCGAACCGTTACAACAGCATCAACGTGGACGGCCTTTCCGTGGGCGACCCGTTCGGCCTGAACGCCAACGGCCTGCCTTACCAGAACTCGCCGATCTCGATGGACACCATCGCCGGCTACAACGTGTCGACGGCGAACTACGACGTGACCTCCGACACCGTCGGTGCGGACATCAATGCGGTCACCAAGTCGGGTACCAACAAGTTCCACGGTTCGGTTTACTACGTGTTCCAGAACGCTTCCTCGATGGTGGGCAGGGCGGGCTGGCTGAATTCGGGCGACTCGGGCTACAAGTACAAGGGCTTCAAGAAGAACTGGACCGGCGGCTTCACCCTGGGCGGTCCGATCATCAAGGACAAGCTGTTCTTCTTCGTCGGTGCCGAAAAGCAGAATGTGACCGACATCGGCGCCGATTCCGTGAACGGCCTGGACAGCAGCCTGACCGGCGCCTCCACCTCGAACAAAGTGTCGCCGGCCGACCTGCAGCGCATCCTCAATATCGCCAAGGGCTACGGCATCGACACCGGCGGCTTCGGCGGCAGCACGGGTGTGACGTTGCAGGACAAGCGTTACCTGGCCAAGCTGGACTGGAACATCTCCGACAACCACCGCGCCACGCTGACCTACAACGACACCAGCGAGACCCATCCGGTGCTGCTGGGTAATTCGTCCACCAACGTCGGCGTCAGCAACTATCGCTACGTGCAGGCGATCAAGAACAAGAACCTGTCGCTCGAGTTGTATGACGACTGGAACGACAGCTTCTCGACCGAGACCAAGATCGGTTACCAGCACTTCACGCAGAACACCAATGTGCCGACGCAGGCACCGCAGATCGCGGTATCGGTGGCCGGCTACGGTTCGCCGACGGTGTACCTGGGCGAAGAGCAGTATCGCGACTACAACAAGGTCGACACCAAGAACCTCAACGTGTTCTTCGCAGGCACGTATTACGCCGGCGACCACACCATCAAGGGCGGCATCTACTACGAGCGCACCAAGATCTACAACCTGTTCGGGCGTACCGAATTTGGCGCGTACTCGTTCGATACCATTAACGACTTCGCCAGCGGCAACTACTACAGCTACAACCTGTACCAGCCGGCTCCGGGGTACGGCATCAACGATGTCGCGGCACAGTGGACCTACATCCAGTACAGCCCGTTCATCCAGGATACCTGGCAGGTCACCAACAACCTGTCCGTGCAGTACGGTGTACGTGTCGATATTCCGGATTCGAACCACAAGCCTTACTACAACGCGGGCTTCCAGCAGGCATTTGGTTATCCGAACAACACGGCGCTGACACCGAGTCACAAGGTGGTCGAGCCGCGTCTGTCGTTCAACTACACCTTCGACACCAAGCGCATGATGCAGCTGCGTGGTGGCGTCGGCCTGTTCCAGACCTACCCGCCGACGGTGTGGATGACCAACCCGTACCAGAACAACGGCCTGACGGTTGCGACCTACAAGTCGTACGATCCGTCGACCGCTGCGTTCAGTGCGAACCCGCATGCCCAGAACATCCCGCCGGGTGGTGCCAACGTCATCGGCGACGTGGATACCATCTCGCCGAACTTCAGGCTGCCGACCTACTGGAAGATGAGCCTGGGCCTGGACCGCGAGCTGCCCTGGTGGGGCATGATCGGTACGGTCGAGGCGCAGGAAGTGCGCGCGCGCGATGCGATCCTCTACCAGTCCGTCAATATCGGGGCACCGACGGGCGTGTTGCCTGACGGTCGCCTGGAATACTGGCGTTGCCCGGGTGCTGCGCCGAGCGGAACCGTGACCTGCAACGGCCAGACGGTCAAGCAGTCGCCCACGTGGAATTCGAATTCCGCCTTCACGAACAACTCGACGCTGCTGACCAACACGAGCCGAGGCAAGACGGACGCCCTGACGCTGGCACTGCGCAAGCCCTTCTCGAATGAGTCGGACTGGTCGTTCAGTGCGGCGTTCACCTATTCGCATGCCACCGAAGTCAATCCGGGTAACAGCTCGCAGGCTTCATCGGGCTATGCGTATGTGGCACGCCTGAATCCGAACGACAATGTTGCTGGTATCGCCGACCGCAATATTCCGCGTTCGCTCAAGCTCTCGGTGGACTGGCGGCACAAGTTCTTCGGCAACTACTACACCACCGTTTCGGCTTTCTACAACGGCCAGGACGGGTTGCCCTACACCTGGATCTTCACCGGCGACGTCAATGGCGACGGCATCTCGTATGAGGATCCGGCCTATATCCCGACGATCAACGATCCGAAGGTGTTCTTTGCCGACACCAAGGGCAATGCGGCCAGTGCACAGTTGGTGCAGCAGTTCCAGGACTACGTTTCGCACAATTCGTACCTGAACTCCCATCGTGGCCAGATCGCCAACCGCAACGGCGCGCGTGCGCCGTGGATCAACCTGCTGAATCTCAGTGTCTCGCAGGAAGTGCCTGGCTTCTTCAAGGGCAACAAGGGCATCCTGCGTTTGGACGTCTACAACTTCCTGAACCTGCTGGACAAGCACTGGGGAAATGTCCGCTACCTGACCTACAACACCCGCAACCTTGCCGGCTATGGTGGCGTCAACAGCAAGAACCAGTACATCTACGAGCTGTTGACCGACAAGTACGGCAACTATCAGCCGGAGCAGTACGTCACGCAGGATGCAGGCAGCAACCCGACCCGCCTGATCTCGCGCTGGTCGGCGATGCTCACGCTGAAGTACACGTTCTGATCCTGCACCGCGTTGTCACCCCGGTGACAACGCCTGCAACGCGACCGGCGCCCTCAGGGGCGCCGGTTTTTTATTGGCCGAGGCCAACTGCGTGGAACGACGGATCGGGCCGGTTACCCATATGCCGTCATCACACGAGGCACGTACCACATCTGCCGATTCCGGCATCTGTGCCCGAACCGAGCCCACTGGAATATGACGCTAGCCTGGCCTTGGCAGCTCGCCGAGATTGCTACATTTTCGTGAAATGTTTCGTGCTGACGGGAACTGCCGAGCAGGGCGACGTGCTTTTACGCAAATCATTGCTCGTGGACGGTCTCGCAAATTCTTACCCTATATGGCATTTAAATACAGTGACTTGTGCTCGGTATGGATGTCGTGTCTGTCCGGGGTAATGCCGAACGGGACCTGAGCCGCTCACGTCAAAATGCAAAAAAAATGTAAAAATTCAGTGTAGAATGCCGCCGTTCTGTGAGCTTGATGCCGGCCATGGTGGCCGTAGCTTTCCCCCTCGCTTCGCAGTAACCGGCAGGTCGATACGCCTGCCGCACGCAATCAGAAAATTTCAACGCACGGGACGCATCCGCGTACCGGCAAGCTTCCTTTTTCCTACTTTCGGGGTAACACCATGAGGACCGACATGAAGCGCAAGCATCTGTCCGCCGTGATTATTTTTACGCTCTTCGCCGGAACCGGCACGGTCATGGCGCAATCGACGGGCGCCCAGCAGACCCGGGGCGTTTCGGCTCAGCAAGGCGTGGGCGGTCAGGCCAGCGTTTCCAGCACCTCGAAGGTCACGGCCGTGGCCACCAAGCGTGCGCGCAAGCTCGAGCAGGTAGACGTAACCGCTTCGATGCCGACTCTCGGCGGTGGTCTGATGTCCGAACAGGACGCGCCCAAGGCGGTGTCCACCATTACCCGCGCCGCCATCCAGCAGGGCGCACCGGGCGGTACCTTCGTGCAGGCGATCCAGAGCATCCCGGGCGTGTTCACGTCCACCGATGACTACACCGGCCTGAACGACGGCGACTACTCCATCCGTGGCTTCACCAGCGACGAGGTCGGCACCACGGTGAACGGCGCGCCGATCAACGACAGCGGCAACTATCGCGTCTACGCCACCGAATACGGTGACACCGAGAACATGGGCGACATCACCGTCCAGCAGGGCTGGCCGGACGTGGACCAGCCGATTTCGGGTGCTGCCGGTGGTTCGATCGGTTGGGCGACCATCGATCCCACGCACAAGGCCGGCCTGGACTTCAGCCAGACCTTCGGCGGCAACAACTACCACCGCACCTTCCTGCGTGCCAACACGGGCGACCTGGGCCCGGTGCGTTCGTGGCTGTCCTATTCGAACAACGAGACCCACCTGTGGAATGGTCCGGGCAAGGCCAAGGTGACCAAGGTCGATGGCAAGTCCCTGTGGACCATCAACGACCGCAACTCGATCTCGTTCTCGCTGCAGTACAACCGCGAGGTGAAGAACAGCTACCTGCACCTGACCAAGCAGCAGGCTGCCGAGAAGTATGACCAGAACTACTCCGGTTACTGGTCCGTACCGGAAAACCTGAAGTCCACCAGCACCAGTGCCTGCGGTCCGGACACCACCTACAACGCCTGCTACTACAAGCTGCACATCAATCCGTACACCAGCTGGATGGCCAGTGCGGACGGCGAGTTCACGCTGACCGACAACCTGCACCTGTCCGTGGTGCCTTACTTCCAGTACGGCAGCGGCGGCGGCAGCGGTGCCACGGCTGCCTACGAGAGCATCGCCGGCAACAACCAGTACCTGGACGTGAATGCCGACCTAAATGGCGACGGTGTCGTCAGCAACGGCAGCAAGGGTCTGGTCTACTCGCTCAGCCAGAACTTCACCCATCGCCCGGGCATCATCGCCAAGCTCAGCCAGGACTTCGGTCTGAACGACACCCTGGTCTATGGCGTGTGGTGGGAGCGTCCGCGCGAACAGCAGGACGAAGTCTTCTCGCTGATCGACCCGAGCACCGGCGTACCGTCGGACATCTGGGGTCGTTACGACGTGATCCGTTACCCGAATGGCGTCGCCCAGAAGGCTTACGGCGAATACACCACCACCACCACCGAAAAGGCCTTCGCCACCAACACCTGGACGCCGAGCGACCAGTGGACGGTGACGGCGGGTCTGTCCTACGTCTGGGCCAAGCGCAAGGGCTATGACTTCGAGTACCCGGGCGCCGATTACGGCCCGTCGTACAAGCAGCAGTTCGGCGGCACGTTCAGCGGCACCTACCACAAGTGGTCGCCCACGGTCGGCGTGAAGTTCCAGCTGGACGACGCCAACCAGTTCTACTTCGGCATGGGTCGTACCTTCCGTACGCCGGTCAATGGCGCGCTGGCACAGAACGGCGCGGCGGCTTACTACAACGCCAGCAACCCCTGGGCCGGCCACAGCTACACCGCCGTCAACAAGCCCGAGACCGCGACCAGTGCCGACCTGGGCTGGCGCTTCTATACCTCGCGCGTGTCGGCCAGCGTCGACGCATACGCCGCCAACTTCCACAACAAGCAGGTCAGCGGCTACGACGAGAACAGCGGCCAGACGGTATTCACCGAACTGCCCAACGTGCACATGCGCGGCCTGAACGGCGAAGCCAGCGTCAAGCTGGACAGCATGTTCACGCTGTACGGTTCGTACACGTACACGGTGTCGCGCCAGCAGGACAACGTGAATGCCGGTACCGATGGCATCTACTACACCCGGGGCAAGACCCTGACGAATACGCCGCGCAACTCGGGCTATGTCCGTCTGGGCTACAAGCAGGGCCCGGTCTGGGCCAGCCTGAACGCGAAGTACCGCGGCGCGGTGTGGGGCGACTGGTCGAACACCGAGAAGGTGGGTGGCTACACCACGTTCAACCTGAGTGCGGGTTACCACTTCCCGGACTTCTCGTCGAGCTTCCGCAAGCCGTACATCAAGCTCAACGTGTTCAACTTGACCAACCACCGTGCATTCACCTGGGCCTCGAGCAATCCGTTCCTGGCTTCGAGTGCGGGTACGGTGTACGACGTGAACGGAACCAAGCTGTACGCTTCGCCGGCAACCTACTCGGTGCTCGAAGAGCGCACCTGGATGGTGACCTTCGGCGCCTCGTTCTTCTGATAGGCGCGGTTCCGGGGCGCATGCCCCGAACAGATGGACAAGAGGCCGGCATATTGCCGGCCTCTTGCTTGTCAGGCCCCGGTAACTTGACCATGCCAGCATGCATGGAGGAAGCTGGTGAGTCGGTAAACGCCGGCCGGACCCAGCGTCATGCACATGCAGGAGCTTCAATGAATCACAACGATGCCAACCCGTCGCAAGCGCAGTCGAAGAAAACCGTCAGCGCGCGCATTTCGCCAGCCGGTGGCCTGGATATCCTTTCCCGCAACGAAGTGGCGCGACTGCGCGATGCCAGCGGATCGGGCCTGCACGGCCTGCTGCGCCGCTGCGCGCTGGCGGTGCTCACGTCGGGCAGCATGAGTGACGATCCCGGCTCGATGTTCGAGCAGTTTCCCGATTTCGACATCCAGGTGCTGCAGCAGGACCGGGGCATCAAGATCGAGCTGACCCATGCGCCCGCACAGGCATTCGTCGACGGCCAGATCATCCGCGGTATCAACGAGCTGCTGGTCGCGGTGATGCGCGACATCGTCTATGTGTCCAGCCAGCTAGAGCAGGACAGTTTCGATCTGGACGACTCGGTGGGCATCACCCATGCGGTCTTCGAGATCCTGCGCAACGCACGCGCGCTCAAGCCGCATGTCGACCCGAACCTGGTGGTGTGCTGGGGCGGTCACTCGATCTCGCGCGAGGAATACGAGTACACCAAGCAGGTGGGTTACCAGCTCGGTCTGCGCAGCATGGACATCTGCACCGGTTGCGGACCGGGTGCGATGAAGGGGCCGATGAAGGGCGCCACCATCGCGCATGCCAAGCAGCGGCGGCGACATAACCGCTACGTGGGCGTGACCGAGCCGGGCATCATCGCGGCCGAATCGCCCAACCCGATCGTCAATCAACTGGTGATCATGCCGGACATCGAGAAGCGCCTCGAAGCCTTCGTGCGCATGGGGCACGGCATCATCGTGTTTCCGGGCGGAGTGGGCACGGCCGAGGAGATCCTCTACCTGCTCGGCATCCTGCTGCATCCCGACAATGCCGATATTCCGTTCCCGCTGATTTTGACGGGACCAGCGCAGTCGGCCAGCTACTTCGAGCAGATCGACCGCTTCCTGCGGCTGACGCTGGGCGACGAGGTGGCGCGGCACTACCAGATCATCGTCGACGACCCGACCACGGTGGCGCGTACCATGGTCCGCGGCATCGACAAGGTGCGCAATCACCGGCTCGACAACAAGGACGCCTTCTTCTTCAACTGGGCGTTGAACATTCCGCTGGCCTTCCAGCAGCCGTTCCGCCCGACGCATGAAGCCATGCGCGGACTGGTGCTCAGGCATGGTCGCCCCCGGCACGAACTGGCGGCCGACCTGCGCCGGGCGTTCTCGGGCATCGTCGCCGGCAACGTGAAGGACGAAGGGGTACGTGCGATCCGCGAGGGCGGCCCGTTCGACATCGACGGCGACCGCGACATCATGCAGGCGCTGGACGCGCTGCTGCAGGCGTTTGTGGTACAGCACCGCATGAAACTTCCCGGCGGTACGGCCTATGAGCCGTGCTATCGGGTGTTGGGCGGCTGATCGGAAAAGAAAGCCCCGCCATGGCGGGGCTTTCTTTTCGTCGAAGTTCGTTGCATCAGCTTCGACGGATATCTGGACGGGCCTGGGCGCGAATGGTGTCGTTCGATGCTGTGCGCATCACCCATCGTTCGAATCGGAGAAGCACACGTACCGCCAAGTCACCGCTTTCCGTACGTGACGCGCGTCACCGCGGTACGCGAAGCGATGATCCGCGCAGCGCTTCCTCACGCGCCAGATCATCGGCGCAGTCCGTGGCCTCCGCGTCCAGATCGCACGGCATCGGCTTCGGCATGTGGCTGCTGTGGGGTGGCTGGTCAGCGACTGCCGGCTGGTCGGTTGAAGTCATTCCATCAGTCTCGGTCGTGGGTTGGATGACGGCATGGCCGCGGTAGCAGCGACCTTAGCACGGGCCTGGTTTCGGAAACCCGCGCGCGATATTCAGTGCCGGTCGGTCGAAAGAGTTGGTTCATCAAGCCAGACTCGATAATGAGTGCTGCTCAGTCCAACGTTGGATGTCCGCATCTGGCCGATCTTTTCCAGTGATGCCATCTGGTTACTCGCGTCGGCCAGCTTGTAAGCCTTGGCCTGTGGAGACAGCCGACAGCGCTGTATCACGGCAATGCTTGGCGACAGGTCGGAAGTCTGGCCCGGCTAGAGCAACGCTGACATTCGCCCTGGGTGACCACGCGGGGCTTGTCGGGTGCTATGCGTGACGTCGACGCAACAAAAAACCGCGCCGTGGCGCGGTTTTTGTGTTTCGGGGTATCCCGACAACTGAATCTGGCGCCCGAAGTTGGACTCGAACCAACGACCCCCTGATTAACAGTCAAGTGCTCTAACCAGCTGAGCTATTCGGGCGGGGTGAGCTGCGTAGTTTGCTAAAGAGCTATTCGGGTGTCAAGCCTTGGCATGGCCGGCATCCGCGGGTGCTTCGAGGCTAAGAAAAAGGCGGGCCCTTGCGGGCCCGCCTTCCAGAACGTCCGGCTCGCGGGAGCTTAGAACTTCTGGTTGTACGACATGTAGAAGTAACGGTCGATGTCGAACGCCGGCAGGTAGGGGCCTTCGCCCGAACCCGCGATGGCGACGTTGTAGTAGAACGGACCCTTCTTGTTGAAGATGTTGTTCACGCCAACGCTGAACGACGCATGCCACGGCAGCTTGTAGCGGAACTGCGCGTCGTTGAAGGTCACGCCGCCCTTGCTGCTGGCACCGGTGGTGCCGATCCAGGGGTTGGTGTAGTTCGGCTCGTTGCACTCCACGCCGACATCCCAGCAGGTATCACGCAGACCGGAGTAGTAACGCACGGTCCAGGTGGCGCCGAAGTTGCCGTAGCTCCAGTCCAGCGACGCGTTCGCGCGGATGCGGAACAGGCCGTTGGTGCCGTTGATCATGCCGGCCATGCCTTCGGTGGGCTTGCCGGGGCCGTTGGTGATGTCGTACTTCGACAGGTAGGTGCTGTCGAGCGAGATCATGAATTGGCCGTACGGCAGCTTCGGCAGGCGGTAATGCCCGGAGAAATCGTAACCTTCGGTCTTGAGCGTGCCGAGGTTGGCCAGGCTCTCGTTCAGGTTGGTGATGACGCCGGCGCTGTTGCGCGTGAAGCGACCGCAGAAGCTGGGATCGTTCTGGATGTAGCAGTAGTCCAGGATGTCCGAGGCCAGCACGGACTGGATCGTGTTGCGGATCTGGATGCTGTAGTAGTCCAGCGTGAAGTCCAGGCCCGGCACGTAGTGCGGGCTGTACACCAGGCCCAGCGTGCGGGTAGTGGACGTTTCCGGCTGCAGCTTGGCGTTGGAACCGGACAGGAACGGGGTCGGCGTCTGGCCGCCGGAATTGCTGCTGATCTGCTTGCCGGTGGCGTCGACCTGGCGATAGTTGGCCGGCACGCCGGCAGCGGCGCAGGACTTGGCCACTGCGGCGTTGGTCGCCGCTGCACCGTAGGCGCTGTCGCACGGGTCCAGGAAGGTCTCGAAGCTCTGGCCGGTGCCGCCGTACAGGTCGCTCAGCGTCGGTGCGCGGAAGCCCTCGGCATAAGTGCCGCGGACCAGCAGGTCGTTGATCGGCTTCCAGCGGAAGCTGTACTTGCTGTTGGTGGTGCTGCCGAAGTTGCTGTAGTGCGAGTAGCGGCTGGAAATGTTCACCGCCAGCTCCTGCGCGCCCGGCAGACCCTGAAGGATCGGCACGTCCAGTTCGACGTAGGCTTCGTTGGTGGTGTACTTGCCGTTGGTCGGTGCGCTGGCCAGGTCGGTGGAGTAACCCGAGGAAGCGAACTGGTCCGGCGTGTACGAGCCGGCCAGGCGGCGATGCTCGACACCCAGGGCCATGTTCACGGTGCCGGCCGGCAGGTCGAACAGGCCGCCGCTGACGTTGGCGGTGAAATCGCGCGTCGTGTTCTGCGCCGAAGCCTGTTCCACGGTGTTGACGTAGTTCCACACCGACTGCGGCGTGCCGCCCGGGCCGGCGAGGATGTTCCACGGCACGCAGCCGTTGGCGCGGTCATCGGCGTTGGCGCAGACCACCTGGCCGTTGATGACGGCGGTCGGGCCCAGCGCCTTTTCGGCGTTCAGCAGGTTGATGTTGCCGGTGGTGCGCTGGTTGATGTCAGCCTTCGAATAGCTGTAGTCCGCGTCCCAGCTCCATTCCTGTTCGCCGATGCCGAAGAAGCCTTCCGCACCGATGTCGAAGTGCGACATCTTGGACGTGCTGTCGGTGATGCGCGGCAATTCCACCGTGCGGCGGAAGAACGACACATCCTGGCCCGGGAACGGGTTGTAGGCGTTCTCGCCGGAGATCTTCACGATCTGGTTGCCGTTGGTCTGGAACGGATAACCGGCCAACTGCGAGGATGAGGTGCGCTCGCTGTAGCTGCCCGTGCCGTGCAGCGTGATGTTGTCGGTGAGGTTGTAGCGTTCCTGCGCGAACAGGTTCTTCAGGCGCGAGGGCGCGCGATAGGTCATGTCCTGGTTGGTGTTGTACTTGTCCGCGTTGCTGGTCGGATCGTACAGGTGGTAATCAGCCAGGTCGGCGGTGTTGCCGGTGAGACCGCCATTGTGGTTGTAGACGTAGCTCTGGGACGGATTGTTCGGGTCCACCACGCGGCCCCACGGACCGGTGTAGAAGCCGTCCTGGGGATGACGCGGGCCATAGCCGTAACGGGTCAGGGCACGCTTGTTGTCCCAGATGGCGCTGGTGTTCTGGTAGGTGGCAGTGAAGACGGTGTTCGACTTGTCGGTGCTGGTGCCGAACGTGATGTCGTAAGCCTGCTGCTGGCCGTCGCCCTTCTGGTTCTGGCCGTAGTAGACGTTGGCTTCGGCGCCGTTGAAATGGTCGCGCGTGATGATGTTCACCACGCCGCCGATGGCGTCCGAACCGTAGATCGAGGAGGCGCCGTCCTTCAGGACTTCGATGCGCTCGATGATCGAGGTCGGAATCGTCGACAGGTCGGTCAGACCGTCGATGTTGGTGCTCCAGCGACGACCGTTGACCAGCACCAGGGTACGTTCGGAGCCGAGGTTGCGCAGGCTGGTGTACAGGCCGCCCACCGACGGGCCGGAGGAGAGCGTGTCCTCGGGCGTGATGTCGGGCGAATTGGCGGACACGATCCGCTGCAGCACGTCGCTGACGTTGGTCAGGCCGGTGGCTTCGATCTGTTGGCGGCCGAGCGAAACGATCGGCTGCGCGGTCTCGACGTCCACGCTGCGGATGCGCGAGCCGGTCACGGTGATCGTTTCGAGGTTCTTGGGCTGGGCCGGTGCGGTGCTCTTGGTGCTCTGGGCCGATGCCGCAGGCGCATTCTGTGCGGAAACCGCCCATGCCTGAAGCATGAGCGCCGCCGTGATGGCGGTCGCCAGCAAAGTCTTCTGTTTCATTGTTATGCAAACTCCAAACAAAAAATGACCTGCGCCAGCCGCGGCGGGCCGGTTTCAGGGCACGTTTTTGAGAGACATGCAGCCCTTGGGGAGAGGGTGTGCACGCAGTGGCATCGTCACGCTTGGGGGACTGACGATGTAATCACGACGTTAAGGCAAAGTGATATGGGAGTGCAAGATCCTGCGCAGCAGGGCGTCTCGATCCGGCGTGGCTCATGCGAGGCGCAGGCAAGGATGCGATGGGCGTTCGCGCCACCGCATCCTTGCCGGAGATGTACCGATCAGTGGGTCGTGGGCACGCCCGGACCGATGTATTTGGCCAGGAACGCCTGCAGGTGATTGAGCATGTCGATGTTGTTCTGCACCGAGTAGAAGCCGTGCCCCTCGCCTGATTTGACCAGCCATTCGAACGGCTTGTGCGCAGCTTCCAGTGCCGCGCGCATGGCCTTGGCCTGGGCATAGGGAGCGCGCTGGTCGTCCTTGCCGTGGATCAGCAGTACGGGAACATCGATCTTGTCGGCCAGCTTGTCGGGGGAGTTGGCGGCAAGATCGGCGTCGTTGCTGCCAATGGCCAGCTTCAGGTAGCTGCGGCCGGTCTGATGCTCCCTGATGTCGCCTTTCTTGTACATCATCGCCAGGTCGTAGACGCCGGCGTAGCCCACCGCGCACTTGAACAGGCCGGGGGCACGGATCACCGACATCATGGCCGAATAGCCGCCGAAGCTGGCACCGTAGACGCATACCCGTTTCGGATCGGCATAGCCCTTGGCTTCGGCCCACTTCACGCCGTCGATCAGGTCCTGCTGGATGCGTGTGCCCCATTTCTGGTAACCGGACTGCTCGAAGGCATAGCCGCGTCCACCCGACCCGCGATAGTTCACCTGCAGCACCAGATAGCCGCGACTGGCGAGGAACTGTGCGTCGTTGTCGTAGAACCAGCTGTCGCTGATGCCATGCGGGCCGCCGTGCGGCAGCAGCACCATCGGCAGGTTGTTGATTTCCGCATGGGGCGGGATGGTCAGGATGGCCTCCAGCGTGGTGCCGTCGCTGGCGGTGAAGTGCATGGGCACCCGTTCGGCCATCTGCGCGGGGTCGACCCATGGCTCGGCGGCGAACAGTTTGATCACCTTGTAGTGGTGCGTGTCGATCAGGTAGTACGAGCCGGGGTCGCGGTCGCTGCTCACCGAGAACAGCAGTTCGCTGCCGTCGTCGCTGTAATTGATGAAATCCACGAACTCGCCGGGGAATTTCTGGCTCAGCGCCATGTAAAGCTTGGCTGCGGGAAGGTTGGGTGCGATGTAGTGCACCTGGGGCGTGCCGGTTTCGTCGATGGTGGCAAACGGCTGCAGCGGCGGTGCCGTCCACTCCACATCGCCCACACTGCCGAAACCACCGTGGGCCAACATGCGGCGGTCGCCGCCGTTCTCATTCTGTTCGACCAGGTCGCTCGGCGCGCCATTTTTGCTGTTGTAGGCGTAGACATCGGTACCGTCGGGTGCCATCCGGATCGGTACGAAGCGATCATCGCGCGCCACGCCGTTGTAGAGCGCCCAGCCATTGTTCTGGCGATGGTAGACGACATAGTCGTATTTGCTGTTGGTGCCGTAGGCGAAGTGCGGCGAGCCATCGTTGCCGACGATGAAGTCGAGGTCGCCGACCCCGATGTCGGCGATCAGGTGACGCACACTGCTGGTCGCATCCACGTCGTAGAGCCAGCTGTGGTCGTTGCTGTTCCACAGCTGGGCTTCCATGTAGAAATGGCCGTTGGCGGGCGTGGGCAGCCCATCCACCGAGCCCCATCCGCGATCGGCTTCACGGGTGTCACCACGACTGCCGTATTTGTCGGACTGGTAGCCGAAGAGGTAGTCCTGGTGTTTGCCGTCGACATCGGTGGCGATGATTTCGCCGGTGCTGTACGGCTTGTCGATGGAGCCGTACTCCTTGCCCTTGACGATGATCAGTCGTGTCGAACTCACCCACTCGATATCGACCGGCAACTCGAACTTGGGCATGCGCAGTAGGCTGACCGGATGACTCATGTCGGAAACCGCGTAGACCACCAGGGCGTGTTCGTTCCCTTGGTCCATACGCAGGGCAATATGCTTGCCGTCGGGCGAGAGCCTGGGCATGGACAAGCTGGCGTGGCGGGCAAAGGTTTCGACCGGCAGGCGGTCGGTCGAGGCGGCCATGGCGGCCACGGAAAGCGAGAGACAGCAGGCGGCCATCATGGCGCGCATGATTCGGCTGGGCATCGATTTTCCCCTGGTAACCTTGAGTTGCGGCCGTTCCATGCCCATCGATTCCCCCGCGCATGGCGCGGCCGACCCGACCGAGTCTAGCGAAGTTCGCGGCATTGTGGTCAATGCTTGATCAGTCACATCCCCGGCAGGCTGCCATCGCGATGCAGAAAGCGGTTGGGGAACCGTTCTGCCGGAACATGGGGCGAGCCGCTAAACTGGCGGCTTTCACACGGCCGGATCCGCATGACGCACCCTTACGTCGTTCATTTCAACCCGGTGGCCTTCCACCTCGGTCCGGTGCAGGTGCACTGGTACGGTCTGATGTATCTGCTGGGCTTTCTGGCCGCGGTGGTGCTGGGCGAATACCGCCGTCGCCAGGGCCGCCTGCCGGTGAGCCGGGAAGCGCTCAGCGACCTGTTCTTCTACGGCATGATGGGCGTGATCATCGGCGGGCGCGTCTGGTACATGCTGTTCTACTACGCCGGTGGTCTGCCGTGGATCTGGCACGATCCGCTGGCACTGTTCAGGGTGTGGGACGGTGGCATGAGCTTCCACGGCGGCCTGCTCGGCGTGCTGGTCGCCTCGTTGTGGTGGTCGCGCCGGTACAAGCTGCACTTTTTCGACACGGTGGATTTCGTGGCGCCGCTGATTCCGATCGGCCTGGGGCTGGGGCGCATCGGCAACTTCATCAATGGCGAGCTGTGGGGCAAGCCCGGCACGGTGCCGTGGGCGATGATCTTTCCCGAGGCGCACGGTGAGGACCTGCAGTACGTGGCCAGCCATCCGTCCTGGGCGCCGCTGCTGCAGCGTTATGGCGGGTTGCCGCGCAACCCTTCCGAGCTGTACGAGCTGACGATGGAAGGCATCGTGATGTTCGTGGTGCTGTGGCTGGTCTCTTTGAAACCGCGCCCGCGTTACCTGGTGTCCGGCCTGTTTTCGCTGATGTATGGCGTGTTCCGCTTCGCGGTGGAATTCGTGCGTGTGCCCGACCCGCAGCTCGGTTACCTGTTCGGCACCAGCTGGGTGACGATGGGACAGATGCAGTCGCTGCCGCTGATCGTGGTTGGTGTGGTGCTGCTGTGGATGTCGCGGCGGGCACCGACGCTGCCGCTGGCGGACGTCGCCGCGAAAGCCTGAGCAGGGCGTCCCCCGGTCTGCAGACCGGGGGACAGATGCAGTCAGTAGTTCTGGTCGCCGCCGATCAGGTCACCCAGCCCGCCCAAGATCGAGCCTTCGCCCCGGCGCTGGTTGCCACCCTGCGGCGCCGCCGCCAGCATGCGTCCGGCCAGGCGCGAGAACGGCAACGATTGCAGCCACACCTTGCCAGGTCCGGTCAGGCTGGCCAGGAACACGCCTTCGCCGCCGAACAGCATGCTCTTGATGCCGCCGATCGGGCGCACATCCATGCTCACCGTGTCGTGGAATGCCACTACGCAGCCGGTATCCACGTCCAGCCGTTCGCCATAGGCCAGCTCGCGCTCGACCACGGTGCCGCCGGCGTGCACGAACACCCAGCCGTCGCCTTCCAGCTTCTGCATGATGAAGCCTTCGCCGCCGAACAGGCCGGTGAGGATGCGGCGCTGGAAGAAAATGCCCAACTGCACGCCGCGTGCTCCGGCGAGGAAAGAGTCCTTCTGGCAGATCAGCCTGCCGCCGTGGTCGGACAGTTTCATCGCCATGACGGTGCCGGGGTAGGGCGCGGCGAATGCCACCTTGGCCTTGCCGCTGCCAGTGTGGGTGAACACGGTGGTGAACAGGCTGTCGCCGGTGAGCACGCGCTTGCCGGCCGAGAACAGCTTGTCCATCAGGCCGGCATTCTGGCCGGCACTGGAACCGTCGCCAAACACCGTGTCCATCTGCACGGACGCTTCCTTGTACATCAGGGCACCGGCCTCGGCGACCGCGCTTTCGCCCGGGTCCAGCTCGATCTCGACGAACTGCATCTCGTGCCCGACGATGCGGTAATCGATCTCGTCGGCAGCGCCGTGCAGGCCGGCCGGTACCGGCGGCGGCGCGGCAAAGCCTTCGTCGCCGGCAGCCAGTTCGGCGGTGTCGCGGATCGGCCTCCATTCGGTGAAACCCTCGCGCCAGCAGTAGCCGTCCGGCTGACGCCTGGCCTGGGCGCGCGCGGCCGCGTCGTCGAGCGGGCCGATGCGTTGCGAATTCTTGCCGTAGCTGAAATACCACTGCGCCATGATGTTTCGTCCGGTGGTTGAAAGGGTTTCAGTCTAGGCGGCGCCCCGGCCGCCTGCGAGTGACCGTTGTCATGGACCGGCCGCCGGCGGGCGTATCGGCTATCCTTCGTTCATGCGCGCTTATCTCGACCTGCTCCGCCACGTTCTCGACCATGGCGCCGAGAAATCTGATCGCACCGGCACCGGCACGCGCAGCGTGTTCGGCTGGCAGATGCGTTTCGATCTCGGCGAAGGCTTTCCACTGGTCACCACCAAGAAGCTGCACCTGAAGTCAATCATCCACGAGCTGATCTGGTTCCTGCGTGGCGACACCAATATCGCCTACCTAAAGGAACACGGCGTCAGCATCTGGGACGAATGGGCCGATGCGCAGGGCGATCTGGGGCCGGTCTACGGCAAGCAGTGGCGCGCCTGGCCGGCGGCTGACGGGCAGGCGGTCGACCAGATCCGCTGGGTGGTCGACGAGATCCGTCGCAATCCCGATTCACGCCGGCTGATCGTCAGTGCCTGGAACGTGGGCGAGCTTTCGAAGATGGCGCTGATGCCCTGTCACACGCTGTTCCAGTTCTACGTGGCCGACGGCAAGCTCAGCTGCCAGCTGTACCAGCGTTCGGGCGACATTTTCCTGGGCGTGCCGTTCAACATCGCCAGCTACGCCCTGCTCACCCACATGGTGGCGCAGGTCTGTGGGCTGGGTGTGGGCGATTTCGTGCACACCCTGGGCGATGCCCACCTGTACAGCAATCACCTTGAACAGGCGCAGCTGCAGCTCACTCGCGAACCGCGCCCGTTGCCGCGACTGGTATTGAACCCCGAGGTGCGCCGGCTGGAGGACTTCCGCTTCGAGGACATCGCCATCGAAGCTTACGCCCCGCACCCGGCGATCAGGGCTCCGGTGGCGGTGTAGCGGCAGCCCTGCAGCCGCGCATGCGGCGGAAGCCGGTTGTGTCCCGCGAAGAACCCGTGCCGGTCGCGAAATGGTGGCATGTACGGCCCTCGCCCGGCTCGGCTGGGTCCGGTCATCCGTGGCGTCGGGCCGCCGATTGCACGAGTCATGTCCGTTCGACCTCGCGACTGGCTACAATAGGCGGTCAGGATGAGGCGGCCGTGCCGTTTTGGCATATGCCGTTCGACCCACCTTTTCCTCTGGAGCACCAATGGCCATTTCCTTGATTGCAGCGCTGGACGAGAACATGGCCATCGGCCGCAAGGGCGAGCTGCCCTGGCACCTGCCGGACGACCTGCGCTGGTTCAAGCAGCTGACCGTCGGCAAGTACGTGCTGATGGGTTACAACACTGCCGTGTCGATCGGCCGGGTGTTGCCCGAGCGCACGAATCTGGTGCTTTCGCGCAAGCATGAGGCGCCGTTCCCCGGGCAGATCACCGTGCGCTCGTTCGACGAGGCGCTGGCGCGCAGTGGGGGTACCGGGCTGATGGTGATCGGTGGTGGCCAGGTATTCCGCGAAGCGTTGCCGTTCGCCCGTCGCATGTACCTGACCTGGGTGAATGCCGCGATCGACGGCGCCGATACCTTCTTCCCCGGCGTGCATTTCAGCGAATGGACCGAAGTCTCGCGCACGCACCACAAGAAGGACGCGGCGCACGCCTACGATTTCGACATGGTCGAATACGTCCACGGCAGCTGAGCGGCTCCGATGGATGCGCGTCCGTCGCCGCTGCATGTGATGGCTGGCGCGCTGATCGATGGCCAGGGCCGCGTGCTGCTGGCGCAGCGCCCGCCTGGCAAGCATCTGGCCGGTGCCTGGGAATTTCCCGGCGGCAAGCTCGAACCCGGCGAAAGCCCGTTGCAGGGCCTGGCGCGTGAGTTGCGCGAAGAGCTGGGCGTGGCGATCGATCCGTCCACGGCAACCCCGCTGATCCGGGTACCCTGGCAGTATGGCGAGCGGCAGCTGCTGCTCGACGCATGGTGCGTTACCCGCTGGCAGGGCGAACCGGCATCGCTGGAAGGTCAGGCCTTGCGCTGGGCCGAACCGGCCGGTGTCGATGCGCTGTCGCTGGCGCCGGCCGATCGCGTCATTCTGCAGGAACTGCTCGGGCTGTCGCACTGAGTGCCGGCCTGCGTGTCGTCGCTTGCAGGCGCCGTGGCGCAGCGGTAGCGTGCGTCCATGCACATCGTCTACCGAGCCGAAAACCTGTTCGACGCCCATCTGGTGCGGGACGCACTGGAACGCGCGGAGATTCCGGCCTTCATCAGCGGCGAATACCTGATCGGTGCGGTCGGCCAGCTGCCGGCCCGTGATTACATGACCGTATCGGTGCCGGAGACTTGCCTGCCGGAGGCCGAGACCATCGTGCGCCAGATCGAGGCGATGCTGGTCGAGGCACGCGAAGCCCTGGCCAGCATGGACGATGCCGCGGACGGCATGACGCCGGCGGCCTGCTGAATCCAGCCATGAGCGCATCGATGTCCGACGTGCCCGTGCACGCCGTGCCGGAGCTGTCGGCACGTGGCGCGGTCGTGCGCATGGGCGTGGGTGCGGCAATGCTTTCCAGCACCAGCATTTTTGTGGCGCTGGCTCACGTGCCGCCTACCGTCTCGGCGTTCTATCGCATGCTGTTCGGCGGCGTGGTGCTGCTTGCCTGGGTCGCACTGCGCGGGCAGTGGCGCAAGATCCATCTGCGCGATATCGGCTTGGCACTGCTGCCTGCCTTGGGTTTCGCGGCCGACCTGGCGCAATGGCACCACAGCATTCTCTGGGTGGGGCCGGGCGTGGCGACCCTGCTGACCAATGTGCAGGTATTCCTGCTGGCCCTGGTGGGCGCCTTGTTCTATCGCGAGCGGCTGGCCCGCGGGTTCGTGCCGGGCATGCTGTTGGCGATGGCGGGCTTGTGGCTGCTGGTCGGTGTCCACTGGGAGGTGCTCGACGAGCGTCATCGTCTCGGCGTGTGGCTTGGCCTGGGCAGCGCTCTGGCTTATACGCTTTATCTGCTCAGTTTCCGG
Source organism: Dyella sp. A6 (assembly GCF_036320485.1). Classification (NCBI taxonomy): domain Bacteria; kingdom Pseudomonadati; phylum Pseudomonadota; class Gammaproteobacteria; order Lysobacterales; family Rhodanobacteraceae; genus Dyella; species Dyella aluminiiresistens. Next base: position 767,278 of record NZ_CP132911.1, read on the forward strand.
AGTGCGCTGTCGGGACGGACGCACATGTCGGCAGCGCAGTTGCTGGGCCTGATGAGCCTGCTCAGTGCCGTGCTGCTTTGGCTGCTGGGATGGTGGCGCGGCGACAGCTTCGCCCTGCACGGCCTGCGCAACTGGAGCGCCCTGCTTGGACTGGGGCTTTTCGGTCAGGTACTGGCCTGGCTGTTGATCGTGCGGGCGATGCCGAACCTGCCGGCCTCGCTGGTGGGCTTGCTGCTGTTGCTGCAGCCGTCGCTGGCATTCGTGCTTGACGTGCTTTTGTTCCACCGGGCCACGTCGGTGGCGGACTGGCTTGGTCTGGTGCTGGCGCTGGCCGGTATCCTGCTGGGTGCGTGGCGGCCACGCCGGCGCCCCGTCATGACGACGACCGAGGAAACGACATGAATCCGATCGAAGACCTGATCCGCGCCGTACCGGATTTTCCCTCGCCGGGTGTGCTGTTCCGCGATGTCTCGCCCCTGCTGGCCGACGCGGCGGGCTTTTCCCGTTGCATCGAGCAGCTCGCGGCCCCGTGGCGCGAGCATGATGTGCAGGCGGTCTGCGGGATCGAGTCGCGCGGTTTCATCTTCGGTGCCGCGTTGGCCAGGGAACTCGGGGCTGGTTTCGTTCCTGTACGCAAGGCCGGCAAGCTGCCGCCGCCGGTGCGTGGCGTGGACTACCAGCTGGAATACGGCAGCGACCGGCTCGAAATGGCGGTCGGTGGCCTGCATGCCGGCGAGCGGGTCTTGCTGGTGGACGACGTGCTGGCCACGGGCGGCACGTTGGTTGCGGCGCGGACACTGGTCGAGCAGTCCGGTGTCGAGCTGGTGGGGGCGGCAGTGGTGATCGAGCTGGCCGCTCTCGACGGACGCGCACGCTGGGCGGGTGATGTCCCGCTGCAGGCGCTGCTGAACTACTGAGCGGGCGCGTCGCCCAGGAAATCCGCTGCGAGCATGCAGCGTTGTTCGGGCGTGAGGGTTGCCTGCACGCGCAGCTCCGGCAGCGTCGAGGCCAGGCTCACGGCTGCGCCGGCATTCCAGTCCGCGATCATGCCGCTGTCCAGCTCGAAGCGGAGGAAGTGCACGGCGGCCGTCTTTTCCTCGTTGCTGCGTTCCATGTCCTCGTCGGCGATGGCAATGGCCGGTTCATGGCCGTCTACGGTCAGCGTCATGTGGTGCTCGATGTCGCGCAGGCGCACCAGCGCGCGCTTGCGCTCGTCCACGTCGTCGTAGCCGATCAGCAGGGTAGCCTTGAGGTTGCCGCCGTCGGGGATCAGCGGGTTGTAGGCGTCGAGTTCGTCCTGGATGCCGGCGGGTTCGAAGATCCGTTCAATCCGCAGCATCTCCTGTATCTGGTACTGGATGGTCATCCGGTCCTCGAAGATCAGGGTGAGGTGATCGCCCAGCTGCACCGTGCGCTTCTTCTTGTGCGCCATCACACGGGCGCGGAAGTCGGTGCGCTGCTGTGCATAGTCTTCGAGGGAAAGCAGGTCGCTGCGGACGAGTTTGTTCATGGGCAAGGTGCAGGTCGTGAATGGGGGCGAGAGGCGAGTGTGGGTCGTGGGAAGTGATGAGTGAGTGAGTCGACCGGGGCGGGTCGTAGTGCGCTTTCCCGCATCACACCCCTTTCCACAGGTATCCTCAGATACCGTAGGCCTTGCGCAGCAGGCTGAGTGGATGCTCCGCCTCGGGCTTGTCGTTCAGGCCGTGGGCGATGTGGCTGCCGGCCATCGGGCAGTCGCTGGTGAAGTGGGTCGGCTCGGCCTGGGCCACGCGTGTTTCCACCGGTTTGGCCAGCTTGCGCGACAGCGCATAGGTTGCATGTTTCACGCCGTAGGTGCCGTCGTGGCCGGAGCAGCGTTCGATGGTGACGACTTCGGTGTCCGGCACCAGCTGCAGGATCTCGCGCGTCTTCGGTCCGATCTTCTGCACGCGCTGGTGACAGGGCACCTGCCAGGCGACCTTGCCCAGCGAGCTGCTGAAATCGGTCCGCAGCAGCTCGGCCCGGTGGCGCTCGGCAAGGTATTCGAACGGGTCGAAGAAGCGGTCGCGGACCAGCGCCACGTCGGGATCGTCGGGAAACATCAGCGGCAGCTCCTGCTTGAACATCAGCACGCAGGAGGGGATCGCCGCGGTGAAATCCCAGCCGTCGCGCGCCATCGCCGCCAGCACCGGGATGTTGCGCTCCTTGTACTTTTGCACGGTGTCGAGGTCGCCGAGCTCCAGCTTCGGCATGCCGCAGCAGCTCTCCTGCTCGACCAGCCGGGTCGGGATGTCGTTGTGCGCCAGCACGGCAGCCAGGTCCTCGACCACGCCCGGGTCGGCGTGGTCGCAGTAGCAGGTGGCGAAGATCGCCAGCCTGCCGCGCGTGCGCCCGGCCGGTTGCGCCTCGCCACGGCCGTCGAGTGCGCGCAGTCGCTTGCGCGCGGTGGGTGTTTGATAGGTTGGCACGCGCGCCTGGGCATCCACGCCCAGGGTCTTTTCCAGCAGCTTGCGCGCGACGCCATTGCGGTTGGCCGCATTGATCGTCTCGACCACGACCGGAATCGACGCCAGCTTGCCCACCGCGCGGGTGTTGGACAGGATCTTCGCCGACAGCGGTGCACCCTGTTCGCGGAAGCTCACCGCCTTGGCGCGCAGCATCAAGTGCGGAAAATCCACGTTCCACGGATGTGGCGGCGTGTACGGGCACTTGGTCTGGTAGCACAGGTCACACAGGTAGCACTGCTCGACCACCTTGGGGTAGTCGGCCTTGTCCACGCCATCGACCTCCATCGTCGTCGATTCGTCGATCAGGTCGAACAGGGTGGGGAAGGCGTGGCACAGGCTGACGCAGCGACGGCAGCCGTGGCAGATGTCGAACACGCGCTCCAGTTCCGCCTCGAGTGCGGCATGGTCCCAGAACGCGGGTTCCTGCTGGCCCAGCGGGTGCCGGGTGGGGGCTTCGAGGTTGCCTTCGCGGATGCCGTCGACGGGGTCGGCCATGGGCTTCTCCATGGGCACCGCGGCGCAGCGCCCGGTCCGTTGCACACCGGTGGCCGGCGACCGGTGGCCGCCGGGGCACCGCTCAGTTGAGCTCGTTCAGCGCCTTGCTGAAGCGGTTGGCGTGCGAGCGTTCGGCTTTTGCCAGGGTCTCGAACCAGTCCGCGATCTCGTCGAAACCTTCCTCGCGCGCGGCCTTGGCCATGCCGGGGTACATGTCGGTGTACTCGTGGGTCTCACCGGCGATGGCGCTCTTGAGATTCAGGTGGGTTTCGCCGAACGGCAACCCGGTAGCGGGGTCGCCCACGTTTTCCAGGTATTCCAGGTGGCCGTGGGCGTGGCCGGTTTCGCCTTCGGCGGTGGAGCGGAACACGGTGGAGACGTCGTTGTAGCCTTCCACGTCGGCCTTGGCCGCGAAATACAGGTAGCGCCGGTTGGCCATGGATTCGCCGGCGAACGCGTCCTTCAGATTCTGCTCGGTCTTCGAGCCTTTCAGATTGCTCATGACATCACCTCGTGGCGTTGGGCTGGGAGGACAATGCTTGAGTGGGCGGTGCCCAGACATGGCCGAGCGTAGTCGCCCGGGGTGGGCCGATGAAATTGATTGTCTCGATCAGTCCGATTGACGGCGGCTATGGCCACCAGCACGGCTCTTGGCCGCTGCAGCTACCGGCGGCGAGGCGGCACTGTGCGCATCGAGCAGGGTTTTCGGCAGCTCCTTGAACACCGCGGCAAGCTGCTGCAGGAAATCGGTCATCGCCGAACTCTTGCGCCACAGCATGGCAATGCGGCGGCTGGGCGGCTGGCTGCCGCGGAACTCGATCAGGTGCACGTTCGGCGTATGCGCCACCGGCGGCTTCACCGCCAGCGTGGGCAACAGGGTGATGCCTACGCCCGCGGCCACCATCTGGCGCAGGGTTTCCAGGCTGGTGGCGCGGAACCCGGCCTTTTCGCCGGCACCGGCCAGGTGGCAGACCTCCAGCGCCTGGTCGCGCAGGCAGTGACCGTCCTCCAGCAGCAGCAGGCTCTGCGTCGTGAGGTCGGACAGCTTCAGCGAAGGCCGGCTGGCCAGCGCATGGGTCTGCGGCACGGCCAGCAGGAACGGTTCCTCGAACAGGAATTCGGCGTGCAGGCTGTCCTCGTGAACCGGCAGCGCGACGATGCCCGCGTCCAGCCGACCCTCGTGCAGGCGGCGCAGCACCTCCTCGGTCTTTTCCTCCACCAGCAGCAGCTCCAGCCGGGGAAAGCGCTGGTGCACCATCGGCACCACGTGCGGCAGCAGGTAGGGCGCCAGAGTGGGAAAGATGCCCAGACGCACCGTGCCCGACTCGGGGTCCAGCGTGCGCCGTGCGATGCCCCTGATCTGTTCGACGTCGTTGAGCACGTCGCGCGCGCGCGCCGCGATTTCGCGGCCGACATCGGTAAGCAGCACCTTGCGTGGCGTGCGTTCGACCAAGGCCACGCCCAACTCGTCCTCCAGCTTGCGGATCTGCGTGGAAAGCGTGGGCTGGCTGACGAAGCAGGCCTCGGCGGCACGACCGAAATGGCGGTGTTCGGCGAGGGCCACCAGATAGTGCAGGTCACGCAGGTTCATGGGAATGCCTTTGATAGCTTCAGGCTATTACCTTGCTACCGGTGATCGATTTTGGCAATACATATGCGGCTGGCTGCACGACGAAGAAGCCCCAGCACGGGCCGGGGCTTCTTCGGGACCAGATGTGTCCGAGTCGGGATTCAGAGCGAGTAGGTTCCCAGCAGCCTGAGGCCCGCATAGTTGCTCACGCCCACGATACGGATGTAGTACGTGGTGGCCGTGGGCGTCGCGATGACCGCCGTTTCGGTGTTGCCGGGGCGGGCCGAGGTGATGTCGGCGTCGCTGCCGTCTGCTGCCGGGACCGTGCCGGCCTTCACGTACATGGTCACGTTGCCGGTGCCGCCGAAACTGCGCAAACTGAGCCTGGTCGCACCCGCCGGAACGGTCAGCGCATACAACTGCGAGGTACCGGCGCTGCCGCTCTGGTCCGAAAGCACGGTGCCTTCGGTCAGCGTGATGGCACTGGGATCGACGCCGCCACCGCTGCCGCCGTTGATCGCAAGATTCACGGCAGCGGCTGCATCCAGGATGCCCGCGCCGATCGGCTGGTCCTCGGTCACCGGAAAGGCTCGCGCGGAGTTGACCAGGATGTCCTTGATCTCGGCCGGAGTCGACAGGGGCATGCCTGCGGCTTTTTCCGCGCCGAGAATCATCGCCACTGTACCGGTGACGTGTGGGGCGGCCTGCGAGGTACCGGCCATGCCACCGTAGGTGGCATTAACCGGCGTCGTGGTGCCGCTATTGATCGCCGACCATACGAAACCATCCTGCACCTGGGTACCGCTGCTCGCGTCATTGGCGTAGACGCCGCCGCCCGGGGCCGACAAGGTCACATCGTTGCCGTAGTTCGAGTAGAAGGCACGCTTGCCGGTGATGCCGTTGGACGCCACGGTAATCACGCCCGGGCAGCTGGCTGGGGTGAAGGTGGATGCATCCACGTCACTGTTGCCGGCAGCGACCACCACCGTGGTGCCGCGGGCGATGGCATCGGCAATTGCGGTGCCGGTCACGTCGCTGGCCGAGCAGGTGCCGCTGCCGCCCAGGCTCATATTGATCACCTGTGCCGGGTTGGTGTTGTCCGGGACGCCGGAGACCGTACCGCCGGAGGCCCATTCGATCGCATCCGCGATGTCCGAGGTGTAACCGCCGCAATGGCCGAGTGCACGAACCGGCAGTACCTTGGCCGAATGCGCGATGCCGGCCATGCCGGTACTGTTGTTGGTCAGCTCGGCGATGGTGCCGGACACATGGGTGCCATGCCAACTGCTGTTCTTGGCTGGACTGCCGCTGGCGCACTCGTCTGCCGTGGTCCAGTCGCCGGTATCCCAGCCGCCGGCCACGCGGCCATTGGTGGTACGGCCAGAGATCGCGGCGTCGGTGATGAAGTCGTAGCCCGCGTCGGCCAGCGACTCGTCGATGTCCGGGTGTGCGGTGATGCCGGTGTCGATCACCGCCACAATGATGCCCGCGCCATCGGCTACCGGCCAGGCGTTGGCGACATCCGCACCGCCGGTGGCATTGTTGAAATGCCATTGGTACGAGTAGTAGGTGTCATTGGGAGCGCCGGTGAAAAGGTCGCTGGGCGCGACGACGGTGTTGCTGGAGATGTCGCGGACGAGATGCATCATCACGTCGGCCTCGACATGCGCCACTGCTGGATCCGCAGCGATCTGCCCCATCAGCGTGGCGGCCTCGCTGGCATTCAGTTTGCGCGAGGTACGCACCAGTTGGGCGCCCATCGCGAGCTTGCGCATGTACGACACCGTCATGCCCGGCACCGCCGCACCGGTGCTGCTGCGGGTGGCCATGCCGAAGCCGGCCCGGCTGACCGCGGCGCGGATGTTCTGCGCGACGGCCGCGCCACTGGTGCTTTCAGTGCTGCCCTTGCGGTAGGTGACGATGAAGCGGTCGTACTGCTGCGAGTTGGTCAGCGTGCGCAGATTGACCTTGGCGGCCAGTGCTGGCGTGCTGGTGGTGGCTGCATGGGCAAACGGCATCGCCATCAGCAGGGCCGATGCGAGCAGGCATATGTGAAGCGAACGAGTCGTAGACATGTGTTTCCCCGATAAAGTTGATGGATGGATAGGGCCATCTCGGTTCGGCTCCCGGCGTTCCCACATGGGGCGTGGTGGCGCCGGAACCTGGTTCAGGCATCCCGCCTGGTGGCTGGGGTTACCAGCCGAAACTGACGCCGACGCTGGCAGTCGACTCGCCGCCGCCGGCCACCGAGCCGCCGATCAGCACTGCACCGTTGCCCGGCAAGCGATGGGCGTAGCCGACCGCGAGTGCTCCCTGGCCGTGGTAGCCGCCGACCGCCGCACTCACGCGGTTGTCGGTGTTCGGGGCGGCAGCGATCGCACCGGCCATGCCGGCCATCGCCGAGCCCATCGCCCCGACCCGGTCCAGACGGGTGTTGACGGTGTGGAACTGGTTGTTGACCGAACTGCGGAAGGCATCGAAGTTGTCGCTGCTGACCAGGCCGGAAAGCTTGCTGTCGGTATAGGCGTTGGCGCTGCTCAGGGTCTTCTGGTCGCCGCTGTCGGCATAGCTCTGAGCGGTGGAGATCGCCTCCGAAGTAGCGCTGTCGAGCTGGCTCTTGTTGACCGCGTCGGTAGCCTGGGTGCCCGCAGCCACATTGGTGATCTGCCGCTCGCTGCCAGCGGCACCCACCGACACGGTGTTGGCGCGGTCGGCCACCGAGTGGGCGCCCAGTGCTACCGCGTTGTCTGCGGTAACCGAGGCAGCCTGGCCGATGGCGGTGCCGGAGGCATTGGACACCGAGCTGTCGGCGCCCACGGCTACGGCATTGGTGGCGCTGGCGGCGATGCTGGTGTTGTTGCCGATCGCCGTGCTGCCATCGGCATCGATCCTGGCGTTGATGCCAAATGCCGTGTCGCGGGTGTCCTTCGCCTGGCTGTTACCGCCCACTGCAAGGCCGTTGCCTCGGCCGGACTGGACGCCGTTGTTGTTCAGTTGCGGGAGGCTCTCGAGCGTGTCCAGGCGACCGTTCATCGCAGTCATGCTGTCGATGGCGCCGGACAAGGCGCTGTCCAGCGCACCCATGGCATCGCCCACGTTGAAGTAGGTGTTGCCCTGCACGCTGAAGTTCGGCGTGTTGATCAGGCCGTTGGCGCCCATCGAGATGCCGCCGCCGATGGTGGCGGCCAGCGACTCGAACTGCTTCACGTTCACTGCCTCGTCGGCATGGGTACCCGCTGCGACATTGGTCAGTACCGTGCCGTTTGCGCCACCGAAGGTCACCTGGGCGAGATCGGTGCTGTCATAGGTCACCGCACTCAGCGTATGGCCCTTGTCGTCCACCAGGCCGGTCTGCTTCAGCTGCGCCACGTTGACGGCATCGGTGTCCTTGGTGCCGGCGGCCACGTTGCTCACTGTCACCGGGGTCGAACCGTCGCCCAAGGCTACTGCCGTCCGGCTGGTATCGGTGTAGAACACCGCGGTGTCGTTGATGGTGCTGATACTGGCCGTGTTGGTGGCGATGTCGGTGGTGTTTTGCGCCACGTTCTCGTTGGTGCTGTGGAGCTGGCTGCCGTTCACCGCTTCCTTGCTGGTGGCGCTCACTTCGCCGTCCGCCACGTTGCCGATTACGGTGCCGCTGGTACCGGCCAGGGTCACACTGGCCTTGCTGGCGTCGTCGTACTTGACCGCCGAGGCATCGGTAGCGCCGGCCACACTGGCCACGGTGTCGAGCTGCGCCTTGTTCACCGCATCGGTGCCTTCGGTGCCTGCAGCGACATTGGTGATCTGGCGGTCGATGGCGGCGTGGGTGGTACCGGAGGCGTCCTGCCAACTGGTGGCAGCGCCGACCGAGACGGTGTTGGCGCGGTCGGCGAGCGAGCCGGCACCGAGGGCGACGCTGTTGCTGGCGTCCTTGGTGGTCCAGGCGTTGGAGCCGAGCACGGTGGCGTTCTCGGCCTGGGCATAGCTGTTGTAGCCGAGCACGCTGGCGTTGTTCTCGGTGGCCCAGGCGTCGTTGCCGACGGCGGTGGTGTTGAGGGCATCGGTCAGGCTATTGGCGTCCTTGCCGGCCAGCGATTTGCCGCCCAGCGCGGTGCCCTTGGCCGCGGTGCTGGTCGCATCGACGCCCAGCGCCACGCCATCGGTGCCGGTGACGGAGGTGCCGGAGCCGACGGCGGTGCCGTGCAGGCCGCTGGCATAGGCGGGGCCGCCGAAGAACGAGGCCTGGCCACCGATGGCGACGCTGGCGATGCCGCTGGCGCGGGCGCCCGGGCCGATTGCGGTCGCATTGCCGGCGCTGGCCGAAGCGTTGTCACCGAAGGCTGCCGATTCGCGCACGGCATAGGCGCCGTAGCCGACGGCGGTGGCGGCCAAGCCGTTGGCGATCGCCCACGAACCCAGCGCGGTGGCATAGGCACCGTTGGTCTGGGTGTTCTGGCCACCGATGGCGGTACTCATGGCGCCGGCGGCGTTGGAGTGGAAGCCGATCGCGGTGGCGGTGGCCCCGTTGGAGGTCGCGTTGGCGCCCATCGCGATGCCGTCGTAGAGGGCATGCGAGTTGAGACCGACGGCGAGGCCGTTGGCATAGTCGGCCATGGCGTTGGTGCCGATGGCGATGCTGTTGTCGCCGCTGGCGGTAGCACCGAAGCCGCTGGCATTGCTGGCGTTGCCCAGGGCCATGGCGTTCTCGCCGTAGGCGGCGCTGTCGTTGCCGCTGGCGGTGGCGTCGTAGCCGGTGGCGGTGCTGAAGTCGCCGAGTGCGGTGGCGCCGCTGCCCAGTGCCGAGGCCCCGGTGCCCAGGGCAAAGCTGGCCGAACCCAGGGCCGTGCCGTAGTCGGTACCGGCGTAGGCCATGTTGCCTTCGGCGGTAGCCTGTTCGCCGGCAGCGATGCTGCTGGCGCCGGTGGCAGTGCTGCCGTGGCCGGAGGCCGAGCTGGAGTCGCCGCTGGCGGTGGCGTCGTCGCCTACGGCCTGACTCATGTAGCCGACGGCCTGCGCGCCTGTGCCGCTGGCGCTGGCCAGTGAGCCCAGCGCGATCGCACCCTGGCCGCTGGCTACAGTTGCCTCGCCTGGGTCGGGTAGACCGTTGCCGTTGGTGTCGTTCCAGGTATGACCGCCGATGGCGATGCTGCTGTCATCGAGTGCCGCAGCGTATTCGCCCACGGCCACGCTGTGCTCGCCGACCGCGGTACTGAAGGTGCCAACGCCGGTGCTGCGCGCACCGATCGCCTGACTGAAGCTGCCTACGCTGGTGCTGCCTTCGCCGGAAGCGACGCTGTAGCCACCCATGGTGGTGGTGTAGTCGGCCACGGCCATGCTGCGGGCGCCGACCGCCGTGCTGGCGGTGCCACCGGCACCGGCCTGACGGCCGAGCGAAACGCTGCCGGCACCATAGGAGACAGCCTCAGCGCCGACCGCTGTCGCGCCATCGGCTTCGGCATCCGATGCGGTGCCGATGGCAGTGGTCGCGCCGCCTTCGCTATAGGAGAAGGCGCCATCGCCCACAGCGAGGTTGCCCAGGCCATAAGCAATGGCATTCGCGCCGACTGCCGTGGCAGAGCCTCCAGCAGAGATCGCGTTGGCACCCATCGAGGTCGAGGAGTTGCCGCTGGCAAAAGCGTTGTTGCCGAAGGCCGAGCCGGAGTTGCCATCGGTATGGCTGCCATAGCCGACGACGGTGCTGCCATGGGAGCCGTCGGTGGTGTGGGCTTTGGCGCCGACCGCCACGGAATTGATGCCGAGCGCCTGGGCGTCGTCGGTGCCGTCGCTCTTGCCGGTGGCCTTGAAGTAACGGGTGGCGTTGGTCAGGTCACTGCTGGCCTGGGCCGCGACCGCGTCGAGTTGCTCGACGTTCACGGCGTCATGTGCATTCACGCCGTCGGCGACGTTGGTGATACGGCGTTCGTGGCCGGCCTTGCCGACCGAGACGGTGTTGGCTTCGTTGGCCACCGAGCCGCGGCCCAGCGCCACGCTGTTGTTGGCCATGGCATTGCTGCCGTCGCCCAGCGCCGTACTGCCGTTGCTGCTGGCCTGGGCGCGGTAGCCGAAGGCGCTGCTGTGGTTGCCGATAGCCAGGCTCTTGTTGCCGATGGCAGTGGCGTAGTCACCGGTGGCGGCAGCGACGGCACCGCAAGCCAGGGAGCTGCCGACAGCGGTCGGAGCCATGCCGGTAGCGAAGGTGCCGAAGCAGACTTCGGCATGGGTAGCCAGTGGCAGCAGGGCCAGGCTCAGGACCATCGTGGCGCCGCGACGTGAGATCACCCCACGACGGCCCTTGCCGCTGCCACGGGCGAACTCGGATGCCACAACCAGGGCACCCAGCGATCGATTCCAGATCTTGCTGTAGATCGTGTTCATTTCTTCGTTCTCCCCATGACGCGTGATGAAGACGACGGCGCGAGCCCTGATCTGATCTAAAGCGGATTCCCCCACTGGTTCCGGGAGGCACGACGCCTGCGGGGCGGCATCCGGATTGGTGTGGCCGAAAGGCCATGGAAGGAGCTTCGGTGAGTGGGGCGCGGGGAGTCACGCACGCAAAACAACGCTTTCTTTCAAAGCTGACGGAACCTCACGCTTGCTCACGTAAATGTCCCGTCGTATAACCGCCAAATGGTTGAAACAGGCTATGTTTCAGTGATCAAACAGGTGTGGGCACGCGCTGTGGATTGGCTCGGCAGGGCGCCGATCCAGGATCCGGTCGACCGGCGCAATGCTCCACTCGTGCAGCTATTGCTGATCTGCGTGGGCTGCTTTGCGGCAGTGAACAAGGTCGTGATGTTCTCGCAGCCCGAATTTCGTGCGGCGCTGAGCAACCTGGTGATGTTCGTCGATGCGTTCACCGACGTGATGATCGTGGTCGCGGCCTGGGTCAGTCTTTTCTTCGTCCGCCGCGGTGAATTTCGCAAGGGCGTGAGCCTGTTTCTCGGCGTGATGCTGGCGAGCGGCCTGCTCGCCTATACGGTGATCGGGTTGAGGCGCTTATACCTCGATCCGTTTCCGCTGCTGTTGCTCGGCCTTGCAGGCCTGATGCTGGGGCGCCGTGCGCTGTGGACAGTGTTCGGCATTCTGATGCTGTGGTTCGGGCTGGGCACGCTGTCCGATGCCTGGAGAGACATCCATGCCGGAGTGGTGCACTGGAAGTTGAGTTTCAGGCCGACCGTGGAGATCAGCTATCTCGCTGTGGCGCTGGTGCTGGACCGGGCGATCGGTGCGCTGCGTGAAACGCTGGCGGTGTCGGAAGCGCGTGGCGAGCAGCTCGAGCGCACTAACCGGCAACTGCAGCACGAGATGGTCGAACGCGAGCGCACGATGGAGCACCTGGTGCATGCGCAGAAGATGGAGGCGGTCGGCCGCGTCGCCAGTGGCGTGGCACACGATTTCGACAACATTCTCGGCGTGATCCTCGGCTATACGGCTCGCCGTGAACGCCTTGCCGATGGCGGCGTGGCCCCGCTGGTCAATGCGATGGCGGGCATTCACGCGGCGGCCGAGCGGGCCGCGATGATCAGCCGGCAACTGCTGGGTTTCAGCCGGCACGATGTCACGCGGGTGGAGCTGCTGGACCTGCGCGAGATCATGCAAACGGTCTGCCCGATGATGAAGCAGCTGTTCGGCGCGCATATCCGGATGTCGATCGAGCAGCCCGAGGAACCCAGCATGGTTGCCATGGATCGTGCCCAGCTCGAACTGATCCTGCTCAGCGTCGCCTCCAATGCCCGCGATGCGATGCCTGACGGCGGCGACTTCGACATCGTCGTCCGGCGCGGCAGGGATCAGGTTCTGATCGAACTGTCCGACAACGGCGTAGGTATCGCGCCGGGACGCCTGGAGCACATCTTCGAGCCGTTCTACACCACCAAGCCGGTCGGCAGCGGAACCGGGCTGGGCCTGTCAGTCGTACATGACGTGCTGGACGCCACCGGAGGCGGCATCAGCGTGCGCAGCATCGTCGGCAAGGGCACCACCTTCGTCATGATGATTCCGCTCGCAGAGCAACAGGCCGGGCAGGATGTCGCGACTCAGGCGATGCTCTCACCCGCCGCGAACAGATAACCGGTGCCGCGGGCCGTGAGCAGCGGCAATGGCTCGCCGGTCTGCTCCCGCGCCTTGCGCCGCAGGCGATGGATCATCATCTCGAGACGATGCGGATCGAAATCGTAGATGTCGTCGGTCAGCGCTTCGATCAGCGTTTCGCGTGACACCGGTTCGCCCATCCGGGCCATCAGTGTGGTGAGCACGCATTGTTCCGGAGCGGTCAGTGCCACGATGCTGTCGTTCGGCGCAATCAGGCGCCAGCCATCGGCTTCGAGGTGCCAGCCGGCATGGCTCATGGCGCGTCCGGCGGAGGAGGGCGCGGGTGCCTGCAGGCGACGGGCCAGACTGTGCAGGGTGGCTGCGAGCACGTCGACGTCCACCGGTTTGCTCAGGAAGGCATCGACGCTCTCCTGCAGCGCGCGGATGCGGTCGTTCTTCTCGCGGCTGCCGGTGAGCATGATCAGGCCGATATGGGTCGAGGCCGAGCGCAGATAACGCGCCACGCTGAGACCGTCTTCATCGGGCAGGCCCATGTCCAGTACCACGATGTCGAACTGATGCGAGATCATGTGCCGGTACAGTTCGGCAGCCAGGCCGGCGCCGGTCACGGCAAAGCCGTAGTCGCGCAGCGCCGGCAGCAACACGGCGTCGCGCAGCTCGACGTCGTCCTCGAGCACCGCGATCTGCAGTGCGTGCGAACCGGTGCCGGAGGCTCGGCCTGAACTCATGGGATTCCTTCCCGTGCGATGACGACCCCATCCTAGCAAGCGGTTGGCTGGATTGGCATGCACGGGGTGATCCGTGCCTTCTGGCACTGTGCCTGACGTCATGCCGGACATAGCTTGGGCGATTGTCTGCAACTTCGGGAAGATCGCCATGCGTCGCTTCGTCCGTCCGCTCCTTCTTACTGCCCTGGCCGCCGCCTGCGGTTCCGCTCTCGCCGCTGGCACGAATCAGGCCCCGCAGGGCCGGCTGCCGCGCTGGGCGATGCCCGAGTCCTATCACATCGCGTTCAAGGTCGATCCCGCCAAGCAGGACTTCGCGGGTACCACCACCATCCGGGTGGACCTGAAGAAGGCATCCGACTACGTGTGGCTGGACGGCCAGGACCTGCACGTCAGCAAGGTGACCATCACCGACGCGTCGGGCAAGGTGCATCAGGGCAAGTACGAGGCGGTGTCGCCCAAGACCGGCGTGTCGCGGGTGGACTTCGGCAGCACGCTGAAGCCGCAGCAGCTGACCCTGACCTTCGACTACACCGCGCCGCTGAACCAGCAATTGCAGGGTCTGTACAAGGTCGTCTATGCCGGTCATCCGTATGCGATGACGCAGATGGAACCGATCAGCGCCCGCTTCGCCTTTCCCGGGTTCGACGAGCCCTCGTTCAAGACGCCGTTCGACATCAGCCTGACCATCCCCGACACGCTGGTCGGCGTGGCCAATACCAAGCAGGTGAAGGATGTTCCCGCCGGCAAGGGCTGGAAGACCCTGACCTTCGCCCAGACCAAGCCGCTGCCGACCTATCTGGTGGCGTTCGCGGTCGGTCCGTGGGACATCGTGAGCGGCCCGGTGATCTCGCCGGATGCGTACCGCAGCAAGCCGCTGCGCCTGCGCGGTATCGCCGCCGCCGGCCAGGCACACCGCATGAAGCACATCCTGGGCGAGACGCCGGCGATCATCCACACGCTGGAGAACTACTACGCCTTCGGTTATCCGTGGGACAAGCTCGACCTGCTCGCCGCTCCCGACTTCTCCGCCGGTGCGATGGAGAATCCGGGCCTGGTCACCTTCCGTGACTGGCTGCTGCTGCTGGACCCGGATTCGCCGGCACGCGACGTGCGCGGCTCGTTCAACGACACCGCGCATGAGCTGGCGCACCAGTGGACCGGCGACACCGTCACCATGAAGTGGTGGAACGACATCTGGCTCAATGAGGCCTTCGCCACCTGGATGCAGCAGAAGGTCACCATGAAGCTGCACCCGGAATACCGCGCTGATCTCGATCGCGTGCTGGGCGCCGAGGGTGCGATGAACAACGACAGCCTGGTCAGCGCGCGCGAGATCCGCCAGCCGATTACCGGCAACGGCGACATCATGACCGCGTTCGACGGCATTACCTACATGAAGGGCGCGGCGGTGCTCGGCATGTTCGAGGCCTACGTCGGCGACAAGACCTTCCGCAAGGGCATGCGCGCCTACATCCAGGCGCACAAGTTCGGCAATGCCGATGCCGACGACCTGGTCAACGCGATCGCCCAGGCAGCCGGCAAGGGCCAGGTGTTCAAGAACGCATTCAAGAGCTTCCTCAACCAGTCCGGCGTGCCGTACGTGCAGACGAAGCTGGAGCACAAGGACGGCAAGACCGTGCTGGAGCTGAAGCAAAGTCGTTACCTGCCGCTCGGCAGTACCGGCAACAGCCATCGCATCTGGGGTATCCCGGTGTGCGTACGCTACGGTGTGGCCGGCGGCAGCAAGGTGGCCTGCGACATGCTGGACAAGGCGACCGGCTCGATGGTGCTGGCCGGCGCCACGCCATCGACCTGGGTCATGCCGAACGCCGATGGCCGCGGCTACTACCGCTTCAGCCTCGACAAGTCGGCGCTGGCCGCGCTGAGCCGCCACGTCGACAAGCTCAGCGACACCGAGCAGCTGGCCTATGCCGACGCGATCGGCGCCAGCTTCAAGCGCGGCGACTTGGATGCCGGCCAGGCGCTGATGGCGCTGCAGCCGCTGACGCATTCGAAGACGCGTGAAGTGGCGACCTCGCCGATCAGCCTGGTCACCTGGATCTATCAGCACGAAGCGGTGACCGACGCCCAGCGCGCGCATATCCGCCAGTGGATCGAGCACGCCTACCTGCCGCGCCTCGAACAGCTCGGCTACATGCGCAAGCCGGGCGAATCGGACAGCGACGCACTGCTGCGCAGCAAGCTGGCAGGCGCGCTGGCGTTCGACTTCGACGTGCCGCAGGTACGCGCAGCCCTGCTCAAGCAGGGCGAGGCGGTGCTCAAGCGCAAGGCCGACGGCAGCCTGGACTTCGCCGCGGCGAACCCGGACCTGCTGGGCGACGCGCTGGGCATGGCGGTGCAGGCGCACGGCAAGCCGGTCGTCGATACCCTGATCGCGGTGCTGCCCAAGACCACCGACCCGGCACTGCGCAACAGCATGCTGTCGGCCCTCAGCAAGGCGCAGAAGCCGGCGCTGGCCGACGAGGCCCGCGATTTCGCGCTGAGCAAGTCGGTTAAGGTGGGCGAGATGGCTTCGATCCTGCGTGGCGGTCGTGACACCCGTGCCGGTCGTGATGCGCTGTGGCACTGGTTCACCGCGCATTACCCGCAGGTGCTTGCCCGCACCGGCAGCTTCGCCGGTGGCTACCTGCCGCTGATCGCAGCCGGCGGCAGCTGCTCCACGGCTGAGGTGGATCGCCTGCAGGCGTTCTTCAAGCCACGCGTGAACGATGCCCCGGGCGCCGCCCGCGGCCTGGCACAGACCAGCGAAAGCGGTCTGCTGTGCGCAGCCCTGAAGGCCAAGCAGAACCCGGACACGATCACGCGCTGATCGTCCGGGGTTGCGGGAACGACGCCGGGCAGCGACCGCTGCCCGGCGTTTTCGTCCGTGGCCCTGCGTCCTACACTGCCGGCCACTTGCCGTTTTCGGGGACATTGCGTGACAGGCCTTCCATCCACGCCGGACGTGCGTTCGCTGCTGGCGAGTGCCGCGCAGGCGCTTGGCGAACGGATCGACGCCGAACTGCTGCTACTGCATGTGCTGGGCAAGCCGCGCAGTTGGCTGTTCGCGCACGCGGACGAACGGCTGGATGCGGCCGCCATCGATGCGTATGCGGCCCTGGTACAGCGTCGTCTGGCGGGTGAACCGGTGGCCTACCTCACCGGGTATCGAGGCTTCTGGACCCTGGAACTGGAGGTCAGCCCGGCGACACTGATTCCGCGGCCGGAAACCGAGCGGCTGGTCGAGCTGGCGCTGGAACGACTGCCGCTGGACGCCGCGGCAAGCGTGGCCGACCTGGGTACTGGCAGCGGCGCCATTGCGCTGGCGATCGCATGCGAACGGCCACAGGCACACGTGGTCGCCTGCGATGCCAGTGCGCCGGCGCTGGCCGTCGCGCAGCGCAATGCACAACGGTTGCAACTGCCGCAGGTGCGCTTCGTGCAGGGCGACTGGCTGGCGCCACTACGCGGCGAGCGTTTCGACCTGGTCGTTTCCAACCCGCCCTACATCGAGGCGGACGACCCGCATCTGGCACAGGGTGACCTGCGCTTCGAGCCGCGCTCGGCACTGGCTTCAGGCACCGACGGTCTCGACGACATCCGGCGCATCGTGCACGACACCCTTGACGTGCTGAAGCCAGGCGGATGGCTGCTGTTCGAGCACGGCTGGAACCAGGGCGAGCTGGCACGCGCGCTGTTGCGCCAAGCCGGTTATGCGTCGGTGTTCACGGCGCAGGACCTGGAAGGCCGCGACCGCGTCAGCGGTGGTTGCTGGTCTGCGGCATAACAGGCCGGATCCTGCGGCTAACGCCTTGCTTGCGCTGGATTGCGCTTATCCCGCGCTGGCGGTCTGCGTGGCCACGATGTGCGGAAAGCGCGCGCGGATGGCGCGGCGGATGCCGGGCAGGTCGAGGCCGGCCATGCTCAGCACTTCCTCGCGGCTACCGTGTTCCAGGTAGGTGTCGGGCAGGCCCAGGTGCAGCACCGGCAGGGTGATGCCGTGTGCGGCCAGGCACTCGGCCACCGCTGAACCGGCGCCGCCGGCGACGGCGTTGTCTTCCAGCGTGACGAAGGCTTCGTGGGTTCTGGCCAGTTCCAGGATCAGGGCTTCGTCCAGCGGTTTCACGAAGCGCATGTTCGCCAGGGTGGCGTCCAGCTCGGCGGCAACCGTGGCGGCCGGTGCCAGCATTGCGCCGAAACTCAGCAGGGCCAGGCCGTGGCCACGCCGCCGCAGTTCGGCCTTGCCGATCGGCAGGGCGTCGAGTTCCGGGCGCAGCGCGATGCCCGGGCCGGTACCGCGTGGATAGCGGATGGCGGCGGGGCCTGCGTGCCGGAAGCCGGTGGTGAGCATCTGACGGCACTCGTTTTCGTCCGCCGGGGCCATGATCATCATGTTGGGCAGGCAGCGCAGGAAGCTCAGGTCGAAGCTGCCGGCGTGGGTGGCGCCGTCAGGACCGACCACGCCGGCACGATCGATCGCGAAGGTCACGTCCAGATTCTGCAGTGCCACGTCGTGGATGGCCTGGTCGTAGGCGCGCTGCAGGAAGGTGGAATAGATCGCCACCACCGGCTTGGCGCCTTCGCAGGCCATGCCGGCTGCCAGCGTGACCGCATGCTGCTCGGCGATGGCCACGTCGAAATAGCGTTCCGGATAGGTCTTGGAGAAGCGCACCAGGCCCGAGCCCTCGCGCATCGCGGGGGTGATGCCCATCAGGCGATCGTCCGCGGCAGCCATGTCGCACAGCCAGTCGCTGAAGATGTCGGTATAGCTGGGTTTGGCCGGTGCGCTTTTCTTGACCAGCCCGGCCTCGGGATCGAACGGGCCGACGGCGTGGTATTCGATCTGTGCCTGCTCCGCCGGTGCGTAACCCTTGCCCTTGGTGGTGATCACATGCAGCAGCTGCGGACCGGGCAGGTTCTTCACCGTGCGCAGTGCGGCCAGCAGTTGCGGAATGTTGTGGCCGTCGATCGGGCCGGTGTAGTGGAAGCCAAGTTCCTCGAACAAAGTCGAGGGCACGAACATGCCCTTGGCATGTTCTTCCCAGCGCTTGAAGAAGCGGCCGGCATAGGACTGCTTCGGAATCGCGCGCTTGGCCCGCTCACGCACAGCATTCAGGCGTCGGCTGGCCATGGCACGGGCCGCCATCTTGGTCAGTGCCCCCACGTTTTCGCTGATCGACATGCCGTTGTCGTTGAAGACCACCAGCATGTCCGGTTCGACGTCGCCGCCGTGGTTCAGCGCCTCGAACGCCATGCCGGCGGTCATCGCGCCGTCGCCGATCACCGCCACCACCTTGCGCTTGTCGCCGCGACGCTGGCTGGCGATGGCCATGCCCAGCGCGGCCGAGATCGAGGTGGACGAGTGGCCGACGCCGAAGGTGTCGTACTCGCTTTCCTCGCGGCGCGGGAACGGTGCCAGGCCGTCCTTCTTCTTGATCGTGGTGATGCGGTCGCGGCGGCCGGTGAGGATCTTGTGCGGGTAGCACTGGTGGCCCACGTCCCAGACCAGGCGGTCGTCCGGGGTGTTGAACACGTGATGCAGCGCTACCGTCAGTTCCACCACGCCCAGGCCTGCACCGAAGTGGCCGCCGGAGCTGGCCACGGACTCGATCAGGTAGGCGCGCAGTTCGTCGGCGACCGCAGGTAGCTGGTCGTCGGCAACGTGGCGCAGGTCGGCGGGAGTCTGGATGGACGCCAGGTGAGGGTAGCGCGAGGAATCGATCATCTGCGTATTGTTGGCCTGTGGCGGGCACGGAGCAAGGGCCACTGATAAAAACTTGCGCCCGGACGGTGACTTAATGATGGCGATGCGGGGCTGGTGATCGTGGCCAGGGGTGGTCCGGGCTGTTGCTCTGTCTCGGCAAAGCGGGGCGGCCGCCGATCAACGCCAGCCGGGGGCCTCTCCTGAGAGTATGTCGGGTACGAAACAGGCAGCAACGCGACAGTTTGTCGCCTCAGCTGATGCTGGACGGGCGATTCGGGTGGTCGGGCACATCGCGGGCAGGCCGCGGCACCGAAGTCAACGCGATCAGTGAGCCAGCTTGTCGCGCCGGTTGCGCGGCAGGTGATTGACCAGGAATTCCATCTGGTCGGCCAGGATGTTGCGGTTGGAAAGGATCAGGTGCTCGACCCAGCTGGGCCGGTAGGGCACGGCCAGCAGCGGCATGTGAGCCTGCTGCGGCGTGCGGTTGCTTTTCTTCAGATTGCAGGCCAGGCAGGCGCTGACCACGTTTTCCCATTCGTCGCGGCCGCCGCGTGAGACCGGCAGCACGTGGTCGCGGGTCAGCTCGCCGCGATTGAAGTGGTTGCCGCAGTAAAGGCAAAGGTGGCGGTCGCGCGCGAACAGCGCAGTGTTGGTGAGCGCCGGTGCGGGGTCGATGGCATGATCGCGGCAGTGGCCGGTGCTGGCGATGATCGGATGCAGCTGCAGCAGGCTCTGCTCGCCGGTGTCGCGGTTGTGCCCGCCGTGAACGGTGAGGCAGGGATCGCCCAGGGTCCAGGCCACCGCCTCGCGGACATACAGGCAGACCGCATCCTGCCAGCTGATCCAGTCAAGGATGCGGCCGGCGGCGTCCAGCGACAGCACGCGGGTCGAGTGCAGGTCGGCGTTGATGGGCGCGTCCATCAGCATGTGTTTCGTCCTTCAGCCTCGGCGAAAGAGCGGTACAGCAATGCCCGGTGGGCTCAGCATAGACCAAATGTGTTGCAAAACGCATGCAAGCTGCTGTCCCGGCAGGCAGAAAGGCTTTTTTCGACCCGGTCGCCCATGTGGCCGGGCGCTGATATAGTGGGGGTTCATCTGTAGACCCGACGCCGGGTTTGGGAGGGGACGCCGATGGTGGTGGCCCCGGCACGGCGGGGCAGAGGTAATAGACGTGGCTGAAGTTCTTTTCTACGAGCGCCCGGTGCCGCTCAACCGTTCCCAGCACAAGGACCTGCGCCTGAAGCCGGTGCCGAGCCTGAGGTTCGCGCAAAACGTGCATTCCGTGCCGTTGACCTGCGTGGAATTCCCGATGGCAGCGCGCGACATGCCGATCCTGTTCGGCGGCAACGATGTCGCCAGCGCCGGTCCGATGGCGCTGCTTGGCCTGCGTCAGGACGAAAACCTGTTCGTGGACGTGGACGGGCAGTGGGCGCCGAACACCTACATCCCGGCCTTCATCCGTCGCTATCCGTTTGTTCTGGCCGAGAAGCCGGCCGACAGCGAGGGCGATGACTTTGCGGTGTTCCTGGACGAAGCCTACGAGGGTTTCGATACCAACGAGGGCGAGCGCCTGTTCAAGGAAGATGGCACCGACAGCGAAATGCTGACCAATGCGGTGAACTTCCTCGGTGAGTTCCAGCAGTACGCGGCGCGCACCAACTGGTTCATGGAGCAGCTGCGCAAGCATGACCTGCTGGAGCCGCGCACCGTCACGCTGCAGAAAGACGGCAACGCGATCAACCTCAACGGCCTGTTTGTGGTCAGCGAGGACAAGCTGCTGCAGCTGGACGAGAAGACCACGCACGAGTTCCTCAAGTCTGGCGTTCTCGGCTGGATCTACGCGCACCTGCAGTCGCTGGCGAACATCGACCGCGTGACCCTGCGTCTGAATCAGCGCGAAGCGGCTGAAGCCACCGCAGGCGCCAGCAAAAACTGAACTCCGGCAGGCCGCGTCCGCGCGGCACCGGTGGATGCGAAGGGCGGCCATTGGCCGCCCTTCCTGTTTGCGCGACGACTTTACGCCACGACGTGACAATGGCTCATGCCTGACTCAGACTCTTCGCCTACACCCGGAGGGAGAAGGGGCATGCGGTATCACGGAAGCTGTCACTGCGGCCGCATCGCGTTCGATGTCGAAGGCGAGCTGGAAAGGGTCCACGAGTGCAACTGTTCGCACTGTAGCCGCAAGGGATTCCTGCTGTGGTTCGTGTCGCGCGAACAGCTGTCGCTGGCCACGCCCGAGGCGGACATGGCCACCTACACGTTCCACAAGCACGTCATCAAGCACCGTTTCTGTCCGACTTGCGGCTGTGCGCCTCTCAGCCTGGGTAGTGCACCGGACGGAAAGCCGATGGCGGCAGTCAACGTGCGTTGTCTCGAGGGCGTAGATAGTGCTGCACTGACCCGCGTGCAGGTAGACGGTCGCAGCTTCTGAGCCGTACTCAGCGCAGCGGCTTGGCCAGCCGCAGCAGATCGGTGTCGTAGCCGCTGGCTTCGTACAGCGCGCGGGCTCGCGCGTTGCCGGGGAATACGGCAAGCGTCATCAACTGGCAGCGATGTTCGCGTGCCCATTCTTCGGCGTGGGCCAGCAGGGCGCGTGCCACGCCGCGGCCCTCGTGATCCGGCGCGACGGCCAGGTCGGAGATATGGCAGTTGCTGCGGCCGGTGAAGAAGTCCTGCGTCTTCTGCAAGCGGATGAAGCCGACGCGTTTGCCGGCAGTATCCTCGGCCACGAACAGGTAGCTGTTGAGTGGTGCCTCGTCCAGGTGCAGCGCGATGTCGCGTTGTATGCCTTCGATGCATTCGTGCCGCTTGCGCCAGGGAGGCAACTCGAACGCGGTGAAGCGCGGTACCAGGCCGAGGATGAAGTCGTCGTCATCTTCGGCCAGGCGTATCAGGAAATCGTGCTCGGCCATGGGCGTGTCGATCGGCAGGGCGGTGCCTGCGGTTCTACACCCGGCCCGCAGTGAAGTGGAAGCCGTGCGATGCCGCGTACGCTGCTGCCGTGCGCGGCATCGGCAGGCCTAAGGTGTTACCGGCAGGTCGATGTAGGTGGCCTCACCCGGTGCGTGGTAGATCCGCTGGGTGGCTTTCACGTAGTCCGCGGGCTTGGCCCAGAAGATGTTGGGCACGAACGTCTGCGGGTTGCGGTCGTACAGCGGGAACCAGCTGGACTGCACCTGCACCATGATGCGGTGACCGGGCAGGAACACGTGATTGGCCGCCGGCAGGTCGAAGCGGTAGGTCAGCGGCTTGTTGGGCGTCAGCGGCTCGGGCTTGTCATAGCCGGTGCGATAGCGGCCGCGGAAAATATCCATCGAGATCGGCAACTGGTAACCGCCCATTTCAGGTTGTGCCGCTACCTGATCGGGGTAGACGTCGATCAGCTTCACCACCCAATCGCTGTCGGTTCCGCTGGTGGAGGCAACCAGATGCACCACCGGTACGCCGGCGATGGTCAGGGGTCGGGTCAGCACGCTTGATTCGTAGGTGAGCACGTCGGTACGACCGGAGGCCTCGCGCTGGTCGTCCACCAGCCATTGCGACCAGGTCAGACCGTTGCTGTAGCCGATCGGCTGGATCGGTCGTGCACGGAACGGCACCGGATGTGCCGGGTCGGAGATGTACTCGTCGTAGGCGGGTCCGCCCTTGGGGGCGTTGAAGCCAAGCTTCATGCCCGGCTCGAGATACAGCGCACGGCTCTTGTCCGGGCAGCCGCTGTCGCAGGAGATCGGCCAGCGGTTCAGCCGCTGCCAGCGATTGGTGCCGGTCTGGAAGGCGGTGACCGGCGCGAGGTTGGCCTTCGGGGCACCGTCCTTGAGGTATTGCGCCAGGAACGGCCGCAGGATGTGCTCGCGGAAGTATTTGGCGGTGTCGCTGCCGAAGCGGATCGCACCCAGCGAGCTGCCGTTCTCGATTTCCTGGCCGTGATGCCACGGACCCATCACCAGCTTCACCATGTTGCCGCTGGTGTCTTTCGGCTTGATCGCCCGGTACACCGCCAGCGCGCCGTAGATGTCCTCCTGGTCCCACAGGCTGTGCACCAGCATCACCGGCACCTTGAGCGGCTGTTTGGCGAGCACCTTGTCCACCGCCTGGTCGCGCCAGAACGCATCGTAGGCAGGGTTGGCGACCAGCTTGTTCCAGAAGCCGAGCTGCTGCATGCCATAGGCGCGCCCCAGGGCGCCGGCCGACACGTAGTGCATGAACAGGTCGTATTCGTCGTGGTAGTTGGTCCACCACAGGTCGCTGTTGTCGCGGCTGGCTTCCTGCTCGTAGATGTAACTCATGTTCTGTTCGCGGAAGGCGCCGTGGTGGAACCAGTCGTCGCCCATCCAGCCATCCACCATCGGGTTCATCGGTATCGCCGCCTTCAACGCGGGATTTGGATGGATCAGCGACATCAGCGGCTCGAAACCGTCGTAGGAGATGCCGATGGTGACCACCCGGCCGTTCGACTGCGGAATGTGCTTCACCAGCCAGTCGATGGTGTCGTAGGTGTCGGTGGCATCATCCACGGGCGTGGGGTTCAGCGGGCCGTGGATCGGGCGGTTCATCACGTAGTCGCCCTGCGAGCGGTACTTGCCGCGGATGTCCTGGATCACGCGGATGTAGCCGTCCTCCACGATCACGTCGGTGGCGTTGTCGTAGCCCTCCAGCATCGGGCCGAGATGGCCGCTGAGCATGTGGTGGGTCAGTGCGTGTGCGTCGTAGGGTGTGCGCGTCAGCACGATGCCGACGTGTTTTGCGCCCTTCGGAATCAGGATCACCGTGTACAGCTTCACGCCGTCGCGCATCGGAATCATCACGTCGCGTTCGGTGTAGTCGAAGCTGCTGGTGGACGGCTTGAAGTGCGCCGGTGTTTCGCTGGGATAGTCAGGGTACTTGGCAGTCGACGGTGCGTCCGTGGCCTGCAGGCTGCCGCCGAGGCAGAGCAGGAGGGCAAGGAGCGCAGGCTTCCAGCCCGCGGCAAAGCGGTGCGTAGTCATACGTTGATCCCCTGGTGGAAACAGCGCGCTCAGCTTAGCGCGATGTCGGGGATGTGGGGGCAGGGGGCTCGCGATGGGCTATCCCGATCGGAGGGCAGAGTCCACGGTCTACAAGGATCGCCCTGGTACCCGGCTTTGCGGTAAGGGCGCGGTGTCGGCGGTGCAATGAAAAACGCCCGGGCAGGAGGCCCGGGCGTTCTGGGTGTCGCGTGGCCGATGGCTGCGTCAGGACGATGACGACGCCGATGCGATGGCACCGGCACCGGTGGCGTCCACCGTCAGCGAGACGCGGCGGTTGTCGGCACCGCGTGCATGCGTGGCGCCTTTCACGACCTGGCGGTTGGCGTCCTTGCCGTAGCTCACGGCACGAACTTGGCTGGCATTGAGGCCGCTGCTGACCAGGAAGTCGCGCACGGCGTCGGCACGTTCCATGCCCAGCTTCTTGTTGTAGGCACGCGAGCCGGCCGGGTCGGTGAAGCCTTCCACGGTGATCAGCGCATTCGGGTGATATTTGCTGATGGTCTGGGCGAAGTTCTGCAGCGCGGGTTTGTCCTGATCCTGCAGGGTGGCGCTGTTGAAGGCGAAGTGGGCGACGGTATCGACGCTCACGCGGCCCTGCATCGCAGTGATCTGGGCATCGTACTTGGAGAACTGCGTCTGCATCTGCTGCTTGAGCGAGTCGATCTGCTGCTGCTGGTCGCTCTGTTTCTGCTGCAACTGCTGGATGGCCGCGGCGAAGTCGGTTTTCTTCACGTATTGCGAGCAGCCGGTCAGACCGATCGCCATCAGGCTGGCTGCGAGCACGGCGGTTCGAGTGGTGCGAATCTTCATCGCATGATCTCCTGGTGTTTCGCGCCTGCGTGGATGGACAGCGATGCGCGGGCAGGCGGATATGAGGCAGACATCGTTGCTGTCCCGTCGACCGTACCCCATCGGGAAAGGAGAGTGGGTATATGCGGGAGCCGCTGCTGCGGAACGGTTCAGTTACCTGACGATGGCCTTGACGCAGCGTATGCACGAACGTTGCAGGTGTCACAGAAAGCGAAGCCCGGCATTGCCGGGCTTCGCGATATCGGCTTGAGAGGCGCGGCTCAGTCGATGCCGGGCACGGTCGCCACGCCGGCCTCGATGGCGGCCTTGTGCATCAGGGTGCGCGGCAGGATGCGCGCGAAGTAGAACGCCGCCGTGTCGCGCTTGGCCTGCTTGAACGCAGCCGGTTGGGCGCTCGCCTCGGCGGCGGCCACGCTGCGCGCCCAGAAGTAGGCGAGCGTGACATAGCCGGAATACCAGAGATAATCCACCGCGGCCGCGCCGAGTTCTTCCGGGTTGGCCTGCACCCGCTGTGCCAGCGCCAGAGTGAGCTCGCCCCACTGCTTGGAGGCCGCACCGAGCGGGCCGACCAGCGGCTGCAGCGATGTATCGCCGGCGTGCTGCTTGCAGAACGCGCCGATTTCTTCCAGGAAATGCTTGAAGCCGACGCCCTTCAGCTGGAGGATTTTGCGGCCGAGCAGATCAGCCGCCTGGATGCCGGTGGTGCCTTCGTACAGCGTGATGATACGGGCGTCGCGGACGAACTGCTCCATGCCGTTTTCGCCGATGAAACCATGGCCGCCGTAGACCTGCAGCGCTTCCTTGGTGCACTCCTGCGCCAGCTCGGTGACCACGCCCTTAGCGATCGGGATCAGGAAGGCGACCAGCTCGCTGGCTTTCGCACGCTCGGCCGGGTCGGCGGCGCGGGCTTCCACGTCGGTCTGCAGTGCGGTGTAGAACAGCAGCGCACGCGAACCTTCGACGAAGGCACGCTGGGTCAGCAGCATGCGACGCACATCCGGCTGCACCAGCAGGTTGTCGGCGGGCTTGTCGGGGAACTTCGCGCCGGACAGCGCGCGGCCCTGCAGGCGCTCGCGCGCGTAGTTGAGGCTGTTCTGCAGCGCTCGTTCGGCCAGCGCCAAGCCCTGCACACCCACCGCCAGGCGTGCCGCGTTCATCATGGTGAACATGGCGGCAAGGCCCTTGTGCGGCTGACCGATCAGGAAGCCCTCGGCATCGTCGAAGTTCATCACGCAGGTGGCCGAGCCCTTGATGCCCATCTTGTGTTCGATGGCGCCAGCGTAGGCGTTGTTGCGTTCGCCCAGCGAGCCGTCGGCGTTCACCTTGAACTTGGGCACGATGAACATGGAGATGCCACGGCTGCCAGCCGGCGCGTCGGGCAGGCGTGCCAGCACCAGATGCACGATGTTCTCGGCCAGGTCGTGCTCGCCGGCGCTGATGAAGATCTTGGTGCCGCTGATCGCATAGCTGCCGTCACCCTTCGGTTCGGCGCGGGTCTTCAGCAGGCCGAGGTCGGAGCCGGCCTGGGGCTCGGTCAGGCACATGGTGCCGGTCCAGCGACCTTCGACGA
Source organism: Dyella sp. A6 (assembly GCF_036320485.1). Taxonomy (NCBI): domain Bacteria; kingdom Pseudomonadati; phylum Pseudomonadota; class Gammaproteobacteria; order Lysobacterales; family Rhodanobacteraceae; genus Dyella; species Dyella aluminiiresistens. Next base: position 793,684 of record NZ_CP132911.1, read on the forward strand.
TCGGCTTGAGGTAGGTTTCCTGCTGCGCCTCGGTGCCGTGCAGTTCCATCGCGTGGCAGGCGCCCTCGGACAGCAGCGGGTACAGGCTCCACGACAGGTTGCCGGACTGGAACAGTTCCGTGGTGGCGGTGCCGAGCACGCCGGGCAGCGCCTGACCGCCGAACTTCTCGGCCATGGTCAGGCCGGCCCAGCCACCCTCGGCGAACGCCTTGAAGGCTTCCTTGAAACCCTTCGGCGTGGTGACGGTGCGGTTTTCCTTGTCGTAGTGGCAGCCCTCGGCATCGCCGGGTGCGTTGGTCGGCGCCAGCACCTGCTCGCTGAGCTTGCCCGCTTCTTCCAGCACGGCGTCGATCAGGTCGCGGCTGTGGTCGGCGCCGCCCTGCAGCCTGGTCAGTACGGCTTCGGATCCAAGCACGTCGAAGAGGGTGAAACGCTGGTCATCGAGCGGAGCCTTGTAGAGGGTCATGACGGAATTCCTTCGTGTAATGCGTGTTCAGCGGTAGGTGTTGGGGATACCCGGCACTGGCGAGAGCCAGTCGTTGCCGTGAAAGTCGAAATCGCGTGTTTTCTTGTCCTGGTGGGCGGTGGCGTTGGTGCTGCCGCCGATGCGGTAGGCCAGCGAGCCGGCACTGCCCTTGGCGGCGACCGCGTTCAGCGCTGCCGTCATGGCTGGGGTCGGCAGTACGTCGAGCGGGATCACGTCGGCCGCCAGCGCCGGGATGCTGCGCTTGAAGTCGGCATGCAGGCGCACCGGTATGCCATTTGCGACCTGCAGGGTGCCGTCGATCGAATGAAAGGTCATGCCGGTGTAGCTGTTGTTCTGGATACGCAGCACCAGGTGCCATTCGCCGTCGGGTTGCACGCTCATCTGCTGGATGCTCAGCGTGGGCGGGAAGACGCTTTTGCGCGGCGGACCGCAGGCGGCCAGGCCGGCAACCAGTGCGACGAGGGCGATGCAGCGGAGCAGTCGTTTCATCGATCGGGCCTCAAACGATTGTTTGAATCTTGGCGGGCGGCGGCTCGCGCGTCAATGGCGGCGGCGTGAAAGTGCCCATGCGCGGTTCCCATCCGCACGGGCTGCGGGCATCATGGAAAATCCCTTTCCAACGTTGAATGCCATGACCCGTCGCATCGTCGCCCGCCGCTCTCCCATCCATGGCAATGGCGTGTTCGCCGTCGCCCCGATCAGGAAGGGCGAAGAGGTCATCGAGTACAAGGGCACGCTGATGTCCCACGACGAGGCCGACACGATGTATGGCGACGGTGGCGAGACCGGTCATACCTTCCTGTTCACGCTGAACGAGCACTACCTGATCGACGCCAACCGCAAGGGCAACACCGCGCGCTGGATCAATCACAGCTGCGCGCCGAACTGCCGGGCGCTGATCGAGGAGAGCGCCAGCGGCGACCCGCGCAAGGACAAGGTGGTGATCGAGGCGATCCGCAACATCAAGCCGGGCGAGGAACTCACCTACGACTACGGCATCACCCTCGACGTGCCGCATACGGCGCGCCTGAAGAAGATCTGGAAATGCCTGTGCGGCTCGCCGAACTGCACCGGCACGCTGCTCAAGCCCAAGCGCTAGACGGACGCCGATGAGCCATTACGACAAGCTAAGGCCATCGGATGATCTGCGGTTCTGTGATTGCAAGGAACTTCGTGAGCTCCTGCTGGTGCACCGGCTCACAGGCAACCCTGTGCACTGTTTTGCCTGCAATGGAACCATCGATCCGCAGCGATTGGGTCTCAGCAGCAAGCAGGTCGACATGGTCCGCTCCTGGCATGGCCAGTTTCAGGCGCTCTACAGCCTGTGGCTCGACTCCGGCGAGTACGAGGTCTGGGCCAAAGCCCAACTTCTCAGGCAAGATGGCCAAGTCAACCGCGACGGCCTCGCCGCAGTTGCTGCGTTGAGCACCTTGCTGCCGACCTACTACTGGTGGTTTCACGACGAGAGCGATCCGGTTCCGCGGTGCTGCCCGGTATGCGGCGGCAAGCTATCGGCGCCCAGGGGGCACGGACACGGTCAGTGCGACACTTGCCAAGTGGTCATCTGATGCCGGTGTGCGGTGGGCTTGGCGGTCAGACCCTGAAACCCAGCGTGGCCTGCACGGCCTGCTGCCAGCCGGCGTATAGCCGTTCGCGCTGCGCCGCCGGCATCGCCGGTTCGAACCTGCGGTCGACCGCCCAGTGCCGCGCAATGTCCTCGCGGCTGGTCCAGAAGCCGGTGGCCAGGCCGGCCAGGTAGGCCGCGCCCAGTGCCGTGGTCTCGGCGATCCGGGGGCGCAGCACGGGCACGTCGAGGATGTCGCTCTGGAACTGGCCGAGGAAATCGTTGGCGATGGCGCCGCCGTCGGCGCGCAGTTCCTTCAGCCGCAGGCAGGCATCGCTTTCCATCGCCGTCAGTACGTCGCGGGTCTGGTAGGCCATCGACTCCACCGCCGCGCGCACGAAATGCTCCTTGGTGGTACCACGCGACAGCCCGAACACCGCGCCGCGCACGTCGCTGCGCCAGTAGGGCGCGCCGAGTCCGACGAAGGCCGGCACCATGTAGACGCCGTCGCTGTCGGGTACACGGTCGGCATAGGCCTGCGAATCGCTGGCCCTGCCCAGCATGCGCAGGCCATCGCGCAGCCACTGGATCACCGACCCGGCGACGAAGATGCTGCCCTCCAGCGCGTATTCCACCGAGCCGTCGAGTCCCCAGGCGATGGTGGTGAGCAGGCCGTTCTTCGATGCGACTGCCTGGCTGCCGGTGTGCATCAGCATGAAGCAGCCGGTGCCGTAGGTGTTCTTGACCATGCCAGGTTCGAAGCAGGCCTGACCGAACAGCGCGGCCTGCTGGTCGCCCGCCACGCCGGCGATCGGTACCTGCTCGCCGAAGAAGTGCTGGCCCAGGGTGTGACCGTAGACCTCGCTGCTGGAACGCACCTCGGGCAGCATCGCGCGCGGCACGTCGAGCATGGCCAGCAGCTCGTCGTCCCAGCAGCACCGGTGGATGTCGTACATCAGCGTGCGCGAGGCGTTGCCGGGATCGGTGACGTGGGCCTTGCCGCCGGTGAGGTTCCAGATCAGCCAGCTGTCCACAGTGCCGAACAGCAGCTCGCCGCGTGCGGCACGGGCACGTGCACCGTCGACATGGTCGAGTATCCATTTCACCTTGGTGCCCGAGAAATAGGCGTCGATCAGCAGGCCGGTGCGCTCGCGCACCAGCGACTCGTAGCCCTCGTGGCGGAGCTGTTCGCAGATCGCATGGGTCTGCCGCGACTGCCACACGATCGCGTTGTAGACGGGCTGGCCGGTGGTGCGGTCCCACACCACGGTGGTCTCGCGCTGGTTGGTGATGCCGATAGCGGCGATCGCGCGCGCATCGATCTGGGCGTTGTTCATCACCTCGGTGATGGTGGAAAGCACGCTGGTCATGATCTCGCGCGGCTTGTGCTCGACCCAGCCCGGCTGCGGGAAGATCTGCCCGAACTCGCGCTGCGCGATGCCAGCGACGTGTCCGCGGCGGTCGAACAGCATCGCGCGTGAGCTGGTGGTGCCCTGGTCGATCGCCAGGATGTGGGTCTTTTCCATGCGTGTGTTCCCGGATTCGGGTGGTCAGGCCGGCAGCGCATGCTGCGCCGATGTTCCGGCAAGGTAGGACGCCAGGCGTTGGGCCTGTGCGTCGTTTACGCGCAGGCCCAGTTTGCTGCGTCGCCAGAGGATGTCGGCCGCGTCGCCTGCCCATTCGTGATCGCGCAGGTAATCGACTTCGGCCCGGTACAGGTCGGCACCGAAATGTTCGCCCAGATCCGACAGTGCCTGTGCTTGTCCGATGATCTGCACGCAGCGGGTGCCGTAGCTGCGCACCAGTCGCTGCGCCAGCGCGGCGGGCAGCCACGGCGCGCGTGCCTGGACTTCGCGTTGCAGCGCATCGATATCGGTGCGTTCGCCGCCGGGAAGTGGCGAGCCATGCGCGGTCCATGCCGGGCCGGTTTCCGGCCAGTGCACAGCCAGGCGGTCGAGCGCTTCTTCGGCCAGTCGCCGGTAGGTGGTGAGCTTGCCGCCGAACACGTTGAGCAGCGGTGCGCCACGGGAATCCAGTTCGAGCAGGTAGTCGCGGCTGACGTCGGCGGCGCTGCGCTGCTCGTCGTCCAGCAGTGGGCGTACGCCGCTGTAGCTCCAGATCACGTCGGCCGGGCTGATGGCGCGACGGAAGTAGCGGTTGGCTGCCGTGCACAGATAGTGCGTCTCGGCGTCGTCGATGTGCGGTGCGACGGGCTCGTCGTGGTAGTCCACGTCGGTGGTGCCGATCAGGGTGAAATCGTGTTCGTAGGGAATCGCGAACACGATGCGCCGGTCCGGCTGCTGGAAGATGTAGGCATGGTCATGCCCGAACAGCCTGGGCACCACGATGTGGCTGCCCTTGACCAGACGCAGTGCATGGTCGTGGCCGACCTGAGCCACGTCATCGAGGAAGCGCACGGCCCAGGGGCCGGTGGCATTGATCAGGGCACGGGCCTGGACGGTCGAGGTCGTGCCGCCGCGGGCTTCCAGCCGTACGTCCCAGACGTCGCTGCCTCGCTGCGCAGCCACGCAGCGTGTCCGCGCGAGCACCGTCGCACCGCGTTCGCATGCGTCCATGGCGTTCAGCACCACCAGCCGCGCGTCCTGCACCCAGGCGTCGGAATAGGTGAAGCCGGTGTGGAAGGTATCGCGCAATGGTGGGCCCGCCGGATGACGCCGCAGGTTGACCCGGCGCGAGCCGGGCAGGCTGTGGCGACGGCCCAGGTGGTCGTACAGGAACAGGCCTAGGCGGATCATCCACGCCGGCCGCAGATGCGACTCCAGCGGCAGCACGAAGCGCAGCGGCGAGGTGATGTGCGGCGCCAGCCGCAACAGCACCTCGCGCTCGGCCAGCGCCTTGCCCACCAGTGCGAATTCGAACTGTTCCAGGTAGCGCAGGCCACCGTGGATCAGCTTGGTGCTGGCACTGGACGTATGCGCGGCTAGGTCGTCCTGTTCGCACAGGCAGACCTTCAGTCCGCGACCCGCGGCGTCGCGCGCGATGCCGGTACCGTTGATGCCGCCACCGACGACAAGCAGGTCGAACCGCTCCGTCATTGCACGCTCCGGATCATGCCGCGATGGCGTCAGCGTGATCCTAACCGGAAGCAGGCGCAGCGCGGTCAGTCGTCGTCGGCATGTGGCCGCCAGCCTTCGCTGAGCTGCTTCTGCACCGGTGGCGGCACCGGTTCGTAGTGGCTCAGGTCGAGGTTGTAGCGACCGCGTCCGCCGGTCATCGATTTCAGCTCGGTGGAATAGTCGGTGAGCTCGGCCAGCGGCGCCTGTGCCTTGATCAGCAGTTCGCCACCGCGTTGGGCGTCGGTACCCATGATGCGTGCGCGCTTGCCGGCCAGGCCGCCGGTGACATCGCCCACGTTCGCGGCGGGGATCGACACTTCCACGTCCACGATGGGTTCCAGCACGACCGGCCGCGCTCGGCCCACCGCATCGAGGAAAGCCTTGCGGCCGGCGCTGACGAAGGCCACCTCCTTGGAATCCACCGGGTGGTGCTTGCCGTCGTAGACGGTCACGCGCAGGTCCTGCATCGGGTAGCCGGCGATCGCGCCGCCCTCCATCGCCTGGCGCACACCTTTCTCGATCGCCGGCAGGAACTGCCCGGGAATTACGCCTCCTTTCACCGCATCGACGAATTCGAAGCCGGCGCCGCGCGCCAGCGGTTCCACCCGCAGGAAGACTTCGCCGAACTGGCCGGCGCCGCCGGTCTGCTTCTTGTGGCGGTGGTGTCCCTCGGCCTGGCTGGCAATGGTTTCGCGATAGGCGATGCGTGGCGGGCGCGTCAGCACGGTGACGCCGTAGCGTTCCTGCATGCGTTCCAGCATGGTCTTCAGGTGCAGGTCGGACAGGCCGCGCACCACGGTTTCGTTGAGTTCCTTGTGATGCTCGACGCGGAAGCAGGGGTCTTCCTCGGCCAGTCGCGCCAACGCCAGCGAAAGCTTCTGTTCCTGGCCCTTGTGTTCGGGTTCTAGGGCCAGGCCGAACATCGGTTGCGGAAAGCGCAGCGGAGCGAGGTGGATGTGGTCCGCTTCGTGCGAGTCGTGCAGCACGGCGTCGAAGTGGATTTCCTCGACCTTGGCTACCGCGGCGATGTCGCCCGGTATCGCCTCGTCGATTTCCCGGTGCGTCCTGGCCTCCAGCCGGAACAGGTGGCCGACCTTGAACGGCTTGCGGCCGTCGTCGACGAACAGCTGCGAATCGCGCCGCACCGTGCCCTGCCACACGCGGAAGATGCCGAGCTTGCCGACGAACGGGTCGTTGACGATCTTGAACACGTCGGCGATCACGTGTTTCGCGGAGTCGGCGTTTACCGCGACCGGCATGTCCCGGTCGTCGAGGAACGGCGGCGGGTTGCCCTCGGCCGGATTGGGCAGCAGGCGCTCGATCAGCTGAAGCAGTTCGGTCACGCCGGTGCCGTTGCGTGCGCTGACGAAGCAGACCGGCACCAGGTGACCCTCGCGCAGGCACTGCTCGAACGCATTGTGCAGCTGTGGCGGGGTGAGCGCGCCTTCACCCTTGTCCAGGTAGGCGCCCATGGCCGCCTCGTCGATCTCGACCACCTGGTCGATGATGCGCTGGTGCGCCTCGGCGAGCGAGGAGAAATCGGTCGCGCCGTCGGCGTGGAAGAAGCAGTCCAGCACTTCGCTGCCGCCTTGCGCGGGCAGGTTCACCGGCAGGCATTCGGGACCGAACTCGGCACGCAGCGTTTCCACCAGCGCGTCCAGGTCGGCGCCTTCGACATCGATCCGGTTCACCACCAGCACGCGCGCCAGCTTGCGGGTGCGTGCGTGCTCCATCATGCGGCGGGTGCCGTGTTCGATGCCGTTGGCGGCATTCACCACCACCATCACCGTTTCCACCGCGGCGAAGGCGGACAGCGTGCCGCCGCGGAAGTCGTCGTAGCCGGCGGTATCGATCAGGTTGATGTGGCAATCGCCGTGATCGATACCGGCGATGCAGCTGTCGATGGAATGGCCGCGCGCCTTTTCCTGCGCGTCGGTGTCCGATTGCGTGTTGCCGCGCTCCACCGAGCCCTGCGTCTGGATGACGCCTCCGGCGTACAGCAAGGCCTCGAACAAGGTGGTCTTGCCGGCGCCGGCGTGGCCGGCGAGCGCGATATTGCGGATGCATTCCGTGTTGTACGACACGAGACGTCCCTCCCTAGCAGGGCGCGGGCTCGCATCGGCATGAACGGCGCCGCACGAGGCCGCGCGTGGCGGCTGACGATGGCGGGCCGTCATGGTCGTCCTGCGCCGGGGCGCGGAGGCGGTCATGGCGGGAACGGCGCAGAGCGCCGTCCGCATAGCCTTGTGCCATCGCGCCCGGTGGTCAAGTTGCATTGCGGGGTGGAACCGGCGGGCTGTCCGTGCGGTCTGCCACAATGGACGGCCGGGTCGACGACGATGTCGTGGGCACCGGGCTACGCTTGGCGAGGACGCATTATCGAAAACCTGCACGAGGTCGAACATCACCGCTGGTTTCCGCCGGACTCCGGCACGGCGCGCGGCCTGGCGCCGCTGGACCACGATACCCGCGAGCTGCTGCACCGGATGCGCTGGCGTCGGCCCATGCGTGATCCGCGGCGTCTGTGGGGAGCGCTTGCGCTGACCCTGCTGCTGCACGTGCTGTTGCTGGCGCTGATCGTCCACGAACTGCGCCCGCAGCGGCTTCCGCCGACGGTCGGAACGCAGGACGACGCGCTGCAGGTGCGCCTGATTACCGGCACGCCGGTGCCGCCGGCCGCCGCCGCGCCGGCCATGCCCGCGCTGCCCAGGCCGGTCCCCCGCCAGACCATGCATGCACGGCCGCCGGTGCCGCCGCGGGCCGTACGCGAGCCGTTGGACCGTCATGCGATGACCATCAGTCTGCCGACCAAGGCCCCGCCGCCGAAGCTGTACGACGCCACCGGACAGATCCGCCTGCCGCCGGCGCCGGCCACCAGCGCCCGGGTGCCTGCCTATGTGTCCGCGGCGTTGCAAGGGGGCGACAGCGCCGTGATGAAGCACGACGCAGGCAATCGCTATCGCCCCACGCAGAACCGCTTCACCCAGTATTTCCCGCCACCGGGCGAAAGCTCGGTGGATACGGCGATCCGCAAGGCCGTAGAGAAAACCACCAAGACCGCCACGATCCACCTGCCCAAGGGCGTGCGCTTCCACTGCTCGACCGTGCTGTTCATCCTGCCGGCCGGCTGCGGGGGTGATCCGCCGCCGCCGCCACCACCCACTGACGGCGACGAACGCCTGAGCATGGCGCCGGCGCCGCTGGTGAAGCACCCGCCGGGACCGAAGCCGCCCAGCGTGGCCAAGTGCATCGCCATCTACCGTGCAGGCAAGCCATTGCCGTACGGCTGCCCGGTAGATACGCCGTACCGGGCGGTGGATGCCCAGTTGCGAGAACTCCATCGCAAGCAGGCGGGTGGGCAGAAGGGTCACTGACCGGAAGAATCTCAGTGGCGGCAGCTACACTTCGCGCATGCCGCTGCCGCCCAGTGACCCCATCGACTGGCCGCCTGTCCGCGTGACGATGGAGTCGCCGCGCGAAGCGGCCCTGCGCGCCATCGTCTACCGCAACCATCTGCGCGAGCTGCCGCGCGAACGCGGGCTGCGCATCGTCGCCCTGGTCGGCACGCTGCTGGTGCACCTGGTTTTCCTGCTGGGCGCCGTGCTGGGGCCAGCCTATGTGCCTGACCAGGTGCACGAGCCGTATGGCGATGTGCTGCACGTGCGCCTGATCGACAACAAGCCGCAGCCGCCGCCACCGCCGCCGATCCGCGGCACGCCACCGAAGCGCCATGGACCGCGGCATCGTGGCCATGCCGCAAGCCAGGTCGCTGCCCGGACCGCCAACGTGGCCCATCGTCAGACCGCGACGGCCGCGCCCACGGCGCAGCCGCTGCCGCCGGTGCCGGCTCCGCCGATCGATCGCCCGGTGATCGTGGTTCAGGCCCGGCCGTCGGCGCCGGTGCCGAAGATCGTCGCCGCACCATTGCCGTCAGTCAGCGTGCCCAAGCCCGCACCGGCGCCACGGATCCAGCCGATAGCGGTCAGCCCGCCGCCACCGGCGATCACCCTGCAGGCGCCGGTGGCGGTGCAGCCGGTGCCGCCGCGCTTCCAGCCCGAGCCGGTACGCAAGGCGCAGGTCGAAGGCACCCGCCCGATGCCGCCACCGCCCTCGCTGGCCCTGCCGCAGCTGCCGGCCCAGTCCGCACCGAAGGTTGCCCCGCCGGCGGTTGCGCTGGACCGGAGCGTAACGGTCGCGGTGGCCAGGCCCAGCGTGTCGGTCGTGACACATGTCGAGCCGCCGGCAGCGCCACCGGCGCCAGCGCTGCAGGCCGTGCCGCTGCCGGCGTTGCCGGCGCCGACGGTGAACCTGCAGTCCACGCTGGATACGCCGCTGCCGTCGGTGCCGCGCCTGCGTCAACAGGTGCAGTCGCCGGCGATCCGCGTGGCGCCGGCGCAGCTGACCGCTGTACCGCTACCGCCCGCCTACGCTGCGCCGGCCACGCCACGGCTGCAGGCGCCGTCGGTGGATATCCAGCCGCCGACGTTGCCTTCGGCGCCGCTGGCAACCCAGCCACCGCTGGCGAAGGTGGACGTGCAGCTGCCTTCCACCGTATCGGCCAGGCCGGCCGTGCCGGTGCATGCACCACCGATGCCGACGCCGGCCGCGCCGGCCATGCCGAAGCCCGTTCCGACCCGGACAGCCGCCAAGACATCGGCATCGAAGACATCAGCACCGCACACATCGGCAACGAAGACCGCAGCCGCGCAATCGACGCAGTCGTCGCCCAGCCGAGCTCCGGACGCCACGCCGACGGGTAGCGACAACGCCAACCCGGGCCAGCCCGGTGGCGTGGTGCAGACAACGCCGCCGACGGTGCCCACGCACACGGGCGATTTCGCCGCGCCGGTCACCGGACAGGGGCGTGTGCCCGGTGCACGTGGTCACGGCACGCAGGGCAGCCCGGAGGGGACGTACATCCAGCTGGTTCCGCACGGCGACACCCGGATCATGTCGCACCGCGTGAACGGCTTCCATTACACGCCGACCATCTTCAACAAGTACTGGACGCCCGAGGGCGAGAGCTCGATCGACACCGCACTGCGTCGAGCGGTGGAGAAGACCACGGTCAGCCACACCTTCCATCTGCCGCGCGGCGTGCGCGTGAAGTGCGTGGCGATGCCGTTGTTGCCGATGCTGCTGTTCGGTTGCGGCAACCCCGACCCGCCGGCGAAGCCGCTCGACCCGAAGATCTACCGGCAGCTCAACCTGCCGACCTTGAACGCCTCGATTCCGAAGGTGGCACCACCGGCCAGTGCGCCCGCGCCGGCCGTACCGGTGAAGCTCACCAACGCCGTGCAGTGTGCCGATGCGCGCGTGGCCGGCGGGCCGATGCCACCCGGCTGCGGGGCCGCGACGGTGGTTCGCCCGGTGCTGTCGCCGGCAACGGCAGGGAGTTCGTGGGCGCCGGCCAGTGACCAGTTCCACTAGCGGCCGGCTACAGCAGCCGCAGCAGTTCCTTCATCAGCGGCAGGCGCCGCACGCGCACGGCGCTGACCCGGAATACCGCGTTGGCCAGGGCCGGCGCGGCGCTGGGCATGGCCAGGAAGCTGGCGCCGTTCGGGTCGCGCTGGCCGGGCACCACGATCACTTCCACGTCGTCCGGCAGCTGCGCCATGCTGGCCAGCGGATAGTCCTTCCAGCTGCGCTGCTGTGGCCGGCCGTCCTTGAAGGTGATGGCCAGGTTGAGTGCGGTGCCCAGCGCATCCAGCGTGGCACCGGCGACCTGGCCGGTGAGACCGGTCGGGTTGATCACCCGGCCGACGTCCACTGCGCAGACGGCGCGCACGATGCCCAGCGTATTGCCCTGCAGTGAGGTCTCGATGGCGTGCGCCACGTAGGCGCCGTCGATGTGCCAGCAGGCGATGCCGAAGCCGTTGACGCTGTGCAGCCAGTTCTGTTTCCAGCCGATGCGCTCGGCTACCAGCTGCAGCACATTGACGAGCCGGCCGGTGTCCAGCGTGCCGCCGCCCTGCAGCGGTACCAGCCGCGGCTTGCCGAGCAGCCGCAGCTTGGTGTCCAGCGGGTTCTCGCGCAGCTGGTGGGCCAGCTCGTCGATGAAGCATTCCACCGCGAAGGCGTTGGTGAGATGTGGCATCGCCCGGTACGGGCCGCGCGGCAGTGCCGAGGCCAGGCCGTACCAGTCGCTGCGGTAGTTCGGAACCAGCCCGGCCGGCATCTGGTCGGCCTGCAGTTCGGAAGTCCACAGCTGGTTGTCGGGCACGCCGCGGCCAACCAGCGCCGAGGCGCTGGCCACGCGCTGGTCCCAGCCGATCACGTGACGCCGGTGGTCGATGATGGCGCTGATGTGATGCGCGGCGGCGGGACGGTACCAGTCGTGGGTGATGTCCTCGTCGCGCGTCCACAGCAGGCGCACCGGATGGCCGACCGCCTTGGCGATGGTCACCGCCTCGGCCACGTAGTCGTGGTCCAGGCGCCGGCCGTAGCCGCCGCCGACGCGGGGCACCCGGATCTGGATCTGGGCCGGCTTGAAACCGGTCAGCCGCTGCACCACCGACCAGGCCCGCTGCGGCGCCTGGGTGGGTACGACCAGTTCGGCCTTGTCCTTGTCGACACGGGCCAGGCAGCACATGGTCTCGGCGGTGGCGTGGGCCAGCCACGGCTGGTAGTAGGTCGCCTCGAAGCGCCGTGCGGCATGCTTGCCGGCCTTGTCGACGTCGCCGTCGTCACGCACGCGGACGGTGGGCGGGGTCTTGCCGTCGAGCAGGGTGGTGGCCTGCTGTTCCAGTGCGGCGCTGCTCTCGCTGCCGCTGGGGCCGGGCTGCCAGTCGATCTTCAGTCGGGCACGACCCTGCAGGGCGGCCCAGGTGCTGTCGGCGACCACGGCCACGGCCGGTGCATAAACGGTCTGTCCGGGCGGAATGCCGGCTTCGGGCTTCAGCTGAAGTACGGCCTGCACACCCTGTACCGCCAGTGCGCCGGTGGTGTCGATGCTCTTGAGCTGGCCGTCGCGCCACGGGCAGTGGACGAGGATCGCGACCAGCGCGTCGCCGACGTGATGGTCGAGCGTGTATGGCGTCTGCCCGGTGACGATGCCGCGGGCATCGACGTCGCCCGCCGGCTGGCCGATCAGCGTGTACTGGTCGGGCGTCTTCGGTGCGGGCGAGGTTTTCGGCGGGGCGATCTTTGACGCGGCGGCGGCCAGCTCACCGTAGCCGAGGCGGCGGCCATCCGGGGCGATCACCTGGCCCTTGGTGCAACGCAGTCCGTCGGCCGGCACGCCGAGCTGTTGCGCGGCGGCCTGCAGCAGCAGCCAGCGCGCCAGCGCGCCGGCCTGGCGCAGATCCGACCAGGCAGCGGGTATCGAGGTGCCGGTGCCGCCGAGCTGGTGACCATAGATCCAGTCCGGTTCGCCCTGGCCGTTCACCACGCCCAGGCCGAGCGGCACCACGCTGACGCGGCTCCAGTCGGCGTCGAGTTCGTCGGCGATGATCCGCGGCAGCGATGTGGCCACGCCGGTGCCGGTATCCGGGTCGCGGGCGCCGATCAGCACGCTGCCATCGGCATCGATGCGCACATAAGCGCCCAGGCCGTAGAGCGGGTCGCCCAGGAAATCCAGCGGCACCGGCGCATTGTCCGCCAGCGCGGTCAGCGGCACGCCGACGATGAGTGCGCCAGCCGCGCCGGCCAGCACCTTCAGGAAGCGCCGGCGCGCGAGTTGCGGCGGACGGGTCATGGCCGGGGTTCCTTCATGGCCGTGGCGGCGCGCTTGATCGCGGCGCGCACACGGGTCTGGCAGCCGCAGCGGCAGAGATTGGGCAGGGTGTCGATGTCGTCGTCGGTGGGCGTCGGATGCTGCCTGAGCAGGGACATGGCGGCGATCAGCCAGCCCGAGGTGCAGTAGCCGCAGCCGATCGCATCCTCGTCAATGAAGGCCTGCTGCAGCGGGTGCAGCGAGCCGTCGGGCAGGACCAGTCCTTCCACGGTGGTCACCCGGCGGTGGGCCAGCCGGTGCATCGGCAAGGTAATCGACGAATGCGCGCGATCGTCCACCAGCACCAGGTCGGCGCCGCCTTCGCCGTGTTCACCCGCATAGCGGGTGCCGTCCAGCTTCAGCACGTCGCGCAGATACCACAGCAGGGGCATGTCGGGGTCGCCGGTATGGCGGAAATGCTCGCCGTTGACCTGCAGGTCGATGCCCGGGCGCACGGGCCGCGGCGTGACCGTATCCGGCTCACGGTGGGGCAGCACGCTATGCGCTTGCACTGGTGCCATCGGTGTCGCGTCTCCCGGAACGAATCGGTGCATTGTGGCATCGCGCACGGCGCTTAATGTTCGCGGCGGCTGAACAGGCGATTCCAGGCCAGGTAGACCGGCGCGCCCGCGGCCATGATCAGCAGGCCGATGCCGGTGTTGCGTGGATGGTCGTGCAGGCTCTTAAGCACGACCCACGCCACGGTGGCGATGAACAGCAGCGGCAGCCACGGATAGGCCGGTACCCGGAAGAGGGCCGGTCCGCGGTCGCGCCGGCGGTACCAGAACAGGGTGGACACGCCCACCGCGCAGGCCAGCCAGTCGCCGAAGGTGGCGTAGTCCAGCAATTCGCCGAAGCTGCCGGACACCGCCAGCACGATGGCCCAGCCCGAGAGCAGCAGCAAGGCCACGTTCGGCGTGCGATGACGGGGATGCAGGCGTGCCACCGAGCGGAAGAACAGGCCGTCCTCGCCCATCACTTGCAGTACGCGCGCACCGGCCACCAGGGTGATGTTGCAGAAGCCCAGCGTCGAGATAGCGATGCCCAGCGCGATCAGCTTCGCGCCATACGGACCGGCCACGCGTTGCATCACATCCGCCGCCGGCGCAGTGCTGGCGGCCAGTCCGGCGTGACCGAGCACGGCCAGGTAGGCCACGTTGACCAGGGCGTAGGCGACGATCACGCCCAGCATGCCCAGGAACAGCGCGCGTGGCAGGTTGCGCTGCGGGTCGCGCACCTCCCCGGCCAGGTTGTTGAGGTAGGTGAAGCCCGAATAGGCGAACAGCACGGGCAGGGCCGCTCCCATGAATCCCGCATGCGCGCGTGCGGGGTCGGGCTGCAGCAGATATCCGCCGCCGACGCCGGCCAGGTACAGGCCGCACACGACCAGCACCGCCACCGCCAGCAGTTTCAGCACGGTGAACAGGTTCTGCACCTGCACGCCCAGACGCAGGCCGAACAGGTTGATGCCGGCCACGAACACCAGTGCCCCCACGGTCAGTGGTTGCATGGCCGCTGCAGGCAGGCCGAACACGGTGGCGGTGTAGCTGGCGAAGATCGTCGCCACCGCGGCGCTGGAGCCCGAGTAGATCACCAGCAGCATGGTCCAGCCGAACAGGAAGCCGGCCAGCGGACCGAAGGCCTCGCGCAGGTACACGTAGCTGCCGCCCGCGTGCGGGCGACGCGCGCCCAGTTCCGCGTAGCACAGGGCGCCGACCAGGGTGAGCAGGCCGGCCCCGACCCATACCGCAAGCAATACCGCGTTCGACGAGGTGTGCTGTGCGGCGATGTAGGGGTTGAGGAAGATCCCGCCGCCGATCATGCCGCCGATCACGATCAGTGCGGCATCCCACAGGCACAGGCGCCGTACATAGCCGTTGGCAGGTTCGGACATGACATGGCGCCTTGCAGGAGGAAGCGCGAAGCATGGCGTCGTCGCGTGTCCGCGGCAAGCGTCGACCGCATGCCTGCTCGCCGCATCCAGTCGCAAGGAGGCCGGCGGCTGCCGGCCACCTTGCCGCGGATCAGAGCCCGCTCTTCAGGAACTGGTCGAAGTTGGCCACGTCCAGGGTGCCGAGGCCGGCGCCGGGGGTGTAGTGCGGTGCGCCCTGGTAGAACCAGTTGTCGCCCGCATTCACCGCATGGAATGCCGACCAGGGGCCATAGCCGAACACGTTCTGCAGGAAGTACAGCTGCGGATTCCAGAAACCCACCCGATGGTGCAGGCTCTGCGACAGCAGCGCGCTGATGCCGTTGAGCTGGGGTGCCACGAAACTGGTCCCACCCTCCGAAATGAGGCCGCCATCGTACGTGGACACCACGATGTAGCCGGTCTCCGGATCGGCATTGAGCGAGATGTCGGGCACGTTGCGCCCCCTGAAGTTACCGGGCAGCTTGAGCCAGGTGTAAAGGCCGCTGCTGGGGTCGTTGTAGGTCAACGTCTGGCCCTTTTCGCTGCGCCGGATGCCACGGGTGAACATCTGGTAGAAGGGAGTGCGCCAGTAGACGCTGACGCCGCCGCCGCCGCCGACCGAGAACAGGTACTGGTGCCAGCCGCCGGCGGTAGGCGCATTCGTGTCGAGATAGGTCTGCAGATAGTCCCAGCCCCACACGCTCTCCTGCGTGACCGAGGCTGTGGGCCCGCCAGCGAAGCTGAAGCTGTAGGGCACGGTCGTGCCGCCGGCTGCGGTGATATAGGGGTCGGAGGCCGGCGAGTCCACGCTCAGCGGCGAATTGAATTCGCCGGGACCGCCGCCGAAGCCCAGCGCACGCACCGTGTCGTAGGCACCCGAGTCGCCCGCGGCGGCGAACACCGATTGTCCCTGCGCGGCGGCCTCCATCAGGATCTCGTGGAAGGCGCGCAGGTCGCCGGCGTCGGACGTGTCGGTGTCACGGGCGCCGGACACGTTGAGCGCGGCGAAATTGAACATTTCGGCCGCGCCCCAGCTGGTGGAGATGCTGTCGGCCTTGTTGTCCGAGACCGCCTGCGCGAATGCGTCGATGAAGCCGTTGCCGGCATTCGGGGCGTCGTAGACGATGATGTTGGCATCGGGCGCGATACCGCCGGACTGCTCCACGTCCAGCGCGGTCTCGCCGCTGCCGCTGTCGATCGGAGCGCCACCGTCCACGTGCACCTGGGTGATCCGGTCCGGCTTGGTGGTTAGGCCGATGTCATTCCAGTACGTCGTGGCGTCGGACGGGTAGAAGTTGGACAGCGTGACGATGGCCACGGTACTGCCCGCGCCGGTGATGCCCCGCTTGTACAGCGGGTTGATGTCATACATGTCGGCGACGTCGCCCACCGTGTAGCTGCCCGGCTGGCCGGTAGCCGTGGGATTGCCCGAGCTGCTGGCATGCACCAGCGGCAGCAGGGTCTGCTGCTGGTTCGACAGCGGCAGTGTGCGGATGCGGTGCGAGTGGAAGGTGCGCTGCGTGTTCAGTCCGGTGGTGGCGGCGACCAGGTCGGCGATGCTGGTGGGCAACAGCGGTTGCGTCAGCGGGCGATGGAAGCGGCGCCCGGTGGCGCGCGAAGTGAAGGTGTGCACGGAGGTACGGAAGGCAGTCTCGAACTGCTGCATGGTGCCACTGGTGCGGATGGCCAGGTGGTTTGCCATCACCGTGCTGCTGAGCCCCTGCTGCTTCAGCCAGGCCTGCACGCGGGCGATGTCGGCGGGGGTGGCGCCGTAGCGGCTGGCGAACTGGCTGGTGGTCAGGAACTGCTGGAAGTGCGGACTGCCCGGGGTCACCGTGTCGCGGATGTACTGCGCCAGTGCTTCGCGGTTGCGCAGTTTCAGGATCAGGGTGACGTTGGTGGTGCCGTTGGCGCTGGCCGAGCCCATGTCCACCGCGGCCTGGATCTGGTGGTTGCCGGCGGCCATGGCGGTGCCGGTGATGCTCAGTCCGAGTGCGATCGCCATTGCGATTCGAAGGGGTGACTTCTCCATGCGTTACTCCTTGTGTAGGCGGAATATCCTGGCTGGGCGGGTGCACGTCGAACGTCCATCTGCCAGCGACGGTAAGTCGCGGCCAGGTCGTGGTTTATCTGCACTGATTTCCCCATCGGGACGACGGCTCCCCTGCACGTCGGCGATCCCGATCTGCCGAAGGTACTGCGGATAGTGCGGCCGGGCTACCGCGGTACTTTGCCGCCCCCGTGGCGACGGGGCGTTACAATGGCCGTCTGCTGCAGCCGGCCTGGCCGGTCTGCGCCATGTCTCCCCAACAAAGCCATCGCCATGACCGCCATCAAGCAAGACGACCTGATCCAGTCCGTTGCGGACGCTCTGCAGTACATCAGCTATTACCACCCGGTCGACTACATCAAGAGCCTCGCCGCCGCCTATGAGCGCGAGGAGTCGCCGGCTGCGAAGGACGCGATGGCGCAGATCCTGATCAATTCGCGCATGGCCGCCGAAGGCCATCGCCCGTTGTGCCAGGACACCGGCATCGTCACGGTGTTCCTGAAGGTCGGCATGGACGTGCGCTGGGAAGGCTTCACCGGTTCGCTGGAGGATGCCGTCAACGAAGGCGTGCGCCGTGCCTACAACGATCCGGACAACAAGCTGCGCGCCAGCGTGCTGGTCGATCCGGCCGGCAAGCGCAGCAACACGAAGGACAACACTCCGGCGGTGATCAACGTGTCGATCGTGCCGGGCGACAAGCTCGACGTGATCGTCGCGGCCAAGGGCGGCGGTTCGGAAGCCAAGTCGAAGTTCGTCATGCTCAACCCGTCCGACTCCATCGTCGACTGGGTGCTGAAGACCGTGCCGACCATGGGCGCCGGCTGGTGCCCGCCGGGCATGCTCGGCATCGGCATCGGTGGTACCGCCGAGAAGGCCATGCTGCTGGCGAAGGAATCGCTGATGGAGCACATCGACATCCAGGAGCTGATCGCCCGCGGCCCGAGCAACCGCGCCGAGGAGCTGCGCATCGAGCTGTACGAGAAGGTCAATGCGCTGGGCATCGGCGCGCAGGGCCTGGGCGGCCTGACCACCGTGCTCGACGTGAAGATCAAGGACTATCCGACCCATGCGGCCAACCTGCCGGTGGCGATGATCCCGAACTGCGCGGCCACCCGCCATGCCCACTTCACCCTGGACGGTTCCGGCCCGGTGACGCTGGCGCCGCCGTCGCTGGAAGACTGGCCCAAGCTCACCTACAACCCGGCCAATGCGCGCCGGGTGAATCTGGACACCATCACCGCCGACGAGGTCGCCAGCTTCAAGCCGGGCGAGGTGCTGCTGCTCAACGGCAAGTTGCTGACCGGTCGCGATGCCGCGCACAAGCGCATCGTCGACATGCTCAACAAGGGCGAGCAGCTGCCGGTCGATTTCACCGGTCGTTTCATCTACTACGTCGGTCCGGTCGATCCGGTGCGCGACGAAGTGGTCGGTCCGGCCGGTCCCACCACCGCCACCCGCATGGACAAGTTCACCGAGCAGGTGCTGGCGCAGACCGGCCTGCTGGGCATGGTCGGCAAGGCCGAGCGTGGTCCGGCGGCGATCGAGGCGATCAAGAAACACCATTCGGTGTACCTGATGGCGGTCGGCGGCGCCGCCTACCTCGTGTCCAAGGCGATCAAGGCGTCGAAGGTGCTGGCTTTCGCGGATCTCGGCATGGAAGCGATCTACGAGTTCGAGGTGCAGGACATGCCGGTGACCGTGGCGGTCGACTCGAGCGGCACTTCGGTGCACCAGACCGGGCCGAAGACCTGGCGCGCCAAGATCGGCAAGATCCCGGTCGTGATCGAGTAAGGCACCACGTGCCGGCCGGGCGCGATCGCGTTCGGCTGGCTTCGGTGTCTGCTTTTTCGTGGCCGGGGCCGACGGGGTGTGCGGTCGAAGATTCGATGGTGGTCGTGACATGGACATCTAGACGTCCAAATGCCGAATCGGCATACCCCGTTGCATTTCGTCTTGTGCGGCGCAAAACTGGGCGGATTCGTTTCCCACCAACCGACCCAAGCCTGTGACCTCGAACACCCCTGCGCCGCTTGCCGCGGACGCCCCCTGGATCGTGATGAAGTTCGGCGGCACCTCTGTCGCCACGCTTCCTCGCTGGCAGAACATCCTGGAACTGGCCACTTCCCGCCGTGCCGAAGGCGCGCGCGTGGTGGTGGTCGTTTCCGCGCTCTCGGGCATCACCGATGCGCTCAAACAGATGTGCGGCGAAGGCGACAAGGGCAAACGCATCGAGGCGGCGCGGGCGATCGAACAGCGTCACTACGAGCTGCTCGGCCATATGGAGCTGGAACTTCCGCCCGCGCTGGATGCACGCCTGAAGGACCTGCTGGCGCTGGCCGAGGACGGCCCGGCGAAGCTGGGCGAGCTGGCCTGGCAGGCCCAGGTGCAGGCGCATGGCGAGCTGCTGTCCAGCACGCTGGGTGCGGCCTTTCTCAGTCGCAGCGGCCTGGCCACGCAGTGGCTGGACGCCCGCGACTGCCTGGCCGCGGTCGCGCTACCGAACCAGAACGAGCGTACCAAGCTGCTCTCGGCGATGGTCGATGCCCGGCCGGAGCCGGCATTGAACGCGCGCCTGGCGGCCAAGGGCGAGGTGTTCATCACCCAGGGCTTTATCGCGCGCGAGAGCGAGGGTCGTACCGTGCTGCTCGGCCGTGGTGGTTCGGACACTTCCGCCTCGTATTTCGGCGCGCTGCTGAAGGCGGCCCGGGTGGAGATCTGGACCGACGTGGCCGGCATGTTCACCGCCAACCCGCGCCAGGTGCCCGGTGCCCGCCTGCTGCAGAAGCTGGACTACGAAGAGGCGCAGGAAATCGCTTCCACCGGTGCCAAGGTGCTGCACCCGCGCTGCCTGTCGCCGCTGCGCGAACCGCGCGTGCCGCTGCTGGTGAAGGACACCAACCGGCCCGAGCTGGAAGGCACGGTGATCGGCCCGCAGGTGCGTGAGCATGCGCCCAGCGTGAAGGCGATCAGCGCGCGCAAGGGCATCACCCTGGTGTCGATGGAATCGGTCGGCATGTGGCAGCAGGTCGGTTTTCTTGCCGACGTGTTCGCCCAGTTCAAGCAGCATGGCCTGTCGGTGGACCTGATCGGTTCGGCCGAGACCAACGTCACTGTCTCGCTGGACCCCACCGAGAACCTGCTCGACTCCGATGCGGTGGCCGCGCTGGCCGCCGATCTGGCCAAGGTGTGCCGGGTGAAGGTGATCGCGCCGTGTGCGGCGATCACCCTGGTCGGGCGGGGCATGCGCTCGATGCTGCACACGTTGTCGACCGTGCTGGCTGAGTTCGGCCAGTTGCGCGTGCACCTGATCTCGCAGTCGTCGAACAACCTCAACCTCACCTTCGTGGTGGACGAGAACGTGGTCGACGAGCTGCTGCCGCACCTGCACGAACTGCTGATCGCTGCGGGCGCGCTGCGCACCGACGACAGCGCGCTGTTCGGACCCAGCTGGCAGAGCCTGTATGGCAGCGGCGAGGTGGCCATTTCGTCCGCGTGGTGGCGCGAACCGGGGCAGCGCAAGCGGCTGCTGGGGATCGCTGCCGAGGCCACGCCGCGCTACGTCTACCACCTGCCCACGGTGCGCTCACAGGCGCAGTCGCTGAAGCAGCTGGGCGCGGTGGACCGGCTGCATTACGCGGTGAAGGCGAATACCCATCCGGCGATCCTGTCGGCCCTGGCTGAAGAAGGTTTCGCGTTCGAGTGCGTGTCGCCGGGCGAACTGGATGCTGTATCGGCGACGGTGCCAACCGAGGTGCCGCTGCTGTTCACGCCGAATTTCGCCTCGCGCTCGGACTTCGAGCGCGGCCTGGCCACACGCGCCACCATCACGCTGGATGCGCTGTACCCGGTGGAGCACTGGGGCGAGCTGTTCCGCGGTCGCGAGGTGTCGCTGCGGGTTGATCTGGGGCGCGGCCTGGGACATCACGAGAAGGTGCGTACCGGCGGCAGCGGCAGCAAGTTCGGCCTGCCGGTGGACCAGCTCGACAGCTTCCTGCGGCACGCCGACGCCCACGGCATCACGGTGCGCGGACTGCATGCGCACCTGGGCTCGGGCATTCTCGACCCGAAGCATTGGGGCGAGGTTTACGGACAGCTGGCCAGCCTGGCCGAGCGCATCGGCAGCATTGCCTTCCTCAACATCGGCGGTGGCCTTGGGGTGCCTTCGCATCCCGGCGAGGCGCGGCTTGACCTGGCCGCGCTGGACACGGTGCTGCGCCAGGTCAAGGCCGCGTATCCGCACTATCAGCTGTGGATGGAGCCGGGCCGCTACCTGGTGGCCGATGCCGGCGTGCTGCTGGCCCGTGTGACCCAGACCAAGGGCAAGGGCGGCTGGCGCTATCTGGGTGTGGATACCGGCATGAACAGCCTGATCCGCCCGGCGCTGTACGACGCCTGGCACGAGATCGCCAACCTCAGCCGGCTGGGCGAAGAGGCCGACGGCCTGTTCCAGGTGGTCGGTCCGATCTGCGAGAGCGGCGATGTGCTGGGCAGCGACCGTCGTCTGCCGGAACCGGCCGAGGGCGACGTCGTGCTGATCGCCCAGGCGGGTGCCTACGGCAAGGTCATGTCCTCGCCCTACAACCTGCGTGGTGATACGGAAGAGGTCGTGCTGGACGACTGACGCGTCCATCCGCGCCGTGCCATGCAGGCCAAGATGGCCGGTGCCGGCACGCGATCGGGCGTGATTCCGCCGACGTCGCATGCCGGATGCGGCCATGGTTGTGGCATGCGGCGGCGGCTGGCATGGCGGGCTGCCGGCGAAAGGCAGGGCGCGCTGGAGTCAGACGCTACGGCGCGGCGCGTTTCTGGGACAATGGCGTACTGACAAACATCGAGAGTGTGCCGGCGGCGATTCTGCAAGCCCAGGCAGACTCGATCCCTCACCCCGGTGAGGGCTGGCGGGAGACCCGAGAGAGTGACCACAACCATCCAACCGCGCCTGACCCAGGTATTCCGCTTCCTGCATGCGCGCTATGCGGACGGCGTGGCCGAGCTGGCCTACGCCTTCGACGACGGCGCGCCGATGGTCGAGCGGATCCGCTTTCCCGCCGCGCCGGCGCTGCCGCCGGCCCGTCAGGCGGCGTTCGATGCCGCGTTGAAGCTGCTGCATCTGGTGGCCGGCGTCAGCTACTACAAGGCCGGCGTGCCGCCGACCATCGAGCTGGCCGATGGCCCGCTGGACGACGCCACCGCGGATCTGCTCGACGCGCTCTACCTGCACGGGCTGGCCGAGTTCGCCTATCGCAACGGGCTGGATCTGCGCGGACGCATCTGCTTCCCGCGTGGTGGCGCCGGTGCCGCGCCGGCCACGGCACTGGGGCTGCCCAAGCGGACCCTGGTGCCGATCGGCGGCGGCAAGGATTCCCTGGTGGCAGTCGAGGCGGTGAAGTCGATCGGCGGCGAGGCGACGGCGGTCTGGGTCGGCAATTCGCCATTGATCGCCGCCTGTGCCGAACGGACCGGCCTGCCCATGCTGAACATCCAGCGCGAACTGGCACCGGAACTGTTCGAGCTGAACCGGCTTGGTGCGTGGAACGGGCATATCCCGGTCACCGCGGTGAATTCGGCGATCCTGGTGCTGGCGGCGATCCTGTATGGCCACGATTCCATCGCCTTCGCCAACGAGCGCTCCGCCTCGGCGGCCACGCTGGAATACGAAGGCCAGCAGGTGAACCACCAGTGGAGCAAGGGCTACGCCTTCGAGACGCTGCTGTCCGACTGGCTGCATTCTCACGTGGCGGCCGACCTCGACTACTGCTCGCTGCTGCGCCCGTATTCCGAGCTGGCGGTGACGCGCGCCTTCGCCCGGCTCACGCCATATTTCGACACCTTTTCCAGCTGTAACCGCAACTTCCGCATCCTGGGTCCCAAGCCGGCTGATCGCTGGTGCGGGCAGTGCCCGAAGTGCCACTTCGTGTTCCTGGCGCTGGCGCCGTTCCTGCCCAAGCCGCGACTGCTGGCGATCTTCGGCCGCAACCTGCTGGATGACGACGCGCAGGCCGCCGGTTTCGACGCGCTGCTGGAATACCAGGACCACAAGCCGTTCGAATGTGTCGGCGAAGGCGCCGAGGCGCGTGCCGCGATGCATGCGTTGAGCCAGCGGCCGGAGTGGGCGGAGGATGCGTTGGTGGCGCGTTTCCGCAGCGAGATCCTGCCGCAGCTCGACGCCTCGCAGCTGGCGCTGGAACCCTGGTTGCAGCCATCGGCCGAGCATCGCGTGCCGGCCCGCTTGCAGGCGGCGCTCAAGGTCATCGCTTGATGCGCATCGCCGAGCTGGCGGGGCGGCGCGTCGCGGTCTGGGGTTTCGGCCGCGAAGGGCGCGCGGCGATCCGCGCGATCCGCAGCCGCCTGCCGGCGTTGCCGCTGGCACTGTATTGCCGTGCCGACGAGGCCGATGTCGCGCGGGCCTTCGATGCCGCGCTCACCGTGTACGGCCACGAACCGGAAGCGGTGGCGTTGTCGGCCTACGACGTGGTGGTGAAGTCGCCGGGCATTTCCGCCTACAAGCCGGCCGTGGTCACCGCGCAGGCGCAGGGTACCGCGTTCACCTCGGGCACGGCGCTGTGGTTTGGCGAACATCCGGACGCGCGGGTGGCCGGCGTCACCGGCACCAAGGGCAAAAGCACCACGTCGGCGATGCTGGCGCACCTGGCCCGTGCGCTGGGCGTGCGCACCGCACTGGCCGGCAACATCGGCCTGCCGCTGCTGGAGTTGCTGGATGCGAGCGCCGAGCTGTGGACGATCGAGCTGTCCAGTTTCCAGACCGGCGAAGCCGGCCCGCTGGAGCTGGGCGTGGTCACAAGCCTTTACGAAGAACACCTAGACTGGCACGGCACGCGCGAACGCTACGTGGCCGACAAACTGAAGCTGGCCGATGCGGCCCGCACGCTGCTGGTCAATGGCCAGCAGGCCGGGTTGCTGGAGCTGACCGCCGCCCACCCGCAGCGTCTGCTGTTCGGCACCGAGCCGGGCTGGCATGTGGCGGATGGCTGGATCGTTCGTGGCGCGCAGCCCGTATTCGAGCTGGCGGCGATGTCCGCGCCCGGCCTGCACAATGCACTCAACGCCTGCGCGGCACTCGCGGCACTGGATGCACTGGGTCTGGACGCGGTGCGCGCCGCGGCCGCGCTGGCCAGCTTCCGGCCGTTGCCGCACCGGCTGCATCCGCTGGGCGAACGCGACGGCATGCACTGGGTCGACGACTCGATCAGCACCACGCCGGAAGCCACGCTCGCTGCGCTGGACAGCCTGGCTGGCCGCGAGGTGACCGTGATCGTGGGCGGTTACGAGCGCGGACTGGACTGGTCGCATTTCGTGCAGGCGACACGCGATCGCTGCGGCCTGCGCGTGATCACCCAGGGGGCCAACGGGCCACGTATCGCTGACGCCTTGCGCCATGTCCGCACCGAGTTGCCGCTGGGCGAGGCCGACGATTTTGCGGATGCCGTCGCCATGGCGCGGACGGTCACCCCGCAGGGTGGCGTGGTGCTGCTTTCGCCGGGCGCGCCCAGCTTCGACCAGTTCAGGGACTATGCGGAGCGCGGTCGGCGTTTTGCCGGCCTGGCCGGTTTCGATGAGGACGGTGCGGGTATCGCCGGACTCGGCGTGGCCTGAGAGCGACGCTGTGCCGAACACCACGGAACCGGGGTTCCGTGGTGCCGTCTCGCTCAGTGCCTGAGGCTGTCGGGAATCGTGCCGCCGTTCTCGGCGAGCTTCTGCATCACCGCCTTGAGCAGGGCGACGTTTTCTTCCGCGGTACCGTCGGCGGCCACATGCACGTCGAGCTCATTGGCCAGCTGCTTGCGTGCCGCGAGGCTGGAATCCATGTCGAGCAGCTTGAGCAGGTCGACAATCGACTGGTGCCAGTTGCTGGGCTGGCCCTTGTCGGCGGCGAGCTTGGTCAACACGGCCTCGACATCGACCGGTGCGGGCGCGGCCTGTGCAGCGGGCGTGGCGGCTGGTGTTGCGGCAGGCGCATCGCCGGCTGCGGGGGTGGTGGCCGTGCCGGCGCTGTCGTGGTGAAAGATCTTGTCCAGGATGGTCCCGAATATGCTCATCGCACTTTATCTCCATGATGTGTGATTGATGTCTGCGACCGGGGTCGCTCCATGAGCATGGCGTGAAAACGGTTATGCGCTGGTAAACGGCTGGCGTGCGGTTGGGCATGGCATCAGCCGGATTCAAGCTGGTGCCGGCATGGCCGAAACCATGCCTGATGGAGCGCGACGATATACTGGGGTGACGTCGCGGCCATTTCATGACTGCAGTGGGGGGCGTAATGACAGTTGCGATCGAGCGGTGGGAGGCGATGGATGCCTTGCCAGAGCCTGCGATGGCGCGAGGACGGGGCGTGTTTCGGCCAGATGGCTGCGCGTCTGCCGTTCCGCCGCCGGCATCGGTCTAGCCGGCTCCGGCCGGGCGGTTATCGATATGTCACGGTTCCCGGGTCGCTTCGGAAGATGGTTTGTCCGGGCGGGTCTGGTCGGCTGCGTGTGGGCCTGCTGCGCATGGGCATGGGTACCGCTGGCGCACGCGGCTGCGTCGATCGAGCATCCCGGTCGTTTTCTCGACCGGACCGAGGCGCTGGAAACCAAGGATCATGCCCGCTTCGTGCAGCGGCTGGCCCGGATCCATCGCGAAAATCCGCCGCTTAGCCCAGTCGAACGCTGGCACCTGCGCTATCTGGATGCATGGCAGACGATGTTTGAGGGCGACCTGATCAAGTCGGCCAGTGAATTCCGCGCGGTGATCGATCATTCCGGCAACCCTGTGCTGGTTGCGAAGGCCTCGGCCCAACTGCTCAGCAACCTGGGCATGAGTCGTCACTACAAGCAGGCTTTCGAGCTGGCCAATCACCTGATGGGCAGCCTGTCGACGACGACCGATCCCAAGGCACGGCTGATGTTGCTGGCTAATCTTTCGCAGATGCTGAACCTGGCTGGTCAGACCGATCTTGCCGTCAAGTACGCACGGATGATGGAGAGCGAGATCCCGGCGGGACAGCCGCAGTGTCATGCCTATTTCTTCGAACTGTCCGCGCTTTACAACGGCGGCGGGCTGACCTCGTCCAGCCGCGAGTTCCGGCGCACCATCGACAGTTGCGTCGATGCGGGTCAGCCACTGCTGGCGAATGCCGCGCGGCTGACTCTCAGCGAGCAGTATCTGGATGAACAGAAGCCGCTCAGTACGCTGGACATACTGGACCGCATCGCCGCCAGCGTGAACACGATCGGCTATTTCCCCAGCCGATTGTCGACCCAGGTCCAGTACGCCATGGCCTATGCCCAGCTGGGACAGGACGACAAGGCGCGCAAGGCGGCGCTTGCCGCTGTCGCCATGTGTCGCCCGGATTACGTCAGCGACTGGTTGACGATGGCCTACAGGCTGCTTTACCAGGTGGCGCAGAAGAAGGGCGACAGTGCCACTGCGCTGCGCTACTACAAACTCTACGTGGCCCACGACAAGCAGCAGATCGATGACGTCAGCGCGCGCGCGCTGGCCTATGCCATGGCACGGCAACAGGTGCTGGCGCAGCAGCTGGATACCGAGCGGCTGAGCAAGCAGAACCGGATCCTGCGCCTGCAGCAGGCACTGGATACCAAGGCGGTGGAAAACGGCCGGCTGTTTATCGCGCTGTTGCTGATGGCGCTGCTGTTCGGCGGCTTCTGGCTGCTAAGGCTGAAGCGTTCGCAACTGCGCTTCAAGCAGCTGTCGAGCATGGACGGCCTGACTGGCACCTTGAATCACCAGCACTTCATGGGCGAGGCAGACCGCGTACTGCAGGCACAGAAAAAGCTGGCTGCGGAAAACTGCCTGATGTTCATCGACCTGGACCATTTCAAGCAGATCAACGACACCCATGGCCATGCGGTGGGCGACGCGGTGCTCAAGCGCACGGTGGCGGTGTGCCGGGAGTTGCTGGGGCCGAGTGACCTGTTCGGCCGTCTGGGTGGCGAGGAGTTCGCGATGCTGCTGCCCGGTTGCCCGTGTGAGCGTGGCAGGGATGTCGCCGAACGGATCCGGGCAGCGATCGAGGCGGCGACGGTGGTGGACGAGGAACGTGTCGTCACGTTTTCCGCCAGTGTCGGCGTGGCCTGCACGGACGTCAGCGGCTACGAAGTGCAGCATCTGTGCCGTGATACCGACGCCGCGCTCTATCGCGCCAAGCGCGCCGGACGCAACCGGGTGGTCGTCAGCACCGCCGGCGACGACCTGGTCGAGGCCTGAGCACGGCGACTGGCCGGAGCGCGGCACGAAAAAGGCCGCATCCATCACGGATGCGGCCTGGATGCCGGCGATGCCGGGCCTGTTACCAGATCTTCACGCGCTGATCCGGCTTCAGGTACAACTTCTGCCCCGGCTTCACGTCGAACGCCTTGTACCACGGGTCGAGGTTGCGCACGGTGAGGGCACGGAACTGCGCGGGCGCGTGCACGTCGGTGGCCAGTCGCTGGCGCAGCGCGGCGTCGCGGATCTTCGAGCGCCATGCCTGGCCGAAGGCGAGGAAGAAGCGCTGGTCGCCGGTCAGGCCGTCGATCACCGGCGCGGGCTTGCCGTGCAGCGACTTGTGATAGGCGACGTAGGCGATGGTCAGGCCGGAGATGTCGGCGATGTCCTCGCCCAGGGTCTGCTCACCGTTGACGTACAGGCCGGGCAGCGCCTGGTACTGGCTGAACTGCTTGGCCAGCTGCTGGGTGGCGGCCTTGAAGTGCGCCAGGTCGGTCGGCGTCCACCAGTTTTCCAGCTTGCCCTGCGCGTTGAACTCGGAGCCGGTGTTGTCGAAGCTGTGGCTGATCTCGTGGCCGATGATCGCGCCGATCGCGCCGTAGTTCGCCGCCGGGTCGGCCTTCGGGTCGAAGAACGGCGCCTGCAGGATCGCGGCCGGGAAGTTCAGCGCGTTCTGCAGCGGCAGGTTCACTGCGTTCACGGTCTGCGGGGTCATCCACCATTCGCCGCGGTCGACCGGCTCGTGCAGCTTGGCTTTCTGGTACTCGTATTCGAACTTGAGCGCGCGCTGGTGGTTGCCGATCGGGTCGTTGGGCTTGATTTCAAGCGAGGCGTAGTTGCGCCATGTTCCGGGATAACCGACACCGACCTTGAGCGTCTCCAGCTTCTCCTCGGCCTTGGCGCGGGTGGCGGGAGTCATCCAGGTCAGCGTGCCCATGCGTTCCTTGAAGGCGGCGATCAGGTTCTGCACCAGCTGCTGCACCGCGACCTTGGACGAAGCGGGGAAGTACTTCTTCACGTAGAGCTGGCCCACCGCATCGCCGAGGTCGGTGTTGGTGGCGGCCACCGCACGCTTCCAGCGCGGCTGCTGCTCGGGCGTGCCCTGCAGGGTCTTGCCGTAGAAATCGAAGTTGAGGTTGGCGAAGGCGTCGGGCAGCAGCGGCGCGCTGGCGTTGATGGTGTGGAAGACCAGCAGGTCCTTCCATGCATCCAGCGGCTGGCTGGCGACCAGTGCGGACAGTCCGGTGATGGCGCTGGGCTGCCATACGTCGATCTGCTTCTGGTCGCTGAGGCCGGCGGCGGCGAAGTAGGTGGTCCAGTCGAGGCCGGGGGCCTTGCTGGAGAAGTCGGCCATGCTCCAGAGGTTGTTTGCCTTGTGCACGTTCTCGCTCTCGAGCAGGCTTTCCTGGGCCTGCGCGATCCTGGTTTCCAGCGCCACGACGGCCTGTGCCTTCGCGTCGGCGTCCTTGACGTGGGCCAGCTTCAGCAGCGCGGCGACGTAGGTCTTGTACTTGGCGAGGGCGGCGACCATGTGCGGGTCGCTGGACAGGTAGTAGGCGCGGCTGGGCATGCCCAGGCCACCCTGCAGCAGGTAGGCGATGTGGTGCGACGGGTCTTCCAGACCCTGCGTCACGAACAGGCCGAACAGGTGCTGGGTGTGGAAGTGGGTGGCGTTGATCGGGTCGACGTCGGCGCGCAGGCGGCTGCCGAGCACGCGGGCCAGCTGTTCCTTCGAATGAATGTCCTCGATCGCCGAGAGCTCGTGCTTGATCGGCTTCAGGCCCAGCTTGTCGATATTCGCCTGGTCCATGTAGGCGGCGTAGTAGTCGGCGATCTTGCGCTCGTTGGTGCCGGGCGCGGCATGGTCGCCTCGGGCACTGCGGATCAGGTCGGCGGTGTGTTTCTCGGTCTTGTTGTAGATGGTGAGGAAGGTGCCGATGCTGGAGCGGTCGGCCGGGATGGTCGCGGTCTTCAACCAGTCGCCGTTGGCATAGTCGAAGAAATTGTCGCCCGGCTTCACTGCATGGTCGATACCGGCCAGGTCGATGCCGATATCGCCCTGGGCTGCGGGCGAGGCGGCCCATGCCGAGGTGCCGAAGAGGGTGGCGGCAATGGCCGCGGCAAGAATCCAGCGTGTGCGTTGCATGTGGTTACCTCGCGAAACGGGAGAGGCCCGCACGGCGGTGCGGGCGTAAGGAAAATGGCGTCCAGCATGCCACCAGTGGGCATGCCAGGCACGTCGCGGCGCGGAATGCGCGGGTATCGCAGCTATTTCTCATAGCGGTAATTGAGGCTGGCGCGGCTGAAGTCGGTGGCGTTCTGTGCCTCGAGGTTCCAGCGATGGCTGAGGCGGAAACGCATGGTGATGACCTGGCCGGGTTCGAACAGGCCCACGCCGTAGCTCAGGTAAAGACGCGGCGACAGGTATTTGCCTACCGTGAAGGCGGCACCGCCGCCCAGTGCTTCGTTGCTGGACACGCCCATGTCCAGGCCGGTTCTGGCGCCGACGCTCTTGGCCAGCAGGTCGCCGGTGGCCGAGCCCAGCGCCTGCGCAGCGGCGCCCACCATGTTGCCTTCGCCGCCCTTCACCTGCGACAGCGGCTTGCCGGTGACCAGGTAGGACAGCGCATCGGACTGCTCCATCACCGGGTTGGAGAATACGGTGAGCACCGGGCGCTTGGCGGTGCCGCTGACCAGCAGCCCGACTTCCTGGCCTTCGTCGACCGTGCTGTTGGGATTGAGCTTGCGCACGGCCTTGATGCTGAGTCCGGGGTTGTCGATCGGGGTGCTGGCGAACAGCAGTCGTCCGAGTTCGATGTGCAGGTTCTGGCCATAGGCCTTGTAGGTGCCGTTGACCGTGATCTGGCCTTGCCCGGTGGTGGCGTGGCCGGGGCGGTCGTTGACGGTCAGCAGGCCGCCCAGGCGACCGTTCAGGCCGAAGCCCACCAGGTGCGTGCTGGGGCCGAGGTCCACTTTCACCGCGGCGGTGACGGGGATCGGCGCTGCGGCCGCAGCTTGCTTCTGGCCGACGATCACCACGTCGGGCGAGGCCTGACTGGCACCGCCGCCGGGCAGCTTTTCCACGTTCACGTCGGCGCTGTCGATGTTCACGCTGCCGCCGACATGGATGCCGGTGGTGTCCTGCTTCACCACTAGATCGGGCGACACCACGACCTTGGCTGCCGGGATGTCCGCGGCCATGAACTGCCGGCCCTTGATGGTGACGCTGGTGGGGGCGGTGGCGCCCATACCGGCGGTGCCGGCGACACTCAGGGTGCCCTTGCCGGACTGGATGCTGCCGTCGATCAGGAACTGCTTCGCGTCGGTGGTGCTGACCGATACATGACCCTTGCTCAGGCTGAGTCCGGCATCGGGAATTTCGGCGGCGAAGCCGTCCAGCGTGGCCTGGCCGGCGAGCGCCGGCTGCTTCAGGCTGCCGCCCAGCTGGAAGCTGCCGTCGAGGCGACCCTTCACGTTGGCGACTTCATCGGTCAGCAGTTCGATGAAGCCCAGCTGGTTGAGATGAAAGGCCACTTGTCCGGCCAGTGCCTGCTGCGATCCGCTGATGCTGGCATGCGCATCCAGGCTGCCGTTGGCGTCCAGTTTCGCGTGTGCCTCGACCTGCTGCACCGAAGGGGTCAGCGTGGCATCGAGGGACAGGTTGTCGTAGGTCAGCAAAGGCTCGGCAGGGTGTTCGGTGTAGGTAATGCTGCCGTGCGTCGAGCTGATGCGGGCATGGCCGCTGAGCTTGCCGCCGGGCGTGCGCTGCAGCTGGCCATTGCCGTCCAGGCTGCCGTCCGCACGCACCGGCATGCCGCCGTTGCCGGTGGCATCCACCAGCATGGACAGTGGCAGGGCGTGCAGCAGGTAGCTGGCATCGAGGGCGCCTGCCTTGTCCTGCCGTGCAGTGACGCAGACCCTGGGATCGCCCGCGCTCAGGCAGAGCCGGGACAGGCTGGCCGCGCCGTCATTCCAGGCCAGTTTCACGGGCTGCTGCAGGCGCCAGTCGGGCATGCCCTGTGGCGTCAGGGTCAGCGTGGACAGGGTGCCGTGCCAGGCCTGGCCGTGCAGGCCGCCGTGCAGGGCAAGCCGGACCGAAAGCGGTTTGCCCTGCGCATCGAGACGCAGCCGGTGGTCGGCCTGGCTGCCTTCGGCCAGCAGGTCGATACGGCCGAAGGCGAGGCTGCCGGCCAGCACCTTGCTGGCATCCAGCTGCAGCTTGCCGGCTGGGTGGCTGATGTCGGGCAGGCCGACGATCAGCCGCAGTTTCTGCAGGCTCTGGTCCTGCCAGGCCAGCGACTGTCCGTCGGCATGGCCATTGATGCTGAGCGCGGGCCACAGGCCCTGTATGCGGAAGTCGCCATCGAACGAGCCGCGGGCCGCCGGCAGCCAGTCGCCCAGCGAAGCGACGGCAAGCTTGAGATCGACATCGTTGCGCTTGCCGGGACGGGCGTCGATCCGCACACGGCTGCGGCCGACGCGCAGGGCGAGCTTGCCGTCGATGACTTTCGTGGGCGACAGATGCAGGTGGCCGCTGCCGTCGACCTTGCGTTGGCGCAGGCGGCCGTCGAGTTTCTGCAGGTCGAGGCTGGCTTCGAGCCCCTGCGTGGTCAGTGCGCCGTGGGTGTCCAGCGCCAGATTCAGCGCACCGTTCCAGCCGGCCAGCAGCTGGCCGGGATCGAACTGCTTTGCCTGTGCCTTGAGGTTCCATGCCAGTGCGGGCTGCAACGTCACCGTGCCGTTGGCATCGAGGCCGCCCTGTGGCTGCTGCAGCTTCAGCGTGTTCAGCGTGATCTGTTCAAGCGTGCCGTCCAGATCGAGCGCCAGCCGGGCCAGTCGTCCGGGCGGGCCGACCGCGATGTCGCCGGCGACATGGTATTGCCCGGTGTCGCCACGCACGGTGAGCTGGCCGTGACTGGCCAGCGCCTGGCCGACCAGGTCGGCGGGCAGCTGCAGCTTGTTCCAGGCGAGCGCCAGCTCGCCTCGCATCGGCGTTGTATCGAGCTGCACTTGGCCGTTCGCGTCGAGCGTGCCCGGAACCTGCGGGGAGGCGAGCTGCAGCTGTTTCAGGTACAGCGTCTTGTAAGCGCTGTCGAAGCGCGCGACCAGTGGTTGCAGCGCCACGCGGTACCGGTTCAGGTCGAGCGTGCCGGTCAGCGTGCCACCGAGCTTGTCGCCGTGACCGTCGAGATGTGCGGCCAGCCGGGTGAGTGAGCTGGCCCCGAGCAGGGGCTTGGGGTCGAACGAAGGCAGCGCCAGTTTCGCGGTCCACGGCAAGGAGCCCGACTGGGTGAGGGCGAGGTCGAGTGTCGCCACGGTGGGGCGGGTCAGCTTGATGCTGGCATGCGCGGTCGAGCCGTCGCTGCTGGCCGACAGGGTGCCGGCATAGTCGGTGTCGCCCGCGCGCCAGGCAAAGCCGGCCTTGCCCTGGCCCATGTAGCGGCGGCCGACGGCGAGCTGTCCGGCCAGCTCGGCATGACCGGCAGGGGCCTGCAGTGCCAGCTGCTTCACTGCGATGCCGGCATGGGTCCAGCGTGCGGCAAGTTCGAACCGGTTGGCGACCAACAGCGGCTGTCCGGCACGGATGATCCTGAGGCGGGTGACGCGCACGCGATCGAGCAGCAGCGCGATCGGTGGTTCCAGCGAAAAGGGGCTGCTGCTGGTGCTCTGTCCGCTCGCCGCTGGCAGATCCACGTCGACGCCATCCGCGTCGAGGTCGAGCACATGCAGGCGCTTGCGCAGCAGCGGCCAGAAGCTCAGCTCGAGATGGGCATGGGCAAGCTTCACCCGCGTGCCCTGGCCGTTGTCGTAGGCCAGGCCGGTCAGGTCGAGCGGCCCGAGGAGGCAGCCCCGTGCACTCTGCACCGAGAGTGCCCCGTGCATCGCGCCTTCGGCCCGGGCCAGCGCGAAGCGCAGCCCGGCGCCGGTATCGAGCAGCCACCACAGCAGCACGGCCACCGCCAGCAACAGGCCGGCAAAGACCACGCCGATGAGCTTGAGCCACTTCATGCGGTCGCTCCCGCAGGACGGGGCGGAGTTGTCGTCGCCACGATCATAGGTCCGGCCCGATCACGATGTGCAGTTCCATGCCGTGGTGGGTCCGGTCGTGTACGGGAAAGCCGAAGTCGACGCGGATCAGGCCCACCGGCGAGCGCCAGCGCACGCCCAGGCCGGCACCGATCCGCGGGCTGTAGCGGGTGCCGCTGAACGCGTTGCCGGCATCGACGAAGGCGGCCATGCCCCAGGCGTGGGTGAAATAGTGTTCCACCGTGGCGCTGCTCACCAGCAGGTTGCGTCCGCCGATCACCCGGCCGTAGCTGTTTTCCGGGCCGATCGACTGGAAGGCGTAGCCGCGCACCGAACGGTCGCCGCCGGCGAAAAAGCGCAGCTGCGGCGGCAGCGCGGAAAAGTTGCCGGTCCAGGTGGTGCCGACGCTGCCGCGCAGAATCAGCCGGTCGCGCCGGGTGAAGCCGCGGATCCACTTGGCATTGGCCTGGAGCTGGCTGAAGCGGGTGGTCGAAAGCAGGCTGCCGGCAGTACTGCGGGCGTACAGTTCCAGCGACCAGCCGCGACGCACGAAGTCGGGGTTGTCCGCATGCTTGCGGGTCAGCGAAGCCTCGCCGAACACCAGCTCGCTGCGGCCGTGTTCCACCCCCGGCGCGGTGTCCGCCAGGTTGCCGCCCTGGCCCACGGTGAAAGTGCCAATCAGCGCATGCACGCCCACCGTGCGCACCCAGCCATGCCACAGCCGGCTGTCGTTGCCGACCAGTTCGAGCGTGCGCGATTTCGAGGTGTCGGTGTTGGCGTCGCGGAAGTTGGCACCGAAGTTCAGGCTGCGCTGGTCCGGCCCCGGCATCGGAATGGAGTACAGCGTGGACAGGGTCTTCAGCCGCTGCGCCAGCACCAGCTCGTTCTTCCACTTGTGGCCGCGGTTGTTGACCCAGCGGCGTTCGATGCCGCCGCGCATGCCGAAGCCGGTATCGGTGCCGATGAACGGGCCGCCGGTATAGATGGTGCGCTTGGCCGGCACCAGCTGCACGGTGATGTCGACGCTGCCGTGGCTGGCCTTGTCCACGTCGGGCAGCACGTTGACCACCGAGAAGTAGTCGGCACCGGTGAGCGCCTGCTGCAGCCCCAGCAGCTGGCTCTGATCGAAATAGTCGCCGCGCTTGAACGGCACGTAGCGTTGCAGGAAGCCGGGCCGGAACTGGGAGCCCTCGAACTTCACCTGGCCGTAGCGATAGCGCGTGCCCGCATCCCATGCCAGCCTGATCGCCGCGGTGTGCGCCGGCGGGTTCACTTCGACCCGGTGGACCTTCATCTTCGCGTCGAGGAAGCCCTCCGCCGTGAGTGCGCTGCTCAGTGCGTCGCGGTCGGCATCGTAGGTGGCGTCGTCCAGCCGGTGGCCGCGCAGGCGCTCGATCCTGCGGGCAGCGGCGCGGATCGACGGAATGGCCAGCGCGTCGCGGTCGAGCTTGATGTCGACCGTATTCACCTTGACCGGTTCGCCGGGCTTGACGTGCAGGGTGACCTGCCAGTCGTTGCCGTCCCGACGCAGCTGGCCGGTGACCGTGGCGTCGTAATAACCGTATGGCTGCAGTGCGGTGCGTGCCTCGTCGCTGGCGCGCTCGTAGAGGCGCCGGATCTGCGCGTCGCTGACCTCGCGCGAGGCGTATTGCGACAGGCTGACGCCGGCCGTCACGGCAGCCTTGAGCGGGTCGTCCACGCCATCCACGGTCAGTTTCACGCCCGCATGGGCGAATGCCGGAAGCAGCAGGAGCAGGGCGAGGCTCCAGCGGGCGGGCCCCGGGCGTCGGGAACAGCGGCGCATGCGCGGGGTTCCATCCTCTTTGAATCTTTCGGCCTAGCTTAGCGCAGTGTCCGTTGGCGACTGATGAATGCCCCGCGGCAAGCCTTGCCTGAAACGGATTGTGCTCAGCCCGCCTTGTCGCCGGAGCGATGCGCGATCCAGGCACCGACCAGGGCCGACACGTAGGGGATCGACTGCGCGGCCAGGATGAAGATCCACAACATGCCTTCGATGTAGTGCGTGCCGTAGCTGCGGGCCATACCGATGATGCACAGCGCCAGCGCGATCGCCATCAGGCCCTCCTCGCGTACTGGCGCGAAAGCGGCGAAGTTGCTGCCGCCCATGCGCCGGCTCTTGGCGGTCACCACGAACGAGGTCTTCTCGCGGGTGAGGCCGTGCAGGATGCCGCGTGCGATCGCGTGCGACAGGCCCATGCTGGCCAGTGACGCCATCAGGGTGTCGTACCAGCTGCACGGGACGCGCGCGCGGTACAGCACGATGCCGAAGATCGCCTTGGCGAAGAAGAAGCCGATCACCGGGATCAGGAACAGCTGCATCGGCAGGCTGAACACGCTGGGGAAGGCCACCATGCCGGCGGTCCAGAAGATCGCCATCAGGGTGAAGATCAGGTGCAGCGCATCGGCGAACCAGCTGAACCAGCCGGTCAGGAAGTGGAAGCGCTGGCCGCTGCTGAGCGGACCCTTCCGGGTCATCCAGTCCCAGCGACCCTTGAGGATCTGCATCGCACCGAACGCCCAGCGGTAGCGCTGGCTCTTGTATGCCTTGAAGTCGGCCGGGGTCAGGCCCTTGCCCATCAGCTCGTCGACGTAGACCAGCTCGTAGCCGGCATGCATCAGGCGCAGGCCCAGCTCGGCGTCCTCGCAGATGGTCCATTCCGACCAACCACCGGTGCCCTCCAGCGCCGAGCGCCGCACCATCGTCATGGTGCCGTGCTGGATGATCGCGTTGCGCTCGTTGCGGTGGTGCATGCCGATGCGGAAGAAGCCGTCGTATTCCCACGCGGTCATGCGGCGGAAGCGGTTGTGCTCGAAGTCGCGGTGCGCCTGCGGGCACTGCACCACCGCCACCTTGGGGTCGTGGAAGTGGCCGGTGAGGGTGGCCAGCCAGTCGTGGCGCACCACGTAGTCGGCGTCGATCACCGCCACCACGTCGGCGCGCGGGTCGGTTTCCTTCAGGCCGAAGTTCAGCGCGCCGGCCTTGTAGCCGGGCCAGGGTTCCAGGTGGAAGAAGCGGAAGCGCTTGCCGAGCTTCTCGCAGTAGGCCTGCACCGGTTGCCAGGTCGCCGGGTCCTTGGTGTTGTTGTCGATCACCAGCACTTCGTAGTTGGCGTAGTCCAGCTCGGCCAGCGAGTCGAGCGTGACGATGACCATTTCCGGCGGTTCGTTGTAGCAGGCCAGGTGGATCGACACGAACGGCTGCTTGTCGGGGCTGTCCGGGCGCAGCATGCCGGCGTGGCGGACCCATTCGCGCCGCCACAGCACCTCGGTGAACTCGAAGCCGTTGATCAGCAGGATGGCGAGGATCGCGACCTGGGCCGGGAACAGCAGCGCCAGCATGGTCCAGTCGATCCAGTCCAGGTAGAAGTTGAACGGCAGCGTGGCCGACCACACGATCAGGCCGCAGGCCAGCTGGATCAGCGCACAGAAGAAGAACCGGCCGGTCAGCTTGAAGCGCACGTAGCGGCGCGCGAACCAGATCATCGGCAGCAGCGCCAGCAGGCTGGCGGCCAGCGCCTTCCACGGCCAGCCGGTGTCTTCGGTGACCGGGCCGGTGAACGGGAACTTCAGCTGGCGATCGGCGTTGAACATGCCCCAGTAGGCCTCGGTATGGCTGCCGAGCTGTTCTTTCCAGGGCTGGTCGAACGCTTCCATCACGTAGTAGTCGACGTGGTCGCGTTTGGCCACGTTGAACCATTCGCGCAGGAAGATCGCCTCGTTCGACACCGACGGCTTGGCGTACTCATGGCGGTCGCCATTCGAGGGCCAGCCGATCTCGCCCACCACGATCGGTTTGCCGGGGAACATCTGCCGCAGCTTCTGGTAGCTGCCCAGCGCCGAGGCGATGGCCGGGTAGTGGTCCAGCCCCTTACCGCTACCGGTGAGCGGGATGCCGTTCCAGTACGGGAACAGGTGCACCGTGATGAAGTCCACGTGCTGCGCCAGCTCGGGATACTTTTCCCAGATGTAGTCCGGCTCGGCGATCGACACCGGCTGGCGGATCGCTGCGCGTACGCGGTCGACGTAGGCCATCAGCTTGGCCGGCGGCAGGTCGTTGCGGAACAGCACCTCGTTGCCGACGATCACCCGGTCGATGGTTTTCGGGTAGCGCCGCGCCATCGCGATCAGCGCCTCGATCTCCTTCTCGTTGTTCTCCAGCCGCGTGTCGATCCACGCGCCGGCCATCACGTGCAGGCCTTCCTTGTGGGCCAGCCGCACCACCTGCGGGTTCTGCAGCATGGAATAGATACGGATGTGGTCGGTGTAGCGGTGCAGCAGCTTCAGGTCGCTGTCGATCTGGGCGCTGCTGGGGAAGTCGCCGGCCAACGGACTCTGGTAGCGCCGGAAGAACGACACCGCAAAGCCGCTGATCGGTCCGTGCCAGTTTTCGGGACCGTGCGGCAGGTTGCCCCACCACCACAGGCCGATGTTCATCGAAGCCACGACCAGGGCCAGCAGGATGGCGGTGAACAGCGATGGCTTGCGGATGGGTTTTGCGCTCAAGACGATCCCCGTGGCTCGCCTCCGTTCCGGGCGAGGCAAAAACGCAAGGAGCTTAACCAATGCCGCGTCACGCGCTCAATAAATTACGCATGCCACGGTCAGCGCAAGGTCAGGGGCCGTGTGGAGCACCGGGCCGCGCACAAACCTGCGGCCCGGTGCCATCGGCTTATTTCAGCAGCGAGCGCAGCATCCAGGCGGTCTTCTCGTGCTCTTTCAGGCGGCCGGTCACCATGTCGGCGGTGCCCTCGTCGCCGGCCTTGTCGGCGGCCTTGATGACCTCGCGCGCGGTGTGCGCGGCGATCTCGTGGCCCTCGACCAGCTGGCCCACCATGTTCTTCCAGTCGGGTACGCCCGCCTCCTCCTTGATCGAGGTCAGCTTGCCGAACTGGCTGTAGGAGCCGGGGGCGAACACGTCCAGCGTGCGGATGCGCTCGGCGACCTCGTCGGCAGCCAGCCACAGTTCGTTGTACTGCGTCTCGAACATGGCATGCAGGCTGTTGAACTGCGGGCCGGTGACGTTCCAGTGGAAGCTGTGCGTCTTCAGGTACAGCGAATAGGTGTCGGCCAACAGCTTGGACAGGTGCTTGGCGATCTGTTCGCGGTCTTTCTTGGCGATGCCGATGTTCGCGGCCATGTGTGGCTCCTTCAGGGTGTCGACGAGCGGATGGTCACCACAGTATCCCTTTGCGGTGTCGCGGTGAAATGAATACTGCCGATGCGGGCGATAGCCAGCGGCTATCATATGCAGCTTCATGAACGACGCATCCGCCCCCACGACCCGCCCGCCTTCCGCCCACCCGCCGCGCGTGTCGCGCCAGGCGCTCGACGACGTGTGCAGCCGCGATTTCGGCCGCCTGCTCGGCCGCTGGCGTGGACTGTCGCGGCGTCCCGACGAGAAGAAGCTGGCGGCGCTGGCCGCCGACATCGAGGCTTCCGCAGCCCGGCGCCACGCCCGTGCCCAGGCCAAACCGGCGATCCGGCTGGATGAGGCGCTGCCGATCACCGCCCGCGCCGACGACATCGTCAAGCTGATCCGCGAAAACCAGGTGCTGGTGATCGCCGGCGAGACCGGGTCGGGCAAGACCACCCAGCTGCCCAAGCTGTGCCTGGCCGCCGGCCGGGGCGAGGCCGGGCTGATCGGCTGCACCCAGCCGCGCCGGCTGGCGGCGCGTTCGGTGGCCCGTCGCGTGGCCGAGGAACTGGGCACCCAGCTCGGCGACCAAGTGGGTTTCCAGGTGCGCTTCACCGACCAGGTGTCCGAGCGCAGCCTGGTGAAGTTCATGACCGACGGCATCCTGCTCGCCGAGACCCAGGGCGATCCGTGGCTGTCGGCCTATGACACCCTGATCATCGACGAGGCGCACGAGCGCAGCCTCAACATCGACTTCCTGCTCGGCTATCTGAAGCGGCTGGCGGTGAAGCGGCCGGACCTGAAGATCATCGTCACCTCGGCGACCATCGACACCGCACGCTTCGCCGAACATTTCGACGGTGCGCCGGTGATCTCGGTGGAGGGCCGCGCCTATCCGGTGGAGGTGCGCTGGCGCGCGCTCGACCAGATCGGCGAGGAACGCACGCGTGGCATGAGCCAGGGCAGTGCCGAGCATATCGCCGCGGCGCTGGACGAGATCACCCGCGAGGACCCGCGCGGCGACGTGCTGGTGTTCCTGCCGGGCGAACGCGAGATCCGCGACGCGCATCTGCTGCTGTCGCGCCGGCAGTACCGCGAGACCGAGGTGCTGCCGCTGTATGCGCGCCTGTCCGCTGCCGACCAGGACCGGGTGTTCCGGCCCGGTCCGAAGCGGCGCGTGGTGCTGGCCACCAACGTGGCCGAGACCTCGCTCACGGTGCCGCGCATCCGCTACGTGATCGACACCGGCACCGCGCGGGTGAAGCGCTACAGCCAGCGCAGCCAGCTCGAGCGCCTGCACGTGGAGCCGGTCTCGCAGGCGGCAGCCGACCAGCGCAAGGGGCGCTGCGGTCGTGTGGGGCCGGGCGTGTGCTACCGCCTCTACGACGAGGCCGACTTCGCCGCGCGCAGCGAATTCACCGACCCCGAGCTGCTGCGTTCGTCGCTGGCCAACGTGATCCTGCGCATGCTGGCGCTGAAGCTGGGCGAGGTGGATGACTTTCCGTTCCTCGACGCGCCCGACCCGCGCGTCGTCGCCGACGGCTATCGACGCCTGGCCGAGATCGGCGCGATCGACGACGAGCGCCGGCTGACCGTCACCGGGCGCACCCTGGCGAAACTGCCGATCGACGTGCAGCTTGCCCGCATGCTGGTCGAGGCGCAGCAGCGGCACAGCCTGCGCGAAGTGCTGACGATCGTCGCCTTCCTCAGCATCCAGGATCCGCGCGAACGCCCCGCCGATGCGCGCCAGCAGGCCGATGCCGCCCACGCCGTCTTCGCCGATCCCAAGTCCGACTTTGTCGGTGTGCTGAACCTGTGGCGCGCGTACGCCGAAGCGCACGAGGAACTGACCCAGTCGAAACTGCGCGACTGGTGCTCGCGGCACTTCCTCAGCTTCATGCGCATGCGCGAATGGCGCGAGCTGCACCGGCAATTGCTGCTGGTGGTGCAGGAGCTTGGCTGGTCCCTGGACAGCGCCCGAGCCGACGCACCGGCGACCGCCGTGGCCCATGCCGGGCGACGCGACGCTCCGGCGGGCCAGGGCAGGGGACGTCGCCGGCGCACCGCGAACGAAACTTCGCGCCAGCAGCCGACCGCGACGGCATCGACCCGCGGGGCGAACGGCCGCGCGCAGCAGGCACCTGCCGACGCGGAGCGGGAAGCGTCGCTGCGGTTCGAGGCGGTGCACCGCTGCCTGCTGGCCGGTCTGCCGACCCAGGTCGGGCGCAAGGACGAGCGCGGCATCTACCAGGGCACGCGCGAGCGCAAGTTCCAGGTATTTCCCGGCTCGGCACTGGCCAAGGTGGCGCCGAACTGGATCTTCGCCGCGCAGATTCTCGATGTCGGCGGCAAGGTGTGGGGCATGATGTGCGCGCGGGTCGAACCGGGCTGGATCGAGCAGCAGGCTGCACACCTGCTGCGCACCAGCTGTCGCGACGCGCACTGGTCGAAGAAGCGCGGCTGCGTGGTGGCCTACGAACAGGTCAGCCTGTTCGGATTGACCCTGGTCGAGCGCCGGGCGGTGACCTTCCAGCAGCAGGACCCCGCGCTGGCACACGAGATATTCCTGCGCGAGGCGCTGGTGCGCGGCGACCTCGATGCACGCGCCGACTTCGTGCGCGCCAACCGGCGCGTGCTGGAAGATGCCGAGGGCATCGAGGCGAAGCAGCGTCGCGAGGGCCTGATCCGCAACGAAGACGAGCTGGTCGATTTCTTCCGCGGCAAGCTGCCGGAAGACATCGCCAGCAGCCGCGCGCTGGACGCCTGGTACCCCCACGCGCGGCCGGCCGAACAGGCCGCGCTGCGCTGGTCGATCGACGACGTGATGGCCGGTGGTGCAGGGCTGGATCCGAAGGCGTTTCCGGCCGCGCTGGAGATCGTGCCGAAAGGCGCCACGGCCCAGCGCTACCGGCTCGAATACCGTTTCGTGCCCGGCGACGAGGCCGACGGCGTCACCCTGCAGTTGCCGCTGGCCATGCTCAACGCGCTGCCGGCCACGCGTTGCGAGTGGCTGGTGCCGGGGCTGCTGGCGGACAAGGTGGCCGAACTGATCCGTGGCCTGCCCAAGGCCCTGCGCCGCAACTTCGTGCCCGCGCCCGATTTCGCGCGTGCTTTCGTCGAAGCCGAGAGCCCGCGCGAGCAGCCGCTGGTCGCAGCATTGGCCGGGTTCCTGAAGCGCACCACCGGCGTCGATATCGGAGTGACCGAATTCGAGGGCAGTGCACTGGCACCGCATTCCCTGATGCGCTTCCGCCTGCATGACGACAGTGGCCGCACGCTTG
Organism: Dyella sp. A6; assembly: GCF_036320485.1. Lineage (NCBI taxonomy): Bacteria > Pseudomonadati > Pseudomonadota > Gammaproteobacteria > Lysobacterales > Rhodanobacteraceae > Dyella > Dyella aluminiiresistens. Next base: position 835,178 of record NZ_CP132911.1, read on the forward strand.
CCGCCGGGCGCGATCTCGGCGCGCTGCGTGCGCAGTGGGAAGGGCGTGCGCGCGAGGCGTTTTCGCGCAAGACCGACGTGGAGCTGACCCGCGAGGACGTGACCGCCTGGGATTTCGAGGAGATCCCGCGCGAGGTGCGCTCGGCTGGCGGGCTGCTGGCCTTCCCGGCCCTGGTGGATCTGGGTGAGACGGTTGCGCTGCGGGTGTTCGAGCGGCGTGACGAGGCGGCCGAGGCGCATCTCGCCGGGGTGCTCCGTCTGCTGCGCAACGCACTGGCCAGCGATCTCAAGCAGGCGCGTCGACGTCTGCCGATCGGCAATCCGCTGGCACTGAAATACGCACCGCTGGGCGGGGTGGACGGGCTGCGCGAGGATCTGGTCGAAGGAGGCCTTGCCGACATGCTGGCGAACCTCGACCTCGATGTGCGTACAGCCGGTGCGTTCGAGACGCTGCATATCCAGGCCGCGCGCGAGCTGTTCGCCGCGGCGATCGAGCGGCTGAAGCTGGCCGAGCCGGTCATCGAGGCGCAGGCCGACCTGAAGCCCTGGCTGGAGCCGCCGATGATGGGCTTCGCCCGCGCCAGCTACGACGATCTGCGCGAGCAGTTCGAGGCCTTGCTTGTGCCCGGCTTCCTGCGCGAGCTGCCGACCACCCGGCTGGCCCACCTGCCGCGCTACCTGAAGGCGATGCGGCTGCGCGCCGAACGCCTGCGCCAGGACCCGGCCAAGGACCAGCAGCGCATGCTGCAGGTGCTGCCGTACTGGCGCGAATATCTGCGCCATCGCGCGGTGGGTATGGTCCACCTGGACGAACTGCGCTGGCTGATCGAAGAGTGGCGCGTTTCGTTGTTCGCGCAGGAACTGAAAACGGCCGAGCCGGTTTCGGCCAAGCGGCTGGCCAGGGCACTGGAGGCACTCGGCTCAGCGTGATCGTTGCGCCTGCCGCCGGCGCAGCGCGGCGATACCGCCGGCAAGCGGCAGCAGTCCGGCGATGGCTGCCAACGCCGGATGCGCGTGTGCCAGATCGCGCAGCGAGGGCGCGCCGGCGTCGGCCCAGCGGGTGGCCAGCCATGCGCACAGCAGGGTCAGCGCCGCAGTAACGACGGCGACGAGCAGCGGCTTGAGCAGGCGCATCGGGTAACCGTGCAAAACCCGCATGCTAGCAGCGCCAGTCTGGCCGTGCCGTTCGCGGCAAGGCGACGTCGTCGCGTGGGATACTGATAAGGAAGCATCAGGGACGTCTGCATGGCCAAGGTTCAATCCCCCGTCGATCTGCCGACATGGCGCGAACGCGTGGCCGCGTCCGCGCCGTCGTTGGCGGACGCGCTGGCGGCCTGCACGCAGCATGGCATCGACGATGCCTCGTATCGCGACGTGCTGGACCAGCTGGTGATGCTCGGCTGCGATGTGCAGACCCAGGCGTCGGCACTGTGGTTCGCGCTGGCACAGGCCGATCCCGAGGCATGGACGGCCCGTGTGCAGGCGGTGCCGGAAGACATCCGCCGGCTGGTGGAAGGACAACAGGCGGCGGAAAAGGTCTGGGCGCTGCATGCACAGCGCGCGGCTGGCGGTGGTTCCGAAGGGCTGCGCCGGCTGCTGCTGGCGATCATCCGCGACCTGCGCGTGGTGTTCGTGCTGCTGGCGCGTCAGCTCGCACGCATGCGCGGTGCGGCGACCCTGCCCGAAGCCGAGCGGCAGGAACTGGCGCGGCTTACCCGCGACATCCATGCGCCGCTGGCCAACCGGCTGGGCATCTGGCAGCTGAAGTGGGAGCTGGAGGATCTGGCCTTCCGTTACCTGCAGCCGGACGTCTACAAGCGCATCGCCCGGCTGCTGGACGAGCGCCGTGCCGATCGCGAGGGCTTCATCCGCGAGTCGCTGGACGAACTGGGCCGGGCACTGGCTGCAGCCGGCATCAAGGCCGAGCTGGCCGGCCGGCCCAAGCACATCTATTCCATCTGGAAGAAGATGCAGCGCAAGGACCTGGAGTTCGACGAGCTTTACGACATCCGGGCCGTGCGTGTGCTGGTGGACAACGTGGCCGACTGCTATGCCGCGCTGGGCGTGGTGCATGCGCTGTGGCCGCATCTGCCGCGCGAGTTCGACGACTACCTGGCTCGGCCCAAGGGCAACGGTTATCGCTCGCTGCATACCGCGGTGATCGGTCCGCGCGGCAAGACGCTGGAGGTGCAGATCCGCACCCACGAAATGCATCGCGCCAACGAACTGGGCGTGGCTGCGCACTGGCGCTACAAGGAGGGCGGGGCCGGCGATGCGGAGTTCGAGGCGAAGATCGCCTGGATGCGCAAGTTGCTGGACGGGCGCGGCGAGGACGAAGGCGCGCTGGCTGCCGATCTCAAGACCGAGCTGCTGGAAGACCGCGTCTATCTGCTCACCCCGAAGGGCGAGGTGTTCGATCTGCCGCACGGCGCCACCGTGCTGGATTTCGCCTACCACGTGCACACCGAGGTCGGTCATCGCTGCCGTGGCGCCAAGGTCAACGGACGCATCGTGCCGTTGACCTTCCAGCCGTCCAGCGGTGACCGGGTGGAGATCCTCACCGCCAAGCTGGCCGAGCCCAGCCGCGACTGGCTCTCGCCGCACCACGGCTATCTCGCCACGAATCGCGCCAAGGAAAAGGTGCGCACCTGGTTCCGGCGCAGCGCGCTGGAGGCCAACCTGGCCGCGGGGCGGGCCATGTTCGAACGCGAGCTCAAGCGGCTGGCGCTGCCGGACGCCGACATCGCCAGGCTGCCCGCGCACTTCCACCTGAACACTCATGACGACCTGCTGGTCGCGCTGGCGCTGGGCGAGATCAGCCCGGGCCAGGTCTCGCGGGTGCTGCAGGAAGCCGCGCAACCGACGCCGGAGGTCACCCAGTCATCGTCGCCGGTCGCCTCGCGGCACAGTGTGCTGGATCACAGCGCACTCACCATCGAAGGGGTCGGCAACCTGCTCACCACGCTGGCCCGCTGCTGCCAGCCGCTGCCGGGGGATGCTGTGCGCGGGTATGTCACCAAGGGGCGTGGCGTGTCGGTGCACCGGGCGGACTGCCCCAGTCTCGCGCGGCTGGTCCGGCGCGACCCCGACCGCGTGATCGAGGTGACCTGGGGACGCGCTTCCGCACAGGCCTACGAGGTGGATGTCGAGCTGCACGGCTACGACCGCAAAGGCCTGCAGAAAGACGTGGCCGGCGTCATCAGCAATGCCAGCGTGAGCATCATCGCCTCGTCCAGCCGGCTGTTCACCCGCAGCGGCGAGGTCGAGATGCGCTTCACCCTGAGGGTGCGCGACTTCGAGCAGTTGTCGGCGCTGCTGGACCGGCTGGCCGCGTTGCCGAACATCGTCGATGCGCGGCGCATCGGCGGCGGCTGAGCGCCTGGCCGGGGCGGCCCGGGTCCAGGCTTGCCGCCAGTTGAACGCAACAATCTCCGGCGCGGGCGAATGCCCTTCGCGATGCTAAGCTCCCGCCTTTAGATCCGGCGGTTTTGCACTCGACCATGAGCGGACATCGCGACCCGCATGTACCTGGCCCCCAGGGCCGCACCGAACCGAAACTTGGCGATCTCGGCGAGCTGGATCGACCGCGCCCGAAAGCCGGCGACAACCTGCCGCGGATGTCTGCCGAGCCACGCCGCCAACGTGCCGCCGAAGCCGCGCCTGCGAAGCATGGCCGTCGCGGCTGGCTGATCCCGCTGTTTGCGCTGGCGCTGATCGTCGGCGGCATGCTGCTGTGGCTCAACCAGTCCAGCCTGCGCGCACTGATTCCGCGCACCGACTTCGACAGCATTCTGCATCGTGCCCAGGTGGCCCTGCAGGAAGGCAACCTGGACGGCAACAACGGCACCAGCGCGCGCGAGCTTTTCGAAGCCGCACGCGCGCTGGAACCCGACGACAACCGCGCGCTCAATGGCCTGCAGGAGGTCGGCAAGGCCGAGATCGCCCGAGCTGACGCCTCGCTTGCCGCCGGGCATGTCAACCAGGCCGAACAGTCGCTGGTCGCCGCGCGCGAACTGCTGGGCGGCGGTGGCGACGTGGAACGCTTGAGCAAGGCGATCGACAAGGCGCGCAATGCCGATGGGCAGGTCGACACCCTGATCGGCCAGGCCCAGCAGGCATTTGCCGATGGCCGCCTGGACGGGCCGGGGGGCGCGGGCACGCTGTACCAGCAGGCACTGGCCGCCGATCCGGACAATGCCGTGGCCAAGCACGGTCTCGACCAGGTCGGCGGTGCGTTTGCGGTGCAGGCCCGTCAGGCGCTGGCGAGTGGCAATCGCAGCGCGGCCGATGCGCTGATCGGCCGACTTGCCGCGCTGCTGCCCAATTACGCTGACCTGCCGTCGCTGCGCGCGGCGCAGACCCAGCTGCAGCAGCAGGACGACAGCACCGTGGCCGACGATCTGCAGCAGGGTCAGGATGCCCTGCGGGCCGGCAACATCAACGGGCCCGGCCAGAATACGGCGCTGGCCTATTTCAAGGCGGCACTGGCGATCGATCCGGACAACGCCCAGGCCAAGGCGGGCCTGGGGCAGGTGGCGGCCGCGCTGGTGGTGCAGGCCAATGCGGCGATCGATGGTGGCGATAACGCCCAGGCGACACAACTGCTCGACCAGGCCGCGGCGCTGGCGCCCGAGTCGGCTGACCTGCTGGCGGCGCGCGCACGCCTGCAGACTCCGGTGGGAGCGCAGGGTTTGCCGCTGGTTTCCACCACGGCCGGTGCGACCAGTCCGCCGGTGGACCTGACCGCGCAGCAGAAGGCCCAGGTGGCCACGCTGGTGAAGCGCGCGAAGCTTGCTGCCGCGCAGGGCGAGATCATGAGCCCGCCCGGCAACTGCGCCTACGACCTGTACCGGAGTGCGCTGGCCATCAATGGCAATGACCCGTCCGCGCTGGCCGGTTTGCAGGGCTTGCCTGGGCTGGTTTCGCACCAGTTCGGACAGGCCTTGTCGGCGGGGAACCTCGGGCGCGCCGGCAACCTGCTGGACGCGCTGGGCAACCTGTCGCCGGGCGACGCCAGCCTGGGGCCGATGCAGCAGCGACTGGCCGGCGCATGGCTGGACCAGGCGCAGCAGCAGCTCGACAGCGGCGACCGTGCCGGCGCCGCGCTGTCGCTGGATCAGGCCCGCAAGCTCGCACCGAATCATCCGCGCCTGCTCGAACTGACCGAGCGCATGCAGGGCGGCGCATGACCGTACTGGTGTTTGGCGGCAGCAGCCAGATCGGTCATTTTCTGATGCCGCTGCTGTGCGCCCGGGGCGTGCCGGTGGTGGCGCTGAGCCGCCGTCCGCGCACGGTGCGTGCCGGGCTTGCATGGATCGAGGGCAGCCTGCCCGATACCGTGCCGGTCGTGCGCGACGTATCCGCGGTGATCAGCTTCGGCCCCCTGCTGCCGTTCGCACAGTGGCTGGAGTGGACCGAGTTGCCGCTGGCGCCCAGGGTGGTGGCGACCAGTTCGATGAGTGCCGAGAGCAAGCGCAACTCCATGGTTGCGGCCGAACGTGATATCTCACGGCTGCTGTGCGAGGGCGAAGCCGCGCTTGCCGCGGCCTGCGAGCGTCGCGGCAGCGCCTGGACCGTCTTCCGTCCCACCCTTATCTATGGTGCGGGGCTGGACAAGAGCCTGACCCCGATCGCCCAGCGTGCGCAGCGCACGCATGTGTTTCCGTTGCCGGCGGGATCGGGATTGCGTCAGCCGGTGCATGCCGCGGACATCGCGCAGGCGGTGCTGGCGGCACTGGACCAGCCGGCTGCGGCCGGCCGGATCCTGCCGCTTGGCGGCGGCGAACGCCTGACCGCGGCGGAGATGTTCGCCCGGGTCAGGCGCAGCCTGCCCACGGCGACGCTACCCGTGCCCGTGCCGGGTTGGGCCCTGCGCGGCGCGCGTCATGTGCTGCCACGGCTGGCTGGTCCACTCGACCGATTGCAGGCTGACCTGGTCGCCGACAACACCGAGCTGACGAAGCTGCTGGGTGTCTCTCCGCGCCCGTTCCGCCCCGATGTCGATTGCTGGCGGCCGCGTGCTGCGGATGCCTCGTGAGCGGACATTGCCCGGATTCGCGCCGTGTTATGACGGTGTTTCGCCCGCTGTGCGCCGCCGTCGTTCATCCGCGCGCGGGGGCGCTCACCCTATGATCGGCTCAATGCATCAAGGGGTGATTCCACGTTGGCTTTCCTGACCCGAACACGAACCGTCGCACGGACCGTCTGGCCGTGGGTGCGCATCCCGTTCTGGATCGTCACCGGCCTGTTCTTCGGCTTCATGCTGCCTTACACCCTGGTGCTCAACAAGCGCGTGCAGGATCGCTTCAACGATCTGGTGTTCGCCGTGCCGACGCGGGTGTTCGCCCGTCCGCTGCCGCTGGCGCCGGGCGAGCCGATGACCCCGGCGGCGCTGAAGCTGGAGCTGACCTTTGCCGGCTACATCGACGACGGTCGCGGCCACGTGCCCGGCAGCTGGGCACGCAACGGTTCAACCTACGTGATCTCGTCACGCGGCTATGTCGACCCCGATGGCGGCGAACTGCCGAAACGCATCCGGCTGGTGCTGGGCAGGGGTGTGATTGCCTCGGTGCATGACCTGGCAACCGGAAGGTCGATCGCACTGACCCACCTGGACCCGGCACGCATCGCCACCGTGTACGGCGCCAAGCAGGTGGACCGGCGCATCGTGCAGCTCGCCGACGTGCCGCCGTTGCTGGTCACCGGGCTGCAGGCGGTGGAAGACCGCAGCTTCAAGAGCAATATCGGCATCGACTTCACCGGCATCCTGCGCGCGGCGTACGCCGACCTGCGTGCCGGGCATTCGGTGCAGGGCGGCTCCACCCTGACCCAGCAGCTGGTGCGCAACCTGTTTCTCAGCCGCAAGCAGACGTTGACCCGCAAGTTCAACGAGGCGCTGATGTCTGTGCTGCTGGACATGCACTACAGCAAGGGGCGGATCCTCGAGGCCTATATCAACGAGGTCTTCCTCGGCCAGCAGGGCAACCAGTCCGTGCACGGCTTCGCCGCCGCGTCGGAGTTCTATTTCGGGCGTCGCCTGCAGGACCTGCGGCCGCAGGAGATCGCCATGCTGGTCGGCATGGTGAAGGGGCCCAGCTATTACGATCCGCGGCGCTATCCGAAGCGTGCGCTGGAGCGGCGCAACCTGGTGCTGCACGAATTCGCAGTCACTGGTCTGATCACCCAGGCCCAGGCGCAGGCTGCGCAGCAGACGCCGCTGGAAGTGATCAGCAACGGCCAGTTGCCGCACGACCGTTTCCCCGCCTTCATGCAGCTGGTGCGCAAGCAGATCACCAACGATTTCGACGAGCAGACTCTGCGTCAGGGCAACCTGTCGATCTACACCACGCTGGACCCCGCAGCGCAGATCTATGCCGAGCAGGCGATCGACGAGACGCTGAAACATCTGGGCAGACGCGGACATGGCGTGCAGGCGGCGGCCGTGGTCACCGACTCGCACACCGGCAGCGTGCTGGCGGTGGTCGGCAGCCGCAACCCGGGCGACACCGGGTTCAACCGCGCACTGGATGCACGCCGGCCGATCGGTTCGACCATCAAGCCATTCGTGTACCTGGCGGCGCTGACCGACCCTGCGCACTGGAACCTGGCCACCGAGCTGGACGACAGCCCGATCAGCATGCGCCAGCCGAACGGCACGCTGTGGACGCCGCACAACGACGACAACCAGAGCCACGGCATGGTGCCGATGGTCGACGCACTTGCCCACTCGTGGAACCTGGCCAGCATCCGGCTGGGGCTGGCGGTGGGCTTGCCGCGGATCCAGGCCTTCCTCAAATCATTGGGTCTGGACAACGTGGGTGCCGATCCGTCGATGCTGATCGGTGCGATCGACCTGGCGCCGATCCAGGAGGCGCAGATCTACGAATACCTGGCTTCCGATGGGCATGCCCTGCCGTTGCTGGCGGTGCGCGGTGTGGTCGACGGCAACGGCCACACCATCAAGCGCTACGAAGTGCAGCAGGGCAAGGGCGAGTACCAGGAGGCGGTGCGGCTGGTCACCTGGGCGATGCAGCAGGTGGCGATCTACGGCACCGCTCATTCCATCGGCGACTCGGGACTGGCCTGGCTGCATGCGGCGGGCAAGACCGGCACCAGCAACGACATGCGCGACAGCTGGTTTGCCGGCTTTACCGGCGACCGGCTGGCGGTGTTCTGGATGGGCCGTGACGACAACAAGCCGACCACGCTGTTCGGCGCCAGCGGTGCACTGCGTGCCTGGCGCGACCTGTTCGCGAAACTGCCGACCCGGCCGTTGTCGCCGGCGCCGGGCGCGGGGCTGCAGATGGCCTGGATCAATCCCGCGGACGGCAAGCCGACCGACTCCGAGTGCGAAGGTGCGATCCAGGTGCCGGTGGTTGCCGGTTCGCTTCCGACCGATACCGAGGGCTGCTTCTGGCAGCGTATCGGTCACCTTTTCGGTGGCGGTCCAGCCACGTCTTCGAGCTCGCCCGCCACTCCCAATGCTTCTTCCGGAAACTGAAATGTCGAACCGCGCTGTACGACTCCGCTCATGGATGGCTCTGGCCGGCGTTGCCGCCCTGCTGGCGGCCTGCAGCCCGCCGAACCCGTCGCGCCCCGAACCGCCGCTGCCGTCGAACGCGCAGATGGTGCAGGCGATCCGTGCCGCCGGCGCCAGCGACAAGTCCGTGATCAACGTGCATCCGTTGCGCGATCCCGGCGTGACCTCGCTGCGCGATGCGGCGATCAGCAACGAACTGGCTGGGCAGTATGCGCAGGCGGCACAGCACTTGGACGAAGCGCTGAAAATGAGCCCCGACGCGCCGGACCTGCTGCAGGATCGTGCCGAAGTGGCGGTCTACCTGGGTGACTACGCGATGGCAGGACAGCTCGCGCACCGCTCGTGGTCGCTCGGTCCGAAGCTGGGGCCGCTGTGCGAACGCAACTGGCAGACCATTGTCGAGCTCGACCTGCATGCACGCGACGCCGTTTCAGCGGCCAGCGCGCGCAAGCAGGTCGCGGCCTGCCACAAGGCGGACATTCCACGCTTCTGATCCGTGCCGGTCTGATACGCGCCGGTGCCGCTCAGGCCGGTATCGTTCAGAGCAGCGGCAGCAGCAACATCACGATGCCAACGATGCTGACCAGCCAGACCAGCGTGCGCAGGAACGGGATGCCGGCGGCATACACCGGCACGTACACCAGTCGGGCCCAGAAGTAGGCCTGGGCACCCAAGGCGGTGGTTTCGTCGTGATGCTGCAGCGCGATCACCGCAAGCACGGCCGCGGCGAAGAACGGGAAGGTCTCCAGGAAGTTGGCGCGTGCGCGGTCCAGTCGTGCGGCCACCGTGGGCGCAGCCGGCATGTCCGCGTCACGCGGACCCGCGGCCCAGCCCAGGCCGTATCGTCCGGTGGCGAGCAGGGTGGGCAGCATGACCTGCACCAGTCCCAGCAGGACACTCCAGGCCAGCATGTGCAACTCGATGCTCATGGCGATCTCCACGGTGATGGTGCGTGCATGGTGCACCCGGCTTGTCATCAGCGCCAGCGGTTTGCTGCCCGACCGTGCTGGGCGATACTGGCTGGATGATTGATTCCGACGACAGCAGCGCGCTGCTTGGCCCCCACGGCCCGTTTGCGCGCGAAGTGCCCGGCTTCGCACCACGGACCGAACAGCAGGCCATGGCGCACGCGGTGCAGCACGCCATGGTCGAACGCGAGACGCTGATCGCCGAAGCCGGCACCGGCACCGGCAAGACCTATGCCTACCTTGTGCCCGCGTTGCTTTCCGGCGAACGGGTGATCGTGTCCACCGGAACCAAGGCGCTGCAGGACCAGCTCTATTTCCGTGATCTGCCGCGAGTGAAGTCGGTGCTTGGCGTGCGTCGCACCACCGCCCTGCTGAAGGGGCGTGCCAACTATCTGTGCCTGTATCGGCTCGACCAGACCGTGCGCGAGGGCGCCAGTTTCGACAAGCCGCAGGCTGCGCAGCTGGCGGCAATCCGCACCTGGTCGGCGCGCACCCGGCAGGGCGACCGCATGGAACTGGCCGAGGTGCCGGAGGAGTCGCCGATGTGGCCGCGCGTCACCTCGACGCCGGAAAACTGCCTGGGCGTGGAATGTCCGTTCTACGATGACTGTCACGTGATGAAGGCCCGGCGCGAGGCGCTCGAGGCCGATCTGGTGGTGGTCAACCATCACCTGCTGTTCGCCGACCTGGCCCTGAAACAGGAAGGGTTCGGCGAGATCCTGCCCGGCGCGCAGGCCTTCATTCTCGACGAGGCGCACCAGGTGCCTGAGCTGGCCGGGCAGTTCTTCTCGCAAAGCGTGAGCGCGCGTCAGTTGACTGATCTGGCCCAGGACATCCTGCGCGAGTGCAATGGCGTCACCGGCGCCATCGGCCTGCTGCTGGAGCCGGCCGAGGCGCTGCAGGATGCGCTGCGCAAGCTGCGCCTGGCGATGGATCCGTTGCCGGCGCGCGGTCCGTTCCAGCAGCTCGACGCCAGCGATGCGGTCCACGAAAGCCTGCACGAGTTGCGCGAGGTGCTGGCAGCACTGGTCGACCTGCTGGCTTCGCAGGCGGAACGTTCGCGCGGTTTGGCCAACGTGTACGAGCGTGCCGCATTGCTGGACGAACGGCTGGAACGCATTACCGAGCTGGCCGGCGCGCAGGACGTGCGCTGGTACGAGCGTTTTCCGCGCGGCTTCGTGTTCCATGCCACGCCGCTGGACCTGGCCGAACCGCTGCGCGCGATGCGCGAGCGCACGCATGCGGCCTGGATCCACACCTCGGCCACCCTGTCGGTGGCCGGAAGCTTCGAGCATTTCGCGCGCCAGCTCGGCCTGGACGATCCGCAGACGCTGCGTCTGGACAGCCCGTTCGACTATGCACGCCAGGCCTTGTGCTACCTGCCCGACGGGTTGCCCGATCCCTCTGCGCGCGACTATACCGAGCGCGTGCTCGACGCGGTGCTGCCGGTGCTGCAGGCATCGCATGGCCGTGCGTTTCTCTTGTTCACCTCGCACCGCGCGCTGCGCCGCGCCGCCGACCTGCTGGCCGAGCGCGTGCCGTGGCCGTTGTTCGTGCAGGGCGAGGCGCCGCGGCACCAGTTGCTGGAGGAGTTCCGCCACTCCGGGCATGGTGTGCTGCTGGGCGCGGCCAGTTTCTGGGAAGGCGTGGACGTGGCCGGCGAGGCGCTCAGTGTGGTGGTGATCGACAAGCTGCCGTTCGCCGCGCCCGACGATCCGGTGCTGCAGGCGCGATTGGATGCGCTGGAAAGCCAGGGCATCAACCCATTCATGGGCTGGCAGGTACCCGCAGCGGCGATCGCGCTGAAGCAGGGCGCCGGCCGCTTGATCCGCAGCGTGCACGATCGCGGCGTGCTGGTGCTGTGCGACCCGCGGTTGTCGAGCAAGGGCTACGGCCGCCTGTTTCTCGCCAGCCTGCCGCCGATGCCGCGCACGCGGAAGCTGGAGGATGCGACCGCCTTCTTCGACGACGCGGTGCCCGCGCTGGACACGGTCTGACCGACGGATGCCGGAAGCGGGCGTGCCTCAGCCCGCGCGCAGCTTACGCCCGTAGGCGTGCACTTCGTCCACCAGCACCTTGACGTTTTCCGGATCGACCTCGGGGGTGATGCCGTGGCCGAGGTTGAAGATGTGGCCGGGGTGGTTGCCGAAGCTGTCCATCACGGCGCGTGCCTCGCGGCGGATCACCTCGGGCGCGGCACGCATCACGGCCGGGTCGAGGTTACCCTGCAGGGCAACCTTGCCGTCGACGGCGCGACGGGCGTCGTCCAGGTCGATGGTCCAGTCCACGCCCAGTGCGGCGCAGCCGGTGTCGGCCAGCGCCGAGAGATGCTGACCGGCGCCCTTGGAGAACAGGATCACCGGCAGCTCGCGCGCATGGGTGTCCGACTTCAGCGCCTCGACCACTTGCTGCATGTAGCGCAGCGAAAACTCGCGGAAGGATGCCGGCGCGAGCAGGCCGCCCCAGGTGTCGAACACCATCAGCGCCTGGGCGCCGGCAGCGGCCTGTGCGGAAAGGTAGGCGGCCACGCTGCGTGCCAGCGTGTCGAGCAGGCGATGGGCCACCGCAGGCTCGTTCCAGCACAGTGATTTGGGTGCGGCGAAGTCGCGCGAGCCGCGACCTTCGACCATGTAGCAGGCCAGCGTCCACGGGCTGCCGGAGAAGCCGATCAGCGGCACGCGGCCGTCGAGCTCGCGACGGATCACCCGCACCGCGTCCATCACGTAGCGCAGTTCGCCGTCCATGTCGGGCACGCCCAGCCTGTCCACGGCGGCGGCGCTGCGCACCGGTCGCGCGAACTGCGGGCCTTCGCCCTGCGCGAACGACAGCCCCAGGCCCATCGCGTCGGGAATGGTGAGGATGTCGGAGAACAGGATCGCTGCATCCAGCTCGAAGCGCTGCAGGGGCTGCAGCGTCACTTCGCAGGCCAGTTCCGGATTCTGCGCCAGCGCCATGAAGCTGCCGGCGCGTTCGCGCGTGGCGCGGTATTCGGGCAGGTAGCGGCCGGCCTGGCGCATCAGCCATACCGGCGTGGTGTCGACGGGTTCGCGCCGCAGCGCGCGCAGGAAGCGGTCGTTATTCAGGGATGCAGTCATCGGATCAACGGCTGTGCGGGCCGTCCAGGCCCTGGCTGAACATCACCCGGAAACCGCGCTTGAGCTGAGCGTCGCGCGCCTTCTCGAACGCGGCCATGGCGGCATCGCGTTCCAGGAACTGTTCGCGCCGCAGCGTGGACTTGCCGCCCTGCGTGCCCGTTTCGCGGTACAGCGTCCAGCCACCGAGCAGGTCCTGCTCGAGCACGATCTGGACATAGCGCGGAGCATCGCTCGACGCGGGCGGGGTTTGCAGGTAGAGGCGCATGGGATCCGGTACTGGGCGGCAGGATGGCCGCTCGGCGACATTCTAGAAGGCCGGGCGGTGTGCTGGCGAGCCGCAGCAGGTGTTGCCTGCGTGCGGCATCAGCCCAGGGTGGCCTCGCGCAGCACGGCGAGCACCTCGGCCTCATCCACGCCGGCGACGATCTCCGCCTTGCCGATGCCCCGCCACAGGATCAGCCGCAACGTGCCGGCGGTGTTCTTCTTGTCCAGCCGCATCAGGGCCAGCAGCTGCTGCGGATCGAAGCCGGCAGGCACGGCGGTGGGCAGGCAGGTGCGCTCCAGCAGGCGTTGCAGGCGCACGGTGTCAGCGGCCTGGCTCATGCCCAGTCGCTCGGACAACCGGGCTGCCAGCAGCATGCCCACGGCGACGCCTTCGCCGTGCAGCAGGGTGGTGTAGCGACCAGCGGTTTCCAGCGCATGGCCGAAGGTATGTCCCAGGTTGAGCAGGGCGCGCTCGCCCTGTTCGGTCTCGTCGCGCGCCACCACGCCGGCCTTGTAGCGGACCTTGCGGGCGATCGCCTCAATCAGGGCCGCGTCCTCGCGTGCGGCCAGCGCGTCGGCCTGCGCTTCCAGCCAGGCGAAGAACGGTTCGTCGCCGATCGCCGCGCCCTTGATCACCTCGGCCAGACCGGCACGGTACTCGCGTGCGGGCAGGCTGGCCAGGGTGTCGATGTCGGCCACCACCGCGCGTGGCTGGTGGAAGGCGCCGACCAGGTTCTTGCCGGCGGGCAGGTTCACGCCGGTCTTGCCGCCGACCGAGGAATCGACCATCGCCAGCAGGGTGGTGGGTACCTGGATGAAGTCGATACCGCGCATCCAGCAGGCGGCGGTGAAACCGGCCAGGTCGCCGACCACGCCGCCACCGAGTGCGATCACGCAGGCATCGCGGGTGGCGCCGAGTTGCGCAAGGGCCTCCAGTGCGCGGCCGACATTGGCGAAGCTCTTGTGCGCTTCGCCGTCGTCGAGCAGGAACGATGACCATTGCAGGCCGTCCAGGCCCTGCGCCAGACGCTCCAGATACAGCGGCGCCACGGTGGTGTTGCTGAGGACCAGGGCATGGCGGCCGCGCAGCCGGGCGCGCCAGCGGGCGGCATCGCCGAGCAGGCCGCGGCCGATCCAGACCGGGTAGCTGCGTTGGCCGAGGGAGACGTCGATGGTTTCGGGGTTCGTTGGTGTCATGCGGCGTGTTGTCGTTGCCAGTGGGCGTCGACGAGGGCGATGCAGCGCTCGCTGGCGGCTGCCACGTTCTCGTCCAGGCCGGGAATGGTCTGGTCGGCGACGTCCAGGTAGAGGGGGTTGCGGATGGCGGCCATGGCCTGCAGCCGTTGCTGCCGGTCGGTGCCGGCGAGCAGTGGCCGCTGGGTGTCGTGGCGCAGCCGCTCCAGTTGCTGCTCCGGTGTGGCCTGCAGCCAGATCACGTAGCCGCGGGCATGCAGCCGTTGCCGGTTGAGCGGATCGAGTACGGCACCGCCGCCGGTGACCAGCAGGATGCCGGTGCGGAGGCTAAACTCGTCCAGCAGATGGCTCTCGCGGCGACGGAAGCCGGCTTCGCCTTCCACTTCGAAGATTGTGTTTATCGGTACGCCGCAGGTCTGCTCGATTTCCTGGTCGAGGTCGACGAGTTCGAGTCCGTAATGGTGGGCAAGACGACGCCCCAGCGAGGTCTTGCCGGCGCCGGTGGGACCGACCACGAACAGGTTGCAGGACGGATTCATGTCGCAACTTTAGCAGCAGGTGTATGGATGTCCGAACGGGTCGTGCTGGCCGGGTGTGGTGATCTCGGCATGCGGGTGGCGCAGCGCCTGCTGAAGCGGGGCGACGAGGTCTTTGCGCTGCGCCGTACCGTGCCGCAGGATGATCGTGCGGGAATCCAATGGCTGCGTGCCGATCTGGCCGATCCTGCCAGCCTGGGCGGGTTGCCCGGTGGCGTGACGCAGCTGGCCTATCTGCCGGCGCCGGATCGGCGCGACGAGGCGACGTATCGCGCGCTGTTCCTGGATGGTCTTCGTCATCTGCTGGAGGCGCTGGATTCGAGCCTGTTGCGGCGGGTGGTTTTCGTCTCGTCCAGCGCTGTCTATGGCGAACACGGCGATGCCTGGGTAGACGAGGGCACGGCCGCCGATCCGCAGGGATTCAACGGGCGCGTGCTGCTGCAAGCGGAGCGCTGGTTGCAGCAGCAGGCACCTGCGGTCGTGCTGCGCCTGGCCGGCCTGTACGGTCCCGGCCGGACGCAGCTGCTGCAGCGGCTGCGCGCCGGCCAGGCGAGCGTGCCGCGCACGCTGCCGCACTGGGCCAACCGGATCCACGTGGACGACGCGGCAGCGGCGGTAGTCCATCTGCTCGACCTGCCGGACGCGCAGCCGCTGTACCTCGGGGTGGACGACACGCCACTGCCGCTGGACCGGTTGTACGACCACCTGACGGGGCTGCTCGGCGTGCTGCCAGCCAAGGCGGGCGCTGCGCCGGCTGGGGTGGGCAGCAAGCGGCTTTCGAATGCGCGCCTGCGGGCCAGCGGCTGGGCACCCCGATGGCCGGACGCACGCGAAGGTTATGCGGCGCTGCTGGATGCCGCCGGCTAGCCGACGGCGACGGGCTCAGCTGTGGCTGAGCCCGGTGACGTGACGGTCGGCATCGTATTCCACCACGCTGTCGGCCAGAGCCGGCAAGGTCGCCAGCGCGTGCCGGCTGAGGCGCTCGAAATGGGCCAGGAAGCGGACCATCGCGGTGGCGTCCATCGCCAGGGGCGCATGGCGCGCAAGCAGGGCCTGCTCGGTCTCGCTGCGCCATGCGCGTACCACGTCCCAGCCGGGAGCCTGCAGCACGACCAGCGCGTCGAGCTTGCGCCAGAGCGGCTGGTAGGCGCGCAGCTGCTTGTTGACCCACTTGCGCCAGCGGCTGTCGGCGTCCTCGTCGCGTTCGAGCGCGTTCACCGGTGCCTCCAGCGCGGCCAGCGGCTGCGGCTTCAGGCCCATGGCCCAGCCCTCGACGATCACCAGCCGCGGGGCATGGGTCGCACGGGACCAGCGCGAGGGCGGCGAACGGGTGTCGCGTCCCTTGTCGAAGCGTGGCCAGGTGACCGGCAGTTTCTCCGACGCATTCGGCAGGGCCGCGAGCACGGAGAGCAATAGCTCGATCTCGTGGGTGCCCGGCACGCCACGGGTGCGCAACAGCGGATGGACGTCCTGCGCCAGGGCCTCGCGCTCGCTACGCGAATAGTAGAAGTCGTCCAGCGACAGCACCACGGTGGGCCAGTGGCGCGATTGGGCCTCGGATTTCAGCACCTTGGCCAGCGAACTCTTGCCGCTGCCCTGCAACCCGGACAGGCCGAGCACATAGGGGCGGCGGGCGCGGGCAATGCGTCCGGCGTAATGATCGAGCAGATGGACCGCCAGGGCCTGATTCTGCGTGCTAGCATCTTTCATGCACGCCATGATGACGTGCGTTCGCTACGATTCAAGACCCATGCTGAAATCCGAGATCCTGGACACCTTCCAGCTGCTGCTGGACGAAGCGGTCGCCAGCGGCGACCCCGAGCCCACCGCGATGAATCTGGCCACGGCCGATGCGGCCGGGCAGATCAGCTCGCGCATCGTGCTGCTGAAGAGCGCCGACGAGCGGGGCTTCCGCTTCTTCACCAACTACGACAGCGACAAGGGCGCGCAGCTGCAGGCGCATGCCCAGGTCGCGCTGTGCTTCCACTGGAAGCACATCCGCGAAGGCGTGCAGGTACGGGTGGAGGGTGTGGCGCGCAAGCTGCAGGCCGAAGAATCCGACGCCTATTTCGCCACGCGGCCGCGAGGCAGCCAGGTGGGTGCCTGGGCTTCGCTGCAGTCGCAGAACCTGCCCGGCCGCGAGACGTTCGAGCAGCGCGTGGCGCATTACGAACAGGAATTCGCCGGTGCCGAGGTGCCACGTCCGCCGCACTGGGGCGGGTTCGTGGTGGAGCCGGACATGGTGGAATTCTGGTACGGCGCGAAGTTCCGTCTGCACGAGCGGGTCCGCTGGAGCCGGCACGGGCAGACCTGGACCAGCCGCCTGCTGTACCCCTGAGCATGCCGGGCGACACGTCGCCGCGAGACCGCGGACCGGATGCATTCCCGCAACGCATCGTCTGCCTTACCGAAGAGCCGACCGAGGTGCTGTACGCGCTTGGCGAGGCGCATCGCATCGTGGGCATCTCCGGGTTCACCGTCCGTCCGGCGCAGGCGCGCAGGGAAAAGCCGAAGGTTTCGGCCTTCACCAGCGCCAAGATCGGCGAGATCCTGAAGCTTGAGCCCGACCTGGCGATCGGCTTCTCCGACATCCAGGCCGACATCGCGCGCGAGCTGATCAAGGCCGGTGTGGAAGTGTGGATCAGCAATCACCGCAGCGTGGCCGGCATCCTTGCCTACATCCGGCGCCTGGGCGCGATGGTGGGCGTGCCGGACAAGGCCGAAGCGTATGCGCGCCATGCCGAGGCGCATATCGAAGCCGTGCGTGCGGCGGCGGCCCGCCTGCCGCGCCGGCCGAAGCTGTACTTCGAGGAGTGGGACGAGCCGCTCATCACCGGCATCCGCTGGGTCGCCGAGCTGGTGCGCATCGCCGGTGCGGACGACATCTTCCCCGAGCTGGCCGACGAGCCGCTGGCGAAACAGCGCATCCTGGCCGATGGCCGCGACGTAGTGCGCCGTGCGCCGGATATCATCCTTGGCTCATGGTGTGGCAAACGCTTTCGCCCCGAGAAGGTAGCCGCGCGGCCGGGCTGGGATGCGATTCCCGCCGTACGCGACGGCGAGCTGCACGAGATCAAGTCACCGGTAATCCTGCAGCCCGGTCCGGCCGCATTGTTCGATGGACTGGATGCGATCCATGCGGTGATCGAGGGGTGGGCGCGGCGCTGACCTGGGGTCTCGGTTGTTCCGGTTTGACCGGGTTTTGGATTGCTGGGGCTTCCGCCAGGAACGGAGCGGTTTCGGGCCGCTGCCGCGGCCCGAGCCACCTTATCTTTGCTGTCCCACACCGCCGCCGGGAGCGGTGGCGAACAGCACAGCTGGCCCGAAGGCCGAAGGGCAGGTGCCCGGAGTAAAGAAAGGTGACCCAGAGAAATGGCCTGATCGAGCCCGCGGGACCTACAAGCCCGGCCACGACGCACGGACTTGGCGGGCAGCATGCCCGCCAAGCGCGGCCCCGGGGTGGCCTCTCTTTGGGTTAGGCGGTGTCAATCTAGAAGTGCACCATCGATGGCATCGGCCAGATCATCTCTGCCCATGGCACGGATGAACATTTCTGCAGGGCAGTGGTAATCGAGAGTGGCACGTGGCCGGAGGTTCATGCGTCGGGCGATCGCGTCGAGCTGCTTCTGGCTGTAGACCGACAAGTCCGTACCTTTAGGCAGGTATTGGCGCAGCAGGCCATTGGTGTTCTCGCAGATGCCGCGTTGCCAAGGGCTACGTGGGTCGGCGAAGTAGATCGCTAATCCAGTGCGCTCCGATAGCGTCCGGTAGAGCGCCATTTCCTTGCCCTGATCGTAAGTCAGCGTCTGGCGCAGTTCCGGTGGCAGCGGCCGGAACGCGCGGCTGAAGCCTTTCAGCGCATCCTCCGCCGAACACCCCTCCATCTTCACCAGCTTCAGGAAACGTGTCCGACGATCCACCAGTACGCCCACCGAGGATCGGTTACGGGCGCCTTTGATGAAGTCGCCTTCCCAGTGGCCGGGCAACAGCCGTTCATTGGCTTCGAGTGGACGATCATGAATGCTCGGCAAGTCGTGCATCCGGCCGCGCCGGTTCGCACCCTGACCACGCGGCCGACGCGCACATTTGTGCTGCCGCAGAAGTGCGACCAGGCCCCGCCGCAGTTCGCCGCGTGGCGCGGCATAGATCGCGGTGTAGATCGTCTCGTGCGACACGTGCTTGGCTCGCTCATCCGGGTGATGACGCCGCAGTGTGCGACTCACCTGTTGAGGTGACCAGCCCTTGCCCAGCAAGCGGCGCACGAGGCACCACAGCTGACCGTCCCGCCGCAATTTGCGCTCGCGCCGCGGCTTACGTGCCAGGCGCCGGGCGCGTTGGCCGGCTCGACTGGCGTCGTAGCTCAACCTTGGCCGACCCATCCGAGGCAGGACGGACGGTTCCTGGTGACCATTGCGAGCCAGCTCCCGCGAAATCGTGCTGGGTGAGCGACCCAGCATCAGGGCGAGCTGCCGGGCACTCTCCCCCCGAGCCTTGCCGACCATGATCGCGCCCCGTTCTTCGGCGCTCAGATGTCCATAGTGCTGACCCATGCATCACCTTGTCGTGGGGTGGTGCACTTGATCATAGAAACCGCCTTACTTTTCTCTGGCCACGCCGTGAAAAGTGACTCGGCCGCCGGCAGGCGGTCGAAGCCGCTCCGTTCCTGGCGATAGCAATGACTAAGCGGAGCCACGGGATGACATGACACCCGTCCCCAAAGTAGCCACCAGCTAGCCAGGGCGACCCGTGTTCCGCACCGAAATCAAAGCGTCCGGTGGACGCGGCAAAGAGGCGCTCAGCCCCCCATCGCCAGCCGCATGCCGAGGTCGGAGATCGGCTGCGAGATCAGTATCCGCGCCAGCAGCAGGCCGATGATGATCACCGTGGGCGAGAAGTCCAGCATGCCGATCGTCAGGCGGCCGCGCAGCGGGCGCACCAGTGGCTCGACAATGGTGCCCAGAAGCCGTTGCAACGGATGGTAGGGGTCGTTCGACAGCATGCTGAAAAGCGACCAGACGAACACCACGATCAGGTAGAACATCAGCACGAAATCGATCAGGTCGGCCAGCGACAGCAGCAACAGGCCGGCCGGTCGTGGCATGAGGCCCTGCAGGGCGAAGATCACCAGCCATTTCAGCACCATCAGCAGCCAGGCGATCAACACCGCCGCGATGTTGATACGGCGCCAGTTCGGCAGCACGCGGCGCACCGGCGCCAGCACCGGGTTGGTCGTGCGGTAGATGAACTGGCTGAGCGGGTTGTTGAAATCCACCCGGCAGGCTTCGGCGACCAGCCGCAGCACGAACAGGGTGACGGCGGCGTTGAAGGCCAGCGTGATCAGCAGGGCGACGGCGTTCAGAAGGTAGCTCATGGCTGGCTCTGACTGTCGAGTGCGGCAGCGAGTTCCTTGCCGCGACGGGTGGCTGCGGCTACCGCGCGAGCCGCGATTTGCGCCAATCCATCGGCGGCGAAGCTTTCCAGCGCGGCCTGGGTGGTGCCGTTGGGCGAGGTGACGCGTCGGCGCAGTTCACCGGGTGCTTCGCCGCTTTCGGCCAGCATGCGGCCGGCCCCCAGGCAGGTCTGCACGGCCAGCGCGCGTGCGGTGTCGCGCGGCAGGCCCTGTGCCACGGCAGCGTCCTCCAGGGCTTCGACCAGTGCGAAGAAATAGGCCGGCCCGGAGCCGGACAAGGCGGTGACCGTGTCCATCAGTTGTTCGTCGTCGATCCAGCGGGTGAGGCCGGCAGCATCGAGGATGCGCTGCGCTTGCGCGCGCTGTGGCGCACTAACCCGCGCATTGGCGACCAGGCCGGTGGCGCCGGCGCCGATCAGTGCCGGGGTGTTGGGCATGCAGCGAACGATCGGCAGGGCACCGAACCAGCGTTCGAGCTGGTCCAGTCGCACGCCGGCGGCGATCGAGATGAGCAGCGGGTGGTTTCGCTGCAGGTTGTCGCGCAGGCCTTCGCGGATGGCCGGCATCACCTGCGGCTTCACCGCCAGCACGATCACTTCCGCCTCGGCGGCGGCCTGTGCATTGTCGGCGAACGCGCTGATCCCGAAGTCCCGGCACAGCGCTTCGCGGGCCGCAGCCTGGGGTTCGGCGATGCAGATCGTATCGGCCGCGGCGCCGGTCGTGCGTAGTCCGCCGATCAGGCTGCGTGCCATGTTGCCGCCGCCGATGAAAGTAATGCGTGTCATCTCGTCGATCCTCGAAAAACCATGGCGTACCTTACCTGAGCCGGCGCTTCCGTGGTTTAGTGACAGGGTGCGCAGAGTGTCATCGCAGCTTTCCGAAAAGCCATGAAAGGCTGGTCGCACGGGCGCCGCGGCGAGTAGTATCGAGCGGGCCGCAGGGGGGTGGCTTTCACATGGCAGTCGCCCATGTCACGCTACCAGCGTCGACTGGTTTGCGCATGGCCACTCGGTCGCGCAGCACCGGCGCCCAATTTTATTGATGACGGTTTCAAGGGGATCTTCGATGGATATTGCCGAACTGCTTGCCTTCTCGGTGAAGAACAAAGCGTCGGATTTGCACCTTTCCGCCGGCCTGCCGCCGATGATCCGCGTGGACGGCGACGTGCGCCGCATCAATATCCCCGCGCTGGAGCACAAGCAGGTCCATGCGTTGATCTACGACATCATGTCGGACAAGCAGCGGCGCGACTACGAGGAATTCCTGGAAACCGACTTCTCGTTCGAGATCCCCGGGCTGGCTCGCTTCCGCGTCAATGCGTTCAACCAGAATCGCGGTGCCGGCGCGGTGTTCCGTACCATTCCCTCCGAAGTGCTTACGCTGGAGGACCTGGGTGCGCCGAAGATTTTCCGCGAACTGATCGAGCAGCCGCAGGGCCTGATCCTGGTCACCGGCCCGACCGGTTCGGGCAAGTCCACGACGCTGGCGGCAATGGTCGACCACATCAACAAGACCGAATACGGTCACATGCTGACGGTCGAGGACCCGATCGAGTTTGTGCACACCTCGCAGAAGTGCCTGGTCAACCAGCGCGAGGTCCATCGCGACACGCACGGCTTCAACGAGGCGCTGCGTTCGGCGCTGCGCGAAGATCCCGATTACATCCTGGTCGGCGAGCTGCGCGATCTTGAGACGATCCGTCTGGCGCTTACCGCGGCGGAAACGGGCCACCTGGTGTTCGGCACCCTGCATACCAGTTCCGCGGCCAAGACCATCGACCGCATCATCGACGTGTTTCCTGCCGGCGAAAAGCCGATGGTCCGCTCGATGCTCTCGGAGTCGTTGCGCGCGGTGATCTCCCAGTCGCTGCTGAAGAAAGTGGGTGGCGGGCGCATCGCGGCGCACGAGATCATGGTCGGCATTCCGGCGATCCGCAACCTGATCCGCGAAGACAAGGTGGCGCAGATGTACTCGTCGATCCAGACCGGCCAGCAGTTCGGCATGCAGACGCTTGACCAGAACCTGCAGGACCTGGTCAAGCGCGGCGTGATCGCGAGGCAGCAGGCGCAGGCTTATGCCAAGAACAAGGACATCTTCAAGTAAGTTGTCGCTGTACAAGGGATTTTCGAGAGGTTCCGTGCCATGAGCGAATTTGACTTCACCTCGTTCCTGAAACTGATGGTGCACAAGAAGGCGTCGGACCTTTTCATCACGGCCGGCCTGCCGCCGTCGATCAAGGTGCAGGGGCGCATCGTGCCGATCACGCAGAGTCCGTTGTCGCCGCAGCAGGCGCGCGACATGGTGGTCAACGTGATGACGCCTAGCCAGCGCGAGGAGTTCGAAAAGACCCACGAGTGCCAGTTCGCGATTTCCGCGCAGGGTGTGGGCCGGTTCCGCGTGTCCTGCTTCTACCAGCGCAACTATGTGGGCATGGTGCTGCGCCGGATCGAATCGAAGATTCCTTCCGTCGACGAGCTGGGCCTGCCGCCGGTGATCAAGCAACTGGCGATGACCAAGCGCGGCATCATCATCTTCGTCGGTGCCACCGGCACCGGTAAGTCCACCTCGCTGGCGGCGATGGTGGGCTATCGCAACGGCAACTCGACCGGTCACATCATCACCATCGAGGACCCGATCGAATACGTGCACAAGCACCAGGGCTGCATCATCACCCAGCGCGAAGTCGGCATCGACACCGACAGCTGGGAGAACGCGCTGAAGAATACTTTGCGCCAGGCGCCCGACGTGATCCTGATCGGCGAGGTGCGCACGCGCGAGACGATGGAGTACGCCATCAACTTCGCCGAAACCGGTCACCTGTGCCTGTGCACCCTGCATGCGAACAACGCCAACCAGGCGATCGACCGCATACTGCACTTCTTCCCCGAAGACCGGCGCCAGCAGCTGTTCATGGATCTGTCGCTGAACCTGCGCGGCATCGTGGCGCAGCAGCTGATTCCCACGCCCGACGGCAAGGCGCGCCGGGTGGCGATGGAAGTGATGCTGGGTACGCCGCTGGTGCAGGACTACATCCGCCAGGGCGAGATACACAAGCTGAAGGAGGTCATGCGCGAGTCCACCAACCTCGGCATGGTGACCTTCGACCAGAGCCTGGTGCAGCTTTATCACGCGGGCGAGATCAGTTACGAGGATGCGCTGCGGCATGCGGACAGCGCCAACGAGGTGCGGCTGCGCATCAAGCTGGCCCAGGGCGGCGACGCGCACACCCTGTCGCAGGGGCTGGAAGGCGTGGAAGTGGAACAGACCAACGACAACCGCACCTTCGGCGGCGGCATGCTGAACCGCTGAGGTCCGGTCGCGGCAGTTCCGCGTCGCACCTCAGCGTCAGAAAATCGAACCGGACGCGTGACACGAAAAAGGAGCCGCATGGCTCCTTTTTCGTGTCCGTCCGCCGTTTGCCACCAAATGGCGGACGGTCGATAGCATGGGGCGACTGCGTGGCGCGCCGCCCCGGGTACCTTATTTCATGGTGACCTTGCTGGTGATGACCAGGCCGTCGCTGTCCATGTGCACCTCGCCGCTGGCCTCGCGGATACGGGCGGCGGCGGCTTCGGAAGCGGCCAGCCTGGCCTTGATGTCGCCGAGCTTGTTCGGCTGGCCGCCATTGGGCGCCTGGGCTGCAAGGCCTTCCACCCGTTGCGCCATGGCCTTGATCCAGGCCACGTACATGGCGCCGTCGACATGCGCGCGCATCAGCTGCCCGCTGTCGCCACCGGGCGCCTTCAGATCCGCTGCCAGTTTGTCGTTTTCGCCGGCGCCGACGGCCAGCGCCAGGGCATGGTCATTCATCGCGGCCCATGCCGGTTCCCCGAGCATGCCGGTGAGGTTGGCTGGCAGCGGAGTCGGCGTGCCGTTGTCTGGAACGCGGACCTGGGCCAGGGCCGGCATCGACATCTGGGCCATGCCCAGCAGTCCGGCCGGGTTGCGCGTGGCCAATACGACGCGACCGGTGAATTTGGGCAGGCCACCGGTCGGATTGATGCCGAAGCTGTCCAGCGTCAGGCGCAGTCCCAGCAGGTCGCCGAACGGCGGGATCGCGGCTTTCTGCATCACGGGCCCGAGCTTGGCGAAGCCGTCGTTGAAGTCGGTCAGGGCCGGGCAGGTGAATGGCTTGGCGGCCACCGCGTCGGCCTGGGCCAGCCAGAAGGTGCGGATCTCCGTCATCGGCAACGCCAGGCGCAGATCGAACGGTGCGTCGGGTGCGCTGCCCAGCCCGGGCACGTTCACTTTCAGGCCTGCGAAGGCCTGGGTGATGTCGCCGGCCAGCGCGATGTCGAGCCGCGAGTCCTGGTGCTTGCCGTCCAGCCGGGTGTAGCCGAAGCTGATCTGCGGCACGCGTGCGGCAATCCGCGCCGCGTCGGCCGGGCAGCCTGGCGGGATCTTGGTCAGGTTGGCCACCGGCTCGCCGGTCTTGGCCGACTGGCGTTCGGCGCCTGCCCTGAACAGGGCGGCGAACAACGGGTCCTTGCCGCTGGCGATCAGCGGCAGCATGCGCTGCAGGTCGACCCGGCCGACCAGCCAGGGCTGGTAACCCTTGTCCTTGGCCAGCTTGGCCAACGCATCGCTGTCGAGCAGGCTGTGCGCAGGACGGTCCAGGCCGAGCGCTTCGCGGAGCAGCGGCTGGCCGGGGTCGGCCGGTAGCAATGCCACCACCGCCTGCTTGCCGACCGTGGCCAGGATCAGCTCGGTGTGGGACACGGCGAACACGGCGCGGCGGTAACTCTGGCTGCCAATGCTGACGGTGTCCAGAGGCTTGCCGTACGCCGCTTCCATGCGTTTGACGAAGCCGTCGAAAGCCTGCGGATCGGACAGTTCGAAGCGCAGTACCGGCGACAGGCCAAGGCCGTAGAAGGCCATGCGACCCTTCAGGTCGATGCCGCTGTCGTGCGCGAAGCCCTCGACGGTGTTGCCCTTGAAGGTGGCGCCGAGCGCGCGGATCAGCCGCGCGGCATCCGGGTGTTCCGGTGCCAGCCGGTTGGCGGCGGAATCCATCTGCGCCAGTTGCGCGGGCAACTGGGCATCGGCCTGGGCCAGCATCGCCTGGCGTGCGTCGTCACTCATGACCTTCAGGTTGGCCATGACGTAGGGCGTGTCCGTCGGCACGAAGGCCAGCGGTGCATTCTTGTCCTTGTGGCTGCAGCCAAGCAGCAGTGCGCCGGCCATGGCCAGCGCGAACGTGCGCGTCATCAATCGCATGGTTTTCCCTAACTCCCCGAGAAAATGTGGTGTTGCGTATCCATTATGCGCGTTTCACATGCAGCGTGATGCGACGGGCGTTGGCGTCAGCGGGCCAGTACTTCACCCAGTACGGCCATGCGCACGAAGACCCCGTTGGCGACCTGTTCCAGGATGCGCGACTGCGCCCCGTCGGCCACGTCGTCCGCGATCTCGATGCCACGGTTGAGCGGGCCGGGGTGCATTACCAGGCAGCCCTTCGCCGCGCGCGCCAGGCGTCGCCGGTCGAGGCCGTACTGCCTGAAGTAGGCGGCTTCGTCCGGTAGGTCGGTGGCGGCCATGCGTTCCTTCTGCAGACGCAGCATGATGCTTACGTTGGCGTCCTCGATCGCCTCGTCGAAGCTGTCCACGAAGCGGCATTGCGGGAATTCGTCCGGCTCGGGCATCAGCGCGGCAGGGCCGCACAGGCGGATCTCCTTCACCCCCAGCGCGCTGAGGGCATGCACGTCCGAGCGCGCCACCCGCGAGTGGCGGATGTCGCCGCAGATGGTCACGACAAGGTTCTCGAAATCGGGGCGGTGCTGCCGGATGGTCAGCGCGTCGAGCAGCCCCTGGGTGGGGTGCGCGCGGTTGCCGTCGCCGGCGTTGATGACGGACACCCCGCTCATCGCGTGGCGCACCAGTTCGTCCGGCGTGCCGGACACCTTGTGGCGCACGATGATCGCGTCCAGGTGCATGGCTTCCAGCGTGTGCAGGGTGTCGTACAGCGCTTCGCCCTTGTTCGCCGAGGAGAAGCCGATATCGAAGTTGACCACGTCCGCGCCAAGCCGGCGGGCCGCCAGCTCGAACGAGGTGCGGGTGCGGGTGGACGGCTCGAAGAACAGGTTGAGCACGGTGCGACCCGCCAGCGTGTCCAGTTTGCGCGTGCCATGCGCACAGCCGTCGCGCATGGCGATGGCGCGGTCGAGCAGACGCTCGATGGTGGCGCGTGGAAGCTTGTCGAGCGTGGTGAGGTGGCGCAGGCGTGCAGTCATGGCGATGTCGCGGAAGTGGTGGAATGGGATGGGTGGGCGGCGTCGAGCAGCCAGCGTTCGAGGATCACGGCCGCGGCTTCGGCGTCGATCAGTGCGGCGTCCCGGCGTCGGCGCAAGCCCGCGGCACGCGCACCGGCGAAGCGGCGTGCGGCTTCCTTCGAACTGTTGCGCTCGTCGACCAGTGTCACCGGCAGGGCATAGCGTGCCTGCAGCAGCTCGGCGAGGCGGCGGGCGCGCTGGCTGGCCGGTTGCTCAGTGCCGTCCAGCGTCAGCGGCAGGCCGACGACCAGGGCCTCCGGCTGCCATTGCGCATGCAGTGTGTCCAGGATGGTCCAGTCGGGTGTGTCGTTGCGCATCGGGACGGTGGCCAGTGCACGGGCGCTGGCGGTGATGCGATTGCCGATGGCGACACCGGTCAGTTTGCTGCCGACGTCGAAGCCGAGCACGCAGCTCACGGGCGGCGGCTCATGCGTGGCCCGCGTAGCCGGGCAGCTGCAGGGGGTCGATGCCGACCAGGCCTGCGGCCGCGCTCCAGCGTTCCTCGAGCGGGGTGTCGAACACCACGCGCTCGCTGGCCTCGACCGTCAGCCATGCGTTGTCGCGCAGTTCCTGTTCGAGCTGTCCGGCACCCCAGCCGGAATAGCCCAGCGCCATCAGCGCCTGGCGTGGACCATCGCCCGCGGCAAGGGCAACCAGGATGTCGCGTGAGGTGGTGACCGACCATTCGTCGTTGATGCGGTAGCTGGCTTCCCAGTGGCCGGGCTCGCGGTGCAGCACGAAGCCGCGCTCCTGCTGTACCGGGCCGCCGATCAGCACCGGTGCGTCGCCGAGCGAGGGGTCGCTGCAGTCGAGCTTCATCTGCGCCAGTACGTCGCCGAAGCGGAACTCCGAAAGTTGGTTCACCAGCAGGCCGATGGCGCCGTCCTCGTCGTGCTGGCACAGCAGGGCCACGCCACGCGAGAACGGCGGCTCGGCGAGGCCGGGCATCGCGATCAGGAAGTGGCCGGCGAGGGTGGAGGTGTGACTTGACTGCATGGCGCCATTGTAAGCGCTGCGGCCGTTGTCCACACGCGAAGATGACGGATTCCCGGTGCCTGGCCTAATCCACCCGGCCGAGGGCTACCCCTGGCTGCGCAGCACGCTGTCGGGCTGGAACTCCCAGGTACGCGTGATGTAGAGCAGGTCCACGCCCTTCATGTCGTGCGGAAGCGGCGGGAACGGGGCAGCAAGCCGGATGATGGTCTTCACGGCCTGGTCGATCACCGCATGGCCCGAACTATGGATGATCTGGATGTCGTCGATGCTGCCGTCGCGGCGCAGGGCGACCGTGACGATGACATCGCCATGCAGGCCGCGCTCGCGTGCCTGCTGCGGGTAGTTCAGGTTGCCCACGCGTACGATGCGGTCGACCCAGGCGCGCATGTAGGCGGCGTAGGCGTATTCGCGCGTGTTGGCGGAAATGAACTTCTTGCGTGGACGCTTGGCGTAGGCCTCGCGTTCCCGGTTCAGCTCGGCGGCAAGCTGGGCTGCTTTCTGCTGCAGTTGCGACACGCTGGCCGTGGCGGTGTCCGGCGTGTCGTGTTCGGGATGCGCAGTGCTGCTGTCGATCTTGAAGTCGCTGTTGCCGCGGGTGGTGACGAAGCGCTGTGCGGTGGCCGGTTGCGGCCGCGGCGTACTGGCCTCGATGGCGCGCGGCGCGGTGCCGGGGTCGGGCTTCGGCAACAGGCCGGAGAAGGGCTGAGAGGGCCGCGCTGCACGGTCGCTGTTGCCGCCGCCGCTGTTGTTGGCCTGGGCCAGGAAATCGGCCTGCGCCGGTGCCTGCTGGTTGGCGACGTTGACCAGGGTCACGTCCATGGTCGGCAGGGCAGGCTTGGGTTTGGCGAAATGGAAGGTAATGCCCAGCAGCAGGATGCCGTGCAGCAACAGCGAAAAAAGCAAGGTGGCACCGATCGGGTCGGCGCTGGGGCGGGGCGCGGCGCGGGTCACGCGTGGGTTTTCTCGATGGCGTCGAACAGCAGGCCTGCGATATTAAGCCCGAATTGCACGTCCAGTTCGCGTACGCAGGTCGGGGATGTGACGTTGATCTCGGTCAGGTAGTCCCCGATCACGTCCAGGCCGACGAAGCGCAGTCCGCGACGTACCAGCTCCGGTGCGACCTGCGCGGCGATCCAGCGATCGCGCTCGGACAGCGGTACGCCTTCGCCTCGGCCGCCGGCGGCCAGGTTGCCGCGGAATTCATCGCCCTGCGGAATGCGCGCCAGGGCGAACGGTACCGGTTCGCCGTCCACCAGCAGGATGCGCTTGTCGCCGGCGCTGATCTGCGGGATGAACTTCTGCGCGATGGCGAACTGCCTTCCTTCGCCGTGCGGGCCGCCGGCCAGCAGGGTTTCCAGCATCGAGTTCAGGTTGCTGTCGCCGGCCTTCACGCGGAAGATGCCGCGCCCGCCCATGCCGTCGAGCGGCTTCAGCACCGCTTCGCCGTGCTCGGCGACGAAGCGCCTGAGTTCGCCGGCGTCACGCGAGACCAGCGTTGGTGCGATGCACTGCGGAAACTGCAGCGCGAACAGTTTTTCGTTGCAGTCGCGCAGTGCGCGCGGGTCGTTCACGACATCCACGCCGCCGCGCTGCGCGGCCTCCAGCACCATCGTGTCGTAGATGAACTGGGCATCCACGGGCGGGTCCTTGCGCATCAGGACCACGTCCATGTCGCGCAGGTCGCGCCAGGCGGGCGTGTCCAGGGCGTACCAGTCGGCCGGATCGTCCTTCACCCGCAGCGGCGTCAGCCGGGCGAAAGGTGTGCCGTCGCGCAGGGCCAGGTCGCCTTGCTCCATGTAGAACAGGGCGTGGCCGCGGCGCTGTGCCTCCAGCAGCATGGCCAGGCTGGTGTCCTTGGCAACTTTGATCGCGCCGATGGGGTCCATCAGCATGGCAATCGAGAGGGCCATCACGTTCTCCGGATATCGGGCGCGAGGGGAACGCGCTGCAAACCGGTGAATGGTCGCCGAGATGGTCCTTTCGCGGCAAGGTGTTGCGTCGGAATGTGTGTAGTCGTGAGAATGGGGAGTCGGCTGAATTGATCCTTGACGGATGCCTGGGCAGGCAGTAAACAGCAAGCCTAGGAGGCGTCCCGATACGGATGGGGGCCCGCATGCTGTATGGTCTGCTTTGAATTTTTATCCGCGTGGTCTGGTGGCCGCTGGCTATATGACGCGTGCCGCACCTGAGACTGGGGCAGGTCGCTGGGGGGTTGAGTGAACTTGAATGTAGGTAACAACGGCCTGGCCGGTCTGAAAGTCATGGTGATCGATGACTCCAAGACCATCCGTCGTACGGCGGAGACCTTGCTGAAAAAAGAAGGTTGCGACGTGCTGACCGCCGTCGACGGGTTCGAGGCGCTGGCGAAGATTTCCGACCAGAAGCCAGTGATCATCTTCGTTGACATCATGATGCCGCGACTCGACGGCTATCAGACCTGCGCGCTGATCAAGAACAATCCGCAGTTCCGCGCGACGCCGGTCATCATGCTCAGCTCTAAGGACGGCCTGTTCGACAAGGCGCGCGGACGCATCGTGGGCGCCGAGCAGTATCTCACCAAGCCCTTCACTCGGGATGAGTTGCTTGGTGCCATCCATCGCCATGTCAGCACGGTTTGAAGCCTGTGACTGCAGTGTCTGAAGGGGGACCTGTGGCCAACATCCTCATCATCGACGATTCGCCCACCGACGTGCGTGTGTTCACCACGCTGCTTGAGCGCGCGGGTCATGTCGTCCACGCCGTAGGCAATGCCGAAGAAGGGATCGACCGGGTGCGCTCGGAACAGCCCGACCTGGTGATCATGGACGTGATCATGCCCGGCATGAATGGCTTCCAGGCTACCCGCACGCTCAGTCGCGACCCGACGACGGCCAATGTGCCGATCGTGATGATCAGTACCAAGTCGATGGAAACCGATCGCGTGTGGGGCCTGCGTCAGGGCGCCAGGGCCTTCATCACCAAGCCGGTGAACGAGAAGGATCTGCTGGCATGCATCCACGAACTGCTGCCGAATGCGGCCTGAGGTGAGCATGAGCGACGTCACCTTGTCCCCGTTCGAAATCCTGGCGCGATACGAACGTCTGTCGCTTGCGCACGCCTCGGATACGCAGGAGAAGTTCGAGGCGCCGGGTCTCTGGCGCGGCATCGGCTACCGTGCCGGCAACCGTCCGCTGGTCAGCGCGATCGACGAGATCAACGAATTGCTTGCCGTGCCGACACTGACGCCCGTGCCCGGTACCCTGCCGTGGCTGCTTGGCGTGGCCAACGTGCGCGGCAACTTGGTGCCGGTGGTCGACCTGGCACGTTTCCTGTTCAACGAGCGCACGCCGCCGACCGAGCGTGCGCGTCTGCTGGTGGTCCGTCAGGGTGCCGGCAACGTGGCGCTGCTGGTGGACGAGGTGTTCGGCCAGCGTACGGTGGATGCCGAGCAGCGCGGTCAGGCCGAGCGCGAGGAAGATCCGCGGCTGTCGCGATTCGCGGACGACCGGGTGAGCGTGGATGAGCAGTGGTTCACGCTGCTCAGCATGAACAAATTGGTGCGTGCACCGGATTTCCGTCAGGCTGCGGCCTGACAACGAGAGTGGCAAGTGCATGGCCACGCGACGCGCGGCCGGAAAATGGGCGACACAACCTCCGACTGGCGTTGAGGTCGGCTCGGCGGGTTGCAGTACACGGGTGAGGTAAAGCACATGAGCACAACTGGGGGCGTCGGCAAGGAGCGGGGTTATACCTTTCTCATTGTCTTGCTGGTGGCTGCGATCGGTTTTGCGGCACTGGATTTTTATTTCCTCAACGTGAAGAACGGCGAAGATCGCCAGGCGGTCACGCTGACCACGCAGATCCAGGTGTTGTCGCAGACAACGGCGAAGTACGCCCTCGAGTCGTCCAGCGGCAACCTCGGTTCGTTCAACGAACTCGAAGGCACCCGTGACGCCATCGATTCGGCGGTGCAGAGACTGGTCAAGGGCGATCCCAAGAGCGGCCTGCATCCCTATGCGAACAACAACCTCACGCCTGCCGGGCGTGCGGTGACGCGACTCAATGACGCCTGGAAAAAGCTCGACAGCGATATCGGCAGGATCCTTTCGAACAAGCAGTTGGTGCTGGACTCCAACCAGCGTGCGAATGACCTGTCCAGGCAGCTGCCGCTGCTGAACTCCGAAATGGAGCAGGTGATCAACATCCTGCAGCAGCGCAAGGGCAGTGCCGACCAGATGCTGGGCGCGGCTCGTCAGGAGGTGCTGGCTGACCGACTGATCCGTCGCGTGCAGGAAGTGCTGCAGGGTGGAGACTCCGAGCAGGCGGCGGCCGATGGTCTGTCGCGTGACGCACAGAGCTACGGCGAGGTGCTGAAGGGCCTGCTCAGCGGCAATGCCAGCATGGGCGTGCAGGAAATCCGCGACCCCAACGCGCGCAAGATCCTGTCCGGCATGCAGGACAGCTGGAACAAGCTGAGCGACCCGCTGGGCAAGCTGGTGGCTGCATCCACCAACATCGCCGAAGTGAAGAGCGCGGGCGACGATGCCTCGCTGGATTCGCAGAACGTGCTGCTGCGCGCGAATGACGTGGCCGACCAGATCGGCCGGTTGCCGGTGCGCCGGATCTTCCCGAACGTGTGGTGGGGCGTGCTGGCCGCGGCGGCTGCGCTGGCCTTCACCATCATCCTGCTGGCGCAGCTGGCATCCGACCAGCGCAAGCGCTTCCAGGAGTCGGCCGAACTGAACCAGCGCAACCAGGAGGCGATCATGCGCCTGCTGGACGAAATGGGCTCGCTCGCCGAAGGCGACCTGACCGTGAAGACCACGGTGTCGGAAGACATCACCGGCGCGATCGCCGACTCGGTGAACTACGCCATCGACGAGCTGCGCACCCTGGTGACCACGATCAACGAGACCTCCGAGCAGGTGTCGTCCTCGGCCCAAGAAACCCAGACCACGGCCCGCCACCTGGCAGACGCGGCGCAGCAGCAGGCACAGCGGATCAGCACCGCGACCAGCGCGATCAACCAGATCGCCAGCCTGATGGACAACGTGTCGAAGGACTCGGCCGAGTCCGCCGACGTGGCCGAACGCTCGGTGCAGATCGCATCGCACGGCGCCGGCGTGGTGCGCGAGACGATCTCGGGCATGGACTCGATCCGCGACCAGATCCAGGAAACGTCCAAGCGCATCAAGCGGCTGGGCGAATCGTCGCAGGAGATCGGCTCCATCGTGGAACTGATCAACGACATTGCCGAACAGACCAACATCCTCGCCCTGAACGCCGCGATCCAGGCGGCTTCAGCGGGCGAGGCCGGTCGTGGTTTCGCGGTGGTTGCGGACGAAGTGCAGCGACTCGCCGAACGCTCGGCGAGTGCGACGAAGCGAATCGAGACGCTGGTGCAGACGATTCAGTCCGACACCAACGAGGCCGTGAATTCGATGGAACAGACTACCGCCGAAGTGGTGGCCGGTGCGCGCAAGGCGGAGGACGCCGGCAGCGCACTGGGCGACATCGAGCGCGTGTCGCACGATCTGTCCTCGCTGATTCAGAACATCTCCACCGCGGCGCGTCAGCAGTCTGCGGCAGCGACCGATATTTCGCAGTCGATGAATGCTATTCAGGAAATCACGTCGCAGACTTCGCAGGGTGCCAGCCAGACGGCCGAATCGATCGGCTATCTGGCCCAGCTTGCGAGTGACCTGCGGCGCTCGGTGGCTCACTTCAAGCTGCCTGGTTGATGACAGTTACACGACAGGGGGCAACCTCGTCGGTTGCGTGATGCGCTGTTGCGCAGCCGCTGTGAGGGGCGAATGAGACTTCAAGACAACATCGATTTCACCACCCTGCAATGGGTCAAGCCCGAGCTCGACGAGACGTTCGGACTTGCGCGTCAGGCGTTGGAAGCCTATGTCGACAACCCGGGCGACCGGGAGGTCATGCGCTCTTGCGCGGACAACCTGCACCAGGTGCAGGGTACGCTGCGCATGGTCGAGCTGTATGGCGCGGCGATGGTTGCCGAGGAGATGGAGACGCTCACCATCTCGCTGCTCGAGGATCACGTTGCCCATCGCGAGGAAGCCTACGCCGCCCTGATGCGCGGCCTGATGCAGCTGCCGGATTACCTCGAACGCCTTTCCAGCGGCCATCGGGATGTACCGGTGGTGCTGCTGCCCTTGCTGAACGAGCTGCGCGCCAGCCGTGCCAAGGAGGCCTTGAACGAGTCGGCCCTGTTCACGCCGAACTTGGGCGCGGCATTGCCGCCGCAGGCGCCGGTCGCTGCCAGCGCCGAGGATGCGGCCCGCCGTCATGGCGAGGTCGCCGAGTTGCGTCTGCGCTTCCAGCAGCAGTTGCTGGCCTGGTTCCGTGGTCAGGGCGCGCAGCAGCAACTGACTGGCATGCGCAACACCCTGAATGCGATTGCCGCCCGTTGCGTGACGATTCCCGGGCGACGCCTGTGGTGGATCGCGGCAGGCGTGCTGGAGGGACTGGACCAGGGCATGCTCAAGAACCATGCCGCCGAGGTCAGGCAGCTGATCGGCAAGGTCGACCGGAGCATCCGCCAGCTCATCGAGAATGGCGAGGATAGCCTGGCGGGCGGCGATGCCGACGAGCTGGCGCACAAGCTGCTCTACATCGTTGCGCAGGCCAAGCAGCGCAGTCCGCAGATGGCGCTTGTCGCACAGACCTACGGCCTGGACGGTATGCTGCCCGATGCCGGCGAGCTGGAACATGCGCGTGGTTCGATGACCGGCCACAACCGTGCCCTGCTCGACTCGGTGTCGCGTGCACTGAAGGATGACCTGCTGCGCGTCAAGGATGCCCTGGATCTCTATCTGCGCCAGCAGAGCGACGATCCGTCGCGTCTGGCCGAGCAGACCGAAGTACTCGACCGCGTGGGCGATACCCTGGGCATGCTCGCGCTGGCGGTGCCACGTCGGGTGGTGACCGAGCAGCGACGCGTGCTGGCGGACATCGCCAACCGGACCCGTGTTGCGGACGAAGAGACGTTGTTGGACGTGGCCGGCGCGCTGCTCTACGTCGAGGCGTCGCTGGACGATCACATCGAAAGTCTCGGTGCCGAAAACGATCGTCCGACGCCGACGGAAGAGGCGCCGACGACCATGCTGCCGCGCAGCGAGGCACGGCACATCCTGGCCACGCTGATGGGCGAGGCCATCGCCAATACGGCCAAGGTCAAGGACGCCATCGTCGCCTTCGTCGAATCCGGCTGGCAGCATGCACAGCTCGCCAACGCCTCGGCGCTGATGGAGGAGGTGGCCGGCGCGATGCGCATGTTGTCGTCTTCGCGCTCGGCCTCGATTGCCGAAGGCATCGGCCGGTTCATCGGCAACGAACTGGAGATCGACCAGCGCGTCCCGACCAGCGTGCAGATGGACCACCTGGCCGATGCGCTGGCCGCACTGGAGTACTACCTGGAGGCCGCCCGCGAGCACCGAGGCGGGCTCGAACACATTCTGGACGTTGCCGAGCACAGCCTTGGCGAACTCGGCTACTGGCCACCGCCGCCAGCGCGCGAGGCCGTTGCGTTGCCGCAGCCGCCAGTCGCAGTGGAACCACATGAAGATGAGCCGAGCCTGTCGGAAACGGTCAGTCTTGCCGACGGTCCGGATGCCAGTGCGTTGTTCATCGGCGAACACGACGTACCGACGTCCGAGGTCCACGATGTTTCCGGTCTGCATCTGGCTGAAACCGAACCGCTGGCGCCGTCGTCGTCGGCTACGGACGGCGGTGACGACTGGATCGAGATCGAAGAGGAAGTTGTCGAGCAGGTGCATGCGGCCGATCCGTTGGCCGCCAATGCCGGCTTCCAGACCGGTGCCGATGGCATCGACGACGAGATCCGCGAGATCTTCCTGGAGGAAATGCAGGAAGAGATCACCAACCTGCAGACCGCGGAAGCTGCCTGGCTGGAGGACCCGAGCCAGCAGTCGCAGCTGACCGCGATCCGCCGCTCCTTCCACACTCTCAAGGGCTCGGGCCGGCTGGTGGGCGCCAGTACGCTCGGCGAATTCGCCTGGAAAGTGGAGGACATGCTCAACCGCGTGCTCGACGGCACCATCCAGCCGCACGAGGGTGTGCAGGCACTGGTGCATCACGCGATTGCTGCATTGCCGGCGATACGCGCGGCGCTGGAAGGCGACGGCGTAGCGGATGCGCCGATCAGCGCCATCATGAGCACGGCCGAGCAGCTGGCCAAGGGCCAGGACCAGGCGCGTGTCGCGGATCATCTTGGCGCCACCCAGACGGTACGGCGCATGGTCAAGCGGCGCGTGCCGCGCGTCGAAGCCGATGCCGATGCGATTCCCACGGCCAGCCTCAGCGACATCGAGCGGGCGGCGGATGCCGCTGCGACCGAGGCATCCCTTTCCCACGCCGAGGGCGCGACCTTCGCCGAGCCGGTGCTGCCGCCGATCGATCCGGTATTGCTGGAAATCCTGCGCAGCGAAGTCGCCCAGCATCTGCAGACCATCCGCACCACGGTCGGCCGCAGTAGCGGCGAGCTGATGGTCGACGACGGCCTGCTGCGTGCGGTGCATACCATGCACGGTGCCATCGCGATGGTGGACATCCCGCTGCTGATGCACCTGCTGTCGCCGCTGGAAACCCTGCTGAAGCGACTGCGCGGTGCCGGTCATGCGCTGTCGATCGAGGGCGTCGGCCTGCTGGGCCAGAGCGCCGACGTGGTCGACGAGGTGATGGCCCAGTTCGACGCGGCGCAGCCGCGTCTGCCGGATGCCGATGCACTGATTGCACGCATCGCCGAACTGCGCGATCAGGAGCCCGAAGTACAGGTCGCCCATGTGGTGTTCGAGCCACAGGCGCACGAGATCGACAGCGCCGAGGAACTGGCTCCGGCAGAGCCATCGACCGACAGCGCTCCGGAATCCTTGGGCACGGGCGATGACGCGCTCGATTTCTCCGAAGCCCTTGCCGGTTTCGACCTGCACGATGTTGCCGGCACACCGGAGTCGCTGACGGCGGACCACGCGTCCAACGATATCGGCGACGAGGATTTCGCTGCGTTGCTGGCCAGCCTGGACGAGACGCTCGACCTCGACGAAAAGCCGGCCGCATCCGGGGTCGAGGTGACCGACCTGTCGCAGCCAGAATTGCCGGAAGCCGCCGCCGGGGAAGATCACGGGTTCGTGGCGGCGCCATCTGCCACAGATGCGGTCCCGCACGACGTGACTGAGGAGGAAGCGCCTGCGGCCGGGATGGCCGATTCTGGCGCGGACGACCTCGATATCGAGGAGTCGCAGACGCTCGCATCCGACCCGCATCCGGTGGTCGATCAGGCCGACGTCGAACCGGTCGAAGGCGAAAGCTACGATTACGCACAGCCTGTTGTCGAAGCGATCGACGAGGACGCCATCACGCCGGTGCAGGCATCGGATTCGGAACCAGTCGAGTTGGCCGAGCTGGAGTCGGCCGACCGCGCGCTCGCCATCGACACCGCGACGAGCGAACCGCTCGAGGTCGAGGCTGCCGAGGCCGTGGATGTCGCACGGACGGTGGACCACGCGGAAGCGGTCGAGCCGGTTGCGCACGAACATGCCGACGCCACGGCTGAAGCCGAACCGGCACCGCACGTCGTGGTACCGGCCGAAAGTGGTGACGAGATCGATTTCAGCCATGTCGATCCCGACCTGATGGAGGTGTTCTGCGAGGAGGCGCACGAAATTCTCGATCACTCCGACGGCGTGCTGGCGCAATGGCATGCCGAGCCGGACGAATCAGCTCATGTGGCAAGCCTGCTGCGTGACCTGCACACGCTCAAGGGCGGTGCGCGCATCGCTGGGCTGTCGCCGGTAGGCGACCTCACGCATGCCATCGAGACGGTGCTGGAGCATCCGCCGGCCAGTGGTTCGTCGCAGGTGCTGATCGCCACGCTTGAAGCAGCCTTCGATCGCCTGCACAGCCTGGTGCAACGCGTGAGCCAAGGTCGCCCGATCGCCTACCCACAGGCGATGATCGATCATCTGCAAGGCTGGTCCGGTAAGGCCTTCGTGGCCGCTGATGCCGACGCTGACCGCGATGCTGCCGCGCCTGCCGTAGTGTCGGGCTCGATGCCGCAAGCCGAATTGCCCGAGCTGCTGCCGGACGAAAGCGAGCCCGCGGCAGATCTGCCCAGCCCGCAACAGGAACAGATCCGCGTCCGCGCGGAACTGCTGGACAACCTGGTCAACCATGCTGGCGAGGTCGCGATCTACCGTTCGCGCCTGGAACAGCAGGTGGCCGGTTACCGCTTCAACCTGGTCGAGCTGGACCAGACCGTGCAGCGTCTGCGCAGCCAGCTGCGCATGCTGGAAATCGAGACCGAGGCGCAGATCATCGCGCGCTACCAGCGCGAGCACCGCGAAGGCGGCCTGACCGTTTTCGATCCGCTCGAACTGGACCGCTTCTCGCAGCTGCAGCAGTACTCGCGTGCGCTGGCCGAGTCGGTATCCGACCTTGTGTCGATCCAGAGCATGCTGGACGAGTTGACGCGGCAGGCGGAAACCCTGCTGATCCAGCAGTCCCGCGTGAGTTCGGAACTGCAGGAAGGTCTGCTGCGCACGCGCATGCTGCCATTCGACACGATGGTGCCGAACCTTCGCCGTACCCTGCGTCAGGCGGCGCAGGAGCAGGGCAAGAACGCCCAGCTCCACGTGGAGGGCGCGCACGGCGAAATGGACCGCAACCTGCTGGAGCGCATCAAGGCTCCGTTCGAGCACATGCTGCGCAACGCCGTGGCGCATGGCATCGAGTCGCCCGAGGAGCGCCAGAAAGCCGGCAAGCCCGGTGAGGGTGCAGTGCGTATCCGGGTGGCGCGTGAAGCGACCGAAGTGGTGGTGCGGGTCAGTGACGACGGTCGTGGCCTGGACCGCGAGGCGATCCGCAAGCGCGCGATCGAGCGCGGCCTGCTGCGCGAGGATGCACGTCCTGGCGAAAGCGAACTGCTTGGCCTGATCACCCAGCCCGGCTTCTCCACAGCCAGCGAGATCACGCAGCTGGCGGGGCGCGGTGTGGGCATGGACGTGGTCGCCAACGAGATCAAGCAGCTTGGCGGCTCACTGGCGATCGACTCGGAACAGGGCAAGGGCACCACGTTCGTGCTGCGCCTGCCGTTCACGCTGGCGGTGACCCAGGCGATCCTGGTGCGCATCGGCGAAGTCACCTTCGCCATCCCGATGACTTCGGTGCAGGGGGTGGCCCGGATCAGCCCGGCCGAACTGACCGAGCGCCTGGCCGAACCCGATCCTGCATTCGAGTACAACACCGAGCGCTTCGTCATCCACGACCTGGCCGAACTGCTGGGTCACACGCCTGGCTATGTGGGCGACGAGGAACAACTGCCGTTGCTGCTGACGCGCTCGGGCGACCTGCGTGCCGCGATCCGCATCGACGAAGTGATCGGCTCGCGCGAAATCGTGGTGAAGTCGGTCGGTCCGCAGGTGAGCTCGGTGCCCGGCATCCTCGGCGCCACCATCATGGGCGACGGCTCGGTGCTGATCATTCTCGATCTGGCACCACTGGTCCGTCACGGCATCAGCCGGCGCGAGCAGCGCGTGGCCGAAGGCCTGGATGCCGTCGAACAGATGCCGGTGGTCGAGGAAGGCCGCATCCAGCCGCTGGTGATGGTGGTGGACGACTCGATCACCATGCGCAAGGTCACCGGTCGCGTGCTGGAACGTCACGAGTACGAGGTCATGACCGCGAAGGACGGCGTCGACGCGCTCGAGAAGCTCAACGAGCGGGTGCCCGACCTGATGCTGCTCGACATCGAGATGCCGCGCATGGACGGTTACGAGCTGGCCACCCAGATGAAGGCCGATCCGCGCCTGCGCCGTGTGCCGATCATCATGATCACCTCGCGTACCGGTGAGAAGCATCGCCAGCGTGCCTTCGATATCGGCGTCGACCGTTATCTGGGCAAGCCGTACCAGGAAGCGGAGCTTCTGACGCAGATCGGGGAAGTGCTCGAACAGCGTGCAATGGAGGCCGAGGAATGAATGGCAACGCCGTCACGGCTGTCGCTCTGCTGTTCGATGACGCCGAGCTTGGCGGCCAGCTGAAAGCCGCGCTCGACGAATGCGGCGCCAGGATCGTGCACGAAGGCGGGCTTGCGGACATGGATCGGCAACGCCTGGTCGCCAGTGGTGCCCATGTGCTGGTCGTCAACCTGGACGATGACGCCGACGAGGCGGTGCTCGATCGGCTTTACGGCATGATCGACGGCGACGGCCCACGCGTGGTCTTCAACGATGCCCAGGCCTGCCGTGGGCTGGACGGCTGGAGTCGCGCGCGCTGGGCCCGGCATCTGGCGGTGAAGGTGCTTGCGGCCGGTGACGTCGATCCGCCCAGGCCTGCCGATGCGCGGGCGCCGGATGCACACGCCGGCGCGGGCGCGGGTGACCGACCGTCGGCCGTCGGTGATACGCCGGACGATGCGGCACTGTCGCCGCCGTCCGATCCCGAGCTCCACCAGGATATCGATGAGCAGCAGGCGGCTGCGGAATCGGCCAGTCTCGCCGCTGAGCTCGAGGAGCTGCTGGCGCATGATGAACCGGCCGAACCAGCGTTCGCCGAGGGCGAAGGCGGACTGAAGTTCGATGCCGACGCTGAACTGCCGCCCTTGTTCGATGGTGATTTCGGCGCGATGGAGACGACCGCCGACAAGCCCGCGGAGGCCAGTGAGCCGAGCGAGCTGCATCAGGAGTTTTCGGCCTACATGGCCGGCCTGGACGAGATGGAGCCGGTGGCTTCGGTTGCTGCCGAAGCGAAACCCGAGGCCACGCCGTCGATCCGGACCGATCACCTTTCGCTGGCCGCCGACGATGACGAGTCGCCGCTGCAAAGCAGTACCGTCGAACGCAGCGCGGTCGAGCCACCGTCGGCGCCGGAGTGGGGCTTTCTGGAAGACGATGACATGCTGTCGCCCCCGGTAGCTGCCCCGGCTGCCGAACACAAGCCATCCGACTTCGGCATCGAGAAGCTAAGCGCGGCGGATTTCCTTGCGCCCGATTCGGCCGACGAGGGTGCTTCGCCGATCGAACCGGGGCTGAGCCTCGAACTGATGTCGATGGAAGACGCCGTCGCACCCACGGAATACGTCCCCAACGAGTTCGTGCTCGGCGATCTCGACAGTGCCCTGAGCCGACTGGTCGTGCTTGGCGCCACCACCGAAAGCACGGACTCGGTCTGCCGTTTCCTGGCAGGCTTGCCGCTGGGGCTGAAGTCAGCCGTGCTGCTGACCCAGCACCTGGCTGGAACATCCGCTGACGGCCTGGTCGAATATATATCCGGGCACAGCACCCTGCCGGTGCGCATGGCCCAGACAGGTGCGCGTGCACGCGCGGGCGAAGTGTGGGTGGTGCCATCTGGCCAGCAAGTGCGCATTGCGCGCAGTGGTGCGATGGAGCTGCTTGCCGCCGACGAACAGGCAGCTTATTCGCCCTCGATTGATACAAGCTTCACGATGGCGGCCACCACCTTCGGCCAGAGTGTCGTGGCGATCGTTTTCGCCGGTCGCTCCACCGATGCGGTAGGCGGTTGCCAGGCGATCCATGATCGTGGCGGCAAAGTCTGGGTGGAAGTTTCTTCCGGCGAGCATTTCGCGGACATGGTCAGTGGCGTGATGGCCGAACACCTGTCGCAGTTTTCCGGCACGCCGCAGGAGCTTGCGGCGCGCCTGACCGAAGAGTTCCAGACGGAAGGTCGTTCATGAGCGAACAAGAGTTGCCGCGCGAAATCCGCTGCGTGCTGGTCCCGGTCGGCAATCTGCGACTGCTGCTGCCCAATGCCACCGTGGCCGAAGTGATCACCATGCCGGAACCCGAGCCGGTCGACGACGCACCGGAATGGCTGCTTGGCCGCATCGCCTGGCGTGGCTGGCGGGTTCCGCTGGTCTCTTTCACCAAATTGGCCGGTGCGCAGGAAGGCGATGCCGATCTTGCCGTGCGCGTGGCCGTGCTCAAGGCGCTGGGCGGCCATCCGCGCATGCCGTTCGTGGCGGTCGTGACCCAGGGTTTCCCGCGCCTGACCACGCTCAATGCCGAACTGGTCATTCCCACCCACGACGGCAAGCCCTTGCCGCCCGGGGTGAAGGCCCAGGTGCTGGTGCGCGACGACGTGGCGGTGATCCCCGACCTGGAAGGTATCGAGGCCGAGCTGGTCGGGCGTTTCGGCTTCGACGAGCAGGCTGGCGCGGCCTGAGTCCGGTGGCGGTCTCAGAAATCGCCGTGCAGGGCCTGCAGCGCGGCCAGTGCGGCGAGTCCGGCCGTCTCGGTGCGCAGTATCCGCGGACCGAGGCGCAACCCGGCAAAGCTGGCACTCTCAAGTGCCGTGACATCGCGTTCGCCCAGTCCGCCTTCCGGGCCGACTACCAGCAGGCCGCCAGCCTCATCGAAACTCAGGCTGCCCATGTGCCGGGTGCCATCGGGTAGCAGCGCCAGGCGTACGGCCCGTTCGCTACCCAGCGTGTCCAGCCAGGCCTGCAGCGGCTGCACCGGCGCGACCACGGGCACGCAGGCGCGGCCACTCTGCTCGCAGGCACTGGCGGCGACCGCACGCCAATGGGCCAGGCGCTTTTCGGCGCGGGCGGCGTCCAGGCGTATTTCGGAACGTTCGGTCAGCAGTGGCACGATGCGCGCCACGCCCAGTTCGGTCGCCTTCTGTACGATCAGGTCCATTTTCTCGCCGCGCGCCACGCCCTGGGCGAGCACGAGGCGCAGCGGCGACTCGTTGGCGACCGTTTGCGCATGTTCGATGCGGACGCTGACCTCACGCTTGGCGACCTCCAGGATCACCGCCTCATAGTCGTTGCCGTCACCATTGAACAGCGTCAGCGGAGCACCGGCACCCAGCCGGAGCACGCGGGCGACGTGCTCGGCGGCCTGTGGCGGCAACGGCAGCTGCTGACCGGTGGCGAGCGGCTGGTCGACGTGGATGCGGATCGTGCGCATGGTGGGTGATGGCGTCTGTCGGCTCGGCAGCATAGCGCGCCTGCTCGTCCGGCGTGCTGCCATGACGCCGGACACGGTTGCCCTGCAGCGAAAGGACCCGGTACCGACCAGGGCGGATCATGTGTTCTCAGTCGGCCAGTGCCTTGGCGATACCGGCCTTGGCCACGTCGACCAGATGGTCGATGTCCGCCTCGCTGACCACATACGGCGGCATGAAGTAGACGATGTTGCCCAGCGGGCGCAGCAGCGCTTCGTGCTGCAAGCCATGCAGGTAGACCCGCAGGCCCCGTCGTTCCCCGGCCGGGAACGGGCACCGGCTGGCCTTGTCGGCGACCAGTTCCACGGCGGCGATCATGCCAGTCTGGCGCACATCGGCCACGTTGGGGTGGTCGCGCAGCGGCTCCAGCCGGCGAGCCAGGTGCGCGGCCAGCGCGCGGTTGCGCTCAAGCACCGGTTCGTCGCGGAAGATGTCCAGGGTGGCGAGCGCGGTCGAGCAGGCCAGCGGATTGCCGGTATAGCTGTGCGAATGCAGGAACGCCTTGCCGGACGCGTATTCGGCGTAGAAGGCGTCGTAGACGCGGGTGGTGGTGAGCGTGACAGCGAGCGGCAGGGTGCCGCCGGTCAGGCCTTTCGACAGGCACATGAAATCGGGCGAGACGCCGGCCTGCTCGCAGGCGAACATGGTGCCGGTGCGACCGAAGCCCACCGCGATCTCGTCGGCGATGAAGTGCACGTCGAACTCGTCACACAGCGCACGCAGGCCGGTCAGGTAGTCGGGGTGGTACATGCGCATGCCGCCGGCGCATTGCACCAGCGGCTCCACGATCACCGCGCAGGTCTCGTGCGCGTGGCGTTCGAGCAGGGCGCGAAGGTCGCCGAGCCGGCGTGCGGCGACCTGTGCCGGCGATTCGCCCGGTTCGCCCTCGT
Source organism: Dyella sp. A6 (assembly GCF_036320485.1). Lineage (NCBI taxonomy): Bacteria > Pseudomonadati > Pseudomonadota > Gammaproteobacteria > Lysobacterales > Rhodanobacteraceae > Dyella > Dyella aluminiiresistens. The sequence continues at coordinate 878,323 of NZ_CP132911.1, forward strand.
AGGCGTCGGGCGAAGGCGTCAGGATCGGAGTGAGCAGCAGCGGTGCGTAGATCTTGCGGTACAGCGCCACGTCGCTCACCGAGAGCGCGCCCAGGGTCTCGCCGTGGTAGCTGCCGCTCAGTGCGATGAAGCGGGTTTTCTCGCCGTGCCCCTGGTTGAGCCAGTAGTGGAAGCTCATCTTCAGCGCCACTTCCACCGCGGCCGAGCCATTGTCGGCGAAGAACACCTTGTCCAGCCCGGCCGGTACGAGCTGCACCAGACGTTCGGCCAGCTGGATCGCGGGCGGATGGGTGAAGCCGGCGAAGATCACGTGTTCGAGGGTCTGCGCCTGTTCGGCCAGCGCCGCGGCAATGCGTGGATTGGCGTGGCCGAACAGGTTGGTCCACCAGGAGCTGACCCCGTCGAGATAGCGGCGTCCGTCCGCGTCGTAGAGCCAGGCGCCTTCGCCACGCACGATCGGCACCATCGGCACCCGGCCGGTGCCAGGCATGCCGTGATCGTGCATTTGGGTGCAGGGATGCCAGATGTGTTGCAGGTCCCGCTCGGCGAGGATGGTGTTGCTGTCAAGCTGCTTGTTCATCCCTCTATGATCGGTGTTGTGGCTGTTGCGCTCAAGCAAGGCCGTCGAAACAACAAGGGTCGACGATTGAAAATCCTGCGTATCTCATTGATTGCTTGCGTGCTTTTTCTGACGGCATTGGCGCTGCTGGTGTGGTTCATGCCGGCGCGGTTGGCGCTGGCCATGCTGGGGAGTCGAATGCATGGCATGCGGCTCGAGCAGGTCGACGGAACGCTCTGGCATGGACGTGCCGCGCAGCTTCGGGCGGCCGACGGCAGCGACCTGGGCCAGCTTCGCTGGACGGTATCGCGCCGCGCATTGCTGGGCGATCTGCGGGCGCATGTGGCATTCGAGCGGCCGGGGTTGACTGCAAACGGTGACATGCAGCGGATCTCTGCCGGCGTATCCGCATGGAAGGATGTGCAGATACATGCCGATGCTGCGATGCTCGACGGTCTGGGCGGACTCGATGGAAACCGCTTGCATGGACGGCTGGACGTCCATATCGTGGACGCCCGTTTGCAGGGCTTCTGGCCCATGCAGCTGGATGCGGATGCGCAGTGGCGTGACGCGGCGATGGATGACGGTACGGCACGGGTGGCGCTGGGCGGTTTTCAACTGCAGGCGCACGGGCAGGGCGGTATCGTGAAGCTCAGCTTGCGCGATGACGGACGCGGCCCGCTGCGTGCCGATGGCTCGGCGGCACTGAGTCCGTTGGCTTGGCATTACCGGCTCAAGCTGGTGCCGGGCACCGACAACGCGCCGCTGCGTGACTGGCTGGCCCGGTTCGGCCGGCTCGCGCCGGACGGTACGCTGCAGCTGCATGGCAATGGCGGTCTGACCCGATTGATGTCCCATACGGAGCAATGATGAATCCGATGCAACTGGAAGCGGCGCTGGCCGCGGCGCGCGAGGCGGCCGAGGCTGCTGCCGAGGTCATTCGCCACTACTGGAACCGTGGCGTGGCGGTGGAGATCAAGAGCGACGACACGCCGGTCACGGTGGCCGACCGCGAGGCCGAACAGGCGATCCGCAAGGTGTTGCACGCGGCTTTGCCCGATGCCGCGATCTATGGCGAGGAATTCGGTCTGGACGGTGCGCGCGACGGGCTGCTGTGGCTGGTCGACCCGCTGGATGGCACCAAGAGCTTCGTCCGCCGCACGCCGTTCTTTTCCACCCAGATCGCGCTGATGGACCGTGGCGAACTGGTGCTGGGCGTTTCCAGTGCGCCGGTCTACGGCGAGACGATGTGGGCCAGCGCCGGTGGTGGCGCGTGGCTTGGCGGCGAACGCGTACAGGTGGCGGATACCGCGGACATGGCACAGGCCTCGATATCCACCGGCAATCTGAAGACGCTTGCCGGCGATGCGCGCTGGCAGACCCTGGCGGCACTCGTGCGCGACAGCAACCGCATCCGCGGCTACGGCGATTTCTGTCACTACCACCTGTTGGCGCGCGGCTCGCTTGACCTGGTGATCGAGTCGGACGTGAACATACTCGACGTGGCCGCGCTGGCAGTCATCGTGCGCGAAGCGGGCGGTATATTCACCGACCTCGATGGTCAGGCGCTTACGCTCGACACACGCAGCGTGCTGGCCGGCACGTCGGCGATCCACGCGCAGGCGCTGCGGCGCTTTGTCGGGGCCTGAGCCAAGGAATGCCGCCGGGCAGTCTGCCGGCGGCAGCCCCGTCAGCTCGTGGCCGCGTCGCGTCCAAGAGTCGAGCTACAATCGGGACATGCCTTCCAAACCGCCGATCATCCACGCCACTCGCGATATCACCAGCAGCAGTTATCTACGCGCGGAACAGGTCGACCTCGAGTTTTCCAACGGTGAACGCAGGACCTACGAGCGCCTGCGTGCGGGTGGTCGTGGTGCCGCGTTCGTGGTGCCGATGTTGGACGCCGACACCGTGCTGCTGGTGCGCGAATACAGCGTGGGCGTGAACCGCTACGAACTGGGCGTGCCCAAGGGCAAGCTCGACGGCGACGAGACGATCGAGCAGGGCGCCAACCGTGAGCTGAAGGAAGAGGTCGGCTACGGCGCACACGATCTTCGCCTGTTGGGCACGCTGACGCTTTCGCCGGCCTACATGACCCACGTGGCGCATGTGGTGCTGGCGCAGAACCTGTATCCCGAGCGCCTGCCTGGCGACGAACCCGAGGAGCTTGAAGTGGTGCCGTGGAAGCTGTCCGAACTGCATACCCTGATCGCCCGTGACGATGTGAGCGAAGGGCGTTCGATCGCCGCGCTGTTCATGGCACGCGAATATCTCGCTGGCCGCTGGACCCTGTCGTGAGTGCGGCGCCCGATCACGACCTGCTGCTGCAGGTGGGGGCTTTGGCGCGCCGGGCGGGCGAGGCGATCCTGGCGGTCTACCGCAAGGATTTCGACGTCGAGCTGAAGGACGACCGTTCGCCGCTGACCGCGGCCGACCTGGCCGCACAGCAGGTGATCGCGGAAGGGCTGGCGACACTCGACCCCGTACTTCCGCTGATTTCCGAGGAGGCCAGCCAGTTGCCGTGGGAGCAACGCCGGCAGTGGTCGCGCTACTGGCTGGTCGATCCGTTGGACGGCACCCGCGAGTTCGTCAAGCGCAATGGCGAATTCACCGTCAACATCGCCCTGATCGACGACCACCAGACCGTGCTCGGCGTGGTGCTGGCGCCGGTCACGGGCGACCTGTTCGTCGCCTCGCGCGGGCATGGTGCATGGTGGCAGGCCAGCGAGGGGGGCGACTGGGAGCGCATCGCGACGCGCTCGCTGGCGCGGCCGCCACGCGTGGCGGGCAGCCGTTCGCACGGCGGTGCCCAGGACGACGTGCTGCAGCGCATGCTCGGCGACGATGTCGAACTGTATCCGCTGGGTTCCTCGCTCAAGTTCTGTCTGATCGCGCGCGGCGAAGCCGACGTCTACCTGCGTCGCGGCCCCACCAGCGAATGGGATACGGCAGCGGCGCAATGCGTGCTGGAAGAGGCAGGTGGCGCGGTGCTCGATCTGCACGGCCAGCCGTTCCGCTACAACCGCGGCGAGTCGCTGCTGAATCCGGAGTTCATCGCCGTGGGCGACCTGTCGCTCGACTGGCCGCGCAAGCTGCGCGAGGCCGGTCTGCCGTGAGCAGTGCCGACACGCAGGACCTGGCCGGCCTGCTGGCGATCATGGCCCGTCTGCGCGATCCCGACGGCGGTTGCCCCTGGGACCTGCAGCAGGACTTCGCCACCATCGCGCCGTATACGATCGAGGAAGCCTACGAAGTGGTCGACGCGATCGACCGCGAAGACTGGCACGAACTCCGCGACGAGCTTGGCGACCTGCTGCTGCAGGTGGTGTTCCATGCCCAGATGGCGAACGAAAAGGGGCTGTTCGACTTTGCCGACGTGGCCCGGGCGATCAGCGACAAGATGATTCGTCGTCATCCGCATGTGTTCGCCGATGCCAGCTACGACGACGTCGATGAGCAGACCCGTGCCTGGGAAGCGATCAAGGCGGACGAACGCGCCGCCAAGGGCGCGCCGGCGGACGCCAGCGCCCTGGCCGGGGTTTCCCGCGGTCTGCCGGAATGGAAACGGGCGCTGAAGCTGCAGCAGCGTGCGGCCACGGTCGGGTTCGACTGGCCGGAACATGGCCCGGTGCTCGACAAGCTCGAGGAGGAAGTCGGCGAAGTGCGCGTGGAGTTCGAGCAGGGTGCCGATCCGGAGCGCCTGGAGGACGAGATCGGCGACGTGCTGTTCGTCATGGTGAACCTGGCGCGTCACGCCAAGGTGGATTTCTCGCGTGCACTGCGCCACGCCAACGCCAAGTTCGAACGCCGCTTCCGCCGCATGGAAGCGCTGGCGCAGGCCGACGGCGCCAGCCTGGCGCAACACGACCTGCCCGCGCAGGAGGCGCTCTGGCAACGCGCCAAGGCGGACGAGCGCTGAAAAGAAAAGACGCGGGTGCCAACGGCAGCCCGCGTCCGGGGTGACGCCACGGGCAAGCGTGGCGCAGCTGATGCCGACGGTGCCTGTCGGCGTCCATCGTCAAACGGCCCGTGCATCATGCGGTTGACGTCAGTTTCATGCAAGCGTGCAACCTTTTCGCGCGGGCCCGCATCCTAGGGGCCTTATTCCCTGCCATTGATACGGAGGAACCCATGCGCCGGATGCTTGTTCTCGCCCTGTTGCTGCTGCCGCTGACGGCGTTGGCCGCAAGTCCATGCACATACTCGTCCCCGCGCACGCTCAAGCTCGATCTCGCCGGCATCCACGGCGTGCGGGTCGATGTCGGTAGCCAGAATGTGCACGTGCACGGTAGTGGCAATGTCACCGGGCTTCAGCTGGACGGTCGTGCCTGCGCTTCCGACAAGGCCTCGCTGGACAAGCTGCGGGTGACGTCACGGCGCGACGGCGACCAGTTGATCATCGAGGTCGGCCAGCGGTCGGGCTGGTTCAACATGAGCCTGTTCGGCAGCAGCTACGCCTACCTGGACGTGAACCTGCAATTGCCGGCCAGCATGCCGGTCACGCTGGAGGTGGGCTCCGGTGACGCGGACGCTACTGGCCTGCAGCAGCTGGTCGGCCATGTCGGTTCGGGTGACCTGCATGTGCATGATCTCGCCGGAACCCTGACCGCCAGCGTGGGTTCGGGCGATATCGTGGCCGACCACATTGGTGGCCTCGACATGCACGCGGTGGGTTCGGGCGACGTCAAGGTCCGCGATGTGCGTGGTGAAGCGAGCGTCGGCAGCCTCGGTTCCGGCGACGTGAAGCTGGAGGAAATCGGTGGCAGCGTGCATGTCGGCTCGCTGGGCTCCGGCGACCTGACCGTGCGCGACGTGCAGGGCGACCTGAGCCTGGATACCCGAGGCAGCGGTGACGTCGACTACAGCGGCATCAAGGGCAAGACCAGCGTACCGCGCGGCGACGACTGACCGCGTCCGGATTCACCCCAGCCAGCGCATCGCCAGGTACACCAGCGGTGCGCTGGCCAGCAGGAACGGCAGCGAGATGCGATGCAGCATGCGCCAGTCGCGTGCGCGGCCGGCCAGACGCATTGCGATCAGGTTGGCCAGCGAGCCGATCGCCACGCCGAAGCCGCCCACGTTCACCGCCACCGCCAGCAGCAGCGTGTCGTGCGTGCGGTTCAGCAGCAGCACGGTGGCCGGCACGTTGCTGATCAGCTGCGACGCGGCAATGCCGCCAAGGTAGAGCGTCAGCGGGTGATCCAGATCGAGGTGACCCAGCAGACGGCTGACCAGCGGCAACTCGGTGAAGTGACCCAGGGCAAGGAAGATCGCCGCGAAGGTGACCAGCAACAGCCAGTCCAGGCGACGCAGGCTGGGCCGCGCGAACAGCAGGAACAGGGCCAGCAATGCGCCGGCGCCCAGTCCGGGGTGGCCGTATTCCATCGCCAGCACCATGCATGCCAGTGCCAGGATCGACATGCGACCCAGGCGATGCGAGACCGGCCGCTCATCGAGACGCTCAGGACTAAGTTCGACACCGTGCCGGGGCAGCCAGGTCAGCGTCAGCGTGGCGAGCAGCGCGAACATCACCACGAAGGCCGGCAGCATGGCGGCCACGAAGCGCAGGAACGGCACATGCGCGTGCTGCCACAGCAACAGGTTCTGCGGATTGCCGATCGGGCTCAGTGTGCTGCCGGTGTTCACCGCCAATGCTTCCAGCACCACCATACGCCCGGTCGGCAGGTTCGACAGGTCGCCGATCACCAGGGTCAGCGGCACCAGCAGGAACAGGCTCACGTCATTGGTCAGCACCATCGACAGCGCGGCCGTCACCGTCACCAGCAGCAGTCCGAGGCCACGCAGCGTGCGCGCACGGACCAGCAGCCGGGTCGCCGCATGCTGCACCAGCCCGCTGTCGCGGATACCCTGGATCGCGATCATCAGGCCGAGCAGACCCGCCAGGGTCGGCAGTTGCAGCCAGCGGCCGTAGCGGGCCAACGGCACCGGATCGACCAGCGCCAGCAGCAGCGCCACGGTCGCGAACAGGGTCAGCAGCCATTCGTCGCCCAGCCGACGCAGCCAGGCAGGTGTGAGCGGATTCGTCACGCGTCAAACCTTTCCGGGCCATGCCCATCCGCGTGAATCCCGGCCGGGTTACGTGCCAGGGGCGGATGGCACGGGCACGAGCTGGGTCGCGGCGCGTTCCCGGTCATCGATGGCTCCTGGCGCAGGGCGTGGTTGCGAAGGCGGCCAGTCTGTCGTCTCGTCAGGCGTCCCGCAACAGCTGCATCGGCGAAGTGCGGGTGACGCGCCGGGTACCGGCCAGGCCGAGCAGCATCACCACGACGGCGGCGATCAACGCGTCGCCGGCCAGTGGCCAGAGCGGAGGCACGAAGTGCTGGATATGGAACACCATGCGTCCCATCCACAGGCCGGCGCCGGCCGCGCCGATCGCCGCGGTGAGTCCGGCGATCAGGCCGAGCAGGGCGAATTCGCAGGCGGCGGCGACGCGCAACTGTGCACTGCGTGCGCCCAGGGTGCGCAGCAATGCGGCTTCGTGGCGGCGCTCGGCGGCACTGGCAGCGAGTGCCGCGGCCAGCACCAGCGCACCGGCGAGCAGGCTGAAAGCAAGTACCCATCGCACCGCATCGCTCACCCGGTCGACGATCTGGTGGATGCGATCGAGCAGGTCGTCGACATCGACCAGACTGAGGTTGGGGTAGCTGCGCGACAGCTCGGCCATCTGCCGCGCATGTCCGTGGGACAGGTGGAAGCTGGCCAGCCAGGTATGCGGCAGCACGGCCGCGTGTGCCGGATCGAGCAGCAGGAAGAAGTTGACGCGGAACGAGCGCCAGTCGACCTGGCGAAAGCTGGTGACCTTCGCGTCGAGCGTGCCTTCGCCGACGTCGAAGCGCAGCGTGTCGCCCAGTTTCAGACCGAACATGTCGCGCCACATGGTGTCGGCCGAGACTTCGGCCTGTGCCGGATGGGGCGGAAACCAGCGGCCGGCGATGACCCGGTTGGCCGGTGGCAGGTGCCCTGCCCAGGACAGGCGAAGCTGGCGGTCGGCCCAGTGTTTTGCGCGCGGGTCGGTGAACGAGAGCTGGTCGACCGGCTTGCCGTCGATGGCGACCAGTTTGCCGACCGCCAACGGCATCATGTTGAGCTGGTCGGCGCCGAGCGTTTTCAGCGTCTGTGCGAAATCGTCGCGCTGGCCGGTCTGCAGATTCAGCACGAACCAGTTCGGGGTGTCAGCCGGCAGCTCGCTGCGCCAGCCCTGCAGCAGCGCAGGCGCCACCACCGCCAGGACCAGTAGGGCGGTGAGGCCCAGGCTGAGTGACGTAGCCTGGATCACGCTGAGTCCGCGTCGTCGCGCCAGCGCGGCCAACCCCAGACGCAGTGCCGGGTGCGCGCCCGGCGCGACCCGTCGGGCCAGCCACAGCAACAGCCAGGCCAGCAGGGCGGCGGCGGTCGCCACCCCGGCCAGGCTGGCGGCGAGAATGCCGGCCAGCCGGGCCGAGCCGCTCTGGCTCCAGATCAACGCCAGCGCCACCAGCACCGGGACCAGGTATATCGCGTCGAAGCGGCGCACGCGGCGGGCGATGCTGTCGCGGAACACGGCGACCGGCGCCACCTCGGCCAGCCGTGCCAGCGGCGGCGATGCGAAGCCGACCAGCACGGCCAGGCCGATGCCGCTGGCCGCCAGCGCGGGCCATAGCGGCAACGGCGTCGGGATACCGGCCAGCAGACTGCCGGCGAAATGCCAGGCCAGTCCGGACAGGCCCAGTGCCAGCAAGGCGCCCAGCAGGGTGGCGGGCAGCGCCAGCGCAGTCAGGGTTCCGGCAAGCAGACCCAGCACGCGGCGGCGTGGCGTGCCGAGTGCGCGCAGCAGGGCGACCTCGCCGGTCTTGCGGCGGGCATAGCGCTGCGCGGCCAGGGCGATGGCCACCCCGGCCAGCAGCGCGGACAGCAAGGCGGTGAGGCGCAGGAAGGCGCTGGCGCGATCGAACGCGCTGCGCATGCGTTCCTGGGTCTGCTCCGGCGTGACCAGTTCCGCGCCCTGTGGTTTCGGCGCGGACTGCGCCCAGGTCCGCCACGCATGTACTGCGTCCGGCGTGCCCGCCAGCAGCAGCCGGTGCCGGGCACGGCTGCCGATGCCGAGCAGTCCGGCCTTTTCGGCATCGGCCAGGTTCATCACCGCGCGCGGTGCCAGCGTCACCAGCTGGCCGCCATCCGGTTCGCGCACCAGTTCGGCGGCGATGCGCAGGTTCTGGCCACCCAGTTGCAGCATGTCGCCCACTTTCAGTTGCAGGGCGACCAGCGCGCGATGATCGAGGTAGACCGTGCCGGACGTCGGGCCGTGCCCGCTGCGCGTGTGTCCCTGTACGTCGTCAAGGGTCAGGCTGCCACGCAGGGGATAGGCCATGTCGGTGGCCAGCACGTCCAGCAACTGGCTGCGGCGGCCGGCGAAGGCCACGCTGGGGAAGCTGGCGCTGCAATTGATGGCCAGCCCCAGTCGACGAGCCCGGGCCGGGAACGGTGCCGGCAGCGCCACCGGCGCGGAGATGCCCACGTCGCCGCCGATCAGTTGCGATGCACTGGCGAGCACGCTGTCTTCCACCCGCGTGGACAGGGTGGCGACCACGCCCAGCGCGGCCACGGCCAGGACCAGCGAGCCGGCCAGCGTGCGCAGTTCGGGCAGGTGCCATTCGCGCCGCAGCATGCGCAGCGACAGGCGCAGCAGGTTCATGCAATCGCTCCCTGCGGCGACACCAGCCGGCCTTCCTCCAGTTCCACCCGGCGGCTACAGCGTGTGGCGAGCTGGTTGTCGTGGGTTACCAGTACCAGGGTCGTGCGATGGTCGCGGTTCAGGGCGAACAGCAGGTCGATGATGTGGTGGCCGGTGCGCTGGTCGAGATTGCCGGTGGGTTCGTCGGCGAACAGCACGCGCGGAGCATGGACGAAGGCCCGTGCGATCGCCACGCGCTGTTGCTCGCCACCCGACAGCTGCGCCGGGTAGTGCCGGCGTCGCGCGCCCAGCCCGACCGATTCCAGCGCCTCGCGCGCACGCTTGCGCGCCTGCGCGTCGCCTTCCAGCTCCAGCGGCAGCATGACATTCTCTTCGGCACTGAGCGCGGGCAGCAGGTGGAAGGACTGGAACACGAAGCCGACCAAGCGTCGGCGCAGGTCGGCCCGGGCTTCTTCGCCCATGCTTTCCAGCGGGTGGCCGTCAAGACGGATGCTGCCGCCGCTGGGGGTATCCAGTCCGGCCAGCAGGCCGAGCAGGGTGGTCTTGCCCGAACCGGACGCGCCGACGATGGCGAAGCTTTCGCCGTGGGCAACCTGCAGCGTCACGCCGTCGAGGATCTCCAGCCGGCCTTCGGGGCCCTGCACCGACTTGCTAACATCGCGCACTTCGAGGAGAAACTGGGGCGTGTCGCTCATGCGTCGTTTCCTGTGGTTGATCGTGCTGGGGATGGTGGCGAGTTTCGCGGTGCAGTCGGCGCCGACGAAAACGGTATTGGTGCTGGGCGATTCGCTTTCCGCCGCGCACAACATCGCGACCGACCAGGGCTGGGTCCATCTGCTGGCGGTCCGTCTACGCAACATGCGGCCAGCATGGTCGGTGGTCAATGCCAGCATCAGTGGCGAGACCTCGCTGAGTGGTCGCAACCGCCTGCCGGCACTGCTGGCGACCTACCGGCCGGGGCTGGTGGTGATCGAACTGGGTGCCAACGATGGCCTGCAGGGACTTTCGCTGGATGACCTGCGCGACAACCTGGCCGCGATGATCGATGCCGCGCAGGCCACGAAAGCCAGGGTCCTGCTGCTGGGGATCGAGCTGCCGATGAACTACGGGCCACGTTATCGCGATGGTTTGCGCGCGGTCTACGCCGGGCTGGCCCGCCAGAAGCATGTGGCGCTGGTGCCCTTCCTGCTGCAGGGCGTGGCACTCGACCCCGCACTGATGCAGGACGACGGCCTGCATCCCCGCGCCGCGGGCGAGCCGCTGGTACTGCACAACGTGTGGCAGGCCCTGCGCCCCTTGCTGCAGTGACGCGGGTCCGCGGTATGTCATCCGACTGAATGGGCAGGTGCCGGCTTCACGCGGCACTAACGCCTCTCCACGCAGTCTTTCACATATGTGAAAGTGCAATCGGAGGCACCCATGGGTACACGCGAAGAGCATGCCGGGCTGATCCTGCTGGTCGAGGACAATCGACAGATCGCCGAGATGGTGGGCGAGTTCCTCGAACATCGTGGCTATTCGGTGGATTACGCGGCCGACGGTGTAAGCGGCCTGCATCTGGCGGTATCCAACAGCTACGACGTAGTGGTGCTGGACCTGATGCTGCCGGGCATGGACGGGCTGGATGTCTGCCGCAAGCTGCGCAGTGACGCGAAGAAATCCACGCCGGTGCTGATGCTTACTGCGCGCGACACGCTGGAAGACAAGCTGATCGGCCTGGAAGCCGGCGCCGACGATTACCTGGTGAAGCCCTTCGAGGTGCGCGAACTGGAAGCGCGGCTGCGCGCATTGATCCGTCGCGATCGCCGCCAGGTGTCCACCGAAGTACTCACCGTCGGCGACATGACGCTGGATACCGCCACGCTGCGGCTGACCCGGGCCGGGCTGGACCTGACCGTCTCGCCGATCGGGCTGAAGCTGCTGGCGATCCTGATGCGCGAGTCGCCGCGGGTGGTCAGCCGGCGCGACATCGAACGCGAGATCTGGGGTGACACGCTGCCCGATTCCGACACGCTGCGCTCGCATCTCTACAACCTGCGCCGGGTGATCGACAAGCCGTTCGAGCGTCCGCTGCTGCATACGATTCACTCGGCCGGCTACCGTCTGGCCGACCTCAATGCCGAGGTGGCATCGGCCACGCAGTCCGCCTAGCGGCGGGCTGTGTGTCGACCATGATGGATACCGGCCTGCCGCCTTCCGCCGCGCTGCGGCGCGGTGCGATCCAGCACCGCCTGGCGCTTGTCTTCGGCCTGCAGCTGGCGGCGTTGCTGATCGCCTGTCTGATGGGCCTCTATCGCGTGGTGCCGCCGACCGCGGCGCTGGCTGCGGTCGCGGCGATCAGTGTGCTGGCATGGCTGGCGGCACGACGCTACTGGACGCCGGTGACCCGGCTGTCGCAGGTGATCGGCAACTGGAACGAGCAGCATCCCGATCTGGAGGCACTGCAGCCGGAACGGCTACCGCGCCATGCCGACGCGGATGCGCGGGCACTGGCGCGGGGCCTGCATGCGTTTGCCTGCCGCATCGTCGCCTACAACCAGCGCGAACGGGACTTCACGCGCGACGCCAGCCACGAACTGCGTACCCCGCTCACCGTCATCAAGATGTCGACCGACATGCTGATGGACGAAGCACGGCTGGGCGACAGCGGTACTCGTTCACTGTGGCGTATCCGCCGCGCCACCCGTGAGCTGGAGTCGGTGGTGGAGGCGCTGCTGATCCTGGCTCGCGAATCGGACAACGGCCAGGGCGAGCACGATTTCGTCGTCAACGACGTGCTGCGTCGTGCGCTGGACGATGCCCGCGAAGGCCTGCACGGGCAGCGCGTGACCCTGCAACTGGACGAGCAGTCGCACTTCATCCTGCACGGCTCGCCGGAGGCATTCGCGGTGCTCTGCGGGCAGCTTATGCGGCATGCCAGCCAGCATGCGAGGGGCGAGGGTCGGGTGGTGGTGACGGTGCTGGCGGATGCGGTCGCGTTCTACAGTGGCGCGACCGCAGACCCTGCGTCGGTCGTACGCGTCCCGCGCGGTTTCGAGCTGGCGGTCGCCCAGCGCATCAGCGAGCGTTTCGGATGGCCGCTGGAATGGGTGGGCGATGCCGACGCGCCGCACACCGTGCGCGTGCGGTTTCCCGGCGCGCAGGCGGTGCCGTTCGAGCCCTTGTTCGATTGAGCCCTTGTCCGAGGGAGCCGTAACGCGACACGCCCGCCGGGATGGCGGGCGTGTCGGTCATGCTGCGGTAGCAGCGGATCTCAGGCCAGCGCCGGGCTCACCGCGAACGCGCAGCCGGTCTTGGCCTTCACCTCGTCCAGGGTCACGCCGTCGTTGAGCTCGATCAGGGTCAGGCCGCTGCCCTTGGCCACCTCGAACACGCACAGGTCGGTGATGATCAGGTCCACCACCTGCTTGCCGGTGAGCGGCAGGTCGCACTGGTCCTTGATCTTCGGCGAGCCGTCCTTCGCGGTGTGCTCCATCAGCACCACCACGCGCTTCACGCCGCTGACCAGGTCCATCGCGCCGCCGGGGCCCTTGACCATCTTGCCCGGCACCATCCAGTTGGCCAGGTCGCCGGTGCACGAGACTTCCAGGCCGCCCAGGATCGACAGGTCGATGTGGCCGCCGCGGATCATCGCGAACGACTCGGCGCTGGAGAAGAAGCTGGAGCCGGGCAGGGTGGTGATGGTCTGCTTGCCGGCGTTGATCAGGTCGGGGTCGACCTTGTCGTCGGTGGGGAACGGGCCGATGCCGAGCAGGCCGTTTTCCGACTGCAGGGTCACGTCCATGCCGGCGGGGATGAAGTTCGCCACCAGGGTCGGAATACCGATGCCGAGATTCACGTAGAAGCCGTCGCGCAGTTCCTTTGCCGCACGCTGCGCCATCGCGGTGCGGGTCGGGTTTTCCTTGCCGGTGTTGGCGCCGGCGACGGTGCGGAACTCGATGCGCTTCTCGTACGTCGCGCCCTGGATGATGCGGTCGACATAGATGCCGGGCACGTGGACCTGGTCGGGATCGAGCTCGCCCACCTCGACCAGTTCCTCGACTTCGGCCACGCAGACCTTGCCGCAGGTGGCGATCATCGGGTTGAAGTTGCGTGCGGTCTTGCGGAACACCAGATTGCCCAGGCGGTCGCCCTTCCAGGCCTTCACGATCGAGATGTCGGCGTGGATCGCTTCCTCCAGCACGTATTCCTTGCCGTCGAAGAGCTTGGTTTCCTTGCCCTCGGCCAGCTTGGTGCCGAAGGCCGTGCGGGTGTAGAAGCCGGGGATGCCGGCACCGCCGGCGCGCAGCTTCTCGGCCAGCGTGCCCTGCGGTACCAGATGCAGTTCCAGTTCGCCGGCCAGCACCTGGCGCTCGAACTCCTTGTTCTCGCCCACGTAGGACGCGTACACGCGCTTCACCTGGCGGGTCTTCAGCAGCGGGCCCATGCCGAAGTCGTCCACGCCGGCATTGTTGCCGACGATGGTCAGTCCCTTGGTGCCGGCGTCGAGCAGGGCACCGATCAGGTTCTCGGGAATGCCGCACAGGCCGAAGCCGCCGGCGGCAATGGTCATGTCGTCGAAAAGCAGGCCGTCGAGCGCCTGGGCGGCGTTGGGGAACACTTTGTCCATCGCAGTGCCTTCTTTCTGCTGGGGAACCAGCCTTAAAGGATACGACGGATGGGGGTGTGGCTGCCGTGGACGCAGGCCTGGAGCGGGCCTATCCGGCACGCGGCCTTGCATCTGGCGATTACACGTGTAAACATAAATCGTCGATTACACGTGTAAACGGAGTGAGCGTGATCAGCGAAGCCGAGTCGGTAGTGATGGAGGTGCTTTGGCGCAGCTCGCCGCGCAGTGCCGAGGAGATTCTGGCCGAGGTCGGCCATTCGCAGCACTGGCAGGAGGGCACGGTGAAATCCCTGCTCAATCGCCTGCTCAAGAAGAAGGCGGTGAAGGCCGAACGCGACGGTCGCCGTTATCTCTACGCACCCCTGCTCACTCGCGAGAAATACGTGTCGCAGGAAAGCAGGGGACTGCTCGACCGGCTGTTCGACGGCCGCGTGGCGCCGCTGGTGGCGCATTTCTCGGAACAGCGCAAGCTGTCGAAGAAAGACATTGCCGAGCTGCGCCGACTGCTGCAGGAGCTGGACGATGAATAGTCTGGACTGGAGTGACGCCGGTCTGGCCGTGCGCGCATGGCTGCTGCTGCTGGCCTTCACCGCCGGCGTGCTGCTGGTGCTGGCGCTGCGCAGGCCCGCGCGCCGGATTTTCGGTGCGGAATGTGCCTTCCTGCTATGGCTGCTGCCGCTGGTGGCGATGCTTGCCAGCCAGTGGCCCCATGCCGCATCACGCTCAGGACTGCCCACGCTGGTCTACGCAATCACCACGGCCGGCGGTGCGCTGGCGTCGCGGCATGACAGCACTGACGCGCTCGTCCAGGGCATCGGCTGGCTGGGCATCTGGCTGGCTGGTGCCGCGCTGGTCGCCGCACTGATGGTGTCTGCGCAGTGGCGCTATCGACGGCGGCTGGCCGATGCCGAGTGCCTGACCGACACGGGCCTGCGCTGGCCGGTCTGGCGCGCGACGCACGACGACCTGGGGCCTGCGCTGATCGGTGCGTGGCGTGCCTGCATCGTGTTGCCGGCCGATTTCGAAACGCGCTACGACCCGGTCGAGCAGACCCTGATCCTGGCCCACGAAACGGCGCATGCCCGGCGCGGCGACGGCTGGTGGGCACTGTTCGCGCAGGTCGTCACGGCGACGTTCTGGTTCCACCCGCTGGCCTGGCTGGCGCTTGCCACGCTGCGTCGCGACCAGGAACTGGCCTGTGATGCGCATGTGCTGCGCACGCACGGCAGTCAGCGGCGGCGCTATGCCAATGCCATGTTGAAAACCCAGGCGGTAGCACCGGTCTTGCCGGTGGGCTGCACCTGGTCACCCCGAC
The DNA here is from genome assembly GCF_036320485.1 of Dyella sp. A6. Classification (NCBI taxonomy): domain Bacteria; kingdom Pseudomonadati; phylum Pseudomonadota; class Gammaproteobacteria; order Lysobacterales; family Rhodanobacteraceae; genus Dyella; species Dyella aluminiiresistens. The sequence continues at coordinate 893,498 of NZ_CP132911.1, forward strand.
ATCCACTTTCAGAGCGTATCGCCATGTTGAAACAAGCATCTGTCAGCCGGTCGCGTCGCCGCGTCGGGATCGGCATCGGGTCCATGCTTGCTGTCGCACTCGCCTGCTCGATCCATGCCACCAGCGCGCCGCTGCGTACGCCTGCATCCGGTGCGGCGATGGCGCAGGAATATCAGCTTGATCTGCGCATCGAGCTGACCAACAGCCAGGACCATCGGCAGCATGTCGATCGCTCCACGCTGGCGCTGTGCACCAGGGCCGGGCAGCCGGCTTCCGTTCGCGAAAGCGCTTACGGCGGGCGGATTACCGTCACGCCATACCCGGTCGGTGCAACGCGCATCGACCTCATGCTGGTCATGACCGGGAAGGCGTCGGGCGCCAGTACGACACGAACGTTGCAGGCAAGCCTGGGCAAGACGCTGCATGTGGCGGGCAAGAGCAGCGACGGACAGTACGCGTACCAGTTGGCGATGACGCCACTGGCCGGATGCCCCGCGCGTGCGCAGGCTGGCGTGCGTCGCGTCGACCTGCGCCTGAAGAACGTCCCGGCGCGGACAGCCGCCGAGGAACTGGCGCGCAAGGCGGACCTGGTGCTGGTCAATCCCGGGGCGCTGACCACGGCACCGGTCAGCTTCAACTTCGCCGACATGCCGGGCGATCGCGCCATGCATCTGATCGCCCGCGTGGCCGGCATGAAGGCGGTGATCGACGGGCGACAGGTGCGCTTCGTGCAGCCATAGTCGATAGGAAGGGTTTGCCGGCGGCGTTAGTTCTGGCCGTCGGGCCGCTCGCGTACCGGGTGCTTGCTGAGCTTGCGTTGCAGGGTGCGACGGTGCATGCCCAGACGGCGCGCAGTTTCGGAGATGTTGCCGTCGCACTCGGTCAACACGCGCTGGATGTGTTCCCACTCCAGCCGGCGCAGAGCCAGTGGGGCTTCGGGCGCATCGGGCAAGTCGTCGTCGGCCGGGGCCGGGCCGTCGCCGTCGAGCAGGGCGCGTACCACCGCATCGGCGTCGACCGGCTTGGCCAGATAGTCGTGCGCGCCACGCTTGATCGCCTCGACCGCGGTGGCGATGGAGGCGTAGCCGGTCAGCAGCAGGATACGCATGTCTGGAACCATCGCGTGCAGCTCGGGAATCAGGCGTAGTCCGTTCTCCTCGCCCAGCTTGAGGTCGAGCACGCAGTAGCGCGGTTGATGCCGGCGGGCCAGCAGGCGAGCCTCTTCGATGCCGCTGGCAGCGATCACTTCGAAGCCGCGCGAACTCAGCGCGCGGGACAGCACACGGGCGAAGGTGGCGTCGTCGTCGACGATCAGCAGCGGGAGCGGGGACGAGGTGGTGTCGGTCATCGGAACGGATTCACGGCGGCAATACCTGCCATTTTGCCGGATGCCGCGCATAGATGCCCGTCGGCATGCTCAGCGGCCGGCCACCGTGGCCAGCGGCAGGCGCAGGCACATCTCGGCGCCATGGTCGGTGTTGCTGGCGGTCAGTTCGCCGTCGAGGCGCTCCGCGGTGGCCTCGGTCAGGGCCAGGCCGAGGCCCAGCCCGGCCTGTTTGCCGGTCCGGCCCAGCACCGCCGGGGCGCCGGTCGGCGTGAAGCCGGGGCCGTGGTCGCGCACACGGAATTCCAGCCAGCCTTCACTCCGCCCGACCCGCAACTGCACGGCATGCGAGTCGCACATCGCCGAGGCATCGGCGGCGTTGTTGAGCAGGTTCAGCAGCGCATGGCGCAGGCCGGGAGGCGTGCGCAGGGCGATATCGTCTAGGCCGTGATCGACCTGCAGCTCCAGCTCGGCTTCCGGTCGCAGCAACTGGAAGCGTTCCACGCAGCCGTGCAGGAACGCCGCCAGGGTGGCGCGCTCCGGCTCGTGCGACAGCTGTGCCTGGCCGAACGCCACCATCTCGCGGAGGATGCCGCGGCAGCGTTCTACCTGGTCCTGCAGCAGGGCCAGGTCCTCGCCCAGTGGGCCGTCGCCGGGATGTTCGCGGCGCATTTCCGGCAGCAGGGTGAGCATGGTCGACAGCGGCGTGTTCATTTCGTGGGCCGCGCCGGCGGCCTGGGTGGCGATCGCCAGGATGCCCTCATCGCGCAGTCCGCGTTCGCGTACCCGCTGCACCTCCAGTTGTTGCAGCCGCAGTGCGCGGGCCAGCCGGTAGATGAAGAACCCCAGCAGCAACGCGGTCACCACGAAGTTCACCGCCATGCCGCCGACATGCAGGGTGAAGCCCTCGGCGTAGGTCGGTATCGGCAGCCGCACGTACCAGCGCAGCAGGAACAGGTAGGCCAGACCGGCAAGTATGGCGACCGACAGGATCGCACGCACCGACAGGGCGGCGGCGGAGAGCGCGATCGGCACCAGCAGCAGGGTAATGAACGGATTGCTGGCGCCGCCGGTGAAGTAGAGCAGGTAGCTGAGGACCAGCGTGTCGACCGCGATATGGCCGATGGTTTCCCACTCGCGCAGCGGCCAGGGCTGGTGCAGCCGCCATGCGGCGAACACCGCGAATACCGCCAGCAGATCGATGCCGGTCAGCAGGGGTAGCACTGGAATGTCCAGGTGCATGACCCAGGCGCAGACCAGTACCGCGCCGCTCTGCCCGACGATGGCGCACAGCCGCAACCAGGTCAGCGAGTGGGTGAGCGCCAGCGGGCCGAAGCGTTGGGGGTGGTTGCGTTGTGGCATGCCACCCATTCTGCCGCGTTGCGCCCGCCGCGTGTTGCGGCGGGCGCGAGACGCCGATCAGGGCGTGTTGAATTCCTCGCTGCGCACGGCGGGCAGCGGGTCGTGGTTGGTGGCCACATCGGAATGGCTGGCCGACAGGCGGTTCATCAGCGGCAGCATGGCGATGGCGATGACCGTGCAGGCCAGACCGCCGAAGCCCAGCATGTTGAACAGGTGGGTGTACACCGGCAGTGATTCCACCGGGTTGTCCAGTCCCTTCGGAATGTGGGCGAAATTGGCCACCACACTGCCCAGATACTGCGAGATGCCGGACGCCACGAAGTACGCGCCCATCATGAAGCCACCCATGCGCTCGGGCACGTAGCGGGCGATCATCGCCAGGCCCAGGCCCGACACCAGCAGTTCGCCCAGCGAGTACAGGCCGTAGCCCCAGACCATGATCCACGACGACACCTGGCCGTTCACCGCGAAGCGGGCGCCCACGCCGTACATGAAGTAACCGGCCGCCACCGCGGCGAAGCCCCAGGCGAACTTGGCGGCCACCGACGGGTCCTTGCCGAGCCGGCCCAGCGAGTTGTAGATGAAGACCAGCACCGGGCTCAGCAGCACGATCCAGATCGCGTTCAGCGACTGGAACTGTTCCGGGATCCAGGTGAACAGGTGCCAGCCGAACAGGCTGAAGTCGAGGTCGACGTTCTTCTGCGCGAACAGGTTCAGCGACGTCGACATCTGCTGGTAGAAGATGAAGAAGAAGATGGTCTGCACCACCAGCACCAGTGCCGCGGTCAGGCCGGCGCGCTCGCTTGGATGACTACTGCGGATCAGGTGAGCAAAGATGCCCAGCACGACGATGCCGGCGGCGTAGACGCAGATGCGTGCCACCAGCTCGTTCTGCAGGATGAAGGCTGACACGAACACCAGCACCAGGCCGCTGCCCAGTACGCCGGCAAGGCGCTTCAGGTTCACCCGCTCGTTGTCCGCCGGCGAGCCGATGTGCGCCAGCGTGCGGCTCATCAGGCTGTAGTTGACAAGACCCAGCAGCAGGCCCACCGCGCAGGTGCCGAAGGCGGTATGCCAGCCCCAGACATCGCCGTAGCGCTGGGCCACGTAGTCGCGGATCCACGGCGTCAGCAGCATCGAGATGGTCGAGCCGATGTTCACCGCCATGTAGTAGATGGTGAATGCACTATCGATCTTGGTGTCGTCACCCTCGTAGATCTTGCGTACCAGGTTGCCGGCGTTGGGCTTGAAGAAGCCGTTGCCGACGATGATCACGCCCAGCGAGATGTACAGGAAGGTAGCGTTGTCGGTGGGGATCCACAGCAGCGCGTAACCCAGCATGAGCACGATCGCGCCCATGCCCATGGTGCGGCGTGTGCCGATCAGCTTGTCGCCGACCCAGCCACCGATCGCCGGCGTCACGTAGATCAGCGCCGCGGCCGCACCCCACACCAGGTTGGCGCGCGTGTCGACGAAGCCGAGCTTCTTCATCATGTAGGTGACCATCAGCACCTGCATGCCGTAGAAGCCGAAGCGCTCCCACATTTCGATCAGGAAGACGGTACTGAACGACCGGGTCTGGGAGACGGGTGGGTTCTGGGTTGCCATTCATCGATTCCGTGCACGAGTCAAACAACGGCCGCACGAGGCGGCCGGCGAATGTGGCCCTGAACGGCGCCACAACCCTCGAAGCGTACCCTAATCCATGTTAGTGGTTTCGCTGCGCTGCGACATGATGGCCGCATCGGTGCGCGCCGCTGGCCTGCGACGGCCTTGTGGCATCATGCGCAGCCTGTGTCCTCCACCGCTGGAGGCAGATGGAGAGCCCCTGTCATGCCCGGTAGCGGATTTCGCGGCAACCCGCGCCAGCTATGGAACGCTTTCCGCTGGTCGGTCAAGGGTTTGCATGCCGGCTGGCGGCATGAGGCTTCGTTTCGACTGGAGCTGGGTCTGGCGCTGGTGATGGTGCCGGCGGGTCTCTGGCTGGGCGATGGCGCGCTGGAACGGCTTGCGCTGGTCGCGCCGATTTTCCTGGTGCTGGCGGCCGAACTGTTGAACTCGGCGGTCGAAGCCGTGGTCGACCTGGTCAGCCCCGGCTTCCAGGACCTTGCCGGACGCGCCAAGGACATGGGCTCGGCCGCGGTGTTCCTGCTGATGGTGCTGACCGTACTCAGCTGGACCCTGGTGCTGGTCCCCCGCTTTCTTTGAAACCGACTGGCGCATTGCGTTGTCACGGTGCGGGTGATGCAATGGCCCCGTCAACGATCAGGAGTGTCGTCATGAAATTTCTTCGCAACCTCGTGCTGTTGTTGCTGGTCGCCGGTCTTGGCGGCTGCGGCTACAACGCCATGCAGCGGCAGGACGAGGCGGTCAAGGCCGCATGGTCGCAGGTGATCAACCAGTACCAGCGCCGGGCCGACCTGGTGCCGAACCTGGTCAATACGGTGAAGGGCTACGCCCAGCACGAAGAAAAGGTGCTGACCGAGGTCACCGATGCCCGCGCACGGGTGGGCAGCATCCAGGTCACCCCGCAGCTGGCCAGCGATCCGCAGGCATTGGCGAAGTTCCAGGCGGCCCAGGGTGATCTGGGCAACGCGCTGTCGCGGCTGATGGTGGTCAGCGAGAACTACCCGAACCTCAAGGCCGACGGTCTGTTCCAGAACCTGCAGGCGCAGCTGGAAGGCACAGAGAACCGCATCACGGTGGCGCGGCAGCGCTACATCGAGGCGGTGCAGCAGTACAACACGCTGATCCGCACCTTCCCCGACAACCTCACCGCCAAGATGTTCGGCTACACGGTGAAGCCGAACTTCACCGTGGACAATGAAAAGGCCATTTCCACCGCGCCGGTGGTGAATTTCGGCAGCAGCACACCGGCATCCGCCGGCTCGGCTGCCCACTGATGCACATGCGCCGACTGCTGTACCTGCTTGCGCTGATGTTGCTCGCGCCGGCATGGGTACGCGCGGCGGACGTGCCCACGCTGCATCGCCATGTCACCGATCTCACCGGCACGCTGACCCCGCAGCAGATCGACCAGCTGGATACCAAGCTGGTCGATCTGCAGAAAACCAAGGGCGCCCAGCTGGTGGTGCTGATGGTGGGCAGCACGGGGCAGCAGGACATCGACAGCTATTCGCTCGATGTCGCCATGCAGAACAAGGTGGGGCGCAAGGGCATCGACGACGGCGTGCTGCTGCTGGTCGTGAAGAACCAGCACCAGGTGCGTATCGAGGTGGGCGCGGGACTGGAAGGCGCGATTCCCGATGCCGCATGCGCGCGCATCATCCGCGAATACATCGCGCCCAGGTTCCGTAGCGGCGATTACTTCGGCGGTATCACGGACGCCGTCGGCGCGCTGACCCAGCTGATCGACGGCGAGCCGCTACCGCCGCCGGTCCAGGGCAAGCCGCAGCAGCAGGGCCCTGGATTCCAGGGCGCGTTCATGATCGGTCTGTTCGTAGCCATCTTCCTGCGCGGCATCCTCGGACGCGCACATGCGCTGGTGCGGGCGCCGTTGGGCGGGCTGATCATCGGCCTGCTGATGTGGATGCTAGCCTCGGTCGGCATCGGCATTCTCGGCGGCGTGCTCGGTGGCGTGTTCATGCTGCTGCCGGGTGGCGGTGGCCGTTCGATCGGCGGAGGCGGCTGGGGTGGCTTTGGCGGCTGGGGCGGTGGTGGCGGTTTCGGTGGAGGCGGATTTGGCGGTGGTGGCGGCTTCGGCGGCGGCGGTGGGTTCTCCGGTGGTGGCGGCAGCTTCAACGGCGGCGGCGCCTCGGGAGGTTGGTGAGATGGGACGACTGCAGCGTCTGTCCGCCAACCTGTTCAACGACTGGTTCCAGTTGCGCCGGCGTTTTCCGGCCCCCGTGCTGGACGACATCGCGACGGCGATCGCCGAGGGCGAGCTTACGCACAAGGGCGAGGTCCGCCTTGCGCTGGAATCGCGGCTGGGTCCATGGCCGGTGTTGCATGGTCTTGATGCGCCGACCCGCGCCCGGCACGTTTTCGTCGACCTGCGTGTGTGGGATACCGAGCACAACAACGGTGTGCTGATCTATGTGCTGATGGCCGAGCGCCGGATCGAAGTAGTGGCCGACCGTGGCATCGCGCAACGCGTGCAGCCGGACGAATGGAAGACGATGTGCGCACGCATGCAGGAGCATTTTGCCCAGGGTGCATGGCGCGAGGGCGCATTGCGTGGCATTGCCGATGCGCATGCCCTGTTGCAGCTGCATTTTCCGGCGGATGGCCAGAGCCGGCTCGACGAGTTGCCGGATCGACCGGTGCTGCTCTGACCGCTGTTTGTTGCCCGTCCGGTTTGCGAGTACCGGTGACATCGCAACAACCTCGCCTGTCGCGTATCAATCCGGACCGTAACAACCCGGACCGTATCAATCCGGGGTAGAGGCGGCGCACGCGCGTGCTTCGGCTGGCGTGGCCGCGCTGCCGCGCACCCGTCCCGAATTGGCGACCACCACCTTCAGTGCCTGTCCGGGGTTGCCGTGTGCGCAGAACAGCAGGCTTAGATTGCTGCCGGGGGCCATGCCGTCGGGCCGGAAGTACACGCGTTTGCGGCCCGAGCTGCCAAGGATGATCACATGCGTCGCGACCTGGCCGATGCGTAGCGGCGTGTCGTCGGGCTGGCCGTCGCGATCACGGTCCCGGGCCAGCAGCCAGCCGCGATCCCAGTCGGTGTAGTTGCCGCAATGCCGGCCATCGATACTGGGGCAGAACAGTGTGCGCACATTTTTTTCGATTGCGGCGGCGCGTGCGAAACGCAGCGCCGCGATGTAGTCGAACTGGGCCGTCTTCAGCTCCTGCCGGCGGATGAAATGGCTCAACGGCGGAAATGCGACGCCGGCCAGCACGGCCACCAGCACGACCACCATGATCTGTTCGATCAGGGTGAATCCAGCTTGCCGGCATCCTGGCGCAGCGTTCACGACACGACTCCCGTGTGTTCGTTCCGGGTCATGCTAGGAAAGACCGGGCGGCGGGGTCTGCCGCCGCACGGTGCGGGTCATGTCGGAGGCTGCTGACAGCCGATGTCAGCAGGGGCGATTTAATATGCGGGTACGTGCCCGCATATCGTCGTCCATGACCGAACGTTTCGAACTCGCCGCGCCCTACCAGCCCTCGGGCGATCAGCCCGAGGCCATCCGCCGTCTCAGCGAAGGTTTCGAGGCGGGCCTGGCCGCGCAGACCCTGCTCGGCGTCACCGGCTCGGGCAAGACTTTCACTGTCGCCAACGTGATCCAGCAGGTGCAGCGCCCCACCATCGTGATGGCGCCCAACAAGACGCTGGCGGCCCAGCTCTACGGTGAGTTCAAGGAGTTCTTCCCCAACAACGCGGTGGAGTACTTCGTCAGCTACTACGACTACTACCAGCCCGAGGCGTATGTGGTGGCGTCGGACACCTTCATCGAGAAGGACGCCTCGATCAACGACCACATCGAGCAGATGCGCCTGGCTGCCACCAAGGCGCTGCTCTCGCGCCGCGACGCGATCATCGTGGCGACGGTGTCCGCGATCTACGGCCTGGGCGATCCCGAGGACTACCTCAGCCTGCGCCTGATCCTGTCCATCGGCGAGCATATCGACCAGCGCAAGCTGATCCGTCAGCTCACCGAGCTGCAGTACACCCGCAACGAGATGGAACTGCATCGCGGTACCTATCGGGTGCGCGGCGAAGTGATCGACGTGTTCCCGGCCGAGAACGAGACCGAAGCGTTGCGGATAGAACTGTTTGACGGCGAGATCGAGAGCCTGGCGCTGTTCGATCCGCTGACCGGCGAGACGGTGCGCAAGGTGCCGCGCTACACGGTCTACCCGCGTACCCATTACGCCAGCACGCGCGAGAGCGTGCTGAACGCCATCGACACGATCAAGGTCGAGCTGGCCGAACGGCTGGAGCACCTGTACCGCGACAACAAGCTGGTGGAGGCGCAGCGACTGGACCAGCGCACCCGCTTCGACATCGAGATGATGGCCGAGGTGGGCTACTGCCAGGGCATCGAGAACTACTCGCGCCACCTCACCCGGCGCGCGCCGGGCGAGCCGCCGCCGACCCTGTTCGACTATCTGCCGCCGGACGCGCTGCTGGTTGTCGACGAGTCGCACGTCACCGTGCCGCAGCTGGGGGCCATGTACAAAGGCGACCGCTCGCGCAAGGAAACGCTGGTGGAGTTCGGCTTCCGCCTGCCTTCGGCGATGGACAACCGGCCGCTGCGGTTCGAGGAATGGGAGGCGCGGGTACCGCGCGCGATCTACGTCTCGGCCACGCCGCGCGACTACGAGCTGCAGAAATCCGGCGATGCGGTGGTGGAACTGGTGGTGCGCCCCACCGGACTGGTCGATCCCGAAGTGGAGGTGCGACCGGTGCGCACCCAGGTCGACGACCTGCTGGGCGAGGCCAACCGGCGCATCGCCATGGGCGACCGCGTGCTGGTTACCACGCTGACCAAGCGGATGGCGGAGAACCTCACCGAATACTTGTCCGAGCACGGCGTGAAGGTGCGCTACCTGCATTCGGACATCGAGACGGTGGAGCGCAGCGAGATCATCCGCGACCTGCGGCTGGGCGAATTCGACGTGCTGGTGGGCATCAACCTGCTGCGCGAGGGCCTCGACATGCCCGAGGTGTCGCTGGTGGCGATCCTGGATGCCGACAAGGAGGGGTTCCTGCGGTCCACCGGTTCGTTGATCCAGACGATTGGCCGTGCCGCCCGCAATGTGCGCGGCAAGGCGATCCTGTATGCCGACGAGGTCACCCGCTCGATGCAGGCGGCGATGGACGAAACCAGTCGCCGCCGCGAGAAGCAGATCGCCTGGAACGAAGCCAACGGCATCACGCCCAAGACGGTGGTACGGCGGATTGCCGACATCATGGAAGGCGCGCGCAGCGACGCGCCCGCACGCGGACGGGGCAGCAAGGGACGCGGCACGGCAGCGCGTGCCGTGGCCGAGCCGGCGGGCGAGTACGACGCGATGGACCCGGCCAAGGCCGCGGCCGCCATCAAGAAGCTGGAAGCGCAGATGTACCGGCACGCCCAGAACCTGGAGTTCGAGGATGCGGCCCGGTTGCGCGACCAGATCCACCAGCTGCGCGAACGGGCATTGCGCTGAGCTGCCGGTCGGTATCACACGGCGCTACCGGCCGGGGCGCGCAATCCGCGCTTGTGTGGCCCCCCGCAGCTTTGCTATCCTGCGCAGCTCTCGGGCGGTTAGCTCAGCGGTAGAGCACTTCCTTGACATGGAAGGGGTCACAAGTTCGATCCTTGTACCGCCCACCAGTTTGATCCGTATAAAGGCCACCGCTCGCGGTGGCCTTTATCGTTCCGCACGCCGCTGATCCCCGGGCCGCGCCCGCGGCACTTTGCAGGTTTGAGCACGCATCGTTTGCTGCGAAAATCGCCAGGTCCTCCAATACAGGTGCCGGTGATGACCTATCTGTGGATCAAGTCCCTTCACGTGCTGTTCGTGATGGCCTGGATGGCGGCGGTGTTCTATCTGCCCCGCATCCTGGTCAATGTGGTGGAAGCGGGCGACGAGCCGACTGTGCGGGCGCGTCTGCTGCTGATGGGACGGCGGCTCTACCGTTTCGGGCACATCATGTTCGGACTGGCCTTCATCTTCGGCCTGACGCTGTGGCAGGGCTGGCGCCTGTTCCCGTCGGCGCTTCCGAACGTGGTGGCGGGGATGCACTGGATCGACGCCAAGCTGACCCTGGTGGCGGTGCTGCTGGGCTATTTCATCTGGGCGGGGCGCCTGGTCAAGCGTTGCGACAAGGGCGGGGCGCTGCCCTCCGCGAAAGCTCTGCGCTGGCTCAACGAGCTGCCGGTGCTGCTGTTGCTGGGGGTGATCTACCTGGTACTGGCCCGGCCGTTCTGATCGGCCGGTTACGCTTCGGCTGCCGGGCCTGGTTTCCGGGACGTCGCGAACCCCCGTTCTTCGATCCGCACCTGCTGGATCAGCAACTGCAGGAAGCGTCCGCGTTGCTGGCGGTAGCGTGGGTCCAGCGGGCCGGCCAGGGCGGCTTCGTGCATGGCGGCGTGCGCGTCGTGGACGGCCTGCAGGTCAGGGTTCGCGGCCAGCGCGCTCTCCAGGTAGCGGCCGGTTGCACAGCGGCCCTCGGCATGGTGGTGCCAGAACGCGGGTCCGGACGGCAGGGCGAGCAGTTGTTCTTCCCATAGCAATGCACTGGCCAAGGCACCCAGCGCCGTGGTTGGGCGTGCCGGGTCCAGTTCCCAGCGAAAGGCATCGAGCCAGCCTGGTAGTTCGGTTGCCGGCATCGGTCGTGCAAAGGCATAGCCTTGCCCCATGTCGGCTCCCAGTGACAGGGCGGCTTCGATCAGGCCAGGCGTTTCCAGGCCTTCGACCACCACTTCGAGATCCAGGTCGTGGCCTAGCCTGATCAGCTGGCGGATGAAGCGCAGGGTGCGTAGCGGGTCGTCCGCCGCCTGCATCACGATAGCCTGGTCGATCTTGATCCGGTCGAACGGCCAGTGGCGCAGTCGTATCAGCGAGCTGTAGCCAGCACCCAGATCGTCTTCCACAAGTCGGACGCCGAGCGCCTTGAGTGCCTGCATGCCGGCCATTCTTGGGGCTGCGCTGTGGTCGGTGCCCATGGGCGATTCGAGGATTTCGAGCAGCAATGCATCGACCGGGCAGTGTCCTTCGGCAATCATCGCCGCAGCCGTCTCGGTGTAGCGGCTGTCCACCAGCGCTGCGGCTGGCGTGTTGACCGAGACATCAAGCCTATGACCCGAGCGAAGCAAGGTTTCGCGTTGGCGGGTCGCCGCGGAGAGCATCTGCCGGAACAGCACGACCAGGTCGTCGTCACTCAGCGCAGGCAGGAACCGGGAGGGTGCCAGCACGGTGCCGTCCTGGTCCACCAGCCGCGCCAGCGCTTCCAGTTCGGATACGCGGCCATCGACCAGATGCACCACCGGCTGGTAGTAGGCCTGCAGGGCATCGGTGGCGATCAGTCCGCGCCAGCGTTCGCGCACGATGAACGGCAGCAGTTCGGTGCCCGGCCTGGGCGGCATCAGGCGCGCAAGGGCCAGGTCGAGCAGGTTCTTCAACTGATCGACGAAGGCCTGCTGGTCCTCGCTCTGCAGCCCTCCGGCGTATGGGCTGTAGATCGTGAGTACTGCCGATGGATTGGGCGGCATCGGGCAAAGCGGTATGGCTACGCTGGAAACGATGCCGATCCCCAGCGCTTCATCGCGCCAGCTGGCCATGGCGGGATCGGTGGCGTAATGCATGCAACGCTGAATCTGACCGGTGCGCCAGGCCCTTCCGCTGGGGCCGCCGCCCAGCGGGCTGTCAGCGTTGACTCGGATGGGTTCTGCTTCGCCCCGTGCGACGATCTGCAGGTACTGGGCGAATGCCTCGCCGCCGACCGCCTCGTAGGTAAGTTGTCCGTTCTTGTCGGGGCGGGCGACGATGCACGAGCATATCTCGCCATGCTCGGCGAGCATGTCCACGACACCCTGGATAAGTTCCAGATAGCCGTCTGCCGACCAGGCCAGCGCGTTCAGACGCGCCAGCAGCGCCACACGCTCACGCTGCAGCTCACGTACGCTTTCGAGCTGCCACTGCCGCTCGGCTCCGAGTCGCTGCAGCACGATGTCGAGTGGGCGGCGGTCGATCACCGACAGGCTGCCGAGCTGTTGTGCCATCAGGTCGCGCAGCAGCTCGACCCCTTCCAGCAGCCAGACCTCCTCCAGCCCGGCCGAGGCATGGAAACGACCTGCGCGTGCCGCGTGCATGCGATGCGATTCGATCTCCAGGTTCGGCAGCAGCAATAGCCGGACATGCTGGGTCAGACGCTCGGCCAATACGACGCGGTCGCGTTTCGATAGCGCCGTCAACAGGTTGCCGATCCCCTCGTGCGAACGCAATCCATCGATGAACGCATCGACCAATTCGGGCACCATGGGCTCGGCAAGTGATGACCATGGTTGCAGCAGGGACTCGGCCAGCTCGCCGTAAGGCAGTAAGCCGTGACCGTTGTATGCGTTGTCTTCCGGCGGCTGGCTCTGTGCAATCAGTGGCATCGACCACCAGCGCTCGCGTTGTCGCTTGTGCGCCTTCACCTGGTACATCGCCTGGTCGGCCTGGCGCAGCAACTGCTGGCTGCCCCCGCTCGCATGCTCCGGATACAGAGCAATGCCAAGGCTGGCCGTCAGTTCGAATACGGTGCCCTCGACGTGCATGGGTTCGCGCAGGGCTGTCCACAGATGATCCAGCAAAGGCTTGATTTCGGCATCGTCATACAGGCCTTCGCAGATGATGACGAACTCGTCGCCGCCGAGGCGTGCGACATAGTCGTCCGGTCGCAGGGCCCCGCGCAGCCGGCGCGCCACTTCGATCAGCAAAAGGTCGCCGACGACATGACCGTGGCGGTCGTTGATCGGCTTCAGGTCGTCCAGGTCGAGCATACCCACCACGACCAGTTGCCGGTTGCGTTCGGCGCGTTCCAGTGCCCTCTCCAGCTGCATGTCCAGCGCGCGTCTGTTCGGCAGCCCGGTCAGTGCGTCGTGCAGGGCCAGATAGGTTTGGCGTTGCTGTTCTTCGGCTTGTGCCCGGCGGCGCTCGTGCTGGCGCAGCGCCAGCCCGGCCACTTCGGCCAGCTCGTCCAGCACACGGCACATGTTCTCGTCGAACGCATCTTCCTCGGGCGTGATCAGGGCGAACACGCCCAACGGGGTGCTGTTCTGCCCGGGGAGGCGATCCGGTGCGGGAATCGGCCAGCAACCGGAGGCGCCCATGCCTTTCAGCAGCCCGTATTGCCAGGCCGGCGACATTCCGCTGTGCTGACTCGGCCGTACCCGTACCTGCGGTCGACCGTCGCGTAGCGCCCACAGGGGCAGTGGCATCCGTTCGCCCTGGGCCGGTACGGCAGGCAGCATGCGACCGAGATCGTCCGCGATCGGGCCGGCCAGTGCGACCCGGCGAAGCGACGTTCCGTCAGCTTCGACCATGAATACATCCACGGCCGCAGCGCCGGCCACGTCCACCAGTGACTTCGCCAGCGTGTGATAGACCGATTCGGGGTCGGGTTGCTCCAGTAGCGCCCGTTGGATGGCTCGCTGGGCATCGCGATAACGGCTGATGCGTTGTTCGCGCGCCATGGCGGCCTGGTGGTCCCAGAACCGTGCCAGCTCGGTCACGAGTCGCTGCAGCCATGCGCCTAGTTCCTGCAACGTATCGTCCGGCACATCGTCCATGCAGGCCGCAAGCACCAGTTGGCCGCCATCATGGGCGATAGCGGCAGCCGTCATGCAGCAATCGAAGCCGTCATGCCATGCGCCCTGACCCGCAGGTGCGGGCGCGGCGGCATTCCACCGCGCCACATGCATGCCGCCGGACCGCAGTGCCTGGCTGGCCGGGTCGTCGGGATGCCTCATCGGCAGGTCCATGCCTGGCAGCAGGCGTTCGCTGTGCGGTATCGCGTGGCCGGCTGCGGCCAGTACCGTGATGGTCTCGGCGCCCGGTGCGCGCCGGCCGATCCAGGCCAGCGGCAGTTTCATCGATGTGGCGAAGATCGACACCACCTCGCTCAGGGCGAGCTGGCGGTCGCAACCCTGGTTCGTGTGCAGCAGCACCAGGGCCTCGGCCATGCTCTGGTAGAAGCGGGACCGCAGCCCAGTTCCGGTCGAGACATGATTCGGCATTTCCCGCTTCAAGTCACCGCGCTCCGCTGTCGCCCGCCCCGTGTCACCAGCCGTAGTACCCGTTTCTCGCGCACGTCATCGCGCCCGCTCAGCCGGGGAGGGCGAAGCACCCGACCGGTGCTTCCGACCCGTACATCTCCTTATCGTCTTTCCCCTGTGGGCCTTGAGCCCGCATCGTCCCTGTCCGGCATCTTACGCCTGCGTATGGAGCCTGTGTCATCCGCCGGCCATGCGGGGTGGCTGCCAGCAGGTGCCGCTGTCGTGCTTGCTGTGTCGTGAGAATTGTCGTGGCTGCATCGTGCGCGCTAGTCGATTAGGGTAAGTTGCAACATGAGATTTCATTTCAGTTAGGTGTCATGAAAAGCTCACAGCAAGTCCCAACCAAAAATATGGCCACACTCTGTAGCCTGGCATTGCTGTCCGATGGAACGTTACGGGTAGTGCTCGATGACGTCTGCAAAGGCCGCGAGCCTGGTAGCTGGCTCTATCGCAGCTTGTACACATATCAGGACTATCCCCCAGGTGCGCTGGAAGACTTGGTATCTCTATCTGAGCGCGCTTTGGCGGAGTTTGGTTTCAACGTGCTTATCCGCTTGCTTGTAAGCAACGGCTACAGCACCTGACAACTCATCTGCGCGGATACGTCGGTGCGTGCCACATAATTTAAGTCTTGGGCAGAAGCGGGGGCATACATGGATGCAGAGTCGCGAGAGTTGCTGAATCGCTGGGAGTCGTTGCGATCGGGCGGCGGGTTGGCACGTGCCAGGTTGGTTACTCGTAATCTCTGGATGCTTGGCTTGGCTTTGTTCCTTGTGGTTCTCATCGGCATCTATTACAGGTTTCCGCCGGTTACTCTCGCCGTTGTCTCAGTAGTGATGGGCTGGACCATTGCCGAGTGCAATGCCCTCAAGTCTCGTCTTGCGCAGTGGCCGACGATTGCAGGTTATATCGATTGGGATCGAGTCCGTGGAGACCTCGATGGCGAGTAAGTTGCCTGGACACTTGTCCGTCTGGACGTGTGTGCCACGCGTTGCCTTACTCCGGTGTTCCACCATGCAGATGAAGAAGTACGCGGGCCTTAGCCTTCTTATCGGCATTCTTGCGCTGATGCTCTGTACGTCAGTGATTGCTCAAGATTTTCCAGCGCCACTGTCGAATGCTGCCACCAAGTTGGCAGGCAATCAGCAGGTTCCGGTCTTTCTCCCCACGATCATTCCCTCCATCGTTGCCAGATACGGCATCAAAGACGTAGCGGTCGAATCCGCTGGTTCCGGTTACACCGTCGCGCTTTACTATTCCAGGCATGACAGTGATGCAACGTTTGCCGGCATGGTGGCTGGGTCTTCCGCCGTGTTTTCATCGCTTCCGGGCACTCGGAAAGCTAGGCTCGCCAACGGCACAATGGCTTTGTTCAGGCCGGTCTCCTGCGGTGGCTCCTGTGCGCCAGCAAATCTTTGGTGGCAGGTCGATGGTTTCGAGTATCAACTTCAGTTGAAACTTGCATCTGGCCTCGACGAAGGCCGCCAACTTCGAGCATTACGCGAAATGGCGAACTCGATGATTCGAGTGCGTTACCCTGACCACGTGTCCAGGCGGGCACACTGACACGTGCCGCCAAACCAAAACGTCGGCCTGCGGAGCAGATGAGATGACTGTTCCATTTACTGGCGGGTGCGCCTGCGGTGCCATCCGCTACACGTGCACGTCTGCACCCATGGCGATGCTCAATTGCCACTGCAGCGACTGCCAGTTATCGAGCGGTGCACCCTTTGCGTCCGGCTTTATCGTCGCCGTGGCCGCTACCCAGGTAACTGGTGTGCCGAGCAGCTACACGGTTACTGCGGCAAGCGGCGGTAAAACCACCCGTTCGTTTTGCGGTACGTGCGGAACACCACTGTTTGCGCACGGCGAGACTTTTCCGGTCATGTCCATCCGGTTTCCGACCCTGGACGATCCGACAAGCTTCAAGCCCATGCTGGATATCTGGACCTCGCGCGCGCAGCCCTGGACATGTCTGAGCCCGGCTATTCCGCAGCACGAGAGGTCACCGTCGGGTGGCGCCTGACCGCCTGTGCGGCCAGTCAGTCACGCCGGGACACCGCGCATAACAAAAAAGCAGCGACTTTTGCAGTCACTGCTTTCCCGGTGTTGCATCTTGATGGTGGCCGGGGACGGAATCGAACCGCCGACACGGGGATTTTCAATCCCCTGCTCTACCAACTGAGCTACCCGGCCAGGGTGGCAACCGCGATGGGTCGCTGGTCTTGCGTTGAGCCGCGCATTAAAGCGGAAGGGCGGCTGTCCGTCAAGACTCGCTGTCGGGCGGCACGTAACCGGGCACCGCGGCGACGTCGCCGCCGAACAGGTACTTCTCCATCTCGCCGGCCAGGAACTGGCGTGCCTTGGGGTCGAGCGGGTTGAGTCGGTTCTCGTTGATCAGCATGGTCTGGTGCGCCAGCCACTGCTGCCATGCCGGCTTGGAGATTTCGGCGTAGATGCGCTGGCCCAGCGGGCCGGGCCAGGGCGCGAAGTCGAGGCCTTCGGCGTCGATGCCGAGTTTGGCGCAATGGATGGTGCGGCTCATGGGCGGGTTCCTCAAAGGGTTTGCAGCAGGGTGCGCACGGGTGCGGGCAGGCCGAGTGCAGCGCGTTCGCGGGCATCGCACCAGCGTAGCCGCTCATTATCGGCGATACCGGCATGGCCTGCCGCGTCGTCGAACAGCAGCGGCTCCACGTGCAGCCGGTAGTGGCTGAACACATGCAGGAAGGCGGGCAGTGGCCGGGCGTCATCGATCCGCGCATGCTGCTGGGCCAGTCGCCAGGCGTCGTCGGTGTCGGTAGCCTCGGGCAGGCTCCACAGTCCCGACCACACGCCTTGCGGCCCGCGACGTTCCAGCAGTATCCGGCCGTGCGCGTCGCGCATCACCAGCATGATGGTGCTGCGCTCGGGCAGTGCCTTGCGCGGCTTGGGGCTGGGCAGGGTGGCGGTGAGGCCTTCGAGCCGGGCAACACAGTCCGTGGTCAGCGGGCAGGAATCGCAGCGCGGATTCGCGCGCACGCAGACGGTGGCGCCCAGGTCCATGATCGCCTGCGTATAGTCGGCGCTGCGCTGCGCCGGGGTATGTGCTTCGGCATGCGTCCACAACTGCTTTTCCACCGCGCCCTGGCCCGGGTGTCCGTGAATGCCGTGGTAGCGCGTGAGCACACGCTTCACGTTGCCGTCGAGGATGGCAAAACGCAGGCCGTGGGCCTGGGCCAGGATGGCGCCAGCGGTGGAGCGGCCGATGCCGGGCAGTGCTGCCAGCGCATCAAACTCGCGCGGCAGTTCGCTGCCATGCTGCTGCACGCACTGTTGCGCGGCCCGATGCAGGAAGCGCGCTCGGCGGTAGTAGCCCAGGCCCGACCACAGGGCCAGCACGGTGTCCTCGTCGGCGGCGGCAAGGTCGGGCAGGCTGGGCAGGGCGCTGACGAAACGCTCGAAATAGGGGATGACCGTGGCGACCTGGGTCTGCTGCAGCATGATCTCGGAGAGCCACACCCGATAAGCGTCGCGCGAACCGTCGGCACGGGTCTGTTGCCAGGGCAGGTCATGGCGGCCATGGTGGTCGAACCAGGCCAGCAGGGCGGGGGCGATGTCGCTCACTTGTGGTTCGGTTTCCGGGGCGGCTTCGCAGTGCCCGCGGTGCTGGCCGGAGCCGCACTGCTGGCATTGCTGGCCGGCACGGCACTGCCGGCCTGGATGCTGAGGCCTTCGATATGCGCGCCGCCGATATCGAGGCTGGCCACATCGATATAGCCGTCGCCGGGCGGTACGGTCAGCTGAGGGGCCTGCGCGGTGCTGCCGATGCGTGACCACCAGTGCGCCAGGGCCAGCGGCGGCAGGCGCAGGTCGACATGGTCGTTCTTGCCGTCCAGCTTCAGGGTAAGCAGCAGCGGGTTGAGCTGGTTGGCCGGCGCAAGGGTAAGCGAGGTGGCGTAATTGCCGCTGCCCTTGTGATCGAGGGTGCCGTGCAGCTGCAGCGACGCGTTGGCCGCGCTGTCCCAGCGTGCGGTGCCTGCCAGTTGCAGTTGCAGCGTGCTGCCATGGGTGATGTGCAGCGCGATGTCGTGCAGCTCCAGGGCGCTGCCCTGCATCTGGGGGGTGGCGGAAAGTTGCCAGTGCATGGGCGTGCCGTCCGCGGTCTGCGCGGACAGGTCGAGCAGGAACGGGTGGTTGGGCATCAGGCTGCCGGCGTCCAGGGTCACCTGGCTCAGCAGCAGGTGGTTGCCGCTGACCAGGCTGCCGCGAGTGATGCGCACGCCGGTGTCGATGCGAGGGATCTGGATGGGGGTGCTGGCCGGGTGCGGCGGCAGTGCGTTCAGCCAGGCCTGGAGGGCGTCAAGATCCACCCGTGGCGAGTCGATTTCCAGCTGGGAGATCGCGGTAGGGCCGCCGAAAATGGTGCGCCATGGCAGCGCCAGACGTCCACGTGCGGCCAGCAGGATCGGCGCATTGGCGCCACGCGCGGTCAGCGTGAGTCCTTCCAGTTCGAGCGCGGGATGCGGAAACAGGGCAGGCCGGGCCGGGCTGGCCAGGCTGAGGTCCAGCCCGGCGCCGCGTGCCTGCGACTGCAGCATGGCGGTGAAGCGGTCCGGCTGCAGCAGCAGGTAAAGCGTCACCAGCACGGCCAGGCCGATGGCCGCCAGCACGCCGGCAGCCACGATCAGCGACAGGCGGAGACGGCGCGACAGCGTCATGACTGGCCGAGTCGGGCCGGCAGCAGGCTGTCGATGAAGGCCTCGGCGTCGAATACCCGCAGGTCGGTGGCGGTTTCGCCAAGGCCCACGTAGCGGATCGGCAGGCCGAACTCGCGCGCCAGGGCGAACACCACACCGCCCTTGGCGGTGCCGTCCAGCTTGGTGACCACCAGGCCGGTCACGCCGACGATCTGACGGAACTGGCGCAGCTGGTTCAGGGCGTTCTGGCCGGTGGTGCCGTCGATCACCATCAGCACCTCGTGCGGCGCCTCGGGATCGAGCTTCTTCATCACGCGGGCGATCTTGCCCAGTTCGTCCATCAGGCCGCCCTGGGTATGCAGGCGACCGGCGGTGTCGGCGATCAGCACATCGGCGCCGCGCGAGCGGGCAGCCTGCAGCGCGTCGAAGATCACGCTGGCGGCATCGGCGTCCTGGCCCTGTGCGATCACCGGCACCTGGTTGCGCTCGCCCCAGGTCTTCAGCTGATTCACCGCCGCAGCGCGGAAGGTATCGCCGGCGGCGAGCATCACGCTGCGCCCTTCGTCGCTGTAGCGCCGCGCCAGCTTGCCGATGGTGGTGGTCTTGCCGACGCCGTTGATGCCTACGGTAAGGATTACGAACGGTGCGCGGCCGGCCACGTCCAGCGGTTGCGCCACCGACTGCAGCCGGTCCAGCAGGGCTTTGCGCAGCGCCCCGAGCATGGCGTCGGCATCGGCGAATTCACGCTTGTGCATGCGCTTGCGCAGGTCTTCGACCAGCTCGGTGCTGGTCTCGATGCCCACGTCGGCGGTGATCAGGGTGGTTTCCAGCTCGTCGAGCAGGTCGTCGTCGAGCTTCGGGTTACGTACGAACAGCGCACTCAGGCCACGCGCGAAGCCGGTTCCCGACAGGCGTTCGCGCCAGCTGCGACGGCCCGCGGAGGCGGGTTCGGCATCTGTGGCCGGGGCAGTCGGCGGATCGACCGGGGCGCTGGTGCCGGGTTCGTCGACAGGCGGCGCCATGACTGCTGCTTCGGGCGGTGCGACATCCGTCCCAGCTGGCTCGGCAGCGGGCTGCTCCGGCGTCGTGCCGGGGTCTTTTTTCTTCCAGAACTTGAGCATTGCGGCGGCGATTCAAAGACAATGGGCGGCATGCTATCACTCTCATGCGTACCGGCCGCTGAGCCGGGTCAAGCTGGCTTTATGTTCCGGCGGGGCGCGCGATGAAGGGGCGCCCCGGCCGCATCCGCATCATTGGCGGCAGTCTGCGCAACTCGCGCCTGGAGGTGCCGGACCTGCCGGGCTTGCGGCCCACGCCCGAACGGGTGCGCGAAACCCTGTTCAACTGGCTGGCGCCGACCCTGGCCGGCGTGCACGCGCTGGACCTTTGCGCAGGTACCGGCGCGCTGGGTATCGAGGCATTGTCGCGTGGTGCGGCGCAGGTGCAGTTCGTGGAGCGTGACCCGCGCGCCGCGCAGGCCCTGCGCGCCAACCTGGCCCGCCTGAAAGCTGACGGTGGAGCGGTCGACACGGCCGATGCGCAGGCCTGGCTGCAGACAGCGGCGAGGCCGTTCGGCCTGGTCTTCATGGACCCGCCTTTCGCGCTGGACCTGTGGTCCGCGCTGGCACAAGGGCTGGAGCAGGGCGGCTGGCTGGCCGCAGCGGCACGGATCTATGTGGAGTCGCCGCGCGATGTCGCGCCGGAACTGCCCGCCAACTGGCTGTTGCAGCGCGAGGGCGTGGCCGGCGAAGTGCGGCATGCTCTGTATCGCCGGGCCGACGGGCTTCCGTTAAGCTAGGCACCTTCCCCGCTGATGTCGCCCCGCATTGTGAACAAAGCGCCCGTCAACACCCGCCTGGCCGTGTATCCGGGTACGTTTGACCCGATCACCAACGGCCATGCCGACCTGGTCGCCCGTGCGGCGCCCTTGTTCGAGCGCGTGGTGGTGGCGGTGGCCGACAGCCCGAACAAGGGCAAGGGGCCGGGGTTCAGCCTGAACGAGCGCATTGCGCTGGCGCGGCTGGCACTGGCTGACCTGCCCAATGTGGAGGTGCGGGGCTTCGACAGCCTGCTGGCCACGTTCGTGGAGCAGATCGGAGCCCGTGTGATCATCCGTGGTCTGCGCGCGGTATCCGACTTCGAATACGAGTTCCAGCTGGCGAGCATGAATCGCCACCTCATTCCGCAGGCCGAGACGCTGTTCCTGACGCCGGCGGAGCAGTACAGCTTCATTTCCTCGTCGCTGGTGCGCGAGATCGGTCGCCTTGGCGGCGACATCTCCGGTTTCGTGCATCCTGCGGTACAACAAGCCATGCGGCAGCGCTGGCACAAAAAGCCACCCGAAACTGAAGGGGATCACCATGCGTAAATTCGCCTACCTCGCCACTACCCTCGCGCTGACCGGCTGCCTGGCCCTCACCGCGTGCAATCACCAGGACAGCAGCCAGCAGGCCACGGCACAGACGCAGAAGCTGACCCGTCCCACCGACCCGAACGACACCAAGGCCTGGGGTGCTTACCTGACCCAGCTGGTGCAGTCTCACCTGCAGGGCATGAGCGCCCCCCAGCCGTACCCGTACCTGGTGCCGGGCGGCAGCGATGACGCGTCGCAGGCTAGCTACCAGCGCCAGCTGTCGAACGTCGAGGACACCGTGGCACGCGGCGTGCTGCCGGGTAACCTGCTGGCGTTCGCCGGCCCGAACTCGACCCAGACCGCCAACCTGATCACCACCGCGTTCAAGGACGCCAAGCCCGGTTCGTTCAAGGGCGTGATCGTACTGTTCATCGGCGACCAGGCCGACCAGCAGCGCGTGGCCGCCGTGATCGACCCGACCGGCGCGACCTTCCGCTTCGTGCAGATGTAATCCGCGGGCGCGGCTGCCTGATGGCGGCCGCGCCCTGCCTCGGCTCCCGCCCTGCGGCCGGGCCACGGGTGTCCGCACCTGTCCTGTTCTTCCGGTTTCCCCCATGTCCCTGCAAATCCTCGATACCTGCGTCAATTGCGACGTCTGCGAGCCGGTCTGCCCGAACAAGGCGATCTCGCTCGGCGAGGAGTACTACGTGATCGATCCCGCGCTTTGCACGGAATGCGTCGGCCATTTCGACGACCCGCAGTGCGTGGAGGTCTGTCCGGTCGAGTGCATCATCGTCGACACCGCGCATCCGGAGTCGCCTGACGATCTCCGGCTGAAGTACGGCCGCTTGATGGCAGCCAAGTCGTAGCGCAGCCGTTGTCGGGCATGGCGCGATGCGTATCGCGTCGACTTATGCGGTAGCGGTCATCGGGTAAGCTTGGCCCCTTCCTGCCGCGTCGGTTCGCGGCCCGTGCCGGTTTTCCTGCCCATGATGTTCTGGTCCCTCTCAGGCAATTCGCAGAAGCTCGATGGTGGTGCGATGTTCGGCAATGCGCCGAAGGCGCTGTGGTCGCGCTGGATCACACCCGACGAGCACAACCGCATCCCGCTGGCCTGTCGCTGCCTGCTGGTGAAAGACCTGGACGGTCGGAATGTGCTGTTCGAGACCGGTATCGGGGCGTTCTTCGAGCCGGCGTTGCGCGAACGCTACGGTGTGGTCGAGTCGCGGCACGTACTGTTGGATTCCCTGGCAGACGCGGGCCTGAGTCACCAGGACATCGACGCGGTCGTGCTATCGCACCTGCATTTCGACCACGCCGGCGGGCTGCTGGCCAGCTGGGAAGAAGGGCAGCCGCCGCGCCTGCTGTTCCCGAATGCCACCTTCCTTGTCGGCGCCGCGCACTGGCAGCGTGCCTTGCGGCCGCATGCCCGCGACCGTGCCTCGTTCATTCCCGAGCTGCCCGGCCTGCTGGAGCGCAGCGGCCGGCTGGAGCTGGTCGAAGGCGAACACTCGCGGACCCTGGGGCAGTCGGTACGTTTCCACTTTTCCGACGGCCATACGCCGGGACTGATGCTGTCCGAAGTGGGTGGCGTGGTGTTCTGCGCGGACCTGATTCCCGGGCGTTTCTGGGTGCATCTGCCGATCACGATGGGATACGACCGCTTTCCGGAATGCTTGATCGACGAGAAGCGCGCGTTCCTCGCCGACAAGTTGGCACGCAACGTGCAGCTTTTTTTCACGCATGACCACGATTGTGCGTTGGCGAAAGTCCAGTGCGACGAGCGCGGACGCTACGGCACGACCGCTGAACAGCGTGAGCTGAGCGGATGGCAGGCACAGGGATAGACAGTTACAGGGGGATTCGATGATTCGACGCAAGGACCCTGCGCGCATGTCGCACGGACGCCTGATTCTGTTGGCTGCCGGTACTTTGCTGGTGCTGGCGGGCGTCACGCTGGCGGCGATGACCGAGCAGGGACTCATCAGCTATCGGGTTGCCGCAGCGCGGCATGGCGGTGCGGTGCTCGACCTGGGCAGCAACGGCCTGCCGCAGGCTGCGTACCAGGGTTACATGGTGCGCGTGACCGGCCCGATACGGGTGGACGAGTCGCCGCTGGACGTCCAATTCAACCAGCAGGCGTCCACCCCGGTGCTGCTGCGTCACGTCGAAATGTTCCAGTGGCACACCCTCGACATGGGCGGACCGCCGGTTTACGAGCAGGATTGGGAAGACCATCCGGTCAATTCGCGGCACTTCACCCCGGGGCACGCCAATCCGGCGCGTTTCCCGGTGCAGTCGCGCGAGTTCGATGCCGGGCGGGTGCGGGTCGGGGCATTCGTGCTGTCGCGCGTGATCCAGCGTGCGCTACCGGGCAGCCAGCCGGTGACGCCCGACGCGCAGAGCTTGCCACCCAATCTGGCTGCCAGCTTCAGCCTGCACGACGGCGCGCTGGTCACCAGTGCGCAGCCCGGTCATCCACGCATCGGCGACCTGCGGGTGAGCTGGCAGGCCGTACCGCTGCAGACGGTGACCATCGTCGCCCGGCTCGACGGCAACCGGCTGGTGCCGGCCGCTGATGCGCCGGATGGCAAGGGGTATGACGTCGAAGTGGGCAACCAGAGCCTGCTGGCCATTTTTCCGGATCTGCCGGTGCCGCCGGAATTCGTTTGGCCGCGGCGCTTGATGGCGATCCTGCTGACCGCGTTGGGTATCGGCCTGCTACTGGTTTACGGGCAGCGTTCCTGGCTCCGGGTGCTGGGGTTGTCGTTGACCGTCTCGGTCGCGTCGGTCTGCGCGGTATCGGGCGTGCTGTGGCTGCGCAGCAGCATCGAGCCCACGGCGATCTGGTTTGGTGTGGCGATCATCGGCGCCGGCCTGGCGGTGCTGCTGTCGCGCAGACACCCCCACGACTAGCGGGGGTGTCCGGCTGGCCGCTGCTCAGGCGGCCCGGCCTTCGGCGAAGGTGTAGACGTGGTCGGCCCAGCTCGTGGCCTTGAAGTAGGCCCCGGCCAGCCGACGGATCTGCATGGGCTGGGCATCCTGTCCACTGCGAATCTTGCCGCTTTCCCATTGCGTCACCTGTTCCAGCAGTGGCGCATAGGGGCCGCTGCGTTCGACTAGTGCATCGCGGATTTCCGGTTCCAGTGGCAGCTGCTGGATCAGGAAATCCATCGGCACGCACATCAGGCTGTCCAGCAACGAGAACAGGCCGGCGGTGAACGCCATTTCGCGCTGTGGCTTGGGCATGCCTTGGGCCTCGGCTAGTTCCTCGCACATCTGCGCGCGGATCAATGCGGCACGTAGCAGTTCGGGCGGACTGTCGCTCATGCCGCTCAGGGTCAGCGTGGCGATCCAGTTGCGCAACCGGGTCATGCCGAAGAAGATCGCCGCCTGCTCCACCGACTTGATCCGGCAGGGCAGGGCGAAATAAGCCGAATTGACGCAGCCGAGCAGCTTGTAGCTGAGGATGGCGTCGTTGCGGATGATCTGGCCCAGCTCGACCGGGCCGCCCTTTTCTTCCTGCATGGCGCGCAACAGCCGCAGCACGCTTAGGCGGTTGGCGCTGAGCACCGGCACGTCGACTTTTTCCGGCACCAGCAGGTAGCCGCCCTGGATCGCGGCGAACGGCAGTTCCATGCAGCGGTGGCAGATGGCATGGTCCTCGACCTCGCCGGCCACCGCCTTGAGGTGGCGTCGGTGCAGCTGCTGGCAGCGCTCCGCCAGGGTGGCGGGGTCGAGGTGGCCGGCATCGAGCCGGGCGAACTGTACCTGGCCCAGCAGCTTGCCCAGGGGCTCGTCGTCCGAGGCCGGCAGCGCGTGGTTACCCAAGTCGAGCAGCAGGGTGCAGCCGCGTTGCGACAGCTGGGTCAGGTGGGCCAGCAAGGCCTCGTCGGCGGCATCGTCGGGCGTCACCACCAGGCCGATGTACGGCTGGCGGAGCACGAAATCGCTCTGCTCCATCATCAGCTTGCGGGACAGGCGCAGGAACACCAGGTTGCCGCGGCTGAGCTGCTTGATCGAGCCGTCGATGATGATCGAGAGCAGCCGGTGCATGGCTGTCTCGTCGTCGCTGCCGTCCGATTGCAGCACCAGTTCGTAGGCGACCAACTGGTGGTCGCGGTCCAGCATCGGGATACGCACGATGGGGAGTGGGGCCTCCGCCGCGGCGGCGTTGGCATCGGGGGCTGCTGCTGCGTTTCTGTTCATGCGGTCATCATGGGGACGCGGGCGGGAGCGACCCGCCGTGGGAGTTTCCGCCTGTCGCATGGCGACGGCGGCCGTTCGTCATGCTCGCGCCAATGGCAGCGAGCGACCGCCATGGCGAACCAGGCCGGCAGGGTCGTACAGAGTCGTGTCGGGTTGATTTCCGGTGAGCACCGCGAGTGCGCCACGCACATGTTCCAGGCGCTTGCCGATGATGATGCCGTTGCGCTGGTTGCCGCGCTGGCACTCGCGCAGGATCCGCAGCACCGTGCGCCATGCATTCTGCTCGGCGGTACGCGGGGTATCGATTTCGCGCAGCAGTTGCAGGCGCTCGACGTCCAGCTCTTCCAGTCGCTTCAGCGAGGCCTGCTTGCCGTCGCCGGCACGATTGAGCGCGGCCGGATCGGCCACGTCGAGTGCCTGGCGCTCGTCCGCCAGCGCCTGCAACAGGGCGCCTGCGGTAGCGTGCATGTCCGCGAGTACGGCGGACAGCGCTTCGTCCATCTCGGCTCGCAGCGACGCGCTCATGACTTGCTGGAAAGCTGGCCTTCGATCGAGATCAGGCGATCGGCGATGTGTCCGGGGTTGATCTGGTAAGTGCCGTTGGCCAGCGACTGGCGGATCTGCTCCACCCGCTGGGTGTTCACTTGCTGACCGCTGCCGGCCTTGGCGACGTCCTGCAGCGACTGGGCCGAAGCGGTCAGCTTCAGGCTGTCGCTACCGGCACCGGCTGTCGCCGAAGTGCTTTCGGTGGAGGTGCTGGCGCCCTGCTGGGTACCGCTGCCCTGGCTGCTCTTGGTTTGCGGCGGAAGCGGCAATCCGTTCGATGTAATGGTGGTATTCATGGCGTGTCCTAATGGGATCTTCGGCCTTTCAGATCAGACTATCGGCGTCGCGCGGGAAAACTTTAAGGGCAGTTGGCGCATCAGGGCAGCACCGCCAGCACGCCGGGGGATTGCACCACCGCCGTCACGGTGCGTCCCGAGCTGTCGTTGCGCGCCAGCAGCCGGGCGCCGACGTCGCCGCTGCCCAGGGCCACCCCGCTGGCGCGAACCTGAACGCCGCCCAGGTTGGCGATCAACTGCACTTGGTCGCCGGACCGTACCGCGATCCGGGTGGCCAGGTCGCCAGGAATCAGTACGCTGCCGGCGCTCACCGGCCTGGACAGGGTCCGGCCGCTGACCTGGTTGACCTGAGCGATGTAACCATAGCCCAGCCGGGTCACGTCGCGCTGTTCAGTACGAACGTCGCCCGGGCGGATGCCATCGCCGCGTTGCAGCGGGCGGGTGGTCACCAGCACGCTCCGGTACAGATGTACCCGGACCGGGATGCGGATGCGCCAGCCGCTGGCGACCGGGCAGTGCACTTCCACCCCGATGCGCGAAGTGATCCGCGTGCCGGCGGGCATCGAAATCTGCAGGTGGGCCGGACAGGCCGGCAGGCGCAGGCGGCTGTCCAGCGGATCGGCATGCACCTCGACCCGGTTGCCGCTGCGCCCAAGCTGTGTGCGCAGCCAGGTTTCGGCGGCCTGGCGCAGGCTCTGCGGCGACTGCACCGCAGCGGCATGCAGCGGTACGGCCGCCAGCAGCGCGCACGCGGCCAGGGTGAGGGTGACATGCCGCATGCTCATGAAGCGGAAGCTGCCAGCAGGGAGCCGAGCTGCTGCTGGATCGCTTCGCGCTCGGCTTCGATCCGGTCGGGCAGCGGCTTGGCCTGGTCGACGTTGCCATCGCCCATCAGGTTGGCGAAGGTCTGGCCGTGTTCGCCCAGCCGGCTGCCCGCTTCGCGCAGCATGGCCGAGGCCGGATTATCCGGATACTGTGCCGCCAGCTGGTCGATCGCGCGGCGCAGGGCGCGGGTATCGAACCAGCGACGATCCAGCGAGGTCGGTTCGCGCAGGGTCAGGTCCATCGCCTGGCGCAGCGCCAGCACCGACTCGCGCACGGTCAGGCTGAGGCTGGCGATATCGTTGCCGCCCAGGCTGTCCAGCCAGTCCAGTCCGAGGTGGTGGGTGAGTACGGCCCCGCGCGACATGGCCTCGCCATGGCGGCGTGCTTCCTGGGCGCGTCGGCGCAGGACCCCGAGCGATGTCTGCGCGGCGACCGCGCGGGCGTGCTGGGCATCGTGGTTCTGCTGGGCGGTCCGCAGCCGCTCGGTGGCGGTCTGCGCGGCTTCGTCACCCTGGCGCAGTGTGGTTTCGGCCGCGCTGATGCTGTTCTGCGCGCGTTCGAGTTGCTTCAGGCCGTGCTGGACGTCGCCATCCAGCTGCTGCGAGAACTCGCCGATGGCACCGGCCACTGCTTCGATCTCGGCGGTGGACTGGGTGGTTTTCTCGGCCAGTTGCTTGACCTCGTCGGCGACCACGGCGAAGCCGCGGCCCGCCTCGCCCGCGCGCGCTGCTTCAATGGCGGCGTTCAGGGCGACCAGGTTGGTCTGGTGTGCCAGCTCCTGCACGCAAGCGGTGAGCCGGCGGATCTCGCCGACCTGCTCGGCCAGCCGGTCGCGGTTGCGGTTGAGCGCGGACAGCGCGGTGCGGGTCAGGCGGACCTGTCCGTCCAGTTCGCTTACGCTGGTCTGTGCCTGGGCGCCGACGGTGCGGGCTTGGTCGACGCCGCTGCGGGCCTGCCCGAGCATCGTCGAGATCCCGGCGCCGGACTCCGTCAAACGATCGACGCTGTTGCGGCTTTCGGCGATGGCCTGTTCCAGTGTC
Source organism: Dyella sp. A6 (assembly GCF_036320485.1). NCBI lineage: Bacteria > Pseudomonadati > Pseudomonadota > Gammaproteobacteria > Lysobacterales > Rhodanobacteraceae > Dyella > Dyella aluminiiresistens. The sequence continues at coordinate 921,849 of NZ_CP132911.1, forward strand.
TCCTGTTCGCGGATCAGGCTCTGCGAGGCGTTCAGCAACAGGCTCTGCTGCTCCAGCGTCTGCAGGGCAACGCCGCTGGGCGTGTGTTCCAGCCGCGCGAGCAGCGGTGCCAACAGCTGCGACAACTGGGGGTGCCGCTTCGAGAGCAGTTCGAATCCGGCCTCGTCATCGCTGGCGAGGGCCTGGATCATGGCGGCAAGGTGCTGGCTCCGGATGAAGGGCATGGATGCGACACTTCCTGAAAGTGGGAGGGACTCTCAAGAATCGTCGGAATCCCCTGGAACTTGAGCAAGCAACGCGCGTGCCAGCACCGCCGTGGCATGTCGGCGGCCCACCGGGGTGCCGCCGAACGGGGCTCAAGTGGTGGCGCGCGTGGCCGATAGCCATGCGAGTCGAACCGGTTGGATGTCGCGATGGCAGGTACGTTGCTGGAAAATGTGGAGCGCTATACCCGCCTTGCCGGGCACAACCGGATGGCGATGCTGCTTTTCCGTGTGGGTGGCGAGCAGCTTTTCGCGATCAATGTGTTCAAGGTGCGCGAGGTGCTGCGTCGGCCGCCGCTGGAGCGCATGCCCAAGGCGCACGAGCTGCTGGCCGGAAGCTGCGACTATCGTGGCCAGACCATCCCGGTGATCGATCTGGCTCTGGCGCTGGGGTATCCCTCGTTGCGCGACGAGCCGTCCGCGCACCTGATCGTCACCGAGTTCAGCCGCAGCGTGCAGGGCTTCCTGGTCGCCGACCCGCTGCGCATCGTGCATTGCGAGGGTGAGTCGATGGCGGCACCTGCCGCCGCGCTGGGCTTCGGTTCGCGCGTCAACGGCGTGACGCGGGTGGACGGCGCGCTGATCGCGGTGGTCGATGTCGAGCATGTGCTGGCCAGTCTGGACGAGACGCCGGCGGTGCTGTCGGACAGCCTGCAGAACGTCATGGCCGGGCGCTCATCCGCGCCGTGCCGGGTGCTGGTGGCCGACGATTCGACGGTGGCCCGGCGCAAGGTCGTGGATTTTTTCCGGCAGATGGGTATCGAGTGCGTGGTGGCGCAGGACGGCCGCGAGGCGCTGGACCGGCTGCTGGAGATGGCCGAAGGCCCCGCCGGGGAAGGTGTGGGGCTGGTCGTGTCGGATATCGAAATGCCACGCATGGACGGCTATGCGCTGACCCGCGCTATCCGCGAGACGCCTGGCCTGCGTTCGATGAAAGTGTTGCTACACAGCTCGCTCAGTGGGGTTTTCAACGAAGCCCTGGTGCGCGAAGTCGGCGCCGACCGCTTTGTCGCCAAATTCCAGCCCGATGTACTGGCCCGCGCCGTGCTGGAGCTGTTCCCGGACTGACCCGCCAACGCGTCGGGATTCCGACTCCTGCCTGATGCACGGTCCCGGCCGTGCGCTGCCAGACCGCGCCGCTGCGCGGTTTCCGGGCGCATGGCACGCTAATTGCCACACGACTACCACCGGCCAGGCCGCGTGGAGTCAACATGAGCAGTCTCGACAACCTTTTCGGCATGCACACACAGGCACTGGCCCTGTGGGAGAAGCGTGCGGAGGTGCTGTCCAGCAACCTCGCGAACGCGGATACCCCGGGCTATCTCGCGCGTGACATCGATTTCCGCAAGGTGCTCGCCGGCACCAGCAATGCGCAGACGGCACTGCCGCTGAGCACGACGTCGTCCGACCAGATCCAGCCGGTCACATCAGGCGACATGCCGCTTTCCTATCGCATTCCGACCCAGCCGAGCATGGACGGCAACACCGTCGATACCCAGGTCGAGGAAGCCGCGTTCGCGTCGAACAGCGTGCACTACCAGGCCAGCCTGTCCTTCATCACCGCGCAGATCCAGATGCTGCGCACCGCCATCACGGGGAACTGAGGCCATGTCGCTTACCAATATCTTCAACATCGCCGGCTCGGGCATGGCGGCGCAGTCACTGCGCCTCAACGTGGTGGCCAGCAACCTGGCCAATGCCAACAGCGTGGCGAGTTCGGCGCAGGCCGCCTACCACTCGCGCGAGCCGGTGTTCTCGGTGGTGCAGCAGGACGCCAGCATGGCCGCGCAGGCCGGCAGCGCCACCGATGCCGGCGACGGCTCGGTCGGCGTCAAGGTCGACGGCATTACCCAGAGCAATGCCCCGATCCAGCGCCAGTACGAGCCGGGCAACCCGATGGCCGACGCCAACGGCTATGTCTACAGCAGCAACGTCAACCCGGTCGACGAGCTGGTCAACATGATTTCCGCCTCGCGTTCCTACCAGAACAACGTCGAGGTGATGAACACCACCAAGCAGTTGATGCTCAAGACCTTAAGCCTCGGCAACTAGTCCAGACGGAGCAAACCGTGACCACGATCAATACCAACAGCACCGCCAGCACGTCGTCGGGTTCGTCCGTCAGCTCGGCGCTTTCCAGCACGATGTCGCAAGCCGACTTCCTCAAGCTGATGACGGCGCAGCTGCAGGCGCAGGACCCGACCAACCCGGTCAACAACTCGCAGTTCGTCTCGCAGATGGCGCAGTTCAGCCAGCTGTCGGCGACGCAGAAGCTGGATACCGACCTCACCACGCTCAGCAACAATGTTTCCAGCGCCACCCAGACCAACCAGATGCTGAGCTCGTCCAACCTGCTGGACCGCTCCGTGCTGGTGCCGTCGAGCAACCTGGCCTACAGCGGCAGCGCGATGAACGGTGGCGTGCAGGTGACCAGCGCCGGTCCGGTGACGGTGCAGATCGCCGACTCGGCAGGCAACGTGGTGCGGACGATCCAGCTCGGCACGCAGAACGCAGGCATGTCCAACTTCAGCTGGGACGGCAAGGACGACAACGGCAACGCCTTGCCGAGCGGCAACTACACGGTGAGCGCGAGCAGCGGCAGCACGGCACTGAACACCTATGTCGCCGGCACCGTGACCAGCGTCGGCTACGGCGGTACCACCGCGGGTACCACCCTGCAGGTGGCGGGCGTGGGCGATGTTTCGTTGAGCCAGGTGGCTCAGATTCTCTGACGCCGGCGACGACCCGGGCATCTTCATCATTTCGAGGAACGCATCATGGCTCTGAATACCACGCTCAGCGGCATCAACGCGGCGCAGTCCGACCTCAACGTCATTTCCAACAACATCGCCAACGCCAACACGGCCGGCTTCAAGGGCTCGCGCGCCGAGTTCGGCGACATTTTCGCGGTGACCGGGCTCAACCTCAGCGCGACCGCGGTCGGCAGTGGTGCCCACCTGCAGGAAGTGGCGCAGCAGTTCACCCAGGGTGACATCAGCACCACCGGCAACAGCCTGGACATGGCGATCAGCGGCAACGGCTTCTTCGTCGTCAACAGCGGCAACGGCCCGGTCTACACCCGTGCGGGCGACTTCCAGGAAAGCGCGGACGGCTACGTGCAGACCCCCGAAGGCGCCAACCTGCAGATCTACCCGCCGAACGGCGCCGGCGGTTTCGACACCAGCACGCTGAGCGACCTGAAGCTGATGACGACGCAGAGCACGGCGCAGGCCACCTCCACGATCACGCTGAGCTCCAACCTGTCGGCCAGCGACAGCGTGCCGACCACCACGCCGTTCAGCCCTACCGACTCCACCAGCTACAACGACGCGCAGCCGGTGACGGTGTACGACTCGCAGGGCGGCTCGCACCAGGCCACCGTCTACTACGTGAAGACCGGTACCAATACCTGGAACGCCAATCTTTACGTCGACGGCCAGAGTGCCGGCACGCAGGCGCTCACCTTCGGTTCGTCGGGCACCCTGGCCTCGCCGTCCAGTGGTCAGCTGGCCTTCAATGCGGTCAACCTGGGCAATGGTTCCAGTCCGCTGACGCTGACCCTCGACGCCAGCAGCGTCACCCAGTTCGGCACCAGCTATTCGGCAGGCACGATCAATCAGAACGGTTACGAGGCCGGCACCCTGTCGAACATCGACATCGACAGCAAGGGTGTGGTGACTGCGTACTACTCCAACGGCAAGAGCAGCCAGCTGGGTCAGGTCGCGGTGGCCAATTTCACCAACGAGCAGGGCCTGCGTCAGCTGGGCAATACCACCTGGGCGTCGAGCACCGACTCGGGCGTGCCGATCATGGGTACCGCCGACACCGGTGAATTCGGCAGCATCCAGTCGGGTGCGCTGGAAAGCTCGAACACGTCCGATACCACGGCGCAGCTGGTGGCGATGATCCAGGCGCAGCAGGCCTACCAGGCCAACGCGCAGGTGCTGGGCACCGACAACACGCTGACGACCACCTTGTTCAACGCGGTTTCCCGCTAAGCGGACGGCGCCATGGACCGCTCGATCTATGTAGCCATGACCGGTGCCGCGCAGATCCTGCGCGCGCAGGACGCGGTGAGCAACAACCTGGCCAATGCGTCCACGGTTGGCTTCAAGAGCGAGCTGAGCGCTTTTCAGCCCGTGCCCGTGCTCGGGCCGGGCGAAGCGTCGCGCATCAACACGGTGGCCCAGGGTGTCGGCGAGAAGATGACCGAGGGGCCGATGATCTCCACCGGTCGCTCGCTCGACGTTGCCGTACAGGGGCAGGGCTGGATCGCCGTGCAGGCGCCGGATGGCAGCGAGGCCTATACGCGCGCCGGCAACCTGCAGCTCACCGCCGACGGCCAGTTGACCGATGCCAAGGGCGACCCGGTGATCGGCAATTCCGGTCCGATCAGCCTGCCCGACAGCCAGCAGATCAGCATCGGTAGCGACGGCACCATCTCCACCGTGCCGCTGGGCCAGGGGCCGAACACCATGGCCACGCTGGACAGGATCAAGCTGGTCGATCCCGATCCGTCGCAGATGGTGCTGGGGCCGGATGGACTGATGCACATGAGCAACGGCAACGCCGCCCAGGCCAGCGACCAGGTCACCCTGGTCTCGGGCCAGCTTGAGGGCAGCAACGTCGATCCGTCGTCCGAGCTGGTGCGCATGATCGCGTTGTCGCGGCAGTACGACATGCAGATGCAGTCGATCAAGAGCGCCGAGAACGACGCCGATTCCGCCAACAAACTTCTGCAGGCGAACTGATAGTCCGCCCGCATCCCAAGTCAGGAGCGCACGATGTTTTCTTCACTGTGGATCGCCAAGACCGGCCTGGACGCGCAGCAGACGCGGATGGACGTGATCTCGAACAACCTGGCGAACGCCAACACGACCGCGTTCAAGAGCGGCCGCGCTTCGTTCGAGGACCTGATGTACCAGAACCAGAGTCAGCCGGGTGGCCAGACCACCCAGCAGACGGAGTCGCCAACCGGCCTGATGCTGGGTACCGGCGTGCGCGTGTCCGGTACCGAGAAGCTGTTCACCCAGGGCAGCATCGAGCAGACCGGCAACTCGCTGGACGTGGCGATCGAGGGGCGTGGCTTCCTGCAGGTGAGCATGCCGGACGGCAGTGTCGCCTATACCCGTGACGGCTCGCTGCACACCGACGCCAACGGCCAGCTGGTGACCGGCGACGGCTACCCGATCTCGCCGTCGATCACCCTGCCCAGCGGCGTGCAGAGCATCACCATCGGCACCGACGGTACGGTGTCGGCCACCACCGCAGGCTCCACCACACCGGTACAGGTGGGCACGATCCAGCTGGCCGACTTCGTCAACCCGGCCGGACTGCAGCCGATGGGCCAGAACCTGTACCTGGAGACCGCGTCCAGCGGTTCGCCGCAGACGGGTCAGCCCTCGCTCAACGGCATGGGTTCGCTGCAGCAGGGCTCGCTCGAATCGTCCAACGTCGACGTCGTCGAACAGATGGTGGACATGATCGAGACGCAGCGTACCTACGAGATGAATTCCAAGGCGATCAGCAGCGTCGATCAGATGCTGCAGGATCTGACCACCAAGATGTGAGCACCCCGATGATCACGCGATCCTTCCTGCCGCGTTGCCTGCCCCTGCTGGGCCTGCTGCTGCTTACCGGCTGCATGTCGATGCCTTCGCGGCACGACGATGCGGCATGGGCACCTACGCCGCCGCCGCCGCCGCCCACGGCGGCGCCGACCGACGGTGCGATCTACCAGGCTGGGCAGAACATGGAGCTGTTCACCGATCCGCGTGCGCACCGCGTCGGCGACATCCTCACCGTGGCCCTGGTCGAGAACATGCAGGCCAGCAAGAAGGCCACCACCGATACCAGCAAGAAGGACGTCACCAGTCTGGGGGCGCCGACCCTGCTCGGCCATGCGCTCACTTTCAACGGCAGCCCGGCATCGATCGGCACCAGCGGCGACCGCACCTTCGCCGGTTCCGGCGACAGCAGTCAGAGCAACCAGCTGACCGGCGAGATCACCGTGACGGTGGCGCAGCGCCTGTCCAACGGCAACCTGGTGATACGCGGCGAGAAGTGGGTGACGATCAACCAGGGACGCGAGCTGATCCGCGTCTCGGGCATCGTGCGTCCGCAGGATATCCAGCCCGACAACAGCGTGCCGTCGACTCGCGTGGCCGATGCCCGCATCACCTATACCGGACGCGGTGCCCTGGCCGATGCGAACACGCAGGGCTGGCTGTCGCGCTTCTTCAGCTCCAAGTGGATGCCGTTCTGATGATCACGAGCGCTGCCCCGTCATGGCGTCGCCGCCTGGCTGCATCCCTGCGTTGCGCCGCACTGGTGCTCGGCGTGGGTCTGGCCGTCGTGCCCGCGAAGGTACGTGCGGACAAGATCCAGGACCTGGTCCAGGTGGCCGGGGTGCGCAGCAACCAGTTGATCGGCTACGGCCTGGTGGTCGGCCTCCAGGGCAGCGGCGACCAGACCACCCAGGCGCCGTTCACCACCCAGAGCCTGGAGAACATGCTGCAGCAGTTCGGTGTCACCGTGCCTGCCTCGGTGAAGCCGCAGCTGAAGAATGCCGCGGCGGTGACGGTGACGGCGCAGCTGCCGGCCTTCATCAAGCCCGGCCAGACTATCGACGTGACCGTGGCCTCGATCGGCAATGCCAAGAGCCTGCGCGGCGGCGAGTTGCTGATGACACCGCTGCGCGGTGCCGATGGCCGTGTGTATGCGATGGCACAGGGCAGCGTGGTGGTCGGTGGCGTCAGCGCACAGGGCAAGAGCGGTTCCAGCGTGCAGGTGAACATCGCCTCGAGCGGACGGATTCCCAGCGGCGCCACAGTCGAGCGCGGCGTGATCGCGCACTACGACCATGGCGGCGACATCGTGCTTGATCTCAACACGCCGGACTTCACCACGGCGGCGCGCATCGTGCAGGCGATCAACCATGCCTACGGCGCCGGTACCGCGCAGGCCATCGACGGCGGCTCGGTCAGCGTACGCGCTCCGCAGGACCCGTCGCAGAGCGTCGCCTGGCTGAGCGCGATCGAATCGCTGGATGTGCAGCCGGGCTCGGCGCCCGCGCGGGTGGTGGTCAATGCGCGCACCGGTACGGTGGTGATCAGCTCCAACGTCACGGTCAGCGCGGCGGCGGTGGCGCACGGCTCGATCGAGGTGACCATCAGCGAGCAGCCGCAGGTCAGCCAGCCCGGTCCGTTCAGCAAGGGGCAGACCGCGGTGGTGCCCAACAGCAGCGTCAAGGTCAGCGAAAACGGCGCGCACATGTTCAAGTTCGGGCCGGGCGTGAGCCTGGACACCATCGTGCGCGCGGTGAACCAGGTCGGGGCTTCGCCCAGCGACCTGATCTCGATCCTGCAGGCACTCAAGCAGGCCGGCGCGCTGCATGCGCAGCTGGTGGTGATCTGAGATGGGGCTGTCTGCCGGCACGCTGCAGAACGTCGATACCTGGACCGACCTGTCCGGGTTCAACGCGCTACGCCAGACCGCGCAGACCGACAGCAAGGCCGCGTTGCCGGTGGTGGCGCGGCAGTTCGAGGCGATCTTCACCCAGATGATGCTGAAGTCCATGCGCGAAGCCGGCATGGGCGACGGCATTTTCGACAGCCAGGCCGGCGACGCCTGGCGCGACATGTACGACCAGCAGCTGGCGGTGACCCTGAGCGCGCACGGCCGCGGGTTGGGCATCGCGCAGATGCTGGAACGCCAGCTGGGCGGGTCGACCGGAGCCTCCGGCAGTGGCAAGACCGCTGCCGGCGAGGGCGTGGCCGCGGGTATCGCCGGCGCCGATGCCGCACCGGTAGCGGCCGACGACTGGCGCCAGCGGCTGGGTTCGGTGCTCGATGCCACCCGCGCCGTGGGGCGCCGGGTCATGCGCTGGCTGCCGCAGGATGCCAAGGAATTCGTGCGCGAACTGGCGCCCTATGCCGAATCGGCAGCGCGCAAGCTGGGCGTGTCGATGCGCGCGGTGCTGGCGCAGGCGGCACTGGAGACCCAGTGGGGGCAGCGCATGCCGGTACAGGCCGACGGCGCCAGCAGCAACAACATGTTCGGCATGAAGGCCAGCTCCGACTGGGACGGCGGTCGCGTCAGTGTGCCGACGCTGGAATTCGAGGGTGGCGTGGCGGTGCGCCGGCAGGCGCAGTTCCGTGCCTACGAATCGCCCGCGGCCTCGTTCAGCGACTACGCCCGCCTGATCGGCGACAACCCCCGTTACGCCGCCGCCCGCAACCACGGCGACGACGTGGCGGCGTTCGCCCGCGGGCTGGTCCAGGGCGGTTATGCCACCGACCCGGGTTATGCCAGCAAGCTCGACGCGATCGCCAACAGCCCGCTGATGCGCCAGGCGCTGGCCGCACTCAAGAAAGCCGACCCCACGCCGACTCTTTGACACTGAACCCGGCAGATCTCGATCTGCTTCAAGCGAGACCTTCATCCATGTCCAATATGCTCGCCATTGGTACCTCCGGGCTCAACGCCGCCCAGCTCGCGCTGAACACCATCAGCAACAACATCAGCAACTCGAGCACAACCGGTTACAGCCGCGAGAGCACGGTGCAGACCGAGCAGGTTGGGGCGACCATCGGCAACCTCACCATCGGTGGCGGCGTCAACGTCACCGCGGTGCAGCGGGCCTACAACCAGTTCCTCACCACGGCGATGTGGACCAGCAACTCCGGCCTGCAGGGTTCCACCACCTACAACGACCTGGCCACGACGCTGAACAGCACGCTCAGCAGCAGCGGCAACCTGCAGACCTCGCTGGACAACTTCTACACCTCGTTCAACACTCTGGCCGGTTCGGCCGACAGCAGTTCGAACCGATTGGCCGTGCTGGGTTCAGCCAGTTCGCTGGCGAGCAACTTCAATACCCTGGCGCAGCAGTTCGACCAGCAGCAGAGCTCGATCAACACGCAGGTTGCGCAGACCGTCGACAGCATCAACAGCACGGCTTCGAGCATCGCCAAGCTGAACCAGCAGATCGTGCAGGCCGGTTCCGGCAGCAGTGCGTCGAACGCGCTGCTGGACCAGCGCGACACCCTGGTCAACACCTTGTCGGGCTATCTCGGCGTCAGTACCAGTTTCAACACCGACGGCAGCATCAACGTGTTCACCAACACGGGCCAGAGCCTGGTCAGCGGCTCCAATGCCTACGCGCTGTCGACTGGGCCGAACGCCTATGACGCGACCACCACCGACGTGATGGACAACACCGGTACCGACATCACCGGCAAGCTCAGCGGCGGAACGCTGGGTGCGCTGCTGACCTATCGCAGCAATGTGCTGGTGCCGGCGCAGAACCAGCTGGGTCTGGCGGCCGTGGGGCTGGCTTCCAGCGTCAACACGCAGCAGTCCAAGGGCCTCGATCTCAATGGCCAGCAGGGCGCCGCGATTTTCAGCGTGCCGTCGCCGGGCGTGAGTGCCTCCTCGGCCAACCAGGGCAGCGCCACGGTCGCGGCCAGCATCAGCGATCCGTCTGCCCTTACCGGTTCGGACTACGTGCTTAGCTACAACGGCAGCCAGTGGAACCTGGCCACCACGGCAGGGCAGAGCGTGGCCCTGACCACCAACGCGAACGGCTCGCTGTCCGCCGCCGGTCTGACTTTCAACGTCTCGGGTACGGCCCAGGCCGGTGACAGTTACAAGATCGAACCGACCCGCAACGCGGCCAGCGGAATCAGTGTCAGCATGACCGACCCCAACGGCATTGCCGCCGCTGCCGCACTCACCACTACCGCGTCCAGCAGCAATACCGGTAGTGCGGCAGTCAGTGCGATCACGGTGACCGATCCGACCCATACGAACCTGCTCAGCAGCGCCACGGTGAGCTTTCCCACTGCCGGCAGTTACCAGGTGACCGACAGCTCAGGCAATGTGTTGTCCAGTGGCAGCTACAGCAGCGGTCAGGCGATCACGGCCAATGGCTGGAGCCTGACCCTGAGTGGCACGCCGGCCGCGGGCGACAGTTTCGCGGTGGCCGCGAATACCAGCGGCCTGGCCGACAACAGCAACGCCCTGAGCATGGCGGCGATGAGCGGTACCGGCGTGCTCAATAGCGGCAAGACCTCGATCGTGGATGCCTACGCCAACCTCACCACCCAGATCGGCGATGCCGGCAGTCAGGCATCCAGCGACCTGACCGTGCAGACCGCACTGAACAACCAGGCGGTCTCGGCACAGCAGAGCGTGTCAGGCGTCAACCTCGATCAGGAAGCGAGCAACATGGTGCAGTACCAGCAGGCATACCAGGCGGCCGCGCACATCATTTCCACCGCCCAGACCTTGTTCTCCAGTCTGCTCACCGCGATCCAGGCGTAATCGACATGCGCATATCCACACTCTGGCATTACCAGCAGTCGGTCAACACCATGCTGTCGCAGCAAAGTACGCTGGCGCAGACGCAGAACGAGGTGAGCACGGGCAAGCGCATCAATGTCGCGTCCGACGACCCGACCGGTGCGGCGCAGATCGTGGCCATCGACCATACGCTGGCGCAGAACAACGGCTATACCAGCGGCATCAATGCCGCCAATACCCGGCTTTCCACCGAGAGCAGCACGCTGAGCTCGGTCACCAACCTGCTCGATCGTGCGCAGTCGCTGGCACTCAGTGCGATGGACGGCTCGATGTCGTCGCAGAATCGCGCGAGCATTGCCGGCAACCTGGTGCAGGTGCGCAACCAGCTGCTGCAATACGCGAACACGACCGACGCCAACGGCAACGCATTGTTCGCCGGCACCAGCAACACCACGGTGCCGTTCTCGCAGAACGCCGACGGTTCGGTGAGTTACCAGGGCAATGCCACGCAGCAGATGGCGCTGATCGGCAGTGGACTGCAGATCCCCACCGGCGATGCCGGCAGCGCGGTGTTCATGAACATTCCCGCCGGCAACGGCAGCTTCGTGGCCAGCGCGGGCAGCGCCAACACCGGCACGCTGGTGGTCGGTTCGAACAGCGTCACCGACCCCGCCGCCTGGAAAGCCGCCGAAAGCGCTGCCGGCGGTCAGTTCACGATCAGCTTCGACGCCAGCGGCAACTGGACCGTGGCTGATGCCAGCGGCAATCCGGTGAACGACGCCAGCGGGAACCCGATCACCGGCACCTACAGCAGCAGTACCGGCAGCATCAGTTTCGACGGCATGTCGGTCAGCCTCAGCGGTACGCCAGCCGCCGGCGATACGGTGACGGTGCAGGCCAACCAGAAGCAGGACATCTTCAGCACGCTCAACCAGATGATCAATGCGCTGCAGGGGTCCGGCAGCAATACCCAGATCACCAACACCATGAACCGCCAGCTCGAGTCGCTGGACCAGGCGCTGGGCACGGTCAGCAATGTCCAGGTGCAGGTCGGCGGCCGCATCGACGAGCTCAACCAGCAGAGCACTGCATACTCGAGCCTGGGCGTGACTTACCAGTCGGCACTGTCCAACGTGCAGAACGTCGACGCCTACAGTGCGATCAGCAACCTTAGCCTGCAATCGGCGGCGCTGCAGGCCTCGCAGCAGAGCTTCGCCGCGGTGAAGTCGCTGAGCCTGTTCAACTACCTGCAATAACCCGACCCGGTTGCCATCGCCGGACAGAGAAACGCCCCTGCATGCAGGGGCGTTTCTCAGTTTCCGGTGTGGCCACGACTCTGCGGGATCAGTCCGGCAGCCAGGCCTGGCGGAACGCCTCGAGATGTTCGCCGCGCAGCATCCAGTCGCGCTGTACCTCGTCGCGCAGCCGGTCGCCTGCCCGTGCGGTGGCGTCGAGATCGGACAGGTGCTCGCGGATCGCGGTGATCCAGTCGCGGTAGCGGTTCTTGACCAGGGTGGCGGGCAGGTTGTCGCGATAGCACTCGATGTCGCTGGCGATCACCGGGAAGCCGCAGGCGCCGTATTCGAGCAACCGCAGATTGCTCTTGCAGGCGTTGAACAGGTTGTCCTCCAGCGGGGCCAGGGCGAGGTCCAGGTTCAGCGAAGCCAGCTTGGCCGGATAGTCGGCGATCGGCACGCCGCTGTGGAACTCGTGCACATAGGGTTTGAGCTTGTCGGGGCACATGCCGAAGAACACCCATTCGACCTCGTCGGCCAGATCGCGCACCACATCGGCGATCAACTCAAGGTCGCCGCGATGACTGGAGCCGCCACCCCAGCCCACGCGGGGCTTGCGGCCGGTACGGCGGGTACTCTCCAGGTTGTCCCACCAGTCTGTCGGCAGCCGATTGCGCACTACCCGGATGTCTTCGTGGAAACCGGCGAACTGTTCGGCCAGCGGCGCGGTCGACACCACGAAGCGATCAGTCAGCGCCACGGCCTTGCGCAGCGCTTTCAGGATGTCCTTGGGAAGGGTGCCGTGGGCGATGCTCTTCAGTGGGACGTTGGGCAGGTAATCGTCCAGTTCGTACACCTTGAAGGCACGGCTGAACTCGCGATACCGGCGCAGTACCTCCAGCTGGTTCGCGGTGAGCTGACGCTGCAGCACGATCGAGTCCGGTGCATAGCGCTCCATGTCGATGTGCTGTAGGTGGATCTCGGCGATCGCTCCTTCGGCCTGGCGCTCGCGCTGCAGTGCCAGGAACGGCTGCATGATGCGGTAGTGACCGCAGCCATGGTGATCGGCAGGCACGCAGAACAGGCGCGGCAGCAATGGCCTGGCGAACGGCTGCCAGGCCGGCATGCGCCGCTTGTCCAGGTCGAAGCCGTTGCCGTTGAGACTGAGGTTGGGGCTGTAGGCCGGGTCGCGCGCCAGCAGCGGCAACCATTTGCCGTACATGGTCTCCTGTTCCTTCAGAAAGCGCTCGCGCTTGGTCTGGGCGGCAGTGACATCGACCTTGCGCTGGCTGACGCTGCCTTCGTGCATCAGGCGTGCATACGGCGTCCACACGTTGAGGTAGCCGGCACTGTGTACCTTCAGACACAGGTCGACGTCGTTGTAGGAGACCTTGAACTGCGTCTCGTCGAGGCCGCCGACCTGTTCGTACACCGACTTGCGGATCATCAGACAGGCAGCGGTGACTGCAGTGTAGTTTTGGTCCACCTGCAGCCGGTGCATGTAGCCGTTGGCGTCTGCCGGCTGGCCGATGAAGGGGTGGTCGGCCGGGCCGCGCAGTCCAAGCACCACACCGCCATGCTGGATGTTGCCGTCCGGGTAGTGCAGCTTGGCGCCAACGATCCCGACTTCCGGCCGTTGGGCGTGATGCAGCAAGGCCTCGATCCAGTCTTCTTGCAGCACCGCGGTGTCGTTGTTCAGCAGCACCAGGTACTCGCCGCGTGCCTGCGTGGCGGCAAAATTGTTGATCGCCGAGTAATTGAACGGGTGCGGGTAGCGCAATACGCGCAGCTGCGCGCTCTGCAGCCGCTCGATGCCATCCAGATAGGCGCAGGCGGCGGGTTCCTGGCTATCGTTGTCGACGATCAGCAGCTCGTAGTTCGGGTAAGCCGTCTTGGCCAGCAGGCTGTCGAGCAGACCGTTGAGCATCGGCAGCTGATCGCGGGTGGGCACGATGATCGAGACCAGCGGCTGTCGCGGATGCAGGTAACGCACCCGGTTGATGCCAGGCAGCGCACCGGGCTGCATCTCATGCGCGACGCCCAGCCGGTCGAGATGGGCGGAGACCACGGCTGCCGTGTGCGCGGTGACCTCGGGCGATGACAGCCAGGCCGCATAGGCGGGCTGCGGGCGGTACAGCACTTCGGGCAGGTGACCGACGCTCTGCCGGCCATGCCGCTCGATGATGCGCAACAGCAGGTCGTAATGACCCAGTTCGCGCCATGTCGTGCTGAGACCGCCCAGATCGCGCAGTACATCCAGCCGCACCGCGAGCAGTCGACCGGTGTAGGGGTAACTGCGCAACAGGTCGAGGTTCAGGTCCGGCTTGAAAATTGGCTTGGCCGCCTCGCCGTCGACCAGGCTGTCCTCGTCGACGTAGCAGCAGGCCATGTCCGGGCGGGCGGCAAAGTGTGCCGACAGCAGCCGGATGGCATCGACGCCCAGCGTATCGCCAGCGTGCAGGGTCAGCAGCACCTGGGCCGGGCTGTCCGCGGCGAATGCGTTGAGCTGTGCGTTCCAGTCATCGGCTGCAGGCAGGATCACGATGTCGCCGGCCGCGCGCGACTGCGCGGCCAGGCTGTCGCGCGTGCGCTCAAGCGCAGCGGCATCGCCGTGGTCGATTATGGCCACATCCACGCGGCATCCTGCGCACAGCGAATCGCTCAGGGCTACCTGTGCCGGACTGAGGCGTCGCCAGTCCAGCCATTCGCGATAGATTTCATCTTCGCTCATCGGCCGCAGCGCAATCAGGGTCTTCTGCCGCTGGCGCTGATCGAGGTTGCCGGCGAGTTGTGCCAGCAGTTGGTCCAGAAGTTCGATGCGGTGTGCGCTGCGCTCTGGGTCAGGCTCGATCAATGGCAGCCGTGCGGCTCGTGCATAGGCGTGCTCGATCTCGATGCTGAAATTCGCCTGGCCGTGGCAACGCGTGACCGCATCGCGCGCGAACGCTCCGCGTTGCGCACGGTGAGCAGGCTGATCGACCAGTTCGAGCAGGGCCTGCCGGTAGGCATCCGGATCGGACCACAGGTAGCTGGGGGGCGGGATCGCATCCAGATCCTGGCTGAAGCCGCATTGCCGCCAGCTCTCGGGTGCGTACTTGATCACCGGGCGCCCGATCGCGGCGGCTTCCAGCAACGCCGTGTTGGAGGGAAATGGCGAGGCGTCCAGATAGACGTCGCAGGCGTGATAACACGAAACCAGCTCTGCCTCGGTGAGGTAGCCCGCGCAATGTACGCGCTCCAGTGGCAGTTCGGACCAGGTATCCATCTGCTCGTCCTGCGCCGGGCCGACCAGCAACAGGTGCACGTCCTGACGCTCGTGCAGCACCGGGGCGATCAGCCTGGCCAGCGAGACACCGTCGATGGGATCAAACTTGTAGTCGCTGCCGGACGAGAGCAGCAACACCGCGTTTTGCGGAATGCCGAAACGGGCGCGGATCTCGCTGCTGGCTGCCGCCGGGGTCAGCCGGTCGGCATCGATCGGAATCGGTGCCCAGCTCAACTGGTTCGGTGCGATGCCGCGTCGTGCAACGCTGATCCGTGCGGTGGATTCGGCCAGCGAGACCACCAGGTTGGAGATGGTCGCGCCCAACCAGAATACATGGCCCGCGTGATCCTCCAACAGCACATGCGGCGGCTGGCTCATGCCGGCCAGCGCAAGGTTCGGCAGGATGTCGTTGGGGTGGATGTGCAGTACGACGTGATCGGCCGCAGCCAGGATGTTGCGTAGTTGCAGCGTGCGTTCGATCAACGATTTCGCATCGAGCTGGACCAGTTCGATCAGGCCATCTTCGATCAGTTGCGCAATCCGTGGCGGTATCGGTGAACCGTCCTGGCGGGTCAGCACGATGGTATGGCGCGATTTCCTGTCCGCGTCGATCCAGCGCGTCGCCAGCCGGGTGTGACCGCCGATCTCGGTGGCGTTGCTGAGCACGGTCAGCACGCGGCGGGTGCCGGCTAAAGACGTTGCCGGTGGCGTGGGCTGGGCATCGCCCAGGGCCTGGCCAATGCGTCGCAACAGCGCCTCCAGCTCTGGCGATACGAATACGCCGCAACTGTGCAGCCAAGCCCAGGTGGCAGTTTCCTGCGCCCGCTCGATCGCGAGCCGCCAGTCGGCCTGTTCGACAGCCATGGCCAGCCGGTCGAGATGCTCGCGGAATTCGGCATGGTTCTGCGCAACAGGAGATTCGTCGTTCTGCATCAAGGTGCCTCGTGCGTGGCCGATGGAATGCCGTTGCGTCGGAATACCGTCGCGCGGCATGGGCATGGACGAGGAAGCAAGGGAGGTGCCAACGCCGGGCCCTGGTATAGCCAGAACGGCGGGTGCCGCGAATGGCATCGGCAGACCCGGCGGCAGATCGACGTGGTGATGGAGCCGCCAGACCGGGGTGCCCGCGAAGCGTAATCCCGGTTCTGCGACAGGCTTGCGCGCTCAAGTATTTCCGTGCAGGGCCGAAAAGATGCCCGAGGCGGTTGGTGATCCGGCGATCGGAACCCCGCTGGATCAAACGTCAGTCAAGCAAACCGCCCAATCCATTCCTAGGAGACATCACATGTCACTGGTCATCAACACCAACATCTCGTCCCTGGTGGCGCAGAACAACCTGAACGGCTCGCAGAGCGCCCTGGCCAAGGCCACCGAGCGCCTGTCCTCGGGCCTGAAGATCAACAGCGCGGCCGACAACGCCGCGGGCTTCGCCATTGCCACCAACTTCCAGACCCAGATCGGTGGCCTGGCGCAGGCGAGCAACAACGCCAGCGACGCCATCAATCTGGCGCAGACGGCCGGCTCCGCCCTGAACCAGGTGACCTCCAACCTACAGGCGATCCGCGACCTGGCCGTGCAGGCCGCCAACGGCACCTACAGCGCGTCCAACCGCCAGCAGATCAATACCGAAGTGCAGCAGCGCCTGCAGGAAATCACCCGCATCGCCAACCAGACCAGCTTCAACGGCACCAACGTGCTGAATGGCAGCGCCGGTACGCTGTCGTTCCAGATCGGCGCCAACGTGGGCCAGGCGATCGACGTGAACCTGAGCCAGGGCGTGCAGTCCTCGCAGATCGGCCAGATCGCGCAGACCTCCAGCGGCAACATCAGCAGCGCGTTCGGTTACACCATCACCGGCAGCAACCTGAGCATCGCCGGTACCTCGGTCACCGGTACCTTCTCTTCGGTCAGCGGTCTGGCCAATGCGATCAACACCCAGCTCGGCACCGGCTCCAGCGTGACCGCCTCGGTCAACGCCAACGGCGAGCTGACCCTGACCAACGCCGGTACCGGTTCGGTCACCGTCAGCGGTTCCTCGGCTACCACGCTGGGCCTGTCCACCGGTAGCAACGTGCTGACCTCGGGCGCCTCGGAAACCTCGACCAATGCGGCCTCCGAGACCTCCAGCCTCACCCTGACCGGCACCGCGCTGACGGTCAACGGCACGGCAATCACCGGTACCTTCTCCAGCGTGCAGTCGCTGGTCGATACCATCAATGCCAACGGCCTGAACGTCAGCGCCTCGGTCAATGGTGCGCAGAACGGTTTCAACCTGTTCTCCAATTCCACCATGGAAGTGGGCGCGGTTTCCGGTGGCGTGCTGAGCGGCAGCAGCCTGACCACGGGAGCGATCGCGGTCACCGGTTCGCTGCAGAACGGCAATGTGCTGACGGTGGATTCCGCCAACGCACTGGTCGCCGGCGTCGATGCCGCGCTGAACTCGGTCAGCAACCTGGCCAGTGACCTGGGTGCGGTGCAGAACCGCTTCCAGTCGACCATCGCCACGCTGAGCGCGCAGTCGACCAACCTGCAGTCGTCGCAGAGCTCGATCCAGGACGCCAACTTCGCCCAGGAGACAGCCAACCTCAGCAAGTCGCAGGTGCTGGAACAGGCGGGTATCTCGGTGCTGGCCCAGGCCAACGCGCAGCCGCAGCAGGTGCTGAAGCTGCTGGGCTAATAGCAGGTGGCATCCGTTCATGGCCGCGGTAGCGGCCATGAATGTGCGAGTCGGACCGGATGCCGTCGTCGTTCCGCACGGCGGCATCCTTCTTGCTTCGACGACCTGAGACGCCAGAAAAACGGCGCCGGCGATTTGCCGAAAGGCCGGTCGCAAGGCACGCGGCGTATCTCGACCAGTCCACTATTCGGAGTTGCAGCATGACCACGACCAGCAGTGCCACCGGCAGCCTGAGTGCCCTGAATACGCTGATGAGTTCGTTGTCGTCGGGCAGCAGCACGTCTTCCACCTCTTCCTCGTCGAGCTCATCGTCTTCGAGCACCTCGACGGGCACCGGCCTGCTCAGCTCGGCCGGCATCGGTTCCGGCCTGGACGTGACCGCCATCATCACGGCACTGGTCAACGCCCAGCAGGCCGGGCCGCAGGCACAGATCGCGGCCCAGGCGCAGCAGGACCAGAACCTGGAATCGGGTCTCAGCGGTCTCAGCAGCGCGCTCAGTTCGCTGCAGTCGGCGATGAATGCGGTCGGTACCAGCTTCAGCAGCTATACGGCCACCTTGTCGGATACGACCGTGGGAACAGCAACGGCCGCCAACGGTGCGACGCCGGGTACCTACGATATCCAGGTCAATTCGCTGGCGACCGCACAGAAGCGCGTCAGCGGGGCATATACCAGCGGCTCGGCCGTCGGCAGCGGCGCACTGAACGTTACGGTGGGCAGCTCCACCATGAACATCTCGGTGTCTTCCACCAGTACGCTGGCGGACATCGCCAGCTCGATCAACAGCGCCTCGAACAACCCGGGTGTGACGGCGACGGTGCTCAACGGCACGGGTGGTCAGCAGCTGGTGCTCAGCTCGAACAATACCGGCACCGCCAATGCTTTCACGGTGACGGCCGCCAGCGGCAGCAGCAGCGGACTTTCCAGCCTGGCCAGCACGCTGAATACGGCGGGCAGCAGCGAGGCGTCCGATGCGCAGTACACCATCGACGGCGTGGCGATGAGCAGCAGCAGCAACACCGTGGGCAGCGCGCTCAGCGGTGTCGTGCTCAACTTCGCGGCGACCGGCAGCACCAAACTCACGGTGGCCCAGGACAACAGCGGCATCACGTCGGCGGTGCAGAGTTTCGTTTCCGCCTACAACCAATATGCCAGCACGATCGGTGTGCTGAGCAGCTATGACAGTTCCACCGGTTCGGCCGGCCTGCTGCTGGGCAATTCGACCCTGCTGTCGGCGGAAAACCAGATTTCCAGCGTGCTGGGCAGCCAGGTCGGCGGCAACGCCCTGCAGTCGCTGGCGAACATCGGCATCACCCGCAATGCCGACGGCACCATGTCGCTCGATTCGCAGACCTTCAGTGCGGCCCTGAGCAGCAACCCGTCGGCGATGCAGAGCCTGTTCACCGGGACCAATGGCTTCGTCTCCAAGCTCAGCTCCACGGTCGATACGTTCACCGGGGCCAATGGCACCATCCCGCAGCAAATCAGCAACCTCAACAACGATCTAAGCAACCTCAACAATCAGGTTACCCAGCTCAATAGCCGCATGGACGAGTACAAGGCCCAGCTGAACGCGCAGTACACCAATCTCGACACCATGATGTCCCAGCTGAACAACACCAGCAGTTACCTGACCCAGTCGATGGCGGCCATCAGCGGTACCAGCACCTCCAGTTCCAGCAGCAAGAGTGGCGGCTAAGGAGAGGCATGACGATGAACCAGGCATACGCTCGCCAGGCTGCGGCCATGTATCAGCAGTACAGCGCCCGTGCCGGCGTGGAGGACGCCGACGCCCACCAGCTCGTTTCCATGTTGCTGGATGGCGCGATCGACCGCATGGCCCAGGCCTGCGGTCATATCCGGCATGGCGATGTGGCCGGCAAGGGCAACAGCATTTCGCGCACCGTCGCCATCATCGGCCAGCTGCGCATGTCGCTGGATCACGAGGCGGGTGGCGCGCTGGCCGACCGGCTCGAGGCGCTCTATGAATATGTGACGCGGCGGCTCATCCACGCCCAGCTGCACGACGATGTGGCGGCGCTGGAAGAATGCATCCGCCTGCTGTCGCCGGTGCGCGAAGGCTGGAAGGGCATCCGAGGTGAGTATCTTGCCGGCCGGGCCGTTGGTTCCTGATGGCATCGAGTCAGGCCTATCACGCACTCGAGCAGGCATTGGCGGTCAGCGGGCGCATGCTCGAGGCCGCCGAGATGGGTGACTGGGAGCAGGTGACCCGGCTGGACCTGGAGCGCAGGCGCTGGTTGGCGCAGGGTTACCCCGGTGATGAGCAGAGCAGCAGCTTCCTGGCCGTGATGCTGGAGCACAATCGACGGTTGCTTGCGATGGCCAGGCATGCGAAAGATAACGTAGAACAGGCAATGACCGACCAGCAGAAGCGGCATCAGGCACTGGGCGCCTATATGCGGGTCATTAGATAGGGCATGGGCGGTTCGTGGCTGGAACATGCCGGCCACCGATTGCTTTCACCGGGACGACCCGGGCGGGGGGGCTGATGAGCGACGAGGCATGGCAGGCGTTTTCAGAACGGGTGGCCTATGTCGACCATCTGCCGCTGGCACTGTTGCCACGGGACGCGGGCTTGGAAAGCGCCGCCCACGTCGAGGAACGCAACCTGCACGTACTCAACACCCTGGCTGCGCTGGAGGAGCGGCGCAACGAACCTGCCGACGACAGCAATGCGGTGATGCAGGAGCTGCAACGCCTGGACAACAAGCTGAATGTGCTGGTGGACATCGTCGGTCGCCTGCTTTCGCCCGACGCGGACCTGCCGCCACGCCAGGCGTTGCGTCTCAACGCGATCGGCGCCGAGATTCCGGCGTCGCTGCGCCCCGATGAGGCCGGCGCGTATTTCCTGAAGATCCATTTCGACGTCTGTCGCGCCCTGCCGCTGATGTTGCCCGTGCGCTTCGACCCGATTCAGCCGTCCGGACATGGATTTGTGACGCTGGACGTCAGTGGTCAGGCTGTCCAGGAAGGTCTGGAGAGGCTCGTTTTCCGTCAACACCGACGTAAAGTGGCAGAAGCCCGTCACGCAGGCATCTGAAAAGCGCACGGCTTTCGAATTTCTTCATGTGACCCGCATCACATAACTGAGTGCTGCCGCGAGAGAAATACGACGGAGTGTGCACTTTCCGTACTCCTTCGTCTTGCGTTGGGAAAGATTCATAAACAACTGCCGCATATGGGTTTTGCGTCGTCGTGACGCTTCGCTGCGGGTTTGACACGAGCCAAAAATGACACTGGTGCCTGTCACCGCAGCGTCAAATCTGCCGCTGCCTTGGCCTGCTTCTTGCCCCTCTCCGACATGAGAGGGGGCGCCAGGGAACTGGACGCTCGTGAAGGACAGGCGGGCGTCAGGACGGCGTTCTCCGGTCGACAGCAAGACCTGGAAGCAGAACCCACATGCAAACTTTCGACATCCCCGTCATCGAGTCGGACGCCCTGCGCGCCGACGCTGTTCTTTCGGCGCTTCATTTCCTTGGTTACCACCCGCAACTGCACGACGACTGCCGCTCGTTTCCCACGACGTCGACGGAATGGCGTGCCATGTACGTCGGCCACGTCGGTGACGTGTCGGAATTCCATCGCCAGTTCGCGCAGTTCGGCGGGCAGAAGCGTCCGCTGCCGATTCTGCTGGCTGCCGATTCGCCGCTGGCGAGCAAGCTGCCCGAGCTGGGTTCCAGCCGCGACATGCGCGTGGAGCTGATCGAGTTTCCCTTGAACTACGAGCGCGTGGCGCAGGCGATGGCGCGGCTGGCCGCGTTGCCGGTCGCCGGCAATCCGAATGCGCAGCGTTTCGTCGGCCGCTCGATGCCGATGAGCGGTGTCTACAGCCTGATCCGCCAGGTCGCGCCGTTCGATTCCAGCGTGCTGGTGCTGGGCGAGTCCGGTACCGGCAAGGAAATGGTGGCGCGCACCATCCACGAGTGCTCGTCGCGTCGCGACAAGCCGTTCGTGGCGATCAACTGCGGCGCGATTCCCGCCGAGCTGCTGGAAAGCGAACTGTTCGGCCACGAGAAGGGCGCGTTCACCGGTGCCATCAGCGCACGCAAGGGACGCTTCGAAATGGCCGAGGGCGGCACGCTGTTCCTCGACGAAATCGGCGACATGAGCCTGCCGATGCAGGTGAAGCTGCTGCGCGTGCTGCAGGAACGTGCGTTCGAGCGCGTCGGCAGCAACCGCACGCAGCACTGCAACGTGCGCATCATCGCGGCCACCCATCGCAACCTCGAGCAGGCGATCGAGAACGGCCACTTCCGCGAGGATCTGTTCTATCGCCTGAGCGTGTTTCCGCTGGAAATGCCGGCGCTGCGCGATCACCTGGAAGACATGCCGGAACTGGTCGACGAGTTCAACCAGCGCATGCGTCGTCGTGGGCTTGGCGGTGTGCGCTTCAGTGCCGGTGCAATGCAGTCGCTGCGCCAGCACACGTGGCCGGGCAATGTGCGCGAGCTGTCGAACCTGGTGGAACGGATGGCCATCCTGTTTCCGAACAAGGAGGTCCGTGCGATCGACCTGCCGGAAAAGTACCGTGGCGAGATCGCTGCCAGCGACGTGCAGGGTGCTGCGTTGCTGGCGCTGATGGACGAACGCGAGCCGGTTGCCCTGTGCGAGGCACCTGCGGGCGTCGATGCGGCCACGCTGCTGCCCGAGGGCGGTCTCGATCTGAAGGATCACCTAGCCGGCATCGAAGTGGGTCTGATCCGTCAAGCACTCGACACCACCGGTGGAGTGGTGGCGCATGCGGCCAAGTTGTTGCGCATGCAGCGCACGACGCTGGTCGAGAAGCTGCGCAAATACGGGCTGCAGAGCGGTCTTTCCGCGACCTGAGCATGTGGCATGCGTTGTGCATCCACCCCTGTATTGATTGATTGCGCGCCGGAAAATCGCCATGAGCCAGATTGACGTCAACAGTTTGCTGTCGCAGATGCGCCAGATGTCCACGCAGGCCTCGGCTTCGACTTCGGAGTCCGCCTTCAGAAGCATCGGCGCATCGCAGGGCACCAGCCTGGCTGGCAGCAGCTTCGGTGACCTGCTCAAGCAGTCCATCGCCGACGTGGCGCAGAACCAGACGCAGGCGGGAACGCTTGCGGCCAACTTCGAGCGCGGCGCCCCGGGCGCCGATCTGGCCAGCACCATGGTGTCGATCCAGAAGGCGCAGCTGTCGCTCAGTGCGATGAACCAGGTGCGCAACAAGCTCGTGGAGGCCTACAAGGACGTCATGGGCATGTCGATCTGACCCGGTCGACCCTGTCGATCCGGCCTCGTGTTCCACCACCAGCGAATGAGCACCTCCCATGGCAGATAACGCCATCGCGCCGAGTCCCGAAGGCTCGCGCCTGGATTCCCTGAAGCAGGTCATGAGCCATGCCGCGGCGCGGCAGCTGCTGCTGCTTGTCGGCGTGGCTGCGGCGGTGGCGTTCGGCGTGGCTGTGGTGCTGTGGTCGCGTGGTCCGAACTACACCCTGCTGTATGCGGGGCTGGAACAGAAGGACGCCGCCGCGATCACCCAGGCGCTGCAGGCGGCGGGTACTCCCTACAAGCTGGGGCCCGACGGTGCCTCGATCATGGTGCCGGCCTCGAAGCTGGCGGCGACACGCTTGAAGCTGGCCGCGCAGGGCCTGCCGCAGGGCGTGGCCAGCACGGGTGTCGAGCAGCAGGCCAGTTCCGGTTCGCCGTTCGGCATGAGCGATCTGGCCGAGCGCACGCATTACCAGCAGATGCTGGAAATGGATCTGGGCAACACCATCGCCAGCCTGCAGTCGGTGCGTTCGGCACGCGTGCATCTGGCCATGCCGCAGCCTTCCGCGTTCCTGCGCGACAACCATCCGGCCAGTGCCTCGGTGCTGGTGACGCTGTATCCGGGGCGCCAGCTGGACAGCAGCCAGGTCGCGGCGATCGTGCACCTGGTCTCGTCCAGCGTGCCGGGGCTCGACCCGGGCAATGTCTCGGTGGTGGACCAGCAGGGCCAACTGCTCACGACCAGCGACCCCGGCAGCGTGGGCGCGCTGGGCGACGTGCGCCTGCGCCTGGCGACGCGCATGGAAAATTCGTACGCGCAGCGGATCGAGGATCTGCTGACGCCGCTGGTCGGGCCGGGCCGGGTGCATGCGCAGGTGTCGGTCGACCTGAACTTCAGCCAGTCGGAAAAGGCCAGCGAGACCTACGACCCGAACCATCCGGCCCTGCGCAGCGAGCAGACCAGCAGCGACCAGCGCAGCGCGGGCGGCAGCAGCGGTGTGCCCGGTGCGCTGAGCAACCAGCCGCCGAACGTGGTGGCACAGCCCACCGCGGCCAACCCCGGCAAGGGCGCGGCGGTAGCCACGGCATCGAGCAGCAAGACCAGCGCCACGGCGGCTCCGGTCGACATCTCCAAGAGCGCCACGCGCAACTACGAGCTGGACCGCACCATCAGCCACGTCAGCAACCCGGCCGGCGGCATTACGCGCCTGACGGTGGCGGTGCTGGTCGACAACAAGCTGGTCGCCGGCCCGAAGGGCACGACCAAGAGTGTGCCGTTCACGGCGCAGGAACTGCAGCGCCTCACCGAATTGACCAAGAACGCCGTGGGTTTCGATGCCGCGCGTGGCGACAGCGTCACCGTGATCAACCAGTCGTTCAGTCAGGTGCCGGGGCAGCAGTCCCTGCCGACGCAGTCGTTCTGGCAGCGTCCCGGCATGCTTGACCTGATCAAGCAGGGCGTAGGCCTGCTGGTGGCGCTGATCGTGGCGTTCGGCCTGCTGCGTCCGTTGCTGCGTGGCGTGTTCAAGGGGCCGGCAACCGCCCAGCCCGCCGAGCTGCCCGCACCGGTGCCGACGGTGTCGGTGCGTGTCGACGATGACGCAGACGAAGAGCAGGGCGTGCGCCTGGCCGGACCTTCGCACGAAGCCTACGAACAGCGCATCCAGCTGGCGCGGCGCATGGTCAACGACGATCCGCGTCAGGTGGCCCAGGTGGTGAAGAATTGGGTGGGCGAAGATGGCAGTTGAGCAGGCACACATCACGGGCGCCCAGCGTGCGGCGATCCTGTTGTTGACCCTCGGCGAGAAAGACGCGGCCGAGGTGCTCAAGCACCTGAGCGCGCGCGACGTGCAGGCGGTCGGCTCGGCCATGGCCAGCCTCGGCAGCGTGTCGCGCGAGCATGTGGAGAACGCACTGTCCCGCTTGAACGAGGACATGGGGCGGCAGACCGCCTTCGGCGTCGGCACCGAGGACTACATCCGCAAGATCCTGGTTAACGCGCTCGGCGAGAGCAAGGCGGGTGGCCTGATCGACCGCATTCTGCTGGGTCGTTCCAGCAAGGGGCTGGAATCGCTGAAGTGGATGGAAAGCCGTTCCATCGCCGAGATGATCAGCCAGGAACATCCGCAGATCATCGCGCTGGTGCTGGCGCACCTCGAGCCCGACCAGGCCGCCGAGGTGATCGGTTACCTGACGCCGCGCGTCCGCTCGGACGCGATCATGCGCATCGCCACGCTCGATGGCGTGCAGCCGCATGCGCTGAACGAGCTGGACGAGATCATGGAGCGCCAGTTCTCGGGCAACTCGAACAAGCTGAAGTCCGCCAACGTCGGTGGGCTGAAGGCCGCGGCCAACATTCTCAACGCGATGGAAACGAGCCGCGAGGCCGAGCTGATGGAATCCATCCGCGTCCAGGACTCGACCCTGGGCGGCCGGATCGAGGAACTGATGTTCGTCTTCGACGACCTTGCCGAACTGGATGATCGCAGCATGCAGACCCTGCTGCGCGAGGTGCCGTCGGCGCGTCTGGTCACGGCGCTCAAGGGGGCCGAACCGGGCGTGCGCGAAAAGATGTTCGCCAACATGTCCAAGCGTGCCGCGGACATGCTGCGTGATGACCTGGAAGTGAAGGGGCCGGTACGCCTGAGCGAGGTTGATGCGGCACAGAAAGAAGTGCTCACGATCGCGCGCAAGCTGGCCGATGCCGGTGAAATCAACCTCAGCGGCGGGGGCGACGAGCTGGTCGGATGAGCATGACGCTGAGTCGCGAAACATGGCTGGACGTGGCCCGCTGGGAACCACCGGCGATGGACGCGCCGGACACGCCGGCCGAGCCGGAGCCGTTGGAAGACCTGCCTCAGGAAGTGGATCTGGCTGCGCTGGAACAGGCTGCCCGCGAGCAGGGGCGCATCGCCGGCCTGGAAGAAGGTCGCGCCGCCGCGCGTGCCGAACTGCAGCAGTCGCTGGACCGGTTCGAAGCGCTGATCGATGCCGCGGCACGCCCGCTGCAGGCGCTGGACGACGTCACCGGTCGTGAACTGGGTCGCCTGGCGATGGTGGTGGCGCAGCGGGTGATCGCAACCGAACTTCGAACCGATCCGGCGCTGGTCGTGCGGGCGGTGCAGCAAGCGGCCGATCTGCTGCCCTCGTCCAAGCGGGTGCTGCGGGTTGTCCTGCACCCTGACGATCTGGCGCTGGTGAAATCGCTGGACGCGGCAGAAGCGCACTGGGAACTGCGCCCGGACCCCGGCCTGACGCGAGGCGGCTGCCGGCTGGAGAGCGAAAGCTCGCGGCTCGATGCGCAACTGGAAACGCGGCTCGCCGCGGTGGTCGATGCGGTACTCGGCGAGGACGATGCGTCCGACGCCGAGCACACGGCGGAACACACACACAGCGGTGATGTCGCATGACCGACGTCGCCGCCCGCACCGTCGAAAGGCAGCAGCGCTGGCGCCAGCAGCTGGCCCAGCAGGCACAGCGTGCCGAATCCGCCACCCTGCTGATGGTGGAGGGGCGCCTGCGCCGGGTGATCGGTCTGACCCTGGAAGCGGAAGGTTGCGAGGCGCCGCTGGGCGCACGCTGCCTGGTGGCTGCCGCCGACGGCAGTGAACTGGATACTGAAGTGGTCGGTTTTGCCGACGAACGCCTGCTGCTGATGCCGGTGGGCGACATGCACGGCGTGCTGCCCAATGCACGGGTGCGTCCCTGCGCGCGCAGCGGCGGCCTGCCGGTCGGCATGGCCCTGCTGGGCCGCGTGGTCGGCGCGGATGGCCTGCCGCTGGACGGACAGGGCCCGCTCGAGGTGGACGAACACGCAGCGCTGAAGCGCGAGCCGATCAACCCGATGGCGCGCAAGCCGATCGACACCGCGCTGGATACCGGCGTGCGTGCGATCAACGGCATGCTGACGGTGGGCCGTGGCCAGCGTCTGGGCCTGTTCGCGGGCTCCGGCGTCGGCAAATCGACCCTGCTCGGCATGATGACCCGCTACACCGACGCCGACGTGGTGGTGGTCGGCCTGATCGGCGAGCGCGGCCGCGAAGTGAAGGAATTCGTCGAACACACGCTCGGTGCCGAAGGACGCAAGCGCGCAGTGATCGTCGCGGCGCCGGCCGACGCGCCGCCGCTGCGTCGGTTGCGTGGCGCCCAGTACGCCACCGCCATCGCCGAGTGGTTCCGCGACCGTGGCCAGCGCGTGCTGCTGCTGATGGATTCGCTGACCCGCTATGCGCAGGCGCAGCGCGAGATCGCGCTGGCGATCGGCGAGCCGCCGGCCACCAAGGGTTACCCGCCGTCGGTGTTCGCCATGTTGCCGGCACTGGTCGAACGTGCCGGCAACGACGCGGAAGGACGTGGCTCGATCACCGCCTTCTACACGGTACTCACCGAAGGCGACGATTACCGTCACGACCCGATTGCCGACGCGGCACGCGCCATTCTCGATGGCCACATCGTGCTGTCGCGCGACCTGGCCGAAGCCGGCCACTACCCGGCCATCGACATCGAAGCCTCGATCAGCCGCGTGATGCCGGCGGTGGCCGGGCGCGAGCACATGCGCGACGCGCAACGCTTCCGCCATGTCTATGCGTCCTATCAGCAGCAGCGCGACCTGATCGCCGTCGGCGCCTACCAGAAGGGTGCGGACCCGCAGATCGACCAGGCGATTGCGATGTGGCCGAAGGTGCGCGCCTACCTGCAGCAGGAAGTCGACGAACCGGTGAACCTGGCCGAGGCGGTCGAGGGGCTGCAGGGCATCGCCGCCGAGGTGGCCGCATGAAGTCGCGTTCGGAGCGCCTGATGCCGGCGGTCGATCATGCCCGCCAGAAAACCGAGACTGCACTGCAGAAGCTCGGCGAGCAGAAGAACCAGCTTGCGCAGGCCGAGCACCAGCTGGCCGAGCTGCAGCGCTATCGGCAGGAATACGCGATGGGTCAGCAATCCGGTGGCATGTCGGTACATGCCTTGCTGAACCGCCAGCAGTTCATCGAACGCATCGATCAGGCGATTACCCAGCAGACCCGTGAAGTGGCCCGCCGGCAGCGGTTGCTGGAACAGGCAGGCTCCAGCTGGCGCGAGGCCAATGCGCGCGAACGCGTGCTGGACGGCGTGGTCGAGCGTGCCGTCGAAGTGGAACGCCGCAGCGAAGAGCGGCGCGAACAGAACGATGTGGACGAACGCATGCAGCATCGCCGCGAGCGCGCCATCTGATCCGAGGTTATCCCATGAGCATTCCCATGCCCGTTTCGACCACCACCTCCACCGCCCCGTCACGCGGCCTTGCCGCTGCGGCGGGTCTGGACAGTACCAGTAGCGCCGATGACGGCCTGACGTTCGGTCGCCAACTGGACAACGCGCGCAGCCAGAGCCAGTCGCAGGACAATGCGTCCACGGCGTCCGATGGCGCATCGTCTTCGGCCTCAGCCTTGTCGTCCTCGAACGCGTCTTCCACGGGCTCTTCGTCGGCCGGATCGTCGTCGTCCGACGCGTCCTCGCAGACCTCCGACAACAGCAGCCAAAGCGGCGACAGCCAGGCCGCCACGGCATCGGCCGCGGACGGCACGACGGCGAAGACCACGGCCAAGACCACCGGCAAGGGCGACGGCAAGTCGTCCGGCAAGGACAAGAACAAGCAGGGCAACGACAGCTCGACGCTGGCGGCCAATTTGTTGACGCTGCTCGGTGCCTCCGCACAGACGGCGTCGACGTCGACGTCGACGAAGGGAACCAGCAGCACGAGCGCGGCTGCCGAAACGGCCAGTGGCGCGGCAGCCGGCATGCTGGCAACGGCGCTGACTGGTGCCGTATCCGCTGGTGCCAGCGTATCGACGGCCGCGATCGGCGCCGGTACCAAGGCACTGGCGCAGGCCGACGGCGGTAGCCAGGGCAGCGACACCACGGCCAGCGCCGACACGAGCGCCGCCGACACGGGCAGCAATCTTCTTTCCGCGGCGCTGGATGCCGCGGTGAAATCCATGGTGGCCGCATCGGCCAAGGGCACGACCTCGGTCGACGCAGCCAGTGCCGCCAAGACGCATGCGCAGAGCCTCGATCCGTCGTCGCTCGGCAACCTCGGGGCCGGTCTGCAGGGTCTGCAGCAGGGCGGAACGGCGGCGGTGCAGACGCTGACCGTGTCGGCGCCCGTCGGCAGTGCGTCGTTCTCGCAGGAGCTGGGCCAACAGGTGGTATGGCTCAGCGGTCAGGACGTGAAGCAGGCAACGATCCGCCTGCATCCGAAGGATCTCGGCGCGCTCGACGTGAAGGTCAGTCTGGCGCACGACAACCGGGTCAACGTGAGTTTTGCCGCACAACACCCGGCTGCCGTGACGGCGGTGCAGCAGACGCTGAGCCAGCTCGACACGATGCTGGCGGGGCAGGGGTTATCGCTGGGTCAGGCGCAGGTGGGCCAGCAGGGCAGCGGCCAGCAGGGCGGCAGTGCATCCTCGCGCAGTGATGGCCCCGGCGAAGTCGATGCAGTCGCCGACGTGGCGTCGACGACGTCGGTGCGGACCACGGCGCTGGGCCTGCTCGACATGTTCGCCTGAGCTGGCGGCGGCCGTCCGGTCGCCGTTCCGGTTCCATTCCTCCGATCCACCCACCATCGATCCGGCCGGTGCGCGACACCGTCCGGATCGTCGGCGTGTCCGGCATCGGCGACGGCAAGACGTCGTCGCATCGGCGCGACGACGCGGCGACACGCGTCAAGAAAGCGCCGCCGCGTGCTCTGTCTTTGATCAAGTAACTGTGAAATAAGGGTTTTCTGGTGTGGCATACCGTTTGCATCAACGGTAGCGAACGCCGTGTTCCAGCCTCCGGCACACGGCCCGACTCCCACACCCTGGTCCTGAGGTTTCGATGTCGAACAAAGAGCAAAACACGGAAGCAGCCGCACCGGCCCGAGGAGGCAAGAAGGGGCTGGTCATCGGCCTGGTGGTCGCCCTGGTGGCGGTACTGGGCGTCGGCGGCTACGCGATGCTGCGGATGCGGCACGGGGCGGCCGGCGGCGCCACTGCCCAGGCTGCGGCACCCAAGCCCCAGCCGGCAATGTATCTGCCGCTGGATCCGCCGTTCGTGGTGAATTTCCAGACCAAGCAGTCGCCGAGCTACCTGCAGGTGGGCGTGACCCTGATGGCGCACGACGCGGCGGCGATCAAGGCGGCGAAGGATGCCGATCCGGTGGTCCGCAACGCGCTGGTCATGCTGTTCAGCGCGCAGTCCGCGACTGATCTGGCCACCACCGCAGGCAAGCAGAAGCTGCGTGCCGAGGCACTGAAGGCGGTGCAGAAGGTGGTGCAGGAACGGCTCGGCCGTCCCGGCATCGACGCGCTGTATTTCACCAGCTTCGTGATGCAGTAATGAGCGACCTGCTTTCACAGGAAGAGATCGACGCCCTGCTCAACGGCGTCGATGGCGGCGCGGTGGAAACCGGCGGCGACGAACCGCCGCCGCGCGAAGCCGTGCTGTCCTATGACTTCACCCAGCAGGACCGCATCGTGCGCGGCCGCCTGCCGACGCTGGAGATGGTCAACGACCGTTTCGCGCGGTACTTCCGCACCGGCGTGTTCAGCGTGCTGCGCAAGACCTGCGAGGTCTCGGTGCTGGGCGTGAAGATGGTCAAGTTCAACGAATACGTGCATGGCCTGGCTGTGCCGACCAATCTCAACCTCGTGAAAGTGAAGCCGCTGCGGGGCACCGCGCTGGTGGTGATGGAGCCGCGCCTGGTCTTCACCGTCATCGATAATTTCTTCGGTGGCGACGGCCGCTTCCATGCACGCATCGAGGGGCGCGACTTCACGCCGACCGAGAACCGCGTGATCCAGATCGTGCTGGCCGAGGTGTTCAACGCCATGATCGAGGCGTGGGCGCCGGTGCTGCCGTTGCAGTTCGAATTCATCAACGCGGAGATCAATCCGCAGTTCGCGAACATCGTCAGCCCCACCGAGACGGTGGTGGTCTCGCGCTTCCACGTCGAACTGGATGGCGGCGGCGGCGAAGTGCACCTGACCATGCCGTACTCGATGATCGAGCCGATCCGCACGCTGCTCGATGCGGGCGTGCAGAGCGACCGCGTCGAGCGCGACGACCGCTGGCTGGAATGCCTGCACGATGAGGTGCTCGACGCCGAGGTCGAACTGAGCACCCTGCTGGTGGAGTCGATCCTCAGCATCGGCGACTTCCTCAACCTGCGGCCGGGCGACGTGATCCCCATTCCCAAGCCCGGCCTGTGCACGGTGTTTGCCGAAGACGTACCCATTTTCCGCGGCCATTACGGCCTTTCCAGCGGCCATAGCGCCGTCCGTTTCCATGCCCACGCCGGTCGCCGCGAGGCGCAGGCGAACAATGAATTTTCGATCGGGAATCCATCCGCATGACCCAGACCTACGAAACCGAAAACGACGATGCCGCCGTGGGCGTGGCTGCCCGTCCGGAAATCGGCGGCATGACCCATGGCGAAGCGTCGGACGTGAACCTGGACATGATCCTGGACGTGCCGGTAACGCTGGCGATGGAAGTCGGCCGCACCCGCATCAGCATCCGCAACCTGCTGCAGCTCAACCAGGGCTCGGTGGTGGAGCTGGATCGCGCGGCCGGCGAGCCGCTGGACGTCTACGTCAACGGCACCCTGGTCGCCCACGGCGAAGTGGTGGTGATCAACGAGAAGTTCGGCATCCGCCTGACCGACGTGATCAGCCCCGCCGAGCGCGTGCGCAAGCTCCGCTGATGACCACGCTGGCCTTCATGAGCGTCGCGCCGGTCGCGGCCTCGCCGCTGGCGGCGGGTGCCACGCCCAGCCTCGGCGGCGAGCTGCTGCAGGTGGTGCTGAGCCTGGCGGGGGTGGTCCTGCTGATCGTCGCCGCCGGCTGGCTGAGCCGTCGCGTGCAGGCGCGCACCCGTCCCGGTGGACGCCGCCTGCGCTGCGTGGAATCGATCGCATTGGGCGCACGCGAGCGCGTGCTGCTGCTGGATGCCGACGGCAAACGCCTGCTGCTGGGTGTGGGCGCGGGCGGTGTGCGCACGCTGCACGTCTACGACGGCGAGGCGCAACCCGTGGCAGAGGCACCGACCCCGTCCGCGCCCGCCTCGCCGTTCGCCGAACTGCTGGCTGGCTGGAGGACGCGCCGATGAAGACGATGCGCTGGTTCCTCCTGCTTCTGCTGCTGGGCCTGCCGCTGCTGGCCTGGGGCAATCCGGTCAGCCCCGGCGTGCCGGGCATCCCCGTGCTGAGCGTGCACAACGCCGGTGCCGGCGTGCAGAACTGGACCCTGTCGCTGCAGGTGCTGGCGCTGATGACCGCGCTGACCCTGCTGCCGGCATTGCTGCTGATGATGACCTCGTTCACGCGCATCATCATCGTGCTCGGCTTCCTGCGCCAGGCGCTGGGCACGCAGAGCACGCCACCCAATCAGGTGCTGCTGGGCCTGTCGCTGTTCCTCACCCTGTTCGTGATGTCGCCGGTGTTCAACCGCGCCTATCAGGACGGCGTGAAGCCGTACATGGACGGCCAGGTCACCGCGATGCAGGCGGTGCCGGCCGCGGCGGCGCCGTTCAAGCGCTTCATGCTCGACCAGACGCGTGACGCCGACCTGCAGCTGTTCACCCGGCTGGCCGGCCTGAAGCCGTATGCCAGCCGCGCCGACGTGCCGTTCCGGGTGGCGATGCCGGCCTTCGTCACCTCGGAACTGAAGACCGCGTTCCAGATGGGCTTCCTGCTGTTCATCCCGTTCCTGATCATCGACCTGGTGGTGGCCAGCGTGCTGATGTCGATGGGCATGATGATGGTCTCGCCAGTCACCATCTCGCTGCCGTTCAAGCTGATGCTGTTCGTGCTGGTGAATGGCTGGACGCTGCTGCTCGGCACGCTGGCCGGGAGTTTCTACACATGACGCCCGAGTCGGTCATCGCGTTCGGCCAGCATGCGCTCTACGTGGCGATGCTGGTGGCCGCACCGCTGCTGCTCACCGCACTGGCGGTGGGCCTGCTGATCGGCGTTATCCAGGCGGCCACGCAGATCAACGAGATGACGCTGAGCTTCATCCCCAAGCTGATCGCGATGGCCGTGGTAGGGGTGATCGCCGGTCCCTGGATGCTGCGTACGCTGGTGCAGTTCACCCACGACCTGATCATCAGCCTGCCCGGGGTCGTGCGATGAATGCGATCGATCTGTCGCAGCTGCCGATGTGGGCCGGCCGGGTGATGTGGGTGATGGCCCGCGTGGCGGGCTTGTGCCTGACCGCGCCGGTGTTCGGCGCCACCACGGTGCCGGCGCAGGTGCGCATCGCGGTAATCGTGCTGCTGACCCTGGTGCTGGTGCCGCTGGCGCCGGCCAGCGTCGATCCGCTGAGCGTGGCGGGCGCGATCACCCTGGTGCAGCAGCTGCTGCTGGGCGCGGTGATCGGTTTCGTCCTGTGGCTCAGCTTCCAGGCGGTGTCCTACGGTGGGCAGGCGGTGGCGCAGAGCATGGGGCTGGGCTTCGCCGAATCAGTCGATCCGTCCGGTGGCGGCAGCTCGCCGACGCTGGGCCAGTTCTACCTGCTGCTGGTCACGCTGCTGTTTCTGGCGATGAACGGGCACCTGCGCCTGATCGCCCTGCTGGCCGACAGCTTCCGTCGGCTGCCGCCGGGCACATCGGTCATCTCCCCGGCCGGGCTGCATGCGGTAACGATGTTCGGCGGCGAGCTGTTCCTGGGCGCGGTGCGCGTTGCGCTGCCGGCGCTGACCGCGCTGCTGGTGGTCAACATGGGGTTTGCCGCGATCAGCCGCGCCGCGCCGTCGATGAACCTGTTCGCGGTGGGCTTTCCGATCATCCTTAGCCTGGGTTTCATCGCGGTGTGGCTGTCGCTGCGCAGCCTGCCGGGTGCGTTCGCGGCGATCGAGGACCGTACCTGGACCTTGATGCACCAGCTGGCGGGGGGCTGATCCGTTGGCCGAGAAAGACGACCAGGAACGCACTGAACAGCCATCCGAAAAGCGCCTTCGCGAGGCGCGCGAGAAGGGTGACGTTCCGCGTTCGCGCGATCTTTCCGGCGCGCTGGTGACGATCGCCGGGATGGCGGCGATGATGTCCGGCAGCTCGCAGGCCTGGACGCATGCGCAGCGCATCTACCAGCTCGGCCTGAGCTATGACCGGGCCGAGCTGATGTCGGGCCAGCTGCCGCTGCACGTGCTCAGTGCGGCCGGCTGGGAAGCGCTGCTGCTGTTCGCGCCGGTGGCGCTGGCCACGGTGCTGGCGGCGCTCGGAGCGCCCCTGCTGCTGGGCGGCTGGAGCTTCAGCAGCGAGGCGCTGATGCCGAAGTTCGATCACCTGGACCCGATCGCGGGACTGGGCCGCATGGTCTCGATGCGCGGGCTGGTGGAGCTGGGCAAGTCGCTGCTCAAGCTGGCCTTCATCGGTGCCGCGCTGCTGCTGCTGCTGCGCCACAGCGCTGGCGCCATGCTGAATACCGGCAATGGCCATGTTGCCGACGACATCGCCGCATCGATGTCGCTGCTGGGCCGTTCGGCCCTGCTGTTCGGCGTGATGCTGGGCCTGATCGGTGGCATCGACGCGGTCTACCAGCGGTTCGACTACAACCGCCGCCAGCGCATGACCAAGCAGGAACTGCGCGACGAATCGAAGGAAACCGACGGCAATCCCGAGCTGAAGGGCCGCATCCGCCAGATGCAGCACCAGATGTCGCGCAAGCGCATGATGCAGGACCTGCCCAAGGCCGACGTGGTGGTGACCAACCCCACCCACTTCGCCGTGGCGCTGCGCTACGACGACGGCCGCATGCGCGCGCCGCGGGTAATCGCCAAGGGCATGGACGTGCTGGCCCAGCAGATCCGGCTGGTGGCCTCCAGTCACCGTATTCCGATGGTGGAAGCGCCGCCGCTGGCGCGTGCGCTGTACGCCACCACCCAGCTTGGCCAGGAAGTGCCCGCCGCACTGTACGTGGCAGTGGCACAGGTGCTGGCCTACGTCTACCAGCTGAAGCAGGCGACCGAACACGGCGCGACGCCGCCCGAACCTCCCTCGCCGCAGGTCGATCCGGACCTGCTCGGCCCCTACCGCGAATCCTGAGGCTAAGCCATCGTGGCCACTGCAAGCGCACTCCAAACCCTCAAGCAGCTGAGCCGCCGCGGCGCCGCGGCACCGGCCGTGATGCTGGCGGTACTGGCGATGGTGATGGTGCCGTTGCCGCCGTTCGTGCTGGACATGCTGTTCAGCTTCAACATCGCGTTGTCGCTGGTGATCCTGCTGGCGGTGATCTACGTGATGCGGCCGCTGGAATTCGCCGCGTTCCCCACCGTGGTGCTCGGTGCCACCCTGCTGCGGCTGGCGCTGAATATCGCCTCCACCCGCGTGGTGCTGCTGCACGGCCACGACGGCCCCGGCGCCGCGGGCAAGGTGATCCAAGCCTTCGGCGAGTTCGTGATCGGCGGTAACTTCGCGGTGGGCCTGGTGGTGTTCTCCATCCTCACCATCATCAACTTCGTGGTGGTCACCAAGGGTGCCACCCGCGTGTCGGAAGTGACCGCCCGCTTCACCCTGGACGCGATGCCCGGCAAGCAGATGGCGATCGACGCCGACCTCAATGCCGGCCTGCTGACCCAGGAACAGGCGCGCGAACGCCGCCAGGAAGTGCGCGAGGAAGCCGACTTCTACGGCGCGATGGACGGTGCCTCCAAGTTCGTGCGCGGCGACGCCACGGCGGGCATCCTGATCCTGCTGATCAACATCGTCGGCGGCTTCTTCGTCGGCGTGATGCAGCACGGCCTGTCGGCCAGCGAGGCGGCCAAGACCTACACCCTGCTGACCATCGGCGACGGTCTGGTGGCGCAGGTACCGGCCTTGATGCTGTCGATCGCCACCGCGGTGATCGTGACCCGCGTTTCCAAGGCGCAGGACATGGGCAAGCAGGTGATCGGGCAGGTGTTCGCCCAGCCGCGCGCACTGGCGGTGGCCGGTACCGTGCTGGGCGTGATGGGCCTGATTCCCGGCATGCCGAACATCGCCTTCCTGCTGCTCGGCGGCACCTGCGGCGGCGGTGCCTGGCTGCTGCACCGCCGCCAGATCGATCTGCGCGAAAAGCAGGCCAAGGCCGAGGCCCAGCCGCCGGCGGCAGCACCGCCGGCCGAGCGCACCGAACTGAGCTGGGAAGATGTCGTCAGCGTCGATCCGGTCGGCCTGGAAGTGGGCTACCGGCTGATCCCGCTGGTCGACAAGAACCAGGGCGGCGAGCTGATGGGGCGGATCAAGTCGGTGCGCCGCAAGCTGTCGCAGGATCTGGGCTTTCTGGTGCCGCCGGTGCACATCCGCGACAACCTGGACCTGGGCCCGAACACCTACCGCATCATCCTGATGGGCGTGCCGATGGGCGAGGCCGAGGTGCACAACGACCGCCTGCTGGCGATCAACCCCGGTCACGTGCACGGCACCCTGCAGGGCATCGTCACGCAGGACCCGGCGTTCGGGCTGGAAGCGGTGTGGATCGAGAGCGGCCAGCGCGACCTGGCACAGAGCTACGGCTATACCGTGGTCGATCCGGCCACCGTGATCGCTACCCATCTCTCGCACATCCTGCAGCAGCACGCGCACGAGCTGCTTGGTCACCAGGACGTGCAGCAGTTGCTCGACCGGCTGGCGCAGACCGCGCCGAAACTGGTCGAGGACCTGGTGCCCAAGCGGCTGTCGCTGGGCGTCGTGGTGAAGGTGCTGCAGAACCTGCTCGCCGAGCGGGTGCCGATCCGCAACATGCGCACCATCGTCGAGTCCTTGGCGGAACATGCCGGGCAGAGTCAGGAACCCGGCGCGCTCACCGCGGCGGTGCGCGTGGCGCTGGGCCGCCAGATCGTGCAGGAAATCGCCGGTCTGGCCACCGAAATCCCCGTCATTACCTTGGCGCCGGAGCTGGAACAGATCTTGCTCGGTTCCATCTCGGGAGGCGGTGTGGCTGGCGCGGCGGTAGAGCCGGGGCTGGCCGATCGGCTCCAGCAGAACGTGGCGGAAGCCGCGCGGAGGCAGGAGATGAGCGGTGAGCCGGCTGTGTTGATGGTACCGCCGCAACTGCGTTCGTGGCTGGCCCGGTTCACGCGGCACACGGCACAGAACCTGCACGTGCTGGCCTACAACGAAGTGCCGGACAACCGGCGGGTCAGGCTGGTGCAGGCGCTGGGACGATAAACATGAAGAGGCGAGAGATGCGTAGCGAGATGACAGACCTCCAGTTGCAGCCGGGCACGGCGAGCCGTTCCGGCCGCGTGTCGGCATTCCGTCTCTCGGGCTGGAGCCGCGCGGCATGAAGATCAAGCGATTCGTGGCGCCGGACATGCGCCAGGCAATGGGCCAGGTGCGCGACGAACAGGGCGACGACGCGGTGATTCTTTCCACCCGTCGCATCGACGAGGGCATCGAGGTGATCGCCGCCATCGACTACGACGAGGCGCTGGTGCGCGAGGCGGCCCGGCATGGCGCGCCGCTGCAGGTCGAGCCGTCGCGCAGCGCCGCTGCCGCGCGGCCGTTCGTGCCGCGGCCGTCCACACCGCCGCCGCCCACCCAGGCGCCTTCACTGGCCGAGCGGGTTGCGGCGATCCAGCCGGCACCGCGCGCCACACCCGCGCCTGCGCCGGTGGCCGCCGCGGCTCCGGCCGCTACCGCCGTGCGCGAGCGCGTGGCCGCACCGGCTCGCGCCAGCGCGGCGGCGAAAGCGCCGGCCGAACCGGTCGCGCTGCACCCGGTCATCGAGCAGGCCGCACAGGACACAGCACGCATGCGTGCCGAACTGGGCAGCCTGCGCGAACTGCTGGAATCGCAGCTCTCCAGCCTGGCCTGGAACGACATGGAACGGCGTCATCCGCTGCGCGCCCGCGTGCTGCGCGACATGACCCGCCTGGGCATCGAGCCGGACGTGGCCCGCGACCTGGCCGAGAACCTGCCCGAACAGCTGCGTCCGGACCAGGCGCGTTACCTGCCGCTGGGTGTGCTCAGCAGGCGGCTTTCGGTCACCGGTCGCCATGTCGCCGATGCCGGCACCACGGTGCTGATCGGCCCGACCGGCGTGGGCAAGACCACCACCATCGCCAAGCTGGCCGCGCGCGCGGTGATGCGCCATGGCGCCGCCCAGGTAGCGCTGGTCAGCACCGACGACTACCGCATCGGCGCGGCGGCGCAGCTGGAACACTATGCACGGCTGCTCGGCGTACGGGTGTTTCCGGCCTACGACGCGGCCAGCCTGCGCGAAGTGCTGCAGGTACTGCGCGGCCGGCATACCGTGTTGATCGACACGGCCGGCGTGGCCGGTCACGACACCCGTCTGCAA
This sequence comes from Dyella sp. A6, assembly GCF_036320485.1. Classification (NCBI taxonomy): domain Bacteria; kingdom Pseudomonadati; phylum Pseudomonadota; class Gammaproteobacteria; order Lysobacterales; family Rhodanobacteraceae; genus Dyella; species Dyella aluminiiresistens. The sequence continues at coordinate 960,150 of NZ_CP132911.1, forward strand.
CAGCAGATCGCACTGCTGCGCGACGTCGGCGAGCTGCGCACCTGCCTGGTGATGGGCGCCAACGCGCAGGCGCTGGCACTGGACGAGGCGGTGCGCTCCTACCAGCCGCTGCAGCCGCAGTCCTGCATCCTGACCAAGCTGGACGAGGCGCCCAGCCTTGGCGGCGCGCTTTCGGTGCTGATCCGGCACCAGCTCACGCTCGACTTCGTCACCGACGGCCAGCGTGTGCCCGAGGACATTGCGACGGCCGACACCCGCGCGCTGGTATGCCGTGCCGCGCAGGCCATGAAGCACCAGTCGGTCGAGGTGGACAACGACATGTTGGCCGAACGTTTCGGCATGGCCCTGGCATGAGGTGGGGGCAATGATGATGATGAATCAGGCATGGGGTTTGACGAATATGTTCCCGGCGCTGGCGAACGGGGGCCATGGTGGCGACGTCCCGGCGCCGGCCAAGGCGCGCTGCAGGACGATCGCGGTGGCCGGCGGCAAGGGCGGCGTGGGCAAATCCACCGTCGCGGTGAACCTGGCGATGGCACTGGCCATCGATGGCCGCAAGGTGGTGCTGCTCGACGCCGACCTGGGGCTGGCCAATGTCGATGTGATGCTCGGCCTCACGCCGACGCGGCATATCGGTCACCTGCTCGACGGCAGCTGTCATCTGGAAGAGTTGATGATGATGGCGCCGCACGGCCTGAAGGTGGTGCCGGCCGGCTCGGGCACGCGCCACCTGGCACAGCTGGGCAATGACGGGCATGCGGCGGTGATCCGCGCGTTCGACACGCTGGAAGCGCCGCCCGAGGTGCTGGTGGTGGATACCCCGGCCGGGGTGTCCGACAACGTGGCGATGTTCACCTCGGCGGCTGACGAAGTGGTGCTGGTGGTGTGCGACGAGCCGGCTTCGCTGACCGACGCATATGCCTTGATCAAGGTGTTGAGCCGAGATTTCGGCGTGCGCCGCTTCCGCATGGTGGCGAACATGGTGCGCAACGCCGGCGAGGCGAAGCAGCTGCACGCCAAGCTGGCCCGGGTCAGTGATCGCTTCCTCGATGTAGTGATCGATTTCGCCGGCATGGTGCCCCACGACGAGTACCTGCGCCGGGCGATCCGGCGGCAGACCGCCGTGGTCGATGCGTGGCCATCGAGCCGTTCGGCGATGGCATTCAAGCAATTGGCAGGTGCGGTCGATACATGGGGAGAACCTGTTTCCCCGTCGCTCGGCCGCATTGCGTTCTTTGGCGGACAAGGTGCGTCGCTGGCGGGGTGGTGAGATGAGCGTGGCTTCCGAATATCTGCAACTGCAACGCGAGAGTACCGACGAGCTGGTCCGTCGGCATGCCCCGCTGGTGCGTCGCATCGCCTATCACTTGATGGGGCGGTTGCCGCCGAGCGTGGATGTCGACGACCTGGTCCAGGCCGGCATGATCGGCCTGCTCGAAGCCGCGCGCAATTACGCTACCGACCGCTCCGCCAGTTTCGAGACCTACGCCGGCATCCGCATCCGCGGCGCCATGCTGGACGAGCTGCGCCGTACCGACTGGACTCCGCGCTCGGTCCACCGCAAGGCGCGTGAAGTCGCCGAGGTGGTGCGCCAGATCGAGAACGAGACCGGTACCGACGCCGATGACGCCGAAGTCATCCGCCGGCTCGGCATCAATGCGATGGAGTACCACCAGATTCTGGCCGACGCGGCCAGCGCCCGCCTGCTCAGCCTGACCGCGCCCGACGACTCCGATGGCGCCAATGCGTTCGACGTGATGGACCACGATGGGCTTGCTCCGCACGAGTGCGCCGAGCAGGAACGCATGCGCGAGGCGCTGGTCGGGGCCATCGGCGGCCTGCCCGAACGCGAGCAGCTGGTGATGTCGCTGTATTACGAGCAGGAACTGAATCTCAAGGAGATCGGCGCCGTACTCGGCGTGACCGAGTCGCGGGTATGCCAGATCCACGGCCAGGCGTTGATCCGTCTTCGTGCGCGCATGACTGACTGGCGCGAGCGCGATGAGGATGCCGCCGGACGGAAGCAGACGAAACGCAAATGAATCGATAACGCCTCTGGCGGCTCCCATCCCTTTTCATCGGAGAAGCTGTTTGGACAAGAACATGAAAATCCTGGTGGTTGACGACTTCTCCACCATGCGGCGAATCGTCCGCAACCTGCTGGTCGAGCTCGGTTTCAGCAATACGCTGATCCAGGAGGCGGATGACGGCAACAATGCCATCACCATGCTGCGCAACGGGCAGTTCGACCTGGTCGTGACCGACTGGAACATGCCGAACATGACCGGCATCGACCTGCTGCGCGCGATCCGTGCCGAACCGTCGCTCAAGGCGATGCCGGTGCTGATGGTCACCGCCGAGAACAACCGCGACCAGATCATCGCTGCCGCCCAGGCGGGGGTGAACGGCTACATCGTCAAACCCTTCACCGCGGTCACGCTGAAGGAAAAGCTCGACAAGATCTTCGAGCGTCTCGCCGCCCAAGGAGCGACCGCATGAATGCTGTAACCAAACCCCTCTTCGGCGAGGCCCTGCCGCATGAGCTGCAGCAGTTGTTGAGCACGCCCGACGGCCCCGCGTTCGAGCAGGCGCTGGACGGTCTGGTGCGCGAACGCGAGCAGCACCTGTTCCGCGCACTGGGCGTGCTGGCGCGCGACCTGCACGATGCCGTGCGCCGGCTCGGCAACGACCTGGCGCAGGAAGGTGTGCCCGACAGCGTGGCCGATGCCCGCCAGCATCTGCTGGACGTGCTGGACATGAGTTCCAAGGCAGCCCACCGCAGCCTGGATTTCGCCGAGCGCATGCGTCCCCGCGCCGAGGCGCTGGAAGCCGATGCCGACAAGGTGCTGGCCGCATCCGCAGACAACGAGCCGGCGGCGTCGCTGGCGATCCAGGCGCGCGATTTCGCCGGGCATTGCCGCGACGGCCTGTCCGACATGGTGCTGGCGCAGTCCTGGCAGGACCTGTCCGGCCAGCGCATCAAGAAGGTCGCCAATTTCATCGGCAGCGTGGAATCGTCGCTGCTCGAGCTGGTGCGGCTCACCGGCGCGCTGGCTGGTGGCGAAGCGCCGGTGGCGGCTGCCAAGGTGTCGAGCCAGGACGAGGCGGATCGCCTGCTCAGCGAATTCGGCTTCTGAGTCGGGGCCGTTCATGGAGTCCATGCCGGACAGCGAACTGCGCGACGATTTCCTGGTCGAGGCCGGGGAGCTGGTGCAGCGCCTGAGCGAGCAACTGGTGGCGCTGGAACAGACGCCGCGGGATAGCGAGCTTCTCAACGCGGTGTTCCGCGCCTTCCACACGGTCAAGGGTGGCGCCGGGTTTCTGTCGCTAGAGCCGATGGTGCACATGTGCCACCACGCCGAGGACCTGCTCAACGAGGCGCGCAACGGCGTCGTGGTGCTGCAGCCCGCGCAGATGGATGCGCTGCTGGAAGCGCTCGACCTGCTCAACGTGATGATGGACGCGCTGGCCCAGGACACGCCGATGCCGCACGCACCGGCCAACCTGCTGCAGCGCCTGCAGGTGAAGCCGGCGCCGCCGCCGGCCGCACCGGTCGCCGCACCGGTCGCCGCACCGCCGTCCAGCGGCGGCAGCATCGACGACGACGAATTCGAGGCGCTGCTGGACAACCTGCACGGCCAGGGCGGTGCGCCCGGCACGGCCAGCACGGCCGCGTCCGACGGCAGCATCGACGACAGCGAGTTCGAAGCCCTGCTGGACACCTTGTACGGCCGCGGCGGTGCACCGGGTGCGCCCACAGATACACCGGCGCCGGCACCGGCTGGCGACAAGACCAGCATCAGCGACGACGAATTCGAGAACCTGCTGGACAGCCTGCACGGCAAGGGCGGCACGCCGGGCGCGGTGGCCGCGCCGGCACCTGCGCCGGCTGCACCGCTACCCGCGCCAACGCCGCCGGCTGCGCCGGCCGCACGGCCGCCGCCGGCCGCCGAAAACACCGTGCGCGTGGACACCACGCGACTGGATGCGCTGGTCAACCGGGCCGGCGAACTGGTGCTGGTGCGCAACCGCCTGCTGAGCCTGGCCGCGCGCAGCGGCGACGAGTCGCTGGCCACCGCGGCCGGCGAACTCGACCGCATCGCGAACGATCTTCAGGGTGCGGTACTGGGCATGCGCATGCAGCCGGTACGGCGCCTGTTCCAGCGCTTTCCGCGCATCGTGCGTGACCTGGCGCGACAGTTGGGCAAGGACATCGAACTGGTGCTGGAGGGCGAGGACACCGACCTCGACCGCAGCCTGGTCGAAGCCCTGGCCGACCCGCTGATCCACCTGCTGCGCAATGCGGTCGACCACGGCCTGGAAACGCCGGACGAACGCGAGCGCGCGGGCAAACCGGCCAAGGGATGCGTGCGCATGGCGGCCAGCCAGCGCGGCGAGCGGATCGTGATCGTGGTGGCGGACGACGGCCGCGGCATGAATCCCGAGATCCTCAAGCGCAAGGCGATCGAGAAGGGCGTAATCGACGAGGCGCAGGCGGCACGGCTGAGCGAGACCGAGTGCCTGGAGCTGATTTTCCGGCCTGGCTTCAGCACCGCCAGCGCGATTTCCGACATCTCCGGCCGCGGCGTCGGCATGGACGTGGTGAAGACCCGCGTGGCCGAGCTCGGCGGCACCCTGCAGGTGCGTTCGCGGCTGGGACATGGCAGCGAACTGGAACTGACCGTGCCGCTGACGCTGGCGATCATGCGTGCGCTGATGGTGCGCGTGGGCCAGCGCATGCTGGCCATTCCGCTGGGCAACGTCGAGGAAGTGTTCGAGCTGGCGGCCGGGCAGGAGGGCATGCTGGACGGTCGCATCGTGGCCGCCCACCGTGGCCGCGCGCTGCCGCTGGGCAACCTGGTCGACTGGGCGGGCGTCACGGGCGAATCGGCGCGGCACGTGGTGGTGGCGCATGTCGGCCACCTGCGCGTCGGCTGCCTGGTCCACGAAGTGCTGGGACGCGAAGACGTGATGGTGAAGCCGCTGGGGCCGTTGTTCGACGGCGTATGCGGCGTGGCCGGCGCCACCGTGACCGGCGACGGCCGGCTGGCGCTGGTGCTGGACATGGCCGGACTGGTCGTCGAAGGCGGCCCGTTGCTGCCCCTGCTGCGTGCGACGGGGTGACATGGATCTCGTCAGCATCATCGGGACGATCCTGGCCTTCCTGGTCGTCATCGTCGGCACCGTGCTCAAGGGTTCGTCGATCAGTGCGCTGTGGAACCCCGGTGCTTTCGTCATCGTGTTCATGGGTACGCTGGCAGCGGTGATGCTGCAGAACTCCTGGCAGGTACTGCGCCGCGCGGCTGGCATGACCCGCCTGATCTACCAGCCGCCCCGACATTACCCGGACGACCTGGTGAGCCGGGTGGTGGGGTGGAGCGAGATTTCGCGCCGGCAGGGGCTGCTGGGGCTGGAGTCGCAAATCGACAGCGAGGCCGACGGCTTCGTGCGCAAGGGCCTGCAACTGCTGGTGGACGGCAGCGAGCCGGAGGCGATCCGCAGCGTGCTGGAAGTGGAGCTGGATACCCGCGAGCAGGTCGACATGGCCGCCGCCAAGGTATTCGAGCACGCCGGCATCTATTCGCCGACCATGGGCATCATCGGCGCGGTGCTGGGGCTGATGGCGGTGATGCAGCACCTCTCTGATCCCAGCGAGCTGGGCCACGGGATTGCCGCCGCCTTCGTCTCCACCATCTATGGCGTGTCGCTGGCGAACCTGCTGATGCTGCCGATGGCGGCGCGGCTGAAGACGCTGATCGGCAAGCAGGCGCGCATGCGCGAGATCCTGATCGAGGGGCTGGTGTCGATCGCCGAGGGTGAGAACCCGCGCCAGATCGAGTCCAAGCTGCAGGGCTACCTGTCGTGAGGCGCAAGCGGCACGAAGAGCACGTGAACCACGAGGCGTGGGCGATTCCCTATGCCGACCTGCTGACCCTGCTGCTGGCGTTCTTCGTGGTGATGTACGCCGTCTCGGTGGTCAACGAAGGCAAGTACCGGGTGATGTCCGAATCGATCATCGAGGCATTCAACGGCACCGCGCCGCGGGTGGTACCGGCACAAGGCAACATGCCTACGCCGATCGCGCCGGTGCCGGCCGCACGTACCGACTCGCCGTCGTACGCCACTATGAAGCCGCGACTGCGGCTGCCGCTGCCGACCCGCAACGTGATGGCCTCGACCATGCAGAAGGGCGCACTGGCGGGAAAGGTCGGCGAGACGCGCAATCTCGAGCAGATCCGCAAGGAAGTCGAGCAGGCACTGAAGCCGCTGATCGACAAGGGCATGGTGGCTGTGAGGGCCAACAAGGACTGGCTGGAGATCGAGATCCGCACCGATATTCTGTTCCGCAGCGGTGCCGCGCACCTGTCCGACCAGGCCGACCAGGTACTGCATGGCCTGGCATCGATCCTGGCGCCGTATTCCAACCCGTTGCGGATCGAGGGCTATACCGACGACGTGCCGATCGACACGTCGCTCTATCCGTCCAACTGGGAGCTGTCGGCGGCACGCGCGGCCAGCGTCGCCCGGCTTTTTTCCGACCACGGGGTCGACCCGAAGCGGCTCGGCATCATCGGCTGGAGCGAATACCACCCGGCGGCCAGCAACGACACGGCGGCCGGACGCAACCGCAATCGCCGCGTGCTGGTGGTGGTGCTGAGCAACCATTACCGGCTGAACCGTTTCGGCTCCGGCGTGCCCGACAGCAGCGCGCTGGGCGACACATCGCCGGCGACGCCGTCGCCATCTGCGCCATCACCGTCAACGCCGTCAGCGACACCGGCGAGCACGCCGGTACCCAACCCCATCGTCACGGTCGCCAACCTGCCCGCGTCGACGGACGCGACGTCCGGAGGCGGCCATGGTTGAGACCACGAATACGGCCGGTCGCGGCGATGGCGGCCGTACGCGACTCCGAATCTGCGAGGTGCTTACATGACATCCATGCCCGATGCCGCGCTGGCGACGGACCGTCGCTGGCTGGTTTTCCGGATCGCCGGACAGGCCTATGCGGCGCCGTTGTCGCGGGTCAGCGAAGTGATCCGCGACAGCGACGTGACCCCGGTGCCGGGCGCGGCCTCCGACCTGCTCGGTATCCGCCATCTGCGCGGACAGATCGTGCCGGTCATGGACGGCGCGCGCCGGCTTGGGCTGACGCCCGCCGCGATCGATCTCGAACACGTGCGGATCGTGGTGCTGGCCGAAGGCGGCCACCGCATCGGCCTGCGCGTGGATGCGGTCGGTGAGTTGCTGCAGTCCGACGGAGAAATCGCGCCGCCGCCACCAGGGCGGGGCGGGCGCGACAGCGATCCGGTGGACGGCGTGCTGCCGTTGAACGGCGGCTTTGTCGCGCTGCTGGATGTGCGTCGCCTGTGCCGGCTGCCGCAGGACGACCTCGCGGCCTGAGTCGAGGGGTTTGCCTTCCCGGGCCGCGCTGGCTTCAGGTTTCGGCGTCGTAGACGCTGGCCAGCACGGCCGCGGCCGCCGCATACAGCGTGGCCGGCACGTCGTCGCGCATGCGCAAGGCACACAGCAGGCCGGCGATCTGCGCGTCGTGGTGCAACGGCAGGCCCATCGCGCGAGCGCGCGAAAGCAGCGCGTCGAGTGCCTCCGGCGGCAGGGTCTGGGTGGGTTTGCCGTCGTCCGAGGCCAGTCGCAGGCTGACCTTGCGCTGGACCGATGCGAAAGTCTCGTTCATGCGGTTGCCTTCAGGAACATGGCGCTGAGTGGGCCGGCGGTCTGCGGCAGGCCGTGCTGGCAGCTCAGCTGATCGAGCACCAGTCCGCTGCCGGCGAGCCGCTCGCGCAGCCTGGCAAACTGGCGTTCGAGCCGCTCGACCGCATCGGCGTGGCGCGCCCACAACCTGACGCTGAGGCGCAGGCCGCGCAGTTGCAGTTCGCCGTGGACCGGGCCCAGTGCCGGCAGGTCGATGGCGAAGCCCAGCGTCCACGCGCCGCTTCCGGGCACTTCGTCGAGGCCGCCCGCGCCCGGATCGATGCGCAGCTGCAAGATGTCGTAGCCGCGGTCGCCCTGGATCGGGATTTCGATCATCCAGGCCGGCAGCGTGCTCGCCTCGAGCTGGGTCACTTCCAGTCGCGACAAGGCCGCATGGGTGGCGTCGCGCAGCTGCGGCAGCAGACGGGCGACATCTTCCTCCGGAGCCGCTGCGGTCAGCACCTCGTCCGCCATCTGCACGCGTGCCTGTGCCTGCAGGCCGCGGTTCTGCAGCGGCGGTGGGGTATCGGGCACATCCTGGTAGACAGAGGCGGTCTGGTAGGCTGGCGGATAGACCGGGGCAGTGCTGCGGGGCTGGTCCTGCAGCACCGCGGCAAGGCGCAGCAGCGCTACTTTCCAGTCGTCCTCGGCGGGCACGATGCCGCTGCCCGGCGGGGCCACCAGCGAAGCCTCCATGAAAACGCCGCTGCGTCGCACGGCCTGTTGCAGGCCTTCGCCCTGGGTGACTTCCGCCGGTGTGCGCGTGCTCTGTTCGAGCTGCGCGAGCACGGTGCGCAACTGCGGCGGCAACTGTCGCAGCATCGGGCGCCGGGCCAGTGTCGTCAGCGTGGCCAGCAACGGCGCGTAGCCATTCTGCTGGGGCAGCCGCTCGCGCAGCGCGCGGCCCACCACCTGTTCGGTCGAAGTGGTCACGTCGCCGATCACTTCCAGCAGCGGCTGCGGCCCCAGGCTCAGCACGCGAACCTGGAACTGTGGCGGCAACTGCGTGCCGGGCGGCTCGGCTTCGACCGTGAGCGCGCCGATCTGCAGCACCAGCATGCCCTGCGGCGACATGTTCATCGGACGCGCGGAAAACACGCTGCCGATGCGCCACGCATCCGCACCGGCGCCGGCGCCACTGGCGGCGCCGGCCCAGGTCAATGCGGCGATGCTGGTCGGTTGGATGTTCAAGGAAGAGGTCCTGTGACAGGTGACGCTAAGGAGTTCACCGGCGTACGGACAGGGCATCGGCCGGATCGGCAGGAACTTGAGGGGTGTCCGTCGCTTTTCGTCGCGATTGCTGCGAAAGCCCGTCGACAGCGCGCCGGATCGCCCTAAAGCAAGGCCGACAACGGCCGATAAAAGTCCCGCATGCAAAAGGCAGCGAGGTCGGAGCAGGGCATGGGCAAGTCATCGGACAAGGCAGCAGGCAAGGCCGCGGAAGCGCCGGTACAGCCGGTCGTACTGCCGGCAGATTGCCGCCTGGCCGAGGTTTCGGCGCTGCGTGGCCAGTTGCTGGATGCATTGAAAGCCCCGTCCAGCGAGCTGGATGGGGCAGGCGTGGAGCGGGTGGACGGCACGGCGGTGCAGCTGCTGGTGGCGTTCTGCCGCGACGCGAAAAAACACCAACACGCAGTGCGCTGGCTGGGGGCGAGCGATGCGCTGCGCGAAGCCGCGGCGTTGCTGGGTGTGGACCGGATGTTGGATTTGCCGGCCGTGCGGCCGGCCTGAACTCGAGGTGGACGATGGCAAAGATTCTGGCAGTAGACGATTCGGCATCGATGCGCGGCATGGTGGCTTTCACCCTGCGTGGCGCGGGGCATGAGGTAAGCGAGGCCGAGAATGGGGAGCTGGCGCTCGGGGTAGCCCGCGGCGACCGCTTCGACCTGGTGCTGGCCGACGTCAACATGCCGGTGATGGACGGTATCAGCATGGTGCGCGAGCTGCGCACGATGGACACGTACAAGGGCGTGCCGATCCTGATGCTGACGACCGAGTCGAACACCGAGAAGAAGATGGAAGGCAAGGCCGCCGGGGCCACCGGCTGGCTGGTCAAGCCGTTCGATCCCGAGCAGTTGCTGGCCACCGTCAAGCGCGTACTTGGCTGAGGATGTATCCATGAGCAACGGCGGACTGGCGCAGTTCCAACAGGTATTCATCGAAGAGAGCCTGGAAGGGCTCGACATGATGGAGTCGTCGTTGCTCGCGCTCGACGAAGGTGGCGACGCGGAGCTGGTGCACGGCATTTTCCGCGCCGCCCATTCGATCAAGGGTGGTGCGGCGACCTTCGGTTTTCCGGAGATGTCATCGTTCACCCATGAGGCCGAGTCGCTGCTGGACGAAGTGCGCAGCGGCAAGCGGCAGATCGATTCGGCGATCGTCGAGCTGCTGTTGCGGACCGTCGACTGCCTGCGTTCGATGTTTGCCCGTGCCCAGGCCGGGCAGCCCCTGAACGACGAGGTGGCCGACGGCCTGCGGCGTGAATTGGCGGCGGCGATGGGGCGCGGCGAACCGGCTGCGGCGCAGGCGCGCCGTGCGCTGGACCAGGCCGACGCCTGGACGATCGGTTTCCGCCCGCACCCGGGCATGCCGGCAGGCGGCAACGACCCGCTGCGGCTGATCCGCGAGCTGGGCGAGCTGGGCCGTCTCGACGTCAGTGCCGAGTTGGACCGGCTGCCGGCGCTGGACGCGCTCGATCCCACCGAATGTCATATCGGCTGGGCCCTCCAGCTGCATGGTCCGGTCAAGCGCGACGCCATCACCGCAGTGTTCGACTGGGTCGAAGGCGAATGCGATCTCTCGATCGAACCGGTGCATGGCGTGAGCCAGGCGCCGCAAGCGGCTCCGGCAGCGACGCCGAAGGCCGTACCCGCAGCGGCTGCTGCCGATGCTCCGCGTGCCGCCGCTGGCGCCGCGAGCGCCGAATCCGGTTCGGTGCGTGTGTCGACCGACAAGATCGACGGACTGATCAACCTGGTGGGCGAGCTGGTGATTACCCAGTCCATGCTCGACACCTTCCGCGAAGGCGTCGATGCCTCGCGGCTGGCCATGCTGGAACAGGGCCTGGCCCAGCTGGCGCGGCATACGCGCGAGCTGCAGGAAAGCGTGATGGGCATCCGCATGCTGCCGATCGCGTCGGTGTTCAACCGCTTCCCGCGCATGGTGCGCGACATCAGCCAGAAGCTGGGCAAGCAGGTCAAGCTGGAGCTGGTCGGCGAACAGACCGAGCTGGACAAGACGGTACTGGAAAAAATCGGCGATCCGCTGGTGCACCTGGTGCGCAACGCGATCGACCATGGTCTGGAAACACCGGAAAAGCGTGCCGCCAACGGCAAGTCCGATACCGGCACGCTGACCCTGGAGGCCTTCCATCGCGGTGGCAGCATCGTGGTGGAAGTGCTCGACGACGGCGCCGGCCTGAACCGCGACGCGATCGTGGCCAAGGCGGTCGAGCGTGGCCTGATTCCCAGCGGCGAAGGACTCAGCGACGAAGCGGTCGCCGACCTGATCTTCCAGCCAGGCTTCTCCACCGCCTCGGTGACCACCGACCTTTCCGGTCGTGGCGTGGGTATGGACGTGGTCCGCCGCAACGTGGCCGATCTCGGCGGCACGGTGGTCGTGCGCAGCGTGGCCGGCAAGGGCAGCACCTTCACCATCACGTTGCCGCTGACGCTGGCGATCATCGAAGGGCTGACCACCGCCGTGGGCGAGGAAAGCTACATCGTGCCGCTGGTGTCGATCGTCGAGTCGGTGCAGGTGAAGGCCGATGCCGTGCGCGGTGTGGTCGGCGGTGGCGAGCTGTTCCGCTTCCGTGGCGAATACCTGCCGGTGATCCGTCTGCATGAAGTCTTCGGCTGTGCCGGAGCGGTGCGCGACGTCGCCGAAGGGCTGATCGTCGTGGTCGAGGCCGAGGGCGGCCGGGTCGGCCTGTTCGTGGACCGTCTGGTCGGTCAGCAGCAGGCCGTTGTGAAATCGCTGGAAGCCAATTATCGACGCGTGCAGGGCGTGTCGGGTGCCACCATCCTGGCCGACGGCTCGGTGGCGCTGATCGTGGATGTCGCCGGCCTGGTCCGTCTGCAGAGCAGGCGCAAAGCGGCCTGATAGCGGGTCGCCAACGTTCCACCCCGTCGTGACAGGAAGCCAAGACCGCCATCGCAACCGATGGCGGTGTGCAGTACAGGGAATGAAGCCGGGCTCCACTTTCTGCCCCTCATTCTGATAGGTCCTATCGTGAAGTCTCCTCTGAAATACGTTGGTCGCCTGAGCCTGCGGGCACGGGTGTGGCTGGTGATCGCGTTCGTCATCGCCGGTCTGGTCGCCCTGACCGTGATTTCCGCGCTGGAAAGCCGCAACCTGCAGATGCAGGCGCGCACCCGCGCCCTGAGCGATGAGGTGGCCACGGCCACGTCGCTGCTCGACAGTTACCGGGCGCGTGCCCAGGCCGGCGAGTTCAGCCAGCAGGAAGCCGAGAAGCGTGCGCTGGCCGACCTGGCCAAGCTGCGCTGGGACCACGGCGTCGGCTACCTGTTCGCGTTCGACTCGAACTACGTGATGCGCATGCACGGCGTGATGCCCAAGCTGGTCGGTACCAATATCAGGAACGGCGCCGACATCAACGGCAAGCACATGTACCAGGCCATGGTGAAGGCCGACCTGAGCGATGGCCACGGCCTGACCCAATACGTGTGGCCGATGCCGGGCACCAAGAAGAACGAGCCGAAGATCGCGTACAGCGCGTGGTACCGGCCGTGGGACCTGCATGTCGCCACCGGCGCCTACTATGTCGACATCAACGCGCAGTTCCGGCAGATGCTGGAGGATAGCCTGCTGCGGGCCCTGCTGGTCGCGTTGCTGGTGATCGGCGTGGTGTGGTTGTCGATGCGCAGCATCCGCGACAGCATCGGCGGCGAGCCGGCCATGGCCGTGGGCCTGATGAACCGCATGGCCGATGGTGACCTGGCGCTGGACGGCGAAGCCGGGCTGGCAGCGGAGCCGGGCAGCATGCTGCATGCCATGCAGCGCATGTACCACAAGCTGGTCGAGGTCGTCGGCGAAGTGCAGCGCGGCTCGCAGGCGGTGTCGTCCACGGCGCGGCAGATCGCCCAGGGCAATGACGACCTGAGCCAGCGCACGCAGGAACAGGCGTCGAGCCTGGAAGAGACGGCTGCGTCGATGGAAGAGATGACCGCCACCGTGCGGCAGAGCGCGGACAACGCCGGCCACGCCAACCAGCTGGCCCGCGGCGCGCGCGAACAGGCCGAGCGCGGCAGCGAGGTGGCCGGCCGGGCCAGTGACGCGATGCGCGCGATCGAGGCATCCAGCAACCAGGTCGCCGAGATCGTGCAGCTGATCGACGAGATCGCGTTCCAGACCAACCTGCTGTCGCTCAACGCGGCGGTGGAAGCGGCACGTGCCGGCGAGCAGGGGCGCGGCTTCGCGGTGGTCGCCACCGAAGTGCGCAACCTGGCGCAGCGGTCGGCCGGTGCGGCCAAGGAGATCAAGACGCTGATCGGCGACAGTGTGGAGAAGGTGCGCACTGGCGCGGTCCTGGTCGATGAATCGCGGGCGGCGCTGAACGGCATTGTCGACAGCGTGCGCCGGGTGGCCGATATCGGTGCCGAGATCGCCGCGGCCAGCCAGGAACAGTCTGCTGGCATCGACCAGGTCAATCGCGCCGTCACCCAGATGGACGAAGTGACCCAGCAGAACGCCGCGCTGGTCGAGGAAGCCGCCGCCGCTGCCCGCGCCATGCAGGAACAGGCCGAGCTGCTGGCCGGCCAGGTGCGCTTCTTCCGCCTGTCCGGGGCCGACGCGGCACCGCCCGGGCCGGTGCGCTCGGCATCGCGGCCCAGCGTGGCCAAGGTCGCGGCGCCCGTCGCGGCACGTCCCGTCGCACCTGTGCGCGAGCCGGCTACGGCCGGGGGCTGGAGCGAATTCTGAGTTTTTGGCGGATGCGGGACTCAAGTTCCGCATCCGCACGCCGATCTCATCCATAGCATGGGGTGTCACGGGGCACCCCGCGACCGAGGCACACCATGTCCGACAACGCCCAAAGCGAAGCATCATCGCAGTACCTGGCCGTGAATCTCGCCCAGGAGGAATACGGTATCGACATCCTGGCCGTGCGCGAGATCCGCGGCTGGACACCCGTCACGCGCATTCCGCAGGCGCCGCACTATGTGCTGGGCGTCCTCAACCTGCGCGGCGCGATCGTACCGGTCATCGACCTGCGCCTGCGTTTCGGACTCGAGCGCGAAGCCTATGACGCCACCACCGTGACGGTGATCATCACCGTCGGCGGACGTCTGTTCGGTGTGGTGGTGGACAGTGTTTCCGACGTGCTGGATATCGAGCCGTCGGCGATGAGGCCGGTGCCCGACATGGGCACCACGGTCGATACCGAGTACCTCAAGGGACTGACCGCGATGGCGGAGCGCATGGTGCTTCTTCTGGACGTGGAGAAGCTGTTGCAGCCGCAGGACGCGCAGATGCTGGAGGCCGCTCTGCCTGCGGTGTCCGATGTGAAAGCCGTGGCCTGACAGGAATCACCATGAAGATGCCGAAATTCAAATTGAAGATCTCCGCCCTCACGGTTCGCGGCCGTCTGCGCATCGTGCTGGGCATGCTGGTGTTGATGCTGATCGCCGGTGCCGTGGTCGGCCTCGGCTCGATGCAGATGCAGAACAACAACATGCGTCAGATGTACAACGACGAAATCATCCCGGCGCAGGTCACCGCGCAGCTGGCGCAACATTCGTTGATGTCCTTCCTGGTGCTGGGCGAAGCGTCCAGCGTCGTCACCAAGCCGGCCCAGCTGAAGCAGAAGATGGCCGAGTTCGAGAAGTACCGCGAAAAGGTCAGCGCGCTGCGCAAGCAGGTCGCCGGTTTCCCGATGAATGCCGACCTGCTCAAGCAGTTCAAGAACTATTCGTCCACGGACAGCGACTACAAAAGCGCGCTGAAGGACATGACGGATGCGCTGAAGCAGGCCGATCCGGGCGCGGGCGACACGCTGGAAATGGAAGTGCGTCCGTTGATGATGATGCGCCAGGATACGCTCAACAAGATGGTCGACCTGCAGCGCGCGGCGGCCGAGAAGGTCTATACCGACCAGCTCAAGCGTTTCCAGGTGATCCGCGTCGCCTGCATCGGCGCGCTGGTGGTGGGCCTGCTGCTGTCGCTGTTCATGGCCTTGAGTCTGAGTCGCTACATCACCCGTACCTTGAGCTATGCCGGCGAGATCGCCCGTGCGATCTCCCGCGGCAAGCTGGGCCATGACATCAAGGTGAAGCACCGCGACGAGATGGGCGAGCTGCTGGATGCCTTCCGTACCATGGACGAGCGCCTCAGCGCCATCGTCAACGAAGTGCGCCACGGCTCCAGTGCGGTCAGCACGGCCGCCCAGCAGATCTCGCGCGGCAACGACGACCTGAGCCAGCGCACGCAGGAACAGGCGTCGAGCCTGGAGGAAACCGCATCCTCGATGGAGGAGATGACCTCCACCGTGAAGCAGAACGCCGAGAATGCAAGCCACGCCAACCAGCTGGCCCGCGGTGCCCGCGAGCAGGCCGAGCGCGGTGGCGACGTGGTGGCGCAGACGGTCGACGCGATGCGCGAGATCAACCAGTCCAGCGGCAAGATTGCCGACATCGTCAGCCTGATCGACGAGATCGCCTTCCAGACCAACCTGCTGTCGCTGAATGCGGCGGTGGAAGCGGCCCGCGCCGGCGAACAGGGCCGCGGTTTCGCGGTGGTCGCCGCCGAGGTACGCAACCTGGCGCAGCGTTCGGCCGGTGCGGCGAAGGAGATCAAGGTGCTGATCAAGGACAGCGTGGACAAGGTGAAGACCGGTTCGTCGCTGGTTGATCAGTCCGGCAAGGCGCTGGCCGACATCGTCGAAAGCGTGAAGAAGGTGACCGACATCGTGGCCGAGATCGCCGCGGCCAGTCAGGAACAGTCGGCCGGTATCGACCAGGTCAACCACGCCGTGCTGCAGATGGACGAAATGACCCAGCAGAACGCCGCGCTGGTCGAAGAAGCCGCCGCCGCCGCCCGTTCGATGCAGGAGCAGGCCGCCGAACTGAGCCAGCAGGTGGGTTTCTTCGAGCTGACCGGCAGCGACGACGGCGATACGACTCCGGCCCGTGCACCGGCACGCAAGTCGTCGGTGGTCGAGGAGGCCGAGGCCGTGTTCGCCGCAGTGCGCAGCAAGGCCGCCGCGCCCGCGCCGGCCGTCAGCGAGACGACCGACGTAAACGCCTGGAAGGAGTTCTGAGCCGATGGCCGTCAGCATGCTGGACGACGACGTCGCGACGGTGGCTGGCGGCCCGATGCTGGGTGATGCCGAGTTCGGCTTCCTGCGCGAGTTCGTCCACCGCCATTGCGGCATCGCGCTGAGCGAGCAGAAGCGGCAGCTGGTCCAGGGTCGCCTGCTGCGCCGCCTGCGTGGCCTGGGGCTGAAGGATTTCCGCAGCTACTGCGAACTGCTGCAGCGCGACCCCGACGGCGAACTGGGCGAGCTGGCCAGTGCGATCAGCACCAACGTCACCTCGTTCTTCCGCGAGATCCACCATTACGAACTGCTGGAGCAGGAACTGCTGCCGCAGTGGCTGGACCACAAGCGCCGCGAAGGCGACCGTCTGCGCATCTGGTCGGCCGGTTGTTCCACCGGCGAGGAACCCTACGCGCTGGCGATGGTGGTGGCCGAAGCGCTGGCCCGCACCGGAGCCACGGTCGACACAAAAATTCTGGCGACCGACCTGTCGCCCCGTGCGCTGGGCCAGGCGCGCCAGGGTGTCTATCCGCTGGACCGGCTGGGCGGGGTCAGCGAGGAGCGACGCAAGCGCTGGTTCCTGCGTGGCGCAGGCGATTACGAAGGCCTGGCCAGCGTGCACCCGCGACTGCGCGAGCTGGTCAGCGTGCTGCCCCTTAACCTGCTGCACGACTGGCCCATGCAGGGGCCGTTCGATGCGATCTTCTGCCGCAACGTGGTGATCTATTTCGACCAGCCAACCAAGAAGCGCCTGTTCGAGCGCTACGCCGGTCTGCTGGGTCCCGGTGGCTATCTGTTCCTTGGCCACTCGGAGTCGATGCACGGACTTTCCGACGCATTCGAACTGGTCGGCCGGACCACCTACCGGAAACGGTCGTGAACACGGTCGCGCCCAGGCTGGCCGAAAACCCGGTGCTGCCGGGCTTCGAACATCTTCGCCGGTTCTGGGACAGCGCGCAGAGCTGCCACACGGTGAAGGTGCTGCCGGGCGAGTTCTACGTCAGCATGCAGGACGAGGTGGTTTCCACCGTGCTCGGCTCCTGCATCTCCGCCTGCATTTTCGATCCGCGCCGGCGCATCGGCGGCATGAACCATTTCATGCTGCCTGCACCGAGCGGTGCGACCGGCGCGCGTGACGACTGGGCGCTGGTGGTGGGGCGTGCGGCGCGCTACGGCAACGACGCGATGGAGCAGCTGATCAACGCGATCCTGAAGGTCGGTAGCCAGCGTGTGGACCTCGAGGTGAAGGTCTTCGGTGGTGGTCGCGTGCTGACCCAGATGACCGATGTCGGTCGTCGCAACATCGAGTTCGTGCAGCACTACATCGAGACCGAGGGCCTGCGGCTGACGGCATCCGACCTGGGCGACGTGTATCCGCGCCAGGTGCAGTTCTTCCCGACCAGCGGCCGCGTGCGCGTGCGCCAGCTCAAGCGGCATCAGGACACCGTGCTGGTGGCGGGCGAGTCGCAATACCTCAAGCGTTTGGCGAATGATCCGATAAAGGGTGAGGTGGAGCTGTTCTGAACGCTCCAACCGTGATGGCGGCGGCCGCAAGGCCGGAACAACCGCCCAAAAAGAACAGACGAGAATCCCGGCAATGGAAAGAGTGCGTGTCCTGGTCATCGATGATTCCGCACTGGTGCGCAAGCTCCTGTCGGGCATGCTCGCCTCCGATCCGGATATCGAGGTCGTCGGCACCGCACCCGACCCGTTGATCGCCCGCGAAAAGATCAAGCAGCTCAACCCCGACGTGCTGACGCTGGACGTCGAGATGCCGCGCATGGACGGGTTGACCTTCCTCGAGAACCTGATGCGCCTGCGGCCGATGCCGGTGGTGATGATCTCGTCGCTGACCCAGCAGGGGGCGGACGTGACCCTGCGCGCGCTGGAACTGGGCGCCGTGGATTTCTTCACCAAGCCGGGCAGCGACCTGGCTGGCACTTTCGAGGCGGCCGCCAAAGACATCTGCAGTAAGGTCAAGGCGGCAGCGCGGGCCCGCCCGCGGCAACGCACCGCCGTGCGCAAGCTCGACGTAGCGCCACGGCTGAGCGCCGATGCGGTACTGCCGCGTTCGCAGGCGGTCGGCAGCCGCGGCGGCAGTCCGATCATCGCGATCGGCGCGTCGACCGGCGGCACCGAGGCGATTCGCGTGGTGCTGGAATCGATGCCGCCCGATGCGCCGCCGATCGTGATCACCCAGCACATCCCCGCGGCCTTCAGCGGCCCGTTCGCCGCGCGTATGGACAACTGCTCGGCGATGCGTGTCTGCGAGGCGCAAGACGGCCAGCCGATTCAGCCGGGCCACGCCTATATCGCGCCCGGCAGCCAGCATCTGCTGGTGCTGTGGGACGGCGCCAAATACGTCTGTCGCCTGCACGACGGTCCGCCGGTCAACCGGCACAAGCCGAGTGTGGATGTGCTGTTCCGTTCCATGGCTGCCAGTGTCGGCGCCGTGACGGTGGCCGCATTGCTTACCGGCATGGGCGACGACGGCGCGCGCGGCCTGCTCGAACTGCGCCAGGCTGGCGCTCGTACCCTGGTCCAGGACGAGGAAACCTCGGTGGTCTGGGGCATGCCGGGCTCGGCCTGGAAGCTGGACGCCGCACCCGAAGCGGTTCCGCTCGATCGCATCGCGGCCCGGCTGCTGGCCCTTTCGCACCACACCATTCCCGCTGCGCATGCCGCGGCTGCCCATTGCTGATTTCCGGATCAACCCATGTCAGTCCTACCGTTTTCCCGTTACATGATCGGATTCGCCGCCAGCGTGCTGGCCTTGCTGTTGGGCCTGTTCTGGCACGCGCCATGGCTGTCGCCGCTGCTGGTGGTGGTGGTGACGGCCGCGTGGATCGTCGAAGCCCATCGACACCAGGCGAGCGAGCCCGAAATGGTCGCCACCGTCGACAACGAACCGGTGCGTGCCACGCTTGAAGATGTGCGCAGCGCGTTGGTCGACGAGCTTGGCAATGCCTCGCGCGAGCTGCACCAGGCGCTGGAGCTGCTGAGCGACGCGGTGTCCGAGCTGGGTGGCGGCTTCGACGGCCTGTCGCGCAAGACCGGCGAACAGCAGTCGCTGCTGAAGCAGATCATCGACGGCCAGAAAGACGGTGTCTCGATCCAGGACTTCGCCGCCCGCACCGGCGACCTGCTGGAGCACTTCGTCGGTCTGATCGTGCAGCTCTCCCGCGAAAGCCTGCGCATCGTCTACCGCATCGACGGCATGGCCAAGGAAATGGACGCGGTGTTCGGCCTGCTGAAAAACGTCAACACCATCGCCGAGGAAACCAACCTGCTGGCGCTGAACGCGGCGATCGAGGCCGCCCGTGCCGGCGAAGCCGGGCGGGGCTTCTCGGTGGTGGCCGGCGAGATCCGCAACCTGGCCAGTCATTCCAACCAGTTCAACGAGCAGATCGGCAGCCACGTCGAGCGCGCCCGCATATCGATGGAACAGCTGCGCAAGCTGGTCGGTGCGCTCGCCTCGCAGGACCTGAACGTGGCGCTGTCGGCCAAGGGCGGCATCGACGCGATGATGGAGCACGTCACGCAGAGCAACGCGCGCACCAGCGAGGTGGCCGATCAGGCGGTGAAGATCAACATCGGCCTGGGGAGCGACGTTTCCACCACGATCCGCTCGCTGCAGTTCGAGGACATCCTCAGCCAGCTGCTCAACCAGACCCGCATGCGCCTGGTCGAGCTGCAGGACGTGACCGAGGAGTGCACCCGCGACATCGAGGCGCTGGCCTGCGAGAACGTGGACGCGGAAGTGCTGACCGAACGTGCCGGACGCGTGCGTGCCCGCCTTGCGGTGCAGCGCGAGAAAGCCCGGATGCGCGCACGCGGTCCGGCCCTGCAGAGCTCGATGGATGCGGGCGAGATCGAACTGTTTTGACGTTGCCGTGTCGTCGCCTTGCCGACGGCGCCGAGGAGTGTATTCATGAGCCTGACCATTCACCACGACAACGAGCAGGACTGCCTGACCCTGCAACTGGGCGAGCATTTCGATTTCTCGGTGCATCGCGATTTCCACGACGCCTGCCTGGGCGAGGTGCCGCGCGCGCGGCGCTACGTGATCGACCTGGAAGCCGTCAACAGCATGGACAGCTCGGCGCTCGGCATGCTGCTGCTTCTACGCGAGCACGCCGGCGACGAGCGCACCGAGATCCACCTGGTCAATATCGACAGCGCCCTGCGCGGCACCCTGCGCGTGGCCGGCTTCGACCGCTTCTTCGTGCTGCACTGAATCGGGTCGATCGTGCCGGGTGCCGGTACACGCGCGGCGCACATAGAACCCTGGACGCGCACTATCTCAGATATCGAAACAGGCCGTGATGCGACTATCGGATACGGGTGGTCCGCATCGCTGTTTGGCGTCCAGAGGTCCGTGTGTGAAGCGGTAGGAGTCGTCGCCAGTAGCTGACGTTCATCCCAAAGCACATCGCTACCAGTAAGTCCTTGAAGACAGACTCACGCGCCAGCATCAAGGTGCCGCATTCTGTTCGGCGCGCTGTCGATGTTGGCAGGTCGGCATGGCATCCGACGCGAACGACACCAACTAGCGGTTGAATACGTTTCCGTTCAGACGCTGGGGTGTACTCGTTGATGCATCTTGGCCAAGAAGCACCGATGCGACGATGGCAATAGATTCCACCTCATCGCCTCTTGGAACAGCTCAAAAAAACGAGCCACCGCTGCTCGATGAGTTCGGTGTTCACCCACAGAAGGGTGGGGGAATCTCGGGAGCTGCTGCTATCTTTCTACCACTACGCTCACGCTTCCTAGCATAGCGTTTCCTGATCGCCGGCCCGGCTTGAAGCGCAGCGCTTTCTTTTCTATGAGGTGCCAAGAGGCGGTCGCTAGAGCGAGTGTCACCGGAACGGTGATGGACAGCAGCTCAAGGTAGGGCGTTTGCCTCCCTATCAGGGCAACGCCTATTTGCTGCACGGGCCATGCGTAGATATAGATGCCGTAGGACAGATCGCCGATTTTCGAGATGTTTCGCAGGCCAGGCCATGACCGCAAGCCAACCGCGACCGTCAGCGGTGAAACGACGAATGCGAGGCCAAGTTTTGTCTGATCGATGCGAATGAGCGCATAGCCCAGAACCAAGAACACCAGAGATGGCAAGGGTTTGCGAAGGTACGGATACGCTCGCAACAGGCTCCCGGCGGCGAAGAAGAGTCCGAAGTACGCCAGAATCGTTTCTCCGGATTGCAGGCCCGAGAACACGAAGTAACAAAAAATGCTCGCGGTCAGCACGATGGAAGAACGCCGTGTGGCCACGCCCGCCACCAGAAGGAGTGCGTAGCAGGCGACCTCGTATTTAATGGTCCAAAGCGATCCGTTGGTAAGATGCCAAGGGTTGTTGGGGAATCCTGTCAGCCCGAACGCGGCAATCACTGTCCATGTCAGTGGCATGGACACGCAGAGGGCTGGCGCCATCCGTAAAGTACGGCGGGCGGTAAAGCGCAAAATGTTCGGGTCGCTCAGCCAACTGGATGTGACTAGATAGCCGCTGATCGAGAAGAAGATGAGCACGCCAAGGTTGCCGAGCGAATGGTCCCCGACGACCCTAGGTTCCCAACGCCCGGACAAAGCGAACTGATGGCTGACCAGGACGAGGAAGGCGCCAATGAGGCGCAAGGCATCGAAATTGTTGTGCGGCGCGTTGTTCATGCCTTTTCGTTCCCAGTTTCTTGCTAAGCATGGGCATTGGAAAGGGCATTGAGGCGGCGAATTTACGTCCGCCTTGGGCGTCTATGGACGATCGACGCACGAGGTCATTACACCGGCCGCGTGTACAGCCGCACCGGCGATTAGGCTTGCCGACGACACATAACGAAATGCCCCCGGTGAGAGGGCCGGGGGCATTTCGGTCGATCAAGTCGCTTCGGTGGCGTCAGCGGGGAGGCATCGGCCGGCCGGGGGAGTAAGCGCCTTCTTTCAACGCGGTTGGCGTGGCACGGCTTACCAGGTGCGCACGCTGCCGATGCTGGCGGTGAATGCCTGCATGCCGGGCTGGTAGCGGAACAGTCGGCCGAGATCGAAGCTCACCGACTTGCCCGGTGCGATGTTCGAGGTACCGGCCGGCCAGCCCTGCTTGGTGGCCAGCACGTTGCCGCTGGCGTCCTTGGCGACGATGCGGATTTCGGCGGCTGCGGCGGCGCTGCAGTTATTCACAAGCTGTCCGCTCAGGCTGACCCGCGGACCGAAACCGCCCGACACCGGACGGATCTTGAAGTCCTGGATCGAGAAGTTGGTGGCGGAACAAGCGGCATGGGCGCCCAGCGGTGCAAGCAGCAGCAGGGCAGAAACGAGCATGGTTTTCATGGGGCTTCCGTCAGAGTCATGTCGCAAGACGACGACAGCCCTAGGATCGGCAGCCCGGTGGAAAGCTTTAGGGATGTTTGCCGGATTCCGTAACGCAGCTGGCAGAAGCTGGCCGTAATGGCGCGGCCACGGTCACGTGCGGCGAGCCTGCTGCATGGGGCTCAGGCGGTGGGTGCGTGCTCCAGGAACCATAGCCCGGCAAACAGTTTCGGGTCGACGGAATAACCTGCGGCCGCGCGTTCGAACAGCCATGCGCCTGCCTCACTGCGTGGAATTTCGTGAACCACGATGTTCTCGGTATCGTCGCCGCCGCCGCTGCCGACTCTTGTCAGGTCGAGCGCGCGCACGAAGGTGATCTGTTCGGTGCTCATGCCGGAGGACGACGGCCCGGCATGCAGGTACTCGACGCGGGCGCAGCGCCAACCGGTTTCCTCTTCCAGCTCGCGCTGGGCGGCCAGCATTGCGCCTTCGTTTTCCTCGCCGGCGATGTCGCCGATCAGGCCGGCGGGCATCTCGATGGTGAACTGGCGGATCGGTACGCGGTACTGCTCGACGAACAGCACGCAGTCAGCCGGAGTCACCGCGATGATGATGACCGCACCGGCCGGGTTGTTGCGCTCGACGTATTCCCAGCGGCCGCGCTTGCACAGGGTGAGCCAGCGCCCCTGGAACAGGGTTTCGGCGTGATCGTCGGCATCGGCCGGTATGCGTCGGGTGTCGGAATCCATGAGCTCGGTGGGCCGCTGAGGCAGCATGCATGGTGACGCGCGCGCCGGGCCGAGGCAACCGCTGGCGACGGCTGCGTGCGGTTAACCAAGTTTCAGTCCTTGCCGGTGGCCAGCGCCGTCAGCCGGCTGCGTGTCAGCGGGCCGAAGCGCAGGCGTTCGCAGAGGTTTTCCAGCGCGCCGGCATCGCCATCGCGCCGGCGCAGACCGTCGATGTCGGAGGGCACCGGTGCGTCCAGCGCGATGCGGGTGAGCCGGCGATACATGCGTGCCGCGTCGCTGTGCTCGCGCAGCCGGGCGACGCAACCCGCCGCGCCGCGGATGCGCAGGAAGGCGACCTCGTCGACGCGTTCGAGCAGGTTGTCGAGGTTGTCGAAGTGGCCAAGCAAGGCTGCCGCGGTCTTGGCGCCGATACCCGGCACGCCGGGAATGTTGTCCACCGCATCACCGCACAGGGCCAGGTAGTCGGCCACCTGGTGCGGGTGCACGCCGAGCTTTTCGTACACGCCGGCGGGGCCCCAGCGCAGGTTCCGTGCGAAGTCCCACTGCTCGTCGTGCTCGCCTAGCAGCTGTCCGAAGTCCTTGTCGGCCGAGACGATGACGCTGGCGATGCCGTGTGCCCGCAGCTGCCACAGGGCGCTGCCGATCAGGTCGTCCGCTTCGTAGCTGTGGTCGATCAGCACCGTCACGCCGAGCGCCTCGACCACTTCGCGGCAGAGCACGAACTGGCGCTCCAGGTCGGCCGGCGGCAGTTCGCGGTTGGCCTTGTAGGGCGGGTAGATCGCATTGCGGAACGAGGTGGTGAGCGAGGCGTCGAAGGCCACCGCCACGTGCCCGGGGCGGGTGCGTTCGAGCAGTTCGCACAGAAAACGGGTAAAGCCGTGCACGGCGTTGACCGGATGGCCGTCGGCGTCGAAGAACTCGTCTGGCATCGAATGCCAGGCACGGAACACGTACAGGCTGCCGTCGACCAGGTGGGCGGCGCTGCTCATGGCGTCCAGCTGCTGAGCAGTTCGTCCAGCACGGGGCGGTCGCGGTCGGGTACGTCGATGCGCGGCGTGCCGATGTGCACGAAGCCGACCGTGCGTTCGTGCCCGCCCAGACCGATGATGCGCGCGGCTTCGTCGTCGTAGGCGGCCCAGCCGGTGAGCCACTGCGCGCCATAACCCAGTGCATGCGCGCCCAGCAGCAGGTTGTAGGCCACGCTGCCGGCGCACATCACCTGTTCGATTTCCGGCACGCTGCTTTCCGGGTGCAGGCAGGCGACCACCACGATCACCAGCGGCGCGAAGGTATAGCGCAGGCGTTCCTTTTCCTGTTTCGACGGCGGCAGGTCGGGGTCGCGTGCCAGCGCGCGCGCGGCCAGCCGTTCGCCGAAACGCAGCTTGGCGTCGCCGCGCAGTTCGATCAGCCGGAACGGCGCCAGCTTGCCGTGGTCGGGGACGCGGATCGCCGCTTCGAGCAGCGCGCGCAGCGCGGCCGGGTCGGGTGCCGGTTCGTCGAGCTGGCGCGAGGGAATCGAGTGGCGCTGCAGCAGCAGGTCGAGGGGTGCGGTCATGGTGTGCATAGATGGCGCGGAAACCGCCATGGTAACGCGGCGGTTCAGGTGGCACCCGCGCAGCTGGCTCAGCCCGGCTCCGGTTCGAGCCGGAATGCGCCGGGCAGCAGCGCGGCCACGCTGGTTTCCTGCATGTCGCCGGCAAGGTTGCCCAGCCACACCGGCATGTCGGCGTCGCACAGCTCGGCGATCACCTGGCGGCAGGCGCCGCAGGGCGAGACCGGCGCGGGGGTGTCGGCGGTGACGGCCAGGGCCACGAAGTCGCCACGCCTGCAGCCGGCCGCCATCGCGGCGAACAGCGCGGTGCGTTCGGCGCAGTTGCACAGGCCGTACGAGGCGTTTTCCACGTTGCAGCCCGCAAAGCGCCGGCCGTCGCGGGTCAGCACCGCCGCGCCGACGGCGAAGTGCGAATAGGGTGCGTAGGCATGTTCGCGTGCATCGCGCGCGGCGTGCAGCAGGGTCTGGGCGGTCTCGGTCATCGGCATCGCGGTCTCTGGTTTGCCAGCCCGCGACGCGCAGCCCTGAAGCCGGTCGGTGGGCCAGTCTACCCCCGGCACCGGGTCGCCGGGCAAGCGGCACGGCCGGCATCCGCGGGGGCGAACGCCCTGCTAGGATGGACGCACATGTCCGCAGGGGATGCACGATGCCGATCACCGTGGCCGCATTGCGCGAAACCGCCGCCGCCGAGCGGCGTGTGGCGATCACGCCCGAGGTGGCGAAGAAGTGGCGCGGGCAGGGGCTGCGCGTGCTGCTGGAGCGCGGCGCGGGCGAGTCGGCCGGGTTCCCCGACAGCAGTTATCCCGACGTGGAGTTTGCCGATGCCGACAGCGTGCTGACGACGGCCGACCTGCTGGCTTGCGTGCTGCCGCCAACGGACACGGCCCTGGCGAAACTGCGCGAGGGGGCGGTGCTGGTCGGCCAGTTGCGACCCTACGGTGCCGCCGAGCGCCTGTCCGCGATCGCCGCGCGCCGGCTGACCGCATTCGCGCTGGAGCTGCTGCCGCGGACCACCCGCGCGCAGGCGATGGACGTGCTCAGTTCGCAGGCGGGCGTGGCCGGGTATCGCGCGATGCTGATTGCCGCCGAGGCCTGTCCCAAGTTCTTCCCGATGCTGACCACGGCAGCAGGCACGATCCGGCCGTCGCGCGTGCTGGTGATCGGCGCCGGCGTGGCCGGCCTGCAGGCGATCGCCACCGCCCGTCGGTTGGGTGCGCAGACCGAGGGCTACGACGTGCGCCCGGAGACCCGCGAGCAGGTCGAGTCGCTGGGTGCGAAATTCCTCGACCTGGGCGTCAGCGCAGCGGGCAGCGGCGGTTATGCGCGCGAGCTGAGTGCCGACGAACGGGCAGCCCAGCAGCAGGCGCTGGCCGATCACCTGAAGGTGTTCGATGTGGTGGTTTCCACGGCGGCGGTACCAGGTCGAGCGGCGCCGAAGATTCTGACCGCCGCCATGGTGGCGGGCATGAAGCCCGGTGCGCTGATCGTCGACCTGGCCGCCGAAAGCGGTGGCAACTGCGAGCTGACCCGGCCGGGCGAGCGGGTCCGGCAGGATGGCATCACCGTGCTCGGTCCGCTCAACCTGCCGGCGGGCGCACCGCTGCATGCCTCCGAGATGTATGCACGCAACGTGCACCATTTTGTCGATCTGCTGTTGCGCGATGGCGCGCTGCAGCCGGATTTCGACGACGAGCTGGTATCAAAAAGCTGCGTGGTGCGCGCGGGCGAGCCGGTGTTCCGAGGCTGACGCCGACCAGCGGCGAGGTGCGCTTGGTCAGCGGTGACCGCTCGGTCCACCGCCGCCACCGCCCAAGCGGCCACCATCCATTCCACCGCCGCCAGCGCCACCGAATGGGCGCATGTCCGGCGGCGGTAGCGCGCCGTTCGGCCCCATGTGGTGCAGCCATTCGCGGCGGTCGGCCGGCGACTGCGAATGCCATTGCCGCAGCAGTCGTTCCTGCTGGTCGGGCGGCAGTTGCTGGAAGCGCCTGAACGCGGCACGCAACTCGGCCTGGCGTTCGGGCGGCAGGCGGTGGAAGCGTTCCAGTTCGCGCCGTGTGCGGGCGCGCTGCACAGGTGTCATGCGCTGCCAGCGTGCGATGCGTTCGCGAATTTCCTCGCGCCGCCGGGGCGGCAGGGTAACCCAGTGCTCGGCCCGCTTCAGCATGTGGTTCTGCCGGTGCGGTGACAGGTTGTCCCACTTGTCGCGCAGCGGCGACAGCATGTCCTGCTCCGCAGGCGTCAGGCTCTGCCAGGGATGGGCCGTGGCCTGCTGTGCCTGCACGACGCCCAGCGGCAGGGCGAGCAGCAGGATCAGCAAGAGCAGCAGGGCGGGGCGGGACATGGTCATCGGTCAGTGCGTGTCTGCGGGCGGGGCGTTGGTGGACGCCAGCCAGCTGTAGAAGTCGAGGTTCTGGTACAGGTTGGGATCGATATTGCTGTCGGGGTCGGGCGGTAGCTCGTTGTCGGTTGCAGAAACGGCGTGGTGGACGCCGGCGGCAGTGTTGCCCGACGTGCCATGCTGCAGCGGCTGCCAGACGATCAGTGCCGCCAGCGCCGCTACGGCCAGCGCACCCACCGGAAGCAGGGCGCGGATGCCGAGCGGTGCGGGGTCGAGCGCGGCTTGCAGTGCCCGGCGGCGGGCAGCGCGCAGGCGCCCGGCGGTGGTCGGGTCGAGGTTGCGGCCCGCTTCCTGATAGAGCGTGCGCGCACGCTGTTCGATCGATGTGTCTGACGCGCGTTTCATCGCCAGTCCTCCAGTTGGTCGCGCAGGTTGTGCATGGCACGCGACAGATGGGTTTTCACGCTGCCTTCCGAACAGCACATGGCGCGGGCCGTTTCCGCCACGTCCAGCCCTTCCAGCACGCGCAGCATGAAGGCTTCGCGCTGGCGCTGCGGCAGCTTCTTCACGGCGGCGGCCATGTCGGCATAGGACTGTGCGTCGTGCAGCCGGTCGAGCGGGCCGGGGCCGGTATCGGCTGGTTCCCAGACCGGCAATTCGTCGCCGTTGCTGTCGTGTCCGCCCCCCAGCCAGCCGACCACGATCGAGCGCACCTTGCGGCGACGCTGCAGGTCCACCACGCGGCGGCGCAGGATACCCCAGAACAATGGCGACCATTCGGCGGCCGGCTTGTCGCGGTAATGGCGCACCAGCCGGAGCATGGAGTCCTGCACGGCGTCCAGGGCGTCCTCGCGGTGCCCAAGATGCATTTCGGCGACACGGAAGGCGCGGCGTTCCACTCCGGCCAGGAACATGTCCAGCGAGGCGGGCAACACCCGTTCGTCGCGGGTCAGCAACTCGGCCTCGCCCAGCGGGGCGGCAAGGCTGTTCATGTCGCGGTCCTCCGTCTCGGACAAGTGCGCATCGCGTGGGTCCATCGGCCTGTTTTCCACGGTCAACGCGACAGGGCCGCAGCGGTTGACCGTGCCACGCGCAAGCCGATGCCGGTAGCGGTATTGTCTGTATCGGACCGGCGCCGGGCGTCCCGGCTGATCAGGACACGCCAAGTACCGTATGATGCAGTGGAAACGGCGAAGTCGCGGGGGAAGCACATGCTCGACGGGTTCCTGGCGCTGTATATCTTCATGCTGGCTGCGTTCACCGGCTACGAGATCATCTCGCGTGTGCCGGTCATTTTGCACACACCGCTGATGTCCGGCTCGAACTTCGTGCATGGCATCGTGCTGGTCGGCGCCATGATAGCCCTTGGGCACGCGCGTACGCCGTTCGAGATGGGGCTGGGTTTCGTGGCGGTGCTGCTGGGGGCCGGCAACGCGGCCGGCGGCTATGTGGTGACCGAACGCATGCTCGAGATGTTCAAGTCCAGCCGCAAGCCGGGGGACAAGGCATGAGCTGGCTGCCGACGTTGATCCGGGCCTGCTATTTCCTCGCCGCACTGCTGTTCATCCTCGGTCTGAAGCGCATGAGTTCGCCGCGCACCGCGCGTGGCGGCATCGTGTGGGCCGGCGTGGGCATGCTGGTCGCGGTGCTGGCCACGTTCGCGCTGCCCGGCATGCAGCATCGCGGTTTGATCCTTGCCGCCGTGCTGATCGGCGTGGCCGCGGCCTGGTGGAGCGGGCGCCGCGTGGCGATGACCGCGATGCCGCAGATGGTGGCGCTTTACAACGGCATGGGCGGCGGCGCGGCAGCGGCGATCGGAGGGGTCGAGCTGGTCGCCCACGCGCGTCCTGCGCTGGCGACGCTGGCGGCCGTGTCCCCGTTGTCGCCGGTGGAGGTGGTGCTGGGCGTGCTGGGTGCCTTGATCGGTTCGGTGAGCTTCTCCGGTTCGCTGATCGCGTTCGCCAAGCTGCAGGGCTGGATGGACCGGCGTTTCGTGTTCCCGGGGCAGCGTGCGGTCAACCTGCTGATCCTGCTGCTGGCACTGCTGCATGGCGCGCTGCTGGTCGGTGGCGACCTGACCTTGCCGGTGATCGCGGGCTTCTTCGTGTTCTCCCTGCTGTTCGGGCTGATGATGACGCTGCCGATCGGCGGCGCCGACATGCCGGTGGTGATCTCGCTGTACAACGCGTTCACCGGCCTGGCCGTGGCGTTCGAGGGTTTCGTGCTGGGCAACGAGGCGATGATCATCGCCGGCATGGTGGTGGGGGCGGCGGGCACCCTGCTCACCCAGTTGATGGCCCGGGCGATGAACCGTTCGCTGGGCAACGTGCTGTTCGGCAGCTTTGGTGCGGCGGCCAGTGGTGCGGGGCAGGCCATCGAGGGAGCGCAGAAGCCGGTCGAGGCTGGCGACGCCGCGGTGATGATGGCCTATGCCGAACGCGTGGTGATCGTGCCCGGCTACGGCATGGCGGTGGCCCAGGCGCAGCACAAGGTATGGGAATTCGCCAGGCTGCTGATCGAGCGCGGGGTGAAGGTGAAGTTCGCGATCCACCCGGTGGCAGGGCGCATGCCCGGCCACATGAACGTGCTGCTGGCGGAGGCCGGCGTTCCGTACGACCTGATCGCCGACATGGACGACATCAACCCCGAATTTCCCACCACCGACGTGGCCCTGGTGATCGGTGCCAACGACGTGGTGAATCCGATGGCCAAGACCGATCCGGCGTCGCCGATCTACGGCATGCCGATCCTGGACGTGGCCGGTGCGAAGAACGTCATCGTGGTCAAGCGTGGCAAGGGGACCGGCTTCGCCGGCATCGAGAACGCGCTGTTCTACGCCGACAACACCCGCATGCTGTACGGCGACGGCCAGGCTGCCGCCAGCGAGCTGGTGACCCAGCTCAAGGCTGTGGACGGCTGAGCGCGTCCGCGCCGCCGGACTTGCGCGGACGCGGCTGGCGCATCGCGGCAAGTGCGGCCAGCACGGCGCCGACCAGGAACCAGGCGGTGGCCGTGGTCGAGGTGCCGAGCCTGGCCAGCATCAGCAGCATGCCCGGTCCGGCGGTGCGCAACGCATCCATCAGGCCGATACCCAGGCCGCCGGCAATCCGCGCGGCGGCGATCAGCAGGCTGAGATAGAGCGCGGCCAGCAGGGTCGCCGCGGCGGCCAGGGCGGCGGCGGTCATGCGTTGGCCGGGGCAGACCCAGTGCCGTATCGCCACGGCCAGCAGCCAACCGGCCGGCAGTGCCAGCCATGGCATCGTCCGGCCCTGCCAGACGGCGAACAGCATCCAGACCGCACCGGCGGCCAGTCCGAGCATGGCCGCACAGAAGACGCTGAAGATCGTGCCGATCAGGTTGCGCAGGCTCATGGCCGGGCGAGGTGTTGGGCGGGCGTGGCGGGCATGCGGGTTCCCTCGGGCAAAGCGGTCATATTAGCCGGATCGGCGCAGCCGACCCTTGAGGCTGCCGCTTCCGACCCGATCTTGAGGCAGACGGGCCGCGACGGCGCCCGGCATAATAGACAGCCGGGCCGCCGCAACGCGAGGCCCGTTTCCCGACGATCGGCAGGATGGCATGAGCGGTTTCAGTCTGAGCAGCGAACCTTTCACCCTTGAGCGTGATTGCACGGCGGTCATGGTGCCGCAGGGCGAAAGCGTGACCCTGCCGGCGGGCCAGGTCGGCTATATCACCCAGGCACTGGGCGGCAGCTTCACCGTGTACGTGGAAGGCAACCTGTTCCGCATTGCCGGCAATGACGCCGATGCGCTGGGCAAGGAGCCGCCCGCACCGCTGGAACTGCCGGCCGATGCCAGTGACGCCGACGTCGAACGGCTGGTGTGGGACCAGCTGCGTACCGTGTTCGACCCGGAGATTCCGATCAACGTGGTGGAGCTGGGCCTGGTCTACGACGTCAGCCTGGAACACGACGACGCGAACGGCCGCAAGGTCTACGTCAAGCTCACCCTGACCGCACCGGGTTGCGGCATGGGCGACATCCTGGTCGACGATGTGCGCACCAAGATCGAGCTGATTCCCACGGTGTCGGAGGCCGACATCGACCTGGTGTTCGACCCGCCGTGGAACCATTCGATGATGTCGGACGCGGCCAAGCTGGAAACCGGCATGCTGTGACGCCTTTTCCTCTCTCCCCTCCGGAGAGAGGGCTGGGATAAGGGGCCAGTCTTGCGGGTAGTGAAGCTGGAGTGCGTTCCAGAAATTGCACTCTGCATTTCTGCTTGCGTTTTTAGTCAGACGACAAGGAAGAAGTGATTGGAGCCATAGACATTGATTGCCTCGGGGCACACGTAATGCTCTGGTCGCAATGAGAGAGCGATGGTGGACGAATCCTCGAAGGTGAGTACAAGTGATTCGGCAGGATGAAGTTCAACAGAGATGACCGTTTTCGCAATTTGCTCGCAGAGCAAATTGCGAAACTGCACTTCGCCTGAGATTGCGGTTCCACTTTCAGATCGAACAGAGATTGGCGTAAGCGCATTGATGGTTGGCGGCGGATCAAATTGAAGCTGGACATAGTCCATGGCGAACGTGACGCCTGATAGGCGCCGGCCTTCAACTTGCGCACGGATGGCTTCTTCGATGTCCAGAGACATGACTGTTGCCTGCTGTTTTCAGCCCCGTACTTCCTCAAACCGGTTTTCCGCCCGGTTCTTGCGCACCTTCGCCGGATCCCACACGCGGCCGTTCATGGCGATGTAGACGCCCTCGGGCAGGGTCTGCACCGCGGCCACCGCGCAGCCAATGTTGAACACCGCGTCCGAGCCCTGGAAACGCGCCGGATTCAGCGCGCCGGTCAGCACGATCACCTTGCCGGGAATGCCGGCCAGCACCTTGGCGGTTTCCACCATGGTGTCGGTACCGTGGGTCACCAGCACGTGGCTATGCGGCTGCGCCTCGATGGTGGAGCGGATCAGCGCGCGGTCCTCGTCGGTGACATGCAGGCTGTCCTTGCGCAGGATCGGGATCACGTCGAACTGGAATGCCACGCCGAGCTGGCCGAGGATTTCGCCGATCTGCGGCGCGCCGATCTTGTAGTCCGACTTGTCGTCGAAGTAGATCTTGTCGATGGTGCCGCCGGTGGTGACGATGGACAGGTGCTGCATGGCTGGGGATCGCGTTGAAGGGGAAAGCGTGCATTCTAGCCCGCCATGCCGGCAGACCCCAGCGATGGCTGGCCGGGGCGCTGCATGACCGGCTCAGTCCAGCAGCAGGCGGGTGTCGCCGGCATCCGGCAGCACCAGCCGGTCCAGTCCCAGGCCGACGAAACGGCGCAGGGCACTGGCAGGACGCCGGTCGCCACGGGCGCTGGCCCAGGTCGCCTGTCGCGCCAGCAGCGCTGCCGCGGCGCAACGTGCCAGGGTGAAAGCCAGACCGCGGGCGCCGGCCTCCAGTGTCTCGCGGGTACCGCTGTTGTGGTCTAGCCAGCGTGCGGCGGCCTCCAGGGTCTGGTGGATCACGCTGGCCGCGTGCATGTCGTCGCTGTCCTTCAGCCAGCCCGTCACCGCGGTGCGCAGGGCATCCGGGCCGTCGCCGGCCAGCGCGCGCAGGGTGTCCAGCGACAGTACATTGGTGGTGCCCTCCCAGATCGCATAGACCTGCGCGTCGCGCAACAGCTGGGGCAGGCCGGTGTCCTCGATGTAGCCGGCACCGCCGAAGCATTCCAGCGCCTCGGAACAGGTGGCCACGGCCAGCTTGCCGGTCCACAGCTTGGCCAGTGGCGTAAGCAGGCGCAGCAGGGCGGCCTCGTGCACGGCTGCGGCGCCGTGTTCGACCCGGCCGAGCAAGTGCGCGACCTCGAACGACAGTGCGAACGCCGCCTCGAAGCTGGCCTGCATGTCGGCCAGCGTGCGCGCATGCAGCGGGTGGTCGATCAGCGTGTGTCCGAACGCCTGTCGACGCGTCGCATAGTCGCGCGCAAGCCTGATCGCGCGAGCCATGCTGGCCACGGCGCAGACGGCGTTCCAGCTACGCGTCACGTTGAGCATCGGTGCCACCTGCCGCACGCCGTGCGCCAGTTCGCCGAGCGGCCAGGCGGGCAGGCCTTCGAGATGGATTTCGGCGGTGGGCAGCTCGTGCGTGCCGAGCTTGTCCTTGAGGCGGTCGATGACCAGTTCCGGCTTGCGCTGGGTATCGTCCATGGTCTCGACATAGAACAGCGCCAGTGCGCCCGCGCCGTTGCCCGCGCCCTCGGGTCGGGCCAGTGCAAGCGCGGCCTCGCCGACCACGGCGGAGCTGAACCATTTGCGGCCGTACAGGCGCCACTGGCCTTCGGGGTCCTGCCGCGCGACGGTTTCGGTGTTGCCGACGTCGGAGCCGCCGGCAGTCTCGGTCATCCATTGTCCGCTCAGCCAGAACGTGGCCGGATCGCGGCTCAGGAAGTGCGGCAGGGCGCGCTCGATCAATGCACGGTTGCCGGAGGCTTTCAGCGCGGTCGCGGCACCGTCGGTCATCGCCAGCGGGCAGGTATAGAACTCGCTGGCGACGTGATAGAGATAGACGCGGGCGAAGGCTTCCAGCCGCCCGTATTCGTGATCTTCATGGCCGGCGGCAAGCACCGCATGTCCGGTGGTGATCACCGGGCCTTCCTGCCAGGCGGTGGTCAGTTCGACCCGGTCGACGCGACGGCCCCAGGCATCCCAGCGGGTCAGCACCGGCTTGCGGCGGGTGGTCGAGCAGGCCCGCTGCCAGGCCATCACGGCGTAGTCGCCGAGTACATCCAGGTCGGCATCCAGCGCGGCCCTGCGCCCGGCCGGCAACACGCGGTCGAGCAGGGCCTGCAGCAGCCGGTCGCTGCGGTACGGGTGCGACAGCTGCGGCGCGGCTTGCAGGAATTCCATCGGTGGCTCCTGACGAACGGTGCCGCAGTATAGGCACGCCGGAGTTGTGCCTGGCGTGAAGCGTCAAGGCCGCGCTCAGTCGGGTTCGATGGCGTCGAAATCCACCAGGTCGCCGTGTTCGTCATGCATGTACAGGCGCTTGCGCCGGTGCGGGTAATCGCAGATGTCCTGTGCCAGATGCTGTCCGGCGACCAGCAACACCAGCGGCGCATCGCCAGTATTGGTCAGCACGTGCGCGACACCGTCGCGGGCAAAGCCCAGGAAGTCGCCGGCCGCCACCGCATGAGTGACCTCGTCGATCAGCGCCGTACCCTGTCCCTGCAGTACGTAGACGAATTCTTCCTCGTACAGGTGGCGATGGTATTCGCTGGAGTCGCGACCGGGCGGGATTTCGATCAGGTGCACGCCGAGCTGGCTGAGTCCGGTGGCGCTGCCCAGCGACTTGCGCAGGCGCAATGCGTTCGGGTTCAGCGGATGGGGCCGGGCGACGGCCTTCATGGCGGCGATGTCGGCAGCCTTCAGCAGTGCGGTTGGGCGGGACATGCGGCCTCCGGGCTCGATCAACGGCGATGGGGCATTTCAATGACGTGCGCGGCGGACCCCGGCGCCCAGCGACCCGATCAGCAGCAGCGTGAGCGCCACTTCGAGCAACGCCGGTATGCGCTCGTGCGGAGCGCTCCAGGCTTCGGCGACGCCGTGGCAGAAGTAGAACAGGCTGAGGATACCGGCCCACAACAGTGCGCGACGGAGGTTTGGCAGTGCGGTCAGTGGCAGCAGCAGCGGAACTACGGTGATGGCCAGGGCCAGCCAGACCGGCACATGCTGCGGCGGAAACAGCCACACGTACCACGCCAACTGCAGCAGGGCGAGTCCTGCCCAGGCAACCAGGCCGGTGCGGTCGACGAGGCCGACGCGGGTCGTGCTCATGCGGCCGGGTCGAGCTTGTGCGCGGTTTCCGCCAGGCGTCGTCCGAGTGCGCGGGCCAGTTCGCGTTCGTGTTCGCTGATCGCGTTTTCGCCCTTGCCGCCAGCGACATGGCTGGCGCCGTAGGGTGTGCCGCCGCTACGCGTGGCGCTGAGTGCTGCTTCGGTGAAGGGCAGGCCGAGCAGCAGCATGCCGTGGTGGAGCAGCGGCAGCGCCATGCTGAGCAGCGTCGATTCCTGCCCGCCATGCTGGGTGCTGCTGGAGGTGAAGAGCGCGGCCGGTTTGCCGACCAGCGTGCCGCTGGCCCACTCGGCGCCAGTGCTGTCCAGGAAGTATTTGAGTGGCGCGGCCATGTTGCCGAAGCGGGTCGGGCTGCCCAGGGCCAGTCCGCTGCACTCCTGCAGGTCCTGTCGGGTGACGTAGGGCGCGCCGTCTTCGGGTTCGGGCGGATGTGCCACTTCGGTCACCGGGGCCACCGGCGGCACCTGGCGCAGGCGTGCACGCATGCCGGGGATTTCCTCGACGCCGCGCGCGATCAGGCGAGCCAGCTGCGCGGTGTGGCCGGTACGGCTGTAATACAGGACCAGGATGTCGTTCATGCGGCAGGAACATTCATGGGCGATGCGCTAGTGTACCGGTCGACATCCGCGATGGTGCCGACCCGAACCATGTCCCAGCGTTTCAACCGCGATCGTGTCCAGAGCCTTGGCCGCTACCTGTGGCGCCGGTTTCTGGACGACAAATGCTTCGAGACGGCGGGTGCGCTGTCCTACACCACGCTGGTGTCGCTGGTGCCGTTGATGGTGGCTGGCCTGGCGATGTTCTCGGTATTTCCGGTATTTGCCGGCGCGCGCGACACCTTGCTGAATTACGTCTTCAAGAACTTCGTGCCAGCGGCTGGCGAGCATGTGCAGACCGCGCTGCAGGCATTCGCCAGCAATGCCAGCCAGCTCACCGGCATCAGCATCCTGCTGATGCTGTTCAGCGCGATCTCGATGATGGTGAGCATCGAGGACCGGCTCAACCGGATCTGGCGGGTCAGTTGCCCGCGCCGCTGGGGCTCGCGGCTGCTGTTGTACTGGGCAGCGCTGACGCTGGGCCCGATCCTGGTGGTGGGTGGGCTGGTGGCCAGTTCGTACGTGACCGCGCTGCCGCTGTTGCACGAGACCGTCAGCCAGCTCGGCATCGGCGGCATGGTGTTGCGCATACTGCCGTTCGCGGCGACCTTCGTGACGCTGTGGCTGCTGTACGCGGTCGTGCCGAACCGGCGCGTGCCGTATCGTGAAGCGTCGATCGGCGCGTTGCTCGGCGCGATACTTTTCGAAGTCGCACGCTGGGGCTTCCGGCTGTTCGTGCAGAGCGGGCATACCTACCAGCAGATCTACGGCAAGGCACTGGCGGTGCTGCCGATCTTCCTGCTGTGGATCTACCTGTCCTGGGTCATCGTGATCCTGGGCGCGTCGATCGCGGCGTCGATCGCCTCGTTCGAATACCGCCCGGCGGCGAAGGCACTGCCGCGGGATGCCGAATTCCTGGGGCTGCTCACCGTGCTGTGGCATTTCGTGGCGGCACAGCGGGCGGGGCGCAGCACCGATCCGGCGCAAGTGCAGCTGATCGAGCCGGGCCTGCACGGTACGAACGTGGTGGCCTGTTTCGACGTGCTGCAGCGGGCCGGGCTGATCCAGCGCAGCGAGTCCGGCGGCTGGCTGCTGTCGCGCAGTCTGGATGGCGTGGACCTGCTGCATGTCTACAACTACTGCGACTATCGGTTGCCGCTGGAGCCGGCCAAGGAGGCGGCTGCCCTCGAGCTCGATCTGCCGGCTCCGTTGCTGGCGCTGCTGGAAGAGCTGGCCCAGACGCTGCGTGAAACGCTGGGCGCGCGGCTGGATCAGGCCTATCCTGCCGGCTGTTCACCGCATTCCGTCGAGGAGTCTGTCTGATGAAGTGGTACAAAGCATCGGCCCTGGCCGTATTCGCGTTCTTCGCCGCGGCACCGTCGTTCGCGGCCATGCCGCTGCATCCCTCGCTGAAGGTGACCACGCTGAAGGGCGCCAACTGGAGTCTTGCCGCGCAGCGCGGGCACTGGGTGATCGTGAATTTCTGGGCGACCTGGTGCGTACCATGCATCAAGGAGATGCCT
This sequence comes from Dyella sp. A6, assembly GCF_036320485.1. Taxonomy (NCBI): domain Bacteria; kingdom Pseudomonadati; phylum Pseudomonadota; class Gammaproteobacteria; order Lysobacterales; family Rhodanobacteraceae; genus Dyella; species Dyella aluminiiresistens. The sequence goes on from NZ_CP132911.1 coordinate 997,001, forward strand.
GATATTTCGTCGTTCGTGACCTCGCACCCGGCGGTGCGCGCCATCGGCCTGGCCTATGACGACAGCCCGCTGGCCAAGATCCGCACCTTCGTCGCCAAGCACCCGGTCAGCTATCCGGTGGCGCAGGTGACGCTGGACAAGTCGCCGAAGGATTTCGACCCACCGCTCGGCCTGCCGACCACTTACCTGATCGCACCGGATGGCACCGTGGCCAAGCGCTTCATCGGCCCGGTCGACGGCCACATCCTGGAAGCGGCGATCAAAGCCTCCAGATGACCCAGGCTGCGCGCTTCTTCGTCAGTGGCCGGGTGCAGGGCGTGTTCTATCGCGCGAGTACGTGCGAACAGGCGCGCGCACTGAGTCTGACCGGCTACGCGCGCAATCTTGCCGACGGTCGGGTGGAAGTGCTGGCGAGCGGCGAAGCGGCAGCGCTCGATGCACTGGAGCACTGGCTGTGGCAGGGACCGCCGGCCGCGACGGTGACGGCAGTTGCGCGTGAGCCGGCTGAAGCGCCACAGGCTCTCGGTTTCCGCACGTTCTGACCGGGTGGCCTCAGAAGTCGTGGTCGGCCGGCGGACGTCCGATACGGTAACGGGCGCTCATCCACCGCACGGCACGCTGGAAGTCCGCTGCGAAGCCCTGCATGTCGAACAGCGGGCTGGCCTTGCGCTGTTGTGACAGGTAGTGCCGCAAGGCGGTCCGCGCCAGCCGGTTGTTGCCCAGCTGCACGGCGGTGGCGATGAAGCTTTCCTCGTCGTCGGTGATCAGCTCGGGCAGTCCCAGGTGCTGCAGCAGGCTGGCCGCCACGCGGCCGGCAAAGGTGTCGCCGCGCAGGGTGAGCACCGGGCAACCGGTCCACAGTGCGTCCGACGCGGTGGTGTGCGCGTTGTAGGGCAGGGTGTCGAGAAATAGATCCACGTGGGCGTAGTGCGCCAGGTAGTCGGCATGCGGCAGGCGGGGCAGGAACACCAGCCGCGCGGGGTCCATGTCTAGTGCTGCGGCTGCCTTGCGCAAGCGCTCCACACTGCCGTCCGGCCCCTGCATGAGCCATAGCACGCTGTCCGGCACCTGCTGCAGGATCAGCATGAAGCGGGCAAACGCGGCGGGATTGAGCTTGTAGCTGTTGTTGAAGCAGGCGAATACGGTATGGCTTTCGGGCAGGCCACAGGCGACGCGTGGAGGTGCTTCGGGTAGCGGGCGGGTCGGGTCGTTCGGCTGGAAGCAGCGCGGCAGGCGGACCAGCTTCTCGCTGATGTGCTGGCGCATAGTGTCGGGTACGACGACGCTGTCGGCCAGCAGGTAGTCCATCCATGGCGCGCCCGACGTACCCGGGTAGGCTAGCCAGTTGACCTGCACGGCAGCTGGGCGCAGCGACAGCAGCTCGGCGTTGTCGTGTCCGCAGTAGCCGTTGAGGTCGAACAACACTTCGATCCGCGCGTCGTTGATGCGGCGAGCGGCCTGCATCGCGGTCAGTCCGCTGATGTCGTGCAGGGTGGCCGCCGCCGCGAGGCGTTGGCGGATCGGGCCGCCGTCGTCGGCGGTGGTGGCGAACAGGTGGACATCCAGGCCGTTGCCGGCAAGCGCCTCGACCAGCGCGATCAGCAGCAGCCCGGTGGCATGTTCGCCAAAGCCGTCGGCGACGAAGCCGGTGCGGATCGCCGTGCCGACTTCGGGCGCGGGATAACCCAGGCCGAGCTGCTGGCGACGCCGCGCGTTGCTCCGCTCGACGTGCGCGGCATGGGTCGTTGCACAGAGGGCTTGCGTGGCGGCATTGCCGTCCTCCGCCAGAAAGGCGAATGGGCCGATGCCTGCGCGTCGGTCACTGACCGCCTTGTGCACCTGTGCGGCCAGGCGGTCGATGTCATGCCAGTCGCAGCAGCGCCGGTGCGCGAACAACAGCTGGCTCAAGGCCGGGGTGAGGTTCGGGGCGGCCTTGAGTGCGCGTCGCCACGCGGCCATGGCACTCGGCAGGTCGCCGGATTCGTCCAGCATCAGGCCGGCTTCGTAGGGATACTCCGGATTGCCCGGTGCCAGGCGTTCGGCCTGCAGCCAGGCATCGGCGGCCGCGCGTGGTCTGCGCTGGGCGCGCAGGGCATGCGCAAGCAAGGCATGGGCCGGGGGCATGCGGGGATGCAACTGCAGCGCCTCGCGCGCATGTTTCTCAGCTTGTGTGTAGTGGCCGAGTTCAAGCTCGGCGGCCGCCAGATTGACGCGCAGGCCGGGATGTTCGGGGGCGCCGTGGGTGGCCATCGCAAAAGCCTCGCGGGCCTGTTCGAAGCGGACGGCAAACATTAATGCGGTGCCCAGGCCATGCAGTACTGCGGGGTGACCGGGATGGTTGCGCAGCGTGGCACGCAAACGTTCGATCGCCGCATCGGGCTGGCCCTGCTGGACGGACAGCGAGGCGAGGTTGCACTGGATCTCGACGCTCTGTGGCGCCAGTTCGGCGGCACGGTTCAGTGCCATGCGTGCTTCGTCGATGCGTTGGCAATGGGTCAGCGCGATCGCGTGCAGCCGGATCAGTTCGTGCGCCACCGGGAATTGTCGCCGTGCCAGCGAGGCGAAGCGTTCCGCGCCGGCATGGTCACCCGCCTCCAGCAACGTGACCATCCGCTGCAGGGCCTGGTTGATGTCGGTGGGGGCGGCGATGCTCATGGGCGAGTGTTCGTCGGAGGTCGCCGGCATCAGCTGCCGGCCAGCGATTTCAGCTCGTCAGCCTGGTGTTCCCGCACCAGGGCGTTGATCAGTTCGTCCAGGTCGCCTTCCATGATTTCCGGCAAGCGGTGCAGGTTCAACCCCACCCGATGGTCGGTCACGAGGTTATCCTTGTAGCGGTAGGTGCGGATACGCTGGCTGCGGTCGCCCGAGCCTACCTGAAGTCGACGCTCCTGTGCCTGCGCGGCGGCCTGTTTTGACTGCGCCTCGTCGAGCAGGCGGGCCTTCAGCAGGCTCATCGCGCGGGCGCGGTTCTTGTGCTGGCTGCGTTCGTCCTGGCACTCCACCACGGTGCCACTGGGCAGGTGGGTGATGCGGATGGCGGAGTCGGTCTTGTTGACGTGCTGGCCGCCGGCGCCGGAGGCGCGGAAGGTGTCGATCTTGAGGTCGGCCGGGTTGATCTCGATGTCGTCGATCTCGTCCAATTCCGGCAGCACTGCTACCGTGGCGGTGGACGTATGGATGCGGCCCTGCGACTCGGTGGCCGGCACGCGTTTGACGCAGTGCGCGCCGGACTCGAACTTCAGGCGCGAAAACGCGCCCTTGCCTTCGATGCGCGCCACGATCTCCTTGTAGCCGCCATGTTCGCCGGGGTTCTCGCTGAGGATCTCCACGTGCCAGTGCCGGCGCTCGGCATAGCGTGCGTACATGCGGAACAGGTCGCCGGCGAACAGCGCCGCTTCGTCGCCGCCGGTGCCGGCGCGCACTTCGAGGAACAGGTTGGCCTCGTCGCGCGGGTCGACCGGCAGCAGCAGGATCTGCATGCGCTCGTCCAGTGCTGCCAGCTGCGCCTGCAGCCGGGCCACGTCGTCGGCGGCCATCTCGCCAAGCTCGGGGTCGTCCAGCATGGCGCGGGCATCGGCCAGCTCCTGCTCCGCCAGGGCCTGCTCGCGCAAGGCGCCGGCGACGGGTTCCAGCTGGGCGTATTCGCGCGATAGCTCGCGGAAGCGGGTGTTGTCGGCCAGTACGTCGGGTTGGCCCAGCAGCAGGCCGACTTCTTCGTGGCGTTCGGCGAGGGTTTCGAGCTTGCGTCGGATGGAAGGCGTCATGGTCGGGGCGATGCGGGAAGGAGGCGGGGCGGCGGCTGGCCGCGACGGATCCGGTAGCGGCAGCCAGCCGCCCTCGCTATGCGTCCTTCGACTCGGCCTCGCTGTCCAGTCCGTACAGGCGTTCGGCCGCGTGCAGCAGGTCGAGGTCGCCGCCCAGTGCCGCTTCGCGCAGGCGGGCGCTGGGGTGATGCAGCAATTTGTTGGTGAGCGTGTTGGCGAGAAAGGCCAGGGCTTCGTCGGCCGGCTTGCCGCGAGCGATCATCGCCTGCGCCTTGGCCAGCACTTCATCACGGTAGCGTTCGGCATGCTGGCGCAGGTCCAGCGCAGGGTTTTTCAGGGTGAGCGCGCGGCGCCAGGCCATGTAGCGCTCCACCTGCAGGTCGATGATGGCATCGGCCTCGCGCGCCGCGGCCTCGCGCGAACGACGGTTCTCGTCGATCACCTGGCGCAGGTCGTCGATGCCATACAGGAACACGTCGTTCAGTTCGCCGACCGCAGGCTCGATATCGCGCGGTACCGCAATGTCGACCAGGAACATCGGGCGGCGGCGGCGCGCGGCCACGGCCTGCTCGACCATTGCCCGGGTCAGCACCGGCTGCCGCGAGGCGGTCGAGGCAATCACGATGTCGGCCTCGGCCAGGTGCTGCGGCAGGTCGTGCAGGGATATCGCGTAGCCGCCATGCCGGCTGGCCAATTCCTGCGCGTTCTCCAGCGTGCGGTTGGCCACGATCAGCCGGCGTACCTGTTTGTCGACCAGGTGGCGTGCGGCCAGCTCGATGGTGTCGCCGGCACCGATCAGCAGCACGCAGGCCTGCTCCAGTTCGGTGAAGACCTGTTCGGCCAGGCGCACCGCGGTGAACGCCACCGACACGGTATGCGCGCCGATGCGGGTGTCGGTACGCACACGTTTGGCGACCGCGAAGGTGTGCTGCAGCAACCGGTCCATCGGTGCCTTCAGCGCGTGGGCGCTGCGCGCTGTCTGGTAAGCGCCCTTCACCTGACCGAGGATCTGCGGTTCGCCCAGCACCATCGAGTCCAGTCCGGTGGCGACGCGGAACATGTGGCGGACGGCGTCGTCCTCGCGGTGCTGGTAAAGGAACTCGTCCAGTTTGCCCGGGGTCAGATGGTGATGCCGGTTGAGCCAGTCGCCAGGAACCTGTTCCGCCCCATCCGCCACGCTGACGTACAGCTCGGTGCGGTTGCAGGTGGACAGGATCATCGCCTCTTCCACGCCCGGCTCGTGGGCCAGTTCGTCCAGCGCCTGGCTGGTATCGCCGCTGTCGAACGCCACCAGTTCGCGCAGGCCGACCGGCGCGGTAAGGTGGTTGAGCCCGAGGGCGATCAGCGGCATGGCGTGAGGGAATTCAAGGCGGCGGGCATCCGGCAGCGTAGACTTTATGATGGGGCCGACAAGGCCGAAACCGACGGATGGATGAGTGAATAGTGTGCTGAGCGGTGGTTATAAGTTCAAGCAACTGCGGCATTTTGCGGCGAGTGGCCTGGTGTTGCTGGGGGTGGCCGGTTGCGCCTCGCTGCCACCGGTACGGCCGGCACCCGCGACACTGCCGGCGCAGCAGCCGCTGGCGCACCTTACCGTGGCGACGCCCGATGACGCCCATAACCTGACCGAGCAGCTCCTGGCTGGCGAGATGGCGCTGGCGCGCACCGATCTCAAGGCGGCTGCACAGGCCTACGGCAAGGCCATGCTGCTTACCAGCGACCCGAGCGTGGCCGAGCAGGCCGCGGCACTGGCTGTCGCCGTGCATGACGACGCCGGCGCGCGGCGCGCACTGGACCGCTGGCAGGCACTTGGTGCGAAGCCGGCGCCGCTGGCGCAGATGCGTGCCCAGCTGGCACTGGGCGAGGGGCGAACCGCCGAAGCGCAGCATCAGCTCGAGCTGCTTACCGCCAGCGGCGACAAGGATGCCTGGCGCGATTTCGGCCGGGTGCTGCTCGGTAGCCGCGATCCCGCCGCCGCCGGCCGGCTGCTGGTGGCGCTGGCCACGCCGGCGCGTCTGCCGGCCGACCCCAAGGCATGGCTGGCGATGAGCGAGATGGGCGACCAGTTGGGGCGGCATGCCTATGCGCGGCAGATCGCCGATGCGGCGGTGAAGCGCTTCCACACGGCGGAAACCTATGCCTGGGCGGCACAGCTGGCGTTCAAGGCCGGCGATCGCAAGCAGGCCATGACGCTCTTCGGAAAGGCCCGCGCGAAGGACCCGAAGAACATTCGACTGCGCCTGGCCTACGCTAGCCTGCTGCAGCACAACGGCGATGCGGCACACGCGGCCCGCGTGCTCGAGGATGGTCCACAGGACACGGCTACCTATGCCATGCGTGCCGGACTGGCGGCGCGCGCGCATGACTCCGCCGCACTGGCGCGGGTCTACGACCAGCTCAGCCACGCACCGGACGAACAACGGATCCACGGGGCCTACCTGCTCGGCCAGCTTGCCGAAGCGCTGGGACATCCGGATGCTGCCCTGAAATGGTATGACCAGGTGGCCGACAGCGATCCGCATGCATTCGACGCCGACCTGCGCAGCGCCGTGCTGCTGCAGGCCCAGGGCAAGTCGGCGCAGGCGCACGACCGACTCGCGCAGATGCAGGTGGACTACCTCGACGACCCGCCCGAGCTGCGCCAGGCCTACGAGGTGGATGCCGACCTGTATATGCGCGAGCAGCGCTACACCCAGGCCATCGACGCCTTCAGCCATGCGCTGCAGGTGGTGCCGGACGATCCGGGTCTGCTGTATGGACGCGGCCTGGCCTATGCCGAAGCGGGCAAGATCGATCAGGCGGTCGCCGACTTCCGCCACCTGCTGAAGATCAAACCGGGCGACGTGGACGCCAGCAACGCCCTGGGCTTCACCCTGGCCGATGCCGACCGCGACCTGCCCGAGGCGACAAGGCTGATCGAGGTGGCGCGTGCGGCCAAGCCGCATGATCCGTCGATCGCCGACTCGTGGGGCTGGCTGCAATATCGACTCGGCCATCTGGATCAGGCGGCCCAGGTGCTGCGTGGCGCGTGGCAGGCCAGCCACAACCCGGACATCGCGGCGCATCTTGGCGAAGTGCTGTGGAAGCAGGGACATCGCCAGCAGGCACACAAGCTGTTCGACGAGGCGCACAAGCTCGATCCGCACAACGCTACCCTGCAGAGCGCGCTGCGGCGGCTGCATCCATGAGGCGCGCATGGCGGTGGTCGATCGCGGCGCTGCCGCTGCTGCTGCTGGTCGCCTGTGCGCCGCGTCAGCTGGTGCGGCTGCCGGGCAATGCGGCCATGCTGGCGCAGCAGCAGGCGCGCGAAAAGCAGTTGGCGGCGGTGACCCACTGGACCTTGCGGGGGCGTCTTGGCGTATCCGACGGTCATCACGGCGGCAGCGGCAGCCTGACCTGGACCCAGGATGGCGACCGCTATGCCTTCGAGTTGCAGGGGCCGGCACTGAGCGGTGTCGATTTCCGCCTGGTCGGCGGTCCGGACGGTGCCACTCTCAATGGGGTGCGTGGCGGACCGCTGCACGGTCCCGACGCCGAGACCCTGATGCAGGCCGCGCTGGGCTGGACGGTGCCGTTGCGTGACCTGCGCGCGTGGGTGCTGGGTCTGCGCGCGGACAGTGGTCCGGCCAGCTTGCGCTTCGGCGACAACCATCTGCCCTCGCTGCTGCAGCAGGACGGCTGGACGGTGGACTACCGTGCCTGGGACAGCCAGCGTCAGCCGCCGCTGCCGACCACCATTTTCGCGTCCAAGCCGCCATACAAGGTGCGCCTGGCGGTGGAAAGCTGGAGCATCCGCTAGACTGCGCAGCCCGCCCTGGCCAATCGCCTTGGCCCTCTCTGTCGCGATGACGGACACCTTACGGACCGGTTCCCAGCGCATGATCTGCACCATTGTTTCCGCCCGGCCCGATCAGCTCGATGCGCTGCGCGACATCGAGCTGGCGGCGCTGGAAATGTTCCGCGGCCACCCGGCCTGGCGCGCCTATGCGGCCTCCACGCCCAGCGATGCCGATGTGCTGGCCGATGCGATCGGTCGTGGACGCGTGTGGGTGGCGCTGGATGGTGCCGGTCACGAGATGGGCTACGTCGGCGTGGGGGTCGAGGATGGCGAGGCCACCATCGCCGAGATCGACGTGCGCCCCGAGTGCGGATGCCAGGGTGTCGGTGCCCGTCTGCTGGAACATGCCTGTGCCTGGGCGGCTGAGTCCGGCTATCCGGCGATCAATCTGGGCACCTTGTCGGATGTGGCCTGGAATGCCCCGTTCTATGCGCGGCACGGCTTCGAGGTGGTGCCGCCGCGGCAGTACACGCCGGCGTTGGCGGAGCACGACCGGCACGACCGCGAGCGCGGTTTTCCGATGGATCTGCGGGTCTACATGCGGCGCCGACTGGGGCTGTCGCCGGAGGGCTGGACCCGCTGGCCGGCGCCGGCCAAGCTGAACCTGTTCCTGCGCATTACCGGTCGCCGCGCCGATGGCTACCATGAGCTGCAGACCGTGTTCCGCCTGCTCGATCGCGGCGACGAGCTGCGCCTGCGGGTGGGCGGCGACGGCCAGATCAGGCGCGTGACCGAAGTGCTCGGAGTTGCCGAGTCGGACGATTTGACCGTGCGTGCCGCGCGCCTGCTGCGCGAGCGGGCTGGCGTCACGGCCGGAGCCGAGATCGAGGTGGTCAAGCGCATCCCGATGGGCGGCGGCCTGGGTGGCGGCAGCTCGGACGCGGCCAGCGTGCTGGTCGGCCTCAACCAGCTGTGGCATGCCGGGCTGGACGAGGATGCGCTGGCGGCACTGGGTGCCGAACTGGGCGCCGACGTGCCGGTGTTCGTGCGCGGGCGCTCGGCCTGGGCCGAAGGTATCGGCGATCGGCTGCAGCCGATCGACCTGCCGCGGCGCTGGTATGCGGTGCTCGATCCACGCGAACACGTGCCGACCGCGGCGCTTTTTCAAGCGTCTGAATTGACACGAAATGCACCGGCAGCGACAATTTCGTCCTTTGCTTCTGGCGAAACGGCGGAAAACGTCTTCGAGCCAGTCGTGCGTGCGCGTCATCCCCGGGTGGCGGCTGCGCTGGACTGGCTTGGCGCTTTCGGCCGCCCACGGCTTTCCGGCAGCGGCGGTTGCGTGTTCCTGGAGTTCGCCTCGCGCGAGCGCGCGGAGGCGGTCGTCCGGCGCTGTCCGGTACGGTTCGATGCGTGGGTGGCTGCAGGCGTGGGGCTTTCCCCGTTGTACGACGCGCTTGCCAGGCATCGTGCGGCGGCCTGAGCCGGAAGCGGAAATGCGTTCACATTGGGGCGTCGCCAAGCGGTAAGGCACCGGGTTTTGATCCCGGCATTCGCAGGTTCGAATCCTGCCGCCCCAGCCAGTTCACTCCAAATCTGCTCCAGAGGAAGTCATTGTGGATACGTCCGCTCCGATGCTGTTCACCGGCAACGCCCACCGCGCGCTGGCCGAGGACGTGGCCCAGCGGCTCGGCATCCCGCTGGGCAAGGCCTTGGTGGGCCGCTTCAGCGATGGCGAGGTGCAGATCGAGATCGAGGAGAACGTGCGCCGCCAGGAAGTCTTCGTGCTGCAGCCGACCGGCGCCCCTAGCGCGGAAAACCTGTTCGAGCTGCTGACCCTGGTGGATGCGCTCAAGCGCGCCTCGGCGACCAGCGTGACCGCGGTGATGCCGTATTTCGGCTACGCCCGGCAGGATCGTCGCCCGCGCTCGGCGCGTGTGCCGATCACCGCCAAGATGGTGGCAAGGATGGTCAGCACGGCAGGCGTGGACCGCGTGCTCACGGTCGACCTGCATGCCGACCAGATCCAGGGCTTCTTCGACATTCCGGTGGATAACGTCTATGCCTCGCCGCTGCTGCTGGCGGACATCTGGCGGCACTTCTCGCTGGACGACCTGATCGTGGTCAGTCCCGACGTCGGCGGCGTGGTGCGCGCGCGTGCCATCGCCAAGCGACTGGACGATGCCGACCTCGCGATCATCGACAAGCGCCGGCCGAAGGCCAACGTGGCGACGGTGATGAACATCATCGGCGACGTGGATGGCAAGACCTGCGTGATGGTGGACGACATCGTCGATACCGCCGGCACGCTGTGCGCGGCCGCCGCGGCACTGAAGGAGCGCGGTGCGCGCAAGGTCATCGCCTACTGCGTGCATCCGGTGCTGTCGGGTGCGGCAATCAGCAATATCGAAGGCTCGCAGCTCGACCAGCTGGTGGTCACCAACACGCTGCCGCTGCGCCCCGAGGCACAGGCGTGCGCGAAGATCCGCCAGCTCTCGGTGGCTGAGCTGCTGGCCGAAACGATCCGCCGCATCGCCTTCGGCGAGTCGGTGAGCTCGCTGTACGTGGATTGAGTTTTCCGTCGCGGCGGCTCCGGTCGTCGCGGCACCACGGCTTTCCTGGTCGCGGGAAAGTCGAACAGCCGCCGCGAGGCGGTTCATTAACCTAGGTAGTAACCGAAATGTCCCAGACTCATGAAATCAAGGCCCAGAGCCGCAAGGACGAGGGGAAAGGTGCGAGCCGCCGCCTGCGTCACGCGGGCTTTGTGCCGGCCGTGGTGTACGGTGCCGGCCAGCCGCCGGAAAGCATCCAGATCGAGCACAACACCGTGCTGCTCGCCGCCAAGCACGAGTGGTTCTTCTCGTCCGTGCTCGACCTGAACGTCGACGGCAAGGTGCAGAAGGTGCTGGTGCGTGACTGGCAGAAGCATCCGTTCAAGCAGCTGATGATGCACATGGACTTCCTGCGCATCGACGAGACCCATGCGATCCGCGTCAGCGTGCCGCTGCACTTCCTGAACCAGGAGAAGTCGCCGGCCGGCAAGACCTCCGGCGTGGTGGTTTCGCACAACCTGACCGAAGTGGAAGTCTCCTGCCTGCCGAAGGACCTGCCCGAGTTCATCGAGGTCGACCTGGCCGCGCTGAAGCCGGGCGAGATCATTCACCTGTCGCAGCTCAAGCTGCCGGCCAGCGTGGAGATCCCGGCGCTGCACCTGGCTGGCCACGATGTCGCGGTGGTCACCGCCAATGCCGTGCAGGAAGAGGTCGAGGACGCACCGGCGGCCGAGGGCGCCGAGGGCGAGGCCAAGCCTGCCGACGAGTCCAAGAAGTAAGCTGCGGCGGCCCGCATCCCGATGGGGTGCGGGCCGCACGTTGTGTACCGTATGGCGGGGCTTCGACTCATTGTCGGCCTGGGCAATCCCGGCGCCGAATATCTCCGGACCCGGCACAATGCCGGGTTCTGGTTTGTGGACGCGCTGGCCTCGGAGCAGGGCGAACGCTGGAGCTTCGACGGCAAGCTGCACGGCGAGTCCTGCAGGGTGCGGGTCGGTGGCGAATCGCTGTGGCTGCTCAAGCCAGCCACGTTCATGAACAAGAGCGGCATCGCGGTGGTTTCCGCGCTGCGCTATTACAAGATCACGCCGGAGGAATGCCTAGTCGCGCACGACGACCTGGATCTTCCCGCCGGCACCGTGCGGATGAAGTTCGATGGCGGCCACGGCGGCCAGAACGGTCTGCGCGACATCATGGCCCACCTGGGGCACGGCAAGTTCCATCGCCTGCGCGTCGGCATTGGCCATCCCGGACATCGCGACAAGGTGACGCCCTGGGTGCTGGGGCGACCGTCGGTGCAGGACGAGGATGCGATCATTGACGGCATCGGCCGTGCACTGGATGCGCTGCCGCTGGCGGTGGCAGGTCAGTTCGACAAGGCGATGCAGCAGCTACACACGGCGGGAACGGCCAGGGGGTAGTGCCGGGCGTGTGCGCCCGACCTGGGTTGCGCCGCTCCGCGATCTCCCGGTCTGCCCGTTCCTTCTTCCCGGTTTTCTGTTTCGGAGTTTCCCATGGGCATCAAATGCGGCATCGTCGGCCTGCCTAACGTCGGCAAGTCCACGCTGTTCAATGCGCTGACCAAGGCCGGCATCGCGGCCGCCAATTTCCCGTTCTGCACGATCGAACCGAACGTGGGTGTGGTGCCGGTGCCCGATCCTCGCCTGCAGGCGCTGTCCGACATCGTCAACCCGCAGAAGGTCATTCCGACCGCGGTCGAGTTCGTTGACATCGCGGGACTGGTGGCAGGTGCTTCGAAGGGCGAGGGGCTGGGCAACAAGTTCCTGGCGCATATCCGCGAGGTGGATGCGATCGCCCATGTGGTGCGCTGCTTCGAGCACGGCGACATCGTGCACGTTGCGGGCAAGGTGGACCCGGTGGCCGACATCGAGACCATCGATACCGAGCTGGCCCTGGCCGACCTGGATTCGGTGGAAAAGGCACTGAATCGCGCCGAGCGCGCGGCCAAGGCCAACGACAAGGATGCGCTGGCGAAGAAGCCGGTGCTGCAGAAGCTTGCCGCGGGTCTGAACGAGGGGCGTACCGCGCGCAGTCTTGGCCTCGATGACGAGGAAAAGGCGCTGGTGCGCGACCTGTTCCTGCTGACCCTGAAGCCGCTGATGTATATCGCCAACGTCAACGAGGAAGGCTTCGAGAATAACCCGCACCTTGATGCCGTGCGTGCCCGCGCGGCCGCCGAGGGCGCCGAGGTGGTGCCGGTCTGCGCTTCGATCGAAGAGGAGCTTGCTCAGCTCGATGACGCCGACCGCGACGAATTCCTGCATGACCTGGGCCTGGACGAGCCAGGCCTGAACCGGGTCATCCGTGCCGGCTACAAGCTGCTCAACCTGCAGACCTACTTCACCGCGGGCGTGAAGGAAGTGCGCGCTTGGACGATCAAGCGCGGCTTCACCGCACCGCAGGCGGCCGGCGTGATCCATACCGATTTCGAGAAGGGCTTCATCCGTGCCGAGACGGTCGGTTTCGACGATTTCGTCCAGTACAAGGGTGAGGCGGGTGCCGCTTCGGCCGGACGCCTGCGCAAGGAAGGCAAGGACTACGTGGTGAAGGACGGCGACGTCCTGCACTTCCTGTTCAACGTCTGATAACCGTTTGCGCGGCGAGGGGTTACTCGCCGTTGCCTTCGATCATCCGCTGCTGGATGCGGTCGAGATAGGCATCGAGTTCCGCCGTGCTGGCGAACACCTCGCTTACCGGCACCGCCTTGACGATGTCGAACACCTTGCGCACCTGCGGTTGCGGATCGAGCAGCAGGGTGTGTCCGTGCAGGGCGCGCGTGGCCTTGCGTACGCGCGCCACGCTGCGCAGACCGGCGCTGCTGATGTAGTCCAGGCCGGCGAGGTCGAGCACTACCGTGACGCCTTGCGGCAGCTCGCCCATCATCGGCAGGACGGTGGTATCGAAGTCCAGGTAGGTGACAGCGTCGAGCCGTCCATTCAGATGCAGGACCAGCCGGGCGGGCGAGGGACGTTCCGCGCGCAGTTCGATCGTCATGTCGTCACTTCCTTCGGGTCGGGATAGATGAAGCGCAGTTGCAGGTGATTGCCGCTGTGGTCGTGGTGGTAGCTCAGGTCGCTGGCCATGGCACGCACCAGATGGATGCCCAGGCCGCCGACCTGGTCCGGGTCGGCGATGTCGCCGGTGAGGTTGGGGGCTGGGGCCTGCAGCGGGTCGAATGGCGTACCGTCGTCGTGCAGTTCGGCAAGCACTGCATCGGCGTCGGTCCGCAGGCGAAGCTGGATGCTGCCGTCGCCACCGGCATGGCCGTGCTGGGCCATGTTCACCATCAGTTCCTCGAGCACCAGCCGGACATCCTCGCGCGTGCCGGGCGGAACGCCTGCGTCGTCCAGCAGGGTCTCGCAACGGTCCAGTGCCGCGAAAACCTGTTCGGTGGTGGGCTCGAGGGTGAGATCAAGCATCGAGAACTCCTCCATGTCGCCATCGCTCCAGTTCAGGGCCAGGATCGTGATGTCATCGGCCTGGTCGCAGCCAGCCGCGAAGGCGTCGACATCGGACAGCAGGCGCGACGTGAACGCAGCCGGGTCGGCCGGCAGTGGCTTGCGGACCAGGCTATCCAGGGCGCGTTCGATGCCGAACATGCTGCCATCGTCACGGCTGGCCTCGGTGACGCCGTCGGTATACATCAGCAGGGTGTCGCCGCTGCGCAGGGTGAGTGACTGTTCGCCGTAGATGGCGTCTTCGTCCAGCCCGATCGCCGGGCCGGTTTCCACCTGGAACAGGCGGCTGCTACCGGCGCGGCACAGTATCGGTGGTTCGTGGCCGGCGCTGGCAAAGGTGAGTCGGCCGTTGGCAATGTCGATCACGCCGCACAGCAGGGTGATGAACATGCAGCTTTCGTTGCCTTGGCACAGCTCGCGGTTGAGCTCTTCCAGTAAATGGCTGGGTTGGCGTGTGTGTGGCGCGAGTGCCTTGGCCAGCGTGATCGCACGGGCCATGAACAGTGCTGCTGGAATCCCCTTGTCCGAAACATCGCCGACCATCAGACAGAAGTGCTGCGCATCGAGCATGAAGTAGCTGTAGAGGTCACCGCCCACGGCGCGGGCCGGGCGTAGCGTGGCGTGCAGCTCGAACGTGGGCGTGCGCGCACTCAGGTAGTGCTCGCTGGGCAGCAGTGCGACCTGGATCTGATGGGCGATTTCCAGCTCGCTGCGCAGTCGTTCCTGTTCCCGTGTGGCCGCGGTGAGGCTGGCGATGTGCCTGGCCAGCTGGCGACGCATCATGTCGAAGGCGTGGGTCAGGCGGCCGACCTCGTCGGGACGTTTGATCCGTGGCAGGGTGAACTCCAGATCGCCACGCGCGACATGCTCGGCGCGAAGGGTCAGCATGGTTAGTGGGGCCAGCGTGCGCCGGGTCACCACCAGTGTGATCACGGCGATGCCCAGCATGGCCAGCAGGCCCAAGGCCAGCACATGCAGGAACAGTCGTTGCAGGCTGTTTTCCAGCAGGGACTTCGGCACCAGCAGGCCCAGTGTCCAGTGCGTACCCTGGATGCTGGCTCGGTACAGCCAGGCACGTTCCCGTATCGCGGGATCCACGTCTGCCGGCACGCTACCGGGGCTGGAACTGGTCACTGCCAGTGCGGACAGCAACCCGGGCGAGGCGGTTTCGCCCTGCCGAGTCATGCCGTCATGGGCCAGAAAATGTCCGCTGGGCCCGATCACGAACATCACGGCACCGTCGGGGCGCTTGAGCGAGCCCAGAACCCCTGCGAGCCAGCTCAGGGTGACGTCGGCGTTGACGATGCCGACACTTTGCCCGTTCTGCTGGATGGCTACGGAATAGTTGATCAGTCGCTGCTGCCGCGAAAGCGAATAGAAGGGGCGTTGCCAGCAGCCGTCAGTGCAGGTCAATCCGGTCTGGAACCAGCGCTGCTTCCAGTAGGGCTTGGCGCTATCGCGGCTGAGATCGCGTTGTGCCAATGCGCCATCGGCAAGGCGGTCGATGAACGGCGCGGGCGGTGGGTGTGCGGTATCGGCAGGGGTCCAGGTGAACGCCAGTCCGGCGATGTCGTTGTCCGCCAGCAGTGTGCTTCTGGCCAGTTGCGCGACGAGCTCCGGGTGCGTCTGTGCCAGGCGTGCCAGCAGTTGGGTGGCCTCCGATGCACGGGCCAAGTGGGCTTCGATGCCGTGTGCGGCAGCCAGGGCCAGCGTGCCCCCTTCGCGGTGGGCCGAGCGCAGCCAGGTTTGGCGAAGATGTCCGAGCAGAATCCACCCGGTGGACATGACCACCAGTGCCGAACCGAGCAGGCTCCAGGCCGCCAAGCGTGAAGCGATACTGCGCAAGCCTTTCATGTGCTGCGCCCCCCCTTTCATCCTGCCCTCATCTAGCCACGCCATGCGGTTGTCCGCAAGGACGTCATTGGCGGCATACTTGGCGTTTCCATTTGCGGGAGCGTCACGAATGCCCGGGCAGCAGAGCGAAGTCACTTTCCGGTTCTTGGCCGAGCCGACCGACGTCAATTTCGGCGGCAAGGTCCATGGCGGCATGGTGATGAAGTGGATCGACCAGGCGGGCTACGCCTGCGCGGTGGGCTGGAGCGGGGCCTACTGTGTCACCGCTTCGGTCAGCGGGATCCAGTTCGTGAAGCCGATCCTGATTGGCGACCTGGTGACGGTGCGGGCCCGTCTGATCAATACGGGTACCTCCAGCATGCATCTGGCCGTGGATGTGCGCGCCAGCGATCTGCGCACTGGCGAAAAGCGTCTGGCGACCAGTTGCGTGATGGTGTTCGTGGCGCTGGACCGTCAGGACGGCAAGCCGACGCCAGTGCCTGCTTGGGTGCCGCGAAACGACGAGGATCGCCGTCTGCAGGAGCACGCGCGCCGGCTGATGGAAATGTCCAAGGCGATGGAGGCGCAGGTGGTCGCGATGCCACCCGACGCCCCGTAGGGAGTGTGACTTCCGGTGGCCTTGATGTGGCTGTTCGCACAAAGCGCTTGCTCTGTCGAAGCCAAGCGCGCATCATGCGCGGCCCGTGCAGTTCGGCGCCCGATCGTGCACCGGAAAATGTCGTTTAACTGTTGACAGATTCCGGAGGCGTGGCGAAAATAGCCGTTCTTTGTTGGAGGGATACCCAAGCGGCCAACGGGGGCAGACTGTAAATCTGCTGGCTTACGCCTTCGGTGGTTCGAATCCACCTCCCTCCACCATGACAAGTTCCGCGCAAAAGGCTTCACCCGGGCGGGAGTAGTTCAATGGTAGAACCTCAGCCTTCCAAGCTGATGGTGCGGGTTCGATTCCCGTCTCCCGCTCCATTGATCCCCTCGTCGTGTTTCGTGCTCATGTAGCTCAGTCGGTAGAGCACTTCCTTGGTAAGGAAGAGGTCGCTGGTTCGATTCCAGTCATGAGCACCACTTGCACGGCAAGTCGGGTGGCGTCACGCAGTCATGCGGACTGTTTTCTCTCACATCAATTGACTCCATCGGGGTTTAGCGCGTATGGCAAAGGGTAAATTCGAACGCACCAAGCCGCACGTCAACGTGGGCACGATCGGACACGTGGACCACGGCAAGACGACGCTGACGGCGGCACTGACGAAGATCGGTGCGGAACGGTTTGGCGGCGAATTCAAGGCCTACGACGCGATCGACGCGGCGCCGGAAGAAAAGGCACGCGGCATCACGATTTCCACCGCACACGTGGAATACGAATCGCCGACGCGCCACTACGCGCACGTGGACTGCCCGGGTCACGCGGACTACGTGAAGAACATGATCACGGGTGCGGCGCAGATGGACGGCGCGATCCTGGTGTGCTCGGCCGCTGACGGCCCGATGCCGCAGACGCGCGAACACATCCTGCTGTCGCGCCAGGTGGGCGTGCCGTACATCGTCGTGTTCCTGAACAAGGCCGACATGGTGGACGACGCCGAGCTGCTCGAGCTGGTCGAGATGGAAGTGCGCGAGCTGCTGTCGAAGTACGACTTCCCGGGCGACGACACGCCGATCATCAAGGGTTCGGCGCTGAAGGCGCTGGAAGGTGATCAGAGCGAAATCGGCGTGCCGGCGATCATCGCGCTGGTGGATGCGCTGGATTCGTACATTCCGGAACCGCAGCGCGACATCGACAAGCCGTTTCTGATGCCGGTCGAAGACGTGTTCTCGATCTCGGGTCGTGGCACGGTGGTGACCGGTCGCGTGGAGCGCGGCATCATCAAGGTGGGCGAGGAAATCGAGATTGTCGGTATCCGCCCGACCACCAAGACGACGGTGACCGGCGTTGAAATGTTCCGCAAGCTGCTGGACCAGGGCCAGGCGGGCGACAACGTGGGCCTGCTGCTGCGCGGCACGAAGCGTGACGAAGTGGAGCGTGGCCAGGTGCTGGCCAAGCCGGGTTCGATCACGCCGCACACGGACTTCGAGGCCGAGGTGTACGTGCTGTCGAAGGACGAGGGTGGTCGTCACACGCCGTTCTTCAAGGGCTACCGTCCGCAGTTCTACTTCCGCACGACGGACGTGACGGGCGCGGTGCAGCTGCCGGAAGGCGTCGAGATGGTGATGCCTGGCGACAACGTGAAGATGGTGGTGAGCCTGATCCACCCGATCGCGATGGACGAGGGCCTGCGCTTCGCGATCCGCGAAGGCGGTCGTACCGTCGGCGCCGGCGTCGTCGCCAAGATCGTCAAGTAAGATTGGCCGTCGCGGCAACGTGATGGCATGAAGGTCGCGAAGGCGAGCGGTCATGACCGCTCGCCATCGTGTTTGAAGCTCAAGCAGCGTACGCCAGTAGCTCAATTGGCAGAGCAGCGGTCTCCAAAACCGCAGGTTGGGGGTTCGAGTCCCTCCTGGCGTGCCATCTTCTTAAGGAACGATGGCGGAACGTGGATCGATGGGTTCAGGCCTGTCCAGACAAGCGGCTCCGCACGATGCGCATGAATACCAAGGTGGAACAGACCAAGGGCGTAAGTACCGGCGATGTCGGCAAGCTGACGCTGGCAGTCGTCATTCTGGTGGCGGCCGTCGTGGCGTACACGGTGCTGGGCAACGGTGCTGTGTCGTCGTCGATCCGGCTGCTCGGCCTGGTGGTCGGTGTAGTGGTCTCGCTGGCCATTGGTGCCTTTACCGGTCCGGGCCGCCGCGTGCGCAATTTCATTGCCGAGTCGCAGTTCGAGATGCGCAAGGTGGTCTGGCCCACGCGCGATGAGACCGTGAAGACCACGGGTATCATCATCGCCGTGGTGATCGTGCTCTCGCTGCTGCTCGGGGCGATCGACCTGATCCTGAAGTCGGTCATCCTGGACTGGCTGCTGAAACTGGGTGGATAAGATGGAAGGCATGAGCAAACGTTGGTATGTGGTGCATGCCTATTCGGGCTTCGAGAACCAGGTCAAGCGTGCGCTTGACGAGCGCATCAAGCGCGCCGGCATGGAAGAGAAGTTCGGCGAAGTACTGGTGCCGACCGAGGAAGTGATCGAGATGCGCGGCGGCCAGAAGCGTCGCAGTGAGCGCAAGTTCTTCCCGGGTTACGTGCTGGTCCAGATCGAGACCGATACCAGCGGCAAGTCGCCGCGCATCGACGACGAATGCTGGCATCTGGTGAAGGAAACCCCGAAGGTCATGGGTTTCATCGGTGGTACGGCGGATCGTCCGCTGCCGATTCGCGACAGCGAGGCCGACACCATTCTGAGTCGCGTCCGCGAAGGTGTCGAAAAGCCCAAGCCCAAGGTGCTGTTCGAGCCGGGCGAAATGGTGCGCGTCACCGATGGTCCGTTTAACGATTTCAATGGCGTGGTCGAGGAAGTCAACTACGAGAAGAGCCGTCTTCGCGTGGCTGTGCTGATTTTCGGTCGTTCGACGCCGGTCGAGCTGGAATTCGGCCAGGTCGAGAAGGCCTGAGCGCGGCCCCGGCATGGGGCTTGCTTAAAAACTGATCACCCCGTAAACTGCGCGGTTCACGCCGGGATCTCATGGTCCGGCGTGTCCGTGTTTCAGGAATTCGCAGGATCGCGGGTTCCCCTCTCACGCATGGACGGTTGCCGCGAGGAGCCGTAAGGCGTCTGGACTCGCGAGGATAATCCCGATGGCAAAGAAAGTCGTAGGTTACATCAAGCTGCAGGTCAAGGCCGGTCAGGCCAACCCGTCGCCGCCCGTGGGCCCGGCCCTGGGTCAGCGCGGCCTGAACATCATGGAATTCTGCAAGGCGTTCAATGCCGCCACGCAGAAGCTGGAGCCGGGTCTGCCGATTCCGACCGTGATCACGGCGTACTCTGATCGCAGCTTCACCTTCATCACCAAGACCCCGCCTGCTTCGATCCTGATCAAGAAGGCCACCGGTGTCGCGAAGGGCTCGTCGAAGCCGAATACCGACAAGGTCGGCAAGATCACGCGCAAGCAGCTCGAAGACATCGCAAAGCAGAAGGAGCCGGATCTGACGGCTGCCGATCTGGACGCCGCGGTGCGCACCATTGCCGGTAGCGCCCGCAGCATGGGCCTCGTGGTGGAGGGTTAAGACATGGCAAAGCTCACGAAGCGCATGAAGGCGGCCCAGTCCGCAGTGCAGCCCGGCAAGTTCTACGCCCTCGATGAGGCGCTGAAGCTGGTCAAGGACAACGCCAAGGCGAAGTTCGCCGAATCCGTCGATGTGGCCGTGCGCCTCGGTATCGACGCCAAGAAGTCGGACCAGGGCGTGCGTGGTTCCTCGCTGCTGCCGCACGGCACCGGCAAGACCGTCAAGGTCGCCGTGTTCTGCCCGGCGGGCGAAAAGGCCGAGGCCGCCAAGGCTGCGGGTGCCGACGCGGTCGGCATGGACGACCTGGCCGAGCGCATGCAGGCAGGTGATCTCGACTTCGGTCGCGTGATCGCCACCCCGGACGCCATGCGCGTGGTCGGCAAGCTCGGCCAGCTGCTGGGTCCGCGCGGCCTGATGCCGAACCCGAAGGACGGCTCGGTCACCGCCGACGTCGCCACCGCCGTCAAGAACGCCAAGGCGGGCCAGGTGAAGTTCCGCAACGACAAGGCCGGCATCATCCACGCCACCATCGGCAAGGCCAGCTTCGATGCGGCTCAGCTCGCGGACAATCTGAACGCACTGATCGCCGACCTGCTGAAGGCCAAGCCGGCTGCGGCCAAGGGCCAGTACCTGCAGAAGGTCGCCCTGTCCAGCACGATGGGCGTCGGTGTGCCGGTTGATACCTCGTCGCTGAGCACCAGCGCAGCGAAGTAAGCAGAACCAAGTCCTGCATGCCCCAAAGGCATGCAGGCCGTTTTTGAGGGTAGCTCCGGCTCACGCCGGGGCCATCGTCAAAGACCGCAGGCGCGACCAGCGCGCGACGACGACGGGCAGGGAGCTCGCCAGTGGCAGGGAATCGCCGTCGCCGTAAAGCCGGTCGCTTAATCGACTCCCCGTGGGTCGGCCTGCGTAGATGGTGTCGTCCCTTCTGGAATCCGTTCGATTCGTTTCTGGAAAGGCCACCACCCGGGACACCCCGGTGTCCCCGGCGTCAGGGAAGGCGCTGCCCAGGACCGCAAGCGGCAGGAGCCGCAAGCGGATGTCATAGTGGAGGAGTGATATGGCTCTGAATCTCTCTCAGAAGCAAGAAGTAGTCGCCGAACTGGCCGAAGTGGCCGCGAAGGCGCACTCCTTGGTTGCCGTCGAGTACGCGGGCACCACGGTCGAACAGATGACCGCGATGCGCAAGAAGGCCCGCGAGAGCGGCGTGTTCCTGAAAGTTGTCAAGAACACGCTGGCTGCGCGCGCCATGGCCGGTACCGAGTTCGAGGTCGTCAAGGACGCCCTGACCGGTCCGCTGCTGTATGCGTTCTCGACCGAGGAGCCCGGCGCTGCCGGTCGCCTGATCAAGGAATTCGCCAAGACCAACGACAAGCTGAAGGCCAAGGTCGTTTCCGTGGAAGGCAAGCTGCTGCCGGCTGCCCACGTGGACGTGCTGGCCTCGCTGCCGACCCGCGAAGAAGCGCTGGCCATGCTGGCCCGCGTGCTCGCCGAGCCCGCTGCGATGTTCGCCCGCGCCGTCAAGGCCGTGGCCGACAAGCAGGGCGGTGGCGAAGCGGTCGCGGAAGAAGCTGCGGCTGAAGCCTGAGTTCGTCGTCTATCCCATTCGATTCAATTTCCAGAGGTAAAACACAATGTCCCTGACCAACGAACAGATCGTTGACGCCGTCGCCGCCAAGTCGCTGATGGAAGTGATGGAGCTGGTGAAGGCCATCGAAGAGAAGTTCGGCGTGTCCGCCGCCGCCCCGGTGATGATGGCCGCTGGCCCCGCCGCTGCCGGCCCGGCTGCCGAAGAGAAGACCGAGTTCGACGTTGTTCTGGTGAGCGCCGGCGAGAAGAAGGTCGACGTGATCAAGGCTGTCCGCGCGATCACCGGCCTGGGCCTGAAGGAAGCCAAGGACCTGACCGAGCAGGGTGGCGTCCTGAAGGAAGCCGCTTCGAAGGAAGACGCCGAGAAGTTCAAGAAGGACCTGGAAGCTGCCGGCGCCAAGGTCGAACTGAAGTAATTGGCGCCCTTGCGCGCCATCAGTTTGATCCAGCGTCAAGCAAGCCTGGGGGCGCAAGCCCCCGGGCTTTGCCTGTTTTGTGAAGAAATGGGGTATGGAGAATAGGGAATTTCCCTCGTCGCGCGATCAGGCGCCAGAGCGATTCCGCATTCTCGATACCCGATTTCCCAATTTAGCCGGTGCGTGCACCACCGGCGTCACTGCGAACCGAGGCGGTACCCACCATGACCTACTCGTTTACCGAGAAGAAGCGCATCCGCAAGGACTTCGGCAAGCGCCCGCCCGTACTGGGCGTGCCCAACTTGCTGACGATCCAGACCGACTCCTACCGGGAGTTCCTGCAAGAGCACGTCGCGCCGAAACAGCGGGCGGACAGGGGGCTGCATGCGGCGCTGAAGTCGGTTTTCCCGATCAGCAGCTACTCCGGCAATGCCGCCCTGGAGTATGTGGACTATCGCCTGGGCGAGCCGCCGTTCGACGAGCGTGAATGCCGCAACCGCGGCATGACCTACGGTGCGCCGCTGCGCGTGACCGTGCGCCTGGTCATCTACGACAAGGACAGCCCGGCCTCCAGGAAGGCCGTGAAGTACGTCAAGGAGCAGGAGGTCTACATGGGCGAGATCCCGCTCATGACCGACACCGGCACCTTCATCATCAACGGCACCGAGCGCGTCATCGTCTCGCAGCTGCATCGTTCGCCGGGCGTGTTCTTCGACCACGACCGCGGCAAGACGCACAGCTCGGGCAAGCTGCTGTTCTCCGCCCGCGTGATCCCCTACCGCGGTTCGTGGCTGGACTTCGAGTTCGATCCGAAGGACGCGCTGTTCACCCGTATCGACCGTCGCCGCAAGCTGCCGGTGACCGTGCTGCTGCGCGCGCTGGGCTACAGCAACGAGGAGATGCTGGGCATCTTCTTCGAGCACAACGTGTTCCACCTCGGCAAGAAGGGCGGCACCACGCTCGACCTGGTGGCCGAGCGCCTGCGTGGCGAAACGCTGACCTTCGACCTGATGGTCGGCGACAAGGTGCTGGTGGAAGCCGGCAAGCGCATCACCGCGCGTCACGTGCGCCAGCTGGCTGCCGAGGACATCACCGCGCTGGAAGTGCCGGACGACTACCCGGTCGGCCGCATCCTGGCGATCGACGTGGTGGACCCGAAGACCGGCGAACTGCTGGCCTCGGCCAATGACGAGATCACCGCCGAGCAGCTCGAGAACTTCCGCAAGGCCGGTATCGAGACCCTGCCGACGCTGTACGTGAACGACCTGGATCGCGGCGCGTACATCTCGCACACCCTGCGCATCGACAGCACCCACACGCCGCTCGAGGCGCTCGTGGAGATCTACCGGATGATGCGTCCGGGCGAGCCGCCGACCAAGGAAGCGGCGCAGAACCTGTTCTTCAACCTGTTCTTCACCTTCGACCGCTACGACCTGTCGGCCGTGGGCCGGATGAAGTTCAACCGTCGCGTGGGCCGCAAGGACATCCTGGGTCCGGGCGTGCTGTACGACCACAAGTACTTCGGCGACCGCAAGGAAGAAGCTTGCGTGGAGCTGGTCAAGGAGCAGGGCGAGACGTCCGACATCCTCGACGTGCTGAAGGTGCTGATCGAGATCAAGAACGGCCACGGCACCGTGGACGACATCGATCACCTGGGCAACCGTCGCGTGCGTTCGGTCGGCGAGATGGCCGAGAACACCTTCCGCATCGGTCTTGTGCGCGTCGAGCGTGCCGTGCGCGAGCGTCTGTCGCTGGCCGAGGCCGACGGCCTGACCCCGCAGGACCTGATCAATGCCAAGCCGGTGGCGGCTGCGGTGAAGGAGTTCTTCGGCTCCTCGCAGCTCAGCCAGTTCATGGACCAGAACAACCCGCTGTCGGAAGTGACCCACAAGCGCCGCGTCTCGGCGCTGGGGCCGGGCGGCCTGACCCGCGAGCGCGCCGGCTTCGAAGTGCGCGACGTGCATCCGACCCATTACGGCCGCGTCTGCACCATCGAAACCCCGGAAGGCCCGAACATCGGCCTGATCAACTCGCTAGCCGTGTATGCCCGCACGAATGCCTACGGCTTCCTCGAGACGCCGTACCGCAAGGTGCTGAACGGCAAGGTCACCGACAAGGTGGACTACCTGTCGGCGATCGAGGAAGGCGACCACGTGATCGCCCAGGCGAACTCGCCCCTGAACAAGGACGGCAGCTTCACCGAGGAATTCGTGTCCTGCCGTTTCCGTGGCGAATCCGAGCTGCGTCCGGCTGCCGAAGTCGACTACATGGACGTCTCGCCGATGCAGACCGTGTCGGTGGCGGCGGCGCTGGTGCCGTTCCTGGAGCACGATGACGCCAACCGCGCACTGATGGGCGCGAACATGCAGCGCCAGGCGGTGCCGACGCTGCGTTCGCAGACCCCGCTGGTGGGTACCGGCATCGAGCGTGCGGTGGCGCGTGACTCGGGCGTCACCGTCAGCGCCAAGCGCGGCGGCGTGATCGACCAGGTCGACGCGGGCCGCATCGTGGTGCGCGTGAACGAGGAAGAAGTCGGCGAGAACGATGCCGGCGTCGATATCTACACGCTGACCAAGTACACCCGTTCCAACCAGAACACCAACCTCAACCAGCGCCCGCTGGTGAACGTCGGTGACATGGTGGCCAAGGGCGATACGCTGGCCGACGGTTCGTCGACCGATCTGGGCGAGCTTGCGCTCGGCCAGAACATGCTGATCGCGTTCATGCCGTGGAACGGCTACAACTTCGAAGACTCGATCCTGCTCTCCGAGCGCGTCGTGCAGGAAGACCGCTACACCTCGATCCACATCGAGGAGCTGGCCTGCGTCGCGCGCGACACGAAGCTGGGTGCCGAGGAAATCACCGCCGACATCCCCAACGTGGGCGAACAGGCGCTGGCGCGTCTGGACGAGTCGGGCATCGTGTACATCGGTGCCGAAGTGAAGGCGGGCGATATCCTGGTCGGCAAGGTCACGCCGAAGGGCGAGAGCCAGCTGACGCCGGAAGAGAAGCTGCTGCGCGCGATCTTCGGCGAGAAGGCGTCCGACGTGAAGGACAGCTCGCTGCGCGTGCCGCCGGGCATGGACGGCACCGTCATCGACGTGCAGGTGTTCACCCGCGACGGCATCGAGAAGGACAAGCGTGCGCGCCAGATCGAGGAAACCGAGATCAAGCGCATCCGCAAGGACTTCGACGACCAGTTCCGTATCCTGGAAGGCGCGATCTACAACCGCATGCGCGGCCAGCTGGTCGGCAAGTCGGCGATGAGCGGTCCGGGCGGCCTGAAGCGCGGCGCCGAAATCACCGATGCCTACCTGGACGGCCTGAAGAAGGACGACTGGTTCAAGATCAACGTCAAGGACGAGGACGTCACCGAGTTCCTCGAGCGCGCGGCCGACCAGGTCAAGCGTCATCGCGAGGAGTTCGACAAGCGCTTCAAGGAGAAGCAGGCGAAGATCACCCAGGGCGACGATCTGGCACCGGGCGTGCTGAAGATGGTCAAGGTGTTCCTGGCCGTCAAGCGTCGCATCCAGCCGGGCGACAAGATGGCCGGCCGCCACGGCAACAAGGGTGTGGTGTCCAACGTGGTTCCGGTCGAGGACATGCCGCACATGGCGGACGGTACCTCGGTCGACATCTGCCTGAACCCGCTGGGCGTGCCGTCGCGTATGAACATCGGCCAGATTCTGGAAGTGCATCTGGGCTGGGCCGCCAAGGGCCTGGGCCGAAAGATCCAGAAGATGCTGGAAGCACAGGAGAAGGTGGCCAAGGTTCGCAGCTTCCTCGACGAGATCTACAACCACCATGTCTCGGGCGCGGTGCAGCACGTGGATCTGAAGTCGCTTAGCGACGAGGAGATCATGAACCTGGCGACCAACCTGCAGGCGGGCGTGCCGATGGCCACCCCGGTGTTCGACGGTGCCGAGGAAACCGAGATCAAGGCGATGCTGAAGCTGGCGGATCTGCCCGAGTCGGGCCAGACCGCGCTGTTCGACGGCCGTACCGGCGAGGCGTTCGATCGCCCGGTCACCGTGGGCTACATGCATTACCTGAAGCTCAACCACCTGGTCGACGACAAGATGCACGCGCGCTCCACCGGTCCGTACTCGCTTGTTACCCAGCAGCCGCTGGGCGGCAAGGCCCAGTTCGGTGGTCAGCGCTTCGGCGAAATGGAAGTCTGGGCGCTGGAAGCCTACGGCGCGGCCTACACCCTGCAGGAAATGCTGACGGTGAAGTCCGATGACGTGCAGGGCCGCAACCAGATGTACAAGAACATCGTCGACGGCAACCACGAGATGGCGGCCGGCATGCCGGAGTCCTTCAACGTGCTGGTGAAGGAAATCCGCTCGCTGGGCATCGACATCGACCTGGAAGAAATCAAGTGATGGTCGGGGCGGGGACGGGAGCCATCTCCCGTTCCCTGTTTCCCGTTACCCAGACAGGGATTCGCTCGCTCGTGCGGACCCCGGCCATAGAATCAGCTCCTATCGGAGACTTGAAATGAAAGACTTGCTCAATCTGTTCAACCAGCAGCGCACCACGCCCGAGTTCGACTCGATCAAGATCGCCCTGGCATCGCCGGAGCTGATCCGCTCGTGGTCGTACGGCGAGGTGAAGAAGCCGGAAACGATCAACTACCGTACCTTCAAGCCCGAGCGTGACGGCCTGTTCTGCGCCGCCATCTTCGGTCCGGTGAAGGACTACGAGTGCCTGTGCGGCAAGTACAAGCGCATGAAGCACCGCGGCGTGGTCTGCGAAAAGTGCGGCACCGAAGTGACCCTGGCCAAGGTGCGCCGTGAGCGCATGGGCCATATCGAACTGGCTAGCCCGACCGCCCACATCTGGTTCCTCAAGTCGCTGCCCTCGCGCATCGGCCTGATGCTGGACATGACCCTGCGCGACATCGAGCGCATCCTGTACTTCGAGGCCTTCGTGGTGATTGACCCGGGTCTGACCGCGCTCGAGCGCGGCCAGATGCTGACCGAGGACCAGTACCTCGAGGCTGTCGAAGAGCACGGCGACGAGTTCGATGCCCGCATGGGTGCGGAAGCCGTGTTCGAGCTGCTGAAGTCGCTGGACCTGCCGGCCGAAGTGATCCGCCTGAAGGAAGAGATCGCTTCCACCGGTTCGGAAACCAAGCTCAAGCGCCTGACCAAGCGGGTCAAGCTGATCGAGGCCTTCCTCGAGTCCGGCAACCGTCCGGAATGGATGGTCATGACCGTGCTGCCGGTGCTGCCGCCGGACCTGCGTCCACTGGTGCCGCTGGATGGCGGTCGCTTCGCCACGTCCGACCTGAACGACCTGTACCGCCGCGTCATCAACCGCAACAACCGCCTGAAGCGCCTGCTTGAACTCAGCGCGCCCGACATCATCGTGCGCAACGAAAAGCGCATGCTGCAGGAATCGGTGGATGCGCTGCTGGACAACGGTCGCCGTGGTCGTGCCATCACCGGTACCAACAAGCGTGCGCTGAAGTCGCTGGCCGACATGATCAAGGGCAAGCAGGGGCGTTTCCGCCAGAACCTGCTCGGCAAGCGCGTGGACTACTCCGGTCGTTCGGTGATCGTGGTGGGGCCGACCCTGCGTCTGCACCAGTGCGGCCTGCCCAAGAAGATGGCGCTCGAGCTGTTCAAGCCGTTCATCTTCGCCAAGCTGCAGGCCCGTGGCGACGCGACCACCATCAAGGCCGCCAAGAAGCTGGTCGAGCGCGAAGAGCCGCAGGTGTGGGACATCCTCGAAGAGGTGATCCGCGAACATCCGGTGCTGCTCAACCGCGCCCCGACGCTGCACCGCCTCGGCATCCAGGCGTTCGAGCCGAAGCTGATCGAAGGCAAGGCCATCCAGCTGCATCCGCTGGTCTGTACCGCTTTCAACGCCGACTTCGACGGTGACCAGATGGCCGTGCACGTGCCGCTGTCGATCGAAGCGCAGCTCGAAGCGCGCGCCCTGATGATGTCGTCGAACAACATCCTGTCGCCCGCCAACGGCGAGCCGATCATCGTGCCGACCCAGGACGTGGTGCTGGGCCTGTACTACATGACCCGCGAGCTGGTGAATGCGAAGGGCACCGGCATGGTGTTCTCCGGCATCGGCGAAGTGCGTCGCGCCTACGACAACCGTGCGGTCCAGCTGCACGCCAAGGTCAAGGTGCGCGTGAAGCAGGTGCATATTGCCGACGACGGCACGCGGCATAGCGAGACCCTGCTGCTGGATACCACGGTGGGTCGTGCGCTGCTGCTCGAGATCATGCCCGAAGGCCTGCCGTTCGAGCTGGCCAACACGGAGCTGTCGAAGAAAGCCATCTCGCGCCTGATCAACGCCAGCTACCGTCGCCTCGGTCTGAAGGAGACCGTGGTGTTCGCCGACCAGCTGATGTACACCGGCTACCGTTTCGCGACGCGCGCGGGTATCTCGATCGGCATCGATGACATGATCATCCCGGACGAGAAGAAGGGCATCCTGGAAGAGGCCGAGAAGGAAGTCGTCGAGATCCAGCAGCAGTACCAGTCGGGTCTGGTCACGGCTGGTGAGCGCTACAACAAGGTGGTCGACATCTGGTCGCGCACCAACGAGCTGGTCGCCAAGGCGATGATCGACGGCATCGGTACCGAGAAGGTCACCGACGCCGAGGGCAAGACGGTCAACCAGAAGTCGATGAACTCGCTGTACATCATGGCTGACTCCGGCGCCCGTGGTTCGGTGGCGCAGATTCGCCAGCTGGCCGGCATGCGCGGCCTGATGGCCCGCCCGGACGGCTCGATCATCGAGACGCCGATCAAGGCCAACTTCCGCGAAGGCCTGAACGTGCTGCAGTACTTCAACTCCACCCACGGTGCCCGAAAGGGCCTGGCGGATACGGCGCTGAAGACGGCTAACTCGGGTTACCTGACCCGCCGTCTGGTGGACGTGGCGCAGGACGTGGTGGTCACCATGGAAGACTGCGGTACCGAGAATGGCCTGACCATGCAGCCGATCGTCGAAGGCGGTGACGTCGTCGAGCCGTTGCGCGACCGCGTACTGGGTCGGGTGGTGGTCGAGGATGTCTATGCGCCGGGCGACGACGATCAGCCTATCGTCACCCGTGACACCCTGCTCGACGAGGCGCTGGTCGAGAAGCTCGACCAGGCCGGCGTGCAGCTGATCAAGGTGCGTTCGCCGATCACCTGCGAAGCCACCCATGGCGTGTGCGGCCTGTGCTATGGCCGCGATCTGGCCCGTGGCCACCTGGTCAACATCGGCGAGGCGGTCGGCGTGATCGCCGCGCAGTCGATCGGCGAGCCCGGCACCCAGCTGACCATGCGTACGTTCCACATCGGTGGTGCGGCTTCGCGTGCGGCGGCAGTGGACAACGTCACGGTCAAGACCACCGGCACGCTGAAGTTCAACAACCTCAAGACGGTGCAGCACGCGCAGGGTCACCTGGTGGCCGTGTCGCGTTCGGGCGAAGTGTCGGTGATCGACGCAAACGGCCGCGAGCGTGAGCGCTACAAGGTGCCGTACGGCGCCACTCTGGCGCTGAAGGACGGCGATCCGGTCAAGGCGGGTCAGACCGTCGCGAACTGGGACCCGCACACCCATCCGATCGTTTCGGAAGTGGCCGGTACCGTGCGCTTCATCGACTTCATCGATGGTGTGACGGTGCAGAACCAGACCGACGAACTGACCGGCCTGGAGTCGGCGGTGGTCACCGATCCGAAGCGTCGCGGTACGGCGGCCAAGGATCTGCGTCCGATCGTGCGTCTGGAAGATGCGAAGGGTCGCGAGCTGAAGCTGCCGGGTACCGACGTGCCGGCGCAGTACTTCCTGCCGGCCGGCGCCATCGTGTCGATCCAGAACGGTGCAGAAGTGGGCGTGGGCGACGTGGTTGCCCGTATCCCGCAGGAAACCTCCAAGACGCGTGACATCACCGGTGGTCTGCCCCGCGTGGCCGACCTGTTCGAGGCACGCAAGCCGAAGGAACCGGCGATCCTGGCCGAGCGTTCGGGTGTGGTCAGCTTCGGCAAGGACACCAAGGGCAAGCAGCGCCTGATCATCAAGGACGTCGACGGCAACGAGCACGAGGAGCTGATTCCGAAGTGGCGTCAGGTCATCGTGTTCGAAGGCGAGCATGTGGAGAAGGGCGAAACCGTGGTCGACGGCGAGCCGAATCCGCATGACATCCTGCGCCTGCTGGGCGTGGAGCCGCTGGCAGCCTATCTGGTCAAGGAGATCCAGGACGTCTACCGTCTGCAGGGCGTGAAGATCAACGACAAGCACATCGAGGCGATCATTCGCCAGATGCTGCGCAAGGTGGAGATCACCGAGCCCGGTGAGAGCCATTATCTGCGCGGCGAGCAGGTCGAGCGCGTGCGCATCAACGAAGAAAACGACCGTGCCGTCAACAAGGGCGAGCGTCCGGCGGGCTACGAGTCGGTGTTGCTGGGCATCACCAAGGCGTCGCTGGCGACCGAGTCGTTCATCTCGGCCGCATCGTTCCAGGAAACCACCCGCGTGCTGACAGAGGCGGCGGTCCGTGGTACGCGCGACACCTTGCGTGGCTTGAAGGAAA
Organism: Dyella sp. A6; assembly: GCF_036320485.1. NCBI lineage: Bacteria > Pseudomonadati > Pseudomonadota > Gammaproteobacteria > Lysobacterales > Rhodanobacteraceae > Dyella > Dyella aluminiiresistens. Next base: position 1,027,138 of record NZ_CP132911.1, read on the forward strand.
ATGTTATTGTCGGCCGGCTTATCCCAGCGGGTACGGGTCTGGCTTACCACACGCAGCGGCAACGCCAGGGTGGCCTGACCGCCCTGGAGCTCGAAACGCTTTCGGGTTCCGTCCCCCAGGCTTCCTCCGTGGAAGCGCCCGCAGGTACGGATGCAGGTGTCGAGTAAGCCCGTCCAGGGTGTTGCTTGCTGAACCAACGAAATGAGGCGCAACGGATGCGCCTCGTGTTCGAGTCAAGGATGTCAAGGGCTTAGGCTTGCCTGTGGCAGGCCGCCCATGTTAAATTCCCGCTTCTTGGCAGGCCGGATCGTATCGGTCTGCCTTTATGTTTCCTCAGGAACAGCTTCGCATGACGACAGTCAACCAGCTTGTGCGCAAGAACCGCAGCCCGAAGAGCTACAAGAGCGCTTCGCCTGCCCTGCAGAGTAGCCCGCAGCGTCGCGGCGTCTGCACGCGCGTTTACACGACCACCCCGAAGAAGCCGAACTCGGCCCTGCGCAAGGTGGCCAAGGTCCGTCTGACCAATGGCTACGAGGTCATCAGCTATATCGGTGGCGAAGGTCACAATCTGCAGGAGCACTCGGTGGTGCTGATCCGTGGCGGTCGTGTCAAGGATCTCCCGGGTGTGCGTTATCACACCGTGCGCGGCAGTCTCGATTGCGCCGGCGTCGCCAAGCGTCGCCAGGCCCGCTCGAAGTACGGCGCTAAGCGCCCGAAGGCCTAAGAGTCGAGGACTGAAGACATGTCGCGTAAAGGTTCACATCCCGCCCGTCTGATCCTGCCGGATCCCAAGCACGGCAGCCAGCTGATTGCCCGCTTCATCAACATGGTGATGAAGAGCGGCAAGAAGTCCGTGGCCGAGAGCATCGTCTACGGTGCGCTCGATCATCTGGGCGAAAAGAATGCAGAGCCGGTGGCTCTGGTCGAGAAGGCGCTCAATAACATTGCCCCGGCGGTCGAGGTGAAGTCCCGCCGCGTCGGTGGTGCCACCTATCAGGTGCCGGTTGAAGTGCGTCCGGGTCGTCGTATGGCGCTGGCCATGCGTTGGGCGATCGAGGCTGCGCGCAAGCGTGGCGAGACCTCGATGCCGCGCAAGCTTGCGGCCGAGCTTCTCGAAGCCTCCGAAAGCCGCGGTGGCGCGATCAAGAAGCGCGAAGAGACCCATCGCATGGCGGAAGCCAACAAGGCGTTCTCGCATTACCGCTGGTAATCCGGGCGTTTCCCGCGTCGTTCGCGGCGCGGGAATGAGCTCGCCGGTTTGGCGAACTTCCAAAAACAGGCGCGGTTAAGAAGACCGCCTTGAGGCAGGGCAGGGTAGCCCGAAAGCAGGTATACATCCCATGGCACGCACCACACCGATCGAGCGCTACCGCAACTTCGGCATCATGGCCCACATCGATGCCGGCAAGACCACCACGACGGAGCGCATCCTTTTCTACACCGGCGTCAGTCACAAGATTGGCGAGGTGCATGATGGTGCGGCCACGATGGACTGGATGGAGCAGGAGCAGGAGCGCGGCATCACCATCACCTCGGCGGCCACCACTTGCTTCTGGCAGGGTATGGACCGCTCGCTGCCGCAGCACCGCTTCAACATCATCGACACTCCCGGGCACGTCGACTTCACCATCGAGGTGGAGCGCTCCCTGCGCGTGCTCGATGGTGCGGTATTCGTGTTGTGTGCGGTCGGTGGCGTGCAGCCGCAGTCCGAGACCGTGTGGCGCCAGGCCAACAAGTATTCGGTGCCCCGCCTCGCGTTCGTCAACAAGATGGACCGCACCGGCGCCAATTTCGAGAAGGTGGTCGGTCAGCTGAAGTCCCGCCTCGGTGCCCATCCGGTGCCGATGCAGGTGCCGATCGGTGCCGAGGACAACTTCGAAGGCGTGGTCGACCTGGTCAAGATGAAGGCTATCTACTGGGATATGGAGTCCCAGGGCATGAACTTCGAGTACCGCGACATTCCCGCGGACCTGAAGGACGTGGTCGAGACGGCGCGCAACTTCATGGTCGAGTCGGCGGCCGAGACCTCCGAAGAGCTGATGAATAAGTACCTCGAAGAGGGTGACCTCGGCGAGGACGACATCATTTCTGGTCTGCGCGCGGGCACGCTGTCCACGTCGCTGATCCCGGTGTTCTGCGGTACTGCGTTCAAGAACAAGGGCGTGCAGGCCATGCTCGACGCGGTCATCCAGCTGCTGCCGTCGCCGGCCGACCGCCCGCCGGTCAAGGGTGTCGACGAAAGCGAGCATGAGGCCAGCCGCCCGGCCGACGACAAGGCGCCGTTCTCCGCGCTTGCGTTCAAGATCATGACCGATCCGTTCGTCGGTTCGCTGACCTTCTTCCGGGTCTACTCCGGCGTATTGAACTCGGGCGATTCGGTCTACAACCCGGTCAAGTCGAAGAAAGAACGTGTGGGCCGCATCCTGCAGATGCACTCCAACGAGCGCCTGGAAATCAAGGAAGTGCGTGCGGGCGACATCGCTGCGGCGGTCGGCCTGAAGGACGTGACCACTGGCGACACGTTGTGCGCTCAGGACCAGGTCATCGTGCTCGAGCGCATGACCTTCCCGGAGCCGGTGATCTCGATGGCGGTCGAGCCGAAGACCAAGTCGGACCAGGAGAAGATGGGTATCGCGCTGGGGCGCCTGGCGCAGGAAGATCCCACCTTCCGCGTGCGCACCGACGAGGAGTCTGGCCAGACCATCATCTCCGGCATGGGCGAGCTGCACCTGGACATCATGGTCGACCGCATGCGTCGCGAGTTCAACGTCGAGGCGAATGTCGGCAAGCCGCAGGTGGCTTACCGCGAGACAATCCAGGGCGAATACAAGGCCGACTTCAAGCACGCCAAGCAGTCGGGCGGCAAGGGCCAGTACGGTCACGTGGTGATCGAGTTCTCGCCGATGTCGGACGCCGATGCCAAGCATGCCGATGTCAAGGACGATTTCCTGTTCGTCAACGAAATTACCGGCGGCGTGGTTCCGAAGGAATACATTCCGTCGGTCGAAAAGGGCCTGCGCGAATCCATCACCAGCGGTCACCTGGCCGGCTTCCCGGTGGTGGGTATCAAGGCGCGCCTCGTGTTCGGCTCCTACCACGACGTCGATTCGTCGGAAATGGCCTTCAAGATCGCCGCCCATGGCGCGTTCAGGGAGCTGTTCCAGGACGGTTCGAAGCAGTCGCGTCCGATCCTTCTCGAGCCGATCATGAAGGTGGAGATCGTGACGCCGGAGGATTACCTCGGCGACGTGATGGGCGACGTCAGTCGTCGTCGCGGCGTGCTGCAGGGTTCTGACGACACCCCGTCGGGCAAGACCATCAACGCGATGATCCCGCTCGGCGAGATGTTCGGCTACGCCACTTCGCTGCGTTCGCAGACGCAGGGGCGTGCCACGTTCACGATGGAGTTCGATCATTACGAGCCGGCGCCGAACAACATCGCCGAGCAGGTGATGAAGAAGGCCTGAGTTGTTGCGGTCACGGCGTGACCGTTTGATCATCATGCAGCCACCCATGGCTGCTCATCCAAAAGTTCCAATAAGGTTCATCTAGAGGTTTCCAGCCATGGCAAAGGGTAAATTCGAACGCACCAAGCCGCACGTCAACGTGGGCACGATCGGACACGTGGACCACGGCAAGACGACGCTGACGGCGGCACTGACGAAGATCGGTGCGGAACGGTTTGGCGGCGAATTCAAGGCCTACGACGCGATCGACGCGGCGCCGGAAGAAAAGGCACGCGGCATCACGATTTCCACCGCACACGTGGAATACGAATCGCCGACGCGCCACTACGCGCACGTGGACTGCCCGGGTCACGCGGACTACGTGAAGAACATGATCACGGGTGCGGCGCAGATGGACGGCGCGATCCTGGTGTGCTCGGCCGCTGACGGCCCGATGCCGCAGACGCGCGAACACATCCTGCTGTCGCGCCAGGTGGGCGTGCCGTACATCGTCGTGTTCCTGAACAAGGCCGACATGGTGGACGACGCCGAGCTGCTCGAGCTGGTCGAGATGGAAGTGCGCGAGCTGCTGTCGAAGTACGACTTCCCGGGCGACGACACGCCGATCATCAAGGGTTCGGCGCTGAAGGCGCTGGAAGGTGATCAGAGCGAAATCGGCGTGCCGGCGATCATCGCGCTGGTGGATGCGCTGGATTCGTACATTCCGGAACCGCAGCGCGACATCGACAAGCCGTTTCTGATGCCGGTCGAAGACGTGTTCTCGATCTCGGGTCGTGGCACGGTGGTGACCGGTCGCGTGGAGCGCGGCATCATCAAGGTGGGCGAGGAAATCGAGATTGTCGGTATCCGCCCGACCACCAAGACGACGGTGACCGGCGTTGAAATGTTCCGCAAGCTGCTGGACCAGGGCCAGGCGGGCGACAACGTGGGCCTGCTGCTGCGCGGCACGAAGCGTGACGAAGTGGAGCGTGGCCAGGTGCTGGCCAAGCCGGGTTCGATCACGCCGCACACGGACTTCGAGGCCGAGGTGTACGTGCTGTCGAAGGACGAGGGTGGTCGTCACACGCCGTTCTTCAAGGGCTACCGTCCGCAGTTCTACTTCCGCACGACGGACGTGACGGGCGCGGTGCAGCTGCCGGAAGGCGTCGAGATGGTGATGCCTGGCGACAACGTGAAGATGGTGGTGAGCCTGATCCACCCGATCGCGATGGACGAGGGCCTGCGCTTCGCGATCCGCGAAGGCGGTCGTACCGTCGGCGCCGGCGTCGTCGCCAAGATCGTCAAGTAATTGCTTTGCGGGGTTCCGGCGGGATGCCGGGCTTGACCCTTGCCATCTGGAAAGGTGGCGCTAGCAGGGCTTTTGGCTAGAGAAACTCGCCCCACCTAGGTGGGGCGAGAGTTGGGTCGAAGGGTCGGTGCCATTAGTGCCGAGCCCTTTGGCGGTGGCGAAAGCCACCGGTTTTTCTGTGCGCCCATAAAAAAAGTGGGACATGTGCTGAAAAACCGTGTATAGTTGTGAATTCACCGTGGCATAAAAGCGCGGTGTCGTGTTGTACCAGGGTTGTGCGAGGCGGTGAGAAGCCCCTCGATTCACAGTATTTGTTCTTTCGATAACAGGACACGGTTTATGGCGAACCAGAAGATTCGCATCCGGCTCAAGGCGTTCGATCATCGTCTGATCGACCGTTCGGCCAGCGAGATCGTCGAGACGGCCAAGCGCACGGGCGCTACGGTGCTCGGCCCGATTCCGCTCCCGACCAAGATCGAGCGCTACACCATTCTGGTGTCGCCTCACGTCGACAAGGACGCGCGCGACCAGTACGAGACCCGTACGCACAAGCGTGTGCTCGACATCGTCGACCCCAACGACAAAACCGTGGACGCGCTCATGAAGCTTGACCTCGCCGCAGGCGTGGATGTCCAGATCAAGCTTGGCTGAGCGATAGACAGGATACGAAGATGAGTATCGGACTGGTTGGCCGCAAGTGCGGCATGAGCCGACTCTTCACTGAAGACGGACGCTCGATTCCGGTGACGCTGATTGAAGCCACCCCGAATCGCGTCACTCAGTTGAAGACGGAAGATAACGATGGCTACAGCGCGGTGCAGGTCGCGGCGGGCGTGAAGCGCGCCAGCCTGCTGACGGCGCCGCTGAAGGGCCACTACGCCAAGGCCAAGGTTGAGCCGGGTCGCGGTCTCTGGGAGTTCCGCGTGTCTGCCGACGACCTCGGCAAGTACACGGTGGGTGCCGAGATCAAGGCTGACGAGCTGTTCGCCGTTGGTCAGATCGTGGACGTTGCCGGTGTGTCCAAGGGCAAGGGCTTCCAGGGCACCATCAAGCGCCACAACTTCAAGATGGGCGACGCGACGCACGGTAACTCGCTGTCGCACCGTGCTCCGGGTTCGATCGGTCAGCGTCAGACGCCGGGCCGCGTGTTCCCCGGCAAGAAGATGGCCGGTCACATGGGTGCGGTGAACCGCACGCAGCAGGGTCTGGAAGTGGTCAAGGTCGACGCCGAGCGTCATCTGATCGCGGTGAAGGGTGCCGTCCCCGGTGCGACCGGTGGCGACGTCGTGATCCGTCCGACCACCAAGGGTTGAGGAGAGACGCCATGGAACTGAATGTCATTGGCGCCAAGCCGCTCAGCGTGTCGGACGAAGTGTTCGGCGGTGAGTTCAAGCAGGCCCTGATCCACCAGGTGGTGGTTGCGTACCAGGCCGGCGGTCGCGCCGGTACCAAGGCGCAGCTGACGCGTGGTGAGCTGTCGGGTACCACCAAGAAGTTCAAGAAGCAGAAGGGCGGCGGTGCGCGTCACGGCGACTACCGCGCCCCGATCTTCGTCGGCGGCGGTGTGGCTTTCGCGGCCAAGCCCCGCAGCTATGAGCAGAAGGTCAACCGCAAGTCGTATCGCGTGGCGATCCGCTCGATCCTGTCCGAGCTGAACCGCCAGGGCCGCCTGAAGGTGGTCGAGGGTTTCGGCATCGAGCAGCCGAAGACCAAGGCGATGATCGCCAAGATGAAGGATCTGGACGTTTCCGGCCGCGTGCTGCTGGTGTCCGAGGATGCCAACGAGGCGCTGTTCCTGGCCGCGCGCAACATCCCGTACCTGCATGTGGTCGACGTGATGGCGCTGAACCCGGTCAGCCTGGTCGGGTCCGACCACGTGGTGGTGACCGTCGAGGCGGTTAAGAAGATCGAGGAGTGGCTGGCATGAGCAACGAACGCATTCTGAATACGCTGCGTGCCCCGTACATCTCCGAGAAGGCTGCGCGCCTGGCCGAGAGCAACCAGTACGTGTTCGTGGTTGCCCCCGAGGCGACCAAGGCCGATGTCCGCGCGGCGGTGGAGAAGATGTTCGACGTCAAGGTCGAGCAGGTGAACCTCGTCAACACCAAGGGCAAGGTCAAGTCCTTCCGTTTCCGCGCTGGCAACCGCCAGGGCAAGCGCAAGGCGTATGTGCGCCTCGCCGACGGTCAGACCATTGACGTGTCTGCCAAGGCCTGAGCCAGGAGTTTCGTGAGATGGCACTAATCAATCACAAGCCGACCTCGCCGGGCCGTCGCGACGCGGTAAGCGTCCGCACCGAAGGCCTGCACAAGGGCGCGCCGTATGCGCCGCTGGTCGAGTCCCAGTCCAAGACCGGTGGCCGCAACCACTTCGGCCGTATCACCACGCGTCATCGCGGTGGCGGCCACAAGCAGCATTACCGCATCATCGACTTCAAGCGCGACAAGGAAGGCGTTGCCGCCAAGGTCGAGCGCATCGAATACGATCCGAACCGCACCGCGCACATCGCGCTGCTGTGCTACGCCGATGGCGAGCGTCGTTACATCATCGCGCCGAAGGGTGTGGTGGTCGGCGATCGTCTGGTCTCGGGTCGTGATGCACCGATCAAGGCCGGCAACAGCCTTCCGCTGCGCAACATTCCGGTTGGTTCGACCATCCACTGCATCGAGATGAAGCCCGGCAAGGGCGCCCAGATCGCTCGCAGTGCCGGTGCCTCGGTCCAGTTGGTTGCGCGCGAGTCCGGTTACGCCACGCTCCGTCTGCGTTCCGGCGAAATGCGCCGGGTGCCGGTCGAGTGCCGCGCCACCATCGGCGAAGTCGGCAATTCCGAGCACAGCCTGAAGAAGCTGGGCAAGGCTGGTGTGAAGCGCTGGATGGGTATCCGCCCGACCGTGCGCGGTGTGGTGATGAACCCGGTCGACCATCCGCACGGCGGTGGTGAAGGCCGTACCTCCGGTGGCCGTCATCCGGTCAGCCCGTGGGGCACGCCGACCAAGGGCTACAAGACCCGCAACAACAAGCGCACGCAGCAGTTCATCGTGCGTCGTCGCAAGTAACAGGAAACCGACATGCCGCGTTCATTGAAGAAAGGTCCCTTCGTCGACCTTCACCTCGTGAAGAAGGTGGAAGCTGCGGTTTCCGCCAACAACAAGCGCCCGATCAAGACCTGGTCGCGTCGCTCGATGATCCTGCCGGAAATGGTGGGACTCACCATCGCCATCCACAACGGTCGCCAGCACGTGCCGGTGCTCGTCAACGAGAACATGGTCGGGCACAAGCTCGGCGAGTTCGCGGTGACCCGCACCTTCAAGGGCCACGGCGGCGACAAGAAGGGCAAGTAAGATGAGCACCGAAGCCAAAGCGATCCTGCGCAGCGCCCGCATCTCGGCGCAGAAGGCACGCCTGGTGGCTGACCTGGTCCGCGGCATGCCCGTGGGCCGCGCCAGCGACGTGCTCCAGTTCACCAACAAGAAGGCTGCCCACCTTGTCCGCAAGGTGCTGCTGTCTGCCGTCGCCAACGCCGAGAACAATCTCGGCGCCGATGTCGACGACCTGAAGGTGTCCCGCATCTTCGTGGACGAAGGTCCGGCGATGAAGCGCATGTATGCCCGTGCAAAGGGCCGCGGTTCGCGGATCCTGAAGCGCACCAGCCACATCACTGTCGTCGTTGGCGACTGACTGAGGATAGAAGACGATGGGTCATAAAGTTCACCCCACCGGTATCCGCCTCGGCATTGCCAAGGACTGGAACTCGAAGTGGTATGCCAACAAGGGCGAGTACGCCCAGTACCTCGCGGCTGACCTGAAGGTCCGCGAGATGCTGCGCAAGAAGCTGGCCCAGGCCGGTATCTCGAAGATCCAGATCGAGCGTCCGGCCAAGACCGCCCGCGTGACGATCCACACCGCCCGTCCGGGCGTGGTGATCGGCAAGAAGGGCGAGGATATCGAGAAGCTGCGCAAGGAAGTCTCGGACATGATGGGCGTTCCGGCGCACATCAATGTCAACGAAGTGCGCAAGCCCGAGCTCGACGCGCAGCTGGTCGCCGAGTCGATCGCGCAGCAGCTGGAGCGCCGCATCATGTTCCGTCGCGCCATGAAGCGTGCGGTGGGCAATGCGATGCGTCTGGGCGCGCTGGGTATCAAGATCAACGTTTCCGGTCGTCTGAACGGTGCCGAGATCGCCCGCTCCGAATGGAGTCGCGAAGGCCGCGTGCCGCTTCACACCCTGCGTGCCGACATCGACTACGGTTTTGCCGAGGCGAAGACCACCTACGGCATCATCGGCATCAAGGTGTGGGTCTACAAGGGCGAGATCTTCGACATGGCGCAGGTTGGCCAGGAGTCGAAGGACGAGCAGTCGCAGCCGCGCCGCGAAGGTGGCGAAGGTCGTCGTGAAGCGCGTCGCGAGGGCGGTGAAGGCCGCCGCGAGCGGACGGCGAAGTAAGGAGAGTTGCCATGCTGCAACCCAAGCGAACCAAATACCGCAAGCAGTTCAAGGGCCGTAACGACGGTCTGGCGCAGTGCTCGAACCTTGTCAGCTTCGGCGAATACGGGCTGAAGGCGACCACTCACGGCCAGCTCACCGCTCGCCAGATCGAGGCCGGTCGTCGTTGCATCACCCGTTTCGTCAAGCGTGGCGGCAAGCTGTGGATCCGCGTGTTCCCGGACAAGCCGATCACCAAGAAGCCGATCGAAGTCCGAATGGGCGCCGGTAAGGGTGGCGTGGAGTTCTGGGTCGCCCCGATCCAGCCCGGCCGCATGCTTTATGAAATCGAGGGTGTCGACGAGATCACGGCGCGCGAGGCGTTCCGCCTGGCTGCCGCCAAGCTCTCGGTACAGACCCAGTTCGTGACCCGGGCGGTGATGTGATATGGCTATCAAAGATCTGACCACCAAGTCGGCCGAAGAGCTGAAGCAGCATCTGCTGGACCTGCGCAAGGAGCAGTTCAACCTGCGCATGCAGAAAGGTTCCGGCCAGCTCAGCCAGCCGCACCAGCTGCGCCGCGTTCGGCGTGACATCGCCCGCACGAAGTTCGTGCTCGGCGGCAAGAAGTAAGGGACGGCGGACATGAGCGAGAACAACAAGCAGGCACGTACCCTCGAGGGTCGTGTCATCAGCAACAAGATGGACAAGACGGTTACCGTTCTGATCGAGCGCCAGGTGCAGCACAGCCTGCTCGGCAAGATCGTTCGCCGTTCCACCAAGCTCCACGCGCAGGACGAAATGGGCGCGAACGAGGGCGACGTGGTACGCATTGCGGAGTGCCGTCCGCTGTCCAAGACCAAGCATCACCGCGTGATCGAGATCATCACGCGCGCGAACGTCTAACGGAGAGGGTGCAGACATGATCCAGATGCAAAGCACGCTTTCCGCAGCGGACAACAGCGGTGCCAAGGAACTGATGTGCATCAAGGTGCTCGGTGGCTCCAAGCGCCGTTACGCCGCGATCGGTGACGTGATCAAGGTCGCCGTGAAGGATGCCATTCCCCGTGGCAAGGTGAAGAAGGGCGAGGTCTACAACGCCGTGGTGGTTCGTACTGCCAAGGGTGTACGTCGTCCCGATGGCTCGCTGATCCGTTTCGACGGCAATGCAGCGGTGCTCCTCAACAACAAGCTCGAGCCGATCGGCACCCGTATCTTCGGGCCGGTGACGCGTGAGCTGCGCAGCGAGAAGTTCATGAAGATCGTCTCGCTCGCGCCCGAAGTGCTCTGAAGCGGAGACTGAACCCATGAACCGTATCCGCAAGGGCGATCAGGTCATCGTGATCGCCGGCAAGAACAAGGGCCAGCGTGGTGACGTGCTCCGCGTTGCAGGCGAGCGTGTGTTCGTCGCAAACGTGAACCTGGTCAAGCGCCACACCAAGGCCAATCCGCAAGCCAACCAGCCCGGCGGAATCGTCGAGCGTGAGGCTTCGATCCATATCTCCAATGTACAGCTGTTCAACTCCGCCACCGGCAAGGGTGAGCGCGTGGGTGCCAAGACGCTTGAAGATGGGCGCAAGGTCCGCGTGTTCCGCTCCAGTGGCGAAGTGGTGGACGCGTAAGGAACACGATCATGACGCGCCTTGAAAAATTCTACAAAGACCAGGTAGTTGCGAAGCTCACCGAGAAATTCGGCTACCAGAACGTGATGCAGGTTCCCCGCATCACCAAGATCACGCTGAACATGGGCGTGGGCGAAGCCGCGGGCAACAAGAAGGTGCTCGAGAACGCCGTTGCCGACATGGCCAAGATCTCCGGCCAGAAGCCGGTGACGACCAAGGCGCGCGTGTCTGTCGCCTCGTTCAAGATCCGTGACGGCTGGCCGATCGGCTGCAAGGTGACCCTGCGCCGTGCCCAGATGTGGGAATTTCTGGATCGCCTGATCAACATCTCGCTGCCCCGCGTCCGCGACTTCCGCGGCGTGTCGGGTCGCGCCTTCGACGGCCGCGGTAACTACAACTTCGGCGTGAAGGAACAGATCATCTTCCCGGAAATTGATTTCGACGCCGTCGACGCGATGCGTGGTATGGATATCGCCATTACCACCACCGCGAAGAGCGACGAAGAAGCCAAGGCGTTGCTGGAAGCCTTCAGCTTCCCGTTCCGCAACTGATTACGCGAGAGAGAAACCATGGCAAAGACCTCGATGGTCAACCGCGATATCAAGCGGACCAAGCTCGTCAAGAAGTACGCTGCCAAGCGTGCCGAACTGAAGGCGATCGTGCTGAGCGCCACCGCTTCGTATGACGAAAAGATGGACGCGCAGGGCAAGCTGCAGAAGCTGCCGCGTGATGCCAGCCCGGTGCGTCAGCGCAACCGTTGCGCCCTGACCGGTCGTCCGCGCGGTGTCTACAGCAAGTTCGGCCTTGGCCGCAACAAGCTGCGCGAAGCCACTATGCGTGGCGACGTGCCCGGCCTGCGCAAGGCCAGCTGGTAACAAACCTGTCCCGGTGCCGGACAGACTCCGTTCTGTCCGATCCTGGCCCACCGACGGACCGCGGTCCGTCGGTGGAAGCAATCGCAAGCCCCGGTATTCGCCAAAACCCGGAAAGCCTGTTATAGTCGTCCGTCTGCGTAAGGCGGGTACGTCGTCTTGCGGGCATACAATCCAATTGATCTCCGGTTTTTCGGATATCGGTGCACTCTGAAGGATGTTTTCATGAGCATGACTGATCCCATCGCCGACATGTTTACGCGCGTCCGCAATGCCCAGCTCACGGGCAAGAAGACCGTAAGCATGCCGTCCTCGAAGCTGAAGCTGGCCATCGCCAGCCTGCTGAAGAACGAGGGCTATATTCTCGACGCCCAAGCCTCCGACCTGGAAGGCAAGCCGGTGCTCGAAATCAAGCTGAAGTACTTCGAAGGCCGTCCGGCCATCGAGAGCATTTCCCGTGTTTCCCGCTCGGGCCTGCGCGTCTACCGCGGCAAGGACGAGCTGCCGAAGGTGCTCGGCGGTCTGGGTATCTCGATCATCTCGACTTCCGCCGGTCTGCTGACCGATGCGCAGGCCCGTGCCAAGGGTCTGGGCGGCGAAGTCATCGGCCAGGTCGCTTAAGGAGTCGACGATGTCTCGTGTTGCCAAAATGCCGATTTCCCTGCCCAAGGGCGTGGAACTCAAGGTCGCCGACGATGGCATTACCGTGAAGGGCCCGAAGGGCGCGCTGTCGACGCATGTCCTGCCGGGCGTGTCGGTTGTCGTGAATGATGGTGTCGCCAGCATTTCGCTCGCCGAAGGTGCCGATGACAAGTTCGGTGGTACCGCGCGTGCGCTGATCGCCAACATGGTCAAGGGCGTGTCCGACGGCTACGAGCGCAAGCTCGAGCTGGTGGGCGTCGGTTACCGTGCTTCCATGCAGGGCAAGGCGCTGAACCTGAGCCTGGGCTATTCGCACCCGGTGGTGTTCGATGCGCCGGAAGGGATCAGCCTGGAAACCCCGACGCAGACCGAAGTGCTTATCAAGGGTGCCGACAAGCAGCGCGTGGGCGAAGTGGCGGCGAAGATCCGCAGCTTCCGTCCGCCGGAGCCCTACAAGGGCAAGGGCGTGCGCTACGCCGGCGAGAAGATCTCCCTGAAGGAAGCCAAGAAGGCCTAACGGTCGATCCGCTTCGAGGAATTTATGACGATGAACAAGAACGAATCCCGTCTGCGCCGCGCCAAGGCCACCCGTTCCCACATCCGCAAGCTCGGTGTGGCCCGTCTGTCGGTGCATCGCACCGGTCAGCATCTTTACGCCCAGGTGTTCGACGCCGCTGGCGAAAAGGTGGTTGCCGCTGCCTCGACCGTGCAGAAGTCGATCTCCGACGGCCTCAAGGGCACCAAGAACCTGACCGCGGCCGCGGCCGTGGGCAAGGCGGTGGCCGAGCGTGCGCTGGCTGCCGGTGTCGAATCCGTGGCGTTCGACCGCTCCGGTTTCCGCTATCACGGTCGCATCAAGGCTCTGGCCGACGCGGCTCGTGAAGCCGGCCTGAAGTTCTGATGCTGTGGCGCCCTGTGGGGCGCCAACTGAAATACCTACAACTCCAAGCGGCTCAGCCGCAAGCAAAGTCCCGGGCTGTCCGGGCACATGGAAAAAAGCATGTCCTCTAACGATCGCGAAAATTCGGACGGCCTGCTCGAGAAGCTGATTGCCGTCAACCGCGTGGCCAAGACCGTGAAGGGTGGCCGCCAGATGAGTTTCACCGCGCTGACCGTGGTCGGCGATGGCGAAGGCAAAGTTGGCTTTGGCTATGGCAAGGCACGTGAAGTGCCGGTTGCCATCTCCAAGGCGATGGAGCGTGCGCGCCGCAACATGGTGAACATCGATCTCAACAACGGCACCCTGTGGTACGCCATCAAGGCCAACCACGGTGCGGCCCGCGTCTACATGCAGCCGGCTGCCGAAGGTACCGGCGTGATCGCTGGCGGTGCCATGCGCGCCGTGCTGGAAGTGGTCGGCGTGAAGAACGTGCTGGCCAAGGCCGTCGGTTCGCGCAACCCGATCAACCTGGTGCGCGCCACCATCAAGGGCCTGCAGGCGATCGCCTCGCCGAAGCAGATCGCCGCCAAGCGTGGCAAGACCGTGGAAGAGGTGCTGGGCCATGGCTAAGCAGAACGAAGCCGCCACCGTGCGCGTGCGCCTGGTCAAGGGCCTGCGCGGTGTGCAGAACCGTCATCGTCTCAGCGTCAAGGCGCTGGGTCTGAACAAGCTCAACGACGTCCGTGAACTGAAGGACAGCCCGCAGGTGCGTGGCCTGATCAACACGGTCTACTACCTGGTCCGGGTCGAGGAGTAAGCATCATGCGTCTGAATGACATCAAGCCGGCCGAAGGTTCGCGCAAGTCGCGTCTGCGCGTCGGTCGCGGTATTGGCTCGGGCCTGGGCAAGACGGCCGGTCGCGGCCACAAGGGTCAGCATGCCCGTGCCGGCGGTACCCACAAGTTCGGTTTCGAAGGCGGTCAGATGCCGCTGCAGCGTCGTCTGCCGAAGGTCGGCTTCCGCTCCAAGAAGAAAGCCGAGAGCCAGCAGGTATTCCTGTACCAGCTTGCCAACCTGAAGGCCGACGTGATCGACGTGGTCGTGCTGCATCAGGCTGGCCTGATCGACAGCCATGCCAAGAAGGTCAAGGTCGTCGCCAAGGGCGAGATCGGCCGTGCGGTGAAGCTTTCCGGCCTGCTTGCGACGGTCGGCGCCAAGGCGGCCATCGAGGCTGCCGGCGGCAGCGTGGAGTAATCGGCGGTGCCGGCAGCCAAGGGCAAGTTGCCTGGAACCACCGGAAAGCTGACGGAGCTTCGTCAGCGCATCCTGTTCGTGATCGGTGCACTGATCGTGTACCGGCTCGGCTCGTTCATTCCGGTGCCGGGTGTCAACCCGGACGCGATGACCCGACTCGTCGGACAGAGCGGTGGCCTGCTGGACATGTTCAACATGTTCTCGGGTGGTTCGCTGGGGCGTTTCTCGGTCTTCGCGCTGGGCGTGGTGCCTTACATCTCCGCGTCGATCGTGGTGCAGATGATGGGGTCGGTGATCCCGAGTCTGCAGGCTCTCAAGAAAGAGGGTCAGGCTGGCCAGCGTACGCTGACCATGTACACCCGCTTCGGCACGGTGGGGTTGTCGGCCTTCCAGGCTTTCGGCATCTCGATGGCGCTGATGAAGCAGTCCACTGGCGGCATGCCGGTCGTCTACATGCCCGGTTATGGCTTCGTGCTGTCGGCGGTGGTGGGTCTGACTGCCGGCTCCATGTTCCTGATGTGGCTGGGTGAGCAGATGACCGAGCGCGGTATCGGCAACGGTATCTCGCTGCTGATCTTCGCCGGTATCGTGGCGGGTCTTCCCGGTGCGGTTGCCCATACTCTGGGCATGGCGAACAACGGCGAGCTTTCGGTGCTGATGCTGATCATGGTCGTGGCTGCGGTGCTGGTGGTGACGGCGTTCGTGGTCTTCGTGGAGCGCGCGCAGCGACGCATCACGGTGAACTACGCGCGGCGTTCCGGCGGCCAGCGGGCCTACATGAACCAGACATCGCACCTGCCGCTCAAGATCAACATGTCGGGCGTGATCCCGCCGATCTTCGCATCGAGCCTGTTGATGTTCCCGGCGACCGCGGCCACCTGGTTCGGTGCCGGTCATCAGGCGCGCTGGCTTCAGGACATGACCCAGATGCTGTCTCCCGGTGAGCCGGTCTGGGCGCTGATCTATGCAGTACTGGTGATCACGTTTGCCTTCTTCTACACCGCGATTGTGTTCAATTCGGAAGAGACGGCAGACAACCTCAAGCGTTCGGGTGCGCTGATTCCGGGTATCCGACCAGGCCGTTCCACGGCGGAGTACATCGATGCCGTGATGACGCGTCTGACCGGGGTCGGGGCACTGTATCTGGTGCTGGTCTGCCTGGTGCCGACGTTCATGCAGAGCTACTGGCATGTTCCGTTCTATTTCGGTGGCACCTCATTGCTGATCGTGGTTGTGGTGGTGATGGACTTCACGGCGCAGATCCAGGCGCATTTGGTCAGTCATCAGTACGAAGGTCTGCTCAAGAAGGCCAATCTGCGCCGCGGTTGAATGGCGGACGGCTAGGCCAAATCGGGGAGTACGCGGTGCCTGGGTACCGCAGGGCTTTCCTGTCAAGGTAATTCAGGTTAAAATTGCGCGTTTACCGCGCACGAAACGCATCGGAGAAAGTACATCATGGCGCGCATCGCGGGTGTCAATTTGCCGGTCCACAAGCATGTGTGGGTTGGCCTGCAAAGCATTTACGGCATTGGCCGTAGCCGGGCCAAGAAGGTCTGTGTGGACGCTGGCGTGGTTCCCACCACGCCGATCAAGTCGCTTAGCGAAGGCGAGGTGGAGAAGATCCGCCACGAAATCGCCAAGTATGTCGTCGAAGGTGACCTGCGCCGTGAAGTGGGCATGGCCATCAAGCGCCTGATGGATCTGGGGTGCTATCGGGGCCTGCGTCATCGTCGCGGCCTGCCGGTGCGCGGCCAGCGCACGAAGACGAACGCACGTACCCGCAAGGGTCCGCGTCGCGCCATCAAGAAGTAACAGGTATTTATTCTCATGGCTAAGCCGGTCAAGACCAAGAAGAAGATCAAGCGCGTTGTCACGGATGCCGTGGCCCACGTGCAGGCCTCCTTCAACAACACCATCGTCACCATCACCGACCGTCAGGGCAACGCTCTGTCGTGGGCGACTGCGGGCGGCGCGGGTTTCCGCGGTTCGCGCAAGTCGACCCCGTTCGCAGCCCAGGTGGCCGCCGAGAAGGCTGGCCGTGCTGCGGGCGACTACGGTGTGAAGACCGTGGAAGTGCGTATCAAGGGCCCGGGTCCGGGTCGCGAGTCGGCGGTTCGTTCGCTGAACGCACTGGGCTACAAGGTCCTCAACATCATTGACGTCACGCCGATTCCGCATAACGGCTGCCGTCCCCCCAAGAAGCGTCGAGTCTAAGGAGTTACCCATGGCCCGTTATCGTGGAGCTACCTGCAAGCTCGCCCGCCGCGAGGGTGCTGACCTCAGCCTGAAGAGCCCGGCCCGCGCGCTGGACTCCAAGTGCAAGCTGGAAAACAAGCCCGGACAGCATGGCGTCAACAAGCGCATGCGCTTGTCCGACTACGCCGTGCAGCTGCGTGAAAAGCAGAAGGTCAAGCGTATCTACGGCGTGCTCGAGCGTCAGTTCAGCAACTACTACGCCAAGGCGTCGACCCTCAAGGGCAACACTGGTGAAAACCTGCTGCGCCTGCTCGAAAGCCGTCTGGACAACGTCGTCTATCGCATGGGCTTTGCGGTCACCCGCGCCCAGGCTCGCCAGCTGGTTGCCCACAAGGCAGTGCTGGTCAATGGCAAGAAGGTGAACATTCCGTCGTACCAGGTCAAGCCGGGTGACGAGATTGCACTCACCGAGCGCGCCCGCACCCAGCTGCGCGTGCAGGAAGCAGCGACCGTGTTCGACACCATGGACCTTCGTCCGTCGTGGGTGGAAGTCGACGCCAAGAAGTTCGCCGGTACGTTCAAGGCCCTGCCTGATCGTGGCGACCTGCCGTCCGACATCAATGAAGCCCTGATCGTCGAGCTTTACTCGAAGTAATCTACCGGAGCCTTGCATGGCAGTTTCGTCAACTAGCGTGCTGCGGCCTCGCGGCCTCAGCGTCGAGCAGCTTGGAGCCAACCATGCACGGGTGGTGGTCGAGCCGCTTGAGCGTGGCTTTGGCCACACCCTGGGCAACGCGCTGCGTCGCGTGCTGCTCTCGTCGATCCCCGGCAGCGCCATCATCGAAGTTGAAATCGATGGCGTGCTGCATGAGTACACCACGCTCGAGGGTCTTCAGGAGGACGTCATCGAAGTCCTGTTGAACCTCAAGGACGTGGCTATCCGCCAGCACACCGGCGATGAAGTCACCCTGACTCTTTCGAAGAAGGGCAAGGGTGTGGTCACCGCTGGCGACATCACCGTGGATCACACGGTCGAGATCATCAATCCCGAGCACGTGATCTGCCACCTGACCAAGGACATCGCCCTCAACATGCGTCTGCGTGTGCGTCGCGGCGTCGGCTACCAGCCGGCCAGCGCGCGTCAGCACCCCGACGACGAGGCTCGCCCGATCGGTCGTCTGCAGCTGGATGCGTCGTTCGCTCCGGTGCGCCGCGTGGCCTACGAGGTGGATGCGGCCCGTGTGGAACAGCGCACCAACCTCGACAAGCTGGTGCTGGACATCGAGACCAACGGCACCATCGGTGCGGAAGACGCAGTACGCAAGGCTGCCGAGATCCTCAACGATCAGCTGTCGGTGTTCGGTGACTTCTCGCGCCGCGAGAGCGCCACCGAGAAGGCGGAGAAGAGCGGTTTCGATCCGCTGCTGCTGCGCCCGATCGACGACCTGGAACTCACAGTTCGTTCGGCGAACTGCCTCAAGGCCGAGAGCATCTACTACATCGGCGATCTGGTGCAGAAGACCGAGGTCGAGCTGCTGAAGACGCCGAACCTCGGCAAGAAGTCCCTGACCGAAATCAAGGACGTTCTGGGCAGTCGCGGCCTGGCACTGGGCATGAAGCTGGAGAATTGGCCGCCGCCGGGTCTCTCGCACGGCATGCAGCTGGGTTGATCAAGCCGGGTCGCGCTCCCATTGGGGCACGACCCAAGCAAGACAGCGGTCCGGGCGCCCATGGTGTCCGGATCGTGCAACAGGCGGCCCCTCCGGGCTGCGCTCTTCACAGAGCCCGTTCTGACAGGGCTCTTACAAGCGGGTAACCGCGGAAGGCCGGACACATGAGCCGGTCTTTCATAACAACAGACAGAGAGTATTTGCCATGCGCCACATGAAATCCGGACGCAAGTTCAACCGGACCAGCAGCCACCGCGAAGCGATGTTCAAGAACATGGCCTCGTCGCTGTTCAAGCACGAACTGATCCGCACCACGCTGCCGAAGGCCAAGGAACTGCGCCGCATCGCCGAGCCGCTGATCACCCTGGCCAAGACCGATGGCGTTGCCAATCGTCGCCTTGCCTTTGCGCGTCTGCGCGACAAGGAAGCCGTGGGCAAGCTGTTCGTCGAGCTGGGGCCGCGCTACCGCGAGCGTCCCGGTGGTTACCTGCGCATCCTCAAGTGCGGCTACCGCGTCGGTGACAATGCGCCGATGGCCTATGTCGAACTGGTCGATCGTCCGCAGGCTGCCGAAGCCGTCGACGCCGAGTAAGTCGGCCGAGTAAATCGGCATTGCGCCGGATGCCTCATTGCATCCAGACAAGACCCCGCCAGGGCAACCGGGCGGGGTTTTTGCTTTCACGACGGTAGCGCACGTGTGATGCTGACAGCGTTGTGGCAAGCGGTTAATGTCGTGTTTTCCACCAAGCAAGTCGTTACCCGATGAATCCTCTGCGCTGGTCGTACCGTGTCAGTTTCCTCGCCGGTTTCCTGGTCTGTGCCGGGCTGATCGGGTTCGCACTCTACGCCCAGTACGTGATGATGATGGACCCGTGTCCGCTCTGTATCCTCCAGCGCGTCGCATTCATCGCACTGGGTCTGGTGTTCCTGGTGGGGGGGCTGCACGCACCGCGTAACTGGGGGCGCTGGGTATACGTGGGGCTGCTGGTGCTGGTCGCGCTGGTTGGCGTGGGCATTGCCAGCCGCCACCTGTGGATACAGTCGCTGCCGCCGGACCAGGTGCCCAGCTGCGGAGCGCCGCTCGGCTACATGCTGGAGACGCGTGCCAGCAACGGCGGGTTGATCGGGGTGCTGGCCAAGGTGCTGACCGGTTCGGGCGAGTGCGCACGGGTGCAGTCGATCCTTGGCCTGCCGATGCCGCTGTGGTCGCTGATCTGGTTCGTGCTGCTAGGGTTGTGGTCGCTGCGTGCCGGATGGCGCCGTTCGACAGGGACGCGGACATGAGTACGTCAGTGCAGGACCAAAGCTGGTCGCCATCGTCCTGGCAGCGCCGCGAGGCCTTGCAACAGCCGCGATACGAAGATGCGCAGGAGCTGGCTGAAGCCACCGCGCGCCTGGCCGAGCTGCCGCCACTGGTGACGTCCTGGGAAGTGCTGGCACTGAAGCAGGCACTGGCGGAAGCACAGGATGGGCGGCGCTTCCTGCTGCAGGGTGGGGATTGCGCGGAAAGTTTTGCCGACTGTTCCAGCCCGGTCATTTCCAACCGTCTCAAGGTGCTGCTGCAAATGAGCCTGGTGCTGGTGCACGGGCTGAAGAAACCGGTGCTGCGCGTCGGCCGTTTCGCCGGCCAGTACGCCAAGCCGCGTTCGGCCGATACCGAGACCCGCGATGGCGTGACCTTGCCCAGCTTCCGTGGCGACGTGGTCAATGGTCCCGATTTCACGCCGGCCGCGCGCCGTGCCGATCCTCAGCGCTTGCTGCGCGCGCATTCACATTCCGCACTCACGATGAACTTCGTGCGTGCGCTGATCGACGGTGGCTTCGCCGACCTGCATCACCCCGAGTATTGGGACCTGGCCTGGGTCGAGCACTCGCCGCTGGCGGCCGAGTACCGGCACATGGTCACCGGCATCAGCGATTCGCTGCGCTTCATGGAGACCCTGGCGGGCTCGGTCGCGGGCTTCAGCAAGGTGGATTTCTTCACCTCGCACGAGGCGCTATTGCTGCACTACGAGCAGGCCCTGACCCGGCAGGTGCCGCGTCATGAGGGCTGGTTCAACCTGTCCACCCATTTTCCGTGGATCGGCATGCGCACGGCGGCTCTTGACGGTGCCCATGTGGAGTACTTCCGCGGCATCCGCAACCCGATCGCGGTGAAGGTAGGACCGTCGGTGACGCCGGACCAGTTGCTGCCGCTGATCGAGGCCCTCAACCCCGACGACGAGCCTGGTCGGTTGACCCTGATCCACCGGATGGGCAATGCCGGCGTTGCCAAGGCGCTGCCGCCGCTGCTGGAGGCGGTGAAGCGCGAGGGGCGCCGGGTGCTGTGGGTCGCCGACCCGATGCACGGCAATACCGAGAGCACGTCGAACGGCTTCAAGACACGCCGCTTCGACAATATCCGCGGCGAGCTGGACCAGGCTTTCGACATCCATGCAGCTGCCGGCACGCGTCTCGGCGGCGTTCATCTGGAGCTGACCGGCGAGAACGTCACCGAATGCCTGGGCGGTGCACGTGATCTGTCCGAGGCGGACCTGCAACGTGCCTACAAGTCGATGGTCGACCCCCGCCTGAACTATGAGCAGTCACTCGAGCTGGCCATGCTGATCGTGCGCAAGTCGAGCGCGACCGGTCACTGACCGCGCATGGGCCAGGCCCGGAACGCGACCCGGCGTGGTGTTGAGCGATACGAACGGCCACCGTCCTGCCGGCCACTCTCGGTAGCGGTTACCCCGTGTGTGACTGCTCAGTGCGTGCGGCAATATACGCGTCGGCCAGCGCGCGCCATGGCTCAAGGCTCCAGTGCCCGCGCGCCTGGCCCGATGGCGAGGGCAGCACGAACAGGCGGGTGTCGCCGATACGCTCGTCCTGCTGGCCGTAGCGCGATACGTGGCGGCCGAGTGCGGTCCGTGCCGCGTTCTTGCTGGTGAAGGCCAGCAGGCGCGGTGCGAAGCGCTCGATCTTGGCGACGAGTGCGGGCACGTCGAAGGCGTCGCGGGGCAGCTCGTTGTCGTTGCCGCTGTGGCGCTTGGCCAGGTCGGTCAGCCCGATGCCGTGTTCGGGTAGCCGCGGAAACTCCAGCGGGACGAACAGCCGCGGAGTCAGTCCCGCCTCGAACAATGCGCGCCAGAACAGGTTGCCTGGATGGGCGTAGTAGGCGTGTTCGGCGGCGGAGCGCCTGCCGGCAGCGGTGCCGCAGAAGACCAGTGCCAACCCCGGACACAGCACGTCCGGCAGAATCGGCGCCTCAGTTGTGCGTGGCATCGCCGGCAAGCAGGAAGTCGGTGAACTGGAAGCGGTCATCTCGCAATACCGATTCACCCCGCAGCAGGTCCAGGGGGCGACGGAACATCGGGCCGCCGAAGCTCAGTGTATGGAATTCGCCGCGTTCGCCGCAGGGATCGACACCGGCAGGCAAAGTGTCGAGCAGCGTGTTGTCGAATTCACGTCCGCAGTAACTGGCGTCGAGCTGCTGGGTGTCCACGCAGCACAGGTGGGCACGGTGACCTTCGCGGGCGAAGCGGCGGGCCAGCGCAGCCGTATCCTCGCCCCACAGCGGGAACACCGCATGCCAGTCGGCACGGCCGAGCTGGCGGATCCGATAGTCGCGCACGTCTTCCAGAAACAGGTCGCCGAAGGCGCAGTGCCGCAGGCCGGGCCAGCGCTGTTCGGCCTCCTGCAGCGCAGCGGCATGTGCCGCCTCGTAGGCTTCGTTGCTGCCGGGCCAGTCCATCCCGACCTCGATCAGCGGCAAGCCCAGTTCGGTGGCCTGGGCCAGCAGGATGTCGTGGCGCACGCCGTGCATGGCGATGCGTCCGTAGGTACGGTTCACCGTGGTGAGCAGGCCCACCAGGTGCCATTGCGGATCGGCCTGCAGGCGTTGCAAGGCCATCAGGCAGTCCTTGCCGCCGCTCCAGGCAAGGAGGATAGGTGTTGGGTTCATCGCTGCACTCTAACCCGAGCGACGCACGGGATTCAGTAGTCGCCGTCCATATGGCGCACGCGGCGCAGGATCGACTGCAGGCGCCCCTCGGACAATTGGTACTCCAGTTGCAGCTGCATGGCCTGCGCGGCGGCACGGGCCAGCGCGAGGCCGAGGCCGGCATGCCCCGAGTGCGTGGGTTGCTTGCGCCAGAAGCGCTGGCCGAAATGGACGAGGTCGCTTTCGTCCAGATTGGGGGCGGCGTTGTCGACCGTGATGGAGGTTTCGTCGATACGCACGACCACGGTGTCGCCGGCGCTGGCGTAATGGCAGGCGTTGCCGAGCAGGTTGCCGAGCACGACCTCGAGCAGGGCCGGGTCGATCTGCCATGCCGCGGTGACCTTCGTGATGCGTTCCAGACGCAGGGTGATGTCGCGTTCGCGCGCGACGCTTTCGTGGCGCTGCAGCAGGCGTTCGATCTGGGCGGTCGGGTCCTGCGCCTTGAAGTGCGCCTGTTCCAGTCCGGACTGCAGACGGGTCAGCAGCAGCAGCGCATTGACCGTGTTCTCCAGTTCGGTACCGATGGTGCCCAGTTCGGTCAGCAGGTCGGGTAGGGGGCGGCCGCTGGGGTAGCGTGTTTCCACCTCGCACATCACGCGCAGTTCGGCCAGCCGGGTGCGCGTTTCGTGCGCCAGTCCGCTGGCGAACTGGCGCTCGCGTGCGAGGCCGTCGTCCATGCGTGCCAGCACCTCGTTGAAGCGGGCGACCAGCGGATCCAGCTCGTACATGCCGGTGGGAGCCAGTCGTCGCCCCGGTTCGTGCGGGCCGATGTCGCCCATGCGGTCGCCGAGACGGCCGAGCGGGCGGAGTCCGCGCCGCACGATGAGCGGGACCGCGAGCAAGGCGATCAGCAGAGCCAGCAGCGGGCCGACGACGAGAATCCCGTCGACGCTCAGCATGATGTCGTCGAGCCGACCGCGGTCCTGCATCAGCAGCAGGCGGCAGTCGCGCGAGATGATGTGCTTGCTGGTGCGCCAGCGCTGCTCGCGCTCCGCGCGGGTATGCCCCCAGCCTTCGCCCAGTGGCATGCGGAAGGCACGCATGGTCCAGCCCATGTGCCGGCCGTCGGCCAGTAGCAGTTCGCCGATCTGCGGCTGCATGCCGGCGGCGGCCGGCCAGCCGGGCGGATAGCCGGGGGGCGGGTTGCGGCTCTGGTCGAGTTCGCGGCCGCCGCAACGGATGTCGTAATGGATGGCCGCGTCGCCCAGCAGTCCGGCGGACAGCCAGGCGGCATTGTCGGGCTCGACGTGCCAGGGCTCGAGTTCCATCGAGGCGGCCAACGCCTGCGATTGCAGCTCCAGCCCCTGATAGAAGCGCAGCTTCAGCTGGTGGTCCACCAGGTGGTCCATCACCAGCGAGCCACCGGCAAACACCAGCAGGCTGGTCGCCAGCAGTAGCAGCGTGATCCGCCAGGACAGCGATCGCCACTTCATGGAATCAGGTAGCCGGCGCCGCGGCGCGTCTCGATGAGTCCGTCCATGTCGACGGCATCGAGTTTGCGACGCAGGCCATGTACCAGCACTTCCACGCTGCGGTCGGAGGCCTCGCTGTCGCTGCCGGCCAGGCGTTCCAGGATGGCGACCCGGCTGAATACGTGGCCCCGGTGGCGTAGCAGCAGCGTCAGCAGGGCGAATTCGCGCGGCGTCAGCGGGATCGGCTGGCCATGGGCGGTGGCTTCGTGTGCGCTCTGGTTCAGGCTGAGCGCTCCGGCTTCGATGATGTCGGGCTGGGTTTCCGGTGGCCGGCGCGCCAGGGCCTGCAGCCGGGCTACCAGTTCGTCGAACGAGAATGGCTTGACCAGATAGTCGTCGGCGCCGGTATTCAGGGCCTCGATGCGGTCGCTGACCTGGTCGCGGGCCGACAGCACCAGCACACGGGGGCGCGGGCCATGCGCGGGCAGGCTGCGCAGCACGCCGATACCGTCCAGTCGCGGCAGCATCAGGTCGAGCACGACCAAGTCGTACGCATAGGTTTGCAGCAGGCCACGGGCCTCGATGCCGTCGGCGCAGGCATCCACCGTGAAACCGGCGCCACGCAGACCGTGCTGCAGCGTGTCACGCAGGCGTTTCGAGTCCTCGACCAGCAGCAATTTCATCGCGCTACTTTACGTGATCACGGACCGCTTCCGGCAGAGGGGGGCCAACGGTGTCGGCTGTGCGCTGCGCATCGACAGTCCGCTCGCCCAGCCGCTATAAAGGTCGTTATCGATTTGGAGTAGCCGGTGAGTGAAGAGATCCTGATCAATGTCACGCCGCGTGAGACGCGCGTAGGAGTGGTCGAAAACGGCATGCTGCAGGAAGTGCACGTCGAACGTGCCTCCCGTCGCGGTTATGTCGGCAACGTCTACAAGGGGCGCGTGCAACGGGTGATGCCGGGCATGCAGGCGGTGTTCGTGGATATCGGCCTGGAGCGGGCGGCCTTCCTGCACGCGTCGGATATCGTGCGGCCGCCGCAGCCGGAAGGCACCGACGGCAATGGCCATGGCAACGGCAACGGGCACGTGCCTTCGATCAGCGAGCTGGTGCACGAGGGCCAGGAAATCGTCGTGCAGGTGGTCAAGGACCCGATCGGCACCAAGGGCGCGCGGCTGTCGGCACACCTGTCGATTCCGTCGCGCTACCTGGTGCTGCTGCCGTACGCGCGCACGCTCGGCATCTCGGCGAGGATCGAGGACGAGGACGAGCGGCAGCGCCTGAAGGACGTACTGACGCCGCTGGTCGGGGACAACCCGCTGGGCTACATCGTTCGCACCAATGCCGAAGGACAGAGCGCCGAATCGCTGGCCTTCGACGTGACCTACCTGGGCAAGGTATGGCGGGTGGTGCAGGAAAACATCGCCAGGGCGAGCGTGGGCGAGCGCGTGTACGAAGAGCTCTCGCTGCCGCTGCGCAGCCTGCGCGACCTGCTCACCGACGGCATCGAGAAGGTGCGCGTGGATTCGCGCGAAACCTGGGAAAAGGTCACCAAGTTCGTGCACAAGTTCATGCCGAGCCTGGACGACCGCGTCGAGCACTACGACGGCGAGCGCCCGATCTTCGACCTGTACGGTGCCGAGGACGAGATGCAGCGCGCACTGCGCAAGGAAGTGCCGCTGAAGTCCGGTGGCTACCTGATCGTCGACCAGACCGAGGCGATGACCACCATCGACGTCAACACCGGCGGCTATGTGGGGTCGCGCAACCTGGAAGAGACTGTCTACCGCACCAATCTGGAGGCCGCGCAGGCCGCCTCTCGGCAGCTGCGCCTGCGCAACCTGGGCGGCATCGTCATCATCGACTTCATCGACATGGTCGACGAGGAGCACCGGCGCCAGGTCCTGCGCATGCTGGAAAAAGGCCTGGCACGGGACCATGCCAAGACCACGGTCTACCCGATGTCGGCGCTGGGCCTGGTCGAGATGACCCGCAAGCGCACCACCGAGAGTCTGGAGCGCCAGCTGTGTGAGCCGTGTCCGGCCTGTTCCGGCCGCGGCACGCTGAAGACCGCCGAAACGGTCACGTACGAGATTTTCCGCGAGATTACCCGGGCCGTGCGCCAGTTCGACGCCGAGCAGCTGCTGGTGATGGCCAGCCCCAGCGTGGTCAACCGCATCCTCGAGGAAGAGTCGGCCGCGGTCGCCGAACTGGAAGAGTTCATCTCCAAAAGCATACGCTTCCAGGCCGAAGAGCATTATTCACAGGAACAGTTTGATGTTGTCCTGCTTTGAACCCGGCGGGGATGGTCGGGCGTGACCCCCACATGGCGACGCCGCCTGCATCGCGGCATGCGGGCGCTGGGCTGGATGGCCGGCGTGATGGTGATCATGCTGGCCCTTTCTGCTGCGCTGGCCCAGCTGCTGCTGCCATTGCTGGCGCGTCACCCGCAGTGGGTGGCGAAGCAGCTCAGCGAACGGCTTCATCGTCCGGTCAGCTTCAGTGCGCTGGACGGGCGCTGGCAGCCCTCGGGACCGTTGTTCGTGATGCGCAACCTCACCGTGGGAGTGGCGAAGGGACAGGGCGGCAACCCGCTGCATATTCCCGAGGCCGGACTCAAGCTTGATTTCGGCGGCTGGCTGCTGCCGTCGCGGCACTTCCTCAACCTGCGCGCACGCGGCCTGCAGCTCGACATCAGTCACGATGCCGACGGTTCCTGGCACGTCAACGGCATCGGCGTGGCCGGTGGTCATGGCCGTCAGCCGACGTCATTCGGAAACCTGTCGCTGGGCGTGCGGCTGGACGACCTGCGGCTGGACATCGCCGACGCGCGGACCGGCAAGCATTACGCACTGATCGCCGATGCGCTCCGGTTGAGCCGCCAGGGTGATCATGTCCGCGTCGGTGCTTTGCTGCATCGCGAAGACGCGGCGGGCATTGTTCATGGTGCCGGTGATTTTCGCGACGACGGCAGCGCCGGACGGCTCTGGCTTTCCGCCAGCAAGGCCGACCTGCACCAGCTTCTGGACGGCATCGACCTGGGCGGTTACGCGGTGCAGGCCGGCTACGGCAGCGTGTCCGCTTGGCTGGACTGGCGGCACGACAAGGTGGTGCGCAGTGTCGCCACGCTGGAATTGACCGACGTGGTGGTGCGCACGCCGTCGGGCAGCCGCGCCAGTGTGCCGTCGGTACACGGCGAGGCCGAGCTGAGTGGTCTCGAAGACGGCTATGCGGTGCGCTGGGTTGGCGACGACGGTGCAGCCCTGGTGCTGGACATGCATCGCGCAGGTTCGCCGCAGGCCAATGTCCAGGCGGCCGGCCGTAATGTGCGGCTCGCGCCTCTGGTGCCCTGGCTGGCACTGGTCCCCAGATTGCCGACGGCGCTGGCGGCCTGGCTGGGCGAAGGGCATCCGCATGGCCTGATCCAGGACGTGACGCTGCGCTGGAATCGTGCCGACGGCCTGCAGGCGTTGCATGCCGATTTCAACGACCTGGGCATCGACCCAGTCGGCACCCTGCCTGGGGTGGACCATCTGCAGGGTACCTTGCGGGGCGATGCCGAGGCGGTCTCGCTGGAGTTGCCGGACCAGGCCGTCACGCTGAGTTTTCCGCACATGTTCCGCAAGCCGTTCGTGATGGCGAAGCTTGGGGGCACGTTGGCATCCTGGCACACCGGTGGCAACCGGCATATCGGCATCGCTGGACTGGACTTTCAGGGCGAAGGATTTGCCGGCAACGCACGCGGCCAGATCGAGCTGCATGATGCCGGCGGCCCGCCATTCCTCGATCTGTACGCCAACGTGACCCATGCCGATATCACCGCCGCCAAGCTGTTCTGGCCGGTCGACAAGATGTCGCCCGGCGCCGTGAAATGGCTGGATGATGCGCTGGTCAGCGGCACGCTGGACCATGCCGATGTGCTGGTGCATGGCGATCTGAAGGACTGGCCGTTCCGCCACAACGAAGGGCGTTTCGAGGCGCATGCGGAAGTCAGCAACCTGGTCTTCGACTACGGCAAGGAGTGGCCGCAGGCGCAGGGCGTGCATGCCACGGTCGACTTCATCGATAGCGGCATGCTGGTGCAGGCCGATGCGGGGCAGTCGCTCGGCGTCAAGACGAGCAAAGTCATTGCGCTGATTCCAGATTTTTCGCACGGCACGCTGGACCTGAATGTCAGCGGCGGCGGACCGGCTTCCAGCCTGCTCAACTTCGCGCGCAAGAGCCCGATCGCCAGCCGTGAGGCCGACGTGCTTTCCAAGCTGAAGCTGGGGGGCAGCGGCCGCTTCGATTTCCATCTTTCGATGCCGCTGCATGACGTGAAGGATTTCATCCTCAATGGCGAGGCGACGCTCAGTCACGTCGATGCCTCGAATGCCGACTGGGGTCTGCAGCTCGGGCAGATGAGCGGGCCAGCCACGTTCGACGGACATGGTTTTCACGCCGGCCCGCTGAGCGGCAGCTTCCGCGGCGAACCGTCCACGCTCGACTTGGCGGTCGCCGGGGCCACCGGTGACCCCTCGACCTTGTTCGCCGCCAGCTTGAGCGGAAACTACAGCGTGGACGAACTGCTGCAGGGCTACCCGCAGCTGACCTGGCTGGGCAAGGTGGCACACGGCCGCAGTGCGTTCACCATCGGCTACGACATTGCGCGGCCGGCGACCGGTAGCGGGCCCGATACGCAGACCATGACGATCGACTCGCCGTTGATCGGGGTCGCGCTGGATTTCCCGGCGCCGCTGAAGAAGGCCGCGTCCGCTATCGACATGCCGATGCATCTGTCGATGAGCCTGCCGGTGGCCGGTAGCGATCTGCAGCTGGCGCTGGGCGACGTGCTGCGGGCGCGTATCCGCCTGCCGGCGAACCAGCAGCCCAACCAGCAGCCCTTGGCTGCAAACCTCGCTTTCGGCACCCAGATGCCGACGGTCGACAGCCTGCCAGCCAGCGGGCTGCGCATCCGCGGTCGGGCCGAACGGCTGGACGTGACTGGTTGGGTGCAGTACGCCGCATCTGGCCATGGCGGCAACGGGCCCGCGCTGGAAACCCTCGATATCGATGCGGCGAATGCGGACATTTTCGAGCGTGATTTCGGCAACATGCACATCCATGCCAGCCCGAAGGGCGACACGCTGGCGATCGATGCGCAGAGCAAGACGCTGGCGGGCCATTTCGATGTGCCCACCACGCAATTGAACAAGCGCGGGATCACGGCGCGGCTGAAGCGGCTGTACTGGCCGCGGGAAAACTTCGCCAAGGACGCCAAGGGGGCGGAGGTTCCCGTCGTCGATCCGGCGGATACCGGCATCGACCCTGGCGCCATCCCGCCGCTGCACATGGTCGTGGGCGACCTGCGCCTGGGGGCAGCACGGTTGGGTCAGGCGCGTCTGGAGACGTGGCCCACCCCCCATGGCATGCATATCGACCAGTTGCGCGCGCTCTCGCCACGGGTGCAGGTGACCGCCACCGGCGACTGGGACGGCACGGCCGCCAGCAGCCACACTCATATGCGGATCGACTTTGCCGCGGACAACCTCGGCGACATGCTCAACGACTTCGGTTTCGACAATATTTTCAGCGGCGGCAAGACGCGCGACCAGCTGGATGCGACCTGGCCCGGCGCGCCCTCGTCGCTGGCATTGGCCAACATGGACGGAAAGCTCAGTGTCGAGGTCAGCAACGGTCGCATTCCGGACGTGGCGCCTGGCGTGGGGCGGTTGTTCGGGCTGGTTTCGCTGGGCGAACTGCCGCGACGCCTGTCGCTGGACTTCGGCGACGTGTTCGGCAAGGGTCTGGGCTTCGATTCGATCACCGGCGATTTCACGCTGGCCAACGGCAACGCTACGACCCGCAATCTGAAGATCCACGGACCCGCCGCGGAAATCAGTGTCACCGGTCGCACCGGCCTGCGCGCTCGCGACTATGACCAGATCGTCACGGTCATCCCGCACGTGGGCAACAGCTTGCCGGTGGTCGGCGCGGTGGTCGGCGGGCCGGTCGGGGCGGCTGCCGGGCTGGCCGTACAGGGCTTGCTCGGCAAAGGCCTGAACCACGTCGCCATGCGTCGCTACCACGTCACCGGGAGCTGGGCGAAGCCGGTGATGAAACTGATCGATACCAGCGACATTCCGCAGTCCGGGGCTCCGCAGCCCGGAGCTGGCCCCAAGACACCCGCCAACGTACCTGCCAGGACACCTGCGAAGCCAGCCCGGCCCGCTTCGCCGGCCAGTCGCCATGCGGCTGCGCGTTCGATGCCTGCGAAACCTTCCACCGCCAGATCGATGCCGGCTGCAGCGGCATCCGCACCCGGCCGGCCGTGACCGCGGCCGGGCCCGGGCTTTAAGCTTGGCGTTTAGCCCTCACCTTCCAGTCGTGGCCCTGTCACGACCGGTCGGACCGCCAAGGTCCGCTCCACCCACTCATATCGGTAAAGCCCCATGGATTCCCTGATCGCCCAGGTCGAAAACCGTCTTCTTGCTCCCGGCGGGCTCGCCACCGGCGACCTCGATCGCGTGTTCGCGCAGTTGATGGGGCCGTCGATCGACGCCGCTGACCTGTATTTCCAGCATTCGCGCAGCGAGTCGTGGCTGCTGGAGGAAGGCATCGTCAAGGACGGCAGCCACGCCATCGAGCAGGGCGTGGGCGTGCGCGCGATCAGCGGCGAAAAGACCGGTTTCGCCTATTCCGACGAGATCGTGCTGCCGCAGCTGCTGGAGGCCTCGAAGGCGGCGCGTGCGATCGCCCAGGACGGGAACGGTGCCGGCAAACCGTTGGCCCTGGCCGGGGCGCAGCCGTTCTACCCGGCGATCGATCCGGTGGAAAGCCTGCCGAATGCCGACAAGATCGCTCTGCTGCGCGAAGTGGATGCCTATGCGCGGGCACGCGACCCGCGCGTGAAGCAGGTCATGGTGAGCCTGGCCGCCACGCTGGATACCGTGCTGGTGGCGGCTTCCGATGGCACCCTGGCCGCCGACGTGCGGCCACTGGTGCGGCTGTCGGTGCAGGTGATCGCCGAGAGCAACGGTCGGCGCGAGCAGGGGCATGCCGGCGGCGGTGGTCGCTATGGCTACCGCGAGCTGATCGAGAACGGTCGTGCGCTGGCCTTTGCCGACGAAGCGGTACGTCAGGCGCTGATGAATCTGGATTCGGTCGATGCGCCAGCCGGCCAGATGACCGTGGTGCTGGGGCCGGGCTGGCCCGGCGTACTGCTGCACGAAGCCGTAGGCCACGGTCTGGAAGGCGACTTCAACCGCAAGGGCAGTTCTGCCTTCGCCGGTCGTATGGGCCAGCGTGTAGCGGCACCCGGCGTCACCGTGGTCGACGACGGTACCCTGCAGGGGCGTCGCGGTTCGCTCA
Organism: Dyella sp. A6; assembly: GCF_036320485.1. Lineage (NCBI taxonomy): Bacteria > Pseudomonadati > Pseudomonadota > Gammaproteobacteria > Lysobacterales > Rhodanobacteraceae > Dyella > Dyella aluminiiresistens. Next base: position 1,058,196 of record NZ_CP132911.1, read on the forward strand.
GCGTGGATGACGAGGGCACCCCGACCGAGTGCACCACCCTGATCGAGGACGGCATTCTCAAGGGCTACATGCAGGACAAGCTCAATGCCCGCCTGATGGGCATGGCGCCGACCGGCAACGGCCGGCGCGAATCCTTCGCGCAGCTGCCCATGCCGCGCATGACCAACACTTACATGCTGGGCGGTTCGCACGACCCGGAAGAAATCATCCGCTCGGTGAAGCGCGGCCTGTACGCACCGAACTTCGGCGGTGGCCAGGTCGACATCACCAGTGGCAAGTTCGTGTTTTCGGCCAGCGAGGCCTACCTGATCGAGGACGGCAGGATCACCGCTCCGGTGAAGGGCGCCACCCTGATCGGCTCGGGCCCTGAGGTGCTTACCCGGGTCTCGATGATCGGCAACGACATGCGGCTGGATGATGGCGTGGGCGTCTGTGGCAAGGACGGCCAGAGCGTGCCGGTAGGTGTGGGGCAGCCGACCCTGAAGATCGACGCGATGACCGTGGGCGGCACCGCCGCGTAAGCTTCCCGATGCAGCTGACCAGGCTGTATCCGCACAGGATTTGACACGGGTCAAGACCGGCCATGGTGCTGCGCATCATGCTTTCCTCGGCGCGAGGCATGGGTGCCTCGGCCCGAACAGGGAGGCCTGGTTATGAAACGCGTCGACCCGTCACGTCGCCGCAGTCCGGTTATGCGTCCAGCGTACTGGTTGCTGTCGATCCTGCTTTTGCTGGCGCTGCCGTGGCCGGTGCTGGCAATTCCTGCTTTTGCACGACAGACCGGGCAACCGTGCGCGGCTTGCCACATTGGCGCCTTCGGACCCCAGCTGACCCCGTTCGGGCGCCAGTTCAAGCTGCTCGGCTATACGCTCAAGAGCGGAAGTGGGCCCGAGGTACCGCTTTCGGCGATGGTGGTGGAGTCGTTCACCCGTACGCTGAAAGCCCAGACAGAGTCACCGGCACCTGGCTTTGCGGATAACGACAATACCGAGTTGTCGCAGGCTTCAGTCTTCCTTGGCGGACGGCTGGCCGAGCATCTGGGCGTGCTGGCACAGGCGACCTATTCCCAGAACGGTGGCCTGCTGGGCTGGGACAACATGGATCTGCGTTACGCGCGTTCGGTGACCCACGGCAAGCACACCTGGATCTGGGGCGTCAGCGTCAATAACAACCCTACCGTTTCTGACGTGTTCAACACTGCGCCGGCCTGGATGTTCCCGTACATGTCGGCGGACCTTGCCCCGGGCGCTCCGGCACAACCGATCCTATTCGGCGGCCTGGGAGGCGCGGTGATCGGGTCTACGGCCTATGCCCAGCTCGACAATGCCTGGTATGGGGAAGTCGGTATCTACCGTTCACTGTCGCCGGCGTTCCTGCGCAAGGTGAATGCCGACTTCGGAGGTCGCCTGAACGGTCTGACTCCGTATCTGCGGCTGGCACGCACCTGGTACCTGGCCAGCGGCAACCTGGAAGTGGGCGGGTTCGCGATGCAGGCACGGCGCGGACTGGTAGGCAGCAATGCCAACGGTGATGCCATCGCCCTGCCTGGCCCCACGGACAGCCTCAGCGATCTGGGTGTGGATGCCAGCTACCAGTATTTCCATGGCGATCACACGATCACCCTCGCAGGGATCTATGTGGACGAGCGGCAACGCCTGAATGCGACGTACGCCAGTGGCGGGTCCGACCATCTGCATGACAGCCTGGAGTCTTTCAACCTCAACGGCAGCTACTGGTATCGCAATACCTACGGCGCGACGCTGGGCATGTTCACCGACGATGGCAGCCGTGACATGACGCTGTATGGCGGCAGCGGCCGGCCGAACACCGAGGGCGGGATCGTCGAGTTCGACTGGAATCCGTTCGGCAAGGCGGATTCCTGGGCCGAGCCCTTCATGAACCTTCGGCTCGGCGCCCAGTACATCTTCTATACCCGCTTCAGCGGCGCCGTACACAACATCGACGGAGCCGGACGCTCGGCCAAGGACAACAACACCTTGTACGTGTACGCATGGCTGGCGATCTGAGTCGAAATCCTCTCCCCAGAGACACCGCGGCGACCATCATGGCGCCGCGGCATTTTTTTGCCGATACCGCAGCTCCTCGGTGGTTTCGCCCGGTCCGTCCGGGCGCCAGCCGGGCGGGCGCAGCAGGTAGCCGGCGACATCGCGCAGCCGGTGCGCGCCGCGCAGGTCGCGCCAGATGTCGCGCCAGACGTGGAACTCGACCTCGAACAGGCGGTGTCCGTCGACCGGTTTCACCAGGCCGTAGCGACAGGGCTGGTCCTCGCGTTCAGCGGCGTAGGTCCCGAACAGCCGGTCGAACACGATCAGCACGCCGCCGAAATTGGCGTCGAGGTAGTCGAGGTTCGACGCGTGGTGAACGCGGTGGGCGGATGGTGTGTTCAACACGTATTCCAGCCAGCCCAGACGGGGAATCCAGGTGGCATGCAGCCAGAACTGGTAGAGCAGGTTGAGCGCCAGCGTCAGCAGCACCGTCTGCGGAGGGAAGCCGATCCATACTAGGGGTGCGAAGAACAATGCGGTACCGGTGAGCTTGCCGGTCCAGCCCAGGCGGTAGGCCGACGCAAGGTTGAGCTGGCCGGGCGAGTGGTGCACCGCGTGGGTCGCCCAGAACCAGCGGACGCGGTGCGCGGCACGGTGGTACCAGTAATAGAAGAATTCCTCGCCGATGAACAGCAGCAAGAAGCTCCATATGCTGTCCAGTGTGATCGTCGTCAGTCGATGCGGCCAGACGACGGCGAACACGGCCGAAGCCACAGACAGCGGCAGCAGGTTGAGCAACTGACGGCCGGCCAGATCGAACATCGAGACGCGATAGGCCTTCCAGTCGTAGCGTCCGGGCTGGTGGCGCGAGAGCACGGCAGCCTCGGTCAGTGATGCGGCAAGCAGCAACGGCAGTGCGTAGAGCAGAACGTGGTGAGGCGACATGACACTTCCGCGCTAGATGTTGGACAGTGCTCATTTTATGAGTGATGCTCAGGTTATTGATTCGGTTTTGCCGGGGGCGTCGATATCGATGAAAGAGCCGGAAAAACAAGGTGCTGGGCGCAGGGCGCCGACCCAGGAACGGGCCCGCCAGACTCGCTTGCTCATTTTCGAGACGGCCTTGCGCATCCTGGAGAAGCAGGGGCTGGAAGGGCTGACCACCAACCGCATCGCCGAACTGTCGGGGTTCGGCGTGGGCACCATCTACCAGTATTTCGCGAACAAGCAGGAGATCCTGCTGGCGCTCGCCCGGCACGAGCAGGAACGCAAGCTGGCCGAGGTGACTGCATTGCTGCGCACGCAGCCGGAGCCACCGGCGCTACCGGGTGAGCTGCCACGGATCCGTGCCCTGATACGGGCGCTGCTGCAGGCCTTCGGCGGCCGGCACCGGGCGCGCCGGATCATCCTGCAGACGGCGCTCGACGCGGGCCTGCCGTCAGCGGGCGAAGCCGCGGCGGCGTTCGCCGCACTGCTGGTGGAAGGCGTGGCGGCCGGACCGGATGGCCATGATCTGCGTCTGGACGAGCTGGAAGCCTACGTGCTGGTGCAGGCGGTGCTGGGCGCCATCCGTGGCGCGCTGCTGCGCGACGAGCGCCTGCTGCGCCGGCCGGCATTTGAAGATGCGCTGGTGAGCCTGATCAGCGGATTTCTGGCGACCCGGACCAAGGCTCTGGCGAATCCGTGTCCTGCGACAGTTCCTTGAGCACCTGGAACAGCTCCCGATAGGCCCGCGGTGGTTTGTTCGGCGAGTCCTTCTCCACCCTTGCCTGTCGGATCAGCGAGCGCAGGTGCTGGCGATCCAGTTCGGGGTGCTGAGCGATCAGCGCATGTAGGGCCTGGTCGTCATCGAGCAGCCGATCACGCTGCGCTTCCAGCCGGTGCATGGCGGCGGTTTCCTGGCGCTGGCGGTCGCGGTTTTCGCCCAGCGCGGCGCGGACCGCATCGAAGGCCGCGGTGTCGTGGCGACGCATCAGCTTGGCCAGGAAGGCAAGCTGGCGCTTGCGGGCGATGTGCGAGGTGATGCGGCGCACGTTGGCGATCTCGTCGCGCACGTCGTCCGGCAGTTCCAGCTTCGCCAGTTTCGCCGGCGGCAGATCGACCAGCTGGCCGGCCAGCTCCAGTACCGCCAGTGCATCGCGGCGCTGCTGGGTCCGGGTGGGGCCGTAGTCGTGGTCGGGATCGTCGGTGTAATTGCGGTTCACAGGTTTTCCAGCGGGCTTTCGAGGGCCTCTTCCAGCGCGAAGCGGGGCACGACCGCGCCATTCTTTTCGACGGTTTCGGCGAACATCGCGGCCGGTCGTACCCACAGGCCGAATTCGCCGTACAGCGCCTGGTACACCACCAGTTCCTCCAGCGTTTCGCTGTGGCGGGCGGTACCCAGCACCCGATAGCGCTGGCCTTTGTAGTGACGGTAGATGCCGGGAATGGCGGACATGCATTTCTCCGCGAGGTGCTTTGCATTCGGCCGCGCAGCCCCCATGTCGGCAGACGGCACGGTGCGGATCGTGCATTCTACCCGTTTGGTTTCCAGGAAACGCCCCCGTGAGTGAACTCGCCAGCCACGACATCCCGCGCAGTCGCCAGGACCTCGATCGCCTTGCCGAGCTTGCCGACGATGTCATCCGCCGTGCCCGCGCCGCCGGTGCCAGCCAGGCGGAGGTTTCCGCCAGCGTGGATACCGGTCTCAGCGTGAACGTGCGGCTGGGCGAAGTCGAGACCGTGGAGCGCACCCGCGACCGCGGTTTCGGGCTGACCGTGTACTTCGGCCAGCGCAAGGGTTCGGCCAGTACGGCCGACCTGCAGCCCGACTCGATCCAGGCCACGCTCGACCAGGCCTGCGCCATCGCACGCTATACCGAGGAGGACCCGGCGGCCGGTCTGGCCGATGCCGACCGCATGGCCCGGGACTTTCCCGACCTGGATCTGTGGCACCCGTGGGACATCGACACCGCGGGCGCCATTGCGCTGGGAGAGCAGATCGAGACGGCCGGCAGGGCGCACGCGGGCATCACCAACTCCGATGGCGCGGGCGTGCAGGTGGGCGAGAGCCTATCGGTCTACGCCAACTCGCACGGCTTCCTTGGGCGCGAGCGCGGTACGCGGCACTCGCTGTCTTTGTCGCTGATCGCCGGGCAGGGCGACAGCATGCAGCGTGACTACTGGTATGACAGCCGCCGTGTGCCGACCGAACTGATCGACGCCAGGGCGCTGGGCGACAAGGCGGCAGAGCGGACTCTGTCGCGGGTGGGCGCGCGCAGCGTCTCCACCCGCGAATGTCCGGTGCTGTTCGCTCCGGAGATCGCGCGCGGGCTGGTCGGTCACCTGGTCGGTGCGGTGAGCGGTGGCGCACTGTACCGTCGCGCCAGCTTCCTGCTCGATCATGCCGGCAAGGCGATCATGCCGGCATGGATGCATATCGCCGAGCGGCCGCATCTGAAGCGTGGCCAGGCCTCGGGCAATTTCGACGCCGAGGGCGTGGCCACGGCCGACAACACGCTGGTGGACGCCGGCGTACTGGCCCGTTATGTCCTTGGCAGTTATTCGGCGCGCAAGCTGGGGCTGGCCTCCACCGGCAATGCCGGCGGCATCCACAACCTCATTGTGCAGTCCGGGGCGGACGACGGCGAGGCCAGCAACTTCGCCGGCATGCTGCGTCGTCTCGGTACCGGCCTGCTGGTGACCGAGGTGATGGGACAGGGCGTGAATGCCATCACCGGCGACTATTCGCGCGGTGCGGCCGGCTTCTGGGTCGAGAACGGCGCGATCGCGTTCCCGGTCGAGGAAATCACCATCGCGGCCAACCTGCGCGACATGTTCAACGGTATCGTCGCGGTGGGCACGGATGTCGATCCGCGTTCCCACATCCTTACCGGGTCGATCCTGGTCGGCCGGATGACCGTGGCAGGCGAGTGACGTCCGGCCCTCGGCAAGGGGCGGGGCGCTTGCTAGGATCGTCGGCACCGGTATGAACCGGCGACTGCATCGAGGAGGAGAAGAGCATGAGCGTTCCGCCCGAATCCGCCGTACCGCCTTCCCCGCCACCCGAGCCGGACACGCCGCCACCGGCCGGGCCGACCCACGAGGAGCGCCAGTGGGCGCTGATCGCGCATCTCTCGGCGCTGCTGGGCGGCCTCATCACCGGACACTGGCTGGGTGTCGGCTGCTTTCTGGGGCCGCTGATCATCTGGCTGGTGAAGCGGGACAGCATGCCGTTCGTGGACGACCAGGCGAAGGAAGCGCTGAACTTCAACATCACCGTGGCGATCGTCGGTCTGCTGCTGCTTGTGCTCAGTGTGATGACGCTCGGTATCGGTCTGATCCTGACCATTCCACTGGGCGGTATCGTCGGCATCTTCTGGCTGGTGTGCGTGATCATCGCCGCGATCAAGGCGAACGAAGGCGAGCGCTATCGCTATCCGCTCTGCCTGCGGGTGATCAAGTAAGCCGCAAGGCGCGGCTCAGCGTTGACGCTGGGCCGCGTAGTGCGCCAGTTCGAGCAGCAGGCTGGCCGGTTCGCCGAATGACGCCAGCGCCGCATGTGCCTGTTCCACCAGTTCGGCCAGCCGGCGGCGCGAGGCATCCAGACCGATGATGGATGGGAAGGTTGGCTTGTCGGCGGCCGCATCCTTGCCGGCGGTCTTGCCGATCACTTCGGATGCGCCTTCCACGTCGAGGATGTCGTCGCGCACCTGGAACGCCAGGCCGACTGCGTCGGCGTAACGGTCGAGTGTCGCCAGCGTTGCCGGGTCGGCGTTGCTGGCCAGTGCGCCCAGGCGCACGGCCGCCCGGATCAGTGCGCCGGTCTTGCAGGCGTGCATGTGTTCCAGTTCGGCCAGGCTCAGCGTGCGTCCGACCGCCGCCAGGTCCAGCGCCTGGCCGCCGGCCATGCCTTCGGCACCGCAGGCCGCGCCCAGCGTGCGCAGCATGGTGGTGGTGCGGCCGGCATCGACCGGTACCTCGGCGAGCAGCTCGAAGGCCAGTGCCTGCAGGGCGTCGCCGGCCAGGATCGCCATCGCCTCGCCGAACACGATATGGCAGGTCGGGCGGCCACGCCGCATGTCATCGTCGTCCATCGCCGGCAGGTCGTCGTGCACCAGCGAATAGGCGTGGATCAGTTCCACCGCGCATGCTGCGGTATCCAGTGCCGGACCGTCGTGGTCCAGTGCGTGTCCGGCCGCGTACACCAGCAGGGGGCGCAGCCGTTTGCCGCCGCCGAGCACGGCATAGCGCATGGCGCGGTGGAGCTCGGGCGGGGAGCGGTCTTCGGCCGGCAGCACGCGTTCCAGCGCCTGGTCGGCGCGGGCGATCAGTGCTTTCAGCGCGGGACCGAGTTCAGCGTTCGGGTTCAAACGGTTCGGCGTTTTCGGGAGCATCGGGATCCAGCAGCAGTCGCACGCGCAGTTCGGCTTTTTCCAGCGACTGCTGGCACTGGCGGTAAAGGCCGATGCCGCGCTCGAAGGAGGCCAGCGATTCGTCCAGGCTCAGCTCGCCGCCTTCCATCCTGGCGACCAGTTGTTCGAGTTCGTCCAGCGAGTGCTCGAAGTCGGCGGCAGGGAGGGTCTGGGCGGGGGTGGAAGCGGACTTGGCCATGGCCCGCAACGCTAGCGCAGCAGCGGTCCGGAATCAATCTGCAGCACCGCGAGCGGAGACCATTCCGAGGGTTGTCGATGCGCCGTGTGCCATGTGTCACGGTGCATCTGTCGGGTCACGAACCGGGCTGCCACACGGGTCGCACGCCAGTGGCTTTGAACAGCGCTGCGCCGCGCTCGCTGAACCAGCGGCCGGCCACCGCGATCAGCAGCTCGTCCTCGTAGAGCAATGGGCAGGCATGACGTTGCCAGGGTGGCCATGCCGCCTGCTGGAACAGGTCGCGCAGCTCGCGCGTGAACGCATCACCGGCCGGGCGGATGCGTTCGCCGCCGCGGCGCAGCCGGACCTGCAGCGGCGCTGGCAGTCGCCCGCCATGCCCGGACAGTCGCAGTCGGCCGCCGTCGGGCAATGTCAGTGGCTCGCCGTGCCAGTCGCACTGCCAGTCCGGTTCGACTGGTGGCAGCGCTGGCAAGGCCCACAGGCGTTCCTTCCAGATACGGAGCTCGCTGCCGGGCCAGCGGATGCAGGGTGTCTGGCCTGCCTTTGCTGCACATTGCCGTTCGATCTGCCGGCGCTGCGCGGTGGTGGGCGTGGAACGCCCGCGCAGGTGCAGCCAGTGATCGAGCAGCGGATGGCGCAGGGCGGCCGGCAATGCCAACCAGCCATGCATCTCCAGGCTGCCGTCGTCCGGACGGTACAGGCGTTCGAAGGCCGCCAGCCAGGCGTCGCGCAGCGCGTCGGCTGCGGCACGACTTGCGTTGGCGCTGTGCAGGATCGAGTCGATCGCCTGTGGCCAGTGCGCACTCAGCCGCGGCAGGATCTCGTGGCGCAGGTAGTTGCGCGATAGTTGCCGGTCACTGTTGGACGGGTCCTCGATGCAGTCCAGGCCGTGGGCGTCCACATAGGCCCGCAGTTGCGCCCGCGACAGCGGTAGCAGTGGCCGCCACAGCTGGTTGGCGCCGAACGGGCGGCGTTCGCGCATGCCGCCCAGACCTTCCGGGCCGGCGCCGCGCAGCAGCTTGAGCAGTACGGTTTCGGCCTGGTCGTCGCGGTGATGGGCCAGTAGCAGCCATTCGTCCGGTCGCAGCGACGCCACGAAGGCGGTACGGCGGGCGTGGCGGGCTGCGGCCTCCAGGCCTTCGCCGTGCCCGGTTTCCACATGCACGCGAACGACCTCGCATGGAACGTCGAGCTCATCGCACAGACGCTGGCAGTGATCCGCCCAGGCCGCGCTGTCGGCGTGCAGGCAGTGGTCCACGTGTAGTGCACGAAGCCCGCGCGCGCGCGCGGCGGGAAGCTGGGCCAGCGCATGCAACAGGGCGGTGGAATCGGCGCCGCCGCTGAAGCCGACGCACAGTGCCGCCGCCGGTGTCGTGGCCAGCAGGCTGGACAGGTGGGCGGTCAGCGATGTGCTCACTTCTTGCCGCTGCGGGGGCGTACGTAGATGTGCTTGCCGCTGCCGATGTGACGTTCCTGCAGCTCGAACAGGCCGATGCCCTTGATCAGTCCGCTGAGCTTGGCGTAGCCGTAGTTGCGCGAATCGAAGTCGGGCGACTGCTTGTTGACGATGCTGCCGACCGCGCCGAGGCTGGCCCAGCCTTCTTCGTCCGAGGCGGCCTCGATGGCGCCGCGCAGCAGGTTCATCAGCCGGCTGTCGCCACGCAGTTCCTTGGCGCTGCGTGGCTTGGGTGCGCCCTCGGACTCGCCTTCCTCGGCCTGGAGCAGCACGTCGGTATAGATGAACTTGTCGCAGGCGGTGCGGAACGGTTCGGGTGTCTTGCGCTCGCCGAAGCCGTACACGGTAAGGCCGGATTCGCGGATGCGCGAAGCCAGCCGGGTGAAATCGCTGTCGCTGGATACGATGCAGAAGCCGTCGAAACGTTCGGCGTAGAGCAGGTCCATCGCGTCGATGATCATGGCCGAGTCGGTGGCGTTCTTGCCGACGGTGTAGCGGAACTGCTGGATCGGCTGGATCGAGTGGCGTAGCAGCACTTCCTTCCAGCCGTTGAGGTCGGGCTTGGTCCAGTCGCCGTAGATGCGCTTGACGTGGGCGGTGCCGTACTTCGCGACCTCGGCCAGCAGGCCCTCGACGATGGCCGGGCGGGCGTTGTCGGCGTCGATCAGTACGGCGAGCTTGGCGGTGTCCTGGGCCATGGGCATGCTCCGGCGACGGGGATGCGTCGATGGTAACGCCAGATGCCCGCGACTCGGCCCGCGGCGTGATTATTCCTGGAACGCGCCGTAGCTGCGCAGGCGGCGGTAGCGCTGTTCGAGCAGGTCGGCCTGCGGCATGGCCTGCAGCTCGTCGAGCTGGTTGAGCAGCACGGCCTTGAGCCGGATCGCCATGGAACGCGCGCTGCGGTGGGCTCCGCCCAGCGGCTCGCGGACCACCTTGTCGACCAGGCCAAGCTCGAGCAGGCGCGGTGCGGTCAGGCCCAGCGCCTCGGCGGCATCGCGTGCCTTTTCGGCGCTCTTCCACAGGATCGAGGCGCAGCCTTCGGGCGAGATCACCGAATAGGTGGAGTACTGCAGCATGTTCACCCGGTCGCCCACGCCGATCGCCAGTGCGCCGCCGGAGCCGCCCTCGCCGATCACCGTGCAGATGACCGGCACCTTCAGCTCGGCCATCACCAGCAGGTTGCGGGCGATCGCCTCGCTCTGGCCGCGTTCCTCGGCGCCGATGCCGGGATAGGCGCCGGGGGTATCGATCAGGGTCAGCAGGGGCAGGCCGAAGCGCTCGGCGGTCTGCATCAGGCGCAGCGCCTTGCGATAGCCCTCCGGGCGAGGCATGCCGAAGTTGCGGAACACCTTTTCCTTGGTGGTGCGGCCCTTCTGGTGGCCGATGATCATCACCGGCCGGCCATTGATGCGGCCCAGGCCGCCCACGATGGCCGGGTCGTCGGCGTACATACGGTCGCCGGCCAGCTCGTGGAACTCTTCGCAGATGGTGGCGATGTAATCCAGCGTGTACGGACGCGCCGGGTGCCGCGAAAGCTGCGTGACCTGCCACGAGCTGAGGTTGCGGAAGATGTCGGCCGTCTTGATCTTCAGCTTCTCGCGCAGGCGGCCGACTTCCTCGTCGATGTTGAACGCCTGGCCGTCGCTGGCATGGCGAAGCTCGTCGATCTTCGCTTCCAGTTCGGCGATCGGTTGTTCGAAGTCGAGGAAGTTGGGGTTCATTCGCAGTGGTTCGTGGTCACAAGCGGCGCAGTATAACGGGGCTCGGAAAAAGGCGGGAACGGCGGCGTATGGGGTTGAACGCTGGATGTGCGACGTGAAGCGTTAAGAGAAAGCAAAAGCGAGAGCATGGCTCTACGCCTTATCTCTCGCTTCTCACCCCTCTTCCTTCACTCCTGGTTCTTGACCAGCCGCAGCCGGGCCGCCTGCACGCCAGGCAGACCACGCACGGCGCGCAGCAGGTCGGGAATGGGATCGACCCGCCAGTCCTCGCCCAGCTCCAGGTCGGCCTGCGCGCGCTGGTTGTGGTAGCCGTGCAGGGTCACGCTGGCCCGGCCGCCGCGGAAGCCGGTCAGGGTCTGGCGCAGCAGCTCCGCGAAATCGGGGCCAATGCCGTTCAGCTTGAGCTGCAGCAGGCGGGCCGTGCGGCGGCAGGCATCGCTCATGGTGCAGGCGCTGCGGGCGCGGACCTGGAAGCCGCCGCCGGAGAACTCGTCGATGCGCAGGCCGCCGTCGACCACCAGGATCTCGTCGCGCACCAGCAGCGGGGCGACCTGGGTGTACAGCTCGCCGAAGAAGCTCACCTCGATGCAGCCGCTGCCGTCTTCCAGTCGCACGAAGGCGTCACTGTCGCCGCGTTTGCGCACGGCGGTGACCATGCCGGCCACGGTCCATGGTGTGTCCGGTCCACGCCGGAAGCGGTTGTTTCCGCCGTCATCGTTCTTGCGCGGGCGCGGCGGCTGATAGCGTTCGGCGATCTCGCCAAGCGGGCAGGTAGCCAGTTGGGCCAGTTCCTCGCGCCACGGGTCGGTCGGGTGGCCCGACAGGTAGTGGCCCAGGGTGTCGCGCTCGCCCTGCAGCTTCTGTTCGAGCGGCCATTCCGGCACGGTGGGCAGGTCGACCTGCACGACCGGTGCGGCCGCCCCGCCCATCATCGCGCCGAACATGTCGTTCTGGCCGGACTGACGGTCGCGCAGGTGCTGTTCGGCGGCCTTGATCGCGTCGGGCAACTGCTCCATCAGGCTGGCGCGGGTGGCCGCCAGCGCATCGAGACTGCCGGACAGGATCAGTGCCTCGAGCACGCGGCGATTGAGCTTGGTCGGGTCGACCCGGCGGCAGAAGTCGGCCAGGTCCTTGTATGGTCCGCCGCGCATGCGTTCGTCGACGATCGCCTCGCAGGCGCCCTGGCCGACGCCCTTGATCGCGCCGAGGCCGTAGCGGATTTCCTGCGGCTGGGTCGCCACGAACATGTAGGCCGAGGCGTTGACGTCGGGCGGCAGCACGTCCAGCCCGATGGCGCGCGACTCGGTCAGGAAGGTCACCACCTTGTCGGTGTTGTCCATGTCCGACGAGATCGTCGCGGCCATGAATTCGGCCGGGTAGTGGGTCTTCAGCCAGGCGGTCTGATAGGACACCAGCGCGTAGGCAGCGGCGTGCGACTTGTTGAAGCCGTAGCCGGCGAACTTCTCCATCAGGTCGAAGATCTGGTCGGCCTTGTCGCCGCTGAGTCCGTCCCTGGCGGCACCGTCGCGGAACGTCGCGCGGTGCTTGACCATTTCCTCGGCCTTCTTCTTGCCCATCGCGCGACGCAGCAGGTCGGCGCCGCCAAGCGAGTAGCCGCCGACGATCTGCGCCATCTGCATCACCTGCTCCTGGTAGACCATGATGCCGTAGGTCTCTTTCAGGATCGGTTCGACGCGCGGGTCGGGGTATTCCACCTCTTCGCGGCCGTGCTTGCGCGCGACGAAGCTGGGAATCAGGTCCATCGGGCCCGGACGGTACAGCGCCACCAGCGCGATGATGTCGCCGAAGCGGTCGGGCTTCGCGTCCTTGAGCATGCGCTGCATGCCGGACGATTCGAGCTGGAACACCGCCACCGTCTGCGCGCGCTTGAGCAGGTCGTAGGTGGGGGCGTCGTCGATCGGCAGCTGGCTGATGTCCAGCGGCTCCTCGCCGGTGCCGGCACGGCGCGCGTTGATCGCCTTCACCGCCCAGTCGATGATGGTCAGCGTGCGCAGGCCGAGGAAGTCGAACTTCACCAGGCCGACCGCCTCGACGTCGTCCTTGTCGTATTGCGTGACGACGCCGGCGCCGCCCGGTTCGCAGTAGAGCGGGGCGAACTCGGTCAGCGGCTTGGGGCCGATCACCACGCCGCCGGCGTGCTTGCCGACGTTGCGGGTGAGGTTTTCCAGGCTCAGCGCCAGGTCGATCAGCGGGCGCGCCTCGTCCTCGTCCTGCTCGTACAGGTCGCAGAATTCCTTGACGACGCGGTCGGGTTCCTTCTTCGCCTTCTCGCTGCGGCCCAGCGCGCAGGACAGGGTCAGGTCGAGCGGGCGCGCCGGGATCAGCTTGGCGATCCGGTCGACCGCGCCGTAGGGCATGCCGAGCACGCGGCCCGAGTCGCGCAGCACGGCCTTTGCCGCCATCGAGCCGTAGGTGATGATCTGGCTGACGTGGTCGCGGCCGTACTTGCGCGCGACGTAGTCGATCACTTCGTCGCGGCGGTCCATGCAGAAGTCGATGTCGAAGTCGGGCATCGACACGCGTTCGGGATTGAGGAAGCGCTCGAACAGCAGGTCGAACTGCAGCGGATCGAGGTCGGTGATCTTCAGCACCCAGGCGACCAGCGAGCCGGCGCCCGAACCACGGCCCGGGCCGACCGGGATGCCGTTCTGCTTGCCCCAGTTGATGAAGTCCGCAACGATCAGGAAGTAGCCGGGGAAGCCCATCTTGATGATGACGTCCAGCTCGCGTTCCAGCCGCGTTTCGTAGTCGTCCAGCGACTTGCCTTCGGCCATCGGCGCGGCGGCCAGTCGTTCCTTCAGGCCCTGGCGTGCCAGTTCGCGGATGTGGCTGTCGAGGTCGTAGCCTTCGGGTACCGGGAAGTCGGGCAGGTAATAGGTGCCGAATTCCAGCTCGAGGTTGCAGCGACGGGCCAGTTCGACAGTGTTTTCCAGCGCCTCGGGCACGTCGGCGAACAGCGCGGCCATGTCGTCCGGGGTCTTCAGGTGCTGCTGGTCGCTGTAGTCGCGCGGACGCTTGGGGTCGGCCAGCACGCGGCCCTGATGGATGCACACGCGCGCTTCGTGCGATTCGAAATCATCGCGGGCAAGGAAGCGCACGTCGTTGCTGGCGACCACTGGCAGGTCGATTTCGGCGGCCAGCGCCAGCGCGGCGGCATTCCAGCTTTCCTCGCCTTCGCGGCCGCAGCGCACCAGCTCAAGGTACAGGCGGTCGGGGAACAGCCTGGCCAGTGGCCGCAGCTTCGCCAGGGCAGCGTCGATGCCCTGGTTCACCGCGATGCGGGCGACCTCGCTTTCGCGGCCGAGCAGGGCGATGAGGCCGTCGCTGCTGTCCGGAGTCAGCCAGCCGGCATCGACCAGGGCACGGCCGCCCTGCTGGCCATCGCGCCAGGCGCGCGAGACCAACCGCGACAGGTTGAGGTAGCCCTCGCGGTGCTGGCACAGCAGGGTGAGTCGCCAGGGGCGCGGATCGTCGGGTGCGGCGATCCACAGGTCGCTGCCGCAGATCGGCTTGATCCCCGCGGCATGGCAGGCCTTGTAGAACTTCACCAGCGCGAACATGTTGCTCTCGTCGGTGAGTGCGACTGCAGGCATGCCTGCGCGCGCGCAGGCGCCCACCAGCGCCTTGATGCGGATGGTGGAGTCGACCAGCGAGTATTCGCTGTGTAGATGCGTATGGACGAAGCGCGCGGACATGGCAATCGCGGCAGTGACTCCGTCTAGGCTAATCGCCGCGCACGACCGCCACAAGATTGACAACGGCGGCATGACCCGTGTCGCACGCAACGGCGCCATTGACGGTCGCGCACGTGTCCGCGCGTGACACTGCAGGCGGCGTGTGCCGGGTCAGTCGGCAGCCGCGAGCAGGGCGCGTACCGGGGCGAAACTGCGCCGGTGCTGCGGGCAGGGACCGAGCTGCTGCAGGGCGGCCAGATGGGCCGGGGTCGGGTAGCCCTTGTGGATGGCGAACCCGTAGCCCGGATAGTCCGCATCGAGGGCCGTCATCCAGCGATCGCGGGTGACCTTGGCCAGTATCGACGCGGCACTGATCGACGGTTCCAGCGCATCGCCGCCGACGATGGCACGCCCGGCACAGGGAAGGCCCGGCGGCAGCTTGTTGCCGTCGATCAGCGCCTCGTGCGGCATCACGGGCAGGCCGCTGACGGCCCGGCACATGCCGGCCATGGTGGCCTGGAAGATGTTCAGCGTATCGATCTCTTTCACCTCGACCAGCACAATGTGCCAGGCCAGCGCCTGTTCGATGATGCGCGGATAAAGCGCCTCGCGTTTTTTCTCGCTGAGTTTCTTGGAGTCGTCGAGACCGGGAATCGGTCGCGCGGGGTCGAGGATCACGGCGGCCACCGCGACCGGTCCGGCCAGCGGCCCGCGGCCGGCTTCGTCGACGCCTGCCGTCAGCGGTTGCACGCCGGGTGCCGGAGTTTGCGTCGGTGACTCATGGCCGGGATCGCCGAAGGGCAGCGGAAAGCTGCTTGCGGACTTACGCCTCGGCACGGCTGGCATCCAGCATGTCGGCAATCGCCGCGGCGGCCTGGTCGCCGGCGGGCGACTCGGCATCGCCACGCAGCGCGTGATGCAGCTGTTCGAAGGCGGCGACGATGGCACCGCGCCGCTCGCTGTCGTTGAACAGCGCCAGCGTGGCGTCGGCGAGCTTCGCGGCGGTGAAGTCGTCCTGCATCAGTTCCGGCACCAGCAGCGCCTTCTCGCCCATGCCGCTGGCACGCGCCAGGATGTTGGGCAGGGTATAGACGTCGGTCTTGAGCATGTTCAGCGTGCGGGCGATGCCGTAGCTGACCGGTGACACGCGGTAACCGGCGACCATCGGACGTTTGGCCAGCATGGCTTCGAGCGCGGCGGTACCCGAGGCCAGCAGCACCACGTCGGAGGCCAGCATGGCTTCGTGCGCATGGCCGTCGTAGAGCATCAGCTGCTCGTTGCCGGGGCCCTTCGCGAGCATCCCACGCAGGGTTTCCAGCACCTGCGGATTGGCTGCGGGGATGACCACGCGCATTCCGGGCATGGCTGCGGTCAGGCGCCGTGCGGCATCGATGAAGGTGGCTCCCATGCGTGCCAGTTCGGACGGACGGCTGCCGGGCAGCAGGGCCAGTACCGGGACATCCATCGGCAGCTGCAGGATTTCGCGTGCACCGCTGCGGTCCGACACCAGCGCGAAACGGTCGGCCAGCGGATGGCCGACGAAGCGCGCATCGACGTGGTGCCTCGCGTAGATCGCCGGCTCCATCGGAAACAGGCAAAGCACCCGGTCGGCGCTGTGGCCGATCTTTTCCGCGCGCTTCTCGCGCCAGGCCCATACCGACGGGCTGACATAGTGCACGGTGCGCAGGCCGGCCTTTTTCAGGCGTTGCTCCACGCCGAGGTTGAAATCCGGGGCGTCGATGCCGACCACCACGTCGGGCCGTGTTTTCAGCAGCCGGGCCACCAGCGCCTTGCGCAGGCGCAGCAGGCGCGGCAGGTGGCTCACCACCTCGACAAAGCCGAACAGCGACAGTTCGTGGATGTCGTGCCAGGACTCGAAGTCCTGCGCCTGCATGCGCTTGCCGCCGATGCCGACGAAGCGCGCGGCGGGATAGCGCTGGCGCAGCGCGACGATCAGGTCGGCGCCGAGCTGGTCGCCGGAATCCTCACCGGCAAGAATGGCAATGGTCGGGCCTGGATGATTCTCGGACATGATGCGTCAGTGGGAGCGTACGGCGTGCCGGGGTACGGCCGGCATGCCGGTCAGCGGGCCAGCGAACGTTCGCTGCGGTCGAGGAATTCGAGCATGGCGCGCACATCGTCACTTTCCGCCGCCAGCGTGCCCAGTTGCTCGCGTGCCTCGGGCAGCGACAGCCCGGCCATGTACAGCGTGCGATAGGCCCGCTTGATGGCCGAGATGCGCGAGGTATCGAAGCCGCGGCGCTTGAGCCCCTCGCTGTTGATGCCGCGCGGCCGGCCGCGCGATTCGTTCGCCATCATCACGAACGGGGGTACGTCCGCGCCGACCAGGCAGCCCATGCCGATGAAGGCGTGGGCGCCGACCTTGCAGAACTGGTGCACACCCGCGTAACCGGAAACGATCACCCAGTCGCCGATCTCCACATGGCCGGCCAGCGCCGAGTAGTTGGAGAACACGGTGTGGTTGCCGACATGGCAGTCGTGGGCGATGTGCACGTAGGCCAGCAGCCAGTTGTCATTGCCGATACTGGTGATGCCGCCGCCCTCGCCGGTGCCGCGGTTAATCGTCACGAATTCGCGGATCAGGTTGCGGTCGCCGATCACCAGCTCGGTGCGCTCGCCGCCCCACTTCTTGTCCTGCGGGGTATTGCCGATCGATGCGAACTGCGAAATGCGGTTGTCGCGGCCGATGCGGGTCGGACCCTCGATCACCACATGCGCACCGATCACCGTGCCCTCGCCGATCTCCACGTCTGCGCCGATGACGCTGAATGCGCCGATGCTGACATTGGGGCCGATGCTCGCACCGGCGTCGATCTGCGCGGTGGGGTGGATCATTTCTCGTTCCTCGCCGCGCACATCAGTTCGCAGCTGGCCACTTCCTTGCCGTCCACCATCGTGCGCGCCGCGAACAGTCCCATGCCGCGCATCACGCGCTTGATCGATACTTCGAGACGCAGCTGGTCACCCGGTACCACCGGCGCGCTGAAGCGCGCGTTGTCCACCTTGACCAGGTAGAACAGCGGATTTTCGGTGTTGCCCTTCATGCGGTTGCTGATCTGGGTGAGCAGACCCGCAGCCTGCGCCATCGCCTCGACGATCAGCACACCGGGCATCACCGGGTGGCCCGGAAAGTGGCCGTTGAAGAACGGCTCGTTGATGGTGACGTTCTTCAGCGCCACCACGCTCTTGTCCGGCACGATCTCGATCACCCGGTCGACCAGCAGGAACGGGTAACGGTGCGGCAGCAACTGCTGGATCTGTTCCACATTGGCCGGCAGGGTCACGGTCGAGACGTTGTCACTCATGGTTCTTGTCCTTTTCCAGCGCCGAGAGACGGCGCACGTAATCATCCAGGTGCTTGAAGCGTGCCGCGTTCCGGCGCCACTGACGGTTTTCCTGCAGCGGAATGCCGGAGGAATATTCACCCGGCTCGCGGATTGAGTGCGTCACCAGGCTCTTGGCGGTAATGGTAACCCGGTCAGCCACTTCGAGGTGGCCGAGCACGCCGGCGTTGCCGCCGATCATGCAGTAGCGGCCGATTCGGGCGCTGCCGGCAACCGCGGCGCAGCCGGCCATGGCGGTGTGTGCGCCGACGTGGACGTTGTGGGCGATCTGGATCTGGTTGTCCAGGCGCACATCTTCCTCGAGCACGGTATCGTCTAGTGCGCCGCGGTCGATGGTGGTATTGGCGCCGATCTCGCAGTCGTCGCCGATGCGCACGCCGCCGAGCTGGGGCAGCTTGATCCAGTGGTCGGTGTCGAAGGCCAGGCCGAAACCGTCCGAGCCGATCACCGCGCCCGGATGCACCAGAACACGCTTGCCCAGCGTGACACGGGTGACCAGCGTCACCCGTGCGACCAGACGCGACTGCGCACCGACCGTGCAGCCCTCGCCGATGATGCAGTGTGGGCCCAGCACCGCACCGTCCTCAACCACGGCACCGTCCTCGACCACGCAGCAGGGGCCGATGCTGGCGCTCGGGCTCACCGTGGCCGTGGCCGACACCACGGCGCTGGGGTGGATGCCGCTGGGCGCTGCCGGCAGGCGCTCGAACAGTGCGGCGATCTTTGCGTAGGCCACGTAGGGGTCGCGTGCGACCAATGCCGGCACGCGGCAGTTGGGCAGGTCTTCCTCGCGCACGATGACGGCGCCTGCGCGCGTGTCTGCAAGCTGCGCGGCGTATTTGCTGTTGGACAGGAAGCTCAAGCGGCGGCCGTCGGCACCGGCCAGCGTACCGACGCCTTCGATACGCACTTCAGCGTTGCCGTGGCAGCGCAGTCCGAAGCGTTCGGCGAGTTCGGTCAGCGAATAGATCGGGGGTGGGTTCAAGAGGCTCTCCAAAGCTCGGCGGCCATTGTATCGGCGCAAGCATGCCAGTGCGATGCGTACTGGCCGAAAACGAAAAGCGCGGCCAGGCCGCGCTTTTCGTGGGAACCACATGGTAACCCGCGGTCAGAACTGGCTGCCGAAGGTGAACTGGATGCGCTCCTCGTAGTGCGAGTCGCCTGGCTGCGTGCGGAACGGCTGGGCCAGACTGATGATCAGCGGTCCGATCGGCGCACGCCAGTGCAGGGAGATGCCGTACGACGCGTCGAGCTGCTTGGTGCTGAAGCTCTGGAAGTTCCTGTAGGCATTGCCCACGTCCATGAACAGCGATACGCGTGCGGTATCGATGTTCTTCAGGAACGGCAGCGGCAGATAGACCTCGGCGGTGCCCAGCACCTTGAAGGCGCCACCGATAGGCTGTGCGTAGTAGTAGTAGCTGCTGTTGCAGTTGCCGTTGGCGTCGGGCTGGACGGCCTTGCCGGTGGTCGAGTTGATGCCGGCACAGACGCGCGGCCCCAGCGTGTTGTCCTGGAAGCCGCGGACGTCGCGCACGCCGCCGGCGTAGTAGTTCTGCCAGAACGGGTAGTCGTACTTCTGGCCGGCGACGTACTGGCCGAAGGTGCGGCTGTAGGTCTGGTTGCCGTAGGTGTTGCCGTAGCCGACCTGGCCGTCCAGGTACAGCACGAAGCCGCCGCCGACTGGCCAGTAGTGGTTCGCCTCGCCGGTGAAGCGCCAGTACTGCACGGTGGAGCCGGGCAGGGCGCCGTCCACAGTGGCCGACAGCAGGCCGCCACGGGTCGCCGCCCAGTAGCTGTTGCGGGTGTCGTAGGTCCAGCCCACCGAGCCGGTCCAGGAGTGGATGGTCTGATGGCCGATCGCATTCTGGTAGTCGATCAGCACCTGCGGCGTGTAGCCCGAGTAGGTGTTGATCTTGGTGCTGCTCAGGCCAAGGCTCATGTTGATCCCCTGGAAGTCGGAGATCGGAATGCCAAGGGTGGTCGCGAACGAGCGCGTGCTGTTGGAGTAGCTGGCGTACTGGCTGCCCAGACTGCTGTAGTCGGCCTTCGACAGGCTGACGTTGTAACCGAGGCCGATGCCGTTCTCGGTCAGCGCCGGGTTGTAGTAGCTGGCGTTGATCTGGGTGTAGTAGTTGCTGCGCTGGGCGCCGACCGAGAAACGGTCGCCGGTGCCGAGGAAGTTGTTCTCCGAGACCGAGCCGGACAGGATCATGCCCGAATACTGCGAGTAGCCCACGCCGAACATCAGGCTGCCGGCGGACTGCTCCTCGACCTTCACGTTGATGTCGACCTGGTCGACGGTGCCCGGCACCCGGGTCTTGGAGATCTTCACCTTCTTGAAGAAGCCCAGGCGTTGCAGGCGGATCTTCGAACGGTCGATCGCGGCCTGCGAATACCACGAGCCCTCGAGCTGGCGCATTTCGCGGCGCAGCACCTCGTCCTCGGTATGCGTGTTGCCCTGGAAGATCACGCGCCGCACGTAGATGCGATGACCCGGCTGCACGTAAAGGGTCACGTCGACGGTGCGGTTTTTCTTGTCCAGCTTGGGAATCGTGTCGACCTTGGCATAGGCATAGCCCATGTCGGCCAGCACGGCCTTGATGCCCTTGGTGGAATTCTCGACCGCCTGGCGGTTGAACAGGTTGCCGGGCTTGACCCATGCATTGACGATGCTGTGCATGACCTTGGGCAGGATCAGGTCACCCAGCAGGTGTACCTTGCTGACCTTGTAGATCGCGCCTTCCTTCACGTCGGCGGTGATGTACATCGCCTGCTTGTCGGGCGAGATGGTCACCTGCGACGAGTCGACCGCGAAGTCGGCATAACCGCGGTCCATGTAGTAGGACTGCAGCTTGGTCAGGTCACCGGACAGCTTGTCGCTCGAGTACTGGTCGTTCTTGGAGTACCACGACATCCAGTTGGTGGTGCCCGATTCGAAATTCTTCTCGATCTGCTTGTCGGTGAACGCGTGGTTGCCGACGATGTTCAGTTCCTTGATCTTGGCGACCTTGCCCTCGCGGATCTCCAGGTCGATGGCCACGCGGTTGCGGTCGAGGCGGGTGACGTGCGGAATCACCGACACGTTGTACTTGCCGCGGTTGTAGTACTGCGTGATCAGCTCCTGCTGCACGCGGTCCAGCGCCAGCCGGTCGAAGGTCTGTCCCTCGGCCAGGCCGATCGACTTCAGGCCTTTCTTCAGGTCGTCGGTCTTGATGTCGTGGTTGCCGCGGATGGTCAGCTTGGCGATGGACGGGCGCTCGACCACCTTGATCACCAGGATGTTGCCCTGGCGGTCCATCTCCACATCACTGAAGAAGTTGGTCTGATAGAGCGCGCGGATCGCCCGCTGCGCCTCGTCGGTGGTGAGCCGCTCGCCCTTGCTGATCGGCAGGTAGTTGTAGACCGTGCCGGCCGAAATGCGGCTGAGGCCGTCGATACGGATATCGGAAACGACGAACGGCTCGAAGGCGAGCACATTGGCGGAGAGTGAGGCAAGCAGGATCAGGGCGGCGATACGCTTCATCGTCGATTCCGTTGGGTTATTTCGGCGAGGCGGCCGATACGGCCGCCCCGGTCGATGCGTGGAGCCGGGACGGGCCTGGCTCCGGAAAGGGTTTTGCACGGTTTGAAGCGACTGGCGATCGCACGCCATGCCACGGGACCGTACGTAGAAAGGCCCATGTGATCACGCGACGGCCGCCGGCGATCGAGGCTTGGCTGCTGGCAGAACGCATCCGTGTCACGTGGGCAGGATGATGCGGTGGATATCGTTGTAGAAGGCCAGCCCCATCAGCGTGAACAGAAGCAGCAGGCCCACGTACTGGCCAGCGATCATGGCACGCTCGCTGAGCGGGCTGCCCTTGACCAGCTCGATAAGGTAATACAGCAGGTGGCCGCCGTCCAAGATCGGGATCGGCAACAGGTTGAGAATGCCCAGGCTCAGCGAGACCAGCGCCAGGAACTGCAGGAAGCTGGACAGCCCTTGGCTGGCAGAGGCGTTCGCCACCTGGGCGATGCCGATCACGCCGGAGAGGTTGCTGGTCGATGCGCGCCCGCTGAGCATTTCCCGGATCATGTCGAACACGTCGCGGGTGTGGCCCCAGGTTTCGCTGAGCGAGGCGCGCAGCGCGCCGACCGGGCCGTAGTGCTGGATCGCCGTCTTCAGCGCTGGCGAACCCACGCCGATGATCCAACGTGCCGGCTGGCCGTCGATGGATTCCTTGCGCGCAGTGAGCTGGAACTGCATTGGCTTGCCATGGCGCTCGGCGCCGATGACGAGTCGGGGCGACTGCGCGGCCGCCTTGGCGATCAGCTTGCCGAGGTCCTCGAAGTTCGCCACCGGCTGGCCGTTCACGCTGACCAGCCGGTCGCCGCCCTGGATGCCGGCGGCTGCCGCCGGCTGGCCGGCTTCCACGTTGGCGGCGATGGCTGGCGGTGGCGCCAGCTTGATGCCGAGCTGGAGCAGATAGTGTCCGACGTCCTTGCCTGCCGGCAGCTTCTCCAGTTGCAGCACGACCACCCGCTGGGTGCCATCCGGGTCGCGCACGGTAACCGGCAGGGGCTCGCGTCCCAGCAGGGCGTAGCCGAGCGCGTCGAGCGAACCGCTCCAGGTGGTCACGGTGGTATTGCCGACCTGCAGCAGGCGGTCGCCCGGACGGATGCCGGCTTCGGCCGCGATGCTGTGCGGCGTGGCGGTGACGATGGGCGCGTAGTCGGTACGTCCCAGCACGAACATCAGCCAGAACGCGGCGATGGTGAAGATCAGGTTGAAGCCGGGGCCGGCGATCACGATGGCGATGCGCTTCCAGACCGACTGCGCGGTGAATTCCTGTGCACGCAGCTCCGGCGGCACTTCGCCTTCGCGGGCGTCGAGCATTTTCACGTAGCCGCCCAGCGGAATCGCGGCCACCTGGTATTCGCAGCCGTCGCGGCCGACGTGCTTCCAGATCGCCTTGCCGAAGCCCACCGAGAAACGCAGCACCTTGACCCCGCAGCGGCGGGCCACCCAGTAATGTCCGAATTCGTGAAAGGTCACCAGCACGCCCAGCGTGACAAGTAACCAGAACACAGAGCCAAGGACGGGATTCATCAAGAAATCAGCTGCATATCGAAGGAGGGAGGGAGCAAGCTTATCAGCAAGCGTTGCGTAGAAGCCGCCGTGCCACACTGCGTGCGGCCAGGTCGCGTTCGGCTAGCGTTTGGATATCGACCACGGGCAGCGCCGGCAGTTCCGTGAGTACCGATTCGACCAGGTCGGCAATCGACAGGAACGGCAGGGGTCCGGCCAGGAAGGCTTCCACCGCTACCTCATTCGCGGCGTTCAGGATGGCCGGCGCGTCGCCGCCTTCCCGCAGTGCCTGGAAGGCCAGGGCGAGACAGCGGAAGGTGCCGAGGTCCGGTGATTCGAACTGCAGCGGTTCCGAGCTGGCCAGGTCCAGCGGCGCGACACCGGATTCCACGCGCTCCGGCCAGGCCAGGGCATGGGCCAGGGCGGTGCGCATGTCCGGGTTGCCCAGTTGGGCCAGCACCGAGCCGTCCACGTATTCCACCAGCGAGTGCACCAGACTCTGCGGGTGCACCAGCACCTCGATGGTGTCGGGTGTGGCGTTGAACAGGTGATGGGCCTCGATCACCTCCAGCCCCTTGTTCATCAGGGTGGCCGAGTCGACCGAGATCTTGCGGCCCATCGACCATTTCGGGTGCTTGCAGGCCTGGTCGGGCGTGACCGCCGCCAGGTCGCCGCGGTTGCGCCCGCGGAACGGGCCGCCCGAGGCGGTCAGGATCAGTCGGCGCACACCGCAGCGGCCCAGCTCGCCGGGGCGGCCGCCGGGCAGGCACTGGAAGATCGCGTTGTGTTCGGAGTCGACCGGAATCAGCTCGCCGCCACCGGCACGCAGCGCGTCCAGCAGCAAGGGGCCGGCCATCACGATGGATTCCTTGTTGGCCAGCAGCAGGCGCTTGCCGGCACGTGCGGCAGCCAGGGTCGATTCCAGCCCGGCGGCGCCCACGATGGCGGCCACCACCGTGTCACAGAGCGGGCTGGAGGCTGCCGCGGCAATCGCGGCCATGCCGCTGGCGGTATCGCAGCGTACGCCGGCCGCGGCCAATCGACGGGCCAGTTCGCCTTCCAGCGACGGGTCGGCGATCACCGCGAGTTCCGGCCGGTGCGTGACACACAGGTCGACCAGCGACTCCACATTGCGGTGGGCGGTCAGTACGCTGGCGCGGAAACGGTCCGGGTGCCGCGCGATCACGTCCAGCGTGCTTCCGCCGATCGAGCCGGTGGCGCCCAGGACAGCGATGTTGCGCAGAGGTGTCGTCATGGCGATGGCCTACAGGCCCAGCAGCAGCAGGCCGAGCGCGAACAGCGGCATGGCGGCGAACACGCTGTCGAAGCGGTCCAGCAGGCCGCCGTGGCCGGGAAAGAGTGCGCCGGAGTCCTTCACCTGCGCGTGGCGCTTCATCAGGCTCTCGAGCAGGTCGCCCACGATCGATACGGCGACCACCAGCAGGGCCAGCACCGCCAGGCCGATCAGGCGCGCGTCGCGGACGCCCAGCAGCCAGCCGCCGACCAGCATCACCAGCATGCCGGCCACCAGCGCGCCCCAGGCGCCGGCCCAGGTCTTGCCGGGGCTGATCTGCGGGGCCAGCTTGCGGCGGCCGAACTGGCGTCCGCTGAAATAGGCGCCGATATCGGCGGCCCATACCGTGCACAGGGCAAGCAATGTCCACAGGTGGCCGTGCGGGTGGTTGTCACCGTGCACGCGGAGCAGTGCCACCCAGGCCGGAATGATCACGAAGGCGCCGGCCAGCAGCTTAATGTTGCGGTTTTCCGTCGTGGGCGCGGCACCAAAGGCGAAGTGGCGCAGCCACACGCAGGCGAGCAGCCACCACATCACGCCAGCGACCAGCAGCAGCGACCACAGTGCCGGGCTGCGCAGATGCCAGAGCGCGGCAAACAGGGCGGCCTGTACGGCCAGCACGGCCAGCCGCGGGCCGGTCGTGCGCAGGCCGGCCAGTCGGGTCCATTCCCAGCCGGCGCCGATGAAGGCCGCGGCCGCGGCCGCGGCAAACACCTTCTCCGGCGACAGCAGCACGATCAGTATGGCCAGCGGTGCGAGGATGACGGCGGTAATGATGCGCTGGATCAGCATGCGGGATTCCGGGAGCGGGCGACCTGGTCGCCGGTGCGGCCGTAGCGGCGTTCCCGACCAGCATAGTCGGCGATCGCCTGCTGCAGGCAGGTCTGGTCGAAATCCGGCCACAGCGTGTCGGTGAAATAGAGTTCGGCGTAGGCCAGCTGCCACAGCAGGAAGTTGCTGACGCGGCGCTCCCCGCCGGTACGCACGAACAGGTCCAGCGGAGGCAGCTCGGCCAGGCTCATCCATTTGCCGAGCGTGGCTTCGCCGATCTCCTCCACGCGCATCTCGCCGCGCTCGACCGCGCGGGCGGCATGGCGTGCGGCCTGCGTGATATCCCAGCGGCCCCCGTAGTTGACGGCCACGTTCAGGTGCAGGCGGTCATTGTCCGACGTGCGCTTCATGGCGTCCTGCATGCTCTTCTGCAGGGTGTCGCTGAAGGCGTCCAGGTCACCGATGAAACGCAGGCGAACACCCTGTTCGTGCAGTTCGTCGACTTCCTTGCTCAACGCGCGCAGGAACAGCGCCATCAATGCGCTGACTTCCTCTTCCGGGCGTTGCCAGTTCTCGCTGGAGAAGGCGAACAGAGTGAGCGCGCCGACGCCTTGGCGCAGGCAGCCCTCGACGACCTCGCGCACGGCCTTGCGTCCCGCGTTGTGGCCAAAGCTGCGTGGGCGGTGGCGGGCCTTGGCCCAGCGCCCGTTGCCATCCATCACGATGGCGATATGGCGCGGAATGGCTGGCGTGGAAGTCATTGGCTGGTCCGAGCCATGCTGCTTTCCCGTCGTGGACATCCAGCCCCTGACGGGGTGGAGCCTGGATTCGCGCCGGTGGTGTCGGCGAGGTGTCGCGCGATCCGTCCGGCGCGGTGGTGGTCGTCCATCGAGCTAGCGGTCCGGAACCGTGATGGCCGGGGGGCCGCAGGCGAAGACGCCGGCATGCTGGCTGCTGCGCGGAGCATTTCCTGAGCGTGCGGCGTCATCCCGGTCCGGCCCGTTCAGATGGACATCAGTTCGTCTTCCTTGGCCTTGACCACGGCATCGACTTCCTTCACGAAGCGATCGGTCAGCTTCTGGATGTCGTCATCGGCGCGGCGCTCGTCGTCCTCGGTGATCTGCTTGTCCTTGAGCAGATCCTTGGCCTTCTGCATCGCGTCGCGGCGCACGTTGCGGATCGCGATCTTGGCGTTTTCGCCTTCGTGCGCCACGTGCTTGGCCAGCTCCTTGCGGCGTTCCTCGGTGAGCGGCGGCATGTTCAGCCGGATCACGGTGCCCGCGGTGGTCGGCGTGATGCCGACGTCGGAGGCCATGATCGCTTTCTCGACCGGGGCGACCAGGGTCTTGTCGAATGGCGTGATGATGATCGAGCGGGCATCGCCCAGCGAGATCGAGGCCACTTGGTTCAGCGGCATTTCCGAGCCATAGGCCGGCACGCGGATATTTTCCACCAGCGCGGTGCTGGCGCGACCGGTGCGCAGCCGGGTCAGTTCGTGCTTGAGGGCGTCGATGCTCTTGCCCATGCGGGTTTGGGCATCGGTCTTGATGTCATTGAGCATGGTGCGTTTTCCGGTGAACCAGGCAAGCCGATGAGTATAGCAGGCGGCAACTGGCCGGATGGGCCGGGGTTGTCCTGGACGGGGTTGGGCTGGGTGGGCGGTGGACGCCGGATCAGCCGGCGTCGACCAGTGTGCCGACCGGTTCGCCGCGCAGGATGCGCATCAGGTTGCCGGGGACAGTCATGTCGTAGATGCGCATCGGCATGTGGTCGTCGCGGCACAGCGCGATGGCGGCCGTGTCCATCACCGCCAGCTTGCGTTCGATCACCTCGTCGTAGGTAAGGTGGTCGTAGCGGCGTGCGTCGGCGTGCTTGGCCGGGTCGGCGGTATACACGCCGTCCACCTTGGTGGCCTTGAGCAGCAGGTCGGCGCCGATCTCGACGGCGCGCAGCGCGGCGGCCGAGTCGGTGGTGAAGAACGGGTTGCCGATGCCGGCCGCGAACAGCACGATGCGGCCCTTCTCGATATGGCGGATGGCGCGGCGGCGGATGAAGTCTTCGGCCACGTCGTGGATCTGGATCGCGCTCATCACGCGGGCGTAGCCGCCGCGCTTCTCGATCGCGTCCTGCATGGCCAGGGCATTCATGACCGTGGCGAGCATGCCCATGTGGTCGCCGGTGACACGGTCCATGCCGGCGGCGGCGAGGCCGGCGCCGCGGAAGATGTTGCCGCCGCCGATGACCACGCCGACCTGTATTCCGGCTTTCTGGACCTCGATGATTTCGTCGGCCAGACGGCCGATCACCTTCGGATCGATGCCGTAGTCCCCGTCACCCATCAGTGCTTCACCGGAGAGCTTCAGCAGGATGCGGTGATACGTGGGCTGGTCGCTCATGGGGGCTCCGGATTGTGGGGGTTAAACCGTTCTATTATAGCCGTGTGACGGTGGTCATGCGGTGTTTTTTGTCCGGAGAATGCTGCCCGGTGCATGCCACGTCCGGAGGCCGGGCAAAACAAAGGCCGCGATGAATCGCGGCCTTTGTTTGCAGCAAGCACCGGTGCTACCGCGCCAGGTGCGGGTGCCGCGGGTTGGCGATCAGACCTGCATCGCCTTCGCCACTTCTGCGGCGTAGTCTTCCTGCACCTTCTCGATGCCTTCGCCGACGGCCAGGCGGGCCACCGCCACCACTTCGGCGCCGTCCTTCTTCAGAGCGTCGCCGACGGTCACGTTGGTGTCCAGCACGTAGGCCTGGCCGAGCAGGGTCACCTCGGACACGATCTTGTTGATCTTGCCGGAGATGATCTTGTCCAGGATGTCGGCAGGCTTGGCCTTGTCCTTGTCGGACATCTGGCTCAGCGCGATTTCCTTTTCCTTCTGCACGAAGTCGGCCGGGACGTCCTCGGCCTTGACGTACTGCGGGTTCATCGCCGCCACGTGCATGGCCAGGCCCTTGGCCAGCTCCTCGGAGCCGCCCTTCAGGGCCACCAGTACGCCGATGCGGCCGCCGTGGATGTAGCTGCCGATCACGCCGTCGGTCTCGACGCGGGCGATGCGGCGCACTTCGATCTTCTCGCCGATGGTGGCGATCAGTGCCTTGGCGCCTTCCTCGACGTTGCTGGCGCCCGGGAACGCGGCAGCCTTCAGTGCGTCGATGTCGGCCGCGCCGGATTCCAGCGCCACCGTGGCGACGGTGTCGCTGAACTTCACGAAGTCGGGGTTCTTGGTGACGAAGTCGGTTTCGCAGTTGACCTCGACCAGCACGGCCTTGCCGCCGGCCTGGGCGGAGACGATGCGACCTTCGGCGGCCACGCGGTCGGCCTTCTTGTCAGCCTTGGCCAGGCCGGACTTGCGCAGCCACTCCATCGCCACGTCGATGTCGCCGTTGTTTTCAACCAGCGCCTTCTTGCATTCCATCATGCCGGCACCGGAACGCTCGCGCAGTTCCTTGACCAGTTGTGCGGAAATGTTGCTCATCAGGTTTCCTCGATGCTTGATGCCCGGCGGCTGAGGTCGCCGCCGGGCGGGGATTGCTTACTCGGCGGAAGGTGCGCCGGTGCGCTGGCCGCGGCCACCGTCACGGCGCGGAGCACCCTTCTTGGCCGGGGCGCGGCGCGGAGCGGCCTTGCGCTCTTCGTCCTTGGCGACCGGGTTGCCTTCTTCGTCCAGCTCGACGAACTCGTTGGCGTCGCCCTGGGCGGCGGCCGGTGCGGCGGCCTTGCCTTCCAGGATCGAGTCGGCCGCGGCGCGGGCGTACAACTGGATGGCGCGGATGGCGTCGTCATTGCCCGGGATGGCGTAGTCCACCAGCTCCGGGTTGTAGTTGGTGTCGACCACGGCGACCACCGGGATGCCGAGCTTCTTGGCTTCCTGCACGGCGATGTCCTCGTGGCCGATGTCGACCACGAACAGGGCGTCGGGCAGGCGGTTCATGTTCTTGATGCCGCCCAGCGAGTTTTCCAGCTTGTCGCGCTCGCGTCGGCGGGCCAGCACTTCGTGCTTGACCAGCTTGTCGAACGAGCCGTCGGTCTCGGCCGCTTCCAGTTCCTTCAGGCGGGCCACCGACTGCTTCACGGTGCGGAAGTTGGTCAGCATGCCACCCAGCCAGCGGGCGGTAACGAAAGGCATGCCGGCACGTGCGGCTTCTTCGGCCAGCGGCTCACGGGCGGAGCGCTTGGTGCCGACGAACAGGATGGTGCCGCGCTTCTGGGCCACGCCGGACAGGAAGTTCATCGCGTCGGTGAACAGCGGCAGGGTCTTTTCCAGATTGATGATGTGGATCTTGCCGCGCGCGCCGAAGATGTACGGGGCCATCTTCGGGTTCCAGTAACGGGTCTGGTGACCGAAATGCACGCCAGCTTCGAGCATCTGGCGCATGGTGACTTGAGCCATGGGTGTAACTCCGAATTGTGTGGGCCGGTAGGCCCGGGGGTTGGGACCTCCACGCATCCCCGTGCTCGACCGCGGTGCCTCCGTATGGCGGAAGCGGCCGCAGCACCCCGAGCGCGGTGCCGATGCGTGTGT
This sequence comes from Dyella sp. A6, assembly GCF_036320485.1. Taxonomy (NCBI): domain Bacteria; kingdom Pseudomonadati; phylum Pseudomonadota; class Gammaproteobacteria; order Lysobacterales; family Rhodanobacteraceae; genus Dyella; species Dyella aluminiiresistens. Next base: position 1,087,690 of record NZ_CP132911.1, read on the forward strand.
GGCGTTGGTTTGGGGTTGTACCGCAGGACGGTTACAATTCCCGTTCGTTTTGCGATGCGATGGCGTGAAATGCGCCTTGTGCAGCCTGCAAAACCGGGCAATTGTAGCCGGTGTGCCGGCGTCGCGGCAAGTCGCTGGATTTCAAGCGTTTGTGCCGCCATATGGGCGAGATCATGGCCATTAACCTGAAAACTTCCGAAGACCTTGCAGGCATGCGCGTTGCCGGCCAGCTGGCGGCCGAGGTGCTGGCGCTGCTCAAGGAACACGTCAAGCCGGGCGTCACCACCGAGGAGCTGGACCGCATCGCCTACGAGCACATCGTCAATGTGCAGAAGGCGATTCCCGCCAACGTGGGCTACCACGGGTTCCCCAAGACGCTGTGCACCTCGGTCAATCACGTGATCTGCCACGGGATTCCGACCCCGGGCAAGGTGCTCAAGGACGGCGACATCATCAACCTCGACGTCACTGTCATCAAGGACGGCTGGCACGGGGACACCAGCCGCATGTATTTCGTCGGCACCCCGTCGGTGCTGGCCAAGCGGCTGGTCGAGACCACCCACGAGGCGATGATGCGCGGCATCCAGGCAGTACGCCCCGGCGCGACCCTGGGCGACGTCGGGCATGCCATCCAGAAGCACGCCGAAGCGGCGGGTTTCTCGGTGGTGCGCGAGTACTGCGGGCACGGCATCGGCAAGGTCTACCACGACGAGCCGCAGGTGCTGCATTACGGCAAGCCGGGTGCGGGTATCGAGCTGAAGAAGGGCATGACCTTCACCATCGAGCCGATGATCAACGCCGGCAAGGCGCAGACCAAGCAGCTGCCGGACGGCTGGACCGTAGTGACCAAGGATCACTCGCTGTCGGCGCAGTGGGAGCACACCCTGGCAGTCACCGACGACGGATTCGAGATCCTCACCCCGTGGCCGGACGCCTGAGGTCGCACGCGTGGCCCTGCCGCGGGTGACGTCATGAGCGTCGTGCTTGTGGTCTCCATGGCGCTGATCGCGCTCTGCATCCTGTGGCTGCCGACCTATTCGATGGCCCTGCTGCTGCGCGGTCTGGGCGTGGCCGGCTCCTTCGCCGGCCTGCGGGTGATCATGCCGCTGCAGCTGCTGGCCGTCGTCGTCACGGGCTGGCTGGCCCATCAGTTGGGACTCGCCAACCCCGCCGGCTACGTGCTGGCGATCCTGCTGGCCTCCAGTTTCGTCGGCGTCTTCATCGTGTGGCGTCGTCGGCATCGGGGCGTTTGATTCGCGGCCAAGCCGTGCTGTACTGGTCGGCATGACGACCGAAACTGCCCGACTGCGTTTGCCTCCCTTGCCGCGCCTGCCCACGGCGGTGCCGCGCTCCGGTGTGTCCGTCGATGCCCGTCGTGCCCTGCGGCAATTGCTGGGGGACGTCGATCGGCAGCTGGCTAACGCCTTCCGCGATGGCATGGATGCTGGTGCGCTTGCCAAGCGGCGTGCCGAGTCGGTGACGCGCATCGTGGCGCATGTCTGGCATGCCTGCCTGGGCGAAGTGTCCGGCGCCGCGCTGTTCGCGGTCGGCGGCTTCGGCCGCGGCATGCTGTTTCCCTGTTCCGATGTCGACCTGCTGGTGCTGGCCGAACATCCCGAGCCCTCGCGGCTGCGTGCACTCGAACAGTGTTTCGCGACCTTGTGGGACATCGGCCTCAAGGTCGGTCATGCGGTGCGCGAGCCGGCCCAGTGCCGCGCCCTGGCGGCCGAGGATGTGAGCGTTTTCACCAGCCTGCTGGACGCGCGGCGACTGGCCGGCGACCCGGCATTGGACGCCGTTCTGCGGGATATCGTCGATGATCCTGCGCTGTGGCCGCCGCGTGAGTATCTGGCAGCGCGGCTGGCCGAACGCGATGCGCGGCATGCGCGTTTCGACGACACCGCCTACAACCTTGAGCCCAACCTCAAGGACGGTCCCGGCGGTCTGCGCACGCTCGATTCGCTGCGCTGGCTGGGGCGTCGCCTTGCGCATGCGGGCGGTTTTGGCGACATGCAGCTGGAGGGGCTGCTGGACCCGGCCGAGCGCGAAAGCCTGTGCGAAGCCGAGGAAACCCTGCGGCGCTACCGGTTCGCCCTGCATCTCGAGGCCGGGCGGCCGGAGGAACGGCTGCTGTTCGACTACCAGCGGGCACTGGCGGCACGGCTCGGTTTCGAGGACGAGCACGAGAAGAACCTGGGTGTCGAACAGTTCATGCAGGGCTACTACCGCGCGGCCAGCCAGGTCGAGCGGCTTGGCGTGCAGATTGCCGAGCGTTTCGTCGAAATGCTGGAGCCGCCGCAAGTGGCGCAGCCGGTCGGTGACGACTTCGTGCGTTACGGATCGCGTGTGGCGGCCCGCGATCCGGAGCTTTTCATGCGCCGGCCGGCGGCACTGGTCGAGATCTTCATCGCACGGCTCGACGAACCCGGACTGATCGGTTTCACCGCCGACACCATGCGGCGCATCCATCAGGCCACCGCCGTGCATGGTGCCACGCTGGGCGAGGACCCGCAGGCGCTGGACGCTTTCCTGCGCCTGCTGCGGCGTGGCGCGCGGGCGGTCGATGCGCTGTGGAGCATGAACCGGCATGGCCTGCTGGCGGCGGTGCTGCCGGCCTTTGGCACCGTGTTCGGACGCATGCAGTACGACCTGTTCCATGTCTATACGGTCGACGAGCACACCCTGCGCGTGCTGCACAACATGGCACGCTTCGCCGACCCGGAGGCACGCCGCGACTTTCCGATCGGCTGCGAAATCTGGCCCACTCTGGACAAGCCCGAGCTGATGCTGCTGGCGGGCCTGTTCCACGACATTGCCAAGGGGCGGGGCGGCGATCACTCGGTGCTGGGCGAGGACGACGCGCGGGCGTTCTGCGGCAAGCTGGGGCTGCCGGAGGAAGACGTCGAACTGGTTGCCTGGCTGGTGCGCTGGCACCTGCTGATGAGCGCGACCGCGCAGCGCCAGGACATCACCGATCCGGCCGTGGTGCAGCGTTTTGCCGACCAGGTCGGCGACTGGGCGCGGCTCGATCACCTGTACCTGATGACCGTGTCCGACATCATCGGTACCAGCCCGCGCCTGTGGAATGCCTGGAAGGATCGCCTGCTGGCCGACCTCTACACCTCGACGCGCTATGCGCTGCGCAGCGACGTGCAGCTGCCCATGCATGCCTCGGCACGCGTGCGTGAATGCCGCGAACGTGCCTTGAGTCTGCTGCGTGCCGAAGGCGTCGGAAGCGATGCGATCGCCACAATATGGGCCGACTTCCCCGACCTCAGCTTCCTGCGTCACCGGCCCGAGCAGATTGCCTGGCAGACCATGGCGATCTTGCGCGCAGGCGGAGCCACGACCCTGGTCGAGGTACATCCGTTCTCGGTGCGCGGCAGCACCGAGCTGTTCGTCTATGCGCCCGACCGCGACGGTCTGTTCGCCACTGTCACGGCCATGCTCGACCGCATGCGCTTCTCGGTGGTCGAGGCGCGGATTCTCAGTTCGCACACCGGGCGCGCGCTGGACACCTTCCTGCTGCTGGAATCGGAAACGCAGGAACCGGCCAGCCTGCCGCGTGCCGAGGAACTGCGCCAGCGCATGCAACGGGCGCTGGCCCAGGCCGCGCCGGTAGCGCCGGCCAAACGCAGCATGTCGCGGCACCTGAAGCATTTCCAGATGCCGCCGAAGATCGTGTTCAGCGCGGCCGGCGATCGCACCCAGCTGGCCCTGGTCTGCACGGATCGACCCGGCCTGCTGGCCGCGGCGGCGCAGGCCATGCTGGAAGCGGGTGTGCGCGTGCACGACGCGCGCATCGCCACCTTCGGCGAGCGGGTGGAAGATTTCTTCGAGGTGACCGATCGACATGACGCGCCGCTGTCGCCGCTGCTGCAGGACCGGCTTCTGCAGGCACTGGTGACGCGCGTCGGCAACGCCAAGGCCAGCGCCTGACGCTGTCTTGCTGTCACATGGGTGTTCGTGCCGGCAGCGATCCGGTTAGCATGCGTCCCCCTTTTTTCATGCATGCCGATAGCGCCGCACCGATGCGGCACCGCGCATGCCGATATCCCCGACTGGAGTATTTCATGACCCGTGTTCTGCTTGTCTGCTCACTGCTGGCCAGCATCCTGGCATTCGTGCCGGCCGCGCGTGCCACCAGCGTCGCATTGGGTGGCGGCGACGGTTCGTTCGCCGTGCATGCGGATACGGCGCTGCTGCCGACGCTGCATGCGGATCTCGACTATCTGCGCACGGGCAGCGGCCATGGCAATGCCGATATTTACGGCATCGGCCTGATGGTCTCGCCGCCCACGCCGCTGGTGCATTGGGCGATCGGTGCGCGCTACCAGTACCAGAGCACCCGCTACGGCAATGGCGGTGGCGTCGAGCTGGGTGCCTCGCTGTTCTTCGATACGCCGCTGCCGCTGCTGCGCGTGGGCGGCTACGGTTTCTACATGCCTTCGGGTGCGGCGAGCGGCGACATCCGCCACAGCGCCGACTATGGTGCACAGCTCCGGCTGGGGCTGACCCGTTCGATCTATGCCTATGCCGGCTATCGCTACCTGCGCACGGCGTTCGACGGAACGGGGACGCATGTGGTCTACCGCGGGCCGGCGATCGGTGTCAGCGTCGGTTTCTGATGACATCGAGGCCACTCGTCGGGCGGCAAGGTTTCGCACGGGCCCGGTCGCAGGCACAATGAGCCTGTTTTTCGTTTTCCATTTGGACGTCCATCCGCCATGCAGAACATCGAATCCCTGATCGACGACGCGTTCGAGCGTCGCAGCGAACTTTCCCAGAACGAGATCGAATCCCGGCTGCGCCCCGCGGTGGAGCACGCGCTCGGCCTGCTCGAGTCCGGCGAGCGTCGCGTGGCCGAACCGGACGGACAGGGCGGCTGGGTGGTCAACCAGTGGCTGAAGAAGGCGGTGCTGCTGTACTTCCGCATCAACGGTAACCACGTGGTGGACGGCGGTCCCGCACAGGCCTTCGACAAGGTGCCGCTGCGCTTCGCCCATGGCAACGACGCTGAACTGCAGCAGCTTGGCGCGCGGGTGGTGCCCGGTGCGCTGGTGCGCCGTGGCGCGCACATCGCGAAGGACGCGGTGCTGATGCCGAGCTACGTCAACATCGGCGCCTACGTGGGTGCCGGCACGATGGTCGATACCTGGGCCACGGTCGGTTCCTGTGCGCAGATCGGCGCGGGCGTGCACCTGTCCGGCGGCGTCGGCATCGGCGGCGTGCTGGAGCCGCTGCAGGCCGGCCCGACCATCATCGAGGACCATTGCTTCATCGGCGCGCGCTCGGAAGTGGTCGAGGGCGTGGTGGTGGAGATAGGAAGCGTGATCGGCATGGGCGTGTTCCTGGGCCAGTCCACCCGTATCTACAACCGCGCCACCGGCGAGGTCAGCTATGGCCGCATCCCTGCCGGCAGTGTGGTGGTGGCCGGCAGCCTGCCGGCCAAGGACGGTTCGCACAGCCTGTACGCCGCGGTGATCGTGAAGCAGGTTGACGAAAGGACCCGTGCCAAGACGGGTATCAACGAACTCTTGCGGAGCGCCGAATGAGCGTCGTGCTGTACGGCCTGAAGACCTGCGACACTTGCCGCAAGGCGCGCAACTGGCTGGACCGCTTCGAGCAGCCGTACAGCTTCGTCGATTACCGCGAATCTCCGGTGCCGGCAGCCACGTTGAAGGACTGGGCACAGCAGCTCGGCGGCTGGGAGAAACTGATCAACAAGTCGTCCACCACCTGGCGCAGCCTGCTGCCGCAGCGCAAGAACCCGGGTTCCGACCCGGAGTGGACCTTGCTGCTGAAGGAATACCCCGCGCTGGTCCGCCGGCCGGTGGTGGTGCAGGACGATGGCTCGGTCAGCGTGGGCTTCAGCGACAACGGCTTCAAGAAGCTGTTCGGGCACTAACCACCGTGATGGCCATGCCGCTGGCGGGAATCACACGCCGGCAACAGTGTGGTCTTGCAACCATGACATGATGGCCTTCGGCCGGTGGCGAAGGGGATCCATTCCAGCCGCGCGCCGGGCCTGGCCAACGCACGGCTGGTGATGCTGGCGCGAACCGGCCGGCGTGACGAAGAACTGGACGATTGACGGTGTACCCATGACCAAGCGTCACATCCGCCGCTACCGCGACAATCTGCGCATCGAGCGCGACAACGCGTCGCTGTACGACATGCTGGCCACGCTGACGGACGACGCGCGCCTGTCGATGGCCTATCGGCGCATCGCCGATGGCGAGCGGACCAACGCCCATTTCTGGGAGTCGCGCCTGCACGAGGCGGGTGCGACGGTACCGTCGCCGCGGGTCGGTCTGCGCGTGCGCGTGCTGGGCGTGTTCGCGCGCGCCTTCGGTACCGGGTTCGTGATGCCGACGGTGGTGCGACGCGAGCATGCCGATCATGCCGCCACGCCGGTGGACCGCGAGGCGCATCGCGATCATTTCGCAGGACCCGACGTCGCTGAGTCGACGCACCGGCATCGCGTGCAGAGCGGCAATACGCTGCGCGCCGCGGTGCTGGGTGCCAACGATGGCCTGGTTTCCAACGCCAGCCTGGTGATGGGTATGGCCGGTGCGGCCACCAGCGATCGCGCGATACTGCTGGCCGGTCTGGCCGGAATGGTCGCAGGCGCCTGTTCGATGGCGCTGGGCGAATGGTTGAGCGTCAACAGCTCGCGCGAGTTCTATCAAGCCAGGATCACCGAACGTGCCGAACGGCTGGCGGTGTCGCCGGAGGACGGCGCGCACCATATCGCCACCATCTACCGTGACAAGGGCATGGCGCCCGAAGCGGCCGAACACCTGGCCGGTCACCTGGCCGAAAGCCCGCGCACCGCGCTGGACACGCTGGTGCGCGAGGACCTGGGCATCGACCCCGCCGAACTGGGCGGTTCCGCCTGGGGCGCCGCGGTATCGTCGTTCTGCCTGTTCGCTTCCGGCGCGCTGTTCCCGGCGGCGCCCTACCTGTTCCTGAAGGGGCATGCCGCGCTGCTGGGCTGCATGGTGACCACGGCCTGCGGGCTGGCGCTGATCGGTGCCGGTACCTCGCTGTTCACTGGCCGCCGCATGTCCTTTTCCATCGCCCGGCAGTTCGCCATCACCCTGGTGGCGGTGGCGATCACCTATGGCATCGGACACGTGCTTGGAACGCTCGTCACCGGCTGAGTGGGCCGTTGACGCTTGCTATGCTGGCGGTCCCGAATCGCTGCGGTTGCCTGTGCCATGTCCGATGTCCTCGATCTTGCCTGTGACCTGATCCGTCGTCGTTCGGTGACGCCCGACGATGCCGGTTGCCAGGCCGCCATCGCGGCGCGGCTCGCCGCAGCGGGCTTCCGCATCGAGCACATGCGCCATGGCGAGGTGGGCAATCTGTGGGCGGTGCATGGCGAAAGCGGCCCGACACTGGCGTTCCTTGGGCACACCGACGTGGTGCCGAGTGGCCCGGAGGCGGCCTGGCATAGTCCGCCGTTCGAACCGACGGTCATTGATGGCCGTCTATACGGCCGTGGTGCCGCGGACATGAAGGGCGGGGTGGCGGCCATGGTGGTGGCGCTGGAGCGCTTCGTGGCAGAGCATCCCGGGCACGCAGGGCGCGTGGCGCTGCTGCTCACCAGCGACGAGGAGGGGCCGACCAATCTGGACGGCGTGCGCCGTGTGGCCGAGCAATTCCGGCTTGCCGGCGAGCGGGTCGACTGGTGCGTGGTGGGCGAGCCGTCGGCGAAAGAGCGACTTGGCGACCTGATCCGTGTGGGTCGCAGGGGCTCGCTGTCCGGCACGCTGGTGGTGCGCGGCGTGCAGGGGCATGTGGCTTATCCGGAAAAGGCGCTGAATCCGATCCATGCTTTCGCGCCGGCACTGGCCGAACTGGCTGCCGAGCGCTGGGACGAGGGCAACGCGGACTTTCCGCCGACCTCGTTCCAGGTCTCCAACCTCAACGCGGGCACCGGTGCCAGCAACGTGATCCCGGGCGAGCTGACCGCGCTGATCAACTTCCGCTACTGCACCGCCAGCCGGGCGGAGGACCTGCGCGCGCGCGCTGAGGCCATCCTGCAGCGGCACGGGCTGGACTTCACGCTGGACTGGAACCTGTCCGGCGAGCCGTTCCTGACGCCCCCGGGTGGGCGTCTGCGCGAGACCGTGGCGGCGGTATGCCGCGAACTCTGCGGCATCGAGCCGGAGCAGAGCACCGGCGGCGGCACCTCGGACGGCCGCTTCATCGCGCCGCTGGGTGCCGAAGTGGTCGAGCTGGGCGTGGTCAATGCCACCATCCACAAGGTGGACGAGTGCGTGGCCGTCGCTGATTTGGAGCGTCTTCCTGCTCTCTACGAGGCTGTCTGTCGCCGATTGTTTCTCTGAAGTATCCATTAGTGTGACATGAGTCACACTTCATTCTGCGCCGGCGTATGCTTATGGGTCTTCGCTTTTTGGCGAAGCCCTTCGCGTTGCGGAGAGAGTTTGGGGCCCTATTCCACATCTAGTGCAGGGCGTTCAGCCCTGGAGGGAGACTCTCATGAAACGCATCACCGCATGGCTGGCCTTTTTCGCCGGCGTGTTCTGTGTTCTGGGTGTACAGGCTGCCGACAAGGACGGTCCCAACATCATACGCAGCTACACCGATTGGGTGGCACCGGCCGACCAGCAGGCCTACGAGAGCGGCATCAAGGCGTACAACAAGTGCCTGGGTGCGCACGGTTTCAAGTACGCGTGGGTCGCGTTGAACCGCGAGACCGGCAACGTCTATGCCTATTCCTACGTCAGCGATCCGCTCAGCTGGGCGGATTTCGACGCGATGCGCGAGGCCGGAAAGGCTTGCGATACTTCCTTCCGCCAGAACGTGAATCCGCATCTGAAGGGCGAAAGCAGCGGCTTCATGAAGCGCGAAACGGCGATGAGCCACATGCCCAAGGGAGCAAGTCTTGGCGAAGGCTACTTCAGTGTCGTGCTGTTCACGCTCAAGCCCGGGCATGAGATGTACAAGAGCTTCGGCGATACCGTCAAGAAGCTCGCGGCGGCAGCGGACAAGTCGAACTGGCCCGGCCGCTGGCAGATGATGCGCGTGATTGCCAGCGGTAGCGATGCCCCGGATTACGTGATGGTCGACCCGTCGAAGGATTGGGCCGACTTCGGCACCCACATCAATCCCACCTTCTGGAAGATGGTGTCCAACGTCTATGGTGACGCGGAAGCCCAGGCGCTGCGCAAGTCGCTCGACGCCAGCCTCAAACACGTGTCCTCGCACGTGGACCATTACAACGCCGGGCTGACCTATCGCCCCGGCAAGTAATCCGCGCCTCGCGCGTTTCCCCGCGGCCCGCATTCGCGGGCCTCTTTTTGCCCGGCGGCTTCACGTGTCGCCGCCGGCCTGCACGGTGGCTTTGCGCTCCTGCTTGCCCCAGGCCACCGACGGTCCGCGGAGCGCCGTCCACACCGAGCGCACCACCACGTAGTACATCAGCTGGCGGTAGCCGAAGCGTTGCAGCACCAGCCACCACAGCAGGCTCCACTGTTCGCGCTTCTCCATCACGAAGGCGAGCACGCTGGCGGCCAGGTCCACGGCCATGAAGATGGCGTAGAAGATACCCATCTTCACCAGGTTGTCGTAGTTGAAGTGGCCGCGATGCTGCAGGTAGTCCAGGCCGGTGGAGAACAACTGCCAGACCATCAGCAGGTCGACCAGCGGCGAGACCACCGAGAACACGATCTGGAACAGCCATACCTGCGGCAGCGCGATCATGCCGAGCGCACCGTAACGCGGGTTGAAGGTGGCGCGGCGGTGTTTCCACAGGCACTGCAGCGTGCCGAAGGACCAGCGGAAACGCTGCTTGGCCAGGCCGCGGGCGGTATCCGGCGCCTCGGTCCAGGCGATCGCGCTGGCGTCAAACAGCGCGCGGTAGCCGGCCCGCTGCACGGCCAGGGTCAGGTCCTGGTCCTCGGCCAGGGTGTCGCCGGGGAAACCGCCCAGCTGTTCCAGCGCGCTGCGGCGCCAGGCACCGACCGCACCGGGCACCACGGTGATGGTGTCGAGCGCGGCCAGCGCGCGGCGTTCCAGGTTCTGCGCGGTGATGTATTCCAGCGCCTGCCACATGGTGATCAGGTTGATGCGGTTGCCGACCTTGGCATTGCCCGCCACGGCACCGACCTTCGGGTCGGCGAACCAGCGCACCAGGCGCGGAATGGTCTCGGGCTCGAACTGGGTATCGGCATCCAGCGCCACCACCACCTCGCCGTGCGAGGCGCGCAGCGCGGTGTTCACCGCATTGGCCTTGCCGCCGTTGGGAATGCGGATCAGCTGGACACGCGGCTCGTCGGCGTAATGCTCCGTCACCACCTGTGCGGTGGCATCGGTGGAGCCGTCGTCCACCACGATGACCTCGATATGGCCGTGCCGGCTCTTGAGGATGCGCCGGATCGAGCTGGCGATCACCTTTTCCTCGTTGTAGGCGGGAATCAGCACCGACACCAGCGGTTCGCCCTGCATCGGCACCGGCTGGCGCCGGCGGTCGCGGAACCAGTTGACGATGGCCAGCCCGCCCAGCACCAGCAGCCGCGCCACGCCCAGGCACACCGCGGTGATGAACAGCCAGCGCAGGAAGTGGCCGAACCAGCCCACGGTGAGGAACACCGAGCGGTCGGCCCAGCGAGCCAGCGAGCCGGGCGGCAGCGGCGGCATCACCTGGTCGCGGCTGAGCCCGGCCAGCTGGCCGACGGTGACGAAGTGGTAACCCTGCGCGCGCAGCCCGTCGATGATCCGTGGCAATGCCAGCACCGTCTGCTCGCGGTTGCCGCCGCCGTCGTGCAGCAGCACCACGCGGCTCTGCCGGTCGGGGCTCTGGTGCGCCACCTGGGTCAGCACGCTGTCGACGATCTGGTCGGCCGGCGGGCGCTTCCAGTCGTCCGGGTCGATGTGCAGCCCGACCGAGATGTAACCCATCTTCTGCGCGATCTGGATCGGCACCAGTTCGTCGGCCGTGGTCGGCTCGGCGTCACCGAAATAGGGCGCGCGGAACAGCCGCATCGAGCGACCGGTCAGCGCCTCGAACAGACGTTGCGTCGCGTTGAGTTCCAGCGTCACGATGCCGGGCGGGATGTTGCCCATGTTCGGATGGGTGAAGCTGTGGTTGCCGACATCGTTGCCCTCGGCCACCTCACGCTGCACCAGCCCCGGCGACATCTCGGCCTGCTCGCCGATGATGAAGAATGTGGCCGGCACGTGCTTGGCCTTCAGGATGTCGAGGATCTTCGGCGTCCACTCCGGGTCCGGACCGTCGTCGAAGGTCAGCGCGATCTCGTGCGGCGCGGTGCCCACGCGCTGGATCACGTAGGAACTGGGGAACGCGGTGTAGTGCTCGTCGTCGATCAGGCCGTTGCTCTTGTCGACGGCATAGGTGCGCGCACCGGACGAGGGTGTGCTGGCGATCTGCAGGATCTCGCCCTGGTTCTCGATGTCGATGTCCTCGCCCTGGCCGATGGTGTGCAGGCTGTCCGGCGGTGGTGCGCCATAGGGCTTGCCGACCAGTGACCACACCGAGGGGTCTTCCGAGCCCAGGCGCCACACGGCGTAGCCCCAGGGCTTGTAGCTGTCGGCGACGTGGATCTCGTTGTAGGCGGTCACGCTGTCCAGGAACCACACCTGGTGCACGGTGCCGTCGTCCTCGCTGTACGAGTAATGCGGATTCTCCGTGTCGTGGTCGAACGAAACGTCGGCCTGCGCGTCGCTGGCGCGGTCCATGGCGTCCTGGAAAGTCAGCGTCTCGGCGTTCTGGCCCTGCGCCCAGTCATAGCCGTAGCTGCCCAGCGCGATGATGGTCTGGTCCGGGTCCAGTTCCTTCATGCGCTTGTCCAGCGTCTGCTCGAACCATGACTGGCCGGCGATGCTGCCCGGGTCCTTGCCGGCCCAGTGTTCGTCGTAGGCCATCAGCAGTTCGAAATCGACGATGTCGGCGTAGCCCTTGTAGTCCCAGTCCGGATCGTCGAACGGCACCGACAGCACGATGCCCCAGCCGTGTGGGCTGAACGCGTCGGACAGCTCGCCGAGGAAGCTCTTCAGGTCGGCTTGCGCGGTGTCCGGCACTTCCTCGAAATCCACCGTGAGGCCCTGGAAGTTGTGCGCGGCGATGAAGCCGACCAGCTCGCTGACCAGCGCCTTGCGTCGCTGCGGATCGGCCAGCAGGCGGGCCAGGCCGGGGCCGTCCCAGTTGCCGTCGGCGGCGTTCTGCAGCAGCGGCAGGATCGGCGTCGACGGCTTGCGCCGGCGGATCAGGTCCAGCGCCTTGCTGTCGATGTCTTCGTGCAGCGCCATGTCCGGGCCGCTCAGGCGCAGCCAGGTGGGAATCACCCAGTCCAGTGAGGGCAGCGCCCGCTTCAGTGCGGGATAGCTGTTGTCGTCCCAGTTGACGTAGAAGCCGATCGCCAGCGGCCGGCCCTTGGGGCGGTCCAGCGACGGCGGCGGCGTGCGCGTGTTGCCGTTGCGCATGGCGGGCGTGGCCGGTCGCAGTTGCCGCTGTCGCGCACGCACTTCCGCGGCCAGCCGTTCGGCCGGCCGCAGCAGTTGCGGTTCGGCCGCCTTGACCTTGGCCAGGGCATGCAGGCCGTGGTTGCGGTGCCACAACTGCACGGCTTCCAGGTTCGGCGCCACGAACAGGCTGATCGCGCACGCCACCGCGAACAGGGTGCTGACCACGGCAATGGCCAGCCCCAGCCGCGAGACGCGGCTTGCGCGTCGGCCCGAGGGGTCGAAGAAGATCGGTTTCTTGTGCATGCGCGTCTGGAGGGTGGAAGCCGGCAGCGCGGATTGTCGCCGTTCCCGGGCCGGCTGTGTCGGTTCCGCAGACGTCTGGACGGCTTTTTGCGTGCGGTCGTTGCCGGCGAGTCAGCTAGCCGGTTGGCGTGCCGGGTGCGCCGCAGTAGGCGGCGCGCTCTTCCATCAGGCACTGCTCGCGGGCATTGGCGGTCAGCCGGGCCGCTTCGCGGAAGGCCGCAGCGGCTTCATCCAGACGGCCGAGCTTCTGCAGCAGGTCGCCGCGAACGGCAGGCAGCAGGTGGTAGCGCGCCAGGGCCGGCGCCTCGCACAGCGCGTCGACCAGGGGCAGTGCGGCCGCGGGGCCTTCGGCCATACCGACGGCGACGGCGCGGTTCAGTTCGATCACCGGCGAGGGAGTGACCCGGGCCAGTTCGGCATACAGGGCGGCGATGCGCGCCCAGTCGGTGTCCCCGGCGCGCAGGGCGCGCGCGTGGCAGGCGGCAATCGCGGCCTGCAGCGCATAGGGTTCGGCAGCGCCGCCCAGTCGTTGCGTAAGCTCCAGTTCGGCCAGGCCTCGCTGGATCAGCAGCCGGTCCCAGCGCGCCCGGTTCTGCGCCATCAGCAGCACCGGGGTGCCGTCGTCGGCGATGCGTGCCGGCATCCGCGACGCCTGCATCTCCATCAGCGCGAGCAGCCCGTGTACCTCGGTTTCGTGAGGCATCAGCGCGGCCAGGGTGCGCCCCAGGCGGAGGGCTTCCTGGCACAGCGCGGGGCGCATCCAGTCGTCGCCGGAGGTGGCGGCATAGCCTTCGTTGAAGATCAGGTAGATCACGCCGAGCACGGCGGCAAGGCGCTCGGCCAGCGCCTCGCCGCGCGGCACCTCGTACGCCACCTTTGCGCTGGCGAGGGTGCGCTTGGCGCGCACGATGCGCTGGGCGATGGTGGGTTCGGCGGCAAGGAACGCGCGCGCGATCTCTTCGGTGGTCAGGCCGCCGAGCAGGCGCAGGGTGAGCGCCATCTGCGCCTCGGCCGACAAGGCCGGGTGACAGGCGGTGAAGATCAGCCGCAGCAGATCGTCGCCGATGTCGTCATCGAGGGAATCGAAGTCGGGCATGACGAACGCTTCGTGCTCCGGATCGCTGCCCAGCACAGCGTGCTTGCGCTCGATCAGCTGGCGCCGGCGCAGCTGGTCGATACCCCGGCGCTTGGCGGCAGTCATCAGCCAGGCGCCGGGGTTGTCCGGCACGCCATCCGAGGGCCAGTGCTCCAGCGCGGCGACCAGCGCGTCCTGCGCCAGCTCCTCGGCCAGGTCGATATCGCGGACCACGCGTACCAAGGCACCGATCAGCCTGGGCGCCTCGAGGCGCCAGACCGTGTCGATGCGACGGCGGATCTCGTCGTGTTCCATGGGCCGGATCAGAGCACCGCCGACGCTGGACGGCAAGCACGATCATGGACAAGGCGGACGGGGGCGGAACATCGCTCCCCGGCTCGTGGCCGATGCATGCCGATGCGCAGGGTCACGGGGTGGGCCGCGCGAGGTGCTCGCGCAGCGCCGTTTCCGAGGCACGTGTCTCCGGCGTCATGGCATCGCCGAAGTCCTCCATTTCGTAAAGCGGCCGGATCTCGATCTCGCATTCGCCCGCGAACGGTGCCGGGCAGCGATGCGCCCATTCCAGCGCCTCGTCCATCGAACGCACCTGCCACAGCCAGAAGCCCGCGATCAGCTCCCGGGTCTCGGTAAACGGGCCGTCGATCACCAGGCGGCTCGTCCCGGCAAAACGCATGCGCTTGCCGTCACGGCTGGGCCTGAGGCCCTCACCGGCCAGCAGCACGCCGGCTTTTGCCAGCGCCTCGTTGAAGCGGCCCATCGCCGCCATGATCTTGGTGTCGATGGTGTCCGCCGTCTGCGTTTCGGACTCGGCCGTGGCCCGGACCATTACCATGCATCGCATCGTCGTCTCTCCGTGGATGGACTGCCGCAAGGGCATCGTTGTCATGACGACGAACTGGCAAGCGCCAGATCGACATGGCCGTCGGTTGCTGACGCAAGCAACGACATAAGTGATCATTCAAAGTCGCTCGGAGCGCTGGTCTGTATGGGCAGGGTGTGGACTGGCTTGATCGTCAGCTTTCTCCTGCTGGTGCCTGACTTCATTTACATTGCTTCCAGCGCGACGTAACCGAGGTTCGCCTTCCGACCCGGAAGGGACGTTCACAGGCCCGGCTCTCCGCACGGCTATACGCTTGGTTGTTAGCCGGACCAGGCAAAGATAAGCTCTCTTCAGAACAATGGGTTGCGTCAGAATTTCTTGACGCGAGCGTGTATGTATATCCGGACCCACGGGTCCGCATATTCAGTAGTTATACGTGAGGGTCTATGCATCGCGCGATCGCGCTCGTCTTCTGCATCATTGGTTTGGCTGGCTGCCAAATGAGCCAGCCGTGCCAAGACATGCGATTCGAGCGGCTAAAGCAAACCGACCAGATAAAGATCACTGACGCAAGCAATACAACGCTTCGAACCATCACTGACAAGAGCGAAATCAGAAGGTTTACTGCCTTTGCCATGACGCACGATGCCGATTGGAGCACTCCCGTAACGGGAACGCCCGTAGCCATGGTCAGAGCCAATTTCTATGCGGCAGGAAAGTTTATCGGTGATCTAGGAGTGGGCAGTAATTTCCTCACGGCACAGGGCTGTGGCTACTTCCAAAGCAGAAGCGTCACTACGAAAGACCGCCAGATCATCATGGAGCTTTTTGGCGTCAAAGACCCGTATGTCAGCGAGTAGTGCTGCGTATAACTACTCATTCAAGCGGACGGCGCCGCCGCTTAACTCCAGCGTTAGGCTGCGGACCTTGCCATGACCGAACTCACCGATGGCACCCACGATGATCTCGACTACATCGCAGTCTCTCGCGAAGCTCACCAACTCGCGACGTCCCTGGGTAATCGGGCCCGCTTTTCGGCGTTAGGCTTGGCGGAAAAGGCCAAAGAAGCGGAAGATGCTGAGGCCGCAAAATTTTGGCGCGCGGTGTATGACGCACTTCGTCCGAGATAACTTTCCGCAAGTTGCTTGCCCGGGGCATCGACTGTTGTCGCCGCCTAACATCGTTCCAGCGGACGCCGTACCGCCGCCGCTAAATTCAAGCGTTGACCGTCCGCTTCTGGCCGATCTCTGCCCGTGACGTTAGCTTGATCGAGGTGCTGGCAAGCTGATCGTGGCAAATTGCTATAGACGATCCATCATGCCGGTTGCGCACCGGGTTCCGGGGCCGGTCGCGCCAGACTGTCAATTGGCCTGATTGCGGTGATCGATGGCCACACCGGCGTTCGGCATGTTGTGTTTGCGTTCGCCCGTCGTGTCCTTGTGGTTGAATGGCGCTACTTCAGGCGACCCGGGTGCACGGTTCACACGGCACGGCGGGCCACCATCCACGGAGACCGAAGCGATGTTGGCCAAGGGCATGTTCGAGGTGAAGCTGGAGCCGCAGGCATCCGCACCGAGTCTGGTCAAAACCGGGCTGGGCCGGATGACCATCGACAAGGTGTACGAGGGCGACCTGGTCGCGCATAGTCTGGGCGAGATGCTGGCCTTTCGTACCGCGACCGATGGTTCCGCCGGTTATGTGGCGCTGGAGCGGGTAAGCGGCAACCTGCATGGGCGGCACGGCAGTTTCGTGCTGCAACACGACGGCAGTATGGAACGCGGCCATGCCGGCCTGTCGGTCAGGGTGGTGCCCGACTCGGGCACGGAGGAACTGGCAGGCTTGCGCGGCTCGATGACGATCGAGATCGAGGGCGGCCAGCACTTCTACGCGTTCGAATACACGGTGTCCTGACGGAAATCGCGGGCGCGATCAGTGCAGCGGCGCCAGCGTCAGCGTGTGCTGGGTCTGCCCGGGGAGCAGCGGGGTCGGACGGCCGTGTACCCAGTCTTCCTGGCCGGCACCGTAATAGGGCGACAACGGGTTGTCGCTCTGGCCACCGGGCATTTCCAGGATGCCGTGCGCTTCGTGGCCGGGCTCCACGTCGAATCGCTCCGAGGCGCCGAAATCGGGCGACGCCACGCGCGGCATGTCACGGTCGCCGGGCAGCGGCTCGTGCGGCATGTCGAGGAAGTGGGCCAGGAAGCCGGGCAGGGCGCGCGACAGCGGGTGATCGATCTGCGCGCGGTTGACTTCGCCCCAGGTGCGCGCGGCCAGCCCGCCCGGCTCGCGCCCCAGGGTCACCGCCACATGCCGGGCGGCGGTGACCAGCAAGGCATGCCAGCTGGAGTAGCGCGGGTTGAGCAGGTTCGCCGGTTGCCGCTGGATCATGCTCCACACCGCGGCTTCCGGATCGACCAGGTGCGGCCATGCGAAATCGGGGAAGCGCTGCTGCACGCGCGCCACGAACGGGGCCAGCGCATAAGCGACGACCTGGTCGTGGAAGGCTCGCACCAGCCGGTAATCCACACTGTCGGGGGCGGCCTGTTCGTGCCAGGTCGCGGTGAGCTGGCGTAGCTTGGCCAGTGCCGGATCGCGGGTGCCGGCCAGGGTCCGCTGCAGCACGCCTTGCCAGCGGGTCAGGAATACGGCGCGATCGTCCAGCTGGATGTCGAGCAGGTTGCCGGGACCGAAGCCTAGCCGCGCATGCAGGTCGGCGCGGATCTGCTGCGCGCGGGCGCCGAGGTCGTAGCCGCCGTTGCCGAGCAGGGCCAGCGCCTTGCCGCCGACGGTGCGGTTGTTGGCGGTCCACAGGCGCGCGTCGGCGGGGTCTTCGATACGCGGGTACTGCGCGGCGGCGGCCCAGCCGGTCCAGCCGGTGCCGGGCGTCGACCAGTCGGCCGGCCGTTGCGGATCGAAGCCATGGCGCAGCGGAATCGCATTGCCGGCGATGGTCCAGCCGATGTGCCCGGCGCTGTCGGCTACCAGCAGGTTCTGCGGCGGTATGCCGAAGTCCGGCGCCAGGTCGAGCGCGGCCTTGACCGTTTGCGCGTGCTCCAGCCGCATCAGCTGCAGGTTGTAGGCGTGCGGATGCTGGGCGATCCAGTCCAGCGCGAGCGGCGTGCCGTCGACGTCGGTGCCCATGATCGGACCCCAGCGGGTGTCTTCCACCTTCAGCGTATAGGGCTTGGCACCCTTGATGCGGATGATCTCGTCGTGGACGTGCAGGTTGGCCCAGCCGCCGGGCGCCTTGTAGCGCGACGGGTCGTACGGGTCGCGCTGCACGCGCACCCAGTCCAGCCAGTCGCCGTAGCTGTTGGTGAAGCCCCAGGCGATCTGGCCGTTGGAGCCGACCACCATCGCCGGCGTACCGGGCAGGCTCACGCCAACCACGTCGCGCTGACCGTTCGGCGCTGTCGGGTCGGGGTAGCGCAGCTGTGTGCGAAACCAGATGTCGGGCACGCGCAGGGTCAGGTGCATGTCGTTGGCGAGTGCCGCCGCGCCGCTCTGGGTGAGCCGTCCGCCGACGGCGAAGTTGTTGCTGCCGGGGCGGTTGGTGTTTACCGCCGGAGCCAGTGCCGCGGCAAGCTCGGTCATCTGTGCCGATGTCGTATGTGCCGGTGTCGTGGTGTGGTGCAGGTCGAACACGCTGGCCGAGGCCGGGTAGGGTGGAATGGACAGGCCGCCCTGCAGTGGTGCTTCCCAGGTGGGGTCGGGTGCGGTCAGGAAATCGACCACGCTGGCGGGCAGCACGGCGCGCATCTGGGCGATGCGCAGCTCGCGCAGGTCGCGGCCGTCGCTGTTGAGGTCGAGATACATCGCGGCGATCACCAGCAGGCTGTCTACCGGCTTCCACGGGCGTGGCTTCGTGCGCAGCAGCAGGTATTCCCATGGCCGCACGCGCAATGCGGCAAGCCCCGCGTTCACGCCCGCGCTGTAGAGCTGTAGGGCGCGCTGGCTGGCCGGAGGCAACCTGGCGTAGGCGGCTTCGGCCACGGCGCGTAGGCGGTGGCGGCGGTGGTCGATGTCCACCTTCAGGGCGGCCGGGCCGAGCAGTGCGGAAAGTTCGCCGGCGGCGAGCCGCCGCATCAGGTCCATCTCGAAGAAGCGTTCCTGCGCGTGGACGTAACCCAGCGCGAAATCGAGATCGTCGCGTGACTGTCCGGTGAGCGTGGCGGTGCCCAGGGCATCGCGCTGGATCGTCACCGCATGCGTCAGCGCGGCGACGTGCCGGGTGCCGTCCAGCTGCGCGCGACTGCCGGAAAGCAGCCACCAGCCGCCAGCCAGCAGCGCGAGCAGCACGGTCACCACGATCAGCGCCAGCCGGCGCAGCCAACGGAAACGTCGGGCGGCAGCCATCACCGCGAGAAGACCGCGAAGATGCCGGCATAGGGCTTCACCAGAAAACCCGGTGTGCCGGCGTAACCCTGGCCGGCCACGTAGATCTGCGAGATGCTGCCGTCCAGGTACAGTGCATCGCGGCAGCCCAGCTTGTCGCGGAACAGTTGCGCGAAGTCGTGGAAATTCACCGGCGATTCGCTCACCGCGAACACCGCTTCGTGCGGTGACGGCGCGCACACGCCGCTGCGCCATTTCAGGCTGGTGGAGGTGCCGTCGAAGTGCGGATTGATGTGGCCGTCGATGACCAGCATCGGCCCCGATTGGGTAGCCCACTGCGCGGCCTTGCCGTCGTGCTTGAAGTCGTTGCTGGCGCGCACCGCGGCGTGGCCGTCGGGATAGATCGCGAACACGCCATTGGGCAGCAGCGAGAAATTGCCCGCGGCCGGGTTGCCGTGCGCCAGGTTCAGCGGCACCAGGGTGTGGCCGTTCTCGACATACAGGCCCAGCGGAGCGTTGGCATGGTCGTAGATGCCGGCGTTGGCGGCGAACAGCAGCCGTCGGCCATGTGCCTGGCCCCACTGGCGCAGCGTGTCGATGTCGCCGAATGGCTTGCCGGTAGAGGGGTCGCGCCAGTACAGCCCCAGCGACTGGTGGCGCAGGTCGATGTGCACCACGCGGAAGCTCACGCCGTGCAGCTGGATTTCATGGCTGTCCACCGCACCGGCAGGCGAGGAACAGCCGGCTAGCGCGCATGCGGCCAGCAGGGAAACGGCCGCACCACGCAGGAGACGGACGATGGACGTGCGAACAGGCATCCGCCGATGGTCGCCGCCCGGGACGGTCGGATGCAACCCCGTCACGGGACATCGCGCCGGCGGGTGCTTAAAATGAGACTTTTGGCCCGCATCGAATCATGCCCTACACGCCGATAGTCGCCACGCTCGGGTACGTGCTCTCGCCGGATCGCAGCCAGGTGCTGATGATCCATCGCAATGCGCGCCCCGATGACCAGCACCTGGGCAAGTACAACGGCCTCGGCGGCAAGATGGAGCCGGGCGAGGACATCGCCGCCTGCATGCGTCGCGAGATCCTCGAGGAGGCCGGCATCGAATGCGGGGCGATGCGCCTGCGCGGGACGCTCAACTGGCCCGGTTTCGGCAAGCAGGGCGAAGACTGGCTGGGTTTCATCTTCATCATCGACAGCTTCAGCGGCGAGCCGCACGGCGGCAATCACGAAGGCACCCTGGAATGGGTACCGCGCGAGAAGCTGATGGACCTGCCGATGTGGGAAGGCGACCGTCATTTCCTGCCGCTGGTGTTCGACGAAGACCCGCGTCCGTTCCACGGCGTGATGCCGTACCAGGGCGGACGCATGCAGTCGTGGTCGTACACCCGACTGTGAGCGCCGCGCCTCGCGTCCGTATCGTCGCGGCGGTGATCCGCGATGCGCAGGGACGTTCGCTACTGGTGCGCAAGCACGGTTCAACGGTGTTCCAGCAGCCCGGCGGCAAGCGCGATGCGGGCGACGCCGACGACCTGCACACGCTGGCGCGCGAGTTGCGCGAGGAGTTGGGCTGCGAGCTGGTGCAAGGCTCGTCGCGCTTCCTCTGTCATGCCTCCGCGCCGGCCGCGAACGAGCAGGGTCACGTGGTCGAGGCCGAGGTCTACGAAGTCGCGATCCGCGGTACGCCATGCGCCCGGGCGGAAATCGCTGAACTGTACTGGGTCGATCCGGCCCGGCCGGGCGAGCTGTCGATCGCACGGCTGAGCCGCGAGCACATCTTGCCTTTGCTGCTGCCCGGCGCGTGACACCGGCTCAGTGGCCGTGGAAGTGCCCGTTGCTGGCACCGATCGAAATGCTGATGCCGCCTTCGGGGTCGTCGCAGCTGCCGAATGCCTTGCTGATGTTGACCATGCCGCTCTGGTAATTGCCGCTCATGTGGTTGCCGGCCACCACGCCTGCGCCCACGCTGCCGTGCATCTGGGTCTGGTTGTAGGTGGAGTCGTCGCAGGCTGGGCGCGAGCGTGCGGTTTCGCCGGTATTGCCCATGCGGCCACTGGTGTCGCCGTAGTAGACGCCCGGTGCGCGGCTGGCCGGTGCGGCAGCGACGCTGCCGGCATGGGCCGGGGCCGCGGCCGTGCTGCTGCTGGCAGGCAGGGTCTCGGGCGGCAGCTTGAGGTTCAGCGGCTTGCCGTCGCTGGAGGTCTGGGCGAGCACCGGCGCGGCAAGCAGGGCGGCGGCGAGAACGAGGGCTGGACGCAGGGGCATGGGGAAGGCTCCGGAACTTGGTGTATGGAACGCACAGGCGGCGCCGGCGTGCACACAATCCACTTGGAAAACCCGTGCCGGGCGAAGTTCCGGACGGCACGCCGTCGGCGGCGCTCCGTCCGGCACCGGCCGTGCCGTCAGCCGGTGGTCTCGATCCGTTCGACCCGGCGCAGGCCGCGCGGCAACAGGCCGCCGCGGCTGGCGCGGTTGCCGCCGTATTCGACCAGGTCGGCCCACTTCAGGGTGAGCTTGCGCTGGCCCGCATACAGTGTCACCTCGCCCTTGCCCTCGGTGACCACAGCGATGCCAGCCACGCGTTCGTCGCCGCTGGTCAGCCTGGCCTTGGGAATCTCGATCAGCTTGTTGCCCTTGCCCTTGTCCAGCTCGGGCAGTTCGGCCACCGAGAACATCAGCAGGTGGCCTTCGGTGGTGACCACCACGATACGGTCGCGTGCCGGTTCGGCGGTCGGCTGTGGTACCAGCACCCTGGCGCCGTCGGGCAGGTTGAGAATCTGCTTGCCGGCCTTGTTGCGACCGGTGAGCCCCTCGAAGCGGGTGACGAAGCCGTAGCCATGGTCGGTGGCCAGGATCAACCGGGTGTCGTTGTCGCCGGTGGCCATGGCCTCGAAGCTGGTGCCTGCGGGCGGGCTGAAGCGGCCGGTGAGCGGCTCGCCGTTGCCGCGGGCGGAGGGCAGCGTGTGGGCGGGCACCGAGTAGCTGCGGCCGGTGGCGTCGATGATCGCCACCTGCTGGGTGGTGCGTGCCCGCACCGCGGCCAGCAGGCCGTCGCCCTCGCGGTAGTTGAGCCCCTCGGCATCGACATCGTGGCCCTTGGCCGCGCGGATCCAGCCTTTCTGGCTCAGCACCACGGTAACCGGTTCGCTGGCGACTAGCGCGCTCTCGTCCAGCGCCTGCGCGGCCTCGCGCTCGACCAGCGGGGAGCGGCGCTCGTCACCGTACTTGTCGGCGTCGGCCTTCAGTTCCTGCTTGATCAGGCTCTTGAGCTTGGCCGGCGATTTCAGCAGCACGTTGATGCGGGCGCGTTCCTCTTCCAGTTGGTCGCGCTCGGCATTGATCTTCATTTCCTCGAGGCGGGCCAGCTGGCGCAGCTTCGTCTCCAGGATGTAGTCGGTCTGTTCCTCGCTGAGGCCGAAGCGTGCCATCAGCACGGCCTTCGGTTCTTCCTCGGTGCGGATGATGCGGATCACCTCGTCCAGGTTGAGGTAGGCGATGCGCAGGCCTTCCAGCAGGTGCAAGCGACGTTCGACCTTGGCCAGCCGGTGGTTGAGGCGGCGCGTCACCGTATCGGTCCGGAAGTTCAGCCACTCGGCAAGGATTCGCCGAAGGTCCTTCACCTGCGGGCGACCGTCCAGGCCGATCATGTTCAGGTTGACGCGGAAGCTCTTCTCCAGGTCAGTGGTGGCGAACAGGTGCTGCATCATCTCGTCCGCGTCGACGCGGTTCGAGCGCGGCACCAGCACCAGCCGGATCGGGTTTTCGTGATCGGACTCGTCGCGCAGGTCTTCCAGCATCGGCAGCTTCTTGGCGCGCATCTGTGCGGCGATCTGCTCGAGGATCTTCGACGGGCTGACCTGGTGCGGCAGCGCGGTGATGACGATGTTGCCGTCCTCCCGGGTGTAAACGGCACGGGCGCGCACCGAGCCGTTGCCGCTCTCGTACATCGCCAGCAGCTCGCGCCGCGGGGTGATGATCTCGGCCTTGGTCGGATAGTCGGGGCCGCGCACGTGTTCGCACAGGTCGGCCACGCTGGCATCGGGTTCGTCCAGCAGGCGGATGCAGGCGGAGGCGATCTCGCGCAGGTTGTGCGGCGGAATGTCGGTGGCCATGCCCACGGCGATGCCCATCGAGCCGTTCAGCAGCACATGCGGCAGGCGTGCCGGCAGCCAGCTGGGTTCTTCCAGCGTACCGTCGAAGTTGGCCACCCAGTCCACCGTGCCCTGGCCCAGTTCGCCCAGCAGCACGTCGGCGATCGGGTTGAGCTTGGACTCGGTGTAACGCATCGCCGCGAAGCTCTTCGGATCGTCGGGCGAGCCGAAGTTGCCCTGGCCGTCGATCAGCGGATAGCGGTACGAGAACGGCTGTGCCATCAGCACCATCGCCTCGTAGCAGGCGCTGTCGCCGTGCGGATGGAACTTGCCGATCACGTCGCCCACGGTGCGCGCGGATTTCTTCGGCTTCGCGCTGGCGGCCAGGCCCAGCTCGCTCATCGCGTAGACGATGCGCCGCTGTACCGGCTTCAGGCCGTCGCCCACGAAGGGCAGGGCGCGGTCCAGCACCACGTACATCGAATAGTCGAGGTAGGCGCGCTCGGCGTATTCCTTGAGCGGTATCTGTTCGTAGTTGGCTTGCAGGTTCATGCGGTAACGTCGATGGATGAAAGGCGCGCATATCGCGCGAGCAGCCGGACGATGGTGCCAGAACGGACCGGCAAGGGACAATTTGCCGGCGCCGGGCCAGGCCGGATCGCTGCTGGGGTGCGATCAGCTCATGGCAGTCGCTGGACCCGGATGCCCCGGGCGGCAAGTGCGGCCTGCACGCTGTCCGGCCCGGCAAGGTGGGCGGCGCCGACGGCGACGAAGATGGTGCCGGGCTGCTTCAGCATGCTGGCGATCTTGACCGCCCAGGCCTGGTCGCGGCGGACGATCAGGATGCGATACAGACGTGGGTCGTGCTGCCTCAGCTCGGTGCTTTCCAGGCGCGCGATGGCGTCGGTGTCGCCCCGCTTCCAGGCATCGATCAGCGTCTTCAGTTCGGTGGCGGCGTTCTCGGTGTCGTCCAGGGTCTGGCGCAGGAACGAGAGCTGCAACGACGGCGACATGTCGGCGAAAAAGCGGATCTGCTCCGCGGCATTTTCCAGGCCGTGCACCGGTTTGCCGTCGGCGCTCATCTGCGCCTTCAGCTGCTTGTCGACACCTTGCCTGGGGTCGAGTCCGGCTTTCAGCAGTGGCGCCACCGAGAGCGTGAGCGCGGCCAGCCAGGGATGCATCACGTTCAGCGTGGCGCTGCCGCCGGGTACGCCAGCGGTCTTCGCGGCCGCCGCCAGGCGGACCTGTTCCTGCTGGGTGAGCAGGCTGGATAGGGGGTGTGCGGGATCGAGGCCGTAGCGCAGCACCAGCGCCGTCATGTGCGCCTGACTGTCGTCGGTGATTTCGATGTACAGCGCTTGGCTCTGGTCGAGCGCCTTCTGCAGTGCCGGGAACCGCCAGTCTGTGTCGTGCGGCAGCAGGTGCACGGTGCCGAACAGGTAGACCGTGCTGCTGCCCTGCCTGGCTACCCAGAGTGCGGGATGTGCCAGTGCGCTGGCGGACAGACTCAGCAGCAGCGCGCCGAGTAGCCGAATGAATGGACGGCGCATGTGCAATGCCTCAGCGCGGTACGCGGTAGCCGCCCGGCACGCCGTTCGGGCTCAGGGTGAGCTGCCACAGCTGGTCGCGCCTGCTGCGGAACACGGCTGCGGAACAGCCCAGGTAGAAATGCCACATGCGGCGGAAGCGTTCGTCGTAGGTCGCCGACAGTTCCGGCCATGCGGCATCGAAGTTGGCGCGCCATGCCATCAGCGTGCGGTCGTAGTCGGTGCCGAAGTTGTGCCAGTCCTCGACCACGAACAGGCCTTCCAGCGCGGCGGCGACCTGGCTGGCGGCAGGAATCACCGAGTTCGGGAAGATGTACTTCTCGATCCACGGGTCCGGTTGCGCGGGTTCGCCGTTGCTGCCGATCGAGTGCAGCAGGAACAGGCCGTCGTCGGGCAGGCAGCGGCGCGCCACTTCGAAATAGCTGCGGTAGTTCCTGCCGCCGACGTGTTCGAACATGCCGATGGACATGATCGCATCGAAGCGCTCGTCCAGTTCGCGGTAATCCTGCAGGCGGATCTCCACCGGCAGGCCCTTGCACAGTTCGCGGGCGAACTCGGCCTGTTCCTGCGACACGGTGACGCCGACGCCGCTGACGCCATAGTTTTCGGCGGCGTATTTCAGTGCCTCGCCCCAGCCGCAGCCGATGTCGAGAACGCGCTGGCCGGGCTTCAGGCGCAGCTTGCGGCAGACCAGGTCGAGCTTGGCGGCCTGCGCGTCGTCGACGTTGTCGGCTTCGGCCCAGTAGCCGCAGGAGTACACCAGCCGCTTGCCCAGCATGGCGCGGAACAGGTCGTTGCCGAGGTCGTAGTGGGCCTTGCCGATCTCGAACGCATGCTCGCCGCGCTGCAGGTTGATGAAGCGCGCCTTGAGGTGCGCCAGCAAGGTATCCAGCGTCTTCAGGTGTTCATCGAGATGGGAAACAAGGATGCGCGTGAACAAGCCGGCCAGATCGTCGACGTCCCACCAGCCATCCATGTAGGCCTCGCCCAGGCCCAGCGAGCCGTGGGCGAACACGCGTGCGTAGAGGCGTTCGTCATGCACGCGGATGTCGGTGGGGCTGTCGCCGTCGATCTGCACGCCGGCATAGGTCAGCAGGTCGATGGCGCGCTGCTTCAGCGAATCCTGGCTCATTCCGTCACTCCTTGCCGAGTACGCCGAGAAGTGCCGGTTCGCGGGCGTAGACCAGTTCCACGCCGGCCTGGCGCACCAGTTCGAGCAAGGTGTCGGCTTCGCTGTCGCGCAGCAGGAATTCCACCTTCACCGGCAGGTCGTCGGCCAGTTCGAAAAAGGCCTCCTGGTGCAGTACGCCGTGTCGGCCGAAGCCGGCGATGGCGCGGAATACCGAGCCGCCTCCCAGTTTGTGCCGCTTGGCCAGTTCGAGCAGCCATTGGGACAGCAGCATGCCGTCGTGCTTGGTATGGGCATGGGTGTAGAAGCGCAGGAACGCGCCCTGGATCGTGGTCTCCCGGGTCATCGTGCAATCTCCGTGGTCAATGGCGCAGCAGGCCGCGAGTGAGGAAGATACCCAGCATGGTCATGCTGAGCGTGCCGACGAGGTGAACCAGCACATGCGTGCCGAACCACAGGTACTGCTGGCGCAGCAGCAACGTGTTGGCCTCGGCCGAGAAGGTCGAGAACGTGGTCAGCCCGCCGAGGAAGCCGGTGAGCACGAACAGCTGCAGTTCGCGCGGCAACCCCTGGATGTTTGCCAGCACGCCCATCATGCAGCCCATGATGAAACCGCCCAGCAAGTTGGCGGCCAGGGTGCCCAGTGGCAGGGTGGGGAACAGCGGGTTGAGCAGGATGCCGAGCACCCAGCGTATCCAGCAGCCGATGGCGCCGCCGAGGCCGACGGCGAGGAATCCAGTTGCGTTCACGTCGTAAAGTCTCCTGTCTGCGATACGGTAGAGCCGTGGCGACAGGCACGCCTGCGCCGCCGGAATCCGGTGGTGCAGGCATCATCAGCCCGTAGCCTTGGCGGGCTGGGCGGTTCGTTCCGGGGCGGAACGGGAGGTATGCCATCTCCCTCATTGCCGAAATGCTAGCGGATAGTCCGGTGGCCTTGCCACGGGGCCGTCGCGTTTCAGGGAGTGGGAAGGATCGTTTTCAGCTGCTCGCAGATCGATCCTGCCGCGGCTTCCGGGTCCTTCGGGCGGGCGGGAATCATGTGGTTGCCGGGGCCGTACGGCCCCCATTCGGCGGGATCGGTCACCGTGAAAATGCCGAAGGTGTTGATGCGTGCGGTACATGCCAGATGCATGATGCCGCAGTCGGCACTGATGTAGACGTCTAGCCCGGCCAGCACCGAGGCGAGCTTGCGCAGGTCGCTGGAGAAGTAGGCTGGGTAGCGCGAGTCGAGCATGGAGCGCCCGAAGGCGGGCACGATCTCCACGATCCGGCATTGCGGGTACTGCGCCTGCAGCACGCCGAGGAAGCGATCCCACCAGTCCTGGCCGATCAGCTTGTCGCCGGTGGCATTGGCGAAGATGCCGATGATGCCTTGTCCCGGCGAGTCGATGCCGTGCGCGGCCAGCGACCGCAGCAGCGCATCGCGACCGCGTCGGCGCTCATCATCCGTGATGCGCAGGTCGGGCGGCGGGTAAGCCATCGTAGTGTCGCGCGCGATCGCCTGGCGCAGCAGGTACACGGGCAGCTGGCCCTTGTGCCGCAGGTCCTTGGGCAGCGGCACCGCGTGGGTGATGCGGCCGTGCTTCTTGGGACTGTCGAAGCCCAGTGTCCAGGTCGAATTCGACAGCAGCGTGAGCAGGCGGCCGGTCTGCGACAGCGGGTCGGCATCGATCGCAAGGTCGTACTGAACACGGCGCATCCGGCGCAGCGGGCGCAGGTATTGCAGCGGATGCCCGACGCCATGCGCAGGCAAGCGGAAGATGCGGTTGACTTGGAAGAAATGGCCGAACACGTCGTCGGCGACCGGACTGCGGGTGAGGATGTCGATCTCGGCCTCGGGATAGAGGCGCTCGAGCTCGGCCAGCAGCGGCGTCATCAGCAGCGTGTTGCCCAGGCTGTGGCTGATGCGGCAGACCAGGATGCGGTAGACCCCATGCGTCGGCAGCGGCTGCCCGTCCGGTTGTTCATGCCGGCCCAGGATCAGCCGCATCAGGCGCCGGGCCACACGTCGCCGCAGGTCATGGTGGTCGAAGGAAGACTGCGAGGTACCTGCCACGTGGAGCCTTGGTCTGTACGATAACCGTTGGCGGGGCGGTGGAGCGCGATACCCCGGAATGGGCGGCTATCTTAGCAGGCGTCCGGGGTAGCCTGACGATCCGTCGGCCACGCTCCATCCACATCCAGCAGGCCACGCTGCTGCAGCCATCTGCGGGCGTTTTCGGCGTCCTGTTCGAACCAGCCACGGGTGGAGCCCAGGCGGAAGGAGTAGCCCCAGGCATCCATGTCGGCCATCAGACGGTCACGGCCGACACCCGGCAGGGCATCGGCCAGCACGATCTGCAGATAGCAGGTGGCGTCCTCTTCCTCGATCGAGTCCGTGGCATCGGTGTGCACGGCCGCCCGGCGCTCGGGTGGCAACACGATCAGGTGGCAGGCCTCGTGCAACAGCGAATGGACCGGCGTGTCGGCGCGGGCATACACGGTGGTGCCGATGATGCCGGCCTCGTTGTCACCCCAGTAGCTGCCCGGGATGGCCTCGCCGTCGGCCACACGCTGCAGGGCCAGGCCGTAGCCGGCCAGCAGCGCGGTGGGTGCAGGCATGCCGATATCGGCGAGGCAGAGCACGGTGTTGGCGGATGTGATGGCGTTCATGCTCATGCAGCGCGACCGACGTCACGCGCCGCCAGGATACGGATGCCGGACCACACCCGACAGGGCGGGGTGGCCGGTCGTAGCGTTGACGATCCGGTCAGGTGGCCGGCGTCGTGGCGGCTTTTCCCTCGGGCAGTGCGACCGACAGCTCCAGGATTTCATGGCCGCTGTCGCGTTCGACGTTGATGTTGATTGCGTCGAGGTCCACGTGCACGTACTTCTTGATGACCTCGAGCAGCTCGCTGCGCAGCAGCGGCAGGTAGTCCGGCGCGCCGCGGGTGGAGCGCTCCTGCGCCACGATGATACGCAGGCGCTCCTTGGCGATACCTGCGCTGGGTTCCGGCTTGCGCTTAAGGAAATCGAGGATGCCCATCGTACTCAGCCTCCGAATACGCGCTGGAAAAAGCCCTTCTTGGGTGCGTCGAGGAAGCGCAGCGGGCGGTCTTCGCCGAGCACGCGGGCGACGGTGTCGTGGTAGGCCTGGCCCGCCTGCGAGTTCGCGTCCAGGATCACCGGCACGCCGGCGTTGGATGCGGCAAGCACGTTTTCCGATTCCGGAATGACGCCGACCACGCTGATGCCGAGGATATCCTCGACGTCCTTCACGCTGAGCATCTCGCCGGCCTCGACCCGGGCCGGGTTGTAGCGGGTAAGCAGCAGGTGCTGCTTGATCGCGCCATCGCCGCGTTCCGCGCGCCGGGTCTTGCTGGCGAGCAGGCCGAGGATGCGGTCGGAGTCGCGCACCGAGGACACTTCCGGGTTCACCACCACCACGGCGTGGTCGGCGAAGTACATCGCCAGGTGCGCACCCTTCTCGATGCCGGCGGGCGAGTCGCACACCACGTAGTCGAAGCCGTCGGCGGAGAGGTCGTCCAGCACTTTCTCGACGCCTTCCTGGGTCAGGGCGTCCTTGTCGCGGGTCTGGCTGGCGGCAAGCACATGAAGGTTTTCGTGGCGCTTGTCCTTGATCAGCGCCTGCTTCAGCGTGGCTTCGCCATGCACCACGTTGATGAAGTCGTACACCACGCGGCGCTCGCAACCCATGATCAGGTCGAGGTTGCGCAGGCCGACGTCGAAGTCGATCACTGCGACTTTCTTGCCAGTCATCGCCAGGCCGGTGGCCAGCGAGGCACTGGTCGTCGTCTTGCCGACGCCGCCTTTGCCGGAAGTGACAACAATGATCTCAGCAGTCAAGGGCTCATCTCCATGGAGAATGTTTTTCTTGTAATTGATGGGGCTGCGACGGGAGTCGTCACAGTTTGGCGATCAGCAGTTTCTCGCCTTCCAGCCAGCATCGCACGGATTGGCCTTCCAGGTCGTTCGGAATCTGTTCAAACACGCGGTAGTGGCCGGCAATGGCGACCAGTTCGGCACGGAAGTCCGTGATGAAAATGCGTGCGCCGGTGTCGCCCTGGGCGCCGGCCATAGCACGGCCGCGCAGGCCGCCATAGATATGTATGTCGCCGTCGGCGATGACCTCGGCACCGTTGGCGACGGCACCGACGATCACCAGGTCGCGGTCGCGCGCGTAGACCTGCTGTCCGGAGCGGACCGCGCCGTCATGGTGCATGGCGATCTGCGGCTGGCCCTGTTCGGGCGCGGCGACAGGTGCGACGTTCTTCTGCGGCGGCGGTTCCGTTGCGCTGACGGCTGCGGCCTCGTGGGCCGGCTCGTAGGCGGCACGGAACTTGGCGATCAGCGGCAGGCCCATGCGGATGGCCAGCGCCTCGGTCTCGCTGGTGCCGTAGGCCAGGCCCACGGGAAGCATGCCGGCACTGCGGACAGCTTCGAGCAGGGCATCCACGGTGCCGTCGTCCGGCAGCTCGAGCAGGTGGCTGAGGTCGAGGACCACGGCAGCCCGCGAGAACAACTGCGGTGCGCTGTGCACGCGGCGTTCGAGCTCTTCGCACAGGGCGGCGGCATCGGCACGGCGCACGCGCACGCAGGCCAGGCCGACCTGGCCGAAACGCAGGTCGCAGGCGTCTTCGTTGGCGGTCATGCGTGCATTCATGGGTGTTGATCCCCGG
Organism: Dyella sp. A6; assembly: GCF_036320485.1. NCBI lineage: Bacteria > Pseudomonadati > Pseudomonadota > Gammaproteobacteria > Lysobacterales > Rhodanobacteraceae > Dyella > Dyella aluminiiresistens. Next base: position 1,118,153 of record NZ_CP132911.1, read on the forward strand.
CAAGGCGGCGGTTCGTGGCCGGGTGCTGCGACAGTGGCAGTCGTTCGGCCAGCCAGGGTTCGCGCGGTAGTCCGCTCTTTTCGAGGTAGGTCTCGCGCACGTAGGTGAAGGTCGGCAACTCCTTGGCCAACAGGCTCACCAGCCGCTGTTCGGGGCCGATCCGCTGCTGACCGACTTCCTGGAAGCCGTAGGTGCCGTGGAACAGGACGATGACGTCGTCACGGGGTTCCAGGAACACCTCGCAGGCAAGCAGCGGTACGCGCACATCCGCGTAGCTATTGACGTCGCAGTAGAAGACCCGGCCCAGGCCGTGACGGTGGTAGGCGCTGGCAATGACGATGCGATCGACGTACACGAACTGCGGATAATGCTCACAGAACCAGCGATAGTTGTCGCTGGCGTAGTCGCTGCCCTCGCGCATGGCGATCAGGAACCCGGCCAGGTGACCGTCGATCTCGGCTACGCGGAAATAGTCGGCATGCTCGAAGAAATAGCGCAGCTGCGCGTTGTCCATGGGAAGGATGGTGCGACCGGCGGCGTTGTTGATCGCCAGGACGGCATCCAGTTCGTGCTCACGCACGTCGCGGATGGCAAGAGCCATTCGTTGCTCCGCTTGGTAGGGGTTGTTTCGAGGCAGGGCCGAACGTCTGGCCCGGATATCTTATTATGACATGCACACCCGGTCGGCACATACCGCGTTGCGCCATGTAAAGGGTTCGTAAAGGCGGAACGTGCGTGCCTTTCGGCAGGGGGTGACTTCCCGCGCATTGCGCGGGGGAGGCGTGGACCTATGATGCGCGGTATGTCGTGGACGAATTTCAGTCATATCCGGCTGCTTCGCTATACCGGGTTGTTCACCTGCGTGTGCGTTTCGCTGCCGCTGCTGCAGCTGCTTCCCAGCAGCTGGGGCGGTGATGCGGGGGTGCGCTCGCCGTGGGGCTGCCTGGCCTCGAATGCGGTGTTCGCGCTGACCTACCTGGCGCTGACCAGCCGCACCGGTATGACCGCGCAGGGCTGGCGTGCCCAGCTGGTGCGCCTGCTGGGATTGGTGGTGCTTACCGGTTCGGCGGTCACCATGGGCTGGGCCAGCCGCAGCGGCCTCTCGGCCATGCTGATGGTGGTGATTTCGGTCGTTCTGCCATGGCAGCTGCCGGTGCTTGCAGGACTGGTCTGGATGCTGGGACAGAACCTGATGCTGATTCCGGTGATCTCCAGCTACATGGGCTGGACCATCGTCACGGCCTTCTTGCAGGTCTGCATGTACCTGGGCATGTCGGCGCTGGCGTTTTTCACCTCGCTGGTGGCGCGCCAGCAGACCGAGGAACGCGAGATACAGCGGCGTCTGAACTCGGAACTTCGCGCCACCCGTGCGCTGCTGGCCGAGTCGACCAGGATCGCCGAGCGCATGCGTATCGCGCGCGAGCTACATGACCTGATTGGGCACCATCTCACCGCGCTCAGCCTGAACCTGGAAGTGGCCAGCCACTTGGTCAACACGCCAGCGGCTGATCATGTCCGCAAGGCCCAGGCAACCGCCAAGCATCTGCTGGCGGATGTGCGCGAGGCAGTCAGTGAACTGCGCCAGGACGATGCCGTGGATCTTACCCAGGCATTGCGCAGCCTGGTCGAGGGCGTGCCGGGGCTGATGGTCCACGTGGTGACTCCACCGCGTTTCAGTGTGGAAGATCCGCGTCGTGCTCAGGTACTGCTGCGTTGTGCGCAGGAAATCATCACCAACACCGCCCGGCATGCCAATGCACGCAACCTGTGGTTGAACTTTGCCTACGTCGAGAACGACCTGCTGTGCCTGAATGCGCGTGATGACGGTCGTGGTACCAGCCAGGTTTCACCCGGCAACGGGTTGTCGGGCATGCGTGAGCGTCTAGCCGAGTTCGGCGGCAGCGTGGCGGTGGAAAGCCAGGCCGGCCGCGGTTTCGAGCTGACCGTGCGCATGCCGCTGGGCGAAACGCCGGCGCTGGCACATGCGCCGGCCCGCTTCGACCCGCCCGCGTTGAGCATGGGTTGATGGCCTGCAAGAATGCACGGCCGACGTTATCTGTTGTTCGTCCGCGACACATGACGTGTCGCTTCTGCTTCGAGGACCCGCGATGATTTCCGTCTGTCTCGTCGATGACCAGAACCTGGTGCGCCAGGGCATCCGCTCGCTGCTTGACCTGGCCGAGGATATCCGCGTGGTGGCCGAGTGTGCCGACGGCGCCCAGGCTGTACAGGACATTCCGCGGATCAAGCCCGACGTGGTCCTGCTCGACCTGCGCATGCCCAACATGAGCGGGCTGGAAGTGCTGCAGTCGCTATCGGCACGCAATGAATTGCCGCCGACCATCATTCTGACCACGTTCGATGATGACCAGCTGGTGCTGCAGGGGCTCAAGGCCGGTGCGCGCGGCTACCTGCTGAAGGATGTGTCGCTCGAACAGCTGGTGGAAGCCGTGCGCACAGTGGCCGGCGGCGGTTCGCTGGTGGCGCCGATGGTGACCCAGCGCCTGCTTGCCGGTGTGGGGCGCATGCAGAACCAGTTCACCAGCCTGGAACAGCCCGATCCGCTGACCGAGCGCGAGACGGAAATCCTCCGTCTGCTCTCCGGCGGCTATTCCAACAAAGAGATCGCCAATTCGCTGAAGGTGGCGGAGGGGACGGTCAAGAACCATGTCTCCAACATCCTCTCCAAGCTCGGTGTACGCGACCGCACCCGTGCGGTGCTCAAGGCGCTGGAGTTGGGGATCGTCTGATACGCGCTACCACCGACGCGCTGCGCCAGTCCCGACATGCGCCAGCGCATGGTCGCAAGGGGACGTCCGGACGGCCGAATCATGCCGGCGGATGCCGATTCCGGAGTGTTCGCCAAGCCCGTAGCGTTCAGGCGCGCGAGCAAGTAACATCGGTGGCTTAGGTGTCGTTTCGATCGCGCCAGGGCGCATTCCCACGGGATTTTTCCCGCGCCTGGCGGATGGCGGCACATCATGTCGAGAAAAAGACGTTCGGAGACCCCTGGAATGACGCGTGTTCTGGAAATCATAGTGGCCCTGATCATCGTCGCCGTCCTCGGCGTCGTGGCGGGGTTTGTCATGCCCGGCACGGGCCACGTGGAGCGCTCGCTGGTGGTCGGCAAGGACCTCCGTCAGGTTTATGACGTGATGGACAACCTGCGCCGCTTCCCCGACTACAGCAACCTGGGAAGCGACGACCCGAACATCAAGTACACGCTGTCCGGTCCGGCTTACGGCCCGGGCGCCGCGCTGTCGTGGACCAGCAACGTCGACAAGGTCGGCGACGGCAAACTGACCATCGCCAGCGCCACGCCGGACTTCAGCAAGATCAATGCGGCCGTCAACAACGCCCAGATCGTCTGGAACCTGGACAACGACTGGCACGGCACCGACAAGCACTTCACGATCGATCTGGAGCGTCACGGCCGCACCGGCAAGCTGACCAAGATCACCTGGTCGTATGACGTGGCCTATGGCTTCAACCTGATCAGCCGCTACTCCCGCCTGTACATCCATGGCGCGCCCGATACGCTCATCCAGTACAGCCTGAGCAACCTGGAGAACGTGCTGGCGGCGGTGCCCAATGTGGATTACAGCGCCCTGATTCCGTACATCGTGCAGACCAAGCCGACGCCGGTGCTGCTGATCTCCGATTCCAGCCCGCGCAAGAACGGCCTGGCCGGCCTGGACGACGTGATGTCCACCGACATGAAGCAGCTGCAGGCCGCGGCCAAGAAGCTGGGTGTCAACATCACTGGTCCGCGCATCACCTTCACCACCAACTACGGTGACGAGACCTACAGCTTCGACATCGCCCTGCCGATCGACTCGAACACCCTGACGGTCGATGGCCAGAGCTATACGCTGACCGCGCCGACCCAGCCTGCGCTGAATGCCGACGGTACCCCGGTGGCGGCCAGCTCCAGCGCCCCGGCCTCCAGCTCCAGCGCCCCGGCTTCGTCCAGCTCCAGCAGTGCCCCGGCTGCCGCGCCGGTGCTCAAGCCCGGTGACCATGACATGTACGGTCGCCTGGTGGTGAACGACAAGGTGCGTGCCACCCTGGCATTTGGCGGTCCCGCGCTGGAGGGCGTGTGGAACGGCACTGCTGCCGGTGTGCCGCAGACCCGCGACATGCTGAAGGCCTACGCGCAGACCCACGGTTACAAGTACGACGCCGTGGTCCACCGTCAGTACGACATCCAGGTCCGTCCGGAAGTGCAGGACGACAAGGGCAATGTCACCACCTACGCCAAGTACGACGTGTACCTGCCGATCACCGACACGCCGAACGACGGCGGCACGCTGCCGGCGCAGACGCCTGAGCAGGCCGAGGGCATCGCGCAGCCGAACCTGGACGCCAACGGCAACCAGATCCCGGCTTCGTCGAGCTCGGCCCCGGCGGCTGCCGGTTCCAGCGTGGCCCCGGCTGCCGCCAGCAGCGCGAAGTAAGGTCGTCAGCTGTCTCTTCGAAAGGCCCTCCCGAACGGGAGGGCCTTTTTGTTTGCCTGCCGATTGGCATGCGCGGGCCGAACTTTTCCGGCGTCATGCGGTACATTGCATGACGCTGCGGCTGCGCCGCGTGCCCTGTTCATAAACACGACACTGCATGATCGAGACCGAACAGCTCACTCGACGCTACGGCCACCTCACCGCGGTGGACAGCTTGAGTATCCGCGCGGAGCCGGGCCAGGTGCTGGGGCTGCTGGGGCCAAATGGCGCGGGCAAATCCACCGCCATGCGCATGATCGCCGGCTTTCTCGCGCCCAGCTCGGGTACGGCCCGCGTCTGCGGACACGACGTGCAGCGCGAGCCGATGGCGGCACGCCGCGCCCTGGGTTATCTGCCCGAGGGCGCTCCCAGCTACGGCGAAATGACGGTGCGCGAGTTTCTTGTGTTCATCGCGCGCGTCCGCGGCCTGAAGGCCGAGACGGGGCGCCGCCGTTTCGATGACGTGGTGGGCTGGCTTCAGCTCGAGGACGTGCTCGAACAGTGCATCGAGACGCTTTCGAAGGGGCTCCGGCGCCGGGTGGGTCTGGCCCAGGCGATCCTGCACGATCCGCCGGTGCTGATGCTGGACGAACCGACCGACGGTCTCGATCCCAACCAGAAGCATGCCGTGCGCCAGTTGATCGATGCGATGGCACGCGAACGCACCATCCTGATTTCCACGCATCTGCTGGAAGAGGTGCATGCGCTGTGCAACCGCGTCGTGATCGTGGCCCGCGGACGCTTGCTGGCCGATGCCACGCCGGCGGAACTGGAGGCGCGCTCGCGCTATCACGGCGCGGTGTCGTTTAGTGCGGCGGGCAGCGGTGTGTCCCAGGACATGCTCGGGCGGTTGCCGCAGGTGGCCGGTGTCGAGGTCGATCCGCTCGATGGCCGGGTCACGGTCTTTCCGCGGCCGGGCGAGCGGATCCTCGAACCGGTGGAAACCCTGTTGCGCGCGCAGGGCCTGGAGGTGTCCGAGATCCAGCTGGAGCGTGGCCGCCTGGACGAGGTCTTCCGCCAGATCACCCTGGGCGAAGGAGCGATTGCATGAGCCCGGTGATGGCGGTGACTCGCCGCGAACTGCGCAGCTTTTTCGTGACGCCGGTGGCTTATGTGTTCCTGGTGATCTTCCTGGTGCTTGCCGGCATCCTGACCTTCTACGTGGGTGATTTCTACGAGCGCGGCCAGGCTGACCTGCAGCCGTTCTTCGCCATGCATCCGTGGCTTTACCTGATCCTGGTGCCCGCCGTGTCGATGCGCATGTGGGCCGAGGAATCCAAGAGCGGCACGCAGGAGTTGCTGCTTACGCTGCCGGTGAGCCTGGTGCAGGCCATGCTCGGCAAGTTCCTTGCGGCCTGGCTGTTCGTGGGGTTGGCGCTGCTGCTGACCTTCCCGATCTGGGTGACGGTGAATTACCTCGGCTCGCCGGACAACGGCATCATCGTTGCGGGTTATCTGGGCAGTTGGCTGATGGCGGGCGCCTTCCTGGCGATCGGTGCCTGCATATCCACCTTCACGCGCAGTCAGGTGGTGGCCTTCATTCTCACCGCGCTGGTGTGCGTGCTGCTGATTCTTGCCGGACAGGCGCAGGTGATGGATTTCTTCCAGGGCACGCTGCCGCGCAAGCTGATGAACGCGGCTGCACACCTGAGCCTGCTGCGCCACTTCGAGGCGATCGCGCGTGGCGTGCTCGACATACGCGACCTGCTGTACTTCGTACTCACCATCGTGGCGTGGCTGACGGCCGGCGTGCTGGTGCTCGATCTGAAGCGGACACGCTGACATGAGCAGCACGAATTTCCGGCGCGGTACGACCACGTTCGTCGCCCTGATCTTGCTCGCGGTGGTCTATGTCGGCCTGGTGCTGGCCAGCAGCCGCTGGGTCGGGCCCACGCGCATCGACCTGACCGCCGATCATCTCTACACGCTGGCGCCGGGAACGAAGAAGATCATCGACGATCTGCGGCGCCCGCTGCGTCTCACGCTGTATTTTTCGGAGCACTCCACACGCGACTTGCCGCAGTTGCGCAGCTACGAGCAGCGCGTCAACGAGATGCTGCAGGAAATGGTGGCGCGCTCGCACGGGAAGATCCATCTGCGTGTGGTCGATCCGGTGCCGTATTCCGATGACGAGGCGAGTGCCGAGGGCAACGGCCTTACCGCGGCGACCGGCGGCAGCAACGGCGAACGGGTGTTCTTCGGGTTGGTCGGCAGCACCATGCCAGCGGGCAGCGACGCTGCTGCGGAGCCGGACGATGCGTCTGTGACGGGAGGCCGTACGCTGGCCATTCCGTTCTTCGACCCCTCGCGCGAAACCTTCCTGGAATACGACATCGCCAAGCTGCTGTACGAGCTGAGCGAGCCGTCCAAGCCGCACATCGGCGTGATCAGCAGCTTGCCGGTGATGGGCAATCCCATACTCGGCAAGCCGGCATGGACGGTGATGCGCCAGCTGCAGCAATTGTTCGATGTGAAGACGATCGACCCCGACAAGCTGAAGCGGGTGCCGGCCGACATCAAGGTGCTGCTGCTGATCCACCCCAAGCATCTGTCCGACGATGCGCTGTATGCCATTGACCAGTACGTGCTGGGTGGCGGCCACCTGGTGGTCTTCGTCGATCCGGATGCGGAGTCGGACACCACGCCCTACATCAACGGGGATACCGGGGCGACCGATGACCACAACTCGGATCTGCCCAGGCTGTTTGCCGACTGGGGCGTGGTCTACAACCCGAAGCAGGTCGTGCTGGACCGCTCGCTGGCCTTGCCGATCGAGCTGGCCGGGGTGAACCTGATGCATCCGGCCATGCTGGGACTCGGTCCCGAACAGCTGAACCACGACGATGCGGTCACGGCCAGCCTGCAGCGGATCAATGTATCCAGCGCGGGGCATTTCGACCTGTCGCCGCACGCCACGACCCGTCTGATTCCGCTGCTGCAGAGCAGTGCCGATGCCGAGCTGGTGCCGGCAAGCCGTGTCGTCGAGGCCAGTGGCGATCCGACGTCGCTATTGCAGGGCTATCAGCCGGGTGATCAGCCCTACGTCATCGCCGCACGCCTGCGCGGCACGCTGAAGAGCGCTTTCCCGGACCGGGCCAGACAGCCGGGCCACTTGTCCACGTCCAGGCCCGACAGTGAAGTGATCCTGGTCGCCGACACGGACCTGCTGACGGATCGCCTGTGGGTGGATACGCAGACCTTCCTCGGCCAGCCCACGCTGGTGGCGATCGCCAACAACGGCGATTTCGTCACCAATCTGGTCGACAACCTCAGCGGATCGTCGGCGCTGCTGTCCATCCGTGGGCGGACCACGTCGCAACGTCCGTTCACGCGCGTGCTGGCATTGCGCCGTGCGGCCGACCGGAAGTTCCTGCAGAAGGAACAGGAGCTCGAACACGAGCTGGCGGACACCAAACAGCGCCTGGCGGAGCTGCAGCCGGCCAAGGGCGACAACGACAGCACCGTCAACAGCGAGCAGCGGCAGGAAGTGGAGCAGTTCCTCAAGCGCAAGCTGGCGATCAGTAAGGAGCTGCGGGACGTGCAGCATCAGCTCAACGCCGAGATCGACGCGCTGGGGTTCCGCCTGAAGGTGATCAACATCGTGCTGGTGCCGTCGCTGGTAGTGCTGATCGGCCTGCTGTACGGCCTGCGTCGTATGCGCCGCAACCGTCGCGCACGAGTGTAGTCGGCGGCAAACTGCCGCAACGGGGAGGGTGTGGCCCGGGCGCTATGCTTGGGCCTTGCCGACAATAGGGGATCAGGAAGGGGTGATGCTCGCGATCTTGCTGAAATGGCTGGTGCCATGGGAATTCTCGTGGACGTTTCTCACGGTGTTCCTGCTGACCTGTGTGCTGTACTGGCGGGGTTGTCGCCGCTTGCGTGTCGGCTTCGGTCGTCGGCTGACCTTCTGGTGCGGCATGGTGACCATGTACCTGACGCTGCACACCTACCTGGACTTCTACGCCGAGCATGAATTCTTCATGCATCGCCTGCAGCAACTGCTGTTGCACCACATTGTGCCGCTGGTGCTCATCGCGGCCTATCCGGGCACGGTACTGCGCGCCGGCCTGCCGCTGTCGTGGCGCGCACGGGTGTTGCGTCCGGCGCAGCGTTCGCTGCCCTGGCGCATGGTCAGCGGCGTGCTGCTCAACCCGACCGTGGCGACCATCCTGTTCGTGGTGTTCATCCTGATCTGGCTGGTGCCGTGGTTCCAGACGCTGGCCATGCTGGACTGGCGCATCTACCGCTTCATGAACTGGTCGATGATCGCCAGCGGGCTGATCTACTGGTGGCTGGTGCTGGACCACCGCTCGCATCCGCCGGGGCGGATGGTGGTCGGGATGCGTGTGCTGTCGCCGGGCATCACGATGACGCCGCAGATCATCGCCGGCGCCATCATCACGTTTTCGCGGCACGACCTGTATCCGATCTTCGAGGTCTGCGGACGCGCCTTCAGCTTCAACGTGCTTACCGGCCAGATGATCGGTGGCCTGATCATCTGGGTCCCGGCGGCAACAGTGGAGAGCATCGGCGCGCTGCTGGCGATGCGGCAGTGGATCCGCCTGTCACGGACCGGCCGGATCAGGCGCGAATGGCGGCAGCGACGCACCGGCATGACCAGGATCGCACCGGTCGAAGGCAAATAGCCGTGTTCAGCCCGGACCTACCGCATTGGCCGGGCGTGCGAGGAAATCCACCGGCAGGCTGCTGCCGTCGGCAAAGCGCAGGATCACCTTCAGCTTGTCGCCGGCTTTAGGCGGACGGATGGCCTTCATCAGCATCAGGTGGTAGCCACCGGGTGCCAGCGTGGCCTGGCCGTGCGCGGGTATGTCGATATGCTCGACCCGCGTCATGGTGCTCATGCCGTCGACCATGCGGCTCCGGTGCAGCATCACGTTGGCGTAGTCGGGGCTGCTGGCCTGGCTGAGCTGCGCGGCCTGCGCGCTGTCGTTGCGCAGGGTGACATAGCCGCCAGCCGGCAGGCCGGCCGGCAACAGGCGGATCCAGGCGTGGCTGGCATGGACATGCTCGGCCTGGGTCGCCAGGGCGCTGCCGCTGGCAAGCAGCAGTCCGGCCAGCAGCAGGGCGGACATGGGGCGCGACATGCTGCTCATTGCCCGCTGCCGATCAGCAGGCTCAGATCGTGCACCAGTTGGCCCTGGGTGTTGGCTGGCGTGGCGAGCAGGCGCGCCCTGCCGGAACGGTCGAAAATGTAGATGCCCGAGCTGTGACTCACCTCGTAGCCGCTGTCGTGCTTGTCGGGGATGCGGGTGAACGAGGCGCGGTAACGTTTCACCACCGTCTCGATGTCGCCGGGTGAACCGGTCAGGCCGATCGCGTGCGAATCGAAGGCATGCACGTAGTCGTGCAGGACCTGGGGCGTGTCGCGGGCGGGGTCGACGGTGACGAACAGGATGCGTACATCGGCGGCCTGCTTGCCGAGTTTCTGCATCACCTGGTGCAGGTGGGCCATCGTCAGCGGACAGATGTCGGGGCAGTGCGTGTAGCCGAAATAGAGCAGTACCACCTTGCCCTTGAAGTCGGCGGCGGTGACGGTCTTGCCGGTATCGTCGGTCAGCTTGAACGCCAGGTCGGGCATGTGCCCGCGGATGCTGGTCAGTTGCCATGGCGGTGGCGCCTTGTGTCCGCAGCCGGCAAGCAGCAGGCCGGTTGCCAGAAGCAGTGGTAGCAGCAGACGTGCGGCGAGACGCGATGGCTTCATGCGAACATCCAGGCGGTGTCGTTCGTGTCAGCATACGCCACACCCCTCATGGGGTCGTCCAATCTGGCCAGGAAACCCACCGCATGCGACAAAGTGCCCCTATCCGTGCCGGTCTGCTCACCGGGCTTGCCGGTGCCAGCGCCGTGCTCTTCGGTGCGTTCGGGGCGCATGCCCTGCGCGGCGTGCTGGACGCTGATCACCGTGAACTCTGGCATGTCGCCGTCGAGTATCACTTCTGGCATGCGCTGGCATTGGCATTGGCGGCAGGGCTCGGCCAGGGGCGGGCCAGGCGCTGGGCGGTCGTCGCCTTCGCCGTGGGCATCGTGCTGTTCAGCGGCAGCCTGTATGCGCTGGCGCTGGGTGCGCCCTACTGGACCGGCATCATCACGCCGTTCGGCGGCCTGTCCTTCATCGTCGGCTGGATTGCCCTGGGCCTGGCCCTGCAGCGCACGCCGCCACGCTGATCCTCCAGGTGGCGCGACCGCGCCTCAGCGCGGGCGCTTCAAGTAGAACGTGGCCGGGCGCGTGGGTGCCGGGCAGATGACGCTGACCAGTTCCCAGCCCGATGCGCCCTCGCGATTGAGCATGGCGACGGTTTCGTCGTCGTCCGGCGTGTACGTGGTGCTCAGCATGCCGCCGTGCTTGAGCGTTACGACCTTGTACTCCCAGTTTGTCGACATCGTCTTGTTCCTCTGGTCAGTCGTCATCGGCCGGTGCAGCCTTGCCGGGCTTCAGTCGTCCCGCTTTGCGCAGTGCATCCCGCAGCACGTATTCGATCTGCGCGTTGAGACTGCGCAGCTCGTCTTCGGACCAGTGCTGCATGGCGTCGAGCACGGCGGCACTGATCCGTAGCGGGTAGGCTTTTTTCTTGTCGCCCGTCATGCTGGGTCAGTTGTAGAGCGTGCCGGTATTCAGCACCGGCTGGGTGCCGCGCTCGCCGCACAGCACCACCAGCAGGTTGCTGACCATCGCCGCCTTGCGTTCCTCGTCCAGCTCCACCACACCCTGTTTGCGCAGCTCTTCCAGCGCCATGCCGACCATGCCGACCGCGCCTTCCACGATGCGGCTGCGGGCGGCGACGATGGCTCCGGCCTGCTGCCGCTGCAGCATGGCCTGGGCAATCTCCTGGGCATAGGCAAGGTGGCTGATGCGTGCCTCGGTGACCTGCACGCCGGCCTTGCCGAGGCGCGCCTGGATCTCGTCGCGCAGATGGGTGTTGATCTCCTCGCCATGACTGCGCAGCGACGGTTGTCCCTCGGCACTGCCGTCGTAGGGGTAGCTTTGCGCCATCTGCCGAAGTGCCGACTCGCTCTGGATGTGCACGTAGTTCTCGTAGTCGTCCACACAGAACACGGCTTCGGCCGTATCCACCACCTGCCATACCACCACGGCGGCGATCTCGATCGGGTTGCCGTCGCTGTCGTTGACCTTCAGCTTGCCGCTCTCGAAATTGCGTACGCGCAGCGAGATGCGCTGCCGGGTGTAGAACGGGTTGGTCCAGCGCAGCCCCTCGTCGCGCACGGTGCCGGCGTATTTGCCGAACAACTGCAGCACCTGTCCGGTATTGGGGGCGACCTGGAAGAAGCCACGGGCCAGGAACACGCCGAGCACTTCAAAGAGAATGCCGACAACCGCGAAGGTGGATTCGCCGAGAATCAAGGCGATGCCGACGACGGCCAGCACCAGGAAAAGCGCGACAAACGGAATGCCGGGAACCGAAAAGCCCTTGTGTTCGTTCATGGCCGATGCTCCTTGTAGGTGCATTCATTAGATATCAAAGTGATATCAATGTAAATGCACTGACCGTCGTCGGCTTCATCGGGGCGGCGACCAGGGATCGGTATTTGCGTGCGTTGCAGGGCACAGGCTTGCGAGGTGCTGCGCGTACAATGCCGATTTGCGCGGAGAGTCCCATGAAGCCGTTCGGCACCCCCCATTCCGATCATGCCCTTCGCGTGTTGCTGCTGGGCTCGGGTGAGCTGGGCAAGGAAGTCGCGATCGAACTGCAGCGGCTGGCGGTGGAAGTGGTGGCGGTCGACCGCTACGCCGACGCACCGGCCATGCAGGTCGCGCACCGCAGCCATGTCATCGACATGCTCGACGGCGCCGCCCTGCGCGCGCTGATCGAAAGCGAACAGCCCGACCTGGTCGTGCCGGAGGTCGAGGCAATCCACACGCCGACCCTGGTCGAGATGGAAAAGCAGGGGCTGCACGTGGTGCCGACCGCGCGTGCCGCGTGGCTGACGATGAACCGCGAAGGCATCCGCCGGCTGGCAGCCGAGGAACTTGACCTGCCGACCTCGCCCTACCGCTTCTGCGACAGCGAGGCGGACTACCGCGCAGCGGTCGAGGCGGTCGGTTATCCGTTCGTGATCAAGCCGGTGATGAGTTCCTCGGGCAAGGGCCAGAGCATCGTGCGCGATGCGGAGGGCCTGCAGCAGGCCTGGGACTACGCGCAATCGGGCGGGCGTGCCGGCAAGGGGCGCGTCATCGTCGAGGGTTTCATCGACTTCGATTTCGAGATCACCCTGCTGACGGTGCGTCATCGCGACGGCACGTCGTTCTGCGCGCCGATCGGTCATCGCCAGGAAGATGGCGACTATCGCGAGTCGTGGCAGCCGCAGCCGATGAGCGACGCTGCATTGGCCGAGGCGCAGCGCCAGGCGGCGGCACTGTCGGCCGCGCTGGGCGGCTGGGGCGTGTTCGGCATGGAGTTCTTCGTGAAGGGTGATAAGGTGATCTTTTCCGAGGTCAGCCCGCGTCCCCACGATACCGGCCTGGTCACCCTGATCTCGCAGGACCTCTCCGAATTCGCGCTGCATGCGCGGGCCATCCTGGGCCTGCCGGTGCCGGCGATCCGCCAGTTCGGTCCGTCCGCATCCTGCGCGGTGCTGGTGGAGGGTGAAGGCAAGGCGCCGCGCTACCAGGGTGTGGCCGAGGCACTGGCCGAACCGGACACGCAATTGCGCATCTTCGGCAAGCCGGAGGTGAAGGGGCGCCGGCGCATGGCGGTGACCCTGGCGCGTGACGCGAGCATCGACGCGGCCAAGGCCAAGGCCGTGCGCGCGGCGCAATGCCTGCAGGTGACGTTGTAGCATCGTGCGCTGGATGCGCGGCGTGCCGCGCGCTGAGGTCACGACGGCGATGGCCGTCCCGGACGGAGAAAAGCGATGGATTCGATGGGTTTCTCGCACTGGCTGGTGGTACTGGTCGAGGCCGTGATCGTGCTGCTGTTGCTGCTGCTGGTCATCGGCCTGGTGGTGGTGTTGATGACCTGGGTGCTGGACCGCAACCAGACCTCGAATTCGGTATTGCGCAACTTCCCGGTGGTCGGGCATTTCCGTTACGGCTTCCTGCGGCTGGGCGAATTTTTCCGGCAGTACCTGTATTCCAGCGACCGCGAGGAGCTGCCGTTCAACCGTGCCCAGCGCATGTGGGTTTACCGCGCCGCCAAGAACAGCGAGAACACCAACGCTTTCGGTTCCACCCGCGACCTGCGCAGCGAAGGCGTGCCGTTTTTCGTCAACGCGGCATTCCCTGCGCTGGATGGCCACCACGTCGAAGCCAGGCCGATCCAGATCGGCCCGTATGCACGTGAGCCGTACGACCATGCCGCCTTCTTCAATATCTCGGCGATGAGTTTCGGTGCGCTGTCGGCGCCCGCCGTGCGTGCGTTGTCGCATGGCGCGGCCAAGGCCGGCGTATGGCTGGATACCGGCGAGGGCGGCCTGGCGCCTTACCACCTGGAAGGCGGCTGCGACATCGTGTTCGAGATCGGCACGGCCAAGTACGGCGTGCGTACGCCCGATGGCCAGCTCGACGAGCAGAAGCTGCTCGAAGTCTGCGCGCACAAGCAGGTGAAACTGGTCAGCATCAAGCTGGGGCAGGGCGCCAAGCCGGGCATGGGCGGCCTGCTGCCGGCGGCGAAGGTCACCGCGGAGATCGCCAGGATCCGCGGCATTCCGGAAGGGCAGGATTCGCAGAGTCCGAACCGGCACCTGGACATCGCCAACGTGACCCAGCTGATGGACCGGTTGAACCATATCCGCGAGCTGACCGGCAAGCCGACCGGGTTCAAGGCAGTGTTCGGCGATATGCGCATGATCGAGGAACTGTGCGACGAGGTGCACCGGCGCGGCATCGAAAGCGCGCCCGACTTCATCATCGTCGATGGTTCCGAGGGCGGTACCGGCGCCGCCCCGCAGACGCTGATGGAAGGTGTCGGCCTGCCGCTGCACGAAGCCCTGCCGATGCTGGTCAACACGCTGATCGAGCGTGGCTTGCGCCAGCGCGTGAAAGTGATCTGCTCGGGCAAGTGCATTACCGCCTACGACGTGGCCTGGGCGCTGTCGATGGGGGCGGACTTCGTCAATTCGGCGCGTGGCTTCATGCTGGCGCTGGGCTGCATCCAGTCGCTGCAGTGCAACCGCAACACCTGTCCGACCGGCATCACCACGCAGAACCTCAAGCTGCAGCGCGGCCTGGTGGTGACCGACAAGACCGAGAAGGTGGCGCACTATGCCCGCAACGTGATGCGCGAAGTGGGCATCATCGCGCACAGCTGCGGGCTGGAGGATCCGCGCCATCTGGACCGCACGCATTGTCGCGTGGTCGGCGACGACGGACTTTCGGTGCCGCTGGTGCAGCTGTTCCCGTACCCAGAGGCACCCAGACAGGCAGGTTGAGCGCCTTGCGCTCGGCGCTGATGCGGTCGTATCAGGGGACCGTGGTCCAGCCCTCGGCCGTACGCAGCTGCAGGGGACGGAAGCGGCGCTTGTAGTCCATCTTGGGGTGGCCGTCGATCCAGAAACCCAGGTACAGCCAGGGCAGGCTACGACGGCGCGCCAGTTCCACCTGCTGCAGGATCGCGAAGGTGCCGAGCCCGCGCGCGGTCTCGGCCGGATCGAAAAAGGTGTATACCGCCGACACGCCGTTGGCGCAGACATCGGTGACGGCCACCCCGAGCAGGCGCTCCTCGACGCGCAGCTCGAGGAACAGCGTGGGGCTCCATGGCGCGGTCAGAAAGCGCCGGAAATCGCTGGCATCGGCCTCGTCCATGCCACCCCCGGCATGGCGGCTCTGCAGGTAGCTGCGATAGAGCGCGTGACGCTCGTGGCTGTAGCTGGGGGTTACCTCGGTCACCTTCACGTCGGCATTGCGCTTGAGGCAGCGTCGCTGCGAACGGTCGGGCCGGAACCGCTCCACGTCGATGCGACACGGCACGCAGGCGCGGCAGTGCGGGCAATGGGGGAAGTACAGGTGTCCGCCGGCACGCCGGAAGCCATGTTCGAGCGCCGAGCCGTACAGGCGATCGAGGTGCGGTGCGGCCGGGTCGAGCACCAGATTCTGCGCCGTGCGGTCGGCGTAGTAGCCGCAGCCGTGCGGCAGGGTCTGGAACATGCGGACGCGGTCGGAGTGCATGCCCTGATTCTAGGCGCAGGGACCACGTATTCCGCAAGCGCTGCGCACGTGCGGGCGGGGGCTGGTCAGAGCATGTGGAGCGACTTCAGCATCGATACGACGAACACCGCCAGGATGGCAAGCAGCACGATCCGTCGCACCCGCTTTACCGTATGTTCCCGGCGTGCGGTTGGCGACGGGTTGCGCATCGCTTCCAGTTCCTCGGCATGGCGGGTGACCGGCTCGATGCCCAGCCCACGCAGCAGCGCGCGGGCCCGGGTGTAGTCGTCGGCATGGCAGATCCACACCTGGGCCCAGTTGTCGCGGTCGTTGTCGGTCCGGTTGCCCCGGCGCGCGTAGCTGAAGCGCTGGTAGGTCGGGCGGTTCCAGTTCGACTGGTTCATGACCTTGGTCTCGATGCCCTCGGAGGTCATCAGTGCGACCACTCGGTCGATGTTTTCCTGACGTGGAGAGGTGTAGATCTGGCGCATGCGTCGATTGTACAGCTCAGTCCCCGCGCAGGCGGATCAGCCCTTCCTGGGCGGTGGACGCCACCAGCCGGCCATCACGGCTGAAGATCTGCCCTCGGGCCAGGCCACGACCGCTCTGGGCGGTGGGGCTGTCGAAGGAATACAGCAGCCATTCGTCGATGCGGAACGGGCGGTGGAACCACAGTGCGTGGTCCAGGCTGGCCATCTGCACGTTGTGCGTGTAGTACGAAATGCCGTGTGGCAGCGTTGCCGTGCCGATCAGGTTGAAGTCCGAGGCGTAGGCGAGCAGGGCCTGATGCAGCTCGGGGGCGTCGCCTACCGGTGCAGCAAGGCGAAACCAGATGTGCTGGTAGGGCGGTCGCTTGACCGGGTTCAGCTTGTCCTGCGGCCAGACGTGGCGGAACTCGATGGGCGAGTCCACGCCCAGCCAGCGCTGCAGCTTGACCGGAAGCTTGGCCAGCCGCTCGGGCGGTACCGGCAGCATCGGGTCGATGTCTTCCGGTGCGGGCACGTCCGGCATCGAGCTCTGGTGCTCGAAACCCTTTTCCGGCACCTGGAAGGAAATCGCTCCGTTGAGGATCGGCTGGCCGTGCTGGATCGCCACCACCCGCCGTGCGGAAAAGCTGCCGCCATCGCGGGCCCGTTCCACGCTGTAGACGATGGGAGCGTCAATGTCGCCCGCGCGCAGGAAATAGGCGTGCAGCGAATGGGCCACGCGGCCCGGATCGACGGTCTGCTGCGCCGCCGACAATGCCTGGCCCAGCACCTGTCCACCGAACACGAAGCGGGTGCCGATATCGCGGCTCTGGCCGCGGAACAGGTTGTCCTCCAGCCGCTCGAGGTGCAGCAGGTCGACCAGTTCGTTGACGTGTTCTTCGCGCATGGCGTGCCCTTGTTTCGAGATGCGCAGTATACCGGCGGCTGCGGGCGTATCGGCAGTCGGCCAGCATGCCGGGTGGCTTCGGCCGGACAGCCCGTGACGGGTCAGCGAAGGTGCCGCAGGCCGCAGGCGGGCACGATGGCATCCCACGGAAAAAGCGGGCCGGGGTCGCGCTTGCGTGGCACTGACAGGCCTGCGTCGTCGCTGGCGGCTTCCATGGCGGTGTCCAGCGCCTCGTGGCCCGCGATTTCGCGAAGGTTCGAGAAACGCTGCCGCAGATCCGCCAGCAGGTCGCGCAAGGCGTCGATCTGTGCAGTCGGGTAGGCCTCGGTCATGGTCTGGTGACGCGAATCGAGCCAGTGCGGATAACGTCCGCGGTTGACCAGCTCGATACCGATCGAATCCGCGTTGTGGCCGCGCACGTGGTGGGCAACGCGGGTGCCCGGCACATAGCGGTAGATCGTGCCGTCGCGGTCGATGTAGTAGTGCCCGCTGTTGCCGGTGCCGCTGTCGTACAGCACCTTTTCGCCATAGCCACGGGCAGTCTCCAGATCGGGCAGCTCGGTGCAGTGGATCACCACCAGGGTCACCGCCGAGGCGGGGCGTTCGGGCAGCCGGTCGACGTAGGGCAGGGGCTGGTCGTGGATGACGGTCGGCATGTGCGGGCCGGATATGGGCGGAATCCGGAGTCTCGCACGGTTGCCGGCTATCATGGGCGCCTTTGCAGTACGTCATGGAGACCGCGATGCGCGGCCGGATCATTCTTTCGCACGGCTCGGATTCCAGCCCCGAAGCCACCAAGGTCAGCCTGCTCGCCACGCTGGCCGAGTCGCTGGGCTGGCAGACCTACCGTACCGACCATCGCAGCGACGATGCACGCGGTCTGGCCGGTTCGGTTGCGCCGCGGATCGCGCGGCTGCGGGCCTGTATCGAGGATTGCGTGGCGCCGCCGGTGCTCGTCGGTTCCAGTCTGGGTGCGTTCACGGCCGGGCTGGCCTCGCTGGACGTGCCGGTGGCTGGCCTGTTCCTGCTGGCCACGCCCAGCGGAATCCCGGATTACCCGCGGCCATTCGATATGCGCCCGGGCGTGCCCTCATTGCTGATCCACGGCTGGCGCGACCAGGTGTGTCCGCTCGACGGCGTGCGCGCCTATGCCGAGCGGCATCGCCTGCCGCTGTTGATGCTCGACGACGATCACCGGCTGGCTGCCAGCCTCGACATGATCGCGGCGCAGTTCCGTCACTTCCTCGATACCGTGGCGGTTGCGTCATGACCGACTTCTTTGCCACCTGCCCGAAAGGGCTCGAATACCTGCTGCGCGACGAGCTGACGGCCATCGGCGCCAGCGATGTGCACGAGGCGCTGGCCGGCGTGCATTTCAGCGGCAACCTGGAAACCGCCTACCGCGCCTGCCTGTGGTCGCGTCTGGCCAGCCGCATCCTGATGCCGTTGGCCGAGTTCGACGCGGCCGACGACGAGGCTTTGTATGCCGGCGTGCAGGCCATCGACTGGTCACAACACCTGGCGGCACATGCCACGCTGGCAGTAGATGCGCATACGGCGCAAAGCAAGCTCGTGCATAGCCAGTTCATCGCCCAGCGGGTGAAGGATGCGGTGGTCGACCAGTTCCGACAGCAGGGTGGGACCCGGCCGGGCGTCGACACCGACGAGCCCGATGTGCGTATCAACCTGCGCCTGCGTCGTGATCGTGCCACGGTGTCGCTGGATCTCGCCGGTTCGCCGTTGCACCGTCGTGGCTGGCGCGAGATGCAGGGCGAGGCGCCGCTGAAGGAAAACCTGGCCGCGGCGATCCTGTTGCGTGCGCGCTGGCCGGAGACCTACGTCGCTGGCGGTGCCCTGCTGGACCCGATGTGCGGTTCCGGCACGCTGCTGATCGAGGGTGCCTGGATGGCTGCCGACGTGGCACCTGGATTGCACCGCGACTATTACGGTTTCCTGGGTTGGAAGCAGCACGACATCGCGTTGTGGCGCGGGGTGCTGGATGAGGCACGACAGCGTGCCGAGGCCGGCCTGCGTGCGCTCCGGTCCTGCTTCTTCGGCTCGGATGCCGATGCACGCATGGTGCAGACCGCCAAGCGCAATGCCCAGGCCGCCGGCGTGGCGGGCTTCGTGACGCTGGAGAAGCGCGATGCGGTGCATGTCGAGCCACCGCCCGGGGTGACCGCCGGACTGGTGGTGACCAATCCACCGTATGGCGAACGTCTGGGCGACCGTGCGGACATGCCGATGTTGTACCGCGCACTGGGCGAAGTGCTGCGCGCGCGCTTCACCGGTTGGCGTGCCGCGGTGCTGGCTGGCGACGCCGAACTGGGACGCGCGCTGGCCCTGCGTGCGGACAAGAAGTACGCGCTCTACAACGGTGCCCTGGAAACGGTGCTGCTTACCTTCGAACTGCATGCGCGCGATGAGAAGCCCCGCGAGGCGAAGCCGCTCTCGCCTGGCGCGGAAATGCTGAAGAACCGGCTGGAAAAAAATCTTCGGCATTTGCGCAAACGGCTGCAACGCGAAGAGATCCGGTGTTGGCGCGCGTATGACCAGGACCTTCCCGAATACGCCGTGGCGATCGATGTCTACGGCGATGTGCGGGAGCACGATCACCTGCATATCCAGGAATACCGTGCGCCCGCCGATATTCCTGTCGATGTTGCCCGCGCACGCCTGCGCGAGATCGTGCGGGTGGCCGGCGAGGTCTTCGGCGTGCCGCGTGACCGCATTGCGCTGAAGACCCGCGAGCGCGGCAAGGGCGGTTCGAAGTACGGTCGTTTCGACCAGCGCGGCGAATTCGTCGAGGTCGAAGAGGGTGGTTTGACGTTCCTGGTCAACCTGACCGATTACCTCGATACCGGTCTGTTCCTCGATCACCGTCTGGTGCGTGCCAAGCTGCGTGAACTGGCCGCAGGGCGCCGTTTCCTGAATCTGTTCGCCTACACCGCGACGGCTAGCGTCTATGCCGCGGCCGGCGGCGCGCGCGATACCACCAGCGTGGATTTGTCGGCGACCTACCTGGACTGGGCCTCGCGCAACCTGGCATTGAACGACTTTTCCGGAGCGAAGCACCGCCTGGCACAGGCCGATGCACTGGCTTTCCTGAAGGCCGACCGCTCGCGTTATGGGTTGATCTACGTCGATCCGCCGACGTTCTCCAATTCCAAGCGTGCTGACGACTTCGACGTGCAACGCGATCACGTGAAACTGCTCGAAGCCTGTGCCGAGCGGCTCACTGATGATGGCGTGATCGTCTTTTCCAACAACTTCCGCCGCTTCCGTCTCGATGGCGATGCGTTGTCGCAGCATTTCACCATCGAGGACTGGAGCGCTCCCAGTATCCCATTCGACTTCACTCGCCGTGCCGATATCCATGGTTGCTGGCTGCTCCATCCGCATCGCGCTGATGAAGATGTGAATCCGTGGAGCAGCGCACGCATCAAAAAGTGAACCCTTCAGTTCGGATTAAGTGCCCTGGCGTCAGCATCGATCTTACGAAGAAGCGGAGGTGTGTCATGACCAAGCGATCTCTCAGCAAATGGATGGCGGTCGGCCTGGGGCTGGCGGCGGCAGTGGCCATGCCGCTGAGCGCGTCGGCGCACGGCTGGGGACATGGTTGGGGGCATGGTGGCGGGTTCCATGGCTATCACGGTCACTACTACCGTGGTGGGCACTGGGACGGTGGTCGCTGGATCGCGGGTGCGCTGATTACCGGTGCGGTTGTCGGCCTGGTCAACAATGCGTTGAATCCGCCGGTCGTGTACAGCCAGCCGCCTGTCGTCTATAGCCAGCCGCAAGTGGTCTACGGCCCGCCGACGACTGTGGTCTACGAAGAGGGTCCGCCGGTGGTGTACGAAAATGCACCGGTCACCCGTCGCGTGGTCACCACCCGCACCGTGGTGTACGACAACGCGCCACCGACGCGGTATATCCGTGATGACGGGTACGACGGCAACTGACACCCGATCGAACGTTTCATGCAAACACAAAGCCCGGCCTTGGCCGGGCTTTGTGTTTCTGATCAGCCTGCTTCGAATTCAGTACAAGTCGACTCAGTTCATGCGGGTTGGCTGGTCGGCACCGCTGCCGTGGCGGACGGCATGCTTGCGCAGGCGATCGAATTCGGCCTTGTCGATTCTGCGGACCGACTGGATGGCGCAGGGCGGCTGACTGGACGAGCTTACGGTCTCGCCGACTTCGCCGCAGATTGCGCCGGGACGTACCGCCTCGTTGGCGCGGTTGGAATGGAAGTGCAGTGACACGGTCGACGGGTATTCCAGCCGGGTGCAGGCATTCTGCAGTTTCACCAGGTAGCGATAAGGACCCGTGCGGGCAATGATCGTGCGTGCATTGACGACATGCCACTCGTTGATGCGGTCCGAACGCAGACACGAGGATACCGGACGCATCGGGTGGTAGCGGGTGTCGGTGGCATGGGCGGCCGCTACAGGCGCGCGTACTGCGAAGGCGACGGCGAGAACGGACAGGACGAGCGTGCTGAGCTTCATGGTGATACCTCTCCGACTGAAAGGGGCGTGGCGATGACGGCGAAGACTGTGCTTTGCATCGCACATCAGATGATCTGACATCTACGCATCACGCGATCTGAACAGGCGCTGCGGCATCGTATGGGAATACTTCTTCCACGTGCACGCCACAAGGCCGCTCCAGCAAAAATCCATGATGGATCCGACTGCGATGAATGTTCTGGTGCGGCAAGGCCATGACGATGCCACGGTCGACCGATTCCATCGCGTACGCGGACACACACTGGCGCTTTGTGCCGGCCTGCATGCGGAAGACATGCAGGTGCAGTCGATGCCCGACGCGAGTCCGGGGAAGTGGCACCTGGCCCATACCACCTGGTTCTTCGAGCAGTTCGTGCTCGACCGTGATCCCGCATGGCATCCGCTTCATCCCGAATGGCGCTACCTTTTCAATTCGTATTACCAGACGGTCGGGCCGATGCATGCCCGCCCGCAGCGTGGACTGCTGACGCGCCCCACGCTGGCGGAAGTGATCGCGTATCGCCGGCAGGTGGACGAGGCGATCGACGAGCGACTGGCGCGCGGCGCTGATCCGGAAATCGCCCGACTGGTCGAGCTGGGCCTGCAGCACGAGCAGCAGCACCAGGAACTGATACTCACCGACATCAAGCATGCCTTCTGGTGCAATCCGCTGAAGCCTGCCTACCGTGCCGCGCCGCAGGACACGGCCACGGCCGAGGTCGCATTGCGCTTCATGCCGGGACGCGAAGGCATCGTCGAGATTGGACATGCGGCCGATCAAGGCTTCGCCTTCGACAACGAGATGCCGCGGCACCGGGTTCTGTTGCAGCCGCATGCGCTGGCCAACCGGCTGACCACCAATGCCGAGTACCTCGCCTTCGTGCGCGATGGCGGCTATCGGGATGCGTCGCTGTGGCTGTCCGATGGCTGGGCGACGGTGCAGCGCGAAGGCTGGGAGCGTCCGTTGTACTGGCAGCCGGATCTGTCCAGCGAATTCACCCTGGCTGGTGTACGCGAGCTTCAGGCATGCGCGCCGGTGTGCCACCTGAGTTTCTACGAGGCCGAGGCCTTCGCGCGCTGGGCCGGCGCGCGGTTGCCGACCGAAGCCGAGTGGGAGCACATCGCCGTGGACCTGCCGGTGCAGGGCAATCTGCAATATGCGGGGCGCCTGCATCCCTCGTCGACGGTCGGCGATGGCTTCATGCAGATCTATGGCGATGTGTGGGAATGGACCTCGTCACCCTATGTCGGCTATCCGCGATTCAAGCCGTTGGCCGGTGCGCTCGGCGAATACAACGGCAAGTTCATGTCAGGCCAATGGGTGCTGCGTGGCGGCTCGTGCGCCACGCCGGACGACCATATCCGCGCCAGTTACCGCAATTTCTTCCCACCCCATGCACGCTGGCAGTTCGCCGGTATCCGGTTGGGACGTGACCGATAAACAGCATTCTGTGAGTATGAAGACATGAACGTGCAAGCCTGTGTCCTGCGCGACGACGATCGCCGCCCGCCCGTCAACGAACTGCTGGAAATCGTGCAGCGAGGCCTGCAAGGACGCATCAAGCGTCTTCCGTCCTGGCTGTTCTACGACGAACGCGGTTCGGCGTTGTTCGAACGTATCTGCGAGCAGCCCGAGTATTACCTCACCCGCTGCGAGATAGCCTTGCTGGACACCCATGCAGCGGCCATCGGTGATGTGCTTGGGCCGGATGTGCGACTGGTCGAGTACGGCAGTGGGCATGCGCACAAGACGCGCCAGTTGCTCGGTCATCTCGTATCGCCGGTAGCCTGGGTGCCGGTGGAGATCTCGCCCGAACCGTTGCGGCTCAGTGTGCAGCGCATGGCGGCGAGCTTCCCCGACGTGCCGATGCAACCGTTGTGCGCGGACTTCACCCGGCCGTTGCGATTGCCGGTGGCGCCCCGTGCGACACGACGCACGGTGATCTATTTTCCCGGCTCCACCATCGGCAATTTCGATCATGCCGATGCGGTGGCACTGCTGCGCAAGATGCGCAGCGAGATGGGCGAAGGTGGCGGCATTCTCATCGGGGTGGATCTTAAGAAAGACCCGTCCGCCATCGAGGCGGCCTATAACGACCAGGCTGGTGTCACCGCCGAGTTCACGCTCAACCTGCTGGCAAGGCTCAACCGTGAGCTGGGCTGCGACTTCGATCTTTCCGCCTTCCGCCATCGGGCCCGTTACAACAGCATGGCCGGGCGCATCGAAACGCACCTGGTCAGCCTGCGCGAGCAGAGCGTGCAGGTCGGTCGCCGGCAGTTCGCCTTTGCCTGCAACGAAGCGATGCTGGTGGAATACAGCTGCAAATACTCGCGTGAAGATTTCGCCGCGCTCGCCGCACGAGCTGGCTTGCGGGTAGAGCACATCTGGCTGGATCCCGACGAAAAATTCAGCGTGCAGTACCTGCTGAGATCCTGACCACACCGCGCGCGCCGCTGCACACCGCTTGCTGACGACGGCCGCTGTCACGTGCGGTCGACTGCTCTTGGTGCAACCCGTATCACGATCAGCCGGTCGCAGAACCGGCAGTTGATGCCGGGTGCACCAGGCTCACACCTATCGTCCCTGGCGCCCCCTTGCCGGAAGCCGATTCCAGTGGCCATGAACGATGGACGGTCGATGGCGTGACGGCACACACGAGCGATTGCGACAAAGTGGTGCTGGATAGCCACAGAATGGTGCAATGCAAAATGCTGGTCTAGGCGATCCGCTGGCGTGCCGTGGCATGTCGATGTGCGCGGGAAATTTGTGCTTTATTGCGCATGCTTATGCGCGAATTTGCACAAGACTTCATCAATCTGTAACGGCAGGATGGAGTCGAGTCCAGGTACCTGTATTGCTGGTCTGCAGCATGAGTGGGGCTTAGGGGCCATTGGGCATTGCCCATTTGCCGGCGTCACGGGGTGTCGTCCGGCTTTCTCATGCACTTGTCCATGCCGGGGAGCAAACCGGGATGGGCTCAAGGGGCACTCGGACAGTCGCGCAGTCTACAACGCCGGACTCGGCGGCAGCACAAGACGACGAATTATCCAGAACCAGAAACGTGCGAAACCGCACGCATTCCGACACACATTGGGGTTGAGGCTCTCGGGAGGGCTTGGTGATATGAAGAATGACGTGAACCGATTGTCTTCGGCCCTTCGCCTCGCATTGGCGATGGGCATGATGACTGGTGCCTTTGGCGCATACGCGCAGACGACTTCTGACGGCACGACGACGGCGCCGACCAAGTCGACCAGCGCACCGCCGAAGCCGAGTCAGGCCAAGCAGCTTACCGGTGTGACCGTCACCGGTTCGTTGCTGCGCCGTGTGGATACCGAGACCGCCAGCCCGGTGGTGACCGTCGACGCGAAGGCATTGGCGGACACGGGCAAGCCGACGCTGGGCCAGGTGCTGCAGCAACTGCCGAGTTTTGCCGGTACGGCTGCCAATACGTCCAATAACAGCAATGGCGGAGGCGTGGCCAGCCCGACCCTGGAAGGTGGCGATGGTGCGGCGCGTGTCTCGCTGCGCGGCCTCGGTTCCGGCCGTACGCTGGTGCTGATCGACGGCCAGCGCATGATCAATCCGGATCTGAACATGATTCCGGTCAACATGATCGAGCGGGTCGACGTGCTGGCCGAGGGCGCATCCACCGTGTACGGTTCGGACGCGATCGGCGGCGTCGTCAACGTCATTCTCAAGAAGCACTATCACGGCGTCGAAGCGACCGTGAACGATGGTGTGTCCAGCCATGGCGACGGCCAGCGGCATGGTTTCACCTTCACTGCCGGCGCCAATGGCGACAAGGGCAACATCGTCGTCGGCCTGAACTACAACAAGTACGATCCCATCCTCGCCAGCCGCCGCAGTTTTTCGGCGCACCAGCTGTATCTTTACAGCGGCGGTCCGGTAGTGGCCGGCTCCTCCACAGTCCCCACCGGCTACCTGCGTGTCCCCGCGTCCTATGCCAGTCGTTACGGCTGCAGTGCTAGTTCTTCCGGCACGATCAACCTGACCCGTGCTTCGGGTGACGGCAGCAGCCTCGGCGACTACCGCTGCTACAGCGGCAGCGACGCCTACAACTACAACGCCTTCAACTACATCGAAACGGCACAGGAGCGCATGGGCGCTTTCCTGAGCGGCCATTACGACTTCAGCAGCAATGTCACGCTGTATGGCACGGTGCTCTACAACCACACCGATTCCAGCGGCCAGGACGCGCCCCCGGGCGTCTACGTGACCGATGGCTGGAGCATCCCCGCCAGCAATCCGATCAATCCGTTCGGCGTGGATTTCTCATCGACCGGCTATACCTTCAAGACCCGCCTGAGCGGCCTGGGCACGCGTCTGCACACCTACAGCACGGACAACCTGGAGAGCGTGTTCGGCCTACGCGGCAACTATGGTCAGAGCACCTGGTCGTGGGACGCAAGCATCAACTACGGCTACTACAACCGCAGCCAGAAGGACTTCAACGAGATCAAGGTGTCCTCACTGCAATCCTTGATCGACAACGGGCTGAATCTGTTCGACCAGAACAATTCCGCGGTGGTTTCCCAGTTGCAGTCGGCCGCCGAAGGGGCGAAGTATCAGCTCGTGGACAGCCTGAAGCAGGCCCAGTTCACCAGTACCGGCGACCTGTGGGACCTGCCGGCCGGCACCGTCCAACTGTCCGCCGGCGCGCTGTACCGGCAGGAGGCGATGAACTACACGGTGACGCCCGACGCGGTGCTGAATACGTCGACGCTGACCTGCAACCTGATCCAGGAAGCCTGCGGTTCTCCGGGACGGGGCAGCTACAACGTCAAGGAGGCCTTCGCGGAAAGCCTGGTCCCGCTGCTTTCCAATGTGCCGGGGGCCTACTCGCTGAACCTGGACCTGGGTATCCGCAGCTCGGACTACAGCACCAGCGGCACCACCACCGACAAGAAGATCGCGCTGGAATGGCGGCCGATCTCCGACCTGCTGGTGCGCGGCACGGTTTCGCAGGTGTTCCGCTCGCCGAACCTCGACCAGTTGTACGACGGCGTGACCATTTCCAACCCCACCGTCAATGACCCCTGCGTGGGATTGACCGCGGCGCAGCTGGCCGCGCATCCCACGGCATGCGCCGGCGTGAACCCGGGCTACACCGGCGGTGCGAACCTGCAGATCAATGCGTTGTACTCTGGCTCGCACGCCACCGGCGAAGCCTTGAAGCCCGAGCAGGGCAAGTCGGTCGACATCGGCTTCGTCTACAGCCCGAGCTGGCTCACCGGATTCTCGTCCAGCCTCGATTTCTGGCATATCTACCTGTACAACATGCTGACCAACCTGGCCGGTCAGACCGTGCTGGATTCGTGTTACGCCAATGCGTCCAGCCCGTACTGCTCGTACATCCACCGCTACGCGAGCACCAGCACGAACGCCGGCGACATCAACTACATCAATGCGCCGGTCGTTAACCTGGGCAATCTCAGCACCACCGGTATCGACTTCACCTCGAGCTACCGCATTCCGCACTTCAACCTAGGCGGCTACGATCCGGGTTACTTCAAGCTGGGCCTGAACACGACCTACCTGGCGACCTACAAGAACGACGCCACGCCGAACGAGCCGGGTGCTTCGGTCACCAACTATGCCGGCACGTACTCGCAGCAGTTCGGCAACCTGACGCGCTGGCGCGGCACCCTGACCGTGGACTGGGCGAAGGGTCACTGGGACGCACAGTGGCAGGCCCGCTACATTCACAGCGGCACCAACCTCAATGCCTACGCAGATACCGGCGCCAGCTCGGGCTACGCCTCGGTGCTGTACCACTCGATCCAGGTGGGCTACCAGTTGCCCAAGAAGTACCACACCCGGTTCGACGTAGGCGTCGACAACCTCTCCAACAAGATCCCGCCGCTGATGTACCAGAACGGCTCGGACTACAACGTGGACACCTCGACCTACGACACGATCGGCCGCTATTTCTGGGCGCGGGTCACCGTGAAGTTCTAAGTCGAAGTACTTGATGGATGAAGGGCGCCGCGGGATGCTTGCGGCGCTCTTCGATCCTCTGGAGTCGTTCCCGTCATGACCGATTCTTCCTCCGCGTCCGCCGCCATGCCGGCACGCATGCTGGAGGCTTACCGGCACGGTGAACTCGACCGTGTCGTCGAGCTTGGTCGCCAGGTGCGCGCCGGTGGACGTTTCGATGAGGAAACCGAGCTGCTGCTGGGGCTGGCCGAGCACGCCAGCGGGCACGTGCATGCGGCGATCACCACCTTCCGGGCACTGACCGCGGCGCAGCCTGGCGTTTTCGAATACTGGAACAACCTTGGCCAGGTACTGCGGCAGGCCGGCGAAAGCGGCGAGGCGGAAGCCGCCTTGCGGCAGGCCTGCCAACTGGCGCCGAGGGACGCCGAGCTGTGGTTCAACCTAGGCCTGCTGTACCTGCAGCAGCATCGCTGGCTGCCTGCACGCGAGGCCTTGCTGGAGGCGGCCAACCTGGTGCCCGGCTTCATCGAGGCACGCCTGCAGGCTGCCTACGTCTGCCATGTCTGTGGTGACAGTGCCAGCGTGGAGGCGCTGCTGGCTGACGCACATGCGTGGCCGCCACTGGCTGCCGACGATGCCTTGCGCCTGTCCGGCATGCTGTCGGCCTGCGGTCGCTGGCAGGTGGCTCTGGACGTGCTCCAGCGGGCCTTGCCGCCGGCGCCGGACGAAGCACCGCCCATAGCGCTGCGCATGCTGGCGCATCAGGTGTTGCTGCACGAGCGCGGCAACCGTCTGGCGCAGGCCCGCGAGTACCTTGCACGCTTGCCGTTGGCCGCACTGGATGCATTGCCTGCAAGTGCGCTGCACGCGCGTCTGGACGGCTGGAACGCGCATGCGGTCATGGCGATGCGCGAGCGCGATTACCCGGTGGCGGCAGCCCGCTATCGGCAGGTGCTCGAACACGCAGCGGATGCCGAGACCACGGCGACAGCGGGCTTCGGCCTGGCTGCGGCATGCGACAAGCAGGGCAGCTACGCCGAAGCCTGGCAGGCCCTGCAAGGAGCACATGCCGCGCAGGTGTCGATCGCCACCGAAACTGTGCCGGCACTGCTCGAACCCGGCAGTCGCCCACTCGACATGCAGGAACACCCGGTCGATCGCCATGCCTATGCGGCCTGGCGCACGCTACGTGCGCCGGACAGCCCGCAGAGCCCGGTGTTCGTGGTGGGCTTCCCCCGTTCCGGCACGACCCTGCTGGAGCAGATGATCGACGCCCATCCGGCGTTCCTTTCCATGGACGAACGCCCGTTCGTGCACGAACTGACCCAGCGCATGGAGCAGGCCGGGCAGGCGTACCCCGGCGCGTTGGCCGATCTGGGGCAGGCCGACGTCGACCAGCTTCGTGCCGTGTATGCCGGCATGGTGGCTGGCGTGGTGCCTGATCTCGGCCAGCGGCGGCTGGTCGACAAGAATCCGCTGAACATGCTGTGTCTGCCGATGATCATGCGGCTGTTTCCCGATGCGCGCATCATCCTGTGCCTGCGGCACCCCTGCGACGTGCTGCTGAGCTGCTACATGCAGGTGTTCCGCTCGCCGCCGTTCATGGCGATGTGTTCGTCGCTGCAGCGGCTGGCCGAAGGGTATGCGCTGGCCTTCGAGAAATGGTTCCGCCACGTTGAGGTATTCGCGCCGCATATCCTCGAATGGCGCTACGAGTCGGTGGTCACGCGATTCGACGACCAGGTGGTTCGGCTGGGCGATTTCCTCGGTGTGCAGGACAGCTCGGCGATGGCGGGTTTTGCTGAACATGCACATGCCAAGGGGTTCATCAGCACGCCCAGCTATGCCCAGGTTACCGAGGGTATCAATGCGCGCGGGATCGGTCGCTGGCAGGCCTACCGCCAGCACTTCGAGCCGGTGTTGCCGATACTGCAGCCATGGCTGCAGCGACTGGGCTACATGACCTGATCCATCCCGCTGCGGGTCTGCATCGCCTGCGGCACCGGTTTGGCGGCGACCGCTCAGCTCGGCCGTCGCGCGCCCAGCAGCACTAGCACTTCCTGCGCGCTGCGGATGCGTTCGCTGGCGCCCGGCAGGTCGAGCGTCACGCGCAGCTTGTCCTGGCCCTCCAGCTTGTACACGCGCGGCAGCTGCTGGATCAGGCGGATGATCGCCATCGGCTCGATCTCCGGCTTGTCGCGGAACAGGATGCGGCCGCCAGTGGGGCCGAAATCCAGCTTGCGGATGCCCAGCGGCGTGGCCATCAGCTTGAGCGCGGACAGCGCGAACAGCGTTTTGGTGGGTTCGGGCAGCAGGCCGAAGCGGTCGATCATCTCCACCTGCAGGTCGCGCAGCTGGTCGTCATTGCGCGCGCTGGCAATGCGCTTGTACAGCGTCAGGCGCGCGTGCACGTCGGGCAGGTAGTCGTCCGGAATCAGCGCGGGCAGGTGAAGCTCGACCTCGGTTTCGTGTTCCGACGACAGGTCGAAGTCGGGCACCTTGCCGCTCTTCAGTGCACGCACGGCACGGTCCAGCAGTTCGGTGTAGAGGCCGAAGCCGATCTCCTGGATCTGGCCGGACTGCTCGTCGCCCAGCAGTTCGCCCGCACCGCGGATTTCCAGGTCGTGCGTGGCCAGGGTAAAGCCGGCGCCCAGTTCTTCCAGCGAGGCCAGCGCCTCGAGGCGTTTTTCGGCGTCGGCGGTGATCGCCTTGCGGTCGGGCACGATCAGGTAGGCGTAGGCGCGGTGGTGCGAGCGTCCCACGCGGCCGCGCAGCTGGTGCAGCTGGGCCAGGCCAAAGCGGTCGGCGCGGTCGATGATGATGGTGTTTGCGGTGGGAATGTCGATGCCGGTCTCGATGATGGTGGTGCACACCAGCACGTTGAACCGCTGGCGATGGAAGTCCGCCATCACCCGTTCCAGTTCGCGTTCGGCCATCTGGCCGTGGGCCACGCCGATGCGCGCTTCGGGAATCAGCTCCTCCAGTTCGCGCACGGTGCGTTCGATGCTCTGCACCTCGTTGTGCAGGAAATACACCTGGCCGCCGCGCTGCAGCTCGCGCTGGAACGCCTCGCGGATGGTGGCCGGGTCCCATGCCGAGATGAAGGTGCGCACCGCCATGCGATGGGCGGGCGGGGTAGTGATCAGCGACAGGTCGCGCAGGCCGCTCATCGCCATGTTCAGCGTGCGCGGGATCGGCGTGGCGGTCATGGTCAGCAGGTCCACTTCGGCGCGCAGCTTCTTCAGCTGCTCCTTCTGGCGCACGCCGAAACGCTGCTCTTCGTCCACCACCACCAGACCCAGGTTCTTGAACTTGATGTCCGGCTGCAGCAGCTTGTGGGTGCCCACGATCACGTCGATCTGGCCGTCGGCCAGGCGCTTCAGCGCATCGTTCACTTCCTTGCCGGACTTGAAGCGCGACAGCACGTCCACCTTCACCGGCCAGTCGGCGAAGCGGTCGGCGAAGTTGCGGTAGTGCTGCTGGGCCAGCAGGGTGGTGGGCACCAGCACCGCCACCTGCTTGCCGGCGGTGGCCGCGGCGAACGCGGCGCGTAGCGCCACCTCGGTCTTGCCGAAGCCGACGTCGCCGCAGATCACGCGGTCCATCGCGCGCGGTGCGGCCAGGTCGCCCAGCACGGCGTCGATCGCCTGCTCCTGGTCGGGCGTTTCCTCGAACGGGAAGCTGGCGCCGAATTCCTCCACCAGTTGGCGGTCGATGCTCAGCGACTGGCCGCCGCGTGCCTCGCGCTGGGCGTAGATCGCCAGCAGTTCGGCGGCGACGTCACGGACCTTCTCGGCGGCCTTCTTGCGCGCGCGTTCCCAGGCGTCGCCGCCCAGCGAATGCAGCGGCGCCAGTTCGGGCGCAGTGCCGGAATAGCGGCTGACCAGGCCAAGCTGAGCCACTGGCACATAGAGCTTGTCGCCTTTGGCGTACTCGATGATCAGGAACTCGCCCTGCATCCCGCCCAGCTCCATCGACTCCAGGCCCTGGTAGCGGCCCACGCCATGGTCGACGTGCACGATGGGCGAGCCGACCGACAGCTCGGTGAGGTCGCGGATGATGGTGTCCGGGTCGCGCGCCGCACCGCGCCGCTTGCGCCGCTCGGTACGCACGCGTTCGCCGAACAGCTCGCGTTCGGTGAGCACGGTAAGCACGGGCTTGCCGAGCGCGAAGCCCTGCTCGAGCGGTGCGATGGTGATGGCGAAGCGTGTTGCTGCGTCGCTATCTCTTCCCAGGAAGACGGCCCAGGTATCGACGCTGTCCGGCTTCAGGCCTGCACCCGCCAGTGTTTCCAGCAGCGCCTCGCGCCGGCCTGCCGAGTCGGCGGCGATAAGCACACGTCCCGGATAGCTTTCCAGGAAGTGGCGCAGCGAGGTGCCGGGTTCCTCGCCCTTGCGGTTGAGCGGCAGTTCGGGCGCAGGCAGGGTGCCGATGTCCACAACGTGGGCATGGCCGGGTTCCACCACTTCGACGCGCGGGCGCCTGTTCAGTTGTTCGCGCAACTGCTCGGGCGACAGGTACAGCTCGGCAGGTGGCAACACCGGGCGCTCGATGTCGTGCGCACGCTGGTCGTAGCGGTCGGCAGTCTGTGTCCAGAATGCTTCGCTGGCTTCGCCCGCGCCTTCGCCCAGCACGAACAGCGCGTCGTCGGCGAGGTAGTCGAAAAGCGTGGCGGTGCCGGTTTGTACGCCGCCTGCATCGGAAGACCCGGGGAAGAACAGCGGCAGGTAGTACTCGATGCCGCCGGGGGTGACGCCTTCCTTCATGTCTTGGTAGAGCGGACAACGGCGCACGTCGATGGGGAAGCGTTCGCGCAGGCGGTTGCGGAATTCCTTGGCGGCGTCGCCGGTCAGTGGAAATTCGCGCGCGGGCAGCAGTTCGACCTTGTCCACCGTGTGCTGCGAGCGCTGGGTTTCCGGATCAAAGCTGCGGATCGAATCCACTTCGTCGTCGAACAACTCGATGCGGTACGGCTCGGCGGCACCCATCGGGAAAATGTCGATCAGCGCGCCACGCACGGCGAAGTCGCCCGGCTCGGCCACCTGCGGCACGTTGCGGTAGCCCGAGGATTCCAGCCGGCGCTGTTCAGCGGCCAGGTCGAACTTCTGGCCCTTCGACACCACTAGGCCGGAGCCGGTGATGTGCGTGCGTGGCGCGATGCGCTGCATCAGCGTGGCCACCGGCACCACCAGCACGCCGCGCTTCACGTTCGGCAGGCGGTACAGCGTGGAGATGCGTTGCGAGACGATCTCCGGGTGCGGGCTGAACACGTCGTAGGGCAGGGTTTCCCAGTCGGGGAAGTGCAGCACCGGCAGTTCGCCGGCGAAGATCCGCAGCTCATCCTCCAGTGCCGATGCCCGCTGGGTGTCGCGCGTGACGGCGACCATCAGCCCCTGGTGCGAGCGCGCCGCCTCGGCGATCAGCAACGCGCGCGCCGAACCGTGCGGCGGGGTCCAGTAACGGCGTTGTTTCGAGGTGGTGGGAAGCGGAGGGTGTGGAATCGTGTTCGGCATGGAGACGCGCTGGCGTGACGCGGCCGGATGCCGCGTGGAAAGCGCACAAGTCTAACGCGATCCGGTTACGAGGCCTTCTCGTTGTATCGGGCGCGCCCCGGCAGCGCTTACAGCGTCAGCGTAATCAGCGCAGTGCCCGGTTCGTCCGGCATCATCCGCTTGGTGAAGCCCAGCTCGCGGCACAGTTCGAGCATTGGCCGGTTTTCCATCAGCACGTAGCCCCACAGCTCGACCAGCTCGCGGCGCCGGCAGTCGGCCACCAGGTGCTGCATCAGCAATGCGCCCAGGCCACGGCGGCTCCACGCGTGCTCCACCAGCACCGAGAACTCGGCGCTGCGGGTGGCCTCGTCCACGTAGATGCGCCCGACGCCACGCATTTCCGCGGGCTTCTCCGACTCGTCCATCAGCACATAGGCGTTTTCGCTGGCGGGGTCGATCCGGCACAGCCGTTGTGCCATCGGTGTGGGCAGCTCGGACATGGCGTGCAGGAAGCGGCGCCGGATGTCTTCCGGCGACAGGCGGGTAAAACAGCGCTGCATCGCGGCCACGTCGCCCGGCTCGATCGCACGCAGCAGCAGTTCGCGGTTGTCGCGGGTGCGTACCCGCTCGTTGCGGCCGCTGCGGGTGACCTGCGGACGCGCGAAGCGTTCGCGGCTGGGTGGCGGCAGCGTGGCGTGGCTGTAGGGGGCGGGGAAGTCGATGGCGGCGATCATGGCTGGAGTCCAGCTTTCCGTACGTATGCGTATTGTGTGCTTTGCAACATGATTTTTCAATCATGGATTAGCCAGATTATACGCGGCATTGAGCCGCATGCTGAGCTTGTATGACGGCTTTGCATGCTGCGATACAGCATCATGGGACGCGGCTCACGTCGCCAGGCGACGGCGCGGCTGGTTGCAGCCTGCTTGTCGTCCGGCGATTACACTGCCGGCGCAGTTACCTCGGCGTGAGCAGGGCGGCGCGAATGCGGGCGGTGGCGTGACAGCCATGTCGCATGGGGGATTGACCTCCGCTGTGCGCGACTCTCGTCATCTGCATGCCCTCATTGCATCAATCCCCCATCACCGGCAGGCCGCGCAGGCATGGCCGCCAAGGAGAAAGTCATGAAGCAACACCTGGGTGCGCTGGCCCTGCTGGTGGCCGATTACGACGAAGCGATTGCCTGGTATACCGGCAAGCTGGGTTTTGAGCTGATCGACGACATCGATCAGGGCGGCGGCAAGCGCTGGGTCGTCCTGGCCCCTCCGGGCTCGACCGAAACCCGCCTGCTGCTGGCCCGTGCGGCCGACGACGCGCAGCGCTCACGCATCGGCAACCAGACCGGCGGCCGGGTCTTCCTGTTCCTGCACACCGACGACTTCCAGCGCGACTGGCAACGCATGCGTGCCGCCGGCGTGCACTTTCGCGAGGAGCCGCGCCACGAACCCTACGGCACGGTCGCCGTGTTCGAAGACCTGTACGGCAATGCGTGGGATCTTCTGCAGTCGAAGCGTTGATGCCCACGCGTGGTCACTGCAAACGGCGCATCATGGCAAAGTGGTTTGATGGCCGGGTTTGGAACCGATCCATACAAAGGTGGTCCTGCGAGGGGTGATAGATCTACGAGGCGTCAGCGAACTCTTGCCGATGCTATGAGCGACTTGAGGATGCTGCTGAGATCATCTGGGTGGAGCATGGAGCCGCTAAGCTCAGCAAGCTGAAGCGGGGGGCGAGGTCGCTGAGTGAATCCAAAGAGAATGTGGATGTCGAACCACGCACCTAAAAATTTGTCTGATGCGGACGGCGCTGCCGCCGCTCAACTCCAGCCTTAGGCCTCTTAACGTGGTCATGTTGCTACTCGATAGAGAAAACGATCTATCCGTTATCGCGGAAGCGCAAGACCTGGATCTTCGAAATGTTCGCGAACGCGACTGGCCCGCTGTATTAGGTGCTAAAAATGCAGTCCGCCTCACGCTGTATAACGTCATGGCGCCGCAACTACCGGACCTTTCAGGTCTTGCGTCGCTCAACGCACTTTCGATCACGTGGGCCAATAAGATCCAGACTATTACGCCGATTTTTAACATGCCTCAGCTGAGGCATCTATTGATCTCTGACTTCGCGAAATTACGTGATTTAAGCGGCCTCGAACAGCTCTCGTCGCTTGAGGAGCTGCATCTGTCCGGCAACCTGGGAAGCCTCTCTCCGCCGCTTCGACTACTCAGCTTGGCACCCGTTTATCGGCTTGAGTCACTTCAGAGTTTTTCGTTGAGAAATGCCAAGCTTGAAGATGACGACATCACAGGTCTGTCAGACTGTTCTCAGCTACGCCAGCTTGACTTGTCTAACCAATTCGAGAGACAGCAGTTTGCATATCTTGCAAAGCACCTCAATGCGCAGTTGGAACAGCCCATCTGTGCGCATCGGCCGACTTCTCTCACGTGCGAGAAGTGCGGCATTGGTAAGCGCCTAGTGACAGGGCGCAGGGGGCCGTTGCTGTGTCCGGCCTGTGATCGGGCCCGACTGGCGAAAGCGGAGATTGAATTTGCAAAGCTAATGGAAAAGGTTTAATAGCTGTGTAGAATGCTTCTTATCAACTCCGGACGCATGATGCTTTTGCCCCAGTGTTCAACCCAAACTGCGAAGCAGTCTGGAACGATGAATATCATCTTTGGGCTCGGCGGATCACTGAAAGGCCGTTGAGAAAATTTCGTACATTGCTTCGGAATGGATACGCTCAATCACGGGTCGCATAGGCCCGTCCGCTTGCACAACCAGCCAGATCAGTCGGCGATGTCCTTCCGTGAAGACGGGCCGCAGCGTGTCTGTGGAGCCGCATCGCAGGCGGCGCCGGCGCAGCAGTTTTCCGTGAGGTAGGCGACCAGCTGGTTCATCGATTCGATCGATGCGGTGTAGAAGATGTGCCGGCCACTGGGGCGGCGGGTGACCAGGCCGGCGTGGGCCAGTTCCTTGAGGTGGAACGACAGGGTGGCGTTGGCCATGCCCAGCTTGTCGCCGATCTCGCCCACGGCAAGACCGTCGGGCGCATGCTCGACCAGCAGGCGGAAGATGCCGAGGCGCGACGCCTGTGCAAGGCCCGACAGCATGGTCAGGGCCTGCTCGGTCTGGACGACGGGTGTTCGAGGTGCACGGGAGGACATGGCCGGCAGTGTAGCGTGCCGGTTCACGCGTCCGGTGCCTGTAGGGCCTCGATCCGACTCTTCAGGGCCAGCCGGTCCAGCTTTTCGATGGGCAGGTTCAACAGCAGCCCAATGCGCTGTTGCAGCAGGCCGCGTGCCAGGGCGAATGCCTTCCTGATGGTGTCGTCGTCGCCCACGACCTTGGCGGGGTCGGGGATGCTCCAATGGGCGGTGATGGGTGCGCCGGGCCAGGCCGGGCACTGTTCCGCGGCGGCCTGGTCGCAGACGGTGATGATGAAATCCATGACCGGTGCGCCGGGCCTGGCGAACTCGTCCCAGCCCTTGCTGCGCAGGCCCGTGGTCGGCAGGTTCACGGCCGTGAGTGCTTCCAGTGTCCTGGGATGGATGTGCCCCAGCGGATGGCTACCGGCGCTGTAGCCCTTGAAGTGGCCGTGCCCGAGGTGATCGGTGAGGACCTCGGCAAAGATGCTGCGGGCCGAGTTGCCGGTGCAGATATAGAGCACGTTGTAGTGGCCGTGCATGGGGGCTTCCTCTAGTGCGTCCGGGTTTCGTACCAGTGCCGGCTGCGGGTCACGATGCGCACGACCGACAGCATCACCGGTACCTCGATCAGCACGCCGACGACGGTGGCCAGCGCAGCGCCGGAATGCACGCCGAACAGGCCCACGGCCGCGGCGACGGCCAGCTCGAAGAAGTTGCTGGCACCGATCAGTGCCGAAGGGCCGGCCACGCAGTGCGCCACGCCCATCCAGCGGTTGAGCAGGTAGGCCAGGCCGGCGTTGAAGTAGACCTGGATCAGGATCGGCACGGCCAGCATCGCGATGATCAGCGGATGGTCGAGAATCTGCTGGCCCTGGAAGCCAAACAGCAGCACCAGCATCAGCAGCAACGCAGCGAGGGAGATCGGTCCCAGGCGCGCCAGCAGCCGATCCAATGCGGGTTGGCCGCCATGCCGCAGCATCCAGTGGCGCAGCAGGGCGCTGGCGATCACTGGCACCACGATATACAGCGCGACCGACAGCACCAGGGTGTTCCACGGCACGGTGATGGCCGACAGACCCAGCAGCAGGCCGACGATGGGGGCGAACGCCACCACCATGATGGCGTCGTTCAGCGCCACCTGGCTCAGCGTGAACGCCGGCTCGCCGTTGCACAGGCGGCTCCATACGAACACCATCGCCGTGCACGGTGCCGCGGCCAGCAGGATCAGGCCGGCGATGTAGGCGTCCAGCTGGTCCGCCGGCAGTGCGGCGGCGAAGACGTGGCGGATGAAGATCCAGCCGAGCAGGGCCATCGAGAACGGCTTCACCGCCCAGTTCACGAACAGCGTCACGCCCATGCCCTTCCAGTGCTGGCCGACCGCCTTCAGTGCGGCGAAATCGATCTTCAGCAGCATCGGCACGATCATCAGCCAGATCAGCACTGCGATCGGCAGGTTTACCTGTGCCATTTCCGTGTGGCCCAGGTAGGCGAAGGTGCCGGGCAACAGGTGGCCAAGCCCGATGCCGCCGGCCATGCACAGCAGCACCCAGGCGGTAAGAAAGCGCTCGAAGAAACTGATCGCGGGACGGCTGGCGGCGGTTGCCGGGGCGGTCATGCGGTCGGCGGACTGGCTCATGCCGCGTTCTCCGCTTCAAGCGTGCCGATGGCATCCAACTGCGCGGCCCACTCGCTGCGCGGCATCGACTCCAGCGGCAGCGCGATGCAGGCGCGGATGCGTGCGGAAACGGTCCGGAAGGCGGTTTCGAACGCCTGCAGCCGGGTGGCGTCGTCGCCCTCGACGGCAGCCGGGTCGGGTAGGCCCCAGTGGGTGCGCACAAAGTCGCCGAACAGCACCGGGCAGGGCTCGCTGGCGGCGCTGTTGCACACCGTCACCACGATATCCAGGGCCGGGCCGTCAGCTTCGGTGAAGCGGTCCCACGACTTGCTCGACAGGCCTTCGCACGGTATCGCGTGTTGCTGCAGCACGGTCAGCGCCAGCGGATTGACCCGGCCGGTGGGGCGGCTGCCGGCGCTGAAAGCCAGGAAGCGGCCGGCGCCAAGCGCGTTCAGGGTGGCTTCGGCGAGCACGCTGCGGGCGGAGTTGCCTGTGCAGACGAACAGGACGCGGATGGGTGACATGGACGGGCCTTGTTTCATTTCGATGTTTCCATGATGATGGAAATATATTGCCACTACAAGACATGCCGATGCTCCCGCTCGACCCCGCCGACCTGCCGAATATCGATGACAACGCCCTGCAGGTGCCCAGCCTGGAAGCGCTGCGCCTGACCGATGCCTCGCGGCACCCGCCGCGGATCCTGCTGCTGTACGGCTCGCTGCGGCCGCAGTCCTACAGCCGCAAGCTGGCACTGGAAGCGGAACGCCTGCTGCGCCACTTCGGCGCCGAGACCCGCATCTTCGATCCGCACGAGCTGCCGGTGCTCGACAGTGTCGACGCCAGCCACCCCAGGGTGCAGGAACTGCGCGCGCTGTCGCAGTGGTCGGAAGGTCAGGTGTGGGTCAGCCCGGAGCGCCACGGCACCATCACCGGCGTGTTCAAGAACCAGATCGACTGGCTGCCGCTGGAAGACGGCAGCGTGCGTCCGACCCAGGGTCGGACGCTGGCGGTGATGCAGGTGTGCGGCGGTTCGCAGTCGTTCAATGCGGTCAACACGCTGCGTGTGCTGGGACGCTGGATGCGCATGGTGACGATTCCGAACCAGTCGTCGGTGGCCAAGGCCTGGCAGGAGTTCGACGACGACGGACGCATGAAGCCGTCGCCGTTCTACGACCGCGTGGTCGACGTGATGGAAGAGCTGGTGAAGTTCACCCTGATGGTGCGCGACCGCAGCGATTATCTGGTCGACCGCTACAGCGAGCGCAAGGCCGAGCTGCGCAAGCGTGCTGCAGAAGGCGTAGTTGCCGAAGCCAGCTGAGAGCCCGTTGCTGCGATGGGCAGTCGGTTCAGTCGGTCACGTCGGGCTCGAAGAAGCTCCAGCGGATTTCGCCGAACGCGGCCTTCATGTCGCGTTCGACCGCGTTGATCGCATCGATCAGCGCAAGGTCGCTGTCGGCCGGCGCCATCTGCGCCTTCACCGCCACCATCACGTCCGGCCCCATCTGCACGGTGATCAGGTTCAGCACCTGCGCGACCTCGCTGCGGGCCTGCAGAAAGGACAGCAGCTCGGCACGGCGCGCCGGCTCCATGCCCTGGCCGATCAGCAGTGCCTTCACCTCTACCGCCACCGCGATGGCCACCACGATCAGCAGCACGCCGATGGCAATGGTGCCCAGCGCGTCGAACAGAAGGTTGCCGGTGAGCATGGTGGCACCTACCGCCAGCGTGGCCAGGCACAGGCCGATCAGTGCGGCGAAGTCTTCGCCGAAAATCACCAGCAGCTCGCTCGAGCGCGTCTCGCGGAACCAGCGCCACAGGCTGCGTTCGCCGCGCGCCTTGTTCACTTCCTGCAGGCAGCCGTGCATCGAGAAGCTTTCCGCCACGATGCCGAAGGCCAGCACGCCCAGCGCCAGCCACGGCCATTTCAGCGGCTCGGGATGGCTCAGTTTGTGCACGCCTTCGTAGACCGAAAACATGCCGCCCACGCTGAACAGCAGCAGCGCTACCAGGAACGACCAGAAATACAGCGCGCGCCCCCAGCCCAGCGGAAACTCGTCCGACGGCGGCCGCCTGGCCTGGCGCATGCCCAGCAGCAACAGGCCCTGGTTGCCGCAGTCGGCCAGCGAATGGATCGCCTCGGCCAGCATCGCCCCGGAGCCGGTGAGTACGGCGGCAACCAGCTTGGAGACGAAGATCGCGAAGTTCGCGCCCAGGGCGAGGAAGATCGCCTTCAGCGAATTGGCGTGGCCGGACATGTCGCTCCTTGCATGCATCACGGGACGGGTCATTCTAGCCGCGACATGCCGCAGCATGACGGCACGCTGCCTTTCGGGCACGATCCAGGCATGAGTTATCGCGAAGCGCTGCCAGCGCCCCATTTGCGGCATCTGGTGTCGGCCTATTGGGGCATTGCACCGGCGGGGAAGGATGCAAGCGACGTCCGGCGTGTGCTGCCCGATGGTTGCGCCGACCTCATCTGCGAGCTTGACGGTACGGAGCCCAGAGCGCGCTGGGTTGGCACGATGACCCGCGCGATGCTTGTTTCCGTACGCACCGAACAGGCGCTGTTCGGTATCCGTTTCGCGTCGGGTGGACTGTATCCCTTGCTGGGCGTGCCACTCAGCGCATTGGTGGACGCTTCGGTGGACGTGACTGACCTTACGGCCATGCACTGGCGCCCGCCGCTTGAGCGATGGTATGCGGCCCCCGATTTCGCCACACGTTGTGCACTGGCGAATGACAGCCTGAATGCTGCACTTCCGCGGCTGGCCGGGCATGATCTGACGGCATTGTTGCGGGACGTCAGCCGGTCGGTCGAGTTGCCTACGGTGGCGGCGCTGACATGCCAGAGTGGTTTAGGAGTGCGCAGCCTGCAGCGTCGTTTCCTGGAGAGCGTTGGGGTGAGTCCCCGCCAGCATCTGCGCTACCTGCGCTTCGAACGAGCACGGCAGATGCTGGAAATGCGGAAGCGGTCGACGGTCGATATCGCACTGGCGGCCGGTTACAGCGACCAGGCTCACTTCGTGCGTGAGTTCGCGCGTTTCGCAGGTGTCACGCCGGGGCGCTGGCGTTGACGCATTCGTTCAATACGACGGCATCGGTTGCCGTCATCCTGTTCCGACATTCAGTGTACGAGGAATAGCCCATGTCCCATCCTGTCTGCCGCAAGGCCACTCCGGTACTGTTCGCGCCGGACATCACACCCGGCGTGGCCTTCTGGCGAGACCGACTCGGTTTCGAGGTGACGACCGAGGTACCCGGCAACAACGGCCCGGCTTTCGCGATCCTGTTCGGTCACGGCATCGAGGTGATGTATCAGAGCCAGGCGGCACTCGCCGCTGACCCGCATGCGGGTCAGGTCACGTGGCATGGCGACCGCAGCTATTTGTTCGTCGAGGTGGACGACATCGACGCCATTGCGTCCGCACTGGATGGCTG
The DNA here is from genome assembly GCF_036320485.1 of Dyella sp. A6. Lineage (NCBI taxonomy): Bacteria > Pseudomonadati > Pseudomonadota > Gammaproteobacteria > Lysobacterales > Rhodanobacteraceae > Dyella > Dyella aluminiiresistens. Next base: position 1,159,309 of record NZ_CP132911.1, read on the forward strand.
CGAGATCCTGTCGCCACGACACGAGACGTTTTATGGCGCTATCGAAATCGCGTACCGCGAACCCACTGGTCACGTCGTCACGTTTGCCCAGTTCAAGCCTTAGGCATCATCCAGCTCATCTGCGCATCCCGGCAGCCAGGAATCGGTTGGCCGGCTGGCGTGGCGAACCAGGCTGCTGCCCGGAGGGGCTCAGCGGATGCCGACACCCAGGCCCAGACCGAAGTGCACGTTGTTGCGGCCCTGTGTCATTTCGCTGGCGGTCCAGCGGTGCGCCTGCACCACCTTCACCAGCGGGAACACATAACTGGCTTCGCCAACGTGGCCGGCACGGCTGCCATTGAGCGTGCCGCTGACGGTGATCGGCGCACCGGGAGGGTAGTTCAGCGGTTCCACGTAGCCGGGGATGACGGCGATGAAGCGGCCGCTGGCGGTGGCATTCAGGCGCGGGCGCTGCGAGCCATCCAGCGGCAGTGCCAGCACTTCGATCTCGGTGCGGTCGGGAAAATTGGTCACCGACACCACCGTGCCACCCCAGATGACCTGGCCATGCGCATAGTTCTCCGGCGTCCGCGCCACCTGCATCGGGGTTGCCGCCACGGCATTCGCGGGCACCTTGTAGATCGGGGCCGGCGCGCAGGCCGACAGCATCAGCGCGGCCAGGGGAGCAAGCAGGAGCGGCGGGAAGCGGAGCAGGGGACGCATGGCGGGAGTCCTTTGGCGGCGGGTGTGCCCGGTGGCGCCATCCTTGCGCATCGGAAATGCGCCGGATGCATGTGTGGCTAGGCTACCTCAAGCCGTGCCGCCCTTGCGCATGTGCCGCGGTGCCGGTTCAGCGACGGTGGCGTTGCGGACCGGACGGCGATGCGGGCGCCACCGGGGGACGTGCCGGAGCGCTGGCGTCCTCGCCGTCCTGCAGTAGCCAGTCCAGCGTCCAGGTTGCGGGGCGGTCCTGCGACAGCAGCCGCGCCATCGCCCGCAGCGGTTCGCGCAGCACCTCGTCGAGTTTCCATGGCGCATTCAGGACGACCATGCCGGTGCCGTTGAGGCGCAGCGGCGAATCGTCCGGGTGCACCAGCAGTTCCGCCCGCAGCACGCGCTTGGCGCCGCGGTGGCGAAGGTCGCGCAGGAACGGCTGCACCTGGCTGCGCAGCTTGATCGGGTACCACACGGCATAGACGCCGCCGGGCCAGCGCTGGATGGCTTCCTTCAGCGCCTTGTCGATGGCGTCGTATTCGGCTTCCTGCGCCTCGTAGGGCGGGTCGATCAGCACCAGTCCGCGCTTTTCCTTCGGCGGCAACAGGCCCTTCAGGGCGGCGTAGCCGTCGCGCGCGTGCACGTGCATGCGCGGGTCGCGGCGAAACAGTTCGCGCAGGCGGTCGGCTTCTTCCGGATGCAGTTCGCACAGGTACGCGCTGTCGTGTTCGCGCATCGCGTTGGCGGCCTGTATGGGCGAACCCGGGTACAGCTTCAAACCTTGCTCATTGCCGGGCAGGGCCAGAATGCTGTCCAGCCAGCGGCGCAGCAGCGGTGGCAGTGCCGCATTGCCGGCGTCGCCGCCGTGCAGGTCGGGAAACAGCAGGCGGCCGATGCCGTCGCGCCATTCGCCGGTCTTGCCGGCCTCGACACTGTCCAGCGCGTAGCAGCCGCTGCCGGCATGGGTGTCGATCAGCGCGAACGGCGTCGGCTTGGCCTTTAGCGATTCGACCAGGGCCAGCAGCACGACGTGCTTGAGGACATCGGCGAAATTGCCGGCGTGGTAGGCGTGGCGGTAATTCATGGACATCGGCCGGACTGGGAGCCACAAGTATACGTGGCGGCCGGCGCGAAGCCTGCTCCAGAGTTGGCAGCCTCGCACCGGATACGTAGGCTTGCGGGATGTTCCGTCCTGTCATCGCCCATCTGCGTCGATACCGCGTCCCGCTGGCGCTGATGCTGTGTGCGTGGCTCAACTTGACCGTTGCCGTGGCATGGGCCCAGCCGGGCGGAGGCTGTCCGACGATGGATGGCGCTGCGGCCATGCACGGCAGCCCGATGCATGGCGAGGGCGGCCCGGCGGCTCCGGCCTGCGACTGCTGCGCGCATGCACCGACCGCCCTGCCGTCGACCTGGTCGGCGCTGGCGGGAGCATGGCGGCCCGCCCGTCCGAGCTGGCGACTCGCCACGCTCGGCGTGCCGCACCCGGCACGGCTGCCATTGCTGCGACCACCACTGGCCTGACTCCGTCACGACTGTCGCCACCCGCTGCGGTGGCGTGCCACGGCCGATGGGCCGTATTCGCTGAATCGTGTTCGTTGAATGACGGAGTCTGCAAATGTACCCGACAAAACCACGCGGCATCCTGCTGCCTCGCCGACGCTTCGTGCAGGGCCTGGCGCTGGGCGGTGCCGCTGCCATGCTGGGCCTTCGCCCGGGACGGCTGTCCGCGCAGGGCAGCAGCATGCCGGCCGTGTTGAGCGGCAGCTCGTACGACCTGACCATCGGCGAGCTGCCGGTGGATTTCACCGGCCACCGGCGCGTGGCCACCGTGGTCAACGGCCAGTTGCCCGGACCGCTGCTGCGCTGGCGTGAGGGCGACACGATCACCCTGCGCGTGCGCAACCGGCTGCCGGTGAGTAGCTCGATCCACTGGCACGGCATCATCCTGCCGTCGGACATGGACGGCGTGCCGGGGCTGAGCTTTGCCGGCATCCCGTCCGGTGGCGAATACACCTATCGCTTCACGGTGAACCAGAAAGGCACTTACTGGTACCACAGTCACACGCGCTTCCAGGAACAGACCGGGCTGTACGGCCCGATCGTGATCGAGCCGCGCGGCGGCATGCGCCATCCCACCGAACGCGACTACGTGGTGATGCTCAACGACTGGAGCGACACCGATCCCGAGCGTATCTACGCCAACCTGAAGAAGCAGAGCGACTACTACAATCTGGGCCAGCCGACGGTGGGCGGCTTCCTGCACGACGTGCGGCGCGATGGACTTTCGCAGGCACTGGCCGAGCGCCGCATGTGGGAGCGCATGCGCATGAATACCCGCGACCTGTCCGACGTCACCGGCATGACCTACACCTACCTGATGAACGGCCATGCGCCGGCGGCCAACTGGACCGGTCTGTTCAAGCCCGGCGAAAAGTTGCGGCTGCGCTTCATCAACGGCTCGGCGATGACCTTCTTCGACGTGCGCATCCCCGGCCTGAAAATGACCGTAGTGGCCGCCGACGGCCAGGACATTGAACCGGTGTCGGTGGACGAGTTCCGCATCGGCGTGGCGGAAACCTACGATGTGATCGTCAAGCCGCACGGCGACCGTGCGTGGACCATCTTCGCCCAGGCGATGGACCGTTCCGGCTATGCGCGCGGCACGCTGACGCCAGGCGCCGGCATGACCGCGGAGGTGCCGCCGCTGGATCCGCGGCCGGTGCTGAGCATGGTGGACATGATGGGCGCGGCGGCCATGCACGGGATGCCGGGCATGGCGATAGGCGGCATGAAGGGTATGAGCGGCATGACGCATGACATGGCGCACGAGGCGATGGATCAGATGGCGATGGGCCATATGGGGTCGCCCCATACGATCGACGCCGCCGATGCCTCACGGGTCGCGTCGCCACCGCCGACCGGCCCCGAAGTGGCCATGCGCGTGCTGCACCCGCGCCGCAACCTCGACGATCCCGGCGCCGGCCTGCGCCACAACGGCCGGCGCGTGCTCACCTACGCCGACCTGCACGCGGTCGATGCGCCGATCTCGCCCAGTGTGGGGCGGGAGGTCGTGCTGCATCTCACCGGCAACATGCAACGCTATCTGTGGTCCTTCAACGGCCAGCGCTTCTCCGACGCCAAGCCGCTGCGCTTCCGTTACGGCGAGCATCTGCGCGTGACCCTGATCAACGACACCATGATGGCGCACCCGATTCACCTGCACGGCATGTGGAGCGAGCTGGAGTCGCCGGATGGTGCGTTCCAGGCACGCAAGCACACCGTGGTGGTGCAGCCGGCGCAGCAGGTCAGTTACCGCGTCAGTGCCGATGTGCTGGGGCGCTGGGCCTACCACTGCCACCTGCTGTACCACATGGAGGCGGGCATGTTCCGCGAGGTGGTGGTGGCATGAGCGCGCATCGTCGCACCTTGTTGCTGTCCGCCATGCTGCTGCCCGGTCTGGCGATGGCGTCCGCTGCACAGCAGACGACCGCGCCGGCCACGATGGACATGCCGGGCATGCCGATGCGGCCGATGAAGCATGCGATGCCAGCGAAGCCGATGGTCACGCCCAAGACTAAGGCGCCGCAGCGCAAGCTGCCGCCGAACGACCACGTTCCGCCCGCGCCACCGCAGCATCCGATGCCGGCGCTGTCCTCGGCGAGTGTTGCCGGCGTGATGCACATGCGCGATCACCCGGTGCTGGGCATGCTGCTGGTGCAGCGGCTGGAGCGCGACTTCGCCCAGCACGGTGGTGCCAGCACGGCCTGGAGCATGGAAGGCTGGTGGGGCGGGGACATCGACCGGTTGTGGCTGGACAGCGAGGGCGAGCATGCAAGTGACGGCACCCGCGATGCGCGGGTCGAAGCCTTCTGGGGGCACGCCGTGGCCAGCTTCTGGGATACCCGGCTCGGTGTTCGTCACGACTTCGGACAGGGGCCTTCGCGCAACTGGATAGCGGCTGGTGTGGAAGGCCTGGCGCCGTACTGGTTCGAACTGAATGCCACCGTGTATGCGGGGCCGCAGGGACGTACCGCCGCCCGCACCGAGGTGAACTACGAACTGTTCTTCACCCAGCGGCTGATCCTGCAGCCGTCGCTGGAAATGAATCTGTACGGCAAGAGCGATCAGCAGCGCGATATCCACGCCGGTCTTGCCACGGCCGAGCTGGGCCTGCGCCTGCGTTACGAGTTCAGTCGCCGCTTCGCGCCGTATGTCGGCGTGTCATGGGCTTATCGCCACCCGGTCGACAATGTCCTGTTGCCACCGTGGCGACAGCCGGAGCCGGTGCATGCGCTGACCTGGCTGGCCGGGGTACGCTTCTGGTTCTGAGATATGCACTGCACGCAAACGAAAGGGGCAATTCGATGACATTCTTCAAGACCGTGCTGGCGGTCGTGCTGGTCGCGCTGCTGGGTATCGCCGGCTTCGTGTATTCCGGCTGGTACGACATCGGCGCCGACAGCCCGCACTGGGCATCGACCTTTGCCGTGCTGAATACGCTGCGCCAGCGCTCCATCGCGCATCATGCCGAAGGCGTCACGGTGCCGGGTGACCTGGACGACCCGAAGGTGATACTCAAGGGTGCCGGGCAGTACGCGGCCATGTGCACCGGCTGCCATCTCGCACCGGGCATGGCCGGGTCGGAGATCAGGCCGGGCCTGTATCCGCGGCCGCCGGTGCTGTGGCACATGCAGATCGATCCGCGCGAGGCGTTCTGGGTGATCAAGCACGGCATCAAGATGAGCGCGATGCCGGCCTGGGGCACCAGCCACGACGACGCCACGATCTGGAGCATGGTGGCGTTCCTGCGCAAGCTGCCCACGCTGAGCCCGGCCGAGTACCTGGCGATCGTGGCGAAGGCGCCGCCGGACGACGACATGGACCCCGCTCACAAGGCAACCGGCAAGTCCGCCAGTTCGCCCGCGCCGGCGACTTCGGCGCCGGCCTCGGCGGCGACCGCCATGTAGGCGGCGGTCACTCGACGATGTTGTGGCTTTCGGCGGTGCCCAGCAGCTCGGCCTGCGCGGGCGCCTGCTGGCGCCTTGCCAGCAGCGGATGGGTGAACACAGCCAGCAGGATCACCACCACGCCAGCATAGAACCAGTGATCCAACTGGTGCTGCTCGCCGAGCAGCAGCATCGCCAGCACGATCGCGTAGACCGGTTCCAGATTGGTCACCATCTGCGTGCCGAACGCGCTCAGGTGGCGAAGCGCGACCAGCGCCAGCGCGAACGGCAGCAGGGTGCAGCCGAACGCCAATGCCAGCAGCAGCAGTGTGTCGTGCAGGTCGGGCAGCACGAAAGCCGGGCCGGTGTGGGGCAGCAGCGGTGCCAGCAGGGTCAGGAACAGGGTGCCCGTGCCCAGCTCGATGCAGGTCACCGTCAGCGGGTCGCCATGCTCGACCAGCCGCTTGTTGAGCGAGCCGAACAGCGCCACGAACAGGGCCGACAGCACACCCACCGCAATGCCGATGCGCATGCCGCTGGGCACGCCGCCCACCACCATCGCCACGCCGGGGACCACCGCCACGCCGATCATCAGTTCGCGCGGGTCGAAGCGGCGGCGCGCCACCCACGGTTCGATGAAGGACAGGAACACCGGGCCCAGGGCGATGCAGGTGGCACCCACCGAGGCGTTGGAAAGCTTGATCGCCGCGTAGAAGGTCAGCCAGTGCAGCGAGACCAGCGCACCGATGCCGGCATAGGCCCAGCGCAACCGCATCGGCATCGCGCGCAGGCCGCGCCACACCTTCGGCACCAGCAGCAGCGCGGCGGTGACCATCAGCATGCGCCACCACACCAGCGGCAGCGCGGGCAGGGTGATCACCTTGCCGAGGATGGCGGTGAAGCCCCACAGAAGAACGCAGAAATGGATCTGCAGACGGGCACGGTTGACGGGTTGCATGGGGCGCGGGCCGAAGGAAGGCCCGCTATTTTACGTCGTGCCGGTGCCCGCGATGCAGGGTTCAGTCGCTGTCGCCGGGCTGGGCCTTCCAGTAGCCCTTGGCCTGGATCCAGTCCTTCGGCACGCCGCGCTGGTCCAGCCACAGCCGCATGGCACGGGTGCGTCCCGATTCGGCGGCGATCCAGTAGAACGTGTCGCCGGGGTAGGCGGGCAGGGCCTGTAGTGCCTGCTCCAGACGTCCGCTGTGGTCGCCGGGCTGGCCGTCGCGGGGCAGCCAGTGGATCTCGACATCGGCACGGGACGGCAGTGCCTGACGGTCGGCGTCGCCGGGAATCTCGACCAGTACGGTGGCGTGCATGCCGGCCGGCATCTCGCTCAGCCAGCGGCCGATGGCCGGCAGGGCGGTCTCGTCGCCGACCAGCACGTAGCGGTCGAAGTCGTCGGCGATCACGAACGAGCCGCGTGGTCCACCTGCGCCGAGCTGCTGGCCGGGCGCGGCCTGGGCGGCCCAGCTGGCGGCGGGGCCGTCGCCGTGCAGCACGAAGTCGACGGTCAGTTCGCCGCGCCCGGCATCGTGGTGGCGCGGGGTGTAGTCGCGCATCGGTGACGGGGTCAGGCCGGGTGGTGGTTCCAGCCCATCCGGGCCCGGCCTGGGCAGGACCAGCTGACCATCGGGGTGGGGAAAGAACAGCTTCACGTGATCGTCGGGCGATGCGCTGTGGAAGCCGCGCAGCTCATCTCCGCCGAGTACGACGCGCTGCATGTGCGGGGTCAGGCGTTCGACGCGCAACACGTCGAGGGTGCGCAGAACCACTTCGTGGCGCAGGCGCTGGTGCTGGTGTGTGGTCATCGTGGGGGTTCCGTGGACATGGGTGGGCGCGTGGCGACGGCTGCGCGTGATGTCGGCAGGCCTTTCGCGGTGGCGCCTGCCGGTGCGGCGAGGCCGGTTCAGTCGTTCTGGTCGCCGGTGGCGATGTCGTGGGCGGCGCGTTCGAGAATCGTCGCCACGCGCTGGGCTTCGTCCTTGTTCCACTCTCCGCCACGCATCAGCATGGCGTGCTTGATGGCGTGCATGGCCTTGTGCACGGTGGCCGGCATGGCCATCTTGGCGGCCATGCGCGCGCTGCGCCGGGTGCGCTCGGTGGCGGCTTCCACCGCATCACGGTTTTCGTCGAGAAAGGCGCGGCCGTCATCGGTGATGCCGTAGAGCTTGCGGTTGCCCTGAGCACTCTGGATCTCGGCATAACCCAGCTCTTCCAGCATGGTGAGGGTGGGGTAGATCGCGCCGGGGCTGGGTGTGTACTGGCCGTGGAACATCTCCTCGATGATCCGGATCAGCTCATAGCCGTGGCGTGGCTGCTGCTCGATCAGCGCCAGCAGCAACAGCTTCAGGTCACCGTGGCCGAACATGCGGCCGCCGCCGTGCCGGCCGCCGCCGCGCAGGTCGTTCCATTCGCCGAACGCGTCGCCGCCCTGGCGGTGGCGTCCGAACGGGCCGCGTGCGGCGTGCCGTTCGTAGGCGTCGCGCTCATCCGGGCCGGCATCGCCGAAACCATGGTGGAACGCGTGGTGCATGGACCTGAAAAAGTGGCGATGCATGCGCATGACATTCTTCCGATATATCTTAAGTGACGAAAAAGATATATCGTAGTCATGTCGAATTCAAGGGTGCCGCGGTCCTCACCGGCGAGGCCATGGCATGCTCGCCTCAACCTGCTACGGAATACCCCATGCCTGCTCCCCGCACCGGCCGTCGTGGCGCTCACGATCCCTTGCCACCGCCGAAGAACATGCGCGAACGCTTCATGGCGCTGCGCAACCTGCCGCCCTTCCTGGCCAGCATCTGGCGCACCAGTCCGTGGCTCTGCGTGGCGACCATCGTGCTGCGTCTGCTGCGCGCGTTGCTGCCGGTGACCACCTTGTACGTGGGCAAGCTGATCATCGACATGGTGGTGCACCTGCTGGCGTCGGGCAGTGCACACATGCCCGTGTCGGGCTGGCTCAGTAGCCCGGCGCTGGAGCACCTGTGGCTGCTGCTGGCGATGGAGTTCGGGCTGGGCGTGGCGGCCGACCTGCTCGGCCGCGCCGTGGCGATGATTGATTCGCTGCTGTCCGAGCTGTACGCCAACAGCACCAGCGCGCGACTGATGGAGCACGCCGCCGCGCTGGACCTGGAGGACTTCGAGGACGCCGACCTGCAGGACCGGCTGGACCGCGCGCGCCGCCAGCTGGCCGGACGCAGCGGCCTGCTGTCGCAGCTGCTGGGGCAGGCTCAGGACATGGTGACCGTGGTGAGTTTCGCGGTGGGCCTGCTGGTCTACGCGCCGTGGCTGATCGTGCTGCTGCTGGTGGCGCTGGTGCCGGCCTTCCTGGGCGAATTCCACTTCAATGCGCAGAGCTACGAAGTGAACCACCGATGGACGCCGGAGCGGCGCGAGCTGGATTACCTGCGCATGCTCGGCGCCAGCGCGCAGACCGCCAAGGAAGTGAAGAGCTTCGGCCTCAACCGCTTCCTGGTCGACCGCTACCGCGAGCTGTCGTGGTCGATCTACCGCGCGAACCGCCGGGTGGCGCTGCGCCGCGCGGGCTGGGGCGGGCTGTTCACCACCATCGGCACGGCCGGCTACTACGCGGCCTACGTATTCATCGCCTGGCGCACGGTGCGCGGCGAGTTCAGCGTGGGCGACCTCACCTTCCTGTCGTCCTCGTTCCGGCGGCTGCGCAGCCTGCTGGAAAGCCTGCTTACCGGGTTCTCGCAGGTGGCCGGGCAGGCGCTGTACCTGGACGACCTGTTCTCGTTCTTCCGCATCCAGCCGGAAATCCTGTCGCCGGCGCAGCCCAGGCCGTTCCCGCAGCCGATCCGCGAGGGCTTCCGTTTCGAGGATGTGGGGTTCCGCTATCCCGGTGCCCAGCGCTGGGCGGTGCGCCATCTCGACTTCACCCTGCATGCGGGCGAAGTGCTGGCGCTGGTCGGCGAGAACGGCGCCGGCAAGACGACCCTGGTGAAGCTGCTCTCAAGGCTGTACGACCCGGACGAAGGGCGCATTCTTCTGGACGGCCATCCGCTGTCCGAGTACGACCTCGAAGAGCTGCGCGCGAATGTCGGGGTGATCTTCCAGGACTACGTGCGCTACTACTTCGACGCCGCGCAGAACATCGCGGTGGGGCGCATCGACGCGCGCGACGACCGCTCGCGCATCGAGGATGCCGCCCGGCGCAGCGTGGCCGACGAGGTGATCGGCCGGCTGCCAAAGGGCTACGCGCAGATGCTGGGCAAGCTGTTCAAAGACGGTGTCGACCTGTCCGGTGGCGAATGGCAGAAGATCGCCATCGCCCGTGCCTACATGCGCGACGCGCAACTGCTGATCCTGGACGAACCCACCTCGGCGCTGGACGCGCGCTCGGAGTTCGAGGTGTTCCAGCGCTTCCGCGAACTGTCGCACGGGCGCAGCGCGGTGATCATCTCGCACCGCTTCTCCACCGTGCGCATGGCCGACCGCATCATCGTGATGGAGGGCGGCCGGATCGAGTCGATCGGCAGCCACGACGAACTGGTGGACGCGGGTGGCCGTTACGCGGAGCTGTTCGAATTGCAGGCGGCGGGCTACCGGTGAACGCGCGGTGCCCCGGCATGCGAAGGCCGGGGCACCTGAGGCGTCAGATGGCGTAGCGCTCCAGCCAGTGCGCGTAGGGTGCAGGCAGGGTCCACGAGGCCTTGTCCACGCCCAGCTTGCTGGCGGCGGCGAAGGTCCAATGCGGATCAGCCAGGTGCGAGCGGCCGACCATCACCAGATCCAGCGACTCGCTTGCGATCGCCGCCTCGGCGGCCTCCGGCGTGCCGAAGCCCCAGGCGGACGACACCGGCAGGCAGGTTTCCTCGCGCACGCGTCTGGCGATCGGTGCCATGAACGACGGGCCCCACGGAATGTTGGTCTGCGGGATGGTGAAACCCACGCTCACGCTCAGCATGTCCAGGCCTTCGCGCTTGAAGTTCTGCACCAGCGCGATGGACTCGGCGAGCGTTTCCTCGTCGCGGCCGTCGAACTCCAGCACGCCGAAGCGCGCGGTCAGCGGCAGGTGTTCCGGCCACACCTTGCGCACCGCCGCCAGCGTTTCCAGCAGGAAGCGGCCACGGTTCTCCGGCGAGCCGCCGTAGCTGTCGTCACGCTGGTTGCTGTGATGGGAGAAGAAGCTCTGGCCCAGGTAGCCGTGGGCGAAGTGCAGCTCCAGCCATTCGAAGCCGGCATCGAGCGCACGCCTGGCCGCCGCCACGAAATCCTCGCGCACGCGGGCGATGTCCTCGATCGTCATCGCCTTGGGCACGCGCGACAGATGGCCGCCGAACGCCTGTGCGGACGGGGCGAGTGTTTGCCAGTAGCGCGGATCGCTCTCGGCGATGTGGTCGTCGCCGTCCCACGGACGGTTGGCGTTGGCCTTGCGGCCGGCGTGGCCGATCTGGATGCCCGGCACCGCGCCGCCGGCCTTGATCGCCGCCACTATCGGCTTCAGCGCTTCGGTCTGGGCGTCATTCCACAGGCCCAGGCAGTTGGGCGTGATGCGGCCTTCCGGCGACACCGCGGTCGCCTCGACGATCACCAGCCCGGCGCCACCCCGGGCCATGCCGGCCAGGTGCACGTGATGCCAGTCGTTGGCGACGCCGTCGATGGCCTCGTACTGGCACATCGGCGGTACCGCCACGCGGTTGCGCAGGGTGACGCCCTTGAGCGTGAAGGGTTGGAACAGTGCGGACATGGGGGATCCTTGCCGGTCGGGGGAGTGGTTCAATGTGATTATTCGATAATAATCGAACTATCGATCAACAGCCAACCCGGCTATGCTTCCGGCCCATGCGTCCCTTCAAGCATCCCGCCCCCGAACAGTTCGCCCTGGAGCGCATCTTTCATGCGCTGAGCGATCCGGCGCGGCTCGATATCGTGCGGCACCTTGCCGGCGTGGCCCAGGCGACCTGCGGCGAACTCGAATTCGGTCGTCCCAAGTCGAGCATGTCGCACCACTTCCGCATCCTGCGCGAGGCCGGGCTGGTGCATACCTCGTCCGCGGGCACCACGCATCTCAACGCCCTGCGCCGGAAAGAGCTGGATGCCCGGTTCCCGGGGCTGATCGCGGCGGTGTTGAAGCAGAAGCCGTAGCGCCGACTGGGCGCTCGCTGTATCGATGCCCCAGTCCTCGCCAACGCTGATGTTCCCTCGCTGTGACTTCCGTCCTCGCGAGTACCACTCACGCTCCCTCAACGTCATTCCCGCGCAGGCGGGAATCCAACGTTGTAGATGCTTTACCGCTTTACCCGCCGACAGTCGGGTGTCTGGATTCCCGCCTGCACGGGAATGACCACCGTGGCCGGTGTGGCCATCACGCCGCACCGCCGGCCGCCTACGGCAGCGGCTTGCCGTTGACCCGCACCGGCGCGCTGATGTCGCAGATGCCGACCTTGCCCACTGGCTGGGGGTAGAACGCGTTGTGTCCGTGGCGGGCGACGTCGATCATCGCGTGGAAGGTGGGGCTGCTGGTACGCAGCACCTGGATCTTCTCGCGCTGGGCTGGCGGCAGGTCCGAGGCCAGCGTCATCGACACGATGGGCGTGCGCTGCGACGCCTTGGTGTAGAAGCCCATCGGTCCGCTGCCGCGCGGCAGTGACGACAGGTACTGCATGCCCTGCAGCACGCGGCCAGCCACCGCCAGGTTGTGGTCCAGCCGGCGCGGCGCCTGGCCGATGATCGCGTACAGCGCGCTGCCGTTGCCGCTGTCGGGCGCCACGTCGCGCGCCACGCCGACCATGCCGTAGCACTGCACCAGCCATTCGCGTCCGCTGGCCGGGTCGCGGGCCACCGGGAAGCCATGACTGAAGCCGACTTGCGGCGCGTACACGTCGCCATCGGGCAGCGGTGTCCAGTCCAGTTCGGGATAACCCGGCGTGGGCTTGATCGGCCGGGTGAACTCGGCCGGCAGCGTGGCTTTGGCCTTGCCCAGCGGGTGCATCTTCGCCTTGTCGCCGCCGTCGTCGCTGTTCGGGTCGTCCCACTGCGTCACGAAGTTGTCCTGCACCCGCACGATGGCCAGGCCATCGAAATAGTGCCCGCGCACCAGGGTGCGGATGTTGGCCGTGTGCAGCGGGCTGAAAGACGGCGCCAGCTCGATCACCACGCGGCCCTTGGGCAGCTGCATGTAGACCAGGTTATGCGGATCGGGCGTGCGCCATTCCGACGGTTTGGACGCAGCCAGCAACTGCTTCGTGGTGGGAGTGTCCTTGGCGTGGACGGCCAGCGCCGGCAGGCAGCCGGCGAGGGCGAGCGACAGGGCGGCCAGGCGGTAGCGCATCGGTTTACTCCACAACGGGTGCGTGACGGCTGTTGCGGCGGCCCTTCCACAGGTAGCCGATGCCCAGCAGCAGGAACCAGACCGGGCTGGCCAGCAGAGCTTCGCGGGTATCCGGCTGCAGGGTGAGCAGCACCAGCACGAAGGCGAAGAACGCCAGGCAGACCACGCACATCGCCACGCCGCCGGGCATCTTGTAGGCCGAGCTTGCATGCAGCTCGGGGCGCTTGCGCCGGTAGGCGATGTACGCGCACAGGATCAGCGACCAGATGAACATGAACAGCACGGCCGACAGCGTGGTGACCAGGGTGAAGGCGGTCACCAGGTTGGGAATCACATACACCAGCATGGCGCCCACCAGCAGCGCGGCGCAGGAGAAGAGCAGACCGCGCGCGGGTACCGCGGCGCGCGACAGCTTGCCGAACGTGGCCGGCGCGTGGCCTTCCTCGGCCAGGCCGTAGAGCATGCGGCTGGTCGAGAAGATGCCGCTGTTCGACGAGGACATCGCCGAGGTCAGCACCACGAAATTGATCAGGCTGGCCGCGGCGGGAATGCCGGCCAGCACAAACAGTTCCACGAACGGGCTGTGGTCGGGCCGCACCAGCCGCCACGGCGTCACCGTCATGATCACCACCAGTGCCAGCACGTAGAACAGCAGGATGCGCACCGGGATCGAGTTGATCGCCTTGGGCAGGTTGCGCTCCGGGTCGGCGGTCTCGGCGGCGGTGGTGCCCACCAGTTCGATGCCGACGAAGGCGAACACCGCGATCTGGAAGCCGGCGAAGAAGCCGCTCCAGCCAGTCGGGAAGAAGCCGCCGTCGTTCCACAGGTTGGCCAGCGACGCCTTGTTGCCGGCGGGCGAGGTGAAGCCCCACATGATCATGCCGAAGCCCACCACGATCAGCGCGATGATGGCGACGATCTTGATCAGCGCGAACCAGAATTCCATTTCGCCGAACAACCGCACCGCGGTCAGGTTCAGCGTCAGCAGAATGCCCACGCACAGCAATGCGGGTATCCACGGTGCCAGTCCCGGCAGCCAGAACTGCGCGTAGGACGCGATCGCGATGACGTCGGCGATGGCGGTGACGATCCAGCAGAACCAGTAGGTCCAGCCGCAGAAGAACCCGGCCCATGGCCCCAGCAGGTCGGTGGAGAAGTCGATGAACGACTTGTACTGCAGGTTCGACAGCAGCAGCTCGCCCATCGCCCGCATCACGAAGAACAGCATGACGCCGATGATCATGTACACCAGCAGGATCGACGGCCCGGCCAGGCTGATCGTCTTGCCCGAGCCCATGAACAGGCCGGTGCCGATGGCGCCGCCGATCGCGATCAGCTGCAGGTGGCGGTTGGAGAGGCTGCGCCTCAGGTGATCCGGTTGCTCCGGGTGTGCGGTCATGTGGGCGCCAGGTTGGTGAACAAGACCACAACATAAAAGAAACGCCCGACCCGGGGAAGGCGCTTGTGCGCGCCTTGCCCGGGCAGCAGGTGCCGTGGCGGTGCAGGTGTCGACAAGGCCCCGCCAGGCGGGCAGGCCAGCAGCCTGCACGGCCATCGATTTCGCCCTTCATCGATAGGGTCGGTGTGCGATGATCGGACGCCGTGCCGTTTCCGGATTTTCATGGGGGAGAAGTTCGTGCCGACGATGCCTGTTGTGGGTTTGGCGATAGCGCTGGGCGGCCCATTGCTTCTCGTGCTTCTGGTGCGGTGTCTTGCCCTGGACGCGGTTTCGCTGGCCAGCCGGCTGACGCTCTGGGCGCTTGCGGGCATCGTGCTTGCGATCGCCGTCCACGATGGCGGGTCCTGGCCGTCGATGATGGGCATCGGGCCGTTCGGGTGGACCGATTTCCTGACCACTGTGGTGGCCATCGTCGTGATGCTGGTCGGCGCCATCGTGCTGCAGCTTTGCGTGGCGAAGCTCGGCTTCAATCGTGCATCCGGATCGGGCCTGCAGAAGAAGATTTACGCCCTCTCGGCCCGGTACCGGGTCTTCATGATTTTCACGGCTGCGGTCACCGAGGAGATTCTGTATCGCGGCTATGCCATCGGTATCGGGCAGAGCGTGTTCGGCAGCCTGTCGGTGGCCTTCGCCGTCTCGCTGATCGTGTTCGTCGCGGCGCATTTCACGCACGGTGCCAAGGCACTGGTCACCATTTTCTGGGTGTCGCTGGTGATGTCCCTGCTGTTCGTCTACACCGGCAACCTGATCACCTGCATGCTCGCGCATTTCGCCGTCGACGCTTTCGGAGTCCTGTTCGCGCCATGGGCCATGGCCCGGCAGCAAGCGCGGGCCGAACTGGCAACCGGCAATGGCTAGCGACTGCCAGACCTTCGCGGCGCCAGCCGTCGGGCCCGATCCGTCGTTCCAGAGACGATCGCGACGGTATCAGCCGGGCCGGTGCATTGCGCAGAGCTTGTTGCCGTCCGGATCGCGTACGTAAGCCAGGTACATGGGGCCCATGCTGCTCTCGCGTATGCCCGGCGGATCTTCGACCGACGTTCCGCCGTTCGCCACCGCCGCGTCGTGAAACTGCTGCACCTGCTCGGGCGACGCGCACTTGAAGCCGATGGTGCCGCCGTTCGCGAACGTGGCCGGCTCTCCGTTGATCGGCTCGCTGACGCCGAACGAGCCACCATCATGCCGATAGAACAGGCGGTCCTGCCCGGTGCGGTTCGTGTTCCGCATCGGCTCGCCCACGCCAAGCACGCCGAGCACCGCGTCATAGAACCGCTTCGATCGCTCGATATCGCCAGAGCCGACCATCACGTGACTGAACATTCGTCTGTCTCCAAAGTCTTCTGTGTGAGCCGCAGCTGTCGCATCGGGGCGCATGCGAGGACACCCCGCGCCAGCTGACCAAATCCGGCGGAGAGCTTAGCGTAAAGCTTGGAGAGCCAGGCGCGGGCATCGCCGCCAAGACCTGTGCTCGATACCGGTCTAAAGTCCACGCATCAGGTCAGGTAGAAGTCCATCGGGATGAGCTCAACGGCCCACCCGCCTTCTTCGCCGATCCTGGCGGCAGGGTGCATGGATGCGATGCGCAGCGCCTCGTCGTGACTGTCGGCCTCGATGATGAACAGGCCGCCGACCATTTCCTTCGACTCGGTATAAGGCCCATCGCTGACGTGCGTTTTCCCGTTCCGCGGGCGCAGCGTCCTCCAGCCGTCCAGGTCGCCAAGCGATGCTGAAACCAGGACCTTGCCGGTGGCACGCATCTTCTCGTCCAGCGCAGGGCATTGGCTCACCAATGCCCTGACATCGGCAGGTGCCATCGCGGCGAATTTTTCGGGAGTGAAGTAGGCCAGGCCGAGATATTTCATGGGTCATCCTTTGGTTGGGATGTACGTGCGACGAAGCTGGCTGCCGGAAGTCGACAATCTTCACTGCAAGATTGCGGCAGAAATCGACTGGGTCCAGAGCTCAGGCGGATCGTGCTGCAACGATCGGCGGCACCCTGGAAGCGCGGCGTGCCGGCAACAGCACTGCAGCCTGACCGAGCACGAGCATGGCAAGCACGCCCAGGGCGACGTACAAGGGCGACAGATGATCCATCTCGTAGTGCTTCATCATCCATCCGTTGAGACCGAAGGCACACAGCACGCCAACGATCGAACCGCACCCGACGATCAGCAGGTTCTCGAGCAGAAAGTAACGCAGTATGTCGATCCTTCTGGCGCCGAGTGCCCGTCGCACGCCGATCTGCCGATGCCGCTGACTAACCCAGAAACTGGTCAGGCCGACGATGCCTGCGGCGGTCACACTCAGCAGGATGACGCAGATCACGGCCATCAGTATCGCGATGCCGCGCTCACCGCGCGAATCCCTGGCCTGTCCCTCGGCAAAGGTATAGATGCCAGCGCCACGCGGCATTTCGCGCATCGGATTCAAAGCGAAAAGTGCCTTGTGGATTTCGCGTAGTGCAGCCGCTGTGCGACCGGCACGCGCACGCACGTAATACTTTGGCCAGGAGGTATCGACTCGCTGTGGCTCGATCACCGAGTAATAGTCCGGATTGCCATCCCACGATGACTGCAGCGGCCCGACAATGCCGATAATCGTGGCAGCGTTGCCGTCCTGGAATATCGTCTGACCGAGTGCGTTCCCATTCGGGAACAGTTGATCGGCCAAGGGCTTGCTCACGATGACGACAGGCGAATCCGGGAGTGCATGGCCGTGCCGGATCTCGCTCGCGAGAAAGTCGCGACCGGCGATCAGACGCACCCCCAGGGTCGACCGCAAGTACTCGTCTCCATAAAAATAGTCGGCATGCAGGACTTTGCCTTTGCGATGTGCGTAAAGCGAAATGTCGCCTACGTTGCCGTCCTGCGTTGATGCGGCAGCCTCCTGCACATCCGGCTGATTCCGTATGGCTTGCAGGTCTGCGCGCTCCAAGGCATCTATCTTCTCGATGACGGTGGCATCGCTGCCGGAGATGCCTGTCAGACCCTGCACGATGCAGATCAGCCCATCTTCTTTCACTCCGGTCGAGTGGATCATGTCCTTGATATTGTTGCCGATGATGAAAAAAGCATTGGCGACAATCGTCAAAGTCAGCGCTATCTGCAGCGCGATGAGTAGCGCTGCGACCTTGTGTCGCCGCAATGCCGCAATGATGGGGTGGACGTTCACGCCGCGGTCCTCACTGTGCCTTGAGCTGCAACGCAGGCGGCACACGCGACGCCCGATAGGTCGGATAGAGCGCGGCAAGCAGGGTGCCTGTCACGGCCAGTAGCAGCGTGAGTGCCAGCAAGGACGGATCGATACGCGCCAGGGCCGCGAGCTCTGGCGGCATCACGACGCCGACACTGAGCACGCCGATGGCCGTCAACAGCAGCCCGAGGCCGCCACCTGCGGTACCGATCAGAGCCGCCTCAACGAGGAATTGGGCATAGATGGATACCCGCGACGCACCGAGTGCACGCCGCACGGCGATTTCGCCGCTGCGCCGCAGGAACTTCGCGAACAACAGCCCCATGGCATTCAGCAGACAAACGACCAGCAGTCCTTGCGCCACCAACAGCGACACATGGATGTTGCTGGGTACCACGTGCTTGTAGGCGAGAAAGGCTGTCAGGTCGCGCAGCCGATTGTTCGGATTCCACGGGAAGCGACCCAATTGTTGCTGCTGCCGGGCATACGCATCGAGGTACTGCCGGTACGCCTGTACGGCCGCCTGGTTATCCAGCTCGACCATGTACGAGAGCCATACACAGTCCGAACGCAGAAGTTCCTTGAATGTCTGGACCGAATCGTGACGGCTACTGCAGGTCTCGCCCTGGTTGCCGCCACCGATCGCGTTATTCGAAACCACGGTTTGAAATGGCACAAAGAAGTCGGGGCCATGTCTGCGGAACTGGAGAAGATCGAAAAATTCCGGTTGCGGATTCCAGTGCCTGAGCACACCCACAACACGGTAGATGTGGCCGGCGATCGTGATCGTTTTGCCGACACTGTTGCCACCGCCGAACATCATGTGGTTCAAGTGAGCACCGATCACGATGACCGGGTTTTCGCGCGCATCATCGTCAGTGTCCCAGCCTGCTCCGTAGTGGAATGGCACATCCAGCATGGGGAAGAAATCGCTGTAGACCGCATAACCCGAGGCGTTGATCAGGCCGTCAGCCGGGCTATGTCGTGGCGGCACGATCAGCCGTGACATGCCAATGATGGCCGACTGCCGGAAGGCCCGATGTTGATGCATGAGCGCCATCGTATCGATATAAGTCAGCTTGCTGGGCGGCTCGTCATTTCCGCGGTGACCTGGTCCCCAGGGATCGATCTGCGGTACGAACAGCTTTGACGACTTCCACGGAATCGGGTCGGCGGACACGCCGCGGAATACCGCATACATCGTCATGGACGACGACACCCCAAAGCCGATCGCCAGTACAATCAGCACGGTAAGGCCAGGGCTGCGCCGCAAGCTGCGCACAGCCAGTTCGAGACAATAGCCAAACACCCCGTTCCCCTTTTTGACCCACGGGCGGCCCGCTGACCGTGCTTTGCGGTCAAGTCAATCGCACGCCCACTGTCCGCGCAGAACATGCATCCCATTGATGCAAAGGTAGTTCGCTTTCTGGTCCAGTGTCACGTTCGATGGATTCGATGGACCAATGACGCATCGGGCATCTCCTGCGCGGTTGCTGCCTCCATCGAAGGTGACCTTTGCTTTGGCAAGCAAAGTGGGCATGACACCAAAGCTTGTGTCGTTCTGAAAACCAAAGTGTGTGCCGTAAGGCGAGGTTGTGTACGTACTTTGCAAGTGGTCGGGCGCCAAAGTATGTGCACGTCCATATAAATCAAATAACTGCAATGTTTCTATTTCTGCCAAAGCGTTCCCTTCGGTAATCAAAGTGTGTACCAGAAAGGTCATGTTGCTACCATGGGACAATCCCGCGGTGGGTGGCCTAGAGATTGCCGCGGCGGATAGAGAATTGCTGATCGCCGAAGCTATCTCGGGGCGTTAAGTGCCTGAAATGACTTCGCGAGGCTTCAATGTTCTAGCTTCAAAATCCTCTGTGTATTGATCTATTACCGCTGTGCCTAAGAAGAACTCGGGGTTATACCACCGGCAATGCTTCGCCACTCCATCCAAGGCAAAACGATAGACAAGCTGTCGCTCAAGATTGGTGAACGCTTTGGAAAACATGTCAGCGGTAGGCATCCAGTCATATAAATAGCGACATTCATCAAGGATAAGCATATCCATAAACATGGGGGTTTCTTTTGCCTGGTAACTCCAGCGCCTGGTCTCCTCCACGTTTACCTGATATGGGGTTGCAACCTGTCGAAATAGGGCCTCAATTGTTTGGTGAAACAAAACGAGATCACAGGACTGGTAAAAGTCCTTAAACGAATGTTCTGCATGAAGCTGCTTAATTCGTTCGGACAGAAATTCCTCTTGTTCGCCTCCCTCAGAAAGCAAGAAGGAAAGAAGGGTGATGCTGTCTAGGAGATCCTTTTTATTTCCAGCAATATCAAGTTGGGACAAAAAGAGTTCTGCAAACTTGGGGAATTCATCATCTTCAAATACAAATTGAGGGTAATTTGTGTCATTGTTATTTAATCCTTTATCTAGTGCAGCTAATGTCCAAAGGATTGGATATTGCCCTGAATCCACTATCACGTCGCCGCCGACGCCATCATCATCGTCGTCGCTTGTAAAGTGAAACATGCTGCCTATCGCTTTCTTCAGCGATGTGGTGTCTTTAATGTCAAAAAATTTAGCGAAAAGCGAATTATGTTTAGGGAACCTGTTATATGGCGATATCAGGCTTGCATGGTCCATCAGTAGGCGCGTAATAAATTGTCCGTAATAGTGGTCTAGATCGGATTCGACTGTCTGAAGCCATGTCGATGGATCAATTCCATTGGATACTGGCCCCTCGGAAAAGTTACTTTCCGACTCTTTGTCCTCAAGGAAGCTTTTGGGATAAAGATAGCAAGCAACCAGCTTAGCAAGCAGGGTGCGGCCGATAGGGTCTTGCTGCATCGTAGGTAGCGAGAAATTTGTGATCAAGGCCCCGGGCGAATTTAGGGAATGCTGAGCTAGCACTCTTGTCAAAGCAGTCAGTGTTTTCTGTTTTTTGTTCCGACTGGGAAGCGGGCCGCAGAAGTCCAAGTAGATGATGTCAAAGCGCTGGGGGGATGCTTCGACAAACGCATCAAGTCCGCCATTTATTAGTTTGATAAATGGAAATTCAGAATCCAAGGCGGACGAAACTGCTTCAGAATAAACCACATTTTCAGATTCAAATGCCCATATGTTTTCCGGAAGAACGCCTGCCTCGCAAAAAACGCGTAGGTCATTCTCTGGATTTGGGCCGGATAAATACGCTACTTTTAAGTTACTTGGTGCCTTGAATTGCGTTATCGAGTCATAAAATGACTCCCATCTTTCTATGGCATCATCTGATAGCTCTGTCGCTATTTTTGGATCATATCCGTCGCCATTGTTTACCAAGTAATCTCTAACTTCGCGAACGTATGATCGTCGTGTAAGCGTGGATTCGGTTCGATTTTGTGTGAGTGCTGCTATGGAGCTCTCGATGACGGCACGCCGCGCCTTATTTTTGACCGGTTCACTGTAAGCTGTCATTTGGATGTCTCTGGAGTGGTCGGTGGTGTTGTCAAGAAATAACAACGTCATAGCGTTTGGCAGGATTCTAGTCTCGTTATGTACTATCACCGCCGCTTGCGAATCGCGGCAACCCAGGTTGCGGGCGATTCAATGTCGGCTTTGAGTTCTGCGGGTGCGGGCACAGGCGCCCGAGCTGCAGTGTCGACTCCCCGTAAATCAGTGCCAAGCTAAATTAGAGGTTGCCGGGTCGTTCTGAAGTCGGAATTCGACGGGCGTGAGCCCGTCGAGGCTGTCGTGGGGAATCTCGTTGTTGTAGTCGGCCAGCCACCGTTCCGCGTGCTCACGTACTTCGGTGAGCGTGCGGAAGATGTACATGTCGAGCACGCCACGGCGGAAGCTGCCGTTGAAACGCTCGATGAAGCCGTTTTGCATGGGCCTGCCGGGCTCGATGAAGTCCAGAGTGATGCCTTTGCGCTCGGCCCATTCGGCCAGCGCCAGTGCGATGAATTCCGGCCCGTTGTCCAGGCGAAGCTTGGCCGGATAGCCGCGCCAGGCCGCAATCCGCTCCAGCGTGCGGATGACACGCGTGGCGGGCAGGTTGAGGTCGACCTCGACGGCCAGTGCTTCGCGACTGAAGTCGTCAATCACGTTGAACGTCCGGAAGCGCCGCCCATCCCACAGGGCGTCGGACATGAAGTCGATCGACCAACTAGCGTTGATCTGCTCGCCAGCCGCCAAGGGCATCGGATGCCGGTTCGGTACACGCTTCTTGCCGCGTCGGCGGCGATTGAGTTGCATCCGGCAATACACGCGCCACACCCTCTTGTGGTTCCACACCAGACCGCGGCGTCGAATCAGCTGAAACAGCTTGCCGAAGCCACGCTCAGGAAACCGTTCCGCCAGTTCAGCGAGCAGCGCAATCACTTCCTCGTCCCGATCCGGTCGGCGGCGGTAACGCGCCGTTGATCGCGACAAGCCCATCGCCAGACAGGCCCGGCGCTCGCTCCAGCCGTAGTGATTCATCAACCACGTCAGCAGCGGGCGCTTGTGCGCCGGGTCTACAACTTTTTTGCAATCAGATCCTTCAGCGCGTGGTTCTCCATCGCCAGCTCGGCATACATCCGCTTGAGCTTGGCGTGCTCCGCCTCGACGTCGCGCAGCCGCTGTATGTCGGACGCTTCCATCCCGCCGTACTTGGACTTCCACACGTAGTACGTGGCGTCCGATATGCCCAACTCGCGGCACACATCTTTGACCTGCCGACCGCCTTCGACCTGCTTCAGCGTCGCGACGATCTGACTTTCGGTGAACTTGCTCTTGCGCATCTTCGGTCTCCTTGGGGCTAGTTTGCCCGGAGACCTCCAGTTATGCCTGGATCAAGATTACGGGGAGTCGACAATGCCATATGGTGTCTTGCATGGCCCCCGACTGGTCAACCAAGAACAAAAATGCGGTCGGAGTAGTCCTGCTGATTTCGGCTTGATACGTCATGTACTTCCCCTGTTGAAATGCCTAACCCTAAGGCCGTATTGAGTGAAGCATAGCGCGCAGAGAAGTGCTTTGTGCAACGCGAGCCAGTAAGTGCGGCGCCCGACTGCCAGTTCGGACAGATGCGACCAGATGAGGTGGGCTATGGCGGTCACCCTCGGCTGGAGGCCTGCCATGGTGCGCATTCCATCGGGCTATGTCTCACGTGGGAGTTGGTCATGCAGGCGATGGTGATTTAGTAAGAACTTTCGTCTTCGCGTAGGCGAAGCCCTACTGAAGAACGCCGGCAAGCTCCCTTAAAATGTGCACGGGCGATGTGATCGCTCAGGCCATTCACACGGAATAGTGAAGTGGATACAGGGGTGGTCAAGGATGTAGGAAGGATCAAGGGACGCATGCAAGACATCGAAGGAAGGCGGTATGCCGCGGGTTCGCAGCGGCAGATGGTGGTCGGGTCGCAACGATGGCATGCGGCGGGTGTATGGACTCTCATTCTGGCGATGGGCTTGGTTCCGTGCGTGCTGCATGCGCAGACGACGACCGCCCAGCAGGAGCAGCGCGAGCGGGCACAGCGCCAGGCGCAGCAACGCGAGGCTTTGCGTTCGGCGCCGGACGTGCGGCTGTCCGGGAAAAACGCTTTCGACTACCGCCTGACCACGGTTCCCTCGGAGACGCCTTGTTTCCGCATTGATGTCGTGCAGTTGGAAGGCGCGCATCGCAAAGAATTCGGTTTCGTGCAGAAGTACCTGGACGCCTATCGCGGACAGTGCCTGGGTCAGGAGGGCCTGCGCCTGCTGGCCCACCGTGCATCGGATGTACTGCTGGCGCGCGGTTACGTCACCAGCCGATTGGTGATCCCGGCGCAGAACCTTGCCAGTGGCCGCCTGCGCGTGGTGCTGCTGGCCGGCACGGTGGGCGCGGTGCGTTTCGCGCCGGGTTCGGCCAGGGCGGATTGGCGCAGCGCGTTGCCGATCCGCCCCGGCGACGTCCTGAACCTGCGTGCGATCGAACAGGGGCTGGAACAGCTCAAGCGTGTTCCTTCACAGGACGCGCGCATCGACATCGCCCCCGGCACGCAGCCGAATACCTCCGACCTCGTGCTCACCGTCAGACGCGGCAAGCGCTGGCGGATCATCGCCAATCTCGACGACAGCGGCGCGACCAGCACCGGCAAGGAGCAGGGCGGTCTCACCCTGGCTGTGGACCAGCCGCTGGGCATCAACGATCTGCTGAGCATCGGCTACACGCACAGTGCAGGTAATTTCAAACCCACGAAGGGCACGCACGGCGGCAACATCAACTACAGCGTGCCGTGGGGCAACTGGACCTTCAGCTTGTCCTCGTCGCACTACGCCTACCGCCAGACGGTGTTCGGGTCGCTGCAAACCTTCGCCTACACCGGTACGTCGAGCACGACGGCGGCTAGTGCCATGCGGCTGCTGCACCGCGACGCGCGCAGCCGCACCTCGTTGGAGCTGACCGTCGCCACCCGCAACGAGCACAGCTATATCGACAGCGTGCAGATCCAGACCCAGCGGCGGCAAGTGACCTCGGCGGAACTGGCCTTGATCCAGCGCCGCTACCTGGGGCATTCGCAGCTCGATCTGCGCCTCGCCTATCGCTGGGGGGTGCCATGGCTGGGTGGTGACTGGCAAGCAGGCGTCGCGGGTGGTCCCACCCATCGCTATGGCTTCGCCACGCTCGATGCCAGCCTGAGTACGCCGTTCCTGATGATTTCCACACCGTGGGTGTGGTTGTCCGAGTTGCACGTGCAGGCCACCGGCGATCACCTGTATGCGGAGGACGACCTTACCCTCGGTGGCCGCTACACGGTACGTGGCTACGACGGCAACACGGTGCTCGCTGGCCGCCATGGGTACTACTGGCGCAACACGCTCAACCTGCCGATCGGCAGCACGGGCGCCCAGCTGTACGGCGGCATGGATGTAGGCCACGTGGGCGGCGACTCCATCAGCGGTTATGCCAGCCACAGCCTGAGCGGTGCGGTGCTGGGCGTGCGCGGCTCGCGATGGGGCCTGAGCTGGGATTTGTTCGCTGGCTGGCCGTTGCAGGCGCCGCGTGGTTTCCCGGTGCGCCGGCCCACGGCCGGCATGCAATGGATTTACACCTACTGAGTCACGGAACAAGGGCACCGGCGGTATGACGAAACGCCGGCAAGCCGTATCTGATCGAGGAACGATGCCATGAAGAACGCGAATTTGCGCCAGCCCACGGGTGTACCGGCGGCCGCCGTGTCGTGGCACCGCTCCTTGCGCCGTCACGCGTTGTGGGCCGCCCTGACCCTGGCCTTGGGCGTGCCGACGGTCCAGGCGCAGACGGTCACCGACGGCGGCACGCATACGAGCGTGATCGCCGCACCCAACGGCGTGCCGGTCGTCAATATCGCCGCGCCCAACGGTGCAGGCGTCTCGCACAACACCTACCAGCAGTTCAACGTCGGCAGCAACGGGCTGATCCTCAACAACAGCGGCACGGTCAGCAACACACGGCTGGCAGGCTACATCGGCGGCAATCTCAACCTCGGCAATGGCCAATCGGCTTCGTTGATCCTCAACGAAGTGACGTCCACTTCCCCGAGCCAACTGAATGGTGCGATGGAAGTCGCTGGTCATGCTGCCCAGGTGGTGGTCGCCAACCCTAACGGCATCAGCTGCAGTGGCTGCGGCTTCATCAATGTGCCGCGCGGCACGCTGACCACCGGCCGGCCGCTGTTCGCCGGCGACGGTTCGCTCAGCGGGCTGGCCGTCACAGGCGGCACGATCACCATCGGAGGGAACGGGTTGCCGAGCGGTTCGACCGACCAGGTGGACCTGCTCGCGCGCGCCGTGGCCATAAATGCCGGCGTCTGGGCACGCCAACTCAATGTGGTCACCGGTCCCAACCGGGTCGATTACGCGACGCTGGCCACCCAGCCGCTGAGTGCGACCGGCACCACGCCCACCGTGGCGCTGGACGTTTCGGCGCTGGGCGGCATGTATGCCAACGCGATTCGCCTGATCGGCACCGAGGCGGGCCTGGGCGTCAATAGCCAAGGCGAGATCATCGCCCAGAATGGCGACCTCACGCTGACCAGTGCGGGCCAGGTGGTGCTGACAGGCAAGACCACGGCCACCGGGAATGTCTCGCTCACCTCCGCACAATCGCTGACCAACCAGGGCACGCTCGCCGGCGGCGGCGTCATCAACCTCAGCAGCGGCGACTTCACGAACCAGGGCGTGCTCTACGGCAACAACGCGATCACCCTGTCCGCCAACGGCACCGTGGGCAACAGCGGCCAGATCGAAGCGCAGAGCGGCGCGCTCACCGTGCAGGCCCACGGTGCGATCACCAGCATCGCAGGCAGCAGCGTGTACGCGGGCGGTCCGATCACGTTGTCGGGGGCTTCGTTCGGCAACGCGGGTACGTTCGAGTCAGCCCAGGGATTCACGCTACAGGTCAGCGATGGCGCCAGCAACACCGGCAGCCTCTCGGCGGATGCCGGCAATTTCAACCTCACGGCTTCCACGATAGCGAACACCGGTCGTTTCGCTGCGGGCGGCAATGCGGTCCTCAACGCCGTCACGAACCTGACGAGCAGCGGTACGCTGGTCGCCGATGGTGCCGTGACGCTGACGGCGCCAACCCTGAGTACTGCGGGTACGGTACAGGCCGGTAGTTCGCTGAACCTCAGCGGCGGCAAGCTGACCAACGACGGCAAGTTGTACGCGCTCAATGGCGCGTGGACGGCCGCGTTGAGCGGTGGCTTCGCCAACCAAACCGGTGGCGCCGTCTATGGCAGCCAGAACGTCACGTTGAATGCCGCCTCGTTGACCAACGCGGGCGGCATCGAAGCGCAGCAGGGCGACGCGATCACCCTTACTGGCGCCTTGACCAACAGCGGCACGCTGCAATCCGACCAGGCCGACCTGGCGCTACAGGCTGCGAGTTTCGTCAACAGCGGCACGCTCAGCGCGCAGCGCAACCTGCAGCTGCAAGCGAGCGGTGCGGTGCAGAACAGCGGTGTGCTGGTCAGCGGGCAGGCCTTCAATCTGTCGTCGGGCACGTTCGACAACCAGGCCGGCGGACAGATCCAGAGCGGCACCGACGCGGCGTTCTCGGGCGCCACGCTGAGCAACGAAGGCACCGTCGACGCCAAAGGCAGCGCGACGCTGTCCGGCAGCGCGTTGACCAATGCGGCCGGTGCGCAGTGGCTGGCCGCCGGCACCCTCACGCTCAACCAGACCGGTGACGTGAGCAATGCCGGTGTGCTGCAGGCCGGCGGCGACCTGAGCATGGAACACGCCGCCTCGCTCACGAACGGCGGCACGCTGCAAACCCTGGCCGGCAACCTCACGCTGGCCGTGGACACGCTGACCAGTACCGGCACGCTGGGCGCCCATGGTAGCGCCGTGCTCAGCGCCAGCGACAATCTCCGCAGCACCGGCACTTTGCTCGCCGGGGGGGCGATAACGCTGACCGCTCCGAGCCTGGCCACGTCGGGCACCGTGCAAGCGGGCAGCACGCTGGGCCTCAGCGGCAACACGCTGGTCAACAGCGGCAAGCTCTACGCGCTGGGCGGCAACTGGACGGCCAGCCTGACCGGGGCGTTTGCCAACCAGGGCGGTGGCGCCGTCTATGGCAGCCAGAACGTCACATTGAATGCCGCCTCGTTGACCAACGCGGGCGGCATCGAAGCGCAGCAGGGCGACGCGATCACCCTTACTGGCGCCTTGACCAACAGCGGCACGCTGCAATCCGACCAGGCCGACCTGGCGCTACAGGCTGCGAGTTTCGTCAACAGCGGCACGCTCAGCGCGCAGCGCAACCTGCAGCTGCAAGCGAGCGGTGCGGTGCAGAACAGCGGTGTGCTGGTCAGCGGGCAGGCCTTCAATCTGTCGTCGGGCACGTTCGACAACCAGGCCGGCGGACAGATCCAGAGCGGCACCGACGCGGCGTTCTCGGGCGCCACGCTGAGCAACGAAGGCACCGTCGACGCCAAAGGCGGCGCGACGCTGTCCGGCAGCGCGTTGACCAATGCGGCCGGTGCGCAGTGGCTGGCCGCCGGCACCCTCACACTCAACCAGACCGGTGACGTGAGCAATGCCGGTGTGCTGCAGGCCGGCGGCGACCTGAGCATGGAACACGCCGCCTCGTTCACGAACGGCGGCACGCTGCAAACCCTGGCCGGCAACCTCACGCTGGCCGTGGGCACGCTGACCAGTACCGGCACGCTGGGCGCGTACGGAAGTGCCTCGCTCCGTGCAGGCAATAGCTTCAGCAGCGCGGGCAACCTGACGGCCGGTGGCGCGTTGAGCATCGCGTCGGCGCAGCTGGTGACCGCCGGCACCGTCGAGGCGGGCGGTGCGTTGACCCTGAGCGGCGGCACGCTGAGCAACAACGGCAAACTGTATGCGTTGGGCGGCCCATGGACGGCCACGCTGAGCGGCGCGTTCACCAATCAGGGCAGTGGCGACATCTACGGTAGCCAGGACCTCACGCTCGGCGCGGCATCGTTGGCCAGCGCCGGCGGCATCGAGGCACGGCAAGCCGCAGGCATCACCGTGGGCGGCGCATTCACCAACGGCGGCACGCTGCAGTCGGATCAGTCCGGCATCAGGGTGAGGGCGTCGTCATTGACCAACACGGGCACGTTCAGCGCCAACCAGGCCCTGCAATGGCAGGTTGGCGATGCCGTGCAAAACAGCGGCGTGCTGGTTAGCGGTCAGGCGATGACCTTGTCGTCGGGCAGTTTCGACAATCAGGCCGGCGGGCAGATCCAGAGCGGCACCGACCTCGCCTTGTCCGCAGTCGCGCTGAACAACGCGGGTACGATCAATGCCAAGGGCCGGGCCACGCTCGGCGGGTCGACCCTGGGCAATGCCGTCACGGGGCAACTTATCGCCGCCGGCGCGCTCACCGTGGGCGAAACCGGCAGCGTCAGCAACGCCGGCGTGTTGCAGGCCGGCAGCGACTTCACCCTGACCCAGGCCGCCTCGCTCACCAACGCCGCGGGCGCCACGTTGTATGCCGGGCAGGATGTCAACCTCACGTTGGGCCAGGCGCTGACCAATGCCGGCATGCTTTATGCCGCCCGCACCAACACGCTATCGGCGGGCAGCGTCGATAACACCGGCACGCTGCGCAGCGGGAACGACTTGTCGCTGAGCAGCACCGGCGACGTCGTCAGCAGCGGCGCGATCCAGGCGCAGCAAAGCGTGAACCTGCTGGGCGGCGCGAACGTCACGAACAGCGGCAAGATCTACGCGATCGATGGTGGATTGACGGTGCAGGCCGCGGGCGCTTTCGGCTCCGCGTCCACCGGGGACATCTACAGCGGTCAGGCCATCGGCTATCAGGTCGGCAGCTTTGCCAATGCGGGCACGCTGGAAGCCACGCAAGGCGTGAACGCCGCCGTACAGGGCCAGGCCAGCAACAGTGGCGTTCTGCAGGCCGACCACGGCGACGTCGTGATCTCGGCGAACGGGCTGGTCAACCAGGGCACCCTGAGCGCCAACGGCAACCTGCAGGTGGGTACCAGCGGAGCGCTGGCCAATGCCGGCAAGGTTGTCGCGAACAGCGCACTGACCTTGACTGGCGCCGACATCGGCAACAGCGGGCAGGTGCAGAGCGGCGGCAACGCCACGCTGCAGGCCGCCGCGATCGACAACAGCGGCCGCCTGCAGTCGGGTGGCACGCTGGCGATCAGTCACAACGCCACGCTGACCAACGAAGCCGGCGGCCAGCTGCTGGCCGCCGGTGACTTCAGCGCCGACACCGCGTCGCTGCTCAGCAATGCCGGCGTCATTCAGTCCGGCGGCAACTTGTTCGTCCAGGGCACGGGGGGGCTCGACACGACATCGGGCAGCACCCTGTATGGCGCTGCATTGACCACTTTGCGGCTTGGCGGCAGCTTCGCCAACGCCGGCACGGTGTACGGCGGCCAAGGCGTGCAACTTGCCGCGGCCAGCGTGGGCAACACGGGCGCGCTGCGCAGCGATGCCACACTCGATGTGACCAGCCAGGGCGACGCCAGCAACAGCGGTACCAGCTATGCGGCGGGCAATGCGGGTTGGAACGTCGCCGGCGTACTGACCAATACCGGCGTACTGGCCTCCGCCGCCGACACCACGCTCACGGTGGGCAGCCTCGCGGGCAACGGCACTCTGGCCGCGGGGCTACGGGGTGACGGCACACTGGGATCGGCTGGCGTGCTCGCCGTGACGGCGACGGGCAGCCTGGCCTCGCAGGGCCGCGCGCTCGCCGCCGGCAACCTGGACTTCACCGGCCAATCCATCGACCTGACCGGCAGCCAGACGCGTGCCGGCAGCGACATCGCACTATCGGCACGCCTGGGCAACGTCGTCAACACCGGCGGCAACCTCGCCGCCAATGGCACCGTGTCCATCACTGCGCCAGGCAGCCTGATCAACGGCGGCAGCACGGCGGCGCAGGGCGGCACCATCAGCGGCGCCACGCTCGATCTGACCGCTGCCAGCCTCGACAACCGATACGGCACGCTGACCCAGACGGGTGCGGGCGACCTGACGCTTGCCTTCGCCGGTGCGTTCGAGAACGCCTACGGCACCCTTGCCAGCAATGCCGGCAACCTCCGTATCCAGGCCGCCTCGCTGGACAATACCGGCGGCGCCATCCAGCAAGCGGGCGGCGGTGTGCTGACGCTCGATGCCAACGGCGACCTGACCAACACCCACGGCCGAATCGCCGGCAACGGCGCCTTGAACCTCCAGTCCGGCGGCACGCTCGCCAACAACGGCGGCACGCTGAGCATGGCCGGCAACGCCACCGTCAATGCCGTCAACATCAATGACAGCCAGGGCACGCTGATCGCCGGCACCCTCAATGCCACCGCGACGCAGGCGTTCACCAACACCGGCGGCACGGTGCAGGCCGCCGGCGCGCTGACGCTAGATGCGGGGTCGCTCGACAACACCGGCGGCTACATCAAGGTCACCGGCGCGCAGGCCCTGGGCATTGCCGCCGGCAGCGCGTTGACCAATGGTACGGGCGGCTTCATCGGCGGCAACGGTGACGTGACGCTCCAGGCCGGCAGCCTGACCAATGCGGGCCAGATCTATGCCGGACAGGCGCTGGGCGCGACGGTGCAAGGCGTCCTCAGCAACGACG
This sequence comes from Dyella sp. A6, assembly GCF_036320485.1. Classification (NCBI taxonomy): domain Bacteria; kingdom Pseudomonadati; phylum Pseudomonadota; class Gammaproteobacteria; order Lysobacterales; family Rhodanobacteraceae; genus Dyella; species Dyella aluminiiresistens. The sequence continues at coordinate 1,189,959 of NZ_CP132911.1, forward strand.
GCGGTGCGCTGCAGGCGATGGGCTCGCTGAGCGCATCCAGCGGCGGGGCCTTCAGCAATCGGTCCGGCCAGACCGAAGCCGGTGCGGGCGACGGCAACGCCACGCTCGGTCTCACGGCAGCCAGTATCGACAACACCGGCGGGCGCATCGCGGACAGCGGTCGCGGCAGTACCACCGTCAATGGACAGCAGGGCATAGTCAACCAGGGCGGCACCTTGGGTGGGCAGGGCGCTGTCACGCTCATCGCCGCCAGCATGGACAACAGCCACGGCGGCCATCTGGTGGCCGGGCAGGACCTGGGCTTCACCTTTGGTGGTATGAACAACGCGGGTGGCATGGTCTACGCCGCCGGCAGCCTCACCTGGAACAACGGCAGTGCGAGCCTCGCCAACGCCGGCGGCAACCTCGGTGCGGGCGGCGACCTGTCGCTCACGCTGCAGTCGCTGGACGACACCGGCGGCGCGGTGGCCGCCAATGGCAACGTGGCGCTCACGGCCAATACCTTTACCGCGCTGGGTCGCGTGGCCGCCGGCCAGAACCTCACGTTGACGACGGGCGGCAGCTACACCAACACGACCAGCAGCCAGCTGGTCTCCAACGGCAACCTGACGCTCAACCTGGGCGGCAATTTCAGCAACGTTTCCGGCGCGACCTTGCAGGCCGTCGGCACCCTGGCCGTCAACGCCAGCAGCATCGACAACGCCGTCGGCGCCACCCTCAACAGTGCCGCCACCACGCTCACCACCGGCGGTGCGCTGACCAACGAAGGCAGCATCGAGGGCACTGGCATCACGCTCTCCGCCAACGCCCTCACCAATACCGGCAACATCATAGGCGGCACCCTCGTCGCCACGGCCGGCAGCCTCACCAACGGCGCGGACCTTGGTACCACGACGACCAACAACCCGTACCAGAGCGCATTGATCGCGGCCGCAAACAGCATTGATCTGTACGTGAGCGGCACTCTGCTCAACCGCGACGCCACGGTCTTCACCACCGGCGATCTCACCATCGCCGCCAACCCCGGCGGCGGCCAGGCACAGGCCGTAACCAACCTGTCCGGCGACATCGAGTCCGACGGCAGCATCACCCTCGACGCCAACCAGTTCACCAACCAGCGGCGGGTGTTCCAGACCACCACCTATAACCTGACCGCGGCGGAGCAGGCTCAGAACACTGCGACGGGCGCGCCGCTCGCGCGCTATCTCGCCACGGACACGGATCCCAATCACCAGCCGCCCAACGTGACTGCGGCCCAGGTGATCGGGAGTGCCGAGTTCGCGAACGCCACGGCGTATTGCAATGCCCACGACAGCGACAGCGGTCGTTGCGTGGGCTACCCGAATGGCGTGGGAGCGCCGGTGTCCTTCCAGTCCGTCTCCACCGATACGGTGACGTCGGTAACGAAGCTGCTGGCGACCAGTGCGCAGGGCCAGTTGCTGGCCAGTGGCAACATTACGCTGAATGGCTCGGTGTTGAACGACAAGTCCACCATTGCCGCGGGCAACAATTTGATCATCAACGGCCAGAACGGCAGTGCAGGCGGCGGCAACACATCCACCGCCACAGTGCAGAACGTGGCTTGGGCACCCACCGCGCAGGTGACGGAGAGCACTCAGGATCAGACCGCCTGGCAGTACCTGCAGAACAGTCCCCGCACCTGGATCGACGGCGGCTGGTGGACCTACGGCACCACCAACGGCCAGCAGCAGATCTCACTGGCGCCGGGCGCCGCGCCGAGCTGGGTCACCTACAACGCCGGCGCGGGCTTGGCGGCCAGCATGACCGCCGGTAACACGGTGTCGATCACGGCGCAGACCATCAACAACACGGTCGTCAACGCGAGTGGCCAACCCGTGCAGGCGGTGATCGGCTTGGGGGCGAACAGTGGCGCGCAAAGCGTAGCCGGCAGTGCCGCCGGCACGGTCGCTAACGCCAGTGGTACCGGGGGCGGTGTGGGCAGCGTGGCCGTAGGCAGTGCGCCCGGCCAAGCCAGCGGTGGTTCGCTGGGCCTCGCAATGGCGCGGACCATCGATGGTGCGCCTGCGCTGGGCGCCACGTCGGCGCAGAACCTCGGTACGGCGGCGGCGAGCGCTCCGAATGCCGGTACACCGACTCAGGCGGTGGCCTCCACGAACACCGCGCCGGCGTCGGCCAGCACCCATACCCCCAGCCACGCCGCGTCCGCCGTGTCGGGTGGTACGGCGGCACCCGCTGCGCCGCAGGTCGTATCCACCCTGGTCGGCCCCAACGCCAACGTGCGCCTGCCGCAAACCGGCCTGTATACCGTCAACGTACAGCCCGGTAGCCAGTTCCTGGTGGAGAGCAACCCCCAGTTCACGCAGTACAACAACTTCATCAGCAGCAACTACCTGCTGCAGCAGCTGGGCCTGAACCCGGCCGCCACCGAGCAGCGCCTGGGCGACGGCTTCTACGAGCAGCAGCAGGTGCTGGCCCAGATCACCGACCTGACCGGCCGACGCTACCTGGCCGACGACACCGATGCGCTGGATCAGTACCGCGACCTGATGAACAACGCCACCGACGTGGCCAAGCAGTTCGACCTGTCGGTGGGCGTGGCGCTGACGCCCGCGCAGATGGCCAGCCTCACCCAGGACATCGTGTGGCTGGTCAGCGTGACGGTGGACGGCCACCAGGTGCTGGAGCCGGTGGTGTACCTGAGCGCGGCCGATGCGAAGCACCTGGCGGCGAGCGGCGCGACGATCGCCGGCAAGAACGTGATCCTCGACGCCAGCGGCAACATCAGCAACAACGGCACCATCGCCGCGAGCAACGACGCCCAGCTCACCGCCAGCAACCTGCTCAACAGCGGCACGATCAGCGCGGGCAACGACCTCAGCATCAACGCCGCACAGAACATCTTGAACGGCGGCACGCTCAAGGCCGGTGGCAACGTGAGCCTGGTGGCCGGCAACGACGTGCTGAGCGGCGTGAACGTGGCGCAGGGCCTGGGCGCGGTGGCCTTGCCGGGCCTGGGTACGTCGATGGGTCCCGTGGCGCTCAAGGGCCTCGAGCTTCCCGGCAGCATCAATGCCGGCGGCAATCTGTCGATCGCGGCGGGCCGGGATCTCTCGTTGGACACGGCGCCGGTCATGGCCGGCGCCAACCTCAGCCTGGCAGCGGGCCGCGACCTCACCGCGACGGCCACCGCGATCCACGCTGGCGGCGACGCGCAACTGCTCGCGGGCCGCGACCTCAGCCTGCTGGCCACCAGCAGCACCAACCGCATCGGCACGCCGCACAACAGCATGGAGACCACCACGCACACCGTGGGCACGCTCACTGCGGGCGGCGGGCTGACCCTGCTGGCCGGCCACGACCTCGTGGGCCAGGGCGCCCAGCTCACCGGCGCCACGCTGAACCTCGCCGCCGGCCACGACCTCAACCTGGCCGCGGTGACCGACAGCACCACACGCACTACCCAGAGCATCCAGGGCCACACCGTCATCAACACCGGACAGACCGACCAGAGCGTGCGCGGCACCGCGCTCACCGGCACCAACGGCCTCGCCGTCGCGGCGGCCCACGACCTCACCGTCACCGCTGGCCAGCTGAGCAGCGCGAACGGCAACGTCGCCCTGACAGCCGGGAACGACCTCAACCTCAATGCCGCGCAGGAGAACCACAGCGGCTACCGTGACACCGTCACTGCGCACAGTGGCCTGCTGTCCAGCAGCAAGACCACCACCCACGACGCCACCAGCGACAGCTACGCCATCGGCACCTCGGTGAGCGGCAACGCCGTGACCCTGGCTGCCGGGCACGACCTCACCACCCAGGCGGCCCAGCTCACGGCTAACGACGCGCTGAGCCTGAGCGCCGGCCATGACGTGACCCTGGGCGCGGGTGAGCAGACGCACACCAGCGAACACAGCGAAACGCACACCAGCTCCAGCCTGTTCAACACCGGCGCCACGCGCTTCGGCTCGCTGGACCCGGAGAGCTACAGCCGGCAGAGCCAGAGCAGCACGGCGCAGACCTGGAGCATCGGCAGCACGCTGTCGGGCGACACGGTGACGGTGGCGGCCGGCCACGACCTGACCGGCACGGCGGTGCAGATCGCCGGCACGCACGACGTGACGCTGGCGGCCGGCAACGACCTCACGCTCGATGCGGGCAAGGACACCTACAGCGAGACCGACGGCACCAAGGTCAGCCGCACCGGCCTGATGAACGGCGGCGGCTTCAGCGCGCTGATCGGCAACCGCACCACCCAGGCCGGCACCACGGTGCAGGACACCAGCTACACCGGCAGCCTGGTGGGCAGCACCCACGGCGCGGCGGCGCTCACGGCGGGCCACGACGTGCACATCACCGGCAGCGACGTGCTGAGCCAGACGGCGACGACGATCGTGGGCCAGAACGTGACCATTGATGCGGCGGTGGGCAGCACCGACACCACGCAGACGCAGAGCGTGCATACCGGGGGGATCCATGTGGGTATCGGTGGTGCCGCTGCGGGCATGGCGGCCACCGCCTACCAGGACGTGCAGGGCGCTAGCCGGAGCAGCAGCGATTCCCGCCTGAAAGCGCTCTACGCCGCCAAGGCCGCCTATGACGCCAAGGATCTGGCCGGCATGCCGAGCCAGGGCCTGCAAGGCGCCAGCAAAAGCAATCCCAATGGCATCAACCTGCAGGTGGGCATCGGCGGCAGTACCGCCAGCAGCCGCACGCTCACCCACGACGAGACAACCTACGGAAGCGCGATCCGCAGTGCAGGCGATGTCACCATCGCAGCGACGAATGGTGACCTCAACGTGATCGGCAGTCGAGTCGACGGCCAGGACGTGGCCCTGTCCGCCAGCCACGACCTCAACCTGCTGAGCCAGGCGGAGCAGCACACGCTCAAGAGCACCAACAAGAACGCCAGCGGTGGCGTGGGCCTGCAGATCGGCACCGACGGCATCGGCTTCTACGCCCAGGCCAGCGTGGGCCAGGGCAAGGCGCACGGCAACGGCACCACGCACACCGACACGGTGGTCGATGCGTCCAACACGCTGAGCCTGCTCAGCGGCAACGACACCACGATCCAGGGCGCGCAGGCCAAGGGGAACACCGTGCTGGCCGATATCGGCCATGATCTCGACGTCACCAGCGAGCAGGACACCGGCGACTACGCCAGCACGCAGTGGCAGGTCGGCGGCAAGGTGGTGGTGGGCATGGGTGCTAGCGCCAGCGGCAGTGCCAGCTACGGCAAGGTGGACAGCCACTATGCCAGCGTGACGCAAGCCAGCGGCATCCAGGCCGGTGCCGGTGGCTATCAGCTCACCGTGGGCGACACCACGCACCTGGTGGGCGGTCAGCTGGCCAGCACCGCCGACCCAAGCCTGAACCTGCTCGACACCGGCAACCTGATTGCCGAGAGCGTGCACAACGAATCGAAGTACAGCGCCGTGCAGGTCAGCGTGAGCGGAGGCAGCGGTGGCGCGGGCTTCGGCGGCGGGCTGTCCGTGCAGAACCATCATGCCAGCAGCACCACGCAAAGCGGCGTGGCCGCCGGTACGGTAACGATCCGCAACCACCGCGGTCAGGACCTGAGCGGTCTCACACGGGATCAGTCCATCCTGGATGCGAATGGCGTCAAGAACGGCTTCAACGCACAGAAGGTGGCCGAGCAGCAGGAGGCGGGCAGTCTGGCGGGGTATGTGGGCATGCGTGCAGCGGGCGACATCGAACAGTCCGCAGGTCTGCAAAATGGCAGCGCGGGTGCCATTGCGCTGCATACGGTGGTGGGCGGTGCCGCAGCGGCATTGGGAGGAGGTAATGCCCTGCAAGGTGCCATGGGTGCAGGAGCGGGCGAAGCTGCCACGCCCTACCTGGAAAGCAAGCTCGGAAACACCGGTACAGAACTTGCCACGACGCTGGTCGGCGCCGTGGTCGGCGGCGGTGCGGGTGCCTCCACGGCCTTGGCCGGCGACGAATACAACCGGCAACTGCATCCGGACGAAGTCCAGTGGATCAAGAGCCATGCAGCGACATTTGCGCAGCAGCAATGTGGTTGCGACTGGAGTGCGTTGAGTCCGGATCAGCAGAGCGCGTTGACCGACCAGGCCACGGCAAGCCTGACACAGCAAGCCTTGAAGGACGTCGACCTGCTCTGGCGGAGCATGCTGTCCAGCGGTGACAACACGGCGGCCCAGACCTTTCTGGCGAGTGCGCAAGGCACTTTCACGAATGAAACCGGGCAGCAACAAGCGCTGTTCACCACCGAGGGCAATCAATACCTGCGTCCGGCACTGTATGCCGATGGCGCCGATGTCGGCTTCTACCAAGCCTATGCGCAGCCGGGGGTGACACGCACACCGTTGAACGGGTTGGCCCAGGAGACGGGCGGCGCTGCGCTGCAGTTGCAGAATACGTTGCTGACCGATCCCCTGTGGCCCCAGAAAGTGCAGCAGGGACTGTTGCAGTCGATGCAGAACTTCGCCAATAACCCGGTAGGCATCGTGAAAGGCTGGTTCCAGCAGAGCGGCAACACGCTGGGTGAGACCGGTGGAGCATGGAGCGGTGCCGGTGCGGCGGAGCTGAATGCTCTCTATGGACAGGATGTAACGGGCGTCCAGCGCACCCTGCAGGGTCTGGACAGTGCGCTGGTGCTTGGCAACGCCGTAGGCACGGGGACGATGGCCGGCGAGCTGAGCGAGCAGGTCATGAAGGGTGCCATGACCGCGGGAACCAAGGCGGCGATGGCGGCAGGGGATGCGGCGGGGGCGGTGGCGTCCAAGGTCAGCAGCGTATTGAAGAAAGTACCTGGCGTCACCGATGCCGGAGCAGGTGTGGCGTCAGTGGACGATGCAACTTCGACGATCACATGGACGAATGGCTTGACCGAGTCAGCCGTACCGGACGGGCAGGGTGGCTGGACGATCAGCGGCACGCAGTCGCAGATGAGCGGCACATCGGTGAACTGGGGTATTGCGAATGATGCGCCGACGTGGACGTTGGGGGATAATGTTCCAAACGAAGCAGCAACAGGCATCCCTCAATACACATTCAACGCAGTCGAGAATCCTGGCCCGTTAGCCAGTATGCCCGGAACTCCGGCGGCGAATTTTTATAGCGGGCAGTACAACATGAGCGTCTCTGATGACGTGACTACGCTCTATCGTGCTGGTTCAGGTGCGCCAGGTAGTGAGTTGGGGCAGTGGTTCACGACGGAACCACCGCAATCATTGGCACAGGTACGAATCGATAGCGCTGTACAGCCTCAATGGATTGATCCGGCAACCGGAGTTCTGACCGGTGAGTCGCCAATTGATACTGTTTACGGAATTCAGTTTCCGGCAGGGACTACGATGTACGACGGGCCAGTGGGCTATCAGGGAGGGGTGTATCTTGGTGGCCCAAATACAAATCAAATTTTCATTTCTAAGCCCTGGAACATTCCTGGTGTACAAGTAATTAGCCGAAACCCCTTGCAATGAGCTCAATGAATATGGATCTTGAAGAAATTAAATCGCTTTTAGCTTCGCTCCAGGAGCTTCTGCATCAGCAAGGGGAGCATAACTGGGTACGTGGCGTAACAGCTTCGCTAGATGCCCTTGACGCCACTGATGGGCTCAACAAGGCAAGATCAATTTATGGGTCGATGAATCGAGGGGTGGGAAGCTTCGCTGATTACAACATTTGGATCGACGACTTCGATGCCAGAGTAAAGGCGAATCAAGGCTTGGATAGTCTTCGCGCTCAACTGTGGAGTGCGTTCGATCTTTAATTAATTGTTCCAAACAAGGTGTTGTTGTCCCGTCCAAAGTGTCCAAAGCCGTTTCCACTACCCTCCCAAGGGATTTTCGAGCCGAAAGGTTCCGTCGGGACGAAGATTTTCCCTGCGAGACTGTCCCGTCCAAAGTGTCCAAAGCCGTTCCCGCCGCTCCTGAACCGGATTTTCGATCCGATCCAGGTTCACCCGGGCGGTGATTTCTCCCGCGAGGGTCCCCAATGCCCCACGAATCGATCGACGTCCCCCCGCTTTGAGTAGCGGGTCGGTTTAGAGTCCGGAATTACTTTAACTGCTTCGCGTAGGCGGCCGGTGTCAGCCCGCCCAACGCCTTCTTCGGTCGCTCCTCGTTGTATTCCCGCCGCCAGCGTTCAATCTCGGTGCGGGCGTGCAGCAGGCTGGGAAACCAGTGTTCGTTGAGGCATTCGTCGCGCAGGCGGCCGTTGAATGATTCGATGTAGGCGTTCTGGTTCGGTTTGCCCGGTTCGATCAGGCGCAGCTGCACACCGTGCTCGTGCGCCCAGGCGACCATCGCCTTGCCGCAGAACTCCTTGCCGTTGTCGGTGCGGATCGTCTTGGGCAAGCCGCGAATCAGCCCCAGGCGATCCAGCACGCGCGTCACGCCGATCCCGGAGATGGCTCGTTCGACCTCGATGCCGACCGATTCATGGGTGGCGTCGTCGACGATGGTCAGGCACTTGAGGACGCGGGCGTCGGCGGTGCGATCGAACACGAAGTCCATTGACCACACCTCGTTGGGCGCCGATGGACGACACAGCGGCTGCCGCTCGCTCACCGGCACCTTCTTCCGCTTACGCCGGCGCACCTGCAGCCGCTCCTCCCGATACAACCGCTCCACACGCTTGTAGTTCACCGGCTCGCCGCTCTCCTGCCGAAGCTTCAGGTGGATCATCCCCACGCCGTAGCGCTTGTGCCGCTGCGCCAGCTCCACGATCCGCCGTCGCAGCACCACGTTGCGGTCCGGCTGCGCCTGATAGCGGTACGCGCTGGCGCTCATGCCCACCACGCGCAACGCGCACCGCTCGCTCAGCCCCTTGTCGATCATCTGGCGCACCAACGCGCGTCGGGCCGGTGCGCCTACGGTTTTTTTCGCAGGACGTCCTTGATCACCTCGTTCTCAAGCATCTGCTCAGCCAGCAGCTTCTTCAGCCGCGTGTTCTCCGTCTCCAGCTCCTTCAGGCGTTTGGCGTCCGGCACGCTCATGCCGCCGAACTTGCTGCGCCACAGGTAGTAGGAGGCCTCGCTGAAGCCGTGCTTGCGGCACAGCTCCTTGATCGGCAGGCCGGCATCCGCCTCGCGCAGGAAGCCGATGATCTGTTCTTCGGAAAAGCGCTTCTTCACGTCCAATCTCCTTCGGTTGGGGGATTGGACTCCAAACGGCCGTGCTACTCAAAACCGGGGGGGCGTCGTGACCACACTTACACATCACATGGACCTTGTTTTCGAGGTCAACGTCAGCAGTAAACTCTCCGTCCACTTTGTCGACCGCCCTATGTAGCTTCTTCATGAAGGGGTGGTCGTCTTCAGAGATATGAAGAACACCCTTATTTCCACATTTCTCGCAAGCCAAGTCCCAGGAATACCGATCTCGTGATGCCATAGTCATCTCCAATGAGCATGACCGCAGGCGAGAGTCGCCCCTACGTCTGCTACAGGTCGACTTATGTCAGTCGAGCTTGCCTGGCTGGGCACAGCCAGGGCAACAAGACTCACGATCAGGCACAGTCGGCTACGCGGCGATATGTAGCGAGGCGACTCCGGCTGCCTGGCGTCGGGGGGGGCATATTGTCACCTATTGCTTAAGGTCCCAGTAGATGGGGCCTTGGGATATCACTGCGACCGTCTGACACCATTGTTTGTACATCGCCCCTGACACCATTGTTTGTACAACGTGCACAAACATTGGTGTCATGCCCAAAAGACACGCTCGCCTCCGGCCATGACTTCAGGCCCATGTCGGTATTACGAACTTCACACTATGATTCACTCCAGTGTATGAAGCAGTGCGGGCATGCGGATGGACGACGGCAGCGGTCAACTGAAGAAGTTCCAGAAGGAGCTGTCGGCCGGCACGGTGTCGCTGGTGTTGCTGGCGGTGCTGGGGCGGTCCCGTCAGCCGCTGTACGGCTACCAGATCGCCAAGCGGCTGGAGGAACTGGGCGAGGGCGTGCTGGCCGGCAAGCAAAGTGCGCTGTACCCGGTGCTGCGCAACCTGGAGGCGGCCGGCCTGCTGGAAAGCGAAGTGCAGCCGTCGGTCAGCGGGCCACCGCGCCGCTACTACCGCATCACCAAACCCGGACGCGAGGCGTTGCGCGCATGGACGGACGCCTGGAACGCCACTCGCGATTCGGTCGACAAGGTTCTTCTGGGAGAGTTGTGATGGCTGTGCCGAGAACGATCGAGGAATACCTCAGCCAGTTGCGTGCCGCCCTGCGCGGCGCCGACCCCGCGCTGATCCAGGATGCGCTGTACGACGCCGAGGAGCACCTGCGCGCTGAACTGGCCGAACAGCCAGGCCGCAGCGAGGCGGAAATGCTGGAGCAGGTGGTCGGCAGCTACGGTGCGCCGGACGAGGTGGCGGAGATCTACCGCGACCAGGAGATCAAGATCCAGCGCGCATTGCGGCCGCCGTCGCTGCCGCCGCGTCGTTCGCTGGCCGCGCGCTTTTTCGGCGTGGCGGTGGACCCGCGCACTTATGGCGCACTGTTCTACCTGCTGCTGTCGCTGGCCACCGGCATCTTCTACTTCACCTGGGTCACTGTGGGGCTGACACTCTCGGTGGGGCTGTCGGTACTGATTATCGGCCTGCTGGTGGTGGCGCTGTTCTTCGCCACGGTGCGGGTGTTGTCGCTGATGGAAGGGCGCATCGTGGAAGCGATGCTGGGCGTGCGCATGCCGCGGCGGCCGGTGTACGCACCGCCGGGGCGCAGCCTGCTGCAGCGGATCGGCGCGATGTTCACCGACGTGCATACCTGGACCACGCTCTGCTACATGTGGCTGATGCTGCCGCTGGGCATCCTCTATTTCACCCTGACGGTGACGCTGCTTTCGGTGGCGGTGAGTTTCCTGGGCATGCCCTTGCTGATGCTGGTTCACCCGGACTGGCTGCAGGGCCTGTATGTGCACCACATGTTCATGGTGGACTGGGGTTACGGTCCGCACGTGCCGGGCTGGGGCGAGGCCATCGTGATGGGCGTGGTCGGGCTGCTGCTGCTGTTCGGTACGCTGCACCTGGCGCGCGGGCTGGGGCGTCTGCACGGTGCACTCGCCAAGCACATGCTGGTGCCACGGCAGTCTGAAAGCTGAGTCGTGGCGGCGGGTCCGTGCCGCCTCAGACCAGCCCGAGGTCGCCCGGTTTCGCCCGAGGGAACACCTGCTGCAGCTGGTTTGGGTTGAGTCCCCACATCCGTCTGAACATGCCGCCCAGCATGTCGCGGTAGTTGTTCAGCACGGGGTAGTCGCGGTTCTGCAGCAGGTTGGGCTGGTTCACGGCGACCTGTTCGCCGGCCAGACGGCCGCCGCTCACCTTGCCGCCGAGCACCCAGTGCACGGTGCCATGGCCATGGTCGGTGCCGTGGTCGCCGTTTTCGCGGAAGGTGCGGCCGAACTCCGACAGCACCACCACCACGGTGTCGTTCCAGTCGTTGCCCATGGTGTCGGCGAAGGCGGCCAGTCCGGTGCTCAGGTTGTGCAGGTTGTTGGCAAGGCCGCCGCGGGTGTTGCCCTGGTTGACGTGGGTGTCCCAGCCGCCCACGTCGACGAAGGCGAGCCGATACTTGTCGCGCATCAGTGTCGCGATGCGGCGGGTTTCCATGGCGAAGTTGTTCGGGCCCGGCGCTCCGCGGCTGGCCTGGATCATTTCGTCGCGCAGGTCGGCCGACAGCGAGCGCGGCAGCGCCAGGCCGTCGGCGGTGGCGGCGGCCAGCGGCGTGCCCTTGTACATGCTGGCCAGGATTGCCGACTGCCGCGGGTTGAAGCCGGCGCGCGGGTTGGCGCGCAGCGAGATGTTGGGAATGTCGTGGCCGGCACCCTGGAAGCTCAGCGGCAGCTCGTTGGTGAAGGCGATGGCGGGCACACCGGTAAGCACCTTCGACAGCCGCGCAAGGAAACCGGAACGGTAGTTGGTGCCGGCCCCGTCGGGTTCGCCGCGTTCGATATGGTCCTGGGTCTCGAAATGACTGCGGCTGAGGTCGGTGGTGCCGGCGAACGGCACGAAGGCGAGCTGGCGGCGTTGCCACAGCGGCATTAGTGCGTCGCGCACCACCGGATTGAGGCCCCAGTCCGCATTCAGCGCGACCGCGCTTTCGGGGTTGCCGGGATCCGGCCGGGCAATCGCGATGGTCGGGCGTGACGCGTAGTAGAAGTCGCTGCCGCAGGGCACCAGCAGGTTGTTGCAGTCGTAGCCGCCGCGCAGGAAAACCAGCAGGAAGCGCGGTGAGCCGGGCGGCGCGGCGAACAGCCGGCTGGAGAACGAGAGCATGGGGGCGGCAGCGACCGCACCGGCGGCGAACAGGAACTGGCGACGGTTCATGGCGAAACCTCAGCGTTCATTGAAGTCGGGTGACGACAACAGATAGGTGTTCCATTGCTGCGGCGACCGGGCCTGGGCCAGCGCCTTGCGCGTGGCGGCGGACAGGTGCGGAGCGAAGCTGGCGCGGAACAGGGCGGTGTTCTGGATCGTTGGCGGCATGTGCGGCGTCATCGGCGTCATGCGGTCGGGGCTGTTGGTCGGGGCGGGGTCGAACAGTCGGTTGTGACCGCTGCCGATGGCGCGCGCCACCACGAAGCGTTTGGCCATCTGTCCCGAGCCGGACCAGCTTGCCGAGTCGAGCGGCCAGCCGTCCGGCGTGATGCGCCCGTATGGCGCCTCGCCCATCTGGCGTACCCAGTTCACCAGTGGCGCGGCATTGCGGATCGGCTGGCCGTCGTAGGCCAGTCGCATCGACGACACCACGAAGCGGAACGGGTCCTTGAACTTGCGGCCATAATCGGCGGTGACCGCCTTGGAGGTGAACAGCGTGCGCAGCACTGCGGCGATGTCGCCGTCGCTGTGCTGGAAGGTGCGTGCCATGGCGTCGACCAGCGCCGGCGGCGGCTTGTCGGCGACGAAGTACTCGGCCAGCTGCTGCGAAATGAAGTGCGCGCAGGCTGGCTGCCGCACGATCAGGTCGATCGCCTGCTCGATCTCGTCATAGCCGCTGCCGCGGATGGTGTGGCCCAGGAACACCTTGTTGCTGAAATCGTGCTTGTTCGGGTTGAACACGAACATGCCGTCGCGCACGAAGCCGGGGCGCATGCGCCGGCCATGCCAGCCGGGCCGGGCGAACGGCGCGATGCCGGCGCCGGTGAGAATCGCCATCAGTTGCTGCACGTCCTGTTGGGTATAGCCCGAGCCCACGCCAAGCGTGTGCAGCTCCATCAGTTCGCGGGCGTAGTTCTCGTTGGTCTTGCTCTTCACGTTGTGCACGTTGTCCAGATACACCAGCATGGCCGGGCTCTGCAGCACCGCCATCACCAGGTCCTTGAACTTGCCCAGCGCGTGCGGGCGGATCACGCGGTCTTCGTAATCGGTGGCGAACAGCCCGACCGGGCCTTTCGGCGCATAGACACTGAAGTGGTTGAGCCAGAACCAGACCATCTGTTCCTTCAACTGGTTGCCGCCGTAGACGGCGTGCAGCATTTCCACTTCGGCGTCCTGCAGGAACAGCTGGCGACGGGTTTTCAGCAGGGCCTTCTTGGCCGCGTTCTTGGCGTCGCCCGCCGGCATGTCGCGGACCGACTTGAAGCGTCGTCGGAACTCAACCAGCAACTGGTCCGGCGGTGTGTTCACCACGGTGTAGCTGTCGAGCAGGTGGCGGATCGCCGGCGGCAGGCTGTCGTCGTCACCGGCCAGCTGCCGGTCGAGGAAGCGGCGCCGGCCAAGCTGCTCGTAGCGGGCGATGGTCTGGCTGTCCAGGCCGAAGCCGTCGCGGCGCAGCCAGGCCAGGTCGCCCTGGCCCAGTGGCTTGATGTCCTGCGCGCCCGCCGACGTCGCCAGGCCGAGCCCCAGCAGCAGGCCGCACAGCATGTGAAGGGGGCGAACGCGCAACGTGGCGGCAGTGGGCATGGGGCGGTTTCCGGCGGGACCTGCTGCAGCAAACGCCCGTGCCGGGGTTCGGCTGACATGGGGCAGGCGGGCGATGCAACGGATTATGGAACAGTTCACCAAACCCGGCCGGTACCGGTTCCACGTGCGGTGAGGGCGCCGTCGCCGGCCCGCCGGGGTGACGGAACGGCTACCGCTTGCCTACCCTGAGTGCGTGCACCGGACTGATTGCATCACGCAATCAATCAGCATCGATCAGGTTGTCGCCCGATATGATCAGCGTGTGGCCGGCAGCGACTGACCCAAAACAGACACGCATCGATCGAATTGGGGGTGATGCATGGATCGCGAGGGACTGATTGGCCAATTGCTGCGTTACGAGCAGCCACTGCCCCATGTTCTCGCCGGCTTGGCTGCGTATGGCTGGGATTGCGATTGGCCACTTGCAGAATTGAGTTCGTCGCACATCCGTCATGCACTACACCGATACCTCGATGCGGAGCTGTCAGCTGTGCAGGTTGAAGAGTGGGCCAATGCCATCGAGTGTAGAGAGGATATAGCTTACGAGCCGTGTTCGCCGGTGGGGGAGACACTATTCGAACTGGCGAATCCAGAGCTGACCTCGCCACTCAGCCTGGAGCGGGCGGAAGATCTGCTACAGCTACTATCCGCCGATTCATAATGTCTACCTCATGTCTACCTCCGACCCAAAGCTGCCGTTCCAGGGCCGGCCCCTCTGTCCGGCTTTGCGTTCGGTTGTTAGTCGGATGCCGCGCAGATAGGCTTCAGCAAGATCAAGGAGTTGCGTGAATATCTCTTTGCGCAACCTGGGATGTATAACCGGACAGGCTTGTCCGTATATTCAGTGGTTAGGGGTTGCGTGTGAAGGTTGTCGACGAATTGATGCAAACTGCCGTCGCGGATACCGAGCTGCTTCGCAAGCTCGACGCTCAGGGCGATCAGTTCAGTGTCACACGCGACGTTGAGTTTCTCTTGCGTGCACCAACAGCGGACAAGGCAAGAACAGCTGCATCCTTCATCAACGACTACCAATACGGGCTGGCGACACCACAGGACCTCGAAACCTCGCCGAGCGTTCTAGTTATCGTTCGCATGCCTGTCGAGCAGCATATTCTGCAATCGGTGTCAGGATTTATGGCTTGCGTTTGCCAGCTGTTTGGCTTGGAGTACGACGGGTGGGGTTGCGTCGTGCAAGCGGCGGACTCCTAACAACTCGGTCAAGCGGACCGGGTTCCGCGGCCGCTTACCTCAGGCGTTATTGGCCGTCCGCTTCTGGCCGCGTGTGGCCCTTGCGGCCTCGATTGCGGGTGAGCAAGCCGTAGAGTCTTTCATCTCGTTACATTTCTGCGTGCAAAGCCGATTTTTTTGTTTTTTCTTCAAGAAGATTTGTAGGCGAAGACCAAAGAGAGTGAAATTATGTTCACAGGAATGACATATATTCTGACTAGCCTGACCTTGGCGATCTTGATGCCCCTGTTGTTGGCTGGATCCGGTCATCAGGAGATCGGTAAAGTTGCAACTTATCGCTATCCGAGAGGTGTTTGTTGGTTTTTCCTTGGCGCACTTCCGGTCTATGGCGCGATGGGTATTTTTATATATTCGACGATGTCCCCTCAAGATAAATCAAGCATCCCGAATATGGCTACCTTTGGCACAGTATGGATATGCATATTGGGACTGATTGTATTCGCCTACTTTTATTTCAAGCACTATCGCATCCAGATCGATGATCACCTACTCACCCTAAACTCGATACTGGGGAAAAAATTCATTTCGCTTGCGAGCGTTGCTCAAATCGCCGTTCTAAGGGGGCGGGCGACAGATCTTATGCTATTCGGTAGTGACGATCATTTATTGATTAAGATCGGTGGCTCGCTGCAGGACTTCGAATCATTTCTGTCCCAATTGAAGCTTCGGACCCGCTCACCTCAGGTTACGTTGTTCAAATGGGATCGATCTGGCAAGTGGTACGAGGCAATAAACAGCGGCGCCGAACATTGGGTCGATAGCAAAGGGCCGAAACGCTTTCGAGATATGAATAGGCATCTCAAATTTATTCTAATCACTGGCCTTCCGCTTATCGCGATCGCCGCGCTGGTTGCTTGGTTTAACAGTCGAAGTTAAGTGTTTTTCTACGAAATGGACAAGACCATAGGGAGGAGCCAATGCAATTGGTGACAAGATTTGCAGCGACCCTTGCCGTCTGCTATTCCATCGGCGCTTTGGCCACCAATGACCATTTGAGCAAAATTGATATTCTCAGATTGGCCAAAGCCGAAGCCGCGAATTATTGCACTCATGGTGCCCTTGGCCCCTTCCCAAAATTAGGCTCTTTAACCAAAATCGGCTGCGACTACGACGCCAATTTTGATGGCAAGAGCTGGGCTGTGATAGCTCATTCTCTCTATCAGGACAAAGAGGGTCGGCCAGTGCTCGTTCAAGGTGCAGACAGGATCTATGTATTTTTCGTCTCAGGCAAATTGCTCCAGGAGCTGTCTGGCGAGTAGGTCTTACAAAATGGTGCATGATGAGAGTAGGGGATGTCCGCTTCTGGCCGTTTCCGGTCCATGGACCAACGATGATCGAGAGGACGGCTACTGTCACGACCAGTTTGCTCAATTGATCAACTTCGTCGGTGTGTGCACCATGAGCGGTCTGCCTGGAGTCCGATGCATGCCCAAGACCTACGACCGCGCCTATTTCGACAAGTGGTACCGCGATCCCGAACATGCGGTGGGATCGTCGGCGGTGCTGAAGCGCAAGGTGGCGCTGGCGGTGGCGCAGGCCGAGTACTACCTGGGCCGGCCGATCCGCACGGTGCTGGACGTGGGGTGCGGCGAGGCGGTGTGGCGTGCGCCGCTGCGCGCGCTGCGGCCGGGCATCGAATACCGCGGGCTGGATGCCAGCGAATACGTGGTGGCGCGTTACGGCCGCAGCCGCAATGTGGGACTGGCGCGATTCGGCCAGTTGGAACACCTGCGCTTCGAGACCCGCTTCGACCTGATCGTCTGCAGCGACGTGCTGCATTACCTGAAGCCGGCAGAGATCCGTGCGGGACTGGTCGGCATTGCCGAAATGGTCGAGGGTGTGGCGTTCATCGAGGTGTTCACCAGCCGCGATGGCGTGGATGGCGACCTGGAAGGTTTCCATCGACGTGCGCCGGACTGGTACCTGCAGCGTTTTGTCGAAGCTGGCCTGCTGCCGTGCGGCTCGCACTGCTATCTGGCGCCAAGGCTGGACCGGCGCATCGCGGCGCTGGAGCTGGCGCGGCTGCCGCGTTGAGACGCGAGCCGGGCCGTCGAGCGCAGCCTAGACCAGGGTGACCTCGACCCCGGCACCACGCAGTGTCTCGATCATCTCGTCCGGTGCGCTGGCATCGGTGATGACCTGGTGCAGCTGGTTCACGGGCGTGATCACCGAGAGGCTGCGCTGGCCCAGCTTGCTGGCGTCCAGCACCGCAACGGTCTCGCGCGAGACGCGGATCATCAAGGCATTGAGCGAGGCTTCCAGCGGGTCGGGCGTGGTCACGCCCACGGCCGGGTCCAGTCCGTCCACGCCCAGGAACAGGCGGTCGGCCGACAGCTTGCCCAGCGCCTGCTCGGCATCGGGGCCGACCAGCGAGTAGGAGGTCTGGCGCAACATGCCACCCAGCATCATCACCCGCACGTTCGGCAGGCCGGAAAGTTCCAGCGCCACGTTCAGTGCGTTGGTAATCACCGTCAGCGATTCCAGTTTCATCTGGCGGATCTGCCGGGCGATCTCGGCGGTGGTGGAGCCGGAGTCGAGAATGATGGTTTCGCCGTCGCGGATAAGCCGGGCCGCAGCCTGGCCGATGCGCACCTTCTGCGCGTGGCGGCGGGTTTCCTTGATGCTCAGCGGGGTGTCGTTGGAGACCGGCGTATGCACGGGCAGCGCACCGCCGTGAGAGCGGGCGACCAGGCCCTGGCGGGCAAGGGTTTCCAGGTCGGCGCGGATGGTGACGGCGGATGTGCCGAATTCGTTTGCCAGTTCCTCGACAGTGGCGCGTCCTTGCTTTGCTACGAGTTCAGCGATCAGACGCCGACGCTCTTCGACCAGAAGGCGGCGGTGGGGCTCGGCAGTTTTTGTTTGGCTCATGTCTGAATGCGCAGGAGTCGTGCAGCGTTGTCGTGATACACCTTGCGCAAGATGGCGTCCGGCAGATTTAGACCGTAGATCGACCAACGCCCCTGCGGAGGTATCGTTGACGGAGCATAGTCGAAATATTCGTCTTCGGTTTCCAGAAAGCGGAAGTAGATCTCATAAAGTTCGTCGCCGAACAGTTGCTGGGGCACATCGTCGCCCCACGGCGACGGCACCGCGTCGGTGCCGAACAGGATCCGGTCCTGGAAGCGGTCGAAGAAACGCTGGGCGATGCGTGGCTGCCGGCCAAGCTCGCCGATGCGGGCGCTGATGTCGACCAGGGTGTTGGGGTAGCGCTGCAGACAGTCGGTGACCGCGGCCAGGTTTTCCGCGTTGTTGCCCACGTGCAGCAGCACGAAGGTGGTCTGCGGATGGCGCGCGATCATGCGGTTGCGCGCGTCGATCAGCTCCTGGTGGCTGGGGAACTCCGGGCCGTAGAACGACCAGTCCGGGTGCTGCGCCAGTTCCTCGTAACGTTCGTTGTCGCCGTCGGTGGGCAGGAAGAACGCCTCCGGGTCGGACACGTGCAGGAATACCGGCATGCCGTGTGCGGCGCAGGCTTCCCACATTGGGTCGAAGCGACGGTCGTCGACGCCCACCAGCGGGCCTTCGTCGATACGCTCGCGCAGGTACAGGCCCAGCGTCTTCAGCAGTTTCAGTCCGCGGGCGCCGACCTTGTGGGCATGCGCGATCGCGTCGGCCTGGCGCTGCGGGTAGTCCGCTTCGGGGAATGCCGCGAAGGACGGTTCGGTCAGTGTGAGGAAGCGGCCGGGCGCGGCCTGGTCGAACAGCCGGATGCTTTCCTCCAGGCCCTTGCCGACGCCGCCGGTCAGATTGACCAGGGTGCGCACGCCCTTGCGATCCATCACTGGAAGCAGTGCTTCGGGCGTGCTGAACACGGTGATTTCCTCACCCACCGACACGCCGTTGCGCACGTTCTTAGACCAGGTCAGGTGGGCGTGTACGTCGATCACCGGGAAGCGCGGTCGCTCCACCCGGGTCTTCGGCACGTGCAGCATGCTGCGTGGCTTGAAGTCCTTAAGCCGCAGTCCCGCCTTGCCGGCGTCGGGCGCGGTCTGCAGCGGATTCTTGCTGCTGCCCTCGACGCGCACGGTGCCCGCGCCGGTGGGCGGGGCACAGCAGAGGCAGGATTTCTGGTCGGTCATGCTGAAACTACCTGTTCTTGGCGTCTTGCGCCGGACAAAGTACACCGTGGCAAGCCTGGTGTATCGGGAACATGCCGTGCCCTGCGGACGTTCCATCCCCGCCATCCCGGTGCAGGCAGGGATGGCGGGGTGCGGCGGCGCTTCTCAGCGCGGGTACTTCGCCATGATGTCGTGCACCTGCCGGGTCAGCGCCAAGGCCTGGTCGAACGGGCGCAGCCACATGTTGCGACCGAACATCACGCCGCTGGCGCCGGACTGCATGTAGAACTCCACCTTGCGCAGCACCGCCGCGTCGTCGTCGTTCTTCTCGCCGCCGGAAAACAGCACCATGGTGCGACCGGCCGAACGCACCACCCGCGCGCAGCGAGCGGCGGCGTCTTCCTGCAGCGTGTCGTACGGTGCGGGCACGTTGGCCACGCTGTCGTTCGGTTCGTGCAGCTTGACGATGTCGGCACCCAGCTCCAGTGCCACGCGCGCGGCGTAGTCCTGCGCATACAGCGTGTTGGTGCCGCCCTTGGCATTGACAGCGCCACCGCGCGGGTACGACCACAGCACCAGCGGCATGCCGAAGCGTTCGCAGTCGCGGCGCACCTGCTCGAACTGGCGGAATTCGTCATGCTGGCGCGGCGAGCCGACATAGATGGTGTAGCCCACGGCGTCCGCGCCCAGACGCACGGCGTCCTCCACCGAGGCGAACAGCGGCGAGGTGGCCTCGGCGTCGCTGGGTATGTTGGTCTTGCCGTTGAGCTTGAGGATCAGCGGCACGCGGCCGCAATACTCGGTCATGTATTTCTCGGCCAGGCCGATGCCCAACGCGATGGCCGAAAAACCGCCGGCTTCGGCCAGGGCGAACTGGTAGCCGGGATCGACTGCGGGCGGATGGGGAAAGAAATCGGTGGGGCCATGTTCCAGTCCCTGGTCCAGCGGCAGTACAAGCAAGCTGCCGTTGCGCGGACCATGGCCGTACAGCAGGCGCCAAAGGCGGGTGCGCTTGCCGTGCGACAGGGGCCATTTCGAAAATCTTTCGGAAGCTTTCGAAGGGGCTTGTAAGCTTTCTTTCATTTCATATACTCTGCTGGGGTGATCGAATGATTTCACATTCGAGCGAATTGGACAAAATGTCAATAGATGATAAGAAAACGAAAGTTGGTCCGGGACTGACCGATCTGCTTGCCAGTGACGAGGCAGGCCAGCGTGCAGCCGGCTACGCCGACACCTTGCGCGAGATCCTGCAGCAACCGGTGACCTGGTGCGACACGGCGCGCCTGCTGCACGACGATACGCCGCGGGCCGTCCTGGCGCAGGCGCTGGCTGCCACCACCGGTCCGATTGTGCTGACCGGGTCCGGCAGTTCGATGTACATCGGCGAATGTCTCGCCCCGGTACTGCAGGAAGGGCTGGGACGCGAGGCGCGCGCGATTCCTGCGGGAACCCTGCTGACCCACTGGCGTGGCACCTTGCCGCCGCAGCCCGGCCTGCTGATTTCGCTGGCACGTTCGGGCGACAGTCCGGAAAGCGGTGGCGTGGTCGACCGTCTGCTGGCCGAGGCGCCGGAGTGGCGGCACCTGATGATTACCTGCAACGCCAACGGCCACCTGGCCACGGCGTACCGCGACGACCCGCGCGTGAGCGTGCTGGTGCTGGACGCGCGGACCAACGACCGCAGCCTGGTGATGACCAGCAGCTTCAGCAACCTGCTGCTGGCCGGCAGCGGCCTCCCGCCGCACAGCGACACGGTAACGGTGGCCGGACGCGCGGCGGCGGCCACGCAGACCTTGATCGATACCCATGCCGATGCACTGGCGGCGCTGGCACGGCGCGACCTCGGCATGGCCGTCTATCTGGGCAGCGGTGCGGCGCTGGGCGTGGCCCAGGAAAGCGCGCTGAAGATGCTGGAAATGACCGGCGGCCGCGTGCTCACCATGGCCGAGACCTTCCTCGGTCTGCGCCATGGCCCGATGTCCAGCGTGCGCGACAACACGCTGGTGGTGGCGTTCCTGTCGCCGGACCCGCTGGTGCGCGCCTACGAGCACGACCTGCTGCGGGAGTTGTCACGCAAGCAATTGGGCATGGCCAGGCTGATCATCGGCGAAGGCATCCCCGGCGAGCTGGTCGGCCCCGACGACGTGGCCATCGATCTGGCGCTGGGCGGCAGTGCAGTGTCGTCGATGCTGGCGCAGGTGGTCAGTGGGCAACTGCTGGCCTTCTTCCGCTGCCTGCATCTAGGCGGTACCCCCGACGCACCGGCGCAGGGCGTGCTCACCCGGGTCGTGGAAGGCTTCGTGCTGCACGGGGCGCGCGCATGAACGCCGTGGCGGCCGGCAAACGCATCCTGGTCGCGGGCGAGGTCAACGTGGACCTCGTGTTCAAAGGTTGCCGCGCGCTGCCGGAGCCCGGTCAGGAGGTGCTGGCCGAGGACTTCGCGACTACCCCCGGCAGCTCGTCGATGATCTGCGCGATGGGGCTGGCGCGGCTGGGCGATCCGGTCAGCTTCCATGGCCGGCTGGGCATCGACAGCTGGGGCGTGTTCTGCCTCGATGCATTGCGCGATGCAGGCATCGACACGACCACCATGGTTCCGGACCCGTCCCTGCGCACTGGTGTCACCGTGTCGCTGTCCACGCCGCAGGACCGCGCGCTGGTCACCTTCGCAGGTGCCATCGGCGAGCTGCAGGAAAGCGATATAAGCGCGGCCATGCTGGCGCGTGCGGACCACCTTCACGTGTCCTCGTACTACCTGCAGCGTGCACTGCGGCCGGGTTGCCGCGAGCTGTTCGCGCGTGCCCGTGCGGCAGGGCTCAGCACCTCGCTGGATCCGGGTTTCGACCCGGCACAGCAGTGGGGCGCGGACATCATCGAGGTGCTGCATGACGTCGATGTGTTCCTGCCCAACCAGGAGGAACTGTTCGCGATCACGGCCGCGTCCGATCTGTCGACGGCGTTGCACGCGCTCGACAACGGCCGCACCCGCACCGTGGTCAAGCGCGGCCGCGACGGCTGCGCCACCCTGCACGAAGGGAAGTTGCTGGAGATCCCGGCCTGCGCGGTGGACGCGCTGGACAGCACCGGCGCCGGCGACTCCTTCGATGCCGGTTTCCTGCATGCATGGCTGCGCGACATGCCGTTGCGCGACTGCCTGCGCTGGGGCAGCGCCTGCGGCAGCCTGTCCACCCGCGCGGTCGGCGGTACGCCCGGCCAGGCCACGGCCGCCGAGGTCGAAGCCCTGATGGCGCAAACCCCATGATCACGGTCGCCGGCTTCAACACGGCGATCGACCGCCTGATCCAGATCGACACGCTCACGTCCGGTCAGGTCCATCGAGCCAGTGCGGAGCAGGTCTACCCCGGCGGCAAGGGCGTGCATGTGGCGCAGACGATGGCCGCGCTCGGCGAGCGTGTGCAGCTGGTCGGGCTGGTCGATGCCGCGCACCGCAACCTCGTCGGCCGGCGCATGAGCGAGCGTGGCGTGTTGTTCCACGGTGTCGAGGTGGCGGGCGAACTGCGTCACTGCATGGCTTTGCGCGAGCGCGACGGGCGCATGACCGAGATCCTGGGGCAGGGGCCTCAGCTCAGCCCCGACGAGCGCGACCGCCTGCTGCGCGATTTCCAGCGCAGTGTCGACGAAAGCGAACTGGTGATCCTGTCCGGCAGTCTGCCGCGCGGGTTTGCCGCCGATACCTATGCCGCGCTGGTGCGGCTGGCGCAGTCCGCCGGCAAGCGATGCCTGGTCGATGCCAGCGGGGAGCTGCTGCACCACGCACTGGAGGCTCGTCCATTCCTGATCAAGCCGAACCGCGATGAAGTACAGGTGCTGCTTGGTCGCGATATCGATGGCATCGCGGCGGCCGTCGATGCGCTGCGAGAGATCGCCGCGCGCGGCGTGTCGATGCCGGTGCTGAGCCTGGGCGCGGACGGTGCGGTCGGCCTCGACGGCGATGGCGCATGGCACGCCTCGGTCGAACTGGAGCAGGTACGCAACGCGGTGGGCTCGGGCGACTGCTTCCTGGCCGGCATGGCAGTGGCATTGCGCCGCGGCCAGCCGATGCGCGAGGCCCTGCGGCTGGCGGTTGCCTGTGGTGCGGCCAACGCAATGGAGACGGAAACCGGTTACGTGCATCCGGACCGGGTCGAGCACCTGCTCGGCCGGGTCCAGGTGAGGGCGTGGATGCACTGAATCCAGGAGCGGAAAAGCAGATTGCCGACGGCGGAGTGAATTGTCGGTGTTGAACGTCGCGCGCGATGCGGGGAGCGGAGTCGCGGACATCCAGACGTGAATCATACGGTCAGAGGGGAGCATATGAGATTCGGCAAGAACATTCCGCTGCGGCGTACCGGGCTGGCCTCGGCACTCGGTCTGTTGCTGGCATCGACCGCGGCCTATGGCCAGTCGACCACTAGCAGCATCTACGGTCATGTCCCTGTGCAGTCCGGCGAAAGTGTCGTGGTCAGCAACCGTGCCGGCCTGTCGCGCAGCATCCGTGTCGACAGCCAGGGCAAGTACAGCGCGTCGCAGCTTCCGGTCGGCACGTATTCGGTGAGCCTGATGCGTGACGGCAAGGTGGTGCAGCATCGCGACAATGTGCTGCTGCGTGTCGGCGTCGGTGTCGATGTCTCTTTCAGCGAGCAGGCGCCCGCGGCGAGTGCCGCGAACGCGACGCAGCTGTCGGGCGTGACGGTGACCGCCAACTCGCTGCCGCCGATCGACGTCAGCTCGGTGGACTCGCGTACGGTCATCACCGCCGACCAGTTGGCGAAGCTGCCATTGGGGCACACCGCGGAGGCGGCGGCTCTGCTGGCGCCGGCGGCCGCAGCAGGTGCCGGTGGCGCAGCCAGTACCACGGGAGAGCCGCTGGTCAGCTTCGGCGGTTCGTCGGCTACCGAGAACGCGTATTACATCAACGGCTTCAACACCACGGACCCCAACCTTTCGCAGGGCGGCATCACCTTGCCGTACGGGTCCATCGACCAGGAAGAGGTCTACACCGGCGGCTACAGCGCGCAGTACGGACGCAGCGACGGTGGCGTGCTCAACATGATCGGCAAGAGCGGCACCAACGAATGGCACTTCGGTGGGCAGCTGCTGTACGAGCCGTCGGCGCTGCGCTCCAACCAGCGCGATACCTATTATGCGAACGGCCTGCCGCCGACGCCGGTAGCCGGTCGGCTGTACGACCCCAACAGCAAGAACAACCACTGGACGTCGGTGTACGACGCCTATGTCGGCGGACCGCTGATCAAGAACCGGCTGTTCTTCTTCGCCTCGGCAGAGATGACGCGGGAGCAGGGCAACACGGTGGGCAGCGTGAACTCCGGCACCGACACCCACTACAAGAACACGGTTCCCAAGTGGTACGCCAAGGTCAACTGGAACATCACCAACAACAACCTGCTTGAGCTGACGGGTGCATCCGAGAAGTTGGAGACCAGCGGTTCGATCTACAACTACGACTACAACAACCTTGGCGACGGCAGCTTCAAGGCGCTGGCGAACAACACCAAGCACGGCGGCGACATGTGGTCGGCCAAGTTCACCAGCTACATCACCGACAAGCTGACGCTGACGGCGATGTACGGCAGCATGAAGACGCGCAGCTACAGCGAGCCGGGCAATTACGATCCCAACCTGACCTACATCACCGGCTATGTCTCGCAGAATCCCGCGCTGAACGGCGGCACGCCGATCACCAACAACCAGACCGTCAGCGAGATCACCAACCCGGGCATGAACTTCGTGACGACCAATCTGCGGGTCGCACTGACGTACGTGATGGGCGATCACACGATCACGGCGGGTATCGACAACCTGAAAACGGCAGCGAGGGACCAGGACGAGCTGACCTCCGGTCCGGGCTACTACTGGTCGTACGGCTATACCGACCATCCGAACCAGCCGCTGGTCGCCGGCCTGGGCGTGGGCGCGCTGGACAACTACGCCAACGGCTCGAGCGGCTATTACGTCAGCAAGAATATCTTCAATCAGGGCGGCAACCTGTTCTCGAGCGAGCGGGCCGAGTACATCGAGGACCAGTGGCAGTTCAACGACCGGCTGCTGCTCTCGCTGGGTCTGCGCAACGACGGCTTCACCAACACCAATGCCAGCGCAAAGGCCTATATGCGGCAGACGAAGCCGCAGTGGGCACCCCGTCTGGGCTTCAGCTGGGATGTGTTCGGCGACAGTACGTTCAAGGTCTACGGCAACGTCGGGCGCTACTATCTGGGCTCGCCGATTGCCCCGGGCGACCCTGCCAACGGCTATGTCTCGACCCAGCAGTACTTCACCTACAGCGGTATCGCCGCGGACGGTACGCCGACCGGCCTGACCCAGGTTTCCGCACCGGTGTCGGCCGACGGTGCCTACGGCCAGACGCCCGATCCACGCACCATGACGGCGCGCAGCCTCAAGGCGATGGACCAGGACGAGTTCATCCTCGGCTTCACCAAGTCGGCTGGCAAGCACTGGATCTACGGCGCCAAGATCACCCGTCGCATCCTGCGCCACGTGATCGACGACTACTGCGACGCGCAGGCGGTAGTGAACAAGGCGGCATCGGAAGGCATCACCGACGTCAACAATGCCACCTGCTATTACATCAATCCGGGGCAGGCCAATACCTTTGCCGTGCAGGACCCGAGTGGCGCGTTCCACAACGTGACGCTGAGCAATGCCGACATGGGCTTCCCGCATGCGAAGCGCAAGTACTACGGGCTGGAAACCTTCATCGAGCATCCGTTCGACGGACGCTGGTACGGCAAGATCGACTATGTGTTCTCGCGCAGCTACGGCAACAGCGAAGGCCAGGGCCAGTCCAACATCCGCGCGATCGGCGGTACCCAGAACGTCGACTGGGATTTCCCGGCGATCATGGTCAATTCGAACGGGCCGCAGGGCAACGACCACACGAATCAGATCAAGGCCTACGGCTACTACCAGCTCTCACCGGCATGGCTGGTCTCGGCCAACCTGAGCCTGATTTCGGGCGGGCCGAAATACTGCCTTGGCCTGTACGGTGCCAATCCGCTGAACACCGCCACCAACGATCCGGTCGGTTATGGCTCGCTCTATCACTGGTGCAACGGCATGCCGTCTCCGCCGGGGGCGACCGGCCGCCTGCCGTGGACCAAGCAGCTCGACGTGGGCGTTCATTACCGCCCGGCGTTCGCCGAGCGCAAGCTGGCCTTCAGTCTGGATGTGTTCAACGTGTTCAACGGCCAGTCCGCGCTGAATCTGTCGCCCGAGCTGTACTCAAACAGCACGGGCACGATGAACCCGCTGTACGGCACGCCGATGGTGCTGCAGCAGCCGCGTTACGTGAGGTTCGGCGTCACGTACGACTACTGAGCACGGCAGGCGGCGATAGTCGCCGCCTGGTATCGCTATTGCCGCCCGGTCCGGCCGGGCGGCATATTCGAACGGGTCGACGCCGCCGCCATGCTGCGGCAACGTCGACACCATGAAGTCACTGGTCACTACAAGAGGCCGTCATGTCCGCCTGGCATTTTGATTTTCGTCTCCCGTCGTCTTCGGCCCGCATCGCTTCATGCCTGATCTTCGCATTGGCGGGGCTGGGGCTGGCGCATGCCGGGAGTTCCGCGCCGACCTTTGCCCGGACCGCGGGCGAACAGAGCTTCGGCAATGCGGCAGTCGCCGCGACATGGAGCCTGAAGGGCGGCGTGCTTGCACACATGGCGGTGGAGGATCGCCTCAATCACCGCGCGTTCGACGTGTTGCAGCCGTTTGCGCTGGTGATGGCCGACAAGCAGGTGCTGACGACAGCCGACATGCACTTGCTGAGCGCGCCGAAGGTGGTGTCGCTGCCGGTCGACCACCAGGCTGCACGCTTGGCGGCACGCCTTCCCGGCAAAGCCGTGGAGGCCAGCTTTGGTGATGCCGGCGGCCGTTTCCGGGTGGACTGGAAGCTGGTCCAGCGGCAGGGTTCGGACTACCTGCGCGAAATCGTCACGTTCACTGCGCTGAAGCAGGACGAGCACCTGGCGAAGATCGAACTGCTGCAGACGCATGCGGACGATGCCGACGTGGACGGCACCACCAAGGGCTCGCCGGTGGTGGCTGGGGACGACTATTTCGGCTTCGAGCAGCCGCTGTCCGACAGTCAGGTCTGGGACAAGCGCATCACCCTGTGGATCGACCAGAGCCTGCCGCTGCGCAAAGGGCATTCGGTGACCTATTCGGCGGTGTTCGGCGCAACGCATCCGGGCCAGCTGCGGCGCGATTTCGCCACCTACATCGAGCGCGAGCGTGCCCATCCTTACCGGCCGTTCCTGCACTACAACTCGTGGTACGACATCGGCTATTTCACGCCGTACACCGAGCGCCAGGCGCTCAACCGCATCAATACCTTCGGTCGCGAACTGGTGGTGAAGCGCGGCGTGAAGATGGATTCGTTTCTGTTCGACGACGGCTGGGATGACCTCAGCGGCAGCTGGAATTTCAGCAAGGCCTTCCCGCACGGCTTCGTGCCGCTGCGCAAGGCGGCTGCCAAGTACGGTGCCGCGCCCGGCATCTGGTTGTCGCCCTGGGGTGGCTATGGCAAGCCGCATGATGAGCGCATCGCCAACGGGCGCAAGCTGGGCTACGAGATCATCAAGGATGGTTTCGCGCTGTCCGGTCCCAAGTACTACAAGCGCTTCCACCAGGTGGTGATGAACCTGCTCAACAAGGACGGCATCAACCAGTTCAAGTTCGACGGTACCGGCAATGTCGACAGCGTGTTTCCCGGTAGTCTGTTCAACAGCGATTTCGCGGCGGCGATCCAGTTGATCGAGGACATCCGCAAGGATAAGCCAAACACCTTCATCAACCTCACCACCGGTACCTGGGCCTCGCCGTTCTGGCTGCGCTACGCCGACTCGATCTGGCGCGGCGGCGAGGACGACTGGCATGCCGGCGTGGGCACCCGGCGCGAGCAGTGGATCACCTACCGCGACCAGCAGACCTACGAGAACATCGTGGTGCCCGGGCCGCTGTTTCCGATCAATTCGCTGATGCTCCACGGCATCATCTACGCGCAGAAGAACCCGCGTCTGAATACCGACCCGGGGCATGACTTCGCCAACGAAGTGCACTCGTACTTCGCCACCGGCACGCAGCTGCAGGAGATGTACATCACCCCGTCGCTGCTCACCACGCAGAACTGGAACACCCTGGCGCAGGCCGCGAAGTGGTCGCGCGCCAACGCGGACGTGCTGGTCGACTCACACTGGATCGGTGGCGATCCGGGTCGGCTGGATGTGTACGGCTGGGCCGCGTGGTCGCCGAAGAAGGCCATCATCACCTGGCGCAACCCGGACTCGAAGCCGCAGCTCGCGATGGTCGACCTGCAGCGCCAGCTCGAGTTGCCGCCGGGCGCCGCACGCCGCTTCAGCGTGCGTGATGTCTGGAAGAGCGGTGGCAGGAATGTGCCGAAGCAGCTCGACGCCGACCATCCGGGCACCATCCGCCTGGCGCCGTTCGAAGTGCTGACGCTGGAGCTGACTCCGCTGGCGAAACCGTAAGTCGCAGCGAACGCCGACACCGCGCCGACACACCCGACGAGGAACCGTGACATGACCGACGCATCACGCCGCAACTTCCTCAAGGCTGCCGCCTGGTTACCGCTGGTGGCACCGCTGATGCGCAACGGCTCAGCGGTGCCGGGCGCGGGCGGTGCGGTGACACGGGCAACGTTGCGACTGGGGTCCGGGCCGGTCGGCCGTCGTGCCGACGGCGCGCTGGCCAGCCTCAGCTACGAGACCCTGCAGTTGTCCGATCCGGCCTTCTTCTCGGCCGACAACCGGCCACTGGTCGAGCTGTTCCGGCAGCTCAACCCGCAGGGCGTGCTGCGCATTGGCGGCAACACCAGCGACTCGACGGTATGGAGCGGTTACCGTGGGCATCTGCCCGAACCGCGTCCACGCAAGTACGGTCCGAAAACCAACCCGACCTACGTGCTGCATCCCGAATCGCTGCACCGCCTGGGCGGCTTCCTCGATGCGACCGGCTGGAAGCTGGTGTTCGGCGTCAACCTGCGCATCGGCGTGCCGGCGATGGCGGTGGAGCTGGGGCGCGCGGTACGCGAGGCTGTGGGTAGTCACCTGCTGGCCATCCAGATCGGCAACGAGGCCAACGATTACGAGCCGGATGACGCGGCTTTCCGCGCCGCGTGGCTGCCGTACGCGCATGCGCTGAGCCAGGCCGGCCTGCCGCTGGGAGGCCCCGACACGGGAGCGAACACCGACTGGGTGATCGACTATGCCAGGCGCTATGCCCGCGACAACGTGCTGGTGAGCCGCCACTATTACCGCGACGCGGCTTCGAGAGGTTCGATCCCCGACATGCTGTCGGGCGATCCCGGTTTCTACGCGCAAGTCGAGCGGATCATGCAGGTGGCCGATGCGGTGCGGCGACCGTTCTATCTCACCGAGGCGAACTCCTACTATTCGGGTGGCCGCGATGGCGTCAGCAATGTCTTCGCGGCGGCATTGTGGGGCGCGGACTTCATGCTGGCGCTGGCACAGCGCGGCGTATCCGGTATCTGCTTTCATGGCGGCACCCTGCATTCGGTGGAGACTTCGCTGAACCGGGCAACGCCGGCGCATGCTCCCGAAGCGACGGACCTGACCTTGCGGCGGATGGCGGTTACCTCGCGCTATGCGCCGATCGCGGGCGACCTGGTAACGGGCTTCCAGCCGCAGCCGCTGTTCTATGGCATGCAGCTGGCCCAACGTTTCGCCGGTGCCCGTTTCCTGCCGCTTCAGCTGGACAGCGGCGGTGCCAACCTCCGTGCTTACGCGGCACAGCGGGGCGATGCGTACATGGTCGCGCTGATCAACAAAGACATGCATCGCGACGCGGACGTCGCGATCCGCGGCATGCCCGGTTACCGGCTGCAGCGCATCACGCGCCTGACGGCTCCGGCGCTGACCAATCGCGAGCAGATCGTGCTCGACGATCATGGTCATCAGGCGGTCGCCGGCATGGGCGACCATCCGGATGTGAACGTGAAGCACGGCAGTGCGGCGGTGTTGTATCTGGAACGCATGCGGGCATAGCCCTGGCCGACGACGAACTGCGGCCCACGTGTCACGGGAGACAGGCCCTTGCAACGACGAACCTTCCTGCAACTGAGTGTTCTTGCGCCGCTTGCGCTGGGCACGGCGAAGCGGGCCCATGCGGCGGAGACGCCGGCATACAGTCGAGCCCTGCCGGACGGGCGTGCGCATCGCTTCGAACTGGCCGGCCGGCAATTCCTACTCGACGGCAAGCCATTCTGGATCCGCAGCGGCGAGATGCACCCGATCCGCATTCCCGCCGAATACTGGCGGCACCGCATCCGTATGGCCAGGGCGATGGGGCTCAACACCATATCGCTGTACCTGATGTGGAACGCGCTGGAGCGGGAACCGGGCGAGTTCGATTTCGAGAGCGGCAACCGTGACTTCGTGCGCTTCATACGGTTATGCCAGGACGAGGGCATGTGGGTGTACCTGCGCCCGGGTCCCTACATCTGTGGCGAGTGGGATTACGGCGGCCTGCCGCCTTATCTGCTGCGCACGCCCGGCATCCGCGTGCGCGACCGTCGCGATCCGCACTACATGGCTGCGGTGCATCGCTACATGGACGCATTGGCGCCGCGCATCGCACCGTTGATGGCCAGCCGGGGCGGGCCGGTGCTGATGGTGCAGGTGGAAAACGAATACGCTTCGTTCGGCCACGACCTGGGGTATCTCGAACGGCTGCGTTCGATGTGGCGCGAGCGAGGCGTGGAGGGTCCGTTCTCGATTTCCGATGGCCTGGGGCAGATCCGCAAGCAGCACACGTATCTGTCCGGCGCTGCGCTCGGCCTGGATGGCGACACCGATTTCGCCGGCGGCCAGGCGATCGCCGGCGAGATGCCGGTGTGGATGGGCGAAGGCTATCCCGGCTGGCTGACGCACTGGGGCGACAAGAGTTTCGCCGGCAACGACTTCATTGCCACCTTGCGCCAGCTGCTTGCCGAGCGGCGCTCGTTCAACCTGTACGTGGTACATGGCGGTACCAATTTCGGCTTCGGCGCGGGTGCCAACGCCCATGGCGATTACTCGCACTTCGAGCCGGTGATCACCAGTTACGACTACGGCGCGCCGATCGACGAGCGCGGCGTGGCGACGCCCGCCTACCACCGCTTCCGTGCACTGCTGGCACCGCATGCGGACCACCGCTTGCCAGACGTGCCGCACGCGGCGCCGGCGATCCGTTTCGCTGCGGTTACCGCCGTGCCGCATGCCTCGCTGTGGGACAACCTGCCCGCACCGAAAGCGGTGACTCGACCGCAGCCGAACGAGCTGCTGTTCGCGCAGGATCACGGCATGGTGATGTACCGCAAGCGGCTCGACGGTGGCGGCCATCTGTCCATTGATGGCGTGCGCGACTATGCCACCGTGTTCCACGACGGGCATTACCTGGATCGCATCTCGCGCGTGCGCAAGGCGGGCCTGCCGGGCGAGCGGCCGCTGGCCATGCCTGCGGAGGGTGGCACCCTCGACATCCTGGTCGACAGCTTCGGCCACATCGGCTACGGCCAGGCCATGGTCGACCGCAAGGGCATCGTCGGCAGCGTGCAGATTGATGGCCGTGAACTGCGCGACTGGCAGGCCTACAGCCTGTCGCTGGAGCCGCACTACATCGCGGCGCTGCAACCGCTGCGCGACCCGGTCCGGCGCCCCGGCGTGTTCTTCAGGGCCGAGCTGCTGCTGGACGAGCCCGGCGACAGCTACCTGGACATGAGCGCGTGGGACAAGGGCTATCTGTGGGTCAACGGCCACCTGCTGGGGCGCTACTGGTCGATCGGCCCGCAGCAACGGCTGTACTGTCCGGCCAGCTGGTTCCGGCCTGGCCGCAACGAACTGCTGGTGTTTGACATGCATCGCACCGAGGGTGCGCCGATCCAGGGCGTGGAGCGCCTGCACGACTGAGCGCTGGAACCGGTCCGTGAGGTGCTATCCCCGGACCAGTGCGTACACCGACCAGTTTGACCATCTGTACCGATCCATCGTGATCAGCCTGCCGATGCTTAGGAGGCAGTTGTCACAGGCAGAGATCGGCCATGAGCGGACAGCCAACGGCTAGGTTGAGTGACGCGTGTGGTGACGTTTGAGCATCACCCGTTATCCTTTGCGTCCGTCTCGAATTAAATGCGATGCGCGCTATGGGTGGATAATTGCATAGGTGCTGATCTCGCCGTCTTTGTCGCGCATGACAAGCTTTGAGTCTGACGCACCAACTAATGCCTCTCCTTCTCCAGAGGCGTACCCAATCTTTAGACGATTCCCTTCAATTTTCCAAACGGTCAAAGGACTCGTACAGTAGTCATGATCACAAATATCGAGTGCAAGATATTTTTTTGAAAACCGAAGATCTACGGAATGACCGGGCCTGTTGGGTGATAACAATGATAAGTGCATACCCGGTAAGTGAATGCTGCTCCAAGGCAAATCGTGAGCTGTTTGACTGACTTGTACGGAATGACAGCTAAGAAGAGCTGTTGCAATCACAGCCAATGCAAGGGTGCGGGACGCATGGGGCACGGAAGCACCTAATCAGGAGTTAAGCGGCGCCCGTCAGCGGGTCCACTAGGACGAAGCGGGTCCACTAGGACGAAGCGGGTCCACTAGGACGAGTGTTAGACAGGGGGCTCATTTCTGCAACACCACTCGAGCATTCACCTTACCTGCCATAGCCGCTTCGACAGCTTCTTGCCACTCACTGACAAAAGCCAGGTCCATGGGGAGGGCATCGGCCAGGATCTGTCGACTCCCCGTAATCTTGATCCAGGCATAACTGGAGGTCTCCGGGCAAACTAGCCCCAAGGAGACCGAAGATGCGCAAGAGCAAGTTCACCGAAAGTCAGATCGTCGCGACGCTGAAGCAGGTCGAAGGCGGTCGGCAGGTCAAAGATGTGTGCCGCGAGTTGGGCATATCGGACGCCACGTACTACGTGTGGAAGTCCAAGTACGGCGGGATGGAAGCGTCCGACATACAGCGGCTGCGCGACGTCGAGGCGGAGCACGCCAAGCTCAAGCGGATGTATGCCGAGCTGGCGATGGAGAACCACGCGCTGAAGGATCTGATTGCAAAAAAGTTGTAGACCCGGCGCACAAGCGCCCGCTGCTGACGTGGTTGATGAATCACTACGGCTGGAGCGAGCGCCGGGCCTGTCTGGCGATGGGCTTGTCGCGATCAACGGCGCGTTACCGCCGCCGACCGGATCGGGACGAGGAAGTGATTGCGCTGCTCGCTGAACTGGCGGAACGGTTTCCTGAGCGTGGCTTCGGCAAGCTGTTTCAGCTGATTCGACGCCGCGGTCTGGTGTGGAACCACAAGAGGGTGTGGCGCGTGTATTGCCGGATGCAACTCAATCGCCGCCGACGCGGCAAGAAGCGTGTACCGAACCGGCATCCGATGCCCTTGGCGGCTGGCGAGCAGATCAACGCTAGTTGGTCGATCGACTTCATGTCCGACGCCCTGTGGGATGGGCGGCGCTTCCGGACGTTCAACGTGATTGACGACTTCAGTCGCGAAGCACTGGCCGTCGAGGTCGACCTCAACCTGCCCGCCACGCGTGTCATCCGCACGCTGGAGCGGATTGCGGCCTGGCGCGGCTATCCGGCCAAGCTTCGCCTGGACAACGGGCCGGAATTCATCGCACTGGCGCTGGCCGAATGGGCCGAGCGCAAAGGCATCACTCTGGACTTCATCGAGCCCGGCAGGCCCATGCAAAACGGCTTCATCGAGCGTTTCAACGGCAGCTTCCGCCGTGGCGTGCTCGACATGTACATCTTCCGCACGCTCACCGAAGTACGTGAGCACGCGGAACGGTGGCTGGCCGACTACAACAACGAGATTCCCCACGACAGCCTCGACGGGCTCACGCCCGTCGAATTCCGACTTCAGAACGACCCGGCAACCTCTAATTTAGCTTGGCACTGATTTACGGGGAGTCGACAGATCGACATGGCGCTGAGGAGGCCGCAAAGCCCTCTCCACCCGACGTCCCCCCCGGTTTTGAGTAGCACGGCCGTTTGGAGTCCAATCCCCCAACCGAAGGAGATTGGACGTGAAGAAGCGCTTTTCCGAAGAACAGATCATCGTCTTCCTGCGTGAGGCGGATGCCAGCCTCCCTAGCCAGGAAGGCTGACCACTGACTTGAAGCCGCCAAAGATCATGCGCTTGCCATCGAAAGGACAGTCAGCGGCGGCTTCCATGCGCGGATCTTGCATAAATTTCGCCATGCCGGCATCGCGAACGGCCTTGTCGGGCCACTCGACCCAGGAAAACACCACGGATTCATCCTGCGTCGCCTGCACAGCGCGGCGAAAGTCGGTGAGCGTGCCATCGGGCACGTTGTCGCCCCAGCACTCCACCACCCGGATAGCGCCGTACTCCACGAAAATAGCGTCAAAGGTGCGGGCGTGCTCGATAAACTTCTCGCGGTTGGCGTTGGGTACGGCGATCACGAAACCATCGATGTAGGACATGATTGTCTCCTTGGCGTGAAACGTGGCCGGTTTGGTCAGCTTCATGCGCGCGACGAATCAGCGCCTACGGGATCGACACGGGGCCTCTTGAGAAGCTGTCCGCTACGGGTCGGTCGCTGCTGGTCACAGGCTGATCATATCGGGCGGCGATCTGATCGGTGCTGATTGGTTGGGTGATGCAATTAACTCGGTGCGCGCAGGTCGGACCGGCTGCGGCAACTGCCGGGTGTGTACCCGGGTATCGAAAAGCCTCGGGTCTGTCGAATTCCGATGGTGTCGTTCGTTGTTCCCGGGCAGACTGCATGAATTGTCTGCAATTGGGCGCCGGCTCGTGTGCATGAGCTTGGCGCCATCCCGTCGAAACCCGAAAGGCATCATCAAGGAGTCACGCATGAGCAGACAGATATTCATCAGCCTACCGGTCGCGGACCTGTCGAAATCCACGGCTTTTTTCGAGGCGCTGGGCTTCGCGCGCAACCCGCAGTTCTCGAACGACGATGGCACATGCATCGTCGTCAGCGACACGATCGCGGTCATGCTGCTCACCCATGCCAAGTTCCGTGACTTCACACCCAAGGCCGTCTGCGACACTAGCAAGTCGGTCGAGGCGCTGTTCTCGCTGAGCTGCACGAGCCGCGAAGAGGTCGACAGCCTCGTCGCCAGGGCGCTTGCCGCGGGCGGCACCACCTACGACGAGCCCGAGGACCTGGGCTTCATGTATTCGCATAGTTTCGTCGACCTGGACGGTCATGGCTGGGGTGTGCTGCACATGCCCGGTGCGTCGGCGGCGTAGAGCGCAGGGCCGGCCCGGAGTGTGCAGGGCCATCGTTCGAACCCGGTATCCGGGCGATGGCGGCGCACGATAGCGGGGGAGATTGGCGGGGTAGGGGCTGCGCGATCCGTCCACTTGCCAGTCGCGTCCGTGACGTGGCGGCGGATGACGACAGGCACACTTGGGCGGCGCTGCGTTCCACTACGCTAGGGTGCTGTACTCGGGTTCCTGCACACTTCCTAGCCAAAAGAGGTCGGCCATGAAAGCGCTACTTTCCCTGATCCTGCTGACCACGGCGGCACCTTTTGCCGTCTCTGCGGCATCCGTGCCACGCGCACCCAATGCGGTCATCAAGATGCCCGGCGGCGCGCATGGCATCGGCTTCGACGACATCGGTTACGCCACGCAGCTCGGTCGCGTCACGGTGCCGGCGGGCACCACCGGCAACCTGGTCCTGATGGACCCGGCAACGCATGCATTGACCGTCATTCCGGGTATCAGTGCAGCGCCGAAGGTCAAATCATTCCGCGAAGGCACCACTTCGGCGGTGTATGCCGAAGGCTACCTGTTCGCCAGCGATCACGACCCGGCCGAAATCGTGACGATCGACCCGAAGACGCATGCGGTGATCGGGCGCACCCCATTGCAGAGCGGGCCTGACTACGTCCGCTACGTGGCACGGACCCATGAAATTTGGGTAAGCGAGCCCGGCAAGGCGCAGATCCAGGTATTCAAGCTGGCACTTGGTCCCAAGCCCGAGCTGACGCCGGCAACGGTGATTCCGGTCAAGGGCGGGCCGGAGTCGCTGGAGATCGACAATCCGCGCAACCGGGCCTATTCGAACCTGTGGAAGAACAAGACGGTGGAGATGGAGCTCACCACGCACAAGGTGCTCGCCGAGTGGCCGAACACCTGCAAGGGTTCCAACGGCCTGGCCATCGACCAC
Organism: Dyella sp. A6; assembly: GCF_036320485.1. Classification (NCBI taxonomy): domain Bacteria; kingdom Pseudomonadati; phylum Pseudomonadota; class Gammaproteobacteria; order Lysobacterales; family Rhodanobacteraceae; genus Dyella; species Dyella aluminiiresistens. The sequence continues at coordinate 1,226,381 of NZ_CP132911.1, forward strand.
GCCCATGACCACGTATTTGTCGCCTGCGGCGAAGGCAAGGTGGTGACGCTGGCGCCGGCCGAACATGGCAAGGTGCTGGCGAGCGCACCCGCCGGTGCTGGCATCGACATCATCCGCTACAGCTCGAAGCTGCATCACCTGTACGTGCCCAGCGCAAGGGCAGCCACCTTCACCATCTTCGATGTGGCCGCCTCGGGTGCGCTGAAGCCGGTGGCGCTTTACAAGACCGCGCCGCACGCGCACTGCGTCGCCGACGACAACAACGGCCACGTGTTCGTGTGCGATCCGCGTGCCGGTGCGATCCTCGCGATCAACGACCGCTGACGGCTGTTTGCCGGGTGCTCATGGTAGCCGCCGGGCGTCTCGATGGTGCCCGGCGGATTGAACGATTGAGCGCCATGCTGGACCGGGACGGCTGCAAGGCATGAGCCGCTCCACATCGAGTCGCCCACAGATCGGAGAGACCGTCGACCTGACCCTGTTCACTGGAGATTTTCATGGACATGCTCAGCAAGCTCAGCCATATCGCCCTGGTTGTCCGGGACCCGTTGCGCACGGCATCGCTGTTTGCCGAACTGTTTGGCGCGAAGGCCATTCGCCGCGTCGACGAAGACGGTCACGACGAACATTTCCTGCGCCTGGGTGAGACATGGTTTGCCCTGGTGCAGGCCGACGTCGAGCGCCCGCTGACGGGCGATCACATGGCGTTCCTGGTGTCGCCCTCCACGTTGAGCGAAGTCGCGGAAAAGCTGCGCGCCATAGGGCATGCATACCAGCTGGCCCGGTCGGACACGGCACTCTACTTCCAGGACTTCGACAACCACCTGTTCGAGCTGGATACCGTCGGCGTGGAGCTTGAACCAGGCGGCTGAAGTGCACTGACCCGGTGAGATGCGCGTATCGGTGCGATTTCGTGCAAGTGATAACGCAAAGCACAACATCATGGATACGGATGCCGGTAATGGTGGGCTTGTATTCCGGCAATGCTTGATCAGCATGCTGATGCTGATAAGGACGGCTGGATCGGGCTGCTGGTGCCTGGCGGTATCCTTTCGTGGTGCCGGAAACGACAATGCGGACCGTTCGGCGAGGGTGCATTAGTTTCTGGTGGATTGGGGTGAGTTCCGTCAGGCAAACAGCGTGTGACGAGAGGCGAAGTGAGGCATGACCAAGTCTTCACTACAAGGACAGGAATACCGCAGCGCCTTCACGCTCTACAGCGCGGACGGAAAGCGCGCCGCAGAGGTCCTGGAGTTCCGCAACGGTGAGACCTATCTCGACGAGCGGGAATGGCTCGAAGGCACTTCGTTCGTGAATAGACACGCGGGCGATTTGGTCGGTCCCTTTGCTTCGCCTGAAGATGCGCGCAACTTCATCGTTGCGACTTCCTGGTTTCGCGGCAACAACGGGTAAGCTTCAGCTTCCGATGCCCAAAGCAGTCACTCAAAGAAGCGACTGGATGCCGGTAGCCTGCTACAAGCTCTGCGGAGGTATCAGTAAATGAGTTCCGGTACTTGGCCGCGCGGGCGGCCCTTTACACCCTCACCGATTCCCGCTTCTCGACCAGAAAGTCCATGAGTGCGCGGACCTTCGACGGCATCTGCTCGCGGCTCGGCACGTAGAGATAGAACCCCGGGAACGGCTTGCACCAGTCTTGCAGGACACGGACCAGCGAACCGTTATCCAGGTACTTCCGTACCGAGAAATCCATATGCTGCACCAACCCGACGCCTTGCAGCGCTGCCTGGATGGTTTCCTCATCGTCGTTGGAAACGAAGTTGCCCGAAGGTTCGAACGCGAGGTCATGGCCCTCGATCTCGGGTGAGGTGAACTCCCAATCGAACAGCGCGCCACTCGATGTATGCCGATAGCCGATGCAGTTGTGCCGGACGAGGTCCTCGGGAGTGACCGGTGTGCCGCGTCTCGCCAGGTAATCGGGGCTGGCGACCACCGCCATCGACAGCATGGCCGTGATCGGCACGGCCACCATATGCGCCGCGAGGCTTTCGCCAAGACGAATGCCTGCATCGCAGCCGTCGGCGATGATGTTGGAGAGGCCGTCGTCCATCTCCAGCTCCAGCCGGACCTGCGGGTAGCGACCGAGGAACTCGGCAAGGTGCGGCTCGATCAGCGCCTTGGTGGCGATCCTGGGTGCATTCACGCGAAGCAGTCCGGTCGGTTCACCAGCCAGCTCACCCAGGCTGCGCACCGCGCGCTCGATCGAGCCCAGCGAAGGACGAATCGCGTCGTACAGATGCTGCCCCTCTTCGGTCAGCGACATGTCGCGCGTCGTGCGATAGATCAGCTTCACACCGAGCTGGCGTTCAAGCGTCTTCAGGCTCTGCGATAGCGCGGGCCGCGACACCCCCATCTCCGCAGCCGCCTTCGTGAAGCTGCGATGCCGGGCGATGTGCGCGAACCAGGCCAGGGATGGGAGCAGGGAGGGATCCATGGCCTATTGGTAATCCATGATTACCACTGTGGTCAATATTGACCGCTTTTTCCATCCCAATCATCGGCCTACAGTTCGCCCACCCCAACGGAGACCGCCGAGGTCAAGAAGCCCGGCAGTCCTCCGGCACCCAGCAAAACTGGGGCGCCTCAGTCCCAGATCCTTTACCAGCGAGGTCATTCCTATGAAAACCGTGAGCTTCCGCAACCGCGACATGTATTGGGACATCGCTGCGGACATCCACTTCCCGCCGAATTTCGACGACAAGCGGAAGTATCCCGCCGTCATTACCGCGCACCCGATCGGCAGCTGCAAAGAACAGGCTGCAGGCAACGTCTACGGCAAGGCATTGGCCGAAGCCGGATTCGTGGTCATCGCCTTCGACCGTAGCACCCAGGGTTCCAGTGGCGGTGAAGCGCGCTACATCGAAGATCCGGCGTTGGCCGTCGAGGACTTCCGCCATGTCGTGGACTACGCGGTGACGCTGCCTTACGTCGACGCCGATCGTATCGGCGTGGTGGGCATCTGCGGTGCCGGTGGTTACGCCATCAACGCCACCATGACCGAGCGCCGAATCAAGGCACTCGCAAGTGTCACGGGCGTCAACTACGGGCGTCTGTTCCGCGAGGGCTTCAGCGGCTTCGACCCGATCGGTCAGATGGAGGCGATGGGCCAGCAGCGCACTGCCGAAGCACGCGGCGAGGCGCCGAAGGTCGACGTGTTCGTCCCGCTGTCGATGGATGCAGCCAAGGCCGCCGGGGTGACTGATATCGACGTTCTGGGTGCCACCGACTACTACCGTAACCGCTGCGTCAACGACAACGCCGGCACGCGCGCACTGTTCTCGCACAGCCCGTCGGCGATCGGTTGGGATGCCTTCCATCTGGCGGAGACGCTTCTGACCACTCCCATGATCGTCATCTTTGGCGACCAGCCGGGCGGGTTCGGCGCCTATCGCGATGGCATGGAGATCTACGGCCGGGCAGCGTCGAAGGACAAGGAAATGGTGGTCGTACCGGGGGCCTCGCATTACGAGCTCTATGACCAGCCCGAGCCCGTGCGTCAGGCACTCGAGAAAATGATCCCCTTCTTCAAGAAGCATCTTGGCGCCAGCACGAGTGTGCAGACCGCCACGCACTGATATGGGCTGACAGCCCATCCAATAACCACCAGTGCCTCCTACGCGGGGGCGATATCCAGGAATTCAAACGTCATGAACAAGATCAGCATCAACAACGCCAACGGCGCTGGCATCACCTTGTCGGCCATCATCAACTTCCCGCCGAACTTCGACGCGTCGCGTACCTATCCCGCGATCGTGGTCGCCCACCCCGGCGGCGGCGTGAAGGAGCAGACCGCGGGCCTGTATGCAGGCAAGCTGGCCGGGCAGGGCTTTGTCTCCATCGCCTTCGATGCGTCCTACCAGGGCGAGAGCACCGGCGAACCGCGCCAGCTCGAGAACCCGTACGTTCGCACCGAGGACATCAGCGCGGTGATCGACTACCTCACCACGCTGCCCTACGTGGACAAGCAGCGCATCGGCGCGATGGGCATCTGCGCCGGCGGTGGCTACACCGCCAATGCGGCGATCAACGACCGTCGCATCAAGGCCATGGCCACGGTCAGCGCGGTGAACATCGGTCAGATGTTCCGCAACGGCTGGGACAACAACATCAAGGATGCGGATGCGACCCCCGCGCTGCAGGGCGGCTCCGAGGCGCGTACCGCGGAAGCGAACGGGGCGGACATCGTGCAGATCCCGCTGGCCCCGCTACGCCAGGAAGATGCTCCCAACAAGGAGCTGGAAGAGGCCTGGGAGTACTACCACACGCCGCGCTGCATGTACTCGACCGCGCCGGGTTATGCGACCGCCCGCAGCCTCAACCAGATCATCACCTACGACGCCTACCACAAGGCCGAGGCTTTCCTCACCCAGCCGTTGTTGGTGATCGCCGGCAGCGTGGCGGGCAGCAAGTGGATGAGCGACGACCTGTTCGCCCGTGCCGCCAGCCAGAACAAGCGGTTCCACGTGATCGACGGCGCCAACCACATGTCGCTGTACGACGTGCCGAACTACGTGGACGAGGCGTCCTCGGAGCTGGGCACGTTCTTCCAGGCCAACCTGTAACAAGCATCCGTCGACCCGATGGGGCCGCACGCGGCGCGCTGAAAGCCCCGCTGCTGTCCCATCGGGAACGCGGAACATCTCGCCTCCCTTGGGAAGGTGGCCCGAATCTCCAGATGGTGAATCACATGACCAGGGTCCTGATTCTCGGCGCCGGGGGACAGATCGCCCAGCGGGCGATCGAGATGCTCGCGAACCGGACCGGCATCGAGCTCACACTGTTTCTCCGTCATCCCCGCAAGCTGTTGCACAAGCCTCCACTCAATTCCCGGGTGATGCAGGGTGACGTGATGGACGAGGAGCAGTTGGACGAGGCCATGGCAGGCCAGGACATCGTCTACGTCAACCTGGCGGGCCGCGTCGATCTCCAGATGAAGCGCACAGTGACCGCCATGGAAGCGGCCGGCGTGAAGCGGATTGTCTTCGTGGCTTCCCTTGGCATCTATGACGAAGTGCCAGGGAAGTTTGGCGAGTGGAATCGTCGCGAGATAGGTCCCTACCTGGGCCCCTACCGGAGAGCCGCTGACTTGCTAGAGGCGTCCGGGCTGGATTACACGGTCCTTCGAGCTGCCTGGCTAACCGACACCGATGAAGTTGACTACGAATTGACCCGAAAAAACGAGCTCTTCAAAGGCACCGAAGTATCCCGGAAGAGCGTAGCGGCCCTTGTCGCCGACATCGTGCTCTCGCCCGAGCTGTTGTCCTGCGAAAGCGTCGGCGTGAACAAGCCGGGCACCGACGCGGATCGCCCTGTATTCGTCTGACACCTGCTCACAAGCCCCTAGCTCGGAAGCGGACATCTGGACACGCCAGACACGCTGGTCTCCACCATTTATCGCGGTGAGCCTTTGCCACCAAGAGGTATTGTCATGACTGCTCTCTTTTCGCCCTTCCAGATCAAGGGTGTCACTTTGCGCAACCGCATCGGTGCCCCGCCGATGTGTCAATACGCCGCCGAGGACGGCTTCGTCAGCAACTGGCATGTTCCCCATTACGCCATGCTGGCCCGGGGCGGTGCGGGATTGGTGGTCGTCGAAGCGACCGCCGTGTCGTCGGAGGGGCGAATCACTCCGGGTGACCTTGGCCTATGGCGAGACGAGCAGATGGAAGGCTTGGCCTCCATCGCGCAAGTCATCAAGGAAGGCGGTGCAGTGCCTGGAATTCAGCTCGCGCACGCCGGCCGTAAGGCGGGGTGTGCTCGCCCCTGGGACGGTGGCGCGCCGCTGGATGCATCGGATCCGCAGGCTTGGCAACCGATCGCACCGAGCTCAGTGCCGTACATGCCTGGCTCTTCTCACGTGCCGCGGGAAATGAGCTTGCAGGACATCGAGCAAACCCAGCGGGATTTCGTTGACGCGGCGCGCCGCGCCGCGATGGCCGGATTCCAGTGGCTGGAACTGCATTTCGCACACGGCTTTCTCGGTCAGAGTTTCCTGTCGCGATCGTCCAACGTGCGTACGGATCGTTACGGCGGCTCCCTGGTGAATCGGGCGCGCTTTCTTGTCGAAACCGTCGCGGCCGTTCGTGCGGTCTGGCCGGAACCCCTCCCGCTCAGCGTCCGCATCGGCACCACGGAATTTGGCGAGCAGGAAACGGAAGCGTTCGAGGAAACCGTGTTCGCCCTGCGGCTTATGAAGGATGCCGGGCTTGACCTCGTTGACCTCTCGTTGAGTCTTTCGACACCCGGTGAGCCTGTTCCCTGGAGCCCAAACCTTCTCGTGCCCTATGCGGAAATCGTGCGCAACGAGGTAGGCCTTCCGGTGACCACAAGTTGGTTGATCACTGACGCCAAGGCAGCGGACAACTTTGTTCGGGAAGGCAAGGCCGACCTGCTCCTGTTTGGGCGGACCCTGCTGGCTAACCCGCACTGGCCTCGGCTGGCGGCGAAAGCACTCGATAAGGAACGCCCCGATTGGGTCTTACCCGCTTCCTACGCGCACTGGTTGCAGAACTGGTAACCCGTTTGCCGATCGGATACCGCATATGGCCTTTGCGGCATGTGCGCTGACTGGGTGGGGAACCCCATGGATTGGTGATGAACCGGACGCATCTTCAACTAGTGCCCGGTCTGAGCGAATATGCTCTCTATGAATCACCCGCCCACCGAGAGACCCGGAGTCCATCATCATCCTTTGCGCATGAGTGGTAGGGACCCGTTGGAACACCATCGGGTAGCGACGCCGCTTGAACTGCTGTTCGATCTGACATTCGCGACAAGTTTCGGACTCGCCGCTGCCAGGTTTGCTCATGAGACCGCAGCGGGACACGTTGGCGGAGGGCTATTCGGCTTCGCTTTTGCCGCGCTGGTGATCTGTTGGGCCTGGGTCAACTTCTCCTGGTTCTCGTCGGCTTACGACACGGATGACTGGGTGTTCCGCGTCGCCACGATGGTGCAGATGGCAGGCGTCCTGATACTCGCGATCGGCCTTCCTCCGATGTTTGACTCGATCGAACACGGACTCCATCTGAACGTTGATCTCATGGTCTACGGCTATGTGGTCATGCGCGCCGCGATGGTCTTCCAGTGGCTACGCGCGGCCCGCCAGGACCCGATCCACCGGCGCGCATGTCTCACCTACGCATTAACCATCTTCATCGCCCAGCTCGGCTGGGTGGGAATGATTTTTGTTGAAAAGACTCCTTTGGAAGGCGCGGCAATCGTTATCGTCCTGTGGCTGATCGAGTTTGCGGCGCCGGCGATGGCCGAGCGGAAGGACGGTGGAACGCCCTGGCATGCACATCACATGGCAGAACGCTACAGTCTGTTCATCCTGATCGCGCTAGGTGAGGGTGTCGTTGGAACCGTTGCGGCCATTTCTGCGGTCATCCAGTCGCACGGATGGACACAGGATGCGGTATTGCTGTGCGTCGCGGGCATGGGCCTTACGTTCGGCATTTGGTGGCTCTACTACCTCATACCCTCTGCACCCGCTTTGCATGCCAAGAGATCACGTGCCTTCACGTGGGGATATGTGCAAATCATCATGGTCGCTGCGATTGTTGCTATGGGGGCAGGGATGCACATTGCTGCCTACTACATTGAAGGCAAAGCAGCGATCGGCGACTTGGCTGTGGTGCTTTATCTCGCTGTGCCTGTTGCCGTCTTCATCGGCCTCGCCTACATGCTCCATTTCTATCTGACGCGGCGATTTGCTTTGTATCGAGCGTTCCTTCTCCTGGCGACACTTGCGACTCTCGTGGTGGCAACGTTCGCGGCTAGCCAGGGGTTCGATGTCGCGACATGTCTCGTGATTGTGGCTCTCGCGCCAGCCATATCGGTCATCGGGTACGAAGTGTATGGGTACCGCCACCAGACACTTCGCTGAGCCCATATGGCCGTGACCTGGTGGAAGGCTTGAGCACGACGAATGATCGCCACAGGTCATCCTTTGCGGGTGGCGCCAACCTGGCAGCCATCACGACAAACCAGTGCGGATGGCCAACGCGCAATGGCGTTGTTCCATGACCAAGTGTCGGCTCCCGACAATCTGCTAGGCGGCAGGACCTAAACGAGCTCGATCGCTTCCCGCTTTTCAACGAGAAAGTCCATGAGCGCCCGTACTTTCGAAGGCATCTGCTCGCGCGTATGCGTGTAGAGGTAGAAGCCGGCTTGAGTGTAGGTCCAATCGCGTAGTGCGCGGACCAGGCGCCCCTCAGACAGGTGCTCGTGGATCGCGATGTCGATGTTCTGGATGAGCCCGAGACCTTGAAGCGCGGCTCGGGTCATGCCCTCATCATCGTTGGTGATCAGGTTTCCGGTCACGGCCTGTGTGAAATGAAGCCCATGCTTGCCGGACTCGTTGAAATCCCAGTCGTGGATCGCGCCATTGCCGGAATACCGGTAGTTGATGCAGTTGTGATGCACCAGGTCGGCCGGCGTTTTGGGTACGCCATGGCGCTCGAAGTACGCGGGTGTTCCCACCACGGCCATCGACAAGACCGGAGTGATCGGCACGGCGACCACATGATCCGCCAGGCTGCGACCCAGGCGGATGCCTGCATCGCAACCGTCGGCGATGATGTTAGACAGAGGCTCGGCCATGACCAGCTCCAGCCTGACCTTTGGATAGCGCGCATAAAACTCGGGCAAGTGAGGTTCGATCAGGGCCTTGGCGGCCATGCGAGAGGTATTGACCCGGATCAGGCCGGATGGCGTTCCGGCGATGTCACCCAGGTTTCTGACAGAGTGTTCGATTTCGCCCAGTCTGGGCTGCAGGGTATCGAACAGATGCTGACCGGCCTCGGTCAGCGACATATTGCGCGTCGTGCGATACAGCAGCTTGACGCCGAGCTGCTTCTCCAGCGCCTTCAGGTTTTGCGAGAGTGCGGCGCGTGACACGCCCATCTCCTCGGCCGCCCGGGTAAAGCTGCGGTGGTGGGCGATGCGGGTGAACCAGGCAAGGGATGGCAGTAGAGAGGAGTCCACTCTCTGATTGTAAAGATGTGCTTACTACTGATGTGTTAAATGCCGCCTTTTTGCGACTCAAAGAGGCGCGTAGTCTCTATGGACCTAGCCAAGGTTGGCTAGCTAAGCCAGGAGACTAAGGATGCACTCCATCAAGTTCCGAAACCGCGACATGGCCTGGGATATCGCAGCCCTGATTTTGTTGCCGCCAGCCTTCGACGAAAGCAAGCCGTACCCCACGATTGTCAGCGTGCACCCATTCGGCAGTTGCAAGGAACAGACGTCCAGCAAGGTCTACGGAGCGGCACTGGCGAAGGAAGGCTTCGTGGTCATCGCGTATGACGCCAGCTTCCAGGGTGATTCCGGTGGCGAACCACGCTGGATCGAGGACCCGACCCAACGGGTTGAAGACATCAGCCACGTTATCGACTATGCGGTGACACTGCCCTACGTGGATGCCGATCGCATCGGTTTGATAGGCGTTTGCGGGGGCGGGGGTTACGCGCTGAACGCGACCCTGACCGAGAAGCGGATCAAGGCGGTGGTCGGCGTGACTCCAGTCAACATCGGCCGGCTGTTCCGCGAAGGCTTCAGCGGCTACGACCCGCTTGGCGCATTGCAGGCGATGGCCACGCAGCGCACCAGCGAAGCACGTGGCGGCGAATTGCAGGTCAACGAGTTGCTCCCGGCCAGTCCAGAGGCCGCCAAGGCCGCCGGCTTGACCGAGCGCGACGTGTGGGAAGCCACCGACTACTACAAGACGCCGCGCGGCCAGCAGCCTGGCGGCTGGACCCGGATGCTGTTCAGCCATGCCCAGAATACGCTGGGCTGGGACGCGCTCGCCTTCACCGAAATGCTGATGACCCAGCCGATGATGGTGGTGATCGGCGACAAGGTCGGCGCGTTCGGTGCCTATCGCGATGGCTCGGAGGCCTACGGCCGCGCGACTGCCTCGAAGGATCGGCAATTGGTCCTGCTCGACGGTTGGTCACACTACGACATCTACGACAAGCCCGAGCCGGTCAAGCTTGCGTTGGATCGCATGGTGCCGTTCCTGAAGAAGCACCTTTCAGCCTGAGCCGCACGCATGAAGATCATCCTGTTCGGCGGCAGCGGCATGGTGGGCCAGGGCGTACTGCGCGAATGCCTGCGCGCCGACGGCGTGAGCGAGGTGCTCGCCATCGGCCGCGCGCCACTGGAAGCCAGGCATCCGCGACTGAAACAGCTGGTGCAGGCCGACCTTTTCGCGCTGGCGCCGCTGCAGGCGCAGTTCGATGATTTCGATGCGTGCTTTTTCTGCGTTGGCTCGTCGGTCTCTGGTGCGGATGAGGACGCGTACACACGCATCAACCACGATCTGCCGCTGGCCGTGGCGGCCGTGTTGGCAAGAGCCAATCCGGGCATGGCGTTCACCTATGTCTCAGGGCAGGGCACCGATGCCAGCGAACGTGGCCGAACGACGTGGGCGCGGATCAAGGGGCGGACCGAAAATGCGCTGCAACAGCTCGGGTTCCGCGCTGTGTACCTGTTCCGCCCCGGCCTGATCTTTCCGTTGCACGGCGAAACGTCCAGTACGCGGCTCTACCGCATGACCTATGCCGCGCTTGGCTGGCTGTCCCGCCCGTTGCGCCGGCTTTTCCCGAACTCAGTCCTCGACACCGAACAGATTGGCGAAGCCATGTTGCAGGTAGCACGCAGCGGTGCAGGCAACCATGTGCTGGAAAGTACCGACATCCACCGCCTGGCCATGGCTTGGCGTAGCAATGACATCCGACGAGAACACGCAAGATGAAGCAACTGCTTGAAGGCAAGACAGCCATCATTACCGGTGCAAGCAAGGGCATCGGCCTGGCGACAGCGAAGCTTTTCGTCTCCCAGGGCGCCAATGTCGTACTGACGGCCCTCAATCAGGGGGAGCTTGATGCAGTGGTCGATGAGATCGCAGCAGGGGGCGGCAAGGCCATCGGCCTGGCGGCCGACTCGGCAGATCCCGCATCGCCGAAGCGCGTATTTTCCCTGGCTATCGAAACGTTCGGTCAGGTCGACGTCCTGGTCAACAACGCCGGTTACGGTGACATGGTGTCCATCGAGGAGTGCAGCGACGAGCACTTCGACAAGGTGGTGCAGATCAACTACGCCGGGGTATTCCGCTTCTGTAGAGAGGCTACACAGCACTTCATGCCACGAAACGAAGGGGTGATTGTCAATGTCACCTCGATCAACGGCTCGTTACCGCTGGGGGGCGTTGCCTATACCTCGACGAAAGCCGCGGTAAATGCCATGACGACCAACATCGCGGTGCGATTCGCCGGCACCGGCATTCGCTGCAATGCAGTCGCGCCGGGCAACACCGACACGCCAATGGCCCAAGCCTGGGCGGCGGGAAAGCTGCCTGGCGGAACGAAGATGGTCGAGTACGCGGCCAAATACTCGAATCAGGCGCTGCCCTACACCCAGCCGATCGACCAGGCCAACGCCATCCTCTATCTCGCGAGTGACCTTGCCCGCGCCGTCACCGGTCGCGTGCTGGTCGTCGACAACGGCGCCTATGTCGGGGCCTGAGACGGAGAGAACAATCCCCCAAGCCGTCCACATGCAGCCGTTCGGCCCTGTTTGAACCTTGCCCACGAAAAGATGGCAACCCGGAGGAGAAGCATCAATGAAAAATGTCCTCATCCTTGGCGCAGGTGGACAGATCGCCCGCTGGGTGATTCACGACCTGGCGAATGCAAATTCGGTCAGGCAGACATTGTTCCTGCGCCACCCACGTAGGCTGCATAGCGCGGTGCCGACCAATGCGCGAGTCCTCGAAGGTGATGTTCTGGACAAGGCTGCCTTGGCCGGGGCCATGGCCGGACAAGATCTGGTGTATGCCAACCTGACCGGAGATGACATCGACGAACAGGCCGCGGCAGTGGTCACTGCTATGAAGGCCTCCGGGGTAAAGCGTCTAATCTTCGTGACCTCGCTCGGCATCTACGACGAATTGCCGGGCAAGTTCCAGAAGTGGAACAAGTCGATGATCGGCGAGGCACTGAAGCCGTTCCGTCGCGCGGCAGATGCCATTGAAGCTTCGGGCTTGGATTTCACGATCCTGCGCCCGGCATGGCTGACCGATGAAGACGAGGTCGACTACGAAACCACGACCAAGGGAGAGACCTTCAAGGGCACGGAGGTATCACGCCGCAGCGTGGCCGATCTGATCGCGAAAATCATCGCAGACCCCTCCCAGCACTCCAGAGCAAATCTCGGCGTCAACAAACCCGGCACCGAAGGCGACAAGCCTGCGTTCTATTGATGGCGAGCCGTCACCCTACCCACGATCACAGGAGACACGTCATGGAATCCAAGAAAATCGACATCCCCAACCGCAACGGCAATGGCATCACGCTGTCGGCCGTCATCAACTTCCCGGATGGCTTCGATGAAAAAGGCAGCTTTCCGGCAATTGTGGTGTCGCATCCAGGCGGTGGTGTGAAGGAGCAAACAGCCGGCACCTACGCAAGGAAGCTGGCCGAACAAGGCTTCGTGACCATCGCCTTCGATCGCTCCTACCAGGGCGAAAGCACCGGTGAACCGCGTCAACTTGAGAACCCCTACGTCAGTACCGAAGACGTCAGCGCAGTCATCGACTATCTCGACATCCAGCCCTACGTAAACCAGGACAAGATCGGTGCGATGGGCATCTGTGCCGGCGCCGGCTATACCGCCAATGCTGCAATCAACGACAAGCGCATCAAGGCGGTCGGCACCGTTAGCATGGTCAACATCGGCCAAATGTTTCGAAACGGCTGGGACAACAACATCAAGGATGCCGACGCCATCCCGGTGCGGGACATGGGCGCTGATGCGCGCCGCGCCGCAGCCGATGGCAGCAAGAATGGCATTTTTCCGCTGGCACCGATGCGCGAGGAAGACGCTCCCAATGCGGAGTTGCGCGAAGCCTGGGAGTACTACCACACGCCACGTGCGCAGTACCCCACGGCGCCCGGGTACATGACTGCGCGCAGTCTTGATCAGATCATCACCTACGATGCCTATTTCAAGGCCGAGGCATTCCTCACACAGCCGCTGCTGACCGTGGTGGGTAGCCAGGCCGGCAGCAAATGGATGAGCGACGACCTGATGAAGCGCGCCGGAACTTCCGACAAGCGGCAGTACATCGTGGAAGGCGCAAACCACATGTCGATGTACGACGGCGAGAAATACATCAACGAGGCGATCGGGCAGCTCGCGCCGTTCTTCAAGAGCAAGATGTAAAACGTGAGCATCTGTGCCGATGGTGAAATGGCGTCTGATAGCAGCGCCCATTCAACCATCGCTTCCAGTCGGCGGCCTTGTTGACGTTTTGCAGCATCGAGGCCGCCGCACACTAGTCTGCCGTTGTGGTTCCGTCTATAACAGCGTGTCGTCGACACCAGCGCATTGCTCAGCTATTGCCGACACAGTGCGTGTTGAACCGGAGACGCATCATGGACCTGAAGGCGGCTGAATCGACGAGTGTTCTCGTCTGCAAGATCACGGCTGCGCTCGATGCGCAGTTGGCGAGCATCCGGGAAGGCTGTGAACCTGATGAGTTCAGGCGTCAGCGCCGGTTGTTCGCGACGGCGATGGCCGGCCTGCTGGAGATCGCCAACACGATCCACGGCGAGCACCCGGACCTCAAGCCTGTCCAGATGGGTGGCTCGTACGTTCTGCCATGGTCCGTGATCGAGCGGAGCGTTGCCCAACTGCGCGGCGAGACCTGACGGCGCGCAAGCTTGGGTGGTCGCCCCGGGCAATGGCTTGCGCGATGGCTCTCTTGCCCGGTTGCGGGCCTGTCGGATGACCGGCTTCAAAAGGCGTAAGGCTACCTTGCGAATGCGGGGTGTTTCATCCTTCTTCATGCCCGACTATCTTGCTGCGACGTGGCAGCCACGTCCGCCATGCGGATACGTTCATTGAGTAGTTGGCTTTCAGAATCCATTCTTTCGAGGTCGTTGCGTGAGTCAAGCATCCTGGTCGTCTGTAGACGCTTATTTTTCGAAAATGCTGGTTCCAGAGGATGGCTGTCTGAAGCAGGCGTTGAGTGATAGCGAAGCGGCTGGGTTACCTCCCCACAACGTTGCACCCAATCAAGGCAAGTTCCTGCATTTGCTCGCAAGGGTTCAAGGCGCCAGGAGGATTTTGGAGATCGGCACGCTGGGTGGTTACAGCACAATATGGTTGGCGCGTGCTTTGCCGGACGAAGGCAGGCTGGTGACTTTGGAGGCGGATCCGAAGAACGCTGCGATTGCGTCGGCCAATATCGAGCGCGCGGGGCTGTCCTCTGTCGTGTCTGTCTGCGTAGGGCCGGCGATTGACTCTCTTCGCACGATGGTTGCCGCGGGAGAGTCGCCCTTCGACTTCATCTTCATTGACGCGGATAAACCGAACAACCCGGCGTATCTTGAGCTGTCGCTCCAGCTGTCCCGCCCGGGGACGGTGATCATTGGGGATAACGTGGTGCGTGAAGGTGAAGTGGCGAACGCGATGTCCAGTGACGCCAGGGTTCAGGGCGTCCGCTCGTTCTTAGAGATGATGTCGGCTGATCCACGGTTGTCTGCGACGGCCATACAGACGGTCGGCAGCAAAGGCTACGACGGCTTTTCCATGGCAGTCGTTGAAAGCTAGCAATGCATGGTCGTTGCACGTTCCCGGCGTCGATGGATGCGGCCGTTGAACGACGGTTGCATCCGGGCAGCTGGCTGGGATCGGAGCAGTGCTTCGCACAGTGATGTGGTCAGCATGACAGCAGCGGTTCCGTGCCAGTCGTGGATGATCGGAAAACGGATCGTCTGAAAACAGAAAGCCGCCTTGCGGCGGCTTTCCGGGTGTTGCCTGGCGGGTTCCTCAGGCCGAGCGCGAGGCGCGCTTGCGGTCGTTCTCGGTGAGGTGCTTCTTGCGCAGGCGGATTTCCTTCGGCGTCACCTCGACCAGCTCGTCGTCGTCGATGAAGTCCAGTGCCTGTTCCAGGCTGAACTTGGTGGCCGGGGTCAGCTGGATCGCGTCGTCCTTGCCCGAGGCGCGCATGTTGGTCAGCGGCTTGGGCTTGATCACGTTGACGGTGAGGTCGTTGTCCTTGGCGTGGATGCCGACCAGCTGGCCTTCATACACGTTGTCGCCTTCGGCGGCGAACAGCTTGCCGCGTTCCTGCAGCGGGCCGAGCGAGTAGGCAGGGGTGGTGCCGCCGGCATTGGCGATCATCACGCCGTTGGGGCGCTTGGCGATCTGGCCTTCTTCCTTCGGACCGTAGTGATCGAACACGTGGAACAGCAGGCCCGAACCCTGGGTCAGGGTCTTGAACTGGTTCTGGAAGCCGATCAGGCCACGCGCCGGGATCAGGTATTCAAGGCGCACGCGGCCCTTGCCGTCGGGCTCCATGTTCTTCAGCTGGCCCTTGCGGATGCCGATGCGCTCCATCACCGGACCCTGGTGGATTTCCTCCACGTCGATCACCAGCTGTTCGAACGGCTCCATCTTCTGGCCGTCGATTTCCTTGATGATGACCTCGGGGCGCGACACGGCCAGCTCGTAGCCTTCGCGGCGCATGTTCTCGATCAGCACCGACAGATGCAGCTCGCCACGGCCGGAAACCAGGAACTTGTCGGCGTCCGAACCCTGCTCGACCTTCAGCGCCACGTTGTGCACCTGCTCGCGGTCCAGGCGGTCCTTGAGCTGGCGGCTGGTCAGGAACTTGCCGCCGGACAGGTCCTTGTTGCCGGCAAACGGCGAGTTGTTGACCTGGAAGGTCATCGAGATGGTCGGCTCGTCCACGGTCAGTGCGGGCAGCGCCTCGGGGGCGTCCAGCGCGCAGACGGTGTCGGAAATGGTCAGCTCGGCGATGCCGGAGATGGCGACGATGTCGCCGGCCTCGGCGCTGTCCTGCTCGATGCGCTCAAGACCCATGAAGCCGAGCACCTGCAGCACCTTGCCCTGGCGCTTCTTGCCGTGACGGTCGATCACCGCTACCGGCATGTTCTTCTTCAGCGTACCGCGCTGGATGCGGCCGATGCCGATGACGCCCACGAAGTTGTTGTAGTCCAGCTGGCTGATGCGCATCTGGAACGGGCCTTCCGGGTCCACGTCGGGGCGCGGTGCGTGCTGCATGATCGCTTCGTAAAGCGGGGTCATGTCGCCTTCACGCACGGTCTCGTCGAGGCTGGCGTAACCGTTCAGTGCCGAGGCGTAGACGATCGGGAAGTCCATCTGCTCGGGCGTGGCGCCGAGGCGGTCGAACAGATCCCACACCTGCTCCACCACCCACTCCGGACGCGCACCCGGGCGGTCGATCTTGTTGACCACCACGATCGGCTTGAAGCCCATCGCGAAGGCCTTCTGGGTCACGAAGCGGGTCTGCGGCATCGGGCCGTCCATCGCGTCGACCAGGATCAGCACGGTGTCGACCATCGACAGCACGCGCTCCACCTCGCCGCCGAAGTCGGCATGCCCGGGGGTGTCCACGATGTTGATGCGGTTGCCCTGCCAGGTGATGGCGGTGTTCTTGGCCAGGATGGTGATGCCGCGTTCCTTTTCCTGGTCATTGGAGTCCATCACGCGTTCGGCCAGCACGGTGCGCTCGGCGAGCGTGCCGGACTGCTTCAGCAGCTGGTCGACAAGAGTGGTCTTGCCGTGGTCGACGTGGGCGACGATGGCGATATTGCGCAGATTTTCGATGGACATGGGTAAACGCTCGGCGGGCGCCGTGGGGGCCGCCTGATGGGTGGGCAGAAGGAATAACCACCGGATTATACGGACTTGTGTGACAACTTGCTGGACTGGGCAAGAAAAAGGTTCAGCGAGGTGCCGGAAACGGCGCGATGTGGCGGCGTGCATCGCGCCGTTTCCGGGTGTCTGCACGGCGCGGGCATGGGCGTGCCGCATGACGTCGAACACTGTGCCGGGTGCGGCCTGTCCGCGGAGATGCGTAGGATGGGCATCGCGTAGGATGGGATCGGGGCAGGCACGGTCTGCCTTATGTCGAACGGCACAGGAGACGGCGATGGCTTGCCCGGAATTCCTCGTCAGCGATGTCCGCGCCACCGAACATCGGGGGCTGGACGACCTGCTGAGCGCCGGCCTCGGCCTGGCCGGACTCGCCGGTGCGCCATCGCCATTCGCCGATGCGGCCCGACCCAGTCCGGCCGAGCTGCGACGGCGCGCGATCCAGACCAGTTGGAAGGGCATTGCCGACCTGGGACCGCTGGGCGGTTACGGCACCGTTTACGGTGGTGTGCCCGACGTGCCCGGTCGCGAATACCAGGCGTTTGCCCGCGTGCCGGGTGCCAGCCAGCCGCACCGCGTGCTGCTGCAGGTGCCCGACCACCTCGACCCGACGCACCGCTGCCTGGTGGTGGCGCCGTCGTCCGGTTCGCGCGGGGTATATGGCGCGATCTCGCTGGCCGGTGCCTGGGGGCTGCCGAAAGGTTGCGCGGTGGCCTACACCGACAAGGGCACCGGCGCGGGTTACTTCGACTACGCCGACGACAGTGGCGTGCAACTGGACGGTACCCGTGCCCGGCGCGGCGAGACCATGCTGGAGTTCGAGCCGGAACCGGCAGCGACCGACGCCGGCGTTGCCGTGAAGCAGATGAACTCGCGCGACAACCCGGAAGCCGACTGGGGGCGCGACGTGATCCAGGCGGCGCAGTTCGGTCTGGCCATGCTCGACCGCGCGTTCCCGATGCTGGCGCCGTTCACGGCGCAGAACACGAAGATCATCGCCGCCGGGCTGTCCAATGGCGGCGGCGCGGTGCTGCAGGCGGCGGGGCTGGACGACGGGCAGCTGTTTGCCGGGGTGGTGGCGCTGGAGCCGAATGTCCATGCAGCGGGGCAGGGGCGGCCGCTGTACGACTACGCCACCGAGGCGGCGATCTGGCTGCCGTGCGCGCTGGCCACGTCGCGCTTCGCCGCGGTGCCGTTCGGGCGCGCGCCGGACGGTTCGATCCCGCCGGCGCGGATCCAGCGCTGCGCCAGTCTGCATGCCGACGGCCGCCTGCCGGGTGCGACGCTGGCGGCGCAGGCCGATGCCGCCTACGAGCGCCTGCGCGCGCAGGGCTGGACCGACCTGGCCATGGCGACCGCGGCCAGCACCACCTCGTTCGATCTGTGGCGGGTGATCGTGGCCGGCTATGCCTCGTCCTACGCGCGGACCGGAGCTGCCGACATGCCGTGCGGTTTCCATTACGTCACCATCGACAGGAACAACCAGCCCGCGCCGGCCGATGCGGCCACCCGCGCCGCCTGGTGGGCGGACGGTTCGGGCATCCCGCCGGGCAACGGCATCGCGCTGCGCGGCGGCATGGATCATTCGGATGACCCGACGCTGGCTGGTCTGGACGGCCTGCGCAATCTTTGGACCGGTGATGGCGGCGGCGCCCGTGACGTGCGCGCCAGCATCGCCGCCAGTGCGGTGCAGCTGCCGCGCGCGGACCTGCCGCTGTGGGTGCTGCATGGTGCCGGCGACGGGCTGCTGCCGACGGCCTTCGGTTCCGAACCCTATGTCGCCTGGCTGCGCAGCGACGGACGCGCACCACTGTACTGGCGGGTGCCGCATGCCCAGCATTTCGACGCCTTTCTGGCCGTGCCCGGTTTCGGTGCCGCGCATGTGCCGCTGATGCCCTACGGCTATGTCGCGCTGGAGCGCATGTGGGCGCATCTGTTCGAGCAGGTGTCGTGGCCACGGGATCTGCCCACGCCGCAGGCCACGCCACGGGGCGAGGGCATGCTGCGGCGGGAGATGCTGGACCTGCCCTGAGATGGCATCCGGTGGTCGGCGCATGCCGGACGGCTGGGTTATCCTTGGTGGCCATTGCCACCGTGCCATCCGGCGCGGCGGATCCACCGAACCCAAGGATTTCCCATGTCCATCCAAGTGACGTTCCAGACCAACCGTGGCTCGATCCATATTCGCCTGTACGAGGACAAGACGCCGGTGACGGCAGCCAACTTCGTCAATCTGGCGCGTCGCGGCTTTTACGATGGACTGAGCTTCCACCGCGTTATCGCCGACTTCATGATCCAGGGCGGCTGCCCGGAGGGCACCGGCCGTGGTAACCCGGGCTATCGTTTCGAGGACGAGTTCAACCCGTCGCTGCGCCACGACAAGCCGGGCGTGCTGTCGATGGCCAACGCCGGTCCGGGCACCAACGGCAGCCAGTTCTTCATCACCCATGGCGCCACGCCGTGGCTGGACGGCAAGCACAGCGTGTTCGGCGAAGTGATCGGCGCGGAAGACCAGGCCGTGGTCGACGCGATCCAGCAGGGCGACACGATCGAGAAGGTCACCGTGGAAGGCGACGTGGACGCGCTGCTGGCCGCCCAGGCCGACCGCGTGGCCGAGTGGAACAAGACGCTGGATGCCCGCGGCTGAGCCTTCGGCATGCATGATCCGTCGTCCGGTGGCTGCTGTCCCGGACGACCATCGCGCGGGTCCAGCATGATGAGGCCATGACAGGAGATTCCATGCGGGTACGTCTCGAAGATGTGGCACGCGAAGCCGGCGTTTCGCCCAAGACCGTGTCGCGCGTGCTCAACGACGAGGCCAACGTCAAGGACGACACGCGCCAGCGGGTACTGGCCGCCATGGAGGCGATGGATTATCACCCGCACCCCTCGGCGCGCAGCCTGGCCGGCAATCGCTCCTTCGTGGTGGCGATGCTGTACGACAACAACGACAACCCGACCTCGTCCTATCTGGCCGAGATCCAGGACGGCGTGCTGGAAGCCTGCGACGAGTATCACTACAGCATGATGGTGCGCCCGCTGCGGATGGGTGGCAGCGACTTCATCCAGCGCATCGACACCCTGATTTCCCGGCACCATCCCGACGGCGTGGTGCTGACACCGCCGATTACCGATTACGCGCCCCTGCTCAAGCGCCTTGGCGAGCGCGGCGTGCCGTATGCCAGCGTGTCGCCGGTGAAGCGGCGTGGCTGCATCGGCGTGACCATGGACGAGCGCCAGGCCGCACGGGCGATGGTGGAACACCTGATCGGGCTGGGACACCGGAGGATTGCCCACGTGCTGGGCATCGCCAATCACGGCGCCAGCCGCTGGCGCCTGGCGGGTTATCGCGACGCCCTGGCCGCGGCCGGCCTGCCGGAAGACCCCGAGCTGGTCGTGCAGGGCGGCTTCACCTTCGGTTCGGGTGTGGCCGCCGCGCGCCAGCTGCTGTCGTTGGGCAAGCGCAAGCGCCCCACCGCGGTGTTCGCCGCCAACGACGACATGGCTGCCGGGGTGATGTGGGTAGCCGGCGAATACGGGTTGAAGATGCCGCGCGACCTGTCCGTCTGCGGTTTCGACGACACGCCGCTGGCCAGCCAGTTGTGGCCGGCCCTGACCACGGTCCGGCAGCCCAGCCGCGAGATGGGACGCCTGGCCGCCCTGCAGGTGCTGGACAGCTTGCGCGGCCGCGGGCCGGGTCGGCTGGTGGAGGTGCCTTACTCGCTGGAGCTGCGCGATTCGACGGCCGCCGCGCCCTGATATGCTTCGGAAGCTGTCCGACGGTCACGGATTCGATGCGGCGGCATGGCAAGCAGGGGGCCTAGAACCGGGTTTTCCATTTTCTTTTCGATAAACAAGGAGCGTAACCATGTCCTTTCTCAATGATTTGCTGGGCGGCGGCCAAGGCAATGCCGCCGGTGCCGGCTCGCTGGTCTCGCTGGCTGGCGACCTGATCCAGAAGGCGGGTGGCGTCCAGGGACTGGTGTCCATGTTGCAGCAGCAGGGGCTTGGCCAGGCGGTGCAGTCCTGGGTGGGCACCGGCGCCAACCAGGCGGTTTCCGGTAGCCAGCTCGGACAGGCATTGCAGAGCGGCGGCATGGGTTCGCTGCTCGAATCGGCGGCGAGCAAGCTGGGCGTGGACCAGAGCCAGTTGCTCGGCCAGTTGTCGCAGGTGCTGCCGCACGCGGTTGATCATCTGACGCCCGACGGCCAGGTGCCGGCGCAGGGCCAGGGTGGCGGGCTCGACCTGGGCGCGCTGGAAGGTCTGGCCGGCAAGCTGCTGGGCGGTCTGGGCAGCTGATCCGGCTTGCCGGGTTGCTGCCTGGCCATCATGGATGTGAAAAAGGCGCCGGCGAAGCGGAAAGCTTCGCCGGCGCCTTGCGTTTCAGGCGGTGCTTTTCAGGGTCAGGACGACTTGCTCTTGAACACGGCGTGGTAGATCACCAGCAGGACCACGGCACCGCCGATCGAGGCGATGAAGTGCATCAGTCCGACCGGTCCCCACCAGTGGAGATGTTCGCCGACCCAGGTGGCCAGCACGGAGCCGCAGATACCCAGGATCGCGGTGATGATGAAGCCGCCGGGGTCTTTTCCGGGTGTGATGAGCTTGGCGACGATGCCGACGACCAGACCGACGATGAATACCCAGAGCCAATGCATATCCGTGTGTCCTCTTTGTGGCTTGAAGTGTCTTGCGGTGGTCCCCTGTTGACGTGTCGGGCGCCGCGTCCAGCGAGCCCTGCACCGCGACCGGATTCGATGTAAGCCCGGCCGGTGGCGTCTGCATGATGCAACGGCCGGGCAGGGAATGCACCCCGTCAATGCGACTTCGGTCGTGGTGATGGGTGATGCGCCGCCGCATGCTAAAATCCCCCGGTTTGCGTTCCCTCGTCCCCACGATCCAGAGGAAGCCATGCCCCAGCTCGCCCAGCGTGTCGGTCGCGCCAAGCCCAGCGCGATCATGCTGATTGCCGCCAAGGCCAAGGAACTCAAGGCCGCCGGCCGCGACATCATCAGTTTTTCCATCGGCGTACCCAATTTCCTGCCCGGCGAGCATGTCTATGCGGCCGCGCGCGAGGCGCTTTCGCACGATTCCGGCCAGTACGGCAACAATCGCGGTGCCGTGGCGTTGCTGGAAGCGTTCCTGAAGCACATCGAGGCGCTCGGCTTTTCCGGCTATGGCCACGAAAACCTGTCGACCGGCATCGGTGCCAAGCAGGTGCTGTACAACCTGGCCGAGGCGCTGCTGGACGAGGGTGACGAGATCGTCTTCGCAGCGCCGTATTGGACCACCTACCGAGACATCGCCGACATCGTGGGTGCGCGGGCCAACTTGCTGCATTGCGGTCCGGATCAGGCCTACAAGCTGACGCCTGCCCAGCTCGACGCGGCGCTGGCGCGCAAGCCCAAGGTGTTTCTGTTCAACAACCCGTCGAACCCTACCGGCATGGTCTACACGCGCGAGGAAATCGCAGCGCTGGCCGACGTGCTGGTGAAGCATCCGGACACCTGGATCGTCACCGACGACATCTACAATTCGATGGTGTTCGACGGCATCGGTTACCACAACTTCGTGTTCGCGCGGCCGGAATTGCGCGAGCGGTTGATCTTCGTCGACTCGGTGTCCAAGACCTACGGCATGCCGGGCTGGCGCGTGGGCCTGATGGCGGGGCCGGAAGCCGTGGCCAAGGCCGTTACCACGCTCAATTCGAACCACATCACCAGCATTCCGGAAGTGATCACCGCTGCTGCCGTGGCGGCGCTGTCCGGTCCGCAGGACGTGCCCGCGGCCAAGTGCGCCGAGTTCGCCGCCAAGCGCGACACGGTGGTGGCCGCGCTGAATGCGATCCCGGGCGTGACCTGCCCACGGCCGCAGGGCGCGTTCTATGCGTTCCCCGATATTTCCGTGGCCTTCGGCAAGAGCCACAACGGCACGAAGATCGGTAACGACGTGGAGTTGTGCGCGGCGCTGCTGGAAGCCAAGGGCGTGGCCTGCGTGCCGGGCTCGGCCTTCGGCGAACCGCGTGCCCTGCGTATTTCCTACACCTGTCCGACCGCGCAGCTTCAGCCCGGCCTGGACCGTATCGCGGAGTTCTTCGCCGAACTCGCCTGATCCATCGCAAGGTGGGTCGCGTACCCGCCGCTTACGTTTCGGTGGGCTCTGCCCACCCTGTCATCTGTTGAGGAGTGGAAGTGATGAAAGCACCCGTTCGCGTTGCAGTTACCGGCGCCGCCGGCCAGATCGGCTATGCCCTGCTGTTCCGTATCGCCGCTGGCGACATGCTGGGCCCGGACCAGCCGGTGATCCTGCACCTGCTGGAAATCACCCCGGCGCTGCCCGCGCTGCAGGGTGTGGTGATGGAGCTGAACGACTGCGCCTTCCCGCTGCTCGCCGGCACCGTGGCCACCGACGACGTCAACGTCGCCTTCAAGGACGTCGACTACGCACTGCTGGTCGGCGC
Organism: Dyella sp. A6; assembly: GCF_036320485.1. Classification (NCBI taxonomy): domain Bacteria; kingdom Pseudomonadati; phylum Pseudomonadota; class Gammaproteobacteria; order Lysobacterales; family Rhodanobacteraceae; genus Dyella; species Dyella aluminiiresistens. The sequence continues at coordinate 1,249,567 of NZ_CP132911.1, forward strand.
GCGTCCGCGCGGCCCGGGCATGGAGCGCAAGGACCTGCTGGAAGCCAACGGTGCCATCTTCGGCCCGCAGGGCAAGGCACTGAACGATCACGCCAAGCGTGACGTCCGCGTGCTGGTGGTCGGCAACCCGGCCAACACCAACGCGCTGATCGCCCAGCAGAACGCGCCGGACCTGGATCCGAAGTGCTTCACCGCAATGGTGCGCCTGGACCACAACCGCGCCATGAGCCAGCTGGCCGAGAAGACCGGCAAGCACAACACCGACGTCAAGAAGATGATCATCTGGGGCAACCACAGCTCTACCCAGTACCCCGACCTGCACCACGCCACCGTCGACGGCAAGCCGGCGCTGTCGCTGGTCGACCAGGCCTGGTACGAGAGCGATTTCATCCCGACCGTGCAGCAGCGTGGTGCGGCGATCATCAAAGCGCGTGGCGCCTCGTCGGCCGCCTCGGCCGCCTCGGCCGCGATCGACCACATGCGCAGCTGGGCGCTGGGCACCGCCGAAGGTGACTGGGTGTCGATGGGCATTCCGTCCGACGGCTCCTACGGCATCGAGCCGGGCGTGATCTACGGTTACCCGGTGACGGTGAAGGACGGCAAGTACGCCATCGTGCAGGGTCTGGCGATCAACGAGTTCTCGCGTGCGCGCATGGACGCCACCCAGAAGGAACTGCGCGAGGAGCGCGCAGGCGTCGAGAAGCTGTTCGCGAAGTAAGCTGGCTCGTTTGGGCTTGAGGGAAGGGCGGCTTCGGCCGCCCTTTCTTGTTTAAGCGGGCGTGCGCCGCAGGCAGCTACAGGAATCGCACGTAAGAAAACATCCACCTGATTTCTCCGCTACGCCATCCATGCAAGCGATGCGAAGCGAGCCTTCACCGGGTCCCTTCGGGAGTCGAGCGGGGCGGGACGAAAAGGCCCGAAGGGGAACGGGCAGGACGCCTGTTCCTTTTCGTCAGGGCAGGAGCCCTGTCGAAAAGCCCGGCCCGACCCGCGTGCCCGCAGCGCCCAGCGGCGCGGAGGGACGACGGACGCAGGGTGCCGTTCTCTTTGGTTGGCGGTGTCAATCTAGAAGTGCACCATCGATGGCATCGGCCAGATCATCTCTGCCCATGGCACGGATGAACATTTCTGCAGGGCAGTGGTAATCGAGAGTGGCACGTGGCCGGAGGTTCATGCGTCGGGCGATCGCGTCGAGCTGCTTCTGGCTGTAGACCGACAAGTCCGTACCTTTAGGCAGGTATTGGCGCAGCAGGCCATTGGTGTTCTCGCAGATGCCGCGTTGCCAAGGGCTACGTGGGTCGGCGAAGTAGATCGCTAATCCAGTGCGCTCCGATAGCGTCCGGTAGAGCGCCATTTCCTTGCCCTGATCGTAAGTCAGCGTCTGGCGCAGTTCCGGTGGCAGCGGCCGGAATGCGCGGCTGAAGCCTTTCAGCGCATCCTCCGCCGAACACCCCTCCATCTTCACCAGCTTCAGGAAACGTGTCCGACGATCCACCAGTACGCCCACCGAGGATCGGTTACGGGCGCCTTTGATGAAGTCGCCTTCCCAGTGGCCGGGCAACAGCCGTTCATTGGCTTCGAGTGGACGATCATGAATGCTCGGCAAGTCGTGCATCCGGCCGCGCCGGTTCGCACCCTGACCACGCGGCCGACGCGCACATTTGTGCTGCCGCAGAAGTGCGACCAGGCCCGCCGCAGTTCGCCGCGTGGCGCGGCATAGATCGCGGTGTAGATCGTCTCGTGCGACACGTGCTTGGCTCGCTCATCCGGGTGATGACGCCGCAGTGTGCGACTCACCTGTTGAGGTGACCAGCCCTTGCCCAGCAAGCGGCGCACGAGGCACCACAGCTGACCGTCCCGCCGCAATTTGCGCTCGCGCCGCGGCTTACGTGCCAGGCGCCGGGCGCGTTGGCCGGCTCGACTGGCGTCGTAGCTCAACCTTGGCCGACCCATCCGAGGCAGGACGGACGGTTCCTGGTGACCATTGCGAGCCAGCTCCCGCGAAATCGTGCTGGGTGAGCGACCCAGCATCAGGGCGAGCTGCCGGGCACTCTCCCCCCGAGCCTTGCCGACCATGATCGCGCCCCGTTCTTCGGCGCTCAGATGTCCATAGTGCTGACCCATGCATCACCTTGTCGTGGGGTGGTGCACTTGATCATAGAAACCGCCGTTACTTTCTCTTGGGCAAGCAAGAGAAAGTGACTCGGCGGCCGAAGGACGTCAAAACCGCTTTTGACTGAGGTGCAGATGTACGTCGCCGAGCGTGCCGCTGCCGGGGACTTCGCGTCGCGACCAGGCATCAGCCCGTGCAAACGGTGCGATACACGCAGCGCCGCGAAATACAAGGCAGCGCAACGCGCCCCCAATCCCTAAAATGCCCGGCCGTTTTGCATGGTTGGACACGCCCCGCATGAACATCGTCGTCAACGAAGAGCTGAAGGCCTATATCGAACCGATGACGCCGGAGGAGTACGAGGCGCTGGAACGCAGCATCCTCGCCGAAGGCTGCCGCGACGCGCTGGTGTTGTGGGGTGAGATCCTCATCGACGGCCATCACCGCTACGCGATCTGCCAGCAGCATGGCCTGTCGTTCCAGACCATGCAGCATCCGAATTTCCGCTCGATGGATGACGTCCACCTGTGGATGATCGACCAACACCTGGGGCGGCGCAGCCTGTCGGTGTTCCAGCGTGGCGAGTTGGCGTTGCGCAAGCGCGACATTCTTGCCGCGCGTCGTGCGCAAGCACGGGTGAAATTGCCACCATTGCCGCCGATTCCGGAGCACGCGGAAGTCGTCGCCGGAGATGAGCCCGCGGCTATTGAGCGGGAAGCCAGCGCACCGGAGACGTCGGTCGAGGCACCACCCAGTCGCGAGGCGATGGCGAAGGCGGCGCGTCTCAGCAACGCCCAGGTGGGCCTGATCGAGAAGATCCGCAAGCAGGCCGCCCCCGAGGTGGTGGAAGCGGTGAAGGCGGGCACGATCTCGATCAACGCTGCCGCCGCGGTGGCCAGCCTGTCGCAGGACGAGCAGCGCGCGGCTGCCAGCGCCGGCGACAAGGAATTGAAGGAGGCGGCCAGGCGGGTGCGCGAATCGCGGCGCAAGCCGAAGGATGCGTCTGGCGCGGCCGATGAAGAGAGCGAGCTGCTGCAACTGCGTCGCCGCGTAACCGAGCTGACCGCCGAGGTGGCCTCGCTGCGACAGCAGCTGGCCGAGCTGCAGGGCGGATAGGCGGCGCACCAGCCTTTGCCGGTGGTCACCCGAGGCGTCAGCTGGAATGGCTGCCCGCGCTTGCCGCAGCCTTGCGCACGTAGGCGAGCAAGGCATCGTCGACCGAGCTGCCGCTGCGCAGCTCGGGCTCTTTCGCATAGGCCTCGCGGATCTTCGCGTGGGTGGCGGGGTCGTCGCCGGCGTATTCGCGGAACAGCGTCATCCAGCGTTGCGCCATCGCCTTCACGCTGGGGTCGTCCGATGGCACGCCGTCGGCGAGCGCGCTGTGCAACGCGGCGATGAGTTCGGGCCAAACATGCATCTGCCTGCCGTAGTGCTGGCGCATGCGCCGCATCTCGTGCGCGTCGAGGTAGCGGGCAAAGATCGCCAGTCGTACAGCGACCAGCGACTGCTCCACGAAGCGCTCCAGCTCGGGCGTGATGCCGCTGCGTTCGCGCATGCCGGGTTCGCTTTCGGTCATCGAACGCAGGCGCAGCAGAAAGGCCGGGTTGTTGCCGGTGCCGCGGCCTATCATTTCCATCCATCGCAACGCGAGGGTCTGTGCGTCGTGGTCGTCGGGCCTGGTACCGCGGTCCATCGCCGATTGCACGGCGGCAACCAGGGCGCTCCATTCCGCAAGCACATCCGGGTCGGTGTGCAGCGGCAGGCGTTCCAGTTCCTCGGGCGAAAAATACTTCTCGTACATGGTCATCAGCTCCAGCGTGTCCAGCCAGTCGGCCAGGTCGGGTGACTGTCCGGATGTCAGTTGCGTGCGCAGATGCACCAGCCGCTCGCGCAGGCGGGCGCCGGCGGCAAGGTCGCGGTCGAGCTGCGCGATCTGGCGGTCGATCAGCTTGGCCAAGGGTGCCTGCGGCCCGGACAAGGCGGTTCCGATGTCGGCCAGTGAAAGACCGAGCTGACGCAGCGCCTGGATGCGGTGCAGCCGCTCGATGTTCGCCTTGTCGTACAGGCGGTAGCCGGCAGCGGAACGCACCGCGGGAACCAGCAGGCCGATGGCATCGTAGTGGTGCAGGGTGCGGACGGTGAGTCCGCTGCGCCTGGCCAGTTCGCCTACGGTCATCGGCATGGTGGAGGTGCTCCTTTGGTGCGTGCAGATGGATGCTGCGGGCTGACGTAACGTGAGGGTCAAGCGTGCATACGACCATTGTCGTGCTGCCGCCTGCCGGGTGCGAGGCTAGGCTGTGAGCGGATACTGATGGAGGCGGGCATGGACTACGAAACGTTCTACCGGCAGTCGATCGAGGCGCCGGAAGCGTTCTGGGCCGAACAGGCACGGCGCATCCACTGGGACACCCCGCCGCAGCAGATTCTCGACGCCTCGAATCCGCCGTTCCGTCGCTGGTTCGTCGGTGGCACCACCAACCTCTGCTACAACGCGCTGGATCGTCACCTGAATGAGCGCGGCGACCAGCGCGCGCTGGTCGCGATTTCCACCGAAACGGATATCACACGCGAGTTCAGCTACCGCGAACTGCATCGCGAGGTGAACGTGTGCGCCGCGGTGCTGCAGTCGCTGGGCGTGGGGCGTGGCGACCGTGTGGTGATCTACCTGCCGAACATTGCCGAGGCGGTGTTCGCAATGCTCGCCTGCGCGCGGCTGGGTGCGATCCACTCGGTGGTATTCGGCGGCTTTGCGGCGCACAACCTGGCCCTGCGTATCGACGATGCGCAGCCGAAGCTGCTGATCTGCGCGGATGCCGGCATGCGCGGGGGCAAGGTGATCCCATACAAGCCGCTGGTGGACGCGGCGCTGGACGAAGCCTCGGCGCCGCCGCCGCATGTGTTGATCGTCGACCGCGGGCTGGATACGCAGATGCTGCGCGTGCCTGGCCGCGATACCGACTACGCGGAACTGCGCGCGAAGTACATTGGTGCCGACGTGCCGGTGGTGTGGCTGGAGTCGAACGAACCCAGCTATCTGCTCTACACCTCCGGCACCACCGGCAAGCCCAAGGGTGTGCAGCGCGACACCGGCGGCTATGCCGTGGCGATGGCGATGTCGATCCGCTGCATTTTCGACATCGCGCCGGGGCAGGTGATGTTCTCCACCTCGGACGTGGGCTGGGCGGTGGGGCATTCCTACAACGTGTACGGTCCGCTGATCGGCGGCGCCACGTCGCTGCTGTACGAGGGCCTGCCCACACGGCCCGATCCGGGCGTCTGGTGGGGGCTGTGCGAGAAGTACGGCGTGCGCACGATGTTCTCCTCGCCGACCGCGATCCGTGTGCTGAAGAAGCAGGACGCCAGCTGGCTGAAGAAGCATGACCTGTCCGCGCTGAAGTGGCTGTTCCTGGCCGGCGAGCCGCTGGACGAGCCCACCGCGCAATGGATCAACGACGCGCTGGGCGTGCCGGTGATAGACAACTACTGGCAGACCGAAACCGGCTGGCCGGCGATCACCCTGATGCCCGGGCTGGACCTGAAACCGGCGAAGCTGGGTTCGCCCGGCCTGCCGGCTCCGGGGTACCGGATGAAGGTGATCGACGAGAACAGCGGCAAGGAAGTGCCGCCGGGCAACAAGGGCGTGCTGGTGCTGGAGCCGCCGCTGCCGCCGGGCTGCCTCAGCACGATCTGGCGCGACGACGACCGCTACGTGCACAGCTACTTCAGCCATTTCCGCGAACAGCTCTACAGCTCGCTGGACTGGGCGATCCGCGATGCCGATGGTTACACCTTCATCCTTGGCCGTACCGACGACGTGATCAACGTGGCCGGACACCGGCTGGGCACGCGCGAGATCGAGGAGTCGGTCTCCGGCTATCCGGCTGTGGCCGAAGCGGCGGTGATCGGCGTGAAGGACGCGCTGAAGGGGCAGGTGCCGGTGGTGTTCGCCACTCTGAAGCAGCAGGTCGCCGACGACTCGGCCACGGCCGCACGCGGCATGCAGCAGTGCGTGGTGGATCAGCTGGGCAGCGTGGCCCGACCGGCACGGATCTACGTGGTCAACGCACTGCCCAAGACGCGTTCGGGCAAGCTGCTGCGGCGTTCGCTGCAGGCCTTGGCCGAGCAGCGCGATCCGGGCGACCTGTCCACGCTGGATGATCCCGCTGCGCTGGAAGAAATCCGGCAGGCGCTGGAGCGCGGGCCGGACCAGGGTGCCTGACGCGGTCGGGACTCCCGGCTGGGACGTCCCGACCGCTTGCCTGCGCCGCCGGACTCAGGCCGAGGCGGCTTCGGTTGCCGGCGCCGAGCTGCGGATCAGGTGGTCGAACGCGGCCAGCGCAGCGGTGGAGCCTGCACCCATCGCGATCACGATCTGCTTGTACGGCACCGTGGTGGCGTCGCCCGCGGCGAATACGCCGGGCAGCGAGGTCTGGCCGCGGTCGTCGATCACGATCTCGCCGCGCGGTGACAAGGTCAGCGTGCCCTTCAGCCATTCGGTATTCGGCAGCAGGCCGATCTGCACGAAGATGCCTTCCAGTTCCAGGCTGTGCATCAGGCCGTCGGTGCGGTCCTTGTAGACCATGCCGGTGACCTTCTGGCCGTCGCCCAGTACCTCGGTGGTCTGCGCGCTGACTACCACGTCGACGTTGGGCAGGCTGTGCAGCTTCCTCTGCAGCACCTCATCGGCGCGCAGCTTGCCGTCGAATTCGACCAGGGTGACGTGGGCAACGATGCCGGCCAGGTCGATGGCCGCCTCGACGCCGGAGTTGCCGCCGCCGATCACCGCCACGCGCTTGCCCTTGAACAGTGGGCCGTCGCAGTGCGGGCAGTAGGCCACGCCCTTGTTGCGATAGGTGTCCTCGCCGGGCACGCCCATCTGCCGCCAGCGTGCGCCGGTGGAAAGGATCACCGTCTTCGACCTGAGGCTGGCGCCGTTTTCCAGCTGTACCTCGATCAGGCCACTGGCCGATTCGGTGGCCGGGACCAGTTTGGTGGCGCGCTGCAGGTTCATCACGTCCACGTCGTATTCGTGCACGTGCTGCTCCAGCGCCGCGCCCAGCTTCGGACCCTCGGTATACGGCACGGAGATGAAGTTCTCGATGCCCATGGTGTCCAGCACCTGGCCACCGAAGCGTTCGGCGGCGACGCCGGTGCGGATGCCCTTGCGCGCCGCATACACGGCCGCCGCCGCTCCGGCCGGACCACCGCCGACCACCAGCACGTCGAACGCATCGCGGGCCTTGATCTTCTCGGCCTCGCGCGCGGCGGAGCCGGTGTCCAGCCGGGCCACGATCTGCTCCAGGCTCATGCGGCCCTGGTCGAACATCTCGCCGTTGAGATAGATGGTGGGTACCGACATCACCTGGCGCTGTTCCACCTCGTCCTGGAACAGCGCGCCATCGATGGCGACGTGCCGGATGTTGGGGTTGAGCACGCTCATCAGGTTGAGCGCCTGCACCACGTCCGGGCAGTTCTGGCAGGACTGCGAAAAATACGTCTCGAAGCGGTATTCCCCGTCGAGATTGCGTACCTGCTCGATGGTCTCGGCGGCGGCCTTGGACGGATGTCCGCCGACCTGCAGCAGGGCCAGCACCAGCGAGGTGAATTCGTGGCCCATCGGGATGCCGGCGAAACGCACGCTGATGTCGGTACCGACGCGGTTGATCGCGAACGAAGGCTTGCGCGCGTCGCTGTCGTCGCGGCGCAGCGAGATCCTGTCCGACATCGCGGCGATTTCGGCCAGCATGTCGTGCAGTTCGTGCGACTTGGCGCCGTCGTCGAGCGTCGCGACCAGTTCGATCGGCTGGGTCAGTTTTTCCAGGTAGCCCTTCAGCTGGGCCTTGATGGCTTCGTCGAGCATGGCAACCACTCCAGGAGAGGATGGATGGGCGGAAACGCAGGGAATTTTCGATGGGACGCTTGTGGAAGCGGCCTGCGCCTGCGGGGGGAGATGGGCAGGCGGGGGAGCAGTGCCCGGCGCAGGCCGCTGACACAAGCATCCCTGGCGGGAGGTGGAACCGGGCGTGGCCACGCCCGGTTCCGGTACAGCGGTTGGATCAGATCTTGCCGACGAGGTCGAGCGAGGGAGCCAGGGTCTTCTCGCCTTCCTTCCACTTGGCCGGGCACACCTCGTTCGGGTGGGCGGCCACGTACTGCGCGGCCTTCAGCTTGCGCAGCGTTTCGGCGATGTCGCGGGCGATCGCGTTGTCGTGGATCTCCAGCGTCTTGATCACGCCTTCCGGGTTGATGATGAAGGTGCCGCGCAGGGCCAGGCCTTCCTCTTCGATGTGCACGTCGAAGGCACGGGTCAGCTGATGGGTCGGGTCGCCGACCAGCGCGAACTTGGCCTTGCCCACCGCCGGCGAGGTCTCATGCCACACCTTGTGCGAGAAATGGGTGTCGGTGGTGACCACATACACTTCGGCGCCGGCTTTCTGGAACTCGGCGTAGTGCTCGGCGGCGTCCTCGACCTCGGTCGGGCAGTTGAAGGTGAACGCAGCCGGCATGAAGATCACGACGGACCACTTGCCCTTGAGATCGGCGTCGGTCACTTCGATGAACTCGCCGTTCTTGAATGCCTGGGCCTTGAACGGCTTGATTTCGGTGTTGATCAAAGACACTGGGTCGTCTCCATTTGTGGTTGGTGAGTGGGTCGATGGGGGAATTCTAGGTGACGCCTATCGATCATTCCAATTGATTGTCGAGATGTGGTCGATTGATCATGCCTATGAATGGCCGATGCAGTCACTACCCGTCATCGTGTCGGTAGCGCGTGACAGACGGATGGCTGCCGGCAGGCAGGGGATGATCACCGTCGACGGGTGGGACGGGCGCCGGCGTAGTTCGCGCGCGGCCGGATCAGCCCGCCGGCTTCCTGCTGTTCCAGTGCGTGTGCCAGCCAGCCGGCCATGCGCCCGGCGGCGAACAGCGACAGGCTTGCCGTTGCGTCCTGGCCGTGCAACAGGGCCGTCGCGGCCAGTGCGAAATCCAGGCTGGGCGCGCGTCCGCTGCCGGCGGCCACCGCGTCGACCAGGCGTTCGATGCGGGCCATTCCGGGCAGGCGCGGTCGCGCCGCTGCCAGCATTTCCAGCAGCAGGGCAGCGCGCGGATCACCTTCCGGATAGAGCGGGTGGCCGAAGCCGGGCAGGTTCTCGCCGCGGCGCAGGCGTTCCCGCATATCGTCTTCCGGATGGCGTTCGCGCATGGCCTGCCGCAGCAGCGCATGCGCACGCGCGGTGGCACCGCCGTGCTGGGGGCCGGACAGGGCGGCCAGCCCGGCGCCGGCCGCCGCGTGAAGGCTGGCGCCGGTAGAAGCGGCCACGCGCGTGGCAAACGCTGAGGCATTCAGTTCATGGTCGGCGCAGAGCACCAACGTGCTTCGTACCAGGTCCGGCAGGCTGGCATGCGTGTTGTTCCAGGCAAGGGCCAGTTGCTGGTGGATCGGCCGGCTGCCCGGGCGGGTGTTGGCGAGCAGGGCGGCGGTCTCGCGCAGCAAACGGGCGGCGCCTTCCCTACGCTGCTGCGGGTGCAGGCTGTGTGCATCGGGCGCGGCCAATGCCAGCAGCGGCAGTGCCGCCGCGGTGCGTTCGAGTGGCGGCAGTTCGCGATGGCGCATCAGGCCTTGCACCGCAGCGGGCCAGACGGACGGAGGTGCCGTGCCGAAAGGATCGTTGTCGTCGCAGGCCCACAGCAGGCGCGCGACTTCCTCCAGGGTCGCGCCGTCGCGGGCCAGCGCGATGGCGGACTGCCCCCGGTAGTACTGGCCGTGCGGACGGATCAGCGAGATCCGGGTTTCCAGCACCGGCAGGCCCCAGGTCAGGCTGTGTGCGGCCCCTTGTGCGGCGCCGCGCCCGGCCTGGCGCCGTTCGATCAGGCCGTCGATGTCGTCGACCCGGTATTCGCGGCTGCGACCGTCGGGACCGGCACGCGAGTCGATCTTGCCGCGGCTGACATAGGCGTACAGGGTGGCCAGGCTGATGCCCAGCCGGGCGGCGGCGTCGCGAGCGGGCAGGTAGGTGGCGTGCATGCAGATATATTGATTGTTTTGATCAAGATTGATCAACATGTTTTTGAGGAGCAAAGTAGCGCCCGTCCCGGATGAGGCGGATCTGCGATGCTCAGGATCGAGCGGGTATTTGATCTCGAAGCATGGCAAGTCGCTCACGACCGGTCGCACGCGGTGCATTTGGGTGCGTGATGGCACCTGGGCCGGCAGGCGCCCTGTCGAGACGCCTGCCGGTGCTGGGCGGATGCCGCCGCTGCCGTGATTTCGTGCGTTGCGGCATGGCCTGTCCGGCGCATCGCCTACACTATGAGGTTTCGGAGAGTCACCATGTCCCCAATCGATTCCGCCGGCGCACGTTTCCGCGCCGCTCTCGCCGAAGAACAGCCGTTGCAGGTGATCGGCGCGATCACCGCCTACGCGGGCCTGATGGCCAGGCGCGTGGGTTACAAGGCGCTGTATCTGTCCGGCGGCGGTGTGGCCGCCAACTCGCTGGGCATGCCGGACCTGGGCATCAGCACGATGGAAGACGTGCTGATCGACGCCCGCCGTATCGTCGACGCCACCGGCCTGCCGCTGCTGGTCGACATCGATACCGGCTGGGGCGGCGCGTTCAACATCGCGCGCACCATCCGTTCGTTCGAGCGCGTGGGCGTGGCCGCCGTGCACATGGAGGACCAGGTCGGCCAGAAGCGCTGCGGCCATCGTCCCGGCAAGGAAGTGGTGTCGAAGGACGAAATGGTCGACCGCGTGAAGGCGGCGGTGGATGCGCGGACCGATCCGGGCTTCGTGATCATGGCGCGCACCGACGCGGCGGCAGCGGAGGGCATCGATGCGGCGATCGAGCGCGCGGTGGCCTACGTCGAGGCTGGCGCCGACATGATCTTCCCCGAAGCGATGAAAACGCTGGACGACTACCGCAAGTTCAAGGCGGCGGTGAAGGTGCCGATCCTGGCCAACCTTACCGAGTTCGGCTCCACGCCGTTCTTCACCACCGACGAGCTGCGCTCGGCCAACGTGGATATAGCGTTGTACTGCTGCGGTGCCTATCGCGCCATGAACAAGGCCGCGCTGAATTTCTACGAGACGGTGCGCCGCGAAGGCACCCAGAAAAACATCATCGACACCCTGCAGACGCGCGAGGAGCTTTACGACTTCCTCGGCTACCACGCCTACGAGCGCAAGCTCGACGAGCTGTTCTCGAAGAAAGGCTGAGCAGGTCACGCATTCCGTCGTCCGGCCGCCTGCTGCGCCGGTCGGCATCCGCAAGCATTGAGGAGATACATCCCATGAGCGAGCAAGTCCTTCCCAAGGCCAAGAAATCGGTGGCGCTGTCCGGTGTCGCTGCCGGCAACACGGCGCTGTGCACGGTCGGCCGCAGCGGCAACGATCTGCATTACCGCGGCTATGACATCCATGACCTTGCGGCCAAGGGCTGCTTCGAGGAAGTGGCGCATCTTCTGGTCTACGGCGTGCTGCCGAACTGGACCGAGCTGCAGAACTACAAGGCCCGCCTGAAGCGCCTGCGCGGCCTGCCGGCGCCGGTGAAGGCCGCGATGGAGCTGCTGCCGGCGGCGACCCATCCGATGGACGTGCTGCGCACCGGCTGCTCGGTGATGGGCACGGTGCTGCCGGAAAAGGACGACCACAACATCACCGGTGCGCGCGATATCGCCGACCGCCTGATGGCCAGCTTCGGATCGATGCTGCTGTACTGGTACCACTTCAGCCACAACGGCAAGCGCATCGAGACCGAGACCGATGATGATTCGATCGCCGCGCACTTCCTGCACCTGCTGCACGGCAAGGCGCCCAGTGAGCTGCATGCCACCGCGCTGGACAAGTCGCTGGTGCTGTACGCCGAGCACGAGTTCAATGCGTCGACCTTCACCGCGCGCGTGATCGCCGGTACCGGGTCGGACATGTACTCGTCGATCACCGGCGCGATCGGCGCGCTGCGCGGTCCTAAGCACGGCGGCGCGAACGAGGTGGCGATGGAGATCATCGCGCGCTATCGCAGCGCCGACGACGCCGAGGCGGACATCCGCGCCCGCGTCGAGCGCAAGGAGATCATCATCGGCTTCGGCCACCCGGTGTACACGGTGGCCGATCCGCGCAACGTGATCATCAAGGAGATCTCGCGCAAGCTGTGCACCGAGGGCGGCAATCCGGTGCTGTTCGACGTGTCCGAGCGCATCGAGAATGTGATGGGTGAGATCAAGAAGATGTTCCCCAACCTCGACTGGTTCTCGGCCAGCGCCTACCACATGATGGGCGTGCCGACCGCGATGTTCACGCCGCTGTTCGTGATCGCGCGTACCTCCGGCTGGAGCGCGCACGTGATCGAGCAGCGCCAGGACGGCAAGATCATCCGTCCCAGTGCCAACTACACTGGGCCGGAAGACCAGACCTACGTGCCGATCGACAAGCGCTGACCTGAGCGGAGCGCCCGTCGCGAAGGCGGGCGCTTTGCCTGATGAATCTCGCGCTGGCCCAATGGACTCTCGCTCTCGCTCTCGCTGCTCCTGCGGCATGGTCGCCCCGGGGCGATTATCACCACTGGGGGGCGTCAACTTCACCGTGGCGATAGCGATCTGCGTGATCCTGCACTACGAGGTGCTGTCGGCGCTTTCGCGGGGTCTGGGCAGGCTTGAGCGCAGCAACAGCGGACACCAGCGACCAGGAGTTGCGGCGTTTTGGCGTAAGAACTGATTCAAGTGATGCGGGTAGGCGGTTGCCGCCGACGAGCCAGCCAGCCACCGCCGCAGATGCCAAGCACGAACAGCACGTCGAGTCCGTACCTGGCCCACGGACGCGGCTTGAACCAGGCGTCGAGCAGTCCGTCGTGGGCGATCATGCGGGCTGCGGTCCAGGCAATGGCGCCGGCGCCAACGTAGATGATCGCCGGATAGCGTGCGATCAGCCGCAGGATCAGCGTGCTGCCCCAGACCACCAGCGGAACGCTGATGAGCAGACCGAGGATGACCAGTCCCATATGACCTTTCGACGCGCCAGCAATCGCCAGTACGTTGTCCAGGCCCATCAGTGCGTCGGCCACAACGATGGTCTTCAGCGCAGCCCAGAAGGTGTCGCCGGGGCGGATGTCGCGGTCTTCTTCCTCGTGCCGGAGCAGCTTCCAGGCGATCGGCAGCAGGACCAGTCCGCCGGCCAGCATCAGTCCGGGCAGCTTGAGCAGGTACACCACGACGGCGGTCAACAGCACGCGTATGCCGACGGCGCCGAAGGTGCCCCAGAACACGGCCTTGCGCTGCAGCTCGGGCGGCAGGTTGCGTGCGGCCAGTGCGATAACAATGGCATTGTCGCCGGCCAGCACGAGGTCCAGCAGCACGATGGCCATCAGGCCGGAGAAAAGCTCGGGGGTAAGGAAGGCCATGCGGTTCGGTTCCTGCGCGCCGGACAAATGCAGCAACCACGGGTGCACGCTGCCCCGCGATTACCGCAAAAGTCTCGTTCGCGGCGCCGCCGCTGCAGTGACCGGAGCGGTGTTCCGCTCGTGATGACGACCACTGCACGAACGCCCGGTGAGGCGGCGTCCGGAACTACTCCCCTTTGGGATAAGTACCCAAGCATTGTCGAGGCCGGCCGGCACGCCGGTCAAGCCGGTAACGCCGTACTGGACATTTACTCTCATTACACTAGACCCGTTTTGCATCGCTTTGGCGTTTGCCGCGGACATCGTTCCGGCAGCCTCGCGATCGGTCGTCGGGTGACGACGCACGGGCCACTCACAGGCCTGCTGTCAGCGGGTGTTTCCCTTCAGGATTCCAGACCGTCATGAATACCAACTACCGCCAGCCCCTTCCCGGCACTTCGCTGGACTATTTCGATGCGCGCGCCGCCGTGGAGGCGATCCAGCCGGGCGCCTACGATGCCTTGCCGTACACCTCGCGCGTGCTCGCCGAGAACCTGGTGCGTCGCTGCGATCCGGCGATCCTCGACGAGTCGCTGAAGCAGTTGATCGAGCGCAAGCGCGAGCGCGATTTTCCGTGGTTCCCGGCACGCGTGGTGTGCCACGACATCCTGGGCCAGACCGCGCTGGTCGATCTGGCCGGCCTGCGCGACGCGATCGCCGATCGCGGTGGCGATCCGGCCAAGGTGAACCCGGTGGTGCCGGTGCAGCTGATCGTCGACCACTCGCTGGCGGTGGAATGCGGCGGCTTCGATCCAGACGCGTTCAGGAAGAACCGCGCGATCGAGGATCGCCGCAACGAGGACCGCTTCCACTTCATCGAGTGGACCAAGCAGGCGTTCGAGAACGTCGACGTGATCCCGCCGGGCAACGGCATCATGCACCAGATCAACCTGGAGAAGATGTCGCCGGTGGTTGGCGTACGTGATGGCGTGGCGTATCCGGACACCTGCGTCGGTACCGACAGCCACACCCCGCACGTGGATGCGCTCGGCGTCATCGCCGTCGGCGTGGGTGGTCTGGAGGCCGAGAGCGTGATGCTCGGCCGCGCCTCGTGGATGCGCCTGCCGAACATCGTCGGTGTCGAACTCACCGGCAAGCGCCAGAGCGGCATCACCGCCACCGATATCGTGCTGGCGCTCACCGAGTTCCTGCGCAAGGAAAAGGTGGTCGGTGCCTTCCTTGAATTCCGCGGCGAAGGGGCAGCCAGCCTCACCCTGGGCGATCGCGCCACCATCTCCAACATGGCGCCCGAATACGGCGCCACCGCCGCGATGTTCTTCATCGACAACCAGACCCTGGACTACCTGCGCCTCACCGGTCGCAGCGACGAGCAGGTCAGGCTGGTCGAGACCTACGCCAGGACGGCGGGCCTGTGGGCCGATACGCTTGCCGATGCGCAGTACGAGCGCACGCTGACGTTCGACCTGTCCGCGGTGGTGCGCAACATGGCCGGCCCGTCCAATCCACACAAGCGACTGCCGACGTCCGACCTGGCGGCGCGCGGGATCGCCGGCGAGTGGACCGAACAGCCGGGGCAGATGCCCGACGGTGCGGTGATCATTGCCGCGATCACCAGTTGCACCAACACCAGCAACCCGCGCAACGTGATTGCCGCCGCGCTGCTGGCACGCAACGCCAACGCGCGTGGCCTGACCCGCAAGCCGTGGGTGAAGAGCTCGCTGGCACCCGGTTCGCGGGCGGTGCAGTTGTATCTGGAAGAAGCGAAGCTGCTGCCGGAGCTGGAGAAGCTGGGCTTCGGCATCGTGGCGTTCGCCTGCACCACCTGCAACGGCATGTCGGGCGCGCTCGATCCGAAGATCCAGCAGGAGATCATCGACCGCGACCTGTATTCGACGGCCGTGCTGTCTGGCAACCGCAACTTCGACGGGCGCATCCATCCGTATGCCAAGCAGGCCTTCCTGGCTTCGCCGCCGCTGGTGGTGGCCTACGCCATCGCCGGCACCATCCGCTTCGACATCGAGAAGGACGTGCTGGGCATCGATGCGGATGGCCAGCCGGTGATGCTCAAGGACATCTGGCCGTCGGACGAGGAGATCGATGCGATCGTGTCCGCCAGCGTGAAGCCGGAGCAGTTCCGCACGGTGTACGAGCCGATGTTCGCTCGCACCGGACACAGCGGTACCCGTGCCGCGCCGCTCTATGCATGGCGTCCGCAGAGCACCTACATACGATGCCCGCCGTACTGGGAGGGCGCTTTGGCGGGCGAGCGCACGCTGACCGGGATGCGCCCGCTGGCGGTGCTTGGCGACAACATCACCACCGATCACCTGTCGCCGTCCAACGCGATCCTGCCGACCAGCGCGGCAGGCGAGTACCTTGCGAAAATGGGTTTGCCGGAAGAGGACTTCAATTCCTACGCGACCCATCGCGGCGACCATCTCACCGCGCAGCGCGCCACCTTCGCCAACCCGACCCTGGTCAACGAGATGGCTGTGGTCGATGGTGAAGTGAAGCGTGGTTCGCTGGCCCGGGTGGAGCCGGAAGGCAAGGTCATGCGCATGTGGGAAGCGATCGAGACCTACATGGACCGCAAGCAGCCGCTGATCGTGATCGCCGGTGCCGACTACGGCCAGGGTTCCTCGCGCGACTGGGCCGCGAAGGGCGTGCGTCTGGCGGGCGTGGAAGCGATCGCGGCCGAGGGCTTCGAGCGCATCCATCGCACCAACCTGATCGGCATGGGCGTGCTGCCGCTGGAGTTCAAGCCGGGCACCAACCGCAAGACGCTGGCGATCGATGGCAGCGAGACCTTCGATGTGATCGGCGAGCGCAGGCCGGGCGCCGATCTCACCCTGGTCATCCACCGCAAGGACGGCGAGCGTGTCGAGGTGCCGGTGACCTGTCGCCTGGATACCGCCGAGGAGGTGCTGATCTACGAAGCGGGTGGGGTGCTGCAGCGTTTCGCGCAGGACTTCATCGAGGCGTCGCAGGCTGCCTGATTTCTTGCCGGTCCGCGTGGGGGCATTGCATCACCACGCGGCAGCCGTCCTTGCTCGCCCCCGAGGTGCGGGCAAGTCCCAGTCAACCAGGACAAAACAACCATGGCTCATCTTCCCCAGATCCGGATTCCCGCCACCTATATGCGTGGCGGTACCAGCAAGGGTGTGTTCTTTCGTCTGCAGGACCTGCCCGAGGCGGCGCAGGTGCCGGGCGCCGTGCGTGATGCCCTGCTGCAGCGTGTGATCGGCAGTCCCGATCCCTATGGCAAGCAGATCGACGGCATGGGGGGTGCGAGCTCCAGCACCAGCAAGACGGTGATCGTGTCCAGGAGCGTGCGTCCGGATCATGACGTGGACTACCTGTTCGGCCAGGTGGCGATCGACAGGGCCTTCGTCGACTGGAGCGGCAACTGCGGCAACCTGTCGGCAGCGGTCGGTCCGTTTGCCATTGCGGCGGGGCTGGTCGATCCGTCACGGGTGCCACGCGACGGCATCGCGATCGTGCGCATCTGGCAGGCCAACATCGGCAAGACCATCATTGCCCATGTGCCGATGACCGACGGCGCGGTGCAGGAGACCGGCGATTTCGAACTGGACGGGGTGACCTTCCCGGCGGCCGAAGTACAACTGGAATTCATGGACCCGGCCGCCGAGGAAGAGGGTGCGGGAGGAGCCATGTTTCCTACCGGAAATCTGGTCGACGACCTGGACGTGCCGGGTGTTGGCGTGCTCCGGGCGACCATGATCAATGCCGGCATCCCCACAATTTTTGTCGAGGCTGCGGCCATCGGCTACACCGGCACCGAACTGCAGGACGCCATCAACAGTGACGAAAAGGCGCTGGCGATGTTCGAGGCCATCCGTGCACACGGTGCGCTGCGCATGGGCCTGATCCGGTCGCTCGACGAGATCGCCACGCGCCAGCACACGCCCAAGGTGGCCTTCGTTGCGCCGCCTGCCGACTACGTCGCCTCCAGCGGCAAGCCCGTGAAGGTGGGTGACGTCGATCTGCTGGTGCGTGCGATGTCGATGGGCAAGCTGCATCACGCCATGATGGGTACGGCTGCGGTCGCGATCGGCACTGCGGCCGCCATTCCGGGCACGCTGGTGAACCTGGCCGCAGGGGGCGGTGAGCGCACGTCGGTACGTTTTGGCCATCCGTCGGGTACGCTGCGGGTAGGAGCCGAGGCGAAACGGGTCGATGGCGCGTGGATAGTCACCAAGGCCATCATGAGCCGCAGCGCACGCGTACTGATGGAAGGGTGGGTACGCGTTCCCGCGCCGTAATTCGCCGCGGCACGGAACCTCCGCATCGAAAGTATGGTGTCGCAAGATCAGATTATTCTGATTTCGAAAATACTGCATCGGCGATGCGGTACAGGTATTGCGCGAGACGGCGGCGCTGGCAAAAGGGCCGCCGTCGCGGATCCCGAAAGCTACTGCTGCTCACGGTTCGGTGATAGGGCTGGTGTCGGCGAGTCTGGAAATGGCGTTGCGTGGCCATCCGCATAAGGCTCGGTAGGGGTTGCCTTTGCGCGGAGTCCGCGCGTGGCGTGTCTGCACGACATGCCCGCAGGAGCTTTCTCGGATTCTTCACATAGTGAGGATCAGGGTGAGCCGAGCATGAACGAAAGTTTCTGTGACGGACCCGCTTGTTTATTTTTTGATAAACTGCCGCCGCCCCCCCAAGGCGACTCATTAACAGGAAGACCGTTATTCGCCGATTGGGCCGAATAGCTTTGCGCAATCCTTCCGCGCTTGTGGAAACGTCGCAAAAATCAATAAACGAGGAGAGACCTGATGAAACGTAAGGGCCTGTATTTTCTGATCGCTCTTGCACTGGGCGGCGTGGGTGCCGTTCAGGCGCAGGGCACGGCCGCTGCGTCCGACAGTGCGGCCAGCACCACGGCGCCGAGCTACGACGGCCGCTGGTACATCGCGCCGACCATTGGTGGCTACTACAACGACAGCAGCCGCAACACCAACAGCCGCCAGTTCTACTATGGTCTTGGCGTAGGCCGTTTCATCTCGCCGAATACGTCGATCGACCTGTTCGTCGACCGTACCAGCCGCAAGCGCGATGGCGGTGGCAAGTGGTCGAGCACCAACTACGGTGCGGCTGTCCGTTATTACTTCGGTGAGTGGACCGCGTGGCGTCCGTATCTGATGGCTGGCCTGATGGGCAGCTATCACAAGAACAGCATGAACCACGGCTGGGCTCCTGCCGCCCAGGTGGGCGCTGGTCTGTCCAAGGCCATCACCGACAGCACCGACTTCCGCGTTGAAGCCGGTTACCGCTATGACTGGGACGACAAGAGCCAGCAGAGCCAGAATGGCTATGGCGATTGGCTGCTGGGCTTCAGCCTCGTCTCGCGCTTTGGCCAGCCGCCGGCTCCCCCGGCTCCGGCCCCGGTCGCTCCGCCGCCGCCGCCGAAGCCTGACTGCTCGCAGCTCGACAGCGACCATGATGGCGTGAACAACTGCGACGACAAGTGCCCGAACACTCCGCCCGGCACCATTGTCGGCCCGGATGGCTGCCCGCAGAAGGTCGTCATCGATCTGCGTGGTGTGAACTTCAAGTTTGACCGTCCGAAGAAGGGTCAGACTGACATCACCAAGGCACTGGCCGAGCCGACCTCCGCTTCGCTGGCAACCCTGAACCAGGCTGTCGACACCCTGAAGCGTTACCCGAACGTGCAGGTGATGGTGGCCGGCTATACCGACAGCATCGGTAGCGCTGCCTACAACCAGTCGCTGTCCGAGCGTCGTGCGAAGATCGTGTACAACTACTTGATTGATCACGGTATCGACGCCAGCCGTCTGGAAGGCCCGGTGGGTCACGGTGAGAACGACCCGATCGGCAACAACAAGACCGATGCCGGTCGCGCCGAGAACCGTCGCACCGAGCTGCAGGTCCAGCAGTAAGCAACACGGTTGCTTCGGCAACCTGGAAAAGCCCGGCCTGGTGCCGGGCTTTTCCTTTTATGGCCCGGGTGTCGGCGCGATGGCCTATCCTTTGTCCCGTCCATGCTTTTGTGCCCATGACTTCATCCACACCCTCTCGCCGTGTTTCTGCGAAGACGCGTCCGGTCGACCGACCGCGTCATGGTCTGGCGCGTGTCATCAGCAAGCTCGGTGTCTGCTCGCGCAGCCAGGCTGAGCGCGCGATCCGTGAGGGTCGGGTTTCCGTCGACGGCCAGGTCGTGTCAGATCCGGAACGTCCGGCTGATGCGGTGCGGCAGCGGATCATGCTCGACGGTGTCGTGATCGGCGAGGTGGCACGTGTCTATGTGGCCTTGAACAAGCCGCGCGGCATGGTCGTGACCGCCAATGACGAACGGGGGCGCTCCACTGTGTACGACGCGCTTGCGGATGCGGGCCTGCCGTGGATGGGACCGGTCGGCCGGCTGGACCGGGCCAGCGAAGGCCTGTTGCTGTTGAGCAACGACAGTGTCTGGGCGGCGGGGTTGACCGAGCCGGACCGGCATGTTGATAAGACCTATCACGTGCAGGTCGATCAGGTGCCGGACGCGGCTCTGCTCCAGCAACTGGTGCAGGGAGTGACCGATCAGGGTGAGTTGTTGCGCGTCCGGCGCGTGGATCTGCTGCGCCGTGGCGAGAAGAACGCCTGGCTGGAAATCGTGCTGGACGAAGGGCGCAACCGCCATATCCGGCGACTGCTTGCAGCGCACGAAATCGGCGTGCTGCGACTGGTGCGGGTAGCGATCGGGCCGTTGTTGCTTGGCGATTTGCCGAAAGGGCAGTGGCGCCACCTGAGTGACGCCGAGGTCGCTGCGCTCACGCTCCGCCGCTGACATGCCTCCCGTTGTAAATCGGTGGCGCGCTTTTACGTCGCCACCGATCAACCGTACGGGCCAACAAAGCCATGGATCAGATCACACCTAGCTGCTTGCCGACCTTGCTGAAGGCTGCAATGGCACGGTCGAGGTGTTCGCGCGTGTGTGCGGCACTCATCTGCGTACGGATGCGCGCCTGGCCCTGCGGTACCACCGGGTAGAAGAAGCCGGTGACATAGATGCCCTCGTCGAGCAGTGCCGTGGCCATCGCCTGGGCCTTCTTGGCGTCGTACACCATGACCGGAACGATCGGGTGCACGCCAGGCTTGATGTCGAAGCCGGCCTTGGTCATTTCCTCGCGGAAGTAGCGGGTATTCTCCTGGACGCGGTCGCGCAGGTCGCCGGCGGCTTCAAGCATGTCGAACACCTTGAGACCCGCGGCGACCACGTGCGGTGGCAGCGAGTTGGAGAACAGATACGGACGCGACCGCTGGCGCAGCATCTCGATGATCTCGGCGCGCCCGGTGGTAAAGCCTCCGACAGCACCACCGAGCGCCTTGCCTAGGGTACCGGTGAAGATGTCGATCTTGTCCATCACGCCATGCACTTCGGCCGAACCGCGGCCGGTGGCGCCGAGGAAGCCGGTGCAGTGGCACTCGTCGATGTGCACCAATGCGCCGTACTTGGCTGCCAGTGCGGTGATCTGGTCGAGCCGCGCGATGAAGCCGTCCATCGAGAACGCGCCGTCGGTGCTGATCAGCTTGGTACGGGCGCCAGCGGCATCGGCCGCCTGCAGCTGCGCTTCCAGGTCGGCCATGTCGCTGTTGGCATAGCGGTAGCGCTTGGCCTTGCACAGGCGGATGCCATCGATGATCGAGGCGTGGTTAAGCGCGTCGGAGATCACCGCGTCCTGTTCGCCCAGCAGGGGTTCGAACAGTCCGCCGTTGGCATCGAAGCAGGCGGCATACAGGATGGTGTCGTCGGTGCCGAAGAAGCCGGCGACCTTCGCTTCGAGCTGCTTGTGCAGGTCCTGCGTACCGCAGATGAAGCGCACGCTGGCCATGCCGAAACCGTGGGTGTCCAGGGCCGCCTTGGCGGCGGCGATCACGTCGGGGTGATCGGCCAGGCCCAGATAGTTGTTGGCGCAGAAGTTGAGCACCTTGCGACCGCCGTCCAGCTCGATCTCGGCGGACTGCGGCGAGACGATGATGCGCTCGGCCTTGAACAGACCCTGTTCGCGGATGGATTCGAGTTCGCTAGCGTAGCGTGCCTGGCTGGGGTAGCTCATGGTGGTGCTTTCCGTGATGGGAAGACCGCCATTGTGAGGCCTCCCGGCCTTCGGGGAAACCGTCGGCCGGGCGTGGCTGGGGTGGCCTCAATCGTGCAGTCCGAAATCCACCCGGGTGGTCTTGCCGTTGTCGTCGATACCGGTGGCGTCCAGCTTGGGGGCAAGCACAGACATGCGGTTGTCGGCGATCTTGCCGTGCAGCCAGGCTTCAACCGCGCTGGCCCGGCGTTCGGCGAGCGCGCGCATGGTCTTGGCGTTGACCGTCACATGGGTCTCGATCATGTTTTCCATGACCTCGGGTGGCTGCGATTTGACCAGCCCGATGAAGTCGCGCGGCTTGCTGAATTTCGCGTGCTTGTAGGCCTTGGTCAGGTAGCGCAGGTAATCCTTGTGGCTGAGCTTGGACAGCTCCACGCTTTGTGCGCTGTCACCCTGGCTGCGGGCGACTTCCTGCCGGATGGCGGCGTCCATGGTTTCCTTGCGCAGGCCATTTTCGTCAAGCCTGGGATCGACCCGGCCGGTGATGGTCAGCTTCAGCGCCGGTTTCTGCTTGAGGACCTTCACGATCTCGGCAAGGCGCTGCTGCGCGGTCGCGTCGAGCCGGCTCGAGCCCGGTGCAAACGAGACATGCCCGAGATCCTGGTGCTTGCCACCCAGGCCGGCGGCAAGCAGGCGGAACGGCGAAGTGATCGCGCGCGTGATCAGGTTGACGAAGGCATGCCAGATCACGCCGCCGAGGCTGAACTCCGGATCGCTCAACGAACCGGAAACCGGCACGTTGACATCGATGTTGCCCTGCGGGTCGCGGAGCAGAGCCACCGCCAGTTTCACCGGCAGGTGACGGATGCCCGGACCCTCGACACGCGGGCCGAAAGTGAGCTGGTCGAGCATGATGTGGTTGTCGGCCTTGAGCTTGCCGTGGTCGAGCAGGTAATGCACGTCCATGGTCAGGCGCCCCTTGGTGATCGGGTAGCCGGTGTACTTGCTCGAATAAGGGGTGAGATGGGACAGCTCGACATCGCTGGCCTTGCCTTTCACGTCGAGGAACGCGATGGGCGTGAGCGGATTGATATTGCCGTCGATGGTCACTGGCGCGTTGCCGTTGAGCTCGCCCTGCAGGGTCAGTGCGGCGGGCGCGGTGCTGGTATCCGTGCCGAAGGCACCGATCTTGCCCGACAGGTCGGTGATGTTCGCCGTGTAGTTGGGCTTGATGAAGTTGTCGGTGTAATTGAGATGACCGCGTGCCAGCGTGATGCTGCCGATGCGGATGTTGGCGGGCAGTGGCGCCGAACTTGCCGCTGCGGGTACGGATGACGCCGTGGCGGGTGTCGTCGTGGGTGCAGGCGCGGCGGATGTGTTGGCCCGCGTTACCGATACCGGAGTGGCCTGCTGTGGGTTGGCCACCACGTCCTGCAGGTTGAGCCTGCCGTTGCCGTTGACGATCACGCGCGCATAGAAATCGTCCAGCAGCAGCGCGCCGACCGAAACCGAGGGTGTGGCGCGGCCGAGGCGGACTCGCAGATGATCCGCATCAAGCGCATACCAGCGCAGGAATTCGTCGCCGGTGAGTTTGTCCAGCACCAGTACCCGGCCCAGACGGACGCGACCGTCATAGTCCACCCAGGGCTGCGACCGTCGCTGCAGGTAACGCATATGCCCGGTCGCACTGAACAGGGCGCGGTCGATCCGCACGTTGAGCGGCACCGGCAACGCGGATTCCAGCGGAGCGAGGTCCAGCCGGCGTACCGCGACATCGAGGTTGGCATCGAGCGGTGCCGGACGCAGCGTGCCGTGCACGCGGTACGTGCCGCGGCCGGCGCTGCCGCGCAGGTCCACTCGAAGCGGCTTGCGCATGTCCTGGGACAGGCCATCGATGGTGTACTTGTCCGCGCGCAAGGTGAGCCTGCCCTGAGGGCCGGGCATGCCTGCATCGCGGTAATCCAGCGCACTATCCGCCAGCGTCAGTTGTGCCACCTGCCATTGCCAGGACGGCCCCGCACTGGAAGACGTCGGCGTGGATGGGCTCGGCTTGACCAGGCTGGCGAGGTCGATGTGGCCATTGCGCAGGTGAGTAGCCTTGATCTGCAGTCCCTGCACGGCGACCTGGTCGAGCATCGCCTTCGCATCGGCGAGGTCGAAGTGGGTCAGTTGCGCCGTTGCCGACTTCAACTGCACCGGGGTGGTGTGGCCGCGCTGCAGTGCGAGATTGTCGACGGACAGTTGGGCATTGTCGAGCTGCAGGTCGAACTGTTTGCTCCAGTCGGCAACCAGTTGTCCTTGCACGGAAAGTGTGCCCTGGCTGATGCTGGCATCGAGCATCGGGGGTGCCAGTGCCAGCAGTGGTGCCAGGTCGACTTTTGCCATGCTGGCCTGGCCGGCGTAATGCCCCTTGGCCATCGACAGGACGCCGCCCAGATGCAGCTGACCATGGCCGACGCTGGCGGTCAGGTCGACTTTGGCCGGCAACGCGGCCAGCATCGCGAACCCGGTCATGCTGCCGTTGAGCGGCTGCAGTGCCAGCTGGCGTACTTCGGTGCTGCTGCGATCGGTGCCGGTGCGGTCGGTGTAGATGAGCGCGTCATCGTGCAGGTCGAGCTGGGCGATCCGGGCATCGGTGGGCGGCGCGGGCTTGGCCGGAGGTGGCGTGTTGCTGCCCAGCAGCGCATCGAGGTTGCTGTGTCCGCCGGGCAGGCGGGTGTAGTTCAGGGTGGTGTGGTCGAGTGTGACGAGACCGATCCAGTAGCGCGAACGCAACGGCTCGATGTCCTGCAGCGTGGCGCTGCCGTGGCCGATGTCGAGGATCGGTGTGCCGTCGTGGTTGACCAGGGCGAACTGGTCCAGCTGCAGCAGGCCATCCAGTTTTATCTGCGGGCTCGATCCCTGCGTGATGAAGTGCAGTTGGAACTGGCCGGACAGGAACCCGTGCGGAATCGCCACCGGCAGCGCGGCCGGTATGTAGCCCAGGTAGCGGGGCAGGTCGAGCCGGTTCAGGGTGAAGTGCAGTGTCGACTCGCGGCTGTCGGCGAACGGTTTGGTTTCGCCGGCGATATGCAGCGGACTGCCATCGATGCGCATGGCCACCAGCGGTTTCACGAACACATTGGTGTCATGTGGCAGGTTGGCGATGAACGGAATGCCCAGGTCGATATCGTCGACGTGGTGGGTGGCGCCGAGCACCTTGTCGTCGAACACGACACTACCCTGCAGCACGCGAATGTTGGCGATGGCGAAATGCAGCGGCGAACCGGAAGGTTTGCCACTGCCCTGCAGCAGGTCGGAGAAATTGAATGTCTGCGGAGCGGTACGGGTGATCGTGATGCGCGGCTGGCGGATGGTCAGCTCGTCCAGTACCGGTGCCCAGTGGAACAGCGAACTCCACGATGGATCGATGACCAGTTGCCCGACATCCACGAACGAACCCGTGCCCTGGCGGCTGCCGATGTGCAGGCGGTCCAGGGTCAGTTTGAGCGTGTAGGGGTTCAGATGCACCGCGCCGATGGTTACCGGGCGGTGTAGCGCCGTGCCCAGTCGCTGCTGCAACTGGCTCTTGATCAACGGCGGTGCGGCAAACGCACCCAGCAGGCCGATCAGGACCAGCAGCGCGGCCAGCACCAAGCTGTAGCGGCGTGCGCGCCGTGAGTGGAACAGGCGCACGGCGTGCTCGCGGCCATCGCGGACCAGGGTATCGCGGGAAAGCTTCCAGCCAGGCATGCGGTCGATGCTCCTTTGCGTGGCGAGCCGGCGTCGCGCGATCGCCATGACCGCGCGCAGCCGATCAGCCATGAAGCACCGTGGCGTGCTTCATGGCGAAGTCTAGCCCGCTGCATCGACTCTTGCGTATTTCCGTTCAGGCCGCGGCAGGAAAGCGTGAGCTGTTCCAGCCGCGGTGGCTGTTCAGAGCCAGGAGCAGACCACCTTGCCGCACTGGCCGGCATCCATCAGGTCGAAGCCCTTCTGGAAGTCGTCGATGTGGATCTGGTGGGTGAGCGCCTTCTGCAGCGGAAAGCCGGTGAGCACCATCTGGGTCATTTTGTACCAGGTCTCGTACATCTTGCGGCCGTAGATGCCCTGCAGGGTGAGGCCCTTGAAGATCACCTTGTCCCAGTCGATGCCGGCGCCGCGTGGCTGGATGCCGAGCAGGGCGATCTTGCCGCCGTGGTACATGCAGTCCAGCATGTCGTTGAAGGCGCGCGGGTTGCCGCTCATTTCCAGGCCTACGTCGAAGCCCTCCATGTGCAGATCCTTCATCGCTTCCTTCAGCGATGCATTGGCGACGTTCACCACCCGGGTGGCGCCCATGTCAGCGGCCAGCTTCAGGCGGTAGTCGTTCACGTCGGTGACCACCACGTTGCGCGCGCCCACATGCTTGGCGATGCCTGCCGCAATCACGCCGATCGGGCCCGCGCCGGTGATCAGCACGTCCTCGCCGATCAGGTCGAACTCCAGCGCGCAGTGCGCGGCATTGCCGTACGGGTCGAAGAAGGCCGCCAGTTCCGACGGGATCGGGTCGGGGATCGGCCACAGGTTGCTGGCCGGCATGGCCATGTATTCGGCGAAGGCACCATTGCGGTTCACGCCGATGCCGATGGTGTTCGGGCACAGGTGCTGGCGACCGGCGCGGCAGTTGCGGCAGTGGCCACAGACGATATGCCCCTCGGCCGAGACGCGGTCGCCGACCTGGTAGCCGGTGACGCCGGGGCCGATCTCGACGATGCGGCCGACAAACTCGTGGCCGATGGTCAGGCCGGGCTTGATCGTGCGCTGGCTCCATTCGTCCCACTTGTAGATGTGCAGGTCGGTGCCGCAGATCGCGGTCTTCTCGATCTTGATCAGCACCTCGTTCGGGCCGACCTCGGGGACGGGGACCTCGTCCATCCAGATGCCCTGCTCGGGCTTGAGCTTGACCAGGGCCTTCATCATCTGCGACATGGGAATTCCATCGGCTGGCCCGTGTGGCGGGCGGAAAGCGGCAATTATAAAACGCCGCATGGATTGACCGTGATACCCGGCGCCTGATGTGCCGATTCACGCCCCCGTTACACTGTGCGGATGCCTTCCGATCAACGCCCACCCGCCATATTCCTGATGGGGCCCACGGCCTCGGGCAAGACCGCCTTGGCCTGCGCACTGCGCGCGCATTTTCCGCTGGACCTGATCAGTGTCGACTCGGCGCTGGTCTACCGCGGCATGGACATCGGTACGGCCAAGCCCGATGCGCAGACGCTGGCGCGCCATCCGCATGCACTGGTCGATATCCGCGACCCGGCGCAGCCGTACTCTGCGGCCGATTTCCGTGCCGACGCACAGATCGCCATGCAGGCCTCGACCGACGCGGGCAGGGTGCCGCTGCTGGTGGGCGGCACCGGACTTTACTTCAGGGCATTGCAGCGGGGCCTGTCCAACCTGCCGGAGGCCGATGCTGCTGTCCGTGCGCGACTGGCCGCCGAGGCGGCGACGATCGGCTGGGCCGAACTGCACCGGAGGCTGGCCCAGCTCGATCCGGTGGCTGCTGCACGGATCCGGCCCAACGACCAGCAACGCCTGCAGCGTGCGCTGGAAGTGATCGAGCTCACCGGCCGCCCGCTCAGCGAACTGCAGTCCGGTGGCGCGGGTGAGCCGTTGCCATGGCGGGTGCTCAAACTGGCCCTGCTTCCGGGTGACCGCTCGGTGCTGCACCAGCGCATTGCCACGCGCTTCGACGCGATGCTGTCCGACGGCCTGTGCGAGGAGGTAGCGGCACTGCGTGCACGTGGCGACCTGCATCCCGACCTGCCGGCCATCCGCGCGGTGGGCTATCGCCAGACCTGGGAATACCTGGATGGCCGCTACGGCCTGCCGGAACTGCGCGAACGCGGCATCTATGCCACCCGCCAACTGGCCAAGCGGCAGATTACCTGGTTGCGCAGCGAGCTGGATGCGCGGGTATTCGACCCCGAACGGCCCGGGCTGGAGGCGGCAGCCCAGGCCGCGTTGCGGCTGTTCCTCGGCTCCGCCTGAGCCAGACCGGACGCGAGGATCGTTTTGTGCGCCAGCTCATAATGCCTTTCTTACATCCTCGATTTAAAAACGGTTAACATTCTCCGCAGAGTTGGGCCGGGGCGCGTGGTCACGCGTTTTTTTTCCGGCTCGTCAGCCGCAGGGGAGAAGAAGAAATGTCCAAAGGGCAGTCATTGCAGGACCCATTCCTGAACGCATTGCGTCGCGAGCGCGTTCCGGTCGCCATCTATCTGGTCAACGGCATCAAGCTGCAGGGCACGGTCGAGTCGTTCGATCAGTTCGTGGTGCTGCTGCGCAACCAGGTCAGCCAGATGGTCTACAAGCACGCGATTTCCACCGTGGTACCGAGTCGCAACGTGCGCATCGGTGGCGGTCACGATGGCCACGAGAACGGCGAAAGCCAGATCAGTGAAGCCGGCGCGGGTGCCTAAGCGCATCCTTCCGGTGCCAGCCAGCAGTAAAGGTTGATCCCCTCTGTTCGATAGACAAAAGAAAGGCGAGCG
Source organism: Dyella sp. A6 (assembly GCF_036320485.1). Classification (NCBI taxonomy): domain Bacteria; kingdom Pseudomonadati; phylum Pseudomonadota; class Gammaproteobacteria; order Lysobacterales; family Rhodanobacteraceae; genus Dyella; species Dyella aluminiiresistens. The sequence goes on from NZ_CP132911.1 coordinate 1,277,657, forward strand.
TGCCGTCCTGGTCCTTCCGCATTCGCGCGGCGAGGGCGATGCCGCACGCCGTGCCGCCGAGTTCACCGAACTGGCGAAGTCCGCGGGTGCCGAGGTGCTGGGGCAGGTTCCGGCCCGTGTCGACGTGCCCAATCCGCGTTACTACATCGGCACCGGCAAGGCCGACGAGATTGCCGAGATGGCCCGTGCACTGGAGGCCGATCTGGTGTTGGTCGACCATCTGCTCAGCCCGGTGCAGGAGCGCAACCTCGAAAAGCATCTCGGCGTGCGGGTGGTCGACCGCGCGGGCCTGATCCTCGACATCTTTGCCCAGCGGGCCCGCTCGCACGAGGGCAAGCTGGAAGTGGAGCTGGCCCAGCTCAAGCATCTGGCGACCCGCCTGGTGCGGGGCTGGAGTCACCTGGATACCCAGCGTGGCGGTGCCATCGGCAACCGCGGCCCCGGCGAAACCCAGCTGGAAACCGATCGCCGCCTGCTCGCCGAGCGGGTCAAGCAGCTGACCAAACGGCTGGAGAAAGTGCAGACCCAGCGCGGCCAGCAGCGCCGGGCCCGGCTGCGCAACACCGTGCCGCGCGTGGCGCTGGTCGGCTATACCAATGCCGGCAAGTCCACCCTCTTCAATACGTTGACCAGCGGCGGCGTCTACGCCGCGGACCAGCTGTTCGCCACTCTCGATCCCACGGTCCGGCGCATTGGCGAGCTTTCCTGCGGTCCGGCCGTGCTGGCCGACACGGTGGGCTTCGTGCGCGATCTACCGCATGACCTGGTGGCCGCCTTCCGCGGCACCCTGGCCGAGGCGCGCGACGCCGACCTGCTGCTGCACGTCAGCGACGCCGCCGACGAAGAGCGCGAGCGCCTGCACAGGGTGGTCGACCAGGTGCTGGAGGAGATCGGTGCCGGCGACCTGCCGCAGCTGCGGGTGATGAACAAGATCGACGTGCTGAACGCAGAAGCGGCCGCCGCCACGACGCTTGGCGCCGCCGAGTCGGGCGACAACGATCCAGTCGCCGCCGGCAATGCGGTGCGGGTCGAGCCGCGCATCGACCGCGACGGCGAGGGACGCCCGCATACCGTCTGGCTGTCCGCCGGCACCGGCGAGGGGCTGGACCTGCTGCGGCAGGCGCTGGGCGAGCTGCTCGGCGGCGACCGGATCAATGCCGAGCTGCTTCTGCCGCTGACCGCCGGGCGGCTGCATGCGCGGCTCAAGGCCGCCGGTGCCATCGCGGAGGAAAGCGTGGACGAACAGGGCTGGCGGTTGCGCATCGATGCCCCGCGCAGCGTCCTGATACCCCTGGCCGGCCAGCATGCCGCCGACGCGGCGCTGCTGCGTCCGCTGATCGAGATGCCCGAATAGCCAGCCCGACAGCTGCGTCGTCTGCTCTGGTAGAATGACCGACGTTTGTGCGTGGCCCGGTGCGGGCGCGTACTCGTGATTCTTACGCGACGCCACCATGTCCTACATAGCTCACTGCGTTTTCCGGCCGTTGTTGCCGGCCTCCCAGCGACCCCAAGGAGACTGACCATGGCCTGGAACGAACCCGGCAACGGGCAGCGCGATCCATGGAACAAGAACAACCGTCCGGCCAGCGGCAAGTCCGGACTGGACGATGCGGTAAAGAACCTGCGCAAGCATCTGGGCAAGTTCGGCGGCGGGCGCGGCGGCATCTTCACCATCATCGCGGCATTACTGGTGGCCTGGCTGCTGCTGAGCAGCTACACGGTGGTGGGCGCCAACCAGTCCGGCGTGGTGCTGCGTTTCGGCCGTTACGCGCGCACGCTGGCTCCCGGCTTCCACTTCAAGCTGCCACAGCCGTTGGAGTCGGTCAGCAAGGTCGCCACCAGCAGCATCCGTTCGATCTCCGACAAGGCGCGCATGCTCACCAGTGACGAGAACATCGTCTCGGTGAACTTCAACGTGCAGTACCAGGTGTCCGACGCACGCAAGTTCCTGTTCTCGGCCAGCGATCCCGAGCAGACCCTGCGCGAGGCCGCCGAGGCGGCGGTGCGTGCGGTGGTCGGCGCGCACTCGATGGACGACATCCTGACTGGCTCGGATACCGAAGCCAGCGCGGTCAACGCGGCCCCGCCGGGCAGTGCCTCGCCGGGCGCCGCGGCCAACAGCGCGGTGGCCGCGGCAGCTGCCACTGCGGCACATGCCGCCGTGCCGGCGGATGCCGTGGGGCAGTCGCGCGACAGCCTGCAACAGCAGACCCGCCAGATCCTGCAGCACACCCTGGACAGCTACGACATCGGCCTGCGCGTGACCGACGTCAGCTTCCAGAACGTGGCACCGCCGCAGGAAGTGAAGGATGCCTTCGACGACGTCAACGCCGCGCGCGAGGACAAGCAGGGCACCGAGAACAAGGCCCGCGCCTATGCCAGCAAGGTGATTCCCGAGGCACGCGGCGACGCTGCCCGCATCCTGGCCGAGGCCGCCGGTTACAAGGCCGCGCGCATTGCCCGTGCACAGGGCGACGTGCAGCAGTTCGACCTGATGCTCAAGCAGTACAAGGCCGCGCCGCAAGTCACCCGCCGCCGCCTGTGGCTGGAGACGATGGAGCAGGTGCTGGCCAGCGACCGCAAGGTGATCGACGACGCCAGCGGCCGCAACATCATCAACCTTCCGCCCGCGCAGGGCAGTGCGCCGACCACCGCCACGGCGGGTATGGCCGCCGCTGCGACGACGGCTTCGTCGTCGGGCAGCGATGCCGCGGACAAGGAGAAGCAGCCATGAAGATCGCCACCGGAATACTCGCCGTGGTGCTGGTGCTGCTCGGCTTCAACAGCATGTACGTGGTGAACGAAGGGCAGAGCGCGCTGGTGCTGCAGTTCGGCCGCATCGTGCGCAACGACGACCAGCCCGGCCTGCACTTCAAGCTGCCGCTGCTGCAGCAGGTGGTGCGCATGGACAGCCGTATCCTCACCCTGGACGCGCAGCCGGAGCGCTATTTCACCTCCGAGAAGAAGAGCGTCAACGTCGACTTCTACGTGAAATGGCGCATTGCCAACAACGCTACCTATTACCGCGCCACCAACGGCAGCGAGTTGCAGGCAGTGCAGCGGCTCACGCCGATCGTGAAGGACGCGCTGCGTTACGAGTTCAACTCGCGCACCCTGCAGGAACTGGTCACCGGCGGCCGGCGCGACATCACCGCGCGCGTGCGCAGCCAGACCGACGCGGTGGCGCGCAAGAGCCTGGGTATTGCCATTGTCGACGTGCGCATCAAGCGCATCGACCTGCCCGACGAAGTCAGCGAGTCGGTGTACAAGCGCATGCGCGCCGAGCGCCTGCAGCTGGCCAACGAACTGCGTTCCACCGGTCAGCAGGTGGCCGAGACGATCAAGGCCGATGCCGACAAGCAGGGCCAGATCATCCGCGCAGACGCCGACCGCGATGCGGCCAAGATCCGTGGCGAGGGCGACGCCCAGGCGGCCGCGATCTATGCCCAGGCCTACAGCCAGGATCCGGAGTTCTTCGCGTTCTATCGCAGCCTGCAGGCGTATCGCACGGCGTTCGCCAACGGCAAGAGCGTGCTGATCCTGAAGCCGGATTCGGGCTTCCTCAAGTATTTCAACAGCCCGCAGCCGGGCAAGCACTGAGGTTGCGGTCATGGCGCACACCCTGCTTGCCGCGCTCTGCCTCGTGGTCGTGATCGAGGGGCTGGTGCTGTTTGCCGCCCCGCGCGGCTGGCAGGCCATGATGCGCGAGGCGCTCAAGCTCGACCCGCGCACCCTGCGCGTGTTCGGCGCGGTGGCGATGGTGGCGGGTTTGCTGGTGCTGCAACTGGTGCACTGAAGATTTCACGGCGGGTAACCGCCCGGGCAGGTATTTTTCTGCACTCCTTCATGGGGTGCTTCAAAGAGCGAGAACATCATGGGCAAGTCAGTCGTAATTCTCGGGGCCCAGTGGGGGCGAGCCGGGGTTTAACGGAATGCCTTGAATGGCATTCCGTTCCGGCGAGCGCCGGAGGCAGGATGCCGCAGGCCGGGTGACTTGGTGAGCGAGGGATCGCGAGCCTAGTCACCGACGTCGCCCCACGAGCGGGGCATTGCACAACGAGCGAGAACATCATGGGCAAGTCAGTCGTAATTCTCGGGGCCCAGTGGGGCGACGAGGGCAAGGGCAAGATCGTCGACCTGCTGACCGAGCAGGTCGGAGCGGTGGCGCGTTTCCAGGGCGGTCACAACGCCGGTCACACGCTGGTGATCGGCGGCAAGAAGACCGTGCTGCATCTGATCCCTTCGGGCATCCTGCGCGACGACGCGCTGTGCCTGATCGGCAACGGCGTGGTGCTGAGCCCGGCCGCGCTGAAGAGCGAGATCGAGGAACTGGAAGCCAACGGCGTCAACGTGCGCCCGCGCCTGAAGATCAGCCCGGCTACGCCGCTGATCATGCCGTACCACATCGCCGTCGATAAGGCGCGCGAAGCCAAGGCCGGCAAGGGCGCCATCGGCACCACCGGCCGCGGCATCGGTCCGGCCTACGAAGACAAGGTCGCCCGCCGCTCCATCCGCGTCGCCGACCTGATGTATCCGCACGAGCTGCCCGAGAAGATCAAGGCCGCCGTCGAATACCACAACTTCATCCTCACCCAGTGGCTCAACGCCGAGCCGGTCGACTACCAGACCGTGCTGGACGAAGCGCTGACCTACAGTGAGTTCATCCGCCCGATGGTCGACGATGTCGCCACCATCCTGCACGACGTGCGCAAGGACGGCGGCCACATCCTGTACGAAGGCGCGCAGGGCGCGCTGCTGGACATCGACCACGGCACCTACCCGTACGTCACCTCGTCCAATACCACCGTGGGCGGCGCGCTGGCCGGTACCGGCGTGGGCGCGGGCGACATCGACTACGTGCTGGGCATCTGCAAGGCCTACGCCACCCGCGTCGGCGGCGGCCCGTTCCCCACCGAGCTGCACGACGAGATGGGCGAGCGCCTACGCCAGGTCGGCCACGAGTTCGGCGCCAGCACCGGCCGTCCGCGCCGCTGTGGCTGGATCGACCTGGTCGCGCTGAAGCGCGCCGTGCAGATCAACGGCATCAACGGACTGGCCATCACCAAGCTCGACGTGCTCGACGGTCTGCCCAGCATCAAGGTCTGCATCGCCTACGAATACCGCGGCAAGCGCCGCGAGCTGGCGCCGCTGGACGCCGATGGCTGGGCCGAGTGCAAGCCGGTCTACCTGGAGTTCCCCGGCTGGGAAGAGTCCACCGCCGGCATCCGCGAGTGGGACAAGCTGCCGCCCGCCGCCCGCGCCTACCTGCGTGCCTTGGAGGAACTCTCCGGCTGCCGCATCGCCCTCGTCGCCACCGGCGCCGATCGCGACGACACCATCATCCTGGACGATCCGTTCGCCTGAGCTTCCGGCGATCAGTGACAAGGAAAGCCCCGCGATGCGGGGCTTTTCTTTTTATCTGGGAACCGGTTTCTCCCCCCCTCGCTCCGTCGGGACGACAGTGGCGCCAGGACCTAATCAACCTCAAGGTTGATTTCTCCATATTCAACCTGTAAGTTGATTCCGTCACATTCAACCTGAAGGTTGAGTCCATGGACATCATCCGGCTTCCTGACCAGCTTGGCCCCATGCTACGCGCGGCGCGGCTCCAGCGCGGCTGGACCCAGGCCGATGTCGCCCGGCAACTGGGCATTACTACCCAGGCCGTCTCCAAGTTGGAGAGTCAGGCCGGCCGTGCTTCCTTCGATCGCATCCATCGGCTTTGCCTGCTGCTTGGCCTGGAACTGGGAATCCAGCCCAAGGCGACAGGAGTGTCCGAAGGCGTAACGTCCCGCAAGGCAGCGTGGTAAGCCATGCCCCCCCGGCCTCGCGCGCTCGACCTATGGATGAATGGCCTGTATGTCGGCCGCTGGGAGCGCACGCGTAGTGGCGCGGATCAGCTCACCTACGACGCCGACTGGATGGCAGCGCCGGAAGGGCGCCCGCTGTCGCTCTCGTTGCCATTCACTGTCGCGGGCACTCGCGGTAAGGCTGCGCCTCTGCCCTCCGCGACCGTGGCAGCGTATTTCGACAACTTGCTTCCAGATAACGATCGCATCCTGCGTCGGCTACGTGATCGCTACGACGCGGCAAGTACGGCATCCTTCGACCTGTTGGCGGCAGTGGGGCGCGACTGTGCCGGTGCCCTGCAACTGGTGCCGGCGGGTACCGAGCCCAAGGACGTCTATCGCATCGATGCTGTTCCTCTGACGAAAGCCGAGGTTGCCCAAGTGCTCCGCGATACCACGCTGGCCGGCCCGCTGGGCCAGCGCGAGCGCGAAGCGTTCCGCCTGTCCATCGCCGGTGCCCAAGAGAAGACCGCACTGCTGTGGCACGGGGGCCAGTGGTGCATCCCGCGGCAATCCACGCCGAGCACGCACCTTTTCAAATTGCCGCTGGGCCTGGTCGGCAACATGCGGGCAGACATGCGCGACTCGGTGGAAATCGAGTGGCTGTCGATGGAGATTGCCCGCGCGTTCGGATTCGACGTCGCCCGAACCGCGATCGGCCGTTTCGAAGACCAGAAGGCGCTCATCGTCCAACGTTTCGACCGCACCCTTGCAGGCGACGGCTCGTGGTGGATACGCAACCCGCAGGAGGATTTCTGCCAGGCGCTGGGCGTGCCGCCGGGCAGGAAATACGAAACCGATGGTGGCCCCGGTATCCGACAGATCATGGAGGTGCTGCGCGGTTCCGAAGATGCACTGGCAGATCGAGAGACATTCTTCAAAAGCCAGCTGCTGTTCTGGCTGATGGCCGCCACTGACGGCCACGCCAAGAACTTCAGCCTGTTCCTGCTACCCGGCGGCCGCTATCGCATGACACCGCTGTATGACGTGCTGTCCGCCTATCCCATCATGGGGCGCGGCACGAATCGCCTGAATCCGCGCGAGGCAAGACTCGCCATGGCGGTAACGGGTAAGAATCGCCACTATCACCTCCAAGAGATTCATCGCTGGCACTGGGTGGAGATGGGCTCGGCTCTGGGTTTGCCGGAGGTCCCTGCGCTCATCGATGCCGTGCTTGGAAAGATGCCGGCCGTATTGGATGGTGTGGCCTCGCGCTTGCCCGATGGGTTTCCGATAGCCGTCTTTGAGGCAGTAAGTGCGGGCATGGCGGCGGCTGCCAGGCGGTTGGGTAGTGAGCCTGACAAGCGCAGGATTGGACAGGAGGCATGATATATACCCGGCATCGGCACATCAGTCCCGGTCGAGGTGAGGGAACAAATCGCGACACATCGAAAGGCGTCGCCAAGGACGTCAGTCCTGATTGCCCAGCTTGAACATCGACCACAGCGTCACGGCGCAGATAGCCAACTAACGACGCGGTTTCATCGAACAGAACGTATCCCAAGGCACCAATGAATCACCTTTCGCACAACCAGCTTGTTTCCTTTATCTGGCGCATTGCCGACGACTGCCTGCGCGACGTCTACGTTCGCGGCAAGTACCGTGATGTCATCCTGCCCATGGTTGTCTTGCGTCGTCTGGACACGCTTCTGGAGCCGACCAAGGATGCGGTCCTGGCGGAGGTGCGCTACCAGAAGGAGGACATGCAGGCGCTGGAATTGGACGATGAGCCGCTGTGCGAAGCGTCGGGCTACGTGTTCTACAACACCAGCCCGTGGACGCTGAAAAAGCTGTACGGCGCCGCCACCAACAACCAGCAGATCCTGCTGGCCAACATTGAGGACTACCTCGACGGCTTCAGCAGCAACGTCAAGGAGATCATTACCCGCTTCAAGCTGCTCGACCAGATGCGGCACATGGCGAACAAGCAGGTGCTTCTCGACGTCATCGAGAAGTTCGTCTCGCCCTACATCAACCTCACGCCGCACGAGGTGGAAGATCCGGAGGGCAATACGCTGCCCGCCCTGTCCAACCTTGGTATGGGCTATGTCTTCGAAGAGCTGATCCGCAAGTTCAACGAAGAGAACAACGAGGAGGCCGGCGAGCACTTCACCCCGCGCGAGGTGATCCACCTCATGACCCATCTCGTCTTCGATCCGATCAAGGATCAACTGCCGCCGGTCATGACCATCTACGACCCCGCCTGCGGCAGCGGCGGCATGCTCACCGAGTCGCAGAACTACATCAAGAATGCGGACGGCCCGATCCAGGCTCGCGGCGACGTCTATCTCTATGGAAAGGAGATCAACGACGAGACCTACGCCATCTGCAAGTCGGACATGATGATCAAGGGCAACAACCCCGAGAACATCCGGGTCGGCTCCACGCTCTCCACCGATGAATTCTCGGCCGACCGCTTCGACTTCATGCTGTCCAACCCGCCCTACGGGAAAAGCTGGAGCAGCGAGGTCAAATACATCAAGGACGACAAGCAAGTCATCGATCCGCGATTCCTCGTCGAGTTGACCGACTACTGGGGCAACAAGGAAACGGCCGACGCCACGCCGCGCACCTCCGACGGCCAGCTCCTGTTCCTGATGGAAATGGTCAACAAGATGAAGCCCGTGGGCACCAGCCCGATCGGCTCGCGTATCGCCTCGGTCCACAACGGCTCCAGCCTGTTCACCGGCGACGCGGGCAGCGGCGAGTCCAACATCCGCCGCTACATCATCGAGAACGACATGCTGGACACCATCATCCAGCTGCCCAACAACCTGTTCTACAACACCGGCATCACCACCTACATCTGGCTGCTGACCAACGCCAAACCCGAGCCGCGCAAGGGCAAGGTCCAGCTGATCGACGCCAACCTGCTGTACCGCAAGCTGCGCAAGAACCTGGGCGACAAGAACTGCGAATTCTCCCCCGAGCATATTGAAGCGATCACCAACGCCTATCTGGCTTTCGCGCCCATCGAGCGCGCCATCGACGCCAACAACGACCCCGTCGGCATCGCTGTAAAGGTCTTCGACAACGCGGACTTCGGCTACTACAAGGTTACCATCGAGCGCCCCGACCGGCGCCGCGCTGCCTTCAGCGCCGAGCGCATTGCAACATTGCGCTTCGACAAGTCACTTCGTGAGCCGATGGAATGGCTCTGGGCCGAGCATGGCGAACAGGTCTACAAGCCCGGTTTCCTCAAGGGGCAGGTCAAGCCCATCGCCAAGTGGTGTGAAGAGCAGGGCATCACCCTGAACGCCAAGCAGCGCGGCAAGCTGACCGACACCAAGCGCTGGAAGGCCCTGCGCGACGTGATGGGGGCTGCCACGGTACTCATGGGGGACATCGGCACGGAGGAGACAGCGGACTTCAATGCCTTCCGCTCTCGAGTAAGCAAGGCGATAAAGGCCCGCGAGCTCGAACTCTCGGCCTCCGAGAAGAATGCCATCCTCAACGCGGTCAGTTGGTACGACGAGAACGCCGAAAAGGTCATTGCCAAGCGGCACAAGCTCTCAAGCGCTGAGCTGGACGAGCTGACGACCCATCTGGGCTGCACCATCGACGAACTGGCCGATTTCGGCTGGTACCGCCAAAAGGATGGCAGCTACCTGACCTATGAGACCGCGACCGACCTGCGCGATGCGGAAAGCGTGCCATTGAAGGACAGCATCCACCGCTACTTCCTGGCAGAGGTGAAGCCGCATGTGGAGGAGGCCTGGATCAACCTCGACAGCGTGAAGATCGGCTACGAAATCAGCTTCAACAAGTATTTCTACCGGCACAAGCCGCTGCGCAGTCTGGAGTCGGTGACGCAGGACATCCTGGCGTTGGAGAAGAAGGCCGACGGGTTGATCGCGGATATCCTAGGCGTCGAAGTGGAATCGGAGCTGGAGCCGGCGGAATGAACATTGCGGCCTATCCGAAATATAAAAGTTATAAGACCACAGACGTCAAATGGATCCCCGAAGCACCAGCGCATTGGGAAGTCAAACCGCTTTTGGCCGCCGCACGCGTCGTCTCCGAGGCGAACCGGCCAGATCTTGAGCTTCTATCGGTTTACCTTGGCCGGGGCGTAATTCGCTTCTCAGACGTCGAGGAAAAGCGGACTAACGCTACCAGCACCGACCTTTCCAAGTATCAGGTCGTTTGCCCTGGCAATCTTGTTCTCAATAACCAACAGGCTTGGCGTGGTTCCGTAGGTGTGTCCGAGTACACGGGGATCGTAAGCCCTGCCTACATCGTCCTTGAGCTTAGCGATAGCTTTGACTCACGTTTCGCGGATTACTACTTTCAGACCTCGACGACAGTTTCTCACTTCCTGGTAAGTTCGAAAGGTGTGGGCACCATCCAGAGGAACCTTTATTGGCCAGCCTTAAGAAGGTGCTCGATCACAATCCCGCCGCACCCTGAACAACGCGCAATCGCGACGTTTCTGGATGGCAAATGCGCGAAGATCGATGAGGCGGTGCGGATCAAGGAGGAGCAGATCAAGCTCTTGCGCGAGCGAAGGCAGATCTTGATCCAGCAGGCCGTCACCCGCGGCCTGAACCCCGACGCCCCCATGAAGGACAGCGGCATCGACTGGATCGGCCAGATCCCCGCGCATTGGGAGATCGAAAACCCCAAGTGGTTGTTTGAAAACCGTAAGCAAAGAGCAATCAAGGGTGATCCGCAGTTGGCAGCTACCCAGAAATACGGCGTCATACCTCAGGATATGTTCATGGAGCTTGAGGGGCGTCGGGTTGTGGCCGTCTTCTTGGATTTCGACATATTGAAGCACGTTGAAGCAGGCGACTTCGTGATGAGCATGAGGAGTTTTCAGGGCGGTCTTGAATATTCCGAATACACCGGCTGCGTCAGTTCCGCCTATGTCGCTCTCAAACCTGGGTCGCAGATATACGCTCGATTCTTCAAATATCTATTCAAGTCGAAAGGGTATATCGAAGCTCTGCAAGCGACTTCAAACCTTGTTCGTGATGGTCAGGCACTGAGATTCGACAACTTCGCGATGGTTCCGCTTCCCGTCATCCCGCTTGACGAGCAGAAGTTCATTGCTGACCGTTTGGATGAAATTTTAGATAAGTCAGATAGGGCAATTTCAATTAAGCAGGACCAGATTTCCGCACTCAAGGAATACAAGACGAGCCTGATCAACGCGGCAGTCACGGGAAAGATTAAAGTCTGCTAAGGGGGAAGGGATGGTCAGCAACACCAAGGAAATCGCGCTGGAACAGGCCATCGAACGGCACCTGACCGGCACCACCACAGAGGAGCTGGCCACAGGCGGCGCCGAGAGTGGCCCCTGCCGCATCGGCCGTCCTGCTGACTTCGACGCCAACCTCGCGCTCGACACGCGCCTGTTCTGGGCCTTCCTCGAGGCGACCCAGGGCCAGGCGCTGGAGCGGCTAAAGGACCGCAACCCTGCCGACTGGCAGGCCAAGGTCCTCGGGCAGTTCGACAAGCTGGTGAAGCGCAAGGGCGTGCTGCATGTGCTGAAGAAGGGCCTGCCGGTCGATGACGCGCATTTCACCCTGATGTATCCGGCGCCGCTGGCCAGCTCCGCGCAAAGGGTGCACGACAACTTCGCCGCCAATATCTGGAGTGTGACCCGGCAGGTGCATCACAGTCTGGCGAATCCGAATGAGTCGGTGGACATGGTGCTGTTCCTCAACGGCCTGCCAGTCGTCACTCTGGAGTTGAAGAACCCCTGGACCCACCAGACCGCCCGCTATCACGGGCAAAAGCAGTACCGCGAGCGTGATGCCTCGCAGACTTTGATGCAGTTCGGTCGCACGCTGGTCCACATGGCCGCCGATACGGACGAAGTCTGGATGACGACCAAGCTGGCGGGCGGCTCCACATGGTTCCTGCCGTTCAACAAGGGTCACCACGAGGGCGCGGGCAACCCACCCAACCCCAACGGCCACAAGACCGCCTATCTGTGGGAAGAGGTCTTCCAGCCGGCCAGCATGGCCGGAATCATCCAGCATTTCGTGCTGTTGGAAGGCAAGCCGGCCGATCCGTTGGCGAAGAAAACCCTGATCTTCCCGCGCTACCACCAGCTGGATGTGGTGCGGCAGTTGCTACGTCACGCCGCCGGGCATGGCGTGGGACAGAGCTATCTGATCCAGCATTCGGCCGGTTCGGGCAAGTCCAACAGCATCACGTGGACGGCCTATCAGTTGATTGAGACCTATCCAGATGCATTGGGTCTTCCCGGTGCACGAGCGCTGGACGCGCCGTTGTTCGACAGTGTGATCGTGGTGACCGATCGCCGCCTGTTGGACAAGCAGCTGCGCGACAACATCCGGGACTTTTCCGAGGTGAAGAACATAGTCGCGCCGGCGATGCGCGCGGCCGATCTCAAGGCTGCGCTGGAAAGCGGCAAGAAGATCATCATCACCACGATCCAGAAATTCCCTTTCATCATCGACGGTATTGCCGATCTCAGCGACAAGCGTTTTGCCGTGATCATCGACGAGGCCCACAGCAGCCAGAGCGGCACGGCCCACGACCGCATGAACCAGGCCATGGGCGGCGGCAGTAGCGATGACCCCGATGAAGACGATCCGCAGGACCGAATTCTGGCGGCGATGCAGGCGCGCAAGATGCGCGGCAATGCGTCCTACTTCGCCTTCACGGCCACACCGAAGAACACCACGCTGGAAAAGTTCGGCGCCAGGCAGCCCGACGGAAGCTTCAAGCCTTTCCATCTCTACAGCATGAAGCAGGCGATCGAGGAGGGCTTCATCCTCGACGTGCTGGCCAACTACACGACCTACAAGAGTTACTACGAGATCGAGAAGTCCATCCGGGAGAACCCCCGCTTCGATACCGTCAAGGCACAGAAGAAGCTGCGCGCCTACGTCGAGCGCAGCCAGCAGACGATCAACACCAAGGCGGAGGTGATGCTGGATCACTTCATCGGCAGTGTGGTCAACGCCAAGAAGCTGCGCGGCCAGGCCAGGGGCATGATTGTCACGCAGAATATCGAGTCGGCGATCCGCTACTACAAGGCCGTGCAGAGCGAGCTGGCGCGTCGAGGGAACCCGTTCCAGGCACTGATCGCATTCTCCGGCGAGAAGGAAGTCGACGGGATCAAGTACACCGAAGCCGAGTTGAACGGTTTTCCCGAAGACAAGACGCGCTTCTATTTCGACGGCTACGACGACAAAGGCCAGCCGATGGTCCTGAGCGGCCAGAATGTCGAGAACACGTTCCGACTGCTGGTTGTGGCGAACAAGTACCTGACGGGCTTCGATCAGCCGAAGCTTTGCGCGATGTATGTTGACAAGAAGCTGCAGCTAGTCCTCGCCGTGCAGGCGCTGTCGCGTCTGAATCGCTCATCCCCGAGGCTGGGCAAACGCACGGAGGACCTCTTCGTGCTCGATTTCTTCAATTCGACCAAAGACATCAAGGACGCCTTCGATCCGTTCTTCACCGTGACCACTCTTTCGGAAGCGACCGACGTGAACGTCCTGCACGAGCTGAAGGCGACGCTCGACGATGCGGGTGTCTATGAATGGGCCGAGGTTGAGGAGTTCTGCACACGCTTCTTCAGCAATGAAGACGCTCAAAAGCTGAGCCCGCTGATCGATACGGCGGCCGCGCGGTTCAACGACGAACTGGAGCTCGAGGACAAGGACAAGATCGACTACAAGATCAAGGTCAAGCAGTTCGTGAAGATCTATGGACAGATGGCATCGATCATGCCCTTCGAGGTGCTGGCTTGGGAGAAGCTGTTCTGGTTCCTGAAATTTCTCATCCCGAAGCTCAAGATCAAGGACCCCGACGAGGATGCGCTCGACGAGTTGCTGGAGGCGGTCGATCTGTCCTCATATGGGTTGCAGCGCACGAAGCTGCATCAGGCTATTGGGCTCGATCCCGGAGCGTCCGAACTCTATCCCCAAAATCCCAACCCGCGCGGCTACCGCGGCGGCGATGTCCAGGAAGACCCGCTTGAGGACATCATCCGCAGTTTCAACGAGCGGTGGTTCCAGGGCTGGAGCGCCACGCCGGAAGAGCAGCGTGTGAAGTTCCTCAACATCGTCGACAGCGTCAAGGCGCATCCGGATTTCGAGGAGAAATTCAGCGATAACCCGGATCCATACGCCCGTGAGCTTGCCTTCGAGAAGATCATGAAAGACGTGATGTTGCGCCGAAGAAAGGAAGAGCTGGAGCTTTACAAGCTTCACGCGCAGGATGATGCATTCCGGTTGGCGCTATACCACAGCGTGCGAGAAGTGTTATCAGTTGGTGCGCACAAGCTTGAGTCCGCGCCTGAATGATGACCATCGGGCACCACCTTCGACAAAGGGTGCCCACGAAATCCTGGGAACTCCACACTTTCGCGTGGCGGCGGTGGCTTCTCCCGCCTGAGCTGGCGGAACGAGGAAACAAAAGAGCCCCACCGAAGTAGGGCTTTTTGATGTGCGTTGCGCGTGCGGCTTACGCCACGTTCGGTTCGCTGAACGCTTCGGGTTCGTCCTTGAAGTCGCCGATCGGCACGCAGCTGCAGAACACGTTCTTGTCGCCGTAGACGTTGTCCACGCGGGCTACCGGCGACCAGTACTTCTGCAGTTTCAGGCTGGGCAGCGGGAAGGCGGCCAGTTCGCGCGGGTAGGCGTGGGTCCATTCGCTGGCGGCCACCTGGGTGGCGGTGTGCGGGGCGTGCTTGAGCGGGTTGTCCTCCGCATCGAGCTTGCCGTCCTCGATGGCGCGGATCTCGTCGCGGATCTGGATCATCGCGTCGATGAAGCGGTCCAGCTCGTGCTTCGACTCGCTCTCGGTGGGTTCCACCATCAGCGTGCCGGCCACCGGGAAGCTCAGCGTTGGGGCGTGGAAGCCGAAGTCGATCAGGCGCTTGGCCACGTCCTCGGCGCTGATGCCGGTGCTGTCCTTCAACGGGCGCAGGTCGAGGATGCACTCGTGCGCCACCAGGCCGTTGCGGCCGGTGTACAGCGTCTTGTAGTGCGGTGCCAGGCGCCTGGCGATGTAGTTGGCGTTGAGCAGTGCCACCTGGGTGGCTTTGCGCAGGCCGTGCTGGCCCATCAGGGTGATGTACATCCAGCTGATCGGCAGGATGCTGGCGCTGCCGAAGGTGGCCGCGCTGACCATGGCACCGTTGCCGGTACCCTGCGTGCGTGCGCCGTCGTTGCCGAGCGCACCGGGCAGGAACGGCGCGAGGTGCGAGCGCACCGCGCACGGACCCACGCCGGGGCCGCCGCCGCCGTGCGGAATGCAGAAGGTCTTGTGCAGGTTTAGGTGGCTGACGTCCGAGCCCCACTTGCCGGGCTTGGCCACGCCGACCAGCGCGTTCATGTTGGCGCCGTCGGTGTACACCTGGCCGCCGTGCTGGTGGACGATGTCGCAGATGGCGACCACGTCTTCCTCGAACACGCCGTGGGTGGACGGGTAGGTCAGCATGATCGCGGCCAGCTTGTCCGAATGCTTCTCGGCCTGCGCGCGGATGTCTTCCAGGTCCACGTTGCCGTTGGCGTCGCACTTGGTCACCACCACGCGCATGCCGCACATCTGCGCGGACGCGGGGTTGGTGCCGTGGGCAGACTCGGGAATCAGGCAGATGTCGCGGTGACCTTCGCCGCGCGACTGGTGGTAGGCGCGGATCGCCAGCAGGCCGGCGTATTCGCCCTGTGCACCGGAGTTCGGCTGCAGGCTCACCGCGTCGTAGCCGGTGATTTCCACCAGCTGCGCTTCCAGGCCGGCGATCAGTTCTTCGTAGCCGCGGGTCTGTTCGGCAGGCGCGAACGGATGGATGTTGGCGAATTCCGGCCACGTCACCGGGATCATCTCGGCGGTGGCGTTGAGCTTCATGGTGCACGAACCCAGCGGGATCATCGTGCGGTCCATTGCCAGGTCCTTGTCGGCCAGCGAACGCAGGTAGCGCAGCAGTTCGTGCTCGCTGTGATGCGTGTTGAACACCGGGTGGGTGAGGAACGCCGAGGTGCGACGCAGCGCCTGCGGGATCAGCGACGGCGCGCTGGCGTCCAGTGCGTCGATGCTGGGCAGGGTGGCGTCGTCGCCGCCGAAGATGCGCCACAGCAGTTCGATGTCGGCGCGAGTGGTGGTTTCGTCCAGCGAGACGCACAGGTACTCGTCCCACGCCTTGCGCAGGTTCGCGCCCATCGCCACCGCACGTGCCGCGATGGCGTCGGTGCGCTCGCCGGTCTTCAGGCTGATGGTGTCGAACGCGCTGTCGTGGTGGCTGGCGGTGAAGCCGAGCTGCTGCAGGCCGGCCTTCAGGATGGCGGTAAGGCGCGCCACGCGCGAGGCGATGCGGGTGAGGCCCTCGGGGCCGTGGTAGACGGCGTACATCGAGGCCATGACCGCCAGCAGCACCTGCGCGGTGCAGATGTTGCTGGTGGCCTTCTCGCGGCGGATGTGCTGTTCGCGCGTCTGCAGGGTCAGGCGGTAGGCCTTGTTGCCTTCGGCGTCGATCGACACGCCGATCAGGCGGCCCGGCATCGAGCGCTTGTAGGCGTCGCGGCAGGCCATGAAGGCGGCGTGCGGACCGCCGAAACCAAACGGTACGCCGAAGCGCTGGGTGTTGCCGATGACGATGTCTGCGCCCATCTCGCCCGGCGGCTTCAGCAGGGTCAGCGCCAGCAGGTCGGTGGCGAACAAGGCCAGTGCCTGCCTGGCGTGAATCTTGGCGACCTCGTCGCTCCAGTCCATCAGCCAGCCGCTGCTGGCGGGGTACTGGATCAGTGCGGCGAAGTAGTCGTCGGCGGCAATCGCGGCGTCCCATTCCTCGGCGGAGTTGGCCAGCTTGACGGTCAGCCCCAACGGCTCGGCGCGCGTGCGCATCACCTCGATGGTCTGCGGGTGCGCGTCGCCGGATACCACGATGGTGTTGCCCTTGGCCTTGGCCGAACGCTTGGCCAGGGTCATCGCCTCCGCCGCCGCGGTGGCTTCGTCCAGCAGCGAGGCGTTGGCGATCTCCATGCCGGTGAGGTCGGCGCACATGGTCTGGAAGTTGATCAGCGCTTCCATGCGACCCTGCGAGATCTCGGCCTGGTAAGGCGTGTAGGCGGTGTACCAGGCGGGGTTTTCCAGCACGTTGCGCAGGATGACGTTGGGCGTGTGGGTGCCGTAGTAGCCCTGGCCGATGAAGCTCCTGAACACCTGGTTCTTGCCTGCCACGGCGCGGATCCGGGCCAGCGCTTCCACCTCGGTCATCGACGGCGGCAGCGCCAGCGGGGCCGGCGACTTGATCTTGCCCGGCACGATGGCGTCGGTCATCGCGTCCAGCGAGTCGTGGCCGATGGCGTGCAGCATGTCGGTGATCTCGGCATCGTTGGGGCCGATGTGGCGCGCGACGAAGGCGTCGTGCTGCTCGAGTTCGCGCAGCGAGGGGGAAGCGTTGTTCTGGCTCATGGCATGGGGCGTCCGAAGGCGCGTGCAGGCCGCACGCGGGGCGCCCCTCTGTCCTTTTGCCTGAGAGTTTGGAAGCCGCAGGCTGCAGGCCTGGGATTCGTGCCCCTTCGGCGCCGGATTCAACCGGTCTCTCCAGAGTGCTTAGCGCAGGATGGTATGGGGCCTGAGCGATTACGGGCGTTGCGCCTTCGGCAGCGGCGCGTTCCCTGCGGAACGGCTGCTTCTCCCACCATGCGTTTTACGCCGGCGATTATACAGTGGGCGAGGCCTGGAAAGCGTCTTGGCCGACGGCGCGCGTTATCCTGCGGACTGACTCCCGGACAGGGGTTTCTCCGTGATGCGGATCGGTGAAATCGACCACGTGGTTCTGCGCGCCATCGATATCCGCGCGATGCAGCGTTTCTACTGTGAGGTGCTGGGTTGTCGCGAGGAGCGCAGGCAGGACGGGATCGGCCTGGTGCAGCTGCGCGCCGGCGCCTCGCTGATCGACCTGGTCGACGTCGGCGGCAAACTGGGCCGCTACGGCGGCGCGGCGCCGGGTCGCGAAGGCCACAACATGGACCATCTGTGCCTGCGGGTGGAGGACTACGATGAGGCGGCGATCCTCGCGCACCTCAGGGCGCATGGCGTGCGCATCGGCGAGACCGGCTCGCGCTACGGCGCGCGCGGCGAGGGGCCGTCGATCTACTGTTACGACCCACAGGGCAACATGGTCGAACTGAAGGGGCCGGCTCAGTTCGCCTGACCGCTCGGGCCGTCCAGCGCCGCGGCCAGGCCATGACAGTCGGCGAAGTGCCAGTCGGCCAGTTCGGGCCAGCGGTTGTCGGGCAGGTTCACCAGTATGGCCCGCGCACCGACGGCACGGGCGCAGGCCAGGTCGTAGGCGTAGTCGCCGACCATGGTCAGACTGCCGGGTTCGATGGCCCAGCCCGCGGCCAGCCGCTGCAGGCCGGCCGAGTCGGGTTTGGGCGAGGCGTCCTCGCGGCCCAGCACGTCGGCGGGGCGGAAGCAGTCGGCCAGGCCGATCGCCTGCAGCGAAATCAATGCCAGTTCGCGCAGGTTGCGGGTAAGGATGCCCAGCCGGCAGCCGCGTGCCGCGAGCGCGCGGACCAGATTCACCGCACCCGCGGCAGGGCGTGACGCATGCGCCAGTTCGCGCTCGTGTTCCAGCAGCCAGGCGCGCTTGGCCTCGGCTTCGTGAGCGGGCAGGGCGGCGATGTGGGCGAGGATGTCCTCGTCGTCGCGAATCGCCAGTGCGCGCCGGATCGCGGCAAAGTCGTGCACGGCGACGGTCAGCGTGCCGTCCAGGTCGAACACCCAGTGGCGTGCGCTGGCGAGCGTGTGCGGCGAAGTCGGCATCGACGGATTCTCCACCGGCGCGAACATGAATCCCGAAAACGACAAAGCCCGCATCGCTGCAGGCTTCATCTACAATTGGTGCCCAGGAGAGGACTCGAACCTCCACGGTTTTACCCGCTAGTACCTGAAACTAGTGCGTCTACCAATTCCGCCACCTGGGCAGGTGGTTCACGTCGCGACCGGTGGTCTGCGTGAGCCGCGTAGAGTAGGGACCTCCTGCTACCTTGTCAACACCAATTTCGAAAACATTTCATTCGGCCTTGCGCGACACTTGGCGCAAGGCTCTCCACAAGGCAATTCAGTGACCAGAAAAACCAGACAGGACAGCGGTGTGGCGCGGACAGGCAAGACGCCCGCCGGCAAGCCATCGAAACGGAACGCGCGCAAGGCGGACAAGAACAACCTGCGCGACCCGCACGCCGAGCGCGAAGCCCAACGCTACGAGCGGCCGATTCCCAGCCGCGAGGCGATCCTGGGTCTGCTGGAAGCACGCGGCGAACTGCTGACCGAGGCGCGTATCGCCGAGGCGCTGGAACTGCACGATGCCTACGAGGTGGGCGCGCTGCACAAGCGACTGGGTGCGATGGTGCGCGACGGCCAGTTGCTGCTCGGCCGGCGCGGCGGCTATGCCCCGGCGCAGAAGCTGGACCTGATTCCGGGTGTGGTGCTGGCCAATGCCGAGGGTTACGGCTTCCTGCGTCCGGACGAAGGCGGCGATGACCTGTACCTGTCGCCGCAACAGATGCGCACCGTGCTGCATGGCGACCGCGTGCTGGCCAGCGTGGTCGGCCTGGACCGGCGCGGCCGTCGTCAGGGAGCGATCGTCGAGGTGCTGGAACGACGCTCGCCGCGCCTGGTCGGACGGGTGGTGACCGAGAACGGCGTGACCCTGGTGGCACCCGACGACCGGCGCATGCACCTGGATGTGATGATTCCGCCGGGGCAGACCCAGGACGCGCGAGCCGGGCAGATCGTGGTGGCTGAAATCACCGATCCGCCCACGTTCCATCGCGGTCCGTTGGGCCGCATCGTGTCGGTGCTGGGTGAGCGCCTGCAGCCATCGCTGCTGGTGGAAATGGCGATCGCCAGCTACGACCTGCCGCACGAGTGGCCGAAGGCCGTGCTCGACGAAGCCGCGCAGGTGGAGCCGCAGGTGACGGCGGCCGAATGCGAAGGCCGCATCGACCTGCGCAAGCTGCCGCTGGTGACCATCGATGGCGCCGACGCGCGCGACTTCGACGACGCGGTGTACGCCGAGCCGAAGCGTGGCGGCGGTTGGCGCCTGGTGGTGGCGATCGCCGACGTTTCCCATTACGTGCGCGTCGACAGCGCGCTGGACCGCGAAGCCTACGAGCGCAGCACGTCCACCTATTTCCCCGGCTTCGTGGTGCCGATGCTGCCGGAGACCTTGTCCAACGGCATCTGCTCGCTCAACCCGAAGGTGGATCGCCTGTGCATGGTCTGCGACATGCAGGTGGGCAGCGACGGCGATGTGGTCAAGTCGAAGTTCTATGCGGCCGTGATGCGCTCGCATGCACGGCTTACCTACGACAAGGTGTGGCAGGTCATCGGCCTGGACGATGCGGACGCACGGCACGAGGTGGCCGACGTGTTGCCGCAGCTGGAGAACCTGCACGCGTTGTACAAGGCGATGGCGGCGCAGCGTCGCCGGCGCGGCGCGATCGATTTCGAGACGCCGGAGGTGAAGTTCCGCCTAGACCAGCGTGGCGAGGTGGAATCGGCCGGTGCCACCGTGCGCAACGATGCGCACAAGCTGATCGAGGAATGCATGATCGCCGCCAACGTGCAGGCGGCACTGTTCCTGGAAAAGAAGAAGATTCCCGCGCTGTTCCGCGCGCACGAGCCGCCGCCGGCCGAAAAGTACGAAGACGTGCAGCAGTTCCTGCGCGAGTTCAAGCTGCGCCTGCCGCCGCTGGAAGACGTGACGCCCGGTGACTTCGCCGACGTGCTGAGGCTGGTGAAGGATCGTCCCGAACGCGAGCTGATCCAGAGCGTGCTGCTGCGCGCGCAGAGCATGGCGGCGTACCAGCCGGACAATCGCGGCCACTTCGGGCTGGCGCTGACCGCCTACGCACACTTCACCTCGCCGATCCGCCGCTATCCGGACCTGCTGGTGCACCGGGCCATCCGCTACGCGATCGGGCGTGGCAAGCCGGCCGGTTACACCTACAGCCCCACGCAGATGGCGGCCATGGCGGTGCACTGCTCACAGCGCGAGCGTCGCGCCGAGGAAGCCGAGCGCGACGTCGATGAGCGCTTCAAGTGCGCCTGGATGGCCAAGCACGTGGGCGAGAGCTTCGACGGCACGGTCACCGGCGTCACTTCGTTCGGGTTGTTCGTTGAGCTGGACGAGTCGAAGGTGTCCGGCCTGGTCCACATCAGCCAGCTCAGCAACGACTACTACCACTTCGATCCGCAGCGTCACCTGTTGAAGGGCGAGCGGACGGGCAAGCAGTACCGGCTTGGCGACCACGTGCGCGTGCAGGTGCTGCGCGCCAGCCTGGAGGATCGCAAGATCGACTTCCGCTTGGTGGCTCCGCGTGCGAGTGCGCCGGCCGCAAGCGATGGGCGCAAGGCGTTCGACTACGCCGCCGCGGGCGAACGTTATTCGCTGCCCAAGCGTGCGGGTAGCCGGGCGGCGGACGATCGGGCATCGCCGCACGGGCGTCGTACAGGCGATAATCCGTCGCCGGATGCGCGTGCATTCCGCGGCGGCAAGTCGGCGTCACCGAAGCCCGGGAAGGGTGCGGCCCGATCCTCGCGTGCATCGGGCAGTGCGCCACCGAAGCGCGGCAAGGCCGCCGCGCCGACATCGAACAAACCGAGCGGCCGCAAGCCGAAGCAACCGAAAGGCAGGACATGAGCGAAAGTTGGATCGTCGGGATCAACCCGGTCGAGGGTGCGTTGAGCAACGACGCCGAGCGTGTGCGCGAGCTGCTGGTGGAAAACGGCCAGCGCAATCCGCGCGTGCAGGAGCTGGCCGAGCGCGCCAAGGCATTGAAGATTCCGGTGCATCATCGGCCGCGTGAGCAGCTCGAGAAGCTGGCTGGCGCCGCGCGGCACCAGGGCGTGGCGGCGCTTTACGAAGCGCCGCCGATGGCCAGTGAGCATGACCTGCCACGCCTGCTGGAACAGGCCGGTGGCGAAGCGCTGGTGCTGGTGCTCGATGGCGTGACCGATCCGCACAACCTCGGTGCCTGTCTGCGCAGTGCCGCCGCAGCGAACGTCACCGCAGTGATCGTGCCGAAGGACCGCGCGGTCGGCCTCACCCCGGTGGTCCGGCGTGCCTCGGCCGGCGGTGCCGACCGGGTGCCGCTGCTGGCGGTCACCAACCTGGCGCGGACCCTGCGCGAGCTGAAGGACGCGGGCGTCTGGATCACCGGCCTGGCTGGCGACACGACGCAGTCGGTCTATACCCTCGACCTGAAAGGTCCGGTGGCGCTGGTGCTGGGCAGCGAGGGCGAAGGCATGCGCCGGTTGACCCGCGAGACCTGCGATTTTGTGGCGAAGATTCCCATGCCCGGCTCGATGGAAAGCCTCAACGTTTCTGTCGCAGCCGGCGTCGTACTGTTCGAGGCCCTGCGGCAACGGAGCGCACAGCGATGACCTTCTTCTGGTACGACTGGGCCGGTTATGCCGGCGTGCTGCTGGTGCTGCTGGCGTATTTCCTGCTGCAGGCCCACAAGCTGCACGGCAACCGGCTGACCTACCAGCTGATGAATATCCTGGGCGCGCTGGGCGTGATGCTGTCCCTGCTGTTCGGCCGGTTCAACTGGCCCGCCTTCCTGATGCAGGTGGCCTGGCTGCTGATCGGCATCTACGGCGTCGCGCGTGGCATGCAGAAACGGCGCGAACTCAAGGAAAAGACGCCCGAATGATGGCGTAGGCCATCAGGCCGGAGCTGGCCTGATGGCACGATGAGACTGACCTGCAGGTTCAGCTTTCGCGATCGCCGAGGTTGGGCATGGGCATGCCCGGGTTGGCGGTCAGGTCGCGCTTGACGCGCTGCTTGTCCAGCGGCTCGCCCTTGACCTGGAACCAGACGTTCTCGGCGATGTTGGTGGCGTGGTCGCCGATGCGCTCGATGTTCTTGGCCATGAACAGCAGGTGCGTGCACGGCGTGATGTTACGCGGGTCTTCCATCATGTAGGTGAGCAGCTGGCGGAAGTAGCCGGTGTAGGCCTCGTCCAGGTCCGCATCGTCCTTCCATACCTCGTAGGCGCGGTCGGCATCGCCGTCACGGTAGGCGCCCAGCACCCCGCGTACTTCCTCGGCGGCCAGTTCGGCCAGGTGCGCCAGGCCGCCGGTCGGGGCGATCGGGGCGACCATCGACAGCGGGATCGAGCGCTTGGCCACGTTGGCGGCGTAATCGCCGATGCGCTCGATGTCGGCGGCGATGCGCAGCGCGGCGAACACGTTGCGCAGGTCGCTGGCCATGGGGGCGCGCAGCGCCAGCAGGCGCACCACGTCGTGGCTGATTTCCTGCTCGAGCTGGTCGATCGCGTCGTCGTTGTTCACGACGTGCTGGGCGGCCCGTCCGTCGCGACGTTCGACGACGTCGATCGCGGCTTCAAGCTGGCTGACTGCCAGTTCGCCCATGCGCACCAGTTCGCCGGTCAGGCGGGCCAGCTCGTCGTCGTAGCTCTTGATGATGTGGTCTTTGCCGGTATTCATGGGTGCCTCGTGATCTGCTCGGTGCGGGTGGCGCGGTTGCGTCAGCCGAAACGGCCGGTGATGTAGTCTTCGGTCTGCTTCTTGCCGGGCTTGGTGAAGAGGACCTCGGTCTTGGAGAATTCGATCAGCTCGCCCATGTACATGAAGGCCGTGTAGTCGGACACGCGCGCTGCCTGCTGCATGTTATGGGTGACGATCACGATGGTGTAGTCGTGCTTGAGCTCCTCGATCAGCTGCTCGATGCGGCCGGTGGCGATCGGGTCCAGCGCCGAGGCGGGCTCGTCCAGCAGCAGCACGGAAGGACGCAGCGCGATGGTGCGGGCTATGCACAGCCGCTGCTGCTGGCCGCCTGACAGACCCGAGCCGATCTGGTGCAGCTTGTCCTTGACCTCGTCCCACAGCGCCGCGCGGCGCAGGGCGCTCTCGACGCGATCGTTCATGTCAGCCTTGCCGAGCTTCTCGTACAGGCGGATGCCGAACGCGATGTTGTCGTAGATCGACATCGGGAACGGTGTCGGCTTCTGGAACACCATGCCGACGCGGGCGCGCAGCAGGTTCAGGTCCACGCCGGGGCCGAGGATGTCCTTCCCGTCGAGCAGCACCGAACCTTCGGCGCGCTGGTGCGGGTACAGGTCGTAGATGCGGTTCAGCACGCGCAGCAGGGTCGACTTGCCGCAGCCGGACGGTCCGATGAAGGCCGTGACCCGGTTGGTGTGCAGCGGCATCGATACGCCGTTGATCGCCTTGTAGTCGCCGTAGTAGAACGCGAGGTCGTCGATCTTGATCTTGACCTGCTCGGGGTTGATGGAACTGGCGCTCACCACGTTGTCGGCGGCTTCGGCAAGATTGGTACTGTCATTCATGGTCTTGGATTCCGGCGTGGGCGCTTAGTGGGTCTGGTTCGAGGTGAATTTCGACAGCGCCAGTCGTGCGAAGATGGTGATGAGCAGCACGAAGACGGTGATCAGCAATGCCGCGGCATAAGCCAGCGCATGCGCACTGTCGAAGGGCTCATTGATGAAGGACCAGATCACGTAGGTGAGGTAGGCGACCGGCTCCCGGGTCAGGTGCCCGTCCCACACGTAGTTGGACCAGTTGACGGTGTAGATCAGCGGCGCCGTCTCGCCCATGGAAATCGCCATGGCCAGCAGGATGCCGGTCATCACGCGGCTGAAGCACGAGCGCAGGATCACCCGCATCACCACCGTGGCATGACCGGCGCCCAGCGCATAGGCCGCTTCGCGCAGTTCCGGCGCCACGCCGCGCAGAGCCAGTTCAGTGGTGCGCAGGATATACGGGATGATCATCAGCGCCAGAGTGATGCAGCCGGCCAGCATCGAGAACTGCCAGCCCAGCCACGTCACCATGGTGATGTAGCCGAACAGACCGAACACGATGGACGGCACGCCCACCATCACGTCGGACAGGTAGCGGATCACGCGGGCGAACGGGCTGCTCTGGTACTCGGAAACGAAGATGCCGCTGAACACGCCGACCGGCGCGGCCAGGATCAGCGAGCCGACGGTCAGCGCGAAGGTGCCGATGATCGCGTTGAGCAGACCGCCACTGACGCCGTTGGTCGGTTTGGTGAACAGCTCCAGGCTCAGTGCCGGCCAGCCGCGCTTGAGCACGGTGCCGACGATGTCGAGCAGGGCGAACGCCAGCAGCGCGAAGAACAGCCCGAACACGGTCCAGCCGATCAGGTTGTACAGACGGCGACGGCGATACAGCGCGAGGTTGGTCGTGGGCGCCGACGAAGCGGTGGGGGAAAGCGTACTCACAGCGTGGATATCCTGGAGACCAGCAGGCGCGCGATGCCGTTAACCAGCATCGAGATAAGGAGCAGGATCAGGCCGATCTCGGTGATGCTGTTCACCGCCATGCCGGAGGGATCCTGCAGGGCGCTGTCGAGCTGGGACACCATGAAGGCGGCCATCGTGGAGATCGAGCTGTAGACGCGATGGGGCAGGATGTTGATGGCGTTGCCGCTGACCATCAGTACCGCCATTGTCTCGCCCAGGGCGCGCCCCAGCGCCAGGGTGCTGACGCCGATCAGCGGCAGGCGCAGGCGCGGCAGCACGATATGGCGCATCACCTCGAAACGGGTGGCGCCGGTGGCCAGGCCGGCCTCGCGCAGGGCGCGCGGCGTGGTCATCACCGCTTCGCGCATGTTCGCGGTGATCAGCGGTACCACCATCAGCGCCAGCACGATGCCCGAGGTCAGCAGGCCGTAGCCATTGCGGGTCGGCGGCGCAAAGAACGGAATGAAGCCCAGCACCTTGGACAGGAACGGGTAGAGATGCTTGGAGGCGAACGGGATCAATACCACGTAACCCCACAGGCCGAACACGACGCTGGGTACCGAGGCGAGCAGCTCGACCAGCAGCGAGGCCGGCTGGCGCAGGCGCGCAGGCACGGCTTCGGCAAGGAACACGGCGGCGCCCAGGCCGATCGGAATCGCCAGCAGCAGGGCGATCAGCGAGCTGGCCAGGGTGCCCACGATCAGGAACAGGATGCCGAACGACGCGCCGGGCATTACTTCGGCGCCGCGGACAGTGACGGCATCGCCGTACTGGTTGCCCAGGTTCCATGAACTCTGGGTCAGGAAATCCAGGCCGTTGAAGTGGATCGCCGGCCAGGCGTTGTAGAACAGGAATGCGATCAGCGCACCGATCGAGAGGGGAATCACCGCGGCAAACATGGCCACGAAGATGCGAAAAGGTCCGCCTGCATGTCGCATGTCAGGGAGCGTCCAGGTAAAGGGGTGCAATGGTCACATTATATATGGCGCATCGCAGCGAATGGACCGATACCGCATCCTTGAACAGTGCAAATGAATTCCGGAACCGGGAGGCAAGCCTGCCGCCGTGCCCGCGAGGGGCGACGGCGGCAGGGGACATCTTACGCCGCGATCAGTGGATTTCGGCGATCTGCTTCATCGTCAGCGCACGGGCCGACGGGGGCAGCGGCAGGAAGTTGACCTGCTTCAGGTACTGCATGGAGTTGCCGCCCTTCTCGTTCACGGCCCAGTTCAGGAAGTCGCGCATGACCTTGGCGGTTTCCGGCGAGGACTGCTTGCTGTTCACGATCACATACTCGTAGTTGATGATCGGATAGGACTCGGCGCCCGGCGCGAAGATCATGCTGATGCGCTCGTCCTTCGGGGTCTTCGGCACCATCGCGGCAGCAGCGGCCGGCACGGTCCGCTCGTCCAGCTTGACGAACTTGCCGGAGCGGTTCTTCAGCATCGCTTCGCCGAAGCCGGCCTTGTCGGTCTCGCTCTTGAAGCTGACGCCGACGTAGGCGATCGAGTACGGGCTGTTCTTCATCGCGGTGACCATGCCCGGGTTGCCGGTGGCACCGATCGCGCTGGGCACGGACGGCCAGCTGACGGACGTGCCGTAGCCGATCTTGTTGTGCCAGCCGGTGTCGCTGAAGCTCAGGAACTGGGTGAACATGAAGGTGTCGCCGCTGCCGTCAGCGCGGTGGATCGGCACGATTTCCTTGTGCGGCAGGGGCAGGCCGGGGTTCAGCGCCTTGATCTGGGCGTTGTCCCAGTAGCGGATCTGGCCGTCGTACATGCCGGCGATGACCGGGCCGTCCAGCTTCAGGTTCTTGTCGTTCAGACCCGGGACGTTGTAGTTGATCATCTGCGACGAGATGGCGACCGGAATGTTCAGCATCCCCGGGTTCTTCTTCATCTGCATGTCGCTGAGGTAGGCGTCGGACGCGCCGAACTGGGCTATGCCCTCGATCGACTGCGCGATACCCGTGCCGCTACCCGTGGAGGCGGTGTTGATGCGCACGTCCGGGTGGCTCTGGGTATAGGCAGGGACCCACAGGTTGAAGAGCGGGTAGAGCAGGCTGGAGCCCGTCTCCACCAGGTTGGTCGTGGCGGCGACGGCCGGGCCGGCAATGGCAATCATCGCCGCGGCGGCAATGACCACCCCCCGCTTGCTGATACGACGCTTGGCAACATGCATGGTCATGTCTGGATTCCTGATTGGATTCGAAGAGGTGACGGCTCAAATCGATAAGCCGCCGGCATTCTTTCAGTCGAATGTGACAGCTTCGTTGCATCGCCAGGGGCGATTCAGGCTGGGAAATTCTGCCTGGTGGCATGGAAATGCTGGTGGATCAGTCTGTTAGCTGGCGCAGCTCCAGGTCTTCCAGCGTCTTCCAGCGGTTGACGATTCCGCAAAACAGCCGCGCGGTCTGCTCGGCATCGTACACCGCCGAATGGGCCTGCTGGGCGTCGAAGGTCTGCCCGGCCGCCAGGACCGCCTTGCTCAGAACGGTCTGGCCATAGGCCAGGCCGCCCAGGGTGGCCGTGTCGAAACAGCTGAAGGGGTGGAACGGGTTGCGCTTGTTGCCGGTGCGGCGCACTGCGGCATTGAGAAAGCCCAGGTCGAAGGCTGCATTGTGGCCAACCAGGATCGCGCGCTGGCAGCCGCGTTCGCGCATGGCCTGGCGCACCGGCTGGAAGATGTGTTCCAGCGCGGTGCGCTCGTGCTGCGCGCCGCGCAGCGGGTTGTCCGGGTCGATGCCGGTCACTTCCAGCGCGCGCGGATCCAGATTGGCGCCGGGGAACGGCTCCACATGCGTGGACACGACCGGGTCGGGGTGCAGCCATCCCTCGTCATCCATATGAATGGTGATGGCGGCAATTTCCAGCAGCGCATCGCGCTCGTCGTCGAAGCCGCCTGTTTCCACGTCCACGACAACCGGCAGGAAGCCACGAAACCGCTCGGCCATGCGGCCGGCCATGCTGTTGTTCATCGAGCTCATGCGCGAAGCATAGCAGTCGGGCCAGTTTACGAATGGCTATCGGAATGTGCGCAATTGTCTCTGTTCTGTAACAGAGACCGAACACAATCTTAAGCAGCGGCTCACTTCCCGACGCCGCACAGACTTCGCCGGCCACCACAAAGACAGGGGGCGGTCGAGTTGATTCTTACCCTATATGTGGAGACTTATCCATGCGTTCTAAGATGCTCGCGGTAGCCATCGCTACCGGGTTGGGCGTGACCAGCTTCGCGACCGTTGCCGCGCCCGCCCAGACCCACAAGCACCATGTCAGGGTGGTCCGGACCTCGACGGCGACGGAGATCGCCGAACTCAAGGCCCAGCTGGCAGCGCTGCAGCAGAAGGTCGACCAGCTGCAGAACCAGTCCACCACGCAGGAGCAGGTCCAGCAGCAGACGGCGCAACAGGTCCAGCAGGTTCAGGCACAGCAGCAGGCCCAGGCCCAGCAGATCGCTGCCGCACCCAGCGCTGATCTTCAGAAGAAGGTCGACAACATCGAGAAGTTCGTCAATAACACTAAGATTGGCGGCAAGATGTACTTCGACTTCAGCAACATCGACCAGAAGAACAGCGACACGGGCAAGACCAACAACACCGGCTTCGGTTTCGATATCAAGCGCTTCTACCTGGGTGTCGACCACAAGTTCAACGACACCTGGTCGGCCAACCTGACCACCGACATCGGTTACTCCAGCTCCACTGGTGCGACCAACCTGTTCGTGAAGAAGGCTTACGTGCAGGGCAAGTTCGACAAGGCGTTCATCCTGCGCGTCGGTTCGGCCGACATGCCGTGGATTCCGTTCGTGGAGAACTGGTACGGCTTCCGCTACGTCGAGAACACCATCACCGACCGCCTGCATTTCGCCAACTCGGCTGACTGGGGCGCGCACGCCCTGGGTACCGCCGGTGCGTTCAACTACGCGGTGTCCGTGGTCAACGGCAATGGCTACAAGAACCCGGGTCGCAGCAAGGGCATGGATGTGGAAGCCCGCATCGGCTTCGAGCCGGTCAAGGGCCTGATGGTTGCCCTGGGCGGTTACGACGGCAACCGTGGCAAGGAAACCCAGAACACCAGCACCCAGCACACTGCCAGCCGCGGTGACCTGATGGTGGCCTATCACAGCAGCCTGTTCCGTGCCGGTGTCGAGTACTTCAACGCCAAGGACTGGAACAACGTGACCACCGTGTCCTCGGACAAGGCGCATGGTTACTCGCTGTGGGCCAGCGTGCCGCTCAATGACGAGTGGGCCGTGTTCGGCCGTTACGACAACGCCAAGCTGAGCCAGACCCTGAACCCGCAGAACAAGGACGTCTATTACAACCTTGGCCTGCAGTACAAGGTCACCAAGGGCTTCGACCTGGCCGCCGTGTGGAAGCACGACACCAGCAACAGCGAAGTCAGCACCCCGGTGCCGGCGCACGTGCAGAAGCTGAAGACCAACGAGATCGGCGTTTTCGGCCAGGTTGCGTTCTGACATCCGGACTTCCCGGAACTGTCACATGCCTGCGGCATCATGGCCGCAGGCATGCAGCAGCAAGAGATATCGTAAGGAGTTGGACCCAGGGACGGAAAACGGCGGGCTTGGCCCGCCGTTTGTTTTTCTGCATCCCGGTGGCGCTTGCCGGGTCGGCTCAGCCTGCCGGCGTCTTGGCCTTGTAGCGGCACAGGTCGCGGATCACGCAGTGCGGGCAATCCGGCTTGCGTGCCTTGCACACGTAGCGGCCGTGCAGGATCAGCCAGTGATGGGCGTCCTGCTTGAATTCGGCCGGCACCACTTTCTCCAGCTTGTCCTCGACCGCACGCACGTCCTTGCCGGGCGCCAGCCCGGTGCGGTTGGCAACACGGAAGATGTGCGTGTCGACGGCAATGGTCGGCTGGCCGAAGGCCGTGTTCAGCACCACGTTGGCGGTCTTGCGGCCCACGCCGGGCAGGGCTTCCAGTGCCTCACGGGTGCGCGGCACCTCGCCGTCGTGCTGCTCCACCAGGATACGGCACAGGGCGATCACGTTCCGGGCCTTGGCATTGAACAGGCCGATGGTGGCGATGTAGGTCTTCAGCGTGTCCTCGCCGAGGGCCAGGATCGTCTGCGGCGTGTTGGCGACCGGGTAGAGTTTGCGCGTGGCCTTGTTCACGCCCACGTCGGTGGCCTGGGCCGACAGCACCACGGCGACCAGCAGCTCGAACGGCGTTTCGTAGGCCAGCTCGGTGGTGGGCTTCGGGTCGAGTTCGCGCAGCCGGGTGAACAGTTCGATGACGTCGGCGCGTTTCATGACTGGCTGTCCTGTTGTCTTGCGCGGGCGCGGGCCAGCGCCGCCAGCACCGGATTGGACGAGGTGATGGCGGCATCGGTGGCGGCCTTGCGCCGGGCCAGCTCCGCTTCGCGCGCCTCACGCTCGCGGGCCAGGCGTGCCTCGCGGCGCTGGAAGTGCGCGCGGGCGGCGTCGGCATGCGCAGTGTCGATCTGTTCGGGCGGCATCGGTTCCAGTGCGATGCAGTCGACCGGGCAGGCCGGTACGCACAGTTCGCAGCCGGTGCAGTCGTCGGCGATCACCGTGTGCATGAGCTTGGCCGCACCGACGATGGCGTCGACCGGGCAGACCTGGATGCACTTGGTGCAGCCGATGCAGTCGGCCTCGATCACGCGCGCCAGCATGCGCGGCTTCTCGACCCCGTTGGCCGGGTTCAGCGGCAGCGTCGGGCGGTCCAGCAGCGCGGCCAGCCGGGCGATGCCGATGGCTCCGCCGGGCGGGCACTGGTTGATCTCGGCGTCACCACGGGCGATCGCCTCGGCATAGGGGCGGCAGCCGTGGTAGCCGCATTGCTCGCATTGCGTCTGCGGCAGGATCGCGTCGATGTGTTCGACCAACGTTGCCACGGCGCAGCGCTCAGCGAACGGTGGCACCCGGCTTGGCGCCCTGGTCGGCGTCCAGCAGGAACAGGTCGCTGCCACCGTCGCCGGCCGACAGGATCATGCCCTCGGACAGGCCGAAGCGCATCTTGCGCGGTGCCAGGTTGGCGATGAACACCACGTTGCGGCCGACCAGCCTTTCCGGCTCGCCATAGGCTGCGCGGATGCCGGAGAAGATCTGCCGCGTGCCCAGCGGGCCGGCGTCCAGCTCGAAGCGCAGCAGCTTGTCCGAGCCTTCCACGAACTCGCAGACCGCGACCTTGCCGATGCGCAGGTCGAGCCTGGCGAAATCGTCGATGGTGATGGTGGCGGGGGCATCGGTCGTTGCGGCGGGCTTGGCAGTGTCGTTCACGGGCTTCTTCTTCGGTGGTTCGGTTGGGGTGGCTGGTGCGCCGAGCGATTCCTTCGAGGCATCGACCATCGCTTCGATACGCTTCGGATCGAGCCGGCCGAGCAAGGGCTCGAAGGCGTTGACGGTGTGGCCGAACAGCTCGCGGCGGGCATCGTCGAAACCGGCGACCGGCGCGGCGAGGAATTGTTCGGCGGCGGCCACGGTGGCGGGTAGTACGGGTTTCAGCAGGCCGCTGAGCAGGCGGAAGCCGTGCAGCGCGAAGGTGCAGACCTGGTGCAGCTCGTCGCGGCGGCTTTCGTCCTTGGCAATGACCCACGGTGCCTTGGCCGCGATGTAGCCGTTGACCAGGTCGGCCATGGCGACGAAGCGGCGCGTGACGTCGGCGAACTCGCCGTCCTGGTACAGCGTCGCGATGCCTTCATAGTGCCCGAGCAACTGCTGCCACAGTTCGGCTTCTTCGGCGCCGAAGCGATCGGCGAGCTTGCCATCGAAGAACTTGTGCACGAAGCCCGCGGTGCGGCTGGCGATGTTCACCCACTTGCCGACCAGGTGCGAGTTGACGCGCTCCTCGAAGGCTTTCAGGTCGAGGTCCACGTCCACCGGCGTGTCGTTGAGCAGGGTGGCGAAGTAGTAGCGCAGGTATTCCGGGTGCAGGCCCGCATCGAGGTAGGTGCGGGCCTGGATGAAGGTGCCGCGCGACTTGGACATCTTCGCGCCGTTGACGGTCAGGTAGCCGTTGACGTGCAGCGCGGTGGGTGTTCGGAACTGCGCGCCATGCAGCATCGCCGGCCAGAACAGACCATGGAAATTGATGATGTCCTTGCCGATGAAATGGTGCATCTCGGCCTGGCTGTCCGGTGCGAGGAAGTCCTCGAAGCGCAGCCCGGTACGCTCGCACAGCGCCTTGAAGCTGGCGAGATAGCCCACTGGTGCGTCCAGCCACACGTAGAAGAACTTGCCTGGCGCGTCGGGGATCGGGAAGCCGAAGTAGGGCGCGTCACGCGAGATGTCCCAGTCCTTCAGGCCGCCGTCCAGCCATTCCTTCAGCTTGGCCACCACGCCGGAGTTGGCCACCGGCCGGCCGCCGGTGAGTTTGCCGCCGAACCAGTCGCGCAACAGCTGCTGGAACTTGTCCAGCTCGAAAAAGTAATGCTCCGAATCCTTCAGCACCGGTGTGGCACCGGACACCACCGAGTAGGGATCGATCAGCTCGGTGGGTGCGTAGGTGGCACCGCAGTTCTCGCAGTTGTCGCCGTACTGGTCGGGTGTCTTGCAGACCGGGCAGGAGCCCTTGATGTAACGGTCCGGCAGGAACATCTGCTTCTCGGGGTCGAACAGCTGCTGGATGCTGCGTTTGGCGATGTAGCCGCTGTCGCGCAGGCGCGTGTAGATCAGCGTCGCCAGCTCGCGGTTCTCGTCCGAGTGGGTGGTGTGATAGTGGTCGAAGTCCACGCCAAAGGCGGCGAAGTCGGCCTCGTGGCCCTGCCGGATGCCCTCGATGTAGACC
This sequence comes from Dyella sp. A6, assembly GCF_036320485.1. Taxonomy (NCBI): domain Bacteria; kingdom Pseudomonadati; phylum Pseudomonadota; class Gammaproteobacteria; order Lysobacterales; family Rhodanobacteraceae; genus Dyella; species Dyella aluminiiresistens. Next base: position 1,310,531 of record NZ_CP132911.1, read on the forward strand.
TCCGGTGTCAGTCCGGCCTTTTCCGCGGCCAGCATGATTGGCGTGCCGTGTGCATCGTCGGCGCAGACATAGGCCACGCTGTTGCCCATCATCCGCTGCGCGCGTACCCAGATGTCGGCCTGGATATAGCCGAGCAGGTGGCCCATGTGCAGCGGGCCGTTGGCGTAGGGCAGGGCGTTGGTGACGAGCAGGCGGCGATTCATGCAGGTGTGATGGGTGCGGTGGCGGTCCTGCATTATGGCATGGCCGTCCAGCCGACCCGGCACGGATACGGGAAAAGGGTGCTTGCCGACGTGCCGCAGCGCGGCGAGCTTTCGCACCGCGCGATCCCGTATGTTGACTCGAGGGGCGACGTCAGGGGGAAGGCTTGAGTGTCCGCGATCAATGAGGTGGCGATGGCCGGTGAGCGCCATGGCCAGGCAGCGGCGATCCGCGCAACGCGACTGGTTTTCCTGGCCGCCGGCATCGGCGTGTCGGCGTGGGCGCCGATGGTGCCTTATGCCAAGGCAAGGCTGGGCCTGGACGACGCCACGCTGGGACTGGTGCTGCTGGCGTTCGGCGGCGGTTCGATGGTGTCGATGCCGCTGGTCGGCTTTCTGACCCATCGTTTCGGCAGCCGGCGGGTGATCGTGGCCGGCGGGCTGCTGACCGGCCTGGTGTTGCCGCTGTTGGCGGTGGTGCCGGATGCCCGCATGCTGGCCATCGCGCTGCTGCTGTTCGGGGTCGGGCTGGGCGCGATCGATGTGGCGATGAACGCGCATGCGGTGCAGGTGGAGCGTCGTGCCGGTCGGCCGCTGATGTCCGGGTTCCACGGCATGTTCAGCATCGGCGGCCTCGGTGGCGCTGCCGGCATGAGTGCGTTGCTGGCCTCCGGCGTGCCGCTGGTATTTGCCACGCTAGCGGTTTCCGTGCTGCTGCTTGCGGCGGTGCTTACGCAGTGGCCAAGCCTGCTCGACGAGGTGGCCTGGACGGCTCATCGTCCTGCGCTGGCCATGCCGCGCGGGGTGGTCCTGCTACTTGGCGTGTTGTGCCTGATCAGCTTTCTGGCCGAGGGCTCGATGCTGGACTGGAGCGCGCTGCTGCTGCGCGACTGCCGTGGATTTTCCAGCGCCTCTGCCGGTATCGGCTACGCGATGTTTTCGGTGGCGATGGCGCTGGGTCGTCTGACCGGTGACCGTGCAGTGGCCTGGCTGGGTCCAGTGCACACGGTGCGGGCCGGCGCGTGCATGGCGGCGGCGGGGTTCCTGATGGCGTCGTTGCTGCCGTGGCCGTGGATGTCGCTGGCAGGTTTCGTACTGGTGGGCATCGGCGCGGCCAATATCGTGCCGGTGATGTTCGGCGCGGCCGGCCGCTTGCCGGGTACCTCGCCGGGCATCGCCATCGCGACCGTGACCACGCTGGGCTACGTGGGCATGCTGTGCGGTCCTGCCCTGGTCGGTGTGGTGGCACACATCAGCAGCTTGCCGCTGGCACTGGCCGGGGTAGGGGTGACGTTGTTGCTGACGGCGGCTTCGGCGGGCGTGGTCGCGCCTCGGGTTTCCACATCGGACTGAGCCGGGTGCCGCATGCGGCGGATCGCGCCTGGAAAGTCGTGCACAGCAAAACGCCCCGGAAAGACCGGGGCGTCAATGGCATTGGGTGCGTGCGGTCAGTCTTGTCGGACCCAGGTCTGGCTGCGGCCCAGCAGGGCGAAGCCGATGTAGCCGTGCACGTCGAGCTTCTGGCCGCCGTCCTTGAGCTTGAGCCTCACCTTGTAGACCCTGCCGCTCTTGGGGTCGAGGATATGGCCGCCGTCCCACACGTCGTCGTCCTTGCGCACGCCCCACATGATGGTCATGCCCTCGATCGGTTGATCGTGGCGCGCGCCGTCACACTGTGTGCAGCGGGGATGTTCGCCGTCGCGGGCGATCTGCTTGGCGCTCATGTTCATGACCTTGAGCACCTTCGCCTGCAGCTCGCCGCTGGTGTCGGTGATCTGGATGATCGAGGTGACCTTGCCGCTGGCGTCGTCCACCTGCTTCCAGGTGCCGACGGGGGTGTCGTTGGCGGCGGCGAAGGCCGCGCCGGCAGTGACCAGCAGGATCGCGGCAATGGCGAGTCGGAACTTCGGCTTCATGGTGGACTTTCTCCCGTACGAAAGCGTATGGATCGAGCGTGCCGGCGCGGTCGGGGCGGCGTCAAGCTGCAATGCGCCATGATGCCAGCATCGGTGTTTCCGGGCCGCATGTGCCGGTGGCTGGCATAATGCGCGCTTCCCCATCCCAAGGTTTGTTCGCACGATGACGCAGGTCGATGAAGCACTGGTCCGCCATATACTGCAGGGGCTGACCGACCCGCATACCGGTACGCCGCTGGCCGACGCCGTGCGGGCAGTGGGTGTGGACGGCGCGAAAGTGTCGGTCGACCTACTGCTGGCATATCCGGCCGCAGGAGCGGTCGACACGCTGGCTGCCCAGGTCAGGCAGGCGCTGGAAGCGGATCCTGCGATCGAGTCCGCGGCAGCCTCGGTGAGTTGCCGCGTTCATGTGCACAAGGTGCAGGGCACGCTCGGCCCGCTGCCCGACGTGAAGAACATCATCGTGGTGGCATCAGGCAAGGGTGGCGTCGGCAAATCCACCGTGGCGGCCAACCTCGCGCTGGCGCTGCAGGCCGAAGGTGCCAGGGTCGGCGTGCTCGACGCGGATATCTACGGCCCCAGCCAGCCACGCATGCTAGGTATCAGCGGCAAGCCTGCATCGCCTGATGGCAAGAGCATCACGCCGATGCAGGCGCATGGTCTGCAGGCGATGTCGATCGGATTCCTGGTGGACGAAGAGACGCCGATGATCTGGCGCGGTCCGATGGTGACCCAGGCGATGATGCAGCTGCTGACCGATTCGCGCTGGGAGATGCTCGATTACCTGGTGATCGACCTGCCGCCCGGCACCGGCGACATCCAGCTTACACTGTCGCAGAAGGTGCCGGTGGCCGGCGCGGTGATCGTCACCACGCCGCAGGACATCGCGCTGCTGGACGCGCGCAAGGCGCTGAAGATGTTCGAGAAGGTGGAGGTGCCGGTACTCGGCGTGGTCGAGAACATGGCGACCCACGTCTGTTCCAACTGCGGGCACGAGGAACACATCTTCGGCGAGGGCGGCGGTCGCCGCATGGCCGAACAGTACGGCGTGGCCTACCTCGGCTCGCTGCCGCTGGATATCCGCATCCGCGAGCAGGCCGACGGTGGTACGCCCACCGTGGTGGCGATGCCCGACTCGGAACTGGCCGCACGCTATCGCGAAATCGCGCGCAATGCCGCAGCGCGGCTGTCGCTCCAGCCGCGAAACAAGTCGCTGGGACTGGGCAAGATCGTGGTGCAGGGCGCGCCGTCGGCATGAGTTCGCCGGTGCGGGTGTCTGGCCTGTGTGGCACCTGCGCCGCGTCTCGACCAACCGCACGCACTGGAGGCGGCGTGACATCCTGCGCATGACCCGCATGTCGCTGCCGGCTGGCGCAGCGGATGCGGTACCGTGTATTTTTGCCGCTTTGGCTCGTCTGCTGCGGGCCTCATTGCGAATCGTCCGGAGTACCCGTGAGTATCAAGTCCGACAAGTGGATTCGCCGCATGGCCGAACAGCACGGCATGATCGAGCCGTTCGAGCCAGGCCAGGTGAAGACGCGCGATGGCCAGCGGCTGGTGTCCTATGGCACCTCCAGCTATGGCTACGACGTGCGCTGCGCGCGCGAATTCAAGGTGTTCACCAACATCAACTCCACCATCGTCGATCCGAAGGCGTTCGATCCGGACAGCTTCGTCGACGTGCAGTCGGATGTGTGCATCATTCCGCCCAATTCCTTCGCGCTGGCACGTACCGTGGAATATTTCCGGGTTCCGCGCGACGTGTTGGTGGTGTGCCTGGGCAAGAGCACCTATGCCCGCTGCGGCATCATCGTGAACGTCACCCCGCTGGAACCGGAGTGGGAAGGGCATGTGACGCTGGAGTTCTCCAACACCACGCCGTTGCCGGCCAAGATCTACGCCAACGAGGGTGTGGCGCAGATGCTGTTCTTCGAATCCGACGAGCCCTGCGAGACCAGTTACCGGGATCGTGGCGGCAAGTACCAGGGCCAGCAGGGCGTGACCTTGCCGCGTACCTGAACGAGCACCACGCTGGTCGTCGTTGACGACCGCCACTGATACGGCCCGGCGCTACACTCGGACGGGCCACCGCATGAATGCAGGAGACCCGCATGACCCGTTTTTCCACGCTGCTGATCCGCGCAACCGCCGCGTTGATGCTGGGCAGCACGCTGCTGCTCGCCGGTTGCCACCGGGGCAGCACTCTGAGCTCGGCCCAGACGGCGCAGCTGGAGAAGAAGTTCGACGTGACCGTCAAGGCCTACAAGGGTGGCCAGTTCACGCTGGACGGCGCAGTGCTGTCGTCGATCGACCTGGGCAGTCATTTCGCCTACGAAAAGGACATCGGCAAGCTGCCGAAGACCGTGCTGCTGCTGCCCAGCTCCGAATACAAGATCCGCAAGGAACACCTGCAGTACATGGCCAGGATGATCCTGGACTATGGCTTCGCGGTGTACTACGACCAGAAGGGCGCGCTGCGGCAGATCAACCCGATTGATACCAAGGCGCGTCGGCTGCAGGAATATCACGCGCCGGCCAAGGTCAGCGACGGGCAGGATTGCCGGAGCGCAGCAGGTTGCGACGGTGTGAACAAGGCCGCGCAGCAACAGCAGCAAGGGCAGTGATGCGGTGACGAGCGCTCGGCACTGGGACAACATTCCCGGTGCCGGTCGGTCACACCTGGCTCCTGCTTTGCCATGCATCGAGCAGGACGCCGCAGGCGCCCTGCTCGACACCGTTACGACGTGACGGTGTCGTTCGACAGGGCCGCGCGCAGACGCTCCACCAGCAGTTCGCGCGCAGGCGCCTCCCGGCGCGGCGCCTGACCGCTTCCCCACACCGGGCCAGGCCACGCCGCATCGCCTTCGCGACGCGCCACCACGTGTACGTGCAGTTGCCGCACGATGTTGCCCAGTGCACCCAGGTTGATCTTGTCGCAGGACACGACGGCGCGCAGCGCGGCGGTCGCTATGGCGACTTCGTGCCAGAGCCGTGCCTGGTCAGCAACCGGCAGATCGCTCACTTCCGCGCATCCGGGCGTGCGCGGCACTAGGATGAGCCACGGAAAGCGGTCGTCATCCATCAGCAGGACGTCGCACAGGGACAGCGTCGCGACGCCGTGCGTGTCGGCCTGCAGGCGCGGGTCGAGGGTGAAGCTCTCGTTGCTCATGCTGCGGCCAGGTGCTTTTCGAAGAAGGCCAGTGTGCGCTGCCACGCGAGTGTGGCGCTGGCATGGTGATAGTGCGGGTCGCTATTGCGGTTGAAGGCGTGATCGGCGCCGGCATAGGTGAATATCTCGGTCTCGGGCAGGGCATCGCGATGCCGCTGCACGGCTTCAGGCGGAATCGAGGCGTCGTTGTCGCCGAAATGGAACATGAGTGGCGCCTTCGGCTCGCGTCCCAGTAGCGAAAGGTTGCGTGCGCCGTAGTAGCTCACCGAAGGCAGCCCCAACTGCTGGGCCGCAAGCAGTGCCACCGTGCCGCCCCAGCAGAACCCCACGGTGCCGATCCGGCCAGCCGAGGCGATGGCGTTGGCCGCGCTGGCCACGTCTTCCAGCGGCCGGTCCAGCCCCAGTTCGGCGACCAGTGCCCGGCCCCGGGCCAGGCCGACGTCGTCGTAATCGAGCTCCAGCCAGGCTTCCAGATGATCGAAGAAGGACGGGGCGATCGCGGTGTAGCCGGCCGCGGCGAAGCGGTCGGCGACGTCCCGCATGTGCTGGGTGACGCCGAAAATTTCCTGGATCACCACGATACCGCCCTTGGGCTTGCCGGCCGGCTCGGCCAGATAGCCGCCGATGCACTGGGTGCGCGAGGTGGGAATGTTGATGTGCTGGCCCATGGCTGCGCTCCGGTCTGGGGATGGGGCCATTGTAGCGGCGCCGTTGCGATGGAAGCGCGGTGCGCAACAGGTGGCGGGGCCGGCGGATGGCACCGCCGGGTTCGAGCTACAATGCGAGGTTTACCGCCGTCTACGGTTGCAATCAGGCCATGTCGCAGACTTCTCAGAAAATCGGTTTCGTCAGCCTCGGCTGCCCCAAGGCGCTGGTGGATTCGGAGCGCATCCTCACCCAGCTCAAGGTCGAGGGCTACCAGATCGTGCCCAGCTACAACGAGGCCGATGCGGTGGTGGTGAATACCTGCGGCTTCATCGACGCGGCGGTGCAGGAGTCGCTGGATTCGATCGGCGAGGCGCTCAGCGAGAACGGCAAGGTGATCGTCACCGGCTGCCTGGGCAAGCGCGCGGACCTGATCCGCGAGGCCTACCCAGACGTGCTGTCGATCAGCGGCCCGCAGGACTACGCCAGCGTCATGGGTGCGGTGCACGCGGCGCTGCCGCCCGCGCGCAACAAGTTCCTGGACCTGGTGCCGGACACTGGGGTCAAGCTCACGCCCAAGCACTACGCGTACCTGAAGATTTCCGAAGGCTGCAATCATCGCTGCAGCTTCTGCATCATCCCGTCGATGCGCGGCAACCTGGTCTCGCGCCCGGTCGACGAGGTGCTGCTCGAGGCCGAAAAGCTGGTCAAGGGTGGCGTCAAGGAACTGCTGGTGATCTCGCAGGACACCAGTGCCTATGGCGTGGACCTGAAGTACGCCGAGCGCCCGTGGCGGGACCGCCAGTGGCAGACCCGCATGACCGGTCTGTGCGAAGGCCTGGCCGAGCTGGGCGTATGGACCAGGCTGCACTACGTCTACCCGTATCCGCACGTGGACGAGGTGATGCCGCTGATGGCCGACGGCAAGATCCTGCCGTACCTCGACATTCCGTTCCAGCACGCCAGTCCGCGCATCCTGAAACTGATGAAGCGCCCGGGCAACATCGACAAGACGCTGGAGCGTATCCAGAACTGGCGCAGGCAGGTGCCGGATCTCACCATCCGCAGCACCTTCATCGTCGGGTTCCCTGGCGAGACGGATGCCGAGTTCGAGGAGCTGCTGGACTTCCTGCGCGAGGCCGAGCTGGACCGCGTTGGCGCCTTCACCTACTCGCCGGTGGAGGGTGCCAGGGCCAACGAACTGCCCGGCGCCGTGTCCGAGGAGCTCAAGGAAGACCGCCTGGAGCAGTTCATGGCGGTGCAGGCGGAAATCTCCGCCGCGAAATTGCAGCACAAGATCGGTCGCACGATGCGCGTGCTGGTGGACGAGGCCGGTGTCGATGGTGCCGTGGCACGTTCGGCCGCGGACGCGCCGGAGATCGACGGCACCGTGCTGATCGCCGACGGTCAGGCGCTGAAGCCGGGCCAGTTCGTCGATGTGCTGATCGAGGGCGCGGGCGACCACGACCTGCATGCGCGCCTGGCGCAGCCTACGTTGACCATCGTGTAAGACCATGCGCTATGAGGCGCCCGCGCGTGAGGCGGTGGACCGGCGCGTATTTGTGCGGCAGCCGCTGCGGGCGTGGAACGCGTATGCGGACCTGTTGCATGGCGCGGACTGGCCATCCATCGACGAGCTCAACGCGCGGCTGCCGGCTGGCGCGACCACGCGTTTCGCTGCGCAGACGCGCGAGCTGCTGGCCGATGGGCTGCATTACGAACAGCGCATCGCGGAGCGTGGCCTGATCGCCACGCGCGAGCGCAACTGGCATGACCTGTTCAATGCGTTGATCTGGCTGCGTCACCCCGAGGTCAAGCGCGCGCTGAATGCACGGCAGGTCGTCGAGATCGCCAGCATGGGGACGAAGCGGCGTTCACGGGCGCAATGTGCGCTGACCCATTTCGACGAGGCCGGCGTGATCGTGACGGTGCGCGATCCGGACCTGCTGACGCTCTGGGATGCGCACGATTGGTACGGCCTATTCTGGCGATGCCGCGAAGCCTGGCTGGATGGCTCCATACAAGTCGCGGTAGTCGGCCACGCACTGCTGGAACACGCGTTGACGCCAGGACAGCTGCTGGTGGGCAAGGCGCTCGTGCAATCGGTATCCGACGACTCCGGCCTTGCCTGCGCCGAAGCGATCGGCGATGGCCGTCTGCTGTGCGATCCGCAGGAGCTGCGCCCCTTGCCGTTGTCGGGCATTCCAGGCTGGCATGCGGGCAACGACGACGAAGCATTCCATCGCGCCGCGCCCTGCTACCAGCCGCTGCGCAAGGGGCGTACCTATCCGTCGCCATGGACATGGGGCCATCCGGTCGGTGAGAGCGGCTGAGACACCCGGCCTGACAAAACCCGTCGCCGAGACTGTGGCTTTTTGAGGCGTGGGGCTGACCTGCTGCGCACACGGCGCATGGACGGCAGGCCGCATTTACCCCTCGTAGTGCACCTCGACGATGACGAAACGCACGCGCCCGCCAGGCAGTTCGGCCTCGAATTCGTCGTCGATGCGCTTCTTCAGCGCGGCGCGGGCCAGCGGCGAGTCGACGCTGATCCAGCCGCGCCGGGCGTCGGTCTCGTCCGGGCCGACGATGCGGTAGCGGTGGCTGTCGCCGTTGTCGACGTTCTCCAGTTCGATGCTGGCGCCGAAGAACACGGTCTCGCGCTGGGCCGGCATACCGTCGGCCACCTTCAGCACGGGAATGCGCTTGCTGAGGTAACGCACCCGCCGGTCGATCTCGCCGAGCTGCTTCTTGCGGTAGGTGTATTCGGCGTTCTCGGAGCGGTCACCTTCGGCGGCGGCCGCCGCCAGCGCCTTGACCACGTCGGGACGCAGTGTGTGCCAAAGGTGGTCGAGTTCGGCCTTGAGCTTTTCGAAGCCTTCGCGGGTGATGATTGCGGTGGATGAGGGGGACGGTGGGCGCCAGCGGCTCATGCGGTGTTCGTCGGTGATGGCTGTGGATGTGTCGATGGAGTGGCTGGCCGGTGCGCTCAGCGACGGCCGCCGAAGATGCCGCCCAGCACGCCGCGCAGGATCTGGCGGCCGATCTGGCTGCCCATGGTGCGCACCATCTGTTTGCCCATGGTCTCGATCATGCCCTGGCGGCGCTTCGTGCCGAACAGCGCGTCATGCACGGCGCCGCCCCAGGCGGAGCCGGCATCGCCAGTTGTGCCGCTAGCCGGCGCGCTGGTGGCGACGGCGTTCGCGTCGGCGGCTTTTTCCTCGGCCCGCTTGGTCAGCATCTCGGCGGCCGATTCGCGGTTCACCGCGGTGTCGTACTTGGCGCCGACCGGCGAGCGGCTGCGAATGGTGGCGCGTTCGTCGGCGCTGATGGCACCGATGCGGCAGCCGGGAGTGGTCACCAGCACGTCCTCGACCGGCGTGGGTACGCCGCCCTGGCCCAGGGTGGAGGCCAGTGCCTCGCCCACGGCGAGCTTGCCGATGGTCGCGGTGACGTCGAGTGCGGGATTCGGCACGAAGGTCTCGGCGGCGGCCTTCACCGCCTTCTGGTCGCGCGGCGTGAAGGCGCGCAGTGCATGCTGGATGCGATTGCCCATCTGGCCGAGGATCTCGCCTGGCACGTCGTCGGGATTCTGCGAACAGAAGTACACGCCCACGCCCTTGGAGCGGATCAGCCGCACCACCTGTTCCACCCGTTGCTGCAGCGCGGGCGGGCAGTCGTTGAACAGCAGGTGTGCCTCGTCGAAGAAGAACACCAGCTTGGGCTGGTCCAGGTCGCCCACTTCCGGCAACTGCTCGAACAGTTCGGACAGCAGCCACAGCAAGAACGTGGCGTACAGGCGAGGCTTGAGGATCAGCTGGTCGGCGGCCAGCACGTTGACGATGCCCCGGCCGGTCATGTCCTGGCGCATCAGGTCGGTCAGCTTCAGTGCCGGCTCGCCGAAGAACTGCGTGGCGCCGTCCTGTTCCAGCTGCAGCAGGGCGCGTTGCACGGCGGCGAGGCTCTGCTTGCTGATCAGGCCGTAATGGGCGGAGATGTCCTTGCTGTTGTCGACCGCGAAGCCGAGCAGCGCACGCAGGTCGTCCAGGTCAAGCAGCAGCCAGCCGTTGTCGTCGGCCACCTTGAATACGATCTCCAGCACGCCCTGCTGGGTGTCGTTGAGGTCGAGCACGCGGCCGAGCAGGGTGGGGCCCATTTCGCTGACCGTGGCGCGCACCGGGTGGCCGAGCTTGCCGTACAGGTCCCAGAACACCACCGGGTTCGCCTGTGGCGTCCAGTCGGTGAGCTTGAGCTTGTCCAGGCGTGCCTTGAGCTTGTCGCCCGGCGTGCCCGCGGGCATCGCCAGGCCGGCCAGATCACCTTTCACATCGGCCAGGAAACAGGGCACGCCGAGCTTCGAAAAACCCTCGGCCAGCACCATCAGCGAAACCGACTTCCCGGTGCCGGTGGCGCCGGCGATCATGCCGTGGCGGTTGCCGTAATGGGGATCCAGGCTGACGCTGGTGCGGTCGTTGCGGCCGATGAGGATGCTGGTCATGTCGTTCCTTCCGTTGGTCCTGCCCCGATTGTAGCCAAGCCGTTTCACCGGGCGACCGCGGCAGGCCGCGCGCGGTTCTTCACGGCACTGCACATTGAGTCCGATTGTCAGGGCCGCTATGGTGGGAGTTTGATTTTTCCTAAAGTTGCCATGTCGCGTTCTGTGTCGTTCCGTTCCCTGCGCCTTGCCCCGTTAGCCGCTGCGTTTGTACTTCTGGGGGCATGTGCCAGCCAGGTCACCAAGCCGACGCCGACACCACCGACCGTGAAGGGGCTCTACAGCCAGCTCGACCAGGCCAGTCAGGGTTACGAGACGGCCTTGCAGCAGGCGCGTGCCGACGACACTGCGGCTTCGGAAAAGACCCTCACGACGGCGCTCGACCAACTGCGCGATGCCGCGGCGCAATGCGGTAATACGCCGGGGTGCGATCCGCAGCGTTTCTTCTCGGTGTTCGACCATCTGCTGCGCCTGAAGGACGGCAGCTTCATCGGCGATGAGCTGCCCGACGAGCAGGACAGCGAGTCGCCCAGCGGTCAGGTCGCCGGCCTGAACGGTGCGGCCAGCCTGCCGCAGGCGCGGCGCAGCGTGACCCTGCTGCACGGACAGAAGCTTTCCGAGCTGATCGCGATGAACGGCCCGGTGAAGGCTGCACTGGAAATGTGGCTGACGCAGTGGCGCCCGAACCTGATGGACGCTTACGTCAATTACCAGTACCTGCGTCACGAGATGTGGCCGCAGTACAAGAAGGCCGACCTGCCGGAGGCGTTGCTGTTCGGCATCATGGCCAAGGAGTCCGGCGGCAAGGTGAATGCGGTCTCGCGGTCGGGTGCAGCCGGGCCGCTGCAGTTCATGTACGCGACGGGCCTGCGCTTCGGACTTGGCACGGTCAATGGCTTCGATACCCGCTTCGACCCCACCGATGCCGCCCGCGCCAATGCGGCCTATATCAACGAACAGCTGAAGGCGTTCAACGACAATCTGGAGCTGACACTGGGTGCCTACAACGGCGGCGAGGGACGCATGCGCCGGCTGGTCGGCAGCGATACCTCGATCAGCTTCTACAATCCGCGCATCTACGACCAGCTTTCGCAGGAAACCCGCGACTACGTGCCGTCGGTGCTGGCGGCGGCGTGGCTGTTTCTGCATCCGGACAGCTACAACCTGCGTTTCCCCAGGGTCGATGGGGTGCCGGGTACGATCACGCTGAAGCGACCGGCTTCACTGTCGGAGTTGACGGTCTGCCTGGGCGAGGCCGGTGGCATGCAGGACGGCTGGTTCCGTACCCTGCGTAACCTCAACCCGCGCCTGGATCCGCAGCAGGAACTGGCTGCCGGCACGGTGCTGCAGGTGCCCAGGTTGCTGGAGAAGCCGTATGCGGTGCGCTGTGTGGTGGGTCCGTGGCCGATCCTGGCGAGCGACCTGCACAACGCGGTGGTGCCGGTGGTGCCGGTGCGGCACGATCCGCCGCGGATGTCGCGGGCAACGCATTACCGGGTACGGCCGGGTGACACCATCAGCAGCATTGCGCACCGTCACGGCTGCACGAACCTCCGCGAGATCGAGCGGATGAACCGGATCCATCACTTCCAGATCCGGGTCGGGCAGGTGATCAGGCTGCCGGCCTGCCGCCGCTAGCTGGACGGCGCATAGCCGTAGCGGCCGGGAAGTGCGAACGGTAATGTCTGCGCCGCCGGTTCCGTGGCGCAGACATGAAGGGGGCTTGTGCGGTCAGGCGGCCGCGCTGGAATTCATCCACTGCGCGGCGACTTCGCGGGCATCGCCGCGCTGTTCCTTCAGCTCGCGCAGTACGCGCAGCACTTGCCGATGCGGCGCCTGCAGGCAGGCGTACTGCGCATTCTTGCTTTCGTGATAGGCGACGGCCAGCCATAGTGCGATACCGCGCAGGGCAACCTCGCTGTTGTCCGATTGCGCACGGGCGAAGCCGATCGCGGTGCCCTGACCCCAGGGGGTGTAGCGCTGTTCGGGCGGGGTGGCATACAGATGAGGAAAATCGCACTGTGACGCATGGCCGATCTCGCGCAGGGTCAGCATGCTGAGCCTGATGCGGCTGCGCGCGGGCAGGGCGCGGATCTGCCGCTCGATGCCATGCAGCTGTCGCTGCAGCTGGCGGGCGCGGTTCATGGCGATGAGCTGGGTGAAGATGTGCATGTGTCCCTCGGCCTGGCTGGAGCGGCGCGGGGTCAGCATAGCGAGCTCTTAGCGGGTTTTACGCCCTGAGCGTCACAAAATGACGGATTGCGTCACATTATCCGGTGGGCGCTGTGGTCTGGTGCAGCTGGCCCAGCCGCTGACCCACCCGCACCGGCTGTTGCGGCTGCAGGGCATCGAGCTCGGCCATGCCTTCGGGAAGCAGCATGATCACGGTAGAGCCCATGTTGAAGCGGGCCATCTCGGCAAAGCGTTCCAGCGTGATGTGCTGGCCTTCGAAGGACTTGCGCCGGATCGACGGTGCATATGGCGGAATCACCAGCCCGTCCCAGACGGTGGCCACCGACGACACCAGTATCGCGCCCACCATGACCACCACGAATGGCCCATGTTCGCCGTCGAAGTGGCAGACCAGTCGCTCATTGCGCGCGAACAGGCGCGGGATCGCCTCGACGGCGAAAGGGGCCACGCTGAAGATGCGCCCCGGCACGTGCACGGTTTCCCTCAGGGTGCCCTGCAGCGGCATGTGCACGCGGTGGTAGTCGCGCGGGGACAGGTAGACCGTAACGAACCGGCCATTGCGGTAAGGCGCGGCCGCCGCCGCATCGCCCCCCAGCAGTTCGGCGGCGGTGTAGTCCTGCCCCTTGGCCTGGAAGATACGCCCGTCCACGATCGGGCCGGCCTGGCTGATGCGTCCGTCGGCGGGCGAGAGCAGGGCCGACGGGCTGCTGTCCGCCTGTCGCGCGCCGGGCTTCAGCGTGCGGGTGAAGAAGGCATTGAAGTGCGGATAGGCGCGCGGGTCCGGTTGTGCGGCCTCGGCCATGTCCACCTGGTAGTTGCGCACGACGGTGCCGATCAACCAGTTCTTCCATGGCGCAAGTGTCCAGCGCGTGCCCCAGTAGACCAGGCGCGACAGGAAGCGATGGGGCAGGGCGTACTGCAGGAATAGCTTGAAAGTCATCCGCCCAGTATACGAGCGGGAGGCCAGTAAATAGCAGCGTGAAGTGAGCGGAGCAGGCTCTGCCGGACATCCCGCACCGTTGCCCGGCAGCCCGGTCACGGGCCCTGGATATGGGCGCCAGCTATACTTGCCGGCCTTTCCGCCTCGGGTGCCGCCGTGACCGCCGAACTCGCCACCATCATCGACTTCATCCGCTACGGTGCCAGCCGCTTCTCGGCGGCCGGCCTGACCTTCGGCCACAGCCACGACAACCCGATCGACGAGGCCACCCACCTGGTGCTGGCCAGCCTGCACCTGCCGCCGGACATTCCGCCCGCTTACGGCGCCGGTCGCCTGACTGCCGATGAGCGGGAGCGCGTGCTCGGCCTGATCGAGCGTCGCGTCAACGAGCGTCTACCGGTGGCGTACCTGGTTGGCGAAACCTGGTTCGCAGGGCTGAAGTTCAAGAGCGACCGCCGTGCGCTGGTGCCGCGTTCGCCGATCGCCGAACTGATCGAGTCGGGCTTCGCACCCTGGCTGGATGGTCGTCATGTCGAACGCGCGCTCGACCTGTGCACCGGCTCGGGCTGCATCGGCATCGCGATGGCCGAATACAACCCGGACTGGCGGGTGGACATCGTCGACATCAGTGACGAAGCGCTGTCGCTGGCGCGCGAGAACATCGCCTTCCAGCATGTCGACGATCGTGTTGAGGCGGTGAAGTCGGACCTGTTCGAAGGCGTGCGCGGGCGCGGGTATGATCTGATCGTCTCCAACCCGCCCTATGTCACCGAGGACGAATACGCGGCACTGCCCGGCGAATACGCCCACGAGCCCAAGCTGGGTCTCACATCGGGTGAGGACGGGCTGGATATCTGCCTGCGCATTCTCGACGAGGCGGCCGACCTGCTTTCCGACGAAGGCCTGCTGATCGTCGAGGTGGGCGAGAGCGAGCGGGCGCTCAATGCGCTGCTGCCCGAGGTGCCCTTCGTGTGGATCGAATTCAAGGTTGGACCGATGGGCGTGTTCGCGCTGGAGCGCCGCGACCTGCTGGAGCATCGCGACGCGATCCATGCCGCGGCGATGGCCCGCCGCTGAGCGGATGGAACTGACCACCACTCGCCTGCGTCTGGATGCCCTGCGCCTGCAGGACGCGTCAGCGCTGTTCGCCTATCGTGCCGATCCCGAGGTAAGTCGCTATCAGGGTTGGCGGCCTGCCTCCGTCGACGAGGCACAGGGTTTCATCGGGCGCCAGCAGTCGGTGGTATTCGATACCCCGGAAAGCTGGTTCCAGTTCGCACTGCGGTTGCCGGAAGGGACGCTGGTCGGTGATCTCGGGCTGCATTTTGTCGACGATGCCACTGTCGAACTGGGCATCACCGTGGCGCCTGCATACCAGGGGCGTGGGCTGGCTGCCGAAGCACTGCGTGCGGCGCTTTCGCTGGTATTCGACGAGTTGCGCAGGCACCGGGTCGTCGCTTCGGTCGATCCGCGCAACCAGTCGTGCATAAGGCTGCTGGAGCATCTGGGCATGCGTAAGGAAGCTCATTTCCGCGAAAGCTGGCGCGATGGCGACGGCTGGGCCGACGATGCGGTCTACGCGATGCTTGCCGACGAGTGGCAAGGTCGTCGTTGAGCGCAGCCTTCAGGTGAGAGCGTGCTGAATTAATGAGATGGTTCCTCCCCACCCTGTCCTGCAAGTGAGCGTGCGCATGGTCGTTTTGCCGGCATGGGTGTCAGGTGGCTGCGAGACAAATTGCAGGTGTCTCGTTATCTGGCCGAGCT
The DNA here is from genome assembly GCF_036320485.1 of Dyella sp. A6. NCBI lineage: Bacteria > Pseudomonadati > Pseudomonadota > Gammaproteobacteria > Lysobacterales > Rhodanobacteraceae > Dyella > Dyella aluminiiresistens. Next base: position 1,325,853 of record NZ_CP132911.1, read on the forward strand.
TCATTGCAGCCAGCGTTCGATCCGTTCATTCAAGGCCTTTATCGCCTCCGCTTCATTGGCCTGGTCTGCCAAGTCATTTTTCCTCGGCGGGTGGACTTGTGGCCTGGGCGTTACGGGAGGCAGCGCGGACCGCTGCTTGAACAGTTTGTCCTTGAAGAACCAGTTTTTCCTTGCGCGTATGGGCTTGCAGCCTTCGACGAAGATCAGTTCCTCGTCGCCGGGCAGTTCCTTGATCTCCTGCGGCAGCAGCAGTGCACGGCGTTCTTCGCTGTAGCTGGTCGATGTCTGATGCGAGCCGCCGCCATGGCTGCGGCTCCGCTGCTTCCTGCGCAAGGTGCGGTAGCCCAGCATTTCGCTGTAGGCATTGGCGTCGCTCTGTTCGCGGGGAGCGAAGGCGACTTGTGCGGCGTGATTGGTGATGAAGTTCTGTGCGTCGTGTTCGCCGTAGGTGCCACGCAGCTGCGCCTGGCTCTGGATGATGCAGCAGTCCCTGACGCCGTAGCTGGCCGAGATGGAAATGCGCTTGGCCCACACTTCCAGCCGACCCATGGCGGTGAACTCGTCCATGAGCATCAGCATCTGGTACTTGAGGTCCGGTTCGTCGCCTAGTGGCTTGTCCAGGTTGTTGCCGATCACGCTGCTGAAAAAGATGTTGAGCAGCTTGCTGCTTTCGTCGAGCTTGTTGGTGGGAATGTCGATGTACAGCGTGGTAGGTCGCTTGCGGATCGCCAGGATGTCGAAGTCGGTGGCATTGGTGGCTGCGGCGAGGATCGGATTCAGAAACTGCTGCAGTGGTGCCTGCATGCTGGCAATGACCGACGAGAAGGTCTGTTCGGCCAGGCCGGCCAGGTTGGAGAACAGGGTGCGGGTTTGCGGGCTCAGATAGCCGTACTGCGAGGTGTCGCCAAGGATGGAGCCGAGCATGTCTGCCGTGTCCTGTTCCGGAGCGCCGGCAGAGATGCGCAAGATGCGCTCGAAACTCGGGTAGTCCGGAACGGTGTTGGGATCGGACGGAAGACCCATGCGCCAGGACTGGTCCCAGGCCTCGAACATGAAGGACGCGAAGGCGGTGAAGGCGGCCCGCGCCTGGGTGCGCCAGAACGGGTCCTTGTCGGCCTCGTCCGGGTAAAGGATGGCGGCGATGGTCTGTATTTCGCCGATGCGCCGGGCAGGATCGTGGCCGGCAAGCAGGGTGAAGGGGTTGAAGCGGTGGGTAGTGCCGGGTTCGCTGTAGGGGGCCCAGACCACGATGGACTGGCCCTGCGATTGCCGCCACCCGCTGGTGAGCTTGCGCAGTTCGCCCTTGAGGTCCAGTACCACGACCGACTGCGTGTACGACAGCAGGATGGGGATGGCGATGCTGGTGGTCTTGCCGCTGCGGGTCGGGCTGATCACGATCAGATGCAGCGAGCCGTTCAGCCACAGGTAGCGGCCCCTGTACTTGCCAATGACGATGCCTTGCGGGGTCTGCCTGAGCAGACCGGCCTTCTTCAGATCGGACAGCCGGGCGAAACCGGCGTCGCCATGCAGCGACGGTTGCCTTGACCGGAACAGCGGGATCAGCAACCCCAGCCAGACCAGCAACGGGATGCCCAGGCCCAGGCTGCCGGCGACCCGGATGCGACGGGCATAGGGGGCGAGCTGCGGCAGATCGCTGGCACGGAGATATTGCCACCAGGTATTCCAGGCCAGTGGGGCCGAAACCCGCAACAGGATGTGCGTCAGCCAGCCGGCGAGATACAGGCCGCCCGCCACGGTGATGATCAACAACACGCCTGCCAGCGTGACCTTCCGATGGCTCATGCGTGCCTCCTTGGTCTGAAAGATGGGGCTCCAGGCTCCCCGCAACGATGTCGTTGCCGGATTCGTCGCCAGTAAGTCGGACCCTAGCGCGGGCTGGCGTGGTGGTCTGTCGGAGCAGGCCGCCTTTTGGATAGGATGGTTCCGGTTTTGGGTGCGGCGCCTGCAGGTGCGGTGTGCGGGTGAAAGGGCTGGGGCAGGCATGTCCTTATGTCCGCCGGTGCGAGCACAAGCGGCTGAACACGGTTAAGCTGTGGGGGGTTCCCTTTAGACGTCCAAAGCTTCGTGTCCAGCAATTCTTTCGGCAAGCTCTTCACCGTCACCACCTTCGGCGAAAGTCACGGGCCGGCCATCGGCTGCGTGATCGACGGCTGTCCACCGGGCCTGGCGCTCGATCCGGCGGAGTTCCGCCATGATCTCGACCGGCGTGCCACCGGCAAAAGCCGGCACACCTCGCAGCGGCGCGAGGCCGACGAGGTGGAGATCCTGTCGGGTGTCTACGAAGGGCGCACCACCGGTACGCCGATCGCGCTGCTGGTCCGCAACACCGACCAGCGCAGCAAGGACTACGGTGACATTGCACAGACATTCCGTCCGGGGCATGCCGACTACACCTACTGGCAGAAGTACGGTATCCGCGATCCGCGAGGCGGTGGGCGTTCGTCGGCGCGCGAGACCACCATGCGCGTGGCTGCCGCGGTAGTCGCCAAGAAGTGGCTGGCCGAACACCATGGCATACGCGTGCGCGGCTACCTGGCGCAACTTGGCGAGATCCAGCCGGCCGGGTTCGATCTGGAGCAGGTCGAACAGAATCCGTTCTTCTGGCCCTGTGGCGGGCAGGTGCCGGAGCTGGAGAAATACATGGACGCCCTGCGCAAATCCGGCGACTCGGTGGGGGCGCGTGTCAATGTGCTGGCCGAAGGCGTGCCGCCGGGCTGGGGCGAGCCGATCTACGGCAAGCTGGACGGCGATCTGGCGGCGGCGCTGATGTCGATCAACGCCGTGAAGGGGGTCGAGATCGGCGACGGCTTTGCCGCGGTTTCGCAATGTGGAAGCGTGCATAGGGATGAAATGCATATGGACGGCTTTACGTCCAATCACGCGGGTGGCATTCTTGGTGGCATCAGTACCGGGCAGGCCGTGCTTGCCTCGATCGCACTGAAGCCCACATCCAGCATCCTGATTCCCGGTCAAAGCGTGAACCTGTCCGGCGAACCGGTGGAGGTGGTGACCAAGGGGCGCCACGACCCCTGTGTCGGCATTCGTGCCACGCCCATCGCCGAGGCGATGATGGCATTGGTGCTGATGGACCATGCATTGCGCCATCGTGCGCAGTGTGGTGACGTGGGCGAGGTTTCCCCCCGCATCCCCTGATCGATCCGGCGTCGCCCTGCGGGCGGTGCCGGCGGAGCAAGCGCATGACTGGCAACAAACCGCACGTATGGGTCTCGCGGCCGACCTTTCCGGACGTGATCGCCCGGCTCGAGCCGTACTTCCGGGTTTCGGCCGAACCGGTGGAGCAGGTATTCACACCGGCCGAGCTGGCCGCCAGGCTGGCTGATTGCGATGCCGCCATCGTAGGCCTGAAGGAGCGCATCGGTGCGGCCGAAGTGGCCGGCGCCGGGCGCTTGCGCATGGTCGCCAACCTGGGCGTCGGCTTCGACAACCTCGATCTGCCCGCACTGACTGCGGCGGGTATCGCCGCGTCCAACACCGCTGATGTGCTCAACGAGAGCGTGGCCGACTACGCCTGGGCACTGATGCTTGGCGCGGCACGTCGGGTCGGCGCGGCCGAGCGCTGGCTGCGCGCCGGGCAATGGCTGTCCACGGAATTCATCGGGTGGCTGGGTGCCGACCTGCGCGGTCGCAACCTGGGCATTCTCGGCATGGGGCGCATTGGTCAGGCTATTGCGCGGCGTGCGGTGGGCTTCGGCATGCCGGTGCTGTACCACAACCGTTCGCGCCTGCCGGAAGCCACCGAGCGCGAATGCGGAGCCAGCTACGTGGACAAGGACCATCTGCTGGCCAGCGCCGACTTCCTGGTGCTGGTGTTGCCGCTGACGCCGCAGACCCGACATGCCGTCGGCGCCGCCGAGCTGGCGCGGATGAAGCCGGAGGCGGTGCTGGTGAACGTGGCGCGTGGCGGCATTGTCGATGACGTCGCGTTGGCCGCTGCGCTGCGTGAGGGGCGGCTGGCGGCAGCGGCGCTGGATGTGTTCGAGGGCGAGCCGCGCGTGCATCCGGACCTGCTGGCGCTCGAAAATGTGATGTTGAGCCCGCATATCGCCAGCGCCACCACCGGCACCCGCCGTGCGATGACCGCGCTGGCGGTGGACAATGTGCTCGCCTTGTTCGGCCACGGTCCCGATGCCGGGCGGCCGCCCAACCTGTTGAATCCCGACGCGCTGGCACGGGCCGGCGTACCTTCCCAAACCCACCAAGAAGTCACCTGATGAGCAAGAAGAGCAGTTACAAGGTTGCGATGGCCGGCGCCACTGGTGCTGTGGGCGAGACCCTGCTCGCCATTCTCGCCGAGCGCGATTTTCCCGTCAGTGAGCTGGTGCCGCTGGCCAGCGAACGCTCCGCCGGCGGTACCGTGGAGTTCGCGGGCAAACAGGTGGTCGTGCGCAACCTGGCCGATTACGACTTCGAGGGGGTGGATATCGCCTTCTTCTCGGCCGGTGGTTCGGTCAGCAAGGCGCATGCGCCGCGTGCCGCAGCCGCGGGCGCGGTGGTGATCGACAATACGTCCGAGTTCCGCTACCAGGACGACATTCCGCTGGTGGTGAGCGAGGTGAACCCGCACGCCATCGCGCAATACACCACGCGCGGCATCATCGCCAACCCGAATTGCTCGACCATGGGCATGCTGGTGGCGCTGGCGCCGATCCATCGCGCGGTCGGTATCGAGCGGATCAATGTGGCGACCTACCAGTCGGTCTCCGGTGCCGGCCGTTCGGGTATGGAGGAACTGGGCAGGCAGACCGCCGCGCTGCTCAACTTCCAGGACGTGGAAAGCAGCAAGTTCCCCAAGCAGATCGCCTTCAACGTGATCCCGCACATCGACGACTTCCAGGCCAACGGCTATACCAAGGAAGAAATGAAGATGGTGTGGGAGACGCGCAAGATCCTGGAGGATGACTCGATCGCGGTGAATCCCACCGCGGTGCGGGTGCCGGTGTTCTACGGGCACTCGGAAGCGGTGCATATCGAAACCCGCGAGAAGATCACTGCCGATCAGGCGCGCGCGCTGCTGGAACAGGCCGAGGGGCTGGTGGTTCAGGATGAGCGCAAGGCTGGCGGCTATCCTACCCCGGTGGGTGACGTAGCCGGCAAGGATCCGGTGTATGTCGGCCGCATCCGAGAGGACATTTCCCACGAGCGTGGGCTGGACCTGTGGGTGGTCTCCGACAATATCCGCAAGGGCGCAGCATTGAATGCCGTGCAGATCGCCGAGCTACTGATCGAGAATTACCTCTGATGCGAAACCTGTCCCGCCTGCTGACCCTGAGCCTGTTCTCGTTGCCCATGTGGGTACATGGCACTGAGCAGACAACGGTGGGCCGTGCGGGACAGGACGTGGCCGTGGTCCGGGTCAGCCAGCAGCTTGCACACAGTCGTGCCCACGTGGCGGACCTGCAGAAAGGCGTGGCCAGGCAGGAATCGATCAGCCGCGAAGCCTCACTCAAGCTGCAGCAGAAAGACAACGCCATAGCCGAACTCGAACGGCAGCTGCGGGCACTGAAGGCCGGGCAAAAAGCACCCCGTGACGGGGATTGAGTGTGGTCGCATACACGCGATCCATTGCCCATTTCGCCGAGCTGGCTATTGTTGATTGGCGCCTATCTAACTAAAGTGACGCGTCATTTAGTCATGTTGCCGTCATTTTGCGGCGGCGAATCAATAGCGGTAACTGGGTAGTTCGGGGGAGCAGGCGATGAACCGTTCGTTGAAGCTGTCGATGCTTATAGCGCTTGCGCTGGGCAGCAGTCAGGCCATGGCACTCAATCTGGGCCAGATTCAGATCAAGTCGGCACTGGGGCAGCCGTTGCGGGTCGAAATCCCGGTGATTCCCGCCAGTCCGGCGGAGTTGCAGAACCTGAGCGCACGGCTTGCGTCGAACGGCGCCTTCGCGCGCGCCGGCATCACCGACGGCAAGCCGAGCATGCCGTTGCAGTTCTCGGTGACGAGCGATCACGGCCACAAGGTCATCCTGGTCACCAGCAGCGTGCCGGTGAACAACCCGTACATCGACCTGCTGATCGAAGTCACCAGCGCGGCCGGCACCAGCGTGCACGAATATCCCGTGCTGCTCGACCCGCCGGGCGAGCAGATGTCGGCGGCGCCGGCAGCAGCGAAACCGCGCGCGACGCATCCGCATCATGCGGCAGCCCCCGTTGCTGCCCGGCCCGCGCCGGCAGCGCATCCGGCTGCGGCGGCACCAGGGCAGTATGGTCCGGTGAAGTCCGGGCAGACGCTTACCGCGGTGGCCCGGAAGGTGGCGCTCAGCGGCGTCGATATCAACCAGATGATGCTGGCGCTCAAGCAGGCCAATCCGGATGCCTTCTATCAGGACAACATCAACGCGCTGAAGACCGGTGCGATCCTGCGCGTGCCCTCACGCGAGCAGGCTCTGGCGGTGAAGGTCGCCGAGGCCGCCGCCGCGGTCCGTCAGCAGAACAGCGACTGGCACGCCGGCAAGCCCACCACCATTGCCGCGGCGGCAACGCGCACGAACGCCACCGTTTCGCCGACCAGCACGACGTCCTCGGGCGACCGGCTGGCCCTGGTTCCGGCCGGCAAGGGCGTTGGTTCCGGTCATGCCGGACATGAATCCACGGCCAGCCTGCGCCGTCAGCTGCAGCGCAGCCAGGAGTCGCTGACCAGCCTGCAGCAGCAGAGTGCGGATCTCAGCTCGCGGCTGAAGGCGCTGCAGGACATCAACAGCAAGAACAAGCGCCTGCTGTCGTTGAAGGACAGCGAGATCGCCGATCTCCAGGCCAAGCTTGTCGCGGCCCGCAAGGCTGCCGGGCTGCCGGCTGCCAAGCCGGTGGCGACGACGCCGGTCAAGGCAAAGACCGCCCCTGCGGCGGTCGCCAACACCGTGGTCACCGCACCGGCGGCCCCGACGAGCGCGCCTGCGTCGACCACGACGCCGACGCCGGCATCTTCCACTGCCCTCGCCGGGGCCAAGACGGTTTCCGCTCCGGCCACGGCAACCAGTGTGGCGAAGCCGGCAGCCACGGCTCCGGTGGCCAAGCCGGTTGCCAAGAAGCCCATGGTGAGCAAACCGGTGATGCATCCGCATCATCCTGCGCCGGCTCCCGAGCAGCCCTGGTACATGCAGACCTGGACGCGGATCGCCGGTGCCGGCGTGCTGGTGCTGGGCCTGTTGCTGCTGCTTGTTTCCCGCAAGCGTGCGGGCAAGGGCGGTAGCCCCGCTTCCACCAAGATCGCGCCTTCGTTGGCGGACCGCTTTGGCGATAACCCCGCATCGTCCGACGCGACCGGCGGCAGCGATCCGGACCAGGACGAACTGCTCGATCAGCTTGCCGAGCACCCGGATGACATCGGCCTGCATCTGGAGCTGGTCAGCCTGTACTACAGCCGCCGCGACGTCGAGCATTTCGAGGCGGCCGCCGAAGCCATGCATGCCCATATCAGCGGCCCGCAGCAGGACGAGTGGCAGGATGTGGTGCACATGGGCGAAGACCTGACCCCGGAGCACCCGTTGTTCGCGCATGCTCAGGCGGGCACCGGTCACTACGAGACCGGTCACTACGAGGAAGAGGTCGTGCCGCCTGCCGACGACGAACCGTCGAACGAGGCGCTGGACGACTTCGGCCTGAATCACTATGGCGAAGCGCCAGTGGAGGCTGCCGCCACCGGGGCCACCCCGCCGCCGCTGCGCCAGAAGGTCAGCGAATATCATTTCGACTTCAACCTGACCCCGCATGCGCCGGAGAAGGGTGCTGCAGAGGCGTCTGCCGCTGCGAGTGGCGAACCGGCGCATGCCGAAGAAGCTCCGGAAGCATCCGGCTGGCATTTCGACGAGCCGGCCGAAGCGAACCCGGTCGAAGCACACGACACCCACGCGGCCCATGCGGCCGGCGCCGGTGCAGATGACGATCTGGGCGATTTCGGCGAACTGAGCGAGGACCCGGTCGACACCAAGCTGGATCTGGCGCGCGCCTACCTCGACATGGGCGACCCCGAAGGCGCGCGTGCGATGCTCGACGAGGTCATGCAGGAAGGCAGCCAGATGCAGCGGGAAGTGGCCAAGGGCCTGCTCGACAAGCTTGCCTGAGCTCCTGCGTCAACGTGATTAGGGACATCGGGCCGGCTTGCCGGCCCGATGTCGTTTCGGCCCTGCTACGCTGTGCGTCCTCGCATCCACGGTACTTTCATGCGTATCGCGCTCGGCATCGAATACGACGGCACCGATTTCCTGGGCTGGCAGCGGCTGACCCACGGCGCCACTGTGCAGGGAGCGCTTGAGCGTGCGCTGTCACGGGTGGCGGCGCATCCGGTCGACGTGGTCTGCGCTGGCCGTACCGATGCCGGTGTGCATGGCATCTGCCAGGTGGTGCATTTCGATACCACGGCTCAGCGCGAGTTGCGTGGCTGGGTGCTGGGTGCCTGTTCCAACCTTCCGCCTGGCGTGGCGGTACTGTGGGCAAAGCCGGTGCCGGACGATTTCCATGCGCGCTTCTCGGCGCGTAGCCGGCGCTATCGCTACACCATCCTCAATCGGCCGGTGCGCGCGGCATTGCAGGCGCGCTACGCGACCTGGGAACGCCTGCCGCTGGATGCCGCGCGCATGCACGCCGCTGCCCAGGCCTTGCTTGGCGAGCACGATTTCAGCGCCTTTCGTGCGGCGTCGTGCCAGGCGGCACACGCCAATCGCTGCGTGCTCGCGGTGGACGTGCGGCGCGAGGGCGAGATGGTGCAGGTGGAGATCGAGGCGAATGCCTTTCTGCACCACATGGTGCGCAATATCGTGGGCTCGCTGTTGCCGATCGGGCGCGGCGAACAGCCGGTGGAGTGGATGGCCAGCCTGCTGGCAGGACGTCAGCGCGACGCGGCCGGTCCCACCGCGCTGCCGAACGGGCTGGCCTTCGTCGGGCCCCGCTACGAAGCCCGCTGGGCCCTGCCTGTGGAGGTGAGCCAGTGACGCGCACGCGCATCAAGTGCTGTGGCATGACCCGTGTCGAGGACGCGCAACTGGCGGTGCGGCTTGGCGCCGATGCGATCGGCATGGTGTTCACTGCACGTAGCCGGCGCCACGTCGATATCGCGCAGGCGCAGGCAATCCGGCGGGCCATGCCGCCCTTCGTGTCGACCGTGGCCTTGTTCATGGACGACGCGGCGGATTTCGTGCGTGACGTGGCGATGGCCGTGCAGCCTGACCTGCTGCAGTTCCATGGTGGCGAACGTGACGAGTGGTGCGCCCAGTTCGATCGCCCATGGCTGAAGGCGATCGCGATGGGGGCGGGCGCGACGGCTTTGGCGCAGTTGCAGGCGCATCCCGGTGCCGCGGGCCTGTTGCTGGACGGTCACGGACTCGGCGAGGCTGGCGGCAGCGGCAAGGCCTTCGACTGGTCGCTGATGCCCGATCACCTGGCGCAGCCGCTGGTTCTCGCCGGCGGCCTGCATGCAGGCAATGTGGGCGAGGCGATCCGCGTCGCCCACCCATGGGCCGTGGATGTCGCCAGTGGGGTGGAGTCCGCCCCGGGGATCAAGGACCCGGACAAGCTGGCAGCCTTCATGGCGGCGGTACGCGCCGCGGATTCGATGGAGAAGCAGTGATGAGCGAGCATTCCGGCGCGATCCCGGCACCGGCGGCCATCGAGGAATATCATCCGGAACCCGGACGCCCGTTCGGACCCGACGACCTGACCGGTCGCGAGCGTCCGCTGGTGATCCGTGGCCTGGTTCGCGACTGGCCGATCGTGAAGCTGGCGCAGCAGTCGGACACCGCCTTCGCCCAGCGGCTGGCGCAGTGGGACAGCGGCGCCGACGTCAGCACGCTGATGATTTCGCCGGAAGCGGGTGGCGTCATCGGCTACACGCCGGACATGGAAGGCTTCTGCTATCGCCATTTCAAGGTGCCGGTGACGCTTGGCCTGCAGCGCCTGGCCAATTACAGCAGGCGCGACAACGCACCGGGGCTGGTGATCCAGAGCGCACCGGTGCGCGAATGCATTCCCGGGTTCCTGGACGAACATGCGATGCCGCTGCTCGATCCGTCGATCGAGCCACGGCTGTGGATCGGCAACCGGGTGACCACGCCGACCCATTTCGATTCGCAGCACAACATCGCCTGCGTGGTCTGCGGCACGCGCCGCTTCACGCTGTTTCCGCCGGACCAGTTGCCCAATCTGTACATCGGTCCGCTGGATTTCGCCCCCACCGGCGCGGCCATCAGCATGGCGCGGCTGGACCATCCCGACGATCCACGCTTTCCGCGCCTGAAGCAGGCGCTGGCGACCGCGCAGGTGGCCGAACTGAACCCGGGCGATGCGATCTACATGCCGCCCCTGTGGTGGCACAACGTCGACTCGCTGGAACGGCTCAACGCGCTGGTGAACTACTGGTGGAGTCCGGTCCAGGTGGACGGTTTCACCACCGGACATGCGCGCGCGGCCCTGTACCACTGCCTGCTGGCGTTCCGTGCATTGCCGCCCGGCGAGCGCGCGAACTGGAAGCAGTTGCTGGACCATTACGTGTTCGGCGACGAACAGGCGATCGCGCATATTCCCGAGCAGCGCCGCGGCGTGCTGGGTCCGCTGACGCCGGAAACGGTCGAGCAGCTGAAGCAGGGGGCGCGGCAGAATCTCTAAGGGGCGGCCAAAGGCCACACCGAAACGGCGCGTTCAGGGCGTGGCGAGCTCGCGTCGCAGCCAGTCGGCCAGTGCCTGCAGGCGGGGATCCCGGGCGGACCTGGGGGTGCACAGCACCCAGTGCGCCTGGGTGGCGCGGAAACCCCATGGTGCCAGCAGCCGACCGGCGGCAAGGTCGTCGGCGACCAGCGGCTGCGGCGCGATCGCCACGCCGAGGCCGGCCACCGCCGCTTCCAGCAGGTAGTAGAGGTGTTCGAAGGACTGTCCGTAGCGCAGTTTGCCGCGCGCGATACGTTGCGCACGTGCCCAGGCAGGCCAGGCCTGCGGGCGCGACTGGGTGTGCAGCAGCGGTTCACGGTACAGCGCAGCGGCATGGGCCTGGCTCAACGCTGCATGGTGGGGATGGCGCGGACTGAACACTGGGCCGATCCGCTCGGGGGCCAGCACGTCGACCAGCCATGCCGCTGGCCATGGCGCCTCGGCCAGCAGCAGGGCCGCATCCAGGCCGGGCAGGGCGTCGGCAGGTTGTTCCTCGATGGCGGACAGGTGCAGTTTCAGCTCGGGTAGCTCGCGGCCCATCCGCTCTAGTCGCGGAATGACCCAGCGGGCCAGCACGCTGCCGGAGCAGCCGAGTACCAGCGGTGCCTGCCGGCTCTCGCGACGCAATCGCTCGCAGGACTGGCGCAGCAGATCGAATGCGCCGGCGACGCCGTCGCGCAACTGGCGGCCGGCGGGCGTCAGTGCGATGCCGCGCCCTTCACGGGCGAACAGGGTGACGCCGAGTTCGGACTCCAGCGCACGGGTCTGCCGGCTGACCGCGCCGTGGGTCACGTGTAGTTCCTCGGCGGCGCGGCTCACGCTTTCCAGGCGGGCGGTGGCCTCGAAGGCGCGTAGGGCATTCAGCGACGGCAGTTCACGGGACATGCTATCTGTGAGTTTTTCTGACAGGTCAGGGCGATCTTATCGCTTTTTCCCGGCGTTCCGCTGCGCTAGGGTATTGGCCTGCACCGGCGCCTGGGCGCCACCGCCGTTCCTTCCGATACGAGCATGGCCATGACCACGATCGACGATTTCCACGCCTGGCCCGATACGCACGGACGCTTTGGCCGGTTTGGCGGCAGCTATGTCGCCGAAACCCTGATGGCGCCGCTGGCCGAACTTACCGACGCCTACCTGCGCCTGCGCGAGGATCCGGCCTTCATCGCCGAACTCGACCGCGACCTGACCCACTACGTGGGGCGGCCCAGTCCGATCTACTTCGCCGAGCGGCTGACCAGGCACGTGGGCGGTGCGCGCATCCTGCTCAAGCGCGAGGACCTCAACCACACCGGCGCGCACAAGATCAACAACACCGTGGGCCAGGCGCTGGTGGCGCGGCACATGGGCAAGACCCGGATCATTGCCGAGACCGGGGCCGGCCAGCACGGCGTGGCCAGCGCCACGGTGGCGGCGCGGCTGGGCCTGGACTGCGTGGTCTACATGGGCGCCGTGGACATGGAGCGGCAGCGGATCAACGTTTACCGCATGAAGCTGCTGGGCGCCGAGGTAGTGCCGGTGACGTCGGGTTCGAAGACCTTGAAGGATGCCCTCAACGAGGCGATGCGCGACTGGGTCACCAACGTGGCCGATACCTTCTACATCATCGGTACGGTGGCCGGGCCGCATCCGTATCCGCTGATGGTGCGCGACTTCAACTCGATTGTCGGTCGCGAGGCGCGTGCGCAGATGCTGGCCGAATATGGCCGGCTGCCCGACGTGCTCACCGCCTGCGTGGGCGGCGGCTCCAATGCGATCGGCCTGTTCCACGCCTTTCTCAACGACCGCGACGTGCGCATCGTCGGCGCCGAGGCGGGGGGCGAGGGCATCGCCACCGGTCATCACGCCGCCTCGCTGGCGGCGGGGCGTCCCGGTGTGCTGCACGGCAACCGTACCTATGTGCTTTGCGACGACGACGGCCAGATCACCGAGACGCACTCGGTTTCGGCGGGCCTGGACTATCCGGGCGTGGGCCCCGAACACGCCTTCCTGAAGGATGCCGGGCGCGCCGACTACGTGGGCGTGACCGACGACGAGGCGCTGGAGGCGTTCCACCTGCTGGCGCGCACCGAAGGCATTCTCGCCGCGCTGGAGTCCAGCCATGCGGTGGCGCAGGCGATCAAGCTGGCACGCGAATACCCGCCGGACGGCATCGTGCTTTGCAACCTGTCCGGCCGTGGCGACAAGGACGTGCATACCATCGCCGCGCGCGAGGGCGTGCAGTTCTGACCGGGGCGCGACTGCCATGGCGCGGGAGATGAGGGTGGACTTCATGCTTCGCAGCCACGCCGGTTCGCCCGACTGTCTCTCACATCCCACTACTCATTGAACACTCCAGCCCTATGAACCGCATCGACGCCCGATTCGCCCAGCTCAAGGCCGCCGGCCGTACCGGCCTGATTCCGTTCGTCACCGCGGGCGATCCCGCGCCGGATCACGCGGTGGCGCTGATGCACGCGCTGGTCGATGCCGGTGCCGACCTGATCGAGCTGGGGGTGCCGTTTTCCGACCCGATGGCCGACGGCCCGGTGATCCAGCATGCCAGCGAACGCGCTATCGCCAGTGGCGTGGGGCTCGACGACGTGCTGCGCTGGGTGGCCGAGTTCCGCCAGCGCGATGCGGACACGCCGGTGGTGCTGATGGGCTACCTGAATCCGGTGGAGATCCACGGTTACGCGCGCTTTGCGGCGGAGGCCGTCGAGGCCGGCGTGGACGGCGTGCTGCTGGTTGACTGTCCGCTGGAGGAGTCCGCCGTGCTGGCGCCGTTGCGTGAGGCCGGGCTGCGTCAGATCCTGCTGGCCGCGCCCACCACCGTACCCGCGCGTATGGCGAAGTTGTGCGAGTCGGCCGAGGGCTTCCTGTACTATGTGTCATTCGCCGGCATTACCGGCGCACAGCGTCTTAGCACTGCGGATATCGCGGCCCGTGTGGCGGATATTCGCGAACATGCGAAGGCGCCGGTGGCGGTCGGCTTCGGCGTGCGCGATGCGCAGAGTGCGAAGGCGATCGCCAGCTTTGCCGATGCGGTGGTGATCGGCAGTGCGCTGGTGGAGCGGCTGGAAGGTGCGGACGACGCAGGCGATATCGCCACCCGCGTGCGCTCGTTCCTGCAGCCGATCCGCACGGCGCTGGATCAACACTGAAACGGTCGCCCGGCCGTTTCGGTCGGGAACGTTTGAGGTGTTGCGATGAACTGGCTGCAGAAAATCATGACTCCGCGTGCACGCACGCAAGGCTCCGCCGCCGCGGCTGGCAAGGGCAAGGTGCCCGAGGGCGTGTGGGAGAAGTGCGCGGGTTGCGGCACGGTGCTGTACCGGCCCGAGCTGGAGCGCAACCTGATGGTCTGCCCGAAGTGCGACCATCACCACGCCATCCGTGCCCGCACGCGCCTGCTGTCGCTTCTCGACGAGGGTTCCACACGCGAGTTCTGGGCCAGCATGGAGGCGAACGACCCGCTGAAGTTCCGCGACTCCAAGAAGTACCGCGACCGCATCGTTTCCGCGCAGAAATCCAGCGGCGAGAAGGACGCGATGATCGCGATGAGCGGCAAGCTCAAGGGACGCGAGCTGATGGCGGTCGCGTTCGACTTCGCCTACATGGGCGGCTCGATGGGCTCGGTGGTGGGCGAGAAATTCACCCGCGCAGCCGAGAAGGCACTGGCCGATCGCAGTGCGCTGGTGTGCTTCTCCTCCACCGGCGGCGCACGCATGCAGGAGGCCTTGTTCTCGCTGATGCAGATGGCCAAGACCTCGGCCGCGCTGGCCCGTCTGCGCGATGCCGGCGTGCCCTACATCAGCGTGCTCACCAACCCGACTACCGGTGGCGTGTCCGCCAGCCTGGCGCTGCTGGGCGACATCAACATCGGCGAGCCGAAGGCGCTGATCGGTTTCGCCGGTCCGCGCGTGATCGAACAGACCGTGCGCGAGACGCTGCCGGAAGGGTTCCAGCGTTCCGAGTTCCTGCTCGAGCATGGCGCCATCGACATGATCGTCGACCGCCGCGAGATGCGCGACAAGCTGGCCGATCTGCTCGGCCTGCTGGCGAAGGCACCGCGCGCGGCGTGATGCGTCGCGCCCGATGCCTGCCTGCGATGCCGCCTTCGGGCGGCATCGTCGTTTCCGCGTCGTGGTTTTCCACAGCGGGTGTGGATGGATGAAGAACAAAGCTGTGGAAAAGCTGGTTTAGTGGCTTTGCCGACAGGCACTTGCTACACGTTGATGAAAAATTGCGCAGCCATGGCGCGGGTTTTCCACAGCGATTGTGGAAGTGGCTGGGCAAAGCCTGTGGATAGGTGACCTATCTGCCTGATTGCAAAAAGCCCCGCGACACACTGCGCAAGATTTGCTCAGCCCAGCGGAAGCACGCCGGATACCAGCCACAGTGAAAGCGTGCCCAGTCCGCTTCCGATGACGATCGCTGCCAGTACGTCGCTCGGATAATGCAGGCCCAGGATCACCCGCGACGCGGCGATCAGTGCAGTGAACGGCAGCAGCAGTGGTGCCAGTGCAGGGAACCAGGCCAGTGCCACGATAGTGAAGCCGACCGCCTGCAGCGTGTGGCCGGACGGGAAGCTGAATTCGTCCAGCGGCGGCAGGTGTGCGATCACCCCAGGGCAGGTGCGGAAAGGCCGCGGGCGCCGCGTATAGCGCTTGAGTACCCGGTACAGCAGCAGTGCCACCAGACCGGTCGCGGCCATGTGCATTGCCGCGTACAGACCGTGCATGCCGCCCAGCAGGGCGAGCACGAGCATCAGCGAATACCAGAACACGCCGTCGCCCAGACGACTGATGACGGCGAAGAAGGTGCCGACGGCGCGGCGGGTTCCCCAGCGGTTGGCGAGCACGCACAGGTGTGCGTCCATCGCGAAGCGGGGGGCGTCAGGAACGGGCCGGGAAGACGTTGCGTGCATGGGCTTGCTCCCTGGTCAGGTTGATCAGCAAGGTTTCGAATTCACGAATTACGGTTTCCGGCGACAGCCGCTCCATGTCGCTGCGGCCAGCCTGGCCCATCTCCCGCATTCGTTGCGGCTGGCAGGCCAGGTCGACGGTTGTCGCGATGAAGTCGCCGGGTGCGCCCGGCACGATGCGGTAGCCATTGAGGCCGTCGCGCAGGTGTTCGTGCGCTGCGCCGGTGTCGTAGCCCACCACCGGCAGTCCCGACGCCATCGCTTCCAGGATGACGTTGCCGAAGGTTTCGCTGAGGCTGGGAAAGGGGAAGAGATCGGCGCTGGCGTAGTGGCGCGCCAGCGCCTCGCCGCGCTGCATGCCGGCGAAGATGTAGTCCGGGTGTGCCGCCTGCAGTGCCGCGCGCTCGGGACCGTCGCCGACCCACAGGTAGCGCGCATCGGGTATTTGCCGGCGCAGCGCCTCGAAGGTCCGCACTGCCAGGTCGAGATTTTTCTCCGCCGCGATGCGGCCGACATAGAGGATTACCGGGGTGGTGTCGGACACTCCCCATTGCGCGCGCAGCGAGGCGTCACGCCATTTCGGGTGGAACAGCCGGGTATCCACAGCGCGGCGCAGCAGGCGGGCGTTGTGCACGCCCAGTTCGGCCAGTTCGGTGGCCAGTGCCTGGGTGGGAACCAGCGTGCTGGCGGCGCGGCAATGAAAGCGGCGCAGGTGCGCGCGCACCACCGGGATGATCCACGGCAGTCCGTAATCCCTGGCGTAATGGTCGAAGCGGGTGTGGAAGCCGGTCGCGACGGGAATACCGAACCGCCGTGCGGTGCGCATGGCGGACCAGCCAAGCGGACCTTCGGTGGCGATGTAGATCACGTCGGGCCGTTGCCGGCTCCAGCGGCGACGCAGGCGGTGGCCGGCCGGCAGGCCGATGCGGACGTCGGGATAGTTCGGCAGCGCGACCCCGCGGGTATGCAGTTCCTCGATACCGGATTCGTCGTCGCCGGGCTGCCGCGGTGCCGGCCGCACCAGGTCGATGCGGTGGCCGCGAGCCGCCAGGCCCGTGGCCAGGCTGTGCACGGTAAGTGCCACCCCGTTGATTTCCGGCGGCCATGTTTCGCTGACGATGCCAATGCGCATGGCGGCGACCCCAGAGCGGATTGCGCCCACTATCGCGGCGCGCGGTTTCGTCCGCATGGCGCGCGCGTGACGTCGCGATGACGCTGCAACAAAAGCGGTCACACATGTAACCGGGGCACGCAACTGTCTGGCCCGGTTGTCCTGGGCGTTGCCGCCTTGCTTAGTGACCGAAGTAGATCGAGACGCCGAAGCCGGCTTCCCAGGTATCGGCCTGGCCCTGCAACCGGTGACGGAAGCTGCCGTCGAGCTGCACGCGCGGCGTGACCAGCCAGGCCAGGCCCGCACCCGCCATGCTGCCGGCACCTGCGCCGGCCTGGTACTGCCATGCGGCCTCGACGTAAGCGCTCAGTGTCGGGGTGATGGCGTAGCCATCGTTGAGTGCGAGCAGGCGGCTGTCGCGACCGCCGGAGCGCACGTTTTCGACATAGGCGCCCAGTGCATTGCGGGTGCTGCGCTGCCACGCGATATCGGCGCCCAGCAGGTAGTCGCGACGCGGGTTGCGAAACGCGGCGGCACCGTCGGTGAAACCGACGCTGCCAAGCAGGCCCCAGCTGACGGCGCCATGCGCGGGCAGAGCGAATTTCAGGCCGAGGCTGCTTCCACCACGGCCGTAACGGTGCATGCCCTGCTGGTCGAGCCGGTTGTACGAACTGCCCAGCTGCAGTTCCAGCGGGCCGCCCACACCGATCCGCAGCAGGCTGTCCGCGCTGTACAACGACGAACCGTCGGCGGCACGGCTCCAGTCGGGCAAGCCCTGTTCCCAGGTGACTGCACCCGCCTGCAGCACGGCCGGTGCGAAACCCAGGCCGGGGCGGTCATAGCCGGGGTTGTCGTTGGCGAACGCCGGTGCGGCGAGGCAGGCGATGAACAGGCCCGCGACGGTAGCGCGGCGGAAGGCGTGGTATCGGCTAAAATCCATGGTTTCGTCCTGTGCTCCTGAAGAATAACGATGACCGTCCGCACCCGCTTCGCTCCCAGTCCCACCGGCTTTCTGCATATTGGCGGGGCGCGTACCGCATTGTATTGCTGGCTGGAAGCGCGCCGTCGCGGCGGCGAATTCGTGCTGCGCATCGAGGACACCGATCGCGAGCGCTCCACCGACGCCGCCGTGAAAGCCATCCTGGACGCCATGCACTGGCTGGATCTGGATGCCGACGAAAAGCCCGTCTACCAGACCCATCGCCTGGCACGCTACAAGGAAGTCGCCGACAAGCTGCTGGCCGAGGGCAAGGCTTACTACGCCTACGAGTCGAAAGACGAGATCGAGGCGATGCGCGAGGCGGCCATGGCCAAGGGCGAGAAGCCCCGCTACAACGGCTATTACCGCGACCACAACGAGCCCGGCTTCCATGAGGCCCGCCGCGACGACCCGAACCGGGTGATCCGCTTCAAGAACCCGGTCGAGGGTTCGGTGGTGTTCGAGGACAAGGTCAAGGGGCGCATCGAGATCGCCAACAGCGAGCTGGACGACCTGGTGATCTTCCGCTCCGACGGCTGGCCGACCTACAACTTCGCCGTGGTGGTGGACGACATCGACATGGGCATCACCGAGGTGATCCGCGGCGACGACCACGTCAACAACACGCCGCGCCAGATCAACATCTACCTGGCGCTGGGTGCGCCCGTGCCGGAGTTCGCGCACCTGCCGATGATCCTCGACCACGAGGGCAAGAAGCTGTCCAAGCGCACCAATTCGGTCAGTGTGATGGAGTACCGCAGCGACGGCTATCTGCCGCATGCGCTGCTCAACTATCTGGTGCGGCTGGGCTGGTCGCACGGCGACCAGGAAATCTTCTCGCGCGAGGAGATGGTGAAGCTGTTCGACATCGCCGATGTCAACAAGGCCGCTTCGCGCTTCGACACCGAAAAGCTGAAGTGGCTGAACCAGCATTACCTGAAGACCGACGACCCGCTGGCGATCGCGCCGGAATTCGAATGGCACCTGCAGCAGGCGGGCCTGGACCCGGCGAAGGGGCCGGCTGCCGCTGATCTCATCGTGGCGCTGCGTGACCGCGTGCAGACGTTGAAGGAAATGGCCGAGCGCGCGGCGATCTGGTTCGGCCCGATCACCGAATGGGACGAGAAGGCCGTCACCAAGCACCTGAAGAGCGACAGCGCGACGGCGGTACTGACCGAGGCGAAGGCGTTGCTGGCCGGTTGCGAGTGGAAGCCCGAGCCGATCCATGCGGTGATCGAACAGGTGGCCGCCAAGCTGGAGCTGGGCATGGGCAAGGTGGCACAGCCGCTGCGCGTGGCGATGACCGGCACCCAGGTCTCGCCGTCGATCGACCACACTATCTACCTGGCTGGCCGCGACCTGGCCATGCAGCGCATCGACGATGCGCTTGCCCGCGCGCAGGGCTGAGTGGCCATCGTGAGCAGCCTGCCGCATGCATGAACTGCTCGCCCGGGCCACGCATGGTGTCGACCTGACGGCGCCCGGCGCGTTCTGGCATGTGTTCTTCAACCTGCTGAACATGGTGCCGTGGACGGCCATGTTCTGGTGGAACGTGGTGTTCGTGATCGTGGGCGCCGTGCTCGGCTGGTGGCGCGGCCGGGTGGCCGAAGGCGTGGCCTGGGCCTTGTTGCTGGGGCCGATCGGCTGGCTGATCGTGCTTCTGCGCAAACCCCGCGCAACGCCGCCTCCGCTGCCGCGCTGAGCCAGCGGTTCCCGGGCCGGCTGCACCGCGGCTTGCCTTTCGCTGCCACTGGCCTCACCTTACATGGGGCGCAGGGGGCTTTATGAGGGGAATTTCTTGAGCAGCGCTACCGACAAATCGCCGACCCATCACCACCACCATCACGATACGCCCAAGGCGCTCGTCGAGGCGGTGGAGCAGGCCAGTGAAGAACGTGGCCTGCGTCTGACGCCCCTGCGCAAGGAAGTGCTGGAACTGGTCACCACCGCGGGCAAGCCGGTCAAGGCTTACGACCTGCTCGACCTGCTGCGCGAAAAGCACGGCAATGCGGCGCCGCCCACGGTGTACCGCGCGCTGGACTTCCTGCTGGAGAATGGCTTCATCCACAAGCTGGAGTCGATCAACGCCTTTGTCTCCTGTCAGCATCCGGCCGAGGCGCACCAGGTGCCGTTCCTGATCTGCGACCGTTGTTCCAGCGCCCAGGAGGTCTGCGATCCGCGCGTGGCCGAGCTGATCGAGGCGCAGGCCAAGGCGTTCGGCTTCCGTCCGCAGGCGCAGACCCTGGAAGTGCACGGCATCTGCCGCAACTGCCGTCGCGCCAGCTGAAGCCGGCCCTTGCCGGTCAGTGGATCGGCAGCAGCGTCGCCAGCCACATGAAGCCCAGTCCGCCCAGTACGCCCAGCATCGGCGTGTAGCGGCGGCCTTCATCGAGGCGGGTCCATAGTGCCGGCAACAGGTCGCCGCAGACCAGGTAGAGGGTCGCTCCGGCGACCACCGCCAGCATGCCTGCGACCGTTGCCGGATCGTGCCCGAGCAACACGACCCCCATGGCCGCGGCCGGCACCAGCGCACCGGCGGCCATGCTCCATGCCACGGCCCGTCGTGGTGATTGTCCACCGGAGATCAGCACCGCGGCATGGCCCACTTCGCGCGGCAGTTCATGTCCGGCGATGGCCAGCGCGACCAGCACGCCCAGGGTGTCGCCGACCGTGAAGGCCGCGCCGATGACCACGCCGTCGGCGATGTGATGAAGGATGTCGCCGACCAGGTCCATGCGCGCGAACGGTGCCGTGCTGGCGTGGGCGAATGCGCGCACGATGCCCTCGGTCACCATGAAGACCAGCATGCCAACCGCCAGCAGCGGCCCGGTTCCGGCGGCATCGAGTCCGTGTGCGGCGGCTTCGGGCAGCAGGTGCAGCAGCGCATCGCCCAGGAGCAGCCCCGCGGCCATGGCCTGCAGCCAGGGCAGCCATTGCAGCAGCTGTTGAGGCTTGAACCACAGCAACGTGGTCGAGCTGGAGGCGATCAGCGCAACTGCCGTACTGACAAACAGGGTAAGCAGGACAGAATGCATCGACTTGGTAAGCGTGTAGGCTTGTGCGGGACTTGGTTGTTACATTATAACATGTTGATGATCGAAAGCGGCGTAGGCGTGCAGCACATGTCTTCGCGGCCAGTTCTCGGAGATGGCATGAAGTCTGTGCAATGGGTGGGGGCCGTGGCGCTGGCCATGGTGATGGGTGGGCAGGTACATGCGGCACCGGTTCATGTGACGACCACGGCGGTGATGCATCCAGTCAGGCATACAGCCTGTAGGGAACACCGGGTCACGGTCGCTGAGGGCGACAGCGCCTACACGATGCTGCGCAAGTCCGGCATCGACGCGAACGACGCCATGCAGTGGCTCGCGCCATCGCGCCGTGGCAGAGCCCTGCGCGACCTGCGTGCCGGCGACGTACTGACCTTCTGCACGACCGACGGCGGGCATCGCGGGCTGCGACTCGCGGCGCTGGGCGTGACGCGCGGCCACATGCGCTTCCGTCCGCGTTTGCTGCCCGGCCCGACCAAGGACACCGTGCGCGAAGCGATGGTGGTGCACTCGACGCTGGAGCGGGCGTTGCGCGAGCGTCGGGTGCCCTGGCACCTGATCGACGCGGTGCATGCCTATCTGCGCGATGATCCCGATTTGCCGGCGCACCTGCCTCGCGGTACCCGGGTCGTGGCGACGTTCTCCGGCGATCCCGTGCGCTACGGGGCCCGGCTGCTATGCCTCGATGTCGAGCTGCATGGCCGGCATCACCGGCTTTTTCATTACGTGGATGCGCGTGGCCGGCAGTATGTGCTCGGGGATCATGGGCATGGCGTGCGCATCCTGGCGATGCGGAAGCCGCTGCGGCATGCGCGGATTTCCTCGGGCTGGGGTTGGCGTATCAACCCGGTGCTGAAGCGGCCCGAGTTCCACAAGGGCATCGACTATGCCGCGCCGATGGGTACGCCGATCAGGGCTGCGCTGGCCGGCGTCGTCGAGATCGCAGCCTGGCACGGCAATTACGGCCGCATGGTCGATGTGCATGCGGCCAACGGCGTCGACAACCGCTATGGGCACATGTCGCGTTTCGCCGTGGGCATCCATCCGGGCGCCCACGTGCGTGCAGGGCAGGTCATCGGCTATGTGGGCGAGACCGGTCTGGCGACAGGCCCGCACCTGTATTTCGAACTGTGGGAGCGGCACCGTCGCGTCGACCCGCTGCTGCGCGAGCCGGTGACGACCGCCCAGTTGGATGGCCGGGCGCGGCAACGCTTCTCCGCTTTCATCCGGCATCTGGATGCCTGAGCTGCGAGATTCCGCGGGCGGGATTGGCGGCAACTTCACGCCGTGTTATAAAATAACATTCTGCGATTTCACCAGCGGCCCTCCTGCCATGGCAAAAAGTTCTTCAGACCAGAACGGTGTCTGGCATCTCGCCGACCGCCTTGGGGCGATGGCTTCGTTCCTTTGCGCCATTCATTGCGCGGTGCTGCCGTTCGTACTGACCCTGCTGCCCCTGCTGGGCCTCGGCTTCCTGGCTGAGCACGGCTTCGAGCGTGGCTTCGTGCTGTTTGCCTGCCTGCTGGCCCTGACCAGTCTGCTCGGTGGCTTCCGTCGTCATCGCCGCCGGCTTCCGTTGAGCCTGGCCGTGCCGGGCCTGGCCCTGCTCGGGCTAGGCGTCACGCTGGCCGTGGACATCTCGATCGTGCTGCACAGCGTGATGGTGACCTGCGGCGGGTTGCTGGTGGCCTCGGCGCATTTCGTGAACCTCAAGCTTGACCGTCACTTCTGCCGTGTGCACCGCGTGCAGCACGCGCATTGAACGCCTGATGCGCCGTGATTGTGTAACGAGGCCTCTGCTTTCTAGCATCGTTGCATGAGTCATACGCACGCCCACGCCAGCACGCCCCATCTGCACGATCACGCGCACGGACATGGCCACGACCATGCCCATGGCACACACGGTCGCGAGGGCAAACTGCTGCTGGCTTTTGTCCTGACTCTGGCGATGCTCGCCGCCGAGGCGGTGGGCGGATGGTGGTCGGGCTCGCTGGCGCTGCTGGCCGATGCCGGACACATGTTGGTGGACGCGATGGCCCTGCTGCTGGCCCTGCTGGCGGTGCGCATGGCGAAGCGTCCAGCCGATGCACGGCGAAGCTATGGCTATGGGCGGATGGAGGTGCTGGCTGGCTTCGTCAATGCGCTGGCCCAGTTCGTGCTGGTCGGCTTCATTGTCTGGGAAGCGCTCGACCGTCTGCTTCACCTGGGCCGCATCCATATCCTGTCGGGCGTGATGCTGCTGGTGGCGATGGTGGGCCTGCTGATCAACCTGCTGGTGCTGCGGCTTCTGCACGGCCATGCGCACGATGACGTGAACATGGGTGCTGCCAGCCTGCACGTGCTGGGCGACCTGTTCGGGTCTTTCGGCGCGGTGCTGGCGGCGGCGGCGGTGCGCTGGCTGGGCTGGAACTGGGCCGATCCGGCGCTTTCGGTGCTGGTCTCGCTGTTGATTCTGGCGGGTGCGTGGCGACTGCTGCGGCGCTCCTCGCACATCCTGCTGGAGGGGGCGCCGGAAGGCGTCGATCCCGACGAGGTGACCGAGGTGTTGCGGCATGCCGACCCTTCGATCAGCGATGTGCATCACCTGCATGTCTGGCAGCTGGCCTCGGGTTCGCGCATGGCTACGCTGCATCTCGAGCTGCACGATTCATCGTCGAGCGTGACGGCCATGCACGCGGTGCGGCGTGAGCTGCGCGACCGCTTCGGCATCCATCACGTGACCGTGCAGGTCGATCCGGCCGGCTGTCCCGATGGCGTTTCGGGCTGTGGCGATCACGTGCATCACTGAGTGGCGTTGCCGTGTGCCGCAGGCTTGCGCTTTACCGGCCCGCTGTTACGATGATCGGCCATCAACACATTGGTGAATCAAGGAGTTCCTCATGGGCAAGGGCGACCGCAAGACCCTGCGTGGCAAGACCTATCGTGGCAGCTACGGCAACAGCCGTGCGCACAGCGCCAAGCAGGCCGTGGCCGGCGCGAAGCCGACGGTGACCAAGCCGGCGGCCGCGAAGAAGGCGGCTCCGAGGAAGAAGTCGGCCTGAACCGGCTTTGATGAAACCCCCGCCTCGGCGGGGGTTTTTGCATCCGGGCTCAGCCGACGGGTTCGCCGGACAGCCAGGTCCGGGCCTTCAGTTCGCCACCGATCCAATAGCACAGCTCGGCCGGGTCGCTTGCATGCCACTGCACCAGGTCGGCCCGCTGGCCCACCGCGAGGGTACCGCGATCGCCCAGGCCGAGCGCGCGTGCGGCGTTCACGGTAACGCCGCGCAGGGCTTCCTCGGGGGTAAGCCGGAACAATGTGCAGGCCATGTTGGTGGCCAGGCGCAGCGACAACAATGGCGAGGTGCCGGGGTTGCAGTCGGTCGCCACCGCCATCGGCACCGACGATTCGCGCAGCATGCCGACGGGTGGATGGCGGGTCTCGCGCAAGGCATAAAAGGCACCGGGAAGCAGTACGGCGATGGTGCCGGCACGGGCCATGGCCGCCACGCCACGCTCGCCCAGGTACTCCAGATGGTCGGCCGACAGTCCGTCGAAAGCGGCCACCAGCATGGCGCCCTCCTGGTCGGAGAGCTGCTCGGCGTGCAGCTTCACCGGCAGGCCCAGCTGGCTGGCACGTTCGAACAGTCGGCGTGTTTCCGTGGCGCTGAAACCGATGTTCTCGCAGAAGGCATCGACGGCGTCGACCAGTCCCTCGCCGGCCAGTGCCGGCAGCATCTGGTCGCATACCAGCGCGACGTAGTCGTCGCGGCGGTCGCGGTACTCGGGTGGCAGCGCGTGCAGGCCGAGGAAGCTGGTGCGCACGGTGATGCCCAGCTCGCGACCGATGCGGCGCGCCACGCGCAGCATGCGCCGTTCGGTGTCCAGCTCCAGTCCGTAGCCGGACTTGATCTCCAGCGTGGTCACGCCATCGGCGAGCAGGGCCCTAGCCCGCGGCAGCGCCTGGGCGAACAGTGCGTCCTCGTCGGCACTGCGGGTGGCGTGCACGCTGGACACGATGCCGCCGCCGGCGCGGGCGATCTCTTCATAGCTGGCGCCGTTGAGACGCAGGTCGAATTCGCGCGCGCGGTTTCCGCCGAAGATCAGGTGCGTGTGGCAATCGATCAGGCCCGGAGTGAGCAGGGCACCGGCCAGGGATTCGCGATGACGTGCACTGGCAGCCTGGTCGGCCGGCAGCTCCGACATGGGGCCAAGCCAGGCGATCCTGCCCTGCGCGCAGGCCAGCGCGGCGTTGTGGATCAGGCCGAACGGCGCCTCAATGTCGAAGGTGGCGAGGGTGGCATCGGTCAGCAGCAGGTCCCAGTCAGCGGTCATGAGGCCGCTTCTTGGTCACCTTCTTCCTTCTTGGTGTCCTTGCTCAGGCTGGGCTCGTCGGCGGGCGCCGCGCGCTCGTCGAACGCGCTGGTGTTGCCGGCCACCGCCGCTGCCGCAGCCTCGGCCTGCGCGCGTTCGGCAGCTTCGGCGTTGGCAATCTGCTGGCGTTCGAAGTCCTGCACCATGCGTTCGGCGAAATCCTTGTAGACCGGTGTCGGACTGAACAGCGAAGCTGCCGCACGGGCCAGCAGACAGGCGGCCATGATCGGAATCACCATGTTCTGGTTATCGGTCAGCTCCATCGCGATCACGGCGGAGGTCAGCGGCGCGCCGGTGACGCCCGACAGGTAGGCGCTCATGCCCAGCAGCACCACCGCGGCTTCCGGCGCGTGCGGCAGGAAGTGGGCAATGTTGTGGCCCAGGCCCGCGCCGACGGCCAGCGCCGGCGAGAAGATGCCGCCGGGAATGCCGGCCCAGTAGGACACCACATTGGCGAACAGTTTCACGATGCCGAAGCTCTCGCCCGGCGTGACCGAGGCTTCCTGCACGAAGGCACGGGCCTGGTCGTAACCGGTGCCGTAGATGCTGTTGTGCGAGATCACGCCCAGGATCGCCAGCGCCAGGCCGCAACCGCCGGCGAACAGCACCGGCGCGCGTGCGCGCAGGCGGCCGATGTAGGCCAGCGGCCCGTTGCGGCTGAGCAGGATCAGCCGGGCGAACAGGCCGCCGAGCAGGCCGCCGATCACGCCGGTCAGCAGTACGGCCAGCCAGGCGTGGCCCAGCGGCAGGCTGGCCTGGACCTCGCCGAAGTACGAGTAGTTGCCCATCACGCCCAGCGACACCACACCGCCCACGATCACGGCGGTCAGCAACAGGCCGCTGAAGCGGTGTTCGAAGGTGCCGGCCAGTTCCTCGATGGCGAACACCACACCGGCCAGCGGTGTGTTGAACGCTGCCGCGATACCGGCGGCGCCACCGGCCAGGATGAAGCGCGAGGCGGCCTTGGGATCGGTGAAGCCGAAACGGCGGCCCAGCGAGTAGAACAGTCCCGCACCTACGTGCACGGTCGGGCCTTCGCGACCGATCGACGCGCCGACACCCAGCGCGATCAGGGTCAGCAGCATCTTGCAGCCGGCGATCGGCAGCGCAAGCATCCGCGCACGGAAGCCCTCGTCCTCGATGTGCAGCGTGCCGATGACCTGCGGAATACCGCTGCCGCGCGTCGCACGCAGGCGCCCTTCGGTAACCCACGCCAGCAGACCGAACACGACCGGCGTGAGGATCAGCGGAATCCAGATGCCATGACGCAGCACGATCTGGAACAGGTGGAACGACCAGTCGCTGGCCTTGGCGAACACGATCGCGGCCAGTGCGACCAGGATCGCTCCGGTCCACAGCGCGATGCGTCGCTTCCATTGTTGCGGGGCGAAAAATTCGTGTCCGAGCAGCACCTGCAGACGCGAGCTGGGGGACCCGGATGAAGGGGGTTGCGAGGGGGAGTGTGATTCGGACATTCCCCCATTATCGCAGACTTTGGGGCTGCGGGTCGGCCTCGGTCGCCGTCCCATTAGAGGCTGGGAGGCGGCATATCGCGGTAAGGCAGCCGGTTACACTTGCCCGATTCCGGTCCGAGGCAGGTTCGATGAGCGATCCCGTGGTCCCCCGCAATTACCGCGCGCAGCATCTCTGGCAGGCTTCAGGCTGGCAGGAAGATGCATTGCTGGGTGTCGATGCGGCGGGGCGCTGTGCGGCGACGGCCGCAGGGCCGGTCGATGATCTAGGCGCCTGGGTTTTGCCGGGCATGCCCAACCTGCATTCGCATGCGTTCCAGCGCGCCATGGCCGGACTGGCCGAGCGGCGTGGCGGCGGTCGCCTGCCGTCGGGACAGCCGCATGCGGCCAGCGCGGACAGCTTCTGGAGCTGGCGCGAGACGATGTACGGTTTCGCTTCGACGATCGGACCGGACGACCTGAAGGCGATCGCCGCCCAGCTGTATGTCGAGATGCTGAAGGCCGGCTACACCCAGGTCTGCGAATTCCACTACCTGCATCACCAGCCGGACGGCACGCCGTATGCGCCGCCCGAGGCGATGTCGCTGGCCCTGGTAGAGGCCGCGCGCGAAGCGGGCATCGCGCTTACGCTGCTGCCGGTGCTCTACATGAGTGGCGGTTTCGACGGGCGTCCTCTTTCCGCGCGGCAGCGCCGCTTCGGCCATGCGCTGGACGATTACCAGCGGCTGCTGGAACGGCTGCGTCGCCACGAATGCCAGGACCTGCGTGTCGGCATGGCGCTGCATTCGCTGCGCGCCGTCACCGGGCCCGCGTTGCGCGAGGTGCTGGAGGGCGACATCGCCCGCCGTGGGCCGGTGCACATCCATATCGCCGAGCAGATCGGCGAAGTGCAGGACTGCCTCGCCACCCGTGGCGCGCGTCCGGTGGAATGGCTGTTCGAGCATGCCGACGTCGACGCGCGCTGGTGCCTGGTACATGCCACCCACCTCACTGACGGCGAGATGCGTCAGCTGGCACGTAGTGGCGCGGTGGCGGGGCTGTGCCCGGTGACCGAAGCCAACCTGGGTGACGGCCTGTTTCCCCTGGGCGCTTACCTGGATGCGGGTGGCGGCTTCGGTATCGGCTCCGATTCGCATATCTCCATTTCGCCGGTCGAGGAACTGCGCTGGCTGGAATACGGGCAGCGACTGGTGACCCGTCATCGCAATATCGCTGCCCGACATGATGGCGACAGCGTGGGCGAGACCCTGTGGCGCGGTGCCCTGCGCGGCGGTGCACAGGCATCCGGCATGGCCTGCGGCGAATGGCGTGAAGGGGCGCGCGCCGATCTGATCGTGCTGGACGAAACGTCGCCGCTGCTGGCCGCGCGCGACCAGCATTCGCTGCTCGACAGCTTCCTGTTCGCCGGCAACACGCCGCTGGTACGCGACGTGATGTGCGGCGGGCAGTGGGTGGTACGCAACTTCGTCCACCGCGACGAAGCGCGCATCGCCGCACGCTATCGCGAAACGGTCACCCGCCTGGCGCAGCACTGACGGGGCGTCCGCTTTCCGCCTGAGCAACGATGGCTGGCCGGATGAACGGCAGCTTTAGATGTCGTGGCCGACCGGTCATCGGCACAGCAGCGAACCGCGTTTCCGCAGGCACGTTTCCCAACAAAGGAGTGCCGTCATGCGTCGCATGCTGTCCGTTCTGCTGGTTTCCCTCGCGCTGCTGGGCGGTGCGCTTTCGCTCGGCGGCTGCGTGGTGGTCGCACCCCGTCATGCCCGCGTATGGGTGCCCGGTTTCTGGGCGCCGCACCACGTGTGGGTGGAGGGTCACTGGCGCGAGCGCTGATCGGGCCGATTGCACCGGGGCGTCGCCATGGCGACGCCCCGTTCCGGTACCAGACATGCGAGCCACGGCGATGACCTGCAACGAGGCGCTTGGCCCGCTATTGCGTGGTCTCACAAAGAAGCCGCGTACCGGTATAGGCCGGGCACGCGGCTGGAAGATGCGCCGCCCCGCATGAACGGGGCGGCGCCGAGCTTACTTGCTGGTGCCCGGGGTGGCGTCCTTGGCGTGCTCGGCGCGGAACTCCTTCCACTCCTGCATGCGCTGCTCGCGCTTGGCCTTCATCGACGCCAGCTGCATCTTCTGCGCGGGGGTCAGCACGGCGTAGATCTTCGCGCGCACGCTGGCCTGCTGTTCAACGCGGGCCCTGGCTGCGTTGGCCTCGGCCTGGGCCAGGCTGTCGGCGGCGGCCTGGTAGCCGGACTGGTCGGGCGTCAGCGACTGGAAGGCCTTGCGCTGCTGGAACAGTGCCTTGCGCTGATCCTTGCCGGTGGCAAAGCTGCTCTTGATGATCTGTCGGATGCTGGTTTTCTGGGAGTTGCTCAGATTCAGTTTCTTCAGGGCGAACATGGCATGGCCGCCATGGGGCCCGTGCTGGTGATGCCAGCTGCCGTGCGGACCGCCGAAATCACTCTGCGGTGCGGCCATGGCGATGCCGCCGAGGGCGAGGGCCGAGCTCAGGGCCAGGCCGAGGAAAAGGGACTTGCGCATGATGGGACACCTCTGTCGTTGTGGGTGTGTCCATTTGACGACAGCCTTGCGTGTATGTTCTTTGCCGTAACGTAAAGATGCGTAAAGCCCTTCGCCCGGCGCCCCGCGCATGGGCTACAAAACCGTCATGTCCCGAATCCTGCTTGCCGACGACGACCGTGCCCTGTGCGAGCTGCTCGCCGATTACCTGCGCCGCGAAGGTTATGAAGTGGACGTAGTGCACGATGGTGAGGCCGCGTTGGCACGCCTGCGCGATCCGTCGCTGCGTCCCGAGCTGCTGATCCTCGACGTGATGATGCCCGGCCGTGATGGCCTGGATACATTGCGTGAGCTGCGCGTGCAGTCACACCTGCCGGTGATCATGCTGTCCGCGCGCGGCGAGCCGGTGGACCGGGTGGTGGGCCTGGAGCTGGGTGCTGACGACTACCTGTCCAAACCCTGCCTGCCGCGCGAATTGCTGGCGCGCGTGCGGGCACAGTTGCGCCGGACCGCACCGGCGACCACCGGTTCGTTGCAGGTGGGTTCGCTGCTGCTGCAGCCGGGGGAGCGTCGCGCCAGCGTCGAGGGGCAGGAGTTGCCACTCACCGGTGCCGAATTCCTGTTGCTGCAGGCACTGGCCCAGCGCGCCGGCGAACTGGTCGACAAGGCCACGCTGACGCGGCTGGCGCTGGGGCGCGAGCTGGAACGTTTCGATCGCAGCATCGACGTGCACGTCAGCCGTTTGCGTCACAAGCTGGCCGAAGCCTCGGAGCGGGCGCCTCGTATCGATGCCGTGCGCGGTGCTGGCTACGTGCTGGTGGCGGGGGCGGCATGAATCCCTTCAAGAGCTCGCTCTACTGGCGCGTGCTGCTGTCGTTCTGCGCGGTCAACTTGGTGGTGCTGATCGCGGGCGGCTACCTGGCCCAGCGTTTCATCGCCTACACCACCGCAGTGGAAATCGACTGGAGCGCGCTGGCGACGTCGGCGGACCAGGCCTACGAGCAGGGCGGCCACGCGGGACTGGACCAGTGGGTGCTCAGGCAGCGGCATGAAGGCGTCGAGGCCACTCTTTTCGAGAATGGACGGCCGCTGCACCCGATCCGCTTGCCGCCATCGATCTGGCGTTCGTTGCCGGCGATGCTCGCGGCCGACCGCGGCATCGTGTTCCGGCCCTGGCACAACCTGCGCCTGTACGTCTCGGTGCAGCCGGTGACCGGCACGGATGGACAGCTGCGCCAGCTGGTGGCGATCAGTCGTTCGCACACGCGGCTGCGGCCGCATACGCGCGCGATCATCCTTTTCGGCGTGCAACTGCTGTTGTCGCTGCTCTTCATCGGTCTGGTCGGCTGGTGGGTGGCGCGCAGCGTGGCGCGTCCGGTGCAGGCACTGCGTGCCACCGCGCGACGCATGGCCGCCGGCGATCTTTCTGCGCGGGTCAATCATCGCGACCCCACGCGGCGCGACGAGCTGGCCCAGCTCGCCGGCGACTTCGACGCCATGGCCGAGCGCATCGAGGCGCTGGTGGCGCACGACCGGCGTGTCCTGCAGGACCTGTCGCACGAACTGCGTTCGCCGCTGGCACGGCTGCAGCTGATCATCGACCTGGCCCAGCGCAGCAACAGTCCCGACGAAGCCGCGCGCTACTTCCGGCAGGGCGAACAGGAAATCGTGCGGCTGGATCGCATGGCCGGCGAAATGCTGGCCCTGTCGCGGCTGGAGGGCGGGTTGCCCGGGATGGAACGCGAGCCGGTGGATGTGGCCGAACTGTTTCGCGACTGCGTGGCGCGTGCGCAACTGGAAGCGGGCGAGCGAGATATCCAGCTGCGGCTGGAGGCGCCAGAGTCGGCGGTCGTGTCGGGCAGTGCGCTGCTGCTGGAGCGGGCGCTGGACAATCTGGTGTCGAACGCGATCAAGTTCAGCCCCGACGGCGGCGTGATCGAACTGGCCGCGCACTGCGGTGCCGCCCAGGTGATGCTCTCGGTACGCGACCACGGTCCGGGTGTGCCGGCGAAGGAGCTGGAGGCGCTGTTCCGGCCGTTTTTCCGGGGCAGCAACGCGGCGCGTGCCGATGGCCACGGACTGGGCCTGGCGATCGTGCAGCGCGTCGCCCGGGTGCATGGCGGCAACGTGCACGCTGAGAATGCCGATGATGGCGGACTGGACGTGCGCCTGGATCTGCCGCTGGCCGGTATGCCTCCTTTGGAGTGACGCAACGCGTCTGCCCGGTCGAGACACGCAGTAACCATTCGTCTTCTCTTGCATGGGGATGCCGCTCGTCAGGGTGCCGTCCGGCATCTGTCGCTGCGCGACGGTGGGCGTTAGCGTGGTATCACCATGTGACGCGTTCGCATGGCCCAGCGGATCGTCTTACCAGTCCGTATCGCAAGGGAATCCCGATATGCACGGATCTTTCGCTCGAAAAAGCGGCTTGGCATGGGCTCTCGGCTTTGGTTTCAGCGCCGCTGCCATTGCATCCACAGGGCCAGTGTTGGCAGCGCCGAAAATTTTCGCACCCGGTGTCATCTCCGGTCCGGCCAACGATGGGTCGCCCACCTTCAGCCCGGACGGCAATACGCTGTTTTTCACGCGAAGCGGCGCCGGCGGCGGCATGATCATGGAGTCGCACCGGGTAGACGGTCACTGGACAGCACCGGTCATCGCGCCGTTCTCGGGGACCTGGCCGGATCTCGCGCCCGAGATTTCGCCAAACGGCAAGTACCTGATCTATGTTTCTATTCGCCGCACGGCCAGCAAGCCTGCACGGCAGCAGGTCGGCCTGTGGAGGGTGAACCGTATCGGCTCTGGCTGGAATCGCTGGAGCACGCCCAAGCGCTTGCCAACGGCGGTCAACATCAGCGATGCGGTCTGGAAGGCCAGTGTGACAAGCGACGGCAGCATCTATTTTCTGTCGATCGACCCGGGCAAGGGCAAGCGCCTGTATGTGTCGCACTTTAGGCATGGCGCCTACCAGCCGGCGCAGCCTTTGTCTTTCAGCCACTACGGCGATGACGACGTTGATCCCGAGGTTGCGCCGGACGGCTCGTTCATGCTGTTCGCCAGCGACCATCGATTGCCTGGCGACAGTAAGGATCACCTTTTCATCGTGTTTCGCCATGGGCATCGCTGGGGGACGCCGCATGCCATCCGTTATGCCGGTGATGAAGCTCGCGGTTTCAGCACCGACTACCTGCCGCATCTCGCGCCGGACCATCGCACGCTTTACTTCGCCAGCGACCGTACCGCGGAGGTGGCGCATTACCCGCACACGCCGGCACAGGCACGCGCATACCTGCGCCGTATCGAGCAGTGGGACAACGGTAATCTGAACGCGTGGTCTGTCTCGCTCGTACCGTGGCTGGATGCGCGGAAGTCGGCCGAATAGGCGTGCTCGACATGAATCGGTTCGATACTTTTTAGGTATCGAACGGATTGTTTTGCGTTATCGATCGTCTCGTCTATCAGGTCTAAGCTTTACAGCTTCGGTGACTTCCGGTTCGGTGACATGAAGGCGATGGATGGTTCGGCAGCCATGCGCATGGCTGCGGTAACGACGGATGCAGACGAGCGGATCCGTCACGGCACGCCGGCGTTTCGGCGCACCAACCTGGCATTGTTCGCCGCCGGGTTCAGCACGTTCAGCCTGCTGTATTGCGTGCAGCCGCTGATGCCTGCCTTCAGCCACGCCTACGGCGTGAATGCGGCGGCCAGCGCCTTGTCGCTGTCGCTGACCACCGGCGTGCTGGCGTTCGCGATGTTGTTCATGGGCGGGGTTTCCGATGCGCACGGACGCAAGCCGGTGATGGTGCTGTCGCTGCTGGTGTCGTCGGTGTTGGTGCTGTTGAGCGCATCCGTGCCTGGCTGGCATGCCCTGCTGGCCCTGCGCATGCTGCTGGGGCTGACCCTGAGCGGCGTGCCGGTTGTGGCGATGACCTATCTGGGCGAGGAGGTCCATGCCGAGTCGCTGGGGCTGGGCATGGGGCTCTACATCAGCGGCAATGCCGTGGGCGGCATGAGCGGTCGGTTGATCGCTGGCGTGCTGGCCGACTTCTTCGGCTGGCGCGTCGGCATGGGGGCGGTCGGCGTGCTGGGCCTGTTGGTGGCATTGATGTTCTGGCGTGCGTTGCCGCCGTCGCGTCATTTCGTGGCACAGCCGTTGAGCTGGCGTGGCCTGGCCGGACGCTTTGCCGGCATATTCCGCGACCGCGGCCTGCCGTGGCTGTTCGCCGAGGGCTTCCTGCTGCTGGGTGCCTTCGTCACCGTCTACAACTATCTCGGCTACCGCCTGCTGGCGCCGCCGTTCAACCTCAGCCAGGCGGTGGTCGGGCTGGTCTTCGGCATCTACCTGATCGGAACCTTCAGCTCGACCTGGATGGGACATCTGGCTGGCCGGCTGGGTCGGCGCAAGGTGCTGTGGACGACGTTCGCGCTGATGCTGGCCGGCCTGCTGCTCACCCTGGTCGATTCGCTGTGGTTGATTCTGCCCGGCATCGTGGCGGTGACCTTCGGCTTTTTCGGCGGCCACTCCATCGTCAGCAGCTGGGTTGGGCGGCGCGGCGGCAAGGCCAAGGCGCAGGCATCGTCGATGTACCTGTTTGCCTACTACATGGGTTCCAGCGTGGCCGGTGCCAGTGGCGGGCTGTTCTACGCGGCGCATGGCTGGGATGGTGTAGCGGCCTTCATCGGCGTGCTGATGCTGGCCGGTCTGCTGATTGCCCTGGGCCTCACCCGCCTGCCGCCGCTGGTCAACGTGGCGACCCCGCCCACGCCGATGAGCAAAGGCGCGATGCCGTAAATTGAGGGATGTCTGGCTACCTGGCCTGACGTCCGCCAACCAGCAGTTGCACGAAGCGTTGTACCGCGGGTGCGCGCTCGTCGCGCCGGTGCGTCACGTGGATTTCCGACATCGACGACGGATCGGCCAGCGGCACGTAGCTGACACCTTCGACGCGGATGTGCTCGCACGAGGCGGGCAGGATCGACACCCCCAGCCCGGCCGCCACCAGCCCCACGATGGTGGAGGCTTCGCGTGCTTCCTGCGTCACCCGCGGCGTGAAACCGGCCTGGCGGCACAGGGCGATCACGTGGTCGTGGATGCCGGCGCCGGCACTGCGCGCGAATACCACGAATGGCTCCTGCGCCAGCACGGCGGTGCGCAGCTTGTGGCGGGCGCCGGCGCCCTGCAGCGCGGGATGGCTGGAACGCACGACGGCCACCAGCGGATCGCGGAACAGGCGCCGCGAGACCAGCGCATCGGGCAGAGTGGTGCCTCGCACGATACCGATCTGCAGGCGGCGGTCGAGTAGTGCGTCGATCTGCTGCAGCGAGTTCATTTCCTCCAGCTGCAGCTGCACATCGGGCAGGGCCTGACGGAACGCGAGGATGGCCCGCGGGATATGGCCGGACAGCGGCGTGGAGCGCGTCATGCCGATACGCAGTTCGCCGGTTTCGCCACGCTGCGCGCGTTGCGCCAGGTCGGCTGCGCGCTCGGTATGCGCCAGGATCTCGCGTGCCTCGGCAAGAAACAGGCGTCCGGCCTCGGTCAGTCGCACGCGCCGGTTGGTGCGCTCCAGCAGGCGCGCGCCGACGATTTCCTCGAGCTGGCGGATCTGCTGGCTGAGCGGCGGTTGCGACATGCCCAGGCGTTCCGCCGCGCGGCCGAAGTGCAGCTCGTCGGCGACGGCGATGAAGTAGCGCAGGTGACGGAGCTCGAGGTTCATGCCGCTACTTTCGCCGCTTGGCCCGGCCGGCTCAAGCACCGGTCGGGCTTCGTGGCGCGGCTCAGCGGTCGACCGGCTTGAGCATGTCTTCGACGTCGCGGTAGTTGCCGTCGTTGGGACGCGCCGGGATGCCGAGCAGGTGGGTCATCAGCGGATAGACGTCCACGTTGGGGAAGGCGTGGAAACGGATGCCTTCGCGGAAGTCCGGCCCGTGCGCGATGAACAGGGCCTGCATGCGCGGGTCGGCGTTGTCGTAGCCGTGGTCGCCGACGCTGATGCGACCCTGGTGGGTGGCGTTGTAGCGCGTGGTGGTGATGCGCCAACCCACGTCGGCCAGGCAGACCAGCTGCGGTACGCGCGCGTTGTGGCCGTAGTCCAGACGTGCGGGAATGCGCGACTTGTCCCAGCAGTGCATGTGCTGCTGTGGCTGTTGCAGCGTGTGTTCGATGGCGGCGAACGCGTGCAGGTGTCCGGGCTTGGGATCGAAGCCGGCCACGATGCCCATGGTTACCGTATGCACGTCCTGCAGCGGGATCAGCTTGTCCATCATCACGTTGTGGGACAGCGGCACGCTGGCCATGCCGTGGTCGGCGAGCACGATGATGTTCATCCGCCGATACAGGTGGCGCTGCTTCAGCCCGCGCACCAGCCGGGCCAGCGCCGCATCGGTGTCGCGGATGGCGTCGTCCACCTGGGTGGAATGCGGACCGTATCTGTGGCCGGCATGGTCGACTGCGTCGAAGTACAGGGTCAGGAAGGTCGGGCGTCGTGCCGCCGGCTGATCCAGCCAGGCCAACACTTGGTCGACCCGCTGGTCGGCAGTGACGCTGTCGTCGAACGGTTTCCACT
Source organism: Dyella sp. A6 (assembly GCF_036320485.1). Taxonomy (NCBI): domain Bacteria; kingdom Pseudomonadati; phylum Pseudomonadota; class Gammaproteobacteria; order Lysobacterales; family Rhodanobacteraceae; genus Dyella; species Dyella aluminiiresistens. The sequence goes on from NZ_CP132911.1 coordinate 1,361,492, forward strand.
GGTCGGGATGGTGGCCATGGATGTCGGCGCCGGAACCCGGCCAGAACATGGTGGCCGTACGCAGGCCGTGGGCGTCGGCGGTTTCCCAGATCGGCGTGGCCTCGTCCCACCACAGGCCGTTGCTGACGGCCTTGCGGTTGCCCAGCGAGAACGCGCCGAGCTTCGGGTCGAACATGGTGTTGTTGACGATGCCGTTGTGGTCCGGGCGCAAGCCGGTGACGATGGTGTAGTGGTTGGGGAAGGTCAGCGACGGGAAGGACGGCTGCATCGAGTCCGCGTGTACGCCGGTCTTCGCCAGCATTCCCAGGGTGGGGCTCAGACCGCGGTCGTAGTAGTCCGCGCGATAGGCGTCAATCGAGATCAGCAGCAGCGGTGCGGGCCTGGGCGCTGCCGATACATGCGTTGCGGCGGACGTGGCCGATGGCGTGGGATGAGTCGTCGGCTTCAGCCCTGCGCAGCCTGTGCCAAGTGCGGCAACGACACACCAGAGCGGCCGGAACGGAAATTTCATGCGGGATATCCGAGGATGATCGAAGGCGTGTCGCCATCATCGCGTATGAAAGGAAACATGACCATGACAACGGTCCGTCATTTCCGCATCCGTCCCGTGCAGGCCGGGTTCGGTGTGCTGGTCATGCTGCTGTCCGGTGCGATCAGCGCGCATGCGCAGAACGTGACCGGACAGGCCGATCAGCGCCAGCGCCTGCAGTACCAGCAGGCCGTCGGCCAGCAGCAGCTCAGCAACCAGCTGCGCGACAACCGGATCAACCAGCAGCTGCAGCAGCGCATCTCCGACGACAACAAGCGCCCCTATGCCGGCAATTCGTCCATCACCGGCCAGATCCGCCAGGCCGACAAGGCTCGCCAGCAACGCTTCGAAGCCCATCAGCAGGATCTGCTGGACAGCTATCGCAGCACCCTGAAGCCACTGCCGCTGCCTGTGCCGCCATCATCCAACGGTAAGCATCGCTGAGGTGCCTCAACCGCACCTGCGGCACCTTGCACGATCAATGCAGTCCTTTGCCTGTTGCCCGCAGCGGCTGATTAGGAGTGTTCGCAATCGGCGCCGCAAACAATTCGGAGTGTTCTGAGAGCATTTTCCGGAGCCATTTCACAGAATGGTTCACAAGGGGCCGACAGGGGTGCGTCCCGGACGATGTGCGCCTAGCTGCGTCAGCCCTTCCAGTTATCCCGCGATCAACGGATTGGTCGAGCCGGTGATTTAACACCGGCGGCAGATTGAAGCGCGCCCCCTTTGTGCTTCTCCTCTGTCGGGATTCCCTTTGATTTTCCCCCTGTCAGGTACTGAATCGCCGTCGTTCGCGACGGCGAAGGGATAAGTGCGGCTCTCGACTTGATCCAGTCCGGCGTGCCGCTCCGAATGGAACGGTGAGGATGCCGAATGAACAGGATTTACAGCAAAGTATGGAGCGCGTCCCTGGGCCACCTGGTGGTGGCCTCGGAACTGGCAAGACGCGGTTCCCCGGATGGCGTACGGACAGGTGCGGATCAGCTTCCAAGATTTGGTCGCCTGGCGTTGGCGTTACTGCTGCTACTCGGTCTTGAGCAGTCCGCACTGGCTGCGCCGCTCCAGACGACCACGACCGGAACGGCCCAGTATTACAGCGCGAACGATGGTGGTACTGCGGGCGGCAACATCAGCAACGACGGCGCTACCGCGACCAATTCGAATGACATCGTCATCGGCAATGGCGCCGGTGTCGGCTTTGTCGCCCAGGGCGTGCCCAGCAGCCGGATCATCGCCGTTGGCTACGGCAAGCTCGACCCGGTCAAGCGTTGCGCCGACACGCTCGAGCGCAAGGCGCTGATCGCCTGCCTGGCACCCAACCGCCGCGTGGTGATTCGGGCGTTCCAGTAAACGCGGCGCAGCGTGCGACTACGGCGCGGCGAACAGGTCGCCTTGTGCGACGCGTGCTTCCAGCGCCAGCAGGAAGCGCTTGGTCGGCAGCCCGCCACCGAAACCGGTGAGGCTGCCGTCGCTGCCGATCACGCGATGGCAGGGCAGCACGATCGGCAACGGGTTGCGCCCGTTCGCCGCGCCCACCGCGCGCACCGCCTGTGGCTGGCCGATGCGCCGCGCGAGTTCGCCGTAACTGAGCGTGGCACCGTAGGGAATGCCGGCCAGCGCCTGCCATACCTCGAGCTGGAACGGCGTGCCCAGCGGATGCAGTGGCAGGTCGAACATCTGCCGTTGTCCGGCGAAATACGCCTCGAGCTGCACACGCGCGAACGCCACCCGTTGCGCATCGCGGACCCAATTCGGCGCCGCCGTCTTGGGGTGGCGTTCGCGTTCGAACCAGACCTGGCGCAGGCCAAGCGGGTCGGCCACCAGCCGCAGCGGGCCGACCGGCGAGGGCATGTCGTCGAACCACACCGGTCCGGCGTCGCGTGCGGCATGCGCTGTCATGCGGAAACCTTTTTCGTGCGGGCGGTGGCGGACACGCCGGCATCGGCGCTGGCGCGCCACAGGTGCATCACCGCGTAGGCGCGCCATGGCCGCCATGCTTCGGCCAGCGTCGACAATGCGCGGGTCGACATGGCTTCGCCATCGGGCGAGGCCGCGCGGCGCAGGATCAGGTCGGCCGCGGGGAAGGCGTCGGGGTGGCTGAGCGCGCGCATCGCCATGTAGTGTGCGGTCCACTCGCCGATGCCGGGCAGCGCCACCCAGCGCTCGACGAAGCGGTCCAGCGGCTGGTCGGCGCGGAAATCCACGCGGCCGTCGAGCAGGGCGCGGGCGATACCGCGAATGGTTGCGGCGCGCGCGGTGGTCACGCCCAGCGCGCGCAGGTCGGCATCGGCCAGCGCGTCCGGGGTCGGAAACAGCCGGGCGAGTCCGGGCGCGGGCGCCTGTGCCAGGGGGCTGCCGTGACGGTCCACGATGCGCGCCGCCAGCGTGCGCGCGGCCGCCACGCTCACCTGCTGGCCGAGCACCGCGCGTACCGCGATCTCGAAACCGTCCCAGCCACCGGGCAGGCGCAGGCCGGGCCGCTTGCGCAGCAGCGGTCGCAACACCGGATGAGTGCCCAGCGTGGCAGCGATCGCGTGCGGGTCGGCGTCCAGGTCGAACATGCGGCGGATGCACGTCACCAGCGGCAGCAGTTGCGCGGGTTGCGCGCCATGCAGTTCCAGCCGCAGTGCATGGCTGCCGTCCGGCCATGCGCCCAGACGCAGCCAGCCCGGTTCCTCGGGCGTGCCGAACACGCGCGTGTAACCGTGGGCATCCACCAGTTCGATGCCGGGCAGGGCGCGCCCCTGCAGAAACGTCAGCAGCGCGGCGAAGTCGTACGGCGGGCGATAGGCCAGCCGCAGCACCAGCGCGCCGCCATCGACCTCATGCGGACGGCGACGCAGCTCGCGCGGAGCGATCCGGTTCGCCTGCGCGAACGCGGCATGAAAGCGGCGCAGGCTGCGGAAGCCGGAGGCCAGCGCCACCTCGGTCACCGGCATCGCGGTCTCGGTCAGCAACTGCTTGGCGAACAGCAGGCGGCGGGTGGTGTGCACGCTGATCGGCGGTGCGCCGAGCCGTTCCACGAACAGCCGCCGTAGCTGGCGCGTACCCACGTTCACCTGTCGGGCCAGGTCGTCCAGCGAGCCTTCGTCCAGCGCGCCGGCCTCGATCAGTTTCAGCGCACGCGCCACCACATGCTCGTCGCGCTGCCATGCCTGGTTGCCGGGCGCCAGTTCCGGCCGGCAGCGCAGGCACGGACGGAAGCCGGCGGCTTCGGCGGCCGCGGCGCTGGCGTAATAGCGGACGTTCGCGCGCCTGGGCGCGGGCGCCGGGCATACCGGGCGGCAGTAGATGCCGGTGCTGGCGACGGCGGTGAAAAACAACCCGTCGAAGCGGGCGTCGCGGCTCAGCCGCGCCTGCTCGCAGGTGCGTTCGTCGGGCAATGCGGCACTGGTTCCAGCGTTCTCCATGGCCACAGGCTAGCACCGCGCCGCAGGGCGGACTCGCCGTTTTCGGACATCAATACCAGGCCCGTCGCTACAGCGATTCGGCGTCCAGCAGCCGCGGTCCGCTGCCGTCCTCGCCGAGCCGGTCGCCGGCATTGCGCAGCGGGCAGTGCTTCAGCGACAGGCAGCCGCAACCGATGCAGCCGGTCAGCTCGTCGCGCAGCTGGGTCAGCCGTTCGATGCGCTGGTCCAGTTCCGCGCGCCAGTGGGTCGACAGGCGTTTCCAGTCCGCCACGTTCGGTGTGCGTTCGTCCGGAAGCTCGGACAACGCCTGCGCGATCGAGGCCAGCGGCAGGCCGGTGCGGTTCGCCACCCGGATCACCGCCAGCCGGCGCAGCACGTCGCGCCGGTAACGCCGCTGGTTGCCCGCATTGCGCCAGCTGCGGATCAGTCCCTTGGTTTCGTAGAAGTGGATCGCCGACACGCTCAGGCCGCTGCGGGCGGCAACCTGGCCCACGCTCAACGATGCCGGATCGGATGGCTTGCCCATGCTTGACCTCAAGTTAACTTGAGGTCGTACCGTGCCGCATGTCGCTCGCCGCGGCAACCCTGTCCGTCATCTGGAGATATGCCCGTGACCCTGTCCGTCGAACATCCGTCGTTGCTGTACCGGCTTGCCGGCGCCTTCCTGCCGCTGCGTGCGCGCGGCATGTTGCTGGACGGTACGGCACATCCACCCCCCACGTTCGGTGCGCGGGCACGGCGGGTGCCGTTGCCGGCACCGTCAGTGGATTTGCACGAAGCCCAGCTTGCGCTGTTCGTCAGCCGGCTCGGGCAGTTGCTCGGCGCCGACGACGAACGCTCGCGGCAACGCCTGGAACGCGACGTGCTGGAACTGGCCGTGCCCCTGCAGGCCGGCGGCCTGTTCGAGGTGATGCGCATTGCCCATCCGCCGCTGGCCGCGATGGTGAGCGACCACCTGGCGGGGCAGGTCTGAGCCGAGGCGCTGCCGATGCCATCACTCAGACGATGACCTGCATTCCTGCCGTCAGCACACACCACGCCACCACCGCCAGGGCGGGCCAGCGCATAAGCAGCATGGCCACGCCGACCAGTGCGATCAGTGCATCCAGCGGTGCATGGATGGCGCTCACTGCCACCGGGTTCACCAGCGCCGCCGCAAGCAGGCCGACCACCACCGCGTTCACTCCCGCCAATGCGCGTGCCGCGGTCGCGCGCCGTGCCAGTGCACGCCAGAACGGCAGCATGCCGGCCACCAGCAGCAGACCGGGCAGGAAGATCGACAACACTGCCACGGTCGCGCCCAATGCGCCGCCCATGCCGGCCGGCAGGCGAGCGCCAAGGAACGACGACAGCGTGAACATCGGTCCCGGCACCGCCTGCGCCGCGCCGTAACCAGTCAGGAAGGTGTTGTTGTCCAGCCAGCCCGGATCGACCACCGATGCCTTCAGCAGCGGTAACACCACATGGCCGCCGCCGAACACCAGCGCCCCGGCGCGGTAGAACGCCGCCGCCACCTGGCCCAGCGGCGGCAGCCCGGGCAAGAACGCCATGCCCAGCCCCAGTGCGAACAGTCCGATCAGCACGCTGCCCGCACGCTTTCCGTAGGCAAGCGCGAACGTCTCGCCGCTGCGTGCCGCTACCTTGCGGCACAGCCATGGCCCCAGCAGTGCCCCCGCTGCCACCAACACCAGTTGCACCCACGGCGTGCCGCTGGCCAGTACCAGCGCGGCAGCGACCAGCGCCATCGCCGCGCGCGACCAGTCCGGCGTCAACCGGCGCGCCATGCCCTGCACGCCGTGCAATACCACGGCCACCGCCACCAGCTTCAGTCCGTGCACCAGCGCATGGCCCCAGATGCCGCCCAGCGATCGGCTGGCCAGTGCGAACCCGAACAGCAGTAGTGCCGAGGGCAGGGTGAAGCCGACGAACGCGGCCACCCCGCCCAGCCAGCCCGCGCGCAGCAGACCGATCGAAAAGCCCAGCTGGCTGCTGGCTGGTCCCGGCAGGAACTGGCACAGCGCCAGCAACTGGCCGAAGTGTTCCTCGTCCAGCCATTGCCGGCGCTGCACGAATGCGCGGCGGAAATAACCCAGGTGCGCCACCGGTCCGCCGAACGAGGTCAGCCCCAGCCACAGGAAAGCGACGGCCACCTCGCCGGCGCGTCCGCGCGTCGTTGTCGTGCTCATGTGCAGGGTCCGGCAGGTGTGGCGTCATCCAGTGCCATGACTGTGGCTGTGCTACTTTTCGCGTGGATCATGGACAAGGGACAGGGACATGACGCGACGTTACTGGGGCTGGATTGTCGCAAGCATTGTGCTGATCGTCTTGGTCAGTGTGATTGCACTGCGATGGAGGACGTTCTTTTCGTCCTCGGGGCCAATGCATGACGCCGGTGTCGAAGCGTCGCCACACAGGAGTATTCGGGTTGCTCCAGCGGCGTTGGGAAGGGCGGCCATGCATCCGGCTGATTCCCGCTTGCATGGTTTTACGCACGCGCAGGTCCATGCTTTTCTGCTTGCGGTACAAAAGGCCAACCAGATCCTGAACCCATTGCAGCGATGCCTGGACTATCCCGATCCGCCGGGTAGTCACTGGTCACCAGCGTCCGTCAAGGCATATTGCCAATACTATCTGCAGTCGACGATTTCGCCCGCCGAGGTGAAGACGCTCATCCGGGGTGGACAGGCGGATGAATTGGATCGACGCCTTGCTGCCGAACTGAATGCGCAGTCCACCCAGCCGCAATCCATAGGTCTGCTGGACCATACGTACTTCAACGCCTTTGACAGCGGATCTTTCGATGACCGCTTGATACTCGATGCCTGGAAGCGAGCTGCGCCGAATAGTGCCTTCGCATACGCGGCAAGTGGTTTCGACTACGTGGCCATGGCAGCCAAGGCGCGTGGCGGCGCCTATATCCAGGACACCCCGCAGAGCAATATCGATGCAATGGATCGTCTTCTGCAGCAGGCAGATATCGATCTGCAGCATGCCATTGCGCTCAATCCAAAGATAACGCCGGCTTATGTCGCCATGATCAAGGCGGGCTCCATGGCGCTTGGCAGGGTTTATGTTGAAAGGGCGGCCAGGCTGGGTTTGACGCAGGCTCCTTCCGATTATGCGATCTACGGCATGTTGACCCATGCCGAGGAGCCGAAGTGGGGTGGTTCGCTGCAGGCCATGAAAGCTGTCGATCAAATGGCCCAGGCACATGTAAAGAGCAATCCGTTGCTGGCGATCATTCACTCGGCAGAGCCGCTGGTCGTGTACGACGTTTGCGACTGCACTGGGTCCGCTAACTGGTCTGCATTCCCTGTCGTATTCGATAACCTTGGCAGCACGCAAGAGTTGTTTGCAGCGGGAGACGCCGCCAGGCGCAATGGTCATTTCGATCTTGCCGCCATCTATCTATCTGAAGGGCTCCGGTTCGTGCCGGATGCGAATGTCGCACATCAACACCGCGATCTCGCGATGATCGCACTGCACGAAACGGATCTGGTGCTGGACGACGCTACGCGATGGATTCAGCAGGTGCCGGACAACCCGTTGGGATACGAAGTGCGCAGCTTTGCTTACTCGGTCAAGGGTGATCAAGCACATGCCATCAGCGACCTGCAACAAGCGCTCGTCGTCGATCCCGGCGATTTTTCCGCGCTTGTGCAGTTGTCGCAGAAATACTCCGATGCCGGCGAGTGGAGCAATGCGCTACGCGTTTCGGACGAGATGATTCGAACCCATCCCGAGGATTCGTACAGTTGGGTGGTGCGTGCGATGGCGCAGCGACAAATGAATAGTCCGGGCCTGGAAGACACAGCGCGCTATTTCCTGACGCACTTCGGCAATCAACCCGGTCAGCAACAGTACGCGACGATGATGCGTGCCATGTTGGCCGAGTTGTCGACCGAGCAGGGGATGGCTCCCGGAAAAAAGGTATCGAAGTCGCATGCGCCCAACCGCTGAGCCATGTGTTGACGGGGTCCGGGGCGCCTACCAACGCGCTATTACGGCATGTTGCAATGCAAGGCATTTGCCTCCTGTCCGGCACGGTGACGGGCCGTATACTCCGGGTCTGTCTAACGGAGATCTGCCATGAACGCCCCCACCCGTATCGACACCACGCGCACCATCCGCGCGCCCCGTGGTACCGAGCTTTCGTGCAAGAGCTGGCTGACCGAGGCGCCGTTCCGCATGCTGCAGAACAACCTCGACCCCGAGGTGGCGGAGAACCCGGCGGAACTGGTGGTGTATGGCGGCATCGGCCGCGCCGCGCGCAACTGGGAATGCTTCGACGCCATCCTGCGCAGCCTGCGCGACCTCAACGACGACGAGACCCTGCTGGTGCAGTCGGGCAAGCCGGTGGGCGTGTTCCCCACCCACAAGGACGCGCCGCGCGTGCTCATCGCCAACTCCAACCTGGTGCCGGCGTGGGCCAACTGGGAGCACTTCAACGAGCTCGATAAGAAGGGCCTGATGATGTACGGCCAGATGACCGCGGGCAGCTGGATCTACATCGGCTCGCAGGGCATCGTGCAGGGCACCTACGAAACCTTCGTCGAGATGGGCCGCCAGCACTACGGCGGCAACCTCAAGGGCAAGTGGATTCTCACCGCGGGCCTGGGTGGCATGGGTGGCGCGCAGCCGCTGGCGGCCAGCCTGGCCGGCGCCTGCAGCCTCAACATCGAATGCCAGCAGAGTCGCATCGACTTCCGCCTGAAGACCCGCTACGTGGACGAACAGGCCAGTGACCTCGACGACGCGCTGGCGCGCATCGCCAAGTACACCGCCGCCGGCGAAGCCAAGTCCATCGCGTTGCTGGGCAATGCCGCCGACGTGCTGCCGGAGCTGGTCAAGCGCGGTGTGCGCCCGGACGCCGTCACCGACCAGACCAGCGCGCACGACCCGGTCAACGGCTACCTGCCGCAGGGCTGGACGCTGGCGCAGTGGTTCGAGCGTCGCAAGAGCGACCCGGCCGGCACCGCCAAGGCCGCCAAGCGGTCGATGAAGACCCACGTGGACGCCATGCTGGCCTTCCACGCGCAGGGCATTCCCACCTTCGACTACGGCAACAACATCCGCCAGATGGCCAAGGACGAAGGCTGCACCGACGCCTTTGCCTTCCCCGGCTTTGTGCCCGCCTTCGTGCGTCCGCTGTTCTGCCGCGGCGTCGGCCCGTTCCGCTGGGTCGCGCTCAGCGGCGACCCGGAAGACATCTACAAGACCGACCAGAAAGTGAAGGAGCTGATCCCCGACGATGCCCACCTGCACAACTGGCTGGACATGGCCAGGGACCGCATCAGCTTCCAGGGCCTGCCCGCGCGCATCTGCTGGGTCGGCCTGGGCCAGCGGCACAAGCTGGGGCTGGCCTTCAACGAGATGGTGCGCAACGGCGAACTGAAGGCGCCGGTGGTGATCGGGCGCGATCATCTGGATTCGGGGTCGGTGGCGTCACCCAACCGGGAGACGGAGGCGATGAAGGACGGCAGCGATGCGGTGTCGGACTGGCCGCTGCTCAATGCGATGTTGAACGTGGCCGGTGGGGCGACGTGGGTGTCGCTGCATCACGGTGGCGGTGTGGGTATGGGGTATTCGCAGCACTCCGGGGTGGTGATTGTGTGCGACGGGTCCGAGGAAGCTGACAAGCGGATTGGCCGGGTGCTTTGGAATGATCCGGGGACCGGGGTGATGCGGCATGCGGATGCGGGGTATGACATTGCGGTCGAGTGTGCGCGGGAGCAGGGGTTGAAGTTGCCGATGATCTGAGTGGGTTTGAATCCCACTCTCTCAACTAGATGCCCATAAGCCCGTGGGAAGTTTGAGTAGACCTAGAACTTCCCCGCTTTCTTAACTTATTTTGTTAGGCCTTCTCGCTCAGAATGTTTCAAACGAATCTTTCTGAGGGGCGCACTGAGTAGGTGCGACGCCCCCCCGGTTTTGAGTAGCACGGCCGTTTGGAGTCCAATCCCCCAACCGAAGGAGATTGGACGTGAAGAAGCGCTTTTCCGAAGAACAGATCATCGGCTTCCTGCGCGAGGCGGATGCCGGCCTGCCGATCAAGGAGCTGTGCCGCAAGCACGGCTTCAGCGAGGCCTCCTACTACCTGTGGCGCAGCAAGTTCGGCGGCATGAGCGTGCCGGACGCCAAACGCCTGAAGGAGCTGGAGACGGAGAACACGCGGCTGAAGAAGCTGCTGGCTGAGCAGATGCTTGAGAACGAGGTGATCAAGGACGTCCTGCGAAAAAAACCGTAGGCGCACCGGCCCGACGCGCGTTGGTGCGCCAGATGATCGACAAGGGGCTGAGCGAGCGGTGCGCGTTGCGCGTGGTGGGCATGAGCGCCAGCGCGTACCGCTATCAGGCGCAGCCGGACCGCAACGTGGTGCTGCGACGGCGGATCGTGGAGCTGGCGCAGCGGCACAAGCGCTACGGCGTGGGGATGATCCACCTGAAGCTTCGGCAGGAGAGCGGCGAGCCGGTGAACTACAAGCGTGTGGAGCGGTTGTATCGGGAGGAGCGGCTGCAGGTGCGCCGGCGTAAGCGGAAGAAGGTGCCGGTGAGCGAGCGGCAGCCGCTGTGTCGTCCATCGGCGCCCAACGAGGTGTGGTCAATGGACTTCGTGTTCGATCGCACCGCCGACGCCCGCGTCCTCAAGTGCCTGACCATCGTCGACGACGCCACCCATGAATCGGTCGGCATCGAGGTCGAACGAGCCATCTCCGGGATCGGCGTGACGCGCGTGCTGGATCGCCTGGGGCTGATTCGCGGCTTGCCCAAGACGATCCGCACCGACAACGGCAAGGAGTTCTGCGGCAAGGCGATGGTCGCCTGGGCGCACGAGCACGGTGTGCAGCTGCGCCTGATCGAACCGGGCAAACCGAACCAGAACGCCTACATCGAATCATTCAACGGCCGCCTGCGCGACGAATGCCTCAACGAACACTGGTTTCCCAGCCTGCTGCACGCCCGCACCGAGATTGAACGCTGGCGGCGGGAATACAACGAGGAGCGACCGAAGAAGGCGTTGGGCGGGCTGACACCGGCCGCCTACGCGAAGCAGTTAAAGTAATTCCGGACTCTAAACCGACCCGCTACTCAAAGCGGGGGGACGTCGGGTGGTCAGAAATCCTGGCCGTACTGCGCCTATAGTGCGAACGGTTTAGACGCAAAGCAGAGCTATTCAGGGGGGGGCGGTGAAAGTCATCAGCTTGATCAACATGAAGGGGGGCGTTGGCAAGACGACACTTGCCGTCAACATTGCTGATTGCCTGACGAGACAGCACGGTGCGTCAGTGTTGATGTTGGATGTGGATCCACAGTTCAACGGCACGCAGTGTCTTATGACGCCGGAGGACTACGTTGCGCATCGAACGGCGGGCAAGGACACCATGCTTGACTTGTTCGATAGGAAACGAGTTAAGGCATCTACTGTGCAAGGTTCGGCGGAAGTCAAGCCCAAGACGCTTGATGAAATTGAACTCATAGAGGCCCGAGGCAACTTCTACTTGCTCCCCGGGAGCCTCGACCTCTACCGGCTAGAGATGGCGCCCGGAGAGGGGCGGGAGAATCGCATCAAAGCCTACTTGTCAGCGATTTCTGCAGATGCCGACTATGACTACGTCGTTATCGACACACCGCCGACGCCTTCAGTCTGGATGACTAGTGCGCTCATAGCCAGCGATTACTACTTGATTCCGGTTCGCCCTGATCCTCTGTCTTTGACGGGCCTCGACCTTTTGAAAAGTGTCGTGGAAGACCGCAGGGAGAACTATGGGCTGTCGGTGCGATGCGCGGGTGTCGTCCTGACGATGACTAGGCAAGGCACTAATGTTCTCAGTGATGCTCGGGCTTACCTCTCCGGCGATAGCTACTGGAAAGACAAGGTCTTCACTACTGACGTGCCGCAGCGGGTGAAGTTTGCAAAGCAGCAGCTGGAGAATATTTTCATGCTTGACTCCGATGCTCCAGACATGAAAACAGCGATAATCAGCGTGACCAACGAGTTGGTGGTAAGGACTGCGTGATGGCGACGAAGAAGACAACCCGATCAGAAACCGAGGTGGCACTAAAGACGCTTGACCTGCTCCAAGAGCTTGTGTGGGCCATTCGCTCAAGAGAGGCGAATGAGCTTTCTAGCGGCGTGTCGTACCTCCGGAACCTCACGCTGCAGGAAAAGATGGAGAGGCGGAAATCGGAAAAGGGCTCCAAGGCGTCGCTTGTCGATAGGCGTCGCGACCTAAAAGCTCTAGTCGGATCGATGTCCCTCGTTCTTGCTGACGCTGAGCTGTTTCCTTCAAACGAGGACATCGCCAAGTTTGCGGAGGAAGCGTTGCGGATTCCCATTTCGAGGTGGGAGAAGCGTTCCCGCTACGAAATGATCGGTATGTTGGTCATGGAGTCGATGAGCGCGAGTCCTGCTCGGTTGAGGGAGGTGGCCGGTCTGCTAAATAAGATCAGCGAGGAGTCTGATTCGATGGATGAGATCAAGAGGAGCGCTCGTCAAACAGGATTCTCTTGGAACGAGGCTATTCGCAAGCTGTCGACATCCGTTGAATGAATGCGGCAACAAAACAGGATTTTGGGGCGTTTCTTGCCTACATTGATAGCTACTCTCTGAGTGCTGTCGGGCACGATCCCGCTAAAGTCGCGCACGTAAGATTGGCTCATGCGCAGTTTCTGGCGCTACTCACCATAGCCGCCGAGCTACTCTCGGATTCGGGTTCGGTGCGCGATGAGTTTGAGTCGTCGTATGGTGAGGCCGGAAAACGCTACTTCGGCGAGGTCGTTTCCGATTGCTCAGAGTTCGTCATGTGCATGTTGCAGGGGCTTTGCCGTTCGGCTGGTGGAACGCTGCGGTCAGGGATTGAATCCTACTTGAAAGCATTCTCAGCTGTTGAGAAGCCATCGATTCTTCAACGCACATCGGTGCCAGATGTATTCAACGATGCTGCTGGAACATTTTTCTTCTCAACTGTAGTGGGTAAGAAGGTTCTCGGCGACCTCAAAACGGTTTACGGCGAACTGAACTACTATGTTCATACCGTTTCGCCAGCGCAAATGTTTGGTGCGTTGGCTGTCGGTAGTTTCCCCCGCTGGTCTGACAAGAATGAGAGGCTGATTGACTTGTTTGTTCGGACAGTTCGTTTGTTCCTATATGGAGTGATAGGTGCTCGGCGAGACGTCTTTGACCAGTTCGATCATCGCAACAAAGTGATCGTGAACAGGTCGATGACTAGACAGCAGCGCCGGTCGGCGATGGGTGTTGACGACTAAAAGCTAACTGGGTCAGAGCCACTTAATTTCTTTCAGCTAACTGGGTCAGAGTGCACTTTACCCGCTGGTTGGGTTCTTGCGTGGCCGCCCGATCTTGAGCGGTCCGGCCGGCCGGGCGAGCTGGGCCTCGATGGCGGCACGACATCGATGGAATCCAAGCGCATGCTGTCGCTGCAGGTGCTGACAGATGGCTTCGGTGCCCTGTTCGGAGAGTGCGTCAATGATGGTCGGCGCGGGTGAAGAAGTGGAGCTGGCGATCGTTGCCGCGTTGGACGATATGCAGGGGGAATACAGGTAGGTCGATCCGGGGGCGGTGTGCCATGAGCGGCTCCTTGCGAAGGACGCTTACCATGCCGGGTTTCATCGTTCCGTCTGCCGTCGCAGGTTGACGAGACACTCAGGAAAATGCACTCCGTTTCCTGCAGACCCTTTGTGTCGATGTTTCTCGGTGTTGCTGTGTTCTTGGCCTTTTAGCCGAGTCCTGCTTCAAGGTCGTGTAGAGTGCTGTTTCCAAACTCACAGGGAGGAGAGTATGCGCATCTGTCTATTTGCCATGGCGATCTTGTTTTCGGTTGCCGCCTATGGGCAATCCATTTTCAAGTGCAGGCAGCCCAACGGAGTGACGGCGTATCAGGACCACCCGTGTCCTGGCGCGAAGAATAACCACCCGAACATGATCATCAAGCCGCTATCCGGTGATGGTTCGGACCCCGATTCAAGTTCAAGGCTATCTCCCCAGCAGCGAGCGCAGCTGATGGCTGGTCTGGAGCGTTTGCGGGCAGCACTCCAGAAAATCGATACCAGCCGCGCGGCAATGACTCGCTATGAAGCGCAGAGAATGGCGCAGCTTAGACAGCAAGAGCGCCAGCAACAGCTGGATAGGCGTCACGGAGGGACTTGACGCCGAGGCTGCCGTGCGTGTCGCAAGGTGGTGGCCTTGCGCAAGGAAGGCCGCATAAGGGGCGATCAGGCTGCAAGCTGAGGTTTGCGGAAGAACGATGCCCTGTCAGACAGGTGCCACGCCTTACCAGGTCAAGTCGTCCGGCACCTGGAACTGGGCGTAGTAGGCATCGTCTTCGCTGACGGGCGCGTCGGGGTCGCGGCGGCCGTGATCGAGGACGATGGTCTCGGCGTCGCGCTCGTAGATCTTCTCGGCGGCGCTGCGGGGGACCAGTTCGTAGCCCTGGTCGAATCGCGCGATCACCAGGGTGCCGTTGGCCAGCTGGCTGCGCAGGGTTTCGTTCACCAGCAGGCTCTTGATCGCCTTGCCGTCGCTGAAGCGGTAGTCGATCTCGCCGCTGCGCTTGATCTTGTGCGTCTCGACGATCTGGCGGACCTGCGCACGCAGCTCGGCCGCGCGTGCCTGGGCATTGCGCTCGGCAGACAGCGCGCGGTCGCGTTCGGCGCGCTCGGCCTGCAGGCGTTCGACGTCCACGCGCTCCTCGCCCGGCGCCGCCGCTGTCTGCTTCGCGTGCTTCTGCTTGTTCTGCTCGCGCGCCACCTGGTTGACCTTGGCTTTCTTGACCAGGCCGGCCTTGAGAAGTTGATCCTGCAGGGGATTGCGCATGGGCGGAACGTGTCGTGAGTCGGTCCGCCATTGTAGCGCCGGGGCCGGACGGAGCGGTGTCCGGTCCGGCTGACGCCCACGACGCTGGCGGGCACGGGATGCGCGAGGCAGGGCGGGTTGGATGTCCGGCACGGTTTCAACCTGTCGTTGCACCGGCCACGCCCGATGTAGCCGGTCCGTTTACGGCTCCGGCGATAGAGCCGGGCTGCACAGCTCGGCCAGCGACAGGTCGCACAGTTCGCCGATGTGGTCGATGACGCGGTCCGGTGGCGGCTCGATCACCGTATTGCGGACCGCGGCGGCGTAGTGGCCCTGGCGTACGAACACGCTGGTGAGCCGTGTGCCGAGTTCCCGTTTCATCGCGGCCAGCAACTGCGGTTTGTCGTCCACCATCACGTAGTGGTCGGCCGGCAGGCGGTGCTGCACGGCATGCAGCATGCGTTCCTTGTGCACGTAGACCAGCACGCGCCCGTCGACGGCCTGCCACAGGCCCGAGCGCTGGATCTTGCGCGGCTGGAAGATGATGTCGCCGTCGGAAAGGATGCCGGTGGTGCCCAGGCGGCCCAGGTGCGCCAGGGCTTCCAGCGCACGCGGATACAGGCGGTCGGCGAACGGGTAGTCGAGCAGGAAGGCGGACAGCCGCAGCAGGGCTGCTTCGTCGTCGCAGCCTTCGCGGAAGGTCTGCGCGGCGCCCAGGTAGTCGGCATAGCCCAGCTCGGTTCGCCGCGCTTCGTAGATGGCCTGGTAGCGCGCTTGTCCATCCGGGCCGAAGTCGCGTGTCAGGTGCGCGGCCAGGTCGGCGCCGAAGCGGTCGTTGTCCAGCAGGGTATCGTCCACATCGAGCAGGATCACCACCTTCGACGGCGTCGGCCCCTTCGATGACGTCAGCATGCGCGCTGTCCGGTCGATGGCGAGGTCGGACGCGATCTGCGGCTGGACGTGTGGATGTCGGTCATGGGCGCTCCTTTTGCGGCCACCCTAACCGATCGCGGGTGAATGGCGGTCGGCATGCCCGGGCCCGAAGCGGATCAGTGGCCGGGTTCGACGCGATGGACGCGATGCTTTGCAGGACTGATACGTCGACCGGGCATGCGCCTGGACCGCACAGAATTGCCTACCGGGCCGGCCCTTGCCCACCTGCCGCCAGAACGTAGTAGTCTTGCCGGATAGCTGTCGGTCTGACGGCTGTTGGTCGCTGAATCTGGTTCATTCTTGTCCATGTCACGAGCGGCGGAGTGCCGCGTGGTGTCAATCTGACGCAAGGGATGCGCAGTCGGAATGGGGTGCTACATGAACAGTCAGTTGCGCGCGTTGCTCGATCGGTTTGGTGCGATGGAAACACCGGCCTTGTTGTTGCGTTACCGCGCGGGTGGATTGGTCCCGATGGCCGAAGAGGCCCTGCTCGAAGTGCTGTCGGACCGCGGCTACGCCGGCGAGCGATTGCAGAACAGCGTGGCCAGGCTCGACGTGGGGCCGCAGCCGTCACCAGCCTGGCGCATGCCTTCGCATGCCGGGCACTCGCATCAGGCACTGCACGGATTCAACCTGGCACTTTGGCTGCCGGTCGCCCTGGTGGTGGCTTTCGCGGTGCTGCTGGCGATCCGTTTCTGGGCCACCGGCGGCGGCTGATTCGCACGGCTGCGACGGCGGCCCTGCGCAACGTGCTGTCAACGGACTCCGACTGAATCGAAGCGGTTTCTGGCCGGGCTTTGCCGTCCAGGGCAACATGCCCCGTCCGCGCGCCATGCGCGCGCAACCAGCACAAACCCGTGTTACTTCGCCGATAGTGCGATATCCCTGCGCGCCGCACTGGCAACGCATGGCTGAAAGGGTGGCCCGTCAGCGCCGCGTGCTGACAGTTGTCACTGCCGCGCCACGCGGCACTGGCCTATCGTGGCGTCAACGCAAGGGAAAAGGAGAAGTCCCGTGAATCAAGCTGATGATCGACCGCCCTACAGTGGCCCGCGCAGCATCTGGTCGGCCGTGCTGGTGATCGCCATAGGCGTGGCGCTGCTGCTGTCCAACTTCGACATAGGTTTTCCCTGGCTTCCGCTGCACAACGCGTGGGCGTTGTTCATCCTGCTGGGTGCAGTGCCGGCGCTGATCTGTGCGGTACGACGCTACCGCGCCCAGGGCCGCATCGACGGTGCGGTGTTCCATGACTTGTGTACTGCCGCGATCGTGGTGACGGTGGCGCTGTTTTTTCTTTGCGACCTGTCCTGGCAGCGCTGGTGGCCGGTGTTCGTGATCTACGGTGGGGTGTGCATGCTGGCGCCCCGCGGCCGGTGGCAGCGGGTGCGCTGAGGCGGTCGCCAAAAACTGGCGTGCCGGCGATCGATGGATGTCGCCGGCACGTTTCTGTACGGTGTCGCCGCCCCGGTCGGGGAGCGGCTTCAAACTGCGGTCAGGCCCAGAGTTGGCGACCGAAGAAGGTCAGGGTACGGTCCCATGCCTGCTCGGACCACACGGGGTCGAACTGCGTGCCGGCAATGCGGTGCGGTCCCACGGCGGTTTCGTTGGCGAAGGCATGGTGCGCCAGGTAGCGGTGGAAGTCGGTGGCCACGCCGGCCTGCTTCAACATGGCTTCCAGTGCGTCCACATTGGCGATCGGGAAGAACGCGTCCTGGGTGCCCCAGTGAGCCTGGATCGGCGCCTTGAACTTGCCGGGGTCGAGGTATTCCAGCGGCGGCGCGCCGTACCACACCACGCCGGCGGCCAGATCCGGGATCTGGTTCAGTGCCAGCAGGGCGAGCGCACCACCCATGCAGAAACCGGTGATGCCGACCTTGGCCGAATGCTGCTTGAGGTAGGCCACGGCGCCGGCGATGTCCTGCGACACCGCATCGCCGAAGTCCAGGCCGTCCATCAGGTGGTGGGCTTCCTCTTCCTCGACGGTGCTCTTGCCGCGGTACAGGTCGGGCACCAGGGCCAGGTAACCGCAGCGGGCGAGCCGGTCGGCCACGCCGCGGATCTGGTCGTTCAGGCCCCACCATTCCTGGATGACGACGATGGCCGGTGCGCCCTTCGGCTGGGCGGGGCTGGCCAGGTAGCCGTGGACCTCTTGGCCGTCCGGACGCTTGAAGCTGACCATGGATGAGTTGTTTGTCACGGGAATTCCTCGTTGCTTTGAAAGACCGAAGGCTGCCGGAGGCGATGACCCGGCACGGATCACGTCCGGCGGCATCGCCTGACCAGGCGGAACAGTCGGCACGGAGCAGTATGGGGTGCCCGCACCGCACCACAAGGACTCCGAATATACGGCGATGCGGACATTCCAGATGCATCACCTGCGGCCGGGTACCGGTCCATCGGGCCTGACCCGATCGGGCCTGATTCAATCGGCCCGATCCAACCGGCCTCATGTCCGGTCATGCATCGGTGGACTTTAGCAGGGCGCGCATCCCGGTGACCGGCACCGGGATGACCGGCCGGAGTGGTCGTAGTTTCCCGCTCGGATAAAACGGGGACAGCGGTTCGTGCCCGCTGTCCCCTGGGGGGCTTCTGCAGCCGTGGGGATCAGGGCACCAGCGAGCCGCTCACCTGATGGATGTCCGGTGGCGGTGGCAGCCACGAGCCGGAGGCCTGGTGGCCGTAGTCATACGTCGTGCTGTCGTGCATGGTGAACGAGTGCATCGGTGCGGCCTGGCAGACCACGTCCCTGGCCGGCATGACGCCGTAGTTCAGATAGGCGAACTCGACGTTGGCGGCACAGGCGTTGTGATCGAACATCACGCCATGCGTGGCCCCGTTGTTGATGTAGACCATGCGCACGGTGTCGCTGTTGACCCGCCGGTCCCTGAGCGCGCCCGAGTACGGCGTGGACGGATCGAACCCGTTCTGCACCATCAGCGCATGCACGCGGGTGCGCGACTCCAGCTTGCGATCGATGGCGGGCCGCCACGGCCAGTGCTGGCACTTGTCGATCAGGGTGGATGTGCCGATGGCCCAGTAGGTGTGCACGTCCTTGATCTTCTGCGCGATGCTGCGGCGATCGGTGGAGCCCGAGTCGTTGCACATCAGCACGTCGGACATGGGGTTGAAGCTGGTCTGGGTGCGCAGATCGGTGAAGGTCATCGCGGCCATCTGCTCGGCACTGGCAATGTCGGCCGGGCTGCCATCCAGCGCGGTGGACATCGCGCTGAGCGATGGAGACACCAGCAGGTCCCAGAAGATCCAGATGCCGGTCCCCTGCAACGAGCCCAGCGCCTGGTCGGGGGTGACGCTGCCCATGCGGTGCTGGGACGTGGCCAGATAGATCTGCCGGAAGGTGTCCAGCACCTCTGCGGGCGTGCTGCCCATGTGGAAGTGGTCGTCGTGCCTGGCGATGAACGGAATGAACGCCTGCTGCAGGTTGAGCTGGTCCATCTTCATCTGCCGGATCGCCTGCTGCTGCCAGTCCAGGTGTACCCAGTCCATGTTGCTGTCCAGCACCACGCGCTGGAAGCGGTCGGGAAACATGCGGTCGGCATAGGCCATCAGGCTGCTGCCGCTGGATACGCCCAGCAGGTCGGCATGCCGGTAGCCCAGCACGGCGCGCACCAGGTTCAGGTCGCGCACGTGGTCGGGCGTGTTGATGCCCTTGAGGAATGCCGCGTGCTGCTTCAGGCAGGCGCTGATGGTCCTGTTCCACCAGGCCTGCTGCGCCTGCACGCTCTGCACCGTCGGGTTGCGGCTGTCGCCGTCCATGAAGTTCTCGGCGCCGGTGCGGGGCGCGTCACTGCAGCTGACCTGGGTGCCCAGGCCGTCGCTGATCCCGCGCAGATCGACGCCGACCACCAGATGGTCCTCCTCGACCTGCGGCTGGTACTGCTCGAGCATCTCCGCCATGGACGCGCTGGAGTTGTCCGGGCCGCCCAGGTTCACCAGCAGCAGGCGGGCAGTGGAGGGCGCATTGCGCGGACGCGAGATGCCGATGGTGATGTCGCCGCGGGCAGGGTCGGACCAGTCGACCGGCACGGTGATCAGGGCGCACTCGATGGTGCTGCCGTTGGTGAACAGCGACTGCGGGCAACTGCCCCAGTGCACGGTCTGATGGTAGTACCGGGCATACGCCGGGTCGCCGCTGTGATCGTCGATACCCTGGGCGTTGGCCAGTCCGGTCAGCGTCACGCAGCCGATGATCGCCAGCAGTTTGCATCCAGACAACATTAGGCGCTTCATGCCGATGCCTCCTTCGTCAGTGGTGATGTGTCGAGCACATGCGGTCGGCCGGGTCCGGCGACCGGCAGGCGTAGGCGGGTGCAATGGGTTTCCCGAAGCCGGAGATTGCGGTGGGGCGCCGCGTGATCGGCGTCATGCCAACCGTGGCATCATGATTCGACAGGATGGGCCGGACGGTAAATGACCGGTTGTGGGCTTTTTCGATGTGACCACTTCGATTCACCACGGGGGCTGGGGATGCCGGGTACTCGGCAGGGCGACGAACCGATGTACGTGCAGATCGCCGGGTCGATCCGGCGGGACATCGATTCGGGGCGCTTCCAGATGGGCGCACGCCTGCCCGGCAGTCGTTCGATGGCGGTCGCGCTGGGGGTGTCGCGCACGGTCATTCTGATGGCCTACGACCAGCTGGAAAGCGAGGGCTACCTGGAGTCTCACTCCGGCAGCGGCACCTATGTCACGGTGCGTGACAGCGACCGGCCCGGACCGCAGGAACCGATCGCGGAACCGGCCACGGCACCGCAGGCCCCGCGGTTGTCCAGGCTTGCCCGCAGAGTCGGGTTACCTGCTGCCGCCGAGGCTCCGCTTGCTGCGCCGGGCGCGGATGTGATCGACCTCGCGCAGCCCCGCGTCAAATCCGACCCGCGCAGCCTGAAGGCCTGGGTGCACAACCTGATGGCGATGCTGCGTCGTCGCAACACGCCGCACTTTCCGGAAGTGCAGGGGGCGGTCGAACTGCGTCGGGCGGTGGCCGGCTACCTGGGCGTGGAGCGGGGCATCGAGATCGATCCGGACGACATCCTGATCGTCAGCGGCGAACAGCAGGCACACGACCTGATTGCCCGGGTCCTGCTCGACGAAGGCGATGCTGTCGCCGTGGAGGAACCCTGCCACTGGAGCGTGCGGCATACCTATGCGGCGGCAGGTGCGCGGACCGTGTGTTGCGAGGTGGGGTCACACGGCATGGACATCGACCGTCATGCGGCGGCGCTGGACGGTGTGCGGCTGGTTCACGTGGCGCCGTCCTTCCAGTTTCCGACCGGCGTGGTCATGCCGGAGGAACGGCGCCGTGCGCTGCTGCAATGGGTTCATGCGCACGATGCGTGCATGGTGGAGGACGACTTCGACAGCGAACACCGCTTCGGCGTGCACAGCCCGCCATCGCTGTGGTCGCTGGATCGCCACGGCCGGGTGATCCATGTGAGCAGCTTTGCGCGATCGATGTTTCCGGCCCTGCAGCTGGGCTACATGCTGGTGCCGCGTTCGCTGCGCGAGCGGTTTCTCGCGGTCAAGTGGCTGGCCGATCGCGGCAGCATATCGCTGCAGCAGCACGTGCTGGCCGCGTGCATCGCCAGCGGCCAGTACCTGCGCGACCTGCGCCGCATCGCGCATCGTCTGGCGCCGCGACACCGCGCCTTGCTTGGTGTGCTGCAGGCGCGCCTCGGCAGTGCCATGGAGGTGACCGGTACGGTGGCGGGCGGATCGCTGTTCGTGCACCTGCTGCGCTTGCCACGCAGTGACACCGGGGCATTGCTGGGCGAGGCGCTGGCGCGTGGCGTGCGGGTGCGTTCCGCCGAGCACTTCCACCAGCAGCCCCCGGACCACGTCACCCTGGTGCTGAGCTATGCCGGCGTGCCCGAGGCCAGCCTCAAGCGTGCCGGGGCGCGACTGGCGGAAGCGTATCTGGCGCTGATCGCGGAAACCGGCCGCCAGCAGGCCGTTTCCGGGTAGGCCGGCAGGCCTGTGCTGGCGGCGACGGGATGATGCAATACTCGACGAGGCGGACATCGTGCCGTCCCATTTCCTTGAATGCCTTGCCAGAGAACGCATCACCATGAATGACCGACTCATCCGCCGCATCGCCATCGTCGGTGGCGGCTCGGCGGGCTGGATGGCCGCCGCGGCGCTGGCCAATGCGCTGCAGGGCAGCTGCCGCATCGAACTGATCGAGTCCGAGGAGATCGGCACGGTCGGGGTGGGCGAGGCCACGCTGCCGCCGATCAAGGGTTTCAACCGCATGCTCGGCATCGACGAGAACGCGTTCCTGGCGGCCACCCAGGGCACCTTCAAGCTGGGCATCGATTTCCACCACTGGAGCCGGATGGGGCAGCGCTATTTCCACCCGTTCGGCGAGATCGGCGTGCCGTTCGATTCGGTGCCGTTCCACCAGTACTGGCTGCGCGAGCGCGCCCGCGGCGACGCCACACCACTGCAGGACTACGCCTTCGCCTGGGCCGCCGCGCGGCAGGGGCGTTTCGAGCGTCCGTCCGCCGATGCGCGCTACGTGCAGTCGAAGTTCGATTACGCCTACCACTTCGACGCCTCGCTGTACGCACGCTACCTGCGCGGCTATGCCGAACAGCGTGGCGTGGTGCGCACCGAGGGCAAGGTGGTGGATGTCGCGCTGCGCCCGCACGACGGCTTCATCCAGTCATTGACGCTGGCCGACGGCGGGATGGTGGAGGCGGACCTGTTCATCGACTGCTCGGGCTTCCGCGGCCTGCTGATCGAAGGCGCACTGCAGACCGGCTACGAGTCGTGGACGCAGTCGCTGCCATGCGACCGCGCGGTGGCGGTGGCCAGCGAGCATGCCGAGGCGCCGGTGCCATACACCCGTGCGACCGCGCGCGAGGCCGGCTGGCAGTGGCGCATTCCGTTGCAGCACCGCATGGGCAACGGCATGGTCTATTGCAGTCGCTACATCGGTGACGATGCGGCCGCGGACCAGCTGCTGGCGAACCTGGAAGGCAAGCCGTTGGGCGATCCGCGCCTGCTGCGTTTCGTGACCGGGCGCCGACGCCGATTCTGGAACCGCAACTGCGTGGCGCTGGGTCTGGCCGCCGGCTTCATGGAGCCGATCGAGTCGACCAGCATCCACCTTGTGCAGTCGTCGCTGCTGCGCCTGCTGGCGCTGTTTCCGGATCGCGATTTCGATCCGCTGGTGGCGCAGGAATTCAACCGCCTGACGAATGCCGAGTACGAGCGCATCCGCGATTTCCTGATCCTGCACTACCACGCCACCCAGCGCGACGACGCGCCGTTGTGGCGCGAGACCGGCAGCATGGCGATTCCCGACACGCTGCAATACAAGATCGACCAGTTCCGCAGCAGCGGTCGTACCGTGGCCAAGTCGCTGGAGCTGTTCCAGAACCCGAACTGGCTGGCGGTGCTGGTCGGCCAGGAAATACTGCCGCAGCGCCATGATCCGCTGGCCGACATGCGTACTCATGTCGATGCCGGCAAATACCTCGCCGATCTGCGCCAGGTGATCGGGCAGGCGGTGCAGGCGATGCCTACGCATGCGGACTACATCCGGCAGCATTGCGCCGCTGCGCCGGCCATGCCGGAACGGGCCTGAACCCGTAGCGCGTCACCGTGGCGCACTGCCTGCCAGCGAGGCGGCCGCCGATGCCGAGGTCGATGTGACGATCGCTTTCCGCGAGGTCGGCATCGGCGGGGTCATGCGATTGACCGTGCAGGTGAGCACGCAGCGTCGCGTGCGGGTGGCTCGCTCGCGCTGGGAGCCGCTCCGGCAACGGGTGCTGGAGAAATCGTGACCCTGCAGCCGGAATTGCCGCGGCTGGTGCGCGAGGCGCAGCTGGACTGCGCAGGGCCTGTGGTTTTCCGCAACGGCACGATGGTGGACTGAGAGCCAGTGCCGGGCGCGGACCGGCTCGCCGGCTCAGGCGGCCGGGCCTGCCGGCGCGCGTTGCGCCTGCACGTGCAGCAGCCAGGTCAGCGCCACCGCGAGCAGGGCGGCGACGGCGGCGAAAGCGTAGATGGCGGCGAACCCCATGCCGGCCGAGACCCAGCCGCCGAGCGGCCCGGCGATGGCCATGGCAACGTCCAGGAACACCGAGAACACGCCGATGGCGGCACCGCGGCTATGCGCCGGAATGCGCTGCACGGCTTCCACGCCCAGTGCCGGAAATACCAGCGAGAAGCCCAGCCCGGCCAGCGCGGCACCGGTCGCGGCGATCAGGGCGCTGCCGGCCAGCCACAGCACCAGCAGGCCCAGTGCTTCCACCACGAACGAGATCATGGCGACCCGGTAGCCGCCAAGCCTGGGGATGCTGCGGGCGAACACGAAGCGGCTGCCGACGAACATGATGCCGAACACGCTGAGGCTGCCGGCGGCGCCGGCCCAGCCGCGTTCGGCGAAGAACAGCGTGATGAAGGTGGCAATGCAGCCGAAGCCGATCGAACCCAGCGCGAGGCCCATGCCGTAGGGCACCACGTGCGCGGCCACCGCACGGAACGGTGAACGTTCGCCCACCGCTACCGCAGTGGCCGGGCGCCGGCGCGCCAACGGCAGCGCCAGCAGCATCAGCAGCACGGTGGTGGCGCCGATCGCGTCGAAGCCGAAGCGCTGCGCGATCAGCACGCCCAGCGGGGCGCCGGCCGCGAGGCCGCCATAGGTGGCCACACCGTTCCAGGAAATCACCCGGGCCGTGTGCTGGTGACCGACCTGGCCCATGCCCCAGGTAATCGCGCCGGTGCCCACGCAGCTTTCGGCGCAGCCCAGTGCCAGCCGCGACAGCAGGATCACGCCCAGGCTCAATGCCGCATGCTTCGCCAGCAGTGCGCCGGTCAGCAGCAGTCCACCACTCACCGCGCACAGCACCAGTCCGCTGAGCACGGTGAGCTTGGGGCCGAGCGAATCGGTCATGCGCCCCACATGCGGACGGCTGAGCAGGGTCGCCAGGTACTGCATGCTGATCGCCAGGCCGGCCAGGGTGGCGCTGTAGCCGAGCGTGTGATGGACGAAGCCCGGCAACACCGCCAGTGCCAGGCCGATGTTGATGTAGGTGGCGAAGCTGAACGACACGGTGCCGAGGATCGGCGCGATGACCGCGCCCCGACGCTGGGGCAGCGTCGCGGTGGAGGAGCAACTGTCGGACATGGGTAGCGTGACGATGGGACGTGGATGCGGGGAGGCCGATATCCGCCGCTTCCTGCAGCGGATATTGCGGCGCAGCATAGCATGCGCGGAGGCCGGAGCCGCTGCGCACGCATCGGCTCCCGACAGCTGGGGTTAACCCGGCTGTGTCAACCCAGGCCGCGCACGCGGAAGTTGCGTCCCTTGATCTTGCCGGCGCGCAGGCGTTCCAGTGCCTTGTTCGCCAGCGCACGGGTAATGGCGACGTAGGCGCGGGTGGCGAATACGTCGATCTTGCCGATGTCGCCGGCGGACAGGCCGGCGTCGCCGGTGAGCGCGCCGAGAATGTCGCCGGGACGCAGCTTGTCCTGGCGGCCCGCGTCGATCACCAGGGTCTTCATCGGTGCCAGGTGCAGGGTCTTGCCGCGCGGTGGGGCCAGTTTCAGCGGGCGCCACGGTAGCGCCTCGCCCAGCGCCTGTTCGATGTTGGTGGCCTTGGGCCGCTCGCGCGGCGTGCACAGGGTGATCGCCAGGCCGGACTGGCCGGCGCGGCCGGTGCGGCCGATGCGGTGGGTGTGGGTGTCCGGGTCGTGCGCGATGTCGTAGCTGATCACCTGGGGCAGCGCGGCGATGTCCAGCCCGCGTGCGGCCACGTCGGTAGCTACCAGCACGCCGCAGCTGCGGTTGGCGAAACGCACCAGCACCTCGTCGCGGTCGCGCTGTTCCATGTCGCCGTGCAGGGCCAGCGCGGAGAAACCGCGGCGGTCCAGCTCCTGCGCCACCGCATCGACGTCCTTGCGCATGTTGCAGAACACCAGCGCGTGCTGCTCGCGGTTGCTCGCCAGCAGCTGCGCCAGCGCGTCGAGCTTGTGCGCCGGCTCCACCTCGACGAACTGCTGCTCGATCGCCGGCAGGGCTTCGGCCGGTGTTTCCACGGTGACCTCGACGGGGGCCTTCTGCAGCCGTCGGCTGGCGCTGCGGATCGCGTCCGGATAGGTGGCGGAGAACAGCAGGGTCTGGTGGTGCTTGGCGATGCGTCCGATGATGTCGTCGATGGCCTCGCCGAAGCCCATGTCGAGCATGCGGTCGGCCTCGTCCAGCACCAGTACCTTGATGCCGCCGCCATGCAGGCTGCCGCGCTTCAGGTGCTCCTGCACGCGGCCGGGCGTACCCACCACGATGTGCGGGTCGTGCGAAAGCGATGCCAGCTGCGGCCCCAGCGGCATGCCGCCACAAAGGGTCAGCAGCTTCACGTTGGGGATGTTGGCGGCGAGCCGGCGGATCGCCTTGCTGACCTGGTCGGCAAGCTCGCGGGTGGGGCACAGCACCAGCGCCTGCAGCCGGATGGTGTCCACGTCCAGCGCCTGCAGCAGGCCGAGGCCGAACGCGGCGGTCTTGCCGCTGCCGGTACGCGCCTGGGCGATCACGTCGTGCCCGGCCAGGATCGGCGGCAGGCTCTGCGCCTGCACCGGAGTCATCGCGGTGTAGTCGTGTGCCTGCAGGCTGGCGAGCAGGGCGGGTTTGAGCGGTAGCGTGCTGAAATCGGTCATTCGCCATGATCGCACCAAATCGGCGTGCGAGCCCGGTTTGTCGTGATCCGTGCGTGGATTGCGAGGTGTCCGGCGCTTCGTTGTTGCTTTCCCGACCGTGCGCGGTTACACCTTTTTCGTGACATGGGGCGGAGACGGTGCGTGGACGACGAGGGCGGGATGCGACGTCATGGCGGCAGCCTGATGCATGGCAAGTGGCGCAGCCTGCTGGCCGTATTGCTGCTGACCATGCTGGCCGCGGGCTGCCTCGCGGGGCCGCCGTTCTTCACCGACGATCCGGGGCTGCTGCCGCTGCATACCGGCGAGGCCTACCTGTTCTCGGCCGGTACGCTGAGCGCCGGCGGCTTCGGCGCCGGCGCGTACCCGGGCGTGGAGGTCAATTACAGCGCCTTCCGCGACACCTTCTTCCACCTGGTCGTGCCGATGGCCTACAGCGCGCCCGACCAGGGCCGTTCGGCCTACGGTCCGGGCGATGTCGAGCTGGGCTTCAAGTGGCGTTTCATGGACCAGGCCGACGATGGCGTCGACGTGGCCACGTTCCCGCTGGCCGAAATGCCGACCGGCAACGCGCAGCAGGGTCTGGGCAATCGCCACGCCAGCTATTTCCTGCCGGTCTGGCTGGAAAAGGACTGGTGGCCATGGACCGCCTACGGCGGTGCCGGGCGTTGGTTCATGAACGCCCCGGGCCAGCACGACTGGTGGTTCACCGGCGTGTTGCTGCAGCGGCAGGTCACGCCCGCGCTCTACCTGGGCGGCGAACTGTTCCACGAAACGCCGCAGACGGTCGGTGGTTCCGCCGCGACCGGCTTCAATGTGGGCGGCGGATACACCGTGCACGGCCCCTGGCAGGTACTGTTCTCGGCGGGCCGCAACATCACCGACGTCGCCGACAACCGGTTCTCGTACTACCTGTCGCTGTATCGCACGTTCTGAGTGTGCGAGGTGATCCCGCCGCTTGCGCGGGACGCGCGCCGCGGCGCCTGTCGCTAAACTTGCCGGCATGAGCAGCCAGCCCCTTACCGACGACATCCGTGCACGTGCCGCCGACCTGCGTGCGCGCATTGAACAGGCCAATTACCAGTACCACGTGCTCGACGATCCGGAAATTCCCGATGTCGACTACGACCGCATGATGCGCGAGCTGGAAGCGCTGGAAGACGCCCACGCCGAGCTGGCGACCGCCGACTCGCCGACGCGTCGCGTGGGTGCGCGTGCCAGCGGCGGTTTTGCCGAGGTGCGTCACGCGATGCCGATGCTGTCGCTGTCCAATGCCTTCGAGCAGGATGGCGATGACGACCGCACCCGCTTCCAGGAGGTGGCCGATTTCGAGCGGCGCATCGAACAGACGCTGGATCGCCGCGATCCGCTGTTCTCGGTGGAGCCCAAGCTGGACGGTCTGGCGATCAGCCTGCGCTACGAGCATGGCGTGTTCGTGCAGGGCGCTACGCGCGGTGACGGCGAGACCGGCGAGGACGTGACCGCGAACCTGCGCACGGTGCGTGCGATTCCGCTGCGCCTGCGCGGCGAGGGCTGGCCGGAGGTGCTGGAGGTGCGTGGCGAGGTGATCATGCTGCGCAAGGACTTCGAGGCCTTCAACGAACATGCGCGCCGGCACGACGGCAAGACCCTGGCCAACCCGCGCAACGGTGCGGCCGGCTCGCTGCGCCAGCTCGATCCGGCGGTGACCGCGCGGCGCCGGCTGAGCTTTTTCGCCTATGCGGTGGGCGTGGTCGAAGGCGGCAGTCTGCCGCCGACGCACTCGGCCACGCTGCAGCAGCTGCGTGCCTGGGGTTTTCCGGTGTCGCCCGAGGTGGATACCGCGCGCGGTTTCGACGGCCTGATCGCCTACTTCCGCCGCATTGGCGAAAAGCGCGACCGGTTGCCGTACGACATCGACGGCGTGGTCTACAAGCTGGACGACTACGAAGGCCAGCACGCGATGGGTTTCGTGGCGCGTGCGCCGCGCTGGGCGATCGCGCACAAGTTCCCGGCACAGGAACAGACAACCTGCGTCGAGGCGATCGAGATCCAGATCGGCCGGACCGGTGCGGCCACGCCGGTGGCGCGGCTGGCGCCGGTGCAGGTCGCGGGCGTCACCGTGACCAATGCCACCTTGCACAACGCCGACCAGGTGGCGCGGCTGGATGTGCGCGTGGGCGACACGGTGATCGTGCGCCGCGCCGGCGACGTGATTCCCGAGGTGGTCCGGGTGATGCCCGAACAGCGCCCGCCGCACACGCAGCCCTGGCACATGCCGGCGCGCTGTCCGGTGTGCGGCTCGGCGCTGCTGCGCGAAGAAGGTGCGGCGGCCTTCCGCTGTTCCGGCGGCCTGTTCTGCGCGGCGCAGCGCAAGGAAGCACTGATCCACTTCGCCTCGCGCCGGGCAATGGATATCGATGGCCTGGGCGAGCGCTATGTCGACGCCTTGGTCGAGTTCGACATGGTGAAGACGCCAGTCGACCTCTACGCGCTGACCGTGGACGACTTCGTCGCCATGAAGCAGCGCGCCGACGAGCGCGATGGCACCGTCCCGGAAACGGTCAAGCAGGGCAAGATCGCCACCAAGTGGGCCGAGAACCTGGTCGAGGCGATCGACGCCAGCCGCAGCACAACGCTGGCGCGCTTCCTGTTCGGGCTGGGCATCATGCACATCGGCGAAAGCACCGCGAAGACGCTGGCCGCGTGGCTGGGCCGGCTCGAGTTCGTGCGCGGCATGCCGGCGCCGGTGCTGCGCGTCTTGCCGGATATCGGCAGCGAGGTGGCGGCATCGATCGCCGGGTTCTTCGCGCAGGCCGGCAACCAACAGGTGGTCGACGCGCTGCTCGCTGCCGGCATCCGCTTCATCGACGAGGGCGATCCCTCGCCGAAACTGCGCGAACGGCTGGACCTGGCGGTGCTGCTGGACATGGTCAATGTGTCCAAGCTAGGCCCCAAGAGCACGGCGCTGCTGGCCAGTCATTACCCCACGCTCGAGCGGCTGCTGCAGGCGGGGCAGGCGCACTGGATCGCCGCAGGCCTGCCGCAGGCGGCCGCGATCAACCTGGATGCCTATCTGGCCGACACCGCACAGCTTGATGCACTGCGCGATGCGGAGCAGGCGATGCAGCGCCTGCTCGATGCACTGCCCGAAGCAACCCAGGCCGACGGCTTGCCGCTGGAGGGGCAGACCGTGGTACTCACCGGCAGCATGGCTGTGCTCAGCCGCGACCAGGCCAAGGAGCGGCTCGAGGCGCTGGGCGCCAAGGTAGCCGGCAGCGTCTCGAAGAAGACCAGCTTCGTGGTGGCCGGCGAAGCGTCCGGTTCCAAGCTGGACAAGGCCAACGAACTCGGCGTGCCGGTCTGGGACGAGGCCGCCTTGCTGGCCCTGCTGGAATCGCATGGGGTGGCGCCGTGATGACCGGGTTCGATCTCGACGCACTGCATCGGCGCGCACGCCTGAACGCGCAGGTCCGCGCGTTCTTTGCCGAACGTGGCGTGCTGGAGGTGGAGACGCCGATCCTGTCGGCCGCGGGCAATACCGATCCGAATATCGAGAGCTTCGTGACGGGTTTCAGCGGGCACGTGGATGCCGGCGCGCGCGAACGCTGGCTGCGCACCTCGCCGGAATTTCCGCTCAAGCGCCTGCTCGCTGCCGGCGTGGGCGACTGCTACGAGCTGGGCCGCGTGTTCCGCAATGGCGAGGCCGGTGGTCGTCACAATCCCGAGTTCAGCATGCTGGAGTGGTACCGGGTGGGGTGGGACCATCGCGAGCTGATGCACGAGACGATCGACCTGGTGCAGGCCGCGCTGGTGTCGGAGGGGCGGCGTGCCGAGGTGCTGATCGAGGGGTACCGGCAGCTGTTCCTGGACGAACTGGGACTGGACCCGATGCACGCCAGCCTCGACGCGCTGCAGGCGCCGCTGGCCGGTTACGGGATCGATCCGGCCGGACTCACGCGCGACGACTGGCTGGACCTGCTGCTCACCCACAAACTGCAGCCGGCCTTTCCGCGCCAGCGCATCACGGTGATCCACGACTATCCGGCCAGCCAGTGCGCGCTGGCGCGGATCCGAGCGGGCGATCCGCCGCTGGCCGAGCGTTTCGAGCTGTATCTGGGGCCGTATGAACTGGCCAACGGCTACCACGAACTGAACGACGCGGCCGAGCAGCGCGCACGCTTCCAGCAGGACAACGAACGTCGCCGCCAGCGTGGCCTGCACGAAGTGCCGCCTGACGAACGCCTGCTGGCGGTGCTCGACGCGATGCCGGACTGCGCTGGCGTAGCGCTGGGCATGGAGCGGCTGCTGATGTGCCTGGCCGGCACCGATGCCATTGCTGACGTGCTGGCGTTCCCCTTTGCCGATGCCTGAGGCTCGCGCATCGACGGTCGCGTCGCGGCTTGCCGGCGCTCCGGCATGCGCCGATTGACTCGGGCGGTGCCGCCACGCACAGTGGTGCGCACCGAACCGTTGCCGCGAGATATCCGATGAAGCCCAGCGTACCCGGCCTTATTCTTGTCGTGATCGGCCTGCTGTTCCTGCTGCGCAACCTTGGCCTGGACCTGCACTTGGGCCATCTGTTCGCGGTGTGGTGGCCGGTGCTGCTGATCGCGGTGGGCGTCAGCATGTTCTTCAAACGCTGGCCGCGTGCCTGAAGGCTTCCGTCATGACGAGTGCGACTGACCGCGCGCCACTGCTGCGCGCGATCCATCATGTTGCGCTGATCTGTTCGGACTACCCGCGCTCCAGGGCGTTCTACAGCGAGACGCTGGGCCTGCGCATCGTGCGCGAGGTGTACCGGGAAGCGCGCGAGTCGTGGAAGTGCGACCTGGAAGTGAGTCCGGGCGTGCAGCTGGAGCTGTTCTCGTTTCCGGGTGCGCCGTCGCGTCCATCGCGCCCCGAGGCGCAGGGGCTGCGTCATCTGGCGTTCGCGGTAGTAGACCTGGGTGCCGCGATCGCCGAGCTGGCTGTACGCGGGGTGGATTGCGAACCGGTACGCGTGGACGAGCATACCGGTCGCCGTTTCACGTTCTTCGCCGATCCGGACGCGTTGCCGATTGAGCTTTACGAGGATTGATTGCACGTGGCGCGGCCATTCGGCCGCGCCACGTCGTAGTGCCGGTCAGGCCTGGTCGCCGATGATGTCGGGCTGTGCCGGACGGTCGCTCCACAGGTAACGGTAGACCAGTCCGCCGATCACGCCGCCGATGATCGGCATGACCCAGAAGAACCACAGCTGGTGCAGCGCCCAGCCGCCCTGGAACAGCGCCACGCCGGTGGAGCGGGCCGGGTTCACCGAGGTGTTGGTGACCGGAATGCTGATCAGGTGGATCAGGGTCAGCGCCAGGCCGATTGCGATGCCGGCAAAGCCGACCGGCGCGCTCTTGTGGGTGGCACCCATGATGATGAAGATGAAGAAGCCGGTCATCACCAGTTCGCACAGCGCGGCGGCGCCCATCGAATAGCCGCCTGGCGAATGTGCGCCGTAGCCGTTCGAGGCGAAGCCGCTGGCGGCTGCATCGAAGCCGGTTTTGCCCGAGGCGATGACGTACAGCACCGCCGCCGCGGCGATGCCGCCGATCACCTGCGCCACGATGTACGGCAGCACGTCCTTTGCCGGAAAGCGGCCGCCCGCGGCCAGGCCGCAGGTGACTGCCGGGTTGATGTGGCAGCCGGAGATGTGGCCGATGGCATAGGCCATCGTCAGCAGGGTCAGGCCGAAGGCCAGGGCCACGCCGGCGAAACCGATGCCGAGTTGCGGGAAGCCGGCGGCCAGCACGGCGCTGCCGCAGCCGCCCAGTACCAGCCAGAAAGTGCCGAAGAATTCGGCGGTCATACGCTTGCTGAGGTTGCCCATGGGGTACTCCTTGTCGATGGCATGTGGTGCGACGGCCGCGGATGGAATCGCACCCGTGGGTACACGCTTGAACCGGATCGAACGACGTTCTGCATTTCCCCTGGAATGACGTTGCGACTGCCTGCAGCGGTGGTGGCGTCATGGTCCGCACGGCGTCCTGCCGGGCAGCCGCAGCATAGGCGAAGCCGGGGTGATGTCCATAGGAATGTTCCCCGGCGGTGGCGGCTCGGCAGTCGAATTGCGCTATCGTGCCCGCTTCACCTGCACAGCCCGAAGGCATGCCGATGATCGAGAACCGCGCACCACCGGCACCCGCCACGGCACAGATCCAGCGGCCGCTGGATCGACGCGACATGCGTACGCTGCTGCTGTCGTCCCTGGGCGGTGCGCTGGAGTTCTACGACTTCGTGGTGTTCGTGTTCCTGGCATTGCCGCTGAGCGAACTGTTCTTTCCGCGCGACACACCGCCGTGGCTGGCGCAGGTCCAGGTCTACGGCATCTTCGCCGCGGGCTATCTGGCGAGGCCGTTGGGCGGCATCGTGATGGCGCACTTCGGCGATCGATCCGGGCGCAAGCGCATGTTCACCCTGAGCGTGTTCCTGATGGCACTGCCCACGCTGGCGATCGGGCTGCTGCCGGTCTATGCGCAGGTCGGGCTGCTGGCGCCGCTGCTGTTGCTGCTGCTGCGCGTGGTGCAGGGCATTGCCGTGGGCGGCGAGGTGCCGGGTGCATGGGTGTTCGTGGCCGAGCATGCGCCGTCCCGTTACACCGGGTTTGCCTGCGGCTGCCTGACTGCCGGCCTGACCGTGGGCATCCTGATCGGTTCGCTGCTGACCGCCGCGCTCGGTGCGCGGCTCGACGCATCGCACATGCTGGCGTGGGGATGGCGGGTGCCGTTCCTGCTCGGCGGCGTGTTTGGCTTCGTGGCGGTCTGGTTGCGGCGCTGGCTGGACGAGACACCGGTGTTCGTCGAGCTGCGCGAACGCCGGCAGCTGAGCCGTTCCATGCCGCTGGGGGTCGTGTTGTCGCAGTATCGCGGCAGTGTCGCAGTGTCGATGCTGGTGACCTGGATGCTGACGGCGGCGATCGTGGTGGTGATCCTGATGCTGCCCTCGCTGGCACAGCGGGTGTTCCATGTCGCGCCGGCACTGGCGGCGCAGGGCAATGTGCTGGCGGCGCTGGGGCTGAGCCTGGGATGCGTGCTCTATGGCCTGCTGGCCGACCGCTTCGGTGCCTTGCCGGTGTTGCTGGCCGGTGCGCTGGCATTGCCTGTCGGCACCTATGCGCTGTTCCTGGATCTTGCCGCCGGCGGCAGGTTGTTCCTACCTTTGTATGCGCTTGATGGCCTGCTGGTGGGAGTGGTCGGCGTAGTGCCGGTGGTGATGGTGCGTGCGTTTCCGTCGGCGGTGCGCTTTTCGGGGTTGTCGTTCGCCTACAACGTGGCCTATGCGGTGTTCGGCGCGGGCACGGCGACAGCGATCGGATGGCTGGCGGCGCGCGCCGGCCGCATGGCTCCGGCACATTACGTGGCGATTACGGCGCTGGTCGGCGCGGCCACCAGCCTCTGGCTGATGTGGCGGCGTGGCACGCGGCAGGAACTGGCGTAGGCGTTCTCTGGTCCGGGCGGCGCAGCGTTCGTGCTGCCGCACAGGTGCGTTGCCGGGTGCGACAGGCTTGCCATGTCGTCGCATCGGGCGTGGGTATGGAGGTTGCCGGGTATGGCGCGATCATCGCCTTCCGGTGTACGGGAAACAGGGGTGACCAGGTGTGGGCGGACGGGGCCCATGGTTCCGGGTAAATGAATGAGATGGATTTTCGCGGCGTCCCGCGTCGTGGAGTCGCGGCCGGCCCGAGGGCCCGGTTCCCTGCCGGTCGTGTGATGAAGCAAACAGCCGGAACATCACTTACGACACTCAGGAGAACGTTATGCATACCCGATTCGAACGCACCGGCCCGCTGACCGAGCTGAGCAGCTACCCGCAATGGGCGCAGGACATGGTGACCGATTGCGAGGCCACCCGCCGCAAGGTGCTGGGCCACGAAATCTGGGCACGTATGACCGCAATGGAGCTGGACGACGAGTCCACCTACAACTTCATGGCGGGCTTGTGGCCTTTCATCGAGCGTTTCCCGAGCTACATGGCGCTCAACCTGCTGAAGACGCGCTATGGCCGCAGCCCGGGCGACGACATGGCCCGGCGCTGGCTGGTACGCAACATCCGCGTCGAGCAGAACCATGCGGAGTACTGGCTGAACTGGGCCGAGGGGGCCGGCGTGCAGCGCGCGGACCTGCTGCACAAGCCCGCGCCGGCAGGTACCGACGGACTGTATCGCTGGTGCGAGGAGATCAGTGCCAGCGGCAGCCTGGCGGCCGGCATGGTGGCGACCAACTACGCCATCGAGGGTGCCACCGGCGACTGGTCGCACATGGTGTACGAGAGCATGAAGTACCGGGAAAGCTTTGCCCCCGAGGTGCGTGCCTCCAGCCTGCGCTGGCTGCACCTGCATGCGGCGTATGACGATACCCATCCGTGGGAGGCGCTGGAAATCGTCTGCACCCTGCTGGGCAACGCACCGACGTCGGCCGAAGTGGCGCACCTGCGCGAATGCATCGAGCGCAGCTACATGTGCATGGTGCTGCTGGGCGACCGTTGCATCCGCACGCATCGCGAGTCCCACCTGCTGGGCGAAGTCGCCGCCTGAGGTTCGGCGTGATGGCGGGTGCCCCCGACCCGTCGCGTGCCAGACAGGGATGGCCGGCGCGTAAATCCTGCATTGAGGCACCGGGAGAGCGTTCCGAGCGCTCTCCCGTTCTTCTTCAACTGCTCGTGTTTGCATACGTGGTATGCACACTTGAGCGGTCATGATCCCCGCTTGAGGCGAATGTGCGTACGCATGCGTCTTGTTTCTGACGTGAGACTGTCGAAAATTCGATCGTTACGCTAGTTGGCAACACATGCTCCTCATGATTTGGCACGATGTTGCCGATACATGGGAACAAGTGTGGGCGGACATCGGATATGCCTGGTCGCATGAAGCTTCGAGGCAGCTTGCCCCGGGCTTTCAATACAGGGGACGACATGCATTCGATTGCAAGCTTGCAGCAGCCTCTCTGGCGGCGACTCATGCCGTTGGCGTGGGGATTTGCTGTAGCTGTCGCGCTGGTGCTTGCGCTGGCCTGGGGAGTGTTCCAAGTCCAGGTGACGCTTGCCGGATTCCTGAGCAGCGAGAGTGTCTGGTCGAAGTCGCAGAAGCAGGCGGTGATCGACCTGGACAACTATGCCGCGCGCGGCAACCCGCACGACCTGGACGACTTCAAGCGCAACTACGCACTGCTCGAAGCCGACCGCTGGGCACGCGACGCGATCATCTCCGGTCATTACGACATGAAGAGCGTGCAGCGCGTCTTCAGGGCGGGCAACATCCTGCCTTCGGCCGATCGCGGCATGACCTTCATGCTCGAGCATCTTTCCGGCATGCCGTACATGGCCGGAGCGATCGGTGCCTGGCGTTCCACCGACGACTCGATCAGGCAGCTGGATGACATCGCCGGCCAGCTGCAGAGCGACTACGCGAACGGCAGTCCCAGTCACGCCGAGATCTCGCGTCAGCGTGCGCGGATCGACGCGATCAACGCCTACATCGAACCACGCACCAACTTTTTCGCGCTGCAGATGGTCAGTGGCGCGGTCTGGCTGGGGCGCCTGCTGTTCGGGGCGGTACTGCTGGCCCTGTTCACGGTGGCGCTGCTCTGGCTCAGCATGGCGCGGCGCGTGCTGGACCGGATCCGCGGCAGCGAGGAACGCTATCGCCTGCTGTTCGAAAGCGCCGCGGTGGCGATTGCGATGGTGGACGAAAGCACCGGCTGCATTCTCGATTCCAACCGGCTGGCCGCGGAATGGACCGGCCACGACCCGGACAGCCTGAACGGCGCGCGCTTCGACGATCTGTTCGTGTCCGGCTCGACCCATGCGGTGGGCCCGGCGCTGGTGGCCATGCTGCACGGTCCTGACGGCCTGCAGCGACCTGTGGAAATGCAGGTGAGCCACGCCGCCTGGGGCCGACGCACGGTGCGGCAGGTGATCATTCGCGACATTTCGGAGCGAGTCGCGCTGGAGCGCGAACGGCGCGTGGCGGCCGAGGCCCTGGCCAGCATTGCCGAGGGCGTCATCATCGCGGATGCGGACCGGCAGGTCATTTCGGTGAATGCGGCGCATATGGGCATCACCGGCTACAACGCGCAGATGCTGCAGGGGCGACGCTTCGACGAGTTGCGCCGCATGCCCGATGGCTCGCCGCTGCAGGCGGCGATCTGGTCCGGCATTGCCGGCGGCAGCCACTGGAGCGGCGAGGTGCTCGGCCAGCGTGCCGATGGCAGCACCTATCCCGAACAGCTCAGCATCAGTGCGATCCGCGATGCGCAGCACCAGGTGCTGCACTACGTGGCCGTCTTCAGCAACATCCAGGCACTGAAGGATCAGCGCCGCCGGCTCGAACACTTGGCCACCCACGATCCCCTGACCGGGCTGCTGAACCGGGCCGAGTTCGAGCGGCGTTGCGAGGCGGCCATCGCCGTGGCCTCGCGCATGCACAAGGCGGTGGCGATCCTGTTCGTCGACCTGGACGCGTTCAAGATCGTCAACGACAGCTACAGCCATGCGATCGGCGACCGCCTGCTGCAGAAAGTGGCCGAGCGCATCCGGCGACAACTGGGCGGCGGCGATGTGGCCGGGCGCATCGGTGGCGACGAATTCACCGTGCTGCTGGATCGCCTGGAGCTGCGTGAAGATGCCGGGGTGGTGGCCGGCCGCCTGCTGGCGAAGCTGTCCGAGCCGGTGGTGGTGGACGACTGCGAGATGGTGCTGAGTGCCAGCATCGGCATTGCCGGCTATCCGCTGGACGGTGCCGACGCGCTGACCCTGATCGCCAATGCGGATGCGGCGATGTACGCGGCGAAAAATGGCGAGCGCAACACCTTCCGCTTCTACACCCCGATCATGCAGGCCGATGCCCGCCAGCGTTTGCTGCTGGTCTCGGAGCTGCGCCGTGCGCTGGCCGAGAACGAATTCCGCCTGTGCTTCCAGCCCAGCATCGACCTGCGCAGTGGCCAGGTGGTGGCGGCCGAGGCGTTGTTGCGCTGGCAGCACCCGCGTCGCGGTGAACTGCTGCCGTCGGATTTCATTCCCGTCGCCGAAAGTCTTGGCCTGATCCGGCATATCGACGAATGGGTGCTGCAGGCGGCGTGTGCGCAGATCAAGGCCTGGGACGAGATCGGCATGTCGCCGATCCGGGTGGCGGTGAATGTGTCGGCCCGCTGGTTCGGCCATGCCGGTTTCGTCGAGCATCTCGACCGCACGCTGCGCGCGCATGGCGTGGCACCGGGCCGACTGGCACTGGAGATCACCGAGGGCACCATGCTGCGGCTCGGGGACGACACCGTGCGCACGCTGCAGGCCCTGCACGCGCTGGGCGTGGAAGTGGTGATCGACGACTTCGGTACCGGCTATTCGTCGATGGCCTACCTGAAGCTGCCATCGGTGTCACGCCTGAAGATCGACCGTTCCTTCGTTACCGGCTTGCCGCAGGACGCCAACGACGTGGCCATCGTCAAGGCGATCATGGCGATGGCGCGCAGCCTGGGCCTGGACGTCACCGCCGAGGGCATCGAGACCCAGGCCCAGCACGATTTCCTGTTGCTCGCGGGATGCAGTGAAGGTCAGGGTTACCTCTATGCGGCCGGACTGCCTCCCGCCGCGCTCGAGCGGATGCTTGGCGTGCGGCGACGCTCGGGAACGGCACCGCTGAGCCTGGTGCCGCCCAAGCACGGCAGCTGAGCCTTCAGAACTCCAGTTCCTGGGCGGCGCACAGGTAATCGATCATCGGTGCGACGCACTTGAAGCTGGCCAGCAGCCAGGGCAGCAGCTCGTCGGAGCAGGCCAGTGTCTCGTCGAAACCTTCGCCAGCGGCGAAGTCCTTGCGTTTGAGATCATCGATCAGCTCGTGGGCGGGGTCGAAACCGTGCGGCGGGCGTTTCAGCGACTCGCCCCAGAAGCCCATGCGTTCGCGGAACGCCTTGCTGCGGGTGGCGCGCTTCCATGCATCCGGATTGTCCGCGATGAAGGCGCGGATGCGCTTCAGCGCGTCGGGCTCGGGGTGCCACATGCCGCCGCCGGCAAAGCAGTCGCCGGGCTGGATGTGCAAGTAGAACGAGGGTGCCGGAATCTCGTGCCTGCGCTCGTGGAAGAAGCGCGCACCCTGCCACGGCTTGTACGGCAGCTTGTTGTTGGAGAAGCGCGTGTCGCGATGGATGCGGAACAGCGAGCCGCCGTTCTTGCGCGGGTCGGCGCGGTAATGCGGGCTGATCTTCGCCAGCGGGGTCTGCAGGTCGGTGATCAGTTCGATGAAGGGCTCGCGCACGTGGCGTTCGTAGTCGGCCTTGTGCTCGTGGAACCAATCGCGGCTGTTGTGGCGGTCCAGTGCGCGCAGGAAGCGGAACGTGGCCGGCGAGAAATAGGTTTTCTTGGGCATGATGAGGTCAGTGCAATGGAGTCGGTTCAGGCGGTCAGTCCGTATTCGGCAGCAAGCTCTTCGCCCCAGGCCTGCAACTGGTCGAGCAGCGGCAGCGCGGCCTGGCGGGCGGGGTCCTCGCGCAGTGCGGCAAGGTGCGCAAAGTACGCGTCCAGCGTCAGCGTGGTCAGTGCCGTGGGCCGGCTCAGCCGTTCGCGGCAGAAATGCTCCCAGCGCGCGTGTTCCTCGGCGCTGAGCGTCTCGGGCCAGTTGCGGGCGCGGTAGCGGAACAGCAGTTCGGGGTAGCGCGGGTCGCGGAACGGAAAGGGGCGGCTGCCGAGCTGGTCCGGTGGCGTGCTGCGCACCTCGCGCAGCAGGCGTTTGTCGGCATCGGGCAGGAACCCACCGTAGAGTGCCAGTTCCGGGTCGTCCGCGGGCGGCATTTCCGCGGCGCGGGCGAACACACTGCGCACCTTGTCGATCAGTCCGGGGGCTTCGCGCAGGCTGTCGCGGTGGGCCAGGCTGCGATCCAGGTCCAGTTGCAGCCGGTCCAGGTCCACGCCTTTCAGCGCTGACAACGGGGCGAGTGCCGGGCTGCGGTTGGCGCGGACCGTGCGCAGCGGGATGCGCTCGACGCCTTCGGGCAGGTCGGCGCGGGCGGTGAAGATGCGGTCGGCGATGTCGTCCTCGTCCAGCGACAGCCAGCTGGCCGGATCGGCGGCAAGGTCGTAGACGATGATTTCGCCCGGACGCGAAGGGTGCGGAGCCAGCGGCGCGATCACCGCCAGACAGTGGCGGCTGGCCGGGTAGCGCGAGGAGACGTGCAGCAGCGGCGTCATGCTGGTGGTGTCGAGCAGTTCGAACACGCGCTGCTTGCGGCGCAAGGCGAAGTGCCAGTCCCACAGGCGCGGCTGGCGGACCCGGATGAGTCGCGCCAGGTCGATCAGGGCATGCACGTCGGACAGCGCGTCG
The DNA here is from genome assembly GCF_036320485.1 of Dyella sp. A6. Taxonomy (NCBI): domain Bacteria; kingdom Pseudomonadati; phylum Pseudomonadota; class Gammaproteobacteria; order Lysobacterales; family Rhodanobacteraceae; genus Dyella; species Dyella aluminiiresistens. Next base: position 1,401,168 of record NZ_CP132911.1, read on the forward strand.
TGCGCCCGTTCCTGGGTGAGGTGGTTGGCGCTGGCCAGGTGTTCGAGCTTGAAGCTGGGCGAGCCGTCGTCGCGGGTGGGCCAGTGGATGCCCTCCGGGCGCAGCGCCTCGCACATGCGTACCAGGTCGATCAGGTCCCAGCGCGAGTTGCTGTTCTCCCACTCGCGGGCATACGGGTCGTAGAAGTTGCGGTAGAGCAGCTGCCGGGTCACTTCGTCGTCGAAGCGCAGCGAGTTGTAGCCCACGCCGCAGGTGCCCGGCTCGCCAAGCTGTTCGTGCACGCGGGCGGCGAATTCGGCTTCGTTCACGCCTTCGCGTTCGGCCTGCTGCGGGGTGATGCCGGTAATCAGGCAGGCCTCGGGATGAGGCAGACTGTCATGCGGAGGCTTGCCGAAGAACATCACCGGCTCGCCGATGATCTCCAGGTCCATGCTGGTGCGGATGCCGGCGAACTGTACCGGGCGGTCGCGGCGGGTATCGGCGCCGAAGGTTTCGTAGTCGTGCCAGAAGAAAGTCTGCATGACCGGATCATCGCACGGTACCGGACCATCGCACGGTACCGGACCATCGCACGGTGTGCTGATAGACTGCGCAGTCGAATTTCTGGCTTGACCGGCCAAGTCCTACAGGCTCCCAGGAGAACGCATGAGCCAAGCGAACGAAGACAACCTGATCTGGATCGATCTGGAGATGACCGGCCTCGATACCGATGCCGACTCGATCCTCGAAATCGCCACCATCGTGACAGACAAGCAGCTGAACGTGCTGGCCGAAGGGCCGGTGTTCGCGATACGCCACGAGCTCGACCGGCTCGAGTCGATGGATACGTGGAACCGCAACCAGCATGGTCGGTCCGGACTTTGGCAGCAGGTGCTGCAATCCACCACGGGCCATGCCGAGGCCGAGCAGGCCACGCTGGATTTCCTGCGTACCTGGGTGCCGCCCGGCAAGTCGCCGATGTGCGGCAATTCGATCTGCCAGGATCGCCGTTTCCTGCATCGGCAGATGCCGCGGCTGGAGCGTTTTTTCCATTACCGTAACCTCGACGTGTCCACACTCAAGGAACTGGCGCGGCGGTGGGCTCCGCTGATCGCCCGGGGCTTCAGCAAGGAGTCCGCGCATACCGCGCTGTCGGATATCCGCGACTCGATCGAGGAACTGCGCCACTACCGCCAGCACATGGGTGAACTGGCCGGACTGGACTGAGGAACTCGCGTGCTCGACGACATGTTCGCCACCGTGCTCGACTGCAACGGCCGCCCGCTCAAGCTCGACCGGCCGCGTGTCGTGGGCATCCTCAATGTCACGCCGGACTCGTTTTCCGACGGCGGCACCCATGCCGATGTGGCATCGGCGGTCGCGCATGGCCTGGCCATGGTCGGGCAGGGTGCCGACATGCTCGACGTGGGCGGCGAATCGACCCGTCCCGGCGCCGCCGACGTGACGGTGGAGGACGAGCTGAGCCGGGTGATTCCGGTGATCGAACAGCTGGTCGCCCAGACACAGGTGCCGATTGCCGTCGACACCTCCAAGCCGGAGGTGATGCGTGCGGCGGTGGCGGCTGGCGCCGGCATGATCAACGACGTCTATGCCCTGCGCCGGGACGGCGCGGTGGAAGCCGCGGCCGAACTGGGTGTGCCGGTATGCCTGATGCACATGCAGGGCGAACCGCGCGGCATGCAGTCGGACCCGCATTACGACGACGTGGTCGGCGAGGTGCACCGCTTCCTGACCGACCGGCTGTTCGCCTGCGAGCTGGCCGGCATCGACCGGCGCAAGGTGATGGTCGATCCCGGCTTCGGTTTCGGCAAGACGGTGGAACACAACCTTGCCCTGCTGCGTGCGCTGGAGCATTTCGCCGACCTGGGCAGCGGCATCTATGTGGGCATGTCGCGCAAGTCGATGATCGGTGCGTTGACCGGGCGCACGGCGCCGCTCGACCGCGTCGCGGGTTCGGTGGCCGCCGCGTTGATCGCGGTTCAGCGTGGTGCGCTCATGGTGCGTGTCCACGATGTCGCCGCGACGATGGACGTGCTGGCGGTGTGGCAGGGCGTGAAGGCCGGGGACACGGTACCGCGCAAGGCGTCGAAACCGGCCGCCCCGCGCTGGCCCGACGACGACTGACACGACACAGGGAAGAACGTGCCGGGCGTTCCATGGCGCCACCGGCATCATCATCGGTTGGAAGCATTCTCAGAAGGGCACGCGCATGAGCCAACGCAAGTATTTCGGTACCGACGGCATCCGCGGTCGGGTAGGCCAGTGGCCGATCAGCGCAGACTTCATGCTGAAACTGGGGCGCGCGCTGGGTGCGGTCCTGGCCGCACGCGAACGGCGCGGCGGAGCTCATCCGCTGGTGCTGATCGGCAAGGACACGCGGGTTTCCGGCTACATGTTCGAGTCCGCGCTGGAGGCCGGTCTGGTGGCGGCGGGTGCCGATGTCAGGCTGCTCGGGCCCATGCCCACGCCGGCCGTGGCCTTCCTCACTCGCAGCCTGCGCGCGGATGCCGGCATCGTCATCAGTGCCTCGCACAACCCGCATCACGACAACGGCATCAAGTTCTTCTCCGCCAGTGGCGAGAAGCTGGCGGACGAGGTGGAGCTGGCGATCGAACGCGAGGTGGATGCCGACTTCAGCACGGTCGAGTCCGACCAGCTCGGCAAGGTGGTGCGCATCAGCGATGCGGTTACCCGCTACGCCGAGTTCTGCAAGACGACGGTCGGCGAGGACTTCAGCCTGGCCGGTATCCGGATGGTGCTGGACTGCGCCAATGGCGCCACCTACCAGGTCGCACCGAAGGTCTTTGCCGAGCTGGGAGCGGATGTGACCGTCATCGGCGACCAGCCCGACGGCTTCAACATCAACCGGGACGTCGGCTCCACCCATCCGCAGGCACTGCAGGATGCCGTCGTGGCGCAACAGGCCGACCTGGGCATCGCCTTCGACGGTGACGGCGACCGTGTGCAGCTGGTGGATCGGCATGGCGTGCTCGCCGATGGCGACGACATTCTTTACGTACTGGCCCGGAGCTGGCACGGCCGCGGCCTGCTGCGAGGGCCGGTAGTCGGCACGCTGATGAGCAATTACGGTCTGCAGCAGGCGCTGGATGCACTCGGCACCACGCTGGTGCGCGCCAACGTGGGCGACCGCTACGTGCTGCAGCAGCTGAAGGAACATGGCGGTGTGCTGGGTGGCGAGACGTCGGGCCACATCCTGTGCCTGGACCGCGCGTCCACCGGCGACGGCATCGTGGCGGCGCTGGCCGTGCTGGAAGCGCTGTCGCTGGCCGGCGAGGACCTGGCCGAGGTGCGCAAGGGGCTGCACAAGTTGCCGCAGATCATGCTGAACGTGCGCGCCGAGGGGGCACGCCAGGCGCTGTCCAGCGACGCCGTGCGCGAAACCCTGGCCGAGGTCGAGCGCATCCTGCACGGACGTGGCCGGGTCGTGCTGCGCCCCTCGGGTACCGAGCCGCTGGTACGCGTGACCGTGGAAGCGGCCGATGCGGTCGAAGTGCAGCAGATGGCGAAGCGCCTGGCCGACGTCGTAAAATCGGAAGCAGAACGCTCGTGAACCAGCAGGCGCCGCGCGCCTGCCCCATGACAGCCCGGACCAGGTCGCCAAGGATTGGCCCGACGTGCACCGCCCCTGCGGTGGCGGATCACAAATCGACCGCACGCCTACCTGGACTTGAGCCCATGAAAAACGTTCCGACCCTCGACATCCGTCGTTACGACACCGACCGCGACGCCTTCGTCGCCGAGCTGGGTGCGGCCTATCGCGAGTTCGGCTTCTGCTGCATCAGCGGTCACGGTATCGAACCGTCGCTGGTCGACGGGGCCTACGATGTCTTCAAGCGCTTCTTCGCGCTGCCGGCCGAAACCAAGATGAAGTATCACGTGGCCGGTTCCGGCGGCGCACGCGGCTACACCCCGTTCAAGGTGGAGACGGCCAAGGACAGCCGCTATCCGGACCTGAAGGAGTTCTGGCACGTCGGGCGCGAGATTCCGCGTGACTCGAAATTCGCCGCGTTGATGCCGGCCAACCTGTGGCCTTCCGAGGTGGACGGTTTCCGCGAATACGGCTACGGCCTGTTCGACGCGCTGGACCGGCTCGGCAGCCGCGTGCTGCGTGCGCTGGCGCTGCATATCGACTTGCCCGAGACCTATTTCGAGGACAAGACCGACCAGGGCAATTCGATCCTGCGACCGATCCACTATCCGCCGATCACCGAAGACAACCTGCCCAACGTGCGTGCCGGTGCGCACGAGGACATCAACCTCATCACCCTGCTGGTCGGTGCCAGCGCGGAAGGCCTGGAGGTGTTCACCCGCGAGGGCGAGTGGCTGCCGATCACCACCGAAGGCGATGCCATCGTGGTGAACATCGGCGACATGCTGCAGCGGCTGACCAATCACGTGTATCCGTCCACCACCCATCGCGTGGTGAATCCGCCGAATGCCAACGCGCGCAAGCCGCGCTATTCGGTGCCGTTCTTCCTGCATCCGAACCCCGACGTGATGCTCGATCCGCTGCCGCAGTGCGTGACTCCAGACAACCCGTCGCGCTACGACACCTCGATCTCGTCGCACGAGTACCTGCTGCAGCGCCTGCGCGAGATCAAGCTGATCTAGTGCCGTCGGCTGGCGCGGACGTGTCCATTGCAGGCTACTCGTCGAACTGGCGATAGCGCTTCGCCTGGCGTGCCGAGAGTGCGCGCGCCAGGCGGTCCGGCACCAGCTTGAAGATGGCCTTGATCGTGCGGTTGACCCGACCGGTGACGTGTACCGCGTCACCGTGTTCCACCGCCGCGATGCCTTCGGCCACCACGGCCTCCGCGCTCTGCCACATGAAACCGGGCAGCTTGTTCATCAAGGTGCGGGTACCGGTGACGTCATGGAATTCGGAATAGGTGAAGCCGGGACACAGTGCGCAGACATGCACGTTGCGGTCGCGGTTTTCCAGCGCCAGCGATTCGGAAAAGCGGATCAGGTAGGACTTGCTTGCCGCGTACAGCGTATGACCTGCCGTGCCCGGCACGTGGCCGGCCAGCGAAGCCACGTTGACGATGCGGCCGTAGCCGCGCTCGCGCATGCCGGGCAACAGCAGCCAGGCCAGCTCGGTCGGTGCGGTCAGCAGCACCTGCAGGAAGTCCGCATGGATCTGCCAGGCGTTGCCCGTGAAGCTGCCGGGTACGCCATAGCCGGCGTTGTTGATCAGCCAGTCGACGGCCAGGCCACGCTGCTGCAACGCTTCGCATAGTGCCTTCGGTGCGGCGGGGGCGGCCAGGTCGGCGGCAAGCACCGTCACCTGGCATGCGTGCGACTGGCGCAATGATTCGGCCAGCGCTTCCAGGCGATCGGCCCTGCGCGCGGTCAGCACCAGATCGTGTCCGCGTGCGGCGAGGGCCTGGGCAAAGGCGGCGCCGATACCGGACGAGGCGCCGGTGACTAGACTCAGTGGGCGATCTTGCGACATGGTGGTATCCGCAGGGACAGGCGGGCATCATCGCATGGCCACCTGCCTGATTGCCCGAAACCGGGACGCTGGGTACCCTTCGCGCTTTTCTCGCTACGGAATATCGCATGCGCAAGAAATTGGTCGCAGGCAACTGGAAGATGCATGGCAGCCATTCGATGGTTGCCGGCCTGGTCGACGAGCTCCTTGCCGGTGCTCCCTCGGGCATCGACGTCCTGTTGTTTCCACCCTTTCCCTACCTTTCCGACGTGGTGCAGCGCTGCGCGCAGGCAGGGTTCGGGGTGGGTGGTCAGGATGTCAGCGCCCATGAAGGGCAGGGTGCCTACACCGGCGAAGTCTCCGCCGCGATGCTTAAGGACGTCGGCGCCGGCTGGACGCTGGTGGGACATTCCGAGCGGCGCCAGTACCACGCCGAGAGCAGCGAGCTGGTAGCACGCAAGTTCGCTGCGGCCCGGGCGGCCGGGTTGACGCCGATCCTGTGTGTCGGCGAAACCCTTGCGCAGCGTGAAGCGGGTGAGACCGAAGCCGTGGTCGCGGCCCAGTTGCAGGCCGTGCTGGCACTCAATGGCATCGCCAGTTTCGACACGGCGGTCATCTCCTACGAGCCGGTGTGGGCCATCGGTACCGGACGCACCGCCACACCCGAGCAGGCACAGCAGATGCACGCGTTCATCCGTAGCCAACTGGCGAAAGAGGATGTTATGATTGCCGGTCTGACGCGGCTGCTTTATGGCGGCAGCGTGAAGGCGGCAAATGCCGCGGAACTGTTCGCGCAGCCGGACGTGGATGGCGGGTTGATCGGCGGTGCCTCGCTTGTGGCTTCCGACTTCCTGGGTATCTGCGACGCGGCGCGTTGAGCGCTACGGATTACACCATGTTCGTTATCTTCAGCGTCTTCTACATCCTGATCGCCGCGGCGATGATCGTGCTGATCCTGATGCAGCGCGGTGCCGGCGCGGATGCCGGTTCGGGCTTCGGCGCGGGTGCCTCCGCGACCGTGTTCGGTGCCCGCGGATCGGCCAACTTCCTGTCGCGTGCCACCGCGGTGCTCGCTACGCTGTTCTTCCTGCTCAGCCTGGGTATGGGTATCTACCTGAAGGTGAGCGGCGCGCCGGCGCAGAGTGCCAACAACAGCCTCGGTGTGATGGCGGGGGTTGGCAATCAGCCCGCAAAGTCGCAGAATGCGCAGCCCACGAAACCGGCCGAGTCGTCCAAGACGGCAGTGCCGGCGGCAACCAGCAACAACAGCGATGTCCCGGCAGCACCGGCGACGAAGCCCGCATCGACTGTGCCGAGTGCTCCGGTCAAGCACTGAGATCAAGCAAGACACCTGCCCAGGTGGCGGAATTGGTAGACGCACTACCTTGAGGTGGTAGCGCCGAGAGGCGTAGGGGTTCGAGTCCCCTCTTGGGCACCAATACATAGTCCGGCAACGTCCAATACGGACCAGAAAGACTAGGAAAACCCGCCACTTAGGCGGGTTTTTTATTGCCTCGTCGTCTAGTGTCGTCCGGGTGTTGGCGCTCGCCGAAAACTGACCACCTCTGCGCGTTGAAAATTGACCAGGGATGGAAGCCGAGGGAGAGGTCCCTCGGCGTGGTTGGAGTGTAGCGTCGGTTGGGTTCGGATCAGAGCGGTTCGTCGGTGCCCTCCGTACTGGTCCGCTCCCTGGCCTGTTCCCGCGACTTGATCCGCGCCTTGGCCTGATGGCTGCTCTGCCGGAAGCGGTAGCTGTCGTTGCCGGTTTCGATGATGTGGCAGTGGTGGGTGAGCCGGTCGAGCAGCGCGGTGGTGAGCTTGGCGTCGATGAAGACGTTGGCCCACTCGGCGAACACCAGGTTGGTAGTGATGATCACGCTGGTGTGCTCGTAGAGCCGTGAGAGCAGGTGGAAGAGCAAGGCGCCACCGGCTTGCGAGAACGGCAGGTAGCCGAGCTCATCGAGGATCACCAGATCCAGGTGCATCAGCTGGTTCGCGAGCCGCCCGGCACGACCGGCCGCCTTCTCCTGTTCCAGTTGGTTCACCAGCTCGATCGTCGAGAAGAAGCGCGCACGCTTGGCATGCTGGGTGATGGCCTGGACGCCGAGGGCGGTGGCCAGATGCGTCTTGCCGGTGCCGGTACCACCGATCAGGACGATATTCTCCGCACGCTCGGTGAAGGCGAGTGTCGCGAACGGCTCGATCTGGCGCCGATCGACCTTGGACTGCTCGAAGTCGAAACCGGCCAGGTCGCGGTGGATCGGGAAGCGTGCGGCCTGCATCTGGTAGCGGATCGAGCGCAGACCGCGGTCGGTCTGCTCGGCCTGGACCAGATGCCGCAAGAGCCACTCGGTCTGCTGCAACTCCACGTTGCTGCCGTTCTGCAGGGCCTCGGCGTAGCCATTGGCCATGCCGTATAAACGTAGCCCCTTGAGCGCGGTGATCAGGTCAGTCATGGGTCACCTCCGTGTGCAGCGCGTCGTAGCGCTGGGTGTCGCAGGTCGGGGCGACCGCGACGGTCAGGGACGTTGCGACGGGTGACGGTGGCGGACCTTCGCGCAGGCGCGCCAGGAGATTCAGCACATGCTCGGCGCTGGGCCGGCCGGACTCCAGTACCAGTTCGACGGCTACCAGCACGGCCTCCAGGCCGTGCTGCGGGACGGCGCCCAGCACCTGGGCCATGACTCGGTCACCGCCCTGGCGGCGCAGCAGGGCACGGCTCAACTGCTTCAACGGGTCCGGCATCTCCGCAAAGGGGGCGCCATTGCGCAACGCGCCCGGCTTGCGCTCCACCAACGGCACGTAGTGCCGCCAGTCGTACACCACATGGTCGCGTTCGATGGCGCGTGGATGCTCGGCAATCACTGCCTGCTCGGCCACGACGACGACCCGCTCGGGATACAGCCTCACGCTGACCCGATGCCCGGCCCAGGCACAGGGGACCGAGTAACGGTTGCGCGCCACCGTCACCAGGCAGGTGCTCGATACCCGCGCCGGCGACTCGATGTAGCCATCGAAGGGCGCGGGCATCGGCATCAGGTGGGCCTGCTCGTGCTCCAGCGCTTCGGCGATGGTCATGCCTGGATGTTCCGGATGCGCCGCACGGCGTGCTTCGATGCAGTGCGTCGCCAGCCAGACGTTGAGCTCGGCGAAGCTGGAAAAGCGCTGTTCCAGGGCGGCCTGCCAGATCCGCCGCCGGCTGTCCTAGACGCCCTTCTCGACACGGCCCTTCTCCCAACCGCTGGCCACGTTGCAGAAGTCCGGATCGATCAAATAGTGCGCGGTCATCGCGGCGAAACGGGCGTTGACGATCCGCGCCTTGCCGCGCCCTGGCACGCGGTCCACCGCCGTCTTCATGTTGTCGTAGATCCCGCGCCGGGCAATGCCACCCAAGCCCGTCAGGCAACGCAGGTGGGCATCGAACAGCATCTCGTGACTCTGCGTCGGATACGCCACCAGCCAGAACGCTCGCGAGGCACAAAGCTTCATGTGTGCCAGCTGGATCTTGCGCCAGACGCCGCCGATCACGATCCCTTCCTCGCTCCAGTCGAACTGGAACGCCTCGCCCCACTCGAACTGCAGCGGGACGTAGGCCGCGCGGGCCGTCACCGTTCCCGCCTCCGCCCGCCAGGCTCGTATCGCCTCGGTTACCCGACTGTAGCTGCCGGTGAAACCCTGGGCCTGAAGCTGGGTGTAGAGGAACAACGCCGTGCGCCGTTCCTTGCGCGGACGCCGCGCGTCGGTCTCTACCGCTTGCCGTAGCCACTCAATGTGTCCATCAAGCTTCTTGGGACCGGCCTGGCGCCGGTAGGCCATCTCGCTACGTACCGGGTCCCGCTGTCGACTCCCCGTAATCTTGATCCAGGCATAACTGGAGGTCTCCGGGCAAACTAGCCCCAAGGAGACCGAAGATGCGCAAGAGCAAGTTCACCGAAAGTCAGATCGTCGCGACGCTGAAGCAGGTCGAAGGCGGTCGGCAGGTCAAAGATGTGTGCCGCGAGTTGGGCATATCGGACGCCACGTACTACGTGTGGAAGTCCAAGTATGGCGGGATGGAAGCGTCCGACATACAGCGGCTGCGCGACGTCGAGGCGGAGCACGCCAAGCTCAAGCGGATGTATGCCGAGCTGGCGATGGAGAACCACGCGCTGAAGGATCTGATTGCAAAAAAGTTGTAGACCCGGCGCACAAGCGCCCGCTGCTGACGTGGTTGATGAATCACTACGGCTGGAGCGAGCGCCGGGCTTGTTCGGCGATGGGCTTGTCGCGATCAACGGCGCGTTACCGCCGCCGACCGGATCGGGACGAGGAAGTGATTGCGCTGCTCGCTGAACTGGCGGAACGGTTTCCAGAGCGTGGCTTCGGCAAGCTGTTTCAGCTGATTCGACGCCGCGGTCTGGTGTGGAACCACAAGAGGGTGTGGCGCGTGTATTGCCGGATGCAACTCAATCGCCGCCGACGCGGCAAGAAGCGTGTACCGAACCGGCATCCGATGCCCTTGGCGGCTGGCGAGCAGATCAACGCTAGTTGGTCGATCGACTTCATGTCCGACGCCCTGTGGGATGGGCGGCGCTTCCGGACGTTCAACGTGATTGACGACTTCAGTCGCGAAGCACTGGCCATCGAGGTCGACCTCAACCTGCCCGCCACGCGTGTCATCCGCACGCTGGAGCGGATTGCGGCCTGGCGCGGCTATCCGGCCAAGCTTCGCCTGGACAACGGGCCGGAATTCATCGCACTGGCGCTGGCCGAATGGGCCGAGCGCAAAGGCATCACTCTGGACTTCATCGAGCCCGGCAGGCCCATGCAAAACGGCTTCATCGAGCGTTTCAACGGCAGCTTCCGCCGTGGCGTGCTCGACATGTACATCTTCCGCACGCTCACCGAAGTACGTGAGCACGCGGAACGGTGGCTGGCCGACTACAACAACGAGATTCCCCACGACAGCCTCGACGGGCTCACGCCCGTCGAATTCCGACTTCAGAACGACCCGGCAACCTCTAATTTAGCTTGGCACTGATTTACGGGGAGTCGACACGAGTGCTCGGTTGCAGTCTCATGCGGGATCGACTGACGACGAATAAATGCCCTTGGCGGGGCAAATCGGAGCGCTCTCATTTCACGCAGTAACAGACTGTCGGGTATCAGGGATGTCATTGCATGTCGGTGCACCTGATACCCCGAGCCGTACCCCCTAGTAGGCTCAAGGGCTCCGCTTCGGCGGAGCCCTTATTTTTTTCCGGGTCTTGGTGATGCGCATGCCTTAGGCGTGGGCGCCAGCGTGACGCCCGGGTCCTGACGTTTGTAACGCGCAAGCACCTTCCGAAAGGCCGGTGCGAGGCGCGAGCTTATCGATAAGGTTCAATAGCTTGCGTCATGCTGACGGATCCGAAGATTTTATATGGCATTAAAAGCGAATCATCCCCGCTAAGTGTTGAAACGCATTAAGCTCGATCCAAGCAAGTCAGCGGCGAAAGGCATGCAAGTAAGCATGTCGGCGATCTCCTACGCGCTATGTCAGCGCGGCGGGTGCCAAGGCAGGGGGAAGGTCGCCTTGCACTGGGTATGCGGCCATGCCTACCTTGCCAATGCCTGATCTAGGGAGAGGACGAGCAATGATCAATGTTGTACTGGTCGACGATCACGAACTGGTCCGCACCGGTTTCAGGATGATCCTGCAGCAGCAGTCAGACATAGAGGTATGTGGCGAAGCGGGCACTGCAGAAGAGGGGTTGCGCCTGATTCGTTCGTTGTCGCCGGACATTGCCCTGGTCGACGTGCACATGCCCGGCATGAGCGGTATCGAACTGACTGAGAGGGTGGCGCGGGCCAATCTGAATACCCATATCGTTGTCGTCACTGTGGTCGACGATGCGCGCTTTCCGAAGCGACTGCTGGACGCGGGGGCGCTTGGCTACCTGACCAAGGGTTGTACCGCCGAAGAATTGCTTGGAGCCGTGCGTCAGGTAGCAGGTGGGCGCCGATATCTGGCGCCCGCGGTGGCGCAGCAGCTTGCTCTGGCGACGCTGGACGGTGACAACTCGCCGTTCGATGCTTTGTCGACGCGTGAACTGGAAGTAGCCATGATGCTGGTGCGAGGCAAGCCCCTGACCTCGATCGGTGAGCAGCTCAGCCTGAGCCCGAAAACCGTATCGACCTACAAGCAGCGCCTGATGGAGAAGCTGCAGGTGGATCACGTGATCAGTCTGGCGCACCTGATGACGATCCATGGGCTGCTGGATACGCACAACCAGCAGGTCGGAAGTTAGCCAGGGCAGCAGGATGCCTCCACGAAAAAGGCCGGACAAATGTCCGGCCTTTTCTGCTTATGGCCTCAGCCTGCTGATCAGGACTGCGACGGCGTGCCTGGGCTGGCGGTTCCGTCCGCGTGAGGCTTTTCTGCTGTGCCCGTTGTCGATGACGTCGTCGTGTGGCGGGGCTCACCAAGCAGGTCGCCTTGTGCCGGCTTAGCCGCCGGGTTCGGTGCAGGGGCCGAGACCGGAGCCGGAGCCGGAGCCGGAGCCGAGACCGGAGCCGGAGCCGGAGCCGAAACCGGAGCCGAGACCGGAGCCGAGACCGGAGCCGAGACCGGAGCCGAGACCGGAGCCGAGACCGGAGCCGAAACCGGAGCCGAAACCGGAGCCGAAACCGGAGCCGAAACCGGAGCCGAAACCGGAGCCGAAACCGGAGCCGAAACCGGAGCCGAAACCGGAGCCGAAACCGGAGCCGAAACCGGAGCCGAAACCGGAGCCGAAACCGGAGCCGAAACCGGAGCCGAAACCGGAGCCGAAACCGGAGCCGAAACCGGAGCCGAAACCGAAACCTCCGGCTTGGTCGGCCTGCTTGTCTCGGTTGTGGCCAACGAAGGTGCGGCTACCGGCGCGGCCGATGCTGGTGCAGCAGCCGACGGGATCGGCGGAAGCGTGGGCAACTGGAAGCTGGCCGGTGCGCTGGCCGGAGCCGGTCGTGGCGAGGTGTCGCGTGGCTGCTGCTCGGCCTGATCGGCTGGCTTGGGTGCTGGAGTCGACGCTTGCGTGGCTGCAGCGGGTGCGACTGAGACATCGGCCTCAGCGGCTGGCTTGCTGGCGCGGGGCGTGCTTGCGCGTGCCTCGTTGCGCGGGGCACTGTCCGCAGTGGGCGCGGTGCCATCGCGATCTTCATCGTCCAGCGCTTTGGCCTGCTCGGTGTCCAGCGGTGCTCCGGCGATGGCGCTCTCGTCATGGCGGCGGCGGCGGCGGCCACCGCGGCGGCCACGGCGGCGACGCGACGTCGAGCCTTCGTTGTCGGCCGGGGCCTCGGCACTGCCGGGTGCTGCCTCGACAGCGGCTGGCTTGGCCGCGTCGACCGGCTTGCTGTTGTCGGCCGGGTTGACGGCAGCTGGGGCAGGTGCGGCCTGACGCGGCTCGGCTGCAGGTGCCGCACGCGGGGTGCGTTCCGCCTTGGGCTGCGCATTTGGCTGCTTGCGTTCGGTGTTGTTGCCCTGGCTCTCGGTAGCCGCCTTCGGCTGGCGTTCCTGCTTGGTGCCGGCCTGCTGGCGCGTACCCGACGCCTGGTTCGCATTGCGCTGGCGCGAGTTGCGACCACCACCCTTGGTGTTGCCGGACGCATCGCTTTCGCGACGGGGCTGGCGCTGGGAGCCAGCTTCGGAACCCTTGCGGCGTTCGTCGTTGCGTGCGTTGCGGTTGCGACCGTCACTCTTCTCGGCGGGCTTTTCCGTCTTCTCGACCGGGGTGGTCGTGGTGTCGCTGCCGCGGAACCAGCCGAGCAGGCGCGAGATCACACCGCCCTGCGGAGCCGTGCTGGCGGGCGCCGGTGCGGCACGGCGGGGGGCGGGCTTGGGCTGTTGCTGTACCGGGGCTTCCTCGCGGATGGGTGCGGGCGAGGCCGGAACCACGCCGGAGACGGCAGGCTGCTCGGTGCTGCCCAGTGTCTGGCCCATCTTCGGAATCGGTGCTTCCTCGACCGTGGTTAGCCGCTCGTAGCTGGGCTTGCTGTGCTCGCCCATCTCCGCTTCCTTGATGCGCTGGATGTGGATGTGCGGCGTTTCCAGTTTGTCGTCGGAGACGATGACGACGTGCACCTTGTTGCGCAGCTCGACCTCGACCACGCTGGCGCGCTTCTCGTTGAGCATGAAGTTGGCGACGGTCGGCGGTGCCTGCACCAGCACCTGGCCGGTGTTGTCCTTCATCGCGTGTTCTTCGATCAGGCGCAGGGTGGACAGTGCCAGCGATTCCACGCTGCGGATCTGGCCATGGCCTTCGCAGCGCGGGCAGACGATCTGGGTGGCTTCACCCAGGCTCGGGCGCAGGCGCTGGCGCGACATCTCGAGCAGGCCGAAGCGGCTGATCCGGCCGATCTGCACGCGGGCACGGTCGAGCTTCAGCGCGTCGCGCAGCTTTTCCTCGACCTCGCGCTGGTGGCGCGGGCTGTCCATGTCGATGAAGTCGATGACGATCAGGCCGCCAGCGTCGCGGATGCGGCACTGGCGCGCGATCTCGACAGCTGCTTCGCAGTTGGTGTTGAAGGCGGTTTCCTCGATGTCACCGCCCTTGGTCGCCTTGGCCGAGTTGATGTCGATCGCGGTCAGCGCTTCGGTCTGGTCGATCACGATCGAACCGCCGGAAGGCAGACGCACCTGGCGGTCGAACGCGCTTTCGATCTGCGTTTCGATCTGGAAGCGCGAGAACAGCGGGGTGTCTTCCTTGTACAGCTTCAGCTTGCGCAGGGCGTTGGGCATCACCTGCTGCATGAACTCGCGGGCATCGTTGTAGAGCGATTCCTCGTCGATGAGGATTTCGCCGATGTCGTTGCGCAGGTAGTCACGCAGGGCGCGGATGAACAGCTTCGATTCCTGGTAGATCAGGAACGGAGCCTTCTTCGCCTCGGCCGCGCCGGAAATCGATTTCCACAACTGCAGCAGGTAGTCGAGATCCCACTGGAGTTCCTCGGCGTCACGGCCCATGCCGGCGGTGCGCACGATCAGGCCCATGTCGTCGGGTACCGTGAGGTGGTCCAGCGCTTCCTTCAGCGCCTGGCGGTCCTCGCCCTCGATCCGGCGCGACACCCCACCGGCCTTCGGGTTGTTCGGCATCAGCACCATGTAGCGGCCGGCAAGGCTGATGTAGGTGGTCAGCGCCGCACCCTTGTTGCCGCGCTCCTCCTTCTCGACCTGCACGACCACTTCCTGGCCTTCCTTGAGCAGCTCGCGGATGTTCGCCTTGTGCGGGTCCAGGCCCGGCGTGAAATAGCTGCGGGCGATTTCCTTCAGCGGCAGGAAGCCGTGGCGTTCGGCGCCGTAGTCGACGAAGCAAGCTTCAAGGGATTGTTCGACGCGAGTGATGCGGCCCTTGTAGATATTGGCCTTTTTCTGTTCGCGGGAAGGGATTTCAATATCGAGATCGTAGAGGTTCTGGCCATCGACGATGGCCACACGCAACTCCTCACGCTGAGTTGCGTTGATCAACATGCGTTTCATTTGTAGGTTTTCCTCGGCTTGCCGCGCGTCGCGTGCCACGGTGGCGCCTTGGGGGCGGCCTGCCGGAGATCGCGCCGCTGCGGTAAAGCGGCAAAATAACGGTGCCGTTACCGGCCCCGGGGTGATTCGTGGCTTCGCGCCAGCCGCCCGCAGCGATAAGGCTGCGGACAAACGGCAACCCGAACCGTTACGATGAAAGGGAGAGCAGCGACCGGCTGCCGGGGAAGGCGACCGGCGCAATCCTCGCCGACGTCACGGATGGGCGTACCACGCCGCCCAAGATGCGGCGGGGGTATAGCGCCGGCCGAGTATCCTATTTCGCCAAGGTTTTTTCAATGCAGACGGTAACTTCCCCTGACGCACCTCACGGTGTACGTCAAGTCGAGATCGGCCCCGAGCGCGACGGCCAGCGGATCGACAACGCCCTGATGACCCTGTTGAAGGGCGTACCCAAGAGCATGATCTACCGCCTGCTGCGCACGGGCCAGGTGCGCGTGAACGGCAAGCGGGCCAAGCCGGATACCCGTCTCGCGCTGGGTGATACGTTGCGGCTGCCGCCGGTGCGGGTCGCCGAAAAGCCGGTCGAACGTGGGCCCTCGCAGGAGCAGATGGCCGAACTGACTGACCGGGTGATTTTCGAGGACAAGCACTTTCTGGTCATCGACAAGCCCTCGGGCGTGGCCAGTCACGGTGGCAGCGGCATCACGCACGGCGCGATCGAGCTGATGCGGGCGGCGCGACCGAACGAGTCGCTGGAGCTGGTCCACCGGCTGGACCGGGATACCAGCGGCGTGCTGGTGTTCGCCCGCACCCGGGCCGGCCTGGTGGGCTTGCAGGCGGCGATCCGTGCCGGCGAGGTGACCAAGCAGTATCTCTGCCTGATGGTCGGGCACCCGTCCAAGGCGAAGTTCGACGTCAACGCGCCATTGCGCAAGTCGGTGTTGCAGGGTGGTGAGCGGATGGTGCGGGTGGCGGACGACGGCAAGCCGTCGCTCACCTTTTTCCGCGAGATGGAACAGTACCCCGGCGCGCGTCTGATGCAGGCGACCCTGGGAACCGGGCGTACCCACCAGATCCGCGTGCATGCCGCGCACATCGGCCATCCGCTGGCCGGCGATGCCAAGTATGGCGACAAGGACGCGAACCGCCGTTTCCGCGAGCATGGTCTGCAGCGCCTGTTCTTGCATGCCTCGCACATGAGCTTCGAGCTGGACGGGCGCAGTTACGGCTTTTCGGCACCGCTGCCGGATGATCTGAAGCAGTTTCTGGATACCCTTGCCAGCGAGGGCAAGCAACCACCGGCGCGTGCCCGGGGGCGTTTCCGCCCCGATTGACCGGGGCGCAGAGGCCCGGGATCAGTGCTCCAGCAGGGCCTCGACGCGGGCGGCGCAGATGAAGTCGTTCAGCGACAGGCCGCCGACATCATGGGTGGACCACAGCAGGTGGCAGTGACCGTAACCGGCCTCGATGTCCGGATGGTGGTCCTCGTGATTCGCCATGAAACCCACCGCATTGATGAAGCCCAGTGTCTGGTGGAAATTCCCGAAGCGGAAATCCTTGACCAGAGCCTTGCCGTCG
This sequence comes from Dyella sp. A6, assembly GCF_036320485.1. Taxonomy (NCBI): domain Bacteria; kingdom Pseudomonadati; phylum Pseudomonadota; class Gammaproteobacteria; order Lysobacterales; family Rhodanobacteraceae; genus Dyella; species Dyella aluminiiresistens. The sequence goes on from NZ_CP132911.1 coordinate 1,417,676, forward strand.
TCGCTCAGGGTCCAGCCCGGAAGCTGCGGCATCAGTTCGGCGATGGTGGCTGGTTCGAGTGCGTTTTCCTTGCCCTTGCGAGGCTGGCAGTGCTGGGTGGCGAGACGGGAGGTGTCCATGCGGTTCTCCGTAGCAGTAAAGAAGGTCGCAAAGCGTCGAAGCTTGCCGCCGAAAAGTCAAAGTCGGGCACGTCCGGTGAAACTGGACTAAAATGGTGCTGTTTTGGCCGTGCCTCTGGCGTGGCCTGCCTACAAGCGTCATTGATGGAACCGGCATGATTGATATTTCCGAACGCGCGCAGCAGCACTTTCGTCGCCTTCTCGCCCAGCAGGACATCGCTGGCCTGAGCATCCGGCTGCGCGTGACCACGCCTGGCACGCCCACGGCGAACTGTGAGCTGGAATTCTGCGAGCCTGCCGAACTGAGCGGTTCGGAATGGACGCTGGAGTGCGAGGGTTTCGAGTTTCACATCGAGGGCGACAGCGCCCGCTGGCTGGATGGCGCCAGCATCGATTTCGAGCCGGACCGGACCGGCGGGCAGCTCAATATCCGGGCGCCGAAGATCAAGGGCGAGGTGCCGGGCATGGAGGCTGGCGTGATCGAACGCGTCCGCTATGTGCTGGAGGCCGAGATCAACCCGCGACTGGCCTCCCATGGTGGCCGGGTCACCCTGCTTGAGGTGGATGCCGATGGCGTGGTGCTGCTGCAGTTCGGCGGCGGCTGCCACGGTTGCGGGATGGTCGATGTGACGCTGAAGCAGGGCGTGGAAAAGACCCTGTGCGAACGCGTGCCCGAAGTCACCGCGGTGCGCGATGCCACCGATCATGCCGGTGGCAGCAACCCCTATTACAGCAAGCACGAAGGTCGTTCGGCGCTCGACTGAGCTTGCCGGGTCGCCCTGCGAAAAGCCCGCCAGGAAGCGGGCTTTTCGTGGTGGGGACGGCTCAGTCGCCTTGTATGTGTCCCTTCAGCGTGTCCAGCTTGGTGGGCAGGCTGGAAAAATAGGCGGCGATGTCCTCGATGTCCTGATTGGACAGCGTCGCGGCCATGCCCTTCATGATCGGGTTGTTGCGGCGGCCATCCTTGTACTCATGCAGCGCCTGCTGCAGGTATTCGTCGTACTGGCCGGCCAGCCGGGGGTACTGCGGGTCCACCGCATTGCCATCGACGCCATGGCAGGCGAAACAGGTGGTCGCCTTGGTCTTGCCGGCAGCGATGCTGCCGCCGGCCAGCAAGGGTGCCGATGCCAGCATCAGCGCGGCGGTGCACGAGAGCAGAGTGAGCGCACGTTTCATGCAGATTCCTTGGTCCACGGAATTACTTGATCGGCTTCAGGCTGGACAGATAAGCGGCAATGTCCTCGATGTTCTGCTCGGATAGGCTTTGCGCCTGCGCCATCATGGTGGGGTAGGTGCGGTCGCCGCTCTTGTATTCGTTCAATGCATTGATGATGTACTGCTCGTTCTGTCCGGCGATCTTCGGCACCGGATAGTCCGGGTAGGCGTTGGTGTATCCGGGGATGCCATGACAGCCAGCACAGGTGTAGACGAGCGTGCGTCCCTTGGACGCGTTGCCGGTCGCCTGTGCGTTACCAACGATGAGGAAAGCGGAAACTGCAGCGAGGCCCAGCCAGTGCAATCGATTCATCGAGCGGATTCCCATGGTTGCGATGGGTACACCCTTCGAGTATAGACGCAGCGCGAGAACGGGAACAACACGCCCCCCGGCATCCGGACACGGTGCCGGCGGCGGGTACCGGAAGTGGCTGCAGGCGCCGCCCTGAATCGACCTGTCGACCCTCGCGCGGGGTGTCTGGCGGGGTGTTTGGGTCGGGGCGGCGGATCTCAGAACACGCTGTGCAGGATATGGATGCCGGCGCTGTACTCGCCCACGATCGTGCCCATGCTCACCAGGAAGAAGTTGAGCAGGGTGCGCGCCACACGGTTTTTCCACCAGCCTTTCCAGTGCCCGATGTCGTCGCGCAGCGCGTCGAAGTCGGCGACGCGGGGACGGCGGACCCAGGCCTCGGTCATGGCGCTGATGCCGCCCGCCGGGATGCCCGGCCGGAACGGTTTGATCGGTGCCGCAATGAAGGCGGAGACGATACTGGCCGGGTGGCCTCCCGCGATCAGGGCGCCCAGTGCTGCAAAGCCGCCAGTGAACAGGACCCATGCCAGCAGGGCCTGGGTTCCCAGTGCGGTATTGCGATGGAAGGCCCAGGCGATGGCCGCGAACACCACCAGCACCAGTCCCGCGGCCAGCCACTTCGGCCAGCGTGCCTTGGGCGGTGTGCGCGAAAGCTCGGCGGCTTCGGCGGCGGGGTCGGTGCGGTCGTTGCGAAGGTGCTCGCACAGGCCCTTGAGGTGCCCGGCGCCGATCACCACCAGCACGCGGCGCAGGGTGCCGTCGGTGGTTCCTGCGGCCTCCTCGCGCAGGCGCGCGCTCATGAACGCGTCGCGCTCGGCGATCAGGCTGCGGTAAAGCGGTGCCGATTCGCTGGCGAATTCGCTGAAGGCGCTTTCGAGCATGTCGCCCTGCTTCAGCTTTTCGATCTCGCTTTCTTCGATGTCCTCGCGCTCGAACACGCTGGCGAGCAGGCCGCCAAGCAGGCCGAAACGCTGCCAGAAGCCCACGCTGTGCCAGGCCCGTTTCAGTGTGGTGCCGACTTCTCGATCAATCAGCCACAGCGGCAGGCCACGGCTGTCGGCGCCCTCCATGGCTGCCTTCATTTCGGCGCCGGGCTGGATGCCGTACTGGTCGGCCAGGCGTTTCTGGAACGAGGACAGCACCAAGCTGGCGGCGACCATGCCGGCCTTGCCCTGGCGGATGATCTGGAACAGGTCCATCTGCTTGAAAGCTTCGGGGTCGCGCATGCCCTGCGCACGGCTGGCGCACAGTTCCACTGCGACGGCGTCGAACGACTCGCGTTCAAGCAGGGTCTGCACGGCTTCCATGCTGCTGCGCGAGACATGTGCGGTGCCCAGCACCACGAACTCCACGCCGTCGCGATGCACGCGTTCGATGGGCTGGTCGTGGAGCGCGTCCTGCGCAATGGGTTCGATGGTGGATTCCAGGCTCATGCGTCGTGCGTACCGTTGAAGAGTGTTTCCTGCATGGGGACGGTCGTGCGCGCGGGCAACCGATGCGCGCATGCCGGTTCAGCTGCGGTCCTGCGCTCTCAATCGCGGAACCGTTTCAGCAGGTCGCCGTAGGCATCGATGCGGCGGTCGCGCAGGAAGGGCCAGATGCGCCGTACATGCTCGCTGCGCTGCATGTCGATTTCCACGATCAGCAGCTCGCGTGCGTGGGTGCCGGCACGGGCCAGGAATTCGCCCTGCGGGCCGGCGACGAAGCTGGTTCCCCAGAACTGGATGCCGTCGCCGACACCGGAGACGTCCTTTTCGTGGCCGGTACGGTTGCAGGCCAGCAGCGGCAGGCCGTTGGCGACTGCGTGGCCGCGCTGCACGGTCACCCACGCTTCGCGCTGGCGGTCCTTTTCGTCCTGCGTATCGTTCGGGTCCCAGCCGATCGCGGTCGGGTACAGCAGCAGCTCGGCACCGGCCAGCGCCATCAGGCGGGCCGCTTCCGGGTACCACTGGTCCCAGCACACCAGTACGCCCAGACGGCCGATCGAGGTGTCGATCGGTTCGAAACCCAGGTCGCCGGGGGTGAAGTAGAACTTCTCGTAGAACGCCGGATCGTCCGGAATGTGCATCTTCCGGTAGGTACCGGCGATGGCGGCTGAGCGGTCGAACACCACGGCGGTGTTGTGATACAGCCCGGCCGCGCGCTTCTCGAACAGCGAGGCGACCACTACCAGTTTCAGTTCCGCGGCCAGCGCGCCGATGCGTTCGGTGCTGGGGCCGGGAATGCGTTCGGCACGGTCGAATTCGTCCACCGACTCGTGCTGGCAGAAATACGCGCCATTGTGCAGTTCCTGCAGCAGCACCAATTCGGCGCCGGCGCCAGCGGCTTCGCGCAGGCCCGCTTCGATGGCGTCGAGGTTGGCGTCGCGGCTGCCGCGATCGGTTTCCTGCAGCAGGGCGACCTTGAGAGGCTTGCGGGTCATGCCGGTGATTCCTGTCGCTACCAGTGTCTAAAGCGTCGATTGTAGCGGACGAGGCGTGATCTGCCGTGACACCTGACGTCGCTAGCGGCCATAGGTCAGCGTGGCGCGGGCCTGGCCCAGCGCATGTCGGCGGATGGCTGCATCGGCTGTCGTCGCGCTGGCGCCGGATGGCAGCGGCAACACGTCGACGTCGAGTGCGTACACAGTGAATACGTAGTGATGGGGTGCGTCGCCCGTCGGTGGGCAGGGGCCGCCCCAGCCAACAGGGCCGAAGTCGTTGTGCGACGAGCGCGACGCGGCCGGTACGGGTGCTCCGGACGACAGCCCATGCAGGCTACGGGGCAGGTCGAACACCACCCAGTGCCACCAGCCGGCGCCGCCGGCATCCGGGTCGTGGACGGTGATGGCAAAGCTGCGGGTCGCCGCTGGTGCACCGGTCCAGCGCATCGCCGGCCGCTGGTTGTCGCCGTGGCAGCCGGCACCGTCGAAGCTGTTGCGGACAGTCAGTGGACCTTTCACCTGCAGGTGAAAGCCGTGGGCATGGGCCTGGCCGGCAAGGACGGTGGCGAATGTCAGTGCTAACAATCGCAGCATGCTCGGGTTCCTTCGTGCATGGAAGGCCGACCCGGGCAGGGGCCGGCGTGGTTCAGTCCGCCAGTCCGGCGGGCAACTGCATGGTGATGCAGTGCAGGCTGCCGTTCTGCCAGATCAGCGGGCGGCAGGGCACCTGGACCACCTCGCGGCCCGGATGGGCCTCGCCGATGATGCGCGCGGCTTCGTCGTCTGCCGCGTCGCCATAGGCGGGCACCAGTACGGCACCGTTGACGATCAGGTAGTTGGCGTAGGATGCCGCCAGACGCCGGCCCTGATCGAGGATCGGCTGCGCCCAGGGCAAGGGATGCAGCGTGTAGGGCTGGCCGTCGCGGGTGCGCAGCGCGGCCAGCTCGTCGGCCATGTGCTGCAGCTCGGTATGGTGCGGATCGCTGGCGTCGTCGCAGGCCTGGAACACGATGTGCTTGGCGGGGGCGAAGCGGGCGAGGGTGTCGATGTGGGCGTCGGTGTCGTCGCCCTCCAGGTAGCCGTAGTCGAGCCACAGGATGCGTCCGGCATGCAGCCCGTCGAGCAGGATGGCGTCCATCGCTTCGCGGGTCTGTTCGGGATGCCGCTGGTGCAGGCAGCGCCAGGTGGTCAGCACGGTGCCTGCGCCATCGCTTTCGATGCCGCCGCCTTCCAGTGCCCAGTCGATGCGCCGGTGCGAGGCCTGGCCGAACACGCCTTCGCGCACCAGGCCGGCGATCAGTGCGTCGTCGCGCTCGGCGCCGAACTTGCCGCCCCAGCCGGTGAAGCGGAAGTCGGTGAGCTGGAACAGGCCGTCGTCGTCGGTCAGCGTGATCGGGCCGGAGTCACGCAGCCAGGTGTCATCGTAGGGCTGCTGGACGAAGCGGATGCGCGCGGTATCGACGCCAGCTTCCTGCAGCAGGGTCCGGGCCTGTGCATGCACGGGGTCATCGGCCACCACGATGACCAGCGCCTCGAAGCGCACGATGGCGGCCGCCAGTGCCACATAGGTGGTTTCCACCTCGCCCAGTCGCTCGGCCCAGTCGGTGCCGGCATGCGGCCAGGCGATCAGGACGGCGGATTGCGGCTCCCATTCGGCGGGCAGGCGCAGGGAAGGTAGGGCGGTCATGCGTGCACTCGTGTCGGGTTGGCCCGGAAGGGCGAAAGCGCACAGTGTATAAGCCCCGGACCGGCTACGCTTGGTTTCGGCGCACAGCGAAACGCCCGGCGCGTGCCGGGCGTTGTATGCGGGGCTATCCCGGCTGCGGTCAGTGCACGCGGTTGGGGTGCAGGTTGTTGCCGGCCGGCGTGTTCAGCACGGAATGGATCACGCGGTTGCGCTGGAAGTAGACGATGAACCGCGGGTACTCCCAGCGGTTGATCACCGGGTGCAGGCGGGTGTCGCCGCCGCGCGGCTGCAGCTTGCGCAGCGGGGCGCCGTAGCGCTTTTCCACCTGGACCATGGTGAGCCCGCGCTCCGGCAGGTGCATGCTTTTTTCCTGATGCACCCGCTGGATGAGCAGGTTGTCGCCGCGGGTGGTCTGCGGCGCGGCAAGGCAGCTCGCACTCAGGACGAATGCTGCTAGCAAGGGCAGGCTGAAACGGTACTTGAACATGGTCCCCTCTCCGCACAAGGCGATACCGTTCCGTTTTAGCAGAACCACGGGCGCCGATCCACGGGCAGGCGCAGCGGATGTGATGCCCGCAACCGTTATCATGCACGGCCGACCACCTGCCTGAAGTGTCCCGAATGATCGCGTTCCGCCATTTTGCCCTGCGCCGCGGCAGTCGCCTGCTGCTATCCGATGTGGACCTGGTGATCCAGGGAGGCTGGCGCCTGGGCGTGATCGGGCGCAACGGCTGCGGCAAGTCCAGCCTGTTTGCCGCGCTTCAGGGCCAGGTGGAGCCGGACGCCGGTGACCTGGACATGCCGGCGAAGCTGCGGCTGGCCTCGGTGGCCCAGGAAACGCCGATGCTGCCCGACGCGGCGATCGATTATGTGCTGGGCGGCGACGAGGAGCTGGCGGCGGCGCTGCGCGACGAGGCCGATGCGCAGTCGCGTGGCGATACCGAAGCCATGGCGATGGCGCATCACCGGATCGAGGAGCTCAACGGCTACGACGCGCGCGCCCGTGCCGGCCGCCTGCTGCACGGCCTGGGCTTTGCGCCGGAGACGCACGAGCGTGCGGTGAAGGATTTCTCCGGCGGCTGGCGCGTACGCCTTAACCTGGCGCGCGCGCTGATGGCACCGTCCGAGCTGCTGCTGCTCGACGAGCCGACCAACCATCTGGATCTCGATGCCGTGCTGTGGCTGGAGGAATGGCTGCGCCGCTATCAGGGCACGCTGCTGATCATCTCGCACGACCGCGAGTTCCTGGACGGCGTGATCGACCACACCCTGCACCTCGATGGCGGTGGCGCGAAACTCTATACCGGCAACTACAGCGCGTTCGAGCGCCTGCGTGCCGAACAGCTGCGCCAGCAGCAGATCGCGCATGACCGCGAACAGGTCGAACGCGCGCACCTGCAGTCGTTCATTGACCGCTTCAAGGCCAAGGCAACCAAGGCCAAGCAGGCGCAGTCGCGCATGAAACGGCTGGAAAAGATGGCCGGTACCGAGGCGGTGCGTGCCGAGCGGCCGTTCCACTTCGAGTTCGTGCGCCCCGAGCGGGTGCCGGATTCGATGCTGCAACTGGAAGAGCTGGCGGCAGGCTACGTCAGCGAGCACGGCGGCGAGCCAGCCACCATCCTGCACGACGTGCGCTTTCGTCTCGAAGCCGGCGAGCGCATCGGCCTGCTCGGCCCCAACGGCGCGGGCAAGTCGACCCTGGTCAAGACGCTGGTGGGTGAGCTGTCGCCGCTGGGCGGCGAACGCAAGGCGCACAAGGATCTGCAGATCGGCTACTTCGCCCAGCACACCGTGGAAAGTCTGCGCGAAGGTGCCAGTCCCTATGACCATCTGCAGGACAAGGCTCCCGGTGCGTCGGCGCAGGTGCTGCGCGATTTCCTCGGTGGCTGGAATTTCGCCGGCGACCGCGCGTTCGAGTCGGTCGATGGGTTTTCCGGTGGCGAGCGCGCGCGCTTGGCGCTGGCCCTTATCGCCTGGGACAAGCCCAACCTGCTGCTGCTCGACGAGCCGACCAACCACCTCGACCTGGACATGCGCGAGGCCCTGGCCGATGCGCTCGCCGGTTTCGATGGCGCGCTGGTGCTGGTGTCGCACGACCGGCATCTGCTCGGCATGGTCTGCGACAGCTTCTGGCGCGTCGCCGATGGCGTGGTCGAGTCCTTCGACGGCGACCTCGACGACTACGCACGATGGCTGCGTTCGCGCGGCAGCGCGCCGCGCAAGGCTGCCGAATCCGAGGCGGTGCCGACGGAATCCGCGGCGGATCGGCGCCGGGCGGCGGCGCGTCAACGCGAAAACGAGAAAGCCACGCGCCAGCGCGTGAAGAAGATCGAAACCCGGGTCGCCGCGATCGATGTCGAGCTGACCGCGCTGGAAGCGCGCCTGTCCGATCCGGCGACCTATGAGGGCTCCACCGCCGAACTGATGAAACTGGGTCAGCAGCAGGGCCAGTTGCGCAGCGAGAAGGAAACCCTCGAAGCGGAGTGGCTGGAGTTGTACGAGCAGCTCGAAGCCTGAGGTCGAACGATGAGCGATTCCGACGATCGTCCGCTGGAAGTCTGGTTGCCCGCGCTGGAGCGGTTCAGTCCCGCGCATCCGCTACAGGCGCTGCTGGCACGTGCCGACCGGCTGGACAACGGCCCGGCCGGCTACATGCAGGGTCTGGACGGCTATTTCGAGGCCGGGGTGTCGCCGCTGCCGGTCGCTGCGCTGACCCGAGAACTTCTGGCAAGCGATGCCGGCACCGCGACCTGGCTGTGTGCCGATCCTGCCTGGGTGCAGCCGGACATGAGCGGTGCCCGACTGCTCGCCTGCGGCCGCATGCCGTTGAGCATGGACGAGGCGGTTGCGTTCGCCGATGCGCTGCAGCCGGTGTTCGAGGAAGCCGGTATGCGGCTGGAGGTCTCGACGGCGGACCGGTGGCACGTGCGGCTGCCGCAGGGCCTCGATCTGCCGGTTTTTGCGTCGCCCGAGCAGGCGCTTGGCGAAGACCTTTACACGCACTTGCCGCAGGGAAGTGAGGGGCGGCGCTGGCGCGTGTTGTTCAACGAAGCGCAGGTACTGCTGCACCAGCACCCGCTGCAATCCGTGCGCGCAGCCCATGGTTTGCCGCCAGTGAACAGCCTGTGGCTGTGGGGGGCGGGCGTGTTGCCCGCACGGGTGCGCACGTCGCTTGCCGGCGTGATCGGCGACGACCTGCTGCTGCAGTCGCTGGCCAAGCAGGCGGGAGTGCCGCATGCCGGGCGCACGCCGGAAGCGCTGGCGGCGGCAGCTGCCGGCTGGCTGGTCGACCTGCAGGATCTGCCGGTCGACGAGATCGCCAGCGGCATGGCTACTGCGTTGCAGGCACAGGCACGGCGCCAGCCGGTCCGGCTGGCCTTCGCCAGTGGCGAGCGCTGGCTGCACCGCCCCTCGCATCGGCTGCGCTTCTGGCGCAGGACGCGTCAGTGAGCGCTGATGGTGTGTGCCAGATTGCTCTGCAGCATCGTGCCGCGCAGGGCTCACCGAAGAACTGGCCGCACGATGTGCACCCGGTGCTGCAGCGGGTTTATGCCGCTCGTGGCGTGCTGAACCCCATCGACGCCGAGCACCGGTTGCAGCGACTGCTTCCGCCGGACACGCTGGGCGGTCTGGCAACGGCGGTCGAACTGCTTGCCGAGGCGATCCGGCTGGATCATTCGATCGTGATTGCCGGCGATTACGACTGCGACGGCGCCACGGGCGCGGCGGTGGCCGTGCGTGGCCTGCGCATGCTGGGCGCGCGACGGGTGGCCTATGCGATTCCCAATCGCTTCGTGCACGGTTACGGCCTGACGCCTGAGCTGGTCGCCTCGCTGCAGCCGGCACCCGACCTGATCGTCACCGTCGACAACGGCGTGGCCAGCGTGGCGGGCGTGGCGGCGGCGAAGGCGCGGGGTATCCGGGTCATCGTCACCGACCATCACTTGCCCGGTGAGCAGTTGCCTGCCGCCGATGCGCTGGTGAATCCGAACCTGGCCGGCGATGGCTTTCCGAGCAAGGCGCTGGCCGGCGTGGGGGTGATGTTCTACCTGCTGCTGGCGCTGCGGGCGAAGCTGTACCCGGGTGGCTCCGCGGATCGCAGCGATCGGCCGCAGCAAGGCCGGCCCGATCTTTCCACCTTGCTCGACCTGGTCGCGCTGGGCACCGTGGCCGACCTGGTGCCGTTGGACTTCAACAACCGCGTGCTGGTGGCGGCAGGCCTGCGTCGTATTCGCGCGGGGCGTGCCTGCGCCGGGGTGACGGCGCTGGTCGAGGCGGGCAAGCGCAGCCTGGCGACCCTGTGTGCCAGCGATCTCGGCTTCGTGGTCGGGCCGCGGCTCAATGCAGCGGGGCGGCTGGAGGACATGCGGCTGGGCGTGGAGTGCCTGCTCACGGATGACCCGGTCCAGGCCCGTCGCCATGCCGCGCAGCTGAGCACGATCAACCAGGAGCGGCGCGATCTGCAGGCGGCGATGGTGGCCGAGGCGGAATCGATGGTGGCTGGAACCACCTCTACCGATGCGGTCGGGGTGGCCTTGTACGAGCCTGCCTGGCACGCCGGGGTGGTGGGGCTGGTGGCCTCGAAACTGAAAGAGCGGCTGCATCGGCCGGTGGTGGCCTTCGCACCGGCCGGTCCGGACGAGGCGGGAGGCCCGTCGACGGATGCGGCCATGCTGAGGGGCTCCGGTCGATCGATCGCCGGGTTCCACCTGCGCGATGCCCTGGCCGCGGTGGATGCGCGGCATCCGGGTCTGATCGAACGTTTCGGCGGTCATGCGATGGCGGCCGGTCTGAGCCTGAAGGCTACCGACTTCGAGCGCTTTGCGGCTGCCTTCGACGCCGTGGCGCGCGAGTGGATCGCGCCGGAGCGTCTGCAGGCGGTGCTGAATACCGACGGTGCCTTGCCCGTCGATGGCTTCACCCTGGAGCTGGCCCGCCAGCTGCGCGATGCCGGTCCGTGGGGGCAGGCGTTTCCCGAGCCCGTGTTCGACAACACCTTCGAATGCGTCAGCTGGAAACTGATGGGCGAGAACCATCTGCGTCTGCAACTGCGCGACCCGCGCAGCGGGTCCGTGCATGAGGCAGTGATGTTCAACGCCTACCGTGGCGAGGCACCGCCCGCCCGCATGCATGCGGCCTACGAACTGACGATCAACGACTGGCAGGGGCGCGAGAGCGTGCGCCTGCTGCTGCGTCACATGGAACCTGCATCCGGTTGAATGGAGCGCTTGTAGCTGCCGTGGCTGTGCGCCGGATTGCCGGCAAGCGATGCCGTTCCGCGGGTAGGCCATGGATGAGCTGTAGCGAACCTTCGATGAGAGTAGCCGCACAACCATGTCTCGGCGACATGGCCGCGCGCTATGCTCTGCATCAGTCAATCGATGTCGGGAGAACATCATGATCGAGCAGATCGAAGGATTGCCGGCCGGCACACTGGGTTTCCGTGCACGCGGCCAGGTCACATCACAGGACTATGAGCGCGTGATCGTGCCCGATGTCGAGGCCGCATTCGCGCTCAACCGCAAGCTGCGTCTGCTGTATCACGTAGGTGACGATTTCACCGGCTTCGACCCCGGGGCGATGTGGGATGACGCCAAGCTCGGGTTCCGGCATTTCACCGGCTGGGACCGGGTGGCGCTGGTCACCGACCTGCCGTGGCTGCGCATGACCGCCACTGCCATGGGTTTCGCCGTTCCCGCCGAGTTCCGCCTGTTCGGCAATGCCGAGCTGGATGCGGCGAAGCGCTGGATTGCCGAGCCGAGGCCGGTCGATGGCGATTAGAACCAAAAGCCACTTGCACTGCGGCGCCGGCTCTGCTTAAGTCGACCCCCATGAAGACCTTTTCCGCCATGACTGCACCTGCCAGCGCGCCTGCCGCGCGGTGCGTCATGACGGCTGCCAATAATAATCGTGCGAACAATAACGCCCATCGTTGGCGGGCCCGCGCGTAGCTGCAAGAAACACCACCAGACACGCGACCGAGGCCCGCCCAGTGCGGGCCTCGGTCGTTTTGCGTTCCTGATTCGCGCACCTGATCCGTCCGCGTCCGGTTGCGCCAAAGCAAACCCGGCCTCGATGGCCGCATACAACTCAATACCGATACAACCGAGGAGCCTTGCCCATGTGTTCGATTTTCGGAATGTTCGATCTGCAGCCGGGAGACGACCTGACTGCCCTGCGCCGACAGGCGCTGGAATTGTCGCAGCGTCAGCGTCACCGTGGTCCCGACTGGAGCGGCGTTTTCGTCGATGCCGGCGTGATCCTGGTGCACGAACGGCTGGCCATCGTCGATCCGGCCAGTGGTGCGCAGCCACTGCGTTCGCGCGACGGCGCACTGGCGCTGGCGGTGAACGGCGAGATCTACAACCACCGCGAACTGCGTGCGGCCAGCGACTACGACTTCACCACCGGCTCGGACTGCGAAGTGATCAATGCGCTGTATCGTGATCTCGGCGGCGATGCCTTTGTGAAAGAAGGCGTGGGCAAGCTCAACGGCATCTTCGCCTTTGCGCTGTGGGACGGCGCCAGCCAGCGCTACGTGATCGCCCGCGACCCGATCGGTGTCTGTCCGCTGTACTGGGGCCACGACGGGGAAGGGCGCCTGTGCGTGGCGTCGGAAATGAAGGCACTGGTCGGCGTGTGCAACGACGTCACCACTTTTCCGCCCGGCCATGTCTACGACAGTGCCACCGGCGAGCTGGCACGCTATTACAGCAAGGCATGGCGCGACTACGGCGCGACCGTGGGCAAGGGGCCGGAGGGGTTGCGCGAGGCGTTCGAGCAGGCAGTCCACCGGCAGCTGATGACCGACGTGCCTTATGGCGTACTGCTTTCCGGCGGACTGGATTCCTCGCTGGTCGCGGCATGCGCCGCACGCTTCGCGCGTGAACGGGTCGAGGACGATGACCGTTCGGAAGCCTGGTGGCCGCGTCTGCATTCGTTCGCGATCGGCCTGGAAGGCTCGCCCGATCTGGCCGCAGCGCAGGTCGCCGCCGACGCCCTGGGCACGGTGCACCATGGTTTCGTCTACACCTTCTGGGAAGGCCTGGACGCGGTGCCCGAGGTGATCCGCCACCTGGAAACCTATGACGTCACCACCATCCGTGCAGCTACGCCGATGTACCTGCTGGCGCGCCGGATCAAGGCGATGGGCGTGAAGATGGTGCTGTCCGGCGAGGGCTCGGACGAACTGTTCGGCGGCTACCTTTACTTCCACAAGGCGCCGTCGGCCGAAGCCTTCCACGAGGAGACCGTGCGCAAGCTAGACGCCCTGCACAGCTACGACTGCCTGCGCGCCAACAAGGCGATGATGGCCTGGGGGGTGGAGGCGCGCGTGCCGTTCCTGGACCTGGAATTCATCGACGTGGCGATGGGCCTCGACGCCGCGCACAAGATGGCGGGCGGCGGCAAGATCGAGAAGCACGTGCTGCGCGCAGCATTCGACGGCGCACTGCCTAAGGAGATCCTGTGGCGGCAGAAGGAACAGTTCTCCGATGGCGTCGGCTACGGCTGGATCGACGGCCTGAAGGCGCATGCCGAGCAGGAGGTCAGCGACCGCGAGTTCGCCGCGGCGGCCTCGCGTTTCCCGCTCAACACGCCGGCGACCAAGGAAGCCTACTTCTACCGCCGCATCTTCGAGCAGTTCTACCCCGGCGAGGCCTGTGCGGCGACCGTGCCGGGTGGCAAGTCGATCGCCTGTTCCTCGCCCGCCGCGCTGGCCTGGGACCCGGCGTTCGCGACGATGGCCGACCCGTCCGGCCGGGCGGTGCGTGGGGTGCATGCGCAGGCACTGGACTGACGCCATCGCGCCGTCGGCAGTGTGCCGTCGGCGCAGTGGCCCCGAGCCTGCCTTGGCGGGCGCTGGGCCATGCTAAGCTAACCGGCTGCAATCGCATTCAACCTGACGAAGCCATTCCATGATCGAGACCAATCCGATCCTTGCGCAGATCGCGGACCTTACGGACCGCGTCGAGTCGCTTAGGGGGTATCTTTGACTACGCCACCAAGCGTGAGCGTCTGGAAGAAGTAAGCCGCGAGCTGGAAAGCCCGACGGTTTGGGACGACCCTGCGCGTGCGCAGGAACTGGGCCGCGAGCGTGCGCGCCTGGACGTTGTCGTGACCGGTATCGACGAGCTCAGTGCGGGCCTGTCCGATGCCAGGGAGCTGCTGGAGATGGCTGCAGCCGACGGCGACGAGGAAACCGTGCAGTCGATCGTCGGTGACGTCGAGGGCCTCGAGGCGCGTGTCGGCAAGCTGGAATTCCAGCGCATGTTCTCGGGCCAGATGGACGCGTCCAACGCCTTCGTCGACATCCAGGCCGGCGCCGGCGGCACCGAGGCCCAGGACTGGGCGGAAATGCTGCTGCGCATGTACCTGCGCTGGGCCGAATCGCGTGGCTGGAAGACCGAGCTGCTGGAAGTTTCCGGTGGCGAAGTGGCGGGCATCAAGTCGGCCACCTTCCGGGTCGAGGGCGACTACGCCTACGGCTGGCTGAAGACCGAGATCGGCGTGCACCGGCTGGTGCGCAAGAGCCCGTTCGACTCGGACAACCGCCGCCACACCAGCTTCACGTCGGTATTCGTGTCGCCGGAAGTGGACGACGACATCGACATCGACATCAATCCGGCCGACCTGAAGACCGACGTGTATCGCTCGTCCGGTGCCGGTGGTCAGCACGTCAACAAGACCGAGTCCGCGGTGCGTATCACCCATGTGCCTTCGGGCGTGGTGGTGGCGTGCCAGACCGAGCGATCGCAGCATGCCAACCGCGATCGCGCGATGAAGATGCTGAAGGCCAAGCTGTACGAGATCGAGGTGCAGAAGCGCAACGCCGAGAAGGATGCGCTGGAAGCGACCAAGTCCGATATCGGCTGGGGCAGCCAGATCCGCAACTATGTGCTGGACCAGAGCCGCATCAAGGACCTGCGCACCGGCATCGAGCGTTCGGATACGCAGAAAGTGCTGGACGGCGACCTGGACGAGTTCGTCGAGGGAAGCCTGAAGGCGGGCCTGGATGCGGGTGCCAAGCGTGTCGACGCCTGAGCCGGGCTGGTGCGACTGGTGTCATGCCGGTCGTCCGTCGGCGGGTGGGATCCGCTTCAGCCACGATGCGTAAGATCATCGCTCGAGTCTCACCAACCGAGGAGATAATCGCCGTGAACGCGAACAAACTTTTCAGGATGCTGCTTGCCTGCACGTTGCTGGCGGCCTTCGGCGCAAGTGCGCAGACCGCGGGTCAGGACATCAAGGACGGCGCCAAGGACGTCGGTCATGGCGTCGCCGCCGGCGCGCGCGACGTGGGGCACGCCACGCGCAAGGTGGCCAAGCACATCGGCCACGGCGCCAAGGAGGCTGGCACCGGCATCGGTCACGGCGCGAAGAAGGCCGGCATCGCCATTGGCCATGATGCCAAGGATGCGGGCAAGGCCATCGGCCATGGCGCGAAGGAAGGCTGGGACGCCACCAAGAACGCCACCAAGAAGCTGTTCGGTCACTGACCGGACCTGAAAAGCCATGCCTACGTCGTGCCCGCAGGTGCGGGCACGATGGGTATGCAACGATTATTCGACAGCACCAACACCGGACACCCGTAAACCCATGAGCGAAGCCAACGATATCCAGCCCATCGACGAGAACAAGCTGATCGCCGAGCGTCGCGAGAAACTCAAATCGCTGCGCGGGCAGGGCATCGCCTATCCCAACGACTTCCGGGTCGACAGTTTTGCCGGTGATCTGCAGGCGGCCTATGCCGACAGGGACGCGCACACCGCCGAGGCCATCGAGAGCGCTCAGCAGCGCGTGAAGGTTGCCGGTCGCATCGTGCTCAAGCGGGTGCAGGGCAAGGTCAGCTTCGTGCAGATGCAGGACATGACCGGCCGCATCCAGCTGTTCATCCATGCCGGCACCGTGGGTGACGTGTACGAGGCCTTCAAGGGCTGGGACATGGGCGACATCATCGGTGCCGAAGGCGTGCTGATGCGCACCAAGACCGGCGAGCTGTCGGTGAAGGTGGACGCGCTGCGCCTGCTCACCAAGAGCTTGCGTCCGTTGCCGGACAAGCACCACGGCATGGCTGACGTCGAACAGCGCTATCGCCAGCGCTACGTCGACCTGATTGTCACCGAGGAAGCGCGCCGCACCTTCCAGCAGCGTTCGCGCATCATCGGCCACATCCGCCAGTGGCTGGAAGCCGAGCCGCGCCGTTTCATGGAAGTGGAAACGCCGATGATGCACATCATCCCCGGCGGTGCCACGGCGCGTCCGTTCATCACCCACCACAACGCGCTGGACATCGACCTGTTCCTGCGCGTGGCGCCGGAGCTGTACCTGAAGCGCCTGGTGGTCGGCGGCTTCGATCGCGTCTACGAGATCAACCGCAACTTCCGCAACGAGGGCGTGTCCACCCGGCACAACCCCGAGTTCACCATGCTCGAGCTGTACCAGGCCTACGCCACGTACAACGAGATCATGGACCTCACCGAGAACCTGATCCGCGACACCGCGGAGAAGGTGATCGGAAGTACCGCGCTCAACTGGGACGGCGCGAGCATCGATGTGGGCCCGGCGTTCCGCCGTTGGACCATGGAAGACGCCGTGCTGGAGCACAATCCGGAGATCCGGCGCGAGGAACTGCGCGACCGCGCGGCGATGGCCGCGCATGCCAGGCGCCTTGGCGTGCAGGTAAAGGACGGCTACGGCTGGGGCAAGCTGCTGCTGGAGATCTTCGAGAAGACGGTGGAACACACGCTGATCCAGCCGACCTTCATTACCCAGCACCCGGTTGAGGTGTCGCCGCTGGCGCGCGAGAACGATACCGACAAGGGCATCACCGACCGCTTCGAACTATTCGTCAACGGCAAGGAGATCGCCAACGGCTTCTCCGAGCTCAACGATCCGGAAGACCAGGCCGCGCGTTTCCAGGCCCAGGTCGACGCCAAGGATGCTGGCGACGACGAGGCGATGCACTTCGACGCCGACTACATCCGTGCGCTGGAAGTGGGCCTGCCGCCGACCGGCGGTCTGGGCATCGGCATCGACCGGCTGGTGATGCTGCTGACCGATGCCTCGTCGATCCGCGACGTGCTGCTGTTCCCGTACATGCGGCCCGAGGCCTGAACGACGCGGCGCTCGAAAGCCCGCCACGTCGCCCGGATATTTTTTACCGGCGCGGAGCCCGGTTCGGCAGGGTGCGATGCCGGTGCACGCGCCGTCTGAGCATGGCTGCCTGCAACACGCTGACCGCGCTGGAGCCGGCCCAGTACAGGCCGAGACCCGCCGACAGGTGCCATACCACCAGAAACGTGACCAGCACCGGCAGCCATTGCAGCAACACATGCACCTGCTCGGGCAAGCCCGGGTTGAGCATGATGGCGGCCCAGCTCAGCGCGGCGACCGCAAGCGTCAGCCAGAGATCGGGACGGGCCAGTCGCATCCATATGAAGTGGTCATTGCCCAGCGCGCTGCGGCGTATCGCTGCGTAGATGCCCGCGCCGAGCGGCGCCTGCACCAGCGCCACCAGCAAGCCCTTGCCGAAGCCGCCGGAAACGCCGTGCTCGCGGTAAACCCTGCGGGTCTCGGCAAGGTAGCGGGAAGGGTCGTTCGCGTGGCGTTGCTTCAATTCCTCCAGCACGGGCTGCAGCGTGCGCATGCGCTGCTGGCGTCGCCATTGGTGTTCGGCGACGTTCAGTGTCATCGGTAACAGCAGCAGTCGCACCGCGGCGGCCAGCACAATCACCGCCAGGCCGTAGCTGCCACCAAGGCCGTGCGCGATCTCCCCCAGCAACGTGGACAGGCTGCCCACGAAAGCATTCCATACGTACATGGCTTCCCCCGCATCGGATGTCGGCTGATACATGGGTATCTGCGACCGTTGTTCAAGGATGCAGGCAGGTGAGGTGCTGGGGGGCGGTTCGACCTGCGACGCCCCGGCCGATACGCACCATCCGCTAGAATGGCGCGTTCATAACCCCTGAAGGAACGCATGCCATGTGGTACGCCGTCATCGCCACTGATCATCCCGGCTCGCTGGAAAAGCGCCTGGCCGCCCGGCCGGAACACCTGGCGCGGCTGCAGGCCCTGCAGGATGCGGGCCGCATGCTGCTGGCCGGCCCGTTTCCCGCGATCGACTCGGAGAACCCGGGGCCGGCGGGTTTCAGCGGCAGCCTGATCGTGGCCGAGTTCGCCAGCCTGGTGGATGCCCAGGCCTGGGCCAAGGACGATCCCTATGTCGCGGCGGGTGTCTATGCCCATGTCGAGGTCAAGCCGTTCCGCAAGACGCTTCCATGAGCGCAGCGATGGTCGAGGAGATCCGCCGGCGCCTGGCCGCAGCGCTGGCGCCGCTGGAGCTGGAGGTGCTGGACGAGGGCCACAAGCACGCCGGCCATGCCAACGCGGGCAAGGGGCATTTCCACGTGCACATCGTCAGCGCGGCGTTCGCCGGGGTGCTGCCGATCAAGCGGCATCGCATGATCTACGCGGCCCTCGATGGCCTGATGGATCAGGGCATCCACGCCCTGTCGATAGACGCTAAGGCTCCTGGCCCTTGAATTCAATGGGTTGAACGTCTCCGTTCAACCGCTTTCGCTGATCCGAACGCATTGCGGCCACGCCCTGCGTTTGGCACAGTGACCCGTCGCCCCTTGCGGGCCCTCGTCCAGACGACTATCGACGCCACATGCGCCTGACCACCATCAAACTCGCCGGATTCAAGTCCTTCGTGGACGCGACCACGCTGCACCTGCCGTCCAACATGATTGGCGTGGTGGGGCCGAACGGTTGCGGCAAGTCGAACATCATCGACGCGATCCGCTGGGTGATGGGCGAAAGCGCGGCCAGCCGCCTGCGCGGCGATTCGCTGACCGATGTGATCTTCTCCGGCTCGAACGCACGCAAGCCGGTGGGGCAGGCCACGGTCGAGCTGATCTTCGACAACGCCGACGGCGCGATCCAGGGCGAGTATGGCCAGTACGCCGAGATCTCGGTGAAGCGCCAGGTCACGCGCGACGGCCAGTCGTCGTATTACCTCAACGGTGCCCGCTGTCGCCGGCGCGACATCACCGACCTGTTCCTAGGCACCGGTCTGGGGCCGCGCAGCTACTCGATCATCGAGCAGGGCATGATCTCGCAGATCATCGAGGCCCACCCGGAAGAGCTGCGTACCCATCTGGAAGAAGCGGCCGGCATCTCCAAGTACAAGGAGCGCCGCAAGGAGACCGAGAGCCGCATCAAGGCCACCCGCGAGAACCTCGACCGCGTGAGGGACGTGCGCGACGAAGTCGACAAGCAGCTCGAACACCTCAATCGCCAGGCCCGTGCGGCCGAACGCTGGAAGGCGCTGAAGGAAGAGCAGACGCGCAAGGAGGCCGAACTCCGGGCACTGGAATACCGGGCGCTGAAAACCCAGCATGAAGGCGAGGGCGAGGGGCTTTCCGCCGCCGAAATCGAGATCGAGAAGCAGCTGGCCGGGCAGCGCCAGATCGAGGCCCAGCTGGAAAGCGTACGCGAACGCCACACCGGCGCCAGCGAGCACCTGAACGCCGTGCAGGCCGAGGTCTACAAGGTCGGCAGCGAGATCGCCCGCGTCGAGCAGCAGGTGCGCCACAACAAGGAAACCGCCGAGCGCCTGCAGCGCGCCCAGGGCGAGGTCGAGCGCGAGCACGAGGAACTGGCTGCGCACATCGGCACCGATCGCGAGCAGATCGAAACCCTGCGCATGGCGCTGGCCGAAGGCGAGCCCAGGCTCGAAGCCCTGCACCAGATGCAGGACGACACCGCCGAGGCACAGCGCAGCTCCGAGACGAAGCTGGCCGACTGGCAGCAGCGCTGGGACGCGCACACGCGCACGGCGGGCGAGTCCAACCGCGCGGCCGAAGTCGAACGCACCAAGCTCAACTACCTCGACCGCCAGGTGCTGGACCTGTCGCGGCGGCGCGAGGCGCTGGAAGCCGAGCAGAAGGCCACCGACGTCGAAGCACTCGACGCGGCCGCCGAACAGCTCGGCCAGGAACACGACACCCAGCGCGAACGGGTCGAGGCTCTGGGCAGCCTGCTCGACCAGCACAAGAGCGGTCACGAACGCGTGCTGGAGGAAGAGCGCCAGCTGCAGTCCGCGCTGAACGAGGCACGCCAGCAATTGCAGGCGGCGCGTGGCCGGCATGCCTCGCTGGAGGCGCTGCAGACTGCGGCGCTGGGTCAGGAGGAGAGTGCCGCCAGCAGCTGGCTGGCGGGCCTGGGCCTGGACAAGGCCCGTCGCCTGGGTGCTGCCCTGCAGGTGGATGCCGGCTGGGAAACCGCGGTGGAAACCGTGCTGGCCGGACTGCTCGATGGCGTGCTGGTGGACGATCCGGTGGCGCTGGCGACCGAGCTTGGCACGCTGGGCGACGCCGATATCGCCCTGCTGCATGGCGGTGCGGGCGAGCCCGGCGCGGAAGGCACCCTGGCCGCACGCGTGCGCGGTCCTGCCGCCGCGCTGCAATGGCTGGCGCAGGTGCATACCGCGGAAACGCTTGACGAGGCGCGCAACCGGGCCGCTGCGCTCGGACCGCAGGCGTCGATCATCACGCGCAATGGCGAGTGGCTGTCCCCGCACTGGGTACGCGTGCGCCGCGCGCAAGGCAACCAGGTGGGCGTGCTGGCGCGCGAACGCGAGCTGCGCACGCTGACCGACCAGATCGCCGCACTCGAAGCGCATCTGGAAGAAGCCGGCGAGCAACTGGAAGACCTGCGCACCCGCAAGTTCGAAACCGAGCGCGCGCGCGACGATGCGCAGCGCGAGCTTTACAACGCGCACCGCCGCCAGTCGGAGCTGGCCGGTCAGCTGCAGAGTCACCGCGGCAAGGTGGAAACCGCCCGCGCACGGGCCGAAAAGGTGGCCGGCGAGCTGTCGACCCTGATCGAGCAGGTCGACGAACTGCAGTCGCAGACGCGTGAGGCGCGGGCACGGCTGGACGAGTCGGTCAACCACATGGGTGACCTGGAAGACCTGCGCCGCGAGCTGGAAAACGAACGCCGCGCCTTGCTCGAAGCCCGCGAAGAGGCCCGCATGAACGCCCGCGAGGCTTCCGAGCAGGTCCATGCGCTGGCGTTGTCGATGGAGTCCAAGCGCTCCTCGCTGGCGTCGCTGGAACAGTCGCTGGCACGCATGGAAACCCAGCTGCGCCAGATCGAGTCGCGCCGTACCGAGATCGCCCAGCAGCTTGAAGCGGGCTCCGATCCGATTGCCGAGCTGGAAGCCGAGCGGCAGACCTACCTGGACCAGCGCCTGCTGGTGGACAAGCAGCTGGTCGAGGCACGGCGCGCGCTGGAAGACTGCGACATCGAGTTTCGCCGGCTGGAGCAGCAGCGCCATCTGGCCGAACAGGGTCTGGCCACCTTGCGCGAGAACCTCTCGCAGAAGCGGCTCGCTGCGCAGGCACTGCAATTACGGGCGGATCAGCTGGCCGAGGCGATCGTCGGCTCGGGCCTCGAGCTGGAACCGTTGCTGGCCGAATTGCCCGGCGAGGCCGATGCCGGGCAGTGGCGCCAGCAACTGGGCGAACTGGCGCAGAAGATCGTGCGACTGGAGCCGGTCAATCTCGCGGCGATCCAGGAGCATGCCGAGCAGAGCGAGCGCAAGACCTACCTAGACAACCAGCTGGCCGACCTGGTCAGCGCGATGGAAACGCTGGAGGGTGCGATCAAGAAGATCGACCGCGAAACGCGCCAGCGCTTCAAAGAAACCTTCGAGAAGGTCAACGCCGGCGTGCAGGAACTGTTCCCGCGCCTGTTCGGCGGCGGTCATGCCTATCTGGAACTGACCGGCGACGACCTGCTCAACACCGGCGTGTCGATCATGGCGCGCCCGCCGGGCAAGCGGCCTTCCAACATCTCGCTGCTTTCCGGCGGCGAGAAGGCGCTGACCGCGGTGGCGCTGGTATTCGCCATCTTCAGTCTCAACCCCGCGCCGTTCTGCCTGCTCGACGAGGTGGACGCACCGCTGGACGAAGCCAACGTGGGGCGCTTCTCAAACATGGTGAAGGAGATGAGCGAGAAGGTGCAGTTCATTTTCATCAGCCACAACAAGGCGACCATGGAAGCGGCCAGCCAGCTCTGCGGCGTGACCATGCGCGAACCGGGCGTGTCGCGCCTGGTGCAGGTCGACCTGGCCGAAGCGGCTAAACTGGCCGGGGCCGCCTGAGCCCGTGAAGAAGTCCTGAGGAACCCGTGATGATGTTGCCCATCGTGCCCGCGCTTGCATGGAACCCTTCCGTCGGCATTCCGCTGCTGGTCGTCGGCCTGATCGCGTTCGCGCTGATCTGGCTGTTCGGCAAGCCGAAGCAGGAGCAGGGCCGCAGGCGTCAGGCGCCGGCTGAAACAACCGGCGGCGAACGGCGCGAACCGACCCTGGGCGGCGAGTCCAGTCTGGCGGACGACCCGGTGTTCGACGACATGGGACCGGCCAGGGGCCGTGCACCGGCCGTCGAACCGGAGCAGGGCGAGCTCGACATGGGCCTGCGCGAGGAGCTGGAGCGCCTCGGTGCGGCGCTGGCAGGCGAGCAGCGGAATCACGCGCCGTCGGCGCGTGCGCCGTTGAGCGGTACCGCGGCGTCCATCGTGGATGCCTTGCGCAGTCCCGGCGACGGCCATGCCGCCGCATCGCCGGCACCCGCGCCCTCGAAGCCGGCGTCCGTCGAACCGGTATGCCCGGCGCCGGTACCTGCACCCGCACCGGCGCCCGCTGCGGCACCACCGCGTTCGGACCTCGGGCGGCGTCCGGCGCAGATGCCGGTGGAGCGCATCGTCAGCCTGTTCGTGGTGGCGCGCGAGGGCGAGCGCTTCCATGGCCCCGATCTCGTGGTGGCGGCCGAAAAAGCCGGCCTGGAGTTCGGCGACATGGGCATCTATCACCGGCTGGTGGACGGCAAGCGCGAGCTGGGTCCGATCTTCAGCGTGGCCAACATGCTCAAGCCCGGCAGTTTCGACCTGGCGCGGCTCGATGCGCTGCACACGCCCGGGGTGAGCTTCTTCATGACGCTGCCGGCGCCGGTGCCGGCGCTGGATGCGTGGGACACCATGCTGCCGACCGCGCAGCGGCTGGCCGAACTGCTGGAGGGTCAGGTGCTGGACGAGGAACGCAACGCACTGGGTCGCCAGCGCATCGCGTATATCCGCGACGAGCTGCGCGGCTGGGACCGCAACCACGAAGGCGACGAGATCCAGTTCGGCCGCTGACCGGCATGGCCGGGCCGACCTGCGGGTCGTGCCGTGGCGATCGAGCCGCTGACGGGTTGCGTTGCCGCGCCGGACACCGCATGTTGTCGGTTGGCGCGCTCCCGCTGCTCCTTCCCCGGCTTCAATCATGATCTTCCGCTGGTTCGAATCCCTTATCGACGCGTTCAAGGAGCCGGTCGACGGCATGCCGCCGAAGTCGGTCTGGCGCTTCTACGTGTTCTACCTGCGCCAGGTCTGGCCGGTCTTTGCGGCGGTGATCGTGGTCGGCTTCGTCGTGGCGCTGATCGAGGTGTCGCTGTTCGGCTTCATCGGTCGCATCGTTGACCTGGCACGCGGCGTGCCGATGACCGATTTCTTCCGTCTGCACGGGCACGAGCTGATCTGGATGGCGTTGGTGGCGCTGGTGGCGCGGCCGGTGTTCAACAGCCTGCACGATCTGCTGGTGAACCAGGCGATCGTGCCCAGCCTGACCAACCGTATCCGCTGGCAGAACCACCGCTATGTGATCCGCCAGAGTCTGGGTTTTTTCCAGAACGACTATGCCGGTCGCATTGCCAACCGGATCATGCAGACCGGCGGCTCGCTGCGCGAGTCGACGGTGCAGATCGTCGATGCGATCTGGTACGTACTGGTCTACACCGGTACGGCCGCAGCGCTGTTCGCCCATGCCGACATGTGGCTGGCCGCACCGTTGCTGGCCTGGGTCTTCGCCTATGTCGGGCTGCTGGCGTTCTTCATACCGCGCATCAAGCAGCGTTCGTGGAAAGCGTCCGAGGCGCGCTCGAAGCTGATGGGGCGCATCGTCGACGGCTACACCAACGTGCTGACCCT
This sequence comes from Dyella sp. A6, assembly GCF_036320485.1. Taxonomy (NCBI): domain Bacteria; kingdom Pseudomonadati; phylum Pseudomonadota; class Gammaproteobacteria; order Lysobacterales; family Rhodanobacteraceae; genus Dyella; species Dyella aluminiiresistens. Next base: position 1,441,471 of record NZ_CP132911.1, read on the forward strand.
GAAGCTGTTCGCACATACCCGGCGCGAGGAAGCCTATGTGGCCGACGCGATGGCCGAGCAGACCGACAAGCTGCGCCGCATGACCCGGCTGACCACGGCGATGGACGCCAGCATCACCATCCTCAACGGCTTCCTGATCGTCGGCACATCGGGTCTGGCGCTGTGGCTGTGGAGCCGGGGCCATGTGACGGTGGGCGCCATCGCGCTTTCCACCGGGCTGGTGATCCGCATCAACAACATGTCCGGCTGGATCATGTGGGTGGTCAACGGCATTTTCGAGAACGTAGGCACCGTGCAGGACGGCATCACGACCATCGCGCAGCCGCGCGCGGTGCAGGACCACGAGGGTGCAATGCCGCTGGAGGTGACTACCGGCGCGGTGCGCTTCCACGACATCCATTTCCATTACGGCAAGCAGGGCGGCGTCATCGCCGGGCTGGACCTGGCGGTGCGGGCCGGCGAGAAGATCGGCGTGGTCGGCCCGTCGGGTGCGGGCAAGTCCACCCTGGTCAACGTGCTGCTGCGGCTGTACGACCTGGAAAACGGCCATATCAGCATCGACGGGCAGGACATCGCCGGGGTGACCCAGGAAAGCCTGCGCTCGCAGATTGGCGTGGTGACCCAGGACACCTCGCTGCTGCATCGCTCGATCCGCGACAACATCCTTTACGGCCGGCCCGATGCCAGCGAGGCGCAGGTGCTGGATGCGGTGCGCAAGGCGCGTGCGGACGAGTTCATTCCCACGCTGACGGATGGTGAAGGCCGCACCGGTTTCGACGCTCTGGTCGGCGAACGCGGCGTGAAGCTTTCCGGCGGCCAGCGCCAGCGCATCGCGATTGCCCGCGTGCTGTTGAAGGACGCGCCGATCCTGGTGCTGGACGAGGCCACCAGTGCGCTGGATTCCGAGGCGGAAGCGGCGATCCAGGACAGCCTGGACCTGCTGATGCAGGGCAAGACGGTGATCGCGATCGCGCATCGCCTGTCCACGATCGCCCGGATGGACCGGCTGGTGGTCATGGACAAGGGGCGCATCGTGGAAACTGGCAACCATGCCGAACTGGTTGCCCGCGACGGTCTCTACGCGCGCCTGTGGAAACGACAGACCGGCGGTTTCGTGGCGGCGGAAGATACGCTGGCGTGAAGCGACCGCGGCCACGCGGCCGCCGTCGCCGGCGCGGTCAGGCGAGGTCTGCGGCCTTTGTCGTGCGCGGCGGGCAGGCCTGTTCCAGCCAGCGCACCGAGGCCTCGGCCGCTGCGGCGCCGCCCAGCGAAACCGGTGCGTGCATGCCACGGTTGTGCGGTCCGTAGGGCTGGTACTTTTCCAGGTTGTGCTGGATGAACAGCCCCAACGTGGGCGTTTCCGAGGCACAGGCTAGGTGCATCACGCCGCAGTCGCCGCTGATGAAGCCGTCCATGGCCGCGAACACCGCCGCCATCCGGCGCAGGTTGCGCGAATAGAAGGTGGCATGGGTGCCGGGCAACTGCGAACGACCATGGTCGGCCAGCACGTTGACGATGCGGATGTCCGGTCGCAGCGTCTGCAGCGTCGTGACGAAGTCCGACCACCAGGTTTCCGGGTAACGCTTGGCACCGGTCGCGTTGGGAAACAGTCCGATCACCGGGCCGTCGCCGTCGTGGCCCGCAATGGCGGCCAGCGCTCGCCGGCCACGGACCAGTTCCTCGGTATCGAGCTCGATGCCCAGGGTCGGCCAGTCGGCGGACTGGTTGTCGCCGATGGCGGCCCGCAGCAGGTGCACGCTGCGGGTGGCCATGTGGGTGGGGCAGGCGTCCAGATAGCCCTGCAGCGGTCCCGGGGTCTCGTCCAGCGGAAAGCCCAGCTTGTAGGTGGCATGGCTGAGACCCAACGCCATGCGGCCGGAATAGGAGTCAGCGCAGGCGTCGATCGCCAGGTCGTAGCGGTTCCGCCGCATCGCGCGGATCTGCGCGAACAAGGTCCACAGGTGACGGGCGGCTTTGCTGGGCAGGGCGAAGATCGAGCCGAGCATCGGGTGCTCGCCGAACACCATGTCGGCGGCGTGCCCCGAGCACATGATGTCGATTTCGGCGCCGGGATAACGGGCTTCGATCTCGCGCAGCAGTGGGCTGAGCAGCAGCGTGTTGCCCAGCCGGTGATTCAGCCGGCACACCAGGATGCGGTGCATGCCCTGGCCGGGCAGGCCGCCGGGCGGGCACAGGCCGCTGTCGACCGAGCGCAGCAGCATCGAGCTGAACATACCGACGAGGCGGCGGCGCAGCCGCATGACGCGAGCGCGGCGGGTGTCGGCAGTCGGAGCGTGAGGTGGTGTCGTGGACATGCGTTCGATCAATGAATTTCGACTCGTGGACCGGCAATGGTGCCAGACATGGGGCGTCAGAAGCGGTAAGCCAACCCGATCTGGAAACCGCCCGGCAGCCAGCCCAGTATGACCGGACTGTGCGTATGCGTCGCCCACAGACCGAAACCGGTACCCAGCGCGGCGCCGGCCAGCACGTCGCTCTGCCAGTGGCCGCGCACCTTCATGCGGGCGATGGCGTCGTAGACCGGCAGCAGTTCCAGTGCATAGACGGCCGGGTGCTCGCGGCCATAGGTCGCCACGAAGGGCGTCACGGCTGCCGAGATCATGGTCACTTCGCCGCTGGGGAAGCTGTTGTTGTGGATGCCCTGGAAGAAGCGATTCGGGTTGCTGGTGTCGCGCGGACGTTCACGCTGGAAGCTGACTTTCAGGGCCGCCGATGCCACGCTGGAAAAGGCCACCGCATCGACCGAGCGCCAGAACGTGTCGCCCAGCTGGTTGTGGTCACCCAGCAGCAGCGCGCCGCCGGCGACGGTCAGTGCGGTGCCGTATTCAAGATCGATCTGGGTACTGCGCTTCCAGATGCCGTGATCGTCGTAGTGCAGACGGTGGTCGATGCCCAGCAGGCCGCCGGCATGGGCGCAGGGGCTGCCCAGCACGGCCAGGCAGCACACCATGAAAATGGCGACGCGACGCATGATGTTTCCCCTCCGGCAGTCCCCGTGGCTGCGCTCGGTCCAGCGGCAGCATGGTCGCGCACAGCGCTTTGCCCTTACTTAGGGTTGCCCTGACGGGCCCCGGCGCAACCATGGCCAAGTCCGGATAAGGATGGTACTGCCGGTCCGTTTGTTCTGGCGACACCGCCGACCATGGGTTGACTCTTGACCTTGATCCATGGTCTAGACTTTTCGCATGACCATGCAAAATGCCTCCCTGACCATCGGTGCCGTCGCCAAGCGCGTCGGTGTTGCCATCGACACCATCCGCTACTACGAGCGCGAAGGCCTGCTGCCGGAACCGCAGCGGCGCGCGTCGGGCTATCGCAGCTATGACGAAGGCGCGATCACGCAGCTTCGCTTCATCCGGCGGGCCAAGGACCTGGGCTTCACCCTCGAGGAGATCCGCGAGCTGCTGGCGCTGTCGGCCGATCGCCAGCGCGGCGTGAAGGCGGTGAAGCAGCGTGCCGAGCAGCGGCTGGCGGCCATTGAGCAACGTATCGCCGAACTGCAGCGCGTGCGCGACGGCTTGTCGAAGCTGGTGGCGTCCTGCCCGGGGCATGGCCGGCCGGAGGAATGTCCGATCCTGCGCGCGCTTGCCGATGACGGAGAACTGTCATGAGCGAGAAGGGAAGCTGCTGCCATGCGGGCGCCCCCGTGACGAAGCCGGCCGCGAAAGCCATCGACCCGGTCTGCGGCATGACCGTGGATACTGACGCGTCGGCCCATTCGACAACGCACGACGGGCAGCTTTTCCACTTCTGCTGCGCCGGCTGCAAGACGGCATTCGAGGCCGAGCCCGCACGCTACCCGCACAAACCCGCAGCGATGCCGCTGGCTTCGTCCTGCTGTGCGGCGAAGGCGGCGGCCGAACATCAGGTGGCGCATGCCGACACGGCCAGCCACACCATGGCGAAGGACCCGGTCTGCGGCATGACCGTCGATCCGCAGACCGCGAAACACCACGCGGAGCATGCGGGGACCACCTACTTCTTCTGCGCGGCACGTTGCCGCGAGAAATTCATGGCCGATCCGGAGGCCTATCTGGGCGGTCGCAAACCGGCGGTCGCGGCACCTGCTGGCGCCATCTATACCTGCCCGATGCACCCGGATGTGCAGCAGGTTGGTCCGGGCGACTGTCCCAAGTGCGGCATGGCGCTGGAGCCGATGATGCCGAGCCTGGACGAGGACGGGAGTGACGAGCTGCGCTCCATGGCGCGGCGTTTCGCGACCCTGCTCGCGCTGACCCTGCCGGTGTTCGTGCTGGCGATGGCGTCGCATCTGGGCGGCTGGCACATGCCGGTGCGATGGGCGGTCGCAGCCGGCTGGGTCGAGGCGCTGCTGGCGACGGTCGTGGTGCTGTGGGGCGGCGCGCCGTTCTTCGTGCGTGGCTGGCGTTCACTGCGGCCGTGGTCGCCGAACATGTACACGCTGATCGCCCTGGGCACCGGCGTGGCCTGGCTCTACAGCATCGTGGCGTTCCTGTTGCCGGCGGTGTTCCCGGCGGGTTTTCGCGATGCGCAGGGCCGTGTCGCGGTGTATTTCGAATCAGCCGCGGTGATTGTCACCCTGGTGACCCTGGGCGACTTCCTCGAGCTGCGTGCGCGACGCCGTACCGGTTCGGCCCTCAAGGCCCTGCTGGGGCTGGCGCCGAAGACGGCGCTGCGGATCGCCGCCGATGGCAGCGAAGCCGAGGTGCCGCTCGATCAGGTGCATGTCGACGATGTGCTACGTGTGCGTCCCGGCGAGAAGGTGCCGGTCGACGGCGAGGTGCTGTCGGGCGACAGCCATGTCGATGAGTCCATGCTCACCGGCGAACCGATGCCGGTGGCCAAGGCTGCCGGGGATGCGCTGGCCGGCGGCACCGTGAACGGCAATGGCGTGCTGACCCTGCGTGCGCGCAAGGTCGGCAATGACACCTTGCTGGCGCAGATCGTGGCGCAGGTGGCGCAGGCGCAGCGCAGCAAGGCCCCGCTGCAGCGCACGGCCGACCGCGTGGCGGCGTGGTTCGTGCCGGCGGTGGTGGCGGTGGCATGCATGGCGTTTGCGGCCTGGGCGCTGCTGGGGCCGGAACCGCGCCTGGCGCATGCGCTGATCGCTGGTGTGTCGGTGCTGATCGTGGCGTGTCCATGCGCGCTGGGGCTGGCGACACCGATCTCGATCATGGTGGCCAGCGGTCGCGGCGCGCAGCATGGCGTGTTGTTCAAGGACGCCGGGGCGATCGAGAGCTTGCGCGACATCGACACGCTGGTGCTGGACAAGACCGGCACGCTGACCGATGGTCGCCCGGTGTTACGCGACGTGGAGCCCCTGGCCGGGCTGCCGAAGACGCGCCTGCTGGCGCTGGCGGCGGCGCTGGAGCGCTCCAGCGAACATCCGCTGGCCCGGGCTGTCGTGGCCGGTGCGGACGCCGGGGATGTGCCAGCGCTGGTGTCGGCTGATGTCCGCGCGGAGCCGGGGCGCGGCGTCGGCGGCGTGGTGGATGGCTGCAAGGTGGTGCTGGGTAATGCGCCGTGGTTGCAGGATCTCGGGATCGCCATTGACCAGGATGCGCTGTCCCGTGCCGAGGCAATGCGCAAGGAAGGCGCGACGGCGGTGTTTCTGGCCGTGGACAACGCGCTGGTCGGCCTGCTTGCGGTCGCCGATCGGATCAAGCCGGGTACCCCGGCCGCACTCGACGCACTGCGCGAGGCCGGCCTGCGCATCGTCATGCTCACCGGCGACAACGCCACCACTGCGCAGGCGGTGGCGACGGCGCTCCACATCGACGAGGTCCATGCGGATGCCACGCCCACCGGCAAGGCCGACGTGGTGAATGCCCTGCGTCGGCAGGGACAGCGCGTGGCGATGGCCGGCGACGGCATCAACGATGCCCCGGCGCTGGCTGCCGCCGACATCGGCATTGCCATGGGCAATGGCACCGACGTGGCGATGGAAAGCGCGCAGGTGACCCTGGTGAAAGGCGAGCTGGGCGCGATCCTGCGTGCACGACAGCTGTCGCAGGCCACCGTGCGCAACATCCGCCAGAACCTGTTCTTTGCCTTCGTCTACAACGGCATCGGCGTGCCGCTGGCGGCTGGTGTGCTGTATCCGTGGTTCGGCATCGTGCTGTCGCCGATGATCGCCGCGCTGGCGATGAGCCTGAGTTCGGTGTCGGTGGTCAGCAACGCACTGCGGCTGCGTCACGCTTCGGCGTGACGACGGTGTCGCCGGGTTCCGCCGCCGGGGCATGCCGTGCCCGCGTCCCGGCGATGCCTTAAGCTGCGCGCCTGCCTGTCCCGCACGGTTTCCGCATGACCCGAACACTTTCCGAATGGCTGGCGTATCAGGAACACGTCAACCCGCGCAGTATCGAGCTCGGGCTCGAGCGGGTGCGTGCCGTCTGGCAGCGCATGGGGCATGCGGCACCGGCGCGGCGGGTCGTCACCGTCGGCGGCACCAACGGCAAGGGTTCCACGGTGGCGCTGCTGGAAGCCATGCTGCGCGCGGCCGGCCTGAGTGTGGGCTGCTACACGTCGCCGCACCTGCTGAACTACAACGAGCGTGTGCGCATCGACGGGCGGGATGCCGACGACGCGGCCCTGGTCGACAGCTTCGAGCGCATCGAAGCGGCACGGGGCGATACGCCGCTGACCTATTTCGAGTTCGGCACGCTGGCGGCACTGGACCTGTTCGCGCGGGCGGCACTCGATGTCGCGGTGCTCGAGGTCGGTCTGGGGGGGCGGCTCGATGCGGTCAACATCGTCGATGCCGACGTGGCGGTGGTGACCACGGTGGATCTCGACCACATGGACTGGCTGGGCCCGGACCGCGACAGCATCGGGCACGAAAAGGCGGGTATCGCACGGCAAGGGCGCCCCGTCGTGGTAGGTGAAACCGAGCCGCCCGCCGGGCTGCTCGACGCGCTTGCCACTGCCGGTGCGGTTGTCGAGCGTGCGGGACGCGATTTTTTCGCGGAGCGTGGCACAACGGACTGGCGTTGGCGTCATCGCGACGGCACCGTGCTGACACTGCCGAATCTCGCACTGGCCGCGCCGGTGCAGTTCGCGAATGCCGCCACGGCGGTCGCGGTCCTGCATGTCACGCTGGCGGATGGCCAGCGGCTGCTTGCGCCGGCGAAGCTGGCCGATGCGGCACCAGCCGGCCTGCGCGAGGTGAAGGTAGCGGCACGCCTGCAGGCGCTGGGCGGCGACCCGGCCGTGTTTGTCGATGTAGCCCACAACCCGCAGGCGGCGCGGGCGCTGGCGGCATGGCTGGACACCCAGCCGGCGATGCCCACGCATGCCGTGTACGGCGCGCTTGCCGACAAGGATGTGGCTGGCGTGATCGCTGCACTGGGCGACCGTATCGCGCACTGGCACCTGGCCGGTCTTGAGCGTGACACGCCACGCGGATTGCCGGTCGCGGCGCTGGTCGAGCGCCTGCAGACGATCTTGCCGGACGCACCGTACGACGCTTGCGACGACGTGGCTGCCGCACTGACGGCGGCCCGCGCAAAGGCTTGTCCGGGGGCGCGCATCCTGGTGTTCGGCTCCTTTTTCTTGGCGACGGCGGTGCTCGGGCACGTCGCCGCCTGAATCAACAGGCCGCCGATGCCGTTAAGGCGGGTGCGGGCGGGTATAATCACGCTGCTGCATGCCGTCCCCGTCGCTTCTGGAGTCAACCTTGAACACACGTCTGCTGGGAGCCGCCGTTCTGATTGCACTGGCGGTGCTGGTCGTGCCGATGCTTTTTTCCAGCAAGCCGTCGACGGGAAGCAGCGACCAGCCGGTAAGCCTGGCGATACCGCCGGCGCCGGACAGCAACCTGCAGACCAAAACGCTGAGCCTGGTGCCCGGTGGCGTGGCGCCGGCCTCGTCGGTCGGCACGGCGCAGCACCCGGTCATTCCGATGAACACCACTACCGTGACGCCCGGCGCGGGTGACCGCCTGGCGACGGTGAACATTGGTTCCAGCCGGCCCCGTGACGTGGGTCCGGGTGCCGCGGCGCCGACCAACACCACGCCTGCGGCAGCGCCGGTACAGACGCCGACCGCTACCGCTCCCGCACCGGTGCCCGCACCCGTGCAGAAAGCCGTATCCAGGCCGGTCGCGGCGGCGCCGAAAGCCGTCGTCCCGCAGCAGCAGGCGCCGAAACCCGCGCCAGCGTTGCCGCCGGCCACCGCCGCACGCGGCCATTACACGCTCAACCTCAGCGCCTACAGCGCCAGTGGCGCGCAACGCCTGATCGGACGCGTGCGCGCGCTGGGTTATCCGGCCCATGGCCAGGTCATCCAGCGGGCGGGCAAGTCGCTGACGCTGGTCAGCGCGGGGCCGTTCAATACGCGCGCAGCGGCGGAAGCGGCACGGTTGAAGATAGTGCAGTCGATTCCCGGCGCGCCGGCGCATCTGGAAAGCGGTGCGGGCACGCCGGGCGGGGACATGCCGGCGGCGGCCACGACGCGTGTCGGTGGCTGGGCCGTGCAGGTGGCCGCGATGGGTGGCCAGGCGGACGCCAACGCCTTGCGCGACAAGCTGCGTGCGGCCGGTTTCGACGGTTTCGTGGATTCGGTCAGCGTGAACGGCAAGCGCCTGTGGCGGGTGCGCGCGGGTCCGCAGACCCAGCGCGACGACGCCATGCGCGTGCGTGACCAGATCAAGGCACGACTGGGGCTGGCCGGCAATGTGGTCAGCGTCCCCTGAGTACGGCTTTTGACGGTTCGGGAGTGCAGTCCAGGTGAGTTGGGTCGACTACATCATCCTCGTTGTGCTGGGCATGTCCGTGCTGGTCGGGCTACTGCGTGGCCTGGTTTCTGAGGTGCTGGCGCTGGCCACCTGGATCGCCGCGTTCTGGGTGGCCTGGACGTTCGGTCCGGACGTTTCGGCGCGCCTCGAACACCACATCGATGAGCCGTCGATCCGGCTGGTGGCCGGATATGCGCTGTGTTTCGTGTCCGTGTTGGTATTGGGTGCGCTGGTCCGTTTCGTGATCCACCGGCTGGTGGAAGGGACCGGGCTGAGCGGTACCGACCGCCTGCTGGGCATGCTGTTCGGTTTCGCCCGCGGCGTGCTGCTGGTGAGCCTGATGGTGTTCCTGATGGGGTTCACCAACGCCACCAACGATACGTGGTGGACACATTCGGCGCTGCTGCCGCAGTTCCAGGGTGTTGCCACCTGGCTGGGCGGGCAGTTGCCCGCAAACGTGCGCCAGCATCTGCATCCGGTGCGCATCCCCAGCCATTTACCGACGTTGCCTTCGACCCTGCCGGCCGGCTTGCAGCCTGCCCATGGAGAATCGGCTGCGTCGCCCCCACTTTCCATGCCTGTCGCGGCGACGCGACCGGCAGCAACGGCCAACAGCAGCAGGTAGCAGTTCCATGTGCGGAATCATCGGTATTGTCGGTACCACCGAGGTGGCGTCGGCGCTTTATGACGGCTTGACGGTGCTTCAGCATCGCGGCCAGGACGCGGCAGGCATCGCCACCGTGGATGGTGCGCGACTGCGCCTGCACAAGGGCAACGGCCTGGTGCGCGACGTGTTCACTCAGCGTGCCATGAGCGGCCTGCGCGGGCGTGTCGGCATCGGTCACTGCCGTTACCCGACGGCCGGTTCGGAGGGCGCCGAGGAGGCCCAGCCGTTCTACGTGAACTCGCCGTACGGCATCGCCTTCGCGCACAACGGCAACCTGGTGAACACCGAATCGCTGCGCAAGGAGATGTTCGAGGACGACCGGCGTCACATCAACACCGACTCGGACTCGGAGATCCTGCTCAACGTGCTGGCGCACGAGCTGCAGATCCAGGACCGCATGGCGCTGACGCCCGATCACATCTTCAAGGCGGTGGCCGGCGTGCACGCGCGGGCGCGCGGCGGTTATGCCTGCATCGCGCTGCTGCTGGGCTATGGTCTGCTGGCGTTCCGCGATCCGCATGGCATCCGGCCGCTGGTGCTGGGCGAGCGGGTGACTTCGGAGGGGCGCGAATACGCGGTCGCGTCGGAGTCGGTGGCGCTTGACGTGCTGGGCTTCAAGCGCCTGCGCGACGTGGCCCCGGGCGAGGCGGTGTTCATCACCAACGATGGCCAGTTGTTCTCCCGGCATTGCGCCGACGGCGCGGTCCATTCGCCGTGCATTTTCGAGTATGTCTACCTGGCCCGGCCTGACTCGATGATCGAGAACGTGTCGGTGTACAAGGCGCGCCTGCGCATGGGCCAGAAGCTGGCCGAGAAGATCATGCGTGAGCGGCCCGACCATGGCATCGATGCCGTCATCCCGATTCCCGACACCGCGCGCACGGCGGCCAGTGCGCTGGCCGAGGCGCTGGGCGTGCCGTTCCGCGAGGGCTTCGTGAAGAACCGCTACGTGGGGCGCACCTTCATCATGCCGGGGCAGGGCGACCGGGTGAAATCGGTACGCCGCAAGCTCAACCCGGTCGAGCTGGAATTCCGCAAGAAGACCGTGTTGCTGGTGGACGACTCGATCGTGCGCGGCACCACGTCGCGGCAGATCATCCAGATGGCGCGCGACGCGGGGGCCAGGCAGGTGTATTTCGCGTCTGCCGCGCCGCCGGTGCGCTACCCCAACGTGTACGGCATCGACATGCCTTCGGCCACGGAACTGGTGGCTGCCGGCAAGACCGAGCAGGAAGTGCAGGGCATGCTCGGCGCCGACTGGCTGATCTACCAGGATCTGAGCGATCTGGTGTGGGCAGTTCAGGACGGCAACGAGTCGTTGCAGGATTTCGATGCCTCGTGCTTCAACGGCGAGTACATCACCGGGCTCGACGACAACTACCTGCGCCAGATCGAGATGCTGCGCTCGGACGACGCCAAGGCCGCGCGCCGCAGCGCGTGAGCAGGCGCTGTCCGCTCCGCGCCGGAAGACAGGTCCGTACCGGGCGGAGCATCTCGCATGCGTCCGGCTGAGACTGCTGTGGCGCTGACCGGAGCGGCAGACCTGCATGCCGCCGCCAAGGCTTGCCTGGACGCCACCGATCCCGCCGAGAAACTGTGCCTGACACGCGCGGTGTGGGCGGCGGTGGCATCCGGCGAACTGCGGCCGGACCCCTCTGCGGACCCACCCGAGCCGATCGGCGCTGCCGGTCGGCCGGCGCGGCCGCAGCTGGTCAGCGCGCGTCAGGTGCCGCAGCGTGGCCTTGGTACGGCGGAGGGGCGTGCCGCGCTGGTGCATGCGGTGGCGCATATCGAGTTCAACGCGATAAACCTGGCCTGGGATGCGGTCTACCGCTTCCGCGGCATGCCCGGCGATTACTACCGGGACTGGGTCAGTTGCGCCCACGACGAGGCGCGGCACTTCGCCCTGCTGTCCGCGCGGCTGGCCGAGCTGGGGCATGCCTACGGTGACTTCGACGCGCACAACGGCTTGTGGGACATGGCCGAGAAGACCGCGCACCACGACACCGCGCGCATGGCCCTGGTGCCGCGCGTGCTGGAGGCGCGCGGACTGGACGTGACGCCGGGCATGATCGAGCGTCTGCACCACGCCGGCGACGAACGCACCATCGCCGTGCTGGAGGTGATCCTGCGCGAGGAAGTGGCCCACGTGGCTGCTGGCACGCGCTGGTATCGCTGGTGCTGCGAACGAGACGGTAGCGACCCGTTCGAAACCTTCTTCGCGTTGTTGCGCGAGTACATGGGCGTCAGCCTGCGTGGCCCCTTCAACCGCCCGGCACGACTGGAGGCAGGCTTCATCGAGGCCGAGCTGGACAGGCTGGCGGCATTGGCTGCGGCTGGCTGAAGGAGCCCGGCGGAAAGCGGCTTGGTCGCTGTCGCAAGGTCAAGGTTCGATGCCGAGGAAACGGATCGTCAGGCCCCGCTGGCAAGCGGCTGAGCCGGCGCTGCACTGCAGCTTTTTCCCCACCGACGGGGCGAGTATGTTCGGGCGGTCGCCACTCGGACCGCCGGGGCGCGATCCTGCTTCGACGGCCGATCCCTCGATGGAGAGCTGTCATGCCGAAATTCCTGATCGAACGCGAAATCCCGGGCGCCGGTGCACTTACATCGGAGCAGCTCAAGAGCATCTCGCAGACTTCCTGCGGTGTACTGCAGTCGATGGGGCCCCGCATCCAGTGGGTGCAAAGCTACGTCACCGACGACAAGGTCTACTGCGTCTACATCGCGCCGGACGAGGCGACCGTGCGCGAGCATGCCAGCCAGGGAGGCTTTCCGGCCAACAAGGTAACCCCGATCCATGCCGTCATCGACCCGACCACGGCCGAATGACGGGCAACGAAAAGCCGGCGCAAGGCCGGCTTTTCGTTGAAACATTGGTCGGGGAGACAGGATTTGAACCTGCGACTTCTACGTCCCGAACGTAGCGCTCTACCAGGCTGAGCTACACCCCGTGGGAGCCGCGTATCTTAGTGTCAGTGTCGCCACTTGGCAACAGGTCGATGCGGATTCGCGATCTGCGGCGCCGGTCGGCGGGCGGCAGCCTTCTGCTACCCTATAAGGCTGCCGTCGTACGGCTTACCGTCAACGTTGAATCGAGGAATTCCATGGCGCTTACACCGGCCCGCACCATGCCTGGCGTGCTCGAATTGCTGCCGCTCGACCAGATCGCGTTCCAGCGCATGCTCGACACGATCCGCCGCAACTACGAGCGCTTCGGTTTCCTGCCGATCGAAACGCCGGCCATCGAATTTTCCGACGTGCTGCTGACCAAGACCGGCGGCGAAACCGAGCGGCAGGTGTATTTCGTGCAGTCGACCGGTGCGCTGGCCAAGGAGGGTACGCCGGAGCTGGCGTTGCGCTTCGACCTCACCGTGCCGCTGGCGCGCTACGTGGCCGAGCACGAGCACGACCTGAGCTTTCCGTTCCGCCGCTACCAGATGCAGCGCGTGTACCGCGGTGAGCGCGCGCAGCGCGGTCGCTTCCGCGAGTTCTACCAGTGCGACATCGACGTGATCGGCAAGGACAGCCTGTCGATCCGCTATGACGCCGAGATTCCGGCGGTGATCTACAGCGTGTTCCGTGAGCTGGATATCGGCGCCTTCACCATCCAGCTCAACAACCGCAAGCTGATGCGCGGCTACTTCGAGAGTCTGGGCATCGCCGATGGCGAGCAGCAGATGCTGGTGCTGCGCGAAGTGGACAAGCTGGACAAGCGCGGTGCCGACTACGTACGCGACACGCTTACCAGCGAGGCCTTCGGCCTGTCGGTCGAGGTGGCCGACAAGATCCTCGCCTTCGTTCAGGTGCGTTCGAGCTCGCTGCAGGACGCCTTCGACAAGCTCGATGCGCTGGGCGCCGGTCCCGCGTCGATGGAGCAGGGCCGCGCCGAACTGAAGGAAGTGCTGGGCCTGATCCGCGACTTCGGCGTGCCGGAAACGCACTTCGCGCTGAACCTGTCGATCGCGCGCGGACTCGACTATTACACCGGCATGGTCTACGAGACCACGCTGAACGAGCACCCGCAGATCGGCTCGATCTGTTCCGGCGGGCGTTACGAGAATCTGGCCAGCCAGTACACCAAGTCGAAGCTGCCCGGCGTGGGCATTTCCATCGGCCTGACGCGCCTGTACTGGCAGCTGCGCGATGCAGGGCTGATCGACACTGCGCGCAGCACCGTCGAGGTGCTGGTGACGCAGATGGACGAATCGCAGCTGCCAGCCTACCTGGCTTTGGCCAGTGAGCTGCGCGGTGCCGGCATCGCCACCGAAGTGGTACTGGAAGGCGGCAAGCTGGGCAAGCAGTTCAAGTACGCCGACCGCGCGGGCATCCGTTTCGTGATCGTGCTGGGCGAGGACGAGATCGCCAAGAACGTGGTCACCGTGAAGGACCTGCGTCGGGAAGACCAGTTCGAGGTGTCGCGCGACGACCTCATCAAGACCCTGCGGGTGGAGCTGGAGCAGGCTGCCGCGATGGGTTGAGCCCGGCCCTGTCTGCCGGCTTGACGTAATCCAGTGCCGCACCTGTCGGAGCAGGTGCGGCGATCGACACATGCATGCGTTGGAGCGTTTTCGTGAGCGAAACCATTCGTCTTGATGGCCGCAGTCTCAGTCGTGCCCAGCTGGTCGCCGTGGCCAGGCACGGTGCGAAGGTGGAACTTGATCCCGGGCAGCTGCAACACGTGCAGCGGGCCGCGGACTTCCTGGCCGAGAAGGTGAGCTGCGGCGAGCCGACCTATGGTGTCACCACCGGCTTCGGCAGCAATGCCGACAAGCTGCTGGGCGCGCATCGCGTGCGCGACGAACTGCCCGGCGGCAATCCGCATCAGCCGCAGGGCACGCTGATGGAGGAACTGCAGCACAACCTGATCACCACCCATGCCGTCTGCGTGGGCAAGCCGTTCGCGGCCGACGTGGTGCGCGCGATGCTGGCGATCCGGGTCAATACGCTGATGCGCGGCCATTCCGGCATCCGGGTGGAGACGCTGCAGGCGCTGGCGGCCATGCTCAATGCGGGCGTGGTGCCGGTAGTGCCGGAAAAGGGCTCGGTCGGCGCAAGTGGCGACCTGGCACCGCTGTCGCACCTGGCGATCGTGCTGCTGGGTGGCGGCGAGGCGTTCTACCGGGACGAGCGCATGCCCGGCGGCGAGGCACTCAAGCGTGCCGGGCTCGAGCCGGTGCGGCTGTCGTTCAAGGAAGGCCTGGCGCTGAACAACGGCACCGCGCAGATGCTGGCGACCGCGACCCTGGCGCTGGACGACCTGGACTATCTGCTGGGCCTGGCCGATCTGGCTGCAGCGATGACGCTGGACGCCTTCGCCGGGCGCAGCGGCGCGCTGCGTCCGGAGGTGCATGCCCTGCGTCCGCATCCGGGGCAGGTCGACACCGCGGCGCACGTGCGCGGGCTGCTGCAGGGCTCGACCCTGCTCGACATTCCGTATCACCTGGTGCCGCGCTTCAAGTCATGGAGTGCCGAGGCATGGACCACGCCGGAAGACCAGGCACTCAGCTTCGACATCGGCTGGGACTGGGTGCCGGCCAATCAGCGGCATGGCCGCGAGGCGTTCTATGCGCGCTTCCTGCCGTTCAAGGGCGGCAAGAAGCATCAGCCGCAGGACGCCTACTGCCTGCGCTGCATGCCGCAGGTGCATGGCGCGGTGCGCGATGCCTGGGCGCAGGCCTGCCGGGTGATCGATATCGAACTGAATGCGGTCACCGACAATCCGCTGATCTTCCCCGAAGCCGAGAATCCCCAGTTCATCGAGGACCAGGTGATCTCGGCCGGCCACTTCCACGGCATGCCGCTGGCACTGGCGATGAGCTACGTGAAGGCGGCGATTCCCGTGCTGGCTTCGATCTCCGAGCGACGCCTCAACAAGCTGGTCGACCCGGCCACCAACGATGGTCTGCCGGCGTTTCTGACCGGCAACGAGGACGGTACCGATTCCGGTTTCATGATCGTGCAGTACACCGCGGCGGCCCTGGTCAACGACCTGGCCACACGTGCGCACCCGGCCAGTGTGTATTCGGTGCCGACCAGCGCCAATGCCGAGGACCACGTGTCGATGGGCGCCAACGAGGCGCGTCACGTGCTGGGGATGATGGACGACCTTGGCCACGTGGTTGCGCTGGAGCTCTACACCGCCGCCCAGGCATTGGATTTCCGCCAGGAAATGCTCAATGCGGCGCGTCGGCTGGCCGCGCGTGGTGACTGGCAGGCGCTGGCCGAGAAGGTGGCCAATGCGCCGCGCGAAGGCCATTCGCACCATGCCGCTTTCGTCGACGAGGTGAAGACGCTGACTGCCGCACTGGCACAGGTGGGCGACTTCCATGCCGGTACGTCCGTGCGTGCCGCGCATGAGACGCTGCGTCGGCACATCGGCTTCATGCATCGCGACCGGGCGATGGACGGTGACGTGCGCACGGTCTGCGAACTGGTGCGGCAACGGGTGTTCTGAGCGCGTTATGCGCGCAGTTCACGAGTAAGCGGAGAGGGCGGCCATGGGCCGCCCTTTTTCATACATGCTTCCCGGATGAATGTGGCGGGTGGGCATCGCTTGCCGGTGTCATGGGATTAGCGTATCCTTGATCCACTGTATTAACGCATTAGCACATTATGAAGCGTCGTTCGCTCGATCCAGAGACACCGGCGGAGTCCGTCGAGGCAAGCCTGTACAAGGCTTTGCTCTCGCTGAAGACACCGGCCGAGATGTCCGCCTTCCTGCACGATCTGTGCACACCGGCGGAACTGGAGGTGCTGGTGGACCGCTGGCGCGTGGTGCCGTTGCTGCTGGATGGCATGCCGTATCGGCAGATCCACGAACGCACCGCCGTCAGCATCACCACGATCGGGCGCGTGGCGCGTTTCCTCAACCAGGGCAACGGCGGTTATCTCGCTGCCGCGGCACGCGCCACGCGCGGCCAGTCCGTCGCCAAGAAGAAGGCCAGCACATGAAACAGCGCGACCGTCTGCGCATCGCCATGCAGAAATCCGGCCGGCTCACCGAGCCGGCACTCGACCTGCTGAAGCGGTGTGGGCTTACTTTCCGTCAGAGCCGCGACAAGCTGTTCTGCTTCGGCGAGGGCGAGCCGGTGGACCTGCTGCTGGTCCGTGACGACGACATCCCCGGCCTGATCGCCCAGGGTGTCTGCGATCTGGGCATCGTCGGCCGCAATGTGCTGGACGAGTTCCGCCTCACCGACGGTCGCGAAGCCGCTCCGCTGGCGGAGCTGCGTCCGCTGGGTTTCGGTCGTTGTCGCCTGTCCATCGCGGTGCCGCAGGAGATGGAATACAGCGAACCGGGCCAACTGTCCGGCATGCGCATCGCCACCTCGTATCCGGGGCTGCTCGGCGAATGGCTGCGTAACCATGGCGTGGACGCCGGTGTGGTGACCCTGGCCGGCTCGGTCGAAATCGCGCCGCGGCTGGGCACGGCCGAACTGATCTGCGATCTGGTGCAGAGCGGTGGCACCCTGGTCGCCAACCAGTTGCGCGAGGCCGACGTGCTGCTGGAAAGCGAGGCCGTGCTGGCCGGTCCGCAGGCGCTGCCCAGCGACGAGCGCGGCGACATGCTGGAGCTGCTGCTGAAGCGGCTCGACGGCGTGATTCAGGTCAGTGAGTCGCGGTTGCTGCTGCTGCAGACCTCGCGCGGTGCGCTGGATGCGATCACCCGGCTGTTGCCCGGTGGCCCGCAGCCGACCCTGCTGCCGGTGGCCGGCCAGCCGGACCAGCTGATGGTGCAGGCGCTGTGTGCCGGCGAAGTGAGCTGGCGGCAGCTCGAGGAAATCAAACGAGCCGGTGCGCGCGAGATGTTCGTGCTGCCGGTGGAGAAGATGCTGGCATGAACCCGGTGGGTACGAACTTGATCGAGATGAAGCGTCTGGACTGGTCGCAGCTGGACGAGGCTGCCCGTGGCGAGGCACTGGCACGTCCGGTGCAGTCGCGCGGCGAGGAATTACGCGCCGGTGTGGAAGGCATCATCGCGGCCGTGCGCGCACGCGGCGACGACGCATTGCGCGAGCTCAGCGCCAAGTACGACCGCTGCACGCTCGATGCGATCGAAGTCGGCGAAGCCGAGTTCGCGGCTGCCGAGTCCGCACTGGACCCGGCCCTGAAGCAGGCGATCCACGAGGCGGCGGAAAGGATCGAGGCCTTCCATCGTGCCGCCGCGCCGCAATCGGTGTCGCTGGACACCGCGCCGGGTGTGCGGGTGGAGCGCATGCTGCGCCCGGTGGCGCGGGTGGGCCTGTATGTGCCGGCCGGCAGCGCGCCGCTGCCGTCCACCGCGCTGATGCTTGGCGTGCCGGCCCGCATTGCGGGTTGCCGCGAGGTGGTGTTGTGTTCGCCGGCGCGCGCCGATGGGTCGTGCGACGAGGCGGTACTGTACGCGGCCCGCGTCACCGGCGTGCACAAGGTGTTCAAGCTGGGCGGCGCGCAGGCGATCGCGGCGATGGCCTACGGCACCCGCAGTGTGCCCGCGTGCGACAAGCTGTTCGGTCCGGGCAACGCCTGGGTGACCGAGGCGAAACTGCAGGTTTCGGGCGATCCGGAAGGCGCCGCCATCGACATGCCGGCCGGGCCGTCCGAGGTGCTGGTGATCGCCGATGCCCACGCCAATCCGGTGTTCGTCGCGGCCGACCTGCTCTCGCAGGCCGAGCATGGCCCGGATTCGCAGGTCATCCTGCTGAGCGATTCCGACCAGCTGCTCGATCGTGTCGAGGTCGAGGTGCGCGCGCAGTGCGCTGCCTTGCCGCGCGCGGAGATCGCGGTGCAGGCGCTTTCGCGCAGCCGCCTGATCCGGGTGGCGTCGCTGGCACAGGCGGTCGAGGTCAGCAACCGCTATGCACCGGAGCACCTGATCCTGCAGGTGGCCGAGCCGCGCGACCTGCTTGCGGGTATCGAGAGTGCGGGGTCGGTATTCCTGGGCGCGTGGACGCCGGAGTCGGTGGGCGATTACTGCAGCGGCAGCAATCACGTGCTGCCGACCTACGGCTATGCGCGCAGCTACAGCGGCGTGTCGGTGGCCAGCTTCCAGAAGCAGATCACCGTGCAGCAGCTTTCGGCCGACGGGCTGCGCGCCATCGGTCCGTGCACGGCGACATTGGCGGCGGCCGAGCAACTGGAGGCCCATCGTCGTGCGGTGACCCTGCGCCTGGCGGCGCTGGACGGCGTCGCGCCGGCAACATTTTCGACGGAGAAGGCGGTATGAACGTGCTTGACCTCGCGCGGCCGGAAATCCGCGCACTGCAACCTTATTCTTCGGCCCGCATGGAGGCCGACGGCGGTCAGCTGATGCTGAACGCGAACGAGTCGGCCTGGCCGCCGGTGGGCGACACCGGGCAGGGCTGCAACCGGTATCCGGAACCGCAGCCGTCGGCCCTGCTCGATGCGCTGGCGCTGCTGTATGGCGTGCGTCGCGAGCAGTTGCTGGTGGGGCGTGGCAGTGACGAGGCCATCGACCTGCTGGTGCGCGCGTTCTGCCGGGCCGGCCAGGATGCGATCCTGATCCAGCCGCCGACCTTCGGCATGTATGCGGTCTGTGCGCGTGTCCAGGGTGCGGCCGTGATCGAAGCGCCGCTGGACAAGGATTTCAGGCTCGACGTGGACGCGTTGCTGGCCGCGGTGACGCCGGCGGTGAAGCTGGTGTTCGTCTGCCGGCCGAGCAACCCCACCGGGCAGGACGTGCCGCGTGCCGATATCGAGACCCTGGCCAGGGCACTGGCCGGTCGTGCCCTGCTGGTCGTGGACGAGGCTTATGTCGAGTTCGCCGACCAGCCCAGCGTGGCCGACCTGATCGACCGTTACGACAACGTGGCGGTGCTGCGCACCCTGTCCAAGGCCTGGGCACTGGCTGGCGCTCGCATCGGCAGCCTGCTGGCGAATGCCGACGTGATCGCCCTGCTGCGGCGGATCATGCCGCCTTATCCGCTGCCGCTGCCCTGCGTGGATGCCGCGCTGATCGCGCTGTCGGGCTGGGGGCAGGCGAATACGCGCCAGCGCATCGGTACGGTATGCAAGCAGCGTGAGGCGATGCAGTCGGCGCTGGCGGCTCTGGCCGGCGTGAAGCAGGTGCTGCCGTCACAGGCCAATTTCCTCACGGTCCGTTTCCACGATGCCGGCGACGTGCTGCGCCGCCTGCTGGCCGAGGGCATCGTGGTGCGCGACGTGCGCCGCTATCCGGGCCTGTCGGATGCGCTGCGCATCACCATCGGCACGCCCGAGGAAAATGCCCAGGTGATCAAGGTCCTGAAGCAGTCCGCGGTCGCGCAGCCGGTTGCCGTGGCGGGACAGGGCACATGAGTCGGAAGTTGCTCTTCGTGGACCGCGATGGCTGCCTGATCGAGGAGCCGGCGGACGAACAGATCGACAGCTACGAAAAACTTGCCCTGTTGCCTGGCGTGATCGCCGCATTGCAGCGCTTCGTGGCGGCTGGCTACGAACTGGTGATGGTGACCAACCAGGACGGGCTGGGCACGGCGAGCTTTCCCGAGGCCGATTTCGCCGGGCCGCACGCCTTGCTGCTGCGTATCCTCGCATCGCAGGGAGTCGGTTTCCGCGAAGTGCTGGTGGATCGCAGTTTTCCGCATGAGGGCAAGGACACCCGCAAACCCGGCGTGGGCCTGATGCGCAGTTATCTTGCGGACGATGGCTGGAGCCGCGCCGCGTCGCTGATGGTGGGCGACCGTGAGAGCGACCTGCTGTTCGCCGCGAACATGGGCGTGCGCGGCTTCCGGGTGGGGCCTGACGGCATCGACTGGGCCGATGTCGCGCACCAGGTGCTGGACGCGCCGCGTGTCGCCACGGTCACGCGCAACACCAAGGAAACCCGCATCCAGGTGAGCGTCAATCTGGACAAGGTGGCCGAGCCGCAGGTCCACACCGGCCTTGGCTTCTTCGACCACATGCTGGAACAGATCGGCAAGCATGGCGGTTTCGCCCTGACGCTGCACTGCGACGGCGACATCCATATCGACGATCACCACACCATCGAGGACTGCGCGCTGGCTCTCGGGCAGGCCCTGCGGCAGGCCCTGGGCGACAAGCGCGGGATCGGCCGCTATGGCTTCTCGTTGCCGATGGACGAGAGTGCAGCGGATGCCCGGCTGGACCTTTCCGGTCGACCGTATTTCGTTTTCGAGGGCACGTTTCCGCGCGATCGCGTGGGCGAGGTCTCCACCGAACTGGTGCCGCACTTCTTCCGTTCGCTGTGCGAGACGCTGGGCGCCAACCTGCACCTGTCGGTGCGTGGCGAGAACGCGCACCACATGGTCGAAGCCTGTTTCAAGGTAGTGGCCCGCGCGCTGCGCCAGGCGATCCAGCGCGAGGGCAGCGAACTGCCCAGCACCAAGGGAGCGCTGTAATGAGCGTGGTACTGGTGGATGCCGGTGGCACCAACATCGGTTCGGTGCGCTACGCCCTGCAGCGGCTGGGCGTCGAAGCGGCGCTTACTGCCGATGCGGCAGCGATCCGCGCCGCCGACAAGGTGATCCTGCCGGGCGTGGGTGCGGCCGGGCCCGGCATGGCACGGTTGCGCGAGCTGGGCCTGGTCGAGCTGATGCGATCGCTGACCCAGCCGGTGCTGGGCGTGTGCCTGGGCATGCAGCTGCTGTGCGCGCATTCGGAGGAGGGCGATACCGAGTGCCTGGGCGTGATCGATGCTCCGGTGCGCCGCTTCCACGAGGTACCGGGGTTGCGCGTTCCGCACATGGGCTGGAACGCGCTTGAAGCCGTGCGCGAGCATCCGCTGCTGGACGGACTGGTAGCCGGCGAACAGGCTTATTTCGTACACAGCTACGCGGTGCCGGCCGGCGACTACACGCTGGCGACGACCGATTTTGGCGGTCCGTTTTCGGCGGTGATCGCCCGCGGCAATTTCCACGGCATGCAATTCCATCCCGAGCGGTCCGCCAGCGTGGGCTCCCGACTCCTGAAGAATTTCCTCTCGCTATGACGTTCAACGTGATTCCCGCGATCGACCTGCGCGGCGGCCAGGTGGTCCGCCTCAAACAGGGCGACTACGCACAGCAGACCGACTATCCGTTCGACCCGGTCCAACTGGCATCGCGCTACGCAGCAGCCGGCGCGGCGTGGCTGCACCTGGTGGACCTGGACGGTGCCCGCTCCGGCAGCCTGGACAACCTGAAGGTGATCGAGACGATCGCGGCGAACGGCATGCAGGTGCAGGCCGGCGGTGGCGTACGTGGCGAAGGCGACCTGCGCCGCTTGTTCGATGCCGGCGTGCAGCGGGTGGTCTTGGGCAGCGTGGCGATCCGCGATCCGGAGACCGTGGCCGGCTGGCTGGCCAGTCATGGGCCGGAGCGGCTCACGCTGGCCCTGGATACCCGTCGCATCGAGGGACGCTGGGCGCTGCCGAGCGCGGGCTGGACCGAGCTGGAAGCGCGCACCCTGGATGAATTGGCGCCGTGGTACGCGGTACGCGGTGCGCGCCACCTGCTGTGCACCGACATCGATCGCGACGGCATGCTGGCCGGCTTCAACCTCGATCTTTACCGGCATCTGGCCGATACCGTGCCGACGCTGGCAGTGCAGGCTTCCGGCGGCGTGCGTTCGCTGGATGATATCCGTGCCGCGCGTGAGGCCGGAGCGGGTGGCGTGATTCTTGGCCGTGCCCTGCTGGAGGGGCGTTTCACTGTGGAGGAGGCGCTGGCATGCTGAGTCGCCGCATCATCCCCTGCCTCGACGTGCGCGATGGTCAGGTGGTCAAGGGCGTGCGTTTCCGCGACCACGTGGTGATGGGCGACATCGTCGACCTGGCGCTGCGTTATCGCGACGAGGGCGCGGACGAACTGGTGTTCTACGACATCACTGCCAGCCCCGAAGGGCGCAGCGTCGATCGCGGCTGGGTCGAGAAAGTGGCGCGGGTGATCGACATACCGTTCTGCGTGGCCGGCGGCATCCGTTCCGTCGCCGAGGCGCGCGCTACGCTGCACGCCGGCGCGGACAAGGTGTCGGTGAATTCGCCGGCACTGGAGCGTCCCGAACTGATCGACGAGCTGGCCGATGCGTTCGGTGTGCAATGCGTGGTGGTGGGTGTGGATTCGCTGCGCGACGATGACGGCGAGTGGCGGGTACGCCAATACACCGGCGACCCGTCGAAGACCCGTGCGCTGGCGCGGCGTACCCTGGACTGGGTGACCGAGGTGCAGCAGCGTGGCGCGGGCGAGATCGTGCTCAACTGCATGGGCAGCGATGGCGTGCGGCAGGGTTACGACCTCGAGCAACTCAAGCTGGTCCGGTCACTTTGTCGCGTTCCGCTGGTCGCCTCGGGCGGCGCCGGTGCGCCAGTGCATTTCCGCGACGCTTTCGTCGATGCCGACGTGGATGCGGCGCTGGCCGCCAGCGTGTTCCATTCCGGTGCCATCGCCATTCCCGGACTCAAGCGCTACCTGCGGGAGCAGGGCGTGGCGATGCGCATCGACTAGACGATGGCTTTCCCTCCGGTCACGCCGGCTTGTACTGCGGTGACCGGAAACCGAATACTGACGTATGTCCCGGCGCATGCCGGCAACAGGTACCAAGATGACTGCTGCCAACCCGACCGATCTTTCCCGCCTCGACTGGTCCAAGGGCGGCGGCCTGCTGCCGGCCATCGTGCAGCACTGGCGCAGTGGTGAAGTGCTGATGCTGGGCTACATGAATGCCGAGGCGCTGGCCGAGACGCAACGCACCGGCCATGTCACGTTTTTCAGTCGAAGCAAGCAGCGCCTGTGGACCAAGGGTGAAAGCTCGGGCCACGTGCTCGACCTGAAGTCAGTACGCATCGACTGCGATGCCGATACCTTGCTGCTGCAGGCAGAACCCCGCGGTCCGACCTGCCATACCGGCAGCTTCAGCTGCTTCGGCGAACGTGACGAGGTGCGGCCGCCGCTGGGTTTCCTGGCCGAACTCGACGCGCTGGTCGAGTCACGCCATGCCGAGCGTCCGGAGGGCAGTTACACCACCAAACTGTTCGACAGCGGCATCCGTCGCATGGCGCAGAAGGTCGGCGAGGAGGGCGTGGAAAGCGCACTCGCGGCCGTAGCCCAGGGTGACGAGGAACTGCTCGGCGAATCCGCGGATCTGCTGTTCCATCTCACCGTGCTGTTGCGGGCTCGTGGTCTTGGCCTGGCCGATGTCGCGAACCTGCTCGCGCAGAGGCACTCCAGGCGTCGCCAGGACGGCGGGCACTAGAGCCGGGCATGACCACCATCGCCTAGGGTTGCCGTGCGGGCGCCTGCGGAGCGAACGGCACGGCCGGGCCGGGTTTGATGCCCTTGCGCCAACGGGCTAGCTCGGCGGCGATGTTTTTGCCGGCGTAGATCTGCGGGTCGGACGGCGTCAGCTTGTCCTGCGTTTCCCAGCGGGCGATCTGGCTGCGTGCCTGCTGGAAGGCGGTCACGAAGTTGTCGGTCCGGTTCATGGCATCGACCAGCCAGGCATGGCCGAAGTACGTGATGTCCGACTCGCTGCCGCAGCCGAACGAGCTGCGGTCGGCGCGCGCGGCGGTGAGCACCAGGGTGTCCGGGTTGCGCAGCGGCGGGATGAAACCGCCGGAATAGCAGGCATTCACCACCACCACTTTCCACTTGAACTTGTGCTCGGCAAGGATTCCAGGCAGGTCGGTGGCACTGATCTGGTCAAGCGGCAGCGGGTCCATGTCCACCAGCAGTTGGTGGTCCTCGCTGCCGTGGCTGGTGAAGTAGAGCATCAGGATGTCATCCGGCTTCATCACGCGGGCCAATCCGTCCAGTGCGTACTCGAGGTTGCTCCAGTCGGCCAGCGGATGAGTCTCGAGGGTGGCCGGATTGTTTTCGAGAACCAGCGCATGCGTGCTCGGGCCGAAGCGGCGGGTGAACAGCTGCGCGGCGTACTCGGCCTCGTTGCGAAAGACGCCTTCGCTGCCATCGCCGGCAAAGGCAATCAGGTACAGGTTGGGTGTGCCGGGTTTGCGCGGCCCCAGATCAGCCAGTGCACGTTGCATCAGGTCGGACTGGTCGTAGACCACCTGCTCAGGAGTCGGAGCCTTTGCCGGCCAGTCACGCCATCCATCGTCGCTACCCGTGGCGTCGCCTGTCGACATCGCGATACCCCCAGCGGGTTGCGGCAGCACCGTGCCGGCAGCTGCGGGAAGGCTGTCGATCGCAGTCGACCGCGTGGTACGGCCGGGAAGCAGCAACATGAGCAGCACACCGGCGGCGAAGGCCAGCAGGGCGGCGATGGTCGTGCGCATGGACGGTTCAGACCGTGATCGTGTCGAAGTCGGCAACGGCCGGGTGACGTGGTGCCTGGGGTATGGCCTGTGGCGGACGTACCAGCCAGGTCGTCTGGAAACCGGCGGCACGCGCCGCATCCAGTTCCTCGACGATATCGGAGAGGAACAGCAGGTGCCCGGGCTGCTCGTCGATTGCGCTGGCGATGCGATCGTAGGAACCGGTTTCGCGCTTCGGTCCGGTCACGGTGTCGAAGTAACCGGCAAACAGTGGCGTCAGGTCGCCGGCGGTGCTGTAGCGGAAGAACAGCTTCTGCGCAGCCACCGAACCAGACGAATAGACGTACAGGCGCAGCCCCTCTGCGCGCCAGGCGCGGAGCTTTGCCGGAACCTCCGGGTAGACATGGGCCTGGTAGTCGCCGGCCTCGTAGCCTTCCTGCCAGATCATGCCCTGCAGCGCCTTCAACGCTGTCGACTTGCGGTCCTCGTCGATCCAGCGCAGCAGCAGCTCGACCACTTCCTGTCGCGTGGCTTCGATGTAGCCGGCTTCCTTGGCGGCCTCGTGCAGCCAGTGCTGTATCTCGGGGCGGTCACCATGGGTTTCGATGAAGGCCGGAAGACGCTTGCGCGCGTAGGGAAACAGCACGTCCTTGACGAAGCTGATCGAGCTGGTGGTGCCTTCGATGTCGGTGACGATGGCGCGGATTTCAGACATGCGGAAACACCTTTCAGGAGCGGTGAGCAAGCTTAGCCGACGGACTGTGACGCGCGCGCAGTGACGGGCGTGGCTTCAGCGGGCCGATGCGTGCGGTGTCATGCGCGGAAAGCGCTGGGCGATATCGTCGCCGGTAAAGTTGGCCACCCAGCCATCCTTGTTGGTGAACAGCCGGATCGCCACGAAGTAGGGCGATTCGCTCATGTCGAACCAGTGGCGCGTGCCGTCGGGTACCCCGATCAGATCACCCTGTTCGCACAGAATGTCGTAGACCTTGCCGCCGAGGTGCAGGGTGAACTGGCCGGCCCCGGCGACGAAGAAGCGGACTTCGTCCTCGCTGTGCGTATGTTCGCTGAGGAACTTCTGGCGCAGTGCCGCCCGCTCGGGGTGGTCAGGCTTGAGGCTGATCACATCCACCGACTGGTAGCCTTCCTCACTCATCAGCCGGTCGATATCCGCCCGGTAGGCGGCGATCACCGTGTCCGGATCGGCACCCGGAGAGATCGGTTGATCAGCGACCCATTGCTCGAAGCGGACACCGACCCCGGCCAGTTCGCGCGCGATGTCGGCGTGGTCGCCGTATTCGGCCAGCGGCGATTGAGGGCGGTTTTCCTCGAAAATGCGCAGGCGGCTCATGTGGTCAGTTTCCTCAGGTCCAGTTCGCAGCCCAGCAGGAACTCCAAGGCTTCGATGTGACGACGGGCCTCGGCCATGTCGCGGCCCCATGTATAGATGCCATGGCCGTCGATCAGGTAGGCAGCCAGTGGCTTGCCGGCGTCCAGCCAGCCATCGATGCGCTGGACCAGTTCGGGCATGTGCTGGGTGTTGGGGAAGACCGGGATCTCCAGCACGCTCTCGTGCGTGGTGTATCCGGCAATGGCCTTCTGCAGTTCCCAGCCTTCCAGTCGGATGACGCCTTCACGCGCAAACAGCCGCGAGGCGACGCTCTGCGTGCGCGAATGGGTGTGGAGCACCGCCTGGGCCTCGGGCCAGCGGCGATAGATATGCGTATGCAGATCGGTCTCGGCGCTGGGGCGTGCATCGGTGCCCACGGCCTTGCCCTGCATGTCCACCAGCATGATGTCGTCGCGGCCAAGGCTTCCCTTGTCGCGACCGGAGATGGTGATGGCCGCGTGTCCGGCATCCACGCGCATGGAAAAGTTGCTGCTGGTGGCCGGGGTCCAGCCAAGCGCTGACAGGGCGCGCGCCGCTGCGGCGACGGCGTCGGCACGCTGGGCGAAAAGCTCGGCGGAAATGGTGTCGGGAAGGATCTGGCTCATGCAAATGGACGTCCAAACAGGGCCTGATGATACACCATGCACACGCTGGCCTGTCGGGAAATGCGAGCCATTCGCGCCACGATCGCGCGACGGGCGTAGCATGCTGGTCAGTACCGCCATGTGCGGTGGATGTTGTATCAACGCGGGAGGTTTCCAAATGTCGCAAGAAGAAAACAGCGAGTCACGCCGCCGTTTCCTGAAGATCGCCGCCGGCACTGCCGCGGTTGCGGTCGTAGGCGGTTTTCCCCGGTTCGCTCGGGCTGCCGATTTGCCGCACCTCACGGATGCCGACCCCACTGCCAAGGCGCTGGGTTACGTTGCGGATGCCAGTACCACCAAGAATCCGAAGCACACGCCGGGCGCTGACTGTGCGAACTGCCAGTTCTACACGGGTGGCCCGACCGGGTTCGGTCCTTGCCAGTTGTTCCCGGGCAAGGCGGTCAGTGCGAAAGGCTGGTGTGTTTCGCATACGGCGAAGAGCTGAGCAGTAGCTAGTTCAACGTATCCAAAAGGCCGGCCATGTGCCGGCCTTTTTCGTGTCCGCAGGTGCGCCGGAAGATTGACGAGGCGGAAGAAAATGCTGCCCGACGCATCAGGCTGAGGAGCTGACTCGCCTGACGCGCCGGGCGGCAATCCGGGGCCCACTGCCAAGTGATCAACCCGCGGACTGAGGATCATACTCCGGTTGGTCGGTGCGGGCTAACCTGGGGGTGTGTTCTGTGCTGCCTTTGGTCCCGCAATAAAATCAATGACTTAAAATAAGATCATCAGTTTCACCTAATTGGGTGAAACTGGTTTGATCAACGCATTTAAAGGCATTTGATTACTTTTTAAGGATTATTCGGCTTTTTCGGCGGCGTTCACTGTTAATGCGGCTGTTTGCCGGCGAAGGTGGCTGTGCCGATACCCGTAGCCGAAATAGATCGCCAGGCCGATGGCAGTCCATACGATCATCAGCGCCCAGTTGAACCACTCAAAGGTGAGCAACAGGGCCAGGCAGCTAAGCACGCCCGCGCTGCAGATGCCCCATGCCCACGGCACCCGGAACGTGCGCGGAAGTTCTGGCGACGTATAGCGCAGGATGAGTACGCCGGCGCATACGGCCACGAAGGCGATCAGGGTACCCATCGAGGTGAGGTTGGCCAGCAGGTCGAGCGGGAAGACGGCGGCCAGCGCCGCGATGCAGAAGCCGGTGATCAGGGTGTTGATGTGCGGTGTGCGATGGCGCGGATGAATGCGTGCCAGCACCGGCGGCAGCAGGCCGTCGCGCGCCATGATCATGAAGATGCGCGGCTGGGCGATGATCATCACCAGGATCACCGAGGCAAGTCCGATCAGGGCGCCGAATTCCACCACCCAGCGCAACCAGTCGAGCTGCGGATGCACCTTGACGGCGGTCACCACCGGCTCGACGGTGTCCAGCTGGGCATAGGGAATCAGTCCGGTCAGTACCGCGGCCATGGCCAGGTACAGGATGGTGCAGATCGCCAGCGAGACGAGCATGCCGAACGGCAGATCACGCTGCGGGTTCTTGCATTCCTGGGCGGCGGTTGAGGTGGCCTCGAAGCCGATATACGCGAAGAACACCATCGCCGCACCGCGGAAGATGCCGGACCAGCCGTACTTGTCCGGTCCCTGCGGGGCCGGAATGAACGGGTGCCAGTTCGCCGGGTTGATATAGCGGTAGCCGGCGACCACCACAATGATGATCAACCCCACCTTGAGCCCCACCATCAGCAGGTTGATCCCGGCCGACTCGCGGATGCCGACGTAGCAGACCCAGGTCAGCGCCAGCACGATGGCCACGGCAGGCAGGTTGATCAAGGCGCCGGTCGCGACCAGGTGGCCGTTGGTGAAGGCCAGCGGAGCCGATGTCAGCGTCACCGGCAGATGCAGGCCGATGTTGTCCATCAGGCTGGTGAAGTAGCCGGTCCAACTGGCGGCGACGGCGGATGCCGAGATGCCGTATTCCAGCACCATGTTCCAGCCGATGAACCAGGCCAGCAGCTCGCCGAGCGTGGCGTAGGCGTAGGAATAGGAACTGCCCGAGATCGGGATCAGGGTGGCGAACTCGGCGTAGCACAGAGCGGTGAAGCCGCTGCAGATCGCTGCAAGGATGAAGGAGATCAGTACTGCCGGCCCGGCATGTTCTGCCGCGGCCTGCCCGGTGACCACGAAGATGCCGGTGCCGATGACGGCGCCGATGCCCAGCGCGGTGATACCCCATGGTCCGAGCGTGCGGCGAAGGCCCTGATCGTGCAGGTCGTCGGCGTTACTGAAATCGGTCTTGCGGGCGAGCAGTTGCTTGAGCATCGGGATGAGTATCTTGCGGCGGGATGCGAACGAGGAGGGGCGAAAGCAGACGAGCCGATGCGTCTGGCATCGGCTCGTCGGGTTTTCAGGCCGTGGTCTTGCGAAGCTTGCTGTTGCGGTAGCCGTAGAAACCGTAGATCAGGAAGCCGATGGTGGTCCATCCCAGGATCAGCCACCAGCGCACCACGAATGCCTGCCAGAACAGGAACAGGCAGGCCGCGGCACCCAGCGGGCAAACGATCCACGGCAGCGGCACGCGGAACGAGCGTGGCAGATCCGGGCGGGTATAGCGCAGCACCAGCACGCCGATGCAGACGGTGGTGAAGGCCAGCAGGGTGCCCATCGAGACCAGGTCGCCCAGCACGTCGACCGGGAACAGGCTGGCCAGGACTGCAGCGATCACACCCACGATGATGGTGCCGACGTAGGGCGTGCGGTGCTTCGGATGTACGCGCCCCAGTGCCTTCGGCAGCAGGCCGTCGCCGGACATGGCGTAGAAGATACGCGGCTGGCCCATCAGCATCACCAACACCACCGAGCTGAGGCCGGCAAGCGCGGCGAATACCACCAGGATGCGCAGCACGCCCAATACATGGCTGGCGAAGCTGCCTGCCGCCACGGTGCCCAGCACGTAGTTCAGCGCGGTCGCCACCGGCTCGGGCGTGTTCAGGTCGCGGAATGGGGCCAGGCCGGTCAGCGCCGCCGACATGGCGATGTAGAGCAGGGTGCAGATGAACAGCGAGCCGAGGATGCCGATCGGCATGTCGCGTTGCGGGTTCTTCGCTTCGCCCGCCGCGGTCGATACCGCGTCGAAGCCGATGTAGGCGAAGAACACCAAGGTCGCGGCGCGGATCACGCCACTCCAGCCGTATTTGAAGCCGCCCTCGTTGGCCGGAATGAAGGGATGCCACAGCGACGGGTTGAGGAAGTGGAAGGTCACGATCAGGAACAGCATGATCACGATGACCTTGATCGCCACGATGATCGCATTGACCGTGGCCGACTGCGTGATGCCGCGGTAGCACAGCCAGCTGATGGCACCCACGATCAGCAGTGCCGGCAGGTTGATGATGGCGCCGGTGGTGACCAGGTGGTTGGCCGCATTGAAGGTGAAGGGCGCCGAGGACAGTGCCGGCGGCAGGGTCAGCGTGAGCCCGGTCCAGCTGCTGAGCATGTGCAGCAGTTCGTTGAAGTAGCCGGACCAGCCCACCGCCACGGTGGAGGCGGCGAACAGGTATTCCAGGACCAGGTTCCAGCCGACGAACCAGGCGATGACTTCGCCCAGCGTGGCGTAGGAATACGAGTAGGCACTGCCGGACACCGGCAGCATCGCGGAAAATTCGGCGTAGCACAGGCCGGCGAGGGCGCAGGCGAAACCGGCCATCATGAAGCTGATCACCAGTGCCGGTCCGGCGAACTGCGCGGCTGCGGTACCGGTCAACACGAAGATGCCCGCACCGATCACCGCGCCGACGCCCAGCATGACCAGATGTTTCGCGGTCAGCGCCCGCTTCAGTGTGGCGTCGCCATGCACGCCGTGCGCATCGCCGATGACGACTTCGCCGGCTTCGACTTCCGGCATGGCATCGATCGGGTGGGTGGCGAACAGGTTCTTGAGCATCGAATTCCCCTCAACTCTGCGATGACGCCCGTGGCTGTAACCGTCACGGTACGTGGCTGCTGCGCGCATGGCGCATCAGCGGGCCACCATAGCCCAGCGCAGGTCGCAGGTACAAGCCGGGCAGCGGCGTTGTCTAGGCTATCCTGTGCGCTGTTTTGCAACGCGAAATCGCCGCATATGACGCTGCCAAGCCAATCGTTGCAGGTTGCCCTGCGCCACTACCATGACCTATGGCAGGGGGAGGCGGAGCAGGCTGCCGAATTCATCGCGTTCGCGCATTCGCACCCCGATGTTTTTCATCGCCATCACCGAACCGGGCATTTCACCGGGTCGGCCTGGCTGGTCAGCGCCGACGGCGAGCGCGTACTGCTGATGCATCACCGCAAGCTCGGCCGCTGGCTGCAGCCCGGAGGGCATGCCGACGGCGAAGCGGATCTGGCGGGCGTGGCCCTGCGCGAAGCTCAGGAAGAAACCGGTGTGGCCGGGCTGCAGGTCCTGGGGGGAATCTTCGACATCGATCGCCACCGGATTCCGGCCCGTGGCGATGAGCCGGAGCATTGGCACTACGACGTGCGCTACGTCGTTTGTGCCGGTGATGACGAGCGCTTCCATATCAACCACGAGGCCCATGCGCTGGCCTGGCGCCCAGTGGCCGAAGTGGCGAACGATCCCGCACTGGATGCATCGTTGCGCCGCATGGCCGACAAGTGGTTGCGGCGTCGGGCCGGCTAGGGCAGTCGTGCGAGGGGTTCAGTCGGCCGCGTACTTGGCCGGCGCCGGGTTCAGGTGCCCGCAGGCATCGCAGGTACGGGCCTGGCGCGAACCGTAGAAGCGCTCGAACACCGGCGGGAAGTCGTGCTCGATGCTCTGCAGCGTGAAATATTCTTCGTACAGCTTGTGGTTGCAGCGCTCGCAGAACCACAGCAGGCCGTCTTGTTCGTGCGGCCGCCGCCTGCGCTCGATCACCAGTCCGATCGAGTCCGGCATGCGCTGTGGCGAGTGGGGTACGCGCGGCGGCAGGTAGAACATCTCGCCGGCACGGATCGGCAGGTCACGCGCGGCGCCGTCGTCCTGCACCTTCAACATCATCTCGCCTTCGAGCTGGTAGAAGAATTCGGGACCTTCGTCGTAGTGGTAGTCGGTGCGTGCGTTGGGGCCGCCCACGATCATCACGATGAAGTCGCCGTCGACGATGCACTTGTTGCCGACGGGCGGTTTCAGCAGGTGGCGATGTTCATCGATCCAGCGTTGCAGGTCGAACGGGGGTACCAGGGCCATGGGCGGCATTCGATGCGGGACGGGCCATTACCTTAGCGCCGTTGTCGGCGCGAGATAAATGTTTGCGCGGATGTGCCTGCTCAGTCGGGCCAGCGGCCGCTGGCGACGACCTCGTCAAGCCGGCGCTGCCAGCTCGCCACGTCCAGTCCGGTTGCCGCGATCCAGGCCTCGTCGTAGTAGGTGCCGCGGTAGCGCTCGCCGCCGTCGCAGATCATGGTCACCACCGGTCCGGGCGTACCGTTCGCATGCAGCTCGCACATCAATTGCAGTGCGCCGACGAAATTGGTGCCGGTGGAGCCGCCGCAGCGCCGGCCGAGCAGGCGTTCGAGCACGCGCAGGGCGGCGAACGTGGCGGCGTCCGGCACCTGGATCATGCGGTCGATCACGCCGCGTACGAACGAGGGCTCGACCCGGGGACGCCCGATGCCTTCGATGCGCGAGCCCCGGCTAAGGGTCAGCGTGGTATCGCCGCTGACGAAGTAGTCGTGGAACACCGAGCGCTCCGGATCGACCACGGCCAGGCGTGTCGTGACCTGCGTACCCGGGCGGTAACGGATATAACGCCCGATGGTCGCCGAGGTGCCACCGGTGCCGGCCGAAACCACGATCCAGTGCGGTTCGGGATCGGCCTTGTGCGCCATCTGGCGGAAGATAGATTCGGCGATGTTGCTGTTGCCGCGCCAGTCGGTGGCGCGTTCGGCATAGGTGAACTGGTCCATGTAATGACCGTCCAGTTCGTCCGCCAGCCGCTGCGCGGTGCCGTAGACGTCGGTGTCGTCGATGAAGTGGCAGCGCCCGCCGAAATGCTCGATCAGGGCGACCTTGTCCGGCGAGGTGCTGCGTGGCATCACGGCGACGAAAGGCAGGCCGAGCAGGCGCGCGAAGTAGGCTTCCGAGATCGCCGTGCTGCCGCTGGAGGCCTCGATCACCGGGCGTCCCTCGCGCAGCCAGCCGTTGCAGATCGCGTAGATGAACAGCGAGCGTGCCAGGCGGTGCTTCAGGCTGCCGGTGGGGTGGACGGATTCGTCCTTGAGGTACAACGGAATGCCGGGGAAGGACGGCAGGTCCAGGCGCAGCAGGTGCGTATCGGCGGAGCGATGCGTTTCGGCTTCGAGCGCTTCGATGGCGCGGCGTGTCCAGTCGCGTTGTGGCATGGCGGCAGCATCACCGGGTTGTTGGCGTGCCGTCTTGATCATGGTCAAGACGGCACGAATGGGTCAGACATCCAGCGTCGCGAGGTCGCCCTTTTCCTCCAGCCAGGCCTTGCGGTCGCCGGCGCGTTTCTTGGCCAGCAGCATGTCCATCAGCTTTGCGGTGCCGTCGTCATCGTCGACGGTGAGCTGGACCAGACGACGGGTGTCGGGATCGATCGTGGATTCGCGCAATTGTCCCGGGTTCATCTCGCCCAGGCCCTTGAAGCGGGTGACGCTGACCGCACCGCGCATTTTTTCGCGCTCGATACGGTCCAGCATGGCTTGCTTCTCGCCCTCGTCCAGACAGTAGAAGACCTGTTTGCCCACGTCGACGCGGAACAGCGGCGGCATCGCCACGAACACGTGGCCCTCGCTGACCAGCTTCGGGAAGTGACGCAGGAACAGCGCTGACAGCAGGGTGGCGATGTGCAGGCCGTCGGAGTCGGCGTCGGCGAGGATCACGACCTTGCCGTAGCGCAGTCCGGAAAGATCGTCCTTGCCGGGGTCGCAGCCGATCGCCACGGCAAGGTTGTGCACTTCCTCGGAGCCCAGCACGGTGGTCGATTCCACCTCCCAGGTGTTGAGGATCTTGCCGCGTAGCGGAAGGATCGCCTGGAACTCCTTGTCGCGTGCCTGCTTGGCGCTGCCGCCGGCCGAGTCGCCCTCGACCAGGAAAAGTTCGGTGCGCGACAGGTCGGTGGCGGTGCAGTCGGCCAGCTTGCCCGGAAGTGCAGGGCCCTGGACGACTTTCTTGCGCACGACCTGCTTGGCCGCCTTGAGCCGGGCACTGGCGTGCTCGATGGCGAGCTGGGCGATGCGCTCGCCGCTTTCCACGTTCTGGTTCAGCCACAGGCTGAAGGCGTCGTGCACCACGTTTTCCACCAGCGCAGCGGCGTTGCGCGATGACAGCCGCTCCTTGGTCTGGCCGGCGAACTGCGGGTCGAGCAGCTTGGCGCTGAGCACGAAGGCCAGCCGTTCCCAGACGTCCTCGGGCGCCAGCTTCACACCACGTGGCAGCAGGTTGCGGATGTCGCAGAACTCGCGGATGGCGTTGGTGAGGCCGGTGCGCAGGCCGTTCACGTGGGTGCCGCCCTGGGCGGTGGGAATCAGGTTGACGTAGCTTTCCTGCACCAGCTCGCCCTCGGGCAGCCAGGTGAGGGCAACGTCCATGCCTTCGGTATCGCGCGCCACATGATGCACGAACAGCTCGGCCGGGATTGCTTCGGCCTGGCCGAGTTCTCCACGCAGGTAGTCGCGCAGGCCATCCTCGTAATGCCATGCGCTGACTTCGCCACTGGCCTCGTCGGTCAGCTTCACGTTGAGACCCGCGCACAGCACGGCCTTGGCACGCAGCAGATGCTTGAGGCGAGCCATCGCGATCTTCGGCGAGTCGAAGTATTTCGGGTCGGCCCAGAAGCGCACCGTGGTACCGGTGCGCTTCTTCGGTACGCTGCCGATGATCTCCAGTTCGCTGACGCGATCGCCGTGTTCGAAGGCCATCTGGTATTCGTTGCCGTCGCGGCGGATGGTGACCTCGACCCGGCTGGACAGCGCATTGACCACTGACACGCCCACGCCGTGCAGGCCGCCGGAGAAGTTGTAGTTCTTGCCGCTGAACTTGCCGCCCGCATGCAGCCGGGTGAGGATCAGTTCGACACCTGGCACCCCTTCCTCGGGGTGAATGTCCACCGGCATGCCGCGGCCGTCATCGCTGACCTCGACGGACCCGTCAGTGTGGACGATCACGTCGATGTTCTCGGCGTGGCCGGCCAGGGCCTCGTCCACCGAGTTGTCGATCACTTCCTGCGCCAGATGGTTGGGCCGGGTCGTGTCGGTGTACATGCCCGGCCGGCGCTTGACCGGGTCAAGGCCGGAGAGGACTTCGATGTCGGCGGCGTTGTAGCGACTGCTCATGCGTTGAAATCGAGTGTGGTTAAACGCAGCAGGATGGCGGCCGCCGCCGGGCGGGTCAAGCCGGCGTGGCGTTGATGGCCGTACCGGCTGGCCGCACCAGCAGCCACCACGCCGCGCCGGCGATGGCGACGGTCAGCACGCACGCCGTCGGCGGCCACCACCAGCCGAGCGCGCGCAGCAGCAGCAGGCTGGATGCCAACGGCAGCAACATGCCGACCAGTAGCACCGACCACAGGCGGCGAAAGCCGGGAAGCCCGTACAGCAGGCAGGGCACCGACAGGACGATGGCACCGACGACCAGTTGCAGGGTGAATCCCAGCGGGGTCAGCAGAAGCCCGCGTTGCAGCGATTCCAGGATGTTCGCCTGGTACTCGACACCCGGCATCAGGCCGTCCGGTGTGCGAACGATGTCGCGCATGCCCTCGGCGGTGGCACCGATCAGCACGGTTTTACCTTTCAGTAGCGAGGGCGGTACCTTCTTGTCGAGCACGTCGGCATAGGAAACGCGACCGAACGTGCCTGATGGGCCGGCGTAATGCAGTAGTGCGTAGTAATCGCGGATCCACAGGTATGGCGATTCGCCAGTCGGCATTGGATTGCGCAGGCCTGGCAGTTGTGCGCTCGGGTGCCTGGGGTGGTCCTGGCGGTAGAGCGCCAGGCCCAGCGATGGCCAGTAGGCCTGTCCCAGTCCTGCCATCAGGTAGACGCCACGCGAGATGCCGTCGGTGCTCTCGTCGACATCCACCTGGCCGAATGCCGCGGCTTCCCTGGCCAGGCCGGGGACTGGAAGCATTTCTTCCAGCGTGCCGCCCAGGTCGGTGGGTTCGGCGAAGACCGGCATCACTACATGGCCGTTGCGTCGAAGTGCACTGGCCAGTGCCTTGTCATAGGCTGGATGGGCAGCATCGGGCGTGGTCATGGTGATGTCGAGACCGATGGCACGTACGCCGTCGTCGGTGAGCCGGTTGATCAAGCGTGCGTGCAGCAGGCGGGGGAACGGCCAGCGTCCAAGTTTGGTAAGGCTGCTGGGATCGATCGCGACGATGACCACGTCGTTGCCAGGCGTATAGGTCCAGTGACGCATGTTGATGTCATACAGGGCACTGTCCACATGTCCCGTTGCATCAAAGGTGAGCAACAGGGCCAGCAGGCCGGTGGCAACCAGCCAGACCGCACCCCGCACCAGCCAGGCGAAACCGCGCGGCAACATGTCAGGCATCCGTTGCCGGCGGTGTATCGGGCATCAGAGCAGTAACCAGAGAACGGTGGCGCCGCCTCCGATGGCGGCGATGCGGCAGGGTATGCAGGGCAGCCGGAACTTCTGGACCGGGCCCCAGGCGCCAGCATAGCCGTCGGTGTCGATGGTGCGTACCCGCACGTACCAGGTGCCCGAATGCGGTTTGCGCATCTGCAGCGATGGGGTGTCCAGCATCCGGTCGACCAGTGGATGGGTGAACTGGGCGTCGCGGGCGAGCTGGATGCGGTAGTGCTGTCCGGGTTTACCGGCGGACCAGCCGAGCGTCAACTCATGCTTTGAGCTTTTGGGCGCCCCCACGCTCGGGGCCGGCGGCGGCGCGACACGTTCAAATGGCAGGGCGTCGGTATATGGGCCGAGGTTGCCTTGGGCGTCGCGACTCGCAATACGCCAGTAATAGCGTCCCAGCGGAAGTACGGCAGGGGCGCGCACGTGATCGTTATCGATCTGCGGGCGTTCGGCCAGAACGTGGGCAAATTGGGCATCGCTCGCCAGCTGCCAGTCGTAGGATTTGGCCTCGGAGCTTTCGGTCCAGCGGAATTGCGGGCGTGGGTCGCGCACTTTGCTGCCCGCCTGCGGCTGTTGCACCAGCGGTGGCTGCGGATGCATGGCGGTACGCAGGGTGCAGGTGGCATCCAGTCCTTCCAGACCGGCGCTGTCGATGCCGTGGATGCGGATCGCATGTTCGCCGTTCGGCAGATCCGGCACGCTGACGTGGGGCAGGGCACCGGTCACACTGTCGAGCAGAAGGGTTTCAAAGCGTGCATCCGGCGCGATCTCGACGCGGTAGTGAACAGCACCATGCATGGCCGTCCAGCTCAGTGTATCGCCGATGTGGGTGACCGGCTGACTCGGGCAATCGAGCACGGGCGCAGGCAACAGTTTGCGCACCTGGCCGGGGCGATGGCCGTCGGTGACGGATACGCCGGAACCACGGTTGACCTGCACGTGGCGCCGGTGGCCGGCGACATCGACACGGCCCTTCAGTACCTCGGTTTGCGAATGGTCGTCACCGGCGGCTACGCGGAAATGGGTGCCGCGCACACTGGAAATGGCACCGGGTGTCTGCACCACGAAGTGTGCCGTGTTGCCCGGCATCGGCGTCACGGCATTGCTGATGCGGCCATGTTGCAGGCGCAGTTTGGTGTCGGCCATACCGGTGTTGCCGTAGGCACTCATGCGGTCCAGCGTCAGTTCGCTGCCGGATTGCATGAGCACATGCGAGTCATCAGCAAACTTCAGTGTCAGGCTGGCATGGGGTCCGGTCTCGATACGAACGCCATAGCCGAGCTTCATGCCCGGGGTGATGACGACTCCAGCGGTCTGACCTGCGATGTAAGCATGTGCCATGCCGGCGACGGCGATCACCGTGGCCTTGGCTGGCTGAACACGCAGCCATTCCACCGGTATGCGTAGACGCGAGCCCGGTACCAGGTGATACGGATCGGCGACCTTGTTGTAGGTCTGGAGTTTCTGCCAGCCAACGCCAGGCTTGAGAAAGCGACTGTTCAGTGTCCAGATATTGTCGTGCGGCCTTACGCGGTAATACCAGTCGCCCGCATGAGCAGCCGGCACAGCGAGGAAAACCAGCGCAGCGATTCCCAGGCGACCAAAGCAAGAGCGTAACCAATGGCGGATGGATTGCATCTTCAACCCCTGTATGCCGTCCGTGATTTCACATCGGACCGGTGAGCGCCCCCTCGCTCCTGACTGGCCACGACGGACGGCCTGTATCCTCAGCCCGGAAACGTCTGAACAGCGTGTTTGAGCGCGGATTCTGATGGAGAGATGCCGAAAATGCCAACTGCGTCACGTTTTGATGTCGTGTCCGGGGTGGGGTCAAGCACCGTCCGGCAGTTGCATCACTTGTTCGCGAAGGCGGGCAAGGCTGGTGGGGAAATCGTCCAGTGCGGCGGGCGATGCGCCTTCTTCCAGCGCATCCAGTAACTGTCGTGCCTTTCCGATATCCGGGCCGCCGATGAATATCTGCAATGCGCCCAGCAGGCGGTGCAGTCTGCGCGCAACGGTGGCTGCATCCCCGTTCGCCATGGCCAGCTCGATCGCGTCAAGGTCGGCCATACTGGTCTCGCGCAATAGCCTGAGCATGTCGGCTTGAGTCGCTGGCGCGGTCGCGACTGATGGGGACGGCGATATGGTTTGTCCTTCAGGTCGGAGCCACGTCTGCAGTTTTTCCTGCAGTACCTTCAGCTGGACCGGCTTGCTCAGATAGTCGTCCATGCCGGCATCACGGCAGCGGACGATCTCGTCGCCCAGAGTGTGCGCCGTCATCGCGATGATCGGCAGGCGTGTCGTTCGTTGCTCGTCCGCCTCCAGTTGCCGCCACGCAGCAGCCAGTTCGTAGCCATCCATCTCGGGCATCTGGCAATCGGTCATCAACAGGGCGTAGTCGTTGTGTCGAAGCGCCTCGAGGGCGGCACGTCCGTTGTCCACGATATCGCATGCCCACCCCAGCAACGCCAGCTGCCGTCTTGCCAATGCCTGATTCACCGGATGGTCTTCGGCAATCAATATCCGGCCTGCGGAAGTGGGTGAAGGAGACGGCGGCGCTGTTATGGCAGTACTGGTCGAGGGATGCCCCCCTGCCGGCAACGAGGTGGCTGTCGATGGTCGCTGGGGTTCCAGTGTCATGGCGCATGCGCGGACCATTGACTGCCATTTGAGCGGGTTGCAGCCAAGCACGATGCGCTCTCCGTCGCGATAGGGGCGCGTTTGTGTTTCAGGCGAGTCGGTGAGGGCGATGACATGCGCGGCAATCCTTGACGAGCTTTCTTCGTCATCG
Source organism: Dyella sp. A6 (assembly GCF_036320485.1). Classification (NCBI taxonomy): domain Bacteria; kingdom Pseudomonadati; phylum Pseudomonadota; class Gammaproteobacteria; order Lysobacterales; family Rhodanobacteraceae; genus Dyella; species Dyella aluminiiresistens. Next base: position 1,480,446 of record NZ_CP132911.1, read on the forward strand.
ATGTCGACGAACAGGATATTGGCCGCAATGCCTGGTCGCATGGACTGCGACGGCGGAACAGTCTCTACACTGAGTCCAAGTGCGGCAAGGTGCGCACGCACGATGGCGGTCAGTTCGTGGTTGTCGAGACGGACCACAGCATGCTGGCCTGCCAGGTCCACCGGGTTAGCAATTTCGCGTTGGACGACCGGTAGACGGACCTCCACGGTGATGGTCGTGCCCAGTTCGACCTCGCTCGATAGCGCGATCTTGCCGTCCATCAGTTCAACCAAGTGATGGCAGATGGCAAGGCCGAGTCCGGTGCCGCCATGGCGACGCGCTGTCCACGATTCGGCCTGCGAGAACGGCATGAACAGGTTTTCCTGTTTGTCTGCCGGAATGCCGATGCCGGTATCGGCGATACTGAATTGCAGGCGTTGGTACTCGCCATCGTCACCCAGTACGCGAAGACTGACCGTGATGCTTCCGTGTTCAGTGAACTTGCCTGCATTGTTGAGAAGATTGAGCAGGATCTGGCGCAGCCTGACATCGTCCCCGAGCAGGCGGCCGGCGATCAGCGTGTCCATGCCGACCCTGACATCCAGGCCTTTCTGGTGCAGTGGGCCGGCGACCAGGCCCACTGCACTGTCGACAAGTGCACGCAAGTCGAACGGGACCGGATCCAGTCTGAGGTTGCCGGCCTCGAGCTTGGAGAAATCCAGTACATCGTTGAGGATCTGCATCAGCACGCTGGCAGAATCGCCGACGGCCTGCAGCAGCTCGATTTGGTCCGGATTCAGAGACGTATGTTCCAGCAACTCGAGCATGCCGATCACGCCATTCATCGGCGTGCGGATCTCGTGGCTCATGGTGGCCAGGAAGTCCGCCTTGGCGCGGGAAGCTCGCTCGGCGGCGTCGCGTGCTGCGCGCAAGGCCTCGTTGTGGGCGTTGAGATTGGTGGTGTCGATCAGGTAGCCGACCCAGCGCGTGTTGCCCTTGCCCTGAGGGTATGCAGCCATGACCAGATGGAACCAACGAAGTCCATCCTCGGCATAGGCACGGAAATCGACAGAGGTAGCGCGGGCGTGCCGCAGGCTGTGGCGCAGCTGGAGGCGCAGGCTGTCGACATCATCAGGATAGATTCGGTCTCCGAATGGCCAGTCTCGTAGCAGGTCGGTGGCTTCGAGTGCCTCGTTGGGATCGACCCCGAACAGTGCCTGTAGGTCGCCCGTTAGCGACTCGAGTCTGTGATGGCGGTTGCGGTCACGATGCATGGTGAACACCACGACCGGCATGCGGGCACTGATCTCGCGGAGGCTGCGCTCGTTTGCATGAAGCTGTTGTTCATGCCTGCGAAGCGACTCTATCTCGTCCGCCAACCGGTTCTGTTGTGATCGGGCCTGCTTCAGCCGCAGCTGTTGCTTCCAGATCATCCTCAGCAACAGCAGGCACAGCATGCCGGATGCCATCAACAGACCGGCAAGCACCTCGATGCTTGCCGTGGCAGGAATAGCCCCGGGGTTGAACATGGCGACTGCGATGTCTGGACGCGGCCGCATATGCAGAAACGGCAGCGCGTTCATCGCGTGGTCATCACATTTGGGTTGCTTATCATGACCGTCAATCTTCTTTACACGTCGCGCTCGATCTTGTAGGAGGATGCCATTCTGTTGACGATGCTACTTCAAGTAACCGTACAAGGATTTCATCGAACATGACGATGTCGTGGAACAACGCTCCCGTACGATTGGTTATCGCTGATGATCACCCTGTGGTGTTACTTGGCATCAGGGCACTGTTGCAAGAGTTCAGGGCGGAACTGGAGGTGGTTGGTGAGGCCAGCGGCGCACGTGAGTTGCAGGCTCTACTTTCTACCTGTGAATGTGAGCTTCTGATCACGGACTACTCGATGCCGGATGATGTCGGTAGCGAGGATGGCCTGGCCTGGCTCAAACGGCTTCGTCGTGATCGGCCGGCACTTCCCGTCATCGTGCTTACCATGATTCATAACCCTGCACTGGTCCGGGGAATGCTGGATGCAGGGGTGAATGGCGTCGTTGCAAAAGCGGCGATGACGCGCGAACTGGTGCTGGCCGTTCGAACGGTTCTGGGCGGACGCACTTATGTGAGCGAAGACCTGCGGGATGTTGTTGTCGATATCCCGACTGCGCAGCGTGCAGGTTCCGGCGATGACGGTGCGGGTGGTGAAGTGTCCATCCTGTCCCGGCGTGAGGCCGAAGTGGTACGACTCTATGCATCGGGTCTGTCGATCACACAGATTGCCGAACGGGTGCATCGTAGCGTCAAGACGATCAGCCAGCAAAAGAACAATGCCATGCGGAAGCTGGGGTTGACCAGCAACAGCCAACTCTATGAGTACGCCCGGGTAAAAGGACTGACGACCTGATACCGGAGCGTGAACACTGGTGCGAGGTGAGTGGGTCGAGTAATTAGGAATTATCCGATCTCAATATGCTGGCGGTGCAGTCAAGATGCGATCTTTAGCGGGCTGCTGTTGCCCTTAATGAATGCGTTTTGCAGTTAGGGGGACGAGGGCGACCCAGATCTCTCTTGGCTGTATGCCAACGAATTCGTTGACGATACTGACCATGAATTGATGGGCCGGAGCGTTGCTGGTCAGCTCGTCGTTACGCCGAAACTCGATGCGTTGACGTGGGCCCGTTCAGCGCTATCGATACGAGTTTACGGCTAAAGATCCGGAACCTTTGACTGACATGAAATCAGCGCCATTCGTGGTGTCTGGGTTAGGGCTTATTGCTTTCGGAATCATCCGATATCTTCAGTGTCGGCTTTTTCTGTAGCTTTGATCGAAATAGATGTTGTTACGTACCTAGATATTACGCAGCGCATGTGTGTATTTTGATCGCATCTTTGCGTCTGTTGTTCATGGCACTCCGAGAGCTATTGCTCTATGCCACTGCTTGGTACGTAGGGCGTTGTGTATCCATGAAGCGTTCGGTTAAAGCGAAGTTCTATGCACGATGAAGCGCACCCGCTAAGAGTCGTCATTTCAGACGATCATCCCGTTGTCCTCATGGGGTTGAGATCCCTTATGAGGAACTTTCAAAACGATTTTTGTATCGTTGGCGAGGCGTCACAAGGCAAGGAGCTTCTTGCATTGCTGACCAAGCAGCCATGTGATCTCCTTATTACCGATTTTTCGATGCCTGCAGGCGAGGACTCGGAAGATGGGCTGCAACTGCTGCGACGATTGCGCCGTCGGTACCCTGAGCTCCGAATCATCGTGCTGACCATGATTCACAACCTCGCCTTGGTACGCGGCATGCTTGCAGCGGGGGCTAATGGTGTGGTGGCCAAGACGGCCATGACCAGAGAGTTGCTTCAGGCCATGCAAGTGGTCTCAAGTGGCCAGGCTTTTCTTGGTGAGGGTATGCAAGGGGCGCTGAGCCATGCGGCGAAAGCCGACGCGGCAGGTTCGGGGCCTGATGAGACAGACTCTGCGGCGGCAAACATGGAAATGCTCTCGCCGCGTGAGGCTGAAGTGGTTCGCATGTATGCAAATGGACTTACCGTAACGCAGATTGCCGAACGCCTGCGGCGAAGTGTGAAAACAATCAGTCAGCAGAAGAGCGACGCGATGCGCAAGCTTGGCCTTACAAGTAATACACAACTGTACGAATTTGCCAGGGGCTCTGGCTTACTGACGTGATACGGATTAGCTATATCAAAATTAGGATATGTCTGATTCTATTTGTAATTTCTAGGAGCCATTATCTAGGCCGTGTTTGGAGTGAACTGATCATCTGTGGTCACAAGCTCTTTCTAGTGTTTCCCTATTGCCATGGATAGGCATGGGCTGGCGAGATTACGCCAGCGATAGGTTGCGACCGCCCCCTGTGTCGTTAGTCTATTGGGGACTTTATTTGCAAACAAAAGACGCCGAGTCATTTTATGGCTCGGCGTCTTTTGTTTGAGTCTGGCAAATGGTGGTCAGGCTGTCGGTGGTCTGGCGTCTATAGATGGCGCCGGTTGAATGGCTTAGTAAAAGCAGTTGCGCCTCAGTTGCCAAGTGGAGCGCAGTGCCGCGTCAGCCATGCGAGATCAGCGCCATCGAGCAGTGGGGCGATCGCGGCACGGACGGTGGCGTGGTAGTCGTCCAGCCAGGCACGTTCGTCATGGCTCAGCAGTGCGATGTCCAACACCTGTCGGTCGAACGGACAAAGCGTAAGCGTTTCGAAGGCCAGGAAGTCGCCGAACTCTGTCTGGTCAGCCTCGACCACGACCGCAAGGTTTTCATGGCGGATGCCATGCCGGTCGGGTTTGTAGAGGCCTGGCTCGATGGAGCTGATCATGCCGGGCTCAAGTGCTACGAGCGCACCGCCGCTGACCGGCGGACGGATTGACTGAGGTCCCTCGTGAACGTTGAGGAAGTAGCCGACGCCATGCCCGGTGCCGTGTCCGTAATCGCAACCGGCAGCCCACAGCGGCGCACGCGCCAGTGCGTCGAGTTGCGGGCCACTGGCTCCCTTGGGGAAGCGGGCACGGCTCAGAGCGATCATGCCTTTGAGTACTAGCGTGGCATCCCGGCGCTGCTCAGCAGTGACCGGGCCCAGTGCAAGCATTCGAGTGATGTCGGTGGTGCCGCCCAGATACTGTCCGCCGGAGTCGATTAGCAGCAGCCCCTCGGCCTTCAGTGGGCTGTGGGATTCGGGGGTTGCGCGGTAGTGGGGCATCGCGCCGTTGGCCTGGTAGCCGGCGATCGTGTCGAAACTCTCGCCCACGAAGCCGGGCTGAGCGGCACGCGCCGCGTGCACCAGTCGATGCACGTCGAGCTCCGTCAATGGCTTGCCCTCGTCGAGCTGCTGCCCGATTTCACGGAAGGCGCGGGCAAGCGCGGCACCATCGCGGCGCATCACTTCACGGATGTGATCGAGTTCGGCGGGGCCCTTGACGGCCTTGAGCGCGGTTGAGGGATTGGCCGCTTCGACGCGCCGTACGCTCGCGGGAATCGCGTCGGCAATGGTGCAGACCACGCGGCTGGGGTCCAGCAGCAGGGCGCTCTCTGCAGGAAGGCCGGTCAGGACGTCGGTGACCGTGGCGTAGTCGGCAACCGTGATGCCATCACTGGCAAGCCTGGCGATCAGCTCGTCGTTCAGTTTGTCGCGGCCGGTGAACAGGGTAGTGCCGGCATCGGCACTGATCAGCAGATGGGCCAGGAATACCGGATTGCACGGAACGTCGCTGCCGCGCAGATTGGTGATCCACGCGATGTCGTCAAGGCTGGACAGAAGATGATGCGTGGCGCCGAGTTTGTGCATGCGTTTGCGTACACGGGCCAGCTTGTCGGAGCGTGGCGTGCATGCGTAATCCAGTGCATGTTCCGTTATCGGCGAACGCGGTAGCGCGGGGCGCTCGGTCCATATTTCGCCGGGCAGGTCCAGGTCGGTGCGTAGCCGGGCGCCATGTTCGGCAAGCAGGGTTTCCATCTGACGTCGGGATGAAATGGGCAGGCTATCGCCGGCCACGGCGACGACGTCGCCCCGGTGCAGCTCACTGGCCAGCCATTGCAGATGTTCCGGTGTATGCGGTACGCGCAGCTTCATCAGCGTGAAACCGGTGCCTTCGAGTTGGCGCTCGGCCTGGGCGAAGTAGCGGGAATCGGTCCAGAGTCCGGCATGTTTTGCGGTGACGATCACGGTACCGGCCGAGCCGGTGAAGCCCGACACCCACGCGCGTCCCTGCCAGTGTTCGGGCAGGTATTCGGACAGGTGCGGGTCGGCGCTGGGGATGATGCAGGCGCTGACGCCATGCTGGCGCATGGCCTGGCGCAGTGCGGCGAGACGGGTGGGGATCGGTGTGTTCATCCCTGAATGGTAGAGCTCCGGGCACCGGTTCGACTAGGGAGCTCAGCCAATGGGGACGAGCCCACAAGTGTGCTCGGGGGCGCTGGGGAGAGCGTTGATCTGGCTCAATTCGGGGGAGGAAAGCCCTGCAACTGCGACATAGTGTCCCGTGCAGTGTCATTTTTTGCAGTGCAACGTTAAACTTCGCGGGCCGCTCCCCACGGCGATCCCTTCCGATTGTCTTTTCAAGGGCTGTACGTGAACAAGCGAACTCTCGTTTCCGGCTTGCGCTGGATGTGCGCAAGTGCCGCCGTTTTGCTCGGTGGTTGCAATATGGACGTCCTCTCGCCTAAGGGCGCTGTCGGGATGCACGAACGCACTCTGATCCTGGTCGCACTGGGACTGATGTGCGTGGTGGTGGTCCCCACGATCGTCCTGACCCTGGTGTTTGCCTGGCGTTACCGGGCCTCCAACACCAAGGCGACCTACGCGCCGAAATGGTCGCACTCCACCGCCATTGAGGTGGTGATGTGGGCCATTCCCTGCGTGATCATCGTGATTCTGGGTGCCATCACCTGGACATCGACTCATGAGCTCGACCCTTACCGGCCGCTCGAGTCGAGTGTGAAGCCGGTGACCATCGAAGCGGTCGCGCTCGACTGGAAGTGGCTGTTCATCTACCCGGATTACGGCGTCGCCAGCGTCAACCAGATCGCCTTCCCCGAGGGTACCCCGGTGGATTTCAAGATCACCTCGGGCACGGTGATGAACGCATTCTTCATCCCGCAGCTGGGTAGCCAGGTCTATGCGATGTCGGGCATGCAGACCCAGGTTCACCTGATCGCCAATGAGAAGGGCAGTTACGACGGTTTCTCGTCGAACTTCAGTGGTCCTGGCTTCGCCGACATGCACTTTACTGCGCTGGCCACATCGCAGAAGGGCTTCGAGGCCTGGATCGCGAAGGCCAAGGCATCGGCCGGCACGCTCGACGTGAATGCCTACCAGTCGCTGCTGATGCCCAGCCGCAAGGTGCCCGTGTCGTTCTACGGCACCGTGTCGCCGAACATGTTCGGCTACATCATCAAGCATCCGGCAACGAACGGCGCCCCGGCGGCCAGTGCGGCCCCGAGCGTTGCAGCCGTTCCCTCGCATTCCACTCACGCCCAGGCTGCGGAGTAAGTCATGTTCGGAAAACTCTCTTTCTCGGCGATTCCTGTCCATGAGCCGATCATCATGGGGACGCTGCTTGTCGTCTCCATTCTCGGTGCGACCCTGCTGGGTGCAGTGACCTACTTCGGCAAGTGGGGCTATCTGTGGAAGGAGTGGTTCACCACGGTGGACCACAAGAAGATCGGCGTCATGTACGTGATCATGGCGCTGGTGATGCTGCTTCGCGGTTTCGCCGACGCGATCATGATGCGTGCGCAGCAGGCGCTTGCTGCCGGTCATGCCGTCGGTTACCTACCGCCGCATCACTTCGACCAGATCTTCACCGCGCACGGCGACATCATGATTTTCTTCATGGCGATGCCGTTCATCACCGGTCTGATGAACCTGGTGGTGCCGCTGCAGATCGGCGCGCGCGACGTGGCCTATCCGTTCCTGAACTCGCTCAGCTTCTGGCTGACCGCCGGCGGTGTGGTTCTGATCATGCTGTCGATGTTCATCGGCGACTTCGCGGCGACCGGTTGGCTGGCGTATCCGCCGCTGTCGGAGCTGAAGTTCAGCCCGACCGTGGGCGTCGACTACTACATCTGGGCCCTACAGCTTTCCGGCCTGGGTACGACCCTGAGCGGCATCAACTTCATCGTGACCATCCTGCGCATGCGCGTGCCGGGCATGAAGCTGATGCAGATGCCGGTGTTCACCTGGACCGCGCTGGTCACCAACATCCTCATCGTGGCCGCGTTCCCGGTGCTGACCGTGACCCTGGCCCTGCTGGGTGCCGACCGCTACCTGGGCATGCACTTCTTCACGAACGGCTTCGGCGGCAACGCCATGATGTACGTGAACCTGATCTGGATCTGGGGCCACCCAGAGGTATACATCCTGATCCTGCCTTGCTTTGGTGCGTACTCCGAAATCATCGCCACTTTCTGCGGCAAGCCGCTGTTCGGCTACAAGTCGATGGTCTATGCAACCGTGGCGATCGGCGTGCTGTCCTTCCTGGTGTGGCTGCACCACTTCTTCACCATGGGTTCGGGCGCCGACGTGAATGCCTTCTTCGGCATCATGACGATGATCATCTCGATTCCCACCGGGGTGAAGGTATTCAACTGGCTGTTCACCATGTACCGCGGCCGCATCCGCTTCACCGTGCCGGTGCTGTGGACGATCGGCTTCATGGTCACCTTCGTGATTGGCGGTATGACCGGCGTGCTGCTGGCGGTGCCGGGTGCCGACTTCGTGCTGCACAACAGCCTGTTCCTGATTGCCCACTTCCACAACATGATCATCGGTGGCGTGGTGTTCGGCTGCCTGGCGGCCATGAACTACTGGTTCCCGAAAGCGCTGGGCTTCAAGCTTGAGGAGCGCTGGGGCAAGTGGTCGTTCTGGTGCTGGCTGGTCGGCTTCTACGTGGCCTTCATGCCGCTGTACATCCTGGGCTTCATGGGCGCTACCCGCCGCATGCAGCACTACGACAACGTTGCCTGGCAGCCGTACTTCGTGGTGGCCTTCATCGGCGCGGCGATCATCTTCGCGGGTATCGGCTTCACCCTGCTGCAGGTGTTCGTGAGCGTGCGCAACCGTGAGGCGAACCGCGATCTCACCGGTGATCCGTGGGGTGGTCGCACCCTGGAGTGGTCGACCAGCTCGCCGCCGCCGTTCTACAACTTCGCGGTGCTGCCGAAGATCGATTCGCTGGACCAGTTCTGGCACGACAAGGAAGCGGGTACGGCCTACCGTCAGCCGGCCAAGTACGCCGATATCCACATGCCGCGCAACACCGGCGTAGGCGTGATCATGGGTGGTTTCGGCGTGGTGCTTGGCTTTGCCCTGATCTGGCACATCTGGTGGATGGCCATCCTGGGCCTGGTCGGCATGGTCGGCACCTTCCTGACCCGCGCCTATGACCGCGATACCGATTACTACGTGCCGGCCGCCGAGGTCGAGAAGATCGAGCGTGCCCGCATGGTGCCGCTGCAGGGCCTGATCGACCGTGTCGACCCGGCCTCGTCCGAACAGAGGGTTGCCTAAGCCATGACCAGTTCCGTTCTCACTGCCGACAACGGCATCGTCGCCCACGACGACCACGCGCATCACGACGATGGATCCAAGACCCTGCTGGGGTTCTGGATCTACCTGATGAGCGACTGCCTGATCTTCTCGGCACTGTTCGCCACCTTCGCCGTGATGTCGCACGCCTATGCGGGCGGCCCCACCGGCAAGGACATCTTCGACCTCAAGTACGTGCTGGGCGAGACGATGCTGCTGCTGGTCAGCAGCTTCACCTTCGGCATGGCGATGCTGAACATGCATGCCGGCCAGCGCAACAAGGTGCTGGTCTGGATGGCCATCACCTTCCTGTTCGGCGCCGCCTTCGTGGGCATGGAAATCCACGAGTTCGTGCATCTGATCCATGAAGGCACCGGTCCGGATCGCAGCGCGTTCCTGTCGGCCTACTTCACCCTGGTCGGTACCCACGGCCTGCACGTGACCTGCGGCCTGATCTGGATCCTGGTGATGCTGGACATGGTCCGTCGCAACGGCCTGGACGATACGGTCAAGCGTCGCCTGTCCTGCCTCAGCCTGTTCTGGCACTTCCTGGACGTGATCTGGATCTGCGTGTTCACTTTTGTCTATCTGCACGGGGTGCTCTGATGTCCCACGCCAACGAACATGCCGCCCACGGCGGCCACCACGGTTCGCTCAAGACCTACCTGGTCGGTTTCGCGCTGTCGATCCTGCTGACGCTGCTGTCGTTCGGCTGCGTGATGACCGGGATGGTGCCGCACCACCTGATCGTGCCGGCCCTGATGGTGTTCTGCGTGGCGCAGGTGCTGGTCCAGCTGGGTTTCTTCCTGCACATGGGCATTGCGCCCGAGCAGCGCGAGAACCTGATGGTGATGGTATGCGCGCTGATCTTCATCGGCATCGTCATCGTCGGCTCGCTGTGGGTGCTGCACAACATGAACGCCTACATGATGCCATGGATGTCGCATCACTAAGCCTGTCGCGCTTCGGCGTGCACATGACCGGCGGCTCCCGCAAGGGGCCGCCGGTCTGCTTTTGGGGCGGACCTCCCGCCGGGCCAGGCCACTGTTCCGGCCTGGCGGGGGTGACAAGACTGAATTCGAAGCGCGAAGGATCTCGCGGAGAAGGCCGTCTGCCGCTAAAATACAAATTTCCAGCACGGCTGCCTCCCATGACCCCCCTGATTTTCGTCACCGGCGGTGTGGTGTCCTCGCTCGGCAAGGGCATCGCCGCGGCGTCGCTGGCTTCCATCCTGGAAGCGCGTGGCCTCTCGGTCACCATGATGAAGCTCGACCCCTATATCAACGTCGACCCGGGCACCATGAGCCCGTTCCAGCACGGCGAGGTGTACGTTACCGATGACGGTGCGGAAACCGACCTGGATCTGGGACATTACGAGCGTTTCGTCCATACCCGGCTGACCGGCAAAAACTCGATCACCACGGGCAAGATCTACGAATCGGTGATCCGCAAGGAGCGCCGTGGCGACTATCTCGGCGCCACCGTGCAGGTGATTCCGCACATCACCGACGAGATCAAGCACTGCATCCACGAGGCTACCCGCGGTTTCGACGTGGCGCTGGTGGAGATCGGCGGCACCGTCGGCGACATCGAGTCGCTGCCGTTCCTGGAGGCGATCCGCCAGCTGCGCATCGAGCACGGCCCGGAGAAGTGCCTGTTCATGCATCTCACCCTGGTGCCGTACATCAAGGCCGCCGGCGAGATCAAGACCAAGCCGACCCAGCATTCGGTCAAGGAACTGCGTTCGATCGGTATCCAGCCCGATGTGCTGCTGTGCCGCTGCGAGGAGCCGCTGCCGGAGGGCGAGCGCCGCAAGATCGCCCTGTTCACCAATGTGCCGGAAAACGCGGTGATCAGCGCCGCCGACGTGGACATCATCTACAAGCAGCCGCTGTGGCTGCACAAGCAGGGCCTCGACGACATCGTGGTCCGGCGGCTCGGCCTGGATGCCGGCCCGGCAGACCTGTCCGGTTGGCAGCGGACGGTCGAGGCGGTGGAGCACCCGAAGGACGAAATCACCGTCGCCATCGTCGGCAAGTACGTCGAGCACAAGGACGCCTACAAGTCGCTGGGCGAGGCGCTGCGCCACGGCGGCATCAAGCAGCAGACCCGGGTCAACCTGGACTGGATCGATTCTGAGCGGATCGAGGCCGAAGGCGCCGCCAAGGTGCTGGGTGGCGTCGACGCGATCCTGGTGCCGGGTGGCTTCGGCAAGCGTGGCTTCGAGGGCAAGGTGCTGGCGGCCCGTTACGCACGCGAACACGGCGTGCCGTATTTCGGCATCTGCTACGGCATGCATGCGGCGGTTGTCGATTTCGCACGCAGCGTGGCAGGTCTGGCGAACGCCGACTCCAGCGAAAATGACCGCAACACGCCTGATCCGGTGATCGCCTTGATCACCGAGTGGACCACTTCCAGCGGCGAGGTCGAGACGCGCACCGAGCGTTCGGACCTGGGCGGCACCATGCGTCTTGGCGCACAGGAATGCCGCCTCAAGGCGGGCACGCTGGCGCGTGAGCTGTACGGCCAGGACGTGGTGCGCGAGCGTCACCGTCACCGCTACGAGTTCAACAACCGCTATCGGCAGTCGTTCGAGGACCTTGGGCTGGTGATCTCCGGTAAGTCGATGGACGACCTGCTGGTCGAAATCGTCGAGCTGTCGCAGCAGAAGCATCCGTGGTTCCTGGGTTGCCAGGCCCACCCGGAATTCACCTCCACGCCGCGTGACGGCCACCCGCTGTTCATCGGTTTCGTGCGTGCCGCGCGCGAGTACAAGGCAGTGCATGCTGGCGAGAAGCTGGCGCGGGAGGCGACGGCATGAAGCTCTGCGGTTTCGAGGTCGGGCTGGATCGTCCGCTGTTCCTGATCGCCGGCCCCTGCGTGGTCGAGTCGGAGCAGTTGCAGGTGGACACGGCCGGCACACTCAAGGAGATCACCGGCCGACTGGGCGTGAACTTCATCTTCAAGTCCAGCTTTGACAAGGCCAATCGCTCGTCCGGACAGAGCTTCCGCGGGCTGGGCATGGAAGAGGGGCTGCGCATTCTCAGCGAGGTGAAACGCCAGGTCGGCGTGCCGGTGCTCACGGATGTGCACGAATACACCCCGTTTTCCGAGGTGGCTTCGGTGGTCGATGTGTTGCAGACCCCAGCTTTCCTCTGCCGCCAGACCGACTTCATCCAGGCGGTGGCCCGCGCCGGCAAGCCGGTGAACATCAAGAAGGGCCAGTTCCTGGCGCCGTGGGACATGAAGAACGTGGTGGCCAAGGCCAAGGCCGTGGGCAACGACGACATCATGGTCTGCGAGCGCGGCGTCAGCTTCGGCTACAACAACCTGGTGTCGGACATGCGCTCGCTTGGCGTGATGCGCGATACCGGTTGCCCGGTGGTGTTCGATGCCACCCATTCGGTGCAGCTGCCGGGCGGGCAGGGCACCAGTTCGGGTGGTCAGCGCGAGTTCGTGCCGGTACTGGCGCGTGCCGCGGTGGCGGCGGGTATCGCGGGGCTTTTCGCCGAGACCCATCCCGATCCCTCGAAGGCGCTCAGCGACGGCCCCAATGCCTGGCCGCTCGGCAAGATGGAGGCGCTGCTGGAAACCCTGATGGAACTCGATGCCGTCACCAAGCGGCACGGATTCCTGGAGCAATCGATCTGACCGACGCGCAGGCTCGCATTTCGCGCCGCTTTTTGCGTATCTTCAACGTTTAGCCAACCCAACGAACAGGAACGTCATGAGCACAGCCATCACCCGCATCCACGCACGTGAAATCCTCGACTCACGCGGTAATCCCACGCTGGAAGCCGAAGTGACGCTGGCGGGTGGCGGCTTTGGCCGCGCGGCCGTGCCCAGTGGCGCATCCACCGGCACGCGCGAAGCGGTCGAATTGCGTGACGGCGACAAGTCGCGTTACGGCGGCAAGGGCGTGAAGCATGCGGTGGGCAACGTCAACGGTGCGATTGCCAGCGCGCTCAAGGGCTTCGACGCGGCCAACCAGGGCGGCCTGGACGCCACGATGATCAAGCTCGACGGCACGCCGAACAAGGGCACGCTGGGCGCCAATGCCATCCTGGCCGTGTCGATGGCTGCCGCGCATGCTGTCGCCGCGCAGAACAAGCAGCCGCTGTGGCAGTACCTTGCGACCATCAACGGCACCACCGGCGAACCGGGTGCGCTGCCGGTGCCGATGATGAACATCATCAACGGCGGCGCGCATGCCGACAACAACGTCGATGTGCAGGAGTTCATGATCCTGCCCGTCGGTGCTTCCAACTTCGCCGAGGCGCTGCGCACGGGCGCCGAGATCTTCCACGCGCTGAAGGGCGTGCTCAAGGGCAAGGGCCTGAATACCGCGGTGGGCGACGAGGGCGGCTTCGCGCCGAACCTGCGTTCGAACGAGGAAGCCATCGAGACCATCCTCGAAGCCATCGGCAAGGCCGGCTACAAGGCGGGTAGCGAGGTGTTCCTGGGCCTCGATGCCGCCGCTTCGGAGTTCTATCACGACGGCATGTACGACCTGGCCGGCGAAGGCCACAAGTACGATTCGGCGGGCTTCATCGACGTGCTGGCGAGCTGGTGCGACAAGTACCCGATCATCACCATCGAGGACGGCATGGCCGAGCAGGACAATGCCGGCTGGAAGCTGCTGACCGAGCGCCTGGGCAGCAAGGTGCAGCTGGTCGGTGACGACAACTTCGTCACCAACCCGACGATCTTCCGCAAGGGCATCGACGACGGCATCGCCAATGCCATCCTGATCAAGGTGAACCAGATCGGCACGTTGTCCGAGACGTTGGAGACCATCGCGATGGCCAATGCCGCCAAGTATGCGGCGGTGGTTTCGCACCGTTCCGGCGAGACCGAGGACAACACCATCGCCGATATCGCGGTGGCCACCACGGCGACCCAGATCAAGACCGGTTCGCTGTGCCGCAGCGACCGTATCGCCAAGTACAACCAGCTGTTGCGCATCGAAGAGGCGCTGGGCTCGGCTGCACGCTACGCCGGACGCAGCGCTTTCCCGCGTCTGCCCGGCTGAGCCGCGCGACAACCGCGTCCATGCTGCGCTGGGTCGCCGTGCTGTTGCTGCTGTTGCTGATCGGCCTGCAGGTCATGCTGTGGTCGCATCACGGCGGCATGCCCGAGGTGAACAGCCTGCACCAGGCCGTGAAGAAGCAGGCCGACGAGGATGCACGTCTGCTCCAGCGCAACCAGTCGCTGGAAGCCGACGTGCACGACCTCAAGCACGGCAACGAAGCGATCGAGGCGCGCGCCCGTGCCGAGCTGGGCCTGATCAAGCCTGGCGAGACTTTCTACCAGGTGATACCGAAATCGGCGGCCAGCGCTGCCGTGCCGCCAGTCGACGACGGTACGGGGGGGCATTGAGCGGCGCCGGGCTATGGTGCGTCGTCCCCGCCGCGGGACGGGGCACGCGCGTCGGCGGTGACTGCCCCAAGCAGTACCTTCCGCTGGCCGGCAGGCCGATGATCCTGCATACGCTGGAACGGCTTGCCGCCTGCCGGCGCATTGCCGGCCTGCTGGTGGTGCTGGGTGCACACGACGGATTGTGGCCGGGCATCGAATCCCTGCACGGCAAGCCGGTGCGTACCACCACCGGTGGTGCGGAGCGCTGCGACTCGGTGCTGGCCGGCCTCGACGCCTTGCCTGCCAACGTCAGCGCCGATGCCTTCGTGCTGGTGCACGATGCGGCCCGCCCATGCGTGCGTCTTGCCGATATCGAACGGTTGATCGAGCGGGCCGGTGCTGCCGACGGCGGTCTGCTGGGCGCGCCGCTGCGCGACACCTTGAAGTACGCCGATGCACACGGGCAAAGTGAACGCACCGAACCACGCGACCGGCGCTGGCGTGCCTTCACACCACAGATGTTCCGACGCGCCGCACTTGCGGCTGCGCTGCGCGTATCGGCCGCGTCGGGTACTGCTGTCAGTGACGAGGCCATGGCAATGGAGCTTGCCGGTACGGCGCCGCTGCTGGTCGAAGGTGCGGAGGACAACATCAAGGTGACTACGGCGGCGGATTTCGCGCTGGCCGAGTTCCTGCTTTCGAGGACGTCATGATGCGCATAGGCCAGGGGTTCGATGTACATGCGTTCGGCGACGGCGACCATGTCGTGCTGGGCGGAGTGCGGGTGCCGCACCGACGCGGCGTGGTGGCGCATTCCGATGGCGATGTGGTGATCCACGCGCTGTGCGACGCGATTTTTGGTGCGCTGGCACTGGGCGATATCGGCAAGCATTTCCCGCCCTCCGACCCGCGCTGGCGCGATGCAGACAGCCGGCAGTTCCTGCGTCACGCCGCGTCGTTGATGACGCAGCAGGGGTATCGACTGGGCAATGCCGACGTCACCGTGATCGCGGAGGCGCCGAAGGTTGGGCCGCATGCGCAGGCCATGCGCGAAAACCTGGCAGCTGACCTGGGTTGCGGGCCCGATCGCATCAGCATCAAGGCAACCACCACCGAAAAACTGGGCTTCACCGGCCGCGGCGAGGGCATTGCCGCCCAGGCTTGCGTGTTGCTGGAGCGGGTATGAGCGAACCAGACTCGTCCAGCGCGACCCAGCGGGCGCATGCCCAGCTCGAAGCCACGATCCGGCTGCTGCAACGACAGAAGCTGATCGAACGGGTCGCGCATGACCAGCATGGTCCGCGCCAGGAGCGTCTCGAGACCCTGGTGCACCGGCAGAACCGTGCCGAGCTTCAGCACCATCTCGAGCGCCTGCATCCGGCCGATCTTGCCTACATTCTGGAGGCGCTGCCGCTCAACGACCGTCTGGCTGTCTGGCAGCTGGTAAGAGCCGATCGCGACGGCGAGATCCTGCTGGAGGTTTCCGACGCGGTCCGCGAATCGCTGATCGCCGACATGGACGATCACGAGATCCTCGCCGCCGTCGAACCGCTGGATGCGGACGAGCTGGCCGACCTGGTCGAGGATCTGCCGAGCGCCGTGCTGCCCGAGCTGATGGCCAGTCTCGACGTGGAGCAGCGCGAGCGCGTGCAGTCGGCACTGTCCTATCCGGACGATCAGGTCGGCGCGCTGATGGATTTCGAGATGGTCACCATCCGCGAGGACGTGACGCTGGAAGTCGTACTGCGTTACCTGCGTCGTTTCGACGAACTGCCCGAGCAGACCGACAAGTTGTTCGTGATCAACCAGGACAACCTGCTGACCGGGGTGCTGCCCCTGAAGTGGCTGTTGCTCAATGCGCCCGACAAGCGCGTCGGCGAGGTGATGGCGCGTGACGTCAACACCTTTCATCCCGACGACGATGCCTACGAGGCCGCCCAGGCATTCGAACGCTACGACCTGATTTCCGCACCGGTGGTCGACGCTGGCGGCCTGCTGGTCGGTCGCCTCACCATCGATGTCATGGTCGACCTGATTCGCGAGGAGGGCGAGTCGGAGATGTTCGGCCGTGCCGGCCTGCGTGAAGAAGAAGACATCTTCGCCCCGGTGTGGGCGTCGCTGCGCAACCGCTGGAGCTGGCTGGCGATCAACCTGGTGACCGCATTCCTGGCGTCCCGCGTGATCGGGCTGTTCCAGGGATCGATCGAAAAGCTGGTGGTGCTGGCCTCGCTGATGCCCATCGTGGCCAGCATCGGCGGCAGCTCGGGCAACCAGACCATCATCAAGATCGTGCGCGCGGTGGCGATGGAGCAGGTCGGCATGAGCTCCATTCTGGGGCTGTGGCGCAAAGAGCTGGCGGTGGCGTTCTTCAATGGCCTGATCTGGGGCGGGGTGATCGGCATCGTGGTGGCGCTGATGTATCACGATCCGGCACTCGGCGCGGTAATGACCGTGGCGATGGTGCTGGAGCAACTGCTCGCCGCCTTCATGGGTGTGGGCATTCCGATGATGATGGTGCGGCTGGGGCGTGATCCGGCCATGGGTTCCAACATCTTCCTGGTCTTCATGACCGACAGTGGCGGCTTTTTCATCTTCCTCGGACTGGCGACGATGTTCCTCATGCATTGACGGTCCGGCCCAACCGGGCGGACCGAGGCCAGGCCGGTGTCATGCCGTGGGTTGATTGTTCCGCAAGGTGCGCGGCCCGGCTGGCAACCACCATTTCTCATTCCTGACGCAGTATTCCCAATGGACAACCCGCACGACCAACTACCTTTCGCCCACGGCGGCCCTCCGCTGCACGCCGTGCTGCGTGCCACGCCTGACGACTTCCGGGTCGACGAACAACTGGGTTATGTCGCCGACGGCGAGGGCGAGCATGTCCTGTTGACGGTGCGAAAGCGCGGCGCGAACACCGACTGGGTGGCTGGGCAACTGGCGCGCTTTGCCGGCGTCAGCCCGGTGGCGGTGGGTTATGCCGGGCTCAAGGACCGCCACGCGGTCACCACACAGACATTTTCCGTGCAGCTGGCCGGCAAGCCCGAGCCGGACTGGGCCGCGTTCCCGCATGACGAGGTGCAGGTACTGGCCTCGGCCCGGCATCGGCGCAAACTGAAACGCGGCGCGCTGGTCGGCAACCGCTTCGTGCTGGTGCTGCGCGAGGTCAGTGGCGACCGCGAAGCGGCCGAAACGGTGCTTGCGGCGATCGCCGCGCGCGGCGTGCCGAACTATTTCGGTGAGCAGCGCTTTGGCCACGGTGGCGCCAATGTCGAGCGTGCCGAGGCGATGTTCGGCGGGCGTCGGGTCGACCGCAAAACCCGCTCGATGCTGTTGTCGGCGGCGCGCTCGCAGCTGTTCAACGCGGTGCTGGCCGAGCGCGTGCTGGACGGCAGCTGGGATCGTGGACTGCCGGGCGAGATCTGGTCGCTGGCCGGCTCGCGCTCCTGGTTCGGTCCGGAGCCTTTCGATGATGTGCTGGCTGACCGCCTGGTCCGTGGCGACATTCATCCGTCGGGTCCGCTGTGGGGTATCGGCGACACCCCAGCAACCGATGCGGCCGGCCGGTGCGAGCGCCGGGTGGCTGAAGGCGAGCCCGAGCTGGTGGCTGGACTGCAGGCTGCCGACATGGAACAGGAACGTCGCCCGCTGCGGCTGCTGTCACGCGAGCTGACCTGGCACTGGATCGATGCGGCGACGCTGGAAGTCAGCTTCGAGCTGCCTGCCGGCAGCTATGCCACGGTAGTGATGCGGGAGCTGGCGAGAAGTGAGAAGTGAGCGCGCCGGCACGGCTTCACGTACTTCCGCTTTTTGCCACTGACGCTGTCACTGACGTTTGAGCAGTACCACGACCGCGCCGGTACCGCCCTGCGCGGGCCGGGCTGATGCGAAAGCCACTACATCGTCGCGTCGGCGCAGCAGTCTGTCGGTCAGGGCCTTCAGTACCGGGCCCGCTGCCTTCGAACGCAATCCCTTGCCATGCACGATGCGCACACAGCGCAGTTCGTGATCGTGGGCCTCGGCCAGGAACTCGACAATGCTGATCTGGGCGGCTGCGGCATTCATGTGGTGCAGGTCGAGTTCGTCCTGCACACTGAACTGGCCCCGCTTGAGCTGCCGCAACAGACGGGGCGGATAACCGTCGCGCAGGAAGCTCAACTCTTCGCCAACCTCGATCTGGGCCGGATCGAACGCCATGTCCAGTAGCTCCCCGGCAACGGCAGCCTCGTCGGCGGCGAGCATGTGCGCGCGCGGCGCTGGCTTGGGACCGGTCGGCGGTGCAGGAACGGGAGCCAACCGCCGGACCTCGCCGATGGCGTCATGGAAAAGACGGATATCGTCTTCGCTGACCGGGTTGGCAGGGCGGCGCTTCATGTCCCCATGCTATCCAAACCGGCCCGTCTGCACAGCGATTTCCGCACGCTGTGGACGTGAAGTGCCACATGCGGTGAAACCACCTGCTCGCTCCGGTAGACTCCAGTTCATCGAAGATGTGTGCGAGCCGTGGCGGTCGCACGCGGTAACGTTCTTACGGATCATCATGCGAGTTCTTGTCAGCAACGACGATGGCGTGGATGCAGTGGGCATTCGTGTACTCGCCGAACGTCTTGGTGCGGTCGGCGAGGTGACGGTAGTGGCCCCCGACCGGGACCGCTCCGGTGCCAGCAATTCCCTCACGCTCGATGCGCCCATCCGTGCTTCGCGCATGGACAATGGTTACTACCGGGTGGCCGGTACGCCGACCGACTGCGTGCACCTGGCACTATCCGGTCTGCTCGACAACGAGCCGGATATCGTCGTCTCGGGCATCAACAACAGCTCCAACCTCGGCGACGACGTGATCTATTCCGGCACGGTATCGGCCGCGATGGAAGGGCGTTTCCTGGGACTCCCGGCGATCGCGGTGTCGCTGGTCAGCGAGGATCACAAGGGCGTGCATTACGCATCGGCGGCGCAGGCCGTGCTGATGTTGATGCGCCGCCTGCTGGTCGACCCACTACCGGCGGATACCATTCTCAACGTCAATGTGCCGGACCGCCCCTGGGCAGATATCCACGGCTTCGAAGTAACGCGACTGGGACGGCGTCACCGCGCCGAGCCCTGCATCCGCCAGGTCGATCCGCGCGGCCGGCAGATATGGTGGATCGGACCGGCTGGCGATGTGGACGACGCGGGTCCGGGCACGGACTTCAACGCGGTGCAGCGCGGCTATGTCTCGGTAACGCCGATCCACGTCGACCTGACCCGCTTCCAGGCACTGGAGAAGGTCAGTAGCTGGATGGAGTCGCTGGTTGACGACGCGGCCGCGCCCGGTCACAAGGTGGCCTGAGCGATGAACGTGCATCCATTACCCGCATCGGCACTGAAGGGCGAGGGGGTCACGTCGCAGCGCGCCCGTGACCGGCTTGCCGAGCAGCTCAAGGAAAGCGGTATCCGCAATCCGCACGTGATCGATGTCATTCGCAATACGCCCCGCCATCACTTCATCGACCAGGCGCTGCATACGCGGGCCTACGAAAACACCGCGCTGCCGATCGGGCACGGCCAGACGATCTCGCAGCCATGGGTCGTGGCCCGCATGACAGAGGTGCTGCTGGAGCACTTCGAACAGCGCGGTGAAGCTGCGCCACAGAAGGTGCTGGAGATCGGCACCGGTTCGGGTTATCAGGCGGTGGTGCTGGCGGCGCTGGTGGGGCAGGTCTACACGGTGGAGCGGATCGAGGAACTGCTGCGCCAGGCGCGACGTCGTTTCCGCCAGCTGGGCCTGGCCGACATCCGCTCGCGCTATGACGACGGCAAGCTTGGCTGGAGCGACGAGGCCCCGTTCGACGCGATCATCCTGACCGCGGCCGGGGACGCGATTCCAAGCGCACTGCTGGATCAGCTCAGCCCCACCGGCGTACTGGTGGCACCGGTCGGTTCGCCCAGCAGCCAGGTGCTGCTGCGCATGCGTGGCGATGGCAGTGGCGATTTCGAACAGGAGGAACTCGGGCCTGTCAGCTTCGTGCCGCTGCTCGGCGGCATTGGCTGATGCGGCTGTTCGGGCGTCTTTACGCGCGAGTCCTGACCTGGGCGCGTCATCCACGCGCCGTGCATTACCTGTGTGGTCTGAGTTTCGTCGAGGCGTTCATTTTCCCAGTGATGCCGGAAGTGATGCTCGCGCCGATGATGCTGGGCAAGCGGCATCGCGCTTTTTTCTACGCCAACATCAGCCTGCTGTTTTCGCTGGGCGGCTCGCTGGTCGGTTATGCGCTGGGGCACTGGGCGTTCCAGGCACTGACTCCCGCACTGGATGCATTGCACTTGCTGGCGCCCATCGAGCATGGCGTGGAGTATCTGCGCGGACAGATGCACTTGCACTGGGTTGGCCTGATGCTGGTGCTGTTCCTGGCCGCGCTGCAGCCGGTCGTGCCGATGAAGTTCGTGACCTGGGCCGCGGGCATCGTTGGTGTGCCGGTCCTGCCGTTCCTGTTGTGCATCCTGCTCGGACGCGGCAAGCGTGTCTGGTTGCTGGCGCTGCTGGTCCGGCTGTTCGGCGAGCGTGCGGAACTGCTGCTGCACAAACACGTCGAAACAATCGGCTGGGCCGTGTTGGCGCTTCTGCTGGCGCTGGTTCTGTGGTGGTTTGGCTTACGATAGTGCACGAATGAAAACACGGACATCCCCCGGTATGCTGGCGCCCATGAATGGAGCGATTCGATGGTTGGCAGGGGTCGGCACGCTGTGCGTGCTGGCGGCCTGCAGCTCGGTAGTGGTGCAGCCCGCCGCGGGTGCACGCCGTACGTCGCAGGTGTCGCGCGACACTTCCCGACAGCACTCGGGCAGTTACCGCGTGGTCAGGGGCGACACGCTGTATTCGATCGCTTTCCGCAACGGGCTCGATTTTCGCGATCTCGCCCGTTGGAACGGTATCAGCGCGCCTTACACGATCTGGCCGGGGCAGGTGCTGCAGCTATCGCCCGGACACGGCACGGCGACTGCACGGCGCCCACCGGTACGGCATGCTGCTGCCTCCACTGCATCGCATGTTTCGTCCGGAGTCGGTTTCGAGACGGTGAAGCCTGCCGGACATTCCATAGCCGTAGCGGGTGAGGCCGCCAGTGGAGCGCGCATGCCGGCGCATGCCACTTCATCGGCCGTGCCGGCATCCAGCGGGTCTGCAGTGTCGCCGCCCGCGGCACCGGTGTCGGTGGCCTCGACGGGTGGCAGCCGCTCGGTCGGCGGGATCGTCTGGCACTGGCCGACCAGCGGTTCGGTGATCAAGGGATTCCAGAACAGCGATGCGATTCCGGGCATCGAGATCGCCGGCACGGCCGGTGAGCCGGTGCGTGCTGCGGCCGATGGTGTCGTGGTCTACAGCGGTAACGGCCTGGTGGGTTACGGCGAACTGATCATCATCAAGCACAACGACAGTTTCCTGTCCGCGTATGGCCACAACCGCGAGCGGCTGGTGACCGAGGGACAGCACGTGAAGGCTGGGCAGGTGATCGCCAGGATGGGGTCCAGCGGTACCTCGCGCGACGAGCTGGAGTTCCAGATCCGTCGGGACGGCAATCCGGTGGACCCGCTGGACTATCTGCCCAAGCGCTGATCAGGCTTCGGGCAGGATGAAGGCGGCAACGACATGTCGCCCTTCGCCGGCCAGCAGGTCATAGGTGCGCGCGGCTGCCGCGTTGTCCATCACCTCGATGCCGACACCCTTGCGCAGGAACCCGGCCATGAACGCCGCGGCCGGAAAGACCTGGCGGGAACCGGTGCCCAGGACGACCAGTTCCGGCTCCAGCGCCAGCAGTGCATCGACATGGCTGGCATCCAGCATGCCGGCATCGGTCACTGGCCAGTTCTCGACGGCCTGGCGCGGGGTCAGCAGGAAGCTGCCGGTAAGATCGCGGTCGACCACGGTAATAGCGTGCTCGCTCACGCGGCGCACGAACAGGATGTCGTCGGGACGTTCCAGCGAAAGATCCACGTGCGGATCCTCGTCAGCGCGGCAGGGCGAGTTTGGGCTCGTCCTCGTTGCGGCGGAACAGCACCAGGGTGTGGCCGATCTGCTGGACGTTCTCGGCGTGGGTGCCTTCGGCCAGGTAGGCAATTTGTGCTTCGCGTTCTTCCTTGTCGCCGCCGGACAGCTTCACCTTGACCAGCTCGTGATGACTCAAGGCGCCGTCGAGTTCCTTCAGCACGGCCTCCGTTGCGCCCTTGGCGCCCAGCAGGACCACCGGGCTGAGATCGTGCGCGAGGCTGCGAAGGTAGCGCCGCTGGGAAGGGGATAGGGCCATGCGTTCAGTCTCGGATTCGCGGTCGGTGGACTGCAAAGGGTATCATGGGCCCTTGTCCCCCGTATCTGTGGCCGTTGCCGACCCATGTCCCGCAGCAAAAGCAGTTCCCGCTGGCTGCGGGAGCATTTCGACGATGTCTATGTGAAGAAGGCGCAGGCCGAAGGCCTGCGTTCGCGTGCGGTATTCAAGCTGGAGGAGCTGCTCGAGCGCGACCGCCTGCTGAAACCCGGCATGCGGGTGGTGGATCTTGGCGCGGCCCCCGGGGGCTGGTCGCAGCTGGTGCGGCAGCAACTCGGCGACAGCGGTACGGTCGTGGCGCTGGACATCCTGCCGATGCAGGGTATTGCCGGGGTGGACTTCCTGCAGGGCGATTTCCGCGAGGAGAGCGTGCTGCGGGAGCTGGAAGCCCGGCTGGACGGACAGAAACTGGATCTTGTGCTGTCGGACATGGCCCCCAATATGAGTGGTGTGGCGCTGGCGGACCAGATCCGGGCAATGGATCTGGCCGAGCTGGCACTGGATTTTTCCCGGCAGTGGCTGAAGCCGGGCGGCGCTTTCCTGATCAAGTTGTTCCAGGGGGCGGGCTTCGACGATTACCTGCGCACCTTGCGCGCGGACTTCGCGCGCGTGACTATGCGTAAACCCAAGGCCTCCCGCGCGCGTTCGCGTGAGGTGTACGCGCTTGCTACGGGCCGAAAGGCTCCCGGCGGGCACAATGGCGAGAACCGCGCATGAACGAAACAGTCAAAACCTTGCTGCTCTGGGTGGTCATCGCGATCGTCCTGGTCATGGTGTTCCAGAGCTTCAACCCGCATGGCGCCGGCTCATCGGACCTGCCTTACAGCAGCTTTGTGCAGAGCGTGGACAACGGCAATGTGGCTACCGCCACGATCAGTGCCGAAAACCCCGCCACGATCAGCGGCAAGCTGAAGGACGGCAGCAGTTACCGTACCGTCGCTCCCGTGCTGGGCTTTTCCACCAACGGCGTGGTCAAGGACATGCAGAACAAGGGGGTCACGGTAAGCCAGGACTCCTCCAGCGGTTTCTCGCTGATCAACCTGCTGGTGAGCTGGCTGCCGATCATCCTGTTCGTCGGCATCATGATCTGGTTCATGCGCCAGATGCAGCAAGGCGGCGGTGGCCGTGGCGCGATGAGCTTCGGCCGTTCGCGTGCCAAGCTGCAGGGCGAAGACCAGATCAAGGTCAATTTCAGCGATGTGGCCGGTTGCGACGAGGCCAAGGAAGAAGTCGGCGAGCTGGTCGAGTTCCTGCGCGACCCGGGCAAGTTCCAGAAGCTCGGCGGCAAGATTCCGCGTGGCGTGCTGATGGTCGGCCCGCCCGGTACCGGCAAGACCCTGCTGGCCAAGGCCATTGCGGGTGAGGCGAAAGTGCCGTTCTTCTCCATTTCCGGTTCGGACTTCGTGGAAATGTTCGTGGGCGTGGGCGCCAGCCGCGTGCGCGACATGTTCGAACAGGCCAAGAAGCACGCCCCATGCATCATCTTCATCGACGAGATCGATGCCGTCGGCCGCCACCGTGGCGCCGGACTGGGCGGTGGTCATGACGAGCGCGAGCAGACCCTGAACCAGTTGCTGGTGGAGATGGACGGTTTCGAAGGCAGCGAGGGCATCATCGTCATTGCCGCGACCAACCGTCCGGACGTACTCGATCCCGCGCTGCTGCGCCCGGGTCGCTTCGACCGCCAGGTGACGGTCGGCCTGCCCGACGTGAAGGGCCGTGAACAGATCCTCAAGGTCCACCTGCGCAAGGTGCCGGTGTCCAGCGACGTCAATGCGATGAACATCGCGCGCGGTACGCCGGGCTTTTCGGGTGCCGACCTTGCCAACCTGGTCAACGAGGCGGCGCTGTTCGCCGCGCGCGAGAACGCGCGCGAAGTGCGCATGAGCCACCTGGAAAAGGCCAAGGACAAGATCCTGATGGGCAGCGAGCGTCGCTCGATGGCGATGAGCGAGGACGAGAAGAAGCTCACGGCCTATCACGAGGCGGGGCATGCGATCGTTGGTCGCCTAGTTCCCGAGCATGACCCGGTCTACAAGGTCACCATCATTCCGCGTGGCCGCGCACTCGGCGTGACCATGTACCTGCCCGAGGGCGACAAGTACAGCATGAACAAGGTGGCGATCGAGTCGCAGCTTTGCTCGCTGTATGGCGGGCGCGTGGCCGAGGAGCTGATCTTCGGTGCCGAAAAGGTAACCACGGGCGCTTCCAACGACATCGAGCGGGCCACCAAGATGGCGCGCAACATGGCGACCAAGTGGGGGCTTTCCGACAAACTTGGCCCAGTCACCTACGGCGAGGACGAGGACGAGGTATTCCTTGGACGTTCCGTGACCCAGCACAAGAATGTGTCCAACGAAACCGCGCGCAAGATCGACGAGGTGGTGCGCGAGATTCTCGACACGGCTTACGGCCGCACCCGCAAACTGCTGACGGACAACATCGACAAGCTGCATGTGATGGCGGACGCGTTGCTGCAGTACGAGACCATCGACGCGCGCCAGATCGACGAGATCATGGCCGGCAGCATGCCAGGGCCGCCGGACGACTGGAGCAAGTCGCCCACGACTGGCGGCAGCACGCCGCCGCCACCGCCGCCGCGTGGTGATGCGGGCGCCAAGGTCGGTGACCCGGCGACGCAGAGTCATCTCTGATCCGGCAGCACGGTCGATCAGCACAGAAAGCAAAAGGGCCACCTCGCGGTGGCCCTTTTGCTTGATACCCGATACAGATACGCGGGGCGATGGATGCCTCGCGCATTGCGCCGGCAGTCAGAGGATGGCGAGGATCGCCTCGGGCGGTCGTCCAATGACGGCACGTCCGTTCGCACAGACGATCGGGCGCTGGATCAGCTTCGGATGCGTCACCATGGCCGCGATCAGTGCATCGTCGTCGACAGCCGGATCACCGAGTCCCAGCGTCTTGTAGGCCTCTTCGCCGGTACGCAGCAACGATCGCGCGTCGATGTTCAGCAGATCGAGCAGTTTGCGGATCTGCCCGGCATCAAGCGGTGTGTCGAGGTAGTGGATCACCTCGAACGATGCGCCATGCTGCTCGAGCAGGGACAAGGCTGCCCGGGACTTGGAGCAGCGGTTGTTGTGGTAGATGCGGATCATCGCGTCAGGCACCGCTGTATCAGCGGTTACCCGAACGGTTGCCGCCACGCCCGCCGCCGCCGCCGTGCGGCCGTCCGCTGCCCTGTTTCTGCGGGCGCTTGCCGGCGGGGCGGCCGGCCGTATTCTGGCCGGGACGCTTGTTGTTGCTGTTGGCACGGTTGCCGCCAAAGCCGCCGCCGGCGCCGGCGCCGCGCTTGCCGAACGGCTTGTCGCCGCTGCCGCCACGATTGCCCTCACGGCTGTCGCCGGCGAACCAGGTGCGCACGGAAGGCAGTTCCTGGCCCGGTGCCACGCCACGCTTGTTCTTGCGCTTGCCGTTGCCCGGCGCGCGCTCGGGGCGGGCGATGTTGCCGTTGACTTCCTTGCCCGGGCGGCGCTGCTTCTGGCGGCCGCGTGCGGGTTCTTCCCGAATCCGGTCGAATGCACGCAGTTCACGCGCTTCGTCGTGATAGGCGCCGCTCCATGCCGCTGGTGCCTGGTCGCCCGGACGGTATTCGGTGACATTGCGGTTCGCGCGGCGCTGGTGCAGCACCGGGCTCAGCGTGAGCACGGGCTGCGCCGGGCCAAGGCCGCTGACCTGGCGCAACTGCTTCACGGCATCTTCGCCCAGCGATTCGCAGTCGCCCCGGCGCAGCATGCGCGGCAGTTCGATGTTGCCGTAACGGATGCGCTTGAGCCGGCTGACCAGATAGCCCTGCGAGTCCCACAGGCGACGGACTTCGCGGTTGCGACCTTCGCGGATCACGACACGGAACCAGCTGTGGCTGCCGCCGCGGCTGATCACGGCGATCTCGTCGAAACGGGCCGGACCATCTTCCAGCTCTACGCCGGCCTTGAGCTTCTCGATCACCTCGTCGGGCACTTCGCCGTGCACACGGCACAGGTATTCGCGCTCCAGACCGCTCTTGGGATGCATCAGGGCGTTGGCCAGTTCACCGTCGGTGGTCAGCAGAAGCAGGCCGGTCGTGTTGATGTCCAGTCGGCCCACGGCGACCCAGCGCGCGCCCTTGAGGCGCGGCAGCTGTTCGAACACGGTGGGACGGCCTTCCGGATCGTCACGGGTGGTCATCACGCCTTCGGGCTTATGGTAGATCAGCACCTCGGCGCTGTCCCGGCTGTCGGTGGCGACCACGAACTGCTTGCCGTCCACGACCACGCGGTCGCCGGCATGGACGCTTGCGCCGATGCCGGCGGGCGTACCGTTGAGTTCGACCTCGCCAGCCTGGATACGCTGTTCGAGCATACGGCGGGAGCCCAGTCCGGCATTGGCCAGCACCTTGTGCAGACGTTCTTCCAGGGGGGCGGTTTCTTCGTTGCGCACGGAGCGCTTGAGTGTCAGGACGGATTTCTGCGGCGCAGTCATGCGCGTTGCTCCTCGGTATCTTGCTCGGCGGTGCCGTTTCCGGCTTCCGCGCGATCCGCTGCCTCGGCGGCAGTGGGGGGGACGGATGGATGGACGTCGGCTGGGGCCAGTTCGCTGGCGGCTTCGGCGTCGTTGCTTGTTTCAATCGGCCCGGTGTCGACCTGGCTGGCGGTGACGGGGGCGTTGGTCGGTTGGTTATCGGTGTCGGCTTGCAGCAGAGCCTGCAGGTCGTCTGCACTGGCCTGGTCAGCATGGGGGGCCGATGGGCTGGTCGCGTCCGGTGCCGTTTCGCTATCGGCAGTATCGGTGGTGTCTGATTCGTCCGCATCGGGATCGATGGGCAGGTCCTTGATGACACGCGCAGGCAGGGGCGGCTGTTCCAGGCTGAGCTGGGGGTCTTCCATGTCGCGGATTTCCGACAGGGGCGGCAGCTCGTCCAGCGATTTCAAATTGAAGTAGTCCAGGAAAATGCGCGTAGTGCCGAACAGTGCCGGTCTGCCGGGTACGTCGCGGTGGCCGACCACGCGTATCCATTCGCGCTCTTCCAGCGTCTTGATGATGTTGGACGACACGACCACGCCGCGGATCTGCTCGATTTCCGGGCGGGTGATCGGCTGGCGGTAGGCGATCAGCGCCAGGGTTTCCAGCAGGGCACGCGAGTAGCGACTCGGGCGCTCGGTCCACATGCGCGATATCCACGGCTGCAGGTCTTGCCTGACCTGGTAGCGGAAACCGGAAGCGACCTCCCTGAGTTCGACGCCGCGGCCTTCGCATGCCTGGGCCAACTGCTCGAGCGCTCGTGCGATGTCATCGCGCGCCACGGCGTCCTCTTCGTTGAAAAGGTCGCCGAGCTGGGCCAGCGTCAGCGGCTGGCTGGCCGCCAGCAACGCCGCTTCGATAATCGGTTTGAGTTGCTCGATCTGCATGGCCTGTCGTGGATGCGGATACTCGGTGTGAATGGGCTATTCGCCGGCCGCTGCCGGCATGTCGTCTGCGCCTTCAAGCGCGTCTTCGCGGGTTTCGGCCCTTGCCCGGACGTAGATCGGTGCCAATGGCTCTTCCTGCACGATCTCCACCAGCATTTCCTTGGCCAGCTCCAGCATGGCGAGAAAGGTGACCACTACGCCGAGGCGTCCTTCGGTCACGTCGAACAATGTCTCGAAGCGACTGAAATGGCTGTTGTCCAGCCGGCTCAGCAGTTCGCCCATGCGCTGGCGCACGCTGAGTGCTTCGCGCTTGATCGCATGGTGGCCGAACAGTTCCGCGCGGCGCATCACGTCCTTCAGCGCCAGCAGCATTTCTTTCAGGTCCAGTGGTGGCGGCAGCTTGACCACGTTGCGCTCGCCGGTGTCCGCCTGCACGGCGACCGTGTCGCGTTCCAGCCGGGGCAGGGCATCGATGTCCTCGGCGGCCTTCTTGAAACGCTCATATTCCTGCAGCCGTCGTACCAGTTCGGCGCGGGGGTCATCCTCTTGGCCATCTTCCACCGGCGGCCTGGGCAGGAGCAGGCGCGACTTGATCTCGCCCAGAATCGCGGCCATCAGCAGGTATTCCGCCGCAAGCTCCAGCCGCATCACGTCCCGCATCATGTCGATATATTCCATGTATTGCCGGGTTATTTCGGCAATCGGAATATCCAGAATGTCCAGATTCTGTCGGCGGATCAGATAAAGCAGCAGATCCAGCGGTCCCTCGAATGCCTCCAGGATGACTTCCAGCGCATCCGGCGGAATGTACAGATCCTGCGGCATCTGCAAGACGGGTTCGCCACGCACGACCGCCAGCGGCATTTCCTGCTGCTGAGGGACAGGTGCGAAAACACCTTGCGGTTTTTCTACCAGCTGAGACTCTGGCTCAGTGCTCATCGATGCATGTCGTCGGGCCGCACGGTGCGGCAGGCAGTGCGTTCAACACACCCGGAACCTTCCCCCTGGTCGGTCGGGACTTTCAAAGGTCTTCGATTCCGCCTGCAAGGCCGTGCCTGATTGCGTTCCATGCGCAAAGACGGAGTTACGGCGGAGCAGCAGGATGAAGGCGTTGATTACGGCTTCGATCGGGCGGTCTGCCGCAATTTGCCTTTGTCCGGTCCGGGTTGGCAGTCCACGGTACGAGCACAAGGCTTCGCCACGCCTACACGTCGCGAGCGGTTCAAGCGGTCGGTACGGAATCGGTGGGTGCGGCGACTGCCGGCGTTTGTCGGGCAGGAGCGGCTCGCAAGTCCACCTGAAAACGAAGGGTAACGGCTGTTTGTCGGCAAGTCCAGCAGGACGCATCGCAAATTGGGGTGAGCTTCAGCTGCGCCGCTATCCAAACAGGGCGGATGCACCAAGATTGGTGGATGATGCCAGGTCGATCGATCGGACTGCGGCAGCATGTGCCCAGAAAGGTCGGTTACAGGCGAATGACGGCCGCAGGTGCCTGAAAGTCTGTCGGATACGGCTTTCTGTGACGTGGCACACCCTTTGCATATCGGTGCTTGCAAGCGCTGATATATATATACGAAGCGCTCAGGGTGTCGGTGACGCGCGTGGTCGGCCTGAGTTGCATTGACTCTTGCCAAGGCCCGCCGAGCCGGGAAAATACCAGGAGTGCCGCATCGGACTGCGGTACGGGTGGAATTGAGGGTACGAGCATGATCGATGACGATGCCAAGGGTCGTTCCAGTACGGAGCAGCTGCGGCCTGCGCGCATGCGCATTCAGACAACAGTTTTGATGAGTCACGGCAACGAGTCGCATCCGACCGAGCTGGTGGATATATCGGCGACGGGTGTGCTCCTGCGTCGCCCGTTGGGCTGGAACGGCAAGCCGGGGCAGAGCTGGGTGCTCGACATGATTTTCGGCAACGATCTGCATATCCATCTGGAAGCCGAGGTCGCGCGGGTTTCCACGCATCACATCGGCTTTGCCTATACACGGAT
This sequence comes from Dyella sp. A6, assembly GCF_036320485.1. NCBI lineage: Bacteria > Pseudomonadati > Pseudomonadota > Gammaproteobacteria > Lysobacterales > Rhodanobacteraceae > Dyella > Dyella aluminiiresistens. Next base: position 1,510,516 of record NZ_CP132911.1, read on the forward strand.
TCCCGAGGACAAGCAGGTGCCGCTTTGGAATCTGCTGGGCGGCTATGCCGACATTCTGGAGATGTGGCAGGACGAGTGATTTCCCCGGGTTCGCCCATAAGCAAACGCCCGCATCCGCGGGCGTTTGCTTATGGGCTGTGCGGCATGGTTCAGGCGCTGGCCGAAACCTTCGTTTCGTCGCGCAATTCGCGGCGGAGAATCTTGCCGACATTGCTCTTGGGCAGGGTGTCGCGGAACTCGATGATCCTGGGGCGCTTGTAGCCGGTCAGGTTGTCGTGGCAGTACTGCTTGAGCGCCTCTGCTGTGAGGCTGGCGTCCTTGCGCACCACGAACAGTTTCACGACTTCGCCGGAATGCTCGTCAGGCGCGCCGACAGCGGCGACTTCCAGTACCCCGGGGTGCTGCATCACCACGTCTTCGACCTCATTCGGGTAGACGTTGAAGCCGGACACCAGAATCATGTCCTTCTTGCGGTCGACGATATAGAAGTAGCCGTTGGCGTCCATCCTGGCCACGTCGCCGGTATGTAGCCAGCCGCTGTCGTCGAGCACCTTGGCGGTTTCCTCGGGGCGCTGCCAGTAACCCTTCATGACCTGCGGGCCGTGGATCATCAACTCGCCGACCTCGCCCATCGGCAGCGGCTTGTTGTCCTCGGACCAGATCGCGGCATCGGTCGACGGGATGGGCAGGCCGATCGAACCGCTGTAGGCCTTGAGGTCCAGCGGGTTGATGCAGGCGGCGGGCGAGGTTTCCGTGAGGCCGTAGGCTTCCACCAGGGTGCATCCGGTGACCTGCTTCCAGCGCTCGGCCACGGCACGCTGCACGGCCATGCCGCCGCCCAGGGTCAAGTGCAGGCGCGAGAAGTCCAGTTCGGCGAATCCGGGCGTGTTCAGCAGGCCGTTGAACAGGGTATTGACACCGGTCAGCGCAGTGAAGTGGGACTTCTTCAGTTCCTCGACAAAGGCCGGCATGTCGCGGGGGTTGGTGATCAGCCAGTTCAGTCCGCCCAGGCGCATGAAGACCAGGCCGTTCGCGGTCAGCGAGAAGATGTGGTACAGCGGCAAGGCGGTGATGATGACTTCCTCGCCTTCCTTTGCGTTCGTGCCGATCCAGGAGCCGGCCTGCAGCATGTTGGCGACCATGTTGCCGTGGCTGAGCATCGCGCCCTTGGCCACGCCGGTGGTGCCGCCGGTGTACTGCAGGAAGGCCAGGTCGTCGTGGCCCAGCTCGACTTTGGGCATGGAGTGTGCGGAGCCCTGTGCCAGCGCATCGCGGAAGCGCACCGCCTGCGGGAGGTCGTAGGCGGGCACCATCTTCTTGACGTGCTTGAGCGCGAAGTTGATCAGCGCACCCTTGGCGAAGCCGAGCAGGTCGCCGATGCCGGTCGTGACCACATGGGCCACGTCTGTTTCCGCGATGACCTGCTGAAGCGTGTGCGCGAAGTTGTCCAGCACCACGATGGCCTTGGCGCCTGCATCCCGCAGTTGGTGGCGCAGCTCGCGGGCGGTGTACATCGGGTTGGTGTTGACCACGACCAGGCCCGCGCGCAGGGCGCCGAACAGGGCGATCGGGTACTGCAGGACGTTGGGCATCATGATCGCGATGCGATCGCCCTTGGTGAGCTTGAGCTCGCCAGTCAGGTAGCCGGCGAACTGGCGGCTCATCGCATCGACTTCGGCGTAGCTGAGCTCTTTGCCGAAGCTGTGGAATGCGGGCCGTTCACCGAAACGTCCGAAGGCTTCATCGAGGACCGCGACGACCGAGGCGTAGGCATTGATGTCGATCTCTGCGGGTACGCCATCCGGATAGTGATCCAGCCACGGACGTTCGTTGCTCATTGTGTTCCCTGTGTGCGAAGAATGAAGCGTCTTGTCGATGCATCGCCGCATTGGAGCATACGCCGGCGTATAGCGGCAAGCCGCAGTGCGGCGTACGAATGGCGGGATATGGGGCTGACGAAAGGCACAAAAAAAGCCGCCCCGGCATGCGGGGCGGCTTGGTTGCGAGCTAGGCTCGCCGTCGCTCCGGTCAGGCGGCCTTCTTGCTGGCCAGCTGACGCAGCACGTACTGCAGGATACCGCCGTGACGGAAGAACTCGCGTTCCTTCGGCGTCAGCAGCATCACGTTGACCTTGAAGGTCTTGCTGCTGCCGTCGGCAGCGGTGGCGACCACCGTCGCCTCCTTCGCATTGCCGTCTTCCAGACCGGTGATGTCGAAGGTTTCCTTGCCGGTGAGGCCCAGCGACTGTGCGTTCTCGCCGTTCTGGAAGGTGCACGGCAGCACGCCCATGCCGACCAGGTTGGAACGGTGGATGCGCTCGAAGCTCTCCGCGATCACCGCCTTCACGCCCAGCAGCAGGGTGCCCTTGGCTGCCCAGTCGCGCGACGAGCCGGTGCCGTATTCCTTGCCGGCCAGCACGATCAGCGGCGTCTTCTCTTCCTTGTACTTCATCGCGGCGTCATAGATGGCCATCTGCTCGCCCGACGGCACGTGCAGGGTGTAGCCGCCCTCGACACCGTCCAGCATCAGGTTCTTGATGCGGATGTTGGCGAAGGTGCCGCGCACCATCACGTCGTCGTTGCCGCGGCGCGAACCATAGGAGTTGAAGTCCTTCGGGTCGACGCCCTTGGCGATCAGGAAGCGGCCCGCCGGGCTGTCCTTCTTGATCGAGCCGGCCGGCGAGATGTGGTCGGTGGTGATCGAGTCGCCGAACAGGCCCAGGGCGCGGGCGCCGTGGACGTCCTCGACGCGACCCAGTTCCATCGTCATGCCGTCGAAGTAGGGCGGGTTCTTGATGTAGGTCGAGTCGTCCCACTGGTAGACCGCGCCATCGGGCGAGGCGATCTGGTTCCAGCGGCTGTCGCCCTTGAACACGTCCGCGTAGCTCTGCTCGAACATGGCCGGGTTGATCGCGCCGGCGATGGTGTCGGAAATTTCCTTGTTGGTCGGCCAGATGTCCTTGAGGAACACGTCCTTGCCGTCTGCATCCTGGCCGATCGGCTCCTTGGTCAGGTCGATGTCGAGCGTGCCGGCCAGCGCGTAGGCGACCACCAGCGGCGGCGAGGCCAGGTAGTTCATCTTCACTTCCGGATGCACGCGGCCTTCGAAGTTGCGGTTGCCGGACAGCACCGAGGCCACGGCCAGATCGCCTTCGCCGATGCCCTTGCTGATCTCGGCGGGCAGCGGGCCGGAATTGCCGATGCAGGTGGTGCAGCCGTAGCCGACGATGTAGAAGCCGACCTTCTCGAGTTCCTTCAGCAGGCCGGTCTGCTCGAGGTAGTCGGTGACCACCTTGGAGCCCGGCCCGATCGAGGTCTTCACCCAGGGCTTGGCCTTCAGGCCCTTAGCGGCGGCCTTCTTCGCGACCAGGCCGGCACCCAGCATTACCGCCGGATTGGAGGTGTTGGTGCAGGAGGTGATTGCGGCGATCACCACGGAGCCGTCCTTCAGGTCGAAGTCCTGGCCGTCCCGGCTGACCGGGGCCGAACCGTTGCCGCTGGCCTTGCGGTTGGCGGTCAGGCCGCCAACCACGTCATGGAAGCTCTTCTGCACGCCTTCGAGCAGCACGCGGTCCTGCGGGCGCTTCGGGCCGGCCAGCGAGGGCTTCACGTCGGCCAGGTCGAGTTCCAGTGTGGTGGTGAAGGTCGGCTCGACGGCGTTTTCGTCGTGCCACATGCCCTGTGCCCTGGCATAGGCCTCGACCAGCGCGATCTGCTCGTCGCTGCGGCCCGACAGGTGCAGGTAGTTCAACGCTTCCTGGTCGACCGGGAAGATGCCGCAGGTGGCGCCGTACTCGGGGGCCATGTTGGCGATGGTGGCACGGTCGGCCAGCGCGAGGTGCTTCAGGCCGGGGCCGAAGAATTCGACGAACTTGCCTACCACGCCCAGCTTGCGCAGCATCTGGGTGACGGTCAGCACCAGGTCGGTGGCGGTGACGCCCTCGGGCAGCTTGCCGGTGAGCTTGAAGCCGACCACCTGCGGAATCAGCATCGACGAAGGCTGGCCCAGCATGGCGGCCTCGGCCTCGATACCGCCCACACCCCAGCCCAGCACGCCGATGCCGTTGATCATGGTGGTGTGCGAGTCGGTGCCGAACACGGTGTCCGGGTAGGCCCAGCGCGTGCCGTCCTCATCCTTGGTGAACACTACGCGCGCCAGGTGCTCCAGGTTCACCTGGTGCACGATGCCGGTACGCGGCGGCACGACCTTGAAGTTGTTGAACGCCTTCTGGCCCCAGCGCAGGAAGCTGTAACGCTCCTGGTTGCGGTGGAATTCGATTTCGACGTTCTTTTCCAGCGCGTTTTCCGAGCCGAACACGTCGACCTGCACCGAGTGGTCGATGACCAGTTCGGCGGGCGCCAGCGGGTTGATCTGGGTGGCTTCGCCGCCGAGCTTGACCACGGCGTCGCGCATCGCGGCCAGGTCGACCACGCAGGGCACGCCGGTGAAGTCCTGCAGCACGACGCGGGCCGGCATGAAGGCGATCTCGGTGTCCGGCTCCTTCTTCGCGTCCCACTGGGCCACCGCCTCGATTTCCTTCGAGGTGACGTTCACGCCGTCCTCGTGGCGGAGCAGGTTCTCCAGCAGGATCTTCATCGAGTAGGGCAGGCGCTTGATGTCGAAACGCTCGCCCAGCTTGGCCAGGCTGGCGAAGGTGTACTTCGTGCCATTGGCCTCGAACGAGTCGCGTACCGAGAATGAATCTTTCATGGAAAACTCCTGGCTGGATCCTGCGGCTGGGAATGGGGGGCGGTGGCGACACGTTGCCGCCGTGTCGGACCTGAAAAGACCGCAATTATCGCGCAAACGCAGCGCCGCCGTTAAGTATCGGGCCACGATCCGGCCCGGCCATGCTTCGGCGACGTGGACGTCCGGGGCAGCTAGACTGCGTCATCGCGGTGACGTGCGGTGGGTCGCCGCCTAGGATGAAACCCCTGGCCCTCGCGCACAAACGCTTTTGATGACATGCAGCATTCGATGATTTCGTTGAACCTGGCGGCCGTCTCGCTGCGCGACCTCGCGTTGGTGCAGGCGGTGCACCGTCACGGCAGCTTCAACAGTGCGGCGCGGGCCATGCATATCAGTCCGTCGGGGCTGTCGCACCAGGTGCAGAAAGTGGAGCAGGCGCTGGGTGCGCCGCTGTTCGAACGAGGCGGCCGCAGGGTCGTGCCCACGGCTGGCGGCCGGCATCTGCTGCAGCGGATCGACGCGGTGCTGGAGGCGGCCGAGCACCTGCAGCAGGCCGCACGCGCAGGTGCCGTGGCGTTCGGTGGCGAGCTGCGGCTGGGCGTGCCGGCTTCGCTGGGGCCTTACCTGCTGCCGCACCTGATCGCCCCGTTCCCACAGCATTTTCCGGGGGCGCGGCTGAGCCTGTCCGAAGGCAAGCCGAAGGGTCTGTTGCGGCGGTTGCACGAAGGCGAGCTGGATGCCGTGCTGGCGCCGCCGTCGCCGACGCCCAGCGGGATCGTGGTGCGGCCGCTGTTCTTCGAGCCGTGGGAGGTCATGCTGCGCGCCGATCACCCGCTGTCCGGGCGGCGCACGGTGGCGCCGGAGCAGCTCGACAGTGGTGACGCCACCCTGATGTCCGAAAGCCATGCCGAAGGGCTGCCCGGTGAGGGTGCCGAACACGGCCACGTGCAGGACGTCAGCCTGGAAAGTCTGGCCGCGCTGGTGGTTCTGAGGGGCGGATATGCCCTGGTGCCGGCGCTTGCTCATGACCGGCTGGCTTCGATCCCGGATGTAGTCCTGTCCCGCCTGAAAGGACAGATGCAGGGGCGCGAGATCGATCTCTACTGGCGCGAGGCGATGCCATGGCGGCGCGATCTGTCGGCCTTCGGCGACCTGCTGGTGACCCTCGCAGGGCGTCTGACCGGCTTGCGCAAGCTGCCTGGCTGAAAGACAACGTCAGCGATTGTCGAGGGTGGCGCCGGTCAGCAGGCCGCGTGCCAGCATGCTGCAGCGCTTGCGATGCAACAGCAGCTGCCACTGGCGGCCTCCGATCTGCTGCCAGAGCACGGCCGAGCGGACGCCGGCCAGCAGGCTGGCGCGCACCCGCTCGACGATGGCGCTTTGCTGCAGCAACTGCGGGTTGCCCGTCACCATCACCCGTGGCCGTAGCGTGGACAGGGTCGAGGCATAAAGCTCGGCGAGTCGACCGATGACCTGGGGCGAGCCCAGCCCGAAATGGTCGACCTGGCGTTGTGCCGTGACGATGCCCTGCTGCAGTTGGTCCAGCAGGCCGTGGCGCGACGACAGGCTGCGTTCCAGTCTGAGCACGGTGACGGCCATGCGTGTCACGGCCATGTCGCGGCTGTTCTCGTCGAGCTGCGCGATCAGGGTGCGCAGGCCCAGTCGGACATTGCCGACATTGCCGTAGACCCCGACCACGGATGGTGCGTCGATGCGGAACACACTCTGCAAGCTGGCTTCCAGCGCCTGTTCATCGCAGCGGCCCTCGTTGGCCAGCTGCTGGGCCAGGGCGGTGGCCTGGAACAGGCCGGCGAGAGCGAGTACCCGCTCCTCGGTCATGGCAAAGGCATCAAACACCGTCGTTTCGCTCTTGTTTCAAGGGGGAGTGTTTCAAGGGAGGTGGCAGGCCGCCGAAGGCCGCATCGGTGGCAGCGATCACGGCGCCGCCGAGACAGGTCTCGCCGTCGTAAAGCACGACCGACTGCCCGGGCGTCACCGCGCGTTGCGCCGTGTCGAAATGGATCTCCAGGCGATCGGCATGCACCGTGACTTCGCAGTCCTGGTCGGCCTGGCGGTAACGGGTCTTGGCCGTGCAGCGGAATGATGCGGCCGGCGGCTTGCCGGCAACCCAGGTCGGTGTCTCGCTGCGCAGGTGGTGCGAGTCCAGCCAGTGATTCGCGTTGCCCTGGGCCACGTACAGCACGTTGCTGGCGACATCCTTGCCTACCACGTACCAGGGCTCGCCGCTGGCATCCTGACGTCCGCCGATGCCCAGGCCGTTGCGTTGGCCCAGGGTGTAATACATGGCGCCCTGATGCTCGCCGACCAGGACGCCGTCCGGCCTGCGCATCTCGCCGGGGCGAGCCGGAATGTACTGGCTCAGAAACCCGCGGAAGTCCCGCTCGCCGATGAAGCAGATGCCGGTGGAGTCCTTCTTGGCATGCGTCGGCAAACCGGCCTCGCGCGCCATGCCGCGCACCTGCGATTTCTCGATCTCGCCGACCGGGAACAGGGTGGCCGCCAACTGCGACTGGCCCAGTGCATGCAGGAAATAGGTCTGGTCCTTCGAGACGTCCACCGCGCGCAGCAGACGATACATGCCATCACGACAGTCGACGCGGGCGTAGTGACCGGTGGCGATCTTTTCGGCGCCGAGCGAGCGGGCCTCGTCGAGAAAGGTCTTGAACTTGATCTCGCGATTGCAGAGCACGTCCGGGTTGGGCGTGCGACCTGCACGGTATTCGTCGAGGAAATGTGCGAACACGCCATCCCAGTAGGCCGCAGCGAAGTTGCGCGCATGGAACGGGATGCCGAGTTGTCCGCATACGGCCAGGGCATCCTTGCGATCGGCATCGGCAGTACAGGGGCCGTAGCGGTCGTCCTCTTCCCAGTTCTGCATGAACAGGCCTTCGACCTGGTAGCCACGCTGCTGCAACAGCAGGGCGGCGACCGAGGAGTCGACGCCGCCGGAAATGCCCAGCATCACTTTCATGGTGTATCCGGGCCAGGGATCCATCGGAGCGTGTCCAGCGGCAGCCGCGAACCGGCCAGCCAGGCATCGATGCTGAGCAGCACCAGCGGGCTGCGCAGACGGTCGCCCAGTGCCTCGATCTCGTCCCGGGTGAGCCAGAGCGCTTGCCGGATGCCGTCGTCGAGCGGGCGCGCCGGCTCGTGGCTCAGTGCGCGCGCCGCGAAACTGAAACGCATGACAGCCTCGCCGTGCTCGGTGCTGCGCCACTGATGCACGCCCACCAGGGTCGTTATCTCGACGGTCCAGCCGGTTTCTTCCAGTGTTTCCCGGGCGGCGGCGGCGACCAGGCTTTCGCCATCGTCCAGGTGACCGGCAGGCTGGTTGTAGGCAAGGCGGCCGTTCACCTCTTCTTCCACCATCAGATAACGCGCGCCGTCGGTGACGATCGTCGCCACGGTGACATGCGGGCGCCAGCGCTCGTTGGGGGGTGGGGATGGCACGATGCGGAGCAGACGGGACTGGAAAAGTGTGTATTGTGCCATTACCTAGGGGCGCGTGCCTCGGCTGGAATGGTGTTGCCGCGGCGTATAATCGGCATCGAAACCTTCCCCAGAGACGATATGGCGCACGAACCCGAACACGAGCATGGCAACGGTCACGGTCTGGCCGTGGAAACCTCGCGCCCCGAGGTGATGCGGCCGCCGTTGTTCCAAGTGGTGCTGCTGAACGATGATTTCACCCCGATGGACTTCGTGGTCGAAGTACTGCGCAGTTTTTTCGGGCTTGACCAGGAACGTGCGGTGCAGGTGATGCTTCATGTGCATACTCGTGGTAAGGGTGTGTGCGGCGTCTTCACCCGCGAGGTGGCGGAGACCAAAGTGACCCAGGTGAACGAATATTCACGCGCTCATCAGCACCCTTTGTTGTGCACTATGGAAAAGCTCTGAGCGCCCCCATTTCGTAGCAATCGCGGCAGTACCGCACAGCTACCCAAGCGGAGAAGGTCCGGATGTTCAGCAAGGATCTCGAAGTCACCATCGGCCATTGCTACAAGCAGGCCCGTGAGCAACGCCATGAATTCATGACGGTGGAGCACCTGCTGCTGGCGCTCACCGAAAATCAGTCGGCGCTCAGTGCCCTGCGGGCCTGCGGTGTCGATCTGTCGCGCCTGTCGGCCGACCTGGAAAAGATCATTGCCGAGACGGTGCCGGTGCTGCCCCACGGCGACGAGCGCGACACCCAGCCCACGTTGGGTTTCCAGCGCGTGCTGCAGCGGGCGGTCTACCACGTGCAGTCCTCGGGGCGGAAGGAGGTCACCGGCGCCAACGTGCTGGTGGCGATCTTCGGCGAAAAGGATTCGCATGCGGTGTACTTCCTGCACCAGCAGGAGATCACCCGGCTGGACGTGGTCAACTACATTTCCCACGGCATCGCCAAGATCGGCGACGAGCCGGCAGTCGGTGCACCGGGTGCCGCCGAACGCGAAGGCGAAGAGGGCGGCGAAGGCAAGGGCAACCCGCTCAGCGAATACGCCAACAACCTCAACGAGTTGGCGCTGGAAGGCCGGATCGACCCGCTGATCGGTCGCCAGGACGAGATCGAGCGCACCATCCAGGTGCTGTGCCGCCGGCGCAAGAACAACCCGCTGTACGTGGGCGAGGCCGGCGTGGGCAAGACGGCCCTGGCCGAAGGTCTGGCCAAGCGCATCGTGGACGGTGAAGTGCCGGAAGTGCTGGAGAATGCCACGATCTGGGCGCTGGACCTGGGCGCACTGGTGGCCGGGACCAAGTACCGCGGCGACTTCGAAAAGCGCCTGAAGGCGGTGATCGGCCAGCTCAAGAAGCAGCCGGGGTCGATCCTTTTCATCGACGAGATCCACACCATCATCGGTGCCGGTTCGGCGTCGGGCGGAACCATGGATGCCTCGAACCTGATCAAGCCGATGCTGGCCTCGGGCGAGTTGCGCTGCATCGGTTCCACCACCTTCCAGGAGTTCCGCGGCATCTTCGAGAAGGACCGCGCGCTGGCCCGTCGCTTCCAGAAGATCGATGTGGTCGAGCCCTCCGTGGCCGAAAGCATCGAGATACTCAAGGGGCTGCGCAGCCGCTTCGAGGAACACCACAACGTCACCTATACCAACGAGGCGCTGAAGGCCGCGGTCGATCTGTCGGTCAAGCACATCCCGGATCGCCTGCTGCCGGACAAGGCCATCGACGTGATCGACGAGGCGGGCGCACGCCAGCGTCTGCTGCCGGAGGACCAGCGCACCGGCACGGTCGACGTGGCCGAGGTGGAATACATCGTCGCGAAGATGGCGCGGATTCCGGCCAAGCAGGTCTCGGCCTCCGACCGCGATGTCCTGAAGAATCTCGAGCGCAACCTGAAGATGGTGGTGTTTGGCCAGGACGCGGCGATCGAGGCGCTTGCCGCGTCGATCAAGATGGCCCGTTCGGGTCTGGCCGATCCGTCCAAGCCGATCGGCAGTTTCCTGCTGGCCGGTCCCACCGGTGTGGGCAAGACCGAGGTCACCAAGCAGCTGGCGATGCAGCTCGGTATCGAGATGATCCGCTTCGACATGTCCGAGTACATGGAAGCGCACTCGGTATCGCGCCTGGTAGGTGCGCCTCCCGGCTACGTCGGCTTCGACCAGGGTGGCCTGCTTACCGAGGCGGTGACCAAGCATCCGCACGCCGTGCTGCTGCTCGACGAGATCGAGAAGGCGCATCCGGACGTGTTCAACATCCTGCTGCAGGTGATGGACCATGGTGTGCTGACGGACACCAACGGCCGCGAGGCGAATTTCAAGAACGTGGTGCTGGTGATGACCACCAATGCCGGTGCGGCGCATGCGTCGCGGCGCAGTATCGGCTTTGTCGCCCAGAGCCACGTGACCGATGCGATGGAAGTGATCCGTCGCACGTTTACGCCGGAATTCCGCAACCGGCTGGATGCGGTCATCCAGTTCAATGCGCTGGATTTCGAGCACATCCTGCGTGTGGTGGACAAGTTCCTGATCGAGCTGGAAGCCCAGCTGGCCGAGAAGCATGTCGCTCTCGATGTCGACGCCGATGCGCGCCGCTGGCTGGCCGAGCACGGTTTCGACCCGCAGATGGGTGCGCGGCCGATGGCTCGTGTCATTCAGGAAAAGGTGAAGCGCGCGCTGGCCGACGAGCTGCTGTTCGGCAAGCTTGCCGACGGCGGCAAGGTGGCGCTGGGCGTAAAGGATGGCGAACTGCAGGTGGTCACCGAAGCCGCCGAAAAGGTGCCGGCGGTCGTCGAGTAAGCGAGAGGGTGCCGGCTGGCAGTGCCCAGCTGGCACCTGCATCGGGCAAAGCAAAAGGGCCGCGCACAGCGCGGCCCTTTTGCTTGAATCGAGTCCCGCGATTACTTCATGCGGTAGGTGATGCGGCCCTTGGTCAGGTCGTACGGCGTCATCTCGATCTTGACCTTGTCGCCAGTCAGGATGCGGATGTAATGCTTGCGCATGCGGCCGGAAATATGGGCGATCACCACGTGACCGTTTTCCAGTTGCACGCGGAACATGGTGTTGGGCAAGGTCTCGAGGACCGTGCCTTCCATTTCGATGACGTCGTCTTTGGCCATGTGTTCCCAGGGGCTGCGGGCAGCCGTCGTGGCTGCGTAAGCGGGCAATTATGCCACGACCCGACGAATGGTTAAAGATTCATCAGTCCGCTCGTTTCAGCGGAAGTGTTCGTCCAGCTTGCGCTGGATTTCCTGCTCGACCATGCCTTTCAGCGGCGCCAGCATCAGGCCCAGCTCAGCGCTTACCCTGACCTGGTCGGGCGATACGCTGATGCCTCCCTTCACGCCAGGGCGGGAGAACGCGAGGGTGTCGCCCTCCCAGTGGCTTTGCATGCCGAATTTCTCGCGCATGCGTTCGGCCACTTTTTCTACGACCGCACGCGCGTCGGCCAGCGGAAGGGTGTGGGGGCGGCGGATGTCGATGCTGGGCATGTGGGAGTCCTGAAGGCGGGGGCCACATGATACGGGAGACCCGGCTGCAAGATGCCGGGCGTCTGCTAGAGTGCCGGGATCAGAAAGCGGCCCATCCATGCGCATCGAGTTCACCCATTCCGCCCGAGAGAGCTTTTCGTGGACGCAGGCGCGGTTGCGCATCGGCAGCGCCCCGGACAACGACCTGATACTGGCTGCGGATCAGGCCAGCCCGCATCACCTGTGCATCGAGCAGGATTCTCGCGGTCTCGTGCTGCGTGTCCTGCCGCCGGCCGGTCGCATCTACGTGAACGCACGCCCGGTCCGTGAGCGGGCACTGCTCCGTGTCGGCGACATCCTGAGCATTGGCACCTGCCGCATGCAGCTGTGCGCCGATGAGGATCCCGCCGTACGCAAATTGCCGGCAATCGCCCAGCGCCAGCGCTGCACCGTGGCATTGCGTGCCGTGGCCGGCCCGCTGTCGGGCCGTGTCTGGCCGTTGCGCGAACGACTCGAGCTCGGACCCGACGGGACAGTGCCGCTGGAGCTGCCGCAGGGCGAGACCGGTTCCATGCGCATCAGCTGGCGTGACGATGGGCAACTGGTGCTGGATACCGGCAGTCAGGTGTCCTCGCGCTATCCGTTGTACCTCAACGGGTGTTCGCTGAAGCGTCCGCTGCCATTGGCGCCCGGCGACCAGCTTGGCCTGGGCATGCACCGTTTTGTCATCGATGCGCCCGGCATGCAGCCGGAACCGGAGATCGTGCTTGCCGAACCGGTTGCCCGGAAAGCCCTGCCGGAAGATGCGGCCGGCCCGCGGGGCGAAGTCTGGTGGCTGATCGTCACGGCGGCGCTGATCGCATTGATCATCGCATTGCTGCTGGTCGTGCGCTTCTGAAGCAGACGTTGCCGGATGTGCCGAATCGCCATTGACGGCCGAGCGTTGCGGCACGCCATAATGCGGCCAGTGCAATCACGGGAAGCTCAGCGGTGAGTCAGGTCTGGAATTTCAGCGCGGGTCCGGCAGCCTTGCCGCGGCCGGTACTCGAACGTGCGCAGCGCGAGCTGCTGGACTGGGAAAGTAGCGGTGCTTCGGTGATGGAACAGTCGCACCGGGGCAAGCGCTTCATCGCTATGGCCGAGCGGGTCGAGGCCGACCTGCGCAGCCTGCTGGCGATTCCTGACGATTATGCCGTGCTGTTCCTGCAGGGCGGCGCCACCCAGCATTTCGCGCAGATCCCGATGAACCTGGCCGGCGAGGGCGGCTGTGCCGACTATGTGGTCAATGGCCACTGGGGCGCCAAGGCCGCCAGCGAAGCCGCACCCTACGTGCGAGTGAATGTCGCCGCCAGCAGCCAGTCCGATCACTATCTGCGCCTGCCGCCGCGTTCCACCTGGACCCTGGATCCGAACGCGGCCTATGTGCATTACACGCCGAACGAGACGATCCATGGCGTGGAGTATCACGACGTTCCCGATGTCGGAAATGCGCCGCTGGTGGCCGACATGTCCTCCAGCATCCTTTCCGGCCCGCTGGACGTGTCGCGCTTTGGCCTGATCTACGCCGGTGCGCAGAAGAACATCGGGCCGTCGGGGCTGGTGCTGATGATCATCCGCCGTGATCTGCTGCAGCGGGCATCCCGGCCGATGGCCAAGATTTTCCGTTATGCCGAGCATGCGGCTGCCGACTCCATGCTCAACACGCCCAATACCTGGGGGTGGTACCTGGCCGGACTTACCTTCCAGTGGCTGAAGGACCTGGGCGGGCTGGCGGCGATGGGCGAACGCAACCGCATCAAGGCGGAACGCCTGTACGCGGCGATCGACGGCTCGGGCGGCTTTTACCGCAACCCGGTGGATGTGGCCGCACGCTCGCGCATGAATGTGCCGTTCACGCTGCACGACAGTACGCTGGACACAGACTTCCTGCGCGAATCCGAAGCGGCCGGTCTGCTGGCGCTGAAAGGTCACAAGGCGCTGGGCGGCATGCGTGCATCGCTGTACAACGCGGTTCCGCTCGAGGCGGTCGATGCGCTGATCGGCTTCATGCGCGACTTCGCAGCCAGACACGGTTGAAACGGGAGACATCGGGCCTGCTCTCAGGCATCATGACGACTCACTATTTGGACGGCTTTACCGCCAGATAAACGATATGAGCGAAACCAAGACTTCGTTGTCCGATGTGCGCCAGCGCATCGACAGCATCGACCGGCAGATCCAGGAGCTGATCTCCGAACGTGCCAACTGGGCACGCGAGGTGGCCAAGGTGAAGGGCGAGGGCCTGTCGGCCATCGACTATTACCGCCCCGAGCGCGAGGCCCATGTGCTGCGCATGGTGGTGGACCGCAACCAGGGTCCGCTGTCCGATACCGAGATGGTCCGGCTGTTTCGCGAAATCATGTCGTCCTGCCTGGCGCAGGAAGATCCGCTGAAGATCGGCTACCTCGGTCCCGAGGGCACCTTCAGCGAGCAGGCCGTGCGCAAGCATTTCGGCCACGCGGCCTATGGGCTGCCACTGGGCAGCATCGAAGAGGTGTTCCAGGAAGTGGCCGCCGGCCACGCCGACTTCGGCATCGTGCCGGTGGAGAACTCGGGGCAGGGCATGATCCAGATGACCCTGGACATGTTCCTTACCTCGGATGCACGCATTTGCGGAGAGGTGGAACTGCGGGTGCACCAGTGCCTGCACTCCATGGCCGGCCGGCTGGAGGACATCCGGCGTATCTATGCGCACGCGCAGTCGCTGCAGCAATGCAAGACCTGGCTGCGCATGAATTTGCCCGATGTGGCGTGCGAGGCGGTCAGCAGCAATGCCGAGGCCGCCCGGGTGGCGCGTCATGCCGACGACGTGGGCGCCATCGCAGGCGAAACGGCCGGCAAGGTCTACGGGCTGAAGACCCTGGCCACGGGCATCGAGGACCGTGCCGACAATACGACCCGTTTTCTGGTCATCGGGCGCTCGCTGTTCCCGCCTTCGGGCAACGACCGCACATCGCTGCTGGTCACCGTGAACGACAAACCAGGCGCGCTCTATGACGTGCTCAGTCCGTTTGCCAAACATTGCGTCAGCCTCAATCGCATCGAGTCGCGTCCGGCGCACTCGGGCAAGTGGCAATACGCTTTCTTCATCGATATATCCGGTCACATCCAGGACGAGACATTGCAGGCAGCCGTGAAGGAAATCGAGCAATCCGTGGCGCAGCTTCGCGTACTCGGTTCCTACCCTGTGGCGCTGCCGTGAGCGGGCGGCTGGATTGGCGTAGCGGCCCGGCCGGGCCGCTGCAGGGCAGCGTGCGGGTACCGGGCGACAAGTCGGTATCGCATCGCTCGCTGATGCTGTCGGCTCTGGCTGACGGCACCTCACGCATTCATGGCTTCCTGGAGGGCGAGGACACCCGCGCCACCGCAGCCGTGCTGGCCCAGCTTGGCGTGCGCATCGAGACGCCGGCGGAGGGGGAGCGGGTGGTGCATGGGGTGGGCCTGCATGGCCTGCGGGGCAGCAGCGAGGCGCTGGACTGCGGCAATGCCGGCACCGGCATGCGCCTGCTGGCTGGCCTGCTGGCCGGCCAAGCCTTCGACAGTACCCTGATCGGCGATGCCTCGCTTTCGAAGCGGCCGATGCGCCGGGTGACCGATCCGCTGGCCTCGATGGGTGCCAGGATCGACACGCAGGATGGCCTGCCGCCGTTGCATGTACGCGGCGGCCAACCCCTGCATGGCATCCGCTACGAGCTTCCGGTGGCCAGCGCCCAGGTCAAATCCGCGTTGTTGCTGGCGGGTCTGTATGCGCAGGGTGAGACCGAGGTGGTCGAGCCGCATCCGACCCGCGACTACACCGAGCGCATGCTGGCCGCCTTCGGCTGGCCGATCGCATTCGAGCCGGGCCGGGCACGTTTGTCGGGTGGGCATACACTGAAGGCCACCGACGTCGAGGTGCCCGCCGATTTCTCCTCGGCGGCGTTCTTCCTGGTTGCCGCCAGCATCGTGCCGGGGTCCGACCTGAGTCTGCCGGCGGTGGGGCTCAACCCGCGTCGTACCGGCCTGCTCGAAGCGTTGCGATTGATGGGGGCCGACATCCGCATCGAGAACGAACGCAGCAGCGGCGGCGAGCCGGTGGGTGATCTGCGGGTGCGCTACGCGCCACTGCATGGCGTCGAACTCCCGGAGGCGCTGGTGCCCGACATGATCGACGAATTCCCGGCGCTGTTCGTCGCTGCGGCGGTGGCCGAGGGGCGCAGCGTGATCCGCGGCGCGGCCGAGCTGCGGGTCAAGGAATCCGACCGCCTGGCGACCATGGCCACCGGCCTGCGTGCACTCGGTGCCCGTATTGATGAAACACCCGATGGCGCCGTCATCGAGGGTGGGCGATTGAACGGCGGTACGGTGGAAAGCCTGACCGACCATCGCATCGCCATGAGTTTCGCGGTGGCTGGCCTGGTGGCTGCTGGCCCGGTGCGGATCAACGACTGTCGCCATGTCGCGACTTCGTTCCCGGGTTTCATGGCGCTGGCCAACGGATGCGGGTTCGCGCTGCACGAAGCGGGCTGACCGATCTCCCCGGGCGGGTCCCGCTTGCGGGGCGCCCCGGTAACGGTGCGATGCGCTAGGCTGGGCGACCTTGCCACGAGGTCGCCATGTCCAGCATTCCTCCCTTCATTGTTGCCATTCCCGCGCGCTACGGTTCGACGCGCCTGCCGGGTAAGCCATTGCGCGAGATCGACGGCGTGCCGATGGTGGTCCGGGTGGCGCAGCGCGCGTTGCAGGCAGGCGCCTTGCAGGTGGTGGTGGCGGTGGACGACGTCCGCGTAGCCGACGCGCTGCAGGGGCAGGGCGTGGATGTACGAATGACGCGAGCCGACCATGCCTCCGGCAGCGATCGTTTGGCCGAATGTGCAGCATCGTGTGGCTGGGCCGACGACGCCATCGTGGTGAACCTGCAGGGCGACGAGCCGTTCGCGCCCGCCGCGGGCATCCAAGAGGTGGCACGCGCACTGGCCGCGGACGATGCGCCGATGGCCACCCTGGCAGCGCCGATCACGGACGCACATGAACTGTTCGACCCTAATGCAGTGAAGCTGGTACGTGATGCCCGCGGACGTGCGCTGTATTTCAGTCGTGCGCCGCTGCCGTGGGCGCGTGATGCCTTTGCGTCGAACCGCGACGTGCTTCCGGCCGGTATGCCATTTCTGCGCCACATTGGCGTCTATGCCTATCGCGCGGGTTTTCTCGCCCAGTATGCGCAACTGTCGCGTACCGCGCTGGAACAAGCCGAGTCGCTTGAACAGTTGCGTGTGCTCGAGCACGGCTACCCCATCGCGGTAAGGCTGACGCCAGAGCCGTTTCCTGCCGGCATCGATACCGAGTCTGACCTGCAGCGCGCGGAGCGCTGGCTGCGCGAGGGTCGTTGAACGAGCGAGGTCAGCGGCGCCTGCGCAGCAACGCGATGAAGGTGCCGCCCAGGGCCAGGCCCAGCAGCAGTCCGATACCAGCGCCCCACAGCGCGCCGTTGTCGCCGTCCAGTGCGGAGCCGATCAGCACGCCCAGCACGAACAACACCGGTATTGGCAGGCAACCCATGCATTCATCTCCGCAAGCCGTTATCGACGGGCCATGATACGGCTCGCGAGCCATGAACCGGCTAGAATCCGCGCATGCAGCCCACATCGTCGCCGGCCTTCGACGGCAAGGCCTTTGTCCGCACGCTGACCACTTCACCCGGCGTCTACCGCTATTTCGATGCGGAAGGCGAGTTGTTGTATGTCGGCAAGGCAGGCAACCTGAAGAAGCGCGTCAGCAGTTACTTTCTCAAGCCCAACATGCAGCCACGCATCGCCGCGATGGTGGCGCAGATAGCGCGCGCCGAAATCACGGTGACGCGCACCGAAGGCGAGGCGCTGCTGCTGGAATCGCAGCTGATCAAGTCGCTCAAGCCGCGCTACAACATCCTGTTGCGCGACGACAAAAGCTACCCGTACATCTATCTGTCCGGGGGCGAGGATTATCCGCGCCTGGCTTTCCACCGTGGTGCGCGGAATCTGCCGGGGCGTTTCTTCGGGCCCTATCCGAGCACGTTCGCGGTGCGCGAAAGTCTCGGCCTGATGCAGAAGCTGTTCAAGGTGCGCCAGTGCGAGGACAGCTATTTCCGCAACCGTTCGCGCCCTTGCCTGCAGTATCAGATCGGCCGTTGTACCGCGCCATGCGTGGCATTGATCTCGGTGCCGGACTACCGCGACGACGTGCGCCACGCCGAGATGTTCCTGGAGGGCCGCAGCAGCGCGGTGATCGACGAGCTGGCGGCCGCGATGGAGCAGGCCAGTGCCCGACTCGAATTCGAGCGGGCGGCGTCGCTTCGCGATCAGGTGGCGGCATTGCGCAAGCTGCAGGCACAGCATCACGTCCAGGGTGCCAGCGCCGACATGGATGTGATTGCCTGCCGTATCGAGTCGGGAATGGCCTGCGTGAGCGTGCTGTTTTTCCGTGACGGGATCAGCCTGGGAACACGCGATTTCTTTCCCCGCCTGCCACTCGATGCGGAGCCGGCTGATGTACTGGCCCAGTTCGTGGCGCAGTACTACCTGGATCGGCCGGTGCCGCGTGAACTGGTGCTGGGCGAAGCGCTGGCGGAGGAGGGCATGCTGGCCGAGATGCTGGCCCAGCAGAGCGGTCATGGGGTCGAGCTCAAGCACCGAGTCCGCGGCGAGCGCGCACGTTTCCTGCAGATGGCCGAGCGCAACGCGCAGGCTTCGCTGACCCAGCGCCTGGCCAGTCGGCAGACCCTGGGTACCCGTTTCGAGGACCTGCAGAAGCTGCTGGACTTGCCCGAGTCGCCGCGTCGTCTCGAATGTTTCGACATAAGCCACACCCGCGGCGAGTTGACCGTGGCTTCCTGTGTCGTGTTTGGTCCCGAAGGGCCCGAGAAGTCGCACTACCGGCGTTTCAACATCAGCGGCATTACTCCGGGTGACGATTACGCGGCGATGCATCAGGCGCTGACCCGGCGTTTCCGCAAGGTGGCCGAAGGCGAGGGTGCAAAGCCCGACGTGCTGCTGATCGACGGCGGCGACGGGCAGGTGGCGCAGGCGCTCGATGTTCTGGATGAACTGGAGGTCACCGGCATCCATGTCGTGGGCGTGGCCAAGGGGCCGGCCCGGCGCGCAGGCGAGGAGACCCTTATCCTGGCCGACCGGCCACCGGGACATCCTGGACGCGAGCTCCATCCCGGGTCCGCTTCGCCGGCGCTGCATCTGGTGGCCGCTGTGCGCGACGAGTCGCACCGCTTCGCGATCAGCGGTCATCGCAAGCGACGCGAGAAGGCACGCGAACGCAGTGTGCTGGAGGACGTCCCTGGCGTCGGTGCACGTCGTCGCACGGCGCTGCTGCGCACCTTCGGCGGCCTGGCCGGGGTGGAGGCCGCCGGCGTCGAGGAGTTGATGACGGTGAAAGGCATCGATCGCGGCCTGGCCGAACGGATTTACGCTGCATTGCACGGTTGAGATGGACAGTGGTCAGCCAGCCGATGACCAAACCGTGCGACACTGGACGGCGTAACTCGGACGAGAACCATGCGCATCAATCTTCCAACCTGGCTGACCTTGTTCCGCGTGGCCCTGCTGCCGGTGATGGTGGTCGTGTTCTATCTGCCGTTCCATGGACACAACATCACGGCGGCGATCGTGTTCATCCTGGCGGCGGTGACCGACTGGCTCGACGGTTATCTGGCCCGCCGGCTCAAGATGACGTCCGCATTCGGTGCCTTCCTCGATCCGGTGGCCGACAAGCTGATGGTCGCGGTCACACTTTTCCTGCTGGTGGAGGCGCATCGTGGCGGCTGGTCGAGCATCCTGATGGCCGTGACTGCGGCGATCATCGTCGGACGCGAAATCAGCGTTTCGGCTCTGCGCGAGTGGATGGCGGAGATCGGCATGCGGGCAACGGTGAAGGTTGCCTTCATCGGCAAGCTGAAGACCGTGATGCAGATGGTGGCCCTGGTGGTGCTGATCGTGCAGCACGAGAAGGAGGCCAAACTGCTCAGCCTCTACAACATCGGCGAATGGCTGCTGGTGATCGCGGGCATCCTGACGATCTGGTCCGGTCTTTACTATCTGCGTGCGGCCTGGCCGAGCCTGCAGGGCGAAGGGCGCGACGGTGGCGCAAAGTAAAAAGGCGTCATGGGCTTGACGATATGATTTCACGTATTAGAATGCGCGCCTCCGATGCGGGAATAGCTCAGTTGGTAGAGCACGACCTTGCCAAGGTCGGGGTCGCGAGTTCGAGTCTCGTTTCCCGCTCCAGATTCATGTCGAAGCCCTGGCCGATGGCCGGGGCTTCGTCGTTTCCGATGGTCATGATCATCGAACGCCGCGTCGCGACACGGTATGCACGCACCCGCGTTGCCGTTGCGTCGGGGTCGACGAAAAAGCCTTCATCGGGGGCTTCCCATCCGGCATTCTTCTGCTAAGATTACGAGCTCCGATGCGGGAATAGCTCAGTTGGTAGAGCACGACCTTGCCAAGGTCGGGGTCGCGAGTTCGAGTCTCGTTTCCCGCTCCAGTTTTCCGCAAAACCTCGGGCATCCGGGGTTTTGTTTTTTGAGGCAGCGATCATCGGTTGGTTAGTCGACCGGCGACCGCCGCGCGCAATGGCCAGGTGGCAGAGTGGTCATGCAGCGGACTGCAAATCCGCGTACGCCGGTTCGATTCCGACCTTGGCCTCCATTGCAATCAACGACTTAGGCGCCTTCCGGGCGCCTTTTTCGTTTCTGGAATACGTCGAAAAAAGGGCAAAATCGGGCGTTTGCCACCCGTTTTCAGGTGGCAAACTCGCGTAAGCTTGCATGGTTTCCGTGTATGCGAGTTTTCCATGGCGACGAAGCGACGGCGCGGGCAGTCGTGGCATTACACTGCACGATGCACAGGCTTGCTGCCGCGTCTGATCTATCGGAGCTTCGATGATGAAGCCCAAGGCGACGAGTATGTCACGGGCCTTGAGGCGTTGCTCGATCGTGGCGTGGTGCTCGATGGGCGGTATCCATCGAAGCGTGAGGCCGCCGCGTCTCAGCGCCATGGGGTGCGCTGCTATCTTGGCGCCAAGCATGTGTCGGTGGCGATGCATGTTCAAGCCCGGACGGTTTTTATCGGGAATTGGTAATGGGGGATCAGATGGCCGGAATTGGTTTAATTGCGCTTCTCGCGATGTTTATTGCGGGGGCAGCGATTTATTTTCTACCCGCGATTGTCGCCACTTCACGAAAGCACCCAAACGCCACAGCGATATGCGTGCTGGATCTTCTGTTGGGCTGGACACTATTGGGGTGGGTGATTGCACTTGTGTGGGCATTTATGACGCCAGCGCAGGTGGTCGTGAAACGTCAGCTCCCCCCGGTTCCACCGTTAGTTTCTCGAGTGAAAAACTGCCCATTCTGTGCCGAGCCCATACAGGCTGCGGCTGTGAAATGCAAGCACTGTGGGTCAGATCTTGCGGGAACTACCGCCGCGCCGCGTGCCTAGCTTGGCTTGTACTTTCCAATGGCGTCCAGCAACGCAACTAGGCTGCTATCTCGGGCAAGGGTTAAAGCATCCGGCGTGTCGGCCGATAACTGTTACGCACGACCGTGCTTTCTTGTCACTATCCGGAGAATTCCCATGCAGGTTGCTTCTGTCAGCAGTAGCGTTGCAGCTCGCGTTCCGAGCAAGGCGCCCGAGATCAACGCAGGACATGACGGGGATGGTGACGATGGTGCCAGCAAGGCTGCGGCTGCAGCTGCATCGAGTTCTGCATCTGCTCCTGCGGCGACGGTGAATTCGTCCGGGCAGAAGGTCGGCCAGGTGGTCAACGTCAAGGCGTGAGCCTCTCGGGCGAAGCTGACGGGCGGCGAGCCCGGCACGTCGGTCCGTCACACGATGGGTCGTGACGAACCGGTTGATGGGTGCGGATGGTTGGCGCTTTTCATCATCCACAGGCACCGTGCAGCCGGGCTGGCTGATATCGCCCCTGTCAGTTGGCAGCACCTCCGCCGCCGACTGTCTGGTAGAGCTGTTCGGCAGCTGGCTTTTCCGGAAAATCGGTCTTTGTCGCCAGCAGCGACTGAAGAGTTGCGCGTGCGGCTGCCTTGTCGCCCGTGCGTACCTGGGCCACGGCCAGGTGATACTGGATGGTCGCAACTCTGGGGGCAGCCGCGGCGGCTTTCGTGAGGATCGGCAGCGCGCGCGCAGGCTGGTTCGCCGAGATCATGGCCCAGCCGTAGGTATCCGCCACACCGGGAGACTGGGGCGCGAGTTTGTAGGCCTTTTCTGCCAGCTTCATGCCCTCGGGGTTGTGTTGCTGGACGTAGATCCAGGCGAGGTTGTTCAGCGCTGCAAGGTTGGTCGGGAAGCTCTCAAGGACCTTCTTGTACTGGTCTGCAGCTTCCGTGTTCTGGCCTTGGCCAAGGTAATGCTGCCCCAGCAATAGACGGGCGGCGCCATCGTCCGGATGCTTGTTCAGCCAGTCGCGCAATCCGCTTGCGGAATGCCTGGCGCCGCTCTTTTCGAGCGCGATAAAGTTCTTGAGCACGAATTCGCGGCTGTAGTGTGCCTTCAGGCCCTCTTGGTAGGCCTGGGCGGCTTTGCTCCACGCCTTGTGCGCCATGTACAGGTCGCCCTCCAGGCCGAAACCCGCGGCCTGGGTGGCGGGCTGCTTCTGCAGTCCTCGAGCCAGGGCTATTGCGCCGGGCAGATCGTTGTCCTGCGATTTGATGAAGGCGAGCAGGGAGACGGCAGTGAGCTGGCTGGGGTTGGTCTTGAGCACCTCGAGCAGGTTGTCCTTGGCCTGCTTCGTGTCCTTGTTGAGAACCTGCGCGCGCGCAAGGTTGGTCCGGAACAGGGCGACACTGGGCGCAAGACTGACCGCCTGCTTCAGCGGGCCGAGTGCCTGGTTGTAGTTGCCATCGCTGAGTTCCGTTGCACCGAGAACATTGAGTGCCTCCGGGTTGTCCGGGGCGGCCTTTACCAACTGCTTGGCCGTGTTTCCGGCCTCGTCAAGCTGACCGTTGTTGCGGTAGAGAAGCATCAGGCCGAGATATGCGGAGGGCGATTTTGGGGCGGCAGCGATGGCCTGCTTGAAGCGCTTGATGGCGCTGGATTTGTCACCGTTGAGCATGTCGATGCGCCCAAGTGCCGTCAGGGCTTCGGCATTGCCCGGGCTGAGTTTCAACGCCGATTCGTAACGCGTGGTTGCGTCCTTGTAATGGCCCTCCAGTGCGTCAAGGCTGCCCAGGCTCAGCAGGGCGGTGACGTTCGTCGAGTCCAGGTCGTGTGCGTTGGTGAACTGGGTACGGGCCTCCGTGCGTTTGCCGGCTGCGACCAGGGCGGTGCCATATAACAGGTCGGCGGCACTGTCCTTCGGATGCCTGGCAGCAAAGTCGGCGGCTGTCTGGACTGCCAGCTCGGTCTGTTTGCTGCTCAGGTAGGCCATGACCAGCAACGAGATGCGGCTCGCCTCCGTCGGTGCATCGCTCGTATGCATCGACTTGAGCAGGCGGATTGCCTTGGCGCTGTCCCCGCTGATGATGTCCTCACGGGCCTGGGCAAGCTGCGGGTTTTCCGCTGTGCTGCTGTTTCCTGCAGGTCCGTGGGTTTCGTTGCCCCGGATGCCTGTGGTGGCGGCCTTTTGCAGCAGGGCCAGGAGTTGCGTGTCGGACCATTGCTCGGGTGCAACCGTGCGCAGCGTATCGAGCGCCTGATGCGAGCGGCCCTCGCGATAGAACGTGAGGGCCAGCAACTTGCGGGCCTGGACGTTCTTCTGATCCATCCCCATGACGTTGCTCAGGTACATCTCGGCTTGGGCGTAATTTCCCTGTGCATAGTTGACTGCGCCCGAGAGCAGCTGCGCCTGGATGCTGTCGGGCTGAACCTTGAGCACCTGTTGAAGCTGCGAAGTCGCCTGGTCCAGATGCCCCTGGTTGTACAGCACCAAGGCATGCAGATAGTGCGGGTAGGGTTGGCCCGGCCAGCCTTTTTCCAATGTCGATACGGTACTCAGTGTTTTATCAAACTGGCTGAGCTGTGCCTGTGTATCGGCCAGTCGCGTCAAGGCATAGAAGTGTTCCTCCGGTGACCAGCCCGGATGCTTGAAGCTCAGTGCTTTCTGAAAGGCAGTCTCTGCTGTGGCAAGGTCCTTTCGGCCGACAGCGAGGTCGCCCTTGGCCAGCCAGACACGAGGATCCTCGGGCGCCGCTGCCAGAGCCTGTTGCAGGTACTGGTCGGCCGAAGCCATATCGCCCTTGGCGGCCGATACCCGGGCAAGGCCCGACAGTGCGCCGGGCATCCTCGGTTCTTGCTTCAATGCAGTCTGGAACGATTGCGCGGCATGGTCGTATTGATCGAGGCCGAGATAAGCGTCACCGCGCAGCACGTTCACCTGGCTGCTGGTCGTGGGGTCTGTGATTCCAGTGTCGGACACATCCTGCAGCAGGGTGTCGTATTGTCGTGTCGCACGCAGCAGTTGCCCCATGGGGACGACCCATTGGGCTTTCGGTACGCCGTACGTACGGGCACTCTGCAGATCGCTGAGGGCATCCTTCGGATTTCCCAGCATCAGTGATGCCTTACCCAGCAGCAGCCATGCCGCAGCGTTTTTGTCGTCGCGCTGAAGGACCTTCTTGGCCTCGATGTACGCGGCGCGATACTCACCCTGGTCCTGATAGCGGTTACCGGTCGCTACGCTGCCGCGCCCACTGCCTGCACCGCAGCCACCGAGCAGCAGTCCCATGCACAGCAGCGTCAGGACTTGCAGTTTCGTGCACATCTTCAGCCTGATCGAGCACATATCCTTACCCTCGGGTTCATGCGGCAACACGCGCGGTGTCGCCCGACGTCACTCGGCTTTCTTCAAGCCGTATTTATCCAGAAGATCGTAGAGCGTGGGGCGACTGACGCCGAGCAGCGTGGCCGCTTGCGACACATTGCCGTGCGCCTTGGTCAGTGCCCTTTGGATGGCACGCTTCTCGGCATCGGCACGCACCTCGTGCAGAGTCATCACATCCTCGTTGCCGACGGATCCCATGCGCAGGGCTTCCGGCCCGATCTGCTTGCCATCGGACATGATGACCGCGCTGTTGATCGCATTCTCCAGTTGCCGCACGTTGCCCCGCCAGGGATGCGCTTCGATCATCTTCAGCGCCTTGGCCGTGAAGCCCCGCACCGGGCGACCATGGCGACTGGCGGCTTGATCCAGGAAGTGCTGCGCCAACGGGATGACATCGCCGAAGCGTTCACGCAGCGGAGGAAGTTCAATGGTCACCTCGCTGACCCGATAGAAAAGGTCTTCGCGGAAGCGTCCGTCCTGGATCATTTCGGGCAGGTTCTGGTGGGTTGCACAGACGATACGCACGTCCACCGGAATCAATTGCCGTCCGCCGATGCGCTCCACCACGCGTTCCTCGAAGAAGCGCAACAGCTTGCCCTGCAACGGAAGCGCCATGTCGCCGATTTCGTCGAGCATCAGGGTGCCGTTGGCGGCCATCTCGATCTTGCCCTTGGTCTGCTTGTGCGCGCCCGTATACGCACCTTTTTCGTAGCCGAACAGTTCGGCTTCGAGAAGGTTCTCCGGAATGGCGGCGCAATTGATGGCGACGAAAGGTTTGTCCCTGCGCGGGCTGAGGCGGTGGATGGCTCGTGCGAACAACTCCTTGCCGGTGCCCGTTTCCCCGAGCAACAGCACGGTGGCATTGGACGGACTGACTTTCTCGACCAGTCGGCAGGCGTCGAGGATGGCGTCGCTGCTGCCCACGATGCCTTCCAGTGATGCGGTGGACTGGCTTCGCAGCCTGCGGTTTTCGGCCTCCAGCTCATGTACCCGGAATGCGCGGCCCACGATCAGCCGAAGCACGTCCAGGTCCAGTGGTTTGGAGCAGAAGTCGTAGGCGCCGTTTCCGATCGACTTCACCGCGTTGTCGCGATCACCATTGCCGGTGACCACGATGATCTTCGTGTGCGGCGCTTCGCGGAGGATCTCCGTGATGGTGGCGAATCCTTCTTCGGTACCACTGGCATCCGGGGGCAGGCCAAGGTCCTGCAGCACTACCGCGGGCTGGTGCTGGCGCAACCTGTCCAGCGCCTCGGCACGGTTGCCGGCCACGACCACTTCGTAGTCCTCGAAGCTCCAGCGTAACTGACGCTGCAGACCAACGTCGTCCTCGACGATCAAAAGGCAGCGCGGTGTATCACTCATGATGACGTCGTCCTTCGTGCATCAGGCGGGGTTCCGACGCTCGCGGCCTCGGTCAGCGGAAGCTGGACGAAGAACACGGTGCCCTGACCCGGTGTACTGTTCACGCGTATGGTCCCACCCAGTGATTGCACGTATTCGCGCGCCTGGTAGGCGCCGATGCCCATGCCTCTGCTGGCCTTGGTGGTGAAAAAGGGCTGGAACAGTCGGTTGTGCACGAAGTCTTCGTCCATTCCGGGGCCATCGTCTTCGATCATGATTGTCGCATGTCCTGGAGTGCGCTGGACCCTGACCGCCACGTGCCCGTGTGCCGTCGCCGCGTCCTGCGCATTGCGGATCACGTGCGCCAGTATCGTCGCGAGCTGGTCGGGATCCGCCTTGATCCAGGCATCGTCTTCGGGTGCCACATAGTCCGGCGTGGGTGCGTGCACATGGCACGCATCGATGGCTTGCGACAGCGCCGTCGCCAACTGCACCCGGGTCGGGACGACGGGCGCCGCATCTCCACGTAGTTGCTGCAGCAGTCTCGAGATTCGACCGACCGCATTGGCTACCGTCGCGAGCATGTCGTCCACGAAGGCTGGATTGTGTTTGTGACGTTCGGCGTTCTGTAGCAGCAAGGATTGCTGGGCTGCGATGTTCTTGAGGTCGTGCATCAGGAAAGCGGTGAGTCGGTTGAAGCCCTCGAACTGGCGAGCCTCGGCCAGTTGTCGCGCATCGGCGGCCTGTGCCAGTGCACTGGCTACCTGGGTGCCGGCGGCCCGAAGCAGGTCGATGTCTTCCCAATCGAGTGCTCGTCGTGCCCGTGCCTGGGCGAGCACCACGAATCCGACGAGCCGGTCTTCCATGACCAGCGGTGCCACGAGCCATGCATGCGGCAGGCCGGTCAATTCGGCTGGGGCGCGCAGTCGTTCATCGCCCAGGGGCGGTGGCTGGTCCAGGTCGTAGATCCAGCGGCGTTCGCACATGAACTCAAGCGAGGCCGCGTCTGCCGGAATGGCGATTCCTGACGGAGCAGGCATGTTCCATTGCACATTCAACACGAAATCGCCGCTCTCGCCTGGGCCGAACAGTGCGCCCGCCGGGCTGTCCATGGTCTGTGCCATGCCGCGTACCGCGCGCATGGGAAGTTCCATGTCCTTGGCCGACAACGTAGCGGTCAGGCGCAGCCACTGGTCGCGGTAGTCGTGACGAAAGCTGAAAAAGTTCTTGTGCAGGAACACCCGCAGACGCGAGCGTGCCTGGCCGGAGCTTGCGACCAGTATGACGCTCAGCAGCGCAAAACAGACCAGCGTGATTTCTGCGACCCGTCCCCAGTCACCGCCATAGATGCGGACGTAATAGCCCCCGATCGCCGTGGCGATGATGTAGATCGCGACGACCAGCAGGCTGGTCGAATAGAAGACAACGCGACGCGATACGCCGACAGGCAGGGACCAGCTGGGATTTCGCGTTGCCGCGATCAGGAAAAGTGGTACCAGTGATGCATCGATGAAACCGCGCGCTGCCCAGGCACTGATGTTGAATTGGCGGTACAGCACCGCGAACGAATACAGAAAGATGTCGTACGCGAACAGCACACCGAGTGCGATCAAGAGGAACTTGAGAGCCCAGCGCTGTTCCGGAGCCACGTTGCGGTAGATCTGTTCGAGGAACATCACCCCGGTGAGCGCCAGCACCAGGACGCCGACGATCGGTACGTTGACGCTGAAAGACAGTGATGTTCCCAGCAACCCGGTGGCAGGCCAGATGCAATAAATCGCCAACAGAATCCAGAGCGTATGGGCGACGATACGCAGCCCTCGCAGTAGCCCGGACACCGGCCATGCACTGAACAAGGCACTGACGAACATGAGCCAGGCGCCGTAGCGGAGCACCTCGGCCAATAGCAGCCAGTTCACAGCTACCGCGTGTCGATAGGAGGTCCAGGCCAGGAACGCGCCCCATAAGACCATGCCCGATGTCGCCAGCAGCAACAATGCACCCGTGCGCTGACCACGCCATGCGACACCAAGCAGTGCTGTGCCGACCAGAAACGCAGCCGCAGCAATCAGGTAGCTGGCGATGATGATGGTGTGCATATCTGAACGATGCCAGGTGCCTGGTTACATGCCATCCCCTTTTTCAGGCGTTGCCCATGGCCTGTTGCCGGGGTTGCGCCGCACATCCGGTTTCGTCGTGCAAAGGCGGTAGCAGGCGTTGACGAATGTCGGCGGCCACTCGCGCAGCGGCGTGCCCATCCCAGAGGTCGGGCTTGCGCCCGCGTGCCCATTGACCCGCGAGGATGCAGTCAACCGTTTCGCCGAGTTCGGCGGTACCTACCAGCCGGTTGGTGCCCTCGGTGACCGTGATGGGGCGTTCGGTGGTGGTGCGCAGGGTCAGGCAGGGGATGCCCAGATAAGTGGTCTCTTCCTGGACGCCGCCCGAATCCGTGATGATCAGGCGTGCTCCGCAGACGAGGTTCATGAAATCCACGTAGCCCAGTGGCTCGATGACCTGCAGCCCCGGTGCGTCGACCAGTTCGGTCCACAGGTGGAAGGTTTCGAGATTCTTGCGGGTGCGCGGATGAACCGGGAATACCAAAGGCACTCGCGTTGCGATGCTCTTCAATTGGGCGACCAGTTCCGTCAGTTTCGCGGGCTCGTCGACATTGGACGGGCGATGTAGCGTCACCACGCCGTATTCGGTGTCTGCCAACCCGAGTTCCTGTCGGGTTGAGCGCGCCTCGATGCGGTCGCGCATCAGCTCATAGGAGTCGATCATGATGTTGCCGACACGTGTGATCTTCTCCGCGGGCACCCCTTCGGCAGCGAGGTTTTCGTCGCCGTCCGGCGAGGGGGTCCACAGGATATCGGCGATCGCATCCGTCACCAGCCGGTTGATCTCCTCAGGCATGCAGCGGTCGCGGCTGCGCAGACCGGCTTCCAGGTGCGCCACCGTGATATGCAGCTTCGAGCCGACGAGACTGCAGGCCACAGTCGAGTTGACATCGCCCACCACCACGATCAGGTCGGGCCGGTCGGCGACGCATGCGGCCTCGTAGGCAAGCATGACGTTGGCCGTCTGTTCGGCATGACTGCCGCTGCCTACGCCCAGATGCAGGTCAGGTTTGGGCAGGCCGAGGTCATGAAAAAAGGCATCGGACATGTTCTTGTCGTAATGCTGGCCGGTATGGACCAGTCGCAGCTTGCACCACGGTTGTTTATTCAATTCGTGGAACAGTGGCGCGATTTTCATGAAGTTCGGTCGTGCGGCTGCGATCAAATCGATCTTGAGCTGCTGCATGATGGATATTCCCGGTTCCCTGAGGTACCGAGTGTACCAGTGGCATCATTGGGCGTGTCCTGAAGGCGTGCAGCTGTTAATTGATAGCTCACGATGGCCGTGTCATCGGGTATATGCCATCGAACCCGATGGATACGAATGATTGCGATGGTGATGGCAAGGCCATCTCATTCGTTGCACCGTGAAGCCTATTTCCAATCCGATGGCAATCGGAGAATGAGAGTAATCGAACGCGACAATATGACCGCGACAATCCGACACGGATGCCGAGTCCCACCGACAAGGCATTGAGCTGACGTTTGTCGGGATTTTTCCCTGCGATTGTGCCGTTATCGGCGCATGAACCGGCGGCGTGCCACGGACAGGATCAGCCGTTGAAGCGGGTTGTTATTGCCCCCCGGGCGCCAGGTGCGAGCCAGCTTGTTGCGGTAGGCGTCAAAGTGGAGGCCGTGTGGCGCCGCGATGACCTTGCCTCTGCCAAGCAGGATCTTCAATGCCTGGACTCCGGCGATACCTGCACAGATTTCGCAGGCCATGGGGGTTGAAGGTCCCTTGTGATTGGCCAGGTCCACGGCGGACGGATCGACCAGATAGGGCTGATGCAGTACGGCGGGCGCCAGGCCCACCATGAAGCGCAGTTGCTGCTCATCGGTCGAGCGGCCGTCCATTCCAAAATACTGCTCGAATGTCATTCGCCAGGGCAGGAAGGCCAGCACGGCGGCGCCCATGCCCAGCGGCGCGGCGGTAATGGCAGGAATGCCCCGCTCGGCGCACATGGCAAATACCTTGGCGCGGATATCGAGGACGAAAAAATCCAGCCCGTCGATATACAGGTCGACTCCCGACAGGAACTGTTCCATGTTCTCGAAGGTCACGCCGTTTGGAAATACATTGATATCCAGTTCGGGGTTGATGTCCCTGGCCATCCGGGCAACAACGTCGACCTTGGGTTGGCCGATCGTTGACTGGAACGCACCAGCCTGGCGATTCATGTTTTCCATGCCAAACCGATCGAGGTCGGCCAGGTTGAACGCCCCGATCCCGAGTCGCGTCAGCGTCAGCAGGTGGCTGCCACCGACACCCCCCAGCCCGGCGATGGCGACACGCTTGCCGCGAAGGGTGGCCTGTTCGCCACGCGTAATCCAACCGATGGTTCGGCTGAATGCAGTTGCATAGTCGAATGGATCATGGCTGGACGGTGCGTCAGACATGGGGGCGGGCCTATAACTTTAATCTGCGGCGCAAAGCACCAAAGAAACGGCGCCGCTCCGGGAAGCGGCGCCATTTACTCGTCACAGCTCGTCCCCGAGGCGAGAGTGGTATTAAGCCTGCGTGCTGGATTCTTTCCTGCGACGGCGCATGGCGAATGCCAGAAAGCCCAGGCCGAGCCCCAGCATGCCGGCACCGGCCGGCTCCGGCACACTGCTTTTGCCTACCAGCGAACCATTGCCTTCGATCGGGTAGTAGCAGAGGCTGTTCGGGTCGGTCGACACTGACGTACAGCCGCCGGCCGGGAAGTACTGGAACGACGAGTTCAAGCTGAAGTCTGCAAATCCGCCGTGGCCATCCGAAATGCTGTTGGTGTTGAGGTAGGGCGATGCGGCGCCGCCCGACGCGTCCAGCAGGCCGTAGCCGTTGGAGCCACTCAGCGGGTCAGCTACCGTGCCGGTGACCGTGGCGAACAGATCGCCGGTGCTTCCAAACGAAGGATTGTAGAAGCTGTGGCCGGAGAGGGTGAGCCACTCGGTACCATTCATGGCGGTGCTCGGATCCAGCACGTTGTAGCCGCCCGGTGAGGACACGTAGAACTGGAAGCTGCCTCCATCGAAGACGATCGCGTTACCGCTGATGCTGTGTACCGTGTATGAGAACGTAAAGGTCAGATCGCAGTTGCTGCAGAAGTTGTTGTTGCCATTGATCGAACCGATCTGACCATAGCCGGTGAGGGTATCGCCGACTTTTGAGACCGACGATTCACGAAGGTTAATCGACTGGATGGTCAGGTCGAGCGGATTGCTCGTGTTCCAGGTAACCCCATCCACAGTAACCGGGCTTGCGAAGGACGATCCGCTCCAAGCGAAAAGTGCCAGCGCACACGCGGTGAGCCATCCTTTGTATTTCTTGAACATGTTCTTCCCCGCAAGAGTTGGGAGTGAATCGATGTTGGCGCGAAGACAGGGAAGTGAAATGCCCACACTTCGCTCGCCATGGTTAAAGCACACGGCGTGCCATCATTTCAACCAATTGATATTAAAGAAAAGATTTCCATTTTTTGCTCGCGCGAATGTGCTCTTTTGTAAGAAATATCGACACTTGTCCATCGCACGCTGCTGAGCTCATGTGCATGCGCTGATCGGAAATAGGCTGCCGGAGACTTGTAACCCTGGATGCGTCCTCGAGGGCTGTGGCATCAAGCAAGCGAGAGGTTGCGCAGTGTCGCCCGCGCACGTCGCACCAAGTCATCGCCGAGGCGCATGACAGGCAACACAGGGATTCCGTCGGTGTAAGGAGCCTCGACACTCATCGATGGCCGCACGCGTCTTGCCATGTCTTGCCGGCGACAAGGGCGCCCGAGCCAGCCCTGCATGTGGCCTTGATGCTACGGCGCAGTGTCGAAACTTGCGGGCGCCCGTCGACCGCTCCGGTGCTGCGGGGCCGAGCGCGCATAGCCCAGTCGCAGGAATACGAGTCCATGTCCGGGGCCGCAGAGCTTGTCCAGGTCGACTCGCAGTTGCGAGCATGTCTGAAGAAAGGCTGGTTCGACCGGAACGAATCCCAAGCTGAGTACGCCGGGTGCGGCGTACGGCTGAACTGACAAGCCGGCCACAGTGGCTTCGAGCCAGACGCGTTGCAGGGCGCGGCCGCATGCCAGCACATCCTGCCGCTCATCGGATGGCATCACACACACGCACAGGCCTGGCGACAACCTGATGGGCAGGTAGGCCGAACGCCAACCGAGCAGGGTGGCGGTGCCCAGATGATTGAACGCGCGCATTACGGCGGGGTGGCGTAGTGCCTGGAATATCGGTCGCATTGGCGGCTCCACCGCCAGCGTTGCAGGGGCCAGGCCTTCTTCGCAGGTGTTACGCCAGCCTGTCGAGAAGCGGACACTCGAGAACAGTTCGGCGTGCAGCTTCGGACTTTTGAAACGCAGCGTTTCAGCTGTCCGGATGATCCGTAATGCGAGTTTTCGCTCGTATGGTGAAGTCGGCCAGTAGAGTCGTTGCCCCGGAATTTGCCGGGCCTGTGCTGCAAGGCGTTCTCGTGTGTTCGCATCGATCGGACCCCGCCACGGGAATCTCCGGTCGGTGTGACGTTGCTCGATGGCGGTGGCCAATGGCTCGGACCGAGCTGGCACGAGAGCCGGGTGCCAATGGATGTGGGCAACCCATTGTGGGTCGTCCTGGTGCGGAAAGGTCGCCACGTCTGCGTCGAATCCGAGTGATCGGGCATGGATGATCATGTTTTCCATGCACGCGCCAGCGGCCAGGTCGCTCAATACATGACGTGTGTCGGATACGCTTCCGCTGCGGTCTGCATCGATGTGAATGTCCAGATCATCGCCGGACCATGCAAATCGCCATGGCTGGGAATTGTCAGCCGATGGTGCGGCAATACCGGCTCGAAGAATGCTTGCTCTGGCTTCCAGGTCCATGGTCGGCGATTACCCGTGTGTTGAGCCTGACGGGGCTCAAGCTACCGAAGATCGGTTGCTAAGACCAACACATTCTCTGCTGGTCGGATTCACGCAATCTTCGGAGGAGGGCGACAGCCAGTCCCAGGAGTCGGTTCTACTGGCAGCCCGACTCGACAGGATGGAAGACTGTACTGATGGGCGCATGCGATGATGCAGCGCAGCCGATGCTTACGCTGGACATGCTTCAGTGCCGGATGTCCGGTGTGGTTGATGAGTGCCCAGCCAGTCTGATTCGACCTTGATCGACCGGGCTGCCGTGTACGGCCATACCTGATCTGCAGTCATTTCCATCGGAAAGGGAGTTTGTTCATGCGAGTTCTGGTGACAGGTGGCGCCGGCTATATCGGGTCACATACTTGCGTGGCTCTGTGCGAGCACGATTTCGAGCCGATTGTGTTCGATAATTTCTGCAACAGCTCTCCTGAGGCAGTGCGACGGGTCGAGTCCATCGTTGGGCGTCGTATACCGGTCATCGAAGGCGACATGCGTGACCGCGAGGCGCTTCTGGACGTCTTGGAACGCCATGCCATCGAGGCAGTGGTGCACTTCGCGGCGCTGAAAGCGGTCGGCGAGAGCCTCTCCTGCCCGCTGGAGTATTTCGACAACAACATCACCGGCACGATTACGCTACTCCAGGCGATGCAGGCCAAGGCGGTACATCGCCTCGTGTTCAGTTCATCGGCGACGGTTTACGGCGGGGCCGAGACGATTCCCGCCACCGAGGATTCCCCGTTGTCGGTGACCAATCCCTACGGCCGCACGAAGCTGGTCATGGAGCAACTGATCGCCGACGTGTGCGCTGCGGATGCAGGTTTCGCCGCCATGATCCTGCGCTATTTCAACCCGGTCGGTGCGCATCCCAGTGGCCAGATGGGCGAAGACCCCAAGGGCATACCGAACAACCTGATGCCGTACATCGCCCAGGTGGCGGTGGGGCGACGGGACAAGCTCAGAATCTTTGGCAACGATTGGCCGACACCTGACGGCACCGGTATCCGGGACTTCATCCACGTGATGGATCTTGCCCATGCGCATGTGGCGGCATTGCGCGGTCTGCCAAGGCAGGCGGGAGCAACCATGCTCAATATCGGCACGGGCAAAGGTACCTCGGTGCTGGAGCTGGTCCGCGCCTTCGAGATGGCGTCCGGCCGGAACGTTCCATTTGAATTTGTCGGTCGCCGGCCGGGGGATATTGCGGAGCTCTGGGCGGACCCGTCGCTGGCGCAAGAGGTACTCGGCTGGCGCGCCGAATACGACATCGAGCGCATGTGCGAAGACACCTGGCGCTGGCAGTCCGCGTACCCCGATGGCTACGCCTGATCGCTCCAGCGCGACCGTCTTGCGCTATGTCCCGTTGTCAGTGGTGCTGGTGCCGATCACGAACCGATGATGATCAGCGGCCAGGACGAGTGAATTCATGCTTTCGCATTCCGATTACGTCGAGGCGCCATGGAACGGTCGTGTCATGAAACCGACGATTGTGTGAGAATCCACGAGCCCCGGCCTGGCGCCTGGTGGCGAAGGGGGAACCCGAGGGCGGACTGCGTCGACCACTCCAGGCCGACCACGTCAGGCTAAGAAGGATGTGCATGGATTTGCGGTGCCAAGCGTCTCCTTGACTGCCGGATCGTTGCCGCGCATCCCGTTCCATCCACGTATCGACCCAACCAGGATGTCTGTATGCGGAATGTGGAAAGCAGCAAGATCGCCATCGTCGGGCTTGGCTATGTCGGTTTGCCGTTGGCGGTGGAATATGGCAAGCGCTATCCCACCATGGGATACGACATCAACGCCCAGCGAATCGCACGACTCAAGGATGGCCACGACGACACGCTCGAGGTTTCCAGCGAGGAACTGGCTTCATCGGGGAGCTTGGGGTTTACCGCACGCCTTGAGGACATTGCCGACTGCAATGTCTACATCGTGACAGTCCCGACACCGATCGATCGGGCCAAGCGTCCGGACCTTTCTCCCTTGGTCGGTGCCGCGGAGATGATCGGCAAAGTGTTGAGTCCGGGTGATGTCGTGGTCTTCGAGTCGACGGTTTACCCGGGGTGCACGGAAGAAGTCTGCGTGCCCATCCTGGAACGTGGCTCGGGGCTGGTGTTCAA
Organism: Dyella sp. A6; assembly: GCF_036320485.1. Classification (NCBI taxonomy): domain Bacteria; kingdom Pseudomonadati; phylum Pseudomonadota; class Gammaproteobacteria; order Lysobacterales; family Rhodanobacteraceae; genus Dyella; species Dyella aluminiiresistens. Next base: position 1,545,428 of record NZ_CP132911.1, read on the forward strand.
CCAGGATTTCTATGTTGGCTACAGTCCCGAGCGGATCAATCCCGGCGACAAGCAGCACCGGGTCACCAACATTCTCAAGGTCACCTCCGGATCCACGCCCGAGGCGGCGGCTTTCGTCGATCGCCTGTACGGATCGATCATCACCGCCGGCACCCATCCTGCAAGCTCGTTGAAAGTGGCGGAGGCGGCCAAGGTCATTGAAAACACGCAGCGCGACCTGAACATCGCCCTGATCAACGATCTGGCCATCCTGTTCAACAAGCTCGGTGTCGACACGCTGGAGGTTTTGGAAGCCGCTGGCACCAAATGGAACTTCCTGCCGTTCCGTCCTGGTCTGGTCGGCGGCCACTGCATCAGTGTCGACCCGTACTATCTGACCTACAAGGCTCAGCAGGTGGGTCATCATCCGGACGTGATCCTTGCCGGTCGTCGGACCAACGACAACATGGGGCCCTACATCGCCAGTGAAGTCATCCGGCTGATGGTGTGCAAGGGCATCAATCCTGTCCATGCGCGTGTACTGATGATGGGGCTGACTTTCAAGGAGAACTGCCCGGACCTGCGCAATACGCGTGTCGTTGATATCGTGCAGGCGCTGAAGTCCTATGGCATCCAGGTCGATGTCCACGATCCCTGGGTGGATACGGCCGAGGCAAAGCATGAATACGGCATGGACCTGATCGCCGAGCCTGGCGAGAGTACCTACGATGCAGTTGTCCTGGCCGTGGGGCATCGCCAGTTTGCCGACCTGGGTGGTGAGGGTATCCGGCGCCTGGGCAAGCCGGTGTCGGTGCTCTACGACGTCAAGTACGTGTTGCCCAGGGATGCGGTCGACGGCCGTCTGTGAAGCAGGAATAGTCGGATATGAAAGTTCTGGTTACCGGAAGCGCGGGTTTCATCGGGTCGGGTGTCGTGCATGCGCTGCTTGAGCGCGGCGATGAAGTGATCGGCCTCGACAATCTCAACGATTACTACGACGTCGAGCTGAAGAAAGCGCGCCTGGCACGATTCGCCGATGATCCGCGGTACGTGCACGTTCATGCGAACTTGGAAGATCGTCGTGCCATGGAGGCCTTGTTTGCGGAGCACGTGCCGCAGCGTGTTGTCCACCTGGCAGCGCAGGCCGGGGTCCGCTATGCCGCCGAAAACCCGCACGCGTACGTGGACAGCAATGTCACGGGATTCCTTCATGTGCTGGAGGGCTGCCGGCATCACGCAGTGGAACATCTGGTCTTCGCGTCCACCAGTTCCGTCTACGGTGCCGATACGGCGATGCCATTTTCCGAGCATCAATCCACCGAGCACCCGTTGACGCTCTACGCCGCGACCAAGAAAGCCAATGAGCAGATGGCGCATTGCTATGCCCACCTCTACGGCATCCCGAGCACGGGCTTGCGCTTCTTTACGGTGTACGGCCCCTGGGGGCGTCCGGACATGGCCTTGTTCCTGTTCACCCGGGCGATCCTTGCCGGAGAGCCGATCAAGGTCTTCAATCACGGCAAGCACAAACGCAGCTTTACCTATGTCGACGACATTGTCGAAGGTGTGTTGCGCAGTCTCGACAGGCCGCCGGTCAAGGATCCGCAGTGGAGCGGCAGGGAGCCCGACCCGGCCAGCAGTGGCGTTGCGCCCTACCGGATCTACAACATCGGCAACGAACATCCGGTCGAGCTGTTGCGCTATATCGAGGTGCTCGAGGAGTGTCTGGGTCGAAAGGCCGAGATGCAGATGCTGCCGCTGCAGCCGGGGGATGTGCCAGACACGGAAGCGGATGTCTCCGATCTGGTTGCGGATGTGGGCTACCGCCCACGGGTTTCAGTGGAAGAGGGTGTGGCAGCGTTCGTGAACTGGTATCGCGAGTATTACGCTGTCTGAAATTCTGCTACGTGGCCCATACGGGATCGCGAGAACATGGTCGAGCAGAACGTGCGCCGGTGGCGCGCGTCCTTGCGCACCGTTTCGGACTCGGGATGGTGGCTGATTACGCCTCGACCAATATGGCCACGTCGTTGCTGCTCTCTGCGTTCACGGTGTCCGGATTCTTCAGCACGGGCATCAGGCTGGGCAAAAGAAGACCGTTTGTCTCGATGCGTTGCTCGATACCGTGACGATCCTTCAGAAAAGCAGCGATCCTGGAACCGTAAAGCTGCTCGGGCAGGAACCCGAAACGGCTGGAGAATGCGCTGCGCGGAACTGGATTGTCACGTGCATCTGCAAGGCCTCGCGGCAAAACGTCCTTCGCCAATCCTTCATGCAGGCGCAGGCGCAATAGAACGACGGGATTGTCGCGAACCAGCGCATAGGTGGTCGGTGGTGCGAATTCCTCGAAACCGTAGCATCGCGTGTAGAACGCGGCGTGCCGCGGGTGCACGCCGATCATGATGTCGGTAACCCCGGTGTGCAGACCGAAGTAAATGGCCCATCGCATCATGTTGAAGAGGGCTTTCATTCCGCGGGCCGCAACTTCGCGGCGGTCTGCAAGCATGCCCACTTCGAGAAGCTGACGGCCTTGGTCGCGCAGCTGATCCAGGTAGGGGCGGTAGACACTGTCCAGTGCCAGTCCCAGAGGGTTGTCACGGAAAAGCGTCATGGTGTAGCCGACATTCGCCCCGTCCGGACCCCAGATCACGCAGGCATGCGGCCCAACGGCGGTGGGGCTGGCATGCAGTCCGTACGGGTTGTCCGCGATCAATCCCGTTTGCGTGTAGCGTCGATAAACCAGGCTCCACGCGGACTCGACTTCCGCAAGGCTGCTCGCGCACATGCATGTGGGCAGGCCCCGACGTTGATCAGAGCTCACTGACCGCGTTGTGACGCCGGCGACGGTCTTGGTCGATGTCATTGAATATGTTGAGTTCATGGTTCCGTTACCGATCCATGTTCCCTGATGTCGGCGTGGGAACTGCTTGCTTGAGCCAATTGAAGATGGGTCTTGTCCCTTTACTGTCTGATAGCAGCGAAACCGGCTATTCGGGGACGACACCAGTCGTTGGTCGCCATTGCCGCCCTGGTCCGGCCTGTCGGTGCTTGCTGCGGGTGGCAGCGAAGTAACCGGGCCCCCGGCGAAGATCCGGGATGCATGTTGGGGGACAGACTCATGGCGGTAACGAAACCTGAAGTAGTCGGGATGCTTGATCAAAATGCCAGGGCGTTGATGTAGTGAAGGCAAAGTCCTGTTTTTTTTGTTGCTTTTGTTATTGCATCCCTTCATGAGGGAATGTAGGGGAAATCTTCCTAGCATAACGTGAACCACGTATCAAGCCAAATATCGGGGGTGTTCGCCTGCTGCAGGCTGACAGCCTACCGGCGACGCAGTCTTGACTTGGTTAGGAGGAGTCTGAATTTTCGATAGTCGAATGGCCGCGATCGGGGAGAAGGTGTGCGGCCTTGTTGTTGTGCTTATTCGAAAGCATGACCGAAAGGGTGTGTTAATTAATATATTAATTTCAGTATCTTATATGTCTTTGCTGGCCCGTTGGCGATGCTTGTGGCGACGGATTCATCGCTCGCCAGACACGATGCGACTCGCTCTTGCGTCTTGTGTCCTTCTCATTGCACCGGCTTATCCAAGGCTTCAGTTGCCGCTCTTGCTTTCTTGTTCAGTCTTTGAAATGAGAACTGTGTCACACTAAATGTCCGTTGGTTGCGTGTAGAGGGGGTGCTCTTACGTAGGCAGGCGACAAAAGTCGCTGAATACCAGGCGTGAGAGCAGGCAGGGATGGCAGATCACCGTTAGGTACAAACAGGGGGCTGTCATGTACCGGGCACTAAGGATCAAGGCCGTGCGCTGGCAATTGTTGCTGGTGCTGGTCGACACAGGGCTCCTCATCGGGAGCGTTTATGCGGCCGAAACCCTCCGCTTCTGGGGGCGTGGCGCAATGAATGGCGAGTTCACCAGCGGCCAGTTCTGGCGTGCGGTGCTGGCGGCATGTGTTCTGAGCCTGGGTATGGCCGCGCTTGGCCTCTATCAGGTGCACATGCGCGCGGGATGGTTGGGGCAGCTCAGTCGCCTCTGCGTCGGTTTCATGCTCGGCGGTGTTTTCCTGGCTGTGCTGTATTACGCCATCCCGGTTGTCTATCTCGGGCGCGGCGTGCTCGGAATCACGCTTGTGATCGGTGCTTTCGCCATCGCCTTCTGGCGAATCATTTTCCTTGGGTTTCTCGATGCCAGTGTGTTGAAGCGACGCATCATCGTATTCGGTGCGGGTGAGCGCGCTGCACAAGTCGCGCGCAAGATGCGCCGCAAGACCGACCAGCGAGGGTTCAAGATTCTGGGGTACGTACCCATAGGCTCGGATACTGTCCACGTTCCGGAAATGCTGATACTGCATCCCGAAGAACCGCTTGCCGATTGGGTGGCGCAACAGGATGTGGATGAGATCGTTGTCGGCCCTGACGAACGTCGCGATACCCTGCCGGTGGATGCACTGATGCAGTGCAAGCTCCAGGGTGTCGAAGTGACCGAAATCTCGGATTTCTTCGAGCGCGAAGCGGGCTCGATCAAGATGGACCTCACCAATCTCTCGTGGCTGGTCTACTCCGGTGGTTTCAAGGTTTCGCCGCTACGGTGCGCGTCCAAACGTGCCTTCGATGTAACGGTAGCCACCCTGGTCGCGTTGTTGGCATGGCCATTCATTCTATTGACTGCATTGGCCATACGGCTGGAGTCGGGGCCCGGTGCGCCTATCCTGTATCGGCAGGAGAGGGTTGGCGCAAATGGTCGGTCCTTCACACTGATCAAGTTCAGGAGCATGCGCGTCGATGCCGAGCGGGACGGGATCGCGCAATGGGCGTCTACGCACGATAAGCGTGTGACGCGTATCGGCCATCTGATCCGTAAGACCCGCCTGGACGAGCTGCCACAGCTTTGGAATGTGCTGTGCGGCAATATGAGCATCATAGGGCCTCGGCCTGAGCGGCCGCAGTTCGTGAAGGACTTCAATGTCCAGATTCCCTACTACCCGTTGCGGCACTCCGTGAAACCGGGGCTGACCGGTTGGGCGCAGCTGCGCTATCCGTATGGCTCGTCTGTCCAAGATGCCGAGGAAAAGCTCAAGTTCGATCTGTTCTACGTGAAGAACCACAATCTGGTTTTCGATCTGGCGATCCTGATCCAGACGGTGGAAGTGGTGCTTTTCGGCCGCGGTGCGCGCTGAAACCAGGGAGATCAAGCCAGTGAAACTATCCACGCGAAATTTCGTATTTCTGTTGATCGTGATGAGCAGTTTGTGGTTGCTGAGTGCTTGCAGCAGCACGCCGGTCGTTCAGGATTCGGTCGCAGCACAGCCGCACACCGAGCGTTACATTATTGGTCCGGGTGATTCGCTGGACATCTTCGTCCGCGATAACCCGAACCTCACCACGACGGTTCCTGTACGGCCGGATGGGCGCATTTCAATACCTTTGGTCCAGTCCATCATGGCCGCGGGCAAGACGCCGGACCAGTTGGCGGGTAATCTCGAGAAGGATCTGGGCCGTTACATCCGGTCGCCCATGGTCACCGTGATCGTGAAGAAGTTCGTGGGTGCCTACAGCCAGCAGGTGCGTGTGGTCGGTCAGGCGACAACGCCCAAGGCTGTTCCCTACCGCAGCGGGATGACCTTGCTGGACGTGATGATCGACGTCGGCGGACTGACCAAATTTGCGGCCGGCAACAACGCCAAGATCATCCGCAAGCTACCTGACGGCCGGGAGCAGACCATCCCGGTCCGCCTTGGCGACCTGATGAACGGCTCAATCAAGAACAACGTCGTCATGCGCCCGGGGGATATCCTGATCATCCCCGAGTCGCTGTTCTGACGTCATGGTGGTGGATAAACGACAATCTTGGCGACATCGGTAAATGGCGATGCAGAATCAACACTTCGATTTGCATGAAATCCTGCAGAACGTGTTGCTGGAGTTTCGTGCCGCCTGGCGCTATCGCTGGCATGCTCTGATCGTCGCATGGTGTCTGATGATTCTGGGAGCGGCGCTTGTATTCAGCCTGCCCAACAAGTATCGGGCCAATGCCCAGGTCTACGCAGATACCGAGGCGTTGACGAATCCATTGCTCAGAGGCGTTGCTGTTCAGCCCAATGTGCAAGAGCGGTTGAAAATCATTACCCATACGCTGCTGACGCGTCCCAACATCCAGGCTGTGGCGGACAACACAGGCCTTTCATCGCGTGCCACGACACCCGAAGCCAGAGAGCAGTTGCTGAGCAGCCTCGGTGACGCAGTACAGGTCAATGAGGCCGGCACCAAGTATCTCTACAACATCAGCTATACCGATCCAGACCGCAAAATGGCGGAAAAGGTGGTCCAGGCGTTCCTGCAGATATTGATGAACGATACGCTGGGAGCGAATACGGCTGCCACGGATACGGCACAAAACTTCCTGCGGCAGCAGGTCGCCGATTACAACCACAAGCTCAACGATGCTGAGAGCAAGCTTGCGGCGTTCCAGGCGGCAAATGTCGGCTATATCCCCAGCCAGGGCGGCAGCGATTATTTCTCGCGGCTGCAGACGGCCGAGACCCAACTGCAGAGCCTGCAGGATCAATACGAAACGGCCGTTGCCAGCCGCGACACGGCCCAACAGCAGATGAAGGCCATGGAAAGCGGCCCGACGTCCGCTGGTGTCGACCCGCGCACCCAGCAGATTGACCAGCAAATCGCCGCCTATCAGCAACAGCTCAGCAAGCTCCTTCTGAGCTACACCGAGCAGTATCCGGACGTGATCTCCACGCGGCGCATGATCGCGGAGCTGAAGAAGCGTCGCGCAGCACTACGTCAGAGCGCCTCGGGGGCTTCCTCGATGGGTGTCGTCTCCGATAATCCGGTCTACCAGGACATGCAGAAGTCCCTCTATGCCACACGACTGCAGATCCAGACGCTGGCGATGAAAATCACTCTGCAGAAGAAGCGGATTGCCGATCTGAAAAGCCAGGCTGACCGGATCACCGGTGTTCAGGCAACGATGCAGAAGCTCACGCGCAATTACCAGACCATCAAGAAGCAGTACGACCAGCTGCTGGCCAGGCTCAATACGGCACAGCTTTCGCAGGATGCGACGCAAAGCGGCATGAACCTCAAGTTCAAGGTGGTCAATCCCCCGGATGCGCCATTGCGTCCGGTGAGTCCCAAGCGCGGCCTGCTGCTCATGCTTGTTTTCGTGCTGTCCTTGGCTGTCGGAGGCGGGTTCGCGTATTTCCTGCACAAGATCAAGCCCGTGTTCGTCAGCCTGCGGGGGTTGAAGCAGATCAGTGGCTATCCGGTGCTGGGCTCGATCAGTCTGGTGGTTTCGCGGGCGCGGCAGGCCGCTCGGCGTCGTGAGGTCATCGGTTTCTGTGCCGGTGGTGGTTTGCTCGCTGCGGTGTTGGTGCTGGTGGTTGTCTTTGACGACCCGCTCACCCGCCTTGTGCAACATTTCTTCATCATGGGTTTCGTATGAGCAGCGTCGAGAAAGCCGCCGATAAACTCAGGGCGCTGCGTTCCGAGCCACAAGTGTCGCCACCAGTCGACGCGGCTTCGATCGCAGTGCCTCATGCCCCTGCGCCAGACGTGGAGCGTTTGCAGGAGCGGCATCGCGTGGCAGAACCTCGGACCGAGGCGTCAGAACCCTGGCATGTGGATCTCATGTTGCTGGAGCGGATGGGCTATCTTCCCGCCAATGATGGCGGAGTAGGACGGCTGAGGGACGAGTTGCGCCGGATCAAGCGGCCGTTGCTGGCCAATGTGATGGGACGAGGCACGAATATCCCGGATCATGCCAACCGCATCGTGGTCACCAGCGCGTCCAGCGGTGAAGGGAAGACCTTCACCACCCTGAATCTGGCCATGAGCATGGCGCGCGAACCTGATTTCGAAGTGCTCCTGGTTGACGGGGACATTCCCCGGTGCAGCATCACCCATGCCCTTGGTCTGAAGGGCCGACCGGGCTTGATGGAGGCTCTAGCCGACGAGCGGCGCGATCCTTCCGAGGTCATCGTGCACACGGATATTCCCAATCTGATGGTGGTGCCCGCCGGCGAGGCTCATCCGTTGACTGCGGAGTTGTTCGGCAGCCGTCGCATGGAAGACGTGCTCAAGGCTTTTTCCGCGCGTAACCGGCGGCGTCTGATTCTTTTCGACTCCTCGCCATTGCTGGCTACGTCCGAATCCCAGGTGCTGGCCTCATATATGGGGCAGGTGGTCGTGGTGGTGGCATCGCGACGTACCCGGCAACAGGCACTCAATGCGGCATTGCAGCTTCTGCACGACTCGCAGTACGTCGCGCTGGTACTCAACATGAGCCAGTTGCCGTCGAGCGAGGACCATTACGACGACGGATATGGCTACTAGTCTCCATGCCCGGAAGGGCCAGCTGGCAACACTGCGTGGACCCAGGTTCTCGCTGCCGTTGCTGCTGCTGTCCTCTGCCACGCTGGTTTGTGCCTCTACGTCGGCATCGGCCCAGGATGTCCCCGAGATGGGTCCGACGACTCCAGTGAGCTCGGTGACCGGGCAGGGGGCCGATACGCCCGTGCCTGTTGGTACCGTCCGGCAGCCCACGGTGGCCGACCCCGGCGTGGTAACGGGTGTCACGCTGGGCGAGCTCTACACCGACAACCTGCAACTTGCAGCTCCCGACAAGCCGCAACAGTCCAGCTGGATCACCGAGGTGGCACCATTCATCAAGGCCGCCACCAACGGACCGCGGTTCTCGGGACTTCTCGACTACAAACTGACCGGATACCTGTACGCGGGGCAGTCCGGCTACAACCAGTTGAGTCAGGACTTCAAGGGACAAGGAACGTTGACGCTCCTCCCGGACCATCTGTTTGTCGACGGTACGGCCTTGTACGGCAGCGAGGTCATCAACAATCAGTCCGTGACCTCTCCCGGCACCTATTTTCTGAGTAACAACCGCGCCAACGTCGCGAGAGGGACCATCAGCCCGTACTGGATCCAGGATCTTGGCCGGGTCGGCATGATGAGCCTGCGCTACAGCTACGGGCGAGTCATATACAACACACGTGGCATTTCCGGGAGTAACACCAATACGTTGTCGGGTATCCCCGATGTCAGCAGCAACGGGGTGCAGTTCGATCTCGTGAGCCCCAAATACGAGACCTGGGGATGGAACCTCCATTATTCGGATCAGCGCATCGAGCCGGATTACGGACAAGGGATCGACTTTGCCGCTGCGCGGGCTGGAACGTCGCTGCAGATCAATCCGTCGACCCGCTTGCTGGCCGACGGCGGAAAGGAGAGCAAGTTCCTTCCAGACGGTACGGTGGACAAGTTCGGCGCAAGTTTCTGGGATGCCGGATTCTCCTGGGCGAATAGCCTGAATCAAGTCAAGTTGCTCGTTGGACATCGCTTCTTCGGGCGCAGCTACCGGTTTTCATGGATTCGCACGGCGGCCTTGCTGACTACGGTCGTCAGCTACACGGAGCGGCCCACCGATATCAACCAGCAGTTGCTGGGGCAGAACCCTGGCGAGCTTATTGGTTCGCCCCTCAATACGCCGAGTCTTCCCTCGCTTGCGGAGCGGCAGCCCTATCTGATGAAGCGCGGCACGCTGTCGGCAACTTACCAGATGCCGACGGGAAGTCTGCGCCTGACGCTGTATGACGAGCGACGCAGCTATTTCACGTTGAGTGACAGCCGGGAGAAGGTCGACGGGGCGCACGCCGACTGGCTGCTCAATATCGGCCCCTTCACCACGTTGACGTCGATGGTGGGCTGGCAGCGTTATCGATTCCGCGACGGCCAGGTTCAACGCAGGACCTTTGAACAAGTTGCACTGGCGCACCAGTTCGACCCCTCCAATTTCGCCACGCTGAAGTTGCGTCATGACTCCGCCAACGTGTCTTCCGTGTTGCCGAGTGCACATGGGTATGGCGTGAATGTCGTCTTTCTCGAATGGACTCACCTGTTCTGAGGCCCGTATGTATCAGGCGTTCTACAACCTGCACGGCAAGCCCTTCCAGTTGACGCCGGATGCGTCGATGCTGTTTCCAAGCAAGAGCCACAAGCGTGGCATGGCCTACCTGCTGTACGGCCTCGAGCAGGGCGAGGGCTTCGTGATGATCACCGGGCCAGTGGGCACCGGCAAGACCCTGCTCATCCAGCGGCTGCTCGGCGACATCGCCGACAGCAACGTCGCCATGGCCAGCATTGCCTCGGCCAATCTCGGCAGCGAGGACATCTTACCGGCGGTGGCATCGGCGTTCGGCTTGCCTTACGAAGGGCATAGCAAGGAAGGTTTGTTGCAGGAGCTGACAAAGCATTTCAAGCGACTTCACGACCGCCAGTCCCATGCGCTGCTGGTGGTGGACGAAGCGCAGACGCTGAGCCCGGCGGCACTGGAAATGCTGCGGATACTGTCCAACCTCGAACACGAGGGACGGGCGCTCATGCAGGTATTCCTGGTCGGCCAGAGCGAGCTGCGGCGGCTGATCATCGACAACCGCATGGAGCAACTGCGTCAGCGTGTGCTCGTGTCTCACAAGCTCGAACCCCTGGGGGACGAGGAAAGCCGTGACTACATCCTGCATCGCCTGCATGCCGTCGGCTGGAACCATGATCCCGCGATCGCGCCGGAAGTATTCACGGCCGTCTATCACGCCAGTCGCGGCATACCGCGCAGGATCAACCTCATCATGGATCGGTTGCTACTGCACGGATATCTGGAAGAGCTTCACGAACTCGACGGCACGGCAGCCAGCACGGTGCTCGACGAAATCCACGACGAAATGCCAGAAATGCCGTCGACGCTGGAGGCCCCCGCGGTACCGGACCATTCCGCACATGCCCACAAGCTGGCATCGCCGCTTGCCGAAGACGATTCGCTAGAGAACCTGGACGGCAATGCCAGCAAGATCCTCCTGCATCTGATGCGGGAGACGATCCGGTTACGGGAGACGCTCCGCGATCACCGCTTCGTGACGTCGGTGTCCGAGGCCGGGGAGACGGTGGATGCCTGGCATCCGGACTCCGCGAAGTCCGACGACGGTGTGAAATGAATGCGGTCATGTCGTCACCCGGGACGGTGACGAATGCCATGACCGTGGATGTCGAAGACTACTTCCAGGTTGCCGCGTTCGAGAAAAGCATTCGTCGCGAGGACTGGCAGCGCTGGCCTCTGCGCGTCGAGGACAATACGCGTCGCGTGCTGGAGTTGTTCGAGCGTCGCCGGGTGAAGGCGACCTTTTTCGTGCTGGGGTGGGTCGCCGAGCGCTGTCCCTCGCTGGTGCGCGATATCGGCGCTGCCGGCCACGAGATCGCAAGCCACGGATTTGGCCATGAGCGCCTGACCACCATCAGCCCGGCCGAATTTCGTGACGGGATCATCCGCACCAAGCACCTGCTGGAGGATCTCGGCGGCGTGCCGGTGACGGGCTATCGTGCGCCCAGTTATTCGATAGGCCCCGGGACACTCTGGGCCTACGATCAATTGCAGGAAGCTGGATACCGTTACAGCTCCAGCATCGTGCCGATCCGGCACGACCTGTACGGCATGCCCTCGGCACCGCGGTTTCCGTTCCGTGTCGCCCGTTCGGGGGTGCTCGAGGTACCGGTGACAACAGCACGGATGTGGGGGCGCAACTGGCCTTGTGGCGGCGGTGGTTATTTCCGCCTGCTGCCCTATGAGCTTTTCAAGCGCGGTCTGCGCCGCGTCAACCATCAGGAGCGGCGCCCGGGCGTGTTCTATTTCCATCCATGGGAGGTGGATCCGGGGCAGCCCCGGGTACCCGGTGTGACGCGCAAGAACCAGGTGCGTCACTACCTCAACCTGGATCGCATGGCGGCCCGGGTCGAGCGGCTGGTGCAGGATTTCCAATTCGACCGCATGGACCGGGTGTTTCCCGCCCCGGAACATGCCGACTACCCCGTAGTGGAGTTGCAGGCGGATGACTTTAGGGAGCGACAACGGAGTGGTGTGCATGCCTGATATCGAGGAAGACAAGCACACCGCGCGCCCCTGTGTCGTCAGGCGTCTCGAATCCGGTGACGAGCCCGGCTGGAATGATTTCGTGGCCGCTGCGCCCGAAGCCACCTTTTTCCATCATGCCGCCTGGCGCGATGTTGTCGAGCAGGGGCTTGGTCACCGTTGTCATTACCTGTACGCCGAGCGGGACGGGCGCGTCACGGGCATCCTTCCGCTTGCCGAGATCCGCAGCCGGCTGTTCGGGCATGCGCTGATCTCGACGCCGTTCTGCGTATATGGCGGTGTGGTGGCAAGCGATGTCGGTAGCGAAGCTGCGCTCGTGCAGTCGGCCGCGGCGCTGGCGGATCAGCTCGGGGTCGATTTCCTCGAACTGCGCAACCGTGAGGCACGCTCGACCGACTGGCCGGTCAAGGATCTCTACGTCAGTTTCCGCAAGGCGATCCATGCCGACGACGAGCAGAACCTGAAGGCCATTCCGCGCAAGCAGCGTGCCATGGTCCGAAAGGGCATGCGCTCCGACCTGCAGGCGCAGCATGGCGGCAGCGTCGACGATTTCTACCGGGTCTATGCCGAGAGCGTGCGAAACCTGGGTACGCCGGTGCTGGCACGCAGCTACTACCAGCGACTGAAGGACACGTTTGGCGACCAGTGCGAAGTCACGGTGATCAGCCACGAAGGCCGTCCCGTCGCTGCCGTGATGAGCTTTTATTTCCGCGATGAAGTCCATCCCTATTACGGCGGAAGCGTGGCGCTGGGCCGTGACCTGGCGGCCAATGACTTCATGTACTGGTCACTGATGCAGCGAGCGGCGGATCGTGGCGCACGCATCTTCGATTTCGGCCGCAGCAAGCAGGGCACGGGTTCCCACGATTTCAAGAAGCACTGGGGCTTCGAACCCGAACCGCTGCACTACGCGTACTACCTGGTGCGGGCATCGCAGATGCCGAACATCAGTCCTACCAACAGCAAGTACGCCCTGTTCATCAAGGCCTGGCAGAAGCTGCCCTTGCCGGTGACCTGTGCGGTCGGCCCGTGGCTCGCCCGGAACCTGGGGTAGGACACGCGTCATGGGTTCTGTTCTTTTTCTCTGCCACCGCATGCCCTGGCCGCCCGACAAGGGCGACAAGATTCGTTCGTACCATGTTTTGCGCCGGCTCGCGGAGCACCACCGCGTGTATCTGGGCACCTTTGTCGATGACCCTGCCGACTGGGCATACCTTGATCAGGTGAAAGCGATCTGTGCTGACGTCTGCGTGTGCCCGTTGACGACGTGGGCGGCGCGGTGGCGGGCGCTCGGTGCGCTGGTGCGCCGCGAACCGTTGACGGTTGGCGTCTACCGCAACCGAGTCATGCGCGGCTGGATCGAACAGCTGATGGTCGAGCACAGGCCAGACGCGGTGCTGTGCTATTCGTCCGGTGTCGCGCCCCTGGCCATGCCGTATGCCGGGCTGCGGCGCGTGATGGATTTCGTCGATGCCGATTCCGACAAGTGGCGGCAGTACGCGCAGGCACGTCGTGGACCGATGGGGGTGATCTACCGGCGCGAGGCGCGGCAGCTGGCCGCGCTGGAACGCACCGTTGCCGAATGCTTCGATGCCAGTGTGTTCGCCTCGGAGGCCGAGGCCGCCTTATTCCGCAAGCAGGCGCCAGCATCGGCAGACAAGGTGCACGGAATTCTCAACGGCGTGGATGCCGACTATTGGGATCCCGGACTCGCTGGGCCCAGTCCGTACGGACCGGGCGAGCGCCCGATCGTGTTTGTCGGTGCGATGGACTACCAGGCCAATGTGGATGCGGCGCAATGGTTCGCGCGCGAGGTGTGGCCGCGCATCCACGCAAGCCGGCAGGACGCACGCTTCTATATCGTCGGCAGCAAACCCGCACCGGCGGTATGGGCGCTTGGCCAGCTCGAGGGCATCAAGGTCACGGGGCGCGTGGACGATGTTCGGCCGTGGCTGGCCCATGCGTATGCCGCTGTCGCCCCGTTGCGTATCGCACGTGGAATCCAGAACAAGGTGCTGGAGGCCATGGCCATGGAAAAGGTCGTTCTGGCGACACCGAGTGCATGGGAAGGCATCGATGATTTCGATGGACGGCAGGGTTGCATCAGCGACCAACCCGGGACGATGGCGGACGAGGCACTGCGCTGGCTGGAACTGCCCCGGCCCGCACGTGCGGCGGCGGCGCGCATCCGGGTTCTGTCCCACTATCAATGGGCGCGCAACCTGGACGTGTACCAACGTGTATTGGTGCCGTCGGCGATGAGTCATGCGGCTGGGTATGCCGGGCATGCCCCGAGTGTTGGAGCCTGTTCGTGAGTCGGGTGATGCCCGTCAAGGGCGGCATCGGCGCGCGTGCGTCCGGCTGGGCGCTCCCGGCGGCAGCGTTAGGACTGGCGGTTATCGTGCTTCTCGCGTGCTATTGGCAGACCGCGCTTTCGCTGGTTCTGGCGTGGGCGCATGACGGTACGTATCAATACGCGTTCCTGATCTTTCCCCTGAGCTTCTGGACTGCGTTCGGCCTGCGTCATCAGGTCATGGCGGGGGTGGCGAAACCCAGTGTGTGGGGCCTCGTGGCGGTCGGCATGCTGGTGCTGGTCTGGTATGCCGGCAACCTGCTCGACATCAACCTTGCCAGGCATGTTGCGCTGGTCGGGCTGTTCCCGGCGCTGGTGCTGGCCTGCTGGGGCTGGCGTGCGACCCGGGTGCTGGCATTTCCGCTGGGCTACCTGTCGGTATTCGCAGTGCCGTGGGGAGACGGGCTGGTCGGGCCGCTGCAGGACTTCACCGCGCGCTTCGCGGTGAATGCGCTGGGGCTGACGGGCACCCCGGCCTTGCTCAATGGCCGGGAGATCCTCACGCCTGCAGCGACCTGGATGGTGGCCGATGCGTGCAGCGGCGTGAAGTTCTTCATTGCTTGCAGCGCGCTCGGCTGTCTGTATGCCTACCTGATGTACCAGCGCTGGTGGAAGCGTGTGAGCTTCGTGGTGTTGTCCGCGGTGGTGCCCGTCATCGCCAATGGCTTCCGGGTCTTTTTCACCGTGCTGATCGGCGACACCTGGGGCCTGCATTACGCCGAAGGTACCGATCACATGATCTTCGGCTGGCAGTTCTTCGGAACGGTGCTAGTGCTTCTGCTGCTGGTGGGGTGGTGGTTTCGCGATCCGCTGCCGGTACAGCAGCAACCGGCAGCACATGCCACGGTGCCGGTGGGGCCACGTGCCGTCATCTGGCTGGGTGTCGTCGTGGTGCTGATTGCCGGTCCGGTGATGGCTTCCGGCAGTAACTTGTCCATGGGGTCGTCTGGTGTCGTGCAGCTGGGTGCCCCCGCGGTTGCCGGCTGGAAGACCCAGCCTGTGGCCGACGGAGACTGGCGGCCGGTGTTCAAGGGTGCGGCGGGCCAGGTCCAGGCGTTGTATGCACCGATCGGGGGAGGCGAGGGCGTTGGGTTGTTCCATGCCCTGTACACCGGCAAGCCGCGTCGCGGACACACCCTGATCACCTATGGAAACGATGTCTATGATCCCGCGCATGCGCGTATTCTGAGCAGCGACAGCCGCATGCTCGATCTGGCAGGTGGCCGGCGCATCCAGGTCGGGGAGCTGCGATTGAGCAGGGCGCGTGGCTCGCGTCTTGTCTGGTACTGGTATTGCGTGGATGGCCGCTGCACGCGATCGCAGGTGCTGGTCAAACTGCTGCAGGCGTGGGACGTGCTTCGCGGGCGGGTGTCGCAATCCTCGGTGTGGGCGCTGTCAGCGCCGACCCGAAATGAAAACCTGGACGAGGTAAGGAACCATCTGCATGCTTTTGCACGAGCATTGCCTCAGTCAGGGCAGCCGGGCATGGCGGCCGATAGCGCCGATGCAGGAGGCACACCGTGAGCGACAAGCCGCTGATCGTGCATGTGCTGTACCGCTTCGATACCGGCGGTATGGAGCAGATCATGCTCTCCATGATCGACCGAACCCGTGAGCGTTACCGTCACGCGGTGATCTGCGTGGCCGGTTACGGGCCGTTGCGCGATCGCCTCGAAGCCGCTTCGGTCCCGTGCCTCTCGCTGGACAAGAAGCCCGGCAAGGATTTCCTGCATTACCTGCGGTTCTGGCGCGCATTGCGCAGCCTGAAGCCGGACCTGGTGCATACCTACAACATCGGGACACTGGATCTGACACCGTTCGCCCGGCTGGCCGGCGTGCGCCGTGTGATCCATGCCGAGCATGGGCGCGACTCGTCGGACCCGCTTGGCGAGATACGAAAATACCGTCGGCTGCGGCGCTGGATGGCGCCGTTCATCAACCGCTACGTACCGGTGTCGGTCGAACTGCGGGACTGGCTCACGCAGCGCGTCGGCATTCGGCCGTCCAAGGTTCTGCACATACCGAACGGGATCGATGTGGACAGGTATGGCATCGCATCGAGTCAGCGTGCGTCGCGCCGGCTGACCGGCAATCTGGCGCCGCCAGGCACGCTGCTGGTAGGCAATGTGGCACGGCTGGACAAGGTCAAGGACCACGCCGCCCTGATTTCGGCCTTCGGGCTGCTGCGTGAACAGGCCGCAAGCCACGATGTCGACTGCCGCCTGGTCATTGCCGGCGACGGGCCGCAGCGTGCGGTGCTGGAACAACAGATCGTGGAGCTTGGCCTGACCGAATCCGTCCATCTGCTCGGCAATCGCGATGATGTGCCGGAACTGCTGGCCGAATGCGACCTGTTTGTCCTTTCCTCCATGGCCGAAGGCATGCCGCTGACCTTGCTGGAAGCCATGGCTGCCGGATTGCCGGTCGTCACGACCCGGGTCGGGGATACGGCATCGATGGTTGAGGCGGACAGGACCGGTGTACTCGTGCCCCCCGGCGATCCGCAGGCGCTGGCCGAGGCCATGCGCATGTATGCCATCGACGAACCGCTGCGTCGGCAACACGGTGAAGCGGGCCGTGCGAGAGTCGTGGCGCGATTCAGTCTCGGTACGATGGTGGCGGCCTACGAAGCGCTTTTCGCGGAATCCTTGGCGCCGGTCGACGGTGCACTGGTATCTCCGGCGTCCGGATTCAGCAAAAGCAGGGGGCACTGACATGTGTGGTCTGGCCGGCATCGTGTTAGGGCGCGGTGGCAACCGCGTGAACGAGCGCATTCTGCTTGCCATGCGGGAGGTGCAGCGGCATCGCGGTCCCGATCAGGGTGGCATGCATCTCGCCGACGGCATCGGCCTGGCGCATCGACGACTGTCCATCATCGACCTCGGGCACGGTCAGCAACCCATGGTCGACGAAGCGGCGGGCCTGGCGCTGATCTACAACGGCGAGCTCTACAACTTCCGCTCGCTCAAGGCCGAGCTGGAAACACTGGGTGCGACCTTCACCAGTCACAGCGATACCGAGGTGCTGTTGCGCGCATGGCAGCATTGGGGCACGGACTGCCTGTCGCGGCTGCGGGGCATGTTCGCGTTCGCCGTGTGGGATGCGCGCGCGGGGCGGATTTTCCTTGTGCGTGACCACATCGGCATCAAGCCGCTGTATTACGGCTTCACGCGCGCTGGTGACCTGGTCTTCGCGTCCGAGCTGAAGGGGCTGATGGTGCATCCCGAAGTGGACCGCACTGTCGATCCCCAGGCGGTCGAGGATTACATGGCACTCGGCTATGTGCCGGACCCGAAAAGCATTTACAAAGGCATCTTCAAGCTGCCTGCGGGCCATTGGCTGAGCTGGCGGGCGGGCGAGCCCGAACCTGCGCCACGCCAGTACTGGGACCTGCCTTTCGCCATCGATCGCGGCATCAGCATGGGGGATGCCACGTCGGAGTTGCGGCGTCTGCTGGACGACGCGGTGAGCAGCCAGATGGTTTCCGACGTTCCGCTGGGCGCCTTCCTGTCAGGCGGTGTGGACTCCAGTGCCGTCGTTTCCAGCATGAGCCGCGTGGCGCAGGGGCCGGTCAACACCTGCTCGATCGGTTTCGACGAGACCGGCTATGACGAGACGGTCTACGCACGACAGGTGGCCGAGCTTCTGCATACGCGGCATTTCGAGGAGCATGTCAGCGCGCGGGACTTCGACCTGGTCGACACGCTCGCCGCCATGTACGACGAACCGTTTGCGGACAGCTCGGCGCTGCCGACCTGGCGGGTGTGCCAATTGGCGCGCAAGCATGTCACGGTAGCGTTGTCGGGCGATGGTGGCGACGAGAACTTTGCCGGTTACCGGCGCTATCGCATGCATGCGTGGGAAAGCGATCTGCGCGCACGCATGCCCGCCGGGTTGCGCAAGCCCCTGTTCGGTCTGCTTGGCAGCGTCTATCCCAAGGCGGACTGGGCGCCGCGCCCGCTGCGTGCCAAGACCACCTTCCAGGGACTCGCCCGCGACGACGTGGAGGCGTACTTCCATGGTGTCAGCATCACGTCGGCAGCCATGCGCCAGCGCCTCTACAGCGCCTCGTTCAAGCGCGAGCTGCAGGGCTATGGTGCGCTCAACGTGTTCCGCGACATAGCCGGGCGTGCGCCCACCGACCATCCGCTGCTGCTGGCCCAGTATCTGGACTTCAAGACCTGGCTGCCCGGCGACATCCTGACCAAGGTGGACCGCGCCAGCATGGCCCACAGTCTGGAAGTGCGCGTGCCCGTGCTCGACCACGTCCTGGTCGAATGGGCCTCCAGTCTGCCGCCAGAGCTGAAACTCCAGCATGGGGAAGGCAAGTACGTGTTCAAGAAAATGCTCGAGCCGCAGCTGCCGCACGACGTTCTGTACCGGAGCAAGATGGGCTTCCGCGTGCCGCTGGCGACATGGTTCCGCGGGACCTTGGGAACCCAGCTTCAACACGCGTTTCGACAGGGAGCGCTGGCCGAGTCCGGTTGTTTCGACGCCGCCGAGGTCGATCGGCTGGTCCGTCAGCATATGGCGGGGCGGCGCGATCACAGCGCGACCCTGTGGAGCATGTTGATGCTGGATTCATTCCTGCGCCGCACGCAGACGGGCATGGCCGATGACGTCTGCGGCACGCAGACGCGCGAAGGGGCTGCCCGCGGGAGGCGTGCGTGACGTCCTGTGTCCTGGTTTTCGGCATGCCTCGCTCCGGCACCACCTGGATCGGCAAGCTGTTCGACAGTCACCCGGATACCCTGTACCGCCACGAGCCGGACAGCATGCGCCGGTTGAGCCTGCCGCTGTATCCGAACATGGACGATGCGCCGGGCTACCAAGACGAGCTTGAGCGATTCGTCGCCATGCTGCCGGCCATGCGTTCGACCGAGGTGGTGGGCAAGCAACCCTTGTTCCCCAAGCACTACCAGTCGGCTGCCGGACTGGCTGCCTACCGGGCAGGCGTGCTTGCCGCGAAAGCCGCAAGCCGCATGCGCCGGCACTTTCCCACGCCGTTTCGTCCCACCGCCTCACGCCATGCGCAACGTTGTCTGGTCTGGAAGTCGATCGAGTCGCCGGGGCGTCTGGGCGTCTGCATGGAGGCACTGCCCGCAGCACGCGGCATCCATCTGATGCGGCATCCGTGCGGTTACGTGGCGTCGGTGCTTCGCGGTGAGGCAGGGCACCAGTTCAGCGGCGAGACTCCGATGGCGGATGATCGCTGGCTGTTCAAGCTGCTGCTGGATACGCCAGCCGCGAAGACGTACGACCTGCACCTGGAAGACATCGAGGCGCTGAGTCCGGAAGAACGGCTCGCATGGCGCTGGGTGCTGATCCAGGAAAAGGTCCTTGCCGATGTTGCCGACTGCGGGCGCGTGCTTACCGTCCGTTACGAGGACGTCTGCGACGACCCGCTTGTCATGACGCAGCGCATGTTCCAGTTCGCGGGCCTGGCCTGGCATCCGCAAACGGAGGCGTTCGTGCGGGCAAGCACGCAGGAAACGCACAGCAATTACTACAGCGTGTTCAAGCATCCGCAGAAATCGGCACAGCGTTGGCGCTCGGACCTGCCGGCTCCGGTCATCGAGCGCATCCTGACGGTCCTGCGCCAGAGTTCGCTCGCCCGGTTCTACCCGGATGAAAGCCAGGCAGCGTCGGTGCCGCAAGAGGCCACCTCATGAATGCCTCGCCCGTCGCCGGCGTGGTCGCGGGAGGAGTTGCTGCGCCGGCGGATACGTCGCCGCATGCGCCATCTGCGGGTGGTGCCCCGGCACCCGCGCGTCCGATCCGCCTGCTGGTCTTCACCACGCTCTATCCGGATGCCGAGCGTCCGCGTCACGGCATTTTCGTGGAGGAGCGTTTGCGCCATCTGGTGGCGTCGGGCCGGATCGAGGCGACCGTGGTGGCGCCGGTGCCATGGTTTCCGCTTCGGCATCGACACTTCGGTGCCTATGCGACGTTTGCCAGGGTGCCCGCGCAGGAGCTACGACATGGCATACGGGTCCTGCATCCGCGTTATCCGGTGATACCGAAAGTGGGCATGAACATCGCGCCGGGCCTGATGTACCGGTCGCTGCTTCCGCTGCTCAGGAGACTGGCCACCGAAGGCTCAGGATTCGATCTGATCGACGCACATTATTTCTACCCGGACGGAGTCGCAGCGGCGCGACTCGGCGAGGTGCTCGGCAAACCGGTGGTGATCACGGCGCGCGGCAGTGACGTGAATGTGATCGCGCATTACCCGCTGCCCGCGCGGCAAATCCGGTGGGCGGCGGAGCGGGCCGGTGCCATCGTGACAGTGTCCGAGGCGTTGAAAAGCAAGGTCGGTGCGATGGGCGTACAGGCCGGCAAGGTCGTCACGCTTCGCAACGGCGTCGACACCGATCGCTTCAGGCCACTGGAGCGTGCGGATATCCGCGCCAGGCTCGATCTTGCCGGTCCGGTCTGGCTGGCGGTGGGCAATCTTGTAGAGCTGAAAGGGGTGCACATCACACTGGCAGCGCTGGCCAGGGCGAACGATGCGACCTTGCTGATCGTGGGTGACGGCCCGGAACGGGCGCGCCTGCAGGGTCAGGTCAGGCAACTGGGCCTGGACGCGCGGGTACGGTTCCTCGGCACCATCGCGCAGGCCCAGCTGGTCGACTTCTACAACGCGGCCGATGTGCTGGTGCTCGCGTCCAGCCGGGAAGGCATGCCCAATGTGGTACTGGAATCGCTTGCCTGCGGCACACCTGTCGTGGCAGCTCCCTTCGACGGCGTCAGCGAATTGCTGACGGCACCAGAAGCCGGCGAAATAGCCGCAGAACGCAGTGCCGAGGCGATCGCGGCAGCATGCTGCCGCCTGCAGGAGCGCGCGCCTGCGCGTGCGGCCACGCGAGCCTTTGCCCAGCAGCTGGGCTGGCGGCCCGTGGTGAAGGCACAGTGCGCGCTGTATGCGAAAGTATTGGCGGAAGATGGCCGCAAAGGCCTGGGGGGATGATGCACGACATCGCGAACCGTCCACGGCAAGGCGCCATGCCCACGGGGCCGGGCGGCCGTCCGCTTCGGGTACTTCATGTACTCGATCATTCGCTGCCGCTGCATAGTGGTTATACCTTCCGCACGCTGTCCATCCTTGGCCAGCAGCGCGCACTGGGCTGGGAAACCCTCCATCTGACCGGCCCCAAGCAGGGCGGGGGCGCGGAGCGCGAGGAGCAGATCGATGAATGGATGTTTCATCGCACTCCTCCCGCGGCTGGCATGCTGGCCAGCCTGCCGGTGCTCCGGCACCGTGCGCTGATGCGTGCGATGCGTACACGTCTTGCCGAGGTCGTGGCGCGTGTGAGGCCGGACATCATCCACGCGCATTCGCCGGTGCTCAACGCGATGCCGGCACTTGCGGTCGGCAAGGAATTCAATGTGCCGGTGGTGTACGAAGTCCGGGCATTCTGGGAAGACGCCGCCGCGGATCACGGCACGGCACGCGAATGGGGCATCCGCTATCGCATGACGCGCGCGATGGAAACGCGGGCGTTGCGCAAGGCACATGCCGTGACCACGATCTGCGAGGGGTTGCGCACGGACATGCTCGGGCGCGGCATTCCCGCGGACAAGATCACCGTGATCCCCAATGCCGTGGACGTGGAGCGGTTTCCCTTCCGCGAGGCGGCCGACCCGGTGCTGATGCAGCAGTACGGACTCACGCCGGGCAAGACGCTGGGGTTCGCCGGGTCCTTCTACGCCTATGAAGGGCTGGACTTGCTGTTGCGGGCCATGCCAGGCGTACTTCAGGCCGAGCCGCTGGCCCGGCTGATGCTGGTGGGTGGCGGTCCCCAGGAAGCGAACCTGAAAGCGCTGGCGAAAGAGCTGGACGTGGAGAGCGCCGTGCACTTCACCGGGCGCGTGCCGCATGCCGAGGTCGAGCGGTATTACAGCGTCATGGATGTGATGGTGTATCCGCGTGTCTCGCGCCGGCTGACCGAACTGGTGACGCCACTCAAGCCGCTCGAGGCGATGGCCATGGGCAAGCTGGTGGCGGCATCGGATGTCGGCGGGCATCGCGAACTGATCGATGACGGTTGCAACGGGCATCTGTTTGCTGCCGATTCGGTCGAGGCCCTTGCGGGTTGCCTGACTCGTCTGCTGGGTGCACCGCAGACGTGGAACGGCGTGATCGACAACGGCCGTGCCTTCGTGGAGCGTGAACGCACCTGGGAGGCCAGCGTGTCCCGCTATCGCGACGTCTACGCCAGGGCGCTCCTGCAGAATCGGTCACGCAACGGAGAAACGCATGGCCGTTGATACGCCTGCCGTGGTCGTCGGTGCCGGGCTCAACGGGCTGGGTGTGGCGCGAAGCCTCGCGCATGCCGGCGTACCGGTCTGGCTGCTGGACAGCGACGGGCAGCGCGCGGAGATGCGCACGCGCGCGGCTACGCCGTTGCAGATCACTTCGCTGCATGGCGACGGGCTGGTCGAAGATCTGCTGCGTCTGGCTACCGGGCGCCTGTCCGGCCTGCGTCCCGTACTGTTCCTTACCCAGGAAGAGAGTGTCAGGACCGTCTCGCATCATCGCGATCGCCTGTTGCCGTTTTACCGTTTCAGCCTGCCGTCGGTGGCACTGGTGGACGCGCTGCAGCACAAGCAGGGATTCCAGCATCTTGCCGAGCAGCTCGGTAGCCCGATCCCGCCACTGGTCCACGTCCGCTCATCCGCGGATCTGGCCGCGCTCGATACGCTGCATTTTCCGGTGGTGGTCAAGCCGGGCGAGCGTCACGCCGAGTACGGCAAGCGTTTCAAGAAGGCGTACCGGGTGGAAGCGCCTGCCGACGCCGTCGAATTGATCCAGCGCATCCTGCCGGTGATGGCGGATATCGTGGTCCAGGAATGGACCGAGGGGCCGGACTCCCATATCTATTTCTGCCTGCAGTATCTGAACGGGCAGGGGCAGTTGGCGGCGTCATTCACCGGGCGCAAGATACGTTCCTGGCCGCCGCAGGTGGGCGGCACGGCGAGCTGCATGCCGGCAGTGCATGCCCATGAGGAGCTGTCTGCATTGACAGCACGCTTCTTTCAGCAGGCTGGCGTCATTGGCATGGCGGGCATGGAGTTCAAGCGCGACATACGCAATGGCGTGTTCCGTATGGTGGAACCGACCATCGGCCGCACCGACTACCAGGCCGAAGTGGCCACGCTCAACGGCGTCAACCTGCCGTACGCGGCCTACTGTTCCGAGCTGGAACGTCCGTACCCCCAACTCGGGCAGTCGAGCCAGGCGCTGGCCTGGCGTGTGCGTTCCGAGGACGAGCAGTCGGCGGCGGCCCAGCATCAGGCTCGCCATGAGGGTTTCGAGGGCCTGGATGGTGTACGCGATGCACTGTGGCGCTGGACGGATCCCGTCCCGTTTCTGGTCGATCAGATGCGGCGTGTCCGGCGTGCACTGTCCAGCCGGACGTCAAGGTTGATACACGGATCTCGTGCGGTGAGGAGCCGCTGATGAATATGTTTGCCAGATGGTTTTCTGCACGCCCGACGGATGTGGACGTCGACCCGCATCGTGGACTGCGCGCTGCCGCCGAATGGCTGGCGCGGGCGCAGGACGCTACCGCCAGTGGTGGCGTCAGTGCCTACTACGACATGGACAAGGGAACCTGGGCGGGTGCCTATCCGGAAACCACCGGCTACATCATCCCGACGTTTTTCCGCTATGCGACGTTCTCCGGTCAGGACGAATACCGCGAACGGGCCATACGCATGGCGGCATGGGAGTCGGACATCCAGCTTGCCGATGGCGGCGTGCGTGCGGGCACGATGGATGCAACCAAGATTGCGCCGACGATCTTCAACACCGGACAGGTGCTGTTCGGATGGCTGGCCGCGTGGCAGGCAACGCAGGACCCGCGGTTCCATGACTCGCTGGTGCGTGCCGCCGACTGGCTGGTCGATGCGCAGGACCCGGATGGCGCCTGGCGGCGTTTCGCATCGCCCTTCGCCAAGCACGGTCTGAATACCTACAACACCCGCGTGGCCTTTGGCCTGGCGCTGGCGGGGCGCGAGCTGCAGAAGCCGGAATACATCGAAGCCGCCGTGCGCAATGTGCAGTGGGCATTGGGCCAGATGCATCCGAACGGCTGGCTGGAGAACAACGACCTGCAGGACAACGAACATCCGCTGACGCATACCATTGCCTACGCGACGCGCGGGATGCTTGAAGTCGGCCTGATCGCGGGTAACGCCGGCTTTGTGGATGCCGCCATCCGGATAGCGCGTTCCGTCGCCCGGACCCAGCGCCCCGACGGTGGGCTTCCGGGACGCCTGGATGCCGACTGGCGTCCGGCGGCGCGCTGGACCTGTGTGACCGGCAACGCACAAATGGCCATTGTCTGGCAGCGCCTTGCGCGAGAGACCGGCGACGCCACCTGGACGCCGGCCGCGGAGCGGGCCAACCGTTTCAATCTGTCGATCCAGGATCTCAAGGCCAAGGACGACGGCGCGCGCGACGGTATACCCGGTTCGTACCCGTTGAAGGGCGGATACATGAAGAACCGCTATCCGAACTGGGCGGCCAAGTTCTTCATGGACGCGCTCATGCTGCAGCTGGAGACGGACCCCCAGCATGCGTGACATTGCCCTCGCCATGTTCATATTCGGGATGATTCCCTTCATCCTCATGCGCCCGTTCATCGGGCTGCTGGTCTGGTCATGGCTGGGCTACATGAACCCGAACCGGTTGTGCTTCGGGTTCGCCGTGAATTTTCCCTGGGTGCAGCTCGTCGCGATCGTGACCCTGGTGTCGCTGTTCATCAGCCGGGAGAAGAAGAAGGTTCCCGTGTCTTCGACCAGCGTACTGTTGCTGCTGTTCCTGGCGTGGACAGGCATCACCACCTACTTTGCAGTCGTGCCCGCGGCAGCGCTGAGCAAGTGGGAAGAATTTGCCAAGATCCTGGTGATGGTGTTCGTCACCTTCATGCTGGTGAACACGCGCGAGCGGATGCGCTGGCTGGTCTGGATGATCGTGGTGTCGATCGGGTTCTACGGACTCAAGGGTGGGGTCTTCACCATCGCGCACGGCGGCAGCTACCACGTGGTCGGACCGGCGAAGAGCTTCATTGCCGACAACAACGCGCTGGCCCTGGCGCTCTGCATCAGCGTTCCGCTGATGCGGTTCCTGCAACTCCACTCGCCGAGCAAATACATTCGCTGGGGGTTGAGCGCGAGCATCCTGCTCACCTGCATTTCCGTGCTCGGTACCTATTCGCGAGGCGGCCTGATCAGCCTGACGATCGTCGCGGGTGCACTGTTTCTCAAGAGCCGGCGCCGGTTGGCCATGGTCGTGGCCGCGATTGTCGTGGGCATGGTCGGCTATCACTTCATGCCGCAGAAGTGGACCGAGCGGATGGATACGCTGCACCATGCCTCTCACACGGACTCCGGCGAGACGCGCATACAGTCCTACGAATTTGCCGCGAACGTGGCCTTGCATCACCCGGTGCTGGGAGGAGGCTTCTTCGTCTACGAAAGCAATGCCATGTGGCAGCGTTACGGACCGGAAGGCGCGATTCCGCGCGCGGTCCACAGCATCTACTTCAGGGTCCTTGGCGAACAGGGTTTCGTTGGCCTGTCCCTGTTCCTCTCGCTGCTTTACGTGAGCTGGAAGAATTGCCGAGTGACACGAAAGCGAACGCGAGACGTTCCCGAGCTGAAGTGGGCCTATGACCTGTCCTCCATGTTGCAGGTCAGCCTGCTAGCTTTCATGACCGCCGGAGCGTTCCTGCCGATGAGCTACTTCGATCTGGCCTACCAGCTGATGGCGCTGTGCGCATTGCTGCTGTTCCATGTGCAGCAGCTGCTTGATCAGCACCCGGATGGCCTTGATCCCGGCCAGTCGCGCGAAGGCTTCGGCTTGCCGACCACGCGCCGCATCCTGGCGGGTTGACCGCGTGAACCGGGTCTTGATGATCGCCTTTCACTTCCCGCCTGTTGCTATGGGCAGCGGGCATCTACGAACTCTCGGTTTCGCGCGCTACTTGCCGGAACATGGCTGGGAACCCACCGTGCTGACTGCGAACGCTACGGCGTACCCCAGGGTGGACGCAGGCAACCTCGCGCTGATTCCGGATGCCTGTCGCGTGCAGCGCTCCTTTGCGCTGGACGTGCGGCGACACCTGTCGATCCGCGGAAGGTACCCGGGGTTCCTGGCCCAGCCCGACCGCTGGTCGACCTGGTGGCCGGCCGCCGTGTGGCAGGGCCTGCGGCTGATCCGGCGTCATCGGATCGATGCGATCTGGTCGACCTATCCCATCATGACCGCGCATGCCATTGCCGGTACCTTGAGCCGCTTGACGGGGCTGCCGTGGATCGCCGATTTCCGGGACCCTGTCGCCAGTTCGGTAGAGGCGGGGAATCCGTACTCCGTCGCTGCGCAGCAGCGTGTCGAACAGCGGGTGCTGAACCGCGCAAGCCGGGTCGTGTTCACCACGCCGGGTGCCATGCGCCGCTATGCCGAACAGTTTCCCGAAGCCGCGCACACCGGCCGCCTCGACGTGATAGCCAACGGCTACGACGAGGCGGCGTTCGCCGGGTTGCCGGCGAGGGCAGACCGTTCGCCACAACGTCCATTGCGCTTGCTGCATAGCGGGATCCTTTACCGTGACGGACGCAATCCGCTGCCCTTCCTCGATGCGCTGGCGAATCTCAGGATGTCCGGGGCATTGACGGAGGCGGACGCCAGCATCGTTCTCCGTGCCAGTGGTTCCGAGGCGATGTATGCGGACGAAATCCGCCGTCGTGGCCTGGACGGCATGGTTACACTGGCGCCGTCGGTGACCAATCGCGAGGCCCTGGTGGAACAAGCTGAAGCCGACGGCCTGTTGCTTTTCCAGGGCGACAAGTTCGACAGTCAGATACCCGCCAAGGTCTACGAATATCTGCGCATCGGTCGCCCGATCTTCGCGCTTGTTGGCGAACAGGGGGACACCGCCGGGATACTGCGCGAGACGGGTGGCGCAACCTGTGTCCCGCTCGATGACGTGTCCGCGATCCAGTCGCGGCTGATGGACTTCGTTTCGGTCCTGCGGGAGGGACATGCGCCTCGGGCGAGTCAGGACGCGATAAGCCGGTATGCCCGAAGCGAGAGTGCCGCGAAGCTGGCCAGGATGCTGGACCGGATCACATCGGAGAAAACAGGGTGAGCGATACGTTCCTCGGTTCATGCGATGCACACGGGCCCATGCAGACAGACGCTGCGCTGCAGGCGCCGTTGTTCCTGACCGGGTTCGCCCGCTCCGGGACCACCTGGATCAACCGGCTGCTGCGCGACTACTTCGATACGGGGCTCGTCAACGAGGGCCAGTTCATCGTGTCGTTCGGCCTGCGGCTGACGCGCTATGGCGACCTGGACCAAAAGGCGCATCGTGAACGCCTGCTGCGGGATCTTCGCGCGGATCCCTTCTTCTCGATCGTTCGCCGCAACTACGGCGTCGAGATCGACTGGCAACAGGTTGCGTCCGCGCAGCCTTCGTTCAGGGCGATCACGCTGGACATCCTTGGCCAGATCGCGGCGCAGACCCACAAGCAGAGGATCGGTTCCAAATACCCCGTGTTCGGTCGTCACCTCGACCTGTTGAATCGTCTTTTCCCGGACTGCCGCGTCGTTCACGTGGTCCGTGATGGTCGCGATTGCGCCCTGTCCCACAAAGGCGTGACCTGGGGTTACCAGAATACGTATTCGGCAGCCGTCCATTGGCAGCAGTACATCGAGGCGGCCCGGCGAAGTTCCGCGGCAATGCCGGGCCGCTACGTCGAGATCCGCTACGAGGACCTGCTGCTCCATCCGGAGCAGAGCATGCGCGCGCTGGAGCACTTCATTACCGGCGACGATTCGTTTCCCGTCACGCAGCGTTTTGTCCAGAATGGCATGGCACTGAAGACCGAAAAGGTCGAGGGCTGGCGTGCCGACATGTCCGCGGCGTCGCAGGCGATCTTCGAGGGCGTTGCGGGTGACGTGCTGGCGCATTGCGGCTATCCGCTGACCGGGGTTGCCCACGTGCCTTCCTTGCTGGAACGTACCGGATACCGTATTCACAACAGGGTGACCCGCGAAGGCTGGCATCTTGCACGCAAAGTGTTCAAGCGTCTTCCCGAGCGCAAATGATGCCGTCAGACCGGAACCCGGGTGGAGCCCCAACACCTTGAAGACCACATTCGTCGTCACCGTGGATGTAGAAAGCAGGTCCAAGGGCGATCCTGCCCAGGACGTGCTGGGCGTCATTCCCGGCTATCAGGGGAACTTCGGTATCGGGCGGATCATGGACTTGATGGAAGCGCACCAGGCGCGTGCGACCTTCTTCGTGAACGTGTACGAGAGCGCGAAGCATGGGGACGAGGCGATGTCCCGCGCTGCCAGAATGATCCATGAGCGGGGGCACGACCTCGAGCTGCATACCCATCCCCGTCCGATGTTCCCTCACTACGGCATGAGCCAGGCGCCGCTCGACGAGCAGGTGGCGATACTCGAAAAAGGTATCTCGCTGCTCGAGGCATGGACGTCCAAGCGCGTGGTTGCGCATCGTTCCGGTGCATTCGCGGCGAACACCGATACCCTGCGCGCGGCGGAGTCCGTTGGCCTGCGGGCTGATTGTTCGTTGTCGCCCGGCAGCCGCGTCGAGGTGCCGCTTGTCGAGGAACTGGGAGCCACGAATGCGGCGCAGCGCGTGGACGGGGTGTGGGAAATACCGATGACCTGTTTCGACCAGATCCGTGTAGGAGCCTGGCATTCCCGGCGCATTCTGGATATCGAGGGCTGTTCGCTCGCTGAAATCAAGCGTGTGACCCGCGATGCCATCCGACAGGGGCTGCCCACCGTGTGCATCCTGATGCACAGCTTCAGTTTCTCGCGGCAGGGCACGCCCAACCGGCGCGCTATTCGGCGGCTGTCGGCCCTGCTTGGCTGGCTTCGCCGGCAGGACGATATCGAGATCGGGACGATCGAGCAGGTCTGTCGCGGGCTGGATGCGATGCCGCCGCCGGTGGGTGCTGCGCGGATACCTCGCACGGGCTTCTGGCTGACCTGGTGCAGGGCGGTGGGCGCGTGGAATGAAGGTGGAAAGAACTTCGTGGTTGCCGCGGCAGGCCTGGGCGGTATTGCGCTGGTGGCGCTTGCTGTTGCCACTGCCGGGTACCGGTTGATCCATCCATGACGAGTGACTGATGACATGAACGTCGATGATCGCATACGACACCTTTATGAAAGTCGGGTCAACGCGGCCATGGAAGAGGCCGAGGCCGTTGCACAGACCGATGCATTCGCCGAGTTCGTGGACGTGGTCCGAAAGGAGACGCCCTGGCGGTTCAAGGGCGTCAACGAGATGGACCGCTACCTGCGCAACATCGATCACCATCTGCGACATTTCGTGCCGAGTCTGCTGAGCTGCCTGGACAGCGATATCCGAACGGTCTTTGATTTCGGTTGCGGGTCGGGGAGCGGGTCGATCGCATTGGCGATGATATTTCCCGAGCTTCGATGCCATGGCGTGGATATAAGCCAGGCCGAAGTGAACATTGCGAGGGCGCGTGCCAGGCTTTACGGCGTGGAGGATCGCTGCCGTTTCGAAGTCATCGGCGAGGGCCGGGAACTGCCTGCTGCCAGCGATGCGTTCGATCTTTGCATCTGCTGTTCGGTGCTGGAATATGTAACCGCTCCTGATGTCAGGCGGCGATGCATCCAGGAAATGGCGCGGGTACTTTTGCCACAGGGCCTGCTGTTCATGAGTGTGCCGAATCGCCTGTATCCGGTCGAGATTCACAGCCGCAAGTTCGGCTGGAACTATTTCCCGCGCCTGCTCAAGGCCACGATCGTGGGAAGCAGCATGTGGGAAGTCAGACGGTTGGCACGGCCCCATGCATTGCGACGGCATCGCACGCCGTTGCGCCGGCTGCTTACTCCCTGGACCAATTTCGGGCTGCAGAAGGTGTCGGGCTAGTGTGGACATTCGCTGCCTGTCCTGATCGGGGCCTGGCGAAAACCTTATCGGTGGCGAAAGCGGAGGATGCGCTGCCGTCGGCAGCATGTTTCCATGTGAGGCGGGTTGCACCGCGCGGCTCTGGATACACGGCATGTTGAATGCACTGACGGTTGTTCTCGCGGAAGGCGACCCAGTCGGCCTGCATCGTGCGAACGATTCCATGCAGCGTCAGGGCTTCGTCGCTGCAGGTCGTCGCCAGTGGAATCGGGGCGAGCTCCGTACATGGAGCCAGCCCGGGCAGGAGCGCGTCGAGCACTTCGAAACAACCACGTCCGAGGGATTTGCCTGCTGTGCCGGACCCGTGTGGTATCGGGGCAGTTTCGGCAACGATGCGTTGCGCCTGATCCTCCGCGATCTTGACGCAACGGGGCGTATCGACGAGCCGGAAATGCGCGGGAACTTCGCGTTGTTCGTACAGACGCCCGTGCATTGCCTGCTGCTGAACGACGTGCTGGGACTGGTGCGGCTTTACGTCAGCCCGGACCGCTTGTTCTACAGCACCAGCTGGCTTGCGACCTGTGCCTATGCGGGGCAGGTGAGGCTGGACGAAACGGCAGCTGCCGAATACGTGTTGCTCGGGGCTTCGCATTCGGAGCGAACGGTTGCCCAAGGCATTTCGACGTTGCGAATTGCACATGCGTTCGACCTTGCGAGCGGTCACGAGCAGGCGCGGCTAAGCGTCGGAGGCTGGCGCGCAGGCAGTGACGCGCCGACATTCGACGCGGCCATAGAACGGCTCAGTGAGCACCTGCGGATCGTTTTCGCCGAGGTCGCTACGGCCTTTCCCGGGCGAATCCGCGCAGCGCTCTCGGGAGGGTTCGACTCGCGCCTGATCTTGGCCGGGCTGCTGGCTGCAGGCCACCGTCCCGAGCTGTTCGTCTACGGGGATGCCGGGGCCGACGACATACGCATCGCGAGCATCGTCGCCGAACAGGCCGGCATCGATCTCGATGTCATCGACAAATCCGCACTGAACAGGCCGGCCGCACGTCCCGGTTTGCAGCAGCTGGTTGAAAGCGCGCTGTTCTTCGATGGACTGCCTAACGACGGTATCGACGATCCGGGCGCAGACCGACAGACCCGCCTGCAACAGACGGCGGGCGGTTACGTCGCGCTGAATGGCGGGGGCGGCGAAATCTTCCGGAATTTCTTCCACCTGCCTGATCGGCGCCGCTATCCGTTGGACGTCGTTCGGACCTTCTATCGAGGGTTCGATACGGGCGTGTTTCGTCGCCCGGGTGGCCTGGCATCCTACGAGGACCATCTGGTGTCTTCGATGGAAGATGCACTGGGTATCGTCAATAAAGCGGGGCGGACGGCATTACGGCGAGAACAGGTGGAACTGCTTTATCCGCTGTTTCGTTGCCATCACTGGATGAGCGTGAACAACAGCGTCGGTATCCGGCATGGCTGCTACGTCACGCCGCTGGTCGATCTGGACATGGTTCGGCTGGCAGCGTCGTTGCCGCTGGACTGGAAAAATGCCGGTCGGCTTGAGGCACGCCTGATTCGCGAACTCGACGCGGGCGTAGCCGGACAGCCCTCGAGCTATGGCTTCCGTTTCAGCGACGGCCCCGACCGTCGCGCACGTCTTGCCGAATGGGCGACCTGCATGCGCCCGGTCGTCGCACGTCCGTTCATCAACGCGGCCCGTCGCCGCCTGCAGAAACTGGGAGCTGCGCGGGAGCTGATCGGCTATTACCGCACACTGCTGCCTGGCGAGTGGCAGCTGGATCCGGTGCTGGATCTCGAGCGCTTGCCCGACAACACGGCCTTTGCCCGGGCGCTCGCAGTCGAGGTAGTGTGGCGCGAGTTGCTGGCCTAGCCGGGCGAGCAGGCGTTCAGGATCGCACATCAGCGCGACACGCCAAGGGCGTGAGCTACCGCCTGTTTGCCGACCTTCAGCGGTAGCCGGCGACCAGCGCCGCGATGCCGAGTACCCAGACAACGCCAACGATCGCCAGAAGCCTCCTGGACGATGTCCGCATCACGCGCCAGGCGATATCGGTGACCAGCAGGCAGACCACCGAAAACACGATGGCGCCGAAGAAAAACCAGCCCAGATGTCCGGCCGACCAGAAGAATGTCGTCATGCCGGTGCTCCTGCGGTGACCAGTGTCTCTCCGGCCCACACGCGCTGACCGGGTTTGACACAGAGCGGGATGGCTTCGGGCAATTCCAGCACCACCGTGCTTCCGAGCAGGATGCGCCCAAGTCGCTGACCACGTTCGACCGTATCACCGTCCGCGTGCCATACCTCGATGCGCCGCGCCGCCAGGCTGGTGATCAAGCGGACTGCGAGTTGTCCGTAACCCGGGCTTTCCAGCACGATGCGGGTTTGCACGGGGCAGTGCTTTTCGCGCAGGAAGGAAAACTCGCGACCCTCGCCGTCCATGAAGGTATCGCCGCCTGGCTCGACGGACGTGATGCGCCCCCCGGCGGGGCTGCGCTGCACGTGCATGTCCCAGAAGCTCAGCGCAATCACCAGGTAACGCGTGTCGCCCTGTACGTCGGCGCTGGTGACCAGTCCATCCGCCGGGGCCACCAGCCCGGGTTCTGCGGGCGCCGTCCTTTCCGGATCGCGGTTGAAGAAGCTCAGGAACTGGCGGTGGAAGCGGCCGTTCCGGAGCCAGTCCCGGATCTGCTGCTCGGGCCAGCGTCGCCGGGGCGGCAGTAACGGACGCAGCCAGGCGGACGGGTAGGGGAACCGGATAGCCCACATCGCAACCAGCACGACGAGGATGACCAGCACGGATATCTGAACGATGAGTGTCGTCATGCCTCAATCTTGCCCAAGGTAGACGTGGAAAGATATGTTCACCCAGGCTCATCCTTGCCCACAACGTTGGTCTTGCCGAAGCGACGGTACGCTGATGGGCCAATGGTCAGTCTTGTCGGTATGTGCAATCCGGCTAGCCGTCAGCGCGTCCACGCGCCAGGGCATAGCGGATGATGGCCCTGAAAAAGCAGGCGTACGTGATGCGGTGTTCGGCGAGCAGGCGACGGCCGAGGGCAAATGTGCTGGCCGCGCGTATACGGGATGCGGCATACATCCAGCCTCTGGCCAGGCGCTTGCGCTCGCTATCGAGTTCGGCGCATTCCTGGGGCGAAAGCTTGAGTCGGCGTTGATCGTCCAGGATTTTCCGCAGGATCAGGTCGGACGCCTCGATGCTCCGGAGGGCGTTGGATGAACCCGACTTGTTCGCTTCGTGTCGTTGCCATGTTCCGAGTGATTCGGCCGCATAGCCGAGCTTTCCCCCGCGCTTGATGAGTTCGAGGAAGAGCAGCCTGTCTTCGTTGAAGATCAGGCTTTCGTCGAAACCGTGCACGGCCTCGAGCTCGGCGCGACGACAGACCATGGTCATGGGAATGAGGCTGCCCGAAAGCATGGTCGAGAACAGCGCATCGTCGGCCAGTTCCATGTAGCCCATGCCTGCGTCTTTCTTCGAGAGTCCCAGGAACTTCGGGTGGTCGAGGTCCTTCGCGATCAGGCGGCCGTCCGGGTCCACGATGTCCCGGTCGCTGAAACACGCGACCCAGTCCGGGTGACGGTCGAGGCCAGTCTCCATGCGCTCCAGAAACCGCGGATACATGATGTCGTCCGCATCCATGAAGGCGATGAAGTTTCCGGTAGCCACGCGAACCGCGTGATTACGCGCTGAAGACGAGCCCTGGTTCACCTGTTGCCGGACAACGAGATTGAGGCCGGAAGACTGCCGGAAGCGCTCGATGCACTGGCCGGTGTCGTCGCTGGAGCCATCGTCCACCACGACCACTTCATCCGGCAGACGCGTCTGGTTTTCAATGCTGGCCAGCGCGCGTGCGATGAATTGCCCAGCGTTGTAGGCAGGCACGATGACGGAGATTCGGGCTTTCAAGTCACACCTCGGTTATGTCCTGCGGAGCGTGGCGGTCAGCGGCGTACCTGAGCTTGCCCATTGGCTACATCGTGTCGGTGGTGCGTGTTCGATGCAAGTCGGCCCGTCGGTGATGGCACGTGCCAGCGATCACCGTGTCCCCCGCAAACTCAGCCCAACCTGGGTGAAGATTTGAATCGCGAACGTAGCTTCGACAGTGCGTTCCGGATCTCGTGCGCTAGCGGGTGCCTGAAGAGATGAATGCCGGCGAGCCACAACAAGCCCGAGCCACTTGCCGCCACGAAGAACGCGGGCACGTAGTGAGCCGAGATGGGGCCAGCCCAGAATGCGAGAACCGCCGCCGGCGCGAGGCTGGTGATCGCGGTCAACGCAGCGCTGGGCGCCAGCGCCGTGACCAGCACACGCAGGCGAAGCGCATGGTAGCCGACGAGTTTGCGGTAATAGAGCGTCACTGCGACCACGTAAACGATGATCTGCGAGGCCGCGACGGCTTCCAGGCTGTGCAGCGCAGCCAGCACTGCCAGCACGATCCGGACGACCTGGTAGCGCAATTCGATACCGGTGACCTCACGATAACGGCCCACCGCGGTCAGCAGTCCATTGACCTGATAGGTAAGTGTGCCGATCATCGCCGCCGCACATAGCCATCGCATCAGTGGTATTGCCGGATCCCACTGATGGCCGAATGCCAGGTGGATGATGGGGTAGGCCATCAATACGGCGAACGCGAAGAATGGCCAGCTCACGCCCGTCAGCAGCACCATCGAGCGTCGGAACAGTGCCGGTGCAGCATCGTTCTCGCGATGCTCCCTGGCGTAAGCGGGAAATGCGACCGAGCCGACTGCGGCGACGAAGCTGGTCCGGAAGATGTTCACGATGCCGTAGCCGCGTGAATAGAAACCGGCCGCCGGCATGCCGAGCATGCGGCCGACCACGATGTTCGCCGATTGCTCCCCGACCTGTTTCGCGACATCGGCGACAGTGCGGTACGAGCCGAAATGGAGCACTCGTCGCCAATCCGTCAGGCCAAGTCCACGAACCCGGTAGCGACCGCCGAACAGTGCGCTGCCGACGACGGCTACGGCGGCCGCTGCGACCGAAGCCCACGCCATGCTCATGTAGGAAAAGCCCAGCCATGCCAGCGCAATGGTGGTGATGCTTCGTACGGCAGTCTCCGTGATCTGGATCTTGATCAGCAGCCCGAAACGCATGTCGCGTTTCATGCATGCCAGGGTCGTCGTTCCGAAAGGCATCAGCACGAATACCAGACTGAGCACCCGCATGACTCTGGCCACGCCGTGATCGCCGTAGAACTTTCCCACCAGATCGCTGAAACCGAACACGAGCATTGCGAGAAACCAGGCGATCGCGACCGTGACGGTGAATACGGTGCGAACCAGCTCGTCGCTCAGGTTCTTCTCCTGAATGATCAGCTCGGTAACGCCGAAGTCCCTCAGCATGTGTACGAGGGAGACGAGTGCAACGGCGACGGAAAACACGCCGACTTCGGCCGGAGTCAGCAGACGGCTGACGATCGTGACCGTCGCGATATTGAACGCGAGGCTGAACAGGGTCCGTGTGAAAGATAGCGAGAGCGCCTTGCGGACGCTCGTTCTTCCTGGCGTCATGGGGCCTGCCCGATTACATGGCCAGAATTGGCTTCCATGCTCCGCCTCGACGATTTCTGTACGGACACGGTTACAGGGTCATGCCATGCAGCCGATCGCATCAGCATGGCGGGGCCCATGCCCGGCGAGGTTTGCCCGGCACCAAAACAGAAGAGCATGTATGGCTGTGCAAGCAACAGATGAGGTCGCGACATCGGCTTCGAAAATGGTGCCCTTCGGTGGCAGCCAGCATGCGAAGACGGACTGCTCCAGTACATGTCACCGTGTATCCTGTGCGCTTCGGCGGGTGGCTGCTGCGTGTATCCGGCGAGTTGTTTTTGGCCATTTTCGTAATGGCCGGTGACTCGCCTGTTGCATTGCGCGGCAAGTATTACATCAGGGGTGCCATGGCGTGAAGCTCTACTATTACAAGGACAGGCACGGCAATTTTGGCGATGACCTGAATCCATGGCTATGGTCGAAACTGCTTCCGGAAATGTTCGATGATGACGATTCCGAGCTCTTCGTGGGCATCGGCACGTTGTTGAACAACAATATTCCGAAACAGCCGCGAAAAGTGGTTTTCGGGTCTGGTGCCGGCTACGGCTCGGCGCTGCCCGATATCGACGACAAATGGACTTTCTATTGCGTCCGTGGCCCGGTTACCGCTGCCAGACTGGGTCTTGCCGAGTCATGTGCCATCACGGATGCGGCCGCCCTGGTATCCACGGTGTACAACGCACACGCCCAGAAGCGGGACGGGGTTGCATTCATTCCTCACCACGTCAGTGCGCGGCACATGGACTGGCAAGCGGTCTGCCGACAGGTCGGTGTCCGTTACATCGACCCAAGGCGGGATGTCGAAACCGTGCTGAGTGAAATTGCCGGTGCTTCGGCCGTGATCACAGAAGCCATGCATGGTGCGATTCTGGCGGACACCTTCAGAATTCCGTGGATGCCGGTTGTTCTGTACGGGCATGTCCTCAAATCCAAATGGGAAGACTGGAGCCAGTCACTGTCTCTTGAATATGAGCCGAGGCAATTGGAAGGCGTATGGGACCCCGACTACAACTTCGGAACCATGGACAGGCTGAAAATCCGTACAAAGCGCAGCTTCGGTCGCATGGGAATATCGCCGGCATCGTGGACGCCGCCGCCGCCCAAAAGCACGAAGAAAGAGATTGACCGGTTCCTGACGGCATTCGAAGGGCTGACCAGAAATCCCTCCTTCCAGCTCAGTCGCGACTCGGTCTTTGACAGTGCGTTGGCACGCCTTGTCGAGAAGCTCGACCAGTTGCGGCGGGACCGCCGTATCGTCGTCTGAATTGCTCGTGTTCGCGGAGGGACGTCAGCGCGCTTTGCCTGCCGCTGCCTTTGGTGACATGGGGAACAACAAGGCGTTCGCCGGCAGGCTTCGCGGTATGACCGCAAAGTTGGGATAGTTGTTGTAGGCCATGCGTCCCGATGGCTTCACGCTGCGCGACTCGAACAGGTTCCATGCAACCTGTGCGTTCGGCAGACCGCTCTCGGCGGCGGATGCGACTCCGATCTGGAAATTGGCCGGGAATCCGGTGGCGGAATAGGGGTACCCCGACATTTTTCCCTTCTGCCATGGTCTCTTGCGCAGCTTTCCCATGGCTTCGACCATCGCGGACGAATTGCAGGCTAGGCCGACCAGGGTTGGGAAGGTTGCCTTGTAGACTGCGGTAAAGGACGGCAGCCATTGACTCGCCGCATCCTTCGTTTCGATGTCGTATGCCGACGCCTGCAGCCAGCAGTAACCTTGCCTCGGCTTGCTTTGCCAGTCGGTCATCAGGCCTATCTCGAACGCGGCAAGCCAGTTGCGGAACCTGGCGGCGCCGGAAAAGCCGAGATCCGCTGCGTGAGCGGCTGACCAGGTCAGGAAATTGTGCTGCCACGGTGCCACGCCATTCCGTTTGCCGCCGTGCAGACTGTAGACGTTGCTGTCGTCGGGTACATGCAGGGGATTGGCGGATGGGTTGTCGCTGTACTCCTTGTTCCACTCGGCCAGTGAATCAGTCACGGCAGCAGTGAACTCGGCCTTCAGCGGATAGTTGTCGGGAAGCAGCCAGGCGGCTTCGGCCATGTCACGCAGGGTCCAGGCCTTGGCGCGTATCGAGTGGTACGCGTCATCTATCAGCAAATGCGAAAACCCCCGGTATTTCTCGTTAGGATTCAGCTCGTTCATCGAGGCGCCGAAGGCCAGTTCCGACATGTAGTAGTAGTCGCCGGTCACCATATAGGGCACGTACGATTCCGCGGGTTGATGTTCGGCGCTCCAGTGAAAGGGATTGCCCGTGCCGTACCAGGATTTGGTGCAGCCCTTGACCACTGCGTTGTTGGTGCACCCCTGGATCAGATCGGCCTTGTACTGTGTGCCTGTCGTGGTGTTTCTCTCGGCTACACGGTTGGCGTATGCCCAGTCCTTGAGGGTGACATGGGGGTGTCGCCGGATGCTTACCGGCCATCCCGTCTGCGGGTCGCGATAGTGGATGCTGTAGGCGCCGAGTGCATCGGTGTTGGCCAGCATCCAGCGATAGGCGCGGATATCCGGATCGACGATGTATAGGCTGCTCCAGCGGGGCAGCGGACCGATACCCGCCTGGGCGCCGGTGTTGTTCATGTTTTTTGTCTGGTCGCAATGATCCAGCGGTGCACAGAACTGGCGTACCCGGTTGAGAAATACCTCATCCGGTTTCAACGCCATGTAGCGGGAGACAGCTTTGCTTGCCTGGATGTATCGGGTGTCCTGTTGTACGTAGAGTTCTGGACGATGGCCGTTCCACCACAGCACGTGGTGCCAGCGCGTATAGGCATATTGGGTCAGCGCCGGGCTGAGGTAGGTGGCGCTTCCCGATGTCATCTCGGCTTTGTATTGCGGCTGGGTCTGCGGCAGAAACGCTGACGTGTTCTCGACGATGATGTCGGTGCGCACGTCGCCGATCCGGCCTGGCGCGGCCCCGGCGTAG
This sequence comes from Dyella sp. A6, assembly GCF_036320485.1. Classification (NCBI taxonomy): domain Bacteria; kingdom Pseudomonadati; phylum Pseudomonadota; class Gammaproteobacteria; order Lysobacterales; family Rhodanobacteraceae; genus Dyella; species Dyella aluminiiresistens. The sequence goes on from NZ_CP132911.1 coordinate 1,584,168, forward strand.
GCACGCACCGCGAAATAGATATTCAGACTCGGATTGGAGGTGCCGTCTGCCGCGGTCACTGGTCCGTGGACCACCCATGCGCCGACAAGCGGGCCGTCCAGCCACACGTTGCACTCGGTTCCCCATGCCTTGCAGGTGTGCTTGGCGCTGGCTGACTGCAGCAAGGAACGCGCACTGGCCGTGTAACTTTTGCCGTCGATGCTAACGGATATCCGGGCGTCGTAGGTGGTATCGAGAAGTTGTGCCAGGGTAGGGCTGGCCCCGGTCGCTGCCGAGCCCGGGCCGGTGGCGAGTGTCAGCGCGCCTTTCGCGTCGCCGGGCAGCGATGGAAGCATCGCCGTCAGCACGGCATGACGCAGACTACCGTCGGGGTTGGTTGCTTTGATATCCACCTGCAGGGGTACAAGCCGGCCATCAAAGCGGGCAGCGAGCGCGGTTCCCCTTGGCACGTCGCCGTTCTTGAATACCTGGCCGAACGTAGCCGGGACGTGACTCTGTCCGCGTCCGGAGAGACTGATCAGGTGATCGGTAACCACGATGCCGGCACTTGCCTGAAACGACGCCAGTAGCGCGGTAAGGCCGATACCGGCCAGCATCGTTCGAAGCAGAGCTTGGCCGCATCGATCCGTCTGAGCACTCACCATGATTCTCCACGCGCGTTCGCGACAGCGTTGAATTCGGTTGCCTGAAAGTGTGTTTGTAGATCTGCTGAATCAAACGCCCGCAGCCGAAGTGCAGTGATCCCATTCGGGCGGCTGGCAGCCGGCGTTTCCCTGACGCCGGACGTCAAGCGTACTCCAGGCGCGTATGGTGCGCCGTGCACAGCCGCTGCCGGGTTTATCTGGAGCTTAAAGTGATTGAATATGCCTTGCGCGTCGCGGTGGCACCCGAGTCACGCCGCAGCCGTTTCGTCAGATTCGGTGCCAGGATGAGCATAATGGCCCAAGCGGGTTGTGCCTTCCGGGCTGACCAGATCCACACTGGCGGTCATGCCGGTTCGCTCGTGGTGATCCCGGGCCAGCCTGCGTGCCTCGGTGATGGCTTGTGCCAAGGTGAGGTGGTTCGTCAAACAGAGTTGCCCCTGGCAGATGCACCACATACCGATGGCATCCTCCTGAATTGCGAACAGGACTCTCATCAGGCAACCCTCCATAGAGAAAGGCTCCCTTTCGGGAGCCAGTGAGCCGTGCAACGGGGGGTTACCACGGCTCGGGGCGCCCGGTGCATCGGAGAGGAACCGCCTGACTTCCCGGGCATGCTCAAGTTGCTCCCCATCGAACACGGGCGCCATAGGCGATCGGCAGCAAGTTGTGTAGGAATAATCCGAGTCCACAGAGCACACCCTTGGTGTACTAGAAAACGACAGCCCCGGCGGTAGCCTACAAGTTCGCTAATGACACTGCGTTGACCAAAGGTTGACCAGATCGAGGCTGGCGCAGATCCGTGAACGAAAAAAACTCAAATATTCAATAGCTTAAGTTGTTTGATTGGGGTGGCGGGAGTCATCCCAGGCCACGATCTAACCCCTTGTTCCTGATCGAAAGTGGCACATGCCCAGCCCTTACATGGCACGTAGCCAGCACTACTGCGGCATAGCCTCAACACGCCGCTTCAACGCCAAATTCATCGCGTTCATCTGATTCAGCGTGTCATCCAGAATCGAGCCGGTGAGGTGACCTACCAGCAGCCCCGAAAACCGTTCGCTTTGAACGAAGCGGGTTCCCGTCCCGCTCGCTACAAGCTGAAATCGGTGCTCACCATCGAAGATGCCAGGCATGCCCACATGTCCGAGCCAACGAAGCTCATGGTTGGGCTGCACAACCTGCACGGTGGGGTGAAACACCGCTGCGTTCAACCGGCTTGAGCCAAGATCTATCTCGATGACATTGCCGACGTGGAGGTCTCCCTTGATCCGGAAGATCATCGGGTTCCACGCGGGGTAGGCATTCGTATCAACGAGTACTCGCCAGACGTCAGCCGGTGGGCGATCGATCCATATCGAGGTCGTGACCTCGCGATTTCGGTGCGCCAGAACGACGATCGCTAGCGCCGCAACCAGCAGGAAGGCCAACGACACCGCAGTGAACTTCAAATATCGCATCGCACCTCATTCCTTTGATACCGACACCGGGCGTTGCCAGCGGATCAATCAAGCTGCATCAGTTGAAAGACATTCCCTTCGGGGTCCAGCCCATCGCACATCGAATAGGGAAAGCCGTCGTAGCGCTTGATCGGACGCATCGTCACGCCCACCGAAATCATTCGCTCCCGTGCCGCCATCAGTCCAGAGGCAAGCGAGAAGACGATTTTGCTGTTCGATTGCCCGTGCTCGTCCGCGGGGTGCTCGCGAAAGGCCTTGCCTACCCGATGAAGGGCAAGCTCCATAGCGCCAGCCTTCAACACGGCCCACTCGCCGGCAATCTCCTCAGTCACCTCCAGACCCAGGTGAATCTGGTAGAACTGCTTGAGTCCGTCGACGTCACGGACGTAGAGAATCACTCGGGATATAACAGCTTGCATCGCTTTTCCTTTTCAATGCGCAGAAGAATGACTCGAGGCATCCCATAAGGACATCACGATGAAACGACTCGCCATGCTTCCCCTCGTGGCTGCCGCCGGGCTTCTCGCCCCTTCGGCACGAGCCGGCACGTACTGCTGGGTAGATCATGCCATCCCGCAAGCTAACTCGGTGAAGTTGGAATTTGCCGTGCAACCTCGATACGTGGGCATCACTCACCGCGATGGCAGCCACACCCGGTTCTATGCCGAAACGTCGAAGCCGATGACCGTAAATCTCCACATTGGCGAGGCTATGGAAGTTTCCCAAGGCCTGCACAGCGACTGCCAGATCAAAGCTACGCGTGTCGATGGTCGACTCAGGATCGTCTTCACTTTGGGGGTGGGAATGCCAGGCCTGCCGCCAACCAAGTCCATCGAGGTGTTGGAAGCTGGCGCAGACGGCCGCTTTCATCGGGTGGCCGTGGAGGGCGTCAAATAGGCACCCGAGTCTCCTGCGTCGAGCACCAACTAGGCGCTCGGCAGATGGACTGCGTTGCCGCCGTCAGGCGCTGAGTGCATGGGCGCCTGGCATGGAGGATGCAGGCGTCAGACCTATGCTTCGAGAGCACCACTATCATTCCGATATCGGCGCGCGCATCAGTTTCAAGCACGCAAATAGCGCCCCTCCACTGGAGTCTGCTGCATGACGAAACCAGCTGAACACCAGGATCTCAGACGGGCTGTACTGTTGGTCGCCCTCCTGAACCAGGCTTATTTCGGTGTCGAGTTTGCCGTCGCCTTGCACATCGGCTCCGTCTCGCTGTTCGCCGACAGCGTTGATTTTCTGGAAGACACCGCGGTCAATCTGCTGATCCTGATCGCCCTGGGCTGGAGCATGCGGGCGCGGGCTCGTGTTGGCATGGCCATGGCGAGCGTCCTACTCGTACCGACCGTTGCCATGCTCTGGTCGGTATGGATGAAGATCGGCCACTTCATCCCTCCGGCGCCCATGCCGCTGTCCCTAACGGGTGCTGGTGCACTGGCCGTCAATCTGACCTGTGCGTTCCTGCTGGCCAGATACCGCAAGCATCGCGGCAGCCTTACCAAGGCCGCCTTTCTGTCGGCCCGGAACGACGCCTACGCCAACATTGCGATCATCGCTGCAGGTGTGATCACAACGTTCACCCATTCGGCATGGCCGGACATGGTGGTCGGCCTGGGGATCATGCTGATGAACGCTGATGCAGCCCGGGAGGTCTGGAAGGCTGCGCGCGAGGAGCACCGTCTATCGTCGGCGACCGTCTAGAACCTATCGGCAGTCAGCTGGCCTAGATAGCGCCGGCACTAGCCGGGCGAACGAGGCAAGGATCTACGGGCGGCCATATCGTCCGCCGCAGCGGTGCGGGATTGGCGGGCACAGTGAGGTATCAGCGCTTCCTGCCAGTGACGTACGGATCTAACGCCGTTATCGCATCGGAGAGGTCGTTGGATAGCGCATCGAGGTACGGTCGAATATCCGCCGCTATCTGGACGTTGTCTCTGGATATGCCCCTGACTCGCTCCGCTTCGCGGCTTACGAGTTCTGCCACGCGCAAACACTCTGCATACGCGTGCACGACCTTGGTCGATGTAGGCCGCCCCAGGTCAGGAAGGATGCGAGCAAATCTCTCATGCGTCGGCATCGTCGGCTTTGATAGCCCACGAACCCAGTCAACGAAATGCTGCTCGTGAGTGAGCTTCTTCTGGTCGAAGTCAGACCGACATTGCTCCACCACCTGCCGCCAGGTCGCTAGGTCTGTCTGAAGGGCTTTCGATAGCGCCGCCCTGACGTCGCGCTGGCGACTGCGGTCTTTGCGCCATTGGTAGAGACCTAGCCACAGCGCGACTACTGTGGCACCCATGGTTCCGATCGCGCTCGCGATTTCCCAGCCAGACGTGGTGGCGGCAGGACACATGCAGGCATCTCCTCTTCGATGGTGCGCACGCCGTGCCGTGCTAGTGTCGCGCGAATCCGTTGGCAGGAGCAGCGCCATGTTCCCCTTGACGGAAGAGCACCGCGATATCGAGATTCGATACGGCTACGACATCACGACGGACAGCTGGAGGGCCAACTTCGTGCTACCGGCAAAGCAGACGATGCGTGTTGACTTCCATCGCACTGGCTTCCGCAAACCAATGTCAACACTCGATCCAGGCAAAAACAGCGTCTCCGGCGCCACTGAGGGCGAAGCGCTTGAGCGGGCACGAGCGGAGATCGACAGCTACCTTGTCGACGCGTAGCCCAGAAAGCAGAAGCTCCGCGCTTGGCGAGACGCTGCGGGTGATGCGCGCAGGATTGGCCGCTGTCGAGGGGAGGCCAATGGACGCTACTGGACGACATGAGACAAGAAAAAGGCCGTAACCCTTGCTATTGCTTAGGTTTCCGGCCTTTATTAGACGCCGTTGGACGGCTTTATTGGTGGAGGTGGCGGGAGTCGAACCCGCGTCCGAAGGCGCTTGACGCCCGGTACTACATGCTTAGCTCACCGTTGGATCTCACCCCGGAACAGCACGGTGCGCAAAGCGCATCCCAGGGCCAGCCTGCTTGATTTGGCCAGTTGCCGACAGGCGGCGGCAGTCCAGCGATCCCGTGATGATGACCCTACATCCACGAGCACGAGCACAAGTGGGTTCGGGGCTAGGCCTTAAGCGGCCAGAGCGTAATTGCTGTCGTTGGCAATTATGAGTTTTGCTGCTGGATTAACGAGGAAAGCTGCCCCCTCGGCATGCACCAAGCCATCTCACTACCCCCGTCGAAGCCAGAACACCCCCGGGGAAAAGAAGCTGGATCAGTCGGCCAAGTATATGAGGGCCGTCACCGGCTTATCAATTGTCGGGACGCGCGATTCTTGTGGTGCGATTCCAGCGATGCGGTTCAGGCGGATCGGTTGTGCGCGCGCATGGTGCGCTGCTTCTCGCGTTGCCAGTCGCGTTCCTTGGCGGTGTCGCGCTTGTCGTGCTCCTGCTTGCCGCGGGCGACGCCGATCTCGACCTTGACCTTGTTGCCTTTCCAGTACATCGCAACGGGCACCAGCGTGTAGCCCTTGCGTTCGACGGCGCCGATCAGCTGGTCGATCTCCTGCCGGTGCAGCAGCAGCTTGCGGGTGCGGCGGTCATTGGCGATCACGTGGGTGGAGGCACTGATCAGCGGGGGAATGGATGCGCCCACCAGAAAGATCTCGCCGTCCTGCACGTAGGCATAGCCATCGCCGAAATTGATGCGTCCGGCACGCAGCGACTTCAGCTCCCAGCCCTGCAGGGCGATGCCTGCCTCGTAGCGCTGGTCGATGTGGTATTCGTGTCGGGCACGCTTGTTCAGCGCGATGGTGCTGCTGCCCTTGTTGTCTTTGTCCTTGCTCTTGGCCATGTCCGCTAAACTTCGGGTCTTGTCGCCCTGTGGCCCGTACGGCATCCATGGGGCTTACCGTTCGAGATGGAAATGAGGCTGTCGTGATCGAAATCCGACGAACCGCCCTGGTGAAACATTCGCCGGCTCAGATGTTCGATCTGGTCAATGATGTGGAAGCATACCCAAAGCGCTTCCCCTGGTGTTCCGGTGCCGAGGTACTGGAGCGTGGCGAGAACATGCTGGTGGCGAGACTCGATCTCAAGTTTGCCGGGTTCCATCATAGTTTCACCACGCGCAACACGATGGATCAGCCGCGCCGGTTGCAGGTCAGTCTGGTCAACGGTCCACTTCGTGCGCTCGAGGGTGTCTGGGACTTCACTGCGCTGGGAGATGACGGCTGCAAGATCGCACTGGCGCTGGATTTCGACTATGCCGGCCGGCTTGGTGGTGCGGCGCTCCGGCTGGGTTTCCAGGGGCTGGCAAGCCGCATGGTCGATGACTTCTGTCGCGAGGCCGATCGGGCGTATGGCTGATCGCATGATCGTGGAAGTAGCCTGCGCGTGGCCGGATCGCCAGCTTGTCTACCGTGTCGAGCTGGCGCCGGGGAGCACGGTGATGCAGGCGATCGAAGCGTCGGGGCTGCTGCGTGATGAGCCGTGCCTGGAACTTGACCCGGCCCGGCTGGGCGTCTTCGCCCGGCGCGTGGCGCCGGGCGACATCCTTCGCGATGGTGACCGCGTGGAGATCTACCGCCCGCTGACTGTCGATCCGAAAGAGGCGAGGCGGCGACGGGCTGGACGCTGACCGGAAGCTCAGTTCTGACCGCCGGCAGGCTTGGTGTTGCTGGCGCCAACACTGATGGCCGGCTCGTCCTTCTTGGTCGAGCTCTTGTCGCCCTTGGTCTCGTTGACCGGGTAGCTCACGTGATACTTCTTGTTCTGTTCCAGCAGTTCCTTGGTGTTCTGCGCGAACGGGGTGCCCTCGACGCGCACCAGTGTGCCGTTCTCGAAGTACAGGCTCATGGAATGCAACTGCATTTTTTCGCCGCGATGCGAATACGTCGACACGTAATCCCAGCGGTCGTGGTCGAACGGGGAGGCCACCGAGGGCGTGCCCAGCAGCGCAAGCACCTGTTCCTTGGTCAACCCGGGCTTGAGCTGGTTCACCGCCTTCTGGTCGATCGACTTGGCGAAAAGATTGCCTTGCTGCACGTCGGGGGTATACACGAGATGGCAGCCCGCCAGCGGCAAGGCCAGCATGGCGAAACCCAGCGTGCGAATCAGTTTTTGCATGCGTGTTGCGTCCGGATCGTGAAGGTATCGGATGATACACTAATGCCTTGATCGCACCGTGTATCGGGGGGAATTGGCGATGGAACAGGAATCTCAGGAACTGCGTCGTGCCGGCCTCAAGGTCACGCATCCGCGCATGCGCATCCTGCAGATCTTCGAGGAAGACGGTGCACGCCATCTGTCCGCCGAAGATGTCTACAAGAGGCTGCTTGCCCATGAAGAGGACATCGGACTGGCAACGGTGTATCGCGTGCTGACCCAGTTCGAAGCCGCCGGCATCCTCGTCAAGCACAATTTCGAGGGGGGGCAGGCCGTCTACGAACTCGATCGCGGGCAGCATCACGATCACATGATCGATGTTGACAGCGGAAAGGTCATCGAGTTCGTCAGCGAGGAGATCGAGAAGCTGCAGCACGCGATCGCCGCCAGTCACGGTTACGTCATCGAGGACCACAGCCTGGTCCTGTACGTGCGCCCCAAAAACCGGCACAAGTAGTATCTGGCGGTGGGCCGGCAGGTTTCTGGCTGAGCCGGCAAGCCCGGAGACGGGGCATAAAAAAAACCGCGGGAGGACTCCTGTCCACCCAGCGGTTTATCCGTTGCCGTATGGCGAAGCGTCATACCCGAGTTGCTCGAAGTAAACGCATGTCGCCCTAGACATCGGCGGAACAGCATCCTGCCGTTCTTCGGGTCAACCGTCCCCACGGCCGACCCGGCACACCATCTTGCGATGGCGGCTCCCCCACATCGATGAAAGGATCGTAACGAAGACTTCACGCGGGAGATATTGGAAAATTTCCTATTCCGGGTGGCTGAGGCGAACTGCCGCACGGTTTGGCGTGCTGCTGTGCAGCAGTACTCGCAGGTGTACGCCGGTCGGTCCGCTACGCAGGCGGAAGACGCCGCCAAGCGAAGTCACACGGTCACGCATGCCTTGCAGACCGCGCCCCTCGCTCTCGACGCGTTCGGGCAATCCGCTGCCGTTGTCGCGAATGTCCAGCAGCGCCAGTACCCTGCCTTGGCGCGTGCCGATACGCAGGCGCAGGCGGAACTCGCTGGCGTGCGCGTGTTTCACGGCATTGGTCGCACTTTCCTGTACCAAACGATAGAGCGCGGTGCGGATATCTTCCTCCAGCAGGCGCGGGTCGCCGTGCAGATCGGTGTAATAGCGCATGCAGGCCGTGCTCAACAGCTGCCGGATCGGTCCTTCGTCCAGGGCCCGCAACAGGCCGAATTCGTCCAGCACAGCCGGGCGCAGGTCGTCCAGCAGGCGATGAAGGGTGCGCCGCATGTGCCCGAGTATGTCGTTGATGGCCGAGGCGGTGTCGGTCAGGCCGGCCTGCTGCAGGCGGGTCTGCGCCAGTTTCACGTGGGTCTGGATCGCGGTCAGGTTCTGGCCCAGTTCGTCATGAAGTTCCGCGGCCATGTGCCGGCGGAGGTCTTCCTCAGCCTGCAGGTTGCCGCGTGCGGCGTCGCGCAGCTGGCGGGCCAACTGGTCCAGACGCCGATTCACGGCTGCAAGGTAGGTGTTCTGCTCGGCGACCCGCGCGCTGCTCTGGCGAAGGGCGTCCGTGGCCGAGCCAAGCATCAGGGCGCCGGTGCCGGCTACGGCTAGGAACAGGTGCGCTGAGGCGGCTGGCGCGGCGTGGGTGGTGAAGTGGTCGACGATCGCCATGCCCAGGCTGGAGATCAGCATCGACAGGCTGGCTCCGCGCCAACCGTGCCTGAAAGCAAAGAACAGCACCGGCGCCAGCGACAGGATGCGGGCAAATTCACGCTGGGGGTCGGACTGCTCGGACAGCGCCAGCAGGATCACCAGGGCCGGCAGCATGACCAGCAAGCCATCCATCAGAAGACCACGCAACGCCCGTGGCGATGGCGGTGCCAGCACCAGCATGATCAGCGGCGGAGTCAGCAACAGGGTGCCGACATAGTTGCCCAGCAGGTCCTGACCCATGACCTGCAGCAGCAGGTCGGTGGTCGGCGGTGCGTGGAGGACGGCCAGCATGGCCGTATCCATGGCTGTTGCGGCCAGGACGGTGAACGCCGCCGACAACAGCAGGCGGGAGACGTCCTCCGGGTTCTGCAGACTCGGCTTCAGGTGGGCTCGTCGCAGCAACCACAGGCAGATGGCCACGACCAGGGGTTGCGGCAGGTCGCCAAAGGCGAAAATGGCCCAGCCCATCGGGCTGCCATGGTGCAGGTCGTTCAGGCCGGCAGCGAGCAGTTCGCCGCCAAGCAGCCATGGCCAGTAGCGGAACGGCGCCAGCAGCAACACGCCGAAGCGCAGGCCGAACGGAAGCATCCAGTAGGGATCGGCGATCGACCAGAGGAATGACCAGCACAGGGCATAGCCCAGGCCGAGCAAGGGGCCGCGAAGAAGCGAGGGCAGGTAGGACGAGCGCATCAGCGGATGGTACACGGGGCGTCTCTGCGGAGCGCCAAGGCTGATACAGTGGCACCCATGTACAGCATTGTTCTGGTTGACGACCACGCGATCGTCCGTGAAGGCTTCAAACGGCTCATCGATCTGGAGCCGGACCTCGAGGTCATTGCCGAGTGCCGCAACGCGGACGACGCCGTCGAGGCGATTGCCCAGCATCGCCCGGACCTGGTGGCGCTCGACCTGTCGTTGCCGGACGGCAGCGGTCTGCCGTTGATCGAACATCTGCGCAGTGTGGCGCCGGATACCCGGATCGTGGTGCTGAGCATGCATGACGGCGAGCCTTATGTGTCAGAGGCTCTGCGTCGCGGGGCCAGCGGCTATGTGACCAAGGGGGTGGCGCCGGAGGAACTGGTGGCCGGACTGCGTGCCGTGATGCAGGGCGAGCAGTTCCTGAGCTCCGACCTCCAGCAGCGACGTGCGGATCGGTCGGGTCAGGAGCTTGATCCGTTCGAGCGCCTGACGGCCCGCGAGCGCGAAGTGTTCCTGCTGCTGGCTGCGGGCCTCGCTCCCAAGCAGGTCGCGGCCGAGCTTGGCATCGGCCAGAAGACGGTCTACATCCACCGGGCCAGCCTGATGGGCAAGCTGGGCGCGGGCTCCGAACTCGATCTGTACCGGATCGCCAGCGAACGCGGCCTGCTCGGTGCGACGAGGAGCAGCTCAGGCTGACTGCGCCTGCTCCAGCATCTTCTTGGCGTGGGCCCGGGTTTCGCGGGTGATCTCCACCCCGCCAAGCATGCGGGCCAGTTCGTCACGACGTCCGTCCGCGCCGAGCAGCTCGATCCGGGTGTGGGTGTCGTTTCCGTCGCTGTGCTTGCTGACGCGCAGGTGGGCATGTCCCTGTGCCGCCACCTGGGGCAGGTGGGTCACGCACAGCACCTGCCGCTTCGAACCGAGCGCGCGCAGCTTCTGGCCGACGACTTCGGCCACGGCGCCGCCGATGCCGCTGTCCACCTCGTCGAACACCATGGTGCCGACACTGTCCTTGCCCAGCGTGGCGACCTCGATGGCCAGGCTGATGCGGGCCAGCTCGCCGCCGGACGCGACCTTGCGCAACGGGCGTGGAGGCTGGCCCGGGTTCGCGCTGACCAGCAGCTCGCAACGTTCGTTGCCCTGGCTGTCCGGTGTGTTGGCAGAACTGGCTTCCAGGGCGACTTCGAGCACGCCGCCGGCCATGCCCAGTTCGCCCATCAGCGCGCTGACTTCGCCACCGAGCTGCTGGGCGGCGTCCCTGCGTGCCTGGCTCAGCGCCTCGGCGGCCTGTGTATAGCGGGCATGGACCCGTGCCTGTTCGCTGGTGAGGCGGTCGAGTATGTCGCCGGCGCCCTCCAGTTCGTCGAACTCGGTGCGCAATGCAGCGAGCTTGTCGTGCAGTTCACCAGCCGGCAGGCGGTATCGACGGCCGAGCTCGTGCAGGTGGGCGAGATGGGCGTCGACTTCGGCGAAGCGTTCGGGGTCCAGATCGACGTCCTGTGCGTAACGGTTGAGTCTGTCCGTGGCTTCGCCAAGCTGGATGGATGCGTTGTCGAGCAGTTCCAGCAAGGGGTTCAGCCGGTCGTCGAGGCCGGCCAGCTTTCCGAGTTCGGCATGGGCGCGGCCCAGCGCGCGCTGCAGTGCGAACTCACTGTCGCCATCCAGCAGTTCGACCACGCCCGAGGCGCCTTCGGCCAGGCGCCCGGCATTGGCCAGGCGTTTGTGGCTGGTTTCCAGTTCGGCCAGTTCGCCGGCCGGGAGGGCCCAGCGTTCCAGTTCAGCCAGTTCGTGGCGCAGCAGGTCCAGCCGCTGTTCGCGGTCATCGCCGCCGCTGAGGCGACGGATCTTCTGCCCCAGCTCGCGCCACTCGGTGGCCAGCGTGCGTACCGACTCGACCTGCGCCTCGTTGCCTGCGTAGGCATCGAGCAGCGTCATCTGGTGGCTGCGGGAGAGCAGTGCCTGGTGTTCGTGCTGGCCATGGATTTCCACCAGCAGGGTCGCGAGTTCGCCCAGTTGTCCGGCGTTGACCGGTCGGCCGTTGATCCACGCGCGCGAGCTGCCTTCGGCACGTATCACGCGCCGCAATTGGCAGCTGCCGTCCTCGTCCAGTTCCTCCCGTTCCAGCCAGGTGCGGGCTTCGGGCAGGTTGCTCAGGTCGAACTCCGCAGCCATCTCGGCGCGATCGCTGCCCGTCCGCACCATGCCGCTGTCGGCACGGGCACCGGCGAGCAGCAGCAGGGCATCGACCAGCAGCGATTTGCCGGCGCCGGTCTCCCCGCTGACGACGGTCAATCCGGGGCCGAAACCGATCTCGGCGGCTTCGACGACGGCAAAATGGCGGACGTAGAGCGAGATGAGCATAGATGGGCTGGGTTCAGTCCGGAGGGTTGTCGGGCGATTGTAGCGGCATGCATGTCGCTACAATCGCCAGTGCGATCGGCCGGCGCTTGCATGCTGGCCGCGTAGACCTTATTTCTTTTGTGTCTCACGGATTGCCACAGCGCATGCCATTTCCCACCCATCACGACCTCGATGCCCGTGCCCGCCGCCTGCTGCGTACGCTGATCGCACAGTATCTGGTCGATGGCGAGCCGGTCGGGTCGCGCACGCTGTCGCGTTCGTCCGGGCTCGAGGTCAGTCCGGCGACGATCCGCAACATCATGTCCGACCTCGAGGATGCCGGGCTGGTGGCCTCGCCGCACACCTCGGCCGGCCGGGTGCCGACACCGCGCGGCCTGCGCCTGTTCGTCGACAGCCTGATCGAGCTGCAACCGCTGCCGCACGAGGAAATGGCCCGCCTGCGCCGCGAACTGCCGCCGCAGCCGGCCACCACGCGGGACCTGCTGGGCAATGCGTCGGCACTGTTGTCGGCGATGACCCACTTCGCGGGGGTGGTGACGGTGCCGCGGCAGGCCGACTTCCCCTTGCGACATATCGATTTCGTGCCGCTGCCCGACGCACGGGTGCTGGTCATCCTGGTGTTCTCGGACAACCAGGTGCAGAACCGTATCGTGCAGCTGGCCAAGCCACTGGATGGCCGCGAACTGGAACAGGCGGCCAATTACATCAACGCTCATTTCGTCGGCCTGCGCGTGGACGATATCCGCGCCCACCTGTTGCGCGAACTGCGCGAGGCGGGCAGCGAACTGAACCGGTTGCTGTCCAGCGCGATGGAACTGGCCGCAGCATCGTTCGCACCCGATGCACAGAATGACGACGTGCTGGTCAGCGGACAGACCAACCTGATGGGGTATGCCGAACTGGCCGACCTCGAGCGCCTGCGCGACCTGTTCGAGGCGTTCCAGAAAAAGAACGAACTGCTGCAATTGATGGAAGTCTGCGCGCGGGCGCCGGGCGTACGCCTGTTCATCGGCGAGGAATCGGGGTTTTCCGCGCTGGACGGCTGCAGTGTCGTCACGGCCAGCTATGGCGCCCAGGGCAAGGTGCTGGGCGCCGTGGGTGTGATCGGTCCCACCCGGATGGCCTACGAGCGGGTGATTCCGGTGGTGCAGGCGACGGCCGGCTTGCTCAGCGACGCCTTGAATCGCGCCGCGACGGCCTCATAAGAGGCTCGGGAGGCGGGGTTCCCCGCAGTTTTTGGACGGTCGGCACGTGGTGCCGGCCACGGATGAGGTTTGGAGTCATTCATGCACAACACTGACCCGCAGGCGTCGAACGCGACGCCCGAAGGAAACGCGGCGGACGAGGCCATGAACGCTGATCTGGAAGCACTGAAGGCACGCGTGGCCGAGCTTGAAGCCAGCAACGCGGAATTGCGCGAAACCGTGCTGCGCGAGAAGGCCGAGCTGGAGAACCAGCGCCGCCGCCTGCATCGCGACCTGGAGCAGGCGCGCCGCTTCGCCAACGAGAAGCTGCTGAACGAACTGCTGCCGGTATTCGATGGGCTGGAAAGCGGCCTGGCCGTGGAAGGCGGCGATGTGACCTCGATGCGTGAGGGCCTCAGCCTAACCCTGAAGTCGCTGCTCAAGGTGGGCGAGAACAACGGTCTGACCCAGGTCGACCCTAGGGGCCAGATGCTCGATCCGGAGCGCCATCATGCGGTAAGCATGGTCGATGCGCAGGACGCTGCACCCGGCACCGTGGTCAACGTGCTGCAGAAGGGCTACGTGTTGAACGAGCGCCTGCTGCGCCCGGCGCTGGTCGCCGTGGCGAAGGACTGACCGCGAGGGAGCGGTCGCGCGCGCAGCGACATGGTTGCGCGGCATTGAATCGGGGGGCACGACCCCCATCTGGAAAACATCGCGGCCGCGGGGGCCGCACCAAGCATCTGGAGCACATCACATGGGCAAGATCATCGGTATCGATCTGGGTACGACCAACTCCTGCGTCGCGGTCATGGACGGCAGCACCACCAAGGTCATCGAGAACGCGGAAGGTGATCGCACCACGCCGTCGATCGTGGCCTTCAGCAAGGATGGCGAAGTGCTGGTGGGCGCGCCGGCCAAGCGTCAGGGCGTGACCAATCCGAAGAACACCTTCTACGCGGTGAAGCGCCTGATCGGCCGCAAGTTCACCGACGCCGAAGTGCAGAAAGACCTCGACATCGTGCCTTACGGCATCGTGGCCCACGACAATGGCGACGCCTGGGTCGAGACCAGCGACGGCAAGAAGATGGCGCCGCAGGAAATCTCGGCCAAGGTGCTGATGAAGATGAAGAAGACCGCCGAGGACTATCTCGGCGAGCCGGTCACCGAGGCCGTGATCACGGTGCCTGCCTACTTCAACGACAGCCAGCGCCAGGCGACCAAGGACGCCGGCCGCATCGCCGGCCTGGAAGTCAAGCGCATCATCAACGAGCCGACGGCGGCGGCACTGGCCTACGGCCTGGACAAGAAGGGTGGTGATCGCAAGATCGCGGTGTATGACCTGGGCGGCGGCACCTTCGACGTGTCGATCATCGAGATCGCCGAGGTCGACGGCGAGAAGCAGTTCGAAGTGCTGGCCACCAATGGCGACACCTTCCTCGGCGGCGAAGACTTCGACAAGCGCGTGATCGACTACCTGGTCGAAGAGTTCCAGAAGGACCAGGGCATCGACCTGCGCAAGGATCCGCTGGCACTGCAGCGTCTGAAGGACGCCGCCGAGCGCGCCAAGATCGAGCTGTCGTCGAGCCACCAGACCGAAGTGAACCTGCCGTACGTGACGGCCGACGCCTCCGGTCCGAAGCACCTCAACATCAAGCTCACCCGTGCCAAGCTGGAAGCGCTGGTCGAGGACCTGGTCAAGCGCACCATCGAGCCGTGCCGCACCGCACTCAACGACGCCGGCCTGCGCGTTTCCGACATCGACGAGGTGATCCTGGTTGGTGGTCAGACCCGCATGCCCAAGGTGCAGGAATCGGTGAAGGACTTTTTCGGCAAGGAGCCGCGCAAGGACGTCAACCCGGACGAGGCCGTGGCCGTCGGCGCGGCGATCCAGGGCGGCGTGCTGGGTGGTTCGGTCAAGGACGTGCTGCTGCTCGACGTGACCCCGCTGTCGCTGGGCATCGAGACCATGGGCGGCGTGATGACCAAGCTGATCGAGAAGAACACCACGGTGCCGACCAAGGCTTCGCAGATCTTCTCCACCGCCGACGACAACCAGACCGCGGTGACCGTGCACGTGCTGCAGGGTGAGCGCGAACGCGCCAACGCCAACAAGTCGCTGGGCAAGTTCGACCTGCAGGGTATCGAAGCGGCGCCGCGCGGCATGCCGCAGATCGAGGTCACCTTCGATATCGACGCCAACGGCATCCTGCATGTGTCGGCCAAGGACAAGAAGACCGGCAAGGAACAGAAGATCGAGATCAAGGCCGGCTCGGGCCTGTCCGACGAGGAAATCCAGCGCATGGTCGCGGACGCCGAGGCGAACAAGGAAGAGGACAAGAAGTTCCACGAGCTCGTCGGTGCCCGCAACAAGGCCGATCAGCTGGTGCACGCCACCCGCAGTGCGTTGAAGGAACACGGCGGCAAGGTGCCGGCCGACCAGCTCAGCGCCATCGAAGGTGCACTGTCCGACCTGGAGAAGGTGAAGGACGGCGACGACAAGGCCGCGATCGAGTCGAAGGTCGAGAAGCTCGAGCAGGTGGCGCAGGCGTTGTACGCTGCGGCTCAGGGTGGTGCGACGCCGCCGCCGGCTCCGGGTGAAGACCCGTCTGCCGCGGCTGATGACGTGGTGGATGCCGAGTTCACCGAGGTCAAGGACGACAAGAAGTAATCGTCGACCGTCGGCGTAGCCGATATGACGCAGCCCGCGCCGGAGCCGCTAGCCGGCGTGGGCTGTTTGCTGACCGGGCCTGGTCCGGAGCAGGTTAGGGGGAGTGTGTGATGTTGTGGGTGCATGATGAGCAAGCGTGATTACTACGAGGTCCTGGGTGTCGAACGTACCGTCACCGAGGTCGAGCTGAAGAAGTCCTTCCGTCGGCTGGCGATGAAGTACCACCCGGACCGCTGCCCGGACGACCCGCACGCACAGGAGAAATTCAAGGAGGCCAAGGAAGCCTACGAAGTGCTGTCCGACGCGCAGAAGCGCGGCATGTACGACCAGTACGGTCACGCCGCCTTCGAAGGCGGCATGGGCGGTGGTCGCCCTGGTGGTTTCGGTGACATGGGCGACATCTTCGGCGACATCTTCGGCGACATTTTCGGTGGTGGCCGGGGACGTCCGCGGCGTGGCTCCGATCTGCGCTACATCATGGAGTTGGATCTCGAGGAGGCCGTGTTCGGCATCGAAAAGACCATCGAGATTCCCACCCAGGTCAATTGCCATCACTGCAACGGCAGCGGCTCGGCCGACGGCAAGACGACCACCTGCACGACCTGCAAGGGCCACGGTCGCGTGCGCATGCAGAACGGCATCTTTTCGATCCAGCAGGCCTGCCCTCATTGTGGCGGTAGCGGTCAGGTGGTGGAGAACCCCTGCAAGCCGTGCCATGGCGAGGGCCGCCTGGACGAGCGTCGCACCTTGTCGGTACAGATTCCTGCTGGCGTGGACAATGGCGACCGCATCCGCCTGAGCGGGCAGGGTGAGGCCGGCCCGTCCGGGGCACCGTCCGGCGACCTGTACGTGGAAGTCCACGTACGCGAACACGAGATCTTCCAGCGTGACGGCAACGATCTTTACTGCGAGGTGCCGATCCGTTTTTCGCAGGCCGCGCTGGGTGTCGAATTGCCGGTGCCGACCCTGGAGGGCGAGGTGCCGATCAACATTCCGGCGGAAACCCAGACCGGGCAGCAGTTCCGTCTGCGCGGCCGTGGCGTCAAGTCGGTGCGCAGTGGCCGTACCGGCGACCTGATCTGCCGGGTGGTGGTGGAAACGCCAGTGCACCTGACCAAGCAGCAGCGCGAATTGTTCGAGCAACTGGAAGCCACCTTCGCCGACGGCAAGGCCGAGAAGCACATGCCGCGCGCCAAGACCTGGGTCGATGGCGTGAAGGAATTCTGGTCGCGGGTCACCGCCTGAGTGCACAGACAAGGGCGTCCGGATTCGGGCCCGTCTGCGGCATGCTTCGTCGCGTTAACCTGCCACTTTCGACTTAGGGACATGCCATGACCGCCCCGCTGCGCATTGCCATCAACGGTGCCTCCGGGCGCATGGGAAAAGAACTGCTGGCCTGCCTGCAGGCTGATGCCCGCTTCGAACTGGTCCACGCCGTGGTTTCTGCGGGTTCAGTGCATGATGGTCAGGCATTGTCCGGCACATCGTTGCGCTATGCGCATGACTGGCAGGATGTACCGGCGCCGGATGTCGTAGTGGACTTCAGCGGCCCGGCCGGTCTTTCCGCCGTGCTCGATTACTGTCTGCCGCGTGGCGTGGCGCTGGTCACCGGCACGACCGGGTTCGATGCCGCGCTCGAGGCTCGCCTGGTCGATGCCGCAACGCGTATGCCGCTGCTCCGTGCCGCGAATTTCAGCCTTGGCATCGCCGTACTGACCCGCCTGCTGCGCGAGGCGGCGGCCGCGCTGCGCGACTGGGACCTCGAAATCATCGAGGCACACCATGGCCGCAAGGAAGATGCGCCGTCAGGCACGGCGCTGGCATTGGGCCATGCGGCGGCGGCGGCACGCGGTTCCGGGCTGGCTCGTGACGCGGTATACAGCCGCGAAGGGCGTACCGGGCCACGTCGCGAAGGATCCATCGGTTTTGCCGTGGTGCGCGGCGGCGACATTGTGGGCGAGCATCAGGCACTGCTTATCGGTCACGGCGAGCGGGTGGAACTGGGGCACCGAGCCACTGATCGCTCGATTTTCGCCCGCGGGGCGCTTGAGGCGGCACACTGGGTGGCTGGCAAGGCAGCGGGCCACTACGACCTGGACGCGATGCTGGCCGAGCGTTCCGGCCGCTGAGTCGCGTCGTCGCCGGCATGGTCCGCGCTGCACGAATGCGGTGATCCACCGGGATAGTTGCTTGTCCCTGCCCGGACCGGTCGATACCATCCGGATACTTGTCATTGGGGAGTAGCCATCCTCGCTGCCGGCAGTCGAATGTGCCTGTCGGTATCGGGGAATCCGCGTCAACAGACTTGGAGTGTTCACTCCATGGTGCGGATGGTCGTCGGCAGGACTTTCGGTCCGGCGACGTACCCGGCGAGACCTTTGGCCGCGATGTGCTCACCCCATGGCCGGGCGAGCCGCATCGTCGCGCCATGGGTAATTCGCTCGCCCGGCCTGGATTGGACGCATGCTCACTGCCTTTTATTTCCTGCTTTCGGCCGGGGCGATCTATGTCGCCTGCGAGTATTTCGTCAATGCCGTGGAGTGGCTGGGCCACAAGCTCGGTCTCGGTGCCACCGCCACGGGCACGGTACTGGCTGCGTTCGGTACCGCACTGCCTGAAAGTGCGGTCACGTTTGTCGCCGTGGTATTTGGCGGCACGGCGAAGGCACGTGACATCGGTGTGGGTGCGGCACTGGGTGGTCCGTTGGTGCTGGCCACGCTGGCTTACGCCGTGGTTGGGGGGGCGCTGTGGTTGAATCGACGCCGTCTCGGGCGCAACGACCGCCGGGTACGGGTGGATCATGCGCGGCTGGCCCGCGACCAGGCCTGGTTCCTGGGCATTTTCATCGTCAAGTGCGGGCTGGGCCTTGTCGTGTTTGCCTTCAAGCCGTGGCTGGGCGTGTTGTTCCTGGCGGCTTATGCCGGTTACGTATGGGGTGAAATCCGGGCCGGTGATACGGCGCCGGAAGATGAGCTGCTGGAGCCACTGAAGTTCCAGCCGCATGCACACGACCCCGGCATGGCTCGGGTAATGCTGCAGGCTTCGCTGGCGCTTGCCGTGATCGCGCTGGCCTCGCGGGTGTTCGTGGCGCAGCTCGATGCGATCGGCCTGGCCCTGCATCTGGCGCCGCATGTGGTCGCTCTGCTACTCAGCCCGGTCGCGACCGAGTTGCCCGAGACGGTGAATGCGCTGATCTGGGTACGCCAGGGCAAGGAGCGCTTGGCTCTGGCGAACATTTCGGGGGCGATGATGATCCAGGCAACCGTGCCCAGTGCACTGGCCATCTTTGCCACACCGTGGCACTTCGATACGACACTGCTGGTGGCCGGGGCGCTGACCGCGCTGGCGATCGTCTACCTGTGGCGGCTGTTCCGGCGCGGCAGCGTGGATGCGCTGCAACTGATGCCGGTCAGCCTGCTTTATGGCGTGTTCGCCGGCTGGATGATCTGGCGTTTCGGCGCCTGAGTGGTGCCGGGGCGGATCAGTCCCGGTGCGAGGCACTCCGGTCACGGCCGGCGCCATGCCGGGTGTCCAGCTTGCCGAGAAGTTTCTTGAATGCCCTGGAGAAGTTGCCGCGCTTGGTCTTGCGGCGCTTTTCGTCCTCACTGGTCAGCCAGGCGACCTGGATGACCCGGCGCTCGCCTTCGTAGGGAAGATGGCCGTGGAAGGAGTTTTCACCACGCCTGAATACGGCGAACTCGCCATACAGCGGGGTCAGCTCCGGTGCGGCGATGTCGTCGATGTCGTCGATGCGGTGGAGGAAGCGAAGGCAGCCTTCGCTGGTGTCCGGCCACTGGCTGTTCAGGTAGAGCAGCGCCGTGGCCACCTTCGATTTGCTGTCTGTATGGATGGTTCCATGCCGCCGGTTGAGCATGCGGCAGATCGTGACCAGCGTCGGGTAGTTGCCCAGGTCGTCGATGCCGAGCCGGCGTCCGACGGCATCGGCGAATGGCCGCGATGTCAGGCCGTTCACCAGCGCATTCACGGAGGGTCCGCAGTCGTCCGGATCGTAGGGAAAGAATCCCGCGCTGGTGTAACGCGGAAAGTCCTTGTCGAGCGCGTGCCGCGCATCGTCCGGCAACTGGCCGTGGGCGATCATGAACGGGAACGGGCTTGTGGCAACCAGCGTGTCCGGACGGTCCAGTCGTGCGGGGTCGAGCAAGGTGGCTGCGTTCATGTGGCTCGCGGAGGTGACAGGATATGGAAGTCTAACGCCCTGGCGTCTTGACCGGATGACACGCGTGTATTTTTAGCGTTCCGGCGCGCCGCACCGGTGGACAGGGCGACTCTTCGCGCCTATCATTGCCACCCGCCCGAGACTTCTCATGACCCGATATCCACAAGCCTGCTTCAAGCGGCTTGCGGATATCGCTGTACCCGAAAAAAAGGCGGCCATACCCATGCCCATTCCCGCTCTGCTTGCCCTCGAAGATGGCAGCGTGTTCCACGGTCACGCCGTGGGCGCAAACGGCGAAACCACCGGTGAGGTGGTATTCAACACGGCGATGACGGGCTATCAGGAGATCCTTACCGATCCCTCATATTCCCGGCAGCTCGTCACCCTGACCTACCCGCATATCGGCAATACCGGTTGCAACCCCGAGGACGAAGAGTCCACGGCGGTGCATGCCGCGGGCCTGATCGTGCGCGATGTGCCGCGCCTGGCGAGCAACTGGCGCAATCGCGAGAGCCTGCCTGATTACCTGAAGCGCAATGGCATCGTGGCGATTGCCGGCATCGATACCCGTCGGCTGACCCGCATTCTGCGCGACAAAGGTGCACAGAATGGTTGCATCGTGGCGGGCGACCATATCGACGCCGACGAGGCACTGGCCAAGGCGCGGGCTTTCCCGGGCCTCAATGGCATGGATCTGGCCAAGGTGGTCAGCACGCAGAAGCGCTATGACTGGTGCGAAGGCACCTACGACCTGGATCGCACGGCATTCGGCGAGCCGACCAAGCGCTTCAAGGTGGTGGCCTACGATTTCGGCGTGAAGCGGAACATCCTGCGCCTGCTCGCCGAGCAGGGCTGCGAGATCACCGTGGTGCCGGCGCAGACTCCGGCTGCCGATGTGCTGGCGATGAAGCCGGACGGCATCTTCCTGTCCAACGGCCCTGGCGATCCGGCGGCCTGCGACTACGCCATCGCCGCGACTCGTGCCTTCCTCGATGCCCGGATTCCGCTGTTCGGTATCTGCCTCGGCCACCAGATCATGGGGCTGGCGATCGGTGCCGAGACGCTGAAGATGAAGTTCGGTCACCACGGTGCGAACCACCCGGTGAAGGACCTGGACGACGGCCGCGTGCTGATCACCAGCCAGAACCACGGCTTTGCGGTGGACCCGGCCACGCTGCCGGCCAACGCGCGCGTGACGCATGCGTCGCTGTTCGACGACTCGCTGCAAGGTTTCGCACTGACCGATCGCCCTGCGTTCTGCTTCCAGGGACACCCGGAGGCGAGCCCGGGTCCGCACGACATCGGTTATCTCTTCGACCGTTTTGCCAAGCTTATGCAGGAGGCCCGTTGAGATGGCCAAGCGTACCGACATCAAGAGCATCCTGATCATCGGCGCTGGCCCGATCGTGATCGGTCAGGCCTGCGAGTTCGACTACTCCGGCGCGCAGGCATGCAAGGCGCTGAAGGAAGAGGGTTACCGGGTCATCCTGGTGAACTCGAATCCGGCCACGATCATGACCGACCCGGAGACGGCTGACGCCGTCTACATCGAGCCGATCAACTGGCAGACGGTCGAGCGCATCATCGCCAAGGAGCGCCCGGACGCGGTGCTGCCCACGATGGGCGGCCAGACCGGCCTGAACTGCGCGCTCGATCTCGCCGATCATGGCGTGCTGGACAAGTACGGCGTCGAACTGATCGGTGCTTCGCGCGAGGCCATCCGCATGGCGGAGGACCGCGAGCTGTTCCGCGTGGCGATGGGCGAGATCGGCCTGGAATGCCCCAAGGCCGAAGTGGCCAGGAGCTACGAGCAGGCGGTGGAGATCCAGGCGAAAGTCGGCTTTCCGACCATCATCCGCCCCAGCTTCACCCTGGGTGGCTCGGGTGGCGGCATCGCCTACAACGTCGAGGAATTCGAGGCCATCGTGAAGCGTGGTCTGGATCTCTCACCGGTGCACGAGGTACTGGTGGAAGAGTCCGTGCTGGGCTGGAAGGAATTCGAGATGGAGGTGGTTCGCGACAAGGCGGACAACTGCATCATCGTCTGCTCCATCGAGAACCTCGATCCGATGGGCGTGCACACCGGCGACTCGATCACCGTGGCACCGGCACAGACGCTCACCGACAAGGAATACCAGCGCCTGCGCGATGCTTCCCTGGCGGTGCTGCGCAAGATCGGCGTGGACACCGGCGGCTCCAACGTGCAGTTCGGCATCAATGCCGAAAACGGCCGCGTGGTGGTGATCGAGATGAACCCGCGCGTGTCGCGTTCGTCGGCGCTGGCCTCCAAGGCCACCGGTTTCCCGATTGCCAAGGTCGCGGCCAAGCTGGCCGTCGGCTATACGCTGGACGAGCTTAAGAACGACATCACCGGCGGCCTGACCCCGGCCTCGTTCGAGCCGGCCATCGACTATGTGGTCACCAAGATTCCGCGCTTCGCCTTCGAGAAGTTCCCCTCGGCGGATTCGCGCCTCACCACCCAGATGAAGTCGGTGGGCGAGGTGATGGCGATCGGTCGCAGCTTCCATGAGTCCCTGCAGAAGGCGCTGCGCGGGCTGGAAATCGGCAAGACGGGGCTGAACCCGACCGGGCTGGATCTGGGCAGTGACAACGGCCTGGCCACGCTCAAGCGCGAACTGCGCGAACCGCGTCCCGACCGCGTATTCCATGTGGGCGATGCATTCCGGGCCGGCCTTTCGCTGGAAGAGGTGCACAGCCTCAGCCATATCGACGAGTGGTTCCTGGCGGCGTTCGAAGACATCGTGCTGACCGAAAACGCGGTGCGCGAACAGGGTCTGACTGCGCTGGACATGCCGCGTATGCGCGAACTGAAGCGCATGGGTTTCGCCGACGCGCGCCTGGCCGAGCTGGTCGGCACCGACGAGGCGGCTGTTCGCCATCTGCGCCACACGCTGGGCGTGCGGCCGGTGTACAAGCGGGTGGACTCCTGCGCGGCCGAATTCGCCACCACCACGGCCTACATGTATTCCACCTACGAGGAGGAATGCGAGGCCGAGCCGAGCAGCCGCGACAAGATCGTGGTGCTTGGCGGCGGTCCCAACCGCATCGGCCAAGGCATCGAGTTCGACTATTGCTGCGTGCACGCGGCACTGGCGCTGCGTGAAGACGGGTACGAGACCATCATGGTCAACTGCAACCCGGAAACCGTTTCCACCGACTACGACACCTCCGACCGTCTGTACTTCGAGCCGCTGACGCTGGAGGACGTGCTGGAGATCGTGGCGCTGGAGAAGCCCAAGGGCGTGATCGTGCAATACGGTGGCCAGACGCCGCTGAAGCTTGCGCGCGCACTGGAGGCGGCGGGTGTGCCGATCATCGGAACCTCGCCCGATTCGATCGACCTGGCCGAGGATCGCGAGCGTTTCCAGCAGATGATCAACAAGCTCGGCCTGCGCCAGCCGCCGAACCGCACCGCCCGCAATGCCGACGAGGCCTTGGCGCTGGCGCGTGAAATCGGCTATCCGCTGGTGGTTCGTCCCAGCTACGTGCTGGGTGGCCGTGCCATGGAAGTGGTGTACGACGACGCCGATCTGACGCGTTACATCCGCGAGGCCGTGCAGGTTTCCAACGATTCGCCGGTGCTGCTGGACCGCTTCCTCGACCACGCGGTCGAAGTGGACGTCGACGTCATCGCCGATGCCGAGGGCAACGTGCTGATCGGCGGCATCATGGAGCACATCGAGGAGGCCGGCGTGCATTCGGGCGATTCGTCCTGCTCGCTGCCGCCGTACTCGCTGTCCGCGGACCTGCAGGACGAGATGCGCCGCCAGGTCGCCGCGATGGCGAAGGAGCTCAAGGTCGTCGGCCTGATGAACACCCAGTTCGCGATCCAGGGCGGTACCGTCTTCATCCTCGAGGTGAACCCGCGTGCTTCGCGCACGGTGCCGTTCGTTTCCAAGGCGACCGGTGTGCCGCTGGCCAAGATCGCGGCACGCTGCATGGCCGGGAAGTCGCTGGCCGTGCAGGGCGCCACGCGCGAGGTGATCCCTTCGTATTTCTCGGTGAAGGAAGCGATCTTCCCGTTCCTGAAATTCCAGAACGTGGACCCGATCCTCGGGCCCGAGATGCGCTCGACCGGCGAGGTGATGGGGGTGGGGCGCAGCTTCGGTGCAGCGTTCGCCCGCGGCCACGATGCGGCCGGTATTCGTGCACCCAAGCTCGGCAAGGTTTTCGTGTCGGTGCGCGATGCCGACAAGGACCGCCTGCTTCCGGTGGCCAAGGAAGTGCAGGCCCGCGGTTTCAGCCTGGTGGCGACCGCCGGTACGGCGACCTATCTCAATTCCCATGGTGTGAGCTGCGAGCGCGTGAACAAGGTGCTCGAAGGGCGGCCGCATATCGTCGATCTGATCAAGAACGACGAGATCGTCTACATCGTGAATACGACCGAGGGCAAGCAGGCGATCGCCGATTCGTTCTCGATCCGGCGAGAAGCACTGCAGCGTCGGGTGACCTACTCGACCACGGTCGCAGGAGCACGGGCACTGGTCCATTCGCTGGATTACCATGACAACGAGGACGTCCACAGCCTGCAGCAGTTGCACAAGGAGTTGAGCGCATGAGTCGTGCTCCCATTACCAAGGCCGGCTCGGAACGCTTGCGTTCCGAGCTCGATCGGCTGAAATCGACGGAGCGTCCGCGCATCATTGCGGCGATCGCCGAAGCGCGGGCCCACGGCGACCTCAAGGAGAATGCCGAATACCACGCCGCACGCGAGCAGCAGAGCTTCGTCGAGGGACGTATCGCCGAGCTCGAGGCGGCCTTGTCCACGGCCGAGGTGATCGACGTCAGTCGTCTCAATCCGGGCAACAAGGTGGTCTTTGGTGCCATTGTGGACCTGGCCGACGAGGAGAGCGGTGCCGAGGTGACGTATCAGATCGTGGGCGACCTGGAAGCCGACATCAAGATGCGCCTGATCGCCGTCTCCTCACCGATCGCGCGTGCGTTGATCGGCAAGTGCGAAGGGGACAGCTTCGAGTTCACCGCACCCAATGGCGTGAAGCGCTACGAGATCGTCTGCGTGCGTTACGAGTAAACCGCAGCACGGACGCCATCGGGGTGACCGAAGGCGTCCGGTTCGTGCCGGGTTGACTACGGGGTGCCTAAAAGCAGTGCCTTATCCTGATCCGGAAAAACAAAAAGGGCCGCATGTGCGGCCCTTTTGCGTGGCGTCGCAGCAGCCATGATCAGCGCTGACGAGCCTTGAAACGCGGGTTGCTCTTGCAGATCACGAAAACCTTGCCGCGACGGCGCACAACCTTGCAGTCGCGATGCCGCTGCTTGGCGGACTTCAAAGAGGAAAGCACCTTCACGGCCAGCTCCTGATACCAATTAGGGAAAAATCAAGCCCTAAATTGTAGCGACTCCACGTGGCTGCCGCAAGTCCGTGTCGTGCCTCGCGAAACCGTGTCCAGTCATGCCATGCGCGACCTCGAACCGGGTGTCCGGTCAGGCGACTATGGGCGACTGGTTGGCGGCCTTCAGCTCGTCGATGGTCGCCAGGAACTGAGCCAGCACCGGCGACGTGTCGTCAACCCGGCTGGCCACCGCGAGCAGCAGATAGGCATCCGGATCCATCAGTGGCACGTAACTGACCCCGGCGAGTCGCACCACCCGCATGGTGGCCGGGACGAGGGCCAGCCCGATACCCGCGGCGACCAGCGCCAGCAGGCCGTTGAGCTGCTGCGCGTGCTGGCGGATCTGCGGGTGGAAATCCGATTTGGCCGCCAGTTGCACCAGCCGGTCGTACAGCGTGGCGGCAAGTTCGCGTGGCTGGGCGACGAAGGGCTGGTCGGCCACCTCGCCGAGCCGCAGCCGGCGCCGGGTCGCAAGCGGATGTCCGGAGGGCAGGGCAAGCAACAGTGGCTCACGGTCGATGGTGTCCAGTCGCAGCGCCCGGGCATCCGCCTGGTGTACCGGTTCGCTGCGGACGAAGCCGATATCGATCGCGCCGTTACGCAGTGCAGCGAACTGGGGCTCGCTGTACATCTCGCTGAGTTGCAGGTGGACATTCGGTGCCTTGCGGCCGAAGCGCAACAGCGTCTGCGGCAGCGACGGATGGAAGGAGACCGATACGGTGTAGGCCAGTCGCAGCAGGCCACTGAAGCCCGCGGCGGCGTCAGCAACCTGGCGGCGTGCTTCTTCCGCCTGATTGATGATCTGCCGGGCCTGTTCCAGGAACAGGCGTCCCGGCTCGGTCAGCGACACCTTGCGCTTGTTGCGTTCCAGCAGGCGGACACCAAGATCGGCTTCCAGTGACTGGATCTGCTGGGATAGCGGTGGCTGCGAAATGTGCAGCTGCTGCGCGGCCCGGGTAAAGCTCAGCTCCTCGGCCACGGCTATGAAGTAGCGAAGCTGGCGGAAGTCGAACATATACGAATCACATATAAGTGGGAGTCGAAATATATATTTGATTCTGTATCGCGTCGATCATAAAGTGACGCCCGTCACGTCACCAACCCCCTCCCCCCGGGTGGCGTGACCCTCGCCCCGCAGCGACGCTATCCATGCAGCATCGGCCTCATCCCCCAAAGGGCCTTTGCTGACGCGTCGCTCGCGGGGCGCTTCATTTTCTTCTCCGAAACCTTGGCTTGGCGACCCTTTATCAGGCGGATTCCATCCCTTGCGCCGGGTGGCGGGGCGGCGGACCTTCGCCGCCGCCCTTGCTTCAGAGCTTTAGGGCGAGCCGGGTCCCCTGGTCGATGGCCCGTTTCGCATCCAGTTCGGCCGCCAGGTCCGCGCCGCCGATCACATGCGCGGATACACCGAGCGCGATCAACTCGTCCGCCAGTGTCCGGTTCGGTTCCTGCCCTGCGCAGACGATGACATGGTCGACGTCCAGCACCTGCGTCTTGCCCTCGATGCTGATATGCAGTCCTTCGTTGTCGAAGCGCTGGTAGGTAACGCCACCGAGCATGGTCACGTGTTTGTGTTTGAGCGTGGCACGGTGCACCCAGCCGGTGGTCTTGTTGAGCCGGCTGCCCGGCCGGCCGGCGCTTCGCTGCAACAGCCATAGCTGGCGGTCGCTGGCTTCCGGCATGGCGGGAGTCAAGCCGCCGCGTGCGGACATGGTGGTATCCACGCCCCATTCGCGGCTCCAGCGCGCCACGTCGGTGCTGGGCGATGGCGAGTGTTCGGCAAGGAATTCGGCCACGTCGAAACCAATGCCGCCGGCACCGATGATGGCGACACGCGGCCCCACCGTTGCATCGCGGGCCAGCACGTCCAGATAACCCAGGACGCGTGGGTGGTCGCTGCCGGGGAAATTCACATGGCGCGGCGTCACGCCGGTAGCCACGACCACGTCATCGTATCCGTCGGCCTGCAAGGATTCCGCCGAAGCCGTTTGCCCGAGCTGGACGGTGACGCCCAGGTCGTCCAGGCGGTGCCGGAAGTAGCGCAGGGTCTCATGGAATTCTTCCTTGCCCGGAATCCGCTTGGCGTAATTGAACTGACCGCCGATCTCCTCGCTGCGGTCGATCAGGGTGACTGCATGACCACGCTCGGCCAGCGTGGTCGCGCATGCCAGGCCGGCCGGGCCGGCGCCGATCACGGCCATGCGCTTTGGCTGGCTGGTGCGCTCGATCCGCAATTCGGCCTCGTGGCAGGCACGCGGATTGACCAGGCAGCTGGCACGGCGGTTCTGGAATACGTGGTCGAGGCAGGCCTGGTTGCAGGCGATGCAGGTGTTGATGCGGTCGGCGCGGCCGATCCGGGCCTTGTTCGCCCAATCGGGGTCGGCCAGCAGCGGGCGCGCCATCGAGACCATGTCCGCGCAGCCTTCGGCCAGAACCTGTTCGGCCACCGCTGGCATGTTGATACGATTGGTGGCGATCAGCGGTATCGAAACCTCGCCCCTGAGCTTCTGGGTCACCCATGCAAAGCCGGCGCGCGGCACGCTGGTGACAATGGTGGGAACCCGGGCCTCGTGCCAGCCGATACCGGTGTTGATGATGGAGGCGCCCGCTGCTTCGATGGCCTTCGCCAGTGCGACGACTTCATCCCATGACTGCCCGCCCTCGACCAGGTCGAGCATCGAAAGCCGGTAGATGATGATGAAGTCGCGCCCTACAGCGGCGCGCGTGCGGTGCACGATTTCCACAGGGAAGCGCATGCGCCGCTCGGCATCGCCACCCCAGCTGTCGCTGCGATGGTTCGTGCGGGCCGCGATGAACTGGTTGATCAGGTAGCCCTCGGAACCCATGATCTCGATGCCGTCGTAGCCGGCTTCACGGGCGAGGCTGGCGCTGCGTACGAAATCGCGGATGGTGCGCTCCACGCCGCCAGCGGACAGCTCGCGCGGCGTGAACGGGGTGATCGGTGACTTGATGCGCGACGGGGCGACCGACAGCGGGTGATAGCCATAGCGCCCGGCATGCAGGATCTGCATGCAGATGCGTCCACCCTCGGCGTGCACGGCATCGGTGAGCTTGCGGTGGCGCGGCTTGTGCCAGGGCATGCTCATGCGCCCGCCAAAAGGCTTCAGCCAGCCCCGGGCGCTGGGTGCGATGCCTCCGGTGACCATCAGTCCGACGCCGCCGCGCGCACGCTCGGCGAAGTAGGTGGCCAGCGCGTCGAAATCGCTTGCCTTGTCTTCCAGCCCGGTGTGCATGGAGCCCATCAGGATGCGGTTGGGCAGCGTGACATGCCCCAGGTCGAGCGGCTTGAACAGGTGTGGGTAGTTCATGTGGGCGCACATTCAAACGATCGTATGAATGTGCCGGGACTACGCGGCAAAAGCAAGTCAATACCAGACTTGTGGACCGGTGGGCATGACGACTGTGGAGATTGCAGGTTGCCGGCTGGGCGCGTGAAATGGCTCAGGTCAACAGCTGCCGGGCCAGTTCGATATAGCGCCGCATGGCTTCATCTGCCGGCATGCCGCTGAGCTTTGCCCAGGCTTCGTGCTTGGCGGTGCCGACAAAATCGAAGAACCCCGGACGGTCCTGGCGAATATCGCCTTCGGCGCCTTGCTTATAGAGCGCGTAGAGCTTGAGCAGGGTGTCGTTGTCGGGTCGCTGACCCAATTGCTTGATGTCGGCGACGGCCTGCTCGAATTCGCGGCGGATATCGTTCGTTGGCAACGGTGGCGGCCGGTGGGACGGTTGGATGGGGCGCGCAGGGCGCTTGCCGGTTCAGCGACGGGTTAAGATAGCAGACTCTCTGGATATCGCAGGCCCCGTATGAGTCCGAATGTACCCGCTCCGGTAGTGACCATTGATGGCCCGTCGGGATCGGGAAAAGGGACGGTCAGCCGACTGGTGGCCGATCACCTGGGCTGGCATCTGCTGGATTCGGGAGCGTTGTATCGGGCGGTAGGCTATGTTGCCGGCGCAGAGGGTCTGGACCTGTCGGACGCCGATGCCGCGACGCGTTGCGCGCAGACCATGAAGATACGTTTCATGGCCTCGCCGGATGGCGGGGATACCCGGGTGCTGGTGAACGGTCACGACGCGACCGATGAGCTGCGCACCGAAACTGCCGGTGCGGCAGCCTCGGCGATTGCATCGATTCCTTCGGTGCGTCAAGCACTTGTGGAGCTTCAGCTAGGCTTTCGCAAGGCGCCGGGACTGGTTGCGGACGGGCGCGACATGGGTACCGTGATCTTTCCCGATGCACCGTTCAAGGTCTTCCTCACCGCGAGTGCCGCGGAGCGGGCGCAAAGGCGCTATAAGCAGTTGAAGGGAAAGGGGCTGAGCGTTACACTTGACGGCCTTCGGCGTGAAATTGAAGCGCGTGATGCCCGGGATGCGTCCCGGACGGTCGCGCCGCTGAAGCCGGCTGCGGATGCGGTGCTGGTCGATTCGACCGGCATGTCGATCGCGGACGTGGTCGCCAAGGTTCTTGCTGTCGTGCAGCGGTAGTCGTTGCGCGGCGGTTTCGTGCTTCTGCCGCGGCAGAAGATTGTGGTCAACGGTGCCGAGGTGGTCCCCATGCCGGGGGCTTTTCCGAATCACCCACAACCGGTGGACCGTTCCGCCTGTGCGCATTACATCCGACGGCGCGCATTCGGGTAGACGGTTTTTTCTCATCTGGAATCAACATGACTGAAAGTTTTGCCGAACTGTTTGAACAGAGCCAGCAGGCCATCGCCAAGCTGAAGCCCGGCGCCATCGTCACCGGCATCGTGGTGGAAATCCGCAACGACGTCGTCGTGATCAACGCGGGCCTCAAGAGCGAAGGCATCGTCCCCATCGAGCAGTTCAAGGACGAGAAGGGCGAGTTGGAAGTGCAGGTCGGCGACGAGGTGAAGGTTGCCCTCGACGCCCTGGAAGACGGTTTCGGCGAGACCAAGCTCTCGCGCGAGAAGGCCAAGCGCTCCATGGTGTGGGACAACCTGGAAGAGGCCTTCGACAAGGAAGAGACCGTGACCGGCATGATCTCCGGCAAGGTCAAGGGCGGTTTCACCGTCGATATCAAGGACGTCCGCGCGTTCCTGCCCGGTTCGCTGGTGGACGTGCGCCCGGTGCGCGACCCGGTGTACCTCGAGGGCAAGGAGCTCGAGTTCAAGATCATCAAGCTGGACCGCAAGCGCAACAACGTGGTGGTCAGCCGCCGCGCCGTCGTCGAGACCGAGTTCTCCGAGGAGCGCGAGAAGCTGCTTGAGCGCCTGAACGAGGGTGCGGTGGTCAAGGGTGTGGTGAAGAACCTCACCGATTACGGCGCGTTCGTGGACCTGGGCGGCATCGACGGCCTGCTGCACATCACCGACATGGCGTGGAAGCGCGTGCGTCATCCGTCCGAGGTGGTCAACGTCGGCGACGAGCTGGAAGTGCGCGTGCTGAAGTTCGACCGCGAGCGCAACCGCGTTTCGCTGGGCCTGAAGCAGCTGGGCGACGATCCGTGGGTCAACATCTCGCGTCGTTACCCGGTGGGCTCGCGCCTGTTCGGCAAGGTCTCCAACGTCACCGATTACGGCTGCTTCGTCGAGATCGAGCCGGGCGTCGAAGGTCTGGTGCACGTGTCCGAGATGGACTGGACCAACAAGAACGTCAACCCGGCCAAGGTGGTACAGGTCGGCGACGAGACCGAGGTCATGGTGCTGGACGTGGACGAGGAGCGTCGCCGCATCTCGCTGGGTATCAAGCAGACCCGTTCGAATCCGTGGGAAGCCTTCGCCGCCATGCACAAGAAGGGCGATAAGGTTTCGGGCCAGATCAAGTCCATCACCGACTTTGGCATCTTCATCGGCCTGGACGGCGGTATCGATGGCCTGGTCCACCTGTCGGACATCTCCTGGCAGGCGTCGGGTGAGGACCTGGTGCGCAACTTCAAGAAGGGCGACGAGATCGAGGCCGTGGTGCTGGCCGTGGATCCGGAGCGCGAGCGCATCTCCCTCGGCATCAAGCAGATGGAGCAGGATCCGTTCGGCCAGTTCATGGCCAGCAATCCGCGCGGCACGATCGTCAACGGCACGGTGAAGGAAGTCGACGCCAAGGGCGCCGTGATCGACCTGGGCGATGGTGTGGAGGGTTACCTCCGTGCCAACGATATCGCCAAGGAGCGCATCGACGACGCCACCCAGCACCTGAAGGTGGGCGATGCCGTCGAAGCCAAGTTCACTGGCATGGACCGCAAGGGCCGTCAGCTGGCGCTGTCGATCCGCGCGAAGGACGAGGCCGATCTGCAGGATGCGATGGCCGAGTACGGTTCGGCCTCGGGCGGTGCCACCACGAAGCTGGGTGCGCTGCTCAAGGAACAGCTGAACAAGGCTGACTAAGAGCCATTGCAGTACACGGGGCGGTGCATGCGCCGCCCCGTGTTGTTTCACGTCACGGACATTGGGGACCCATGACCAAATCCGAATTGATCGAGGCGCTTGCACGGCGTCAGACCCATCTTGCGTTTAGCGATGTCGAGCTGGCGGTCAAGAGCGTGATCGAGCAGATGAGCCACGCACTCGCCCATGGCGAACGCATCGAGGTGCGGGGGTTTGGAAGCTTCGCCCTGCATTACCGTCCGCCGCGCATGGGACGCAACCCGAAGACGGGTGATGCGGTGGCACTCCCGGGCAAGCATGTGCCGCATTTCAAGCCGGGCAAGGAATTGCGCGAACGCGTGAACATGAAGCTGGAGCAGTCGTCGGTCTGACGCTGCACCCTCGTACCCGGAACAGGCAAGGCAGGCGGCCACGTGCTGCTCTGCCTTTCTTTTTGTCTGGCCGATATGCCGTCTGACGGCCTGTGGCTTGTGTCGTCCAGCGACGGTATCTGTGCCGCATCATGGCAATCGGTTAAAGTCGGCGGATGCGACCGATTGCGATCATCATCCTGCTGCTTTTCATTGCCGTTGGCGTGGTCCTTGGGGCCCTCAACGCCGGTCTGGTGACCTATGACTTCGGCTTTGCGCAAGTCCATTTGCCGAAGGGTGCGGCGTTGCTCGGCGCCGTCGTGCTGGGCTGGCTGCTGGGTGGATTGACTGCATGGCTGGGCGTGTCGTCGGGTCACCGCCGCAAGCAGCGGTCGCAGGCGCGTCAGCGCGACTCCAGGGCTTCGACTGACGCATGACCGCGATCTACCTGCTGGCGCTCTTGATTCCGGTGGCGTTCGTCAGCGGCTGGCTGACCTCGCGTCGAGCCGGCGCGCGACGCTCGGGAGCGCGGGTCAGCGAGCTTTCGTCGGATTATTTCCGGGGCCTGAACTACCTGTTGAACGAAGAACAGGACAAGGCCATCGAGGTGTTCCTGCGGCTGGCCGAATACAACCGGGACACGGTCGAGACCCACCTGGCGCTGGGAAATCTGTTCCGCCGCCGCGGCGAGGTCGACCGTGCGATCCGCTTGCATCAGTACCTAGTGTCGCGTCCGGGCCTGACCGAAGCCATGAAGACCGTCGCGTTGCTGGAACTGGGCGAGGACTACATGCGCGCCGGGCTGCTCGATCGTGCCGAGACGCTGTTTGCCGACCTGGTCGCTATGAATGCCCACGCGCCTTCCGCATTGCGCCACCTGATCGCGATCTATCAGCACGAACGCGATTGGCACAAGGCGATCGAGCATGCACGCCGGCTGGAGGCGATGACCGGTGAGGACGAGTCCACCATCATCGCGCAGTTCTACTGCGAGCTGGCCGACCAGTCACGTCAGCACGGCGCACGCGCCGAAGCCCGCGACTACCTTCGCCAGGCCTTCGATTGCCAGGTCGACTGCGTTCGGGCATTCATGCTCGAAGGTCGGTTGTACGCCGAGGAGGGCCGTCATGCCGAGGCCGTGGATGCATACGAGCAAGCCGTGAACGCGGACATCGCCTTCGTTCCGGAGATCCTGCCGCCGTTGCTGGACGCCTATGCACGTTCGGGCCAGATGGAACGTGCCGAGCATTTTCTCAGCGATATCCTTGCCCGCTACCATGGCATTTCGCCGGTGCTGGCATTGACCCGGCTTTACCAGCAGCGCGATGGCGAGAAGCCGGCCATCGAGTTCCTGACCTCGCAGTTGAGGCAACGTCCGTCGGTGCGCGGACTGATGGCTCTGATCGACGCGACCATGGACAAGATCCAGGGCGAAGCCCGGGAAAACTTCCTGATCCTGCGGGACCTGACCCGGAAGCTGCTGGAAGGACAGGCCATGTACCGCTGCAGCCGCTGCGGTTTCGGGGCGAAGGCACATCACTGGCAGTGTCCGAGCTGCAAGAGCTGGAGCACGATCCGCCCCATCCACGGCGTCGCCAACGAGTGAGGCCCTGATGTCGTTGCCGCTGGCGGTAGGGATGGTGCTGGCTTCGCTACTCGTGTCGGCCGGCCTGGTACGGGTATCGATCGGATATGCGCACCGGCGTGGCATCCTCGATCATCCGGGTTACCGGCGATCGCATAGCTTGCCCACGCCACGTGGCGGCGGTATCGGTATCGTGCTGGCTGTGCTTGTCACGGTGCCGGCAGCATTGCTGCTGCCGCCTACGCCCTGGTCGCTGGCCATGTCCTTGGGGCTGGCCGTGGCATTGCTGCTGGTCGCGCTAGTCGGCTGGCTGGACGATCATCGGTCGCTGCCGGTCCTGCCACGGTTCGGCGTGCAGTTGCTGGCGGCGTCGCTGTTCTCGGCGCTGCTGCTGCGGACGGGGATGTCCTGGTGGTGGTGGCCGTTCCTGGTCATCGCCGGCGGTTGGAGCGTCAACCTGCACAACTTCATGGATGGCATCGACGGCCTGCTGGCGCAGCAGGGCGTATTCGTGACCGCCACGTTGGCGGTGCTGTCGTATTCGGTCGGGCAGGCCCCGTTGGGACTCGCCTGTGCCTGCTCGGCAGCGGCATGCGCAGGGTTCTGGTTCTACAACCGGTCTCCGGCCAGGATTTTCATGGGTGACGTGGGCAGCGGCAGCGTAGGCCTGCTGATTTTCATGCTGATAGCCATGTTGTGGCAGGTCGATCCGAACCTGCTCTGGCCAGGGCTGATTCTCTGTTCAGCCTTTGTCACTGATGCCAGTCTAACCTTGTTGAGCCGGATGCTGCGTGGGCGCCGCTGGTACACTGCCCATCGTGAGCATCTTTATCAGTGGATGGTGCGGCGGGGGCGGTCGCATAAGCAGGTGGTTACGATCTATCTGGGGTGGAATCTCCTGATAGCGTCACCGTTGGCATTGACCTCCCGCATTGACCCAAGGATGGCTTTGCCGTTCTGCGTCGTGGCCTATCTGGCCGCGGCCGCAACATGGCTGGCCCTGAAGCGCCGTCTGCTGCGGCGTCATGTGCAGGAAGTTCGTCATGTCATTCCGTAAGTCGATCGGCATCGTTCATCCCCGAGCGGCCATCGTGCTGCACGACCTGTTGATGACCGCGCTGGCCTGGTGGATCGCCAAGGAACTGCGCTACGCACTGGACCCCGCAGCGCACCTGCAGTTCGCACGGCTGGAGTTTCCGATCGTGCTGGCGGTGCAGGGTGTCATTTTCGGCTGGACCGGGCTGTACCGGGGGGTCTGGCGTTTCGCCAGCCTGCCGGACCTTTGGAATATCCTGCGTGCCGTGGTCATGGGTGCGGTCGCCATCTATGTGGCCCTGTTCGCCTATGACCGCCTGACGGGCGTGCCGCGCTCGGTCCTGCTGCTCTATCCTTTCGTGCTGGCCATGTGCCTGGGCATGCCTAGGCTGCTGTACCGCGTCTGGAAGGACAGCCGCCTGGCACTGTTCCCCAACCACGGCGGCCAGCGTGTCCTGATCGTCGGCGCGGAAAGCGCGGGCGAGGCGCTGCTACGCGATCTGCAGCGCGACAGCCGCTTTACCGTTGTCGGTTTCGTGGACGACCGGCTCAGTCTGCGCGATGCGCGCATCAACGGAGTCCCGGTACTGGGTACGTTGGACCAATTGCCGGATGTGGCACGCGAAGCCGCGGTGCAGATGCTGCTGATCGCCTTGCCGGCGGCCACCACCACGCAAGTGCGTCGGGTGGTGGAACTGTGTGATGGTACGGGCCTGCCGTACCGGACCATCCCCAAGCTGGAGGACGTGGTCGCCGGCAGGGCGCAGATCAATGAGATCAAGGAAGTGGCCATCGAGGACCTGCTTGGGCGCGATGCGGTCGAGCTGGACTGGAGTGCCATCCGCGAAAACCTCACCGGCCATCGGGTGCTGGTGACCGGCGGCGGCGGGTCGATCGGCTCGGAATTGTGCCGGCAGGTAGCGCGTCTCGGGGCGCACTCGCTGACCGTGGTCGAGTCCTGCGAATACAACCTCTACCGGATTACCCGTGAACTGCGGGCGGCCTACCCGGAGATGATCTTTAACGGCGTGCTGGCCGATTGCGGCGACGGTGTGGCGATGCGGCACCTGTTTGCGCAAACCAAGCCGCAGGTCGTTTTCCACGCGGCGGCCTACAAGCATGTGCCGATGCTGCAGGGGCAGCTGCGCGCCGCCTTCCGCAACAATGTGCTGGCCACCCGCACGATGGCCGACCTGTCCGATCGCAGCGGCGTGGACTGCTTCGTGCTGATCTCTACCGACAAGGCGGTCAACCCGACCAGTGTCATGGGTGCATGCAAGCGCATTGCCGAGATCTGGTGCCAGAACCTGAATGCGCATTCGTCGACGCGCTTCATCACGGTGCGCTTCGGCAATGTGCTGGACTCGGCCGGTTCCGTGGTTCCGCTGTTCCGCGACCAGATCCGCAAGGGCGGGCCGGTCACCATCACCCACCCGGAAATCTCGCGCTATTTCATGACCATTCCGGAAGCGAGCCAGCTGATCCTGCAGTCGGCAGCGCTGGGCCAGGGTGGCGAGATCTTCGCCCTGGACATGGGCGAGCCGATCAAGATCCGCGACCTGGCCGAACAGATGATCCGGCTGGCCGGCAAAAAGCCCGGTAGTGAGATTCCCATCGTCTACACCGGCCTGCGCGCTGGCGAGAAACTATTCGAAGAACTGTTCCACCCGCTGGAAAACTACACCGCGACCCGGCACGCCAAGATCTTCCTGGCGCGATACCGGCAGGTTTCGTGGGAGCTTCTGCAGGCGCAGTTCGTCAAAGCCAACGAAGCCGTGGCCGAGTTCAACGAAGATGCCCTGCGGGATTGCGTTTCAGGTCTGCTGCCATCGTTCCGCTGGAGCGAGACCGCGCAGCCCGACAACGTGGTTTCGATACGACGTCTTGAACCAGGAGGAAGTGTGTGAGTAAGCCGTTACGCAAGGTGGTGTTCCCGGTCGCGGGCCTGGGAACCCGGTTCCTGCCCGCCACCAAGGTCGTTGCCAAGGAAATGCTCCCGGTGCTGGATCGGCCGTTGATCCAGTACGCGGTGGACGAGGCCGTGGATGCGGGTGCGGACACGCTGGTGTTCGTCACCAACCGCTACAAACATGCCATTGCCGATTACTTCGACAAGGCCTACGAACTCGAGGCCAAGCTGCAGGAAAAGGGCAAGGACGAACTGCTGGCGCTGGTGCAGGGCACCTTGCCCCGGCATGTGCGCGCGATCTTCGTGACCCAGCCCGAGGCGCTGGGTCTGGGGCATGCAGTGTTGTGCGCCAAGCCGGTGGTCGGCGATGAGCCGTTCGGCGTGATCCTTCCCGACGACCTGATCTGGAACCGCGGCAAGGGCGCCCTGCGCCAGATGGCCGAATTGGCCGAGACGGAGCAGGCGGGCGTGATCGCGGTCGAGGAAGTCCCGCGCGAGCAGACCGACAAATACGGCATCGTCGATGCGGAGCCGGTCGGTGGACGCAGTGCACGTATCCGCTACATGGTGGAAAAGCCCAAGCCTGCGGATGCCCCGTCGAATCTGGCCGTGGTCGGCCGTTACGTGCTGCCCGGCCGCATCTTCCAGTTGCTCGAGCAGACCACGCCCGGTGCCGGCGGCGAAATCCAGCTGACCGATGCGATCGAAGCCTTGCTGACGGAGCAGGGCAAGGTACTGGCCTACCGCTTCGAGGGAACCCGCTTCGACTGTGGCAACAAGGCAGGCCTGGTGCGTGCCACCATGCACATGGCGATGCAGGACCCGGTACTGGCGGCCACCGTGCGCGAATTCGCCGCCGGACTCTGACTTCCAGTCGCGCGCATGCCGGGTACCCTCATAGCGCCCGGCATGTGCAAGTCGACGTACATCCTCCGAAGGTCGTAGTCGCAGCTTTCATGAAGCAGCCACCGGTCCCTTCCTACTATCGCGCCACGGCCACGCCGTACGAGACGTATGTGCCGCTGCAGGGGCGTCAGGAAGTACGTGTGGCGGTGGTGGGCGGCGGTTATGCCGGTCTCAATGTCGTGCTCGGGTTGGCTGAGCGGGGTGTCCGCGATGTCATGCTGCTCGAGCGCGAGCAGATCGGTTTCGGTGCGTCGGGCCGTAACGGCGGCTTCGTGTTTGCCGGCTATTCGCTGGGCGAGCAGGCCTTGCTGGATCAGCTGGGGGCGGCTCGTGCGCGGTCACTGTTCGGACTCACCACAGCAGCGGTGCAGCGTATCCGCGAACGGGTGGAGCAATACGCGATCGCGTGCGATGTGGTCGACGAGGGCGTGATCTGGGCCAACTGGTTCCGTGATCCGGCCGTGCTGCGCGAACGCCAGCAATTGCTGGCGACGCACTACGACACGCAGTGGGACTGGCTGCCGCAGGACAGTTTGCGCGAACGCGTGAACAGCGGTCGTTACGCGGACGGCCTGTACGAGCGCAATGCCTTGCACCTGCATCCGCTCAATTACGCGATCGGCCTGGCTGCCGCAGCGGCCGGGCAGGGCGTATGCATCCACGAGAACAGCGATGTCTGGCGGCTGCGTCGTGAAGGTGCGCATTGGCGTCTGGACACGGCGCATGGCGTGGTGCTGGCCGAGCAGGTGGTGCTGGCGTGTGGCGGTTATCTGGCCGGACTGCAGCGCAGTATCGATCGTTCCGTGCTGCCGATCGCCACCTACGTGATGACGACCGAGCCACTGGGACCCCGGCTGGATACCTGCCTGCGCACCCGTGCAGCGGTCTACGACTCGCGCTTTGCGTTCGACTACTACCGCCCGCTGGCGGATACGCGCCTGTTGTGGGGCGGCCGCATTGCCATCCGCAACCGGTCCCCGCATGCGGTGAAGCGACTGCTGCGCAAGGACCTGTTGCGGGTATTTCCGCAGCTTGAGGGCGTGAACATCGATTACGCCTGGTCGGGCCTGATGAGCTATGCACGCCACCAGATGCCGCAGCTCGGCAGCGACGGCAATGGCCTGTGGTGGGCCCAGGCATTCGGCGGTCACGGGCTTGCGCCGACCTGCGCGGCGGGTGAACTGCTGGCGGCGGCGATTGCCGAGGACGATCCGGCCTGGCGGCAGTTCGCGGATTACGGCCTGGTCAGCGCCGGCAAGCCGCTGGGCTTTCTGGCCGCACAGGCCAGCTACTGGTGGCAGGAAAGCCGTGACTGGCTGAAGACGCGACTGGAAGGATGAGTGCCGGCATGACGACGCAGGCGGAAACGATCGGCTGGGACGATTTCGAGAAAGTGTTGATCGTTGCCGGCACGGTGACCCGGGTAGAGGCGTTTCCCGAGGCACGCAGACCGGCCTGGAAGGTATGGGTCGATTTCGGTCCGTACGGCGTGAAGAAGACCAGTGCGCAGATCGTGTCGCTGTATCGGGCCGAGGATCTGCTCGGGCGGCAGATCGTGGGCGTGATCAACTTTCCCGAGAAGCAGATCGGACCGTTCCTGTCGCAGTTCCTGCTTACCGGATTCCATACCGACGAGGGCGTCGTGCTGACGGCCCTCGAACGTCCGGTGCCGAACGGCGCACGGCTGGCCTGATTTCGGCCCGCGGCGACATTACTGCCGGGTCTGGTCCAGCCAGACTTCCAGACCCTGCGCGTTCAGTTCGATGTCCATCACCAGCAGGGTGTGCAGGGCTTCACGTCCGCCGGTCCAGCCGTGTGCCGCCGCGCGCCCGGCATACAGGTCGGTGAGGGCTTCGAGCAGCGCCGCATGACGGTCCGGCCGGCCATCGGTCGCGCGGGCGATTCCGACCATCGCGTCGATCTGCGTGTGCAGGTCGCCAGCGAGTCGCTCCACGTCCTCCACCCGCCCGTAGTGGGTGGGATACATCGCTTCCGGATGCAAGGCGACCAGTCGCTCGATCGAGGCATGCAGGGCTTCGGGGTCGAACTGCACCGGTGATGTGGTGGGCAGGATGAACGGACCCTTCGTCGTGTCGAACTCGCGATAGGACAGGCCGAACACGTCGCCGGTGAAACAGACATTGGCCTGACGGTCGTGGATGGCGATGTGGTGTCGGGCGTGCCCGGGCGTATCCAGGCATTGCAGGGGGCGACCGGCCAGTTCGACGACATGCCCATCGTCCGCCTGTACGACCCGTTCGGCGGGGATCGGTCGCAGGTGGCCGTAGTTCTTCTCCATCACCGCTTCGCCATAGACCGCGCTGGCACCGGCCCACAGCTTGCTGGGGTCGATCATGTGGCGGGCGCCGCGCGGGTGCACGACCAGTCTGGCATTCGGCAGTCTGGCCATCAGCTCGCCGGCGCCGCCGGCATGGTCCAGGTGCACATGGGTGAGGATCAGCCAGTCGACCTGGGCCGGCTGCAGTCCTGCGGTTTCCAGCGCGCCCAACATGCGCGGGAGCGAGTGGTTGGTGCCGCAGTCGATGAATGCGCCTCGGCCGTTCTCGACCAGCAGGTAGGCGGCGTCGAAGCGTGGACGAACGAAGCCGGTGTCGATCGTGTGAATGCCGTGGTCCGCGGTCATGCCGGGTCTCCTGGGTGGGGTTGTCGAGCATAACAAGCACCAGCCTCCGCTCCCTGGCATTCCGCCGCGGCCAGGCCGTGGCGAGCACCATGTGCGTCGGATCGCAAAAAATTATGTTGCACATGCGCCTGACTTTTCCCACAGAAACGCGGTATGGTTGGGATGAATTTGGATCGATCCAATTTTATTGGCGTGCATCCGCTCCAAGGGCGCCATCGACACGGCATGGGGGAAGACCAGTGGCGGGAATGTCGGCAGGAAATACGCATCGCTTTATCCGGCGAGGCAGCACATGGCACGGCATGCTGGCAGCGGTATGCCTGCTGGGAAGCGTGGCCTGCAGCGTGGCGGATGCGTCGCCGACCGTCGACCAGACACTGTCCGGTCCTTGGCAGTTCCGCATCCAGCCGGACTCGGCCGAGGCCAGGACGCATGCAGCAACCCGGGCATGGCATGCCGCACAGGTACCGGGCGAGGTGCAGACCGACCTGTTGGCCAACAAGCTGATTCCTGATCCGTTCTACCGCGACAACGAGGCGAAACTGCAGTGGATCGGACTGGCGGACTGGGATTACCGGACCACCTTCCAAGTGACGCCCGGCCTGCTGCGCCACGGCCATTTGGACATGGTGTTCGACGGGCTGGATACCTTTGCCGATGTCGACCTCAACGGCCACCACATTCTTGCCGCCGACAACATGTTCCGGCGCTGGCGCGTGCCGGTGCGGGCCTGGCTGCACCCCGGCGACAACACGCTGACGGTGACCCTGCATTCGCCGATCGCCCGTTTGCTGCCGTGGCTGCTGAAGCAGCCCTATGCCTTGCCGGGTGAATTCGACTCGGCCTTCGGTGACGAGCCCAAGGGCAAGCAGACCGCCAATTACGTGCGCAAGGCGGCCTATCAGTACGGCTGGGACTGGGGTCCTCGCTTCGTGACGGAGGGCATCTGGAAACCGGTGCGGCTAGAAGCGTGGAGCACGCTGAGGATCGCCGACTTCCATATCGCCCAGCCGCAGGTGACCGCGCAGGCCGCGCGCCTGCAGGCGCAGTTCGAGATCCAGGCGGACCAGCCAGGCAAGGCCATGCTGCATGTCGAGTGGTCGGCGCCGGACGGCCATCGCAGCGGCGCCAGGCAGGCGGTCGTGCTGCACCGGGGCGACAACCTTGTGATGGTGCCGATCCGCATCGAGCATCCGCAGCGCTGGTGGCCAGCCGGCTATGGCGCGCAGAACATGTATCGCTTCCATGGCGAAGTGGCGGTGGCCGGGCACGTGCTGGCCAGCGCCGAGCGGGAAACCGGCCTGCGCAGCGTGGTACTGCGTCGTCGCAAGGACAAGTGGGGCCGCAGTTTCGAGTTCGTGGTCAATGGGGTACCGATCTTCGCCAAGGGCGCCGACCTGATTCCCTTCGACAGTTTTCCGACGCGCGTCACACCACGGAAGATGGAGCAGATCCTGAAGTCGGCCCGTGCGGCCAACATGAACATGCTGCGCATGTGGGGCGGCGGTTACTACGAAAGCGACGCGTTCTACACCATGGCCGACCGGCTTGGCCTGATGATCTGGCAGGACTTCATGTTCGGCGGCGCGATCCCGCCCTACGACAAGGCGTTCCGGGACAACACACGGGTCGAGGCGGTACAGCAGGTGAAGCGTCTGCGCGACCATCCGAGTATCGTGTTGTGGTGTGGCAACAACGAGGTACAGACGGGCTGGGATTCCTGGTCCGACCGCAAGAAGTTCAAGCAGGCGGTCGGCCCGGTCGAGACCGCGCGCATCGAGAAGGGTATGCGTGCCTTGTTCGACCACACTCTGCGCGACGTGGTGACGACCTACGATCCGACGGTGCCGTACTGGAGCAGCTCGCCCAGCACCGACGACGAAGGCCCGGCCAATGTGCTGGACAATGGTGACTACCACTTCTGGGACGTGTGGTCGGGTTCGGCACCGATCGGCAAGTACCTGGATGTCACACCGCGCTTCCAGTCCGAATACGGCCTGCAGTCGATGCCGGTGATGGCGACGATCGACAGTTTCACCAGGCCGTCCGACCGATCGCCGGAAACCCCGGTGATGCGTGCGCATCAGAAGTTCGCCAATGGCAACGGCAACCAGCGGCTGCTGTTCTACATACGTGGCTACTACGGCGAGCCGAAGGATTTCGCGTCCTTCGTCTACCTGAGCCAGGTGATGCAGGCCGAGGGTATCGAGCTGGCGGCCGAGCACCTGCGTGCCTCGCGCCCCCATGCCATGGGCTCGCTGTACTGGCAGCTCAATGACGTATGGCCGGGTGCTTCGTGGTCGAGCATCGACTACTACGGTCGCTGGAAGGCGCTGCAGTATCACGCACGACGCTTCTATGCGCCGTTACGGGTGGTGCCGATCCGCAAGGACGGTACGACCCGGGTTTCGGTGGTGTCCGACCGCAGGGCACCGTTCCAGGCGCAGCTGCGGGTGCGGGTGATCGGCATGGACGGCACGCCGGTCTGGTCGCACCTGCAGAATGTCCGGGTTGCCGCGCTGGCCAGCACGCCGGCTGGCGATTTCACTGACGCGCAACTGCTGCATGGCGCCGACCCCAGCCGCAGCGTGGCGGTGTTCGACCTGCTCGATCACGGCAAGCTGCTGAGCCGGCACGTGGTCTACTTCCGGCGGGCCAAATCTCTCGATCTGCCCGATCCGGGCCTGAAGGCGACGTTGTCCGCCGATGGGCGCGAGGTCACCGTCAGCGCGCAGCGCTTCGCGCGCGAGGTCTGGATCGGCTTCGGCGACCTGGATGCCCGGCTCTCCGACAATGCCTTCAATCTGCTGCCCGAACAGAGCGTGACCCTGCAGGTGGACTCCACCGCCGCCCCGGACGCACTGCGCAAGGCCATGCATGTGCGTTCCTTGTACGGTGCGACCGTGGCCACGAACAGTGCGGGAATGCAACCGGGGACGAAACCATGAACCCGGCGCGCCGTTCGATGCTCAGACTGATGGCGTTCGCGGCGGCCGGTGGTGCCGTCGGACGCATGCCGAATGCGTTGGCGACCGGCTCCGGACGTTTCGTTAGCCGTCGCCCGCCGCCGTCCAGGCGCGCCTTCAGCAGCCCGGCGGTGGAGCGCGAGATCGCCCGGGTGAAGGCACGCATCGGCGACCCGGAGCTGGCCTGGCTGTTCGAGAACTGCTATCCGAACACGCTGGATACCACCGTGCATCTGGATACGTTGCGCGGCAAGCCGGATACCTTCGTGGTCACCGGCGACATCGACGCGATGTGGCTGCGCGATTCCTCGGCCCAGGTCTGGCCGTACATACCGCTGGCGGCGAAGGATGCCGCGCTGCGCCGTCTGTTCCGTGGACTGATCCGGCGACAGGCGTTGTGCATCGCCATCGATCCCTACGCCAACGCGTTTCTGCCCGACCCGCACGGGCACACGACGCTGAGCTGGGCCAAGCACGATCTGACCGACATGAAGCCGGGCGTGGCCGAACGCAAATGGGAGATCGATTCGCTGTGCTGGTCAATCCGCATGGCGCATGGCTACTGGCGCGCCACCGGCGACCGCGAACCGTTCGACGACGACTGGCGTGCCTCGATGCAGCGGGTGCTGGCCACCTTCCGCGAGCAGCAGCGCAAGCATGGTCCGGGGCCGTACCACTTCCAGCGCAG
This sequence comes from Dyella sp. A6, assembly GCF_036320485.1. Classification (NCBI taxonomy): domain Bacteria; kingdom Pseudomonadati; phylum Pseudomonadota; class Gammaproteobacteria; order Lysobacterales; family Rhodanobacteraceae; genus Dyella; species Dyella aluminiiresistens. The sequence goes on from NZ_CP132911.1 coordinate 1,627,976, forward strand.
TTCGCCCACGCCCACCGACACCGTGCCGCTGGGCGGGTATGGCAACCCGGCCCGTCCGGTCGGCCTGATCTACTCGATGTTCCGTCCCTCGGACGATGCCTGCATCTATCCGTTGTTCGTGCCGGGCAATGCGTTTGCCGTGGTGGCGCTGCACCAGCTGGCGGAGATGTCGCGCGCCCTGCATGGCGACCGCGAGTTCGCCGCCGACTGCGTTGCGCTGGCCGACGAAGTGGAAGCAGCGCTCGCCAAATATGCGGTGATGCAGGACGGGTCCGGCAACGAGGTGTGGGCCTACGAGGTGGACGGCTATGGCAACCAGTTGTTCATGGACGATGCCAACCTGCCCAGCCTGTCCGGGTTGGCTTACCTGGGGTTCTGCAAGCGCGACGATGCGCGTTACCAGCACACCCGTGCATTGGCCTGGAGCGCGCGCAACCCGTATTTCTTCAGCGGCAGCGCGGCACAGGGCATCGGCGGCCCGCATGAAGGACTGCGCATGATCTGGCCGATGTCGATCATGGTGCGTGCCTTCACCAGCCAGAGCGATGCCGAGACCGCGCAGTGCCTGCACTGGCTGAAGACCACACAGGCCGGCACCGGCTTCATGCACGAGGCTTTCGACCAGGACGACCCCAGCCATTTCACCCGTGCCTGGTTCGCGTGGGCCAACTCGCTGTTCGGCGAGCTGATCGTCCACCTTGCGGACCACCACCCCCGATTGTTGCGACGCGCCTGAGCACGCCGCGTTTTTCCACCCGATACGAACTGGATACAGGAGAGCAAGCATGGTCACCCGCAGACGATTCCTGCAAGGCGCAGCCGCATTGGCGCTGCTTGGCGGGCAGGCCCTTCCGCGCCGCGCTCTGGCGGCCGCCATCGGCAGCCGCGCCGCCGGCGACATGCCGGGCATCGCACCACCGCAAGGCGTGTCCCGGCATGTCGATGTCTTCATCGGCACGGGCGGTCACGGGCACACCTATCCGGGCGCGACCATGCCATGGGGCATGGTGCAGCTGAGTCCGGATACCAACGATTCCGGCTGGGATGCCTGTTCCGGTTACCACCAGGCCGACGGCTCGATCATGGGCTTCTCGCACACCCATCTCAGCGGCACTGGTGCCAGCGACATGCTGGACGTGCTGGTGATGCCGGCGCAGGGACCGGTCCTGCTGGACCCGGGCGCGCGCGGCCTGCCGGATGAGAACTACCATTCGCGCTACGACGGTGCGGCGCGCGGGCCACAGCTTTCGCCGGATGTGGTGGCGCACCCGGGGCACGGTTATCGCTCGCGCTACGACAAGGCGTCGGAGTATGCGCAGCCCGGCTACTACCGTGTCCACCTAAGCGATCACGACATCCTCGCCGAGCTGACGGCCACCCTGCGTGCCGGCCTGCATCGCTACACCTTCGGCAAGAAGGGCGCGGGACACTTGCTGGTCGACTTCGCGCACGGTTATCACGATTCGCAGACGGTGCCGTGCAAGGTCACCGATGCCGAGCTGCGACTGGTCGGCAACGACACGCTGGTCGGCGGACGCCGGGTACACCAATGGGCCAACGGCCGTTACATCTATTTCGCCATGAAGCTGTCGCGGCCGTTCACGCGTGCCGAGCTGTATTCCGATGACCAGCCGCTGCATGGAGCCACCCAGGCCAAGGGAACGCACCTGAAGGCCGCGTTGCATCTTGCCGATGCGGGCAGTGCGCCGCTGCTGGTGAAGGTCGGCATCTCGGCGGTGGACATCGATGGCGCGCTGCGCAACCTCGACGAGGAAATTCCGGGTTGGGATTTCGAAGGCGTGCAACACGCGGCGGCGGCAGCGTGGGAGCGCGAGCTCAGCCGTATCCGCATCGAGTCGCCTTCCGAGTCGACCCGGCGGACGTTCTATTCGGCGCTCTACCACACCATGGTCGCCCCCACGCTGTTCAGCGACGCTGACGGTCGCTACCGCGGCATGGACCTGGCCGTGCACCAGTTGCCGGAAGGGCAGAACAACTACAGCACCTACTCGCTGTGGGATACTTACCGTGCGCTGCATCCGCTACTCACGCTGTATCAGCCCGAGCGTGTGCCTGACCTGGTCAACGGCCTGGTGCGCATGTCGCTGGAGAGTCCGGCCGGTCCGCCGGTGTGGCCGCTGCAGGGCGTGGAAACCTATTGCATGATCGGCTACCACTCGATCGTGGTGCTGGCCGAGGCGCATGCGAAGGGCTTCAAGGGCATCGACTACGCCAAGGCCTGGCCGGTGTATCGCAAGGTGGCGATGAGCGAGGACTATCGCGGCCTGCCGTATTACCGCAAGCTCGGCTACATCCCCAGCGACAAGGTGGGCGAGGCGGTCAGCAAGACGCTCGAATACGCCTATGACGACTGGGCGATGTCGCACCTGGCCGAAGCCGTGGGCGCGCATGACGACGCCAGAACATTGCGCGAGCGTTCGCGCAACTACCGTAACGTGTTCGACCGCAAGCTCACCTTCATGCGGCCGCGCGCCGAGGACGGCAAGTGGCTGGAACCGTTCAATCCGCGCGGCATGGGTCACTCCGACAAGTGGCGCGACTTCACCGAGTCGAATGCCTGGGAGGCAACCTTCCTCAACCAGCACGACCTGTACGAGTACATGAAGATGTTCGGCAGCCAGCAGGCGTTCGAGGCCAAGCTCGATCACCTGTTCACCACCAGCTCGAAGCTGCCGGCCGATGCGCCGCCGGATATCGCCGGCATGGTCGGTCAGTACGCCCACGGCAACGAGCCCAGCCATCACGTGGCCTATCTCTATGCCTACACCGGCGCGCACTACAAGACGCAATCGCGTGTGCGCATGCTGATGGAAACCATGTATCGCGATGCACCTGACGGCCTGGCCGGCAACGAGGACTGCGGCCAGATGAGCGCGTGGTACGTGATGAGTGCACTGGGCCTGTATGCGGTTGACCCGGTCAGCGCGCACTACGTGTTCGGCAGCCCCTTGCTCGACCGCGCCGAGGTCGAGGTCGGCCAAGAGCGCAAGCTGGTCGTCGAGGCTCGCGGCAACGGGCAGGGCAAGCCGTACATCCAGTCTGTGACCTGGAACGGCAAGCCCTGGCACCGCAGCTGGATCAGCCATGCCGACCTGGCCCAGGGCGGTACGCTGGTGTTCGAGATGGGGTCGAGCCCGAACAAGCGCTTCGGACAGGCGCCCGCAGATCGGCCGCCGTCGTTCGGCATGAAGGCGATCGGCTGAACGCCGATACCCGCGCCTCGCCGCATTGCGGCGGGGAGCGGGCATGTCGCCGGGGATCTCAGTCCGACCAGGCTAGGACGATTTTCCCGATATGCACGCTCGCTTCCATGTCCGCATGCGCGCGGGCCGCCTCGCGCGCGGGCAGGATCTCGTGGATGATCGGCCGCACCTTGCCGGTCTCGAGCAGCGGCCACACGACGCGATGCAGTTCACGGGCCAGCGCGCCCTTGAAGTCGACCGGCCGGTTGCGCAATGTGGAGCCGGTGAGGGTGAGTCGTCGCCGCATCAGCAGGCCGGCGTCGATCGTTGCCTCTCGGCCCCCCATGGTGGCGATGATCACCAGCCGGCCGCCTTCGGCAAGTGCGTTCATTTCGCGAGGGACATAGTCGCCGGCCACATTGTCGAGGATCACGTCGACGCCACGGCCACCGGTGGCCTGCTTCAACTCGGCCACGAAGTCCTGGGTGCGGTAGTTGATCGCCCGTTCCGCCCCAAGTCGTTCGCAGGCTGCGCATTTTTCGGACGAACCGGCGGTGGCGAACACGCGCTGGCCAAGAGCATGCGCAAGCTGGATTGCGGTGACACCGATACCACCGGCGCCGCCCTGCACCAGCAGGCTCTCGCGCGGAGCACCTTCGCCATGGCCGAGCCGGCCGCGTGCGAACACATTGCTCCACACGGTGAAATAGTTTTCCGGCAAGGCCGCCGCCTCGGCCATCGAGAAGCCCGCTGGTACCGGCAGGCATTGCGCAAGGGGCGCCACGGCGTATTCGGCATAGCCGCCGCCTGTGAGCAAGGCGCATACCGCATCGCCAGGTTTCAGCCCGAATGCGTTGTCGCTGCCGAAATCCCCCTCGACCAGCGTGCCGGCCACCTCCAGCCCCGGCAGGTCCGATGCGCCGGGCGGTGGCGCATAGTGGCCCTGCCGCTGCAGCACGTCGGGCCGATTCACCCCGGCCGCGGCGACCTTGATCAGCACTTCGCCGGGTCCGGGTGAAGGAACCGGTCGCTGCACGGGCTTGAGCACGTCGGGCGCGCCGAAATCCGTGATCTCGATAGCCTGCATGCTGCGGGTCATGTTGGTCTCCTTCTGCTGCGGACGTGACGGACAGTCTTGAAGGCGGACTCTGCGATATCAAGCCAGCGCGACGCCGGTGCCGCACATGCGTCGCGCCAGCGCGAGGTTTATGGCCGGACGTCCACCAGCACCAGCTCGGCGTCCTCCAGTGCCGTGACGCGCAATAGGCTCTCGTCGCGGATCGCCGCACCGTCGCGTGCCTCGAGCGTCACTCCGTTGATCTCCAGCTTGCCGCTGGCCGGTACCAGATAGCCGTAACGCCCGCTCGCCATCGGGTATTCGGCGGTCTCGCCGGCTTTCAGCGTGGCGCCAAGTACCCGCGCATCGGTACGCAGGGGCAGGGCATCGGCGTCGTCCTTGAAGCCGCTGGCCAGGGCCACGAAGCGACCCGAACGTGCGCCTTTCGGGAATGGCTTGGTGCCCCAGGAGGGCGCCTGGCCGTGAGCGTCGGGGATGATCCAGATCTGGAAAATGCGCGTGGCTTCGCTTTCCAGGTTGTATTCGGCATGGGTGATGCCGGTGCCGGCACTCATGACCTGCACGTCGCCCGCCACCGTGCGCCCCGCGTTGCCCAGGCTGTCCTTGTGGCTGATCGCACCGTCGCGCACATAGGTGATGATTTCCATGTCGGCATGCGGGTGCGGCGGAAAGCCGGTCTGCGGTTCGATGGTGTCGTCGTTCCACACGCGCAGCGCACCCCAGCCCATGCGGGCCGGGTCGTGGTAGCCGCCGAACGAGAAGTGGTGTTTGGCGTTGAGCCATCCGTGATCGGCGCCGCCGAGGCGGTCGAAGGGTCTGCGTTCGATCATGAGCGATTCCTCTGGCCAGATGGATGCCGGTCGGTGCCGGCGCTGGCCGACAATGTGGTGCGTTCCAGCGTCGGATGGAACCGCCGTGCGGGAAACAATGCGTTCCACGGGCGAGCGAGGCATCGTCAGCACAGCTGCCCGGGCCTGTTTCGTGCTGGAATGGGCGCCTGCCGCCCCCATATCGGAGGTCGGGCATAGATAGATGCAGGTGGAGGTTCCCATGGCTACCGGTTGGGCCGGCGATGGCGCCGTACAGGATCAGATCGATGCCACCGTCAACGATGCGGTGCAGCGCGCGCGTCGCCAGTTGAAGCAGGGTCCGGGCCTGGCTCGCTGCGAGGAATGCGATGCGCCGATACCGGCGGCACGCCGCAAGGCGGTGCCGGGCGTACGTCTGTGCGTGAGCTGCCAGCAGGCCCAGGACGCAGAACGTACCGCCTCGCTCTATAACCGCCGCGGCAGCAAGGACAGCCAGCTGCGTTGATCGTGTCCGGTGGGTTCAGGCCGCCTCGCCGGCCGAGCGCCCGCCGCGATGTCCAGTCAGTTCGCTGCCTGCGTCGCGGGCGAACTTCAGGTGCCAGCGGGTGGCACACAGCGAAACCAGCGTGACCACCAGGAAAGCCATCGAGAAATCGCGCTGGCCGAGATGCAGATGATGGTCGGCCGCCATGCTCAGCTTCAGCAGGCTGGCGGCGCTGCATACGCCGACCGACAGCATCAGCTGCTGAAGCGTGGTGTAGAAGCTGTTGGCCGCACTCATGCGTGACGCCGGCACGGCCTCGTAGGCAACCGTGTTGTACGCGGCGAACTGGAACGACATGAACGCGCCGCAGCAGAACAGCAGGGCGAACATCAGCGCGAACGGCCAGTTCGGCCGGAACAGCGCGCACACCGCATAACCCAGGCTGGCGAGAATGCCGTTGACGATCATGCCGCGACGGAAGCCGGTGATCCGCAGCAGCCATGGCGTGGCACTGCGGGTGAGCAGGGCGCCCAGCGACGTGGCCAGGATCAGCTGTCCACTGCGCACCGCCGACATGCCAAAACCGATCTGGAACATCAGCGGAAGCAGGAACGGCTGCGCGCCCTGGGTCACCCGCATCAAGGCGCCGGAGATCACCGACAGGCGGAACGAGTCGATCCGCAGCAGCGACAGGTCCAGTACCGGATCGCTGCATCGCCGCGCATGCCATACGTAGGCCAGGCAGGCCACCGCACCGATCGCCAGCAGCGAGACTGCGTGCGGCAGGCTGGCGTTCTGTCCGACCATCTCGAAGCCGAACAGCAGGCAGCCCAGGCCGGCACCGCTCAATGCGAAGCCGCGCAGGTCGAAACGGCCGGAACGCGCGCGCGCCGGCATGTGCGGAATGAAACGGCGTACCAGCCACAAGCCGAGCAGCCCCATCGGCACGTTGATATAGAAGATCCAGCGCCAGTCGAGGTAGGTGACGATGAAACCGCCCAGTGGCGGGCCCGTCAGCGGGCCGAGGAAGGCCGGCACCAGCGTCCACGACATCGCCGAGACCAGATGCTTTCGCTCGACGGCATTCAACAGGATCAAGCGTCCGATCGGAGCCATCATCGCGCCGCCGGCACCTTGCAGCAGGCGCGCGGCGACCATGGCCGGCAGGCTGTGGGTGAGCGAGCACAGGATCGAGCCGAGCACGAACACCACGATCGCGGCGCCGAACACCCGCTTGCTGCCGAAGCGGTCGGCCACCTTGCCGCTGACGGGAATCAGTATCGCCAGCGCCAGCAGGTAGCTGGTCATGGCGATGCTCATGGCGGGGGGGCGGACATGAAAATCGCGGGCCATCGTGGGCAACGCCGTGGCGAGCACGGTGGCGTCCATCTGCTCCATGAAGATGGCGCAGGCGACGATCAGCGAGATCACGCGATAGTCGGGCAGCGCGGGCCTGTCCGGCACGGCTGGGGCCTTTTCGTCGGGGGACGAACTCACGGCGGTTTCCTGCAGCAGGCGCAAGCCACCATCGCCGGCGGGGATGGCCGGCCACGGGCTGGTGCGGTACGTCGCGACGCATGGGGTGGTGCGCCGCAACAATCGCTATTGTCCGCTTCTCGTCGACAGGCGGCAAGCATCGGGAGCTGGCCGGCCGGTTTCGATTCAGCCGCATGGCCCCGACACGTGATACTTGCCTGATTGTGGTTCGGGCATGGTGTTCATGCAGTACCAAGGCCGCTTGGGCGACACTGTGTGACTTTGCAGGACATGATGAGGCGCGTGACATTGCCCGATGCATCTTTTTTCCGTCGTGTAGTACAGGCACTGGCTGTATCGGGTCTGCTTGCCAGCCCATGCATGGCGGGGTCGCCGCCAATGGGTTCCGCTGTGAAGTACGTCCAGGCGAGACGCATGAGCATTCATGTCCGCAGTGATCGCCTGACCGTACGCATGGCCGGTGCGCCGCAGGTGTATCTGTCCGGCACGATCGACAGCGATGCCGTGCAGCGGGTCCGCCGGTTGCTGCAGCGGGGCCGTATCCGCCCCGGTTCGGACGTGTACCTGGACTCGTCCACCGGTGACGTCGCTTCCGGCATGGCGCTGGGTCGGTTGTTCCGATCCGCACGGCTCAGCACGCACCTGGGTACCTGGCGCGGCGATGTACGTTACGGCAAGCCCGGCCGGCCGGCGACCTGTCTCGACGCCTGCGCCTATGCCTATCTCGGTGGTCTGTATCGCTGGTCACCCACGGGCGCCGACCGGATCGGACTGCATCCGTCGCTGTTGCCCGGCGCAAACGGGACACAACCGGGCGAACCCACCCGGCAGGTACTGCGCGACTATCTGGAAGCGATGGATGTGCGCCCGCGCTACCTGGCCCAGGTACTGACCCCGGCAGTCGATGGCGTGGTCTGGTGGAACGCCGACAAGATGGCGCCCTGGCTGGTGTCCAACAACGGACGCCTGCGCCTGATGGCCGATTACCGGGCGACGCCGGGCGCCCCCGAACTGGTGATGACCCAGGTGGTCCGCAACGGACAGAACCAGATCGCGCTGCAATGCAGACCGGGGCAAGTGACCTTCACAGCCCGCTATACGGTGGGACGCCTGCGCGCCCGACGGCTGGCCAGGCATGCTGCCTATGCCTACGTGGAAATCGATCACAAGGCCTGGCAGCCGCGACACGGCGAGCGGCCCGAGGCACGCGGTGATGCAGTGACCTTCACGCGCCAGCTGCCATTCACCACCTTGGCACCGATGCTCGATACGGTCTCGCTGGGCGCGTGGGTCAGGCTGGAACGCAACCCGCTGCGATTCGGCTTTCTGATGGCGCCGGTGGCCGTCAGGCAACAGGCCCGACCGTTCTATGCCGCCTGTCAGGCGGTGCAGCCGAAGTAGGTCGCCAACCGGTGTGGGCGTGTCGGTGACGGTTGCGGTTTCAGAGGTACTGCATCTTCACCGTCATGCCGCCGTCCACCACGAAGTGCTGGCCGGTGATGAAGTCGGATTGCGACGACAGCAGGTAAACCGCCAGCGAGCCGATGTCCAGCGGCGTACCCACCCGGCCTGTGGGGTGTTGTGCATGATCGCCGCGGCTGAGCCTTGGGGCGGCGCGTTCGTCGGGCTTGCGCCAGGCCTCGGTGGCGATCCAGCCGGGCAGGATCGCATTCACCCGAACCGCCGGTCCCGCGCTGACCGCCAGCGCGTGGGTCAACGCCAACAGGCCGCCCTTGCTGGCGGCGTAGGCCTCGGTATCCGGTTCGGACTGCAGGGCACGCGTGGACGCGATGTTGATGACCGCGCCACCGCTTTGGGCCAGCGCGGGCAGGGCGTGCTTGCAGCAAAGAAACGCGCCGGTGAGGTTGACGGCGAGATAGCGGTTCCAGGTGACCAGCGACAGTTTGGCCAGCGGCGGCACGTGCGGATCGGCGATGCCGGCGTTGTTGACCAGTCCGTCGATCTGTCCGAATAGTTTCAGCGCAGCCGCCACCCAGCGGCGCACACTGGCCTCACTGGCCACATCCAGGCGCTTGAAGGCGGCCCGGTCGCCGACCTGCCACTCGGCGAGACAGGCCTGGCCGGCTTCTATGTCCAGATCCCCGAGCATGACTCTGCCGCCGGCAGCCAGTACCGCCTGAGCGATACCGCGGCCGATGCCCTGCGCGCCACCGGTGATCAGGACAACGCGGTCACGCAAGGGATGCGCGTCGATCGGGGTGATGGCTGGCGGCTGGTTGCGCGGTGGGGTCATCGGGGCGGATCCGGGTGGGATTTTGACGGTTGGCCGGTCACGGAATCGGGACCCGGAACAACGAAGGCGCCGTATGGCTACGGCGCCTTCGTTGCAGCGTGTGCTGCGCAGGGACCAGAGCCCCTACGTTACAACGGCTTCAGAGCGCTTCGAAAATGCCCGCCGCGCCCATGCCGGTGCCGATGCACATGGTCACCATGCCGTACTTCTGCTTGTGCCGGCGCAGGCCATGGATCAGGGTGGCGGCGCGGATCGCACCGGTGGCGCCCAGCGGATGGCCCAGCGCGATGGCACCGCCCAGCGGGTTGACCTTGGCCGGATCCAGACCGAGGTCTTTGATCACGGCCAGCGACTGTGCGGCGAAAGCCTCGTTCAGTTCGATCCAGTCCAGCTGGTCCTGGCTGAGGCCGCACTGCTTCAGTGCCTTGGGAATCGCCTCCTTCGGACCGATGCCCATGATCTCGGGCTTCACGCCGGCCACCGAGTAACCCACGAAGCGGGCGATCGGGGTGAGGCCGTAGTCCTTGATCGCCTGTTCGCTGGCCAGCAGCAGCGCACCGGCACCGTCGGACATTTGCGAGGAGTTGCCGGCGGTGACCGTGCCGCCGAAGCGGTCGTTGCGGAAGACCGTGCGCAGCTTGCCCAGCACCTCGGCGGTGCTGCCCGGACGCGGACCTTCGTCGGTGTCGATCACGCGGCTGTCGGTCTTGATGCCGCGGGTGGCCAGGTCGGGATAATGGTCGTCGAGCTGGAACGGCGTGATCTCGTCCTTGAACTCGCCGGCAGCGATGGCCTTGATGGCGCGCTCATGGCTCTGCGCGGCGAAGGCGTCCTGTTCCTGCCGGCTGATCTTCCACTGGGTGGCCACGTTCTCGGCGGTGATACCCATGCCGTAGGCAATGCCGATGTTCTCGTCGGTGAAGATGGCCGGATTCATGGCGATCTTGTGACCCATCATCGGCACCATGCTCATGCTCTCGGTACCGCCGGCGAGCATCAGGTCGGCCTCGCCGAGGCGAATGCGGTCGGCGGCCATCGCGATGGCCTGCACGCCGGAAGAGCAGAAGCGGTTGACGGTGACGCCGGGCACGGTGTCGGGCAGGCCGGCCAGCAGCACGCCGATACGCGCCACGTTCATGCCTTGCTCGGCCTCGGGCATGGCGCAGCCGATGATGGCGTCGCCGATGCGGTGCGGGTCGATGCCCGGCGCCTGCGCCATCACGGCCTTGATGACATGGGCGAGCATGTCGTCGGGGCGGGTGTTGCGGAATACGCCGCGCGGCGCCTTGCCGACCGGGGTACGGGTGGCGGCGACGATGTAGGCGTCCTGGATTTGTTTGCTCATGGTGTTGGCTCCGTGGCATCGCGCGTTACGCGGCGATGCCCAAGTGTTTGATCGTCAAGTCGCTGGGTTCCGGCTCGCGCCGGGATGACGCAGGTTCAATTGCGCAGCGGCTTGCCGGTGGTCATGGTGTGGGCAATGCGTGCCTGGGTTTTTTCGGTCTTCGCCAATTCGACGAAGTGCTTGCGCTCCAGGTCGAGAAGCCACGCCTCGTCCACCAGTGCGCCACGTTCGATCGCACCGCCGCAGAGCGTGTCGGCAATGCGTGAGGCGATGGCCACGTCGTGCTCGGAGGCGAAGTAGCCGGCCTGCAGGTTGGCCAGCGAGGCCTTGAACGTTGCGGTTCCGACATCGCCCGCGACCGGTACGTTGCGCTGGTAGAGCGGCGGACGCCAGCCGGACTCGGCCAGCGAGGTTGCCACCTTCTTCGCCACGTACAGCAGTTCGTAGGCGTTGAACACCACCACGTCGCTGTCGCGCATCAGGCCCATGTTCTTCGCCTCGATCGCGCTTGGCGAGACCTTGGCCATGGCCACCGTTTCGAAGACGTTCTTCAGGGCCTCGAACGGGTCGGCCGGATTGGTCGCGGCAGCGCGGACAGCCAGCTCATGCAGGCCGCCGCCAGCGGGCAGCAGGCCAACGCCGGCCTCGACCAGGCCGATATAGCTTTCCAGCGCGGCGACGGTACGCGCGGAATGCATCTGGAACTCGCAGCCGCCGCCCAGGCACAGGCCGCGCACGGCGGATACCACCGGCACCAGCGCGTGCTTGATGCGCATGCTGGTGCGCTGGAAGTTCGCGACCATCTTCTCGAAGTCGTCGAACTTGCCGTCCTTGAGCAGACCCAGTGCGCCCTTGAGGTCGGCACCGGCGGAGAACGGCTCGCTGGTCTGCCAGATCACGACGGCCTTGAGCTTCTCCTCGGCCACGCCTATGGCGTGCTGCACGCCGTCGAGCACGTGGTCGTTCACCGTGTTCATCTTGGTCTTGAACGAGATGATGCCGACACCGTCGTCGCCCAGCGTCCACAGACGCACGCCATCGTTTTCCCATACCGTGGTGCCACGGTCGAAGGTCTCGCCCAGGATCGGGTCGGGGAACAGCTGGCGCTGGTAGACCGGGTGCGACGAGCGCGGCTTGTAGCTGCCGGACGCGGCCGACCACGAGCCGCTCTTGCCGTGCACGCCGTCTCGGCCATCGAGCACCCAGGCCGGCAACGGAGCCTTGCTCATCGCCTTGCCGGCATCGATGTCTTCCTGCACCCACTTGGCCACCTGCTGCCAGCCGGCAGCCTGCCAGGTTTCGAACGGGCCGAGTTTCCAGCCGTAGCCCCAGCGGATGGCGAAGTCGACATCGCGCGCGGTGTCGGCGATATCGCTCAGGTGGTAGGCGGTGTAGTGGAACAGGTCACGGAAGGTGGCCCAGAGGAACTGCGCCTGCGTGTCCTGCGAAGCACGCAGCTTGGCGAACTTCTCGGCGGGGTCCTTGATCGCGAGGATCGCGGCAACCTCGTCCGAAGCCTTCTGTTCGGACGGGCGATAGTCCTGCTTGGCAAGGTCGAGAACCACGATGTCCTTGCCGACTTTCTTGTAGAAGCCGGCGCCGTTCTTCTGGCCCAGCGCCCCGGCATCGATCAGGCCCTGCAGCCAGCTCGGTGCCTTGAAATGGCTGTGCCACGGATCGTCGGGCAAGGTGTCGGCCATGGTCTTGATGACGTGGGCCATGGTGTCCAGACCGACCACGTCGGCGGTGCGGTAGGTGGCGCTCTTCGGGCGCCCCACGGCCGGGCCGGTCAGCGCGTCGACCACGTCGAAGCCCAGACCGAACTGTTCGGTGTGGTGCATGGTGGCCAGCATCGAGAACACGCCGATGCGGTTGCCGATGAAATTGGGCGTGTCCTTGGCGATCACCACGCCCTTGCCTACGGTGGTGGTCAGGAACGCTTCCAGGCCGTCGATCACCTTCGGGTCGGTCAGCCGGGTCGGTACCAGTTCGACCAGGTGCATGTAGCGCGGCGGGTTGAAGAAGTGCACACCGGTGAAGCGGTGACGCATTTCCTCGGGCAGCGCTTCGGCAAGACCGTTGATCGACAGGCCCGACGTGTTAGAAGCCAGCACCGCGGTCGGCGAGACGTGGGGCGCGATCTTACGGTACAGATCGAGCTTCCAGTCCATCCGCTCGGCGATCGCTTCGATGATCAGGTCACAGCCTTCGAGCAGGTTCAGGTGCTCGTCGTAGTTGGCCGGGATGATCGCGGCGGCCAGGTTCTTGTCAGCCAGGGGTGCGGGCGAGAGCTTCTTCAGGTGTTCGATCGCCTTGAGCGCGATCGCGCTCTTGGGACCTTCCTTGGCGGGCAGGTCGAACAGCACGGTCTCGACACCGGCGTTGGTCAGGTGCGCGGCGATCTGCGCGCCCATGACGCCAGCGCCAAGCACGGCAGCCTTGCGGATGCGCAGTGCCGGGGCGGGGGTGGAGGATGCAGCGGTCATTGGCTTCTCCAAAGTGATGCGGACAGGTGGGGCAAATGGATGGTTATGGAACGCAGCCGATGGTTACCGGCCGGTGAAAGAGGGGTCAGGGGGCGCTCAGGCCTGCAGCGGCAAAGCGCACCAGGTGCGCGACGGTCTGCTCGCGGTGGGCGGATTCGCTGACATCGCCCTTGCGCTGGATCATGCCGAAGCCCGACATGGCATGGGTCAGCGCGCCGGTCACCAGGTCGGTCCGCCAGTACAGTTCGGCTTTGCTCAGGTGCGGCAGTCGCAGGGCGAACTCGGCGGTGAACTGGCGGATGACGTGGCCGTAGTTGTCGGACAGGAACTGGCGCAGATGGTTGTCGTGCTCGGCGAAGGCGCGGGCCAGCACGCGCATGAACAGGCTGCCGTTGCCGTTCTGGCTCATCTCCAGCGCGGGCCTTATGTAGGCCTCGAGCACGTCTTCCAGCGTGGCGGATTCATGGCCGGCGAGGCGGCCCAGTGCCGTCAGTCGGTTTTGGTTCAGGGTGTCGAGACGGCGCCGGAACACTTCTTCGACCAGCCGTTCCTTCGAGCCGAAGTGATAGTTCACCGCGGCCAGATTCACGCCGGCGGCCGCGGTCAGCTGACGTAACGACGCACCGTCGAAGCCGCGTTGTGCGAACAGGGTTTCGGCGGCGGCGAGGATGCGGTCCTTGGTCGAAATGGAACTGTTCACGAGTATCCCCGTCGAAGGCATGGCGGCATGCATAAATCAAACGATCGTTTGAGCATACGCGCGGGGCTTTTGGTGAGTCAAACGATCGTTTGTTGCAAACGCCTGGCGACTTGCGTCTGAGCTAGAATCTGTCAGACTTTCGTGAGCTAAATCCGTATTTCGTGTCGAATTTGGCGCACAATCGGTGCGCCTCGACCGAATCTTCACATTTCCCGACGATTTCCCCGGAGCAGATCGACATGGCGCTGGAGCGCACCCTTTCCATCATCAAACCCGACGCCGTTGCCAAGAACGTGATCGGTGAAATCTACGCTCGCTTCGAGAAGGCCGGCCTGAAGGTCGTGGCCGCCAAGCAGAAGCAACTTTCGCGCGCCGAGGCCGAAGGCTTCTATGCGGTGCACAAGGAGCGTCCGTTCTTCAATGCGCTGGTCGAGTTCATGATCTCCGGCCCAGTGATGATCCAGGTGCTGGAAGGCGAGGGTGCGATCGCGAAGAACCGGGAGCTGATGGGCGCGACCAACCCGAAGGAAGCCGCGCCGGGCACGATCCGCGCCGACTTCGCCGATTCCATCGACGCCAATGCAGTGCACGGCTCCGATGCAGCCGAGACGGCCAAGGTGGAGATCGCCTACTTCTTCGCCGAGACGGAAGTCCACTCGCGGTAATTTTCCATGACGCACGTGGCAACCACTTCCGACGCACCGACCGCCAACGCGGAAAAGGTCAACCTGCTCGATTTCGATCGCCAGGGCCTGCGCGAGTTTTTCGTGCAGATCGGCGAGAAGCCGTATCGTGCCGATCAGGTCATGAAGTGGATCTACCACCGTCTGGAGGATGACTTCGGCAGGATGACCGACGTGGGCAAGGCGCTGCGCGCCAAGCTCGAGGCCACGTGCTACGTCGGTCCGCCCAAGACGCTGTTCGACAAGGCGGCCACCGACGGCACGCACAAGTGGCTGCTCGGCATGGACCGTGGCAACGCCGTCGAGGCGGTGTACATTCCCGAGCCGACCCGCGGCACGCTCTGCGTGTCATCGCAGGTCGGCTGCGGCCTGAATTGCCAGTTCTGCTCGACCGCAACCCAAGGTTTCAACCGCAACCTCGCCACGTCCGAGGTGATCGGGCAGATGTGGGTGGCGGCCAAGTACCTGGGCAACATCACGCACCAGAACCGGCGCATCACCAATGTGGTGATGATGGGCATGGGCGAGCCGCTGCTCAACTTCGACAACGTGACCAAGGCGATGAGCCTGATGCGTGACGACCTGGGCTTCGGCCTGGCTTCCAAGCGCGTCACCCTGTCCACGGCAGGGCTGGTGCCGATGATCGACAAGCTGTCGGACACGCTCGACGTTTCGCTCGCAGTGTCCCTGCATGCGGCCAACGACGAACTGCGCACCGAGCTGGTGCCGCTGAACAAGCGTTATCCGATCGCAGAACTGATGGGGGCCTGCCAGCGCTGGATCGCGCGCCGGCCGCGTACCTCGATCACGTTCGAATACACCTTGATGCGTGGCATCAACGATCAGCCCGAGCACGCGAGGCAGCTGATCAAGCTGATGCGCAAGCTGCCGACCGGCAGCGCCAAGGTGAACCTGATTCCGTTCAACCCGTTCCCCGGCACGCGTTTCGAACGTTCGGACGCGGACGTCATTCGAGCATTCCAGACGCAACTGCTCAATGCCGGTGTGTTGACGATGCTGCGCAGGACTCGCGGCGACGACATCGATGCGGCCTGCGGCCAGCTCAAGGGACAGGTGCTGGATCGCACGCGCCGCCAGGCCGAATTCCGTAAACGACTGGAAGAAGGGGCTTCGCATGCGGCTTGAGCGCGTTTTGCTGGGACTGGGTCTTTGCGCATTGCTGGGTGGTTGTGTCACCACCGGCGGAGGGCCGACCTTACCCACCACCAGCAAGGCCCAGGAAGCGCGAAATGCTGCCCGCGTCCACACCGAGCTGGCCCAGCACTACATGCAGCTCGGCGACCTGCAGTCGGCACTGGAAAAGCTGAAGCTGGCGCTGCAGTTCGACGACAACTACGCGCCTGCCCACACCGTGATCGCGGTCGTCTACGAGCGCATCAAGGACATTCCCGACGCCGAAGAGAACTACCGTCGCGCGGTCGAGCTGGAGCCGAAGAAGGGCGCTCCGAACAACAATCTCGGCGCATTCCTGTGCCGTATCGGCAAATCGGCCGAAGGCTTGCCGTATTTCAAACGTGCGTTGGCGGATCCTTTCTATGCCACGCCGGACGTCGCCTGGCTCAACGACGGCATCTGCCGCATGCAACTGCATGACGTCGCAGGCGCCGAGAACAGCTTCAGGCACGCCATCGCGCTCAATCCGAAGAATCCCGAGGCGCTGTACCAGATGGCTCATGCCAAGTATCTGGAAAACGACGCCTTCCATGCCAGTGCATTCCTGCAACGCTACGAGGCCCTGGGCAAGACCAGCCCGGCGGCACTCAAGCTCGGTTACGAAATCGAGCTTCGTCTGGGTGACATGGACGCCGCTCGCAACTACAACAAACGTCTGCAAAGCCGGTTTCCAGATTCGAAACAGGCGCAGGCCCTCAATGCCACTGCAAGCCCATGACTGTTCAGCCGTCCCGCCCGGGGGACATGACGTCTGAAGCCCCCGATTCGCTCGCTGTCTCCGAGGGGGAGATGCAGCAATCCATCCACGTGCCGGAACCGCAGGCCGGTTTTGGCAGCAGGCTCAGGGCCGCGCGGGAAGCGCGAAGTCTGGGCATCGAAGCCTGTGGCCAGGCGCTGCATCTGCCGGTTCGTGTCCTGCGCCAAATCGAGAACGACGATCGCAGCGGTATCGACTATCAGGTCTACCTGGCCGGCTACCTGCGCAAGTACGGCCGTCACCTGGGTATCGACGATGCCGAAATCGATGCCGAGATCGCGCGCAGCAAGCATAGCCCGGCCATCCAGGAAAGCCCGGCGCTGGTGGCGACCGGCGGCATTTCGCATTCGCGCTACCTGCTCGATCGCTATGCCAGGGCCGCTACCTACGTGGTGCTGACCGTGGTCTTTGCGGTGCCGACCATCTACCTGGGCATGCACGGCACGCTGAACAGCGACATGAGTCATCTTGCCTCGCTGGACGCCAAACCGGTGGCCCAGAAGATCGTGGCGACGCCATCGATCGGCGCGAAGGCTGACAAGCTGCCAGCGGCGACATTGTCGGTTCCCGCAGTCAAGCCGCCGCAGGTCGACCAGCCGCTGATGGCCTCGATGATGCCGGTCCCCAATCTTGCCGGTGACGTCGCTGCCGCTGCACATCCCGCGCCTCCGGTGGCAAGCTCCATCGGCAGTGGCGACCACAGTCTGCAGCTGACGCTGGGCAACACCAGCTGGGTCGAGGTGACCGATGCCGATGGCCAGCGATTGGAGTACGGCCTGTTGCCGGCCGGCACGGTACGCACCTATCACAGCAGCCAGCCGCTGGATGTGCGCATCGGCAATGCCAATGGCGCCCAGGCCAGCATCGACGGACAGGCTGTGTCGCTGGACGACTATCGTCACGCCAATGTCGCGCATTTCCGCGTGAACATACAGGACGGCAAGGCCACGCCTGCCGGCGCCTGATCGACCGACCACGCACGAGCCGTCCCGCGAGGACGGCTCAATCGGTTATGCTTGCCCATCCTTCTGCCGACAGACCGGGCAGACGACAGCGGCCAGGCCCTCAGGTGGCCTCCGCATGGTTCCTTTCATTGCCCGCTGATGGGCTCCCTAGACGGTGATTGCATGGCTTTCGACGCATACGACGATTACGAGCAGAGCGAACGCGTACAGCAGTGGCTGAGACAGAACGGCCTCTCCATCGTGGTTGGCATCGTGATCGGGCTGGTGGCCATCTTCGGCTGGCAGCAGTGGCGCAAGCATCAGGCGAACCACCAGGCCGCCGCCGCGCAGCTGTACCAGGATGTGCGCGCGGCGCAGGCCGGCGGCCAGACCGACCAGGCCAATGCGCTGACCAACCAGCTGATGAAGGACTACGCAGACAGCCCGTATGCCCTGTTCGCAGTGACTGACCGTGCCGTGCAGGACGTGCGCGCGAACCACCTGGACAAGGCACTGGTATCACTGGAGTGGGCGCAGGGGCATGCTCCGAATGGCCTGCTGAAGGCGCTCACCGAGCTGCGTATCGCCCGCGTACAGTTGGCCCAAGGCCATGCGGACAAGACCCTGTCCACGCTGGACCAGATGCCTTCCACCGATTACACGGCGGTCGCTCAGGAACTACGTGGCGATGCGCTGGTCAAGCTGAATCGTCCAGACGACGCGCGCAAGGCCTATTTGGCTGCCAAGGCCGCCTTGGGCAAATCCGAAATGCAGGGCGGTGACCTGCAAATGAAAATCGACGATCTGGCCACGGCCGGGAAGCAGGGTGCATGAAAGCAGGATTCACGAAACGCGCATGTGCGGTCACATTGATGGCCTCCGTGGTGGCCCTGGCGGGCTGTCATTCCTGGAAGAAGGAAAACATCCATCCGCCGACACCGCTTGAAAAGCATTTCACCGCCACGGTGCACGTAACCCGCGTCTGGAAGACCCGTGTGGGCAAGGGTGCCGAGGTGAGCGGTATCCGGCTTGGGCCGACCGTGGTGGATGGCGTGCTTTATGCCGCCAGCACCGACGGCACGATCGCCGCTTACAACGCCGCGACCGGCAAGAAGCTGTGGTCCGATCACTCGCGCCAGCACGCCCTGTTCGGCTGGGGCCACAAGAAGTACAAGGACAGCTACTACGCCGGTGGTCCCTCGGTATCCGGCAACCTTTTGGCGATCGGTACGCTGGACGGTCATGTGTACGGCATGGACGCGAAGGACGGCAAGCAGCTGTGGAGTGCCGAGCTGCCTTCGGAAGTGATCTCCGCGCCCGCGATCTCCAACGGTCTGGTGATCGTGCGTACCCAGGACGGACGCCTGTATGCGCTGGACGCGACCAGTGGCGACCGTCGCTGGGTCTACGACCAGGGCAGCGTGCCTTCGCTGAGCCTGCGCGGCAACGGCAAGGTGCTGGCCGCCAACGGCGTGGTTTTCTACGGCAGCGACGACGGCAAGCTGGTCGCACTGCGTGAGGACAATGGCGAGAAGCTGTGGGAACAGCCGCTGGCCAGCGGCGAAGGCCGAACCGACATCGAGCGCCTTGACGACGCTGACGGCAACATCACGATCGACGGCAACACCCTGTATGCCGCCGCTTACCACGGCAACCTGGTGGCCGTGGATGGCCCGAGTGCGCGTCCGCTGTGGTCGCGTCCGTTCTCCACCTACACCTCGCTTGCGGTGAGCGGCAATGCCGTGTTCGGCGTGGACGATACGGCTCAGGTGTGGGCATTCGACAAGAGCAGCGGCAGTGACATCTGGAAGGACAGCAAGCTGCGTTACCGCTGGTTGAGCGCACCGGCGGTCCAGGGTGATTACGTCGTCGTCGGCGACATGTACGGTTACGTGCACTGGCTGCAGACCGGCGACGGTGCGCTGGCCGCGCGCGAGCGCCTGTCCAAGAAGGCGATCCGTGCTCAGCCCGTCGTGGCCGATGGCCTGGTCTATGTCGAGGACGTGGAGGGCCACATCGGCGCTTACCGTCTCGGTGGGCACTGATCGCTCGCCCGCCTGCAAGGAATGATGTCCTGTCATGCTGCCCGTCGTCGCCCTGGTCGGTCGTCCCAATGTCGGTAAGTCGACCCTCTTCAACGCGCTGACGCGCAGCCGTGACGCCCTGGTGGCCGACCTGCCGGGCGTCACCCGTGACCGTCATTACGGCATCTGTCGCACCGGTGCGCGGCCATTCGTGGTGGTCGATACCGGTGGCCTCTCCGGTGTGGACGATGGCCTCGACGGGCTGACCGCGCGCCAGGTGCGGCTGGCTGTCGAGGAAGCCCAGGTGCTGGTGTTCGTGGTCGATGCGCGCGACGGCCTGCTGCCGCAGGACCGCACCATCCTCGACGAGCTGCGCCGCAGCGGCAAGCCGATCATCGCCGCCGTCAACAAGACCGACGGACTCGACGAGCAGGAGTCGCTGGCCGAATTCGCCGCCTTCGGCATCGCGGCCACGCTGCCGCTGTCGGCGGCGCACAATCGCGGTACCGAAGACTTGGTTTCGGCAGCGTTGCCGCTGCTTCCCGAAGACGCGCACGAAGAGCTCGACGGCGACGAGGATGGTAGCGTGCGGGTGGCCATCGTCGGGCGTCCGAACGCCGGCAAATCCACCCTCATCAATCGCCTGCTTGGCGAGGACCGCCTGATCGTTTCCGATGTGGCGGGCACCACCCGCGACCCGATCCGTGTGCCGCTGGAACGCGACGGTCGCCGCTACACCCTGATCGACACGGCTGGCGTACGACGCCGGGCCCGGGTCGAGGAGGCGGTGGAGAAGTTCAGCGTCATCAAGACCCTGCAGTCGATCGCCGCCGCGCAGGTCGTGGTGGTGATGGTCGACGCGCGCGAGAACCTGGCCGACCAGGACCTTACCCTGATCGGTCATGCGGTGGACGAGGGCAGGGCACTGGTGATCGCGGTGAACAAGTGGGACGGCCTGGATGCCTACCAGCGCGAACAGTGCCAGCGGGCACTGGAACGCCGCCTGCAGTTCGTCGACTGGGCCAAGAACGTATTCATCTCGGCGCTGCACGGCTCCGGTTTGCGCGAACTGATGCGCGCCGTGGTGCGCGCGCATGCTTCGGCGACCAAGGAACTGGGTTCGTCCGACCTGACCCGCACGCTGGAAAAGGCCTACGAGAGCTATCAGCCGCCCCTGGTGCGTGGCCATGCGCCCAAGCTGCGTTTCGCCCATCCCGGTGGCAGCAATCCGCCGACCGTGGTGATCCACGGCAGCCGTACCAAGCACATCGCGCCGGCCTACCGCCGTTACCTCGAGAACTTCTTCCGCAAGCGCTACAAGCTGGAAGGCACGCCGGTCCGCATCGAGTTCCGCGATGGCGAGAATCCGTATGCCGGCCGTCGCAACGTGCTGACCGAGGGACAGCAGCGCAAGCGCCAGCGCATGATTCGCGAGATGAAGCGCCGCAAGAAGTAACTGCCCGCGCCCTTCGTCATGGCACGGCTTTGATGCTTATCCGACAGACGCGAGGTCGGACGGAATCAACCCATAGACTGCGGCGTCATGCGGCTTGTCCCAGGACCATACGCGTTGCCGGGCGATGACTTCGAAACGTGCGCCGATGCGTTCTGCCGTTCGCCGGCTGGCGTGGTTGTCCGGCATGGCCACTATTTCGATACGGATCAGTTGCAACCGGTCGAAGCCGAAATACGCGACATGCCGGGCGGCACGTGCGGCCAGGCCCTCGCCCTGGCGGGACCGGCGTATCCAGTAACCGAGATTGGCGCTGCGATGTTTCGTATTGATCAGGCTCAGGCCGGCGGCACCGATCAGCGATCCCGTGGTGGCATCAAGCACGGCGAAGGAAAACTGCATGCCGCATGTCCACTCATCGTGGCGCTGAGCAAGGTATGACTCGGCATCCGGTTGGCCGTACTCGGGGTGGCACCACGGAAGCCAGCGACCCAAGCTGTCGAGTGACGACTGCACGGCATCAAGCAGGGCCGGCATGTCTTCTTTGCGCCACGGACGGAGGCGCACTTTTTCGTCGCCCAGTTCGACGGTTTCCGGCGGCGTGACGAGCTGCATGACGATTCCTGTTTGTGTGGCTCCCGGCGAGTCGCGATAATAAGCGCCTTTCACCGGCAGACATGATCATGAGCGCACGGATTCTCGACGGCAAACGCATTGCGCAGGAGCTGCTGGCGCGGATCGGCCGCCGCGTGTCGGAGCGCAAGGCGCAGGGGTTGGTTGAGCCCGGCCTGGCCGTGGTGCTGGTGGGCGATGATGCCGCTTCGTCGGTATACGTGCGCAAGAAGCGCGAAGCCTGTCACCAGGTCGGCTTCCGTTCGTTCGATTTCGACCTGCCGTCCAGCACCAGCCAGGACGAACTGTTCGCGCTGATCGATCGCCTGAATGCCGATCCGGCAGTGCACGGCATCCTGGTGCAGTCGCCGCTGCCCAGGCATATCGACGAGGACGCACTGGTCGATCGGATTGCCGCGGAGAAGGACGTGGATGGCTTCCAGGCCGTCAATGTCGGACGTCTGGCATTGCGCCGCTTCGGCCTGCGGCCATGCACGCCCAAGGGCGTGATGACCCTGCTCGGCCACACCGACCGGCCGGTGCGCGGCCAGCATGCGGTGGTGGTGGGCGTGTCCAACCATGTCGGTCGTCCGTTGGCGCTGGAACTGCTGATCGCTGGCTGCACCACCACTTGCTGCCACCGTTTCACCAAGGGGCTGGAAGACTTCGTGCGGCAGGCCGACATCCTGATCGTGGCGGTCGGCAAGCCGGGACTGGTGAAGGGCGAGTGGGTCAAGCCCGGTGCGGTGGTGGTCGATGTGGGCATCAACCGTCTGGAAGACGGTCGACTGGTGGGCGATGTGGAATTCAAACCGGCAGCGGAACGCGCCAGCTGGATCACCCCGGTGCCTGGCGGCGTAGGTCCCATGACGGTGGCGACGCTGCTGGAAAACACACTGGAGGCGGCCGAGTCGCGCAAGGACTGAAGCGGCGCGTGCGGTTTAGTCCATAAGGCTCTCGCCAGCACATCTGCGCTCACGTATAATTCCCTCTTTGCAGGGAACTTTTCGATGCGCATCCTCGCCGAGGCCCTGACCTACGACGACGTTTACCTCGTTCCGGGCCACTCCGTCGTGCTGCCGCGCGACGTCGACACTTCCACTCGCTTCACCCGCGGTCTCCGCCTGAACATCCCCATCGTGTCCGCCGCCATGGACACGGTCACCGAAGCCCGCCTCGCCATCACCATGGCCCAGCAGGGCGGCATCGGCATCATCCACAAGAACATGACGCTCGAGCAGCAGGCCGCCGAAGTGCGCCTGGTCAAGAAGTTCGAGGCCGGCGTGATCCGCAATCCGTTCAGCGTGGGTCCGGACACGTCCATCCGTGAAGTGCTCAGGCTGACCCGCGCGCACAACATCTCCGGCGTGCCGGTGGTCGAGGACGAGAAGCTGGTCGGTATCGTCACCAGCCGCGACATGCGTTTCGAGCGCAAGCCCGACGATCCGGTCCGCAACATCATGACCCGCCAGGACAAGCTGGTCACGGTCAAGGAAGGCGCCAGCCAGGACGAAGTGCTGCAGCTGCTGCACAAGCATCGCATCGAGAAGGTGCTGGTGGTCAACGACGACTTCCAGCTGCGCGGTCTGATCACCGTGAAGGACATCCAGAAGGCGCGCGACAATCCCCGTTCGGTCAAGGACCGCAACGAGGCGCTCTTGGTCGGCGCTGCAGTAGGCGTGGGCGGCGATACCGAGCGCCGCGTCGAAGCCCTGGTCGATGCCGGCGTGGACGTGCTGGTGGTGGATACCGCGCACGGCCATTCGCAGGGCGTGGTCGATCGCGTGGCCTGGGTCAAGAAGACCTACCCGCAGGTACAACTGATTGCCGGCAACATCGTCACCGGCGACGCCGCACTGATGCTGCGCGATGCCGGTGCCGACGCGGTGAAGGTCGGCGTGGGCCCTGGCTCCATCTGCACCACCCGCGTCGTGGCGGGTGTCGGTGTGCCGCAGATCACCGCGATCGACCTGGTCGCCACGGCGCTGAAGGACGACATCCCGCTGATCGCAGACGGCGGCATCCGCTTCTCGGGCGACATTCCCAAGGCGCTGGCGGCGGGTGCATCCTCGGTGATGCTGGGCTCGATGTTCGCCGGCACCGAAGAGTCGCCGGGCGAGGTCGAGCTGTTCCAGGGACGCTCGTACAAGAGCTACCGCGGGATGGGCTCGATCGGTGCGATGCAGCTCGGCTCCAAGGACCGCTATTTCCAGGACGAGGCCGACGCCGACAAGCTGGTGCCCGAGGGCATCGAGGGGCGTGTGCCGTACCGTGGTCCGTTGAGCAACATCATCCACCAGCTGATCGGAGGCCTGCGTGCCTCGATGGGCTACGTGGGGGCGGCCACCATCGAGGACGTGCGCCAGAAGGCGCAGTTCGTGAAGGTGACCTCCGCGGGCGTCACCGAGGCGCACCCGCATGACATCCAGATCACCAAGGAAGCGCCGAACTACCGGCTCAATGCCTGAGGGTGGCCACTGGGCCGGAAGCCGGCTCATGCGCAACCGCGGCGATTGCCTGCACAGGCTCCGCCGCGGTCCAGCCCGCGCGGGTCGCGCTCCCCCCGCCGTTCTCCGAATCCCGCAACCGGTTCCCGTATCAAGCCATGTCCGATCTGCATAGCGACAAAATCCTCATCCTCGACTTCGGTGCGCAATACACGCAGCTGATCGCGCGCCGCGTGCGCGAACTCGGCGTGTACTGCGAAATCTGGGCCTGGGACCACGACCCGGCCGAAATCGCCGCGTTCGCGCCCAAGGGCATCATCCTTTCCGGCGGCCCGGAGTCCACCACCGTGGCCGATGCGCCGCGGGCGCCACAGCAGGTCTTCGATGCCGGCTTGCCGATTCTCGGCATCTGCTACGGCATGCAGACCCTGGCCGCACAGCTTGGTGGGGCGACCGAGGCGGCCGACGCCCGCGAGTTCGGTCATGCCGAAGTGGACATCGTGGCGCAGAGCCGCTTGTTCGATGGGCTGAGCGATCATGCCAATGGACATCGCCTGGACGTGTGGATGAGTCACGGCGACCATGTCAGCCGGGCACCGCCGGGTTTCACCGTCACCGGCAGCACCGAACGCATTCCGGTGGCGGTGATGGAGAACGAGCAGAAGCGCTGGTACGGCGTGCAGTTCCACCCTGAAGTTACGCATACGAAGCAGGGCAGTGCCCTGCTTCGACGCTTCATCACCGACATCTGCGATTGCGACACGCTGTGGACGGCGGCCAACATCATCGACGACCAGATCCAGCGCGTGTGCGAGCAGGTCGGCGACGACCACGTGCTGCTGGGCCTGTCCGGTGGCGTGGACTCCTCGGTGGTGGCGGCATTGCTGCATCGGGCGATCGGCGAGCGGCTGACCTGCGTCTTCGTCGATACCGGCCTGCTGCGCTGGAAGGAAGGCGATCAGGTGATGGCCACCATGGCCGCCGCATCCGATGAGAGCGGCATGGGCGTCAAGGTCATCCGTGTCAACGCTGCGGAGCGCTATTTCAAGGCGCTTGAGGGCGTGGCCGACCCGGAGGCGAAGCGCAAGATCATCGGCCGCCTGTTCGTCGAGATCTTCGACGAGGAGTCGGAGAAGCTGATCGCCCAGGGCGGCAAAGTGAAATGGCTGGCCCAGGGCACGATCTACCCCGACGTGATCGAGTCGGCCGGCAGCAAGACCGGCAAGGCCCACGTGATCAAGAGTCACCACAATGTCGGCGGCCTGCCCGAGCATATGAAGCTCAAGCTGGTGGAGCCGCTGCGCGAGCTGTTCAAGGACGAGGTGCGGCGCATCGGCGTCGAGCTGGGTCTGCCGCGAGAGATGGTCTACCGCCATCCGTTCCCCGGCCCGGGCCTGGGTGTGCGCATCCTGGGCGAGGTGAAGCCGGAATACGCCGAGCTGCTGGCCCGGGCCGACGCTATCTTCATCGACGAGCTGCGCAAGGCGGACCTGTACGACAAGACCAGTCAGGCCTTTGCCGTGTTCCTGCCAGTGAAGTCGGTCGGAGTGGTGGGCGATGCTCGCGCCTACGAATGGGTGATCGCGCTGCGTGCGGTGGAGACCATCGACTTCATGACGGCGCACTGGGTACACCTGCCTTACGACTTCCTTGGCAAGGTTTCAAATAGAATTATCAATGAGATACGTGGTGTATCTCGCGTTGTCTATGACATAAGTGGCAAGCCGCCGGCTACGATCGAGTGGGAGTGATTGAAATCAATCACTTGCGATTCGTCGACTTGGACGAATAATTTCCTTGCTTGTTGAGTTATTCGTTCAAGTTATTGAAATAACGGGTTATCGGGTCGTCGTGGCCGCCTGCGCCAGCCCGTGTTGCGTCGCGGTCCATCAATGCTGCCGAGGGGCCAGTTGTCGGCGCACCGTTTCCATGCCGAAGGAGTGCTGACGTGAGTCCGATGGAAATTGCCGCCAACGTGATCACCGGCGCCTCGATCCTGCTGGCGGGTCGCAACAGCGTGCATACGTGGTGGACCGGCATTGTCGGCTGCAGCCTGTTCGCGTTCGTGTTTTTCGAAAGTCGCCTGTATGCGGATGTGCTGCTGCAGAGCTTTTTCGTGGTTACCAGCGTGGTCGGCTGGTGGCAGTGGCTGCACGGGCGCGGTGGCGAGGAGCTGCGGGTGACCGACCTGCCGTCGTCGAAGCTGCTATGGCAGGTAGTGGCCGGCATACTCGGTGCGGTGCTCTACGGCCTGCTGCTGCGCCGCTTCACCAATGCCTATGCACCGTTTCTCGACTCCACGGTGCTGGCTTTCAGTATCGTGGCGCAGTTGTTGATGATGCGCCGCCACGTACAGAACTGGCCGTTCTGGCTGCTAGTGAATTCCATCGCGGTGCCCCTCTACGCCACGCGCGGCCTCTATCTCACCTCGGCGCTCTACAGCGTGTACTGGATCAATGCACTGGTGTCCTGGCGACACTGGCGACGGCTGCGTGACGCCCCGGCTCCGGTCGTATAAGGCGGCGTGCCGGGGCTTTTGGGCAGAAAGTTTCTGCCCGCGATACCGGGGACATCAGTACCTGATCGACCGTGCGTCGGCGCGTCCCCTCTATTGCGGCAATGACCAGCTGCCGTGGATCGAGAACGGGATGGTCTGCGCGGCATCGCCATTCGGCTGGCCACCGCCGACGAAGATCGCGTAGTCGCCCGGCATCACGCTGCGCTGGCCTGCGGCGTTGACCAGGCTCAGTTGTCGCGCGCCCAGCCTGAAGTGGAGATGGCGTGTCTGCCCGGGTTGCAGCGGGGAGCGGTCGACACCTTCCAGTTCGCGCAGCGGGTTGATCCCGTTCTGCGGCGGGACCGTGTAGACCTCGGTCACCGCATCGCCCGCCCGCGTGCCGGTATTGGTCACGTCGGCATCCACCATCAACGGTTCACCGGCCTTGAGCTGTTGCGCCGAAAGGTGCACGTTGGAGTAGCGGAAGGTGGTGTAGCTGAGGCCGTAGCCGAACGGGAACAGTGGCTTGCCGCGGAAGTAGCGGTAGGTGCGGTTTTTCATTGCGTAATCGGTGAACGGCGGTAACTGCCTGACCGACGTGTAGAAGGTGATTGGCAGCTTGCCGCCCGGGTTGTTAGCGCCGCTGAGGGTCTCGCCGATGGCCTCGCCGCCGGCTTCGCCGGGATACCAGGCTTCCAGAATGGCTGCGACATGCCGGTTGGCCCAGTTCACCGCCAGCGCGCTGCCATTCATCAGTACCAGAACGACGGGCTTGCCGGTCGCCACCAGCGCATGCAGCAAGGCCTGCTGGGTATGCGGCAGGGACAGCCGGGTCCGGTCGCCACCGTCGAAGCCGGGAACCTTCATCGGCATCTCCTCGCCGACGAAGTCCGGCGACAGGCCCATCACCGCCACGACGACGTCGGCATGCCGTGCCGCTGCGACCGCCTGTGCACGCAGCGCCTGCTCCGGCGGATACCAGTTCAGGGTGATGCCGGCGCCGAAGCGGCTGGACGCGTGGGTGTACTGCAGCCGGAAGCTATGCGACCGGGTATCGGCGAAATGCACGGTGAAGCCGGGCAGACGGTCGGGATGGAACATCTGGCCTGGATCGGTTGCGCCGGCACCGACCTGCTTGCCATCCACCCACATGGCGTAGTTTTCGAAGTCGCTGCACGGGTAGCAATGCGCCATGCTCACCTGCAGCCGGTAATCGCCGGCGGCGGGCACCTGCACGGTGCCGGTCCACGCAACACTGAAGTGCCTGGCCGGCACGCCGGGTGCCGGGCTGGCGGCATTCCAGTCGAAGTGAATCTGCTTGTCGATGCGCGTCAGCACGGGTTTGCCGCGGAAACTGGCATTGGCGTAATAGCGCGCTTCCAGCCCCGGCGCGGTGGTGTGTGCGTCGGGATGGAAGCTCGTGCGGGGCATCGGAATCGGCAGCCGGGTGTCGTAGGACGAGCCCTGTGCGTACAGCACCGCGGCATGCGGGAAGGCGGCGGCGATGCCGTCCAGCGGGAACACGGGATGCGACGGCACCCCGTTGTAGTTCCCCTCGAGCGCTGACAGTTCGACCGCGTTCGGCCCGACCACGGCGATGGTGGATGCGGCATGGAGGGGAAGTGTGTGTCCCGCGTTCTTCAGCAGGACCATCGATTCGCGCGCGTCCTGCAGCGCTTGCTCGCGGTGGGCGGCGGAGTCCACCGCGGTCAGCGGAATGCGTGCATACGGCACATCGGCAGGCGGGTCGAACATGCCCAGCTGGAAGCGTGCGGTGAACAGGCGCCGCACGGCGCGGTCGATGGTGGCCTCGGGAATCAGCCCCGCATGTACGGCCTGGATCAAGGCGGCATAGGTATTTCCGCAATCGGTATCGGTACCGGCCTTCACGGCGGATGCCGCGGCATGTGGCGCATCCGGCGAATAGCCGTGGGCACCGGTCTGGTAGAAGTCGGCGATGGCGCCGCAGTCGGACGTGATGAAGCCGTCGAAGCCCCATTGGCGACGCACGACATCGGCCAGCAGCGTATTGGCGCACGATGGCGTTCCGTTCACTGCATTGTAGGAACACATCATGGAGTCGGCATGGCCTTCGACGATGGCCGCGCGGAATGCGGGGAGGTAGCTGTCTTCGAGGTCGTGTCGCGTCACGTGGACATCGATCCGGTCGCGCAGGGGCTCGGGGCCGTTATAGACGGCGAAGTGCTTGGGCGTGGCAATCGCCTTGAAATAGCGCGGGTCGTGGCCTTGCAGACCCTGCACGTAGCGCACGGCCATGGTGCCGGTCAGGAAAGGGTCCTCGCCGTAGGTTTCCTGGCCGCGTCCCCAGCGTGGATCGCGTACCAGGTTGATGTTCGGCGACCACAGCGTGAGGCCGTCGAAGATGCCGTGCCGGTGATGCCGGATCGCCCAAGCATATTTTGCGCGCGCTTCGGTCGCGATGGTGTCGGCCATGTCGCCGACGGCGACAGGGTCGAACGTGGCTGCCATGCCGATGGCCTGCGGAAACACGGTGGCGTATCCGGAGCGGGCGATACCATGCAGGCCCTCGCTCCACCAGTTGTAGGCCGGTACGCCAAGCGCCGGGATCGCCGGCGCATCGTTCATCATCTGCGACACCTTCTGCGCCAGTGTCATGCGTGCAACCAGATCGTGCACGCGCTGCGCGACAGGCAGGTTCGGGTTGTTCCACGGCGCATCGCCGGTGACCTGGGCAAACCCGGTGACCGGCAGCAGGGCGGCAAGGCAGAGCACGGTGGCCATCAAGCGAGTGGAGCGTTCCCTGTCCTGTGTTTTGCGTACGCGACGGATCCCCATGCGACTGCCAGCCTTCCTGTTGTGACCGAAGCGCCCAGTCTGACACGAGCGCGGTCCCTGTTACGGTTGGCATGGCTCGGTGCGGTGGGTTCGGCTGACCGGGCGCCGGTTTGTGTCTGCCCGAGGCGAGCTGCGACCGGGGCGTCATGCGCGCTGGGCGTGGACCCGGTCAGGACGCGGCGACAACCGTCTGCGTACGGGCCAGATCCTGCTCGAACTGGTGCAGGGGCATGGGTTTGCCGAACAGGTAGCCCTGGTAGAGATCGCAGGCCTGTTCCTTCAGAAACAGGAACTGCTCACGGCTTTCAACACCTTCGGCCACCACTTCAAGCCCCATGCCGCGGGCCATGCCGATGATGGTCTGCGCTACATGTGCATCGTTCTGTATGGTCGGCAGGTTCTGCACGAATGATTTGTCGATCTTGAGCTGGTCGAGCGGCAGCCGCGTGAGATAGGACAAGGAAGAGTTGCCGGTGCCGAAGTCATCCACCGAAACACGGATGCCCATGCGTTTCAGTGCATCGAGCTTGACCACGGTGGCGCCGATATCCTCCATCGCCATGCTCTCGGTGATCTCGAGCTTCAGCTTCGAGGTGGCGGCACTGCATCCGGTCATGGTCATTTCCACCTCGTCGACGAAATCGATCCGCCGGAACTGGCGCGGGCTGACATTGACCGACAGCGTGAGCCAGCGTGCCTCGGGCATGGCACTCCAGCGATCCAGTGTGCGGCAGGCCTGTTCCAGAACCCAGGCGCCGAGCGGCTCGATCATGCCGGTCTGCTCCGCGACCGGAATGAACTCGACCGGCGATACCCGGCCGCGGCGCGGGTGATTCCAGCGCAGCAGCGCCTCGGCCCCGACCACGCGGCCCCGCACATCGACCTGCGCCTGGTACTCCAGCGTGAACTGGCCTTTGGCCATGCCGGAGCGCAGGTCGTTGGCCATGGCATTGCGCGCCT
Source organism: Dyella sp. A6 (assembly GCF_036320485.1). Lineage (NCBI taxonomy): Bacteria > Pseudomonadati > Pseudomonadota > Gammaproteobacteria > Lysobacterales > Rhodanobacteraceae > Dyella > Dyella aluminiiresistens. Next base: position 1,658,220 of record NZ_CP132911.1, read on the forward strand.
CGATCTCCTTCTGCATTTCGGCCGCAAACATGCGTACGGTGTTCTTGCCCGCCCGCTTGGCCTTGAACATGGCCAGCTCGGCCTCGCTGAGCAGGGTGTCGATCGAACGATGTGGGCAGCCGAGCAGGGTGGCGCCGATGCTTGCAGTACAAAGCAGCTCGCCGGTCGTATTGTGGAAATAGGGTTCGGCCAGCGCATCGCACAGCGCCTGCGCAAGGGTCTGTGCAAAATCGGTGGCACGTGCAGCGGCCTGCGGCTTGCCGGTCACCAGCAGGGCGAATTCGTCGCCCGTGATACGTGCGAGCAGGCCCCCATCGGGCGCAAGACGCCGTATGCGCTGGGCCGCCTGCTGCAGGATCTGGTCACCCAGCTTGTGGCCGTGAACCGAATTCAGCTGCGAGAAATCATCAAGGCCGATCAGCAGAAGTGCACCGGAACAAAGCTCATCGTCGCTTTTCGCCTGGGTGATCAGCAGCATGCGTTCTTCCAGCATGATGCGGTTGGGCAGATCGGTCAGCGGGTCGATCTTCTCCAGGCGCTCGGCTCGCGCCGTCGCCTCCATTTCCGTCGTTATGTCGTGCACCGAGCAGACTGTGTGTTGCAACACGCCGCCTTCATCGCGAACGGCGGAAATGGCGATGCGCACGTAGAGCAGTTCGCCATTCTTTTTCCGGTACCAGATTTCGCCGTTCCAGTTGCCGCTGCTGGCAACCGCGCTGTCCATGGCGGCGTAGAACTGCCGGTTGTGGATGCCGGATCGCAACAGCTTTTTCAGCGAAAGCCCGACGGCTTCAGCGGCGGTGTGGCCGGAAAGCCTGGCGAAGGCACTGTTGACGCGCTGGATGATGCCACGGGCGTTGCTGATCACAATGCCGTCCTGGCTCTCGAAGGCCACGGCGGCAATGCGCTGTTCGTTGGCCATGCGTTGGCGCTCGGTAACATCGCGCGCGACCGCCAGTACGCCGGTGATTTCGCCGCTGCGCGCGCGAATGGGCACTTTGACCAGTTCGATGTTCCGCCTTGTGCCGTCGGGGGCATTGAAGATGAATTCGCCGCTCTGCATCGAGCCCGTGGCATAGACGCGGCGATCGATTTCACGGACCTGCATGAGCAACTGGGTGTCCAGCGGAAGGTCGCCATCGCCATGGCCGATGATCGCCTCGCGCGGCAGCCCGACAAGCTCCATAGCGCGTGCGTTGCAGTCGACATAGGTACCGTCACTGCTCTTGAGCCACATCGCATCCGGGCTGCTTTCCACCAGGGTGCGCAGTTGCGCGCGTTCCAGCAGCAGCTCATGTGCCTGATGTTCGAGCTGGGTACTCTTTTCAAGTATTTCGGCGGTGCGCATGCGTACCGCGCGACGAAGCACCAGTATCCAAAGAGCCAGCAAGACCATGATGCCGAGCGCGCTCGACAGCACGATCATGGTCCTGCGGGTGGAGTATGGGAATTCCAGCGGATGCTTGAACCATTTTGCCCTCAGCGCGCGCTGTTCAGCCGGTGTGATCAGCTTCATGCCGTGCTCGACCAGCGCGTATGTCGCGCTATCGCCGCGTCGCACCGCCCAGTGGAATCTACCCTGATACAGGGTGAATGCCTTGGCGAATCGCAGATTATCCCGGCTGAGATACAGGTAATAATTGGCCGGTTCGTCGTCCATGCAGAAAATCTTGATCACGCCCGATTTGGCCGCAGCCAGAATCGCTTCGTAGTTCGGGTAGTTCACCACACTGTCGATGCCAAAACTGGCCAGCTTGTCGGTGCAGGCATCGCCGCGTTCGACACCAATCTGGAATCCACTCAGTGCATGCACATTGCTGATGCCCTGAATCGTGTGGTCGACGTAAATGCCGACGGTCTGGGTGGAGTAGGGCGGCGAGAAGGTGTAGAGCTTGTTGCGTGCCGGGGTGTGGAAGATCATGTCGATCACATCCGCGTGACCGTCGGCCATGGCTTTCTGGGCATCCGACCACTGCATCGGCTGCAGGTCGACCGGAACACCGGTCTTGCTCGACCACAGCTTCCATAGATCGACGATGTAGCCCTCGGGCTTACCATCCGGACCGAGGAACAGGTAGGGCGGATAATTGTTGTCGCCGACGACATGCAGGACTTTGGGTGCTGCATGTGCTGACATCGCTGTCATCACAAGCAGCAAAAATACCAGGCAACGCCCTCGACATTCCGGCATGCGGCCCCCTGTTCACTGTCCGTTCCTATGGCTCGAGCATCAGTCGCGACTTCGAAAGAAAGTGCGATATCACGATCAAGTCACTCAGGACAAGCGGTATTGCGTGACGCAGTCCATGATTTCAAGCTTTATTATCTACACCGCAATGCGTGTCGCGTGCAACCGTGAATTCAATTCAACGCTGCCGACATGCATGTTCGTTATTGCATGATTACGCGAGGCTTACGAAATAAGCCTGTCCGCGTTGTCGAAGGGATGGTTTCAAGATGTCGGACATCCGTATCCGCAGCTCCACGATATTCAGCGCAGATGCTGCATCGAGACGTCGCCAGCAAAAAGGCCAGGGACATCCATCCCCGGCCTTCTTCAATCGCATGAGTTTGGTGGAGCGGAGGAGGATCGAACTCCCGACCTTCGCATTGCGAACGCGAAATTTCATCCGTCGCAGCCCTTGATACAGCTAGGTATGATGCTAATTTCCAGTCCGATTGGGACAATTTTGGGACACTGGCATCGATGGCTACCATCATCAAGCGCGGAGACCGCTGGCAAGCCCGAATCCGCCGCAAGGGATTCCCGATTCTTTCTGAGTCATTCACTCGTCGCTTCGACGCCGAGGCATGGGCGCGTAAGGTGGAGGGCGAGCTCGAGCGCGGGATCTGGCGGGATAATCGGGAAGCGGAGTCGACGACGCTACGCGAGCTCCTGGATCGGTACGAAACGGAGAAGACAGCGCAGAAGCGCGGGTGCGTGCAGGAGCTCTCCGTGCTGGCTGCCCTGAAGGACGAAAGGGTCGCCGCGCGTCCTCTGGCTTCGATCCGTTCACAGGACGTCGCGGCTCTTCGGGATACCTGGCAGAAGCAGGGATACCGGCCTGCGACAGTACGCCGGCGGCTCTCGGTGCTGTCCCATGCGTTCGAGGTTGGGCGCAAGGAGTGGGGCATGGAGGGACTGGTCAATCCGGTCCGGTTGATCAGCCAGCCCACCGTCCGAAACGGTCGCGACAGGCGCGTGACGGGAACCGAATTGGATGCCATCTGTGCGGCTTCGCAGTCTCCTGCTTTGGTCGCTTTGATCGGCCTCGCGGTGGAAACGGCGATGCGCCGGAGTGAGCTTGTCGAGCTGAATTGGGCGAATGTTGATCTCGAGCGGCGTGTCGTTCGTCTGGAGCAGACGAAGAACGGAGACGTCCGTGATGTTCCCCTCACGTCTGCCGCCGTGGACATTTTTCGGGGACTTCCGCGGACGGGGGAAGGGCAAGTATTTGGAATGCGGGCGGACTCCGTTACGCAGGCTTTCGATCGCGCTTGCAAGAAGGCCAAGATCGACGATCTGCGCTTTCATGATCTCCGCCACGAGGCCACCTCCCGGCTTGCGGAGAAGCTCCAGTTGCATGAGTTGGCGAAGGTAACGGGGCACCGCGACATGCGCATGGTGGCACGCTACTACCATCCCAGAGCGGAGGATTTGGCGCGGAAACTGGACTGAGATTTCTCGCGTTGAAATGGTCCGAGACGGATCAAAAATGCTTGGAATTAAAATCCATCTAAATCAATGTGTTGAGGATGTCACCCGTTGAAATGCGTTGCGGCGCAACGGTTCCGCGCATAGCTGACGCGTCCTGATATCTGCTCACCCGCTCAAGACCGTTGCAGCGCAAGGGTTGGAGACGGGTCTGACACACTTACTTTTATCTTGCCGTGCTGTCTTTCAGCTCGTCGCCCATGCTCACGCAACGTGCCAGTGACTCGGATAGTGGGTGGTCGGAGGTCTCAGTGCTCGACCTTGTTACACGCGGCCCAATGCCCCTGCGTCAAACGCTCCGAACCTGTAGCGGATGCACCGTAGGTTGCGGACGCTGCATGGCTTGCCACAGCTGATAGTTCGTCTGCATCGCGAGCAGGGCATGGGCGGTACTCACGCCGGCCTTTTCGAGGCGCAAAGCCAAGTCGGGACTCATCGTTGCTTTCCCCTGGATGATCCGCGAAAGCGAGGGGCGCGATACCCCTAGTCGGCGGGCGGCTTCGGCAACAGACAAATTCAACGGATCGAGCACCTCGCACTTGAGGATTACGCCAGGGTGGGGAGGGTTGTGCATCATTGTTCAATGATCCTCACTGGCAATGTCGGCAGTCAACGAAATCGGCGTGGAACACTTTCAGGTGGCTGTCCACAGATCCACAGTCCGTCCGTGGGATGCTTCCGCATATCCCGCGGTCGGGCTGTGGGGCTCGTGGGCAGCTTCCCCGCGACAGGGTAGAGTGCTTTTGCAAATACGCAAACGGCTCGATGTGTATGGCTTCGTTGGGTGCCTGCATCGAGGCGGTTGCTTCATACTGAAGTCGTCGGTGCTGATGGGCTCACGAGCAAGTACGATCGTCAGCCAGGCGGCGAATGATCGGCGGATGTCGAACCGAAGCAGATATTTCGATTGGGGAGGGGCAATGAGGATCGGGGAACTTACCTCATTCGCGCACAACGTTGCAGACTCGCTCGCAAGCGGGATTTGCTTCATGGCAGGCGTATATCCAACGGATATCTATGGCGAGGCGGCTTCCTCGCCCGAAGGGCACATCGTCGTAGATTTTAAGAAGGGATCTACATCTGGAAGCCCAGCTTCCCCTGGCCTCCAGAGAGCCGTCCAACGCTTCTGCGAGTTGCTTCCGGAGCTCGCCAAGGAGCACGGACTGGACGCATCGGAGATCAATGTCTTGATGGCCAGGTTCGGCACCGATCCTGTCGCTGGTCGACATTTCTCGGTTACGGTTGAGGCGATCGACGGGCGGCGTTCCGTTGACCAGTACGTAGGAAGTCCGGGCCGGCGCTTTGGCAAGGCTTGCAGGAGCTCCGCTGCAGACCAGAAAATTGGGAGTGCTTAGAGTCTCCGCCGACCGGCAGAATTTCAGCATCCATAATGTCCGCTGTCGACGGCGGATTCAACCGGTGGATGCAACGCGTGCCTTCACGCCCTGCCTGCGGATTGGGGGGCTGGCTGGAATAAGTCCTAAGGTGAGTACGAATGGTCAGGAAGCTTGGATTGATTACTGGGCTATTGGCTCTGGTATTTGGGCAAGTAAGCGTGGCCGGAGCCGAGGAACGCCCCAAGTTAAGTGCGTCCGGCCTTGAGCGGATTTACACCTGCGCCGAGGTCGCGCATCGTCTTGCGGCGGACGATGCGTCCGCTCAGGATATCGTGATCAAGGCGTTGGAACAGGCCTACCCGGAAGTTCGATCGAAGAGTGGAGAACTTCACTTGCAGGCCAAGCAAAAGGTTGACGCCATGCTGACGGACTCGGAGTTGCGTCAGTTCGATAGAGAACAGTGCACGCGGGCCGTTGTCGAACGGATCATCTGATGTCGGACATTCTTTGTGTCCGCCAAAACAACTCGGCAATGCGCACGACTGAGTGCTTGGCCCTAACAACTCCAGCGGACGCACTACGCGCGCCGCTTAACTCTGCGTTAGGCTTAGGAGTCGCTTGTGAGCTATTACACCTACGCACACTTACAATATTTCGACGGTGGCACGATTGACCCAGCGGAATTCCACGACGACCTTCTGGCGCTTCTTGCCGAGCACAAGTTGCATCGTGACGTTGGCAAGGATCTAGCCAATCTCTTTTCGAAAGGCGAAGCAACATTTACTTTCTACGGCGGGTGTTACACCGTGCAACCCTTGCTGGCATGGGTCTCAAAGCAAAGGCCGGATGTTGCATTTGGCGTTCAAGGACGCGGCGAAGAGCTTCGCGACGTTTGGGTACGCGAATTTCTTAGCGGGCAAGTCGCATTCCAAGAAGGCCCGTTCAACGAGTGAAGGGCAGCCTATGCTCACTGGTAACGGAATAGTGGCGATAATGCGAGCAGCGGGCTGATCGCATCACGCAACCCGTCAGCACTGATCAGGCCGCTGCCCGATATGATCAGCGTGCGACCGGCAGTGACCGACCCGAAGCAGACCCTGGAGCGATGGTCATCATGCGTAGGAGAATGGATGAGAAATCCAAAAATGTTCTACAGCCTTACACTTCTCGTACTGATTGCCGCGACTCTTCTGGTCACTTTTTATGGAGTACCCATGCTCTCCGAAAAAGTTGATGCATGTCACTACGCCAAAACAAGATCGTTTGGTTGCTCGTCGTCGTTCGGCACATTTATGACGTTTCTGACGGTCGGGGTCGCGTTGATTATTGGCGGCATTTGGACAAGATTCGGTCGTTGGTAGCGCGCCCCTGGTGCGGCCGACGTTGCATGGTCGCGGGTTGCCCTTGCAGTCCTGACCGACTTTGACCTGAATTGCTCCAAAGGGCAGTGAGCGACCCATTGCTGCCGATCGCGACTGTCCGCTCTTGGGGTGACTGATTACGCACACTTGAACGCAGCCAATGGCAAGCTGCATAGGGGGTTGGCGGCCTGTTGCAAAGAACTGTTAGCTCGACCGCGTTCGCAAGTCTGCGATCGAGTCCAAGAGGTTGACCGCTTCGTTATGAAATGCGGACGAGGTGTTCTTGAGCGTCTCTGCAATTTCCTCGGCCTCATCTAGACGTGCGAGATGTATAAGTGCCTTGGCTCTGTACACGAGGTGGAACTTGTTGTTAGGAGACAACCGTAATCGAAGATCCACATAAGCAAGGAGCTTCTCGTACCTCCCGGCTTCAGCCATGCGTTTCATTCGGCGGTAGTCATCGTTCTTTCGGAAATTCCGATAGTTACATAGGACGGTGGCCACCGTCAGAACGAAAACGATCCCCGTGAGTATCCAAAGCTGGAGTTGTAGTGCCGCGATCTGAGACGCCATACGTGTGTCCTACTGTGCGTCAAGTTTCGACGCCAAGAGCGCCGGGAAGTCGTGCTCAGGGATTTTTTGTTGCTCAAGCTTGCAGCGTAGATCAGCGATAAAATCAATCAAGTTGACCGCGGTGGTTCGCCATTCCGGCGCAGCTTTCTTGAACTCCCATGCGGCACGCTCGGCTTCTTCTAGGCGACCAAGCCTTAGAAGCACTTGCGTTTTATACATTAAGTACATCGAACTGGCCGGTGCATCCTCAAGCCCTTCATTGACGCGTGAGAGGAGCTTGGTGAGCTGCTTTGATTCGAGCAGACGCTGCAATCGCCTCGCCTCACGATCTGCCGAAGACGGTGCGAACTTGTAAAGAATGTTTCCGATCATGAGCATCCCGATGACCCCGGCTAGGACCCAAATCTGAATCTGTATGGTGGAGAGTTCGGGAGCCATATTTGCCTCACGCTGTATCTATTTCAGTCTACCTGCTGTAGAAGCCGGAAGCTCAGCGTGAGCGCCCGACATCGCTACTTGGCAAATGTGGACGCAGCTTCTCGCGAATGAAGCGGATCTGCACGTGCCCAACGGCTGCTCTCGGGCAACCAGCCGCGGGGCGATGACCGTCCGCTCCTGGCCGCAGGGAGCCCTTGCGCCCATGGCCACCACCTAGGATGCTCCGAGGGGCCGAGTCCGAAGCGGACGGTGACGGCGAGCTAAACTGATACATGGCATCTAGACAAGCTGCCTTTCGAGTGGGGGACTCATGAAGGATGGGTGTTCAAACTGGGGATGAGTAAATGAAATACATGATCTCGTTCGGAAGCTGCGTAATGGCACTAGCGATCGCAAGCGGTGCGCATGCAAGCGCGCCGACCTATAAAGAGCTAGCGAAGGCTCTCGCGAGCAACCCTGGATGCGTCCACTTTACGTGGGAAGGTGGTGATCGAGGCGAGGGGGCGATTATCGTGCCGGCGCAGATCAATGATCATGCGATTCGCATGCAGTTGGATACTGGTTCGGAGACGAGCGAAACCTATGGCCAGATTGCCGTTCAATCAGGGTGGGCCAAGGCCGGGGAGAAATTCTATTTTCCTGCGCGCTTTACCGTAGCCAATGATGTGATCGCGTCACCTCGCGTGATGGCCAACACCGAGATGAAAGCCAATCCGGTTGGCGGCACTATCGGCCTGGATCAGTTACTCGGTTTCACGGTGGTCATAGATTACCCTTCTTCAAGGGTGTGTCTCTTCACGGCTAAAACTGCGCCGGCGATGCTCGACAACGTTGCTGGAGTGCACGGAACGATAAGTCAGGGTCGTTTCTTGTTGCCGCTGATGGCCCAAACGTTTCAGTCGCAACGCATGATGTTCGACACTGGAACGAGTCGCATGGATCTTGTGCTTGGCGAGTCGAGCTGGCAAGCAATTACGGGAAGGTCCAGTACCGAAAATGGAAGATATCAGTTGAAGCTCCCCTCTTGGGGGAAAACAATCACGTTTGTTGGCGCCGATACACGAGGGAGAGTTTCCTTGGGCGAGTTGTCCTTCTCCAAGGCAATTGCCTTCACCATGACTGGCAGCGCAGGCAGATCATATGACCCGAGCTACGACGGTGTGATCGGCAATCAGCTGTTCACGAATGGCGTTGTCGTACTTGATCTGTCAACTCAAGCTTGGTTCGGTTTCTTGGCCAAGTAGCGGTGTTCGCATCCAGCTCCGATGCTGGTACTCATGGCTGAGGTATGGGAATCGTCGATGACGAAGGGGACTCATGACGAGCTATCGAAGGATTGCGACGCAGAGCGTGTAGTAAGGTCCGCTTGCACCCAAAACGGACGCTCGTCCTGACAAGTCAAACACGAGAGCCTTGTTCAAAGCACTCATAGGCGGCACAGCTGGATTAACTCAAACAAGGAGTGGGCATGGAGACCGTATGTCAGGCTTGTGGCTACCAACGAAAATCGACTGATCAAACGCCTGAATGGGAGTGCCCTGCATGTGGCAAGGCGTACTTGAAAACATCACATGGTTCACCTAGATCCCTCTCGGGAAATGCACAAAACTCCCTACCCGAGTCAGGTGAATATCTCCTCGACGAGGGGGATTGCGCGAGTTATCTTGCGGCACACTATGGATTGCCGCAGACGTACCGCGACTCTTTTCTACGGCGCATGGTTATTCCGCTGCTTGCGATGATAGGTATGCTCACCTTGATCGCTCTGCTCGCGGCTATGTGTTTGGGATCAATTAAGCACGCATTACCGTCAGGCTGGTTGATCTTCGCCACGTTCGGTCTCATGTCGATGGCGGTGTACTACGTGGCCAGCTTAACCAAGCGAGGCATGACCATTCGTGCCGATTCGATCGAGATCGTGCAAGCATCTTCGACGCAGGTCATACGCGCCCGAGACATACTCGGCTATGCAACCGATTATGTGCGAGTTTATAGATCTTCTGGCTGGCGATATGCCTTCGTTTATCGTCCGCATGGGCGTCCGGAGGAGCGCGTGTATTTTGCGCTCGGCCCGGAAAATCTGAAGGATCCGCGCCTGCTTGGCTTGTTCAGAGCCATGCGAAACTACGGGAAATCGAGCCTTGACCAGCTCTTGAATGAAGAGAAAAGCGGCAAGCTGCGCATGCTTGATCAATTTAGAGCAGTGATGCTTTGCCTAGTTGACATCTTTATCGCATGGAGCATCTGGCCACTTATCTTAACCATGGTCAAGAAAGCGTGAGATGAAATTTCTTGCATTGCTTGCATCGATGGAAATTCGTTTAACCGTAACGTCCGCTCCTGGCCGATTTCAGCCGGCCAGAAGTGGATGCCTGAATCGAAGTGGCGGCACACTGATCGCGGTCGACTGGTCCGGGTGATCAATCTCGTCCGTGTGCGCAATGATTCTTCGCGTGCGCGAACATACCGATTGGCGGTCGCTTGCTCATGAGCAAATCGTGGCGGCAGGGTGCTGTCCCGGCAGGCTGTAGGCCCGTGGGTACCTGTCAGAGGCAGCGTCCGGCGACTCTGCATGTGCTCGGCCAGCCGGATATCCGGCAACCTTCTTGCTCATGAGCAAGTTGCAAAAATGGTATTGTAAAATGCAATACCAAATTTAATGGCCGGGCCTTTTTGCTCATGAGCAAAAACGTGGCGGCAGGATGCTTTGCCGGCGGACTGTGGGCCCAGGGGGGCACCTGCCGAATGCAGCGTCCAGTGACTTTGCTTATGCGCGGCCACCCGGACCACCGGCAACCGTTTTGCTCATGAGCAAAGCGCAAAAATGGTATTGTAAAGCACAATACCAAATTCAATAGCCGGGCCTTTTTGCTCATGAGCAAAACGTGGCGGCAAGATGCTTTACCGGCGGGCCGTGGGCCTGTGGGCACCTGCCAGACGCAACATCCAGTGACTCTGCGCACGCGCGAACATACCGATTGGCGGACCCTTCACGGCTTTTTTGCTCATGAGCAAGAGGGGGGGCGATAGGGTGCCCTCCCGTCAGGCTGCGAGCTTGTGGGCGGTTACCAGTTGCAGACGCGGATGATTTTGCATCTATGCCCCGGGCCGTGGGCAACATTGACCCGAGACGCCGCGCTTGGCAGACTAAGACCCGAGTGAGGTCGCGTTGAGCTACCGCCAAAGGGCCGGAAGAGATTCCGGCCCTTTCCTTTTGCCCGCTGATTCTTCGAGATTCTTCAGAGTTGCAGCGGACTCAAAGTTCAGCTTGCCGGGCAGTTACTCTTCGTCCGAGTGCAGTGTAATGTTGGTTCCGCCGCTGCCATCGCTCGGTCTTGCATGGTTGATAGCTCGCTGTGCGAGCTGACCAGCAGTCTGCCGGCGAAGCGAATGAAGTTCATCTCGATAGGCATCAGGTGTCCTCCTCGAAAGTCAGCGCTGCCTCGTCTTCCGGCAATACCCCGGGAGGCAATTCCACCGTGGCAAAGTCCTCATCGCTGAAGGTGAGGATCTTTTCGGCTAGACGATCGACAAGCGCCTTTTCGCTGGATAAGGCCTTCGCGGCCTCGCTTGCCATGAAGTTGTAGAAGCTTATTGCTCGCTTCCGGCCCTCGGCTGTAGGTGACGGCAACATGGCGACGATGTTCTTGACGGTCACTGCAAGCACTTCAGCGGTAGCCCGCTGGTTAAACGTCACTTGGGCAAGCTCGCGTTTCACCGTGCGTAGCTCACTGGCGAGCATTCGCTCACGCATGTCGGCATTCGACGGGTCGTATCGTTCGGCCAGGGACGACTCAATGATCGACGTTTGCGTGATGCGTCTCGCTGCGGCTTCCTGCTTGATTGCCCTTGCCAACGATTTGGGCAGGTTGACGTACAGCCGTTCGCCAACGCCGACGGCTCGCTTGTGATGGGTTGATTTCCTCTTGGGATTCATAGCGGCCTCTCAGTGCGCCCACGGCGCATAGCTCTCGGGACTGGGTTGTGGTTTGCCTTGCCATGCAGGCTTGGCGCCGTCCGAGAAACCCATGAGGGCGGCTTTGTTGGCAGCCTCAGCGGCGGCTGACATGGAAGCGGAGGCGCTCATGTGCTGCAGCATGGCCTGCTGGTACGTGGCGGTCTGCGCGTTGAGGCCGGCGAGCTGGCCAGCAATGTTCATACTGAGCTGGTTGCCGGCCTGCATGGCGGACAGGGCGCCCTTGGCACTTGCCGAGTCCTGCCCAAGCCGAGCGATGTCCGCCTGCGTTGCGGGCAGGCTGTTGAGGACACTCGAGCCGGTCTGCAGGGCGTCTTGCATGTTGTTGCGGTCGGCCAGGTTCCATTTCAGCAGGTAGCTGTTGAGGTTCTGCCACGCCGCGTCGCTGGCATAGGTCGACGGGTACATGGCCTGATACCGATCCCGCATGTCGCTCAGGCTGTGCTCGAGCCCGCGGATGCTTCGGACCGAGTCCATGAGGTTCGCCATATTCGATCGATAGCTGCTGACCAGCGATTCAGGCAGTGAGGCGAGGTTGAGCCCTTGGTTCTCAAGCACTCGAACCTGGTTGTCGATCTGGTCGATCTGGTTGGCGATCTGCGTCGCCTGGTTAATGTTTGACTGCAACGTGCGGTAGGCGTTGATGACCGATTGTGTGAAGTTGGCCGGATCGAACACGACCCACTGTGCGGATGCCGGCGTCACGCCGAGCAGCGCGAGTAAGACGGCCAGAAGCGCCGGACGGGCGCGCCGGAGAAAGCGGTTCGTTTGCATTGGATTTCCTTGATCTGGTGACTCCCCGTGCCGCCTTGCTCATGGCACGGGTCTGCAGCCACGCGGTTGCGTGGCGTGGTCTCTGACTTGGTGGCTAAGGCGAGGCGGAAGTCTTGAGTTGCGGCCCTGCATCTCGGGGAGCCCTAGGCGGGATCTTCAAGTTACGGAAGCACTCGTCGATCACTGCCTGGATGCGGCTATTCGCTTCCGGGTCATCGCGCTCTGTCGCGTACTGCCGTTTCTCCTCATCGCGGCGCACCCTGTGCTCCACGTCAAGAGCCTGCTTCTGGCGCTCTCGTGCGATGGGTAAGCCGGCGTCTGGAACAAACTGCCCGGTCTGGGCGCGCTCTAGCAGACGCAGCAGGTAGCTGACCGGCCTCGCTATCGGCGTACCTTGGCGTCCTCGACGGATCGCGCCCTCAAGCTCATCAAGGACGGATTGCGCGAGATCGCCGCGGAGACCGCCGTTGCGCAGGGCTTTTTCCACTTCTGCGACTACTACCCGGGCTTCGTCCGGTGGCAGGGAAGTTGGAGGAACGAGCTCGTGCGAGGAGGAGCGGGTCGTAGTAGTAGTTTTTTTGTTTTTTACTACTTCAGTAGTTACTAAGGGGGTTGAAACACCGGCGCCGGAATTCAAGGCGACGGTGTAATCCGTTGCCTCGGCATCGGGTGCAGGAGCTCTGCTGGGCTTCCGGGAGCTGGTACCCGCCGGTGCCTGGTTTTCAGTCGCTGGTCCATTGCCGGGCTTCCGGGAGCTGGTACTCACCGGCACCTGGTTTTCAGTCGCCGGTCCGCCGCCGGGCTTCCGGGAGCTGGTACTCACCGGCACCTGGTTTTCAGTCGCCGGTCCGCCGCCGGGCTTCCGGGAGCTGGTACTCACCGGCACCCGGCTTTCAGTCGCTGGTCCGTCGCCGGGAATCCGGGCGCTGGTGCTGGCCGGTGCCTCGTTTTCAGTCGCTGGTACGTCACCTAATCTCTCGGCAGCGGCGTGCACTGGCGTCTCATGTGTTGATAGCTTGGAAGGAGGCAAATCGCGACGACCACCGTGATGAAGTACCCAGTGTGGTGGTCCATAGGTTCCGTTTGGCTTCCTAGCGTGTATGCGCTCAAGGCGACCCTTGGCTTCAAGCTCATTCAGAGTCTTTTGAAGCGTTCCCCGACTCATTTTCAGCCGCTTCTGAAGATCCGTGACGTTGAAGGACCAATCCGCCTTTCTCTGGCGGAGCGATACCATGGCCACCCAGACGCCAAGCGTTCTTGGTTTGAGTGTGAGGCGCTTTCCAGTGCTGTCCTCACGATCTTCCCAAATGTCTCGGTTGTCGCAGGTAGTCTTACCGGCTGGATCGCCATCGTCGTACACGATTTCTATTAGTCCCTGGTCGGCGATCGCACTCGTCGAGCTACGCTCGCCGCGGGTGTGCCGCCTTTCAGAGGCAGCAGGGCTCACGGCCGTCTTCTGTTGACGCCTCACGTTTGGTTCCGACGGCGCGCTCATTTGCGCACCCCTGGGCGTGCGCTCTTGGAAAGGCGAGGACGTCCACGTCTCCGTTTGGAAGGTTCAACGAGATCGATGGGCATGGCGGGAACATTGCTCTCGCTCAAACCTAGGGCTACCTGGATATCCCTAATCAGCACGACGTATTTTCGTGCTCCGCCACCAGGGGCTGGAGTCAAAGGGTATGGATACGTGCCACGACAGATTCGTGTGCGTGCTTTGGAAGCTGCCGTACGTGGGTTGGCCAGACCAGCGATCACTAGCGCATCGGCAGGGGTTACTGCGAGGACGGGGACTTGCAACGAACGGGTGATAGACATCGTCTCGATCTCTCAAAGAGGTCGAGGTCGCGTTGTGAAGGGCGGAGTGCGTGAACGCCTAGGCGACGGCGAGCACGGCGCGACCTGAAAGCCGCGTCACGCGTCGCGAAGCGCACGCTCAGGCGCGAGGAGGCCGCTTTTCGCGATCGGTCCGATAGGGTGGATTGCTTGCGACTTCGGGAGCGGCGGTCGAAAGAATGAGACTCTGTTTGACGAATTGAATATTGAATGCAGACCCGAGCAAATACATGCCAACAACGCATGCCAGAAATAGTAGGCGGAGCTGCCAAAACACAACGGTCAGATCGTAGATGGAGCCAAATCCGTGAGGGCCCGGATGATTCCACAGCGCAAGCATGAGAACGAGAAAGGTTAGAGGAGGTACGATCGTGAACATCTTCTCGAAGAACGCGTACTCGCGACAAAGGCCTCGCCAGAGACCTGTTGTCCATTCGTTCCCTTGAAGCTCGTAGCTCATGTAACGCATATCGGCGCCGATCGGACAAACTTGAGCACAATGTAACGGCAGGAGGCGGCTGGTAACGTCGCGCGCGTATCGAGCTGGGCAAGCCACGACGTCCCCCGGTCTCTTGCAGTGCTCCGCGTTCATGGGGCAGCGGCCACTAGGCCTTCCAGGTCCTATTGCCGCAAGGGCCCAGGTTAGCCGGCGATCAAGCGGCAATCTCTGCCTCATAGTACGGATGCCGCTTATCGTCGAAGATGGCGTACAGGGCAGGGAGGTTCTTGGGATCAGGACGAAGCCAGGCATGCACGTGCTCGGGCTTGATGTTGATGATCGTCCGGTCATGGCCGGCTGCGGCAACCTCTGGCTCTGGTTCGTCTGTGATCGCAGCGAAGCTGTCGAGGTCAGGCTCTTTGCCAGTGGGATCGGTCCAGTGCGACCAGAGACAGGCCACGAACATTGGCTGGTGATCTCTCGGCGTGAATGCGATCACGCGGTTCTTGCCGTCCGGTCCCGCGACGTTCGACAAGCAACATTCTTAGCTACCCGCTACCGCCTTCTCAACTTAACCTTCATTCTGGCACACCAGTTTGGACGATAACTCAAGGAGAGTCTCAGCCGGTGATACCGTGATATGCATCATCAGGCCAAAGTGCCGGTGGCATTGTTGGGTAGAATTGATTGAAGGACGTTACCGGGGGGAATATGGATTTCTATGCGCACTCGACAAAACGTACAGACAAGGCCGACTGGCAGCCGCTTCATGAGCACCTAACTACTGTAGGGAATCTGGCCGCTGAGTTCGCCACGACATTCGGCGCTCAAATGTTGGCTCAGCCGACCGGGCAACTGCATGACCTCGGCAAATACACGGAGCGATTCCAGCTGCGTCTGGAAGGAAAATCGTCCAAGGTGGATCACGCGACATGGGGCGCACGAATTGCATTGAATCGATATGGCCCGTCCCTTGGCCACTTGTTGGCCTATGGTATCGCCGGCCATCACGCAGGGCTGGCTAACGGGAAAGGTGGCAAGTCGCGCACTTCATTGCGGGATCGGCTGGATAGTTCTCTTCCAGACCTGCTACCAGCATGGGAACAGGAACTATCTCTGCCGGATGTCTCGGAATTAGGCCTGCCTTCGGGTTTCCGACCGCGTAGGGACCGTGGCGCCTTCCAGCTCACCTTGCTCGCCCGGATGCTGTTCTCCTGCCTGGTGGATGCCGACTTCATCGACACCGATGAGTTTTATCGTCGAATCGAGGGCCGCTCGCCCCGAAAGAAAAAGGATCCGCCTGACCTGAAAGAACTGCGCTCACGCCTCGATGCCCGATTGGCGACGTTTCAGGCAGACACTGACGTCAATTGCCTGCGTGCAGGCATCCTGGCCCATGTACGAAAGCAGTCAGTACTTGAGCCAGGGCTTTTTTCGCTGACGGTACCCACCGGCGGCGGCAAGACCCTCGCCTCACTCGCCTTTGCACTGGACCATGCCATCGCACACGGCTTACGCAGGGTGATCTTCGTCATTCCTTTCACCAGCATTGTCGAGCAGAGCGCACTGGTATTCAGGGAAGCCTTCGGCGATCTTGGTGAGACGGCGGTTCTGGAACACCACAGCGCGTTCTTCGACGACCCGCATTCTTCTCCGGAGTCGAAGGACAAGCGAAAGTTGGCGATGGAAAACTGGGACGCGCCAGTTGTTGTCACCACTGCCGTGCAGTTCTTTGAAAGTCTGTTCGCCGATCGTCCCTCGCGCTGCCGCAAATTGCACAACATTGCGAGCAGCGTGGTGATCATGGATGAAGCCCAGACCTTGCCGCTGAAGTTGTTGCGCCCCTGCGTAACCCTGCTGGACGAACTGGCATTCAACTACCGCACCAGCATCGTGCTGTGCACTGCTACCCAGCCCGCGCTGAATGCAGAAGAAGGCTTTCTCGATGGGTTGAAAGGCGTCCGCGAGCTGGCACCTGATCCGCCTAGGCTTTATCGGCAGTTACGGCGCGTGAATGTACGACACGTGGGCGTGCTGGATGACGAGGAACTTTCCCAACATATGCGTCGGCGTGAGCAAGTGCTGTGCATCGTCAACAATCGTCGCCACGCACGTGCGCTGTTCGACTCCATTGCTGATCAGTCCGGTGCGCGTCACTTGACCACATTGATGTGCGCCAAGCATCGCAGCGCCGTCCTGACGGATATCCGGCGGCGTTTGAAGAATGGTCTGCCGTGCCGACTGGTCAGCACCAGTCTTATCGAGGCCGGGGTTGATATCGACTTGCCGACCGTTCTACGTGCCGAGGCCGGGCTGGATTCCATCGCGCAGGCTGCCGGACGTTGCAACCGCGAAGGGCGTCGCCACCACGAAGACAGCGAAGTGCTGGTGTTTGCCACGGCCAACCCGGACTGGGCACCACCCACGGAACTGAAACAGTTTGCCCAGGCCTTTCGCACAGTCGAGCCAGGTCACCGCGAAGACCTGCTGGCGCCCGAGGCAGTCCAGGCGTACTTCCATGAGCTGTACTGGCAGAAGGGAGCCCAGGAGCTTGATGTCCATGATGTACTTGGCATGCTGAAGGGCTGCCGTGAGGACAGCTTGCCGTTCGAGACCTTGGCCGAAAAGTTTCGGCTGATCGAGACTGCGATGCGACCGGTAATCGTGCCATGGGACGAGTTGGCGCGTGACGCACTCACGAGGCTGGAGTTTGCCGAGGGCTGCGGTGGCATCGCCCGCCAGCTCCAGCCTTACATCGTGCAGTTGCCTCATCCGGCCTACGACGCACTCTGGCGGGCGAGTGCCATCCAGCCGGTTGTGCCGGATCGCTATGGCGAGCAGTTCGTGCAGTTGGTCAATCCGCGTTTGTATGACGAGCGGTTCGGGTTGCACTGGAACGATCCACAGTTCCTAGAAGCGGACAGTCTCGTGGTGTGATTGGATGTCTCACGCTATGAGATTTAGACGCGTAAGGATGAAAAAAACACAGGGGAGTAGATATGGCATACGGTGTCAGACTGCATATCCATGGAGAAAGGGCGCTGTTTACCCGGCCAGAGATGAAGGTCGAGAGAGTGTCCTACGACGTCATCACGCCGTCGGCCGCACGCGGCATTCTGGAAGCCATTCACTGGAAACCGGCGATCCGCTGGGTGGTGGACAGCATCCAGGTGCTCAAGCCGATCCGCTTCGAATCCATCCGGCGCAATGAAGTCGGCGGCAAGTTGTCCGCCGCCAGCGTCGGTAAGGCGATCAAAGCAGGCCGCACCGATGCCTTGGTGAATTATGTTGAGGACGATCGCCAGCAACGCGCCACTACCTTGCTGCGTGACGTGGCCTATGTAATCGGCGCGCACTTCGAACTGACCGACAAGGCCGGCGCCGAGGACAACATCGGCAAGCATCTGGATATCTTCAACCGCCGCGCCCGCAAGGGACAATGCTTCCAGGCGCCCTGTTTGGGCACGCGCGAGTTCCCGGCCAGCTTCGAGCTGCTGGAGTATGGCCGCGAAACTCCCCCCCCCCACGAATCGCTGCACGGCGAACGCGATCTGGGCTGGATGCTGCACGATATCGACTTCGCCAGCGACATGACCCCGTACTTCTTTCGTGCACGCATGGTTGATGGGCTGATCGCCGTTCCGCCAGTGAGCGACGGGGAGGTCAGGTCGTGATCCTGAGCGCGCTCAACGATTATTACCAGCGTTTACTGGAAGACGACAGCACGAAAATCTCTCCTCCTGGCTACAGCCAGGGGAAGATCAGCTACGTCATCATGCTGGAAGAGAACGGCGAGGTCATCGATGTACTCGACATCCGAGACACCAGTGGCAAGAAGCCGATGCCCCGCAATATGGGTGTGCCGCAGGCGCCCAAGCGTTCCGTTAATGTCGCTTCCTGCTTTCTCTGGGACAAAACCAGTTACGTGCTTGGCGTCAGCGCCAGCAGTAAGCGCAGCGAGCAGGAGCATGCCGCGTTCAAGGCACTCCATCATGACGCCTTGGCAAATGAGCAGGATCCCGGGCTGAAAGCATTGTTGCTGTTCCTGGAGCATTGGCATTCCGATCGATTCCAGCAAGAGCCGGCGTTCACCCGTCATGGTGAAGAAATGCTGGATACCAACGTGGTGTTCCGCCTGGGCGATGAGCCGCGCTACTTGCATGAGCGTCCGGCCGCGCAGGCTGCCTGGTCACGCCGCTTAGGAAACGTCACCAACAATCGAGAGGGAATTTGTTTGGTGACTGGTGAGTTGGCCCCGCTTGCACGCCTGCATCCTGCTATCAAAGGTGTCATCGGCGCACAGAGTTCAGGCGCGTCCATTGTCTCGTTCAATCTTGAATCGTTCGCATCGTATGGCAAGCAGCAGGGAGAGAATGCACCTATCTCCGAGCACGCTGCTTTCGCATACACCACCGTACTCAACCATCTCCTGCGGCGAGAGAGTCGGCAGCAGTTGCGCATCGGCGACGCTAGCGTGGTGTTCTGGGCCGAAGCGCCCGACCCGCGAGCGGTAGCAGAAACGGAAAGCCTGCTGGCAGCCTTCTTCGATCCCAGGGATGACGACGAACGTGCCATCAAGCAAGTACGCGATGTGCTTGAACAAGTGCACCAAGGCTTGCCGTTGCAAGATCTGGAGGGCCATTTGGACGACGGCACACGCATCTTCGTGCTGGGCCTCGCACCCAACGCCTCGCGCCTGTCAATTCGTTTCTGGGAAACCCAGACACTGGCGACCTTTGCCCAGCGGCTGCGCTGGCATTTCGATGACCTGAGACTGGAGCCATCGCCGTGGCGCACGCCCCCGGCCGTCTGGAAGCTGCTTCTCGCCACCGTGCCGCACCGTGAAGGCGCCAAGTCCAAGAGCGAAGACGTTCCGCCACAACTAGCCGGCGAACTGACCCGGGCCATCCTGACCGGTCGTCGCTACCCGCGCAGCCTGCTCAGCAACATCATCATACGGTTTCGCGCCGACGGCGACATCAGCGGAACGCGTGTGGCTTTGTGCAAGGGAGTCCTGGCGCGCGAGCAGCGGCTGGGCAACAAGGACATCACCAAGGGGGAACCACCCGTGAGCCTCGATCCGACCAATACCGAGCCCGGCTACCTGCTGGGGCGACTGTTCTCCACGCTGGAAAACGTGCAGCGCGCCGCACTGGGCAAGCAAATCAACGCCACCATCCGCGACCGCTACTACGGCGCGGCATCGGCGACGCCGGCCAGCGTGTTTCCAGTGCTGCTGCGCAGCGCCCAGCACCATCTCAGCCGCTTGCGCAAGGACAAGCCCGGATTCGCCGTGAATCTGGAAAAGGAAGTTTGCGGAATCATCGACCAACTGGGGCCGACCTTTCCAAAAAGCCTGCGCATCGAAGCACAGGGACATTTCGCCATCGGCTACTACCACCAGACCCAGGCACGTTTCAGCCGTGCCGACAACACCGACCTCAATTCCGAAGGAGAGGACGCATGAGCGCCATTGCCAACCGTTATGAATTTGTCTACCTGTTTGACGTTACCAACGGCAATCCCAATGGCGACCCTGATGCAGGCAACCTGCCGCGGCTGGACCCGGAAACCAACCAGGGCCTGGTCACCGACGTCGCCCTTAAACGCAAGATCCGCAACTACACCGCGCTGGAAAAGGAAGGTGAGCCCGGCTACACGATCTACATGCAGGAGAAGTCAGTGCTGAACAACCAGCACAAGCAGGCTTATGCGGCACTTGGTATCGAGCCTGAAGCGAAGAAGCTGCCCAAGGACGAGGCCAAAGCGCGGGAGCTCACCGCCTGGATGTGCAAGAACTTCTTCGACGTGCGCACCTTCGGTGCCGTGATGACCACCGAGGTCAATGCAGGCCAGGTCCGTGGCCCAGTGCAGATTGCCTTCGCCAGCTCCATTGACCCTGTGGTGCCCCTGGAGGTTTCCATCACCCGCGTGGCGGTCACCAACGAAAGGGACCTGGAGAAGGAGCGCACGATGGGACGCAAGCACGTTCTCCCCTACGGCTTGTACCGTGTTCACGGCTTCATTTCGGCCAAACTGGCCGAGCGTACCGGCTTCTCCGAAGACGATCTTGCGCTGCTGTGGCGCGCACTGACCAATATGTTTGAACATGACCGCTCCGCCGCGCGTGGTGAAATGGCCGCGCGCAAACTGATCGTGTTCAAGCACGACCATCCGATGGGTAACGCACCGGCCCACCACTTGTTCGAAAAGATCAAAGTCGAACGCGTGGATGGACAGGTCGACACGCCTGCACGCAACTTCGCCGACTATCGCGTCAGCGTCGACCGGGAGTCGATGCCGGCAGGCGTCACCCTCACCGAGATGTTCTAACCAGCGACCGAGGGCGGAGCAATGGACGACGAGGACCTGATTCCCATTTCCGCCCTCCAGCACTACCTCTACTGCCCGCGCCAATGCGCGCTAATCCATATCGAGCGGCAATGGGCCGAGAATCGGCAGACAGCCGAAGGACACCTTCTGCATAAACGCGCTGACCAACCGCAGTCCGAACGGCGAAATGGAATTCGCACCGTTACTGCAATGCCCTTGCTCGACCTGCAACTTGGAATCACAGGTGTGGCCGATGTCGTGGAGTTCCATCGCGGGGTCGACGCCGAGCAAGCCTTTCCTGTGGAGTACAAGCGAGGACGCCCCAAATCCCACCGCGCGGACGAGGTCCAGCTTTGTGCCCAGGCGCTATGCCTAGAATCCATGCTGGGCCAATCCGTCATGACGGGGGCGCTCTTCTACGGTCAGACACGCCGGCGGAAAGATGTCGCTTTCAACAACGAGCTACGCGCACTCACACGCCAGATCATCACCGCCACGCGCGAGATGATCCTCTCGGGGAGGACGCCTTTGGCACACTACGAGCCAAAGCGTTGTGACGCCTGCTCTCTTATCGACTTATGCCAGCCACGCCTGCTGAACCGAGCTTGCGACGTCGAACACTGGCTGCGAAGCCAGCTGGAGGGTTGAATGCGGCGCCAGCTCAATACCTTGTACATCACCACCGAAGGTGCGTGGCTGCATAAAGACGGGGCCAACATCGTCATGGAGGTGGAGAAGGTGATCCGTGCCCGCCTGCCGGTGCACATGTTGGAAAGCCTGGTGTGCATCGGTCGCGTCGCTGTATCACCGCAGCTGATGGGTTTCTGCTCCGAGCAAGGCATCAGCATTTGCTATTTGACTGGCCACGGAAAATTTCTCGCTCGCGTGGAGGGGCCTGTCTCGGGCAACGTCCTACTGCGGCGCGAGCAGTACCGATGCAGTGACGATCCGATGCGCTGCGCCAAAGTGGTTCGCCATCTGCTGGTCGGCAAGATTCATAACCAACGTGCGGTGCTCGCCCGTGGCTGGAGGGACCACAGTGACAAGTTGACCGACACGGAGGCGTTTCAGCACGCACTCAAGCGGCTCAAGCGTATTCCACAGCGAATGCTGATCGACGTGGATGTCGATGTATTACGCGGACTGGAAGGTGAGGCCGCCCAAGCCTACTTCGGCGTATTCAATCAGCTGATCCGCGCTGACTCACCTATGCTGCACTTCGGTGGTCGCAATCGGCGGCCGCCTCGTGACGCGTTCAATGCGTTGCTTTCGTTCATTTACACGCTGCTGACGCACGATTGCCGATCTGCTCTGGAAACCGTTGGCCTGGATCCTGCCGTCGGCTTTCTGCATCGGGACCGACCAGGCCGCCCCAGCCTCGCTCTTGATCTGGCTGAGGAATTCCGGCCCTTGCTCGGCGAGCGCCTCGCCCTGTCACTGATCAACCGCAAACAACTCAATGAGCACGACTTTCGTCAGATGGAAAACGGTGCGGTGCTGCTGAAAGACGATGCTCGGAAAACTGTGTTAGTTGCCTACCAAGAGCGCAAACGCGAAGAATTGCAACATGCCTTCCTAGGCGAAAAGATTGCCATCGGCCTGTTTCCTTATCTTCAGGCACAACTTCTCGCCCGGCATCTTCGCGGCGATCTTGACGCTTACCCTCCATTCCTTTGGAAGTGAAGCCACACTATGCTGATCCTCGTCACCTACGATGTCAGTATCACTAGCCCCGGAGGCGCGAAGCGCTTGCGGCGAATTGCCAAGATATGCCGAGACTATGGACAGCGCGTTCAGTTCTCAGTGTTTGAGTTGGAAGTGGATACTGCTCGCTGGGTCGAAATCAAGCAGAAGCTTATCGACCTGATGCAGCCGGAAGTCGATAGCCTTCGCTTCTACTATCTCGGGCTCAAATGGCATGGCAAGGTAGAGCACCTTGGCGCAAAACCCGCACTCGACCTCAATGCACCCTTGGTTCTTTAGCCACCGCGGACCCAAAGCGACGGCCAAATCCCCGAGCGGTTCGCGATAAGCACAATCCATTGATTGGTCAGCTACAAGCCCGGAGACTCACAGTGAGCGGTGAAGCATCCACCCTCGCTTCAGGCGGCCTTCGCCGAATTTCAGTTTTTTTGGCAAATCACACAAGTGGTTAGAATGACGCGGTCGCGCCCCACGTGGGCGCGTGGATTGAAACCACCGAATCCGCGCAGGCAATCCGCCTCGTCCAGGTCGCGCCCCACGTGGGCGCGTGGATTGAAACCACATGAATGCGCCTGGAGGCTTGATTTCATGCGGTCGCGCCCCACGTGGGCGCGTGGATTGAAACTCTTTCGTCGCTAATTCCTGTTACTTCAAGCAATGGTCGCGCCCCACGTGGGCGCGTGGATTGAAACCAATCGGTAGCCACTTCACGACTCGAACCCCCAGGTCGCGCCCCACGTGGGCGCGTGGATTGAAACGCCCGCAGTTCGTCGGTCATCCATCACCCCTCCCGTCGCGCCCCACGTGGGCGCGTGGATTGAAACTCACCTCACTGCTGGATGCAGACGTGCGCCGGAAGTCGCGCCCCACGTGGGCGCGTGGATTGAAACTTTCAAGCGGTATTGCCTACCGAGAGAACGCGCGTCGCGCCCCACGTGGGCGCGTGGATTGAAACTCGCTCGGCGGCTTCACGAACTGGCGCATTCCGAGTCGCGCCCCACGTGGGCGCGTGGATTGAAACTCGTCAGCTGCCTGCGGGATGCGGTGGATGACCTGTCGCGCCCCACGTGGGCGCGTGGATTGAAACTCGTCCACCGGGTCGATCCAGCCCCGACCAGGGCGTCGCGCCCCACGTGGGCGCGTGGATTGAAACTCGAGCAGCGCGGTCTTCAGCAGCTGCGTGCTCACGTCGCGCCCCACGTGGGCGCGTGGATTGAAACGCAGATCACAGCAGCGACACGACATAAATCACTGGTCGCGCCCCACGTGGGCGCGTGGATTGAAACGAACTCTCCCCGGATGGCCAGATGGTTACTGACGTCGCGCCCCACGTGGGCGCGTGGATTGAAACCCCAATCGCGTGCCGACGCGATCTCGGTTGGATCGTCGCGCCCCACGTGGGCGCGTGGATTGAAACTAGCCATGGCCTCGTCCTTCACCCTCGCCAAGAGTCGCGCCCCACGTGGGCGCGTGGATTGAAACTTGTCCATCAACTGCTTCGGGCGAACCCCGCGAAGTCGCGCCCCACGTGGGCGCGTGGATTGAAACTGCGCGCAGCACGGGGCAATCCGCTACGACATGCGGTCGCGCCCCACGTGGGCGCGTGGATTGAAACATGCCGTCCAATTATGTTCCAACTTCCACCCAAGGTCGCGCCCCACGTGGGCGCGTGGATTGAAACTTGGAGGGCGCCCCGCCGGAGCCGGAAGGAACGCCGTCGCGCCCCACGTGGGCGCGTGGATTGAAACCTGGCGCGATACCCGGAATTCACCTCGATCAGTGGTCGCGCCCCACGTGGGCGCGTGGATTGAAACTTTTCGTCTGCGCCGATGCTCTTGAGGTACGCGCGTCGCGCCCCACGTGGGCGCGTGGATTGAAACTTCTCGCCGGGCTCCATCAGTGGCGTCTGGAAGTGGTCGCGCCCCACGTGGGCGCGTGGATTGAAACTGCCACAGACCATGCGCCGGTCCGCCATCCTGCTGTCGCGCCCCACGTGGGCGCGTGGATTGAAACCTCGCACACGCGACCGATGGCGGTGCCCAGCATCGTCGCGCCCCACGTGGGCGCGTGGATTGAAACCGGGGTATCCACCTAGGCCCTACGCGGCAAGACGTGTCGCGCCCCACGTGGGCGCGTGGATTGAAACTGTTTCTCGATGGTCATCTTGTTGAGCATGTCCATGTCGCGCCCCACGTGGGCGCGTGGATTGAAACCAGTCGTGCAGCCCGAGGCGGCACAGGATGCGGGCGTCGCGCCCCACGTGGGCGCGTGGATTGAAACGGCCACGTCAGCGCAGCAATCTCGCCGGCTCGGGTCGCGCCCCACGTGGGCGCGTGGATTGAAACCGCCAGCGGCACGTACTCTTGATCGCGATAGGGTAGTCGCGCCCCACGTGGGCGCGTGGATTGAAACCTTACCAGGGCATTCAGGCGCGCTGCCTAATGTCGCGCCCCACGTGGGCGCGTGGATTGAAACATCAATGACGGAACGCAGATTGCGTGTACCTGCCGGTCGCGCCCCACGTGTGCGTGTACCGGATCGAATGCATCACACGACCAATCGCCGATGACCAGTCCACTGCCAGTATGATCAGGTGCAGATCCTCGTCAGCACCGTTCGCTTTGACGCGTTAAGTGTTTTTGATAAAGCGCTTGGTTGTGCTCAGGGGGTAGATTAGTCGATAACTGATGGTTATTGGGAGGAGACGTGTTCGGACATCGAGAAAGGCGCTTGATGGATAGAATGGATGCCTTGGTCGTCGCCGCACAGTTTGTTACGTGCATTGCCATAGGTGAAGCCGAGGGAGCATACGCTGCGACCAGCGAAGAAGAGAAAGACAGACTGATTGCTGTTGCTGCAGCGAAAGCCAATTACCTTTTTGCACGCGAGCCAGACGATTCGCATCTGGCAAAGCTCAATCTTCGCGAGATTGATGGCGAGGCTGAAATGTGGCTATCCAAACAAAAAAAATTGCAGGAGCTCGTCGTACAGAGTCTAAGAGTGCAGAACATGGTCTCGTATGGACGCACCGGGCATGCTCCTGAGCCACCATTGGGTAGCAAGATTCTCGCGAAATACGGTAGTCACTATCCTGATGCCCCCAATCCAGATAGCTACCCTATTTTAGTGAGGCAGTCCCTAGATGAGCTAAGTCAAACGAACAGAGAAGATCTTCTTGAATCATTCGAGCATCGTGGAATTCAAATTTAGCTTTCGCCGTACAACAACTCAATCAGCAAAGGAGTGTAATGGACATAAAGTTTCCAGCCGTCGAGACGCGGTCATCATTCGATGTCATTTTTCCTGCAGAGGTTGATGGCGCGAAAGTAATCTGCAAGGTCTCCATTGAGGCACTCCAAGATTACTTCAGTGCCGGCGCCGACGGCCTTCCCGCGTTCAAAGCTCACCGGGCGGAATTTGAGGAGAAGGCTGAACAAAAAATTCGCAGCAACCAGTTTCAGGAAGATGGCACTATCCTTATCACAACAATGGACTTTTGAACTGACTCGGTTTCGGTGGGTACTTCAACTCTTGAGAGAATGGACTCATGAGCAAGCCTGTGCTCGCTTGTGAATGACGGCTCCTGGCGGCCGATTCCAGCCGGTGGTCTCATGCTGATCATCATGCCGGTGCACTGATCATGATCGATTGGTGCTACTGATCAACTCCATCGGTGTACGCAACGTGGATTGAAACTTGCTCTTGGCCGTGCATTCGATCTGCCAAAGCGGTCGCGCCCCACGTGGGCGCGTGGATTGAAACTTCCAGGTCAACGGCAACAACGGCAACCTGAACAAGTCGTGCCCCACGTGGGCGTGTGGATTGAAACCTCCAATGGGTTTACTACTACGACGCTTATGCGCGTCGCGCCTCACACCTCACGTGGGCGCGTGGATTGAAACTGATGGAGATGAAGAATGGTGTGAATATGATTCAGTCGCGCCCCACGCGGGCGCGTGGATTAAAACATCTCGACAGATGAAGCGACACACAGGCCAAGCCTTCAGGTTGTGCCGGTTGTGCGCTAGGACGCGCCTGATGTTCATGGCCGATCGCGCTCGGCGGTTGCCAGGCGGCAGTTCGCCCATGCGCCTTTCCAGTGCCGGCGTACGGGGTACAGCAGGTTGAGATGCCCGAGCCTAGCGACCGGATTATCAAGCCGAGCCATTCGGTAGCGGGTGGCCAGCAGCGGGGCGTCGTAGCACTTGCCCTTTTAGCTGACGAGCACGGTGTCCGGCGGAAGCCACGTGGCGAAGGTGCGCAGCATGGCCACTTCCGCACCGATCGAGGTGATCGGGTGCCACTTGGGGGACACGTGGCATCTGGGACAATGACGGGACAACCCGAGTGAGACGCCCCGTAACACTGGGTAACACCATGGGACAAATCGGGGACACGGAAAGCAAAAAGGCCGAGGGTTCGCATCCTCGGCCTTTCTGTAAGTGCTTGATTTTGGTGGAGCGGAGGAGGATCGAACTCCCGACCTTCGCATTGCGAACGCGACGCTCTCCCAGCTGAGCTACCGCCCCACGCGAGCTGCGCATGATAGCAGCGGCTCAGGGTTACGCCAATACCCTGGGGAGGTTGACCCGCAAGCAGCGGGGCGCTTCACGATCCGCTTTGCTCGGCCTGTGGCCGCGACATGGTGAAGGCCGTTTACGAGTGTCTGCCAATGGCGTCGCCCGAAGTGTCTAGCCGGGCAGCAGTGCCGCCAATGCGTCCTGCAGCACCTCGCGCCGCCAGCCTTCAAGGAACTCGGGCCATTCCGTCGTAACCACGTATTCCTCCAGCACCTTGCGCGGGCACAGCAGGCCGGGTGGCAGATCGAGTTCGGCGGCGCGTTGGTCGATAAGCTGTTTCATCGCGCCGAGTGCTTTCTTGGTCTCGCCCTGGGGAAAATTCGGAATGGCGGTGGTTTGCGCGATTTCCTCGTCGGTTGCCGGACTGGCCAACAATTCGAATACCTGCGCGCGCTGCGCCGACCGCAGTGCGCGCTGGCCGCGTGTGCGCTGATCGAGTTCGCCGTGTCGCGTTGGGGGCTGTTGCGCCAGACTCATGGCCAGGGTGTCGTCCAGTAGCCAGGGGCGGGGGCAGTCGAGCGTACGGGCCGCGCGGTCGCGCCACAGCAGCAGGCGGCGCAGCAGGGCCTGCTGTTCGCGCGGCCATTCGGCGGCGCCACGGAAGCCGCGTTGGGGCTGCGGGTCGCCGTCACGCTGACTGGCGCGCTGCTTCAGGCGTTCGCAGTCCTCGGCATGCCAGGCGCTGCGGCCGCGCTGGTGCAGGCGTTCGGCCAGTTGTGCGTGCAGCGTATCGAGATACACCACATCCAGGGTCGCGTAGACACGCTGCGATTCGGTCAGCGGGCGCTGCATCCAGTCCGAACGGGTTTCGCCCTTGTCCAGTTCGGCGCCGGCCAGTTCGGCGACCAGCGCGCGATAGCTCACGCCAAGACCCATACCGGCAAAGGCGGCGGCGATCTGGGTGTCGAACAGCGTGCCGGGGCCTTCGGGCAGGAACGGCGCCAGTGTTTCCAGGTCCTCGCCGGCGCTGTGCATCACCACGGTCCGGCCGTCGTTGCCCAGGCGGGGCTGCAGGGCGTCGCCGATGTCGAACGCCAGCGGGTCCACCAGTGCATAACGCCCGTTCCAGCCCAGTTGCAGCAGGGCCAGTTGGGGATGGAAGGTATTCCGTCGCATGAACTCGGTATCGAGCCCGGGTGTGGCATCGGCCGGCAATTCGGCCAGCCAGCTTTCGAGTGCGCTGCGTTGGTCGATCCAGTCAGCGGCGGGGGCGTCGAGGGACATGCGTTTCCTTGGTGCGAATGTAGCGGGACGGCATTGCTACGCCTTCCGCTGTGCCATAAGGTAGGCGCCGCACCATAGCAGGCCGCCCCCGGAACCCCCAACCATGCCGAGCAAGCAATCCGTCAATCGCCAGCGCGCACTCGGTGGCGGTATGGGGATAATGGTGCTGGCCTTTGCGCTGGCTTACCACTTCTTCCCGCGTTTGTTCCACGTCAATCCGGACCAGCAGCGGCCCCGCCAGAACGCCATCGTCATGCCGTCCGGCCCAACGTCCGGGCCGGCCAAGACGGCGCCGGCGATGATGACGGCCGCGCAGCGCGAGTTGACCGCCGGGCCGCCGCTGACCCTGGCCCCCACGGCGGTGATCGCCGCGCGGCTGCGCAAGCAGGAGGCGGCACTGCCCAAGCAGCTCACCGCCGACCCGCCCGCCGTCAAGGCCCTGCTGGCGCGTGCCGACCAGGCCATGAAGGACGGCGACCTTGCCGGTGACGACAACAGTGCCGGCATCCTCTACGCCAAGGCGCTGAAACTGAAGTCCGACAGCCGTGCTGCTGCCGAAGGTCTGGACGATGTCCGCTCCAACCTGATCGCCACCATCGGCCAGGACATCGCCATGGGCGACGCGGACTCCGCGGGCAACCTGCTGGCGGGCCTGAAACAGCTGCCGGGCACCCACGACGACGTACAGGTCCTGGCGGCCAACCTGAAAACGCTGCAGACGGTGCGGCCGATCCTGGCCAAGGCCGCGGGGCTGCTCGCCCAGGGCAAGGCCGACCTGCCCAAAGGCGCCAGCGCGCTGGATCTCTACCGGCAAGTGCAGCAGCTTGATCCCGACAACGCGGTGGCGGCGCAGGGCATCCTGCAGGTCCAGCGAGCCGTGCTCAACCGGGCGCTGGCCGCAGTGGCGCAAAACGACTTCATCGGCGCCGACAAGGCGTTGAACGAAGCGCAGGCGATCCAGCCTGACTCGCCGCAACTGCAAAGCGTGCGTGGACAGGTCGACGGCATCCGCAAGCAGCGCGTCGACGGTGTGCTGGCACAGGCACGTTCCGCACTCGACGCCGGCAACCTGACCCTGGCCAAGCAACTGGCCGACCAGGCCCAAGCCATCGGCACCGACCCGACAGGCGTGCAGGCCATCGAAGAAGGCATCGTCAACGCACGCCTCTACGCCAGCCACAAACCCGGCGAAGTGTTCACCGACCGCTACGTGGACCTGCCCGGACATTCGCCGGCCATGGTGGTCGTGCCCACCGGCAGCTTCACGATGGGGGCTTCGAGCAACAACAACGGCAAAAACGACGCCGAGACACCGCAGCACGAAGTCACCATTACCAAGGGCTTCGCCATGTCGCGCAGTGCGATCACGGTGGCGCAGTTCCGCCAGTTCGTGAAGGCAAGCGGCTACGTTCCCGACTCCGTGCGGCTGGGCGGCGCCAGCGTCTACGACGCCCGCAGCGGCACCATGCGCGACGACTCCAACGCCACCTGGCAGGACAACTACGAAGGCCGCCCGGCCGACGGCAATCTGCCGGTAGTCAACATTTCCTGGAACGACGCCGAAGCCTACGTCGCATGGCTCAGCCGGCGCACCGGCAAAACCTACCGCCTGCCCAGCGAAGCCGAATTCGAATACGCCCTGCGCGCCGGCACCACCACCCGTTACTGGTGGGGCGACGGTACGCCCACCGAAAAAGTGGAAAACATCACCGGCAGCCTGGACCGCTCCAGCAACGGCCGCCGCTGGAGCCACGCCTTCCACGGCTATCGCGACGGTTACTGGGGACCGGCCCCGGTCATGAGCTTCAAGCCCAATCCGTTCGGCCTCTACGACATGGACGGCAACGTCTCGGAATGGGTCGCCGATTGCTGGCACGACAACTACATCCGCGCCCCAAACAACGGCAGCGCCTGGATCAACCCCGGCTGCACGGCCCACGTCATACGTGGCGGCTCGTGGGGTAGTTCCCCGGCTCAGGTGCGCTCGTCGTACCGGCAGGGCGCCGACTCGGATGTTCGCAGCGGGCGGGTAGGGTTCCGCGTCGTACGCGAGCTGTAGTGGTTGGAATGGTGCTGGGCCTGAGCCGTTGAAACGATCATGCCGTCATCCCGGGTACTACTTCGAGTCGGCTTGCGACCGGGCCGGACTGCACGCGGCGTAGATGACCCGACACGGTGGATGCCCGGCATCAGCGCAGGCTTTCATGCCCGATTGCGTGGCGTGCGTACGCGTCACATCAGCACTGGCCAGAAGATGGCCGTCGTTACTTTGAACGAGTGCAGCACAGCCGTCTCCGTAGGCTATCTCGACCTTGCAGGCCTTTCCTGCCTTGGCGTTGCAATCGGCCAGGGCGGCGCGTTTTGCCTGCTGTTTCGTCGATAGCCCGGCGGATGAACCAATATCGACGGGATTGCCGTCGTCAACGGCAATAGCCCCCCAATGGCTTGCTCCGGGCTGAGGAGCAACCCCTTTACCTTGCCGATCATGTGGGGTCGGCGCGCAGTAGGTCACCGGTGCGCCAAGTGGTGTGGCGAGGTATGTGCCTGACGGGCAGTGTTCCAACGCCTTGGCGGTACCAGGCATGGTTAAGAGCCATGCAAAGACGAACATCCATGGTAGGAGATGACGTTGCGAATCGTGGATATCGTCCATGGTTCATATCTCCCTGCTTCGTTGGCGCTGTCCGTCGCGAAACGGTGCCGTATCTCTGGCACCTGGTTCGTTGTCAATGGTCGATGTGGTGTGCTTTCGCAGGCATTTGTTGTGCGGGTACCGATCCAGTCAGGGACGGCTGTACTGATGGAACTGCCGCCGCCATGGAAGCACTCTGTGCCATCGGCGTCTGCACGGCGGTCATGGTGTCGACCGTGGCGACCTTGCGTGTCTCGATCAGTGAGTTCGGATACTGGATGGCAAATGTACGGCTGGCGTCGTTGTTGAGGATCACCTGGTCGATGCGATGCAAGCCCTCGCGCTTTGCCTCGACGGTGAGGGCGGCAGCCAGATTCAAACTGTGCCCATCGGTTGCACGCCCTTGCTCCCCATCAAGCCGGCGTACGCCGGCCAGGGCCTGTTCGAACAAACCGTGATCAGGATGGTGTGCGTCAATCAGGGAGAGGGCTGAGTCGCGCTCCTTCAGTGCCGCGTGCAAGGCCTGTTGCGTTCGGAGGCCGACCTTGCCGTCCACGGTCAGCTGGTGATCGTGTTGGAAGTGTTCCACGGCAAGCCGGGTGGCGGGGCCGAAATCGCCATCGGCTTTGAGGGGATGGCCCTGGTTGTCGGTGTAGCCGAGCGTAGCGAGTTCAACTTGCAGGGCTTTCGCGGCCTTGTTGCGGGCACCTTCATGAAGAAGGGGCTTGTTTGAATTGCGATGTATTGAGTGTGTGCCAGATAGCTGGGCGGGTAGTTCCGGTTGTTGTCCGTGCTTGAGCTGCTCCATGACGTCAGGGGTCAGTGCGCGCTCCCATTCGGAGAACTGTGTCCTTCGTTCCTTGAGACCGTTGTAACCACCGTTGATAGCCAGGGTGGCTTTCGTCACATCGTCCCTGGCGCTTGTTGGTACCTGGCTCTGCCAGATCCATACGGCGATCCTTTCGGCGTTCTCAGGCTTCGCGGCCATGTCGGGATCATGGACCAGGTCCAAGCCCAACGCTTGACCGGCAGCCGTGTAGTTGTCTTTGCCCGTAAGCTGGATATAGCCGCGACCGCGATATTTATAGCCATCCCACGGGAGGTTGTTACCCATGCGGCCTCCATACATCAACTCGGCCAGTTCCTCAGGGTGACCCTTGATTGCTGCGATACGGGCAGCCTCCAATGTAGCGTCCCCATGTCGATGGGCATATTCCGACGGAATCTGAGCGGTGCCATGCGTATAGCAGAAGCTCTCTTCAAGTTTTTCGAGATGCCCAGACTCGACATTGACCTGAGCCATGAAGTTTGCGAGCTCCTTGGGGGAGGTGACGCCTGCCTGATAGGCGGATTGCAGCAACTGAATTTCGCGTTCCATGGGCATGATGGCGCTCCTTGTTGGTTAACAATTGCAGCTATTTCGATCCGGTTATCGGCGCGCGGATAAACTATGGGAGCTCAGCCTTGGGGAGATCCTGGGGGTCAGTCTTGCTGAAATCGATTTGGCCGAACTTTTTGGCGGTCAGGTCGATGGACTTGGACTTTCCAGTGAGTTGATCACGTGCTTTTGAAATGAACTTTTCAAGCAACCATGTATGTTGCTTCTTTGAGTAAATGAACGTGTATTTATTGGACCAGTGGTCGCGCGATCCACCCTCGGTAACAACGGTGAACTTTCCGATGCCTGCCTGCGTGTAACTGTATGGGTCTCCATAGAGGCCGCCACAGTGTGCACACGGGACAAGCATGCTATTCCGTGAAGCTTCATGCAGTCGGCCATCGGTGCCACGCACCAGCAACACGATGGTTCTGGTTGGACCTTGTCCAAGTGCCGTGCTTGCGACGGATGGGCTATCCAGCACAAGCAGGGCGTCCATACTGCCGTTTCCCGTCAGGTCACCTCGCTTGACGTCGAGCAGACAATCTTTGCCCACGAAAGGCTTTAGATCATTTTCGATAACTTTTCGGTGGCAGGCTTGTATTGGCTCGCTCGCACGAGTCGCAGGTTTGTCAGGAGGAGGAACGAGATCATGCTGCTTTGCTGAGCATGTGTTGCCTATTGCCAAGGCACACAACGCTATCAAGACAACAGAATGTCGGGGCGTCAGGAGAATTTTTTTCATGGTATGCGGTACCAGGTGGAAGGATCGAATCTATTCGGCGGCACTAAGCACTTGGCGTAAGCCCTGGACGTCCCTGCGTCGTAAGGGATCGATGCTGGCGTACATGGCTGAGCGGAATGAGTGATGGTGCGGTAAGTCATGGCGCATGCTCAGGACCACACTCATAAATGCATGGGGACAGACACGGGCGTATTGGGCCGCAGAGACGGGGTTGAAGCAGTATTGGCTGATGATGCCGAAACTGCCGGTCGCTGGGTTGATCGGATACCAGCAATCGGATGGCACGCCGAACGTACAGAAGAGGAACGGGTCGTTGCCGTAGTAAGGAATGAATTCGTAATAGCCCTGGGCGACAGATCCAGCGCTGACCGTCAACAGGCCGGCAAACACGAGGGTTTTAAGCAGGTTCCTGGACATGATGATTCCTCCATGAAAAATGAGTATTACTGGACCCGAACGGGGGCGACGCAGGAGGTGTAGTCGACCGTACAGTCGGCATGTCCCGCAGAAGTGCAAATTTTCAACGCATTATTGATTGCCACCTTAAGTGGGTAACCACTGGCTTCTGTATGCGTATGGGCACTAGTAACTAATGCCACGCATTGATCATGGTAGACGAAGTCAGTTTTGCAATCGGGGCCACCGTCATTCGACCGGCAGTTGGCAATGGCAGCTTGCTCGGCAGCGGCCTTGCTGGGTTGGTTGATCGATCCACCCACCGCCCCCCGCGTGTAGTCCCATGCGATGGCGCCCCAGCGGGATGCCCAGATAACAGGGCGTTGTTGCACTTGGGCGCCACATGAGGGAATGCCGTTAGCGCCAGGGTATTCACTCATGCCCGGTGGACAGGGCCCAACCTGCTCTTGTGCATGTACAAGGCGACATAGCACAAGCAAAGCCAGTCCCAGTAGCCATAGTCGATAACGAGTTGGTGATAAGCGAGTGGTGTTCATAACCTGAACTCCAAGCCGTTTTGTCAATCCATAAGCGATGCAGGTGGTTAGCTAAGGCGTTACTGGCCGAGGCTTAATGGCGTCGGCGTTGGATGGTGTAGTGCTAGGAACGCGACTCGGATGGTACATGTGTGGAGTTTTGCCTTCGCTTGCGTTCGGATTTTTGCTTTGCTGCTCGCTGTAGAATGAATACATTCCGGGTGGCTGCCCTTGTGGCCCCGGCCTACCGAAGCCGCCGAAAGCGGAGTAGTGTAGGAAATTCCCCAGTGTCCCCTGGAAGAAATTGGCCGCCATGGGCGGCACGGTGATGATGAGCATGGTGAGGAGAAGGCCGATGCCGCCTTGTTCCAGTGCCTGATGGGACAGTCCCTCGGTGGAGCCGCCGGTGAAATGCTCGATCAGGGTGACGCTCCACATGCCGGCGGCAATACCGATACTGAGTTGCATGACCATGGCGGCAATGACATTGAGCACGGCGAGGGAAAACAAGGTGCCGATGCCGTACATCAGCCAGCGATTGAACAGGCTTTTGGTCTGTTCGAACATCAGGCATAGGATGAATAGTGGCCCGAAGCCTATGAACAAAGCCATGGCGAATCGATACATGAGCAACATGACGGCAGCGGTCATCGGTGGTCCGGCGGTGCCAAAGCCTGCCCAGAAGGACGCATGTTCCTTCTGGTTGGCGAGGTCGGTGTTCCCGGGCACCAACTGGATGGCATCAATGGCGCTCATTGCTATTTCGGTATAGGCGAGGTTTTTGTCGATCGTGGCGTAGAGGCTGTCGCTGTTGCCGCTGACGGCCTGGTTGATTTCGTTGCCAAGGTCAGTGGTGAGGAAGGTGTTGAGGTTGGCGCCAAACACGGACATGGTGGTGGCCGCCGAGAGGATGATGACGACACGAGCCATGTGCGTGACCACGGCCATCAACGGCTCGCGCAGTTGACCGGTCATGACGCGATAGCCGGTGATCATGATCCAGAACGTGACAAGCACCGTGGCGATACCCGCGACCCACAGCATCATGCGCCCCATGAGGGCATCACCGAATGCATCGATCTTGTGACTGAGCCACGCATAGATCAGTGTGAAGAAGACGAAGTTGGTCATTGCCACGTGCTCCAATACATCTGACTTGTCCTTGCTGACACTTCGTTCTGGCGGATTCGATTCGACGCGGTCATGGACCGAATCTGTGCAGTGTTACTGAATATTCGATATGGCCGTCTGGAACGTGACGTTGGGCAAGGCGCTATCGAGCATGGAACCGTTGCCGCCGTTCAAGGCGATATTGGCAAGCATCGACTGCTGGTCTTCCAGCGTGCGGATGATGGCGTCGTCGGCCTGCATCTGGGCTTGCCAGTTGGCCATCTGGGTGTTGAGTGCGCTGCTGTAGACCTGGGCTTGGTTGTTGGCCCTTCCCGAGTCGGCCATGGTGTCGATGGATTGTCCGGTCTGTTGTACCTGCTGGAACGTATTGCTGTACTTGTTCACCTGGTCGAGCATGTCGACGGTCTTGTTGTATTTGTCGATTTTGGTCAAGACGATCTTTGCGCAGATCTGCTGCTGGCTTTGGGTAATCGACTGATTGGCGATGGAGCCGAGACTGTTGAGTACGCTGCCAAGCAACCCGCCCGAGGAGCCTCCTGCGCAGTTGGCCTGGACGAGACTGTTGGGGTCGCTGATGGGCGTCAGCTGGTTCGGGGTGAGTGACATGCCTATGTTCAGCCCCTTGATGCTGGAAAGCATTTGCGAATACTGCTGAAGCTGGGTGGTGTATTGCTGGATCTGCTTCTGGTATTGCTCCACGGTCTTGGCGAGCTGTGTGGCGAAGCCCAATTTGTTGTTGGCGATGTTGCCGGCATCGACGACAGCCCACTGCGCCCACGAGGTCGTGGCATACATGGTCAAGGCAAGCGTCAGGGCTACGTACAGCTTCAGGCGGCGCGGGCGCAGTGTGCCTTGGGTCCTAGTTGGATGGGTGGCGTCATGCATGGTGTATTTCTCCATAGTCGCGGTTGGCCAGGTCAGTGTCCGGCTACGTGCGTGTTTGATGTCGTTGTCCTCACGGGCGCCGGCTTCCCACTCCCTTTGCGGTTTTCGTAGAAATTGGACAGCCATTCTTCGGGCTTGAGCTCGTCCATGGAGACGCTCAATGTCCGGGCGCGTTCGCGCAGAACGCGATGCATGATGTCGATGTTGTCGGTGGATGCCGAAATGACGGAGAGCGCGTCGTCCATGCCGCGCAGGTTGAGCTGGCATACCGACGACGCATGCCCTTGCTTGACGAGAAAACAGCGCGAGCGTTCGTCCAGGCTGACAATGACCTGGTATTCCGCTTCGGTAAGCTTGAGCCCGTCGATGTAATCGTCACGGCTGGCGTTGGGATTGGGCAGAAGGATCATGGTGGCCGTCTGCTCGATGAGGGCCGCGGCGATGTCACTCGCAAGAGCATCCTCCGGACTCTGCGTTGCGAAGATGCCCAGGCCATTCTGCTTGCGGATGGTCTTCTGCTTGTTTTTCGCGAACTCCTTCAGGCCGCCCTTGCCATCGAGAATTTTCCAGAACTCATCCATCACGTAGATGAGCGGCCGTCCGTCGATCAGTGCTTCCAGGCGGTGGATCAGGTAGTTGATGACCGGTGCGCGTACTTCCGAGTTCTCGATTAGTTCGGTGTAGTCGAACCCGATGATGTTTGCCTTCTCCAGGTCGATCGTGTCGACCGGGTTGTCGAAGACCCAGCCCAGCGAATTGCCTGCGGTCCATTTGCGCAGTCGCATGAACAAACCGTCGTCGCCCATGTTGGGAAGGCTTTTCTGGAAGTTGGTCAGTGTCCGCAAGCGCATGGGCGTGTCGAGAATGGCTTCCACGGCCCGGAAGATGTCATCTTCTTCACGTGCGCTGTAGACACTTTTGCCAGCCAGCACCTTGACCAGTTCAGCCAGAAACTGCACGTTGGCCTCTGTGCTCTCGCACTGGAACGGGTTGAAACCCGTGGGCTGGCCGTTTTCCAGGGCCAGGTAGTTGCCGCCACAAGCGCGCACGAAAATCTCGGCACCGCGATCCTTGTCGAAGAAGAAGATGGTGGGCGAGGGCTTGAGCTTCTGCACCTGGCTGAGCAGGAAGTTGATCAGCGCGGTCTTGCCGGTGCCGGATTTGCCGATCACCATGGTGTTGGCGATGGCCTTTTCGCCGAGCGAATTTTCGGCCGGGTGCGTCGCATGGAAATTGAAGTAGTAGGGCTGACCATTGGTGGTCTGTAGTGTCGTGACACAGTCACCCCAGGGATTGTTCTCCTTCTTGCCGGTAGCGAAGTTGTGCAGCGGAGAAAGCCCAAGAAAGTTAAGCGAACTGACATTGGCCAGCCGTGTGCGGAACTTCCAGTTTCCGGGTAGCTGCGAGTAGAAAGATGCGGTGACGGCCAGGTCCTCCTTCACCGAGACGAAGCCTGCATTCGAGAGTTCGGCGCGGGTGGTGGCTATCTGCTGGGCGAGTGCGGCCTGGCTTGCCGCATAGACTGCGATGGTGAAGTGGTATTCGCCCAGTACGAAATTGCCGGAGGCAAGCTCGTCCATGGCCTGATCCAGTTCGGCGATCTGGCTGAAGGCCTTGTCGCCCGAGGAGATCATCATGCCTTTCGTGCGCTCAAGGGCTTTCAGCGCGTCGTGTCGCCCCATCGGGCTGAACGAATGGGTGATGACGTATTCGAGGTCGAGATACTTCAAACCGTTGAGGATGCCGGGATAGGTGCCATCGGTGTATTCCTTGATGTTGAGGATGGCGCCGAAGTGGTTGGTCCCGTCGGGGGAGGTGAGCACGTAGTCGCCACTCTTTTTCGAGAACCGGTGCTTGCTGACTGGGAGATAGCTGTAGACCGGCGCATCGAGAACCGGTACCGATTCGTCGATACGGTTGACCAGATAGCCGAAGAACTCGAGTGTCTCGGAGAACACGATGCCGTTTTCGGCTTCGTACATGCCAAGACGGTAAGGCGCATAATCCTTCAGCACGGCCTCTACATTGCCTGCCAGTTCCTGCACTTTCTCGACTGCCTGGTTCTGCTCGGCCTCGAGGCGTCCGATATCAGCCGATTTTTCGACCAGACGCTTTCCGCCCACGATAGGGCGGTAGATCATGGTCAGATAAAGCTCGTTCTGCATGATCTTCTGCGTGGACAAGGCCTGGAAGTAGGTGTCCGACAACTGCTGGTTGAACGCCTGATCGAAATGGCTGTGCTCCTTGACACGGCGTCTCCTGCGTACGTCATGAACCCAGAACGCGACATTGACGAAATCGGGCGCCCGCAAGGTCTGAAGCATGCGGTTGAAGGTATTGTGGCGATGCTCGATATCCCACTCCTCGCGACCCACGAAAGGCAGCCCGCCGAGACGCCAGACCAGCAGGAAATCGCCACCGGTCGTCTTCAAGACCGTTGGTGAAACGTGCGTCGAGATGGGAATGAATTCGCTGATCGGAGTGTCCGGGTTGAACATGTGCAATACCGGTTGGGTTTATGTCATGACCTGCACATGGCAGGTGCTTTGTTATTTGCCGTTGCGATGCCCTCGATAGCTGTTGGGCGTGAACACCCACATGCCATCGTTTTCCCGCAGGTTCCGAACGCGTGTACGGAACTGCATGCGGAGGCCGAGCAACCTGAAGATCATTTCGTCGCGCTTCGCCATCTGCCGCATGACAAAGATCACGACCGGAAGCAGCAGCAGAAAGAAGAGATTGAAATACAGCGCCAGCAGCATGCACGCGCCCGCTCCCATGAAAAACGGTACGTAAGGCACGCCCATGAACATGGGCGGGCGCGTACAGCCACGGAATAGCGCGTTCTTATGCATAGTGAATCAGCAGGTGTCGAGCCAAATCCGCATAGTTGTTGATGAAGTGGGTCACCATGGTCGTCGGAGCCGAACAGGCGCTGCTGCCCGCGCTGTTGCTTAGGAACATCTTGGCGATCTGGCCGGCTGCCCCGATCAGAATGGCGCCGATCAACACAGGTGCCACCTCGCTGATACGCGCGTGGGCGAAGGCAACTTTGTAGCCGGTGAAGATGATGGCGATGGTTACGACAATGATCGAAACGGCATTCAATACGGTGTCGACATTGTTGAAAAAACCGCAGGTCGTGGTAGCCGTATCGCTGGCTGTCTGGGCCAGTGCCATGCCAGGGATAAGCAGCAGAACAAGCATTGCTCGCCATGCAAATGCGACCGAGGATTGGCTCGACTGATGCTTGGATGTGCTGGAGATAATGTTCGGCGTCATCTTGATGGATTCCTTTCGGTAGGCGGTAGAAGCAAGGGAGTCGCCCTTCGGCGAATACCTTGGAGTTGCATCCTGCTCAGTGGCGTGTGTCGAGTCGTGTGATTTCTGGGGTTTCCTGTGCCCGATGCCGTGCATGGCCGCACTAGACGAGCGAGCCTCAGAAAACAAAGGCGCTGTCCCTCCCCTCGGCTGGATGATCGATATGTTTGGACGGCTTTTCGTGCTTGGGTTGCATGGTCGAGCCGAATGATGTGCCGGATACCGTCACGCGCGGAACGAAGGGTCCCTGCGCGTCAGGCTTTGCGTTGACAGGGGGCGGGGAGAGCGGTTTCGTTTGCGCTTTGCCGGTTGCCGTGACTGATGCCTGCTGCCGAGGTGCTGGGGGCGCCAGGGTGGGAGTGCTTTTCGCGTAACCCTCGACGAGGGTATCGGTCAGGGTGTCGAGTGCCATGCTGCGTATCGCAATACGGTAGGCCGAGCTGCCCGCGTGTGGCATGGGTCGGGCCCTGTTGGCGATGACTGCAGTCTGTCGCAACGGAATAGCCTGAGCCGGCGGGCGAGTATCGGCGGCGGCAAGACCACGGCGAATGGACTCATAGACTTTGCGCACGTAACCGTCATGGAAACCGGTTGCGAAGTTGCCCGAGTAATAGCAACTGAATGCCTTGCCCCAGTCTTGATCGGACCGGGCATAACACTGGTACAGGATGCGCGACCCGACGGCCATGTTCAGACAAGGGTCGAAGACCTGGCTGAGTGAATTCAAGCCATAGCGCGCGAGATTGGCACGATTGATCTGGGTGATTCCAAGGGAATAGTTGTAACCCCTGGACTCCAGCATGCGGACTGTTGCCTCGGCTTCGCCAAGACTCGTTGGTTGATGGGCAAGTCGGGCACCGACGACGCCGATCGCAAAGGGGTTGCCACTCGATTCGACATTGATGAGATGGCTCATTACCTGGGCCGGGACCTCCAGGTTCGGACAGCTTGTCGGTGGTATGGCGGGTAACATCAGTCAGCCTCTTTGGTCTTGCGTCGACACATCAGGACTTGCCGTCTGCATGTTGCCGGGCGGGGTCGAAATCGATTCCTGTGATGTAGCGCTGTCCTTGGTGTGCCTTGATGTGAACGACCACGTCTATGGTCATCATCAGCAGTCGCTTGATGGTGTCGAAATCGAGACCGGCACCTTCGGTCGATGCCTTGACCATCAGGGCTAGCTGATCCCAGGTCTGCCAGGTGCTTCCGGCATGGCAACTGGTGATGGAACCAGGGTGTCCCGAGGCGCAATTGCGGATGAAGTAGAACGACTCGTCGCCGCGAAGTTCGGCAAGAATGATGCGGTCCGGCTTCATGCGAAGACAGGCTTCCATGCAGCTTTTCGCCGTGACATTGCTGGTGCTCTGTCCGCCTTTGGAATACAGCAGGTGAACGACGTTCGGCTGCTCGATGAAAAGCTCCCGGGCATCCTCAATGGTGATTAGACGCTCTTCAGCGGGAATGTGGCGGACCAGCGATTTCATGAACGTGGTCTTTCCACTTCCGGTAGAGCCTGATACGACAATGTTCTTCTTGTGGACGACGGCCATCCTGAAGAAGTCGGCGTATTTGCGGTCGGACTTCAGTGCGACCAGTTCACGGTCATGTACGCTTATTGCGTGTGTGTCCTCGACAATCTGGTCGAAGAATCCGTCTGTCTCGTATTGCGCCAACGTACGGGTATGCCGGGAGGGCAGGCGGATCGTGATCGACACGTTCCCGGCCTCGCAAGCCGGCGGGATCACGAACTGGGCGCGCTGGCCGGTCGGGAAGGTGAGGGACACGACCGGGTCGGCATCAGTGATGCGTTGTCCGGTATTGCTTTCGTTCACGACGGCGGTGCAGAAATGCCGCGCACGTTCGAAGGTCAGGTCGGGAACATCCACACGTGTCCATCCGCTGCGGGTTTCGAGATAAAGCTCACCCGGTCGGTTGATGCAGATTTCGGTGACATCCGGCGATGTCATGAATTCGCGCACGCCCAATACCTCGTACTGGTAGTCGAGGAATTCGTTGGAGATTTCGGTGCTGGCGGTTGCTTCGTCCATGATCCGTGGTTTCTTCGTGAGTTCCTGTCCTGTCAAAGCCGGCCTTTCAAAGTCTCGACGCCACGCTGCTGAAATCGACGTCGCGAGCGACGTAAATATCAACGATGGTTCCCTGGTTGATGGTTATCGTGACTGGACGGTTGGCTGACCGGCGAACCGCTTGTCCGGCGAGGTCCTGAAGCGTCTGCGCGGTTCGACTCTGGAAGGGTGTCTGGACAACCACGCCATTGGATATGCTCGCGGTCGATGGGCCATGCTTTGCAGCCTCATAGGCGAAGCCATCGCTAAGCATGCTGATCAGCAAGGCCGCACTTATCCGGCTCCCCCAGTGCGAATCCACATAGCCCGGGTATCCCGCTCCACCCAGCGGGTCGATACCCGGACTTTGCATGTCTATGTTGATGCCGCCCGGGGTAATGATGCGATCCCACAGTACGGCGACACGCGAGCCGTTCGGCACGTTCTGGTACTTGCCAAGCACCTTCGAGCCCTTCGGCAACAGCAGCGTGTGTCCGTCGAAGGAGTAGATGGGCTCTGTCACCACACACGAGGTGAAGCCGGGTATGTCTGTGATAATGCGGGTTTCCAGCACGCATCGGATATACGTTCCTCGGACCAGCAACGTTTCGGGATCCTTGAGTAGATGTGCCTGCGACGGTTTGTCGACAGCGATGGTTGCATCGCTTCCCGGTAGACCAAGGCCTGCCGTGGCATTCTGGATGGGATTTTCGATCCCGGATTGCCCGTTGCTGTCCATGGCACGACGCTGCAGCAGCGACATGGTCCGGCTGCCGGAACCGTCCCGTCGCGCGGGAAGGGGCGGCACCGTTGGCACGGTGGGAAGAACAGGAATGGCGTTTGCCTGAACCGGATGGATGACGGGGCTCGGAAGCGGTGGTGGGACCGGTGGTGCCGACGGAATGACCAGCGTTTCGGATCGAGGCTTTGGCGGGATGCTGTGATGCGTGGCGCTTTTGATGAGCCAGAAGCCGAGCAGCAGAAGCAGTGCAACCACAACGGCCAGGAAATAGAGTGCGCGTCGATTCATACGCGCAAGTTCGGCTGATTTCAGAACGGGCGCGCCTGCATCCAGGTCTGGTTCCTGCTCCTGTTGATGCCGGTTGGAGTAGGGGTTGTCTGCCAGCGGATCTTGATTTCCCTGGCTGGCTGCATGACCGGCGTCGTGCTCGCTTC
Source organism: Dyella sp. A6 (assembly GCF_036320485.1). NCBI lineage: Bacteria > Pseudomonadati > Pseudomonadota > Gammaproteobacteria > Lysobacterales > Rhodanobacteraceae > Dyella > Dyella aluminiiresistens. The sequence goes on from NZ_CP132911.1 coordinate 1,700,773, forward strand.
CGTTCGGTGGTGTCGTGTTCGTGCTCACGGTGCTGTGTTCCTTCTCAGACCCACGACATCGTCGCCATGGCGTATGACCAGATACGGATATGTCCCGTGGACGATGATCGTGTTGCCCTTCACCGTCGTATTCACGACCTCATCGCTTCCACCCACGTGTTCACGCATGTAGACAGCCGGAAAATTCCCGGTCGGGAACTGCTTCATGTCGCTCATCTTGATGTAGGTGAAGCGACCGTCGTCGTAGACGTTGACTGGTATCAGCCATGCTGCCTTGGTGTCGCGTGTCGCGTAGTCGTAGCTGAAGTTGTAGGAACGACCCTTGACCAGATGGGTATTGAGTTCGGAGGGCTTGGCAACCTTGTTCGAGGCATCCGAAAAGACAGCATTGGCAGGGTAGGTAAAAGTGATCTTGTACTGGACGCCCGCACGCTTGGCCTGCTCCAGCGACTTCCAGTCGGTAGCGACAACCTTCAGTTCGAAGATATAGGCATGGGTTGCCGTGCGGATCATCATGTCGGTATCCACATCGACGTTCCGCGGCTTGATATAGAAGACGTTCGCCCTGCGCGTCAGGTTCCAGCCAGCACTGAAACCGGTGCTGTAATCGAGAACCTTTTCGCTTGGGCTGAGCACGATCTGGGTCGTGATACCGAGCCCTGTGCGTACCTCGTAGATGTGATCCGGTATGTATTGGTATTGCTGAACTGCCTGAGCCGACGCTGCAGGCGGAATGATGGACGATGATGCACCAACCGCACCAAGCAGCAGAAGGAAAGATGCCCGCTTCATTGGCGTTGCTCCGTGCCGCTTACGGTATTCGTTGCATCTCTAGGAGCACCTGTTTCCTGTGTAACCGATGAGTCAACGGATGATGGATGGCTCGTATCGCCGGACGATGGAGAGGCGGGAGGCTCCGCCAATGGCGTAGCCTCATGAGGCGCCGGTGGCGTCGTGTCGTAATCGTTGTCGACCCGGTAGGAGGTCACCTGGAAACCGAGCGGATTTTCTATCCTCGCCTGATCGCTCATCTGCAGGTCGGGCTTGTAGGCAAACATCATGGTGGCGATCTTGTTGTCGATGGGGTGAAGAGCCCCACTGGCCTCATCGTAGAGACTGCGCTGAAACCGCACGGTCGCTCCCTTGGGCGTCCGGTTCGGCCCGGATCCCATCAGAACGATGCTGAGAATCTTGATGCGTATCGCACGCTTTCGGCCGTATTTTTGGTATGGCCCATCGGGGTTCTGCGGAGATACCCAGCGACGATAGGCCATGGCCACACCGGGTGAAGCCATGGTCAGAACGGTCGACCAGTCATGCATGGCGATGGTCGACAGGTCATATGATTCACGCGCGAGAACGAAGTGCGCGACATTGCTTCGGTTGATCGCATCGTTGGTGGTGATGTGACGACTGGCAAAGTCGTTGGTGAGTCGTGCCAGTGAGCTGGTCCCGGTATAGGCGTCGGCCATGACGACATATGGCACCTTCTGCTTCAGTGGCAGCATGTAGAAGTAGCCGCCGATCAGTATCAGGGCGAGCATGATGGCGCTGAATGCCACGATCCATGCGCGCCGCTCGCTTCGCTTGGCGATATCCGCGATGGTCAATTCGAAATTGACGGATTTGGCCAGGGCCCGGTCGGTCTGCGTCGCTTCGATTTTGGGTTTGAGCATGGGTCAGGTTCCAGAGCGATCGTTCGATTGCGGGCCATGCCCATGGCCGACTTGCGGAATGGCGTGGTTTGATGCGGTGGGTGTCGGCTTGTTTGCCGGCTCGACCACGATCTGTCTTTCACCGATGGAGATACGCAGGTCTTCGGGGGCGTAGATGGCATTGAGCTGCGCAGCGGCCACATGGACTCGTGACGTATGGATACCCGAGACTGGTGCGTACAACGTGTAGTCGTACGGCAGGCGATAGGAAAGTGACATGTTCGTGTCTTTGGCCCAGCGGGTCAGCATGTTCTTGAGTGTGCTGTCCATGGGCGTCGCAAAGTAGACGTATGGCCGCCCTAGTGGAATCGCCGTAGGCGATGACGGGTAACGATTTACCGGTCTCCACGTGCCGCCGAAATTCTTGGCTGGTGGGGTGCCGCATCCAGCCAGTGCGAATGCGACCAAAAGCACACAGGTCAGGCGGCAAAAGCGCGAAAAAGATGACCGTTTCAGGGGAGGCTTAAGAGCACGTTCTTTGCGAACACTATGCGTAGTGCGGCATTGGGAATATTCCTGATTCACCAATATGACTCCCTGTCCCCTTGTTACCGGTATTTCTGACCCGTATGCATGAAATTCACCGGGCTTCGCTTGTGCCGGCGAAGACTGGTCATGGCATCACGACGGATGTCTACACGGCGGAGTCAGGTTACTTATTTCAGTGAGTTTGCTCATGTAGGCGTATTCCCTGATTCGGAAGCATGAATACCTACTTTTGATGTACGTCGCTGTCGACGAACACGTCATCGAAAGCGGAGTCTCGGGATCGACAGCTTTCGCGTCCGTTCAATGTCGTTGTCCCGGATGGCCTAGCTCCCGGGAAGGTGCAGACAAGACCGAGGCGCCACCCACACCGCTGGCACGCCCGTCCCCGAACCTTGTTTAATAGGCCCATGGCAACCGCCGGGGTCTTGCAGGCGGTTGCGTCGGTTTCGACAGCAACGCGCTTCGGGGGCGAAGCGCATGGGGAGAACCATGAAGACTCGTCGTGATTTCCTGACCCAGGCGCCGCTTGGCCTGCTGGGTGCGGTGGTGGCCGGTAGTGCGGTGGCACAGACAGCGGGGGAGAATCCACCCCAGGCTGCGCCACCACCGGGTTCACCGGGCACGTTTGATGCCGCGCCGCCGGTTGGTCCGAAGTTGACTACCGCTACGTTTGCCGAGGCCGAGAAGCTGGCGCAGGTGAGCATGACCGAGGCGCAGCGGCAGATGGCGGTGACCAGTTGGCCCACGTCGATGGCTGGCCTGCTGGAACGCCGCACCGGCCCGCGCAAGGTGGCATTGCATGAAGGGCTGGCCCCGGCCACTACCTGGTTTCCCGAGCTTGGGCGTGCGCATGTCGGCCCGTCGCGCGACCGCTTTCTGCCTGCGCCGGTGCCGGTGCGTGCCTTGCCTGCAAAGGACGACGACATCGCCTTTGCCAGTGTGGGCCAGCTTGGCCAGTGGATACGCACGCGCAAGCTCAGCTCGACCCGCCTGACGAAGATCTACCTGGAACGGCTGAAGCGTTTCGATGCGGAACTGCTGTGCGTGATCACGCTGTGCGAGGAACACGCGCTGGCGCAGGCGGCGCAGGCCGACAAGGAAATTGCCGCAGGCCATTACCGCGGTCCGCTGCATGGTATTCCGTGGGGTGCCAAGGACCTGCTGGACACGGCGGGCATCCGCACCACCTACGGCGCCGAGCCATTCCGTCACCGGGTGCCGAAGGACAATGCGGCGGTGGTGCGCAAGCTCGACCAGGCAGGCGCGGTGCTGGTGGCCAAGCTGAGCCTGGGTGCGCTGGCGCTCAACGACATCTGGTTTGGTGGCCAGACCAAAAACCCGTGGTTGCTGCAGGAAGGTTCGTCCGGTTCCAGTGCCGGTCCGGCATCGGCCACGGCGGCGGGCCTGGTGGCCTTTGCGGTGGGTAGCGAAACCCAGGGCAGCATCATCAGCCCGTGCATGCGTTGCGGCACCACCGGCCTGCGTCCGACCTACGGCCGCGTACCGCGCACCGGTGCCATGACACTGTGCTGGACGATGGACAAGCTGGGCCCGATCGCGCGCACGGTGGAAGACACCCTGCTGGTGCTGCATGCAATCAGCGGTGTGGACGCGGGCGACACGGCGAGCGTGCCGGCGCACCTGGATTACGACGCCGCCGCTTCGATCAAGGGCCTGAAGGTGGGTTATTTCCCTGCATGGATGAAGCAGGCCCCGGCAACCGAACTGGACCGCAAGGCGCTGGAGCAGTTGCGTGAACTGGGGTTGGTGCCCACCGAGGTGTCACTGCCGGACTGGCCGTACGACGACCTCAACCTGCTGCTGTTTGCCGAGTCCGCTGCCGCGTTCGAGGAGCTGACGTTGACCGGCGCAGCCGACCACATGCGGGTGCAGACGCCGGACGCCTGGCCGAACACGTTCCGCGAATCGCGCTTCCTGTCGGCGGTGGATTACGTGCAGGCCGACCGCATGCGCCGCCGCGTGGCGATGGAGATGGAGCGCGTGATGGGCGAGGTCGACCTGCTGCTGGTGCCGTCGCTGCGTGACGAGATGATGGTGATTTCCAACATGACCGGCCAGCCCTCGTTGACCCTGCGTACGGGTTTCGTGGAAGTGGACCAGATACGCAGCGACTGGGCACCGAATCCGCAGCATCCGCGACCGAAGCTGGCCAAGCCGCATCGCGTGCCTTACGGCGTCACGCTGATCGGACGGTTGTTCGACGAGGGGACGCTGGGGCGCGTTGGTGCCGCACTGGAAGCGAAGGTGGCTGTTGCCGGCGAACGGCCGCCGCGTTTTGCCTGACGTTTCGCCTGAAGCAAGGCGGCGTTGCCGCCGCCTTGCGTGACTGCCGTAGTGTGTGGGGTCGCTGCCGACCTCACATGCCGCCGGTCTTGTGCTCCAACGCCTCGACGGCCTTCAGCGTGTTCTCGATGTGCTTGTTCGGGCTCAGGTCGGAATAGCTGTAGGTGATCTTGCCGGAGGGTGCGATCACGTACGACGTGCGGTTGGACCAGCCCGGACGGATGAACAGGGTCGCGTCGTAGGTCTTGGCGATCTTGGCACCCTTGTCGGCAGCCACCGGGAATTTGCCGCTGCAGTACGCGGTCTCCTTCGAGAAGATGGCCAGCTGGTCGAGGTTGCCGGCGGTCACGCCGATCACCGTGGCATGCAGCGCCTTGAACTTGTCGATGGCCTGCGAGAACAGGTGCGCCTCGATATCGCAGCCGGCGGTGTGCGGAGCAGGGAAGAAGTACAGCACCACCGGGCCCTGCTTCAGTGCCTTGTCCAGGTTGAAGGTGAACGGGTGGCCGTCGAGGAAGGCCGGCGCGGTGAAATCGGGCGCTTGCGTGCCTGGCTTGAGGGCGGCATGGGCACTGGCCGTAACGCCAAGCAGGCCGACCAGCGCGATCGTGTAGATGGACTTCATGGTGATCCGGGCTCCATGGTCGAAAATTGGATCGTGCCCACCTTCCAGATGATGCTTCGCCTGGAGGCGTGCACGGCGCCGGCTTGGGATGCCCGCGTCGATCGTTGTACGCGACCGGCGTGGTTTCGGATGCGTCGTTCGCCGACTGGGAAGGCTGTGACTGCGGGTCCTGTGGCAGGGCTGTCCGTCGGCATGACGGGCAGTGGCTGCAACGGCGAACTATACACCGGCGACGAATCGTTTTTGGGGTGTTATAAGGTGATGCGTTTACGCATCCAGAGAGATGAGTTGCCGTATGACTCAGGCGTGGCACAACCCGGCATGCATGGTTGCAGCGGGACAGGGGGAAAGTGGTCGGCGGGTGCGTCGCGGCTCGTATCGCATGCGTCTCGCGATGGGCTTGGGGGTGCTGGCGGGTGCCGTCTCGCCGGTTTTTGCCGCAGGCATGCAGGCGTCGCCGCATGCATGGCATGAGCATGCACACCACAAGAAGCACAACCCCAACGTCCTGTGGCACCTGATCAGCAAGTGCAGGGCGTCGGCGCTCCGCGTGGGCTACCCGCCGCACCCCTGTGTCGAAGTGGACGACCCGATGCATCCGGCCGAAGGCTACGGCGTCCTGAAGGACCTGGCCGGCCGCTATCAGTATCTGGTCATGCCGCTGGCGCGCATCACCGGCATCGAGAGCCCGCTGTTGCTGGCGCCTGCAGCGCCGAATTACTTCGCCGATGCATGGCCTGCGCGCCTGTACGTGGAAGCGGCGCTGCATCACCGCGTGCCGCGTGATCAACTGGCGCTGGTGGTGAACTCCATCGATGGCCGTTCGCAGAACCAGCTGCATATCCATGTGGACTGCATCAAGCCCAGCGTGCACCAGGCGCTGCTGGACATGCGCGCCAGCCTGACCACGCAGTGGCAACCCCTGCCCAGGCCATTGCCGCCAAACGGACATCACTATGTGGCGCGCTGGGTCGACGGCGCGACGCTGTCGGTGAATCCGTTCAAGTCGTTGGCCGCGTCCCTGCCTGCGGGCGATCGCATGGCCCTGCACAGCCTGATCGCGGTGGGCGCGTATGCCGCCGACGGCAAGCCGGGCTTCATCCTGTTGAGTGGTCGAGTCAACAAGCGCACCGGCGACGTCGGCAGCGGTGACGAACTGCATGACCTGAGCTGCGCGATCGCTACGTCGCACGGGCATTGATGTCCACGATCAGCGGTCGCCTCGACACGCTCGGCACAAGGCTCGCCCCACGTGACGCCTGTGGTTCCTGATCCGGCGGCCGCGGCGATAAGATGCCCGGCAGGCGGCGGGCTTGTCCGGCCGTCGGATACCAACGCGGAACGGGACCGGTTGGCGGGCTGATGCATGCTGCGGATCATGTCCTCGACCAGACCATCCGACATGCCATCCGGTAGGCGGGAAAGCATGATGACTACCCCCATCGAGGTGTTCGCTGCACATGGCACGGCCGTACGCCGAGCCGTCGCGCGCGCGGCACGAATGGGGGCGACGGGAGACTGACGTGGAATCGTTGCATGTAGCCGTGGTGGAGCGCCGGGTGGCCCGGCTGGATGTGGCCGCCGCGCTGGATTTCGTCTCGGACCGCCGGTTCGGCGGCATCGCCACCTTCATCGGGCATGTGCGCGAGCACAATCTCGGGCGGGTGGTGACCGGTATCAGTTACGACCTGTTCGAGCCGCTGGCATTGCGCACCTTCCGCGCCATCTACGAGCGTGCGCTGGCCGAGGTCGGCGCGCCGCTGAAGCTGTATGTCGCCCATGCGAAGGGCGATCTGGGCATCGGCGACCCCGCGGTGGTCGTGGCCGCCGGCACGCCGCATCGCGACGAGGCATTCCGGGCCTGCCGCATGGCCATCGAGGCGGTGAAGCACGAGGCTCCGATCTGGAAACAGGAGCATTATGTGGACGGCGACAGCGCCTGGAGCGAAGGCTGTTCGCTTTGCGAGGAACAGCGTGAGAGCGAGCGCGCCGGTGCGGCCCATGGCGAGTCGGGTCTTGATCACCATCATTGAGGTTTCGGGTCGGGTGTCTGTCGTGGTTGCCGATCCCGGCGTTTGCGAGGTAAGGATGTGAGCCGGTCCAGTCGCTGGGTACGCTGTTGGATACCGCTTCTGTTGCTGCTGGGCGCGACGTCGCTGGCCCGCGACACGCCGGCCTTGCGGGTGGCCTATGCCGGCTCGATGGGCGTGGTGATGGATCAGGCATTGGGGCCAGCCTTCGCCAAGGCGCATCAGGCCAGCTATCAGGGCATGGGACAGGGTTCGTATGCGTTGGCGCGGCTGCTGGCGGGGCGGCGCCTTCAGGCCGATGTATTCGTGGGCGTCACGCCGGGGCCGATGCAGGTGCTGCGCCGGGCCGGCCTGTCGACCATGGCGGTGCCGGTGGCCAGTACGCGCATGGTGATCATCTACAACCCGGCCAGCCGCTTCGCCGCCGATTTCGCCGCCGCGGCACGGGGGGCCAAACCCTGGTACCAGGTGCTGCGTGAGCCCGGACTGCGGCTCGGACGGACCGACCCGGCGGTGGACCCGCAGGGTGCCAATGCCTTGCTGACACTGCAGTTGGCCGCCCGCTATTACCACCAGCCCGGGTTGCTGCACGAGCTGGCGGGGGCGCTGCAGAACCCGCGCCAGATCTTCACCGAGGCCTCGCTCATGTCGCGGCTGGAGGCCGGCCAGATCGATGCCGCCATCGGCTATGCCAGTGCCGCCCATTCGCACCACCTGCCGACGATCCGGTTGCCGGCCGAGATCGATCTGGCCGACCCCGCGATGCAGGCCGGCTGGTACGCACACGCGCAGCTGACCCTGGCGGACGGGAAGGTGCTCGCTGCGCAGCCGCTGGTGTTCTACGCCACCGTACCGGGCAATGCACGGCATCCGGCCCTGGGACATGACTTCGTGCAGCTGCTGCAGAGCGCTCAGGGCCAGGCGATGCTTCGCCAGCACGGTTACGGCCCTCCGCATGGCGGCGATCTGTGACACCTGCATCCGGCTTGCGGCGATGGCGTCTGCCATGGGTATCGCTGATCGCGGCTTTGGCGCTGGTCGTGCTGGCCACGCCGTTCGCCGGCCTGCTGTTTGCCACCGGCTGGCGTCACTTCGGGTTCGCTGCCGGCGATGGCGATGCGGTCGTGGTGTCGTTCGGCTACAGCCTGCTGGCGATGCTGCCGATCGTGCTGCTGGGAACGCCGCTGGCCTGGTGGCTGGCGCGGCATCGCATGCGCGGGCAATGGCTGATCGACGCGCTGCTGCTGTTGGCATTGCTGACCCCGCCACTGGCGCTGGGCCTGCTGCTGAGCAGTGTGTACGGGCCTTACGGATCGATCGGCGGCCTGCTCGAACATGCGGGCCTGCTGCTGACCAATTCGCCTGCTGCCTTCGTGATGGCGCAGTTCTACGCGGCGCTGCCGTATTACGTGGTGGCGGCGCGGGCCGCGTTCGAGGGCGTGCCGCGCGAGCTTGAACAGATCGCGCAGACGCTGGGGCATTCGCCCTGGCGCAGCTTCGTCCATGTCAGCCTGCCGCTGTCGCGGCTGGGGCTGGCGGCGGCGCTGGCACTGGCCTGGGTTCGTGCGCTGGGCGAGTTCGGCGTGGTGCTGATCGTGGCCTATTACCCGCAGGGCATTCCGGTGAAGCTGTGGGTCAACCTGCAGGACATCGGACTGCAGGCGGTCTATCCGTTGTTGTGGGTGTTCTTTCTGGTGGCGCTGCCGTTGCCGCTGGTGCTTGGCCTGGCCGTGCGCAGGCGGCTGGCCTGATGCGCATCGACTACCGCATCGAACGACCTGTCCGGCTGGAAGCCTGTTTCGACGTGCAGGGTTTCACGGTGCTGCTGGGCACCAGTGGCGAGGGCAAGTCGTTGTTGCTGCGTGCCATCGCCGGCCTTTTGCCGGCCGACGGCGAGCCGTTCGGCGGCCTGCCGGTGCAGCGTCGCGCCGTGGGCTACCTGCCGCAGGGGCATGCCTTGTTTCCGCATCTGCGCGCCTGGCAGAACGTGGCGTTTGCGTTGAGCGGGCCGCAGCGCCGCGCGCAGGCGATGAGCTGGCTGGAACGTGTCGGCATGGCGGACCTGGCCGAACACTGGCCGGCGATGCTGTCCGGTGGTCAGCAGCAGCGTGTGGCACTGGCACGGGCACTTGCCCGACAACCCCGCCTGCTGCTGCTGGATGAGCCGACCTCGGCGCTCGACCCCGCCACCCGCGACGAGGTGATCGCCGAGCTGATCGCCGAGGTGCACCAGCTCGGCATCCCTGCGCTGGCGGTCAGCCACGACCCCGAGCTGGCCAGTGTGGCGGACCGGCTGGTGTTGATGCACCGTCGTCGCATCGTGCAGATCGGCCCTCCGGACGAGGTGTACGCGCAGCCTGCCAGCGCGGCCGTCGCCCGCTTGCTGGGACTGCGCAACATCCAGCGCGGACGCATCATCGACGAGGACGGTGCGCGGTTGTTGCATTGGCCGGAAGCCAACGTGACCCTGCCGGTCGATACGGCATGGCCGGCGGGTACGCTGGTCGACTGGCACGTGGCGCCCACCGCCATCGGTGTGTTCGACGCGCATGCCGCGCCGACGGGGGCAGTGGCCGCCGTACCCGAGCTGCGGCAGATCAGTGCCCACGGCTGCTACTTCGGCCTACGCTGCGGGCAGGCGAGGGCATGGGTCCGGTTGCCGGTGGCGCAGCACATGCCCGCATCGCCCGCACTGGTCTTTCCGCCGTCCGCCATCCGCTGCTGGCCGGTCGAACCCGATCGGGCCGACTGACCCTTCCGCGCACAGACGCCTGGGCGCGCAGTTGGCACGTGGCCGCGTGTTTTCGCGACGCTGGCCGATGCGATTGTCCTACACTGCCGGCATGCCCATGCAGACCGATCGTGAGAGCTGGCTGGCCGCACTGCGCGCGTCCGTCCCGTGTGTCGAACCTTCACAAGCCCTGGCCCTGCAGGCGCAGGGCGCGCTGCTGATCGACGTCCGCGAGGATGGCGAACGTGCCGCCGGGTCGCCCGCGGGCGCGCTGGGACTGTCGCGCGGCTATCTCGAATTGCGCATCGAGGCGCTCGAACCCGATCGTCACCGTCCGCTGCTCGCGCTGTGCGGCAGCGGTACGCGGTCGTTGCTGGCGGCCGAAACACTGCAGCGGCTGGGTTACCGTTCCGTCCACTCGGTCGACGGGGGCTTCGAACGCTGGAAGGCGGAAGGGCTCCCGGTCACGCGGGGCGGGCTCGATGCGGATGCCGCCGAGCGCTACGCACGACAGCTGCGCCTGCCGCAGATCGGCGAAGCCGGCCAGGCCCAACTGGGGCGTGCCCGGGTAGCCTTGCTGGGTGCCGGTGGGCTGGGTTCGCCGGCGGCGCTCTACCTCGCGGCGGCCGGCATCGGCCACATCACCCTGATCGACGACGACCGCGTGGAGCGTTCCAACCTGCATCGTCAGGTCGTGCATGCCGAGGCGCGGGTTGGCATGCTCAAGACCGAATCCGCGCGCATGACGCTGGCGGCACTGAACCCGCGCGTGCATATCGATACGCGGGCCGAACGACTGCAGGCTGCCAATGTGGAAAGCCTGCTGGCAGGCCACGACGTGGTGATCGACGGCGCTGACAACTTCGCCGCGCGCTATCTGCTTGCCGCTGCATCGCGGCAGTTGGGCCTGCCGCTGGTGTATGGCGCGGTGGAACGCTTCAGCGGGCAGATCAGCGTGTTCGATCCGCGTCGTGCGGAGTCGCCGTGCTACCGCTGCCTTTTCCCCGAACTACCGGCGGCAGCCGATGCGCCGAACTGCAGCGAAGCGGGGGTGCTCGGCGTGCTGCCAGGTATCGTCGGGCTGCTGCAGGCCACCGAGACGATCAAGCTGCTGCTTGATGCCGGCACACCGCTGGTGGGGCGGTTGCTGTCCTTCGATGCGCTGGAGATGCGTTTCCGCGAGACGCGATTGTCGCGCGACCCCGAGTGCCCGGGCTGTGGTCCACAGGCGGTGTCTGCGGGCTATGCGGACACGGACGGCGCTTGTGCGACCTGAGCATGCGTCCGGTGGCGAACGATCGGGCGCGATCGTTCGCCGGCATGGCATGGTTCACTTCGAGCAGAATCAATTCGAGCACGATCACGGTGTTGTCTGATGAATGCTTCCGATGAACTCGACGCCTTGTTCGCTGCTTTCCGCGCGCTTCGCGAGGACGGTGGGCGCGCGGCGCTGATCACCCTTACGCGGACACGTGGCGCGACCTTTCGTCGGGTCGGCACGCGCATGCTGGTGCATGCCGACGGACGGGTCGTGTGCGAGCTGTCTGGCGGTTGCCCGCAACGCGACATCATGGGGCATGCCATGGAGGTCATCGACCATGGTGCACCGCGGGTCGTGCGGTACGACGATGCGTCGGGACTGGACGTGCTGATGGAGATGGGGTGCGGCGGCGAGCTGGAAGTGCACATCGAGCCACTGGACGGTTCGGCCGATTTTGCCTGCGTCGATGCGATGGCCCGGGGACTCGGGCAACGGCGAGCCGGCGTGGTGGCCACCGTCTTTGCCCGTGACGGAGAGGCATGCCGGGCCCGGCAAGCCCTGTGGCATGACGACGAACTGGTGCACGACGGGTTCGCCGATGCGGGCTTGCTGGAAGCGGTCGCGCGGCTGGCCAGGACGCCGCCTGCACGCCCCGCAAGCCATCTCGTCGAGACCGCGGCAGGTCGCTTTGATGTGCTGATCGAAACCCTTTCGCCACCGCTCGCACTGGCGGTGATCGGATACAGCACGGTGGCGCAGTCGCTGCTGCAGCAAGCTGAGGTGCTCGGCTGGTCGACGCTGCTGGTGGACTACGATGCCGAACGATTGCAGGGCCTCGCGTTGTCGGATGGTGTGCGCCGTGTCTGCGCGCAACCCGGCGCGCTCGCCGACGCGATGTCGCTGGATGCGGGCACCGCGGTTGTTGTGATGACCCACAACCTGCAGAAGGACATCGATTACGTCGCGGCATTGAACGCACAGCCGTTGGCTTATCTGGGCCTGCTCGGCGCACGCAAGCGGGTCCGCCGCGTGATCGAAGAGGCTGGTGTGCCGGAGCAGGGCATCCGGGGGCCGGCGGGACTCGACATCGGCTCGGAAAGCCCCGCCGAGATCGCGCTGGCGATCGTGGCCGAAATCCTGGCGGTCACGCGGCAACGGCAGGGCTTGCCGTTGCGCGAGCTGTCCGGAAGCATTCACTGATGGAAACCCCAGCGGGCACGCCGGCGATCGTGCTGCTCGCCGCTGGCGAAGGGCGCCGATTTGGCGGAGCCAAGCAATTGGCCGACTTCGATGGCGAACCGATGGTCCGGCGGGTCGCACGCGACTTGCTGGCGCTGGACTGTCCGCTGGTGGCCGTGATCGGTGCGCGGGCCGAACGGGTAGCCCCGGTCTTGCAGGACCTTCCGCTGGTCATCATCCGCAATGACAACTGGCAGAACGGCCTTGGAAGCTCGATTGCCTGCGGCGTACGGCATGTCGGACAGGCCCATGCGCATGCCAGCGGGGTGCTGCTGTGCCTGGCCGATCAGCCGATGGTCGGCGGCGATCACCTGCGACGCATGCTGGCTCGTCATCGTGACGTTCCGGACTGCTTGCTGGTGACCTGCCACGAGGATGTGTCGGGGCCGCCCGTGCTGTTCCCGCGTGACTGCATGCCGGAGCTTGCGGACCTGGACGGCCCGGTCGGTGCGCGCACGCTCATACAGCGGGAAGCGGCCCGGGTGGAGCGGTTCCATCTGGCCGAGCACCCGGATGTCGACACACCGGCCGACCTGGACCGGTTGCGCGCGTTGCTTGCGCCTGGCTCAACGGATCAGTGACCAGTACGCACCAATCGTTCAGACGGCCAGCTGATGCTTTCAAGGCCAGCTCGCTTGGTGCTATAAATTCAGGGCAATGGGCGCGTTTCTGCGTGGTGCCAGTGGCCACCAACGTATTCGAATGGAATGCCGACAGGGCTGCCTTCGATGAAAGCCGAACGAATGCCGAATCCAGTTCAGGCCGACCGTCTGACGCCACGGCCGCGGCTATGGTCGCGCATGGACGTCCACGCCTGTCCGTGCCGTGTCTATCCGTTTAGTGACCGATCCGTTCGCGAGCATCGCGCGGCAGCCTTTGCCGCGGCGCCGGTTCGTGCCCGCGTCGCGGTCGTGCATCGAATCTGATTCAGGGCAACCGGCTGCTGTCGCGGTCCATGATCCGGCAGCAACCATGACGATGGTTGGAGAGTTATGGAACTTCAAATCAACGGCACGACCCGCGAGGTCCAGGCGGAAGCCGATACGCCCCTGCTGTGGGTGATTCGCGACGAACTCGGTCTGACCGGCACGAAGTACGGCTGCGGCATCGCGCAGTGCGGTGCCTGCTCGGTGCTGGTGGACGGTACGGTGATACGTTCCTGCGTGACGCCGGCGTCGAGCATGGTCGGTCACAAGATCACCACGATCGAGGCGATCGAATCCGACCCGGTCGGCGAGCGCGTGGTCGCGGCCTGGGTCAAGCACCAGGTGCCCCAGTGCGGCTATTGCCAGTCGGGCCAGGTGATGGCTGCGACCTCGCTGCTCAAGCAGACGCCACACCCGAACGACACGCAGATCGCCGCGGCCATGATCAACCTGTGCCGCTGCGGTACCTACAACGCGATTCGTGCGGCCGTACACGATCTTGCCGGCAGCGGCGCCGATGACGCGACCGCACTGACCGGGTCGCATGCGCGCCCAGCCACGCTGGCCAGTGCGGGCGCATCGCCCGAGGCGGGAGAACGGTCATGAGTCACAGTGCAGAAGACATCGCCACGCCGCTCGACGAGTTTCCGACCGGCGAGACGCCGACCAATCTTTCGCGGCGTCAGTTCCTGCTGGCTTCGGCGGGCGTGATGGCGGGTGCGTTCGTGCTCGGTGTCGGCTTGCCGCTCGGCATGGCGCGTGGGCAGACACCTGCCGCTGCCGCGCGCAGGATGCGCGTGCCCGCCTTCCTCGAAATCCGGCCCGATAACACGATCCGTCTGCAAAGCCCCTTCATCGAGGGCGGGCAGGGCACATTCACGGCGATGGCCCAGATCGTGGGCGAGGAACTCGACGCCGACCCGGCCACCTTCGTGGTGGAGAATGCCCCACCCGGCAAGGAATACACCGTCATGGCCAACGGCATGCGGATCACCGGCGGCAGCATGTCGGTGCGCTTCGGTTATCCGCCGATGCGCCAGCTCGGTGCGCTGGCCCGCGCAATGCTGCTGGAAGCCGGCTCGAAGCATTTCGGCGTACCGGTCGCACAACTCACCACCGAGCCGGGCAAGGTGGTGCACAAGGCGTCGGGGCGTTCGGCCAGCTACGGCGAACTGGCCCCGCACGCGCTGGACCTGCCCGTGCCCGATCCCGCCAGCGTGAAGCTCAAGGACCCGAGCCAGTTCCGCTGGATCGGCAAGCCGGTGAAGCGCCTGGATGCCTACGACAAGTCGACCGGCAAGGTGATCTACAGCATCGATACGCAGGTCGACGGCATGCTTCAGGCAGCGGTGCAGCATGCGCCGCGCTATGGCATGACCATCGGCAGCATCCGCAACGAAGACCAGCTCAAGGCGATGACCGGGGTGCATTCGGTCCATCGGCTGCCGGGTGCGGTGGCGGTGGTCGCCGATCGCTGGTGGAATGCGAAACGCGCTGCCGAAGCGGCGCAGGTGGACTGGCAGGAAGCGCCGACAGGTTCGTCGCAGCGCACGATGCCGGCCGACTTTTCGACCAAGGCCTATGAGCAGCAGCTGGCCAGCACTCCGGGCGACGGCGTGACGGCGGAGTCGGCGGGCGATGTGGCAGGAGCCTTGAAGAAGGCCCACACGGTGGTAAGCGCCACCTATGCCACGCAGTACGTGCACCACGCCCAGCTCGAACCGCCATCGGCACTGGCGCGCTTCAACCCGGACGGCACGCTCGAGATATGGCTGCCGAACCAGGCGCCGGACTTGTTCCAGGCGGACATCGCCAAGCACGCCGGCATCGACCCGCAGAAGGTCATCCTCCATCAACCCCTGCTGGGCGGTTTCTTCGGCCGCCATTTCCTGTATGGCCCGGGCAACCCTTACCCCCAGGCGATCCAGCTGGCCAAGGCGACCGGGCGTCCGATCAAGCTGATCTGGAGCCGTGAAGAGGAATTCCTGCGCGACCCGATGCGGCCGATGGCGGTGGTCCATTTCAAGGGCGGCCTGGATGCGAACGGCATGCCGGTGGCCATCGAGGCGGTCAGCGCCACCGAGGGGCCGGCCGAAGGCATCGCCAACAAGCGCAGCAAGCCCTTCGACGACAGCGCGGTGGAAGGACTGACTGGCAAGGCCTATGCGATTCCCAACCGGCGGATCGCCCAGCTTTACGTCAAGACGCCGGCGATGCTGGCCTACTGGCGTTCGGTCGGTCACTCGATGAACGACTTCCTGTACGAGAGCTTCCTCGACGAGCTGGCCGACAAGGGTGGGCAGGACCCGTACGAGCTGCGCATGCACCTGCTGAAGGGAAACCAGCGCTTGACCCACCTGCTGCAGGCGGTCGGCGAACTGTCCGGCGGCTGGAAGCGTGGCCCCTTTACCGCCGCGGACGGCAGCCGGCGCGCGCGTGGCGTGGCCATGGCATCGCCGTTTGGATCGGAGGCCGCGGCGATTGCCGAAGTTTCGATCGAACACGGGAAGGTCAAGGTGCACGATGTGTGGGAAGCGATCGACCCGGGCAGCATCGTGAATCCGGCGATCATCGAGGCGCAGGTCCATGGCGCCGTGGCACTGGGCTTGTCCGAGGTTCTGCTGGAAGAGGCCGTCTATGAACATGGTGTGCCGCGGGCACGCAACTACGACATGTACCCGATCCTGCCGCCCGACCGCATGGCGAACGTGCATGTGCGCATCGTGCAGAGCGGGGCGACCATGGGCGGCATCGGCGAGCCACCGCTGCCGGCGACTCCGCCTGCGGTGGCCAATGCGGTGTCGCAACTGACCGGAAAGCGGATCCGCAGCATGCCGTTGTCGCGCTACAGCTTCGATACCTAATCACCCTTTCGCGGAGTAGCCCATTCCTATGAAGATGCGCCGGTTCCGCAAGGTGGTCGCGTGGTTGCTGGTGGTGGTGCTGGTGATCGTCGCCGGTACGGCATGGTTCGTGACGCGCACGCCGTCGTCGCCGTTCGACGGCGTCACGGCCACCGCCACGCCATCGGCGGCCCTGATCGCACAAGGCGAGTACGTCGCGCGGCTCGGCGACTGCGTGGCCTGCCACAGCACGGCGGACGGCAAGCCGTTTGCCGGTGGCCTGAAGATGGCGACGCCGCTGGGGACGATCTTCACCACCAACATTACGCCCGACAAGGCGACCGGTATCGGCGCCTACAGCCTGGCAGACTTCGACCGGGCGGTACGTCATGGCGTGGCGCGCGATGGTCATCGGCTCTATCCGGCGATGCCGTATCCGTCCTATGCCAGGCTCAGCGACAGCGATGTCCGCGCGCTCTATGCCTACTTCATGCATGACGTGCATCCGGTGCACCAGCCGAACCGGCCCACGACCATGTCGTGGCCGATGAACATGCGCTGGCCGCTGGCGCTCTGGAACGTGGCTTTCGCACGGTCGGAGCCGTACCAGCCGATGCCGACCAGCCAGGCCGACGCGCAGCTGTGGAATCGCGGCGCCTATATCGTGCAGGGGCCCGGGCATTGCGGAAGCTGCCATACCCCGCGCGGATCGTTGATGAACGAGAAGGCGCTCGACGGACGCAGTCCGCTGTATCTGTCCGGCGCGGGGCTGGATGGGTGGTATGCGCCCAGTCTGCGTGGCGACGGGGGCATGGGGCTGGGCCAATGGAGCGGGCAGGACATCATCCAGTTCCTCCGGACCGGACGGAACATGCACGCCGTGGTCTTTGGCTCGATGGCCGATGCATTCAACAATTCGACGCAGTTCATGACCGATGGCGACCTGAAGGCCATCGCCTATTACCTGAAGTCGCTGCCGGGGCTCGCTGTCGCGGGTGGCTCAGCGCAACCTGCCTCGACCTCCGTGCATGCGGCATCGGCGTCCGGCCCGGTTGCGGATACCGCGGGGGCACGGATCTACATGGCGAAGTGCAGCTTCTGCCATGGCCGGGAAGGGCAGGGCCAGCAGCAGTGGATTCCGCCGCTGGCAGGCTCCGCATCGTCGATGGCGGAGGATGATGCGTCGTCCATCAACGTGACGCTGAACGGTTCCGCGCGCGTGGTCGCGGCCGGCGTGCCGGATGCCTACCGCATGGTTCCCTTCCGCGACCAGTTGTCCGATCAGGATATCGCCGACGTGCTGAGCTTCGTGCGCACCTCGTGGGGCAACACCGGTGGCAGCGTCTCGCCACAGGCGGTGAAGAAGCTGCGCGAACGGACCAACCCGGCCAGCAGCGACGTCATCGTGCTGCAGATGCGCTGACCGTTGCGAGGGTGCGGTTTTCGCCGGTCGATCCGGCGGCTGTTCCACCTTCCGGTCATCGACAGACGATAGTGCCGGGAGGCACAATCGAAGCCGCAACTCCGAGGCGCAGGGCCTACGTTTCCCCGGAAACATGGCGTTGCGTCCGTGATCTCCGGATCACCGGGCGGACGGGGAAACGCGTCCGCCTCCCGCACTTTGGAAAGGAGCACATCGCATGACCCCGCTGGCCGATCGCTACGGTCGCCGTTTTCCGTACCTGCGACTGTCGATCATCCCCGCGTGCAACTTCCGTTGCACGTATTGCCTGCCGCATGGCTACCATGCCGAGGCAGGCCTGGCCGGGCCGTTGTCGCTGGACGAAATCGCTCGCCTGCTGCGCGGATTCTCGGCGCTGGGCATGCACAAGGTGCGGATCACCGGCGGCGAGCCCAGCGTGCGCAACGACCTGGTCGACGTGCTGCGGACCGCGGCGGCGGTGCCGGGTGTCGACAAGCTGGCGATGACCACCAATGGCACCTTGCTGTCGCGCCGCCTGGGCGAGTGGATGGACGCCGGGCTCAACGCCATCAATATCAGCGTGGACAGCCTCGACCGCGCGGCCTTCGCGCGCATCACCGGGCATGACCGGCTGGACGACATTCTGCATGGCGTGGAGATGGCGCTGGCTGCGGGCCTGCCTTCCGTCAAGCTCAACGCGGTGCTGCTGCGTGGCGTCAACGACGGCGAGCTGCCGCGCTGGCTGGACTACCTGCGTGACCGTCGGGTGGGCCTGCGCTTCATCGAGCTGATGCAGACCGGCGACAACCTCGCGTTCTTCCGCGACCACCACGTGCGCGCCAGCGTGCTCGAGAGCGAACTGCAGGACGCAGGCTGGCAGGCCTTGCCGCGCGCTGCCGATGCCGGCCCCGCCCGCGAATACCGGCATCCGGACTACGCCGGACGCATCGGCATCATCGCGCCCTATTCGAAAGACTTCTGCGCCGGCTGCAATCGTCTGCGCGTCACCGCCACGGGCGATCTCCGGCTTTGCCTGTTCGGCGAGTTCGGTATTCCCCTGCGTCCGTTCCTGCAGCACGACGAGCAGTTGGACGCACTGGTGCAGGCCATCGGCGGCCAGATCGGTCGCAAGGAGCAGGGCCATTTCCTGCACGAAGGCCGCACCGGCATCACCCCGCATCTGGCATCTACCGGAGGTTGATTCATGTCCCAGCGCGAGGAACGCGCTTATTTCCATATGGCCGATGTGCGCCGCAAACGTGCCACGCCCCGGCGCGCGGTCGCGGTGGGCGAGCTTTACGCCGGCTCGGCCTTCGACGATATCGTGGCCGGACACCTGCCCAAGGGCGATGCCATCGCCATGGCCGAGGTCGCCGGCCTGCAGGGTGCCAAGAATGCTTCGCAGCTGATGCCGCTGTGTCATCCGCTGCCGCTGGAATATCTGGAACTGCGCTGCGAACCGGTGCCGGAGCGCCAGGCGATCCGGGTCTACTGCGAAGTGGCCACCTGTGCCCGTACCGGGGTGGAGATGGAAGCGCTGGCCGGGGTCAACGCGGCCCTGCTAACGCTCTACGACCTGACCAAACCGGTGCAGCCGGCACTGGCCATCGGTGGCGTGCGCCTGTTGTTCAAGGAAGGCGGCAAGAAAGGTTTGTGGTTCCACCCCGATGGCCTCAGCGATGCCGAGAAAGCGCATTACCGCCCGCAGGCCGTGGCACGGCTGGACGGTGTGTCCGCGGCTGTGATCACGCTCAGCGACCGTGCGCACCGCGGTGACTACGAGGACATCTCCGGCCCGCTGCTGGTCGAACGTCTGCATGCGCTCGGCGCCGAGATCGGGCCGGCCGAGGTACGTGCCGACGACGCAGGTGCGCTGTCCGGGCACCTGCGCGAACTGGCGGCTGCCGGCGTGTCGCTGGTGCTGTGTACCGGCGGTACCGGGCTGGGGCCACGCGACGTGACGCCCGAGGCGCTGGCACAGGTCGCCGATCGTCGGGTGCCGGGGCTGGCGGAAATGTTCCGCAGCCAGAGCAGCCAGCACACTCCGCTGGCCTGGCTGAGCCGCGCCGATGCGGTGCTGCTTGGTCGGATGCTGGTGATCGCCTTGCCCGGCAGCGCGAAAGCGGTGGCCCAGGGCATGGATATCCTCGCCCCGGTGCTCGCGCATGCGTTGGCGATGGTGGCGGGTGGGGGTCACGCATGAGTCATGACCTGCTCGATCCGGCCGAGGCCCTGCGCCTGATCGTGTCGGCCTGCGTGCCGCTGCCGGGCGGGAATGTTGCGCTGGACGATGCGGCTGGCCGGGTGCTCGCTGCCCCGGTCCGGGCGCCGGCGGCACTGCCGCCGTTCGACAATTCGGCGATGGACGGCTATGCGCTGGGCGGCGGTGCGGAAGCATTGGTCGCCGGCAGCGAATGGCCCGTCGAAGGCGAGCAGGCCGCGGGCGATGGTGCTACGCGGGCCACCGATGGGGCCTGGGAGATCATGACCGGTGCGCGTGTGCCGGAAGGCCTCGATCGGGTGATTCCCGTCGAGCAGACCGAGCGGCTCGATGCGCCTGCACGGGTACGTCTGCTGGCCGAGGTGGCCACCGGTGCGAATGTGCGCACGGCCGGTTCCGACGTGCCGGCCGGCGAAGCCGTGCTTGCGGCCGGCACGGTGCTGGCGCCGCAGCACCTGATGCTGCTTGCCGCATTGGGCGTGGCCAGCGTGCCGGTGGTGGAACGCCCGCGCGTGGCGGTGCTGTGCACCGGTCGCGAGCTGGTGGACGATCCGGCGTTGCCGCTGGCCTCCGGCCAGATCCGCAACTCCAACGGTCCATTCCTGGCCGAGCGCCTGCCGCGTGCCGGTGCCGATCTGGTGCACCGAGAAACGGTGGGCGATGAGGTGGACGCTTTCCTCGATGCCTTCGCGCGGGCGCGCCATGCCGGTGCCACCGTGGTGGTGTCCACGGGTGCGGTGTCGATGGGGCGCTACGACTTCGTGCCGCAGGCACTGCAGCGGCTGGGCGCGGAGGTGGTCTTCCACAAGTTGGCGATCCGTCCCGGCAAGCCACTGCTGTTTGCACGCCTGCCCGATGGCACCTTGTTCTTCGGTCTGCCCGGCAATCCGATTTCGGTGGCAGTGGGGCTGCGCTTTTTCGTCGAACCGGCGATCCGGGCCATGCTCGGCCTGCCCGGCGAAACAGCCTGGCGCGTGCCGTTGGCGGCGGACTTCAGCAAGAAGCCGCATCTGCGTTTCCATCTCAAGGCCCGCGTGGTGCTGGACGGGCAGGGGCGTCTGGCCGCACATGTGCTGTCCGGACAGGAGTCCTACCGCATCCGCCCGCTGGCCGAGGCCAATGCGTGGATCGTGGTACCGCAGGAGGCGCAGGCGCTGCCGGCAGGTAGCCTGGTGGACGTATGGGGTCTGGGCCACCTTGAAAGCCCGCGCATCGACGGGAGCGTGGCATGAAAGTCCGTATCGCATTGTATGGCGCGTTGCGCGAGGCCGATGCCCGCGGCCATGTGGAACTGGAGGTGCCGGACGGTACCCGCATCGCTGAGCTGCGCGAGTTGCTGGTCGCCCATCTGGCCACACATGCGCCGGCGGTTTCACCCGGGCTGGTGCGTTGCTCCGCCTTCGCCAGCGCGGAAGAGATCCTGCACAACCACCGCACGCTGACCGAAGGCGTGGAGCTGGCCGTGCTGCCGCCGGTCAGCGGTGGCTGAAATGCCCGACCGGCAGGCCACCGCCATGTCGCTGGCGGATGCCCGCCTGCCGTGCATCGGGGTCGTGCTGGCCGGTGGCCGGTCCACCCGGATGGGGCGCGACAAGGCGATGCTGGCTTGGCAGGGCCGTCCGCTGCTCGATCGCCAGATCGACGTGCTGCGCCGTTGTGGCGTGGATGCCTGGCAGATCAGCGGTGACCGCCCCGACTATGGCAGTGTCGCCGACATGCAAGCCGGACTTGGCCCGCTGGGCGGACTCGTCAGCGTGGCAGGGGCGGTGTCGGGCGACGCGGACCTGCTGGTGATTCCGGTGGACATGCCGCTGCTCGGTCCCGACCTGCTGCGACGGCTGCGGCTGGCGCACGCACAGGCACGTTGCCTGCGTTATGCCGGCCACGTCATGCCGATGCGGTTGAGGCTCGACGCGACCAGTCGCGAGCAGCTCGCCGCCTTGCTCGATCAGGCCGAACCAGCCCAGCGTTCGCTGCGTGCGCTGCAACGGGCGATGGACGCGGTCGAGCTGCCGCTCGACGACAGCGAAGCCGCGCAGCTGCTGGACTGCAATACCGAGGCGAGCTGGAACGAGGTGACCCGATGAGAGTGCAACTGCATGGGCAGACGTTGCGTCTGCGCATCGACGAGGCCGAGCTGGCGGTCCTGCTGGCCGGCGACCGCCTGGAAAATGCCACCCGCTGGCCGGATGGCCGTAAGCAACACCAGCGGCTGATGCTGGCCGTGCAGGCCAGCTGGCAGCGGCTGGACGACGACGGCTGGTGCCTGACATTGGTCGAAGCGGACGTACGCGCGCTGGCCGCGCGGCTGCCAAGCCGCGATGGCCTGACGTTCGCACTGGATACGCCGGGTGGTGGGGCGCTCGACGTGCTGTTCGACGTGGACGTGCGCGACAGCGTGCGGCAGCGTCGCAGCGATCGGTCAGCGACGCCTTGAACGCAGCGGTCGCGACCGGGCCGGAGCGAGCAGGGGGTTGCGTCAGTCGGCGAGCAGTCGCTCGGGGTGGGTGTAGACATTGTGGCCGCCGGGCCTGGCAAAGCCGATCAGGCAGACGCCAGCACTGTTCGCCAGTTCGATCGCCAGCGCCGTGGGCGCCGAAATCGCGGCCATGAATCCGATGCCGGCATGGGCGGCCTTGGTGACCATTTCGTAGCTGGCCCGGCTGGTCAGCAGCAGCATGCCCGCATCCGCCGCCATGCCGATGCGCGCCAGGGCGCCGATCAGCTTGTCGAGCGCGTTGTGGCGACCGACGTCCTCGCGCACCAGCATCACCCGGCCTTCCGCATCGGCCCAGGCGGCGGCGTGCACCGCCCCGGTCGCGGCGTTCATCGTCTGCAGGGACGGCAGCTGTTCCAGCGCCCGTGCCAGTGCACCGGCACGGAATGATGCTGCGTGCCGGATGTGCTCGGGCTGGCGCACTGCCGCCTCCAGTTCGCGCGTGCCGCAGATGCCGCAGCTGCCGCGACCGGGCAGCAAGCGTTCCGGTTTGCCGTCGAGCTGCGCTGCCGAGGCTTCGGGCGACACCGTCATGGCGAGCTGGATGCCCTCGAGCCGTTCGTGCAGCTCGCACGACAGCAGCTGCGCCGGCTCGGTGATCAGCCGTTCGCTCAGCGAGAAGCCCAGCGCGAAGTCGTCCAGGTCGTGCGGTGTCGCCATCATCACCGCGAAGGACACGCCGTTGTAGCGCATGTCGATGGGCATTTCCTCGGCGACATCGTCCTGCACCTGCTCGCGGCGTCCCTGACGCCAGCGCTGGATACGCCGTCGCGTGTATCCGGAGGACGTCGCCCCGGCGTCTGTGGCGGCAGCGGTTGCAGTCGGGACGGCTGCTTCGGATGGGCTGTTCATGCGGCTACCGGTTTGCGCGCCGGCCCGGTCATCGTGCCTGCGCACGGACGATGCGCACGGGAATCGATTTGTACGACGGCGTGCCGCTGGCCTGGTCGTTGTAGTCCAGCGGCACCAGGCAGTTGCCTTCGGGATAGTAGGTAGCCACCGAGCCCCTGGCGATGTCGTAGGCGACGGCGATGACGTTGACCAGCTGGCGCTCCGGCCCCTGGCCGATGGCTGTCTCGACGCGAATCTGGTCGCCGGGCTCGATACCGCGTTCGGCCAGGTCGTGCGCATTCATGAACACCACGTCGCGCCGGCCGAAGACGCCACGGTAGCGGTCGTCGAAGCCGTAGATGGTGGTGTTGTACTGGTCGTGGCTGCGCACCGTGGTGAGGGTCAGGATCGCCGGGTCCGCCGGAGCGGGGTCTTCGTGCAGCCCTTTCATGCGCAGGAACTGCGCCTTGCCCGACGGCGTGTTCCAGACCCGCTCGGTCGGCGGCAGCGGCAAGCGGAACCCGCCCGGTGTCAGGATCCGCTCGTTGTAGCGGGCGAAATCCGGAAAGACCGCCTCGATGGCATTGCGGATGATGTCGTAATCAGTGATGAAGGTCATCCACGGCACCTTGCTGTCGGGCAGGGTGGCGGCGGCCATGCCGGCGATGATCGCCGGTTCCGAGCGCAGCTGCGGCGACGCCGGCGGCAGTTTGCCCAGCGATGCGTGCACCATCGACATCGAGTCTTCCACCGTCACCGCCTGGGGACCGCTGGCCTGCAGGTCGCGCTCGGTACGGCCGAGACAGGGCAGGATGAACGTGTTCTTGCAGGTCAGCAGGTGGGAGCGGTTGAGCTTGGTCGCGATATGCACCGAGAGTTCGAGCTTGCGCACGCCGTCGAAGCACCGCTGCGGGTCGGGCATGGCCACGGCCAGGTTGCCGCCCAGGCAGATCAGAACCTTCGAGCGCCCCTCGCTGATCGCCTGCATGGCGGCGACGGCATCATGGCCATGGGCGCCCGGCGGCTTGAAGCCGAAGGTCTGCTCGATGCGCTGGAGCATCACGGCGCCCGGTTTCTCGGTAATGCCGACCGTGCGGTCGCCCTGCACGTTGGAATGACCGCGCAACGGGCAGATGCCCGCACCCGGTTTGCCGAAGTTGCCGCGCAACAGCAGCAGGTTGGCCACCTGCTGCACGTTCTGCGTGCCTTGGTGATGCTGGGTCAGGCCCATGCCATAGGTGACGATGGTGGCGTTCGAGCTGGCGTAGGCCGCGGCGACATCCTGCAGCGCCTGCGCGGGAAGACCGGACGCGGCCTCGATGTCGTCCCAGCGGGTTGCGCGCAGGTCCGCGGCCAGCGCATCGAAACCCTCGGTATGTGCGGCGATGAACGCACGATCCAGCACGGGGCTTTCCTGCGCGCTGGCATCGTCCATTTCCAGCAGCGACTTCATGATGCCCTTGAGTGCCGCCGCATCGCCGCCCACCTTGACCTGCAGGTAGGTGGACGCGATCGGCGTCGCGCTCAGGGTGGCCATTTCCACCGGGCTTTGCGGGTCGGCGAAGCGCTCGAGCGCGCGCTCCTTCAGCGGGTTCAGCACGATGATGGGGACCCCGCGGTGGGCCACTTCGTGCAGCGTGCCCATCATCCGCGGATGGTTGGTCCCGGGGTTGTGCCCGATCGCGATGACCAGTTCGCAGTGGTCGAAGTCGTCCAGCGCGACCGTGCCCTTGCCGATGCCGATGGATTGCGGCAGGCCCACGCTGGTGGCTTCGTGGCACATGTTCGAGCAGTCGGGAAAGTTGTTGGTGCCGTATTCCCGGGCGAACAGCTGGTACAGGAAGGCCGCCTCGTTGGAGGCTCGTCCCGAGGTATAGAACTCGACCGTGTTCGGATCCGCCTGGCTGCGCAGGATCTCGCCGATACGCTCGACCGCGACGTCCCAGTCGACCGCCTCGTAGATGTCCTTTTCGGCGTTGTAGGCCAGCGGGTGGGTGAGGCGTCCTTCGTCTTCCAGCTGGTGGTCATTCCAGCCCAGCAGCTCGGTGACCGTATGCACGGCGAAGAAGTCCGGCGTGACCCGCTTCCGGGTAGCCTCCCAGGTCACCGCCTTGGCGCCGTTCTCGCAGAACTGGAAGGTCGAGGTGTGCTGCTTGTCGGGCCAGGCGCAACCCGGGCAGTCGAACCCTTCCGGCCGCTTGGCGCGCATGGCGTAGGGCTTGTTGGTCCTGAACAGGGTAACGGCCGCTTCCGCGGTGTTCATCTGTTCGAAAACCGCCTTGGCCGTGGCTCGCAAGGCGCCCCAGCCGCCTGCGGGCTGGTCGTAGGGGCGAATGCCGGGAATCTCTTTGTCAGCCATCGGTTGCCTCGTACATGTGCGGCAGGCGTACACCGGTCCATCGCGATCGACGCCTTGCCGGGTACTGCATTCCGACCGATACAGGCATGGCCGGGGGCGATGCGCGTAGCTGTCGGGTTGCGTGAAACGCTGGTCACTATCCTCTTCCAGGCGTGGGCTTGTCCATCCGCAACATGCGGCAGGCAGGCCTGTCGTGATGCCTGTGACACCGCATGCGGCAAATGTGTCGGGTGACCACTAGACTGCAGGCATCCGGCCCAAACAGCAGAGGTCAACGATGTCGACGAGCGACACAGCGCCACCCAGGCTGCAGGCGTCGGGCATCGTTGCGACGGCAGCCCTGGTGGCGTTGCTGTATTTCGGGCGCGAAGTGCTGGTGCCGGTGGTGCTTGCGCTGTTTCTTGGCGCCTTGCTCAGCCCTTGCGTGCGCGTGTGCCTGCGGGTGGGGCTGGGGCATGGCGTGTCCGTGTTGCTGGTGATGCTGGCCACGCTGGCCATCATCACCAGCATGGCGCTGGTACTGGGCTCGCAGGTCACCCAGCTGGGTCGCAGCCTGCCGCAGTATCAGTCCACCATCCACAGCAAGATGCGGACCCTGCGCAGCCTGACGGTGGACCGTTTCGCGGACATCCAGAGCGAGCTGGGGCAGGTCATCGAGCCGGCCGCGCACGGTGCCGCGCCAGCGCCGGTATCGCCCGAAATAACGGGCATGCCGGTTCCGGTGACGCCGCCGCCAACCGCGGCGCCCGAACGGGGCTCGACCTCGTTCGGCGTGCTGTCGCGGCTGATATCTGCGGCCTGGATGCCGCTGCAGACCACCGGTATCGTGCTGGTGGTGCTGGCGTTCGTGCTGCTGGAACAGGAGTCGTTGCGCGACCGCTTCATACGGCTGGCGGGTGGCGTCGACCTGCGCACCTCGACCATGGCCATCAACGATGCGGCGGCACGCTTGTCGCGCTTTTTCATCTCGACGTTTTCGGTCAATGCCGGTGTGGGCGTGGCCATCGGCGTCGGCCTCTGGCTGATCGGCCTGCCCAACGCACTGCTATGGGGCGCGTTGGCAGCGATCTTCCGGTTCGTACCGTATGTCGGCATCTGGCTGGTCGCCGCATTGACCATGCTGTTTGCCGCCGCCGTGGGGCCGGGATGGTCGCTGGTGGTGATGAGCGCGATCCTGTTCGGTGCCGTGGAAGTGATCGTGTCGCAGGTGGTCGAGCCGCTGCTGTACGGGCACGCCACCGGGTTGTCGCCGCTGGCCGTAGTCGTCTCGGCGATTTTCTGGAGCTGGTTGTGGGGGCCGGTAGGGCTGGTCATGTCCACGCCGCTGACCCTGTGCCTGATGGTGGCCGGCCGGCATGTGAAGGCGCTGGGCCAGCTGACCATCCTGCTGGGTGACGCACCCGCATTGACCTTGCCGCAGCGGCTGTACCAGCGCGCCCTGTCCGGCGATGCCCAGGAAATCCTGGAGGAGGCGCGGCGCTACCTGAAACGCAAGAGCTTCGGCGCCTATTGCGACAGCATCGTGCTGCCGGCGCTCAAGTTCGGACGGATGGACCTGCAACTGGGCACCATCCGCCCCGAGCAGCTGCGGACCCTGCGCGAGACCATCGTCACGGTGATCCAGACCCTGAACGGCGAAGGGCGCGCACGCCCATGGCGCAGGCGTCATGCCGGCGTCCTTGCCGAAGCGAGCATCGGCCGGAGGCTACGTCAGCAACGGGAAGACGAACGGGGTCGCTGGCAGGGACCGCTGGCCGTACCGGCCTGTTCGATCGTGCTCTGCGTGGGCATGGGCACGCCCTACGACGACCTGGCCACGGAGCTGCTGACACGCGTCCTGCGCGGCCTGCAGATCGATGCGCGTCATCTGGTTCCGGACGACTTCCAGCGCTTCGATGCCGAATCGCATGCCGACCTGACGCTCGACGCGGTCGCCATGATCTTCCTGGTGAGCACGGAACCGGAAGCACAACGCGAGGGCATGGGCGCGCTGGCCGCAATGTTACGTCGACGCATGTCCCGCGCCCGCATCGTCGTGCTCGATGTGGCCGAACCGCTGAGTGGGCCGGCGGGTGATTTCTGGACGGGCCTGCAGGTCGATGCGGTGGCGACCTCGCTGGTGGAAGCCGCGCAATTTGCACTGCCTATCGCCGGCCGGAGCGAGGGTCTGGAGCCCGAGCGACGTGCGCGTAGCGTCGCATCTGGAAAGTAACGCAGCTACAGGCACGTTCTTATTTGGGCGGTGTCAATCTAGAAGTGCACCATCGATGGCATCGGCCAGATCATCTCTGCCCATGGCACGGATGAACATTTCTGCAGGGCAGTGGTAATCGAGAGTGGCACGTGGCCGGAGGTTCATGCGTCGGGCGATCGCGTCGAGCTGCTTCTGGCTGTAGACCGACAAGTCCGTACCTTTAGGCAGGTATTGGCGCAGCAGGCCATTGGTGTTCTCGCAGATGCCGCGTTGCCAAGGGCTACGTGGGTCGGCGAAGTAGATCGCTAATCCAGTGCGCTCCGATAGCGTCCGGTAGAGCGCCATTTCCTTGCCCTGATCGTAAGTCAGCGTCTGGCGCAGTTCCGGTGGCAGCGGCCGGAATGCGCGGCTGAAGCCTTTCAGCGCATCCTCCGCCAAACACCCCTCCATCCTCACCAGCTTCAGGAAACGTGTCCGACGATCCACCAGTACGCCCACCGAGGATCGGTTACGGGCGCCTTTGATGAAGTCGCCTTCCCAGTGGCCGGGCAACAGCCGTTCATTGGCTTCGAGTGGACGATCATGAATGCTCGGCAAGTCGTGCATCCGGCCGCGCCGGTTCGCACCCTGACCACGCGGCCGACGCGCACATTTGTGCTGCCGCAGAAGTGCGACCAGGCCCCGCCGCAGTTCGCCGCGTGGCGCGGCATAGATCGCGGTGTAGATCGTCTCGTGCGACACGTGCTTGGCTCGCTCATCCGGGTGATGACGCCGCAGTGTGCGACTCACCTGTTGAGGTGACCAGCCCTTGCCCAGCAAGCGGCGCACGAGGCACCACAGCTGACCGTCCCGCCGCAATTTGCGCTCGCGCCGCGGCTTACGTGCCAGGCGCCGGGCGCGTTGGCCGGCTCGACTGGCGTCGTAGCTCAACCTTGGCCGACCCATCCGAGGCAGGACGGACGGTTCCTGGTGACCATTGCGAGCCAGCTCCCGCGAAATCGTGCTGGGTGAGCGACCCAGCATCAGGGCGAGCTGCCGGGCACTCTCCCCCCGAGCCTTGCCGACCATGATCGCGCCCCGTTCTTCGGCGCTCAGATGTCCATATGTCGACTCCCCGTAAATCAGTGCCAAGCTAAATTAGAGGTTGCCGGGTCGTTCTGAAGTCGGAATTCGACGGGCGTGAGCCCGTCGAGGCTGTCGTGGGGAATCTCGTTGTTGTAGTCGGCCAGCCACCGTTCCGCGTGCTCACGTACTTCGGTGAGCGTGCGGAAGATGTACATGTCGAGCACGCCACGGCGGAAGCTGCCGTTGAAACGCTCGATGAAGCCGTTTTGCATGGGCCTGCCGGGCTCGATGAAGTCCAGAGTGATGCCTTTGCGCTCGGCCCATTCGGCCAGCGCCAGTGCGATGAATTCCGGCCCGTTGTCCAGGCGAAGCTTGGCCGGATAGCCGCGCCAGGCCGCAATCCGCTCCAGCGTGCGGATGACACGCGTGGCGGGCAGGTTGAGGTCGACCTCGATGGCCAGTGCTTCGCGACTGAAGTCGTCAATCACGTTGAACGTCCGGAAGCGCTGCCCATCCCACAGGGCGTCGGACATGAAGTCGATCGACCAACTAGCGTTGATCTGCTCGCCAGCCGCCAAGGGCATCGGATGCCGGTTCGGTACACGCTTCTTGCCGCGTCGGCGGCGATTGAGTTGCATCCGGCAATACACGCGCCACACCCTCTTGTGGTTTCGCACCAGGCCGCAGCGTCGAATCAGCTGAAACAGCTTGCCGAAGCCACGCTCTGGAAACCGTTCCGCCAGTTCAGCGAGCAGCGCAATCACTTCCTCGTCCCGATCCGGTCGGCGGCGGTAACGCGCCGTTGATCGCGACAAGCCCATCGCCGAACAAGCCCGGCGCTCGCTCCAGCCGTAGTGATTCATCAACCACGTCAGCAGCGGGCGCTTGTGCGCCGGGTCTACAACTTTTTTGCAATCAGATCCTTCAGCGCGTGGTTCTCCATCGCCAGCTCGGCATACATCCGCTTGAGCTTGGCGTGCTCCGCCTCGACGTCGCGCAGCCGCTGTATGTCGGACGCTTCCATCCCGCCATACTTGGACTTCCACACGTAGTACGTGGCGTCCGATATGCCCAACTCGCGGCACACATCTTTGACCTGCCGACCGCCTTCGACCTGCTTCAGCGTCGCGACGATCTGACTTTCGGTGAACTTGCTCTTGCGCATCTTCGGTCTCCTTGGGGCTAGTTTGCCCGGAGACCTCCAGTTATGCCTGGATCAAGATTACGGGGAGTCGACACATAGTGCTGACCCATGCATCACCTTGTCGTGGGGTGGTGCACTTGATCATAGAAACCGCCTTGGGTTATTTGGGTAAGTCCGAATTTCAACCGTGCTCGTACCTGAAAGCCTCACCCGTCTAGGCTAGGTGCGAATGATGCGACTACGATGGAACGGTCCAGCGATTGCCGCCCGGGGTGGGGAGTGTCGATGAGTCGGACCGACCAGGTTCATGATGCCGATGAGGGTGCGACTGGGACGGCCGGGAGCCTGCTGCTGCTTGGCCTGTTGGCGCCACTGGCCGGACTCGGTGCGGGGGTGATCGGTGCGCTGTTCCGGTGGGTACTGGCCCGGGCAAACCAGTTTCGAGATGCGTTGATCGCCCACCTCGGACACTCCGGCGTGGGTGGCTTCGTGCTGCTGGTTGCATTGGCTGCGATGGCGACGGCTATTGCGGCGTGGCTTGCCAAACGCATAGCGCCGTCGGCCGCGGGAAGCGGCATTCCCCGCGTCGAAGCGGTCCTGCGCGAACAGGTGGAGCCCGCTCCGCTGCGCGTGATCCCGGTGAAGTTCGTGGCGGGCACGCTGGCGATCGGCTCCGGGCTGGCCCTGGGGCGGGAAGGTCCCAGCGTGCAGATGGGCGCGAGTATCGCGTATCACCTGGGCAGGCTTTTCCGACGTAGTTGGGCCGATTGCAGGGCCCTGCTGGCCGCCGGTGCAGGCGCCGGGTTGGCAACAGCCTTCAACGCGCCCATCGCAGGTGCCTTGTTCGTTCTGGAGCGGCTGGTGAGGCGCTTCGAGGCGCGCATGGCGATGGTTTCGCTGGCCGCATCGGCGGTGGCGATCTGGGTTGCCAGGGCCTTGCTTGGCAATACGCCGGACGACCGGGTGCACGCCTTGTTGTCACCGGGCGTCGTGCAGGAGCCGCTGTACCTGTTGCTGGGCGTGGCGGCCGGGTTCGCCGGCATGCTCTACAACCGGACCGTGCTTGCCGGCCTTGGCATCACCGACCGGCTGGGCGGCTTGCCGGTCGAGCTTCGTGCCGCCATCGTGGGTGCGGCGGTGGGGTCCATCGCGTGGTTTGCGCCGGGCATGGTTGGCGGTGGCGACGCAGTTGCCCAGCAGGCGCTGGACGGCATGGGCGGGCTGGCCGTGATTCCGCTGATCTTCCTGTTCCGGCTGCTGCTGATCGCCTGCTCGGTGTCTTCCGGCGCTCCCGGTGGCCTGCTTGCGCCGTTCCTGGTGCTCGGGGCCGAGCTGGGGGTGTGGTTCGGGAAGCTGTTTGCACTGTTGCTGCCTGCACTGGCCATACAGCCCGAGGCATTTGCCCTGGTCGGCATGGCGGCCTTGTTTGCCGGCATTCTGCGTGCGCCGCTCACAGGCATCGTGCTGGTCACGGAAATGACCAACGACGCGACCCTGCTGCTGCCGATGATCGTGGCGTGTTCGGCGGCGATGCTGGTGCCGGCCCTGTTCGGTAACAGCTCGATTCTGGATGCGCTGGGCGCACGCGCGCTGGCTCGTCGCGACCGGCACGCCCGGGTCATGCCAGGTCAAGGGCCGCGCACGATGAACCAGGCACCTGGCGCCGATGATCGCCCGCGTTGAGCGGACAGCGCCATCCGGCGTTATTCGCACCTGCCATGCCGTACAGGCCTGTCGATATGGGTGGTGATCACTGCTTTTTTACGGGCATGAGAGGAAGGTAGAACCAGCCGATGTGGGGAAGGGGATGCGGCGATGATCAACAAGCGGGCTGGGCGTGCGGTGATTGCGCCTGATCGAGCACGCTGATGATCGTCCGCGCGAGCAGCAACGAAACCCGGGTCGGACGGAAAGGATGCAGGAAGCCAGATTCAGCTAAACGAGGACTAGCTAGATGAGTGTAGATTTTCCGTTTGCAATGAAGGTGTTCGCGGCACTGTTCGCCATCATGAATCCGATCGCGAACATTCCGGTGTTTCTGTCGCTTACGGAGGGGGCCAGCGATAGTCAGAAGCGTCGTATCGCCCTCGTCACGATGACCGGTGTGACGGTGGGCTGCATCGTTTCGATGACCGTGGGCGATCTCATCCTTCGCGTGTTCGGCCTCACCATCAATGACTTCCGTCTTGCCGGCGGACTGCTTGTATTGCTGATTGCACTGGACATGCTGCATGGCTCGTCGAGTGCGCAGCATCAACCCGGTACGAAAGAGATGGCCGATGCCCAGGACGTGGCGATCTACCCCTTGACGATACCGTTGCTGGTCGGTCCGGGCACCATCGCCACACTGATCGTATTCGGGCAGAACGCCATGGCCAATGGCCTGGTTCCGGGGCTGATCCTGGGGGTCGCGGTGTTCCTGGTGGTGCTGGCCATGGCCTTGTTCATGGCACCGTTGATCGGACGACATCTTTCGTCCCGGGTCACCGCGATCACCAAGCGCCTGATGGGCATGATCCTCGCCGCGATCGCCATGGAAATGATCGTGGCCAGCCTGCAGGTGGCCTTCAAGGGCATTGCCGGTTAGACATCACCGCTGAAATGGACATCAATCCTGCGTCGAGGTATGCGTCATGGCTGAGGAAAAGCTTCCGTACAAACCCTACAGGCACCCGGCCGGCGGCTGGGGTGCTGCCGCCGCAACCGCCAAGGTGCTGCTGCAGCAGAGCGTCGTCACCAGCGGATCGCGCGCGCTGCTGTCGATGAATCAGCCTGGGGGCTTCAAATGTCCCAGCTGCGCCTTCCCGGACCCGGATTGCAGGAAGACCCTGGAGTTCTGTGAGAACGGCGCCAAGGCGCTGGCCTTCGAGGCGACCAAGCGTCGCGTGACGCGCGAGTTCTTCGCCGCGCATTCGGTATCCGAGTTAATGCAGCAGTCGGACCACTGGCTGGAAATGCAGGGGCGGCTGACCGAGCCGATGCGCTACGACGCGGCAACCGACCATTACGTGCCGTGCGAATGGGACGCGGCATTCGAGCTGATAGGCCGTCACCTGCGTGGGCTGGACAGCCCGGACCAGGCCGAGTTCTACACCTCGGGCCGCACCGCCAACGAGGCGGCGTTCCTGTATTCGATATTCGTGCGCGAGTTCGGCACCAATAATTTTCCGGACTGCTCGAACATGTGCCACGAGCCGACCAGCCGTGGCCTGCCGCCTTCCATCGGCGTCGGCAAGGGCACGGTGGTGATGGCGGACTTCGATCATGCCCAGGCGCTGTTCATCATCGGCCAGAACACCGGCACCAATTCGCCGCGGATGATGACCAACCTGGTCGAGGCCCGTCGGCGTGGCATCCCGATCGTGGCCATCAACCCGATGCCGGAGCGGGCACTGATCCGCTTTACCGAGCCCCAGGATGTCGTGCAGATGGCGACCTTCGGCTCGACACCGATCACCAGCGAATTCGTGCACATCCGCATCGGCGGCGATCTGGCCCTGCTCAAGGGCATGATGAAGGTGATGTTCGAGCGCGAGGCCGCCGGCGAGAAGATCCTGGACCACGATTTCATCCGCGAGCACACCGTCGGGCTGGACGCGGTCCGCGAGGAGGTGCTGGCCCAGAGCTGGAGCGACATCGTGGAGATGTCCGGCGTGGACGAGGCGCAGATCCGGCGGGTCGCCGATATCTACATCCGTTCCAGCGCCACCATGATCTGCTACGGCATGGGTCTTACCCAGCACCAGCAGGGTTCGCGGCTGCTGCAGCAGGTGGTGAACGTACTGCTGCTCAAGGGCAATTTCGGCAAGCCCGGTGCCGGCATCGCGCCGATTCGTGGCCACTCGAACGTGCAGGGCGACCGCACCGTCGGCATCGACGAGCAGCCGCCACGCGAATACCTGGATCGCGTGCGCGATGTCTTCGGCTTCGAGCCTCCGCGTGCGAACGGGCACCACACCATTGAGGCGGTCGAAGCCATGATGCGTGGCGAGGCGCGGGTGTTCATCGGCATGGGCGGCAATTTCGTGCGCGCCGTTCCCGATACCGAACGCTCGTATGCCGCGATGCGAAATCTCGACCTGACGGTGGGCATCGCCACCAAGTTGAACCGCGGTCACATCGTGCATGGCCGCGATGCGCTGATCCTGCCTGTCGTCTCGCGCTCCGAGACCATACGGACGCCGCTGGGCGAGCAGTTCGTCACCATCGAGGATTCGATGTCGAATGTCTCCGCATCGCGCGGGGTGCTGGAACCGGTCAGTGCGCAGGTGCTTCCCGAAGTCGAGATCGTCTGCCGCATGGCGCTTGCGACGCTGCCCGACAGCAAGGTCGCGTGGCGCGATTACATGCACGACTACGCCCTGATCCGCGACCGGATCTCGGTCATCTATCCGGCGATCTACAGCAGCTTCACGGAGAAGATCCAGAACCCCAAGGGTTTCACCCTGGATGTGCCACCGCGGCGCCGCGTCTGGCCGACACCGAACGGCAAGGCCAATTTCCTGGTGTTTCCGGGACTGGACGCCAACGATCGGGTCAGTGACCCGGACATGCTGCGGCTGGCGACCATCCGCTCGCACGACCAGTTCAACACCACGATCTATAGCTACAACGACCGTTATCGCGGCATCTACAACGACCGCATGGTGCTGCTGATGAATGCGCAGGACCGGGCAGCCCGCGGACTGCGCGATGGCGACCGCGTCGACGTGGAGACCATCAGCAACGACGGTGTCGC
Organism: Dyella sp. A6; assembly: GCF_036320485.1. NCBI lineage: Bacteria > Pseudomonadati > Pseudomonadota > Gammaproteobacteria > Lysobacterales > Rhodanobacteraceae > Dyella > Dyella aluminiiresistens. The sequence continues at coordinate 1,735,408 of NZ_CP132911.1, forward strand.
GCGTCGTGTCGAAGGGCTGACGGCGATCGACTATCCTTTGCCGCCGGGAGCGGTGGCTGGCTACTACCCGGAACTGAACCCGTTGCTGCCGCTGTCGTATTTCGACAAGATCAGCGGAACGCCGGCGGCCAAGTCCATTCCGGTCCGCGTGATGCCCCATGTCATGGAGACGCCCGAAGCCTGACCGGCTTCATCCTTACGGGTCATGCCGACAGGCATGGCCCTTGCCAAGGCCCGAGCCGACCTCAGCTCCATGATCGTACGCCCCCGAAATCCGAATTCCGTATTCACGCTGCTGTTCGCGCTCAAGGGTTCCATTGTCCCGGTCATCTGGCCGCGCGTGCTGTACACCATGCTCCTTTCGCTTGCCGTGGTGGTCGCCGACAAGCGTGGCCTGGCCCTTCACTTCACCCTGAATGCGGCACCGTTGACCCTGCTGGGCCTGACCCTGGCCATCTTCCTGGGTTTCCGCAACAACGTGGCCTACCAACGTTGGTGGGAGGCACGCACGCTGTGGGGCGAACTGGTGATCGCCTCGCGCAACCTGGCGCGCCAGACCCTTTCGTACATGCCGACGCTTGCACCGGCCGAGCAGGCCTGGCTGGTGAAAAACATCATCGGGTTCACGCATGTGCTGCGGCATGAGCTGCGCGGGACGCCGGCCGATGCCGATGTGCGGCGATGGCTGTCGCCGGATGCGGTGGCGGACATCACCGCGTCGAAGAACCGGCCCAATGCCGTGCTGGGCATGGTCGGTACCGCCTACGCAGATGCGGCCCGGGCCGCTGGCGTGGACAGCATCCTGATGGCGTCCATGGACCGGGAAATCGACACGCTCTCGCACGTGCTGGGCGGCTGCGAGCGCATCAAGAACACCCCGATACCGTTCGCCTACATCCTGCTTCTGCACCGCACCGTGCATGTCTACTGTTTCATGCTGCCGTTCTGCCTGATCGGGCCGCTGGGCTGGCTGACGCCGCTGGCCGTGGGCGTCATGGCCTACACGTTCTTCGGTCTGGACGCGATCGGCGAACAGATCGAGGACCCGTTCGACCTTCTGCCCAACGACCTGCCGCTGGACGCGCTGTGCCGTACGGTGGAGATCAGCCTGCTCGAACTGCTCGGCGAAGCCGACATTCCTGATCCGCTACATCCATGCAACAACGTGTTGTCCTGAGCTTGCCAGCCAGGCGAATCAGGGCACTCTCGATCGTCAACCTGTAGAAGGAGGTGTGTCATGGTGAAGGGGCATGATGGGCTGTTGTTGGTGGGGCGTTTCCTGCTGGTGCTTCTGTTCCTGGTTTTCGGCGTACAGAAGCTCGACTACGCAAGTACGGTGCATTACATGATGCAGGTCGGCGCACCGCTGCCCGGGCTGGCGGCGGTTGTCGCCATCGTCATGGAGACCCTCGTTCCGCTGGCGATCTTCATCGGTCTGGCCACCCGGCCGCTGGCGCTGCTGCTTGCGCTGTACACCCTGGGCACCGCGATCGTCGCTCACCATTACTGGAGCATGAGCGGCATGGCCCGGTATGAAAACGAGATCAACTTCTTCAAGAACGTCAGCATCATCGGCGGCCTGTTGCTGCTGTACGTGTCCGGTGCGGGCGCGTATTCGATCGACGCCCGGCGGCGCGAACGTCAGGCTTGAGTCACCGGCCGAATGTTGCCGGTCCGGGGCAGGGCATGTCGAACGACAGCCCTGCCGTTCGTCGTGAAGGCAGACCCTGCACACCGGTCCGACCCAGCTCAGTCCAGTCCTCCTGGAGGCGCACATGCCGCAATATCTCATCTCCACCTACCTTCCCGACGACTTCGATCCCTCGCAGATGACCGAGCAGACCATCCAGGCGATCCATGCACTGAACCGGGAATTGATCGCTGCCGGCGTCAGGCGATTCGCCTGCGGGCTGAGCCCGAAAGCCGTCACCGTGCGCTCGCAAGCCGACGGCGAGGCCATCGTGACCGACGGCCCCTACCTGGAAACGAAAGAGTACGTGGGCGGACTGTCGATACTCGAGACCGAGAATATCGACCAGGCACTGGCCTGGGTACGCAAGGGCGCCAGGGTCATTCCAGGCGTGGTCGAGGTGCGGGAGATCTTCTTCAACCCCGCACCGGCGGAAGACTGCGTGAGGTAGGAAGTCAGGAATACAAGCCGGCAAGATCGACCATCAGCGCCTGATTTCGGGGTAGAGCCCATCCGGACGTCCACCTCGCGTCGCGGCCGATCCCCGCACGCCGGACAGTCCGATGAATGAATGAGGTCGCCGGGTGCGGTTTATACCCTGGTCCGGGTCGGCAGCATCGCCCCCACACGACCGTTTACGGAAATGCAGTCTGGCGTCCGTTGAAACCGCATCGCATCGACACACACCACGTGCTACCGAAAGACAACATTCTGATTTGTAGTGGCCCGAAAGCCCGTGGCAAAAGCGTCATGCGCCCGGGGTTGATCGGAAGTCTCTTGCCGAGTTGTTAGAGAACACGCGCTAAGGCTCAATGCTCATATCGATTTCAATTGGTATGCCAGATTTCCCGAAAGATGCAGGAGGTGCCGGAAACGGTGCATGCTTGAAGCCGTTGATGAAACATTGAGCTATTTTCGTTTCAGGACGCACCTCAACTTGCGAAAGAGTGCGATTGGGCAAGATGTTAGCGACAACCGTAAAAGGTTTGGTTCCGGAGCTTGAAAAATTGTTGAAGCATGCGGTCATCACGGTTGCACCATAATGCCCAATATGATCCCAAAGCGTCGTTTGGTATGCCTTGCCCACAGCAGAATTTTCGATGCGTTTAGCATTTTGTACCCTTGCCGAAAATGAATCCGCTGCTACAGCTGATGTCGTAGTAAGGATGAGAAATAGGCAGAGCACGGTAATTTTCATGGCGCTCTAACGCTGGAGTTAAGCGGCGTGCGTCAGCGCGTCCGCTTGGATGAATTGTTATGTGCGCCGTGCTTAGGCCTATAGGACACGACGTGCACAATGATTATGGGTTCTTTCTGGGTAGGCACCGAGGTGCGCCCAACGACCTTTAGGCAGAATTGACCAGCTACGTGACCGTTAGCTATCACTTCGTGCCTCATGCCCTTGGGGAGCGGACTTTTCTCGTAGCTCCCGTAGACAGTCCCCAATTTTTTATCTTTCAAGCGCAGTGATGGCGGATACCCATTCCATACATGGAATACACCAGTCACCACCTTGCACTTGGCAGCAAGTGACTGCTGCGTGAAAAGCAGGGCTGCAAAAATGACGACAGTGGTAAAAATCTTCATAGCGTATAACGCTTGAGTTAAGCGGCGCGCGTCAGCGTGTCCGCTTGAATGACTTGTTGGGCATCATCGCACCGAACTGTTGCTGGCGCCCAACGCGTTTGTAAAAAACTTTATCTGTTGCTCCAAAGCCGCAATGCACTTGTTGCGTAGCTGCAAAAGGGGTTTGTTGTGGACGGTGAGCAACGCAGCCTTGCGTGCACGAAGTTCGCGGAGTTGTGCTGCAGGATGATCTACGTAGTCATATCCAAGGTTTCCAAGCAGCCCTGGCATGCAAAGCTTGCATCCGGCGAACTGGCTGCGTTGCAATTCCTCAAGGAACATTTTCGGATTCACCTTGATTAGCTTGCCAAGCACGATGTCTTGAGCTTCAGCGGAAGCGCCGTCGGTATTGAGTGAGAACACTGTTCTGACTGCTGTCCGGTTACCAGAAGCCACGGCATTTGCGTAGGCAAACACCTGTTCCTCGTCGACAACTTTTTGGTGTGCAGAGACCCCTGTGCTCACCGCAATCAAAAGAACTGCCAAGGCACAAGAGAAGTATCGATTCATGACGCCCAACTTAAATTCGGTTTCAAACTGCAGTGTAATCCTTCCATCTAACACGCGTCGTTACGCGCTGACTTCAACGAACTTGTAACTGTTTCCGTGGCTTACATTAGCCGATGCAGCCTAACCGTGCAGCCTAATCTTGCGCCGTCAGTACACCTGCCACAAACGGTATGCGGAGACTCGACGGTTCCACGCGACTGTCGGGAGTGATATGGGGCGCTTTTGGTCGTTCGTCCGGAGTCCCTGACAGGATCTTACCGGTCACGTCGGTCGGCAATATGGCTTGTGTTAGCCGAGTGATTCTTGCAGTCAGGGGTGGGCGTTGGCCCCACCACGACATTGCGATGGCCGTGGTTGTCCAGGGCTTGCCTGCCAGTCGCCGTGCCGTCGCAGGATGCATGGTCGCTATGGGATATGTCCGATTTGACGGATATTAGACTTTGGCAGTACTTTGCCAAGAACGATATAACATTACAGTCCTCTGCTGCCCCATGCCCTGCGGTCTGGAGCGGCAGGACACTCCCGAAGTTGAACCCCTTCGGACCGGCCTTCCGGCTGGCCCGCGTGGAAGAGAGCCGTTTGCCCATGGGTGTTGAATCGCAGCTGTCGATGGCCTTGCGGCGTATCGTCCCGTCTGCCGTGCTGACGTGTGCACTGGCGGGTTGTGCGGTGGGACCGAATTTCAAATCGCCGGCGGCGCCCGAGCTCAACGGCTACACCGCGCACGCACCAGCAGCGCCGGTGGCGACGCCCGGCGTGGCAGGCGGAAGCGCGCAGCGCTTCGCGCGGGGTGCCGATATTTCCGGCGACTGGTGGACGCTGTTCCATTCCCAGGCGCTCGACGCGCTGGTCAATCAGGCGCTGAAAGACAACCACGACCTGAAGGCGGCGCAGGCCGCGTTGAAGGTGGCGCACGAAGATGTGCTGGCGCAGCGTGGCGCGTTCTTCCCGAGCGTTTCGGCAGGCTTCGACACCAGCCGCCAGAAGGCGCCGGTGACCCTGGCGCCGATGCCGAACTACCCGGTGGTGCCGCAGGAATACCGCTTCGACCTGTATACGCCGCAGCTCACGATTTCGTATTCGCCTGATCTGTTCGGTCTGAATCGTCGCACCTACGAGTCGCTGAAGGCGCAGGAACAGTCGGCGCGCTTCCAGATGATCGCGGCATGGACCACGCTGACCTCCAATGTGGTGGTGACCGCGGTGCAGGAGGCCGCACTGCGCGAGCAGGTGCAGGAGACCCGCAAACTGGTCGCACTGGACCGCAAAAGCCTCGCGATCCTGAAGCTGCGGTTCGAGAAGGGCGCGGCTAGCCGGCTGGACGTGGCCGCCCAACAGGCGCAGCTGGCACAGACCGAGGCTGGCCTGCCGGCACTGGTGAAGCAGCTGGCCGCGACGCGTCACGCGCTGGCCGTGCTGGTGGGTGATTTCCCGGGCCAGTCGCCCGGCGCGGCGCTGTCGCTGAACGACCTGCATCTGCCTGCCGATCTGCCGCTGAGCCTGCCGTCGCAGCTGGTCGCGCAGCGTCCCGATATTCGCCAGGCCCGCGCCGACCTGCATGCGGCCAGCGCGGCGATCGGTATCGCCGAAGCCCAGCGTTTCCCGAACATCTCCCTGTCCGCGGATGTCGGCAGCACGGCGCTGGCGATGTCGAAGGTCTTCAATTCGGGTACGGGCTTCTGGGGCGTCGCCGCATCACTGACGGCACCGATCTTCCAGGGCGGTCAGCTGATGCATCAGGAACGCGCGGCGAAAGCGGCGTATGTCGAGGCCGCCGAGCAATATCGCGGCACCGTGCTGACGGCCTTCCAGAGTGTCGCCGACACGCTGGTCGCGCTGGACCAGGATGCCCGTGGCCTGCAGGCTGCGGCAGCCGCCGAGCGTGCGGCAAAGACCACGCTGGATCTTTCGCAGCTGCAGTTGCGACACGGCTACATCGGCACCTTCGAGCTGCTGGCGGCGGAACAGTCGTATCAGCAGGCACGCATGGCGCTGGTGCAGGCGCAAGCCAACCGTTTCGCGGATACCGCGGCGTTGTATCAGGCGCTGGGTGGTGGCTGGTGGCACCACTCGGCATTGGGCAAGCGATAAACATGACGAATCCTATGAGTCCAGTGGCAGCGCACGGCAGGCGATCGCGCCTTGCCCATCTTTCCCTCGGGGCAACTCCTTCCGGTGACGGCACGACACGACAGGGCGGGGCTGCGGCCCGCGGCCGGCGCGGGTCGCTCGCGACGCTGGCGATGACGGTGCTCGCGGTGGCGACCCTGGCCGGTTGTTCCGGCAAGCCGGTCCCGGCGGGCACAACGACCACACCGCATGACGTCACGCTCAGCAAGGAACAGCAGCAGAGCATCCATGTCGCGACGGTCGAGCCCTCGACCTACCGCACCACGGTGACCACCACCGGGGTGGTCGATTTCGACCACAACCGCGCGACCGACATCGTGGCCCCGTTTTCGGGCGCGGTGACCCACGTACGGGTGACGCTGGGCCAGCATGTCGCCAAGGGGCAGGCGCTGGCCGATGTCGCTTCGCCCGACTTCGCCGCCGCTGCCGGAGCCTATCGCAAGGCCGTGCTGGCGGCGAAGGCGGCCGATGCCGTGGCCGCCAACGACCGCGACCTCTACGCGCACCAGGCCATCTCGCAACGCGAGAACGCCAGTGCCCAGGCCGATGCCGCCAGCGCCGACGCCGACCGCGCGTCCGCGTTGCAGGCACTGCTCGCGCTGCACATGGATCCGCAGGCCATCGCCGCTGTCCGTGCCGGCAAGCCGGCCGCCGACGGCGAGGGCGTGATCCGCGCGCCGATAGCCGGCACCGTGGTGGCCAAATCCATCGCCCCCGGGCAGACGCTCGCCGCTGGCACTTCGCCGTGCTTCACCATTGCCGATACGTCGCGCATGTGGGTAATGGCCGAGGTCTTCGGCGATGACATCACCCGGGTGCAGAAGGGCGATTCCGCGACGATCGACACCGGCGACGGCGACAAGCCGGTGGCCGGCACCGTCACTAATGTCGGCGCGGTGGTCGATCCGGCTACGCGCTCGGTGAACGCGCGGGTGCGCGTCGACAATCCCGACGGCCTGCTGAAAAAGCAGATGTACGTGACGGCGAATATCCAGTCGAAGCAGACCTACAGCGGCTTGCTGATTCCGGTCACGGCGGTGCTGCGCGACGACGAAAACCTGCCGTTCGTCTACGTGGTCGAGCATGACGGCAGCTACGCCCGTCATGCCATCACCCTGGGCGCGCGCATCGGCAACCGTTACGTGATCAGCAAGGGTCTCCACGCCGGCGAAAAGGTCGTGGTGGACGGCAGCATCTTCCTCAACTTCATGCAGTCGCAATGAGCGCGCCGCTTCCTCCGGATCAGGCGCCGGCCGGATCGACGCCAAGGTCATCGCTGATCAACCGCATCGTGGCGTTCGCGTTGCAGCAGCGCCTGTTGATCGTGCTGCTTTCGGCCGCGCTCACCGCAGCCGGCATATGGGCCTACAAGGTCCTGCCGATGGATGCGTATCCCAACCTGTCGCCGCCAATGGTGGAGGTCATCGCGCAGTGGCCGGGACATTCGGCGGAAGAGGTCGAGCGCCTGATCACGGTGCCGATGGAGCTTGGCCTGAATGCGATTCCGGGCCTGGTCACCAAGCGCTCGATCTCGCTGTACGGCTTGTCCGACGTCACCCTGACGTTCACCAACAGCACCGGCAACTACTTCGCCCGCCAGCGCGTCTACAACCGTCTGCCAGGCATCACGCTGCCAGCCGGAGTGACGCCGTCGATGTCGCCGATGTCGCCGCCATCCGGCCTTGTCTATCGCTACGTATTGCAGAGTTCCGACCGTTCGCCGATGGCGTTGAAAACGCTGGAGGACTGGGTGGTCGCGCCGCAGTACCGTTCGGTGCCCGGCGTTGCCGACGACTCCGCCTTTGGCGGCGGCAACATGCAGTACCAGGTCGAACTCAACCCGGTGAAGATCGCCGGACTGGGGCTGAGCGTCAGCCAGATCGATGCCGCGCTGGCCGCCAACAACAGCAATGCGGGTGGTGGCTTCTACCAGCAGGGCGGGCAGTTCATCTATGTCCGCGGGCTGGGACGCATCAAGACGCTCGACGACATCCGCAATACCGTGCTGGCCGTGCATAAAGGCACGCCGATCCTGCTGAAGGATGTCGCCAAGGTGGATATCGGCATTGCGCCGCGTCTCGGCGAGTTCGGTTACATGAACCAGAACGACGCCGTGGAAGGCGTGATCCTGGCGCTGACCGGCAGCAAGACCGAGGACGTGCTCAAGCGGGTCGAGGCGAAGACCCGGGAGCTGAACGACCACATCCTGCCGAAGGACGTGAAGGTCCATCCGTTCTATGACCTCACCTCGCTGATCAACCAGACCAAGGCGGTGGTGATGCACAACCTCACCATCGGCATGGTGCTGGTGATCGTGGTGCTGATCTTCTTCCTGTACGACGTGCGCGCCGGCCTGATCGTGGCGGTTACCGTGCCGTTGGCGCTGCTGTTCGCGTTCCTCTGCCTGGATATCAAGAATGCCTCGGCCAACCTGCTGTCGATCGGCGCGGTGGATTTCGGCATCCTGGTCGACGGCGCGATCTTCATGGTCGAGAACATCTTCCGCGAACTGGCGAGCCGTCGCGGAACGGACTACGACATCAAGGAAGTGATCCTGACCGCGGCGGCGGAAATCGACCGCCCGCTGGTGTATGCCGTGGCGGTGATCGTCGCCAGCTTCCTGCCGATCTACTTCCTCACCGGGCCGTCCGGCACGCTGTTCAAGCCGATGGCCGACACCATGATCTTCGCGCTGATCGGTTCGCTGGTGGTCACGCTGACCCTGCTGCCGGTGCTGTGCGGCGTGTTCATGCGCAAGGGCGTGCGCGAACGTCGCAACGCGCTCTACGAGAAGTTCAAGAACGGGTACATGCGTGTGCTGGACCGTACCCAGCGCATGCCCTGGGGCGTCACGGCGGTGTCGGCCGTGCTGCTGGGACTGGCCCTGCTGGTGATGCAGGGCATCGGCGCCGAGTTCATGCCGCACCTGGATGAAGGTGCGCTGTGGGTGCGCGCGACCATGCCTTACACCATCTCGTTCAACAAGGCGTCGGAAATCTCGCCGGAGATCCGCAAGGTGCTGCGCTCCTTCCCGGTGGTCACCACGGTGACCTCGGAACTGGGCCGCCCGGATGACGGCACCGACTCCACCGGCCTGTTCAACGACGAGTTCTTCACCGGCCTCAAGCCCTACGGGCAGTGGCATGGTGCCTATCGCAGCAAGCAGGCGCTGATCAACGCGATCAACAGCAAGCTCACGCAGAAATTCCCGGGGATCCAGTTCAACTACAGCCAGCCTGCCGAGGATGCGGTGGACGAAGCCGAGACCGGCCTGAAGAGCGCGCTGGCGGTGAAGTTGTACGGCCCGGACCTGAATGTTCTGCAGAAGGAAGGCAAGGCGATCAAGGCGGTGATGGAGAAGGTGCGCGGCATCACCGACATCACCCTGGTGCACGAACTTGGCCAGCCCAATCTCGCAGTCAAGATCGACCGCGCGAAGATCGCCCGTTACGGCCTCAACGTCGACGACATCAACAACCTGATCAATGCCGCGATCGGCGGCGACGTGGCCACCGAGGTGGTGCAGGGCGAAAAGCAGTTCGACCTGGTGGTGCGTCTGCAGAAGCGGTTCCGCAACAACTCGCTGGAGATCGGCAATATTCCGGTGGCGACGCCGGACGGTCAGGAAATTCCGCTGAAGGAACTGGCCAGCATCAAGATCGAGAACGGGGCCTCGTTCATCTATCGCGAGAACGACTCGCGTTACATCGGCGTGCAGTACGCGGTGCAGGGGCGTGACCTGGCCAGCGCCGTGGACGACGCGATCGCGCAGGTGGCCAGGGACGTGAAGCTGCCACCGGGCTATCGCCTGGAGTGGGGCGGCGAGTACAAGGAATACACCGCCTCGCGTGCGCAGATGCGGGTGATCCTGCCGCTCACGGTGGTCGTGATCTTCGGCTTGCTGTTCGTGCTGTACGGCAACTTCAAGTTCCCGTTGATCACGGTGCTCGGCGTATTGCTGTCGGCACCGGTGGGCGCGATCTTCGCGATGTGGGCGACAGGCACGCCGTTCTCGGTGTCGTCGGGCATCGGCTTCATCGTGCTGTTCGGCGTGTCGGTGCTCACTGGCGTGGTCTACATCTCCTGCGTCAACGAATTGCGTCTGGGCGGCATGGACATGGAAAAGGCCGCGCACGAAGCGGCGGTGCTGCGTCTGCGCCCGATCCTGATGACGGCGCTGGTGGCCGCGCTTGGACTGTTGCCGGCCGCCATTGCGACCGGCGTCGGTACCGACTCGCAACGCCCGTTCGCGCTGGTGATCGTGGCCGGCATGCTATCGCGGCTGGTGATCGGCATTGTGCTGATGCCGGCGCTGTACAAGCTGGTCGCACGCAAGAACGATCGTCTGCTGGTCTGACCCAGGGCCGATTCACGCCCAAGGCAAGCGCTTCCGCCCCGACGAATGGGGCGGAAGCCAGCCAACCCCAGAGTCGATACCGGGGCTTTGCTTTTCATGGGTGCGCCCTCAGCGCGACGGCCGCGATCGCAGCGCTTCCAGCACCAGGCTGAAGGCGGGCGAGGGCTGGCGACGGCTCGGGTAGTAAAGGTAGTAACCGGGGAACGGCGGGCACCAGTCCTCGAGCAGGCGAACCAGGTTGCCCTGTTCGAAATGCGGCGAGAACTCGTCTTCGGGCAGGAACGCGATACCCATGCCGGCCAGTGCCGCCTGGACGATCGGCGGCGTCGTGTTGAAGGTGAGCTGTCCTTCGACATGCACGTTCAGCGGCCGCCCGCGACGCTCGAACTCCCACACGTAGAGGCCGCCGTAGGTCGGCAACCGCAGGTTGATGCAGCGCTGCCCGAGCAGGTCTTCCGGCTTGGTGGGTGTCGTGCGTGATGCAAGGTACGCAGGCGACGCCGCGGCCGCCATGCGCAGCGGTGGTCCGATCGGCACGGCGATCATGTCCTGGTCGATGCTTTCGCCCAGGCGTACGCCGGCGTCGAAACGATCGGCGACGATGTCGCGCAGGCCGTAGTTCACGTCGAACTCGATCTCGATGTCGGGATAGTCGTGCAGCAGCGGCGTGAGCTTGGGCAACAGGGTGGTCCGCAGTACCTGTTCGCCGCAGGTGATGCGCACCGTTCCCGCCGGCTTGTCGCGCAGCGCGGTGAGTGCTTCCAGTTCGCTCTCGATTTCGTCGAAGCGGTGGCCGATGGCCTGCAGCAACCGTTCACCGGCCTCGGTGGGCGACACGCTGCGCGTGGTCCGCGTGAGCAGGCGTATGCCCAGCCGTTCCTCCAACGCCCGCATGGCCTGGCTCAGCGCCGACTGGCTCACGCCCAGCTGGGCCGCCGCGCGGGTAAAGCTGCCTTCGCGGGCGATGGTCACGAAGGCGAGCAGGTCGTTGAGGTTGCGTCTGGCCATGGCACAAGGGTGGCACAGGATATTAATTAGCTGATCTTATATCGCCTTTAAGCATTCATTAGCTAGTTACAGGGTTGGTTGGGCGGGAAAATACGCCGTGTCATCGACATCCGTTCACTTTCAAGCAGGAGTCCACACCATGCAGATGCGCATTTATCGCAACGGCTCGCGTCCTTCCGTCAAGGGACCGGCCGACTGGTTCATCGGCAACGTCCGGATCGACCCGCTGTTTGACCCGGCCGGTCCCGGCCGCACATCCGCCGCCCAGGTGACCTTCGAACCGGGCGCACGCACCGCTTGGCATACGCATCCGCTGGGCCAGCACCTGATCGTGCTCAGTGGGCGCGGCTGGACACAGTGCGAAGGCGGTCCCAAGAAGGAAATCCGTGCCGGCGACGTGGTGTTCTGCAATTGTGGCCAGAAGCATTGGCACGGCGCCACCGACACCACTGCGATGAGTCATATCGCCGTGCAGGAATGGCTCGACGGATCGCCGGTCACCTGGCTCGAGCAGGTGGCCGATGCCGACTACCTCGGCCCGGTCGAGCACGACTGAAGCGCGACCAGGGAGTCAGACCTCATGCCACATGTCATTGTCAAAGCCTGGCCTGGCAAGACCGAACAGCAGAAGCAGGCCCTGGCCGACCGGATCACCGCCGATGTGATGGACGTCCTGGGCTACGGCGAGGAGTCGGTGTCGGTGGCCTTCGAGGAAGTAAGTCCGCATGACTGGGCCGAGAAGGTATACCAGCCAGATATCCGGCAGGCGCGCGGCAAGCTCTACAAGAAGCCCGACTACAGCATGTAGCGGGCAAGCACCGGTACGCGGGACAGCCCGCACCGGCCCGATCGAATCACGAATACGGAGACACGCCATGCGCGCGACCATCATGTATGGCGCCGGCGACGTTCGCGTCGAGAACGTACCGGACGCCACCCTCATCCAGCCGACCGACGCGCTGGTTCGGGTTACCCGCGCCTGCATCTGCGGCAGTGACCTGTGGCCTTACAAACTCATGCAGGCGGCGGAAGCCGGTCGCCCGATGGGGCACGAGGCCATCGGCGTCGTGGAAGCGGTCGGTGCCGACGTCAGCCGGGTCAAGCCGGGGGACTTCGTGATCATGCCGTTCGCGTATTCGGACGGCACCTGCGATTTTTGTCACGAAGGTCTGCATACGTCCTGCGTGCACGGCGGCTTTTTCGGAATCGGTGCGGAGAACGTCAGCGGCGCCCAGGCCGAGGCCCTGCGTATTCCGCAGGCGGACGGCACGCTCTACATGCTGCCGGCGCCGAAGGACGATGCACTGATGGCGTCGATCCTCAGCCTGTCCGACGTCATGGGCACTGGCCATCACGCCGCGGTCAGCGCGCGGGTCGGGCCCGGCAAGCGCGTCGCGGTGGTGGGTGACGGTGCGGTGGGGCTGTGTGGCGTGATCGCCGCGAAGCGGCTTGGTGCCGAGCAGATCGTGATCATGGGCCGCCACCCCGACCGGATCGCGCTGGCGCGTGCGTTCGGTGCGACCGACGTGGTCAGTGAGCGCGGTGACGATGCGGTCGCGCGGGTGCGCGAACTCACCGGCGGTTTCGGTGTGCACTCGGTCCTCGAATGTGTCGGCAGCGACCAGGCGATGGCCACCGCCATGGGCGTGGTACGGCCCGGCGGTGCGATCGGGCGTGTCGGGGTGCCGCACTACGACGTGATCCCGGGAGCACAGCCGGCGTTCTACAGCAACGTTACCGTCAGTGGTGGGCCGGCCCCCGTACGCGCCTACATTGGCGAACTGCTGCCCGATGTGATCGAGGGCCGCATCCAGCCCGGGCGCGTCTTCGACCGCAGTATCGGCCTGGAGCAGGTGCCCGATGGCTGCCGCGCGATGGATGCCCGCGAGTCGATCAAGGTGATGGTCAAGCCCTGACACAGGGCCGCGCACGCCATCACGTCATCCTTCCGGACCGGTTCGCCGGTCCGGGTCGGAAGCTCAGCTCCGATGTGGCGAATACGGGGGCACCGATCTCAGGACGATCAGCCCGTGGGGGCAGCTTGAACGACTAAAAAGCGGGCCGTTTTCAAGCAAGTGTCTTTTCGTAGCAGTTCGCGATCAGCGTGTGCGAAAAGAACGCTGTTTCGGTAATGCTTGCCAGCCGGAAGCCTTGCGACTGGAAAAGACGGTTGGAAGGTATGTTGAACGCCTTCACCAGAACCTTGATCACCGGGCAGCCCGCCACACGGACCTTGTCGATGGCCGCCTGCACCAGCCGGCGGCCCACGCCCTGTCGGTGATTCTCCAGGCGCACGAAGATTTCCCGGATGGTGTCGGTCTCGACCAGCACGAAGCCGAGCAGTTCATCGTCTTCCACCGCAACCATCATGTCGTCCACTTTGCGCGACAGGATGGCCCGCGCCTTGCCATCACGGACCCATTGCTCGATCTCGGCGTAGGTCAGCACATGGATCATGGCGGCCAGCCAGCTGCGGCCGGCGACTTCCACGATGGCGTCAATATCCGATGTCCGGGCAGGGCGAATCTGCATGCACGTCTCCTGATGGGCCGGATCAGCAGGGATGATCCAGTCAGGCTGGAAGTGACCAGTCCATGTAGACCTTGTACGCAGAATGGCCTGATGTCCACCCGCTCTGGATGTCGAGGGCGAGGGAGGTGCGGGCAGCGATGTCTTGCTGGCCCAGGCCGGGACGCCGCAGCGTTTGTAGGAACTCAGGCGGCGTGATCCACCAGATCGGTGTAGGCCAGCACGTCTTCCTTGTCGCGTCGCGCTTCCGCCAGCGCGCGGACCCGGGCAGTGCGGGCGGCGGACCAGCGCTGCACGATTTCCCGGCTGGGCCGGTGCGCGGGCAGCGAGGGCGACAGGCGGGCCAGATGCTCGGCATGGAAGGATGCATACGCATCTGACAACGCCGCCTGCCTGAAGGGCGAGGGCATGAAGGTATCGATCATGCAACCGAGAATCGCCGCGGACCGGATCGCAATGCGTGCGTTGGTCCGGATGACTGGAGAATGCGTGTGCCTGCGGTTCCTGGTCGAACTGTTCCCGATCGAGCTGATCGCGTCGAGCACTCTGCAGAGCGTGTTGAATTCATCGCGATCGAGTGGCCGTTGGGCGAGGTCGGCCTGACTCCTGTCGACGATCCAGGACTGCAGCGTTGCCGGGAGTGCGTATGACTCGGCGCGGACTTTGGCGGCAGCCTGCGATGCCGAAAGACCACCATGCCTGGTCAACTCCTGCACCAGCGCCTCGCGCGTCAGGGGCAACGCCCGCTGATGGCCGAAAACGTCGTGCCAACGCCGGTACTCGGTAGTCATCTTGCCTAAGGTTTCAGGCCGAGGACGGTCGAACACACGTCTTTTATGTTCGGGTCCAACGCTGGGCATGATTGGTTGCGCACCACGCGCACGTGCCTGGAGAACACGGTCCAGCAGAATCTCGGCGATAGCCAGCAGGTCATGGTATTCGGCGGTGTCGCCCGTATCGTCAAGGCGTGGCGTGTAAACGAAACGGATTCCCGGACAATGCGGACGGTTCCGCCCGGAAAGCGATGCGGACCAGCCCTTGCCAGCAGCAGACGAGCGGGCCGCTGCCTCTGACGTCGGCATCGACATCGACGCTGCGTGCACCGACGGCAGTCGGCGCAACATGCTACCCACCAGATCGCTCAGCCCTTGTGGATCCTCGAGCGGTTCCTGTCGCCCATGCGTCGCCGTGAAATGGGCTCCGTGAATGCGGACAGGCGGGACGCCGGTCCGCTGGTCCGGGCCTGTGCCGGGGCGGCTTGGCATGGTTGTGTTCGGCGCGATCTCAAGCATTTCTGGGGACTATGGGGAGGTTCAATGTCGTGACGCCTCCATGCGCTTGAGTACCTGACGCGCCGATTTTTATCTATTCCGCGTCTGGCATCTTTTCTTCGGCAGCACTGCATCAGGTCTGAAGGGAAGAAAGTGCCGACCCTGTCACAGGTTTCCGTTTTGACCGTCAATCGCCACCGTCGAGGGCTGTGGATCGTGGGTTGGCACGACGATCCCGAATCACCATGCATGGCGGAAATCACATCAATGTTGGAGTTGTTCGTGATCTCGGATATGGACAGCAGTGCGAAGGCCACGCATCCGGCCATGACCGTGACTGCCAGCTGTACAACATCGGCCGGATGGCACGTGGCTAAGTGACCCATAAGAATCCGGGCGTATCTAGGAACCATGCGAGACGATTGATGCATTCGATCAAGCGCTCGGGATGGAGAATCGGACGGCTGGGTTCTCCGCTCGCATGGTGTAAGCAAGCCGTGTATCGAGACAGAGCTAACGGAGGTGGGTCATGGTCAAGCGCGTCGTTGCCAGGCAGATGTTGATCGGGTTGGCGGTTGCGACTTTGTGCGCCGTGCCGCTGGGCGCATCAGCCCATGATCATTGGGGTCACGGTGACCGCTATCAGCATGAGTGGCGCCAGGGTGACTGGCATCGCGATCGCGGCGACTGGCATCGCGATGACGATGGCTGGCGTCGCGGCGATGACAGGGGCGGTGGCCGGTGGATGGCTGGTGTGATGGTGGCCGGTGCGGTGGCGGGCCTCATCGACGGTGCGGTTGCGCCGGCTCCCCGCTACTACGAAGCGCCGCCGAGAGTGATCTATCGTCGACCGGTCAGGGTGATCTACGAAAATGCGCCGGTGGTCACGCGGACCGTCGTGTATGGTGCGCCGTACGGGCCACGTTACGACGACGACGATGGCGACTGAGTTTGACCGCCTGGATTAGGCAAGAGCCCGGCCCAGGCCGGGCTCTCTAGTTTCAGGATCGACGAAAGGCGCATGCGGCATCTATCCATACAGACGACGACCGACAAGGCATTTGCCATCGCGCTCGCACTCAAGGGCATCGATGCCCTGGGCGAAGTGGCGGGTGGCCTGTGGCTGCTGCTGATCGATCCGCGATGGCTGCAGGGCAGGGTCGCCGCGCTGGTCGCACCCGAGCTGCGTGAGGACCCGCACGATTTCATCGCCGTGCACATCCTGCACTGGGCGATCCATCTCAGGCAGCACGCCGTACTGTTTGCCTCTGTCTACCTGCTTTCGCACGGCCTGACAAAGCTGGTGGTGCTGGTGGAGATCGTGCGCGGCCGGCTGTGGGCCTATCCGGGGCTGATCGTGTTGACTGCACTGTTTGCGGTCTACCAGCTTTATCACATGGCCGTGACGGGTCTATCGCCGGGCTATCTCGCACTGACGCTGTTCGACCTGCTGATCATTGCCCTCACCGCCGTGGAGTACACCAAGCTGCGTTCCCACCGCCGTCGCGGGCATTGCACATGACACCGGCACACGATCGACTGATGTGAGCGTGCAAGTGGGGGCTGCTCGACGACGTGGCGGCCCCTGCCTGCTTCTCTGGCTGAGCGTTCGATCCACTGCTTCGGCGTACACCGGGGTAGGTGTATAACGCCGTCCGACACGCCCTTTTAGAGCAGTGAGGTCGCGCATGCTCCGCATCCCCTGCAGTTGTTGCTGCAGGGGCGTAAGCGGAGATCAGAGCGCGGCGTCTTTGAGCTTCTTGAGCGGACGCACCTTGACCTTCACAGTGGCCGGCTTGGCCGCGAATACCTGTTCTTCGCCAGTGAACGGGTTCTTGCCCTTGCGCTTGGGCTTGGCCGGTACCTTCACAGCGTTGATCTTGAACAGGCCTGGCAGCGTGAAATTGCCAGCTCCCTTCTTGTGGACCGCACCGAGCACCGTGTGTTCGAGGGCGGCGAGCACGGCCTTGACGTGCTTGGCGTCGACACTGGCGTGTTCGGCCAGATGCGCAATCAAGGCAGACTTGGTCAGCGTGTCCTTGATCGGTTTGATGGTGGGGGCTGCCTTCGGCGCAGCTTTGGTAGTTGCGGCCTTCTTGGCCGTGGATTTCGTCGCCATGATCTCGGGTCTCGTGCAGTACACCGTTCCTTGTGGAGCGATGGCCGTTTGGCGTGCCAAATCTACGTGGTTATGACGCCACAAACCACCCCGGGCCCGTAGCTGATCGCGTGTAAGCCACCTGCCATTGGGCGTGTGAAGCGCCTCGGTAGCCCGCTTCTTCTGGCCCCATGCCATTCATCGACTTGTTTACCCATCGCCTCAACTATCGCCTGGATGGCCGTGAGGGTGCGCCCTGGCTCACCTGCAGTGGATCGCGCAGGAAACCCGGCATGGCCGCTTCGTCCAGGTTCACGGGCGGCACTTGTGCAATCTGGAGTCCCCTGCAGACTTCAATGCCGTGGTGGGCGACTTTCTTTGCTGAATCGCCTGCGGGGAGCTGGGGATTGCCATCTCAAGCAGAGTCCCGGCACGTCTCAGAGCTGTACGTCCTGCCCCACGATGAGGGATGTCATCGAAAGCGACGACGCCACTTCGTCGTTGAAAAACGACAACGCGTCGTCGTCGGCCTGGGCCGCCAGCACGTAAAGCAGCGGCAGGTAGTGTTCGGCCGATGGAATGGCCAGTGCCGCGTACTCGCCCAGCGATTCGTACCGGCACAGTGCCGCATGGTCGTGCTGCTCGATCAGCTCGTTCACCTGACGCTGGAACGCGCTGGCCCATGCGGGAACCGTGCGATCGTGAAAGCGGAACAACCCGAGGTTGTGCACGATATTGCCGCTGCCGACGATCAGCACGCCTTCGTCGCGCAGCGGTGCCAACCGTTGTGCCAGCTCGTAGTGCCGGCCACCGGAGCGTGTGGCGTCGAGGCTCAGTTGAATGGTGGGAATGTCCGCTGCGGGATACATTCCGCGCAGCACGCTCCACATGCCGTGATCAAAGCCGTGACCGGCATCCAGGTGAACGCGCGGCTCGATATCACCCAGCAGCCCGGCCACGTCACGGGCCAGCACCGGATCGCCGGGGGCCGGGTACTGCACCGCGAAAAGCTCGGCGGGAAACCCGTAGAAGTCATGAATGGTTTCGGGCCGTGACGCACCGGTGAGGTAGACGCCGCGTGTTTCCCAGTGCGCCGATACACAAACGATCGCCCGTGGACGTGGCAAGGCAGCCCCGAGTCGCTGCCAACTGGCGTGATAGCGATTGTCCTCGATCGCGTTCATGGGGTTGCCATGACCGACAAACACCGCGGGCATCCTGTGCATGGACACGACGACTCTCCAGTAACCGTTCGAGAAGCTCGCATGCTAGCGAACTGTGACGCCTACCGGGCCAGTCACCAGTGACATCGCCCGCCGAGGCCAGTGACGGCGCTCGTCAATAATGGATGACCGAGCGGATCGATTTGCCTGCATGCATGAGGTCAAAGGCATCATTGATGTCTTCGAGGTCCATGGTGTGGGTGACAAACGGTGCGAGATCGATCTGTCCGTTCATGGCGTCCTCGACCATGCCGGGCAACTGGGATCGTCCCTTGACGCCACCGAAGGCCGAGCCCTTCCAGACACGGCCGGTCACCAGCTGGAAAGGACGGGTCGAGATTTCCTTGCCGGCCCCGGCCACGCCGATGATGATCGACTGGCCCCAGCCGCGGTGTGCGGCCTCCAGCGCCGAACGCATGACATTGACGTTGCCGATGCATTCGAAGGTGTGATCCAGCCCCCAGCCGGTCATCTCGACGAGAACCTCGTGGATGGGCTTGTCGTGGTCATTGGGGTTGATGCATTCGGTGGCACCGAACGTCCGGGCCAGCTCGAACTTGGCCGGGTTGGTATCGATGGCGATGATGCGTCCTGCCTTGGCCTGGCGTGCGCCCTGAATCACGGCAAGACCGATGCCGCCGAGGCCGAAGACCGCCACCGAGTCACCGGGCTGTACCTTCGCCGTGTTGTGAACCGCACCGATGCCGGTGGTGACACCGCAACCGAGCAGGCAGACATGCTCCGGATTCGAATCCGGATTGATTTTTGCCAGCGAGACTTCGGCCACGACGGTGTATTCGCTGAAGGTCGAGCAGCCCATGTAGTGATAGAGGGGTTCGCCGTTGTAGCTGAAGCGCGTGGTCCCGTCAGGCATGACTCCCTTGCCCTGGGTGGCGCGTACAGCGACGCACAGATTGGTCTTGCCGCTCTTGCAGAACAGGCATTCCCCGCATTCGGCGGTGTACAGCGGGATCACGTGATCGCCAGGCTGGACGCTGGTCACGCCCTCGCCAACCTCGACCACGACGCCGGCACCTTCATGGCCCAGCACGACCGGGAACAGTCCTTCCGGGTCATCGCCACTCAGGGTGAAGGCATCGGTATGGCACACGCCCGTATGGGTGATTTTGATCAGCACCTCGCCAGCCTTGGGCGGCGCGACATCGATCTCGACGATCTCCAACGGCTTTCCAGGAGCGAAGGCTACGGCTGCCCGTGATTTCATGGTGTGGTTTCCTTTGCTGAGTTGAATTTTCCATGCCGCATGCAAGTCGGCGCGGCGCGACGGCGTGGTTTCGGGTCAGTCCGTCTCGGTCTTCTAGTTGTGCCAGTCATGGTCCACGGCGACCTGGGCACGTTCCCGCTGGCGTTCCAGCAAGCCGATGTCCAGATCGGCGATCGCCCAGGTCTGCTCTCCCCGCGTCATGGCCAGGATTCCGTCCGCCGGAAAACCGTGATCCATCGGCACATAGATAGCAGCCTCACCGGTATTGATGTCCAGCGCAGGGCTCCAGTCAGCCGTGCCGCTGGTCACTGCCGTGGCAACGAACATCCAGTTTTCCAGTGCGCGCGCCATGCAGCCCACGCGGACCCGGGTGGCGCCGGCTGCGGTGTCGGTGCAACTGGGAACCAGCAGCAGACGCGCACCGGCTTCACGCTGCGCGCGTACGGGCAGGGGGAATTCGCTGTCGTAACAGACGGCGATGCCGGTAGGCACGCCGTTGAGGTCGAAGACTCTGAGCTCGTCACCCGCCTCGATGACACCGGACTGCTTTTCGAACGCGGTCAGCTGAAGTTTGTCCTGATAGCCACGCTGGCCGTCCGGAGCGAACCACCAGGCCCGGTTGCGGTAGCGCTCCGGCGCAACCTGAGTCAGGAAGGTGCCGGCCTGAATGGTCATGCCCAGTTCGCGCGACAAGCCGGCATACAGCGCCTGCCATGTTGCCTGATGGACTTGCAGCGCGGCCAATGAAGCATGCAGGTCGGCGCTGATCGCACGGGGCAGGGTGGCGGCCAGTTCCAGCGAAAGGTATTCGGGCAGCACCGCCAGCTCGGCACCGGCACGCGATGCCTCTTCCAGTATCTCCCGCTGTCGCATGGCGAACGCCTCGATGTCGGCAGGCATGCCCACGCTGTACTTGGCGACCGCAACCTTCATGAGTCCACCTCCAGCGCATGCAGCCACATCGTCAATGTCTGCTCCGTTTCCCTGGCTTCACCGACTTGTTTCCATGGAAGACGAACCTTCATGTGATGCTGTGGCGCATATCCACGCCGCTGCCAGAACGGCTCGTTGCTGCGATAGTCCGGCGGGCGACGAGGATCATCCTCGGCACGATCGACCGACACGAAGGCGCTCCACTTTTTGCCGAGTGTGCGGGCATGCCTCTCTCGCTCGTCGAAAAAGCGGTGCCCCAGCCCCTGGCCGCGGAAGGCGGGAATGACCAGTGATTCGCCGCAATAGAACACGTCATCCAGTGCGATACCTTGGTCGGAAAAAGGTTCGCGAAAAGCGGACGCGGCCTCGCTGAGCGGCAGGCCAGTGGACGCTCCCACGACGTGATCGCCGGCAAGCGCCACCACCAGCAGGCTGTTGGCCGACTGGGCATAGGTGGTGAGATAGCGCTTCTCGTATCCGGCGTCGCCATCGTACAGATACGGGAACTGGCGAAAGACCTCGATGCGCAGTCCCGCCACGGCATCGCACCAGTCGGCGACTTCGGTACCACGGCAGGTCAATACGCGTAGCGTCATGTCAGCTGTTCCCGGCGACCTGTGCTATCCAGTCGCCAAGATTGTAGTAGTTGGTGACGCGCGCGATCTTGCCGTCGCGGATGTCGAAGAATGCTCCGCCAGGCAGGACGTAGCGTTGTCCCTTGGCTTCCGGAAGCCCTTCGTCGGTCGCCTTGTATTCACCATGCACGACATATTCGGCGCCTGCATGCATGCCGTCGGAGGTGGCCATGATGACGATGTTGCTCAGCTGTTCGCTGTAGCAGCGATCCATGCGTTGCAGGAACACGCGGAACGCATCACGCCCGATCTCGCGCGAGCCCTGGTTGAGGTCGTGTGCCACATCGTCCGCGAGCAATGCCAGCATGGCATCGCGGTCACCGCGGTTGAACGCGTTGTAATAGGCAGAGATGAGGGGCAGGGGCGTCATGTTGTCCGGGTTCGTTGGGGCTGAGGGCACCAGTATGTGCAGCGATGGTGCTCTCGTATATGGAATTATCTAGATTTCATAATTCCATCCATGGGAATATTATGGGATCTCGACGATTGCGCCGCTGTTGTCATGACCAATGAACTCGAACTGCTTCGGATCTTTCGTGGAGCGGCCGAAAGCCGCAGTTTTCGCGAAGCAGCTGTCCGACTTGGCACCTCGCCGCAAGGCATCACGCGCGCTGTCCAGACGCTGGAGAAGCACTATGGCGAGCTGCTGTTCCATCGCAGTACCCGGCAGGTGCGCATCACGCCCTTTGGCGAGCGTCTGCTGCTTCAGGCACGCGTCGCGCTGGAGCAGTTCGAGGATCTGTGGCGCATACCCGGGACGGATCAACGCGCCACCGTGTCGGGCACCGTGCGAATCACGGCCCCGTACAGCCTGGGCACGCGGGCGGTTCTGCCTGCACTGGAACATGTCGCCGCGCTGCACCCCGAGATCGCGCTTGATGTGCGCTTGTCCGACCGGATCAGCAATGCCGTCGACGAGGGGATCGACGTCGGTGTCCGGGTGGGTTTCATGCGAGACAGCCGCTTTGTGGCGCGCAAGGCGGCCGACATGCGTCTGCCGATCGTCGCCACGCCACACCTGATCAGGCGGCTGGGTGTTCCGGTGGACGTCAGTGCACTGGAGCAATTGCCGGTAACCGCCACGCTGGATTCGAACACCGGCCGGCCCTGGCCTTGGTATTTCAGGGCCGGCCGTCAGTGGACACCGGCTTCCCCGGCCTTCATCACCGACGATGCCGACATGGAAATGCGGGCCGTGCTGGCCGGGATCGCCTTTGGCCAGCTGGCGGATTACATGGCCGCCCCCCACATTGCCAGCGGCAAGCTCGTGCGGGTCCTGCAGAATGAAACGCCTCCTGCCTGGGGGCTGTACGTCTATCGGCCCCAGCGCACACCGGTGCCAGCCCGAGTCAGGGTTGTATTCGATGCGCTCCATGCCGCGATCCGGTCACTGCCGCATTGCGGATCCGACGCCGTGGCCAGCTAAACGTGTGCAGGCTGGGTAGTGCGGCGTGTGTGTCGTTACCCATTTAACCGTGTCACTTCATAAGCAATTCAATATATTCAATGTGTTACGAGTTTTATGTGAGACGCGGACGATGTTGCCTGTCGAGAAAGTGACATGGTTACGCGGCATTCTTGGAATTAGTGACACGGTTAAGCGGTGTGGTCGGGCGCTTAGGGAAGCTGCGCAGAGCGGATGGGCTTAGCAGGCTGCTGAGAAGCACCATCCTGCGTCAGGCTTCATAGCCATGGTCTATGGATCATCGGCTTTGCGGTAGCTACAGGACACGATTTTCCGCCCTGCGGACGCACGTCTCCCGTCATCGCTCACGTCGGTGGTGGACGCGTGCGTCTCGTTGCTGCGCGACTGGCCACGGAAGTTGTCGCCATCACCGTCGCCGGGGCCGTCCTTGGGCCGGAAGCTCTTGTGCGAGGCCCATGCCTCCAGCAACGTGCCGTCCACCGAGAAGTGCTCGTCGCTGACCAGATCACGCAGCCGCGCCAGCAGCACGGTGTGCTCGCAGAAGTGCTGGGCGATCGCCTCGTCGAACAGCCGTTGGCGGTTGAAGGAGAACGTCGAGTGGTCCCACACCGGATCGTCGATGTTCAGGCCGACGAACCAGCGGAACAGCAGGTTGTAGTTGAGCTGCTCCATCAGCAGCCGCTCGCTGCGCACGCTGTAGACCACCTGCAGCAGCGAGCCACGCAGGATGCGCTCGGGTGGTCTCGACGGGTGGCCGCCCGCGGCATAGCGTGCCGCCAGCAACGTATCGAGCTCGCCCAGGACCGCGTCCACCAGCACCCGCAGTTTGCGGATCGGATGATCGGGCGGTACGCGACCCTCGACCGATACATACGAAAACATGCCAAGCTGCTGGACGTCGGGGCTGCGTATCGGATCAGGTGGTCAGTGATTGAGAGCGTCTATGACCGCGGCGATGCGTGGAGGTTTCTCAATAGCCTGTTAGGGCGCGTTGTCGAGGGTGAAACAGACCTGGCTTCGCCCCTTTGATGTCACTTCGTAGGGCGTCGCGCCGGAAAAAGCAGCCAGGCCGGGTAGGGTTCTCGAGGAAGTGATCACCTTTGGTGCTGGTGCAGTGTCATGAATTCGATAATGAGCCGGGCGACCGTACGTGGCGCTTCTTCCGGCATGTAGTGCCCACAAGCATTCAATACGCCGCCCCGCACATCGTCGGCGACCAGCTTCATCGTCTCGATCAACAG
This sequence comes from Dyella sp. A6, assembly GCF_036320485.1. Classification (NCBI taxonomy): domain Bacteria; kingdom Pseudomonadati; phylum Pseudomonadota; class Gammaproteobacteria; order Lysobacterales; family Rhodanobacteraceae; genus Dyella; species Dyella aluminiiresistens. The sequence goes on from NZ_CP132911.1 coordinate 1,759,310, forward strand.
GGGGCCAACACCTTGCTGTGCGCCATAGGCCAGTACCGGTATCGCAAGCTTGCGTTCAGCGCGTTTTCGGCTCTCGGCCAATCCTTGTTGGCTGAATTGGTGGCGATAATAGGACAGCGCGGCGCGCAACGCGCCCGGTGCAGAGTTGATACGAACATATTCGTCCAGATCAGCGGCACCCATCGTCCAACTGTGAACCGACTTGGCATGGAACAGCCAGGTTAGGAACTCACGCTCTCGTCCTTTGAGCAGAATTTCCGGAAGATCCGGCAACCGGTTGAAGGCAAAATGCCAGGTCTTCATGTTTGCCTCTTCCGAAGGAATGCCGTTCGCCATTAGTGGCGAGACACCGGGCAGTGCCGAATCAAAAACGGCCAGCCGCTTCACTTCTGCAGGCCATCCGGCCGCATAGGCGTAGCCGATCCATGCCCCGATGTCGTGCCCCACGACATCAATGGGACCCTCGGCCAGAAGGCCGAGTGCTTCGACGATTCCATGAACTTCCGAAGCCACGGTCTGTATGTCATATCCCGATGTTGGTCGGTCCGAATCTCCCAAGCCCCGTGGATCCAGTGAAATGACACGGTACCCTGCCTCGACGAGCTGTGGCATCACATACCGCCATGCGTACCAACTCTGAGGCCAGCCAGGCAGCAGCAGAATCGGCGCACCTTCACCTCCTTCGACGTAATGCAGGCGGACGCCATTTATCGTGGTCGTACCGTGGTGAAATATCGACCAGAAAGCTCCCTGCGCGAGAATCGGCGCTGTATCGTTTTCAGGAGTTTGAATCGTCATGTGTTCCATAAAAGGACCTTCTTCATTCAGGTTCGATCGCAGTCATTGGGGCGCTGCGAGGTGAGAGAGCCGGCGGCAAGGATTCGTGTTGTGCCATCGAAACCTTGCTTCCTATATGGGTAGTGATCGTTACCTATTTAGGTAAAAAAATCTCACTTGATGAGCTTCAGCGCTTGTTCGATCGGTCGCGTCATGTCCTCGCGCGAGCGACCGGTCTTACCCAGCACACGCATGCCATGTAAGACACACACCAGCAGCCGTCCGACAGATTCCGCATCCACGTCGGCGCGGATGGAACCATCGTCCTGTCCTTGCCGCACACAATGGACAAGGCGCTTTTCGTGCATCTTGAAGATCAGGTCGACGCGCTTCGCGACTTCCGTATCGGAGCTCGCCAGATCCACGGCACTACCGACCACTAGACAACCACGTCGACCTGCAGCGCCAGAGCTGTACTCCACATAGAGCTCCAGGACCGCTCTCACTTGCTCGAAACCCGTTGGAGCACGTGACAGCGCCTGCTCCAGACGAGCAGCGCGCAGTTCGACGTATCGCTCAAGTGCCGCGAGGAAAAGCGCGTGTTTGTCTTTGAACGCCTTATAGATACTGCCTTCGGTAAGCCCGGTGGCTTCGGTCAACTTGCCTAGCGACGTGGCTGGATAGCCAAACTCGCTAAAGACAACAATCGCCTTGTCCAGAACAACCTCGAGCACAAATTCCCGAGGGCGTCCTGGCCCGCGGGCGACTGAGGTGGGCGTGGGTGATCTGGGCATGCGTGTATATTAGGATGTAATCGCTACCTAATAAAGGCGGGTTGGTGGGGCAGCGGTCAGGGCGTCCTCGTAGTGTCGGTGAAGCCCCGGGTGAATCGTCCCGTGCAGCCTAGACGCTCTCGAGAGATACACCTCACATCGAACGCCGTTTCGACATTGCCGCGTACTATTTGTGGGCAAAGATGGCGTTTTGACCGATTCTGGTCGCCGCTCTCAAAGGGATTGGGCGCGCGCGACCATTGTTGCGCGTGCCCACCAGGCAAGCTCGTCGAGCGCCGCGGTGGCCGACGGAAGCAGTGTCTTCTCAATCTCCTCAACGGGTTTGTTGCCGAACGCCGGATGTATCGCCTGGAAATCATGACCGCCAATGTGGACGGCGCTGCGTGTTGACACCATGTGCAATTCGATTGCAATGCAACGCAGGTGCTCAAGTGCTCGACTGGCGCCTAAACCACCATAGCCGATTGCGGTGAAAGGCTTGCGGTTCCATTCGCTGTAGGCCTGATCCAGCGCGTTTTTCAGTACCGCGGTGATCGAATGGTTGTACTCCGCGATCACAAAGATGAAGCCGTCGTATTGACGGAGCGTCTGCTGCCATCGACGGGCTTCAGCAGACTGGCTGGGGGCACGCATGCTTGAGGCGACCTCAGCGAAAAACGGCAGGGGATGGTCACGCAGATCGACCATGTCGACCTCCATGTCATCGCGCTCCTCGGCCTGCTTTAGCATCCATTGGGCAGGTACGTCCGCAAATCGGCTGGGGCGGGTGGAGCCGATGATGAGTGCAATACGTGGTTTCATGTTGAAAGTTTCATCCTGTATGTTGGTTTCTGATTGAAACCATCCTAGGAGCGCCCTCATGACGCCACAAGAAGGCACCAATTCGAAACTACAGAACCCACATGATCCCGCTGTCTGCGAGCACATCAGCCGGATGCTCGCTCGAATCTGCGACAAGTGGACCTTGCTGGTGGTGCGGACCCTGGGGCGAGGACCGCTTCGATTCAATGCACTTCGTCGAGAAGTGGGCGAAATCAGCCAGAAAATGCTCACCCAGACCCTTCGGGAACTGGAGAGGAATGGACTCGTATCGCGAACTGTCACACCGGTAAGACCACCCCAGGTGGAGTACGCGCTGACGCCGCTCGGCAAAGACTTCCTCAAGCCGGTGAGGGGGCTGTCGCAATGGGTTGCGTTGCACTCTCAAGAGCTGACCGATTCACGGATCGCCTATGACCGATCGGTTGCCCGTGATTGATGTCAACGTCGCCCCAAGAAGCGGCCGGAAGATACCGACTACGGTTGCATTACGGAGCAGGGCACAAAGGCGATCGTTCCGCGTGCATTATGCAAGCAGTACGCCTGTTACGACGACGGCGTGTTGATGACTGACGTACCGGCAAGCGCAGCTTTGCCGTATCGCCGTGGTGAGCAGTGCATCACGCGCTTGAACGTGGCGCTGAAGGATTTTTCGGATTCGTAACCCAGGGCAGCACTGATCCCCGCCAGCGACTGGCGTGACGTTGTCAGCATTTCGGCGGCGCGCAACATGCGCCAGCGTGTCAGGTAAGCCATGGGGGTCACTCCGGCGGCCTGCCGAAAGCGCATTGCGAAGGCCGTTCGCGACATGGCGGCTTCGGCAGCCAGCGACTCGACCGTCCACCGGTGGCCGGGCATGCGGTGCATCGCGCCGATCGCGGCCCTCAACCTGGGGTCGGCAAGAGCGAACAACCATCCTGTCCCCTGATGCCGTTTGTCGGTTAGATGAACACGCAAAGCCTGGACAAGAATCATGGTCGCCAGCTGTTCGGCGATGACGAAATCGCCGGGCTGGCCTTCCGACAGTTCCTGCCGCATGCGCTGGACACACCAGCGCAGCATTTCGTTGTCCACACTTTTGCGTATATGCAGGATTGGCGGCAGTGTCTCGATCAGCAGGTCGGCCTGGCCGCCCGACAGCGTGAAATATCCACCCACGCTCAGAAAATCACCGCCACCGTTGTACGTGATGATGCGCCCATTTTGCACCGGGGGCAGGATCTGCTGGATGTCCACTGGACTGATGGCGGGATCGCTTGCTATCCGGAATGCCTTGCCATGCGGAAGAAGGAATGTTTCACCCGCTTGAATGCGTACCGGCTGTGGTGCGTCCTCCAGTGTGATCCAGCAGGCACCCGTAACGACGGCATGGAATTTGATCCCTTCGTGCTGGCCGAAGCGCACCGCAAACTCGCCGCCGGCATCGAAGCCGCCTGACACATAGCTGCGCAGCTTTAGCACCGACAAAAGATCTGACAGAGGGTCCATACCCGCCAACGTGTACGCTTGAATACGTATTGTGCACTCTAAGGTGTATTTCGTACCGCTTCCAGTGCCTATCCTGAGTCCACCCACACAGGAGAACAGTCATGCGAATTTTCGTGACGGGTGCATCGGGCTTCATCGGAACGGCCGTCGTTCGCTCGTTGGTTTTGTCGGGCCATGAAGTGACGGGTCTTGCGCGGTCTGCCGACGCCGCGAAGTGTCTGGTGTCGGCGGGTGCCGCTGTGGCGCGAGGAACCATTGATGACCTTGATGTACTGCGGCGCGAGGCAACAAAAGCCGATGGTGTGATTCATACCGCCTTCTTCCACAAGCTCTCCCACATGGAATTCGGCACGCGCTTGCGCGTACTGCTCGGTGGTGTGCCGTCGGGTATTGTTGAACGATTCAGCACCTGTGCCGTGGATGCCGACCAGCGAGCAATCCAAACGATGGGACGTGTGTTGGACAAGGGAGCGCCACTGATTGCTGCATTTCCGACCATGGCGCTAATGGCAGGGCGATGGGCGAAGGAGACCGATGCGGCGGATGTCCGCTCGGTCGGCGGTGCCCGGTCGCGGTCGGAGCGGGCAATCCACGAACTGGCGGAGCGAGGCGTGCGTGCCGCCACCATACGGTTACCGCCCTCCGTCCATGACGCGACGAAACAGGGGCTGGTTACGCAATTGATTGCGCTGGCGCGCAAGAAGAACGCTTCCGCCTATTTGGGTAGCGGAGATCATCGCTGGTGTGCCGTACACCGAGAGGATGCAGCGGCGCTGTTTGTCCATGCGCTGGAGCGCGGGGATGCCGGGGCCCACTACCACGCCGTTGGCGAGGAGCCCATAACGTTGCGCAGCATTGCCTTGACAATCGGTAGCGCATTGGACGTTCCAGCCAAATCGCTTTCAGTGACGGAAGGTACGCGACATTTCGGATGGCTTGCCCCATTTATCGGCACCGACAATCCGGTATCGAGCCGAATCACGCAGGAATCGCTTGGATGGAGGCCGGCGGGACAACACCTTTTGGACGATGTGGGCGCCTCTATAAAGCGCGGTAGCGCTCTAGCGTCTTCATGACGCGTGATTCCAGCCTCACCGTCCCTGGCGCCGGCGGATGCGTTCTGATGCACGTTGAACGCACGAGTCATGAACGATGCTTGAGCGTTATACGTGCACGTAATCCATGCGGACGAAGGTTTTCGATTGTCAGTTCGCCGTGATGACTACGAATAATCTGCAAGGCCGATGCGAGGCCAAGGCCGAAGCCGCCCGTCGCTCGATTACGAGAGGGTTCGCCACGGAAGAACGGTTCGAATAATTTGGGAATCAGAGCCGGTGGTATGCCTGGCCCCTGATCGTCGATCATGATCACGACGGATTCGCGATCCTGCTCTAACTTTACGCTAGCAGAATTCCCGTATTTCACAGCGTTGTCGATAAGGTTCGTCACCGCACGCTTCAGTGCGATGGGCCGCCCGTGATAGACCACGCGAGTCGTAGGAAGATTCCATTGCACCGATGCACCCAAGTCCCGGAAGTCGTCGACGACGGTATGCAGCAACTCGCCAAGATCAAGTGACACCAACGCTTCCTGCTGGCCATCGAGACGGAAAAAGGTGAGGCTGGACTCGATCATTGCCCGCATGTCGTCAACATCGCGAAAGAGCTTTTGCTGTTGCTCGGCATCTTCGATGAACTCGCCACGCATGCGCATGCGTGTTAGCGGAGCCCGAAGATCGTGCGAGATGGCGACCAGCATGGTTGTACGGCTGTCGAGGAGTTGCTGGATGCGATCCTGCATAGCATTGAAAGCTGCCGCGACCTCGCGAATTTCCAACGGACCATCCAGGCGGAGCGAGGCAACTCGCGAACTCGAGCCGAAGTCTTCGGCAGCTTTGGCCAGTTGCTGCATGGGGCGCGCCAGGCGCCGGCTGGCGATGGCAGTCATTGACCCAGTAACAAAAAGGACCAGTAGCGAAGTAAGAAGGAATTTATCGGTGCGACCTATTCCCCAGCTCCGGTCATGGGTGTCGAAGCTCACCCAGCTTTGATCGCTTAGTTGGATCGCAATGGCATAGTCGCTGGAAGCAGACGCTGGCAAGGTGTCTTTGTCGTCGGGGTCGGCGCCGAGTATTGCTATACGCGGACGCCCAAGCAGACGCGCAACACGACCCCAGATGGGGCTGCTCAGGGGTCTTCTTTTCGCTGTTCGAAGCGGTAGCGGGAGTTGTTCGCGCCTTGCGTACCAATGTGTGTTGAATGCAGGTGAAGAAAGCCTCTCGGTCAATGACGCTCGTTCCGCAGCTGGTGTTGCGTCTACAGCCTTAGTTATTCCGACCGCTTGGTCGAGTAGGCCCGCGCTTCCGAGCGACGGCTTTGCCCAGACGCCTGCAAAGTGCGTGATGGTCATGGTAGTCACGAGTGAGACGAGAATCGCAGACACCACGTTCAGAGCGAGCCATGTGGATAGCCTGTCAAGCAAGCGCGGCCACTTCATCCGATACTCCTGACTGGCAAGGTGAAGATGTAGCCTGAATTGCGCACAGTGCGAATGACTTCTGGACTCCTCACATTGGTTTCGATCTTCCGCCGTATCCGACTTATCTTGACGTCGATGCTTCGGTCGAACACCTCATGCGTGGAGCCGTGCGCGTAATCAATCAACTGTTCTCTTGTCAGAAGTCGCTGCGGATGCTCGAGAAATACGAGAAGTAGCTCGAACTCTCCATTTGACAAGGGAACCTGCGTTGCGTCTTCCGATCGAAGCTCACGCTTGGCCACGTTCAATTGCCATGTGCCGAACTGCAGGACAGCGTTGTGTCCGGTCAGAAGCTCACCATAGACGGTTGAGCGTCTTAACAGCGCACGGATGCGAGCGAGCAGCTCACGAGCGTCAAATGGTTTGGCGAGGTAATCGTCGGCACCAAGTTCGAGTCCGACGATACGGTCAGTGATATCAGTCATGGCCGTCAGCAAGATGACCGGAACACGGGATGTTGTGCGCAAGCGTCTGCAGAGACTGAGCCCGTCTTCACCTGGAAGCATGATATCGAGGATCACCACATCGAAGGCTGTGGTTCTCATACGGACGTCCATCTGTGCGCCAGATGTGACGGTGTCTACGACGTAGTGGTGGCGCTCAAGAAATTTCTTGAGAAGGGCAAGGAGGTCTTCGTCATCGTCCACGACAAGAATCTGGTTCACGGCATTTCACTTGGATAGTGCAGGTGGTTGGAGTCTTTGCTTTATACGTCAACGGAATGATGTCTACCAATATTTCAACGTAGAAACATTGTTTCTGATTGATGCAGGCGCAGACAAACTGGAGACACGTTTTGCGAGCAGGATATAGCCACTCCGGTGATCCTGAAATCCCACCATGCTGCACATATTCGAGCGCTTTCGGTATTGGTCAACGCAACTTACCTACGGTAGGGATGCCGATGTTCCTATGTATCGCCAGTCGTCTTCATCCACTCCAGGTGAGCGTGCTGAATGGGATCGCTCAGTGGTCTTGTCCGTGGCACGAACGATCGAGCCCGATGCCGAACGTGTCATGTGCTGGTTTACCGGCGACCCGATTAACGAGCTTGGCGGCAGAACTGCGCGTGAACTTGTCGATGAGGGGGTGACCGCTCCACTACTGGATATGTTGATAGCAATTCGTAGCGGTCGTCGCGAAACGTGACGGACCTGATATGCATTACGACTCTCTTTCTTTCCTCCTGGAATATCACTGATGAAGAAGATCGGTTTGTACGTATTGATGACGGCGCTGCCACTCTGCGCTCGGGTGCACGCACAGTCATCGACGGAAGGTGCTGAAGCAATGCGTGGGTCATCGCCTCAATGGCAATTGGGTGTAGGTGTCATATCTTCCGACCATGCCTATGCTGGTAGTGGGAGCCAGATCACTCCGATCCCTCTGGTCGACTACGAAGGTAAGCGCTTCTTTTTCCGGGAGGTTGAGGGTGGTGTGCATCTATGGAAGAGCGCGCAACGGAACTTCACAATCGATGCGATCATTGCGCCAGGTTTCAACAACATCAATGCGAATGAGTTCAGTCGAGACGTACTTGCGCGTCGTGGTATCAATCGTGACGACCTCGATAACCGTTACCGAAGCATCGATGTGGGCCTTGCGGCAACCATCCGAGGTGCGGTTGGGCAATTTCATTTGGAAGCAAAGTCGGACGTTTCGGGTAACAGCAAGGGTCCGGAATTTTCACTGCAGTATGGCTACCCAATGCAGTGGGGGCGCCTTCATATAGAGCCTTCTGTCAGCGCGACATTTCTCTCAAGCGATGTGGCTAACTACTATTACGGCATACACCGTGACGAGATAATTCGCGGCGTGCCAGGCTACCAGCCAGGAGGTGCCCTTATTCCGGCGGCTAGTGTCAGCATAGCAAGGCCTGTCGGCGCAAAGTGGGTGCTTATGTTTAATGCAAAAGTTCAGGTGCTGCCAAGCAAGATCAAAGATAGTCCGCTCGTTGATCGAAGCTACGGTAGTTCTGTATTCGTGGGGATTGCCCGCAAGTTTTGAATGTCCGTTTATCGTCGTCACAAGCTGAGCTTTGTGAGAGAAGTCGAATGAGTCAAGAAACGGCCTCGTCTTTCCTTTTTTCGGTTTTGGTGCTGTGTCGTTGAATATAGGGAGGGGCGTCATTTGTCTTTTGTCTACGCTGGGTAGGCGATGAATGGCCGTCGACCCACTTAAATGCCACTTTTTTGTCCTATTTTTTACTGGCATGCTTGCATCGAGCTCTGCGGCCTACTCGGAACCCGTCCATGTTGTAGTCATTGCTTCGAAGGGCATGTCCGCCCATTTGATGAGTGCAATTACGTTACATGACATCTATCTCAAAAAGATCTTAGTGGCCCGAAATGGCGTTGCTTATATCCCAGTCAACTTGCCCCCGGCAAGTCCACTTAGGCGTGCGCTTCTGGATGTGATCACCCATCTCGATAGACGCCGATTGGTGGAGTATTGGAACCGTATGTACTACCAAGGTTCCAGCCCACCGTATGTGCTCGGATCTCAGAAGGCTGTGGTTGAGTTTGTAGCTGAGACACCGGGCGCTATCGGATATGTTCAGGCTTGTTATGCGACTGCCAAGGTTAAAGTAGGGCGGTGTCAATCTAGAAGTGCACCATCGATGGCATCGGCCAGATCATCTCTGCCCATGGCACGGATGAACATTTCTGCAGGGCAGTGGTAATCGAGAGTGGCACGTGGCCGGAGGTTCATGCGTCGGGCGATCGCGTCGAGCTGCTTCTGGCTGTAGACCGACAAGTCCGTACCTTTAGGCAGGTATTGGCGCAGCAGGCCATTGGTGTTCTCGCAGATGCCGCGTTGCCAAGGGCTACGTGGGTCGGCGAAGTAGATCGCTAATCCAGTGCGCTCCGATAGCGTCCGGTAGAGCGCCATTTCCTTGCCCTGATCGTAAGTCAGCGTCTGGCGCAGTTCCGGTGGCAGCGGCCGGAATGCGCGGCTGAAGCCTTTCAGCGCATCCTCCGCCGAACACCCCTCCATCTTCACCAGCTTCAGGAAACGTGTCCGACGATCCACCAGTACGCCCACCGAGGATCGGTTACGGGCGCCTTTGATGAAGTCGCCTTCCCAGTGGCCGGGCAACAGCCGTTCATTGGCTTCGAGTGGACGATCATGAATGCTCGGCAAGTCGTGCATCCGGCCGCGCCGGTTCGCACCCTGACCACGCGGCCGACGCGCACATTTGTGCTGCCGCAGAAGTGCGACCAGGCCCCGCCGCAGTTCGCCGCGTGGCGCGGCATAGATCGCGGTGTAGATCGTCTCGTGCGACACGTGCTTGGCTCGCTCATCCGGGTGATGACGCCGCAGTGTGCGACTCACCTGTTGAGGTGACCAGCCCTTGCCCAGCAAGCGGCGCACGAGGCACCACAGCTGACCGTCCCGCCGCAATTTGCGCTCGCGCCGCGGCTTACGTGCCAGGCGCCGGGCGCGTTGGCCGGCTCGACTGGCGTCGTAGCTCAACCTTGGCCGACCCATCCGAGGCAGGACGGACGGTTCCTGGTGACCATTGCGAGCCAGCTCCCGCGAAATCGTGCTGGGTGAGCGACCCAGCATCAGGGCGAGCTGCCGGGCACTCTCCCCCCGAGCCTTGCCGACCATGATCGCGCCCCGTTCTTCGGCGCTCAGATGTCCATAGTGCTGACCCATGCATCACCTTGTCGTGGGGTGGTGCACTTGATCATAGAAACCGCCTAGTTAAAAGGTTCTTGTTGGATGTTCCAGGGTTTCATCGATGCAGTCGTGGCGGCCAGTGGCGTTCCCCGCCCTGAGTGGCGGAACGGTACGGAGCCCGGATCTAGGGAGGTGGCGACGTCCCCCCGGTTTTGAGTAGCACGGCCGTTTGGAGTCCAATCCCCCAACCGAAGGAGATTGGACGTGAAGAAGCGCTTTTCCGAAGAACAGATCATCGGCTTCCTGCGCGAGGCGGATGCCGGCCTGCCGATCAAGGAGCTGTGCCGCAAGCACGGCTTCAGCGAGGCCTCCTACTACTGTCGACTCCCCGTAATCTTGATCCAGGCATAACTGGAGGTCTCCGGGCAAACTAGCCCCAAGGAGACCGAAGATGCGCAAGAGCAAGTTCACCGAAAGTCAGATCGTCGCGACGCTGAAGCAGGTCGAAGGCGGTCGGCAGGTCAAAGATGTGTGCCGCGAGTTGGGCATATCGGACGCCACGTACTACGTGTGGAAGTCCAAGTATGGCGGGATGGAAGCGTCCGACATACAGCGGCTGCGCGACGTCGAGGCGGAGCACGCCAAGCTCAAGCGGATGTATGCCGAGCTGGCGATGGAGAACCACGCGCTGAAGGATCTGATTGCAAAAAAGTTGTAGACCCGGCGCACAAGCGCCCGCTGCTGACGTGGTTGATGAATCACTACGGCTGGAGCGAGCGCCGGGCTTGTTCGGCGATGGGCTTGTCGCGATCAACGGCGCGTTACCGCCGCCGACCGGATCGGGACGAGGAAGTGATTGCGCTGCTCGCTGAACTGGCGGAACGGTTTCCAGAGCGTGGCTTCGGCAAGCTGTTTCAGCTGATTCGACGCTGCGGCCTGGTGCGAAACCACAAGAGGGTGTGGCGCGTGTATTGCCGGATGCAACTCAATCGCCGCCGACGCGGCAAGAAGCGTGTACCGAACCGGCATCCGATGCCCTTGGCGGCTGGCGAGCAGATCAACGCTAGTTGGTCGATCGACTTCATGTCCGACGCCCTGTGGGATGGGCAGCGCTTCCGGACGTTCAACGTGATTGACGACTTCAGTCGCGAAGCACTGGCCATCGAGGTCGACCTCAACCTGCCCGCCACGCGTGTCATCCGCACGCTGGAGCGGATTGCGGCCTGGCGCGGCTATCCGGCCAAGCTTCGCCTGGACAACGGGCCGGAATTCATCGCACTGGCGCTGGCCGAATGGGCCGAGCGCAAAGGCATCACTCTGGACTTCATCGAGCCCGGCAGGCCCATGCAAAACGGCTTCATCGAGCGTTTCAACGGCAGCTTCCGCCGTGGCGTGCTCGACATGTACATCTTCCGCACGCTCACCGAAGTACGTGAGCACGCGGAACGGTGGCTGGCCGACTACAACAACGAGATTCCCCACGACAGCCTCGACGGGCTCACGCCCGTCGAATTCCGACTTCAGAACGACCCGGCAACCTCTAATTTAGCTTGGCACTGATTTACGGGGAGTCGACAGGAGCAGCTATGGATACGCACGCTGGATCGGCGCATGCCGTTCGGCAAGGTGCTGGTGGCCATCGCCAATAAGCACGCGCGGCAGGTGTGGGCGATGTTGGCGCACGACGTCGACTACGACTCGCACGCCTGCCTGCAGCACCCGAGGCATCAACCGACGAACACGGCGCAAGCCGCTTGAGAGAGATTCGCTTCATCGTCCGTGCGACGCGGTAGACAACGGGTCAGACCGACCCGGCGAGAACCTGACTAACTATTTGGACGTCCATCCCGCGTTGCGGCCGATCCCCGTACGCCGGTCAGTCCGATGAATGAATGAGGTCGCCGGGTGCGGTTTATACCCTGGTCCGGGCTGGCAGCATCGGCCCCACAAGACCGTTTACGGAAATGCAGTCTGGCGTCCGTTGAAACCGCATCGCATCGACATGCATGACAAGTAATTGGGGGGCAACACGATGACCGGCAGTGGCCCGAATGCCTGGGGCAAAAGCGTCATGCGCCCGGGGTTGATCGGAAGTCTCTTACGGAATAGTTAGCGGCCACGGCGCCGGAACTCCGTGCGCTCGAAGATTGACCCTTTTGGCCAGACCAAATTTGCGCGCTCCGCCAGATACTGCAACTGCTCCGGGTCCGCGCCGCGCTGGAGAGCCCAATGACGCCACTGCGGCACATAGTACGACCACCACACCCAAGCCGCGGGTATCGCAAAGATGATTAGAAAGAAGCTAACCACAGGCAATAGCTTGAAAGCGGCGACGCCGCCAATAAGGCCGCCGAACATGATGGAACGTACGGGCCAGTTTATTAGACGAACCCCACGCCTTACCGCCAGTTGCGCATTGATCAGTTTTGGATCCGTAGCTCGGTCAAATGTCATTGCTAGTCTTGGACGCTAACGCTTGAGTTAAGCGGCACGCGTCAGCGTATCCGCTTGGATGAATTGTTAGCGGCCTGTTCATGAGACTTTGGGTAGTACCGCCGTACAAATGCTGCTGAATCCAACGTTGTCTTGCAGAGACGAGAGAACACTTCTGAGCCGTTTTTAGGTTCATGACCTAACCAGCAGGCATTCCAGTGGCCTATCGGCTCGATGCAGAAATTTGCAGACGGGTCATCGGCACAATAACCCCGAGCCTCCGCCTCAGCCAGCTCAAACGCATGATCAAAGCTCTTGGCGTAGAAAAGGACAACGCGCTCTTCGATGTTTGCCGTCTCGCCGGACTGCTTGAAGTACCAGCGGAACAGTCCTTTCACGGAATACCATTCTTGTGGCATGGCTAAGAGGCCGCTAACTATTGAATATACGGACATGTTCGTCCGGTTATACGTCCCCGGTGGCGCAACGGGATTCCTGCGCAACTCGTTGTTCTTGCGCCAGCTTATCCTTGCCGCGTCCGGCTAACAACCTAACGAAAAGCCGGACAGAGGGGCCGGCCCTGGAACGGCAGCTTTGGGTCGATTTCTGCCGATCACCATCTGATCGCTAGCGATCATACCGCCTTACAGATGGGTGGCAGTTGCGCCATGTGAAGCAACACACCCGCGAGGCTCTTCAGGTCCTGCTGGTTGTGCGCCAGGACGCGCCTGAGGTTCACGGCCGAGCCGCCGCGCAGATAGCTCAGCCAGGCCGCCGGGGCTTCGGCGCCGGGTAGATCGTCCTCACGCACCACTCCCAGCAACTCGCGCTCGGCGGTTGCCAGGCGGCAGTTTGCCCACACACCCTTCCAGTGCCGGCGTACGGGGTGCAGCAGGTCGAGGTGCCCGAGCCCGACGAGCGGGTTTTCAAGCCGGGCCAGCCGGTAGCGGGTGGCCAGCAGTGGGGCGTCGTAGCACTTGCCGTTGTAGCTGACGAGTACGGTGTCCGGCGCAAGCCATGTGGCGAAGGTGCGCAGCATGGCCGCTTCGGCACCGATCGCCGTGATCGTAAGTTGCCGGATACGAAAGCGCCCGTCAGCCAGCCAGTCTGCGGCGCCGATCATCCATGCGCGCGTGCCGGTACCGCCGGCGAGGCCGGTCGTCTCGGTATCGATGTGCAGCAGCCGGCGATGGGGCACCGGTTCGGTCCAGCGGGCGAAGGCGGTATCGATCAGTGGGGCGGGGCGTCCCCAGTCCATGAGCGCTTCGGTAAGGAACAACCCGGGTTCGATCTCGACCCCTGGCACGAACCGGTCGCATGCCGTGTTCTTCTGCGGGACCGCACCCTGCATGCGCGCACGTCGACGAATCACCTCGAGCACGTCGGGCGCGAGCGTCGGCCTGGCCGGGGTCGGCCGGGATGCCTGGCCCGACTGCGTACGCAGTTGGCGCAAGCGTGCCGCCAGATCGCTCACAGGGCCACCCATAGCGCCAGTACGCGCAAGGCCAGTGCTTTCGGTGTCGTGTCTGCCGTCTCATCCGCCGCCAGTACCGGACCCACGCAGCCCGGGCAGCCGGCGGTGCATTCGCAGCGCTCGATCAAGGTGATGGACTGCGCCACCAGGTCCTCGCGCCGGTGGAACAGCGGCTCGCTCTGGCCGATGCCGCCGGGGAAGGCATCGTAGAGGTAGACGGTCGGGGTGAAGGGCGCATCCGCGGCCAGCGTTGCCGGCTGTCCATCGGTACCGCAGAGCTGACCACGGCCGCTTGCGTCCGTGCTGACAAACCACGCGCCATCGCCACTGCCCACGGCCTTCTGGAGATCACGCGCCTCGGCCATCACGGCCACGGTCGCGACGATGTGCAGCGCATAGGCCGCACCCAGGAAGCCGTCGAGCGCCTGCTGGCGTTGTTCGAACGCGGAGTCCAGCACGGCCTGTGGCAGCTGCCACCACACCGCCGTGGTGTGCAGCTCCTGGTCGGGCAGGTTCACCGGGCCGTAGCCGATGTTTTCGTGCGAGTAGAAGCGGATCTTCTTGTAGCCCGGCACGCGCCGCACCACGTGCACCTCCCCATGGTGGGCCTGGCCGCATCCGGCCGGGGCATCGTCGAAGGCATCGAGCACCTTGAGCTTGGTGTAGTCGATCGCGTCGGTGTAGTAGTCCACGTGGGTACGCGTGACGTAGGCCTTGCGGCCCTCCCAGTCCAGCCGCTCCACCTGGTAGGGCACGGACTGGATCATGTGGATCGCACCCTCGTACAGCGTGACCGCGGCGGCGGTGTAGTCGACCTCGGCGATGATCGTCTGCCGCCCGTTCGTGCGGTCCACCACCACGAAGTTGCCGTCGGCGACCGCGCGCAGCGAGACCGCGATGGCCGGGTAGCTGTCGGCGATCCACTCCCAGCGATCGCCTTCGCGATGGAGCACGCCTTCCTCACCCAGCACCTCGAGCCACGGCGTGGCCAGCTCGGTACCGAACAGCTCGTCGCCGACAAAGGGCAATTCGAAGGCCGCACAACGGATGTGGTCCAGCAGGATCAATGGCTGGTTGGGCTGGATGCGCGCATGCTCCGGCGGCGCACCCTGGAAGAATTCCGGATGCCGCACCAGGTACTGGTCCAGCGGATCGGAACTGGCCACCAGCACGCCGAGGGCCGATTGCTGCCGCCGGCCGGCACGGCCGAAGCGCTGCCAGGTGGCGGCGACGGAGCCGGGGTAGCCGTTGAGCACCACCGCATCGAGGCTGCCGATGTCCACGCCCAGCTCCAGCGCCGAGGTGCTGACGATGCCGTCGACGGTGCCGGCGCGCATCTCGCGTTCCGCCGCACGCCGCTCTCGGGGCAGGTAGCCCCCGCGGTAGGCACGGATCCGTGCGGGCTTGCGCGGATCGCTGTCGAACACGTCCTTCAGGTACTTGGTCAGCACCTCGACCATGGTGCGTGACTGCGCGAACACCAAGGTCTTCAGGCCCGACTTGATCGCCAGTCGCGCGATGCGGTTTGTCTGCGAGCGTGCCGACGCCCGCAGGCCCAGGTCCGGATTGACCACCGGGGGATTCCACAGGAGGACGTGCTTGTCACCGGTGGGGGCGCCGCTCTCGGTGATCGCGGTCACGGCATCCTCGATCAGTGCTTCGGCGTGTTCCTTGGGATTGCCGATGGTGGCCGAGCACAGGATGAATTGCGGCGTCACCCCATAGAACGCACACACACGCTTCAGGCGGCGGATCACGTTGGCTACATGCGAGCCGAACACGCCGCGGTAGGTGTGCACCTCGTCGATCACCACGTAGCGCAGGTTCTCGAAGAACTGCGCCCACTTGGTGTGATGGGGCAGGATGGCCTGGTGCA
The DNA here is from genome assembly GCF_036320485.1 of Dyella sp. A6. NCBI lineage: Bacteria > Pseudomonadati > Pseudomonadota > Gammaproteobacteria > Lysobacterales > Rhodanobacteraceae > Dyella > Dyella aluminiiresistens. The sequence continues at coordinate 1,775,136 of NZ_CP132911.1, forward strand.
GCATGTCCGGGTTGCTCACCACCACGTCGCCATGCAGCCGGATCGCCTGACGTGCATCGCCGGGCGTGTCGCCATCGAAGGTGAAGGCCTTCACCCCCAGCGCACCGGCCTGATTGAGCTCCAGCAGCTCGGCCACCTGGTCCTGCGCCAGCGCCTTGGTCGGGAAGAGGTACAGCGCCTTGGCGTGTGCGGTCATCGCGGCGGTGATGACTGGCAGCGTGTAGCAGAGCGACTTGCCCGAGGCCGTGGGCGTGACGATGGCCACGTGCTCGCCCGATTGCGCCGCCGCCCAGGCCTGGGCCTGATGGTTGTAGAGCTGTGCGATGCCCCTCGCGCGCAGGGCCTGCGCGAGGGCAGGCGGCAGGTCGTCGGGCAAGGGCGCAAAGATGCCGCCCTGGCCCGGTACGGTGAACGTGCCGGTGATGCAGCCGGCATAACGTCGGGTCAGCCGCTGGGCCAGGCTGAGGCCATCGCCGCCCCGGCGCAGGACCAGGTCGTCGGAGGCGTAGCGATCGGGCAGGGCGTTCATGCGGTGGTCTCGGCGGGCAGGGGGCGTCAGTGAATCGCGTCGCGATCTCACCCCGTGAGATCGCCGCGGGTGAGGCTGGAGGAGCGGCGGTGTCGACGGCCGCTCAGGACATCCCGGTAACCCCTTGATCCCGTTTGCGTGACGTTTGAGGGGCTGATTTTTCTCTTTCATTTTCACCTAAAAAGGTGAAACTGTGCGAACCATGACCCTGCAACTTACCCACCGTCAGTCCAACATCCTCAGCTTCATCCGCAGCTACCTCGCGCGGCATGGCGAGGCCCCCACGCTGGAGGACATCGGCGAGGCCCTGGCCATCGCCAGCGTCAGTGCGGTGCTCAAGCACGTGCGCTCGCTGGAGGCCAAGGGGCGTCTGGTCATCATCCCGAACCTGGCCCGTGGTATCCGTCTGGTCGAGGAAGACGATCCGCTGGACCGGGACACCCTGGAGCTGCCGCTGATCGGCAAGATCGCCGCCGGCGAGCCGATCGTGTCGACCGACGGCATCGAGCGCACGGTACGGCTCGCTCGAACGCTGTTCCGGATGCGTCCGGACTATCTGCTGCGGGTGGTCGGTCGCTCGATGATCGGCGAGGGTATCGACGATGGCGACCTGGTGGCTGTCCAGGCAACCTCCATCGCGCGGCATGGCCAGGTGGTGGTGGCGCGTGTGGCCGGCGACAGCTTCACCATCAAGAAGCTGTACCGGAAAGACGGCGTGATCCGTCTCTTGCCCAACAGTCCGGGCTACCAGCCGATCGAGGTCGATCCCACCGAGGACTTCGCGATTGAGGGCCTGTACGCCGGCCTGATCCGGGGCGCGTGATGGCGGCCGTCGTTGCCCTGTCGGAGCTTATCGACGCGCGCCGCGTCTGGCGTGCTCGCGCCGAGCCCGTACCCGCCGCTACCGAGTCCACCGGCTGGTCGTCCCTGGACGCGGCACTACCGACGCAGGGCTGGCCCGAGGCGTCGGTGACCGAGATCCTGTTGCCCGCCGATGGGGTGGGCGAGTTGCGCCTGGTGCTTCCGACGCTCGCACGACTGAGTCACGGCACCCGCCCGGTGATGCTCATCGCGCCGCCGTACCTGCCGTGTGCGATGGGTTGGCGACAGCGCGGTGTCGCGCTTGCCACCCTGCATATCGTCCACGCGGCCGAGGCCGAGGTGCTGTGGGCTGCCGAGCAGTGCCTGCGCTCGGGCAGCTGTTCGGCGGTGCTCGCCTGGCCCCGTGAGGCCAACGACCGCGCCCTGCGTCGGTTGCAGGTGGCGGCCGATACCGGCCATGCACTCGCCTTCGTGTTCCGCGACCGCCGCCACGCCGTGCAGGCGTCGCCCGCGCCGTTGCGCCTTGTGGTCGAGACCACGCCGGTCCCGGGCCTGCGGGTCCTGAAGTGCCGCGGCGGTCAGCCACCGGCGACCGTCCTGGCGTGGCCGGATACCCGGCAGTGAGGGGGACGGTCGATGTTGTGGGTTTGCCTTCTACTGCCACACCTGGCGCTGGACGGTGTGCTTCGCCAGCACGCCGACCCGGGGCCGTTGGTGCTGGTCGATGGTCCACCTCACGCGCGGGTGCTGGTCGCGGTCAACGACGCCGCGCATGCAGCGGGACTGCGTGTGGGGCAACGGCTGGCGGCAGCGGAGACGGTGCTGGCCCGTTTCGCCTGCGTGCCGGTCGATGCGCGCGACATCGATCGCCATCATGCGCTCATTGCCGCGGTCGCCTACCGCTACAGCGCCGAGGTCAGCCTGCTGCCCGAGGCGGTGGTCCTGGAGGTCAGCCGTAGCCGATCGCTGTTTGGCGAGGGCCCCGAGATTGCGCGCCGCTTGCAGGCGGAGGTCGAGGCGCTGGGCTTTCGGCACCGGATCGCCGCCGCGCCCACACCGCATGCGGCCTGGCTCCTGGCCGGCGTGAAGGATGGCGCGTGGGCTGACACGCCGAGAGAGGCCCAGTCGCAGCTGGACCGCGTACCGCTCTCCCATGCCCGCCTCGCCGAGGCGGATGCCACCATGCTGGCCAGGATGGGCATGCGCACGCTGGGCCAGGTGCGGCGGCTGCCGCGCGCCGGCCTGCAGCGCCGGTTGGGACGCGGGCTGCTCGATCACCTCGATCGCCTGTCGGGCGCCGCGCCCGCCGGTCTCTCGCTGTACCGTCCGCCCGACCGGGTGGACGGGCGCGTGGATCTGGCTTTCGAGGTGGAGAACACTGCTGCGCTGGTCTTTCCGCTGCGCCGCCTGACGGGCGATCTGGCTGCGTTTCTCGCGATTCGGGACGGTGGCGTGCAGCGCTTCGTGGTGACGCTTGAGCATCGCGAGGGGGCGACGTCGGTGCCGGTGGGGCTCCTCGCCCCGGAGCGCGAGGCCGAGGTACTGTTCGACGCGGCGCGCGGGCGCATGGCGAACGTGATCCTGCCGGCGCCGGTGGTCGCGATCGGCCTGCAGGCCGATCACCTGCCGCCGTTCGAACCGGAAGGGCGGGATCTGTTCGATGCCCGCCCGATCGGCGCGGTGCCTTTTGCCCAACTGCGCGAACGCTTGCGGGCACGGCTGGGTGAGGACGCGGTCGTGCAGCTGCGCAGCACCACCGACCCCCGGCCCGAACGCTCGCAGGATCAGGGCGCCGGTGGCGAGGGACGCATCGAGCAGCTGCCGCGTCCGACCTGGCTGCTGCCACGACCGATGCCGCTGCGTGGACCGGCGCCCGCCATCCTGGCGGGGCCCGAGCGCATCGAAACGGGTTGGTGGGACGGTGAGGTGGTGCGGCGCGACTACTACATCGTGCGCACCAGCCAGGGCCAGCGTGCCTGGGTGTTCTGTCCGCCCGGCGAACCGGGCCGCTGGATGCTGCACGGCTGGTTCGCGTGATGGACTACGCCGAGCTCCACTGCCTCTCGAACTTCTCCTTCCACCGCGGGGCCTCGTCCGCGCGAGAACTGTTCGAGCGCGCGAAGGCGTGCGGTTACCGGGCGCTGGCGATCACCGACGAGTGCACCATGGCCGGCATCGTGCGGGCGCTGGAAGCCTCCCGCGCCACGGGCGTGGCGCTCATCGTCGGCACCGAGATCCAGCTGGCCGACGGACCCAAGCTGGTCCTGCTGGCCGAGACCCAGGCCGGCTACACCGCGCTGTGCCACCTCATCACCCGCGGGCGTCGCGCCTCCGCCAAAGGCGAGTACCGCCTGACCCGGGCCGACTGTGCGGACGGCCTGCCGGGCGTGCTCGCGCTCTGGGTGCCGGACCGGGAGCCCGATGCGGACGAGGGGGCCTGGGTGCGGTCGGTCTTCGGCGATCGCGCATGGCTGGCCGTCGAACTGGTACGCGACCACGACGATGCCGCGCGCCTGGCCATGCTCACCGCCCTGGGCGCCACCCTGGACTTGCCCTGCGTCGCTGCGGGCGATGTGCACATGCATGTGCGTCGACGCCTGCCGTTGCAGCAGACCCTGACCGCGATCCGCCACGGCGTCACCCTGATGGATGCGGGGGAGGTACTTTTCCGTAACGGTGAGCGGCACCTGCGCCGGCGGGACGTGCTGGCCTCGATCTATCCGGCCGCATTGCTTGAGGAGACCGTGCGCATCGCTGCGCGCTGCACCTTCACGCTGGACGAGCTCCAGTATCGCTACCCGACCGAGCTGGTCCCGGCCGGTCACACCGCCGACACCTGGCTGCGTCACCTCACCGAGACAGGTGCACAATGGCGCTGGCCGGGCGGCATGCCCGATCCGGTCCGTCGGCAGATCGAGCACGAGCTCGCGCTGATCGAGGAACTGCAGTACGCGTCCTATTTCCTCACCGTGCACGACATCGTCCGGTTTGCCCGCGAGCGGGGCATCCTCTGCCAGGGGCGTGGCTCGGCGGCCAACAGCGCGGTGTGCTTTGCGCTGGGTGTGACCGAGGTCGATCCGGCACGGATGAACCTCCTGGTGGAACGCTTCATCAGCAAGGAGCGCAACGAACCGCCGGACATCGACATCGACTTCGAGCACGAGCGGCGCGAAGAGGTCATCCAGTACATCTACCGCAAGTACGGTCGCGAGCGCGCCGCATTGGCCGCCACGGTGATCTGCTACCGCGGCAAGAGCGCGGTGCGCGATGTGGCCAAGGCGCTGGGCCTGCCGCCCGAGTCAGTCGACCGGCTGAGTCGGGTACTGGCGTGGTGGGAGGGCGAGACCTCGCTCGATGAACGCCTCCAGGAGCAGGGCTTCGATCCGGCCAGCCCACGCATCCAGCGCGTCCTACGGCTGACCCGCGAGCTTCTGGACATGCCGCGTCACCTGTCCCAGCACGTCGGCGGTTTCGTGATCGCCGACGCGCCCCTGCATGAACTGGTACCGGTCGAGAACGCGGCGATGCCCGAGCGCACGATCATCCAGTGGGACAAGGATGACCTCGACACCCTGGGTCTGCTCAAGGTCGACTGCCTCGCGCTCGGCATGCTGACCTGCATCCGCAAGTGCCTGGCGCTTCTCGAGGCGCATGATGGCCTGGACCTCACCATGGCGACGCTGCCGGCGGAGGACCCGGCGACGTACCGGATGATCCAGCGCGCCGACACGGTCGGGGTGTTCCAGATCGAGTCGCGGGCGCAGATGGCGATGCTGCCGCGCCATCGGCCGGCGAACTTCTACGACCTGGTGATCCAGGTGGCGATCGTGCGTCCCGGCCCGATCCAGGGTGACATGGTGCATCCGTACCTGCGCCGGCGTCGCGGGGAGGAGCCCATCGATTACCCGTCCGAGGATCTCAAAAGCGTGTTCGAGCGCACCCTCGGCGTGCCGCTCTTCCAGGAGCAGGTGATGAAGCTCGCCATCGTTGCGGCGGGCTACACCGCGGGCGAAGCGGATCAGCTTCGCCGTTCCATGGCCGCGTGGAAGCGCCATGGCGGAATGGAGCCGCACCGGGTGCGCATCACCCAGGGCATGCTCGAACGCGGCTACACCGCCACTTTCGCCGCCCAGCTCTTCGAGCAGATCAAGGGCTTCGGCAGCTATGGGTTCCCCGAAAGTCATGCGGCCAGCTTCGCCGGCATCGTCTACGCCAGCTGCTGGCTGAAGTGCCACCACCCGGCGGCGTACGCCTGTGCACTCCTCAACAGCCAGCCCATGGGCTTCTATGCACCAAGCCAGATCGTGCAGGACGTGCAACGTCACCGCGTCGACGTGCGGCCGGTCGACGTGCGCTTCAGTCACTGGGACAGCACGCTGGAGGCCGACGGGACCGGGGCCTGGGCGCTGCGGCTTGGACTGCGCCAGGTGCGCGGCCTGAAGGACACTGCGGCACGTCGCCTAGTCGCGGCGCGAAGGGCAGGGGCATTCCGCGACGTGGCGGATCTGTGCGGCCGGGCCGGTCTGGATACACGCGACCGGGAGGCCCTGGCCGATGCCGGCGCCCTGAAAGGCCTGGCCGGTCATCGCCACCGTGCGCAGTGGGCGGTGACCGGGGTCGAGGCGCAGCTGCCGCTCTTCGGGCACACGAGTCCGGCCGAGGCCGCCGTGGTGCTGCCCCTGCCGAGTGTCATCGACGATACCGAGGCCGACTATGCGCGCGTGGGTGTCAGCCTCGGGCCGCATCCACTGCGCCAGCTCAGGCCGCGCCTACGTGCGATGCGCTGCCTGGACAGTCAGGCGTTGCAGCGGTTGCCCGACGGTCGCTGGGTTCGTGTCGCCGGGCTGGTCGTACTGCGGCAGCGTCCGTCCACGGCAAGCGGTGTCACCTTCGTCTCGATGGAGGACGAGCATGGCCTGGTCAACGTGATCGTCTGGCGCCAGGTCGCCGAGGCCTACCGCCAGGTGTTCCTGACCTCGAACCTCCTGGCGGTGGAGGGCGTGTGGCAGCAGGTCGACGGCAGTGCGCATGTCATTGCACGGCGGATCCATGATCTCTCGGGGCTATGGACTTCGCTGGAGACGAGGTCGCGGGATTTTCGGTAGCGCCGGGATGGGGCATGGGCAACCAGTTATGAGTTCTTGGGGGTAGGCCTGATGCAGGCTGCGGCGGCGATCCTCGATCATCCTTCTCGTAAGTGACCTTGATATCGGGGGTGAACCCGTTTCACTTGATGGCCGAAGGCGGTGAGTTGGCGGCTCAGATGGTGAGCCCCGGCGCAGGCTTCCATTACCAGCGTACAAGCCTGAAAGTTCGCCAAGAAGTCAATCATCGACTTGCGGCTAAGCTTCTTCCGGAACACCGCTTTGCCGTGACGATCCTGACCATGCAGGTGGAACGTATGCTTGCCCAGGTCAATGCCGATCAACGTGACGTTTTGCATGAGCGTGGCCTCCTTGGAAAACTTCACCCTACCGCGGAGCCCAGGATAGGGTGGGGAGGGGCCATCTCATTAATTCTGCATACGCTCTGATCAAGATCAAGGCGACCGGGCGATGACTTCGGCAGACTGTCTGCCATGGCTACTTCTCTCATCGCTCCTGAGTTCGATCCGGCGCTGGTAGCGCGCTACGACGTGGCGGGACCGCGTTACACCAGCTATCCGACGAGTCCGCATTTTCGTGCGGACTTTGATGTGATGGCGCTGCGCCGGGTGATCCGTACCTCGAATGAGGAGCCCATTCCGCGCCCGTTGTCGCTGTACGTGCATGTGCCCTTTTGCATGAGCCCATGCTTCTACTGCGGCTGCAACAGGGTGATCACCAGGGACGTTGCGCAAGCCAGCCGCTACCTTGAGCGGCTGTATCGCGAGATCGAATTGATGGCGTCGCTGTTCGACCGCGACCGTACGGTGGAGCAAATGCACTTCGGCGGTGGTACACCCAACTTCCTTGATGCCGCGCAGATGAGCGAGCTGCTTGAATCGTTGTCGAGGCACTTCAGTTTCAGTCGCGAACCCGAGCGTGAATACGGCATTGAGATCGACCCGCGCTTCGCCGATGGTGACTATGTGGCCAACTTGGGTCGGCTGGGCTTCAATCGGATCTCGGTCGGCATCCAGGATTTTGATCCGGTAGTGCAGAAGGCGGTGAACCGGATCCAGAGCATGGAGCAGACGCGCGAGATACTGGATGCGGCTCGCGACGCATCGTTCCGCTCGGCCAGCGTCGACCTAATCTACGGCCTGCCTTTCCAGAGCGTGGCGGGGTTCGGCCGAACCTTGGAGCAGATCGTGGCGCTGAACCCCGATCGGGTGGCGGTGTACGGCTATGCGCATCTTCCTGAGACGTTCAAAGCGCAGCGGCAGATCGATGAGAACACACTGCCGGACGCCGCCACCCGGCTGGCACTGTTTGGCTGCGCGCTGGAGAAGTTGTCCGAAGCAGGCTATGTCTACGTTGGCATGGATCATTTTGCGAAGGCCGACGACGAACTGGTCCAGGCGCAGCGCGCGGGGACGCTGCAGCGCAATTTCCAGGGTTACTCGACCCATGGGGATTGCGACATCGTCGGCTTGGGCGTCAGTGCGATCGGCCGCATCGGCAATACCTACAGCCAGAATGCGCGCGACCTGATCGGTTACTACGCCGCATTGGATGCAGGAAGGATGCCGGTGATGCGGGGGCTGGAGCTGGATGAGGACGACGTGATCCGGCGCGAGTTGATCGGCGAATTGATGTGCCACGGCATGATCAGCAAGCCGGGCTTCGGCATGCGTCACCGGCTGCTGTTCGACGAATACTTCGCGAACGAAAGGCAGCGCCTGCGGGTGCTGATCGACGACGGTCTGGTGAGCGAGAGCGAGCAGGAGATTCGAGTTACCTCGCGAGGGCGTCTGCTATTGCGTATCATCGCCATGTGCTTTGACGCCTATCTGGGCGACACGGCACAGTCGGCGCGCTATTCGCGCGTCATCTGACTATGTCGTTCTCCCAGGCAACACCACAATAATGCAATTCAAGCACCCGGCAGGACGCCTGCCAGAGCCGCCCAACCCCATCGCCGACGACGGCGACGAGACCAGATTTTGTGGTACGTGTGCATTCTCGAGCGCGTGTGTAGCCGCGGGCTACCAGAAGCCTGATCTGGCCGAGCTGCAATGTCTGGTCGAGCATGTCGGCCCCTTTCGTACCGGCGACCATGTGTTCCGGACGAGGGACCCGTTCCGGGCGATCTTTGCGGTTCGAAGCGGCACGGTGAAAACCCGCATATTCGATCAGGACGGCCACGAGCAGGTACTCGGTTTCTATCTGCCTGGCGAGGTGATCGGACTGAATGCGATCTACCCGGAACATTTCCCTTGCGATGCGGTGGCGTTGGACACCGCGTTTTTCTGCCGCTTCTCGTTTCCCGCGATGAGCGCGCTGGCCGCGCGCCTGCCGGCGTTGCAGCAGCACCTGTTTCGCATGCTGAGCAAGGAGCTGGGCAGTGCGAGTCTGCTGGCCGGCGACCACAGTGCGGACGAGCGCGTCAGCGCGTTCTTGGTGGATCTCGCAAACCGCTATGCAGCATGCGGTTTTTCGGGCAGCCGTTTTCACCTGAGCATGTCGCGTGGCGATATCGCCAACTATCTTCGCCTGGCCGCGGAGACGGTTAGCCGGGTGCTGAGCCGACTGCGCAACCAGCAACTGATCCGGATCCAGGGGCGTGAGATCGAGTTGCTTGATCCCGTGCGTCTGCGTCAGATTGGGCGGGCGCTGCTGGACGGTTGAGTTCGACCGTCGCGAGTCGTCGCGGCAGGGGCCGCTGGCTGGTTTTGGTCCGGGCGGGTGGTGTTAGCCGCCGCCGGCTTGATTTGGATCATGGCCGCCCAGAGGGTGGCATGCCAGCATGGCGAATCATTCTTATTCAGATCAGACATGTGACATGTCTAAGCTGCCGCCGCCCTCCCAGAAAGTAGCGACCTTCGCCGAGCTGCCACGCCTGCTCACCTCCGCGCCCCATCGCCTGTTGTTTCTCGCCGGCGCTGTCACCGTGCTGTTGAGCATATCGTGGTGGGCGGCGGAGCTGGTCTGGATGCGCTTTGGTCTGGCGGGCTGGCCGCAGCCGTCGATTCCCCCGGTCTATGCACACGGCATTCTGATCCAGTACGGCATGTTTCCCTTATTCATTTTCGGCTTTCTGCTGACGGTGTTTCCGCGCTGGCTCAATCAGCCGGCGTTGCCCCGTTCACGCTATGTGCCAGTGGCAGCGTGCGTGTTCTCCGGCTACGTGTTGTCCAACGTCGGGCTGCTTGATCTGCCTTGGCTGCTGATCCTGGGGCAGCTGCTGATGCTGTCGGGTTACCTGATCGGCTGGGGCACGCTGGCGTCGGTGCTGCACGCTTCGCCAAGCCGCGACAACCACGCGCGCTCCGCCCTGCTGTCGCTGTCGCTGGGGGTGCTCGGCCTGGGTCTGTTCCTGGCGTATCTGTTCGGGGCGCCGCCGGCATGCGCGGACCTAGCGATCCGGCTGGGTACGTTCGGCCTGTTGCTGCCGATCTTCTTCACGGTGACGCACCGAATGCTGCCCTTCTTCAGTGGAAATGTGGCGAAGGACTACGTGCTGCGACGGCCGCGCTGGAGTCTGCCGATGGTGTGGCTGTTGTTGCTGGCGCACCTGATGCTGGACTGGAGCGGGGTGATGGGTTGGTTGTGGCTGGTCGACATTCCGCTGGCGTTGATCTTTGCCTGGCACGCCCTGGCCTGGCAGCCGTGGAAGGCGATGCGGCCGGGGCTGTTGGCGGTGCTACACCTGGCATATGCCTGGTTGCCGCTGGCCTTTATCTTGTATTCGGTGCAGGACGTGATTTATGCCGAAACCGGGCACCTGATGTTTTTCCGGGCACCACTGCATGCGCTGGGCATCGGCTATTTCGGCTCGATGCTGGTGGCGATGGTGACGCGCGTGACTCAGGGACATTCGGGGCGCCCGCTGCAGATGGGCGGCGTGGCTTGGCTTTGCTTCGGGATGTTGCAGCTGGTCTGCGTCGTGCGCATTCGCGCCGAATTCGGGGGTGATGTCTACCTGTGGCTGGTGGTTGCCGCTTTCGGCTGGCTACTCGCGTTCCTACCATGGGTTCTGCGTTCGGCATGCGTCTACCTGACGCCGCGTGTTGACGGCAAACCAGGTTGACAGGGATGAGAGCTGTCAACGTGGCTGCACCGATTCGCCATCTGAACCCGTGGATGCGATTTGCGGTGGTGGCGGGGCCGGGCCTGGTGGTGATGCTCGCCGACACAGATGCGGGAAGCGTCATTACCGCGGCGCAGAGTGGTGCGCAGTCGGGTTATCGGCTTCTGCTGTTGCAGGTGGTGCTGATACCAATCCTGTTTGTCGTGCAGGAGCTTACGGTACGGCTCGGTGTGGTGACCGGCCATGGGCATGGTCATGCCATCCGCAAGTACTTTGGCGCGCGCTGGGCGTGGGTATCCGTGTTGACGCTGCTGGTGGCTTGTGTCGGTGCGCTAATTACCGAGTTGAGCGGCATCGCGGGGGTGGGGGCGCTGATCGGGATTCCGGGCTGGCTCAGCATGGTAATCGTGGTCGTCGGCCTCACCATCATGGCGGTGCGGGGTTCGTTCCTGAGCGTCGAGCGCATTGCGCTGGCGGTGGGCCTATTCGAATGCGTGTTCCTGTACGTGGCATACAAGGCCGGGCCGGACCTGCATCTGGCGATGACCCAAGCATTCGACGTTCCAGTCAGGGACTCAGCATACCTCTACTTGGTTGCTGCGAATATCGGTGCGGTGATCATGCCGTGGATGGTCTTTTATCAGCAGTCGGCGGTGGTCGAGAAAGGGCTGACCGTTGCCGACCTGCGCGCGGCGCGTTGGGACACGGCCATCGGTTCGGTGGTCACCCAGGTCATCATGGGTGCCGTGTTGGTCGCGGCAGCGGCCACCATCGGGCGCACTGCCACGGGGCAGTCGCTGGACACGGTGCAGCAGATTGCACAAGCCGTCACGCCGTTCCTTGGCGAGATAAACGGCACCCTAATGTTTGCGCTGGGCATGATTGGCGCGTCGCTGGTGGCCACCATCGTGTTGACGCTTACCGCTGCGCGCACCCTCGGTGAGCTGATGGGTTTCAATCATCAGCTTGCGCAGAGTCCGCGGCAGGCGCCTTGGTTCTACGGCGTTTACGTGTTGACCCTGGTTCTCGGTGGGTTGCTGGTGGCTTCGGGCGTCGATCTGGTCAGGTTGAGTGTGGGTGTCCAGGTGATGAATGCCTTGCTGCTCCCGATCGTTCTCGGCCTTCTGTTCATGCTGGCGCGACGTGCATTGCCTGAGCCTTATCGACTCAAGGGTGTCTATGCTGTGGTTGTCGCCATCACCATCGTGCTGACCGCCGGGCTGGGACTCTGTGCGGGAATAGCCGGCATTCTCAGCTGACCCTGCCTGACGGTACGCCGTGGCGAAGGCGCTCGAAGCGGCCCGTCTGACCTGTATCAGCAGATCGTCGGTGCGCCTTTGGCAAAGTGGCCCGCTGTCAAAGCGCGAAATCACGTGACCAGATCGCGATCCAGAGGTGGAATGTCATGACACATGTCGTTACCGAGAACTGCATCAACTGCAAGCACACCGATTGCGTGGAGGTGTGCCCGGTTGACTGCTTTCATGCCGGTCCGAATTTTCTGGTGATCGATCCGATGGAATGCATCGACTGCACGCTATGCGTACAGGAGTGCCCGGTCGATGCGATCTTCCCCGAGCTGGACGTCCCGTCGGGGCATGAGAAGTTCCTGGCCATAAATGCCGAGCTCGCGCCGCTGTGGCCGTCGCTGACCAGCAAGATCCCCGCGCTGGAGGACGCCGATCGCTGGGACGGCGTGGCGGACAAATTGCCTCTGCTCAAACGCTGAATGCAGCTAAAAGAGCCGCGCGGTCCGGACACTTTCAGCGAGATCAGCTGATCTGGGTCAGAGGTTCGAACGGGATAACAGCCTATCGTGGAGTGGTTATCCACTTTCAGGAATGATCATGATCCAGATGCAACCTGTCGCTGAACAACACATCCATGTATTTGACGCACGTGGCGTAGCGCGCCGGTTTCGCCATTCGGCCATCTTCGGCGCGATGGATGCATTGCGCTCAGGTGAAACCATGCGCTTCGTGAACGACCACGATCCGATACCGCTGATCGCGCAATTGCGGAATCGCTTCGGCGACAACCTGACCGTCACCTATCGCGAGCGTGGCCCCGAAACCGTAGTCATCGATTTCGGGATTACCGAACTGCCCCCGCAATAGGGAGTGGTCTGAATAAAATATCCGACTTTCCATGATCAAACGCCACGAATCAGCATGCGCGATACGCTGGCAGCCGTGCTCGGGGTGGTTGCGGACGGCTTGCTGGAATATAGCTATCTCGATACCAGTTCGACTGGCGGGCTACTCCTGTCCCACCATGGTCGGAGCCTACCTGCAGGTGCGCATGGTGGTGATGGCTCTGTTTCCGGATGGCACGGCGACGCGCGGCGAGATCGACATGCGCATGCCGGAGACGGAAGGGGCCAACGGCATGATCGCGCAGGTCCCGATCCTGGTTACCGGCGTCGCCGCCGCGGACGGTTTTCACGGGATTGGAGGGCATTATGTCCGCCAGCATCCGTTGCAATTCGCGGATGTCGGTGATGCCAGTGTGATCGGCTTCCGCCGCCACGGCGTAAGGCAGACCGTGTCGGTCGAGCTCGACTTGCGTTCTGTCTCCGCGCCGCCGATGCGCGCACTGCTTGCCACGGCGATCGAGCCAGAGACCACGCCGTCGTAACACGAGATGCTGGCGCAGACGTGGCAGGGGCGCGTACAAGTGTTGCTGCTGGATCATGCCGGCGATCCTGCGGCGCTGCTAGTGATCCGCATTCAGTGAGCCGGCTGACGTAGCCCGTTGTCGTGCGTCAGCGGACGATGGTGATGGTGGCAGCTGCTGTCGCCGTGACCGGCGCTGGCTTCTTGATGTTCAGGTTGACCTTAATCAATGCGCGCACGCCCGGCGCCAACGAGCATAGGCGCCCCGCAGGAGGATGCTGAAATGAGCGATCGATGGCCCGCAGTGTTCGCTGATGCGAGAAGGATTCACTCGATCCCGTCGCGTGCGATCGCCGCGCCTTGTCCAGTACCTCACGCCGTGGCTGACCGGAGGTGGCCCGTATGAGCGCGGCCACGCCGCTGTCGTGGCATGGTTCGAGGGACCACACGCTGGATGCCTGCTTTCTCGGCCCGTATGGAGAGAACGACAGCTTGCTGGAAAAGTTGCTGGTGGAGTTCCTGCGCGACCATGTCTACTGGCGCCGGAATTTTCATCCTGAGGATCCACCGGCCATCGCCACGTCGGCGGCACGGGACCCGGGTTATCTGGCCTTCGAGTCACGCATGCGTCGCGAACTGCACCAGCTTTCCGCGGCGCTGAAGAAATCGGTGCCGTTCCACAGCCCGCGTTACATCGGACACATGGCATCGGACCTGCTGCTACCGGGGCTGGCGGCACAGATCCTGACCCTGCCTTACAACCCCAACAATGTCAGCGAGGATGCCGCGCCAGTCACGGTGGACATGGAGGTGCAGGTTGGCCTGCAGCTGGCCCGCATGGTTGGCTATCCGCATGACCCGGTACAGCCGGCGTGTGCGTTCGGACATCTCACCTCAGGCGGCACGTTGGCGAATTACCAGGCGTTGCGGCTGGCGCTGGCGCTGAAGGCCTTTCCGGTCGCGTTGCGCGCCGCAGGTGTGTCGGACATCGCACTGCCTTCCGACGACTGGGAAGCTTTCAATCTTTCGCCGGCGGCCGGCGTCGCCTTGCTGGACACCTGGCAGCAATGGCTGGCGACACTACCGACGTCGCAACGCAGTCGCTGGCATGCACGAGTCGAGGCGCAGCGCATCGAGCAGCTCGGACTGGCGGGCTTCTTCGCGGCCCACCCCGACCTGCGGGTTCCGCTGGTGCTGGCACCGGTCACCGCCCACTACTCGTGGAGCAAGGGCCTCAAACTGCTGGGTCTGGGGCGCGCACAACTGGAACTGTTGCCGACGCATGGCATGCGGCTCGACACGGATGAGCTGGAAGCCACCCTGGCGCGTTGCGCCCGTGAGCGCCAGCCCATCCTGATGTGCGTGGCAGTGCTGGGCGGAACCGAGTACGGCACCATCGATCCGATTGACGGTGTGCTGGCGGCACGCACTCGCTCGCGCGTGCTGGGCCTGGACTTTTCGGTCCACGTGGACGGTGCCTGGGGCGGTTATCTGGCCACCATTTTTCGCGCGGAGGATGGCAGCTTGCGGCCACGCGAAGAGGTCGCCAACGAGTTTACCGGGTTCCCTTCGCCCGCGGTCTACGCCGCGTTTGCGGCACTCGCCGATACGGACTCGGTCACAGTGGATCCGCACAAGCTCGGCTACCTGCCCTATGGCGCGGGTGCCTTTGTCTGTCGCGACCACCGGGCGGTGGCGTTGCTGGCCGAGCGCGCCGATTACGTCTTTCATGCCAGCATACCGATGGACTATCTCGCACGCTATCGCAGCCTGGGTCAGTTCGTGCCCGAAGGGTCCAAATCAGGCGCGGCCGCGGCGGCGGTCTACGTCACCCACAAGGTATTGCCGCTGGATCACCGGCATTTCGGTCGACTGCCTGCACAGACCGTTCGTTGTGCCGAGTCCTTCTACGCCCATGCACAACGGTTTGCGCTGAACATGGCCGATCAGTTTCTTGCCATCGTGCCGGTGGCACCCGACAGCAATCTGGTGTGCCTGGCCATCAACCCGCGTGGCAACACGTCGCTGGCGAAGGCCAATACCTTCCTGCGTACGCTGCATGACACCTTGCGCTGCGATCCGGGCCAGCCGCTGCAGACCAAGGAGTATTTCGGTTCGGTTACCAGCTTACGCCCGGAGATGCTAGGCAAGGCGGAGACCCTGCGGATCTTCCACGCGCTCGGGCTGGAAGAGTCCACGCTAGGTGAGGAGGAGGACAGCGACTGCCTGATGATCCTGCGCCACACGCTAATGAATCCGTACCTGATCGACCATGAGAACGGCGTCAGCTACATCGAGGGCTATTTCGAGTTCCTGACCCGTCGCCTGCGCATGCTGGCAAGCCATGATGGAGTGGCCGCAGTCGCGTCGTCCTGATACGCTGCCCAGGTCGGTCCATGTCCGGGGCATCGCTTGGCGCGACGGATTGATCGGCGTCAGGGCATGCCGGCGCGCAACGCGCGAAAGTCGGCATACTCTCCCGATCATTCGGCCATGCCCCATCACGACCTGCGATCATTCATCAGCCAGCTGGAGCGCGAGCGACAGTTGATCCGGGTGCCCGACCCGGTCGATTGCGAGCTGGAGTCGACAGCGTTATGCCTGCGTGCGCTGCGCGAGCACGGGCCGGCACTGCTGATCGAGCACCCGCGATCGTCGCCGCACGCGATGCTAGGCAACCTGTTTGGCGAGCGCCGACGGATCGAAGCGGCGCTGGCCGGCCGCCCCCTGACCAGCCTGCGCGAACTGGGTCAGTTGCTGGCCTCGATCAAGGAGCCGCGCTGGCCATCGAGCCTGCGCGATGCACTGACCTGCTGGCCGGAGCTAGCGCAACTCGCGCATGTGGCACCGCAACGTGTACGCGAGGCGGCGTTCGAATACGAGACCCTGCGCGGTGACGAGATCGACCTGTCGCGCCTGCCGATCCAGCGTTGCTGGCCGCAGGATGCCGGCAAGCTGATCACCTTCGGCCTGGTGATCACCCGCGGCACGCGCCAATCGCGCCAGAACGTGGCGATCTACCGGCAGCAGGTGATCGGGCCGAACCGGGTGATCATGCGCTGGCTGCCGCATCGCGGTGGCGCGCTGGATTTTGCAGACTGGCAGGCGGTGCATCCGGAGACACCCTTTCCCATGCTGGTTGCGATCGGTGCCGATCCTGCCACCATGCTGGCAGCGGTAGCTCCCCTCCCGGACACGTTGTCGGAGTACGAGTTTGCCGGTCTGCTGCGCGGCCAGCGAACGCGGGTATGGCGCAGCGAGCTGACTGGGCTGGATGCGCCGGCCGGCGCGGAGATCCTGCTCGAGGGATTCATCCATCCGCGCGATACAGCGCTGGAAGGTCCGTTCGGCGATCACACCGGCTACTACAACGCACAGGACCACTTTCCGGTGCTCACCATCGAGCGGGTGCGTCTTCGCCGTGACGCGATCTACCACGGCAGCTATATGGGTCGTGCACCGCACGATGAACCCTCGGTGTTGTCGATGGCATTGAACGATGTGTTCGTGCCGATCCTGCAGAAGGTGTTTCCGGAAATCGTCGATTTCCATCTGCCGCCCGAGGCGTGCTCGTACCGCATCGCCGTGGTCAGCATTCGCAAGCAGTATCCCGGCCATGCGCGGCGGGTGATGATGGGGATCTGGTCGTACCTGCGCCAGTTTACCTACACCAAGTTCGTCATCATTACCGACGACGACATCGATGTGCGCGACTGGTCGCAGGTGATCTGGGCGCTGGCCACGCGCGTCGACCCTGCACGGGATTCGATGCTGGTCGAGAAAACGCCGATCGACTATCTGGACTTCTCCAGTCCGACGCCGAGCCTAGGCTCCAAGCTGGGTATCGATGCCACCAACAAATGGCCGGCCGAAACTTCGCGCACTTGGAGCAAACCGATTCAGCCCGATCCCGCGGTGGAGCGTCGGGTAGACGCGCTGTGGGCGACCCTGGCCGGCTCAATCGCCGTCTGAGGCGCTGTCCGCCGCGTGCTCCGGTTGCGGATTCGCGATCCACTGGCGTGCGCGTTCCTGCAGGGCTCGCCAGTTCTGCTCCCACTGGCCATGGCGTGGCTCCGACCATGCCAGTTGCAGCAATACCGCCTGCAGACCCTTCAGATGCTGCTGCGCCAGGGTCAGCTCGGCGATCGCAGCGTCGTGGTCATCCTTGCCGACCATCAGAATCTTCCTGTCACGGCATACGCCAATGCACGTCTGCGGTGCTTCGATCTTGCCGCAGCCAATGCACTGCCAGGCCTGGATATAGTCGGTCACGAGTTAGCCTCCGGTTCATGGGGCGTCCGTCGTGCGGTGGGCGCCGTTCGTGGAACGATCTAGAACATGGCTTATCGTAGGTCGCGGCATGGAGACAAGACCATGACCTTCATCAAACCGTCGTGACAGCGTGCTGCCGCTGAAACATGCGGCGCGCGCGAGTAGACCGGTTTGCATGAGCGCGGCACACCAGCGGGCATGGCCGGAGACACGCCCATCGATATTGTGGCGAAGGCGCGCCTGCGCACCAGGACTCAGTGGCCGTCCAGGGGAAACCGCTTCAACCGGAGCAGCCGCCGCAGCAGATGGTAGGCAACGACACCACCTATTCCGGTGCCACGGTTCAGTCAGCTTGCTGTAGGACGTCGATCAGGTCCGTCACCGTCACGCAGAACGATATCCGCATCGACAGGCAACTCATGTCCAGATCCTCCACGCTTTTTGGATCGATCTCGACCATTGCTTCCTGGATGACCTCGGGGCCGGGGCACGCTTCGGTGAGAACCGTATGATATTCCATCGTGCGGCCTCGTTTCATGCAAATGATGGGGAAGCTGTGCGATGACATCGTCCGCGTGCTGTGCGACGGATGCATTGAATCCCGGCCATAGGTACGAAACAATGCCGGACAGTTTTGACGCATGTCAGGGCGGGGCAACTCCTCGCCGTTCAAGCTGCGCGCCTCAATAGTCTTCCGAGGTGCTCGCCCATGCAACTGGTTTGTCCTGCCGGCAACCTGCCGGCCTTGCAGGCAGCGGTCGACGCCGGAGCAGATGCGGTTTACGCCGGTTTCCGCGACCAGACCAACGCTCGTGCTTTCCCCGGACTCAACTTCAGTGATGACGATCTGCGCAGTGGTATCGCCTACGCGCATGCACGCGGATGCAAGGTTTATCTCGCTCTCAACACCTACCCGGACAGTGCGAGGCTTGGCCAGTGGTTCGATGCCGTGGACCGGGCTGCCGAGTTTGGCTGCGACGCGATCATTGCCGCGGAGATGGCCGTGCTGGACTACGCCACGCGCAAGTATCCGGAACTGGCGCGCCATCTTTCCGTGCAGGGTTCGGCGACCACCGCGCCCGCGCTCAAGTATATGCACGAACGATTCGGTATCAGTCGCGCGGTATTGCCGCGCGTGCTGTCGATCCAGCAGGTGCAGCGACTGTGTCAGCACTCGCCGGTACCGCTGGAAGTGTTTGCCTTTGGCAGCCTGTGCATCATGGTGGAGGGGCGCTGCCAGCTCTCGTCCTATGTCACCGGCGCATCGCCCAATCGCCATGGCGTGTGTTCGCCGGCGAAGTTCGTGCGCTGGGAAGAACAGGGTGACGGCGGTCGTAGCGTTCGACTCAACAATGTCTTGATCGACCTATTCAAGCCGCAGGAGCCGGCGGGTTACCCGACCGTCTGCAAGGGGCGCTTCGATGTTGCCGGCGAGGTCTTTCACGCGCTGGAGGAGCCGACCAGCCTCAATACCCTGGAGCTGTTGCCGACGCTGGCCCGATCCGGCGTGGTCGCGTTGAAGATAGAGGGCCGTCAACGCGGTGCTGCCTATGTGAAGTCGGTGACGCGTACCTGGCGCGATGCGCTGGATCGCTACCAGGCCGCGCCACAGGATTGGCTGCTGCGGGATGACTGGCAGCGTGCGCTTTCGGCGCATGCCGAAGGCCACCAGACCACGCTTGGTCCCTACCACCGTCGTTGGCATTGAACAGATGGAGGTGAATCCGATGATCAAGCTCAGCCTAGGCGCATTGCAGTATTTCTGGCCGCGCGAGCGCACTCTGGCGTTCTATCGCGAAGCGGCCCGTTGGCCGGTCGATATCGTCTATCTGGGCGAGACGGTGTGCAGCAAGCGAAGAGAACTCGGCACGCGCGACTGGATTGATCTGGCTGCGGAGCTGGCGGGCAGCGGCAAGCAGATCGTGTTGTCATCACTGGCGCTGGTCGAGGCCGAGTCGGAACTGGGCGTGTTGCGCCGATTGATCGAGGACGGCGGATGCTGGATCGAGGCTAACGATCTTTCGGCGGTGCAGTTGTGCCGGGAACGGAGCGTGCCCTTCGTCGCCGGGCCCACCCTCAACGTCTACAACCATGTCGCGTTGTCGATGCTGATCGAGGATGGGCTGCGTCGCTGGGTGCCCGGCGTGGAGCAGGGGGAAACTCTGGTACGCGAACTGCGGGCGGCGATGATAGCCGAGGATCGAGCCATGCCGGAGCTGGAGGTGATTGCGTTTGGTCGCCTGCCGCTGTCGTTTTCAGCGCGCTGTTTCACCGCGCGTGCACTGGACGTGGCCAAGGACCAGTGTGACTTTCGCTGCATCGAATACCCCGATGGCCTGCCACTTGCCACTCGTGATGGAAGGCCGTTCCTTCGCATCAATGGCATCCAGATCCAGGGTGAGGAAATTACCGATCTCGGTCCGCAGCTTCCGGTGCTGCGTGAGCTCGGGGTGGATGTGCTGCGGCTGTACCCGCAGGTTCTCGGCATGGCCGAGGTGGTGGCGCACTTCGATCTCGCCCGGCGTTCAGCGCAGGCACCGCCTCGCATCGGCAGTCGCAACGGTTACTGGCATGGCGAGCCGGGCATGAGGCCGGGGTCTTCTTGACGGAACCGGCGCCACTGGCGTCAAGTTAGCGCTGCGGCTAACCAGCCCGATGAGGAGGCCCGGTCAGCTACGCGGTAGGAGGGCGGATGCGGTGCGTCTGCAGTCAGATGCGCGCGAATACCAGGCTCGCATTAGTTCCGCCGAAGCCAAAGCTGTTCGACATCACGGTGTCCAGCTTTGCATTGCGTGATTCGTGCAGAATGGGAGAGCCTTCTACGCGCGGATCGAGTTGGTTGATGTGGGCTGAGCCGACCATGAACCCGCTCAGCAGCATCAATAGGCTTAAGATGGCCTAATACACGCTCGCGGCACCCAGCGAGTGACCGCTGAGCACCATGGTCGAGGACAGCGGCGGTATCGCCGTGTCGAAGACTTCCCGGATCGCCTCCAGCTCCACGATGTCACACTACCGGTGTGGCGGTGCCGTGGGTGTTGAGGTAACCCACCGGTGAACGCAGTTCGCGCATCGCCATTTCCATGCAGCGCACTGCACCCTCGTTGGGCGGTGCCACCATGTCGGCACCGTCCGAGCTGACGCCATAGCCGATCAGCTCGGCATGGATACGCGCGTCACGTGCCCTGGCGTGCTCGTTTTCCTCGAGCACCAACATGCCGCCACCGCCGGCAATGACAAAGCCGGTGCGTCCGGCGTCATAAGGGCGCGGGGCCACTTGCGGGGTGTCGTTGTAGCCGCTGGACAAGGCACCCATGGCGTCGAATTCGGCAGTCATCCCCAGTGCTCTTCCTCGCCGCCACCGGCAAACATCACGTCCTGCGCGCCATGACGGATCAGGTCCGCAGCTGCACCGATGGAATGCGTGGGAGTGGCGCAGGCGGCCGAGATCGAATAGCTGGCCCCTGGATGCCAAAGGTGGTAGCCGAGTGGCAGACACCGTCGAGTAGATCGTGCGCGGCACCATGTATGGACCGACCTTGCGCGCATGTCTCTGGCAACATAGATCAGGCGGTCATCCACAAAGGTCTTTCCGTCGACGATCATTAGCGCAAGCCTGCCTCGCTTCACTCAACAGATGTCGATCTCGTAGCGCCGCAGCTTTGCTGTGGCTTGTTGTGTGCGCAAAGGCGTCAGGTAGCCTCATGATGGTGGGCGGCCCGTGCCGTACGGGCAAATCGTGCGCCCCGGTTCATCACGATGCGAAGTGCCAGTGGAATCGATTCCCACGGCAACCGATCGAGCATGTTTCGTGCGGTCAGGCCGAGTTCGGTATCACCGGTCAAACGCAGTCGTCGCTGAAAGAAGAGCGTGTCGGCATCTTCGAGACGTCCTACCAGCAGTAGCAGGTCGGTGGCGCTGCCGCAGACACTGACGTCGGCGTCGCCGGCAGAAATGGACAGTTGCCCTTCATGCACTTCAAACACCCAGCGCAGACCGAGGTCTTCTACCTCGACGGCCAGTCGCCGGTCTTGCATGAATTCCAGTTCGCCTTCGCGCAGCGGGGCAGCCAGGACGTGGGACATCCCCTTCTGGATCAGCATGCGCTGCCAGCGTATCGGCAGGGCCTGGAGCAGCGGAGCCACGCGACGCGGTTGCGGCAACAGTTGCAGCAAGCGTCTAGTGAAGCGGAAATCTGAAGCTGACGTGACCATGGTCGGGAAGCTTGCCGAAGCGGCGCTTGCTTCGCACTGATCCCGGTCAAATGACAGGCCCTGCTGACGGCAACCATCGGCAATGATGAGATCAAGCAGTGCGTGCACCGTGGTTGCGGGCAGATTCATCCGCACGGCCAGGCGCTCGGCGCGAGCACGAACGCTGCGTTCGCGCTCGGGATCGCGAGGTGGCACGCCGGCGCGTGGCTTGAGCGACGCTACCATGCGCACCAGGCGGCGGCGTGCCGCCAACAACAGCAGAAGGCCGTCATCGACGTGATCGATGGCGGCGCGAACCTGCGCAAGTGCGAGCCGTTCAGGCAGATGCGGGTTCATCGGTGAGCGCTTCGGTACCGGAGGATGGCCGGTGCAGGGCAACCGCGGCAGGAAGCACCTGGTCGGTGTAGACCTGCTGCGCGTGGTTGTTGTCGAAATCGGTATGCTGACGCTTCTTTACGCCGTAGTCCGAGAGCACGAGTTGGGTGTCGGCGGTGACGCCAGCACTGGCTAGGCAGGCGGCGACACATTTCAGGACGCAGCCATCCAGGGCCAGGATGCGGCGCCCGCTTTGTGCCGTGCGAATCAGACCGGGCACGGCACCCCCGACCCCGGCGATGCATGACATTTCGGCCATGCCAGCACGATCTAGCTGCAGTGCGAGGTGATTGGCCATCTGCGCGGCGCTGGAACAACCCGAACAGGAATAGACGAGGGGGGGCTTGTTGCTCATGGGTGTCCCTTGATGCCAAGTACAAAGCGTTCGCTGCGACGGTTCACGCCATTCAGTGCCCGCCAGACGGCGAGCCATGCCAGCAGCATCGCCAGGCCGGTCAGGCGCGACAGCCAGGAGCGCGGATACAGCACGGCCGCAGGCAGCAGCAGACTCACGGGAAGCTGCGCGAATAGAACCCGGAGCTTGTCTTTCTCCGGAAGCAGGCGCTGCACTCCCGGAAGCTGCACGCCTCGCCCGATGCGCCGGTGCAGTTCGATCCAGCCGAGGAAGGCGATGATCTCCAGCGCCATTCCGTTCAGAAGCAAGGGCAAGGCGATGGCCAGACCCAGGGCACCAGCAAGCAGACCGTTGCGAGCCCCGGACAGCAGGGCCATCGCAGCAGCCAACAGCAACATGAGCCCCAGTTGCCAGCTGCGCCGCAATGGCCCGGCGTGACCGCGTGGTCCACGCCCCAGCAGCCACAGGGCGGTGCCAGCGAAGGCCGTGATCAGAACCACCAGCGTCAGTCCAAGCCATGACACGTCATCGCGGGCGAAGGCCCGCCATGTCCCGGCACACAACCCCAGCAGCAAGGCGACGGTCCATGCCACCTGAGCAGTGCCCGGCATCTTCGCGCTACCCTGGAACATCGGCATCACCACGCGCGCCACGCCGGCAAGCAGCAGCACGATCCAGCCCAGCGTACCCCAGGCTGCGTGCACATCGACCAGCGCTAACAGGGGCATGTTCAGATGGCCGTTCAGCAGCAGTGCGAGGCAACCGCCAAGTACTCCGGTGATCACGGCCGAGAGCAGAGCCAGTCCGATGCCTGCACGCAACAGCCGCTGTCCCCGGGCGACAAGTACACCGGGCAGTGTCATGCCGCCGAGGAGAATGAAGGCGGCAGGAAGCAGTACGCCGGCGAGCGTGATGCCGGTCCGCCAGCCGGTCAGAAACCCAGTCATCAGTAGCACCGTGCCGACGTTGAGCAAGCCGTGCAAGACGTGGCCGAGTCGGTTGCCACCGTGCACTCGAACGCCTGCGGCGGCGGGCAGAAATTGCAGGAGGCTGCCGAACATCGTGTTGCCGAGCACGCCCAAGGTGAACGCATGTACCAGCGCTAGGGTGGCCGGTTGCCAGCGAGTCACCAGCAGTGATCCATCGTCGCTCAGCAACAACAGCGCAGCAAACATGCCCCAAGGCGGTGCGCTGAGCAGAAACCGGCGTGGCAGCGAACTCGCTGGCGACGCCTCAATGTTCAGCCTGGCCATCACGTCCCGGTCGATGGATCTGCACGCAGACATCGTCGTCGGGCAAGCTGAGTACCCGGCATTCCAGGCCCTGTTCAGCCAGCAACGTGAGCAGCGGGGTTGGGTATTGCGGAGTCAGCAGGCGAATCGTCTGCCAGGGTGCCAGGGCATCGGCCAGAGCCCGGGCCATCTCCAGCGGTTGAGGATACGGCAGCTTGTCAGGTACCTGCGGGCTATTCGCCGTTGGAAGTTCAGGCAGACGGGCTGGTGATGAGTCCTGCATGCTTGGATTGAAGCACGCGTGGCCAAAGTCATGCACTGATGTGGGTCAAATGCTGCGGCAGACCACTCAACCCGACCCAGGGCGAGTCGAAGCACTACAGCGGACGCACGCCGTTCCATTCGATCTGGAGCCAGATCCGCGTGTCATCGTGACCAAATCCGTCGGCGTGGTAACTGGCGACTGTCAGTAGTGCCTGAACGCCATCGGCCAGCGGCATGCCCAGTGAGGCATCTCCTTCATTACCGTATTCGCCGCCGGTGACGGCATGATAATCGTGATACCCGGTGACCCACGTGAGTTGCCTGGAGATTTCATATGGGGTGAATTTTCCCGTGATCGCGAAATAACGGTCTTGAAGACCACCGACTGGCGTGGTGGCGAACTGGTCGTCCCAGCCATTGAATGCGTGCAACGCGGCGAGCGGGGTTTGCAGCGCATGCACACCATTGCCACCCAGCTGCTCCTGCCCGGCCTTTACCGTGATGCCCTGTACCGTCCAGCGGGGTTCAATCAGCCAGTAGTTGACGTCATAGCTGTAAGGATTGTTGGCATAGCCTGACTGCCTGGCGTATTCGATAGTCCAGCCCGGCCCCGTACCCTGCTGCAGCGCGCTGCCGAACCAGCGTACACCGTAAGTCGCCGTCGATGCCGTCGGTACGTCCTTATCCTCATGAAGATAGGCGTAGCCCACCCAGGTCTGGGCACCCTGGCTGAAGGATACGTTGAGCAGATGGGTATTCAGCTTGCGCTCGCTGGCCAGGGGATTGATCGCATCCGGGCCGAAGACACGATGAACGCGATCGAGCCAGTCGTAGCGGACGACCCAGTTGTCGGATGGCCGCCACTGCAGTGCGACGGCGTCATAGGTCTGTGCGAACTGGCGCCAACTACCGTCGTCAATCCAGCGCTTGTTGTCCAGCACCAGTGCCTGACGCCCCACCGTGGCCGTGAACTGGCCGTGCTTCCAACGTAGCCACACCTGATTTAATTCGCTGCCGCGCGGGTCGGCAATGGGAGGGTAGGAGGTTTGACCGTTTGTCCCGCTGTTGTAGTGGTTGTCGGGACTCGCCACGCCAGCCCCTTCCAGCAAACCGCTCCAGCCGCCGCCGAATGTTGCCAGCATGCCCAAACGCAGGCGCAACGTCGTGGCATTGGCCTTGTTGACGAATGCCCCATCATCAATCTGCTCGTTGCGAAGGCGTGCATTCCAGGTGAGCTGGAGTGGTGCCTCGGGTGTCGCGTCGGGTTCGCTCGGAATATCAGCCCGCGCGGGCAGGGCCATGACAATGGCCAGGATTGAGGCGAGAAGTCCAGTCTCGAGCCGTACCATTTCGTTCTCCGTTGTTGATGGCTGCGCAGTTTCAGACGGCTCGCCTGTCACCGCACTGACAGGCGTCAGATCGGTCGGAAAGATTTCCCGGACGCGACAACCTGCCACGCACGACAACACATCACCGCATAACTACCGATTCGGCTCCGGAGGAAAAGAAAAGGGGCTAGCCGATGCGAGCCCCTTTCCAGTTTGCCGGGTGTTGCCGTGGAATTACCGCTGACCACTCCGGCCGGTGGAGACCGTTTTCGGCGAACTGGTTCGCTGTGCCCAAAGCTTGGCGATGAAATCCCATGCCATCAGCAGGGCGCCAGCGGCAAACACGATGTCGCCAGGCATGCGCATCCATTGCCAGAACGTCGTGGTGTTGTAGAACTGCAGGCTTCGCGCATAGGCATAGCCATGGGTGTATACCGCTTCCAGTTGCGGCCATCCGATCGGATAGAAGTTCAGCACGATCCACATCACCATGCCGATGTTGTAGAGCCAGAACGCCCACACGCCGGAGCGATCGCTCCACGGGCGGTCGCCATTGAGATAGCGCAGCACCATGTACAGCAGGCCGATCGCCAGCAGGCCGAAGGCGCCGAACATCGAGGTGTGTGCATGGTTGAGGGTGAGGAAGGTACCGTGCTCGTAGTAGTTGACCAGCGGCGCGTTCAGGGTGCCGCCACCGAATACGCCGGCACCGACGAAGTTCCAGAATGCCGCACCCAGGATGTAGAGGTAGGCGAGACTGTACGGGAAGTTCTTTTTCCCGCGGATATGCAGTTGTTGGTCGATCGCCTCCAGCACCAACAGTACCAGCGGAAGTACTTCGATGAAGGAGAACATGCTGCCCACGCCGACCCACAGGCCCGGCTCACCCGCCCAGTACAGGTGATGGCCGGTACCCAGCACGCCACCGATGAAGATCAGTATCCATTCGAAGATGACGGCTCGCTCGACCATCTGTCGCGAGACCAGACCCAGTGCCATCAGGAAGTAGCCGGTGACCGCGGCGGTGAACAGCTCGAACGCCAGCTCTACCCACAGGTGCACTACCCACCAGCGCCAGAAGTCGGTGATTGAGAAGGATGGGTTGGGCGAGGCCAGCGGAATCATGCCAAACACGTAGAACAGCGTCACCGTCAGCGTGCTGATCCACAGCAGATGTTCGATCCGGAAGAGTCCGTACAGCGAGCCGCCACCCTGTTTGAACAGCGACTTCAGAGTTGGCCAGAACGCGCGAAGCAGGACCAAGCACCACACGGCCAGGCCGATGAAGAAGGCGATCTGCCAGAAGCGACCCAGCTCCAAGTATGACAGCCCCTGATTGCCGAACCAGAACCAGTTCTTGTCGATCAGACCCATCAGGCCCAGATAGTCTCCGATCAGCGCGCCGGCCACGATTGTCACCAGCACCCAGAAGATCAGGTTGACCAGCAGCTTTTGTCCCGCCGGCTCGCGACCACCGATCAGCGGGGCCAGAAACAGGCCCGCGCCGATCCAGCTCACGCCGATCCAGATGATCGGTGCCTGCAGATGCACGTTGCGCAGAAAGGCAAACGGAAGCCATTTGCCCACATCGATGCCGTAGAAGCTGACCCGGTCGGTGTAGTAGTGCGCCATGATCGAGCCGGCGAGAATCTGTATCAGCAGCACGCCGGCGACCACCAGGAAGTATTTCCACAGCGCCTTCTGGCTCGGTGTCGGTGTCATGAACTTGTTCAGCACCGGCTCGAAAGTTTCGTTGACTGCCTTCGGTTCGATCCACAGGCGGAAGACCACCAGCACCGCACCGATCGCGAAGAACACCATGGTGAACGAAGCCCATGTCCAGACGAACGTCGCCTTGGTGGGTGCGTTGCCAACCAGCGGTTCGGACGGCCAATTGCTGGTCCACGAATAGTCCTTTCCGGGGCGATGCGCCACCGTGGTCAAGGACGAATAGATCAGGAAGTTTGCGGTCTGGGTGGCGCTGGTAGGATCCAGTGCGTGTGCGCCCGTATAGCCCTTACTGAAGTCATTGGTGAGCAGTGACGAGGCAATGCGCGGACGCAGTGTTTCAATCGCCTTGGCGACCGCGTCCGGCAGTACGACGCGAGACTGACTCAGGTCGATACCGTGCAGCTCCTTGCGCATCCTGCTTGTGATGCCGAATTGCTGATCGGCATCAAGTGCAGCGAACGGCTTGCCGTAACGTGCCTGCGCCAGATCGTTCTGTATCTCCCGGGCCAGCTGGACGAGGTACTCGGCGGTATAGTCCTCGCCGAAGGCGGAGCCCATGCCGTACAGGCTGCCGTAGTCCATCAGATCGGCTTTCTGGAAACCGGACTTTCCATCAACGATATCGGCGTAGCTCATCACGGCAGAGCCGCTGTTCGAAACCATCTGCTGGGGTAGGGGCGCTGCCTGCTGGTACGTGCTGCGGGTGGCCGCAGCCATGCCGAGCCAGCAGCCGACAACGGCGAACAGCAAGACCCAGATCAGGACCTTGCTGGTGCGATCCTGGGGACCGGCAATAAGAGTATTTTTACTCATGACATTCCTGTTTTCGGAAAGTGAACGCGCCGAATGCTAAGCAAACGCGGCGCAAACCGGCTGATCTGGATCAGCGTTTCCCGGAACAGGAGTGGGCAAATTGTCGCGGCAGGTATCGCGAGCCTGTTCGGCGGCCTCGCCGTGGCGAGATCGTCGCGGCGTCACGGGGCCGTGGATGCATCACGTGCCTTGCCGGATCAGCGTTACGGAGGGCGGATCGATGCGACCCGCCCTCGTGCCGGGCGAGATACTCCGGATGGTGACAGTCAGTAGTTCAGCAGCGCCAGCGTCTGGCCATAA
Organism: Dyella sp. A6; assembly: GCF_036320485.1. NCBI lineage: Bacteria > Pseudomonadati > Pseudomonadota > Gammaproteobacteria > Lysobacterales > Rhodanobacteraceae > Dyella > Dyella aluminiiresistens. The sequence goes on from NZ_CP132911.1 coordinate 1,803,160, forward strand.
TCGAACCATTTCCAATCGACCTGTTCATGCGGTTTCTCATGCGTCATTTGGCATTCGGCAGACCAGCATGACCTTGCCGAAGTCATGCATGCTTGCCGGGATGCCTGCCTCCCGCGGCAAGACTGGAAAAGCGGCTAGCGGTGGCAACCACCGGCGCCGTGCACATGGTCTCGCCATCGTCCAGCGTCACCTTCGAAACATCGCGATGGTTCGCCACCCAGACAACACCGTTGCCGGTGATGCGGCACACATCGTTCATCACGGCCATCTCAGCGTAGGTGGCGCGTCGAATAGCATGATTCGGGACAAGCAATCCCAATCGGGAGCTGCCGGCCGTGTTATGCAGGAACATTGGGCACGAACGCGCGTTCGATCGACGAAGTTGATGTGGGTCAGGTCGGTGCCGATTTGCCGCTTGAGGCGAAATGGAAGGTCCGCATGTGTTCGCGAGGCTGGTCTTGCTGCGGTGAGCTCAGTTCGGCAACAAACCCTGTCCGATCCCGCGCAACCGGTTCGCGTCTAGGATAGTCAGCTCACGTCCATCGATGTCAATGAGCCCGGCGCTGCGAAAGCGGGTCAGTACGCGGCTTACGGTCTCGGAGGCGAGGCGGAGATAATTGGCAATGTCGGTGCGCGACATACTGAAATGGAAACTTTGCGAGGAACGTCCTCGCGCAGCGTATCTCTCACTGAGATCCGTGAGGAAGGCGGCCACTCGCTCGTCGGAACGGTGATCGCCGGCCAGCAGACTGACCGCGCCAATTTCCTTGCTGAGCATCTGGAACAGGTGTTTCTGCACCGCAGGCCTCTGCGATGCCAGTGCACTCATGGCAGGGAACGAGAGTCGGCAGAGTCTGGCTTCTTCCAGTGCCACCGCATTGCACGGGAAGCGATCGGCATAAATCGCGTTGAGGCCGATCACTTCGCCCGGAAGGTGGAAGCCAAGCACGTGCTCGCGTCCATCGTGGTCGACCATGAAGGTCTTCACCGTGCCGGCGCGTACTGCAAAGATCGCCCGAAACGGATGGCCGTCGCGGAACACGAACTCGCCCGCGCGAAACGGTCCCACGTGTTCGACGAGGCAATGCAGGGTGCTGAGTTCCGAGTTTCCGTATCCCACTACCCGACAGACATTGGCGAAGGCACAGGTTCGACAGAAATTGGCCACCTCATGATCATCGGCACCCAGCTGCACGTACTCGGGGAAATCCATGTTGGAATCGAATGGAGGAGTCAGCCAATGCTCGCGGGAAGGGTTTGTCGCCATTGTTCTGTGTATCCATGGTGCTCTGCGGGGCGTGCCTGCCAGCGGAGTTCAAGAAATGCCTGGTGTGAACGAAGCCGGGCGAGCCCGCAGATCATGCGAAAGCCCTCTGTCGGGCCCAACCCGGGTCTTCGTCCATCCGTTCCGGTCGTGGAGAAGACTGCGCCAGCAGGCTGGGTGCGGAGCAGCGACAAGTGATCGGGTGACGCGATGATCGCGACCTTCGATGGGTGCACGAGCGTTCGCCTGTCCCGGCTGTGATATCGAACAGCTCTCCTTGAATGCGTCACGAACGAGTCGAGCAAGCAATGCAATGTGCTGGGCGTGACGAGCGCCGGCTCCGCGGAGCGAGCTCATCTTTTCAGACCATGCACGAGTGCCCGGATGCCCTCGGCCAAACGAGTCGGTCGGCGGGACGTGAGCCCCCGCTTGCACGAATCTTTACACGCTCCGGCGCCGCCCGCCTTGATCCATGTCAGGCCATTCGTGCGAAGCGCCTGAGCGGGAAACGGCGCTGCGCCGAGACGTGGATCGATTGCCTCAGAAGGCCCGGTGTCATGGATGTCGTGCATCGGGCTGGCGTGGTTGTCAAAAGCAAAACTCAGGACCATCATTTCGAGCGATATGCGGCACAACCTTCAGCCACGGGCCATTGAATGCGTCATGAGTGATCTCCTCAGCGTTACCGACGCGGAGCAGCGTATCCGCACGCAGATGCCTTCTTTCGGCAGTGAGCGTTTACCGCTGGATGCGGTCATGGGCCGGGTGTTGCGACAGGGCGTGCGAGCTGAACGCGATCAACCGCCGTTTGATCGGGTCATGATGGATGGCATCGCCATTATCCTGGGCGATGGCGCAATCAGGTCGTTTCGACGCGAGGGCATACAGCTGGCTGGGATGTGCGGCCAGGTGTTGCGTGCTCCCGATGGCTGCATCGAGGTGACCACCGGTGCGACCTTGCCGGTGGGTTGCGATTGCGTCATTCCGGTTGAGCAGATACGGCGCGAGGGTGATCGGTTCGCTCTGGTCGAGGACTGCCTGCCGACGCGTCGCCAATTCGTTCACCCTCAGAGTTCCGATTGCCACGAGGGTGCGCAGCTGCTGGTGCCGGGCGTACGCATCCGCGCGCCGGAGATGGCCGTGCTTGCCGCTAACGGTGTGGCCGAGGTGGAAGTGGCCAAGCTGCCCTCGGTGGCGATCATTGCCACTGGCGACGAGCTGGCAAATGTCGATCAGTCGCTGGCCCCAGGCCAGGTCCGTCGTTCCAACGATCGCGCCCTGGCGACTGCGCTGGCGGCACGCGGTTTCAATGACGTGGTGTTGACCCACGTGCCCGATGATCTGGCGGCGACGAAACAGAAGCTCGCCGATCTGCTTGCGACGCGCCAGGTGCTGGTACTTTCCGGTGGCGTATCGATGGGACAGCGCGACTACGTGCCCGAGGCGCTGCGTTCGCTCGGGGTGAGGGAAGTGCTGCATCGCGTGGCGCAACGGCCGGGCAAACCGCTCTGGTTTGGCATTGGGCCGCAGCAGCAGGTAGTCTTTGCCTTGCCCGGCAACCCCTTATCTGCCTTGGTATGTGCGGTGCGCTACCTGTTGCCCGCGCTGGAACAGGCCGTCGGCCTGACTGCGTCGGAGCCGATGCGGGTTGCGCTGGCTGCGGCAGCCATCACGCATCCGAGCCTGACTTGCTTTGTGCCGGTGTATCTGCATCATGATGCCACCGGCCGTGCCTTGGCACAGCCGGTACCGTCACCCACGTCGGGCGATTTTTCCTCGCTACCGAAGACCCACGGCGTGGTCGAACTGCCACCTGCCGAGATAGCCGCCTGCGCTGGCACCGCCGTTGTTTTCCATGGTTGGTGACATGACCGAACCGACTGCTATCACCAGGAACCATGGTCTGGCCACGCCGCCGCTGGATCGGCATGGACGTCCGCTGCACGATCTGCGGATTTCGGTCATGGACCGCTGCAATTTCCGTTGTCCGTATTGCATGCCGGAATCGGTTTACGGAGAACATTTCAAATTCCTCGGCAACGAGCAGCGACTCAGCTTCGACGAGATCGAGAGGCTGTGCCGTATCGCGGCGCAGCTCGGCGTGAGCAAGTTGCGCCTGACCGGCGGGGAACCGCTGCTGCGTCCCCGTCTGCACGAGCTGGTCGCTCGCCTGCGGAAAATCGACGGCATCGACGATCTGGCCATGACCACAAATGGCGTGCTGCTGCGACGTCATGCGCGGGCATTGCGCGAGGCGGGCTTGGATCGTGTCACGGTGAGCCTAGACACGCTCGACCCGGCCCTGTTCCACCGTATGAGTGGCGGCCGTGGCGCGCTTGAGAATGTGCTTGATGGCATCGAGGCGGCGCAGGCTGCCGGCTTTCCGCAGGGCATCAAGCTCAATGCCGTGGTGCAGCGTGGGCTCAACGAACACACCGTGATCGAGCTGGTGCAACGCTTCCGCGGCACCAGCATCATTCCGCGCCTGATCGAGTACATGGATGTCGGCAACCGCAATGACTGGAATCGCGAGGCGGTGGTGCCTTCGCGCGAGTTGATTGCCGCCATCGATGCGCGCTGGCCACTGGAGGCGCTGCCGCCTCGATACGGAGGCGAGGTTGCCACGCGTTTCCGCTTCCGCGACAGGCAGGGCGAAATCGGCGTGATTTCGTCGGTCAGCGAACCGTTCTGTGGCAACTGTTCACGCGCAAGGCTGTCTTCGGAAGGCATGCTCTACACCTGCCTCTTCGCGGTTCAGGGCACCGATCTGCGCACGGTGCTGCGCGATGGCAGCGGCAATCATGCCTTGCGCGAGATATTGCGTCAGGTCTGGCTTCGCCGCGGCGATCGCTATAGCGAGGAACGCGCGCAACGTCGCCAGCAATCACGACAGAAGATCGAGATGCATTACATCGGCGGCTGATCGCCGCACAACGGAATTCCAGAACCACTCATGACGACCGTATCGAACAAACTGAGCCACCTCGACGACTCTGATCTGCCGCAGATGGTCGACGTCGGCAGCAAGGCCGCCACCCGGCGCACCGCGCAGGCGCAGGCACGGGTGACGTTTCCCGCCGACGTCGCTGCGCAACTTCATGGTGCGGGTTATGTGACGCCCAAGGGCGGAGTGTTCACGGTGGCGCATATCGCCGGCGTCATGGGCGCCAAGGCCACTTCACAGCTGATCCCGCTGTGCCATCCACTGGTGCTGGACAAGTGCGACATCGATATCAGCATGCCGGGCGACACCGCACTGATCACCTGTACCGTATCCTGCCAAGGGCGTACCGGGGTGGAGATGGAAGCGCTCACCGGTGCCAGTGTCGCCGCACTCACCATCTACGACATGTGCAAGGCGATGTCGCACGACATCGTGATCAGCGAGGTGCGGCTGCTGACCAAGACCGGCGGCAAGAGCGATCTCGACTACACCGCACAGGTGCAGGCATGAGTGCCTCGCCGATCTACGGCCTGCTGCTTTCCGGTGGTGCCAGCCGTCGCATGCGGCGCGACAAGGCGCAACTGAGTTACGCCGGTAAGCCGCAGTTGCTGCGTGCGTGGCGATTGCTGAGCGCGGTCACAGAGCGTGCCTTTGTCTCGATGCGCGAGAGCCAGCGTGATGATCCGCTGCGCGCCGGCCTGCCGCAGCTGGTGGACAGCTACGACGCGATCGGTCCCGCCGCCGGCATCCTTTCGGCACAGGACGCCTGGCCCAAGGCCGCCTGGCTGGTGATTGCCTGCGACCTGCCGCTGCTGGACGAGGCGACCCTGCGCACGCTGATCGCCGCACGCGATCCGTCGAAGGACGCCACCGCATTCACCAGCCGTTTCGATGGCTTGCCCGAGCCGCTTTGCGCGCTGTGGGAGCCCTCCAGCCATGCCATGCTCAAGCAGCGCTACCAGGCCGGGAGTTTCTGCCCGCGCAAGGCGCTAATCCAGGCGAATATCGCACTGCTACCTGCCGCGGGCGATGCTCTGGACAACATCAACACTCCCGAGGAATTCGAACAGATGCAACGTCAGTTGGAGTCGCAGTCATGACCCAGGTCACCCTGCAGTACTACGCGCAGCTGCGCGAACAGGCCGGAACTAGCTCCGAACAGTTCAGCACCAACGCATGCAACCTGCGCGAGCTGTACGACGAGCTGTGCAACCGCCATGAATTTTCGCTGCCGCTCGACGCGTTGAAGGTGGCGGTAAACGCGCAGTTCAGCGACTGGAAGCGCACGCTGGTCGAAGGCGACACGGTCGTCTTCATTCCACCGGTAGCCGGCGGATGAACCGCTTCACCATTACTGCCGACTCTGTCGATCTCGCGCAACTGCGCGGGGATCTCATGCACTCCGGCAGTGGCGGCTTCTGCTCGTTCGAGGGCTGGGTGCGCAACAACAACGAAGGGCGTGAAGTCAGTGGCCTAGAGTACGAGGCATATACCGAGCTGGCGCTCGCCGAAGGCGAGCGTATCGTGGCCGAGGCGATGGAACGCTACGGGGTGCTGGCCGCGCACTGCCTACATCGCGTGGGCGACCTGAAGATCGGCGACGTCGCGGTGTGGATCGGCGCCTCCGCCGCGCATCGCGACGAAGCCTTCCGTGCCTGCCGCTACATCATCGACGAGATCAAGCACCGCCTGCCGATCTGGAAGAAGGAGCACTATCTCGAAGGTGACACCGCTTGGGTCGCTTGCTCGCATACCGAGCGTGCGCACGAGATGGAACCACCGCACCGGCATCATCATGCAGCTCAGGTGTCGGCCCATGAGTATGAGCATGGCCATGACCACAGCGCGCCGCCGGTTTTCGCGCCCGACTACTCGCGACAGACGCGTCTGCGCGATGTCGGCGACGTCGGACAGGCGAAACTCGCCGCGGCGCGGGTGCTGGTAATCGGCGCAGGTGGACTCGGTTGTCCGGTGCTCAGCTATCTTGCCGGCTCGGGCGTTGGTACGTTGGGTATCGTCGACGGCGACGTGCTCGACGCCAGCAACCTGCATCGCCAGGTGATGTTCGACGCGCGCGACGTAGGTCAGCGCAAGGTGGATCTCGCGGCTCGCCGGATCGCCGCGCTGAACCCCACCATCACGGTGGAAACCCACGCCGAGCCGCTGCATGCCGGCAATATCGTGGACGTTTTTGCGCACTATGACCTGGTGGTCGAATGCACAGACGATCTGGCCAGCCGCTATCTCGCCAACGATGCCGCAGTACTCACTGGCACACCCCTGATCCTGGCCAGTGTCTATCAATACGAGGGCCAGCTGCAGGTTGTCAGCGCGATCCCGGGCGAACCGTGTTTGCGCTGCCTGTGGCCGGTGCAGCCCGCACCCGGGTTGGCGGGCAGTTGTGTTGAATCGGGTGTGCTCGGTCCAGTGCCGGGTGTACTGGGCACCATGCAGGCGATGGAGGCGCTGAAGCTGCTTCTGGACTTGCCGCGCGCCGATGATCACGCGCTGCAACTGATCAACCTACTTGACGGCAGCAGCCAGCGCTTGCCGATCGATGCGGCCGCTGGCTGCGCACTACATGGCGGTTGCGTGGAGGTGGCTCGTCAGGCGCTCGAGTCCGCGTTTGGCGATCAGGATGTCGAACGCCGGTTTGATCGTCTGTGTGACGCCATGGCCGCCGGCTACACGATCATCGACGTGCGCGATGCAGAGGAGGTTGCCTCGCGGCCATTGTCCGTGGATTCACGCAACGTGCCTACCGCCGTGCTGGCGGACGCTGAGCTCGGGGTCGCTGGGGAGCGGGTGCTGCTGGTGTGCGTCAGCGGCAAGCGCAGCAATCATGCAGCGCGGCTTCTGCGCAAGCGTGGCGTCGATGCGTATTCACTGGCCGGTGGACTGTCGGCCTTGGTGACGGCGGCTGAAACCTGATGGTCGCCTTGTCCACAACAGGTGCATGGCAATGATTGCCTATCATGCAGCCATTGATCGAATACTCGCATCGCTGACGGTGTTGCCATCGCACCCGTGCGCCGTGGCCGACGCATGCGGCCGTGTGCTGGCCGAGCCGGTCATCAGCCCGCTCGCACTGCCCTCGTTCGACCATGCAGCGATGGACGGTTACGCGCTGCATGCGTCCATACCCCTTGCAGAGGGTTCCGAACACCGTGTGTGCGGTTCGCAGGCGGCCGGCGATGCAGGTAGCGCCGCTGACGGTTGCGCCTGGGAGATCATGACCGGGGCGCGGATTCCCAGCGGGCTGGATACGGTTGTGCCGGTGGAGCGGACCGAATTGATCGAGGCACTGCCCGATGGCAAGCCTGGCCGCATTCGCCTGTGCGGTGAAGTAAGTGCAGGGCAGAATATCCGTTATGCCGGTACGGACATGGCGCTCGGTGCCCGCGTGCTGGCGGCTGGTGAATGCATCGGGGCGCCGCAGATCATGATGTTGTCGGCGCTCGGCGTGGCTCGTGTCGAGGTGATTCGCCGCCCGCGCGTCGCGCTCATCTGCACCGGAAAGGAGTTGCAGGCCGACCCGTCGCAGCCGCTGGGTGATGGGCAAATCTACAGTTCGAATGGACCCTATCTGGTCGCGGCGCTAGGGCGCGCCGGCGCCGACGTGTTTTCCTGCGAAACGGTGGACGACACCGCCATTACCTACGTGCAGGCACTGCAGCGCGCGGTTTCGGCCGGCGCCGACCTGGTCGTCAGCACCGGCGCGGTGTCGATGGGGCGCTACGATTTCGTGCCCGATGCGCTGCGTCGATTCGGCGCCGCATTGCTGTGCCACAAGGTAGCGATGCGTCCCGGAAAACCGCTGCTGGCAGCTCGCGTGCCCGATGGGCCGATGATTCTGGCTTTGCCGGGTACTCCCATGGCGGTGGCGGCGGGCGCCCGTTTCTTCGCTGCGCCAATGTTGCGTGCGATGACCGGGCAGGGGCGCGAGCCAGTGCTACATGCAGCGCTGGCTACGGCACAAAGTCCGAAGGCCGGATTCCGCCATTTCCTGCGCGCGAACCTGCAGATCGATGATGGCGGCCGTTTGCAGGCGTACGTGAATCAGCAGCAGCAACCCTTTCGCATCCAGCCTTTCGTGGCCGCCGATGTCTGGGTCGTGCTGGGCGAAGATGCGGGCGACTGCGCTGTCGGCAGTATGGTCGAGATTGCCAGTCTGGAATTGTCATCACCGCTTCAAATCGGCGTTCATTCGCCAGGGAGTGCTCCGTGAAATTGCAGATCGAGAAGCAGCACCTGCGGGTGCGCATCGATGAAGACGAACTTGCCCAACTGCTGGCTAGCGCGCCGGTGACCGTGCGTACGCAGTTCGCGAATGCATTTGCACTGCAGTGTGAACTTGCCCTCGGAACGTCTGACGTTGCAGCCGTGTCCGGACAGCCCGAGGCCTGGCAGATCGTGCTTCCCGGCGATGCGGTGCGCGAGCTGGCCAGCCGCCTGCCGAGCCGCGAGGGCCTGCGTTTCGAGCTTGCTGGTTCCGCTGAAGCTGTGCCCTTGACGCTGCTGTTCGATATCGACGTCCGCGACAGCGCACGCCGTCTCAAGGCCTCCCGTGAGGCCTGACGGCGTGAAGACGCAGCGGTGCAGGCAGTACTCGCCAGATTCGATCAGGTCGCGCCTGGCCACATCGAGCCGTTGCGCTGGTGTTTGAACTCAAGGGCACACTGTCGCTGCACGCCGGCCAGCGGCTTCTGGGCGGACTGGATCGCATCGAACTGCTTGCCAGCATCAGCGAGACCGGCAGCATCAGTGCCGCCGCGCGTGCCGTGGGCATGAGCTACAAGGGCGCGTGGGACGCGATTGACGCGATGAACAACCTCTCCGACGAGCCGCTGGTGATCCGCGCCGCAGGCGGCAAGCATGGCGGTGGAACGCAGCTCACGGCGCGTGGGCGGCGATTGGTGGACGTGTTCCGTGCAGTCGATGCCGAACATCAGCGCTTCCTAAGTCAGCTCGGCACCATGGGCGAGGCGTCCATGCAGGATCTTCAACTGTTGAGGCGATTCATGCTCAAGACCAGTGCGCGCAATCATCTCTCCGGTAGAGTCGTGGCGGTGCACCACGGCACCGTGAATGACACGATCGAACTCGACTTGTCAGGCGGTCAGCGCATCGTCGCCAGCATCACCTGCGAGAGCACACGCCACCTGGGGCTTGCTCCCGGGCGCGCGGCAATCGCCTTGATCAAGGCTTCATCGGTGCTAGTGGCCGCAGCGGGCACGGCGATGAAACTCTCTGCGCGTAACCAGCTCGCCGGCACGGTGATCGTCGTGCAGCACGGCGCGGTGAATGCGGAGGTGGGCATCGAGCTGGCCGGAGGCGGTGTGGTCGTCGCGATTGTCACCGAGGACAGCGCCGATACACTCGGCCTGCAAAAGGGGCAGCCGGTAGTCGCGATCATCAAGGCGTCGAGCGTCATCCTGGGCACCACCGACTGAGGCGCTCATGCTGGTGCGCAGGGTGCCGCCGAGTCTGCATGAATGCGGCCGTCGCGGATTTCCAGCACATGTTCAGCCAGTGCTTCCACATCGTCCGGATCATGCGTGATCATCAGCATCTGCAGCTCCAGTTGCGATTGAAGCGCCAGCAGCTCTTCGCGCAAGCGGGCACGCAGTGGCGGGTCCAATGCGGCGAACGGTTCGTCCAGCAGCAGCAGGCGCGGTTCCGGCGCGAGTGCCCGAGCCAGTGCCACACGCTGCTGCTGACCACCGGAAAGCTGCGCGGGGTAGCGATTAACCAAACCATCCAGCTCCAGTGCCTCGACCCAGCGTTGCGCCATCTCGGGAAGCTTCCGCCGGGATGGATTGCGGCAACCCGAGCCCAGCCCGAATGCCACGTTCTGCGCTACGGTCAGGTGCGGAAACAGCGCATAGTTCTGGAACAAATAACCTACCTTGCGAGCCTGTGGCGGCAGACAAACGTGTTGCTTAGCGTCATACCAGGTCTGCCCATGCACGACGATATGGCCTTGTTCCGGCGTGACCAGCCCGGCGATTGCGCGTAAGGTGAGGCTCTTGCCTGCACCGGACGGCCCGTAGAGAACGATTCGCGAGCGCTCGGACCGAAAGCATATGTCCAGCGAAAAGGGCCGTTGCGGGTCAGCCAGGGTACGACGAATGGCGACGTCGATCGTCATCGCTCAGGTCACTCGCAATTGCTGCTGGCCGCGGGTGAGTCGCCTGGCCAGCAGCAACACCGCAATGCAAGTCGCCGAGGCGACCATCACTAGCATGTTCGCGCCGGCGTTGTTGCCGGCTTCGATCGCTGAATAGATCGCCAAAGACAGGGTCTGTGTCCGCCCCGGCAAGTTGCCTGCGATCATCAGCGTGGCTCCGAATTCCCCTAGCGCGCGTGCAAACGCCAGCAGGGCGCCGGCGCTGATACCCTTGACCGCCAGCGGCAGAGATACGCGAAAGAACACGCCGGCGGATGACAGGCCCAGTACCCGGGCGGCGTCTTCCAGTTGGGAGTCGATTTCCTCGAACGCCGCTCGTGCAGCCTTCTGCACCAGTGGAAATGCTGCCAAGGTGGAGGCAATCACCGCACCCTGCCAGGTGAATACCGGATTGAGCCCCCAGTGTTCGAGCCTGGCACCCAGCAGCCCGCGTCGGCCCAGCAGCACCAGCAGGTAGTAACCGAGCACGGTGGGCGGCAGTACCAGTGGCAGAGTCAGCAGGGTATCCAGTAGATTGCACAGTCGCGAACGCCAACGCGACAGGCCAAAGGCAACGGCCACGCCGAGTCCAAGATTGATCCCGGTGGCCCATAGCGCGACCTTCAGAGACAACAGCAGCGGCTGCCAGATGTCCAACGACACCAATCAGGGCTCCAGGAAGCCGAAGCTGGCCAGCAGCGAGCGGCCATTGGGCGAGAGCACGAACTGCTGGAATGATTGTGCCGCGGCACGGTGGGCCGTTCCGGCCACGATCGCGATGGGGTAGGTGATCGGCAGGGGCGATGGCAGCTTCAGGGCGACCTTCACGTGGCCGTGGGCGATCGCCGTGTCGGTGGCATATACGAAGCCTGCATCGACTTCATCGCGACTCACGTAGTCCAGGCACTGGCGCACGTTGTCAGCCAGCACAGCCTTCGGTGCCAGTGCCTTGGTCAGGCCCGCGTCCGCGAGCACGCGCGCGGTATAGCGCCCTACCGGCACGGAGGCCGGGTTGCCCCAGGCGATGCGCTTGAAGGCGGGGCCGCGAAGATCCTGCAGCGTGGTAATTTTTGCATGGCTGAGCGATGGCACGATCAGCACCAGTTGGTTGCCTGCAAAGTTTGTTCGGGTACCGGCGATGATCAGGCCGTGGGCCTGCGCACGATTCATGGCGACCTGATCGGCCGACGCGAAGACATCGGCCGGCGCGCCGTTCGCGATCTGTCGCATCAGTGTGTCGGAGGAGGCGAAGTTCAGTACGACGTGAGTTTTCGGGTGGCTGGCCTCATAGCTTCGGGCTACCGCCTGGAACGCGTTGGTCAGACTGGAGGCGGCGGATACCACTAGGTCCGTGGCTGAGGCCGCCGGACTGAGCAGCAGCATGACCGAAAAACACAAGACCGATAGGTGGCGGAAATAGGAGCGTTTCATAATTGATCATGGCCTTCGTTATATAGTCGGATATATTACGCATGTGGAGAATGACTGTCATTGACGCAAGTCATTTCGGCAGTCCAGCGAGCCGAAAGAAGGAGGAGGCCATTTAAGGTACGCGATGTCGGGCGGAAATCACGGTACGAAAACAGCTGCCTCGATTGTTGCTCGCCGATGGCTCCATGCAAGGCGCATGGCTGGGCATCGCTTACAGAAACTGCAGGACATTTCCCTCGCGATCGAAGGCGACGAACTCGGATACGCGGCCGTTGTTTATTGCATTGACCATGAAGCGCAGCGGTTGTGCCGCTTCGTCCGCCGAGGGTGCGACTCCAGCGCGACCAGACATGCTGCTCACAAACACGATTTCCCATCTCAGGCCGGTAGAGTTCGATTCTTCCACCAGCGCTGAAAAGCTGGCGACTTCGTCTGGGGCCTTGTCGACGCAGAGAGTGGGAGACAGGTTGCCGCCCGTTTTCCGCGCAGCCTGCACGCGCTGCGCTTCCGTCGCGGCCTCGGGCAAATCAATGGTCACGAACACGAAAAGCAGCCGTTGCGGCTGCGGCTGTTGCAGGCTTGCGTCGAGTAGATCCTGAAAACTGGTGAGTGTCATAGTGGCGGGCGTTATCGTGATAGAGGCGAACAAGTTATCACTTGATTCTCCACATCACACATCCAAAGTTGCGAGCCGATAGCTGAGCGGCGGCATGCACGTAGCGGGGGCGATGAGTCGGGGCACCAAGGCCGCCCGATCGAAGCGGTAGCAGAACACGGACAGGTAACGTTGCAGGTGCGTTGGGCACAACGCACGGTAGGTACCAAGGAGCGCGTTCTTGACGTTGCCCAGCAGGGTGTTGACCCACCAGAATATCGGGTGACCGAGATCGGGCAGGCCGTTGCCGGTGGGAATGACTGGGCGGGTTCAATCGGCATCTGGGACACCGGGGAAGCAGTTTAGCTCGTCCGATACGGTGCCGCGCACCAAGTGGCGTTGCGCCCATGTCGCCAAGAACTTTTTGCGAAAGGCACCGACTGCATCCATCCGCATGGCGATCGAATGCCCCTCGGACGTGCACTGCACCGTTGCCACAAACGGGGTATTGCCTGGGCTGCCGCGACCCGTGACGCCGCCGCGGCGTTCACCGCCTCAGTACGCATCGTCCATTTTCACGATGCCACGGGGCGCGAAGTCGCCATCGCGCTCGATCATCGGCTGCATCAGTTTGTGTTTGAGCCTCCACACCGTGTTGTACGACACGCCCAACTGGCTTCGCGGGGAGTGCTACCGCCCGAACGAATGCGCTGTAGGAGCGTGCAATTCGTGCGACGCGTTGCCGTGAATAAAGTGATGGCGGCGTTTTCCGTCTCGTTGTCCGCATGCCGAGAGCAAGTCGCTCCGGGGGTTTCGAGCAGATCAGCATGGGCGCCGCAAAAAAAACGGGAACCCGGGCCTCAATGGTCTTGATTTGAGCGCTTGACCGATGTCAATTCGCTTCGCTCATTGTTCCCCTAGCCTATGAGCATCAGGGGGGCTAGGATGCGGCGGAGGCACGCCTTGCTTATCCTGTCTACGGAACACCCATCCGAGTGGATCTAAGTAATGAGCAAGTCATCAACCGAACAACGATTCAAGCCGGGTGCCGTCATCGGCGAATGGCATCCTGAGGACCCAGCTTTCTGGACGACAGTCGGGAGCCGGGTCGCGAATCGAAATCTGGCCATATCGATACCGTCCTTGCTGCTGGCGTTTGCGATCTGGATGATGTTTTCCGCGGTGACGGTGAGCCTTCCGCAGATTGGTTTCAAATTCACCACAAACGAGCTTTTCTGGCTGGCAGCACTTCCCGGATTTCTCGGCGCGACGCTGCGCATCTTCTATTCGTTCGTCGTTCCGCTGGTAGGCGGCCGCCGCTGGACTGCGATCTCGACCGCCTCGTTGCTGATTCCGGCGGTCTGGATCGGCTTCGCGGTGCAGGACCCGGCCACGCCCTACTGGCACTTCATTGCGATTGCTGTCCTGTGCGGTCTGGGCGGCGGCAACTTTGCTTCGTCGATGTCGAACATCTCGTTCTTCTTTCCGCGGGCCAAGCAGGGCTACGCGCTGGGCATGAATGCCGGACTCGGCAACGTCGGCGTATCCGTGACCCAGTTCGTGATACCGCTGGTGGTTTCGGTCGGTGTGTTCGGTCCGTTGCTCGGTGGGCCCCAGTTCACCGCCAGCGGCCAGCAAGTGTATCTGCAGAACGGCGGGTTCGTGTGGGTGCCTTTCATCATCCTGTGCAGCTTGGCGGCGTGGTTCGGCATGAACGACCTTACAGCCGCACGCTCGTCCTTCACCGAGCAGGCGACAATTTTCTACTGCAAGCACAATTGGCTGATGTGCTGGCTGTACACGGGGACGTTCGGTTCCTTCATCGGTTTCTCGGCCGGTTTCCCTCTATTGATCAAGACCCAGTTTCCGGGGATCGACGCGATGGCCTATGCGTTTCTCGGTCCGCTGGTCGGTGCCCTGGCGCGTTCGGCTGGCGGTTGGCTGGCGGACAAGCTGGGGGGCGCGGCGATCACTTTCTGGGTATTCGTGCTGATGGTCGTCGCGGTGTTCGGTGTACTGCATTTCCTTCCTGGACATGGCGCGTCAGGCAACTTCTACGGCTTCCTTGGCTGCTTCATGGCGCTGTTTGTGCTGACTGGCATAGGCAATGCCTCCACGTTCCGGATGATTCCGGTGATCTTTCGCACCCTGCATGAACGGCTTTCGGCCCGTCTTGATGACGCAGCCAAGGAAAGTGCGCTGCGGCGGGCGCGTGTCGAGTCGGCCGCGGTGATCGGATTCAGTTCGGCGGTTGCTGCCTACGGCGCATTCTTTGTGCCGAAAAGCTACGGCTCGTCAATTGCAATCACTGGCGGGCCCCAAGCAGCGTTGTATGGCTTCATGACTTTTTACCTTACCTGCCTGGCAATCACCTGGTGGTGGTATTCCCGGCGCGGCGCAGAGATGCCTTGCTAATCGCGCGTTACGAAGCGTTGATGGACTCAACTTACACAGGTTATTCCCATGAGTTATTTTCTCGACCGGTTGCAGTTTTTCAAACGCCATGACGAAACTTTTTCGGATGGCCATGGCATCACCAGGGGTGACAATCGTGACTGGGAAAATAGTTATCGATCGCGCTGGCAGTACGACAAGATCGTGCGCTCCACCCATGGCGTGAACTGCACTGGCTCATGCAGCTGGAAGATATACGTCAAGAACGGCCTAGTAACCTGGGAAACCCAGCAGACCGACTATCCGCGCACACGGCCGGATCTGCCCAACCATGAACCACGCGGTTGTCCACGTGGTGCCAGCTACTCCTGGTATCTGTACAGCGCCAATCGCCTGAAGTACCCGCTGGTGCGTGGTGCCTTGTTGCGCCTGTGGCGGGAGGCACGCAAAACGATGGCGCCGGTCGACGCATGGGCCAGCATCGTCAGTGACCCGGTCAAGGCGAAATCCTACAAGAGCAAGCGGGGCATGGGTGGTTTCGTACGCGTTCACTGGGATGAGGCCAACGAAATTGTCGCCGCGTCCAATCTTTACACGGCAAAGAAATTCGGACCGGACCGGGTGGTCGGCTTTTCGCCGATCCCTGCCATGTCGATGATCTCCTATGCGTCAGGCGCGCGGTATCTGTCATTGCTTGGTGGCGCAAACCTGTCGTTCTACGACTGGTACTGCGATTTGCCGCCGGCCTCACCGCAGGTATGGGGCGAGCAGACCGATGTGCCCGAATCAGCCGACTGGTACAACAGTCGATACATCATTGCGTGGGGCTCCAATGTCCCGCAGACGCGTACACCCGATGCGCACTTTTTTACCGAAGCACGCTACAACGGTACCAAGACGGTGGCGATCACGCCGGATTACGCCGAAGTCGCCAAGCTGACCGATCATTGGCTGCATCCCAAACAGGGTACGGACGCGGCGCTCGCCTTCGCCTTCGGCCACGTGATCCTGAAAGAATTCCACGTCGAACAATCGATTCCGTACTTCAATGACTACTGTCGCAAATACAGTGACATGCCCCTGCTGGTGCAGCTGGAGAAACGCGCCGATGGCCGCTTGGTACCAGGCCGCTTCCTGCGCGCAAGCGACCTGGGCGGGCTGGGCGAGGCGAATCATCCCGAGTGGAAGACCCTAGCCTGGGACGAGAACACCGGGCAGATCACGGTGCCGAATGGTTCGGTCGGTTTCCGCTGGGGCGAGAAAGGCAAGTGGAACATCGAGGAAAAGGACAGTGCCGGTCGTGCCACCCGCTTGCGTCTGAGTCTGGCGGATTTCAACGAGGGGATTGAAGCGGTCAGCTTCCCCTACTTCGGTGGCATCGAGCACGATCGATGGACTGAGTCGAAATTCGAGGACGTGCTTGAACGCAACATTCCGATCCGCAAGCTGCAGCTGGCCGATGGCAAGGAGTGGGCGGTGGCGACCGTCTACGACCTGCTTTTGGCACAGTACGGCGTGGATCGCGGCTTTGGTGGCGGCAGCGTTGCCAGCAGCTTTGATGATGACTTGCCCGGCACACCGGCATGGCAGGAGAAGATCACCGGCGTGCCGCGCGCCCAGGTGATCGAGATCGCCCGCGAATTCGCTAGGACGGCCGCCAAGACCAACGGTCGCAGCATGATCATCGTGGGTGCCGGCCTGAATCACTGGTTTCACAATGACATGAACTATCGCGGCCTGATCAACATGTTGATCATGTGCGGGTGCATCGGTCAGACCGGCGGCGGCTGGGCGCACTACGTGGGGCAGGAAAAGCTGCGACCGCAGACTGGCTGGATCCCGCTCACTTTCGCACTGGACTGGTACCGCCCCTCGCGGCAGATGAACGGCACCTCGTTCTTCTACTTCATGTCCGACCAGTGGCGTTACGAGAAGCTGGAGATGAAGGAGATCCTGTCGCCGTTGGCTGACCCCGAGAAATACAGCGGAAGCCAGGCGGACTTCAACCTACGCGCGATCCGCATGGGCTGGTTGCCGAGTGCGCCACAGCTCGATCGCAATCCATTGCAGATCGTGGCCGCCGCCGAGAAGGCCGGACAGACACCGGCCGACTACGTGGTCGAACAGTTGAAACAGCGCAAGATGGACTTTGCCTATGCCGATCCCGATGCGCCGGAAAACTTCCCGCGTGCAATGTTCATCTGGCGCTCGAACCTGCTCGGTTCGTCGGGCAAAGGGCATGAGTACATGTTGCGGCATCTGCTCGGCACGCGTCATGGCGTGCAGGGCAAGGATCTGGGCGAGCTCGGTGCGATCAGGCCGGAGGAAGTGAAGTGGCGCGACGAGGCAGCCGAGGGCAAACTCGACCTGCTGGTCACGCTGGACTTCCGCATGTGCACCACGGCGCTGTATTCCGACGTCGTGCTGCCGACGGCCACTTGGTACGAGAAAAACGATCTCAATACCTCCGACATGCATCCTTTCATCCATCCACTGTCCAAGGCTGTGGATCCAGCCTGGGAGTCACGCAGCGATTGGGACATCTTCAAGGGCATCGCTCGCACCGTGAGCGATATGGCACCAGGTGTGCTCGGGGTCGAGCAGGACGTGGTACTGGTACCGACCCTGCACGACACGCCCGGAGAGCTGGCGATGCCGCTAGGTGTGAAAGACTGGAGTAAGGGCGAGTGCGAACCGATCCCGGGCAAGACCATGCCCTCGATCACGGTGGTCGAGCGTGACTATCCGAACCTGTACAAGAAGTTCACCTCGCTAGGCCCCCTGCTCGACAAGCTCGGCAACGGTGGCAAGGGCATGAACTGGGATACACGCGACGAGATCGAATTCCTCGGCAAGCTCAACCACACCATAACGGAGGAGGGCGTCAGCCACGGCCGTCCACGGATCGACAGCGCGATCGATGCCTGCGAAGTGGTATTGCATCTGGCACCAGAGACCAACGGCCACGTGGCAGTTAAGGCATGGCAGTCGCTGGGTGAGTTCACTGGCCGCGAACACACCCATCTGGCGCGCGGCAAGGAACACGAGGCGATCCGCTTCCGTGACATCCAGGCACAACCGCGCAAGATCATTTCTTCGCCGATATGGTCAGGCCTGGAGGACGAGCACGTCAGCTACAATGCCTGCTACACCAATGTGCATGAGCTGATTCCCTGGCGCACGATCAGCGGTCGCCAGCAGTTCTATCAGGATCACGAATGGATGATCGCATTTGGCGAGGGCTTCATGAGCTACCGCCCGCCGGTGGATACGAAGACGGTGAAGCCGTTGCACAACAAGCGCAGCAACGGCAATCGCGAGATTCTGCTCAACTGGATCACGCCGCATCAGAAGTGGGGTATCCACAGCACCTACAGCGATAACCTGCTGATGCAGACGCTGTCGCGCGGCGGGCCGATCGTGTGGCTCAGCGAGGATGACGCACGCGAGGCGGGCATCGAGGACAACGACTGGATCGAACTGTTCAACGTCAACGGAGCGATCACCGCTCGCGCGGTGGTCAGCCAGCGCGTGATGCCAGGCATGGCGATGATGTATCACGCACAGGAACGCATCATCAACATTCCGGGATCGGAAATCACCGGCAGCCGCGGCGGCATTCACAACTCGGTGACCCGCGTCGTGCTCAAGCCGACCCATATGATCGGTGGCTATGCGCAATTGGCCTATGGCTTTAACTACTACGGCACCTGCGGAACCAACCGGGATGAATTCGTGATCGTTCGTAAGATGGACAAGGTCGACTGGCTGGACGGCGAAGCGGTACCTGCCATCGCCAAGGAGGTGGTTTGATGAAAGTTCGTGCCCAGATCGCCATGGTGTTGAACTTGGATAAGTGCATCGGCTGCCACACCTGTTCGGTCACCTGCAAGAATGTATGGACCTCGCGCGAAGGCGTTGAGTATGCCTGGTTCAATAACGTCGAAACCAAGCCTGGTATTGGCTATCCGAAGGAGTGGGAGAACCAGAACAAGTGGAATGGTGGCTGGGTGCGTACCCGCACCGGCAAGCTCATCCCGCGCGCGGGTGGGCGCTTGAGGTTGCTAGCGAAGATTTTCGCCAATCCCGATCTGCCGCAGATCGATGATTACTACGAACCGTTCGACTTCGATTACCAGCATCTGCACGAGGCGCCTGAAGGCCAGCACCAGCCCACCGCGCGTCCGCGTTCGCTGATCAGCGGTGAGCGCATGCAGAAGATCGAATGGGGTCCCAACTGGGAGGAGATCCTAGGTACCGAATTCGCCAAGCGCGCTATGGACCGCAACTTCGACTCGATCCAGAAGGAAATCTACGGCGCCTTCGAGAAGACCTTCATGATGTACTTGCCGCGGCTGTGCGAGCACTGCCTCAATCCGGCCTGTGTGTCGGCGTGTCCGGCAGGCGCAATCTACAAGCGCGAGGAAGACGGCATCGTGCTGATCGACCAAGACAAGTGCCGCGGCTGGCGCATGTGCGTCTCGGCCTGTCCTTATAAGAAGATCTATTACAACTGGAAGAGCGGCAAATCCGAGAAATGCATCTTCTGCTACCCGCGCATCGAGATGGGCGAGCCCACCGTGTGCTCAGAGACCTGCGTCGGGCGTATCCGCTATCTGGGCGTACTGCTGTATGACGCAGACCGCATTCAGGAGGCGGCCTCGGTGCAGGCAGAGAAAGATCTGTACCATGCACATCTGGACATCTTCCTCAATCCGTTTGATCCGAAGGTGATCGAGGCGGCGCGTGCGGAAGGCATTCCCGACAACTGGCTAGTAGCCGCGAAGAATTCGCCGACCTACAAGCTGGCCATCGAATGGAAACTGGCACTGCCACTGCATCCGGAATACCGCACGCTGCCGATGGTCTGGTACGTGCCGCCACTGTCGCCGATCCAGTCTGCCGCCGAACGGGGACGCGTCGGCATGAACGGTGAGTTGCCTGATGTGGCTTCGTTGCGTATTCCGGTGCGCTACCTCGCCAATATGCTCACCGCCGGTGACGAGGCCCCGGTGGTGCGAGCGCTGGAGCGGATGATGGCGATGCGTGCCTGGCGTCGTGCACGCAATGTCGATGGCGTTGAGGATCTGGCTGTGCTCAAGCAGGCAGGCCTCACCGTCAGTCAGGCTGAGGAGATGTATCGCTACCTTGCCATCGCCAACTACGAGGATCGTTTCGTGGTGCCCACGGCACATCGGGAATATGCCAACGATGCGTTCGGTGAACGTGGCGGCTGTGGCTTCACCTTCGGCAACGGTTGCAGCGGGAACAGTCCTGCCGATTTGTTCAGCCAGCGCAAGACGACGACCTATGCCGTGCACCCGAACCGGCAGGCAAAGAACGAGGTGAGCTCATGAGTGTGCTCAAACTGGTCAGTGTGTTGCTGGACTATCCACAGGACGAACTGTGGCAGCACCGCGGAGAACTGCTCGATGCGGCGAATGAGGCGAGCTTGCCTGCGGCATGCCGGGTAGAGCTGACGACGTTCGTGCAGGGCCTGCTGGATACCGATCCGCTTGTCGCCCAGGATGCTTGGTTGCAGACCTTCGACCGTGGGCGTTCGATGAGCCTGCTGCTGTTCGAGCATATCCATGGCGAATCGCGTGACCGTGGTCAGGCGATGGTCGATCTGATCGATGCCTATCGGAAGCAGGGTTTCGATCTCGCCGCCAAGGAGCTGCCCGACTACTTGCCGCTGTTGCTGGAATTCTTGGCACAGCGGCCGCAGAACGAGGTGCAGGACTGGCTTGGCCACATCAGCCACATTGTCGGCATGCTCGCGGCGCGCGCCGGCAAGCGGGGTAGCTCCTACCGGGTCCTGTTCGAGCTGCTGCTGGAGTTAGCCGATGGCCAGCTCGATTTGACCGCAATGCGCCAACGTGCAGGCGAGGAACCGCGCGACGACACTCCCGAAGCCATGGACAGGGTATGGCAGGAGGAGATGGTTCGATTCGGTGCCGAGGCTCCTGACGACAACTGCAAGCCGGCGACGCGCCGGGCGCCCCCTTCAACGGTTACCCCGCAGGTTCAGCCATGAATTACGTCAATCAATTTGCCTTCCAGTTCTACCCCTACATTGCCATGGCAGTGTTTTTCATCGGTAGCTGGGCTCGTTACGACCGGTCCATGTACACATGGCGTACCGGCTCCAGCCAGCTGCTGTCCAGCCGTGGCATGCGTCTGGGCAGCAATTTGTTCCACATCGGTATCCTGATCATCCTCGGTGGGCATCTGGTGGGGTTGCTGACCCCGCATGAGGTCTACACGCTGGTGATCACGGCCCAGCACAAGCAACTGCTCGCGATGGGCGTGGGCGGTGCCGCCGCCGTGCTCTGCTTCATCGGCATCAGCATCCTGCTAGTGCGCCGCCTGACCAATCCGCGTGTGCTCGCCACCGGTACGATAGGCGACACGTTTATCCTGATCCTTTTGTTCGTCCAGCTGTTGCTCGGCATGGGCACGATCTTCGTGTCGTCCCATCATCTGGATGGCGGCGAGATGATCTTACTGGGAGACTGGGCGCAGCACATCGTCACGTTTCGTCCCGGCGCTGCCGACTTCATCGCTGGCGTATCGTGGATCTACAAGGTGCACGTGTTTCTCGGCATGACACTGTTCCTGGTCGCGCCATTCACCCGGCTGGTGCACGTATGGAGTATCCCGGTCAGCTATCTGTGGCGGCCGTACCAGGTGGTACGCAAGCGTCAGGCGACCTTGCGCTACGGGCCGAGGGCATGAGCATGGCCGAGACCCATCCAGACGCGCGACGTATTCCGCTGACCATCATCGGTTCGGCCAGATCGGTGACACAGGAAGCCCGTGAACACCAGCACGACGACAAGGGCGAGGGCCTACGCTCGCTCGGTCAGCCCGCGCCGTGCTACCTGTTTGTCGGCGAGACGCCGATCAGCGAAGCGGCGATTGCGCAGGAGATGCAGTATCACCGCGCGATCACGCCGGAACGCTCGCGCGCCGATGCCGCCCGTGCCTTGGTGGTGCGCGAGCTGTTGCGACTGGAAGTGTTGCGGCTCGGCCTGAGCGATGAGGTACAGGTTGCTGGCGATGAGACGCATGAGGAGGCTAGCATCAGGCTTTTGCTGGAGCGCGAGATCGAAGATCGCGTCCCCAGCGAGGAGGATTGCCGGCGCTACTACGCGCAGAATCGGGAGCGCTTCCGCGCGCCGGATCGCATCCGCGTACGCCACATCTTGCTGGGTGCTGCTGCCGATGATGTCACCGGGCGCATCCGCGCCAGTGCCGAGGGTGAGCGACTGATTGACGAACTGAAGAGTAATCCCGTGCTATTTGCCGATTTCGCTTCTCGCTACTCCGATTGTCCGTCGAAAGAGCAGGGCGGCGACTTGGGATGGTTGCAGCGCGGTCAGACCACGCCCGAGTTTGATCGGCAGATCTTTCGTCTTCATCCGGGCATCCCGGCGTTTCCGGTGGAATCGCGTTGGGGCTACCACGTGGTTAGCATTGACGAAGTCGATCCGGGGCAGGCACTGGAGTTCGAACAGGTCTGGGGACAGATCTCCGATTATCTCGAGCTACAGGTGCGCCAGCGCGAACTGCAGCATTATCTACTCGAGTTGAAAGATAAACATGACGTGCGCGGCCTGGACGAGATCGAGGCGCTCGCAGAGGTCTGACCGACTGACCAGCGGTGCGGCTGTACGGGCTCATCTTCTCGGTCAGCACGCATGCGATATCACAGGCACTGGAGCTGGGCTTTCTCGACTGGCTAGCACCGTTCTTCCTGTGCATCACGTTCGTAACATGGGCCATGGCATTCATCAGTCCGCTTCGTCGTGTACTGAATCATCTTGCATGACGTTCGCCGCAACGGCATGCACCGGTCATCTGGAACTCTGGCGGATTTACCGTCGCCAGCGTCGTGTTCATCCTCCAATCGAGGCCAGGTGCGGGGTGATGCCGGTCAATCCCTGATGCAGACCATGGCCGGCCGCCTTCAGGCCGAGCTGAGTTGCGATGCGCGAAACCAGAGGGTCCTGGTCGGCGTCGGATTGCAGCAGCTGCCGCAGCGGGATGCCGAAATCGCCGAACAGGCACAGCCGCAGGTCACCGCGTGCAGTCACGCGCAGACGGTTGCATCCGGCGCAGAAGTCTTTCGCATACGGCGCGATGATGCCGATACGTCCGTGGTAGTCCTGGTGCGCATATTCGCACGCCGGGCCGGCGTCGGCGGCCCGTGGTAGCAGCGACCAGCCACCCTCGTGCAGCTGCTGTTCGATCAAGTTGGCGCGCAGATGATGGCGTTCGAAGTAGGCGCGATTCTCACCGGTGCGCATCAGTTCGATGAAGCGCACCGAAACCTCGCGCTCGCGCACGTATTCGAGCCATGCCGGCAGCTCGTCATCGTTCCTGTCGCGCAGCAGCACCACATTGATCTTCACGGCGTCGAATCCCAGCGTCAGGGCCTTGTCGATGCCAGCGACCACCTCGGCAAAGCGATTATGCCCGGTAATGGCTAAGAAGCGTGTTCCATTCAGACTGTCGAGACTGACGCTCAGTGCGGTCAGTCCCGATTCGCGCCAGGACTCCACCAGATGCGGCAGGCGGCAGCCGTTGGTGGTCAGGGCGATCTTCTTGATGCCCGGTACAGCGGCCACTGTCTGGATGATTCCGGGGAGATCCTTGCGCAGGCTGGGTTCGCCGCCAGTCAGGCGAATCTTGCTCATGCCGAGTGTGGAAAATGCCAGTACCAGCCGGCGGATTTCGTCCAGCGCAAGGAACTTCGGCTTGCCGTCGGCCACGTATCCATCAGGCAGGCAATAGCTGCAGCGGTAGTTGCATGCCTCCGTCAAGGAGAGGCGTAGGTAGAGAAACGACCGTCCCTGAGGGTCCGTCAGCGTCTGCATTGTCACTCCGTTCCGAGTCGGGAGACCGAGCCGTTTCCAGATCGATCCTGGTAGCCTGGTAGGCCACGGTCCGGGCGCCGTATTCCTTGCGAAACGTAGGTGGCTGGACTGGGAGCGGGTGGAGACATCACACCGCTTGTCGATCGGAAGTCTAATCCAGTCCGGGACGATGACACCTGATCGACATCAGAAAAGAAAGGGGTTCACGCAATGATGACTGCCGCTGTTTGCGCGAAGACGACTGACTGGCCGAGCGCCATCAGCGCATGCCCAATGTGACCTTCAAGGATCGTGTCGCTGAAGCTGCCGCGCTCAATCGCCTTGGCAGGCTACGCCGGTCCGGACGTCTCACTCAGCGCAGCAGTTGCGGTTGCAGTTGCAGGAAAAACACCAGCAGCACTGTATTGATACCCCAAGCGACCGTCAGCGCTCTGGCGACCGTACTGTAACGGTGATCCACTGCGTTGGGCGCCGCAAGCCACACGGCGCGGACGATCCATGCAGTGAAGATGAGCAGGAAAGCCAGCAGGATGCGGACGAGAGTGGTGTGGGACCCGGCAGACATCATTGCCAGCGTGATTGCCCACAGCAGGTTGCTGGGGATCACGCCGTAAAGCCAGAAAACCCGCCACAGCGGGGCACGTTCCGACCAGCCCATCATGCGCGTTGTCATCGTCATTCCCCGTCAGATTTCCATTGAAAGACTAGCAGTAATCTTGAATATGCGATCAGTCGGGCGAACGACCCGTCGAGCATAGGCCTGGCCCGGCTCGCCAGGTCTCGGACGTGCTCGGTGGCGAGGCGCGTGATTGCCTGGCAACTCAATGAGCATCGTGTTTATGCTGCATGGCGTCCAGCGCCAACGCAGAATGCGCATAGGCACCTCTGGCGCGCATCTCGGCGGCTACCCAGATCGCTTCCATGATCTGCTCCTCGAGGCACCGAGCTTCAGCGCCGCGCGGGTGTGTCCCTTGATGCAATATGGACATTGGCTGACATGCGCCACCGCCACGGCAATCAGCTGCTTGGTGACGACGGGCAGTGCGCCTTAGGCAAATACGGCGGCACTGAATGCCTTGAGTGGTTCAGGCGCCAGTTCACAATGCTTGCGCGCCAGCTCGGGTGTGGCATGCGAAAATATTGGATGGTCCATGACGAGGCTCACGAAAAAGGTTCAGGATCGGGCTCGGGAATGTTGTTTCACAAGCCAAGATTATTGTGCTCCAGTACGCGTTCTGCGCGATAGCTGGAGCGCACCAGCGGCCCGGCCACGACTTCCAGGAAGCCCTTGTCCAGTGCGAGTTCGCGGTAGCGGAGGAATTGCTCGGGGGTGACGAATCTCCGTATCGGCAGGTGATGCGGGGTAGGTCGCATGTACTGTCCTAGCGTGATCACGTCGACCTGGGCGTCACGCAGATCGTCCAGTGTGCGATCGATTTCTGCATCCGTCTCGCCCAAGCCCAGCATCAGGCCGCTCTTGGTCAGTGTGGCGGGTGCGTGACGCTTGGCAAATGCCAGTACTGCCAAGGTCTGTGCGTAGCCTGCGCGCGGATCGCGCACGGGATGAGTGAGCCGCTCAACCGTTTCCATGTTTTGCGCGTAGGTAACCAGACCGGCGTCCAGCACCGTCGCCACGGCATCCAGCCTGCCGGAAAAATCGGGTGTCAGTGCCTCCACCTCCGTTTGCGGCGAACGTTGATGGATTGCCCTGATGCAGGCCGCGTAATGCGCGGCTCCGCCGTCGGCAAGGTCATCGCGATCAACCGATGTCAACACCACGTACTGCAGTTTCATCAGCGCCACCGCATCGGCTACCTGCATCGGTTCCAGCGGATCGAGCCAGCCATGGGGATTACCGGTGCTGACGGCGCAGAACCTGCACGCGCGGGTGCAGACCGAACCCATCAGCATCAGTGTGGCGGTACCGCGGCCCCAGCACTCGGCGATGTTCGGGCATTTTGACTCCGCGCACACCGTGTTCAACTGGTGCGTGGCAACAATCTGACGGATCTCCTCGTACCCTGCGCCAGACGGCAGCCTGACCCTCAGCCAGGAGGGTCTGCGCGCTGCATTCGGCGTGCTGCTTGCAGCATTGGGACGGATCCCGCCCTTGATCGCCCGGGTTCCCTGTGGGCTGATAAATTTGCTGCCATCGGGGAATCGGGTGCCGGAATCGTTGTTCGACATAACCTGCATGCATTTGTCAGGAGTTCGCACATTGCGTGCTCACCTGCGGCCGTGCACTGACTTGCGTCAGGTTTCGGTGGATGACTCGCCAATGATCGGTTGATTCGCCGTGTAGGTACTCGCGCAAGCGTGACGAGATTGCTGTCACGGCCGGAAGTTATCGCGTGGTGCGTACCCGGAGTCACCGTGGTCCGCATTGCACCAGGCCGTGGCGGGCGGATAGCTCCCACCGGTTTAATGCGTCGCTGACAGGGAGCCATCGTCCCTCCGGAGCAGGGCTTGCGGATCTCATTTGCCTCACATAAGATAGTGATTAATTACTAACTTATGGTTGATTGTCACGATGAACACCCCACGCAAACATATGCCCGCCGAGGAACGCCGAGCCGTCACCGTCGAGACCGTCGTGAAGCTGGCCGCCGAACAGAATCCAACTGATATCACCACTGCCGAGATTGCCACGTCGATGAACCTGACCCAGGGCGCATTGTTCCGGCATTTCCCGAACAAGGAGGCGATCTGGCAGGCGGTGATGGAATGGGTGGCCGAGCAGCTGATGGCACGGATCGAACGCGCCGCTCGTGGTGCGGCCAGCCCGCTGGCGGCCCTCGAGGCGATGTTCATGGCGCACATTGTTTTTGTGACCGAGCACCCGGGCGTGCCACGCATGTTGTTCGGCGAGCTGCAGCGGGCCGAAGACACTGCCGCCAAACGCATGGCGCAGACCATGATCCGTCGCTACGGCGAGCGTCTGAGCGTGTTGATCGAGGAGGGCAAGCGCGTTGGCGCGCTGGATCTGCAACTGGATTCGGCGGCGGCAGTCACGCTGTTCATTGGCAGCATCCAGGGTCTGGTGATGCAGGCCCTGCTGGCCGGTGACACCGGGCGCATGCGTAAGGATGCCTCGGGCACGTTTGCAATCTATCGACGTGGTATCGGGAGTGCACGTTGATGAAACGTCTGCATGTGCAACGCCGCACACTGACCCTGCTGGCTGTAGTGCTGCCGATCGGGCTGCTGTTCGTTTATGTGATCCTGCGCTCGGGGCCGCTGGCGCCGGTAGCGGTGACTACCACCACGATCCGTGCACGTGCACTCACCCCGGCGCTATTCGGCATTGGTACGGTCGAGGCGCGTTATACCTACCGGGTCGGCCCGACCTTTGCCGGCCGCGTGCAGCAGGTCGATGTGCAGGTGGGCGAGCACGTCAAGGCCGGGCAATTGCTGGGTCTGATGGACCCGGTCGACCTGGACGCCAGGATTGACGCGCAGGACGCCGCCATCCGCCGTGCCATCGCACAGTTGCGCGATGCCGAGGCGCGCCAGCGCTACGCGCAAACCCAGTCGCAGCGATACGAGAAGCTGCTGGCGGTGCACGCAATCAGCGTCGAGATGATGGACAGCAAGCGCCAGGAGCTGCAGGTAGCAGTCGCCACGCGCAGTGCCGCGAGCGAAGCGCTGGCGCAGATGCGTGCCGATCGCGCGGCGTTGCAAGCACAGCGCGCGAACCTGCGTCTGACGGCACCAGTGAATGCACTGGTCACACGCCGCGATGCCGACCCCGGCACCACCATCGTGGCGGGCCAGCCCGTGATCGAGCTGATCGATCCGCGCAGCTTGTGGGTCAATACGCGCTTCGATCAGCTCGCTGCGCAGGGCCTGGCCGCCGGGCTGCCGGCACAGGTGACACTGCGCTCGCGCAGCGGCCAGACATGGCCGGCGCACGTGTTGTGGGTTGATCCACTGGCAGACGCGGTGACGGAGGAGACTCTGGCCAAGGTGGTGTTCAAGACCGTGCCGAAACCGCTGCCGCCACTTGGAGAATTGGCCCAAGTGACCGTGTCGCTGCCGCCGACGACGGCGTTGCCGGTCGTGCCGAATGCCGCGATCCGGCAGGTGAATGGCGTGCGCGGCGTATGGAAGCTGGTAGGTGGCGACCTGCATTTTTCCGCCGTCGAGCTGGGTGCCTCCGATCTGGAGGGCAACGTGCAGGTGCGCAAGGGCGTCAGGTCCGGTGACCGCATCGTGGTCTACAGTGAAGACGCCCTCAGCGCGCACAGTAATATCCACGTGGTTGATCACATTGTCGGGGTAGCGCCGTGATCAGCCTGGCCGGCCGCGACATCCTGCATGCCTGGGGCAAGTTCGTGTTCACCGGTGTCGGCCTGGGCCTGTTGATTGGGGTGACGCTGACCATGGCCGGCGTGTACCGCGGCATGGTCGCCGATGGCAAGGCGTTGCTCGACAATAGTGGCGCCGATCTGTGGGTGGTACAGAAAAACACGCTCGGCCCGTATGCCGAATCCTCCAGCGTGTACGACGACCTGTGGCGCGGTATCCGGGCGATGCCCGGCGTGGCACAGGCGGCAAACATCACCTACCTCACGATGCAGGTGGCTCAGGGCAATCGGGATGTACGCGCGATGATCGTGGGCATTGCCCCAGGTGAACCGGGTACGCCGGGCTGGCCGCCATATCTGGTCGCCGGACGGCAGATCACCCGCAGCCATTACGAGGCGGTGGCCGACATCGCCAGCGGCTTCAAGCTGGGCGAGGTGCTGCAGATTCGCCGCAATCGTTACACGGTAGTCGGACTGACCCGGCGCATGGTTTCCTCAAGCGGCGACCCGATGGTGTTCATCCCGCTCAAGGATGCGCAGGAGGCACAGTTCCTCAAGGACAACGACGCGATCCTGATGCAGCGCCGCCGTACCGCTGCCAATCCGGCCTTCAACCAGCCAAGCGTGTCAGGGCTACTCGACGACGTGATCGCCACGCAAAGCAGCAACAACTACGTGAACGCCATCCTGGTGCGGATCAAGCCCGGCTATACCCCGGAGGAAGTGGCTGCGCCCATCCGGCAGTGGAAACGTCTGCAGGTCTACGACCGCTCGCAGATGAAAGGGATCCTGATCGGCAAGTTGATCGCCACCTCGGCTAAGCAAATCGGCATGTTCCTGGCGATCTTGGCGGTCGTCAGTGCGGCCATCGTCGCGTTCATCATCTACACGCTGACGATGGACAAGATCCGTGAAATCGCCGTACTGAAACTGATCGGCACCAAGAACCGCACGATCGCCGCGATGATCATGCAGCAGGCGCTCGTGCTCGGCCTGAGCGGTTTCGTGGTGGGCAAGATCACTGCCACCTTCGCCGCGCCGCTGTTTCCCAAGTACGTCCTGCTGATTCCGCGCGACGCGGGCATGGGCCTGCTCGGGGTGATGGTGATCTGTGTGCTAGCCAGCCTAGTGGCCATCCGCGCTGCGCTCAAGGTCGATCCGGCCGACGCGGTGGGAGGCTGAGATGGCCAGCAACGGTATCCGAATCGAAGGCCTGAGCAAGCGCTACGGCAGTGGCAGCACCGCGGTGGATGCGCTGAAGGAGGTGACCATGCTGGTGGCGCCGGGCGAAGTGGTTGGCCTGATCGGCCCCTCCGGCTCGGGCAAAAGCACCTTGCTCAAGTGCCTTGGTGCGGTGATCGACCCCAGCGCCGGGCGCATGACCCTGGGTGACGAGGTGATCTACGACAACGGCTGGAAAATGCCGGACCTGCGCGCCTTGCGCCGGGACAAGATCGGCTTCGTGTTCCAGGCACCCTACCTGATTCCGTTTCTCGACGTCACCGACAACGTCGCCCTGCTGCCTATGCTGGCCGGCGTGGCCAATCCCGAGTCACGCCGTCGCGCACTGGAACTGCTCAAGGCGTTGGATGTTGCCCATCGCGCCAAGGCGATGCCGTCGCAGTTGTCCGGTGGTGAACAGCAGCGCGTGGCGATCGCCCGCGGCCTGGTCAACCGCCCGCCGGTGATTCTGGCTGACGAACCGACCGCGCCACTGGACAGCGAACGCGCACTGGCAGTGATCCGCATCCTCAACGAGATGGCGCAGCAATTTGAAACCGCGATCATCGTGGTCACCCATGACGAAAAGATCATTCCCACCTTCAAGCGCATCTACCACATCCGTGACGGTGTCACTCATGAGGAAGCGGGCGAAGGGCGGGGGGGCGCATGACGGTCGCAGTCTGTCTGCTCCACAGCATGCCCGCCAACAACTGGACGATCCTGGATGTATTGCCATGACCACACGCAAGCGGAGAGGAATCGTGGCATGGATGATTCCCCTGGTTGCTGTGGTTTTCGGCCTGCTGACCATCAGGGAGGGTGGAATGGTTCTGTTCGGTGAAGAGGTGGCGTGGCGCGTTGCCGGCCATCATGTGCCTTTTGTCCTCTAGAAGGCTGTTGAGAAACCTCCGCGCGCCGCCGCGATCATAGACGCTCTTAAATACTGACCGCTTGAAGCGATGTGTAGCCCTGACGCCCAGCAGCTTGGCATGTTTTCGCCGAAATTGTGACCGATGGATAGGCAATGAATAACCTACGAGTTGGCACACGGTGTGATGGTCTTACGCTTGACCTACGTCAGTGCCAGAACACGAATACTGGTGCTTCAATGCTGACATGGCTTCTAACGAACTCGACATGCGCCACCTGGAGGCTCCTGAACCGATGGTTCGTGCACTCGATGCTGCCAGCCGGTTGGCACCGAATGAAGTCGTGGTCATCGTAGCGCCGCGTTTTCCACGAACGTTACTGATTGAGCTTGCATACCTCGGTTTTGAGGCGGAGCCGGAAGCTCCGCAGGCTGATGGCAGCGTACGCGTAACCATCCGGTGCCCCGACGATGCGGAAGCTCAGGATTGAAGAATCTCCGTCGGCGGCGGTGCCATTACGTTTCCTAGTCACCACGCCATGTTGGAGCATAGTCGGCGGCCTGGAGTCCATGTCTTTGGGCTCGCGCATCGCGACGAACCGTAGCACTCGCTCTGCTCGTGCCGCACGAGAAGCGCATCACACGCACTGATTTTACTCTTCGACTATCTCCATACGTGCGCGTTGAACTGACGCGGGTCAAGGGCCTCGGCGGATCAATCACGCAAACTGTAGAACTCCACAATGGCGAGCTTTCCATGACCCAGCCTTCCTCCTTTGATTTTCAGGCCTTGCTCGCTTGCAGCCGAGGCGAGCTGTTCGGCGAAGATAACGCGCGATTGCCTGCACCACCAATGTTGATGTTCGATCGTATTACCAGGATCGCGGAGGACGGTGGCGCCTATGGCAAGGGTATGGTTCAAGCCGAGCTCGATATCACGCCGAGGCTATGGTTTTTCGATTGTCATTTTCACGGTGATCCGGTAATGCCGGGGTGCCTGGGTCTCGACGCGATGTGGCAGCTCTCTGGCTTCTTCCTGCCGTGGCTAGGTGAGCCTGGCCGTGGACGCGCGTTGGGCGTGGGTCAAGTGAAGTTCACAGGTCAAGTACTTCCGAGCGCGAAGTTAGTACGCTACGAAATCGACATCCGCCGAGTGATCCGAGGTCGGCTCGCGTTAGTTATCGCCGATGGAAGGACCCTCGTCGACGATCGACTCATCTATACCGCCAGGGACATGCGTGTGGGCCTGTTCCAGTCCACGGAGGGTTTCTGACATGCGCCGCGTAGTGGTGACAGGTATGGGCATCGTGTCGTGCTTAGGTGATATGGCGGACACGGTATCGCATGCATTGCAGGACCTGAGAAGCGGCATCCGAACGATTTCTGACTACGCCGTACGTGGGCTGCGCAGCCAAGTGGCGGGCATTCCGCAAGTAAACCTTGATGTCGTGATTGACCGCAAGCTGCGCCGTTTCATGGGGGATGCCGCGGCTTACGCCTACCTCGCGATGCGCTCCGCGATCGCCGATGCCGGCCTCGGGGGAGACATAGTGAGCCATCCGCGCACCGGCGTGGTGGCCGGTTCCGGCGGCGGCTCGGCGCAATGGCAGATCGAAACAGCTGACCTTCTGCGCGGGAGGGGAGTACGCAAGGTAGGTCCGTTCATGGTGCCTCGCACGATGTGCTCGACGGTATCGGCCACGCTTGCCACTGCGTTCGGCATACTCGGCCTAAGCTATTCGATCTCCGCAGCATGCGCCACATCAGCGCACTGTATCGGTGCAGCGGCTGATCTGATTCGGCACGGTGCGCAAGATGTGGTGTTCGCTGGTGGTGGCGAAGAGGTGCATTGGGGGATGACCGCGCAGTTCGATGCGATGGGTGCGCTGTCCAGCGCTCACAACGATACGCCGGCGATGGCTTCACGGCCATACGATATCACCCGTGATGGCTTTGTCATTGCGGGTGGTGGCGGCATGCTGGTACTGGAGGACTACGAGCATGCGAGAGCACGTGGCGCGCGCATCCATGCAGAACTAGTCGGTTACGGCGTTACCTCCGACGGTTCCGACATGGTTGTGCCCTCCGGCGAAGGCGCAGCACGCTGCATGAAGATGGCGCTGGCAAATGTTACGCATCCGGTTGACTACCTAAACACCCATGGCACTGCCACCCCACTGGGCGACATAGTGGAGCTGGCAGCTGTTCGTGAGGTTTTTAGCGACGCCGTACCGTTGCTGTCCTCGACAAAGTCGCTGACTGGCCACTCGCTCGGGGCCGCCAGTGTGCATGAGGCGATCTACAGTCTGTTGATGCTCGGTGGCGACTTCGTCGCCGGCTCCGCCAACATCGATGAACTCGACCCAAGAGCCGCGGGCTTCCCGATCCTATACGAAAGCCGTCCGGCACGATTGACGACCGTGATGTCGAACAGCTTCGGCTTTGGAGGTACCAACGCTAGCCTAGTATTTGCCCGTGTATGAAGGCCTGTTCATAGCTGTAATGCAAACGCATGTTGTCACGATGGAATAGCCATCGGATGTAGATGCTGTGCAGTGGCCATATCAATCGGAAGCATTGGCTAAGGTGCAGATACAGCAGTAGTCCGCTCGTCTCCGTCAAAGGCTAGGTTTAATGTTTGATGGATGCTAAATCGTACTGACGCCTGATTCAGATCAGGGCTCTTTTCCGTCGCGACGCGATAATCAATGGCAGGCGGACAAATAGTATGCGGATGAGCGAGAACTGACATTCCTGTCCCGAAGTGACTGCGTTCGATGGACTGGTGTCATGGGCCCAACTGTCCACTTGCGGACATGACGCCAAACTGTCCAATGCATCCGAGGCATACATCAAGATCAAATACGACCAAGGGTAATCATGATGAAAAGCGAGACACATGCTGTTTCTCTCGATGCATCCCGCAGAAGTTTTCTGGGTCATGCTGGCGCAGGACTGTTACTACTGGGCGCAAGTGGCCTGACACTTGCCGGTCAGCCATCCGCGGCTGTTTTAACTCATGCCAGCGCACCTGGTCATGATGCAATGAGTGCCCCTGCGCTGGCAGCCCATAACACGATCATGGTGGCTGCTGACCCTGCTCAAATCCCTGCTCCAATTTCGCGTAGGCATGTGGTCCATCACGACATTACCTTAGAAGCTAAGGAAGTCCGAGCTCATCTCGCCGATGGTAGTGAGTTTGACTTCATGACCTGGAACGGCCAGATACCCGGACCGATGATCCGCGTTCGCCAAGGCGATACCCTTACGTTAACCGTGCGTAGCGCCGAATCCAACTCGCGTCCGCACAGCGTGGACATGCATGCGATATTCGGAACCGGCGGTGGTTCGACCGCCACTCTTCTGGCACCGGGCGGTAGCCGTCAGGAGTTCTTCAAATGCATGTATCCGGGAGCCTTCATTTATCACTGTGCCGTACCCAACATGGACGAGCACATCAGTCGTGGCATGTTCGGCATGATTTTGGTCGAACCCGAAACTGGCTTGCCTCCTGTGGATCGCGAATTCTACCTCGGCCAACACGAGCTCTACACGCGCGAACCCTTCGGAGCCACCGGCCTACTGAACTTCGACTATACCTCCATGATCCGCGAGGATCCCAACTTCGTACTGTTTAACGGGAGCGTCGGTGCCCTTGTCGGAGCGAACGCTATGAAGGCGAAGGTTGGCGAAACGATCCGCGTGTTCATGGTCAGCGGCGGGCCAAATCTGGCTTCTAGCTTCCATCCGATCGGTAACGTGTGGAAGCGCTGCTGGCCGGAAGGCGCCCTGGCCAACGCACCACTGAAATATATCCAGACCCAGACTGTGCCACCCGGCAGTTGCTTCGTAGGGGACATGGAGCTTCCGATCCCAGAGACGATTAAGCTAGTTGACCATGCCCTCTCGCGTGTGGCGCGCAAAGGCCTGCTCGCTGAGATTGTGGTAGATGGGCCAGCCAACCCAGCGGTCTACCATCCGATAAGTTGAGGGCTACCAATAGCTGTAAAGAAATCTCCGCCGGCTCCGGCGCTGCTTTTGATGGCACATCTACCACTGGCGGTTCGAGCATGACCGTGAGGCAATGACATTGGAGGTCGAAAGTGCCATTACTCTGGACGAGCCTCATCTGCTGCGCAAAGCAGCGCTGGCTGGGCTCGGATTGGTCTACCTGAGCGAATACGACGTCGAGGCTGATCTTGCGGCGGGTCGGCTGGAGCGCGTGCTGGAAGACTGGACACCACCCTTTGATCGGCTTGCGCTCTACTATCCCGGGCGCCGCCATGTTCCAGCACCTCTCCGAGCGTTGATCGACATGATCAAACAAGTGGACCGGAAGACGTAGAGTCACTCGCCGATACATGCACGGCGATGGGATCAGCGCGGGTTGTCATGGGTGGGCTGATCTCGGGGGTGCAAATTCATATGCGCCGATCTCCAAGTTGGGTTGAAGCATTTACTTTCGATCGAGGCCAGACTGTCGCAATCGGCGTTCGTGGGCGTTGAGCAGATCGGCCTTGGTAAGAATGCCTTCCATATGGGATGGTTGATCCGAAGCCACAACGATGAGGACGTCGGCGCCTGTATCTACCATGTGATCGGCTGCCTCGCGAAGTGAGTGGCTCTCGTCAACCACGATGAGTGGTCCGTGCAGCAGATCGATCAATCGCGCATCCGCTGGCTGCAACGGATCCAGCAGTGTTCTTCGCATCAGCACACCCAACGGAGCGCCCTGATCATTAAGCACGGGGAAGCCCCCATAGCGTGCGGCAGGATCGGTGCTGATCAGCCAGCGTGCGACATCACCCACCGTCTGGCTGGCATGCAGACTTGATACGTTCCGCGTACTCACTTCACCGACCGGGATGCGATCGAGATAATCGTCGCTATATTCCGACGGTACACGCACACCGCGCCGCTCGATCTTCTCCGTCATGATCGTTCGCCGCATCAGCAGTCCGGATACCAGATAGGCTGCCGCGCAGCCCCCCAGGAGCGGCAGCAGACTATGGGGCTGCTGCGTGGTCTCGAATGCGAATACGACCGAAGTCATGAACGCTCGGGAGGCGCCTGCGAACATCGCCGCCATGCCGATGAGCGCGGCCAAACCTGGATTCACACCAAGTCCAGGCCAATGTGTCGCTATGCAGATGCCCAGCACGCCGCCCAGCGCACCACCGATGGTGAAAAGCGGCGCCAGCGTGCCTCCGGAGGTGCCACTACCCAGTGCGATCGACCACGAGGCCAACTTGAGCAGGCATAACGAAAACAGCACCCACAACCCCAGCCGGCCTCCGATGATGGCGTCGATGTTGGTGTAGCCCACACCCAATGTGGCCGGCATGACATAGCCAATGACGCCAACGGCGAGTCCACCGATCGCAGGCCACCACATCCAATGAACCGGAAGCTTCTCGAACCCGTCTTCGATGGCATAGGTCAGACGCGTGACACCAATACTGGCAAACCCGACCAGACAACCGACAAGTACATAAATGCAAAGTGCCGGCAGGGTGACCAACGCCACATTGGGCATCGGGAACACCGGGGCGGACCCCAGCAGAACGTAGCGCATGCCCGTGGCCGCCACTGCGGCCAGTGCCACCGGAATGAGCGAGCGTGCACGACGCTCGAACAGAAGAAGCTCGATCGCAAGCAGCACCGAGGAGACGGGGGCAGAGAAAATCGCCGCCATACCGCCGGCCGCGCCGGCCGCCAGCAGCACTTTGCGTTCGTCTGCGCTGACGCGAAGCACCTGGCCCATCAGCGAACCCAATGCCCCACCTGTCGCAATGATGGGCCCTTCCGCGCCAAACGGTCCGCCTGTGCCGATGGCGATGGCGGAGGAAAGCGGTTTGAGCCATGTGATGCGGGGCGGGATGCGGCTCTCGTTGAGCAGGATTTGCTCCATCGCCTCGGGTATGCCGTGACCACGGATGGCCGTTGATCCCCAACGCGCCATAATCCCAATGACCAAGCCACCCAAGACGGGCATCACGATGACCCAGTGACCGAGGTAAGTGGTGACCGGGGCCGCGAACGTCAGGCTGAAACGACCATAGAACACCAGGTTGGTGATCAGTCCGATGAGCGTCACCAGTGCCCAGGCCACGCCGCTGGCGATCACACCGAGGACCAGGGCGAGAAGCGTGATGCGAAGTACACGTCGATCCAGCGCGCGTATCCGCCGAGGCATGCGTGCAGCGCGCAGCGAGACGTCGAGCGATGGAGCGATCGAAATGACGTCTTCCGAACGAGGGTCTCGGTGGTTCATGCGCGCTGTCCCCAAAATAGCTGCGCAAGGCTACGCAAATCACTGGCCAGTAGCTTGCTGAAACCTGAATGGCATCTTGGGGCTTCCATGTCAGTCACTAGCTTTGCAGTTTCAGTGACGTGCAGGGCGCTGCTGTCTTGCTCTCGATCGAGAGACGCGTCGGCAGAAAGAATCGACCTGCCAGCTCTCGATGTATTTGGGCCGTTGTTGCCAGAACTCGAGATGCACAGGTATTGCATCTATTGCTCCTGCTTGTCCGATAACAGGCTGTCGAGAAACCTCCGCGCATCGCCGCGGTCATAGACGCTCTCAATCACTGACCGCTTGATCCGATGCGCAGCCCCGACGTCCAGCAGCTTGGCATGTTTTCGTATGTATCGGTCGAGGATCGCGTGCCGCCGGATCATCCGATCCGCAAACTGCGGGTGCTGGTGGACGCGATCCTGGGCGAGCTCGATACGTTGCTGGCTGCACGCTATGCCGCGGGCGGCCGCCCGTCGATACCACCCGAGCGCAACCTGCGTGCCTCGCTGCTGCAGGTGGTCTACAGCGTGCGCAGCGAGCGGCTGCTGATGGAGCAGCTCAACTACAACCTGCTGTTCCGCTGGTTCGTGGGCCTGAACATTGACGACTCGGTGTGGGACCACTCGACGTTCTCTTTCAACCGCCAACGGCTGTTCGACGAGGCGATCGCCCAGCACTTCTTCGAGCACACCGTGCTGTTGGCGCGGCTGCGTGATCTGGTCAGCGACGAGCACTTTTCGGTGGACGGCACGTTGCTGGAGGCGTGGGCTTCGCACAAGAGTTTCCGTCCCAAGGACGATCAGGACGGAGGCGATGGCGACAATTTTCGCGGCCAGTCGCGCAGCAACGAGACGCACGCGTCCACCACCGATCCGGATGCCCGCTTGATCCGCAAGGGCAAAGGCAAGGAGGCCAAGCTGAGCTACCTGGCCAACAGCCTGATGGAGAACCGCCACGGCCTGGTCATCGGCGTGGATGTCCGCCATGCCAGCGGCACCGGCGAACGCGACGGTGCCTTGGATCTGCTCACCGCGGCTGGCGTGTTGCGAGGGGCTACGCTCGGGGCCGACAAGGGCTATGACACGCAGGACTTCGTCGCAGCACTGATGGCACGGGGAGTCGTGCCGCACATCGCACGCAACACGGGTAACGGTCGACGCAGCGCCGTACCGAGCGCAGTGGCACGCACGGGTGACTACGCGATCAGCCAGAAGGTGCGTAAACGGATCGAACAGGGCTTTGGCTGGATCAAGACCATCGGCGGGCTGCGCAAGCTGCCGATGGTCGGCCTCGCCGCGGTGCGCGGCTGGGTGACCTGGACGTTTGCCGCCTATAACCTGATCCGCCTCGGCGGCATCGGCGAATGGTGGGAGCCTTCACCAACGTGAGCGACGACAGGAGACGTGCGCCCGCAGGGCGGAAATCGCACTCCACCGCTATCGCAGTGGCCACCATGCCATAGATCGTGTCTATCAAAAGCAGTGCGGAACCCTGCTTCTCAACAGCCTGTTAGGTGTCCTTGACTGCCGCACTTCGCGCAGGGGCACGCAAATCTGCCATGGCGTTCGCTCCTGCCAACGACCGGCGGGTGTAGTAGGTGACCATACGATCCGTCTTCCAGCCGCCCGCCTGCTGGATCTGCGTCCCAGTCGCTCCATGCTCAGCCAGATCGTTGGCCGAGCCGATCCGCGCCGAATGCCCGCTGATGGTCCCGGCGTGCTCCAGGCCCGCCGCCTTCGCCCGCCGCCGGAAGATCCGTGCCACCTCCTGCGGCAGCATCGCCTCGGCCGGACCGCCCGTCACCTTCGGCCGCCCACCGAGCGGGCGGAAGAGGGCGCCGTCGGTGATGTTGGCCGCCGCCTGCCAGGCACGGACCCGGGCAATCGTCTCCAGGCTGACGAACCGATAGTCCGGCGCCGCGCCGTCCTGGTTCGTCTTGGAGAAAGGCACGTGCAGCGACCAGGTGTTGCGCCGACGGTTGTGGTGCAGGTGTTCGACACAAATGGCCACCAGTTCCGATTCGCGGCACAGCGTGTCCGAAGCGATCGCCAGTAGGGCCGCGTCGCGCAGGTCCCGCGGACTGTCGCTGAGTGTGGCCAGGATGGTCTCGACACCGGCGCTGTCGAGTTCGCCCGCCTGCTTGCGCGCATGGCCGCCGGTGCTTTTCAGGCGCCGGATCAGCTTCTTCCATTTGACCGGCCAGTCCGGATCCTTGGACGGACTCGGCAGGCCGGCGGCGATATGAACCAGACCGACCGTGTACAGATAACGATCCACGGTGGCGCGCTTGCGGCCCTTGTCGATGGCCGCCGTCAGAAACGCCTCGAGTTGGTCGACGGAGGCGGGCAGGGGCGTCGCACCGGTGGCTTCGCACCAAGCCAGGTACTGGGTCCAGTCCGAGCGCACCGCCTTGACCGTCGACGGCGCGCTGCCGGCGGCAAAGTCCGAGGACCAGCTGGCCAGCCGCGCGAGCACCGCCTCGACCGAGGCGGCCAGCGCAGGACGCGGCGCGTGGATGTCCGGGGCTACCGGCGGTACCGCGGCGAGCTCCTGCAGCGCATCGACGACACGCAGGGGCAGGGCGCTGGGTTGGGGTTTGGGGAGCAATGGAACGGAAAACCGGAATAAGGATGATTTATCCTTATAAAACATATAGATAGTCGATCATTGACCCGGCCTTCTCAATCGCCTTCCTTGTCGTTAGGGTCTCGTAGCGGGCGCAGTTCCCCGCGAGCGACTACCTCGGGCACCGCAAAGGAATATCGGCCGTGCATGTTGATGTGGTCGTGGATGAGCGGCGAGAGCCGCGCGACATCCTCGTTATGCACGGGAAAACCTTCCTGACGTAGTTGGTCCAATGCTGCCTCCATGTAGATGGTGTTCCAGAGAACCACAATGTTGAGTACCAGGCCGAGGGCTCCCAACTGGTCCTCCTGCCCCTCCTGGTAGCGCTGTCGGAGCTCGCCGCGCTTTCCATGGAAAATGACACGGGCGACGCTATGTCGCCCCTCACCGCGGTTGAGTTGGGTCAACGTGCTACGCCGTTTCGCCTCATCGTCAATATAGGTCAGCGTGTGCAGCGTCTTTTCAATTCTTCCGAACTCAGCCAAGGCCTGGGCCAGACGGGTTGGCCGGTCACCGATCTGCAAGGTTCGCATGATGCCGTTGGCCGGGACACGCCCCAGTTTCAGCGAGCCCACCAGCCGCAGGATGTCGTCCCATTGCTCCTGGATCAATGACAGTTTCACCCGCTGCCGCGCAACGGCATTGAGGTCGCCGTAATCGGCCTCGGGATCGATGCGCCAGAATCGCGTGCCGCCGACGTCAGCCAATCGGGGGCAGAACCGGTACCCCAGCAGCCGAAACAACCCGAACACCACGTCGCTGTAGGCGCCGGTGTCGGTCATGATCTGGGTCGGCTGCAATTCGGTGGGCTGTTCGAGCACCACACCGAGCAAGATCAAGCTGTCGCGCAGTGTGCCCGGCACGGCGATGTGATTGAGGCCGCTGAACTGATCGGAGATCAGGTTGTACCACGTCACACCGCGTTCTTGACCGAAGTACTTCGGATTGGCGGCCGCATGCACGGTGCGCACGGGCACGACGAAACGCATGCCGTCGGCTGACGCCACGTCGCCTCCGCCCCACTGATGGGCCAACGCCGACCGATTCTGGGCCGCCACGAGGATGGCATTGGCCGAAACAAGGGTGTCGTTGCGGATGTAGTTTTGGTCGACCCACGACAGACGCGATCGTTTGAGGGCAGCGATGTCCGCCCGCACGAGGGGTTCGAAGCCCGTGTTGCTTGCCTCGGCCAGCAGCACGGCACAGAGACTTATCGGAAGATCAGCGGCACGAGCAGACCGCTCGGTGAGATGGGTGAATGCATCGGTGAACCCAGTACGCGCCCCAATCTCCAGCAATACTTCTTCGATGTCCACGCGCGGTAGACGCTCATTGACCGCGTTGCGCAAGGCCAGCAAGGACGCCGGTTCTTCCAGCTTGTCGAGGGAGCTGATAACCAAGTCGCTCTCGCCTTCGAAGCGTACCGCGGGATTGTCCGGGAGTCGGGACGCTACCGCGCGATAGGTTTCATCCAGTTCCTTGCCGATCGCATCGAGCGTCGACGAGGGGGCGTGCGACAAGCCGAGAGTGCGGCAGATGATTGGGCGAGCAGTCTCCCATTCGTTGCCGTCCAATAACCCTGCACGCGGATCGGCGTACTTCCAGCTGGGAGCTATGAATACGTCACGCCGGCGCAGTGATGTATGCAATTCATCGAGCACGCAAAAGGTATAGGCCCGGTGATCGATACTGTCGTCATCGCGAATCGCGTAGCGTTGCCAGCGTTTACGGATAACGTCACGCGGGACGACATCGTCGGCCTTGAATCGCCCTGGATGTGATCGAAGCCATTCATAGGCGGCGACCACCGCCTCGCCTGCCGGACTTGCCCCGAAGTGCAGGTTCTCCAGGACAAAGGGAAGAAAACGACGGATGCGCCGATAGCGTTCACTCAGCTCGCTGTAGAAGACATCGTCGGGCGGTCGCACCAGGTTGCGCACCTCTTGGAGTGCCTGAGCAAGGATGTCGCGAGGTACCTTGGCGAACAATGCTTTGCGTAGCTTCTTGTCGGGGTGCGAGGTATCCAGCACGACTTGGCAAGCCTCAGCCAGAAGCGTGGCCGCACGATCCAGATCCTTCAGCGTGCGCAAGCGTGTTTTCCGATCTTCCTTTCGTGCAGTGGCAAAGACATCTCGCAGCAGCATTTCAAGGACTTCGACGGCGTCATCATGCGCTGTGGCTTCCAAGCAGTGCACAAACGCCACGAGGGTGGCGAGGCGACGAACCTCGGGCAAGCGGCTCACCGCGCTGGCCTTGGCCGCCCCCGCAAAGCGAGCCAGCGCCGTGATCCGGCTGGCCGGAAGATGGGACACGGTGGGCAGGTCGATGCCGAGCTCCCGAACCTCCCGAAGTCGAATCAGCGTTTGAATGAGCGACGGACCGCTGACCCGAGTGGGGCCCGAGCGCAATCGATCGAGAAGCGAATAGCGGCTGCCGGTCGGCACCATCAGCAACTGCTCCAGTCGCTGATGCTGTGCAACTGAGAGCCTAGCGCCCAGTCGGCGCCAGAGACGCTCTTCGACTCGACTTTTCACACTGGCGACAAATCGTTCGAGTGTGCTCCGCCCTGGGAGCAATACTTTGTGCGTCAGGAGCCAGGCTGTGGCTCGCTCGAACAGAACGCTGGGTCGTTCCGTTCCCGTCCAGCACAGCGCGTACAGCCAGCGCCCTAATCGAAAGCCGATGGGCGTTGCGGTGATCTCGACGAATCCATACTGCCGACAGATGTCGCGCTGATGATCCCATCGCAGCTCGCCGTTTCGATAGCCGCCGAGCGCGGGGTTGGCGTCCGTGATGCCCAACTGCCTGGCGACGGTAGACAGCACCAGCGGTGGCAGATCCAGTGGATCGTCAAGGAATGTCCCCAGGTAGCGCAGCGTCGTCAGCTGCAGCGCTATGCCCAGGCGGTTTGAGTGGCCTCGCTTGCGTGCGATGTACGCACGATCAGCATCGTCGAGATGGAAGTAGCGAGCGAGTTCGTCGTTGGATGGATCACCGTTGTATCGACCGTAGCTGTCGCGCTGTTCCTCGGTGACATAGCTGACCGGCATCGGAGATTCCTTTCGCAGAAAGGTGGTTCGGATATCCTGTTATTGAATCCCATGTCCAAACAGACCGTCACATCTTCTCCGCTCTGTTCGCTCGCAATACCCCGGGGACAGGGTGCGAGATGGCCATCTCGCTGCGTGGCGGTGAGCATGTCGCCGGCCCGCATCGTTTTCAACGGGTTTCGAACAGCCCCATGAAACCGAAGTCCATGTGCGATTGCATGTGACAGTGGAATAGCGTCAGGCCCGGCTGGTTGGCGGTGAAATCGGCCTCGACAGTCTGGAATGGCGCGACCATCACCACATCCTTGAGTACCCCAGCCGTCCTGTGTCCTGCGATGCGCGTCAGCTCGAAGCTGTGGCGATGCAAGTGCAGAGGATGCAGATCGTCGCTGGCGTTCCGCATGCGCAGCCGGTAGCGGCGCCCAAGCCTAAGATGCTGCGTCACCGGCATGGTCGTCGAGTCGTAAGGCACGCCATTGACCGACCACAGATTGAAACCCTGCGCGGCGCTGTGGCGGGCCGTGAAAACCAGGTCAATGACCGCATCGGGTGTCTGCACCGGACGGCTCGCGTCGGCAAAGCGGCGGTAATCCCACAGAAACGGTGCGGGCTTTTGCCACACCGGCTTGCCGGTCGCGCCGGCATACTCCACCACGATGCCCATGCCAGCCTGACGGTCGTGATCGTTCACGTCGCCCAGCACCCACACGCCGGGCTGGTCCATTTCCACAATCGCCGAGACGCGTTCGGCATTGCCCAGCCACAGCACCGGTACCTCGGCCGGATGCGGCACCGGGTTGCCATCCAGCGCCACCACCTTGAAGACGTGCCCTGGCAGCGCAAGGCTGCGCACCTCGGTCGCGCTGCCATTGACGACGTGCAGCAGCACGCGCTCGCCGCGCTTGACGCGGATCGGTTCGGCATGCCCCAACATCCTGCCGTTGATGGCAAAGGAGTGGTAGGCCAGTTCATAGCCCGGCGGCACGCGGCCGGCATCGGGATCGGCTCCGGCGGCGATGGCGATCAGCACATCATCCATGCCCGCCGGCGCCATGAAGGGCGTGTCGGTATCGCTGCGGGTCAAATAAGGCTCGAACTCCTTGAGCGTCAGAAACACCTCGCGGTCATAGCTGCCAGGATCGTGTTTCGGCTCGATGAAGACGGGGCCGACCTGGCCCGTATACAGGCCGCGATGAAGGTCGACGCCCGCCCGAACGTGGCTATGGTAGAAGCGCAGGCCGGCGGGGCCCGGCACGAA
Source organism: Dyella sp. A6 (assembly GCF_036320485.1). NCBI lineage: Bacteria > Pseudomonadati > Pseudomonadota > Gammaproteobacteria > Lysobacterales > Rhodanobacteraceae > Dyella > Dyella aluminiiresistens. The sequence continues at coordinate 1,846,469 of NZ_CP132911.1, forward strand.
GACTTCGCGGCGGCGACCATGCGGTGGAATGAACGGCGTGCGCTCTTCGGCGGCACCATCAACCGCATCGGGCAGGTACTGGCCATGCCAGTGCAACTGCTCCGGCGTGTCCGTGTCATTGACAATATCCACCATCACCCGCCGGCCTTCCTTCAGCCGCAACAGCGGGCCGGGGAACTGGCCGTTGTAGAGCGTGGTGGCAATGGTTCGGCCCGGTGCCAGTTCGAGCAAGCCGGTTTCGATGCGAATCGCATAGTCCGCGGGAACGGACTCGGCCGGCGTGCCGATGGCCGATGCCATGGTGGAGTCCGCCGCGCGTACCTGAGGCAACAAGCCCGTGGCCAAGGCCGACAGTCCGGCGGTTTTGAGAAAGCCACGCCGATTCATCACATGGCGCCCACAAAAAAACCCGTCATGGACGAGGTCGCAGCCTGGTTCCGCGTAAACACCCCCGTGTCTGGACACCAGGGACGGGGCGCCGCCGGGGGCCAGGTGCCACATGCGTCACCATCATCGGTAACGACAGCCGACGCGTCCGCACTTAGCGAGACATTGGACCGATGGATTCGATTCACTGGCTGAATTCCTCTCAAGCAAGCCGTTCGAAAGCGGGCGGTGGCAAACGCGCGCGCGAAAATCGCGCATGATGCCAAGGACAGTTTGCCGGGTGCTGCGGGTTCACGTAGATGTGGGGGATGCGGAGGCACCGGCTCCTGTGGCGGGGGGATTCGCGGTCAGACGCCGCGCCCAGCGTATGCCGGCCAGCAACAGCAGCAGGGTGGCCAGGTAGAACAACAACTGGATACCACTCGGGCGGGCGTCGTAGCCGACCAGCACGTGCAGCGCCTGGCCGAGCAGCGAGCCGTTGTCGAGCAGGCCGGAGCTGTTCCAAAGCTGGGCGCCCAGCGCCGGTAGCCAGTCCGCCTGCAGCAGGAAGCGCGCGGCGGTGGCGGCCAGGCCCGCGGCTAGCAGCACCAGCATGCCGTTGGTCGCGCTGAAGAAGTGCCGCATGGGGATGCGCAACAAACCGGCATAGAGGGCATAGCCCACCGCGGTGCCACCAGCCAGACCCAATGGCACGCCGGCCAGCAGGTCCTGCAGGTTCGCACCGCCGGCGACCATGCCGTACAAGAACAGCACGATCTCCGAGCCTTCGCGTAGCACAGCCAGCGCCACTACGGCCAACAGCATCGCCAGCGAGCTGGAGCCGGTTTTCACCGCATGGCCTACGGACTGCATCTGTTGTACCAGTTCGCGACCATGGCTGGACATCCAGACCACGTGCCAGCCGATCATCAACACCGCTGCCAACAGCACCCCGGCGTCGAACAGCGACTGTCCGGTGCCGTGCACCGCCTCCTCCAGTGCTCCGGCAAATCCCGCCACTATGGTCGCGCCGATCACGCCCAAGGCAATGCCGCCGCCGATGTACAGGCCGCGCCGCAGCACACCGCGGGTGGCCGCCGCGACGATGGTGACGATCAATGCGGCTTCCAGTACTTCGCGGAACACCAGCAAGGCGATAGCAAGCATGATTCGGCTCCATGGTTATTGAACGATCAGCACACCGTGACCGCTGCCGCGATGGAAATCGTCGAAGAAGGTGTAGCGCCCCTTGTCCAGCGGACCGATGTAGACCGTGGCGGTGGTGCCCGGCAGCACGATCTGCTCGCGGTTGAAGTCGTTGCTTTCGAACTCGGACGGGACCGTATCTTCGTTGCGTACGTGCAGTTTGAACTGGGTGTTGGCCGGCACCCGCAAGGTAGCGGGCAGGTAGGCGTGGTCGTGGATGACCAAGGTGTACTCGGGCAGATTGTCGGCGGCGGCACTTAAGGGGGCGAGGCCCAGTCCCAGCGCCAGGAGCAGTAGCGGTTTCATGGAAGGCTCCTCGAATCGAACGAATAAATGATAATTGTTCTTGTTTGAACGTCAACCCGTCACATGGCCCTGAGCCTATTTCCAAGCATTCCACGAGCTTTGGGTGTTCGGCTGGCTCTGGGGACGCCACATCATCTGGGGATGGAAGGCCAAGCGGCACAGACTGACGGGCGGGCTGCTGTTCGTCCTTCTTTTCATACTGGTGCTTTCGGGCTACTTCCTGTACTACCCCCCGAGCGATGGTGCCTTTCCGGTCATCGCGGTGCTGCATTGGACGTTCGGCCTCGCGCTCCTGATCCCTTTCTTTCTCCATCGCTATTGGCGGCCGTCGAAGAAACGATAAACCTCGGGTCAATCAGGTGGATCGAGGCAGTCATCATGTGGGTGATTCAAGCATCTACCCGGCGAGATGACGCCGTCTCGGTGCGGGCACTTGGCGGTGCTGGCATGCCACGCAATGTAGGTGATCGACGTGGTGACGATCAAACTGCGCCAGAATTTGTGTTGAATATGACGTATCTGTGCGGGTCTGACGACCGAACGTCGGAATATTCTGGATAGTCTGTTGGCCACCGACTTCACCCTGCGGCAATAGGCTTGCCGCAGTCCTTCACGACGCAAACTTAGGTGCAGCAGCCAGGTTCAGTCTGCGTCGAGGCTTGACCACTGACGAAATCCTTGTACGCCTTGTAAGCTTTCAGCGCCCACATTTCGCCCACGCAGCCGCCCATGGTCGAGGCCACAGCCAGCGCTTCTCCGAGCTCATCTTCAGTCGTGCCGAGGGTTACGGCCTGCTGCACATAAAACACGATGCACGGCTCGCAGCGCGCCGAAATCGACCACAGCATCGCTGCGAGTGCCTTTTGACGGGCGGGCAAGGCGCCGTCCGTAAAAATCGCGGCCTGCCGCATCTGCTGGATATGCCGGGTGACGCCGTTGGTTACCTTGGCGAAATCCCCCATAAGGTCGAGCGCGGGATCGATGCTTTTCAACGACATGAGCAGGTCCTTCAGTGCTGCACGGTGGAGGGATAGCCGGCGTCCGCCGTCGCCCGCGTCAGAGCGGTCGGTTGAGTTTTGGCGTCGTCGTAAGTGATGGTCACGGTCTTCTTCGATATGTCAGAGGTGATGGTGTCGACGCCGTTCACTTTTTCCAGGGATCTCTTGACGGTGATCGGACAGATCGGACACGTCATGCCTGGCACATCGAGCGTGACCGTGCGGGTGGCTGCCAGACCGGCGGTGGAGGTACCAGTCAGCATCAGCGCAAACACGAGCGTGTTTTTTTTCATGCGGGATTCCTCAGTAGAACCAGGGGGCGACATAGGGGAAGCCGAAGGCGATCAACACCAGCGCGGCGACGATCCAGAACAACCAGTGATAGGCACGACGGACCGAGGGGACTGCACAGACTTTGCCCGGCTCGCAGGCTGCTGCCGGATGGAAGAGCTGGCGGTACGCGACCACCAAGGCGATCGTGGAGATGGCCAGAAGCCACGGTCGGAACGGCTCCAGCCGGGTCAGTTGGCCGATCCAGGCGCCACTTAGCCCGACGCTGATCAGGATCAACGGCCCCAGGCAGCAGGCAGAGGCCAGCACGGCGGCTAGCCCGCCTATCGCTAGGGTGCTTTTTTCGCTGGTTCGGGCCACGAGAAGTCCTCTAGGGATGGATGGGCGATTCGGCGTAACCTTACTTCCGTAGTCAACTACGGAGTCAACCATCCATGAGCTACACGATCGGCCGCCTGGCCAAGGCTACCGAGGTCCATGTCGAAACGATTCGCTACTACCAGCGGCGTGGCTTGGTGCCTGAGCCGGCCAAGCCATTGGGCGGGATCCGTCGCTATGAAGAGGTTCACGCCCGCCGTCTACGCTTTATCAAGCATGCGCAGACACTTGGCTTCAGCTTGGATGAGGTGAGCGATCTACTGACGTTGGAGGACGGGCGTCATTGTCGGGAGGCCGAAGAGCTTGGCGCGAACAAGCTTGCCATGGTGCGGGAGCGCATCGTGCAACTGCAGCGCGTCGAGCAAGCGCTGGCCTCCCTGGTCGATCAATGCCACTGCAATACCGGTCAGGTGCGTTGCCCGCTGATTGCCGCGCTGGAGCAGGCCACGTAGGCCGAGTCAGTCCTTCAAGTACCCATCGCATTCGGTGATCAGGCGCTGCACTTCGGGATCATCGGCGTCCGACCGTGCCAGCAGGATGGCGCGTAACTCGGCGATCTGGGTATTGTTCGGAATCAGCTCGGACGGGCTTTCCCACATCCATTCGACCACGATCGGATACAGCACCGCGGCCGGCAGAGAGGCCACTTCGCCTCGCGTCGGGACATATATGCCCATGCGCAGCACGGGATTGTCCAGACCATGGCTTTCCCTAGCCGCCACGAACGCGCTGTCCGGCATACCAAAACGATCATCGGGGGATGGCTTCACGGTCGCTCCTTGGATGAAGTGATCACGGTGCGCGCCTGCGTCGTGCTGGCATGTCTCGCATCTTCTTCGGCGTGCAAGTAGATGGACGTGGTGGCGATCGAGCTGTGCCGGAGATTGTGCTGGATGTGATGCACCGGATTGCCGGCCTCGGCCTGATGGGTCGCGGCCGAATGCCGTAGCCAATGCGTGGAAGCCCGCCGCAATCGGGCGGCCCGCATGGGATCGGTGGGCGTCAGGACGTCGGCGACGCGCCTGAGGGCATCTTTCACCACCAAGTACACCGCCGTCGCGGTGAGGGGTGCTTCGCGTCCTGCAATGCCGAGAATCAACGGGCGCGAACTGTCGCTGGCTGGGACGACGGGCATACCGTGGAAGGCCCGGTAACGCGCAAAGTCGGCCATCAAGGCGTCGCTGATCGGCACCTCGCCCTCCACGCCGCCTTTGCCGGTCACGCGCAACCACCAGCAGCCGCGACGATGAAGTAGATCGCTCTCACGGGCATGGGCACCTTCGGAGGCCCGTAAGGCGGTTTCGTAGAGCAACCGAAGGGTCCAGCGGGCACGTTCGTAACGCTGCCGGTCCCGTCCGCTCGCCTGCGGCCAGCGTTCCACGTGAACGAGTACATCCTCCCACAGCGCGCGATCCAGGTAGCGCTCGATGGTCCGTCGCCCCTGCCGCGCACGCCGTCGACGAGGCTGCAGCGCGAACGGCGTGCCGGCGAGATACCCGGCACGGACCAGGTAATTGAATAGCCCCGACAGAATACCGAGCGCCTGGCGTTGGCTCCGCTCAGACAGGGCGCCGGCAAACAACCGACGATGATCACCGCGGCGCGCAAGGCCTTCATCGCACCAGGTTGGCAACGGGTGAGCCAGGAACGCCTCGTAGGCCAACACATCCTCGCGCGTCAGGCTGGAGACCGCTTTGCCACGGATCTGAGTCGCCCATAGCAACAGGCGCTCCGCCTCCTTGCGATAGCTACGAAAGGTGTGCGGTGAGCCGCGGTATTCGGCCAGCCACAACCCGATCGCCGCCACGTCGTCGTTGGCAGCGATTTGCCGTGAAGTGCCGGCAGGCGTCCGGTTGGTACCTGTCATCCCGGATAAGTGGGCTGGAAGCGCCGCGGGGACGACGGTGCTGAGGGCCAGATCGCTCACGGGCTTTCCGATGTCGGGAGGGGTATGGACTGCGAGCGTACACCGGAAAGACTTTTGATTATGGGAGTTATCGTAAATTTCTTGGACTTATCATTACATATATAACGTAATACTGTGATATACATACCAAGCATTCCACGAGATTGACCCACCGAGCGACGGGAGCTTCCATGAGCCGTGTCAGTGATACCCGCCAACGGACCCGCGAAGCCGCTGCTGTCTTGGTCGCGGACGGTAAACGCCCCCACGAACTCACCGTCGACCTGATCTATGCCGCCATCCAGCAAGGCAGCCGAACCACCATCAACGACGAACTGAAGCTGTGGAAGGATGAGCGGGCCAAGGCCGATGCACTCGGCGCCGATCTCCCGCCAGCGATCGCCGATGCCATGCGCTCACTTTGGGTGGCGGCCGTGGAACAAGGGGAGCACGTCTTCAACGAACATCGCCAAGCGCTGGAGTCCGATCTGGAAACGCAGAAGCGTGCGCTCGATGACATAGTTGTCGAACGAGACGCGGCGCAGGCAGCGGTTCACCAGCTGCAGCACGAGGTCAGTCAGCTTCGCGAGCAAGGCATCGAGGTGCGGCAGCAGCTCATCCAGGAAACCGAGGCCAAGCGTGATGCCCTTGGCCAGGCTCAAGCGTTGCAGCACGAGGTGGCGGCCGTTCGTACCGACATGGCTCAGCAACTAGAGGCCGCACGGCAGGCCCACGACCGATTGACCGCCGAATTCCAGGCGACCATTGCCGCCCGCGACGCGGCGTTTCAAGTGGAACGGGACAAAGCCAACGAGCGCGTGGAGGCCGCTCAAGCCCGCATGCTGCAAGAAACCGATGCCGCGCGGGAAGGACAGCGGCATGCAGAGCAGCAATTGGCCAAGCTGCGGCAACGTAGCGAAGACCAGCAGACCAGCCTCACGGAATTGCGACTGGACATGGCGCGTCTTCGCCGGGAATTCGCGGAGGGCGAAGCGCGCTTGGCGGCGGTGGTCACCATCACGGGCGAGCGCGATCAGCTTGCTTTGGAGCTGGCTGGCGCGCGGGGACAGGTCAGCGGCTTGAAGGCGGCACTTCAGTCAGCGGAAGCCCGCGCAGTGGTCGCAGAGAACCAGTTGACTGTGGCCCACAAACGCCGTCTATCCAAGCAAAAATGAGAGCGGACTCGATACGAAATACTATGATCCGTAACGACTTTTCGCTCTTATCCCGGTTTTCCGTTCCATTGCTCCCCAAACCCCGGGTTCGGGCATGGCGAGGCATCCAAGGGGCGACCCAAACGCCGCCGATGTGCCATGATAGCGAATAAGTGCCATTATTCGCTATATAATGTAGCCAAGAATCTGTATTGTTTTCAGAAACTTACTCTTTCAGCCTTGTGGATGGCGCAGATAAATAACAACACACCGCGGCTTGTCTAAGCCTGCAGCCCGATCGGAACGGGCTGTCGCGAAATATGAGATGGCTAGTCACGACAATCCCGGCGAAATTGCAGGGAGGAAGCTTCGATGTCGTATGTCTCGCGAATGTGCGCTCGGCTATTGGTGCCAAGCGTGGTGCCGCTGCTGGCTTCGCTGCTCGCCGCGGTGGTGGCCAAGACCTTGTTGGACATTCCGGTCTCCATGGGTGGTGCACCCGTGTGGCCCGAACTTCCGGGCACCCTTGTGGCGTTGGGGTTAGGTGGCAGCGCGTTGTATTACCTCGTTCAATTCGCACGGCTGCTGCTGTGGCAGCGAGGTCACGCGGACTCATGCTATGTCTGTGGTTGCCTGTTAGGCCGTGAACGTCAGGGGCGCTGGGGTGCGTATCGGCGCTGCCTGGGATGTAGCAAAAACCACTCAATCTAAGGAGCGATGTATGGCGACCAAGCTACCGCGTGGACTGGATGGGCGGACCCGCGACCAAAACCCGCCGAAGGCCGGCGAGATCCGTCAGAAGCGAGGCGATACCTTGGTATCCACCTTGCGCCGAGAGTACGGCGATGACTTTGCCGCCGGCATTCGGTCCGACGCCAAGCTCGAAACCGTGCGCGAGCGCACCGGCAAAAGTCTGCACCAGCTCGTGCGGGACATGCCCAAGAAGAAGTGACTTTTCGGAGCATGGCTCACCGCCAGCGGCCAGTCGCGCAAGGCTAGGCTGCCGCTGCAACTGAGAACCAGCGGCGCATCAGCACGTCGCAGCCTCATGGCGCCCCAAAAGCGTCGAAAAATAGCGACACGGTTAACTGGGTGACATGGTTAAGTGGTCAGCTCTCGGCGCCATCGCACGGCGCATCTCGATTCTGTCGTTTCTCAAACCAGACATCGGGCATGCCGAAGATCCCATTTGATCGCGTGACGAGTGCAATCCTGTAAGAAGGTGACACGGTTACGCGGAGTGACATGGTTAAGTGGGTAGGTGACACGGTTAACTGGGTGACGACATGACTCCAGCCTTTTTAGCCACCTTCGTAATTTTACATAATAGACATTATGCGCAGTCACGGACGGACCCCACGGGCCCGCCCTCGGCGTGTCTGGCGACTGGCCCCTGAGGGCTTCTTGGAGCTTCGGCGCAGCTGCTTCCTCAGCCGGACCGCCTGTGCCGAGTACCTCGGCGTCAGCGTCCGGACCATTCGGTACTGGGATGCTGGCCGCAGCCGCGTCCCGTGGTCCGCCGTCCGTCTGCTGCGTTTCGTGCGTATGGGCGACCTGGGCGCGCTCGATGACGCGTGGTCCGGCTGGACCCTCAACCGCAATGGCCTGTGGTCGCCTGAGGGCAAGCGCTACACGCCTGTTTGAGGACAACGAACTGCCACCGCTGCACCGAAGAAACTGCCCCCTGGCCGCCAACAAGTTGCCACCAAGTCGAACATCGACCAACAAAGAACCCCATTCTCGCCGTCGACGCTGACAAGTTGCCGCGAAATTGCTTACTCAAGCGTCCCGTGTCGATGCCGGCATGCGAACAAGGTGCCCCACATTCGGGCCAACAAGCTGCTACGTATTAGATTGAGTGGTGCAATCGGCACTTATCCTTCGTCAGCAGCGGCAGCAACGCTGTGCAACCGGTGCCCTACCCCCGAAAGCCCACACTAGTCGCCCAACCTCGACTCAACCGGGATCAAGATCGAGGAACGTCGAGGTGTTCCGTACGAAGCGCTGGGGATACTGGTACTGGGAGCCGTGATTGGCGTCGGGATAGAGGATCAGCTGCGCGTTGGGAATGTGCTTCTGCAGGATCAGCGAGTTGACGGTGTAGATGATGACGTCGTTGTCGCCATTGACGACCAGGGTGGGCTGCTTCAGTTCACGCAGGTAGTCGTAGGGGTTCTCGCGCGGGGCACCCCACTTGCCCAAGGCTTCGAGCTGGGCCGGCGCCACCTTGTCGTTGGCCTCCGGGTCACGGTCGGCCTGGCGCTGGCGGAAGCGTTCCAGGAACGCATGCCCCGCTGCCTGGCTGGCAGGCGAGTCGGTGAAGAAGACTTTCAGCCAGAGATGGTCAGCCGGTTCATAGCTGGCGCCGAAAATGCGCTGGGCCTCGGGGGTGAGCGTGGCCATGCCTTCGCCGCTGCGCGGTCCGGTGCCCACCAGGACTAGCTTGCGGACCAGAACAGGTTCGGCAATCGCCAGGGTCTGCGCGACCAGTCCGCCGAGGGAGAAACCCAGGGCATCGACCTGGCCCAGACCCAGGGCGCGGATGAACGCGGCCGAGTCGGCGGCCATGCCCTCGATGGTCGTGGGCACCTCACCGGAGCTGCCGCCGATGCCGGCATTGTCGAAGAGGATGACTTCGCGATCCTGGGCAAAGCCATCAGTGATAGCGGGGTCCCAATGGTCGAGGGTGCCGGTGAAGTGCATATGCAGGACCAGAGGAATGGTCCCGGGCTTGCCGAAGCGGCGGTAGGCGAAGCGGATGCCGTTGGCTTCGACGTACTGCGTCGGGGCCGTCTGGTGGGTTTTCATGAGGGCTTCCTTTAAGTAACGGGATGTCGAGTTGCATCGTTGAACCGCGACAGGGATCAGAGCGCCCCTTCCACGAACTGCGCACTCCCTAAGCCAAAGCTCCAGTCATCGTCGTCATTGGTCGAGATGTTCACCAGGACATCCGATGACTCCACCCCGGATGCACTGCGAAGTTCGTCGCAGACAGTGCGATAGAAGTGGAGCTTCGAACGCACGCCTCTGGGACGACTCACGATGCTGATCACGACAACGGCATCGGTTCTCGGGATGTTCAACCCGGTGTCTTCGACCACCAGAGTATGTGCGTCATGCTCGTGCACGATCTGATACCGGTCGCGAACCGGCACCAGGAACGACTGGACGACAGCCCGATGCACGGCGTCGCACAGAATCTTCAGCTCTTCCGGGGTCCGGCCACGTCGGACGTCGATGCGGACCAATGGCATATCGGGCTCCCAGGTATCGTTGGCGAGCCTGGCCGCACTCGCGGCGTGCCGGCTCGATTCGTTGGAACCCTATAGGGCAACCGGAAGGATGGCTTTGACGAAATGAGCGTTGTTGTTCGCCCTCGTCTCCCGAAGGCCAGGGCGGATGAAAAATCACACTTTTGAGTGATTCGAACAAATGCGCTCGCATGCACCATGGACCGTATGTCGCGTCGAGACCCTGAGGTCTCTCGCTTTCAGCCGGAGCCAGAACCATGCTGCAGGCCGCCATCCGAGAATGGTTCGATCGAACCTTCCATATCACCAGCCCCCCTACCCTGTCTTTCCAGTCCTTGACTGGGTGGACATTGGCCGCCGTTGAACTGAGGTGCGATACCTCACATCGAGGCTGGACCGATGCGCTTGTTGACGAGCATGCCTACCTGGTCGGCTTGCAGATGGAAACATTCGGGCGTCACGAACTCTGGATCCAGGGACAGTCCGTTTCCACGGACCCTGTTCAGAACGGCATGGCATACGTCCTCGACTTGTCACAGAGCCCGGTGCTTTACCTTGAGCCGCCCTTTCACCATCTCATGTTCTATATCCCGAAAATGGCCCTGGCAGAGGCTGGCCGGGAACTCGGTGGCATCGATACGCATGACTTGTTGATCGAGCCTGGCCGATCGGTCAACGACCATGTGATACGCGATCTGGGGCGGTTGCTTCTGCCATACGTGCAGCAACCCATGACACACCATCGGCTGCTGGCGGATTCGCTGCTGCTCGCGTTGCGCGGACACCTGGCAGCCACCTACGGCGGGTTGAGGCCGAATCCACTGTTGCGAATCACGGGGCTTGCGCCGTGGCAACAGCGCAAGGCCAGGGAACTGATGCGGGAACATCTTGCCGAAGGCATCTCGTTGCCCGAGCTCGCCATGTCGTGCCGGCTTTCGCCTAGCGCGTTCGTGAAATCGTTCAAGAAGACGTTCGGTGTCACGCCGCACCAGTGGCTGCTGCAGAAAAGAATCGATTATGCGATCAGCATGATGTCCGACAGCCGCTACTCGCTGGCCGACATCGCATTGTCATCGGGGTTTTCGGACCAGAGCCATTTCACGCGTATATTCACGCGCCGCATGGGCGCGAGCCCCGGGGTCTACCGGCGTGCGAACCGGGCCGCCATTGCTTGATCCATTGCGTGGCCACGGCTGACCCGGTCGCCACGGCCTGATCATGGATCGATAAAACCCCTGCGTATGGCGATGGCGACGGCCTGGGTGCGCTGGGATGCCCCGAGCTTGCCGACAATGTTCTTCACATGCGACTTGATAGTGTCCTCGGAAACGAAAAGCATCTCGGCGATGGCCTTGTTGGTCATGCCGTTCTTGATACGCGCCAGCACGTCGCGTTCGCGACGCGTCAGGGGTTCCGACCCCTCGTGGGTATCCATGTTCCGCTTCACCTCCGAATCGATGACACGGATGCCCCGCGACGCGGCCCGGATGGCATCGACAATCTCCTGCCGACTGGACGACTTCAGTAAGTAGGAAATGGCACCCAGTTTCAGTGCATGCGAAACACGCGCGTCACCCGGGTACATCGTGAAAATCACAATGCGCGCATCAGCGTCTATCGCCCTGATGGCCGAAACTGCCTTGAGTCCATCCATGTTGGGCATCTGCAGATCAAGCAATACGACATCCGGCGTGCGGGCCAGATACTCCGTAACGGCCTGTTCGCCGTCCAGCGCCTCACCGACCACCTCGAGGTCCTGCTCGATATCAATCGCTGCATGCAGGCCACGCCGCATGATCGGATGGTCGTCGACGATCAGTACTGAAACAGTTTTCCTTGGGTTATCCATGGGGACCTCGATATCAGACTCGGTGTGGCTATTCCACCGTTTCGCTGATGTCCTTCAGGGGGTGGGCAACCATCGATCCATCCGCGTATCGGGGTATCGTGCGGGCAGCATTCGCACCCGCCGCGGAGCTATCAGCGTCGGCTGTCCGATGCATGCCAAGTCCTACGGGGCGGATCGATACCTGCATCGGCGAACAGCTACGGTTGATGGGTAAGCGTGCCTGCACGTGCGTACCGCCGCCTTCTGCACGGGCAATGTGAAGTCGCGCACCAATCACACGTGCCCGTTCACGCATACCGATCAAACCCCAGTGCCCGGCTCTGTGACCTTGCTGCAGCACTTCGTACGGCATGCCGACACCGTTGTCGTGGATCACGATGTCCAGATACCTTCTGGTGTATGTCACGATCACCACGATGCGCGCTGCGCGAGCGTGTAGCGTGGCGTTTCTAATCGCCTCGAGGCAGATGCCGACAAGCTGTTCTGCCATGTCGGGGCGCACGCAACGGGGTCGTCCCCGCTGATGGACATAGAACTCGGTATCACCGAATGCGAGGCACTCCTCGGCCGTGCTCTTGATGCAATCAGAAATGCCCGCGTCCGTGCATATCGGAGCCCTGAGCGCCAGAATGCGGTTACGTCCCTCTATAACCATGTCACCGGCGACATCCGCAGCCCGCGACATTTCGCTTTTCAAATCCGCTGTGTCGCGTCGATCGTCAGCCCATGACCGTATCTGTAGCACCAGCCCGTGCGCACTCTGCATGAGAGTGTCATGCAGCTCACGCGCGATGCGCTCACGCTCGTTGTGAACGGCCTCCAGCTGAAGCTGGAGATGTGTCTGCGCCAGACTCAGTCGCCAGGCATAAAGCAGCCAGGCCAGAAGAAGGACAAAGAGCACGCTGGCCGCTCGAAACCACCAAGTCTGGTAAAGCGCAGGTGCGATCGAAAACGCTACCGTCGCGGGCGAAGTGCTCCAGACACCATTGGCATTCTCGGCTTCGACTTCGAATACGTAGGCGCCGGGCGCGAGGTTGGTATAAGTCGTGGCCATGCGGTCGCCGACCGTGATCCAGCCGCGGTCGAAACCGACGACGCGAAAGCGGAAGTTCAAGCTGTCGGGACGGCTCGTCGACGCGGCGGTATAGACAAAGCGCACGGCATGGGTCAACGGCGGCAACTTCAGTGGCGATTGCGGGCCATGCAGCACGCCATCAGCCGCGACAGACATCACCTCGACCACTGGCGCCATCGTGTTGCGGTGGATGCGTCTTGGATTGATCCAGGACATGCCCTGTGGCCGGACCACCCAGAGTCGCCCGCCGCTCAGCACCAATGAAGGTCCTCGGCGGTCGTCCATGGTGTGCTCTTGTTGTTGGCCTGCGCTTTCATCAAAGAAAGTGGCCTTGACCTTGTATCGTGGTTGATCCAGAAATTCGGCAAGCTGGTTCTTGTCGATCCTGAATAAACCGGCCAACGCATTGACCCATAGATTTCCGGATCGATCCAGGACGAGTCCGTCCGCATCTCGAAAAGACATGGAATTAGCCGCATGCAGTGTCGTGAAACGGCCATTCCTCAAGCATGCAACGCCCCGTGTCCCAGCGACCCATGTGCAGCGCTGTCCGAAGCTCATCGCGAGTGCCGCGCCGATATCCAGTCCCTCATGCGACGTGTAGTTTTTGATATGACCGCTTGGTCTGACGACGGACAGGCGATTGTCGGCAAACATAAGCCATGTGCTCCCATCCGGTCGTGGGAATATCCGTATGGGCGGTTCCTTCGGCAGCCCCCGCGTGAAAGTGTCCGGCAGCCAGTGATCGCCTTTCATCACAGACACGTCCCGATGCAGCATGCGCAATCCATGATGACCGTTGCTTGTCGACGGCTGTACTTCCGGCGAAATGCGGCCCTCGGCATGTAGCGGAGACACGACGAAGAGGACGCACAGCAGGCAGCTGGCTAGCATGTGCGACACCCATCGCCATACGTTGAATGTCGTCATCTCTGCTCCGTGCCATGACCTTCTACCAGCCATATGTCCGCGATGACGGTGCTCGACCGCAGGTTCGCGGAACAGGCAGCATCCATGTGTCGATGCGACCGGAGACAGTCGCGAAGCGGCGCCTTATGCTCTAGTTCGGAAAATAAATCCAAGTCCAAGCTAGCACGCGGTCCTGCGGGCGACTTGGACGAAATTGCGCTTCTGCGATGCGTTGGAGCCACTCGGACTGGAACCGGCGTGTCTTCCGGATTACCTGCTCCGATCAAGGACCAAAGATGCCTCGCTTCATGGCGATGGTGACGGCATGGGTCCGGTCTTTCGCTTCCAGCTTGGCCAGAATGCTCTTCATGTGGGCCTTGACGGTTTCCTCGGAAATGCCCAGCTGCACAGCGGCAGCTCGGTTGGAATTGCCACCGGCGATGCAGCCGAGCACGGCGACTTCGCGTGCGGTGAGCGCATCGTCCAGCGTGTGACCGGCAATCTCGATGGCCACTTCGGGCGGAATACATCGTTTTCCCGCGTGCAGCTGCCTGATGGTCTCGATCAGGTCCTTGCGCAAGGTGCTCTTGAGTAGATAACCCTGGGCGCCGGCCTTGAGCGCGCGTAGGGCCTGCGCGTCGCCCCGGTAGGTAGTCAGCACCAGAATACGCGCATCGGCAAACTCGCGACGGATGGCGACGATCGCCTCGACACCATTCATGCGCGGCATCTGAAGATCCATCAGAACAACGTCGGGCCGATGTGCCCGATACTTTTCGATGGCCTCGTATCCATCACCGGCTTCGGCCACCAGTTTCATGTCGGACTGTCCTTCGATTACCGCCGCAATACCCTCGCGCAACATCGGATGGTCGTCGGCAATCAACAGGCGGATCGAAGATTCGATGGTGCTCATGCGTATCGTCCTCCACTCACCAGTCGACGCAACCAGCTCATCCACGACGGCTTGCCGCCTCGGTAGGCGACTGCGCCAGGCACGCGCAGGTCTACTTCGGTGCCCGAATGGGGGCCGCTCCAGATATCCAGGATCGCACCGACCCGCTTGGCCCGCTCACGCATGCCAGCGAGCCCCCAATGACCGGGGCATCCGCCGGCTTCAAGCGTCACGGGATCGACACCTTTGCCGTTGTCTCGAACACGCAGTCGCAGGCCATCGGCGTTATAGTCCAGCTCGACTTCGATCTGGCTGGCATTGGCGTGCCTGACGGCGTTGACCAAGGCTTCGTGACCGATCCGGTAGAGCTCCTCGCGGACCATCGGATCAAGCGGACGACGGTCGCCCTCCACGATGACCTCGAAACCTTCGTCTTCCTCGCCCAGCAGTTCCCACCCAAGCATCGCCAGCGCATGCGGAAGATCTCGAATGCTTTTGGCCGAGACACGCAGTCCGCGCACACGATCGCGCCCTTCCACGATCACGTCATCGGCTCGATCAAGCGCCTGATCGATCATTCGGCGGGCCGGGTCATCCGGAGAGATGCGCTCGGCCACGGCCTGGAACTTGAGTATCAGTCCCTGCACAGCCTGCAGCAGCGTGTCATGCAATTCCCGCGCGATGCGTTCGCGCTCGGCATGTCGTTCCTCGAGTTGCAGGTGGACCCTGCGCGCCACTTGTCGGAGCCGAATCAGGAAAAGGCCGACGATCAGTGCCAGTCCCGCGAGGATACACGCGACCTCGAACCACCGGGTCTGGTAGAACAGCGGTGGAATCACGAAAGCGAAGCTTGCGCCCTTCCGGTTCCAGACACCATCGTTGTTGGCTGCGATGACCTGGAACTGGTAGCGACCCGGTCCAAGATTGGTATAGAACGCCTCGCGCCGATTGCCGGCATCCTGCCATCGGGAGTCCACCCCGTCGAGGCGATACCGGAAATGAACATGGCTTGGTATCGCAAGGCTTGTTGCGGTGTACCTGATGTGGACGTTGCTGGTCCGCTTGGGCAGGCGCAGACCGTCTGTTGCGGGATACGCATGCCCGTCGGCATCCAGTCCAAGCACCCACACCGGGGGGGGACGGAGTTGTGCGTGAGGTGCCCTGGATCGATGGACTCGATATTGGTACTGGTCTCAAACCACAGCCGGCCGTCAGCAGCTCGGAACGCAGTCGTGGTGTCGGGTGACTGCATTGCGACGCCTTTAAGGCCTTCCTGATAGTCGAACAAACGATATTTGGCAGTGGCATCCGCATGGTTCAATGCGTGGCGTAGATTGCTGCCGGCAAAGCGAACGATACCGGCACTGGTGTTGAGCCAGACGGTGCCTTCTGGCGTTGTCACGATTCCCGAGATGCCGCGCAGTGCGGGCACGCGGCGTGTGGTCAGCGTCGTGACACGCCCGGCCTGGATGTCCGCCATACCGGTATCGCCGCCGACCAGCGCACCACCACGAATCGGGGTGATCGCTGTGATGTCGCCAATATCCAGCCCATCAGAAGCGGCGAAGACGCGTGAACCGTCGTCCATGACATGAAGCAGCCGATTGCTCGTGTAGCCCAGCCAGACACCGCCGTCGCGCCCGGCGGCCATGATGACCGGAGTGTCATCGAAGCCTTTTCGATCGGACTTCCAGGCGCTCCATGATCCGTTCCGGTAGTGGTAGACGCCATGCTTCTGGACGGCGAGCCACAACGTTCCAGACCGATCGACCGCCAGGGTGGATACATCGTCCGGATCCACATGCGCCGGCAGTGCGACCGGGGCGGCCTGCCCGTGTGTCATGCGCATGAAGGTATGGTCTCCGACCATCCAAACTGTACCGTCATCCGTGGCGTAGGTCGTGAATATCTCGCCCAGTCCCGTGAGCACGCGCGACGGCTGGCCATGCTCGATCCGGTAGAGTGATCCGCCGTTGCTGACCCACAGCTGCCCGGATGGCGACATCGACATCGTGAAGTTCACGGTCGACAACGTATTCAAATCCGGCAAGGGCAGAACATCATCCCTACGAAAACTGTTCAGCCCAAGATTGGTGCCTACCCAGACATCGCCTTCATGGTCCTGCAGCAACGGCACGGCTCGATCCGACGTCAGCCCATTGGTCTGACGAAACCGGCAGTTCACGTCCGCGGAGACCAGCGAATGTCCGTCCTCCAGCCGGTTCGGGTGGTTGACCAGGAAGGCGCCGCCATCGACGGCATCCGTAGCCCACAGGCGCCCCTCGTGGTCGAACAACAATCGCTCGGACCAGGCGAATCGGGTTATAGGCAAACTCGTCGATTGCCTTGCCACCGGATGCGATGCATTGAGCCCGGGCAAGGCACGTGTGCCGTGCAGTCCATCAGACAGCCACAACGTGCCATCCGGAGACTGCGCAATAACGGCGAACAGGCTTACGGCGATGCCGGTATCCAGGAAGTGATGGCTCCCCTTGCGCAGGAACAGCAGTCGCTGCCCAGTGGAAACCCACAGCGCGCCGCTATGCCCCGCCAGGACCCAGTCGGCCCGGGTCGTGGGGTAATTCCAGCCCTTGCCGACAACCTGCCAGTGATGGTCGACGAACCGGGCCAGACCTCCCTGTGTAGCAACCCAGAGAACGCCTTCACCATCAACCGCAAACGTCTCCACCGGCCCCTCGGGGAATCCGCTCACGGTGCCGTAATAGTGAGCAACGCCATGCCTGACCACGCTGACGCCGCCGTGATAGAAGCCTATCCACAGGTTGCCGTCGGGCAGCAATTTGAGCGCGCTGATATCGCTGGATGCAAAGGCCGTATCACCGGTGGGCACGATGTGCTGGAAATGCATGCCGTCAAAGCGGTACAGCCCGGTTCCGGTACCGAGCCAGAGAAACCCGTCCTTGCCCTGGACCATGGACCAGATGTCGGCGGGTGCGCCGTCCTGCAGTGCCCACGATGAGCGATGCAGCGCAGAACAGCCGGCCGTTGCGGTCTTTCCACACGCCACGACGAGCACGGCGGCCAGGCCGACAAGGACGATCAATAACCTTCTCAGACGTGCACAGCTTGGCACCTTCGCCCCCTACGACAACGTTCCTTGATATCCGTATTTCAGGACGTCCGCATCCCCCAGACGAGGGATGCTACACCTCCCCCATTCCGGATTTACGCACCTAGTGCGCGGGCTCTAGCGTGTAGCCCATGCAACGACTCTATTCCATGTTTCCCGCCGCAAGCCCCGGCCTCGGGCTGGGCCTGCTTCGATGCAGCCTCGCGCTCGCACTTGCCACCACGTGGCCATCGACATCCTTGCCACTACCCATGATGTGCTGTCTCGCAGCCGTGGTCATCATCGATCTGGCGCTGCTGCTCGGTGTGCTTACCCCGGTGGTCAGCATGGCCACCGGGGCGCTTGCCGTGACCGCATTCTTCGATGGAGGCCATGGCAGGTGGCCGCAGGAACTTCTGATCCTGCTGTTGGCGGTGTCGTTGCTGCTGGTCGGTCCGGGAGCTTTCTCCCTTGACGCACTGATGTACGGACGCCGTCGACTGGTGCCACATCGGCATGACGATTGACCGGCTTGCTGCCCTACCCGATCAAGGGAGGCATGGATAGCGCGATCAGGGGTACCGGCCTTCAGGACGGACAAGCAACATCGTTTCGATACTCGACCGATCCGGAGCAATCGCATCCGGATGCTCATGCGGCATGGAGGACATTGGCAATGGCCCGACCCTGCTCGTCAACATCATCGATGCGCCAGACGTCCACCTGCAAGGTAACGGATGGAATCATGGGCATGCCCGATCAACAGCACTGCCGCCGGGGCCTCAGTCAGCAGACCCTGCACCGCATCGACGACTTCATCGAGCAGGCCCTTGCCGGAAAAATTGCTCTTGACGATCTGGCGAAGCTGGCCCGTCTGAGCCGTTTTCATTTTGTGCGGACGTTCCGGAAGACCATGGGCATCAGTCCGATGGAATACGTTCTCAGGGCACGGATCAGACGCTCCCAACCCATGCTGCTGAGTTGCCGGCATACCGTCGCGGACGTCGCCGTGAGCTTGGGGTTTTGCGACCAGAGCCACTTCACCCGGTCCTTCCGCCGCGTGACCGGATATCCCCCGAGACGATTCATTGCCGAATGCCGGTCTGCTGAATCGGCAAACGCCTGAAAACGGGACTAGTAAGCCATCCCATCGACGAGATCGGGCGAAACCCGTTTTCGCGAGGCAGAGAGCTGGTTCCAGATCGCGTCGGCCTCACCTTCGGCCAGCATTTCGTAGGCCGAAAGACCGCCAAAGGCACGCCGGTGGGCGGACATCCAGCGTGCCGCATGCGTTCGTTCCCCAAGCTGTTGAAGCACGAGCGTGGCAAGTTCCGGATTGCGCGCTTCGACTTCAGAGAAAGCATCAAGCAGGACCGCATCCCTCGCGCGCTGCAGCCGGCTTAGTTCAACCACGATACGACGGAAGCGATGATGATCGTTCATCGTGGAAAGTCCTTGTCAGGCTAGATGGTCGCGCTCGCCGCGACTGACGGATTGCAGAAACTCAATGACGACTGAGGCCCGCCCCATACTCACCAGTTGCTCGGCAGTCAAATAGCCAAGCTCGGCAATTGGTGTGTAGAGGTACCACTCCAGCACGCGTTCCGAGGAAGGCTCGATCTGGACGGCGACATAAAGCACCGCCAGGGCGGTCGGTATGATCCGCAGCAGCGTCTCATGGCTCGCGCGGTCCAGTGGTCCGATGGGCATATCGCAGGGATCAACCGCACAGGCATCGCGAATAAGCTCACGTAATGCACCGGGGTCCTTGGAACGCGGGGAATGTATGGCTGACATGGTCGCGGTCTTCCGATAGATACATGTCTACCGTACCGACCGCGCCATGTGTGTTCTTGTCCAATCCTGCTTGATTGGAACGTTCACGTCATGAGCAATAGCGACGCCTGCTCACTCCTTCCTGCTGATCACCAGCATGACGGATAGCGAGGCCGCCTCGAAAGCTGCCGCGACCCAACCGAGGTTCGCCACCTTGCCGTAGACAATCACCAGCGAGCCCACCGCGGCGCCCAGCGAAAAGCCGAGATACATGAAGGATGCATTCAACGACAGGGCAATGGGTGCAAGCCGTAGACCGGCAATACCCATAAGCCGTGCCTGCTGCCCAGGATAGAAACCCCAGTGCGTCACACCCCAGGCGATGACCGCCACCACCACGGGAATCAGCGCCAATGCCTGCGGCACATAATGCGCAGTCAGTGACAGGCTTACGAACGACAGGCCACCCACAAGCAGGCACGGAATGATGATGTGGCGAGGACCGAAGCGGTCGGCCATGCGACCGCCGAACAGCACGCCCACGCCTGCAGCGACGCCCCAGGTAAACAGTACGTAGCCGACGCGAGCGCCCTGAATGCCCGTGACCTGATGCAGGAAGAGTGCGAGGTAGGTGTACATCGTGTAGGCGCCGGTGGCCCACAGTGTCGTTACCAGTAGTGTGACCAGAATCGCTGGTTGCTTGGCGACTTTGACCCGTTCGCCAAGGCTCGCCACTGGCAGATGGGCACCGATGTTCTTCGGCAGGCCGACCAGCAGTCCACCCACCGCGATGACCGAGAGTATGGCGACGCCCACGAAGGTCATGCGCCAACTCAGGGTGGCAGCCACCCATGTACCCAGCGGAACGCCGAGTGCAATGGCCACGGTCAGGCCGACATTGATGATGGCGATAGCGAAGCCACGACGCTCTTGCGGTACCAGAGCGCCAGCGAGCGCATTCGCACCCGGTACGTACAGCCCGGCCGCAAAGGCCAGCAGGATACGCGCACCCATCAACCAGCCATAGCTGGGCGCCAGCGAAGCGATGACGTTGGCCACCGTGAAGATGGCCATCGAGCCGATCAACACCGTGCTGCGCTTCATGTGTCCGCTCAGCGCCGTGAATATGGGAGAACTCAGTGCATAGGCGAACGCGAAGACGGTCACCAGCTGACCGACCGCAGCCGGCGTGACGCCCAGGCTGCCGGCAATTTTCGGCAGGATGCCGGCGATCATGAAGCCCTCCGTACCCACAGCGAAGGTGCCGAGAGCCAACAGATATAACGACGCACTGTGACTGCTCGTTACGGGTTGGAGCGTGTTTGTCGTGGAGCCGTCCATAGGATCACCTGCTGTAGTCGTGACGTGGATTTCGACGCATGAACCCGATGTCCTGAACGAACATCCGCATGCTTCCGGGGCAGTAAAGTACGAGCCTTGTCACTCGGGGTGAAAGACTTTGTTGGCAGGGTGGGATGCCCGCAAAGCATGGCCAGATCCAGCGTGGCCATGCTTTGCGGTTGTAGTGGTGATGCCGAAGCCCTGCATTCGAGGCAGTGCGCTGTGGAGCTATCGTTGCAGGTCTCCGGCCAGTCGTCGGCTCGAGCTCAGCCGACCGACGCCAGGGCCTCGGTCATGGCCGTATTCAGCTCAGTCACGAAGGCATGTTCTTTGGGCCCCGGATTGTTGCGATAGATGCGTGCTTCTTCGACCAGCACTTCCTCGGCATCGCTTTCCAGTGCAGCCATGGTGCCCTCGACAAAACGGTCCAGCGGCATGGCGCGTTCGTCATTCGCATCGCCGACCAGCCCCGTACCCACCCAGGGCGGCGCGATTTCCTGCACACGCACCGAGGTCTGACGCAGCATGAATCGCTGCGACATCACGTAGGAATGCAGCGCAGCCTTGGTGGCCGAATACACCGCGAAAGGCGCCAGCGGCGTGAAGGCCAGCGACGAGGTGTTGTAGAGAACCGTCGCCGACGACTGCTGCTTGAGGTGCTCGATCAAGGCCGAGGTCATGCGGATCGAACCCAGCAGATTGGTGTCGATATGGGTCTGCATGACTGTGTCGTCGATGACACCGGCGGCGTTGTCCGGAATCATCACGCCGGCATTGTTGAACAACACGTTGAGCTTTGGATAGTCCGCAACGAGCTTCTGCGCGACCGACGTGATGCTGGCCGGATCGGAGACATCCAGCTCGACCGTGTCGATGCCCGGATTTGCCGCAGCCACCGCCTCCAGTTGCGCACGCCGGCGACCGGCGATGATGACCTTGTTGCCGCGTCGATGAAATGCCTCGGCGATGGCGCGCCCGATGCCCGAACCGCCGCCGGTGATGAAGATCGTATTGCCTGTCAGTTTCATGGTGAATACTCCTTTTTCATGCAGGGAAGCGGTCGCCGAACATTGGCAGTCCGCTGGCGGATTCGGATTGAGTGGCCTCGTCCTGAAGAACATCCCAGTGTTCGGCAAGCCGGCCGTTCTCGATACGCACGACATCGGCCGCGATCCAGGCCGCGGGCCGGCCGTTGCCGGAAAAGCGGCCATGCACGATGACGTAATCACCTTCCGCAAGGATCAGTCCGTGCTCGTAGCGCAAGGTGGCAGGCACGCTGCGGATAAGCTCGAACAGACCTTCGCGTCCGGGCGCTATATGCGCGCTGTGCTGGATGTATGTGTCGGACCAGTACCGGGCAGCCTTCGTGTAATCACGCTGGTTGAACAGCGTGTCGAAGGCCTCGAGGACCAGAGCCTTGTTTTGTTCGGGAGTCGTGGTAGTCATGAAATCAACCTCGTTGTCGTGAAGGGTCAAATCCCGGCAGGCGCGAGCGGGGCGTAATCGACATAGCCCCTGGCGCCCGATGCGTACACGGTGGGCCAGTCGATCTCGTTGAGTGGCGCGCCCAGGGCGAGGCGTTCGGCCAGATCGGGATTGGCGATGTACGGCCGGCCGAAGGCGACCAGGTCGACCAGGTCGCCGGCGATCAGGCGATTTGCCCGCTGCGCATCCATGTCGACATTGGCGACAAGCAGGCCCTGGTAGAGCCGGCGGAAATGACGAAACATGTTGTCGCCGGCGAGATGCTCGATGGGACTTCCATCGACATCGGTGTTGGTGCCCATCAGCAGCAGGTGCGACAAGCTGTAGTCGTTGAGGCCTCTGATCACGTATTCGGCCGTGGGCAGCGTTTCCTCGGTCGCTGCAAGGGGACCGGCCAGATGCATCGGGCCGAATTTGATCCCCACCTGGTCCTCCGCGACTTCATCGAGAATGCTGTCCAGTGCCTCGAACAGGAACCGCGAGCGGTTTTCGATGGAACCGCCGTATGCATCCGTGCGTTTGTTGGTTCCGCTGCTGAGAAACTGTGCGATCAGATAGAGATAGTTGGCTTGCAGCTGCACCCCGTCGAAGCCCGCCTCCATGGCGTTTTTCGCGGCACGGCCATAAGCACGCACGGTGTCGTGGATTTCATGCACGCTCATGGGTCGCGGTGCCACCGTCGGTACGCGTCCACTGGGTGTCACGCTGATCTGCTCGAGATCCACGTTGGATGCAGAGACAGGCAAGGCGCCATCGAAGAAATCGGGGTGCGACATGGCGCCGGTGTGCCACAACTGGGCGATGATGCGTCCGCCAGCCGCGTGGACCGCATCGGTCACCAAGCGCCAGCCTCGCACCTGCTCGTCACTCCATAGCCCCGGCGTGTCGGCCCAGCCGAATCCCTCCGGACTGATCGCGGTGCATTCACCGATGATCAGCCCGGCCGACGCGCGCTGCGCGTAATAACGGGCATGCAGTTCAGTCGGAGCATGGTCCGGATTGTCGGCACGCATGCGCGTCAGCGGAGCCATCACGATGCGATTAGGCAGCGACAATGCACCCATTTGTACGGGTGTCAGCAACGGTGTATCTACATGAATGTTCATAGCGGTAAACCTCGGCTCCAGGCCAGATAGATCAGACAGTGACGACGACCTTTCCGACCTGCCCGCCGGCTTCCACATAGCGATGGGCTGCGGCTATGTCGTCGAACTTGAAGGTTTTTGCGATCGTGGTCTTGAACAATCCGCGCGCGAATCCATCCGTGACGTAGCGAATCAGTTCGGCACGCTGTTGGTCGTTGCGGGTCATGCGGGTGAGCGACAGCCCCCTTATGGTCAAAGCGCGCCCCAGTACCGCGAATGGCGACAGCGTCGCGGGGCCTTGGCCGAGCGCACCGTACAGAACCAGCGTGCCGCCGGCCGCGGTGAGTTCAGTCAGTGCGGAAAAATCCGCACCGCCTACGGGATCAAACACCAGATCCACACCCGCACCGCCGGTAAGTTCCGACACGGTCTTATCGAGGCGTTGCTGTTCCAGCACAACCACCTCATTGGCACCGTGCTCGCGCAGGGCCCGTGCTTTGCCGGGCGACCGGGTCACCGCGATCACCCGTGCGCCCTCGTGTCTGGCGATCTGGATCGCGGCCAGGCCGACGCTGCTCGAGGCGGCGGTGATCAACACCTGCTGACCACTTGCGATCCGGCCGTGCTGGATCAAACCGGCCCAGGCCGTACCGAATGGCACCCACATGGCGGCAGCGGTAGTGAATTCGACGCTACCGGGAATAGCGACCACCGAACGCTGCGGCGCCAGCGCATAGTCGCCATAGAACCCATAGTCAGCGGCACCGTAGGTCGGCAGCACCGCAACCCGATCGCCAATGGTCAGGCCATCGACGCCCGGTCCCAATGCATCCACTTCGCCGGCGGCTTCGAAACCGATTTTCGTGGGCAGCGTCGGTTTGTTCGGGCTGCGCCCCGAACGCAACGTGATCTCGGTGCGGTTGATACCGATGGCCCGCACGCGCAGGCGTATTTCGCCCGGGCCCGGTACCTCTTTCGGCATGTCGCGCAATTGAAGAACTTCGGGTCCGCCCCATGCCTCGATTCGTACACTGCGCATCGCCCTTCTCCTCGTCTGGTTACGTCAGGCGCAAGGCGTCTGGCTGGATTCACTAGACAATGGTGATCACCATCGTAAGTTCAGCATCGCACCTGAAGTTCTGATTGTCAATGGTGATCACCATTGTTTATAGTGGCATCGAGTCGTTCCAGCACAGAGGCCGGTTCCATGGGCGTATCCAAACAACAAGCCATTGAAAACAGGCGTGCCATCGTCACGGCGGCCGAAGCACTGTTCCGTGAGCGCGGGGTCGACGCCGTGGGGCTTACCGAACTGACCAAGGCCGCCGGCTTTACCCAGGGCGGCTTCTACAACCATTTCAAGTCCAAGGCGGACCTGGTTGCGGCAGTGATCGAGCAAGCCACCGAGCGTGGTTGCAGCGAGCTCGGCGCCGCGATCGAAAACTCGAAGGCGCAGGCCGCCGAACCGATGGAACGCCAGGTGGACTGGTATCTATCGAGCGGCCATCGTGCCGATATTGCGTTGGGATGCCCGCTGGCAGTGTTCGCCGGCGATGTACGACGACTCGACGCCCAAGCGCAGAAAGCCTACGCGAAGGGCCTCGAAAACAACTTCGAGCAACTCGCCAGGATTGTTGCCAGAAGCAGTGCGCGTGCGAAGCGAAAAAAGGCCATCGCGCTGTTCAGCCAGATGGTCGGAGCGATGGTGCTGTCGCGTGCTGTCCTGGATGTCGATCCGGCCCTGGCGGACGAGATCCTGAAGGACGGGCGCGATGCCCTGCACCAGTCCATCGGGGACTGATCCCTGGCGCGTCATGCATCACGGTGCATGACGCACACGTTCCATCAGCTCGTCCAGATGCGACAGGAACATCTTTAGTACGGGCGAGTGGTTCGAGCGCTTGTGGCCGACGACAAGTGCGATGTTCGGTGCATCGCCTGCCAGCGGCCGGCTCGTCACCGACCATGGCATCAGGTTCTGCGCATACGCAGGGATCAACGTGACGCCACGCGTCGACGCCACCAGAGACATCACCATGGCCGGGTTGTCCACCACCTGCTCCGGTGCCAGCTCGACCTTGACGCGCCGAAGGTAATCGTCGATCACCGAGCGCAGCACCGTGGCCCGGTTGCCCATGCCGATAAAGGGTTCGCCGGCCAGCTCCCTCGGACGAACCTTCTCGTGCGCAGCCAGTGGGTGGTCACTGGGCATGAGCACGACCAGTGGCTCGCTTGAAACCTGGTTATAGGCCAGATCGTAATCGGGCTCGGCCCGCATGAAGGCCACATCGAGTTTGCCGCGGGCGACCGCTTCGGCGAGATCCGGTGAGTAGTCGCTGGACACGGTCACGTCCAGATTGGGCAACTCGGCCCGGAGGATATGCATGGCATGGGGAAGCCAGGTCATTTCCTGACCGGTCAGGAAGCCCATGGCGAAACGCTGCTTGCTCGGTTGCGATGCCTTGCGTGCAGCCTCGACACCCGCCTCGACCTGGTTGAGTGCGAGTCGCGCGTGATCGAAGAACACCTTGCCTGCGTCCGTCAGGGTGACGCCGCGTGCGCTGCGGATCAGCAGCTCGGTACCCACCTGATCCTCGAGGTCCTTGATCTGTCGGCTCAATGAAGGCTGCGAGGTATGCAGGCGGCGTTCGGCGGCAACCGTCAGGCTGCCGGTTTCCACGACGGCAATGAAGTAGCGCAAATGGCGAAGCTCCATACCTCTCTCCAAGCATGCCTCAAAAGCATGGCAGCCTATTTATAAAGTCTTTTCCATTCTCCATCAACGGCCATAAATTGCGCTCCAGATAAAGACTCATCACCAGGAAGTCATGCACTGAATACTTTCAAAGCATGCACTCCCTGCCCTCCCCGTGAACTTGATCCTCTGGAGTTTCGCCATGACACAGCACACCCACCAGACGGCCCCGACGCAGTACGTCGAAGCCAACGGCATCCGCTTCGCCTACCGCCGCTTCGGCAAGCCCGGGACCATTCCTCTGGTCCTGCATATGCACTTCACCGGCACCCTCGACCATTGGGACCCCGCTATCACTGATGGCTTTGCCCAGGATCGCGAAGTCATCCTCTTCGACAATGCCGGCATCGGCGGCAGCTCCGGTGAGGTGCCCACGACCATCGAGGGCATGGCCGCCGACTCGGCCGCGTTCATCCGCGCCCTGGGTCTGGGCCAGGTCGATGCCCTGGGTTTCTCCCTCGGCGGACTGGTCGCGCAGACCCTGGCGATTGCCGAACCTGTTCTGGTCCGCAAGCTAGTCCTGGTGGGCACCGGACCGCGCAGCGGCGAAGGCATGGCCACGCTCACCCCCGAGGCCCAGCGCATTTTCGGCGCCAGCTATGAACCGGCTGACCATCTCTGGCTGAAAGTCTTCTTCACCGACTCGCCTGCCAGCCAGGCAGCGGGGCATGCGTTCCTGGAACGCTTCCGCCAGCGCCAGGCCGACCGTGACCCGGAGGCCAACGACAAGGTGGCGCCGGCCCAGCTCGAAGCCTTGGGCAAGTGGGGTGCCCCGCGCGAGAACCCCTACGACTACCTGCGTGAACTGAAGCAGCCCACCCTGGTCGTCAATGGCGACAACGACGTCATCATCTACACCGTCAACTCGCTGATCCTGCAGAAGCACATTCCCAACGCGCAGCTGATCCTCTATCCCGACGCCAATCACGGCTCCCAGTA
Organism: Dyella sp. A6; assembly: GCF_036320485.1. NCBI lineage: Bacteria > Pseudomonadati > Pseudomonadota > Gammaproteobacteria > Lysobacterales > Rhodanobacteraceae > Dyella > Dyella aluminiiresistens. Next base: position 1,873,504 of record NZ_CP132911.1, read on the forward strand.
CCAGTATCCCCAGCGCTTCGTACGGAACACCTCGACGTTCCTCGATAGCTGATGACACGACCGGCCTGCAATGCTTTTTTTATACAAGGCCTGCATGCCGCGGTCGGCCATGCTTTCCCCAGGAGAACACCATGACCCAGACACCCTCATCCACCAGGTCGGTCAAAGTTCCCGGACCGGACCATCCCATCTCGATCGTGAGACAGCCCAGGCGGGTGCTGGTGAAGCTCGCCGGCAAGATCATCGCCGACACACGCGATGCACTCACGCTGAGCGAAGCCAGCTACGCACCGGTCCACTACATCCCGCGCAAGGACGTCGACATGACGCTCCTGCAGCGAAGCGAACACGCGACCTACTGTCCGTACAAGGGCGAATGCGCGTACTACAGCATGCCCTCCGGTGGCGAACGCTCCACTGATGCCGCCTGGACCTACGAATCACCATTTGATGCTGTCGCGATCATCAAGGATCACATCGCGTTCTACCCCGACCGTGTCGACAGCATCGACGTACTCGACTGATCACTGCCCTCATCTTCTCACTTCAAGGAATCGCAACCATGACTACGCTAACTGGCAAGACCGCGCTTGTGACCGGCGCCTCCCGCGGCATCGGCCGTGCCATCGCCTTCGCACTCGCCAAGCAGGGCGCGCAGGTACTCGTGCACTACGGCAGTGCACAAAAAGAAGCTGACGAAGTCGTCAACGGCATCCGGTCTGCAGGCGGCCGGGCTGAAAAGGTCGGTGCCGACCTCAGTGTGCCGAACGGTGCGCATGAGCTGGCCCGGCAAGTCCGCCAGATCGTCGGCGACCGGCTGGACATTCTCGTCGCCAACGCGGGTGTTTCCAAGGCCGCTCCGATCGAGGAGATGACGACCGAGGACTTCGACAAACTGTTTGCGGTGAATGTCCGTGCGCCGTACTTCCTCGTCCAGCAGCTGCTGCCTGCGCTGACCCAGGGAAGCAGCATCATCTTTACCTCTTCGCTGGCGGCCCGGGCGGCCGTGGGAAATATCTCCGCATACGCCGCCACCAAGGGGGCCATCTCGACCCTGGTGAAGCAGTTTGCATCGCTGCTGGGGGGGCGCGGTATTCGCGTCAATGCCATCGCTCCGGGCGTGGTCGAAACGGACATGTCCAACTTCGCCAAGACCGATGCCGGTCGTGACTTCACGCTCGGCATGCAGGCGCTCAAGCGCGTGGCCCAGCCCGAGGACATCGCCGGGGCTGCGGTATTTCTTGCATCGGACAGCGCACGCTGGGTCACCGGCGACGTGCTCAGCGTCGATGGCGGTTCGAAACTTTGACCGCTCCTGTTTGAACGGTCGTGGCTGACACGCGTCAGCCACGACCCTTTCCGTGAAACGCATTGCCCCCAGGAAACGATGAAACTCTTTTCCCCATTCAAGCTGGGTCCCTACGAACTCGTGCACCGTGTCGTCCATGCGCCCATGACCCGTCTGCGGTCAGACGACGACGACAGCCCGAGCACCATGATGAGGACCTATTACGCGCAGCGTGCTTCCCGATGCGGGCTACTGATTACCGAGAGCGCGCATCCTTCCTATGATAGCCGCGGTTATGTCGGCGCCCCCGGCATCTACACGCAGCAGCACGTTGCAGCATGGCGGAGAGTGACCGACGCGGTGCACGCCAAAGGTGCGCGCATCTTCATGCAGATCGCTCACGACGGACGCCAATCGCATTCAGACCTTAGCTGGGGCAACGCCCCGGTCGCGCCATCGGTGGTGCCTTTCGATACCCAGGTATTCACCAGGGCCGGCTGGGTACCCAACTCGCCGCATCGCGAACTCGACATCACCGAGATTCCCCTGTTGGTACGCTCCTTCAAAGATGCGGCCCGTCGCGCGCGCGATGCCGGGTTCGACGGAGTCGAACTGCACAACGCGAATGGCTACCTGGCCGATACATTCCTGCAGGACGGCACCAATAAGCGCACGGACGCCTACGGCGGGACCATCGAGCGACGTGCACGTTTCTCACTGGAACTGATCGAGGCTTTTGCCTCGGTATGGGAACCGCATCAAGTCGGTGTACGCGTGTCACCCAGTGGCCAGTGGGGCAGCATTTCCGACAGCGATCCGGAGGCCACCTTCGGCTACTTCGCCGAACGGCTAAACGATTACGGTCTTGCCTACCTTCATGTGATCGAGCCGAGGGTGAAAGGAACGGAAACCCTGCAAGAGGGACAATCACCCGTCGCGTCAGGGTTCCTGCGCACAATATTCAGGGGGCCGATCATCGCGGCCGGCGGTTTCGACCGGACAGGCGCGGAGGCCATCCTACAGCGGGGCGACGCCGACTTGGTCGCGTTCGGCCGGCTGTTTTCATCGAATCCCGACCTTCCCTATCGCCTCGAACACGACCTGCCTCTCGCGCCGTATCAGCGTGAAGCATTCTGGGGCGGCGACGAACGCCACTACATAGACTTCCCGGTCCATGCACCGATCGATGCGGTCGTTGCCGATTAGATGCCGGCGTTGAACCAGGTTCCGATGACACGGACACGTCATGGACAACGCTCACGCTGCCGTCGGGTCCACCACGAAGAAGGATAACGCCATGTCCACGCCGCTTGCCCGTTCGCGGGTATCACATAACAGGACAAGCGAAAGCCCGCTTTCAGTGGTGGGAGCGAGTCCAGACACGCCGGCAGGAACCAGCATTCTCAAGCGCCTCCTGACCACCCGCATGCACACTGAAGCGCTGGTCGCACCGCTGGGCGTGGAGGACATGGTGGTGCAGTCGATGCCCGATGCCAGCCCGGCCAAATGGCATCTGGCCCACACCACATGGTTCTGGGAAACCTTCCTTCTGGCGCCACACAAGCCCGGTTATGTGGTGTTCGAGACCGCGTACGGTTACCTGTTCAACTCGTATTACAACGGCGTGGGGCCGAGGCACCCAAGGCCCAGCCGCGGGCTTCTGACCCGACCCAACAGCGAGGACGTACTTGCCTACCGGCGCTATGTGGACCACCAGATGCGTGACTGGCTTTTGCATGCGGACCTGCCGGGGCTCAAGCCACTTTTCGAGCTGGGCATCGCACACGAAGAGCAACACCAGGAGCTCCTGCTGATGGACATAAAGCATCTGTTTTCTTCGTCACCCCTGAAGCCGGCCTACGATGAATCGCTGTCTATGCCATCGTATCCACAACCGGCAAGCTACGACTTCCTGCCTATCGACGGCGGGCTGGTCCAGATAGGAGCTTCCGGCGACTCGTTTGCTTTCGACAACGAACGCCCCCTGCACAGGGTCTGGCTCGACAGCTATGAAATCGGCGAGCGGCTGGTCACCAATGCCGAATGGATGCGGTTCATCGAATCGGGTGGTTATGAGCGACCGGAATTCTGGCTCGCTGATGGCTGGGACGCAGCCCGGTCACAAGCGTGGTGTGCACCGATGTACTGGGAAATGGGCGATGACGGCTGGCTGCAGATGACCTTGGCGGGCCTGCTGCCCGTGGATCCGCATGCCCCCGTTGTCCATGTCAGCTATTACGAGGCTGATGCCTACGCCCGTTGGAAAGGTGTCCGGCTCCCGAGCGAACAGGAGTGGGAGCATGCGGCCATCAACGCCCCGATCAGGCAGCTCCATGATTCGACATGGCAATGGACCCGGAGTGCTTACCTGCCCTACCCGGGCTATGCAGCCCCCGACGGAGCCATCGGCGAATACAACGGCAAATTCATGTCGGGACAGATGGTGCTGCGTGGCGGTGCGGAGATCACGCCGGCACAGCACAGTCGTCCCACCTACCGGAATTTCTATCGTCCTGACCAGCGCTGGATGTTCTCTGGTGTCCGTCTCGCACGTGATGTCGGGCCGGTCGAGACAAGAGAAAACCAGAAGTCGGAGTTCGCACGGGATGTCATCACGGGCTTCGGCAAGCCGCAGAAAACCCTGTCGCCCAAATACTTCTACGATGCAATGGGTTCAGCTCTGTTCGAGCAGATCTGCGAAACCCCGGAGTACTACCCGACACGCACGGAACTGAAGCTGCTGGGCAATATCGCCCACACGCTCACTAAGGCATTGCCGGAAGATACCGTTCTAGTCGAGCTGGGCAGTGGTGCGAGCGAAAAAACCCGTGCCCTTCTCGACGCAACGACGCACATCAGCACCTATGTTCCCATTGACATAAGTCCCGATGCCCTGTGCCAGGCCAGGCGTCGTCTGAAGACACGCTATCCGGCATTGCGTATCGATCCACTCGTCGCCGACTTCACCACCGGCATCCATCTACCGGACGACCTGAAGCGGAAGCATCGGGTCGGCTTTTTCCCGGGCTCCACCATCGGAAATTTCGATCGTCCGCAGGCTATCTTGCTACTTCAGCTCATGCTCTGGGATCTTGGAAGGTCGTCGGAACTGATCATCGGCGTGGATCTTCTCAAAGACCGCAAGACGCTGATTGCTGCGTATAACGACGCGCAAGGCATCACCGCCAGGTTCAACAAGAATCTGCTGGTCCGCATGAACCTCGAACTCGATGGCGGTATCGATCTCGATGCCTTCGAACACCGCGCCATCTGGAACGAAGCCATGAGCCGTATCGAGATGCACCTCGTCAGTCTTCATGATCAGACATTTTCCGTCGCCGGCCACGCCTTTTTCATGCGCAAGGGCGAGTCCATTCATACCGAGAATTCGCACAAATTCACCGTCGAATCGTTCTCGAACCTGGCCGTCGAATCAGGCTGGACCGTCGCCGACGTCTGGGTCGATGAGCACCGTCCATTCGGTATTTTTCGGCTCACGGCATCGGCTGGTGAAGAGGAACGGGCCACCTGAAATGGCTGGCGACAGCAGGAGATCGCGATCCAGGCACGTCCAAGTGCTTATTCCCTACCCCCGATAACCAGCCCTAATCACCTCCGCCGACTACCATACGAGGCCATAACGCGCTAAGAATCGCTTCGCGCTTCGAACGAACGACGGCAGCGCTCGACCTCCTCTTGGTGCCGCTCAGCCCAGTGCCAGACGTCGCAGAAGGCAGCGCTAAGACTTCTGCCAAGAGCAGTCAACTCGTACTCGACCCGCGGTGGAATCACCGGATATACAGTGCGTGTCACCAGGCCGTCGCGCTCCATCTGACGTAGCGTCTTGGTGAGCATCTTTTGGCTGATGTCGCCGACCAGGGTCCCCACCTGGGTAAAGCGCACTCGACCGTGCTCTTCGAGCACCTCAAGGGTCAGCATCGTCCACTTGTCGGCCACGCGTCCGATGATCTCGTGCACCAACGTGTTGATACCAGGATCGATAGCCCTGGCATCGGTCGCCGATATGGGACCGCGACGGCTTCGCTGCGGATTGGAGCTGTCATCAATGCCCATAAGATTTTGAACTATCCAATAGTTTCCAAGAGGTTTGTATAGCACTTTCAGGTGCCTACTTTACGTTGGATCGTGCCGTTCCTACCTTTTACTCCGCATCTCGCAATCCCCACAATGCAGGAGTACCCGATGAACCCCACCGACAACACCATTCTCATCACGGGCGGCGGCTCGGGCATTGGCCGCGCACTCGCCGATGCCTTTCAGGCCCGCGGCAATACCGTCATCGTCACCGGACGTCGGCTAGACCTTCTGCAGGCGGTGGTCGCAGGCAAACCGGACATGCATGCGATGTCTCTGGACATTAGCCAAGCAGATGCCGTCGCCGTCTTTGCGCGCCGCGTCGTGATGGACTTCCCCCGCCTGAACGTCGTCATCAACAATGCCGGCATCATGCGTGCCGAGAACCTGCTCGCCGATACCGTCGACCAGACTGACGCCGAGACCACGGTGGCAACCAATCTGCTCGGCCCCATGCGCCTGAACGCGGCGCTCTTGCCGCATCTGCGCGCGCAGCCTCGCGCTGCAATCCTCAACGTCTCCTCCGGCCTAGCCTTCGTGCCGCGTGCAGACACGCCGACCTACAACGCCACGAAGGCAGCGATCCATTCCTATTCGCAATCGCTTCGGTTCCAGCTGCGTCACAGTAAGGTGCAGGTCCACGAACTGGTTCCACCGTATGTGCAGACCGAGCTGATGAGTGCCGAGCAGGCCAACGATCCGCTGGCCATGCCGCTTGCCGATTTCATCGAGGAAACCATGTCCATTCTCGACACTGCTCCGGATGTCGAGGAAGTACTTGTTGAGCGCGTCCTACCGCTGCGTCATGCCGAACGCGGCGATTACTCCACGTTCTTCCGAACCTTCAACGAGCGGCTTGCAACGCACTGAGTGCCACCGACGAAACCGCGCCGATAAAGCCCTATGATGAGGATCGATTCCATGCGCATGAGCACACTCGAATTGCATCGCCATGCCCTCCGGGATGGCGAGAGCGACCAGCAGGCGCGCATCTTCCAGCGCAATGCACTACTAGACGCACTGTATCCAGCGAATCGACGCTTGATGTACGCCGCGATGTCTGCCCAGGCTCCGTTGGCGGACGGTGTCTCTATCGAGCCGGTCCATACTCCAGAGGTCCGCGGCTGGTGGGTGCGCCCGGAAAATCCTCTGCCTAGAAAAACCATCTTCTATGTCCACGGCGGCGGCTATCACTTGGGTGACGCCCGCTCATATCTGAACTTTGTCAGTCACATCGCCGTAAAGACACGGTGCGCAGTGTTCTGTGTCGACTACGCCCTCGCACCTGAACATCGCTTTCCCGCGGCATACGACGACGTGCGGCGGGCATTGAGCTGGTTCGTCGACCAGGACGCAGCCGAATACGTAGCGATGGGAGATTCGGCAGGCGGCGGGCTGGTGCTGGCCACGATCGATCAACAGCCTGTGTCAGGCGCAGCCCTCACATCCGTGGTGGTGTACTCGCCGTGGACGGATCTCAGTAACTCTGGCGCCTCGTTCATCGATCCGGGCACTCACGACCCGGTGTTTGTGCCGGCTGTTCTGAAGGGGCTGGCTAGTTCCTACCTGGACGGTGCCAATGCGCTCGATCCCCGAGCATCACCGCTGTTCGGCATTCCCAGCCAGCTGCCACCGCTCTACATCCAAGTAGGCTCCGACGAACTACTCCTGGATGATTCTTTGCGCTATGCCGATGGCGCAGCCGCCAAGGGGCACGCGGTACGTTTGGACATCTTCGATGGCATGTACCACGTGTTCCAGCGTGATGTGGGCGTGTTGGACACCGCAAGCGTCGCCCTGGCCCAGGCCGCGGCGTTCATTACGGCATCGTGGTCAGACGGAGAGCCCCGTGATCGGTTGCCCCACTCCGATAACACCGTGTAATCGCCCTTTGCAGACGCCATTTCATGAGCAAAACCTGACGACGCCCACCGCTCCGTGGAGCGTCCAAGGCATCTTTCGTCCAAGGCATCTTTGAAGTGTCTATGGTGACAGGGTAGAACCCGTCTTTGGCCTGGATGGAGGCCTACCTGAAGCCCAGGCCATCATCGGTGACTGACAGCAACTCACCGTGATCGAAGCAACACGCCAAACAAGTTCCACTCGGGCTTGTTTGGCGTGTGTCACGACAGACCCTGCATGAAGCGCCAGCTCAGGGCACGCAGAGTCGCGTCAAAGCTGAAGCGACCTTACTCCCACTCAGTCAGGCTAAAGCCACGCTCTGAGATATCCAGACGATAGTCGAGTGCTACCTTGTCGAGGAATACAGAATCGTGGGACACAACAATCAACGCGCCTCGAAATCCCAGCAGCATCTTCTCCAGGGCATCGAGCGATTGCAGGTCGAGGTGGTTCGTCGGCTCGTCCAGCAACAACAGTTCTGCGGGTTGATCGCGGTATAAGGCAAAAGCAAGCGCTGCCTTTAAACGTTCACCACCACTAAGTTCAGCCGTGGGCTTGACGGCCAGATCGCCCGCCAGCCCGAGCAAAGCGAGCCGGGTTCGGAGGTCAGCTTGTGTCGCCGAGATGCTCTCCGCCAAGAGCTGATGGAGCACCGACTGCGAGGGATCAAGCAGGTCCAGTTGTTGGTCGATGTACGCCGCGGGCACGTGAACGCGGCAACTGCCCGCCCTTGGCGGTAGCTTGCCAGTGAGCACCCTGAGCAAGGTGGATTTTCCGCTGCCATTGGGACCCGTCACACCGATCCGCTGGCTCCCTCCGACGATCAGGTCGAGCGGATGCACGGCTCCCATGCCAAAGGGCAAAAGGAGATCTTCCAAGGTCGCAGCCTTGCGCTGCGCAGCCGGCGCGGCGATCGGGGCAAACAGGGCGACGCCGTCATCGTCCCGGATCTTCCGGGACGCCTCTTGAACTCGCCGCTCGCGTTCATCTCGGAGATCATCCTGGCCTTTCTGCAGCTTGGCCGCGGTCGTCTGCCCCTGGTCCTTCCGCCGCCCGAGAAGAATCGCGGCCTGATTGGCTTCACGTCCGGCGCGGTCACCACGTGAACGACGCCGGCTCATGTTTTCCTGGGCCTTGATTCGCTCCGCTTCCCCGCGGCGGAGCTCAGCCTTGCCGTGTTCCAGCTCAGCGCGGGCTCGACTTTGTTCTTCTGCCCTCAGTTGCAGATAGAAGTCGTAGCCTCCGCCATAGTCACGCAGACCCGATGGCGAGAGCTCGACGATGCGCTGCGCAACCTGCAGCAACTCGCGATCATGGCTCACCAAAAGTAGACCATTCGGCCACGCGTGCAGGCGATCAAACAGCGCCTGGCGTTGCAGGCGATCCATATGATTCGTTGGCTCGTCAAGCACGAGCATGTCGGGATCGGTCAGCCAGGCACCCGCCAGGGCAACCCGCGTCAACTCTCCCCCGCTGAGCTCGGAGGCAGGCTGGTCCAATCGCAGATGGCCCAGGCTCATGGCCTCGAGCCAACCCGCCAGGCGCAGACGAATGTCCCAGCGGTCAGCCACGAGCTCGAAATCTTCGGCGAGGATGCCCCCCGCCTCGATTCGGCCAAGGGCATCGAGCACCTGATCCACTCCCGCGACGGACGCCACCGTGGCGCCGGTCGGGCAAGCGATCTGCTGTGCCACGTAGACAATCCTCCCGTTGCGCCGGCAGCTCCCACTGGACGGGGCAAGCTGACCAGCAAGCAGGCGCGCGAGCACGCTCTTGCCCACGCCGTTACGACCGACCAGACCGGTCGGCTCGTGGCCGAGTTCAAGATCAAGGTTGGAAAAAAGCTGCCGGCCGTCGGGCCAGGCGAACGTCACGTCCTGCAAGAACAGGCGGAATTCCGTCATGGGATTCTCCAGGGATGCCGGATAGCGTTCCACCGCGATGGATGGAGGCGAACGGGCCGTCGAACAGACGGCGGCATCACTGGCGCATCGGACGGACTCCTCTTCAGGTGAATGGATATGGGGCGGAACTATAGCGAGGCCGGGGTTGATCGACAAACCGTCCATTCCTTCGCTAAAAGCATCTAACAGCAAATATCAGGTGACTCGGGCTTTCGGCTACGCAGACTTCTTATCGCATCCAGCGACAAATGGACGGAAGGCGCGATGGCAAACTGGACTGCCCCCGCATCTTGGAGGCTTTTCCCAAGGGAGCCAGATCGCCGGTTCAAGCGATGACAACACGCATCAACGACCACGGCGGCTGCCCCCGATACCCCGCCCTATTAGCGATGAGGCCAATCCTGGAGCGTCTTTGGCTATTGATCTGACCGTTACCCTGATCGACATCGGAAGGCACCAGTTCAAACAGATCCTTTGCCAGGCTCATCGCGACAGTCGTACATTCCGCCATTCAAGGGAACTTCGCCACAACCCAACTTCGTTGCTGCACCATACAAGGTCGCTCAACATGCCCACGTCAAGACAATTGCTCGCACCCAGGAGTTTTAAGGCACACAGTGCTCCTCGGCAGGCGTCTCTCGAAGGTCGTCGTCTTGCGTCGTTTCAGCGCCGTGCGATAGCTATGGCGGTAGATCTCATCATCTTCAATCTTGTCGCGATCGCGGTAACCAGCCTTTGGCGAATGGGTCACTCGAATTCAGCGGAAGCTGCGGGTACCGGCGTACGGGTGGTCGGTCTGGATACCTGGTGGGCGCTGGCGATCGTCGTGCTGTATTTCGGCACACTTACCTACTTTGGTCATGGTCAGACACCCGGCAAGCGCCTTCTGAGAATTCGCGTCGTGTCGCTCGTGCATGACCACATCACTCTCTGGCAAAGCATCGAACGCGCGCTTGGCTACGGCGCGTCGGCCCTCGAACTTGGTTTCGGCTTCTTGCAGTACTTCATCCATCCGAATGCGCAGACGGTTCACGACCGAATTGCTGAAACCATCGTCATTTCAGAGAACCCTTCACCTTGAGGCTGCTTGCCAGGAGCGAGCCAAGGCCGCTGCACGGGCCCCATCGCTGCAGTCCTGCTGTAAAAAGTACGAAGCGTTCGAAGGCGCGGCCGCATTGTTCGTTGACGGCAGCGCCGGTGCTGACACGCTTCTTGCACGTGATCTGGGGCACCGTGCTCGGTGCCACCTTCGGCGGCCTCAGTCGCTCCGCCACCTCGGCGTGAACGGATGGCGCCCCTTCGAAGGGGCGCCGCAGGGGCCACGATGCCTCCGCAATGATGCCGGCAGGACACCCGAAACCGGATGCCCTGCCCCGTGCCGGAACCCCCACGGTTCCGGCACCGCACGGTCAGAAGGTCGCGCGCAAGGTCAGTGCATAACGGGTGTCGTTCACGTACCAGGACGTGATGTGGTTGCCGGATGCGTTCTGATCCATGATCGTGCGCTGCACGGCGTTGTTGAGGTTGTTCATCTGCAGGCCGATCTTCAGGTGGCGATTGAGCGAGTAGAAGATCGAACCGTCCAGTTGTCCGTAGGCATCGGCGAACACCGGCAGCTTCCACGGGATGTTGTTGTCGGTGCCGTTGTAGCCGTTCGGACCGATCGACAGCAGGTATTCGCTACGCCAGTTGTAGGCCAGCCGGATCTGCCATGGACCGTGCTCGTAGTAACCGGCGATATTGTAGGAATCGCGCGACAGGCCGTCCGCCGGCAGGCTGCCGTAACCCGAGCCATCCGTGTCCAGCGGCACCGTATTGGTGCCATTCGGCACGTGGGTCCTGCTGCGGATGTAGGTGAAGTTCGCCGACATGCCGAAGCCCTTGACCGGCAGGAAATCGAAGAACTGATTCCAGCCGATTTCCGCACCATCGATGGTCGCCTTGCCGACATTCACCGGACGTGTGATCAGGTACTGATAGGTATTGCCGTCGAGTCCCTGGTACGAAACGAATCGCGACTCGTTGCGGAAGTAGTTGCTCAGCCCCTTGTGGAACACGTCGATCCAGGCCATGCCGCCGCGCTGCTGGTTGAAGTACCACTCCAGCGACAGGTCGAACTGGTTGGCCTTCATCGGCGTCAGGTACGGGTTGCTGTTCGACGTACCCGTCAAGGTCAGCTTGTCGATCGGCAGAGTGCTGGTGCCAGCCGGAGGGGTATAGCCCGACACCACGGCGGCATTGAGGATCTCGTAGGCCTGCATCTGGCTGAAGTCCGGCCGCGCAATCGCCTTGGAGAACGCAAAGCGCGTGAGCAGGTTCGGAGCGAACTCCCAACGCAGGTTGAAGCTCGGCAGGACATTGGTATACGAGTTGCGGGCATTGATCGGCGTGGTTTCGCCGTTGCCCAGGTAGGGCGCCAGGGTCTGGTTGGGGTACACCAGGAAGCCGTTGGCGGCATTGGTGGTCCGCACCGCCCGCACGCCGATGTTGCCGCTCAGGTTGATGTCGTCCACCCCGAAGTCGAGCATCGCGTATGCCGCATAGGTCTTCTCATGCTGCAGGTTGGTGTGCTGGGCATCGAGCAGCGTGGGTGTGTACGCTGCCGCGTAGCAGCAGGAGTAATACGGGTTGGCAGCGTTGTGGATGGCTGCGTAGCTACCCGGGTAGCCCAGCGCGGTCGACAGTACCGGTGCATAGAACGCACCCGGTATGCCGGCACCGCCACGATAGAAGTTCTTGAACGTGTCCAGGTGCACCAGGCTGGAATTGACCGTGCTGTTGAGATCCAGGCCGGGCAAGGCGCCACTAGGCAGCGCCCAGCCCTGCATCCAGGTCTGGAACACCGGCAGCCAGTTGTAGCCGGTGTCGATGTTGTGGGCATAGCGGTTGGTCAACCGTATGCCCCCCTTGAGCGAATGCACGAACCCGTCCAGGAAGCTGTACTTGATGTCGGCACGCCAGGCCAGTTCCTTCGCGTAGTTCTCGTCCTGGTGGTCCATGGTGAACCCCCAGTAGTAATTGGCGGGGTTCGTGGTGAAATTCGGATCGACCCCGATGGTCGGCGGGTTATGGCCATTCAGCGAGACATCGATATAGGGCACGTTGGTGCCCAGGGATACGGTGGAATCGAGCCGATGGGTCGTGGCCTGGACGAAGTGCAGCGTGCTCTTGATTTCGGTGCTGGAGTCCAGCTGCCACTTCATACCGGTGGAGAAGTCCGTGGTCCTGGAATGACTGTCCGATGCGCGGATATCGGTACCCATCGGCATGCCGCCACTCTGCGTCAGGCGACCGGACTGGAACACACCGTTGTTGATCGTGCTCGGCTGACTGGAGTCCACCATCACCTGGGTCGGATCGTTGCTCACGAAGATCGCATCTTCGTCCCAGACCTCGTGGTATCGGCTCTGGAATGCCGTGGCGAAGAAGTCGAGATTGTCCGTGGGCCGCCACTGGAAGGCGACGTAGGCACCATCGCGCTTGCGGTTGTAGATCAGGGTGCGCCAGTCGGCACCACGCGGCACCCATATGCCATCGGCGTTCTTGAAGAAGGGACGCACGAACAGGCCGTCGGTACGCGTGGCCAGGCGCGAGTCGGCCACATCGACCAGCAGGCCCATCTCGCCAATACTGGTGTTCCAGCGATTGCTGTAGAGCACCGAGGCGGACGGCTTGTACTTCTTGATGAAGTTGCCGTAGTTCTCGCTTACCGAAGCGGCGATCTTCTGACCCTTGAAGTCGAAGGGCATGAAGGTGCGCAGGTCCACGGTGCCACCCAGACCACCCTCGATCATCTCGGCGGTCTGGTTCTTGTAGACGTCGATGCCGGACATCAGCTCGGATGGCACGTCCTCGAAGCTGAGCGCGCGTCCACCGTTGGCGGAAAACGTGTCGCGGCCATTCAGCTCGGAACGCACCTGGGTGAGGCCGCGGATCTGCACGCCACTGCCTTCGGCCGAGAAGTGCTCCGGATCGCCCTGTGACAGGAAGTGATCGATGGTGACACCGGGAATACGCGACAGCGCTTCAGTCACGCTGCGGTCCGGCAAGGCACCGATATCCGTCGCGGACAGTGCATCGACGAAGGTGGGAGCGTAGAACTTGATGTCCTGCGCCTTCTCGACTGCAGCCCGGATGCCGGTCACGACGACGGCAGAGAGGTTCTTGGTCTGCTTCCTGTCGGGAGTCGCGGCTTTCTGCTTCGCCGATTTCGCGGATGATGTCGATCCGGCCTGCGTCTGGGACTGACCCTGGACAGCGCCGGCAAAAGGCTGCGCATGCAGATCCAGCGATCCGCAGAAGAACAACCCCAAGGTAATTGCCACGGACAACCGCCCCAGCGGTAATCCGGTCATCGAACGGCGACGTCCTGCGTCAGACGTAAACTTGCCATGCATAGTGAGCCCTCCCTCAAAAATTGACATGGCCGACTTGTTCGATTCCCCGTCGGCCTCACCCCTGACCAGCACAAGCGTCCAGGTCCCCCACGGCCCCGGCAATTGCTGGTATGTGCGGATGCTGTCGTGTTGCGCTTAAACCGCACAATTACGAAATCAAAAGCGACGATTAACGTTTCTCTGTGTGCGGCCGCAGCATGTACGTCGGAGAGCCTGTTCAGATAACCATGCGAGCAGGCATGCGATGCAAGATCCGCACTGCCGCCCAGTGGGAAACCGAAACGCCAGGCAAAAGTGCCATGCCAGTGCAGAACGGGCGGGATCCACCGATTGACCGCATGCAGATCGGACAACGCGCTCGAACGACATGCATGCCTGCATCCCGAGCCCGGAACGCTTGGTGCGAGCCTTCCTTTCGATGCACCGTTGCGACGTGCATCAGATCAGGCAGCTTTGCACTTCCGGTCATGACCGGCACGAGCTCACCGTCTCGACTCTCTGCCTCGCATGCGCATCGAGCTGGTCTTGTCCGGCCACACGCACGCGAAGATCGCGCATGCGTTCCGCCCCTTGAAAAACGGGCCGAGACGGCAGCCCTTGTGCACCAGCCATATATCCATCACAGCGCCATGCATTCGTCTTGCTGGCGCCTACCTCACCCAATGCGAACCAGGAGCAGCCATGACCGGCACCACCGACATCATCATCAGCGCCCAGCCACTGGATCGGCGCCTTCCCGGGATCGACCCCTTCATCTTCGGGGCCTATCACCTTGACCTTTATCCGCGTGGCAACGGCCAGCTCGGCCCCGATCCGTCCTTGCTCAAGGGGCGCGACATCGGCATGGATTTCAGCGGCAAGGACGGCTTCAGCATGTACCACGGCGACAAGGTGCCGGGTTTCCCCGCACACCCGCACCGTGGTTTCGAGACCGTGACCATCGTCCGCAAGGGGCTGGTCGATCATGCCGATTCGCTGGGTGCCACTGCGCGCTACGGAGAAGGTGACGTGCAATGGCTGACCACCGGCAGCGGCGTGCAGCATGGCGAGATGTTCCCGATGGTGCACGAGGGCAGGGACAACCCGCTCGACCTGTTCCAGATCTGGCTGAACCTGCCCGCCAGGCGGAAGATGGCGGCGCCGGACTTCACCATGTTCTGGGCGCATGACATCCCGCATGCAGTGCAGGTCGATGCGCAGGGTCGCCGCAGCGAGGTGGAAGTCATCGCCGGCGACTATGCACCGGTCGATGCGGCGGCAGCCGGCGGCCAGCCGTTGTTCAAGGCACTGATGCCGCCTCCGGCCTCGTGGGCCAGCGAGCCGGAAGCGGATCTCGCCATCTGGATCATCCGCCTGGAACCCGGCGCCAGCCTGGTGCTGCCCGCGGCCAGCCGTGAAGCACGTCGCGCGCTGTACCTGACCACGGGCAAGACCCTGACGGTGGACGGCCGCGTTTTCAACGAAAGCGTGATGGTGGAAGTGCGTGCCGATGCAACCGCACCGCTGTTCAACCACGGCACCGACGTGGTCGAGGTATTGTTGCTGCAAGGCAAGCCGATCGGCGAGCCACTCGTGACGCACGGCCCGTTCGTGGCCAATTCGCAGCAGGAGCTGATGCAGGCGATGCAGGATTACCGGCGCACCGAGTTCGGCGGCTGGCCCTGGCCGTCGCATGCACATACGCACGGCACGTCGGAACGCTTCGCCCAGCATCCGGATGGACGGGTGGAAAAACCTTCTGCCTGACGAGACAGGCCGCTTGCCGCGAGGGATCTCGAAGACGTACTTCGACATCCCTGGTTGGTACGTGTCGGCCACTCAAACCAATATCTAGACGACCGGTCTATTTTTTCTTACACTTGCCTGCCATGAGCGCAGCCGCTGCCACAGATATCCGCCAGCACATCCTGGACACGGCCCAGGTCCTGATTTCGGGACGCGGGTTCACGGCTGTGGGTTTGAGCGAGATCCTGCATGCGTCCAACGTACCCAAGGGCTCGTTCTATCACTACTTTCCGTCCAAGGAAGCGTTCGGCGAGTCGCTGCTACAGGGCTATTTCGATGGCTACCTGGCCGACCTGGAACGCGTGCTGACACGGCCGGGGCTTTCTGCCGCCGAGCGCTTGATGAACTACTGGCAGAACTGGCTGGAAACACAGACCCACTGCGACCCGAAGGGCAAGTGTCTTGCGGTGAAACTGGCCGCCGAGGTCAGTGACCTTTCCGAGGCCATGCGTGGCGTGCTCGAGCAAGGCACCGACAAGATCATCGCGCGCCTGGCGCAGGCCATCGACGATGGCTTCGGAGACGGCTCGTTGCCGGTCCATGAAGACGCGCCCGCATTGGCGACGACGCTTTACCAGTTATGGCTCGGCGCCAGTCTGCGCGCCAAGATCACCCGCGACCGCATGCCACTTGCAGCCGCTCTTGCCGCGACGCAGCGCCTGCTGGGCCTGCCTGTGCAGCCGACGCATTGACGTCCAATGCCCCTTTTTTTGCTTGACCTATAGACGACCGGTCTAATCGGAGAAACGCCATGAACAATTTCGACTTCTACAACCCGACCCGCATCGTGTTCGGTGCCGAAACCGTAGGACGCCTGGCTGACCTGGTGCCCGCCGATGCACGCGTGCTGTTGCTGTATGGCGGCGAAAGCGCGCGCAAGAACGGGACGCTGGACGAAGTGCGCGCGGCGCTAGGCACACGCGAAGTCCAGGAGTTCGGCGGCATCGAGCCCAACCCCAGCTACGAAACCCTGATGCGTGCGGTCGAGCAGATCCGCGATCAGCAACTCGACTACCTGCTCGCCGTCGGCGGCGGATCGGTAATCGATGGCACCAAGTTCGTGGCCGCGGCCGTGGGCTATGAAGGCGACCCGTGGCAGATCCTGGAAACCCGCGGCAGGCATATCAAGCAGGCGTTGCCGTTCGGCAGCGTGCTGACCCTGCCGGCCACCGGTTCGGAGATGAACGCAGCCTCGGTGGTCACGCGCCGCGCCACCAAGGCCAAGCTCGCCTTCTCCAGCCCGCATGTCTATCCGCAGTTCTCGATACTCGACCCGACCAAGACCTACACCCTGCCCCTGCGCCAGGTCGCGAACGGCGTGGTCGATGCCTTCACGCACATCATGGAACAGTATCTGACCTACCCCGCGGATGGCATGGTGCAGGATCGTTTTGCCGAAGGACTGCTGCAGACGCTGGTGGAGATCGGCCCGAAGGTACTGGCCAAGCCCGATGACTATGACCTGCGTGCGAACCTGATGTGGACGGCGACCCTGGCACTCAACGGGCTGATCGGCGCCGGTGTGCCGCAGGACTGGTCCACCCACATGATCGGCCACGAGCTGACCGCGCTGTACGGCATCGATCATGCCCGTACACTGGCCATCGTGCTGCCGGCCAATCTCGAGATTCGGCGCGAGGCCAAGCGCGGCAAGCTGCTGCAGTACGCCGAGCGCGTGTGGCACATCACCGAGGGTACGGAAGACCAGCGCATCGATGCGGCGATCGCGAAGACCCGCAGCTTTTTCGAAAGCCTGGATATCCCGACGCGGCTTCCGGGCTACAACGTGGGGGCCGATGCGATCGACGACATCGTGAAACAGCTTGAGCGCCACGCCATGACCCAGCTCGGCGAGCACCGCGACGTCACGCTAGAGGTGAGCCGCCGGATTCTCGAAGCCAGCGTCTGAAGTCCAACCGAGGCCACTCGTATGTCACCAGCCATCAACCGCCAGATCGTCCTGAACTCACGTCCCCGGGGCGAACCCACGCTGCACGACTTCCGTCTGGAAGAACAGGCGATACCGGAACCGGGTGACGGACAGGTGCTGTCGCGCACAATCTACCTGTCGCTCGACCCGTACATGCGCGGCCGCATGAACGAAGGGCCGTCGTATGTGCCGCCGATCGCCCTGGGCGGCGTGATGGGTGGCGGCACCGTCAGTCGCGTGGTGGCCTCGCGCCACCCATCCTTCAAGGTCGGCGACCTGGTATCCAGCTTCAATGGCTGGCAGGACTACGCCCTGTCCGACGGCAGCGACCTCAACCTGATCGACAGCCGCCTGGCGCAGCCATCGCTCGCCCTCAGCCTGCTGGGCATGACCGGGTTCACCGCCTATCACGGCCTTCTCAACATCGGTAAACCGCAAGCGGGCGAAACCGTGGTGGTCGCCTCGGCCACTGGCGCGGTCGGCTCGGTGGTCGGACAGATCGCCAAGCTCAAGGGCACTCGCGCCGTAGGCATTGCCGGCGGCGCCGAGAAATGCCGCTATGCGGTCGACGTGCTGGGCTTCGATGTCTGCATCGACCACCGCGCGCCCGACTTCGCCGCGCAGCTTGCGGCAGCCACACCCGATGGCATCGACGTGTATTTCGAGAACGTGGGCGGGGCAGTGTTCGAGGCCGTACTGCCCCTGCTCAACATCAACGCACGTGTTCCGGTCTGCGGCCTGATCGCCCATTACAACGCCACCGAGCTGCCCGCCGGCCCGAACCTGGTACCGCAACTGATGTCGCGGGTACTGACCCGGCGCATCCTGATCCAGGGCTTCATCATCGCGGACCATTTCGCCACCGGCTTCGCCGCATTCCAGCGCGACATGAGCCCCTGGGTCGCCGAGGGCAAGGTGCAGATGCGCGAGGCGTTCGTGGACGGGCTGGAGCAAGCACCGCAGGCGCTGATCGACCTGCTGGCCGGCCGGCACTTCGGCAAAGTAGTCGTCAACGTCAACCCGCTCTGACCCCTGCTCCGCACTGTCCCGATGCCGTACTGGCGTCCATGCACGCCGATCGACAGCATGACCTACTGAAAGGATCACCCATGAAAATTCTTGTTGTTCTTACTTCGCACGACCAGCTGGGCGACACCGGCGAAAAGACCGGCTTCTGGCTCGAGGAGCTGGCCGCGCCCTATTACGCATTCATCGATGCCGGCGCAGAGCTGACCCTGGCTTCGCCCAAGGGTGGCCAGCCGCCGCTTGACCCGCGCAGCGACGACCCGGCATTCCAGACGGACAGCACACGCCGTTTCAAGGCCGACGCCGTCGCCACCCAGGCCCTGGCCCATACCCGCAAGCTGGCTGACGTCTCGATGCAGGACTTCGACGCGGTGTTCTATCCCGGCGGCCACGGTCCGCTGTGGGATCTCGCCGAAGACAAGGTTTCCATCGCGCTCATCGAAAACGCCATGGCGGCCGGCAAGCCGGTCGGTGCCGTGTGTCATGCCCCTGGCGTGTTGCGCCACGTGAAGGCCGCGGACGGTTCACCGCTGGTCAGCGGCAAGACCGTTACCGGTTTCAGCAATACCGAGGAAGATGCAGTCGGCCTGACCAAGGTGGTGCCGTTCCTGGTCGAGGACATGCTGAAGGCCAACGGCGGCAACTACAGCAAGGCGGCCGACTGGCAGTCCTATGTGCAGACCGACGGCCTGCTGGTCACCGGACAGAACCCCTCCTCGTCCGAGGCAGCGGCCAAGGCGCTGCTGAAGCTGCTGGCCTGAGTTGATCCCAGCGCGTGGCGATAGCCGTCGGTCCCGGCCAGGCCGGTCGCTATCGCCACCATGCCAACTGCGAAACACCCTCAGATGCGATGAGCGCGTTCCAGCGCAGCCAGCAGCATCACGACCGGGTCAGGCCCAAGGTCGCCCGCAGGGCGTCGGCAGACCCACCGCTCTGATGGAATGTCATCGTCTGGGCTATACCCTGTTCGCCCGCAGCCTGATCCTGTGCTCGCCGTACGCGGGGCACGCCCTGTCCCCATGCGCCATGGAGTTATGCCCCGGCGGTGGCTCGGTTCGAAGCATTGCCGGCATCGGCCTGCACGGCTGCGCTATCCACTTCGCGCCACCAGAGGGTGGCTGCGCGCGGTGCCGACAGATCCACCCGCTCGCCCATGCGTGGTGTGGCCAGGGCGATACCCTTCGTCTGGCTCAGTGCAAGCACCCGCTCGAACGGTTCCTGCCAGGGGTGGAAGGCCAGGTCGAAGGTGCCGTTGTGCACCGGCAGCAGCCACTGCCCGCGCAGGTCCAGGTGCGCCTGCACCGTCTGTTCGGGCTGCATGTGCACGTACGGCCACTGCGCGTCGTAAGCCCCGGTTTCGATCATGGTGACGTCGAACGGTCCGAAACGCTGGCCAATCGCTTCGAAGCCGTCGAAATAGCCGCTGTCGCCACTGAAGAACAGCTTCAGTGGACGCTGGTTCTGCGCGCGTACGCCGTCGACCGGGTCAACGATGACCCAGGACGCCCACAGCGTCCTGTTGCCATCGAACATGCCGCGTCCGGAAAAATGCTGCGCCGGCGTGGCGGTGAACTCGATGCCGTCGATGCGGGTGCCCTGCCACCAGTCGAACTGCTGCACCTTGGCCGGGTCCACGCCCCAGGCGATCAGCCGGTCGCCCACGCCCAACGGCGTGAGGAACACCTCGGCTGTCCTGGCCAGCTTGAGCACAGTGGTACGGTCGAGATGGTCGTAGTGGTCGTGCGAAAGGATCACGCCACGCAGCGGCGGCAATGCGTCCAGCCCGATCGGCGGCGCGTGGAAGCGTTTGGGCCCCATCCATTGCAGTGGCGACGCGCGCTCGGCGAATACCGGGTCGGTGATCCAGAAGCCGCCGCGCAGCTTCAGCAGCATGGTCGAATGTCCAAGACGGAACAGGCTGCGATCGGGGGCGGCCTCCAGCTGCGCGCGGCTCAACACATCCACCGGGATCGAACCGGCGGGCACGCTGCTGGCCGGTTTGTTGAACATCGCGTTCCAGATGATCCGCAGGGTCTTGGAGAGGCCCTGTGCGGGCTTCGGCGCGGCATTTCGATAGCGGCCTTCGGAGGTCTGCAGCGAGGGTGGAAAAGCCACGACCGGGGCACGACGTGTGGTGGCGCTCATGATGCAGGACTCCTGGCGAGCCCGCCGTGGATCTAGCCTTGCCGGCGCGGATCCGACGCGGGTCTGCCGATGACTGGGGACAGGGAAACTACACGGAGCAGTGTAGTTTTGGCATGACGAAAAGTAAACCGTCCGGTGTAAACTTTCCCGTATGCCTGAACCCCATGCACCGGACCGACTGACCGACCGCAAGCGCGCCGCCATTCTGGAGGCCGCCGCCGCCGAATTCCGCCAATCCGGCTACGCGGCAACCAGCATGGACCGCATCGCCGCCAGCGCGGGTGTGTCCAAGCGCACCGTCTACAACCACTTTCCCAGCAAGGAAAGCCTGTTCGCGCAGATTCTGCAGGCGCTGTGGGAAAGCAGCATGGACGCCCTCGACCTGGCCTACCGCGACGATCGTCCGCTGCGCGCGCAGTTGCTGGACCTGTTGTCGCAGAAGATGCGACTACTGAACGACCCGCACTTCACCGAGCTGGCGCGTGTCGCGATCGTCGCCGGTATTCATTCGCCGCAGCTCGCGCAGGACGTCGTCGCACGCATGAGCGACCGCGAGGAAGGCCTCAGCCTGTGGGTGCGTGCCGCCGTGCGTGCCGGCCGGCTGAAGACCCGCGACCCGCAATTCGCCACCATGCAGTTGCAGGCCCTGATCAAGGGCTTCGCGTTCTGGCCACAGATCGCCCTGGGCCAGCCGCCATTGAGCGCCGCGCAGCAGAAGCAGCTCGTGGAAGCCTCGGCTGACATGTTCCTTGCCCGCTACGCCTGACGCCCACATTCTCCCCTGACCGCTACCGGACGCCTGCATGCCTGCGCCATCGACCTGTCCTGTGTGCACCTGCAAGCATCCCCGGCTGTTCATGCAGGTCGACGGGCGCAGCTACTGGCGTTGCGAGAACTGCATGGCCACTTTTCTCGACCCGTCGCAGTTGCCGGACCTGACCGCCGAACGGGCCGAGTACCAGCTGCATCGCAACGAGGTCGACGACCCCGGCTATCGCCGTTTCCTGTCACGCGTGACTGCCCCGCTGCTGGCGCGCCTGGAACCGGGACAAAGCGGTCTCGACTACGGTTGCGGTCCGGGACCGGCACTGGCGGCCATGCTGGAAGAAGCTGGGCATGGCATGACACTGTACGACCCGCTGTTCCGCAACGACCCGGCGGCGCTCGCACGCAGCTACGACTTCGTTACCTGCACCGAAGTGGCCGAGCACTTCCATCGTCCGGCCGAGGAGTTCGCGCGTCTCGATGGTCTGCTCAAGCCTGACGGCTGGCTGGCGCTGATGACGATCTTCCAGACCGACGACCAGGCTTTCGCCGGCTGGCACTATCGCCGCGACCCGACCCACGTGGTGTTCTACCGCGAACAGACCCTGCGCCATATCGCCGCACGGATGGGCTGGCACTGCGAGATTCCCTGCGCCAACGTTGCTCTGTTCCAGAAGGCAGGCTGAGCGTCCGACCCGCTGCCGGGTGGAGCGCGTGCACGCTGCGCGTCTGCGGCGCACGCATGCGCGAAATGGTGCCCCCGATACGATTCGAACGTACGACCTTCCCCTTAGGAGGGGGACGCTCTATCCAACTGAGCTACGGGGGCTGACGCGAAGATTGTTGCATGGATTGCGGCACGCTGCGAAGCGTGGACATGACCTGCCCTGCTAGAATTGCGGTTTTAAAACAGGACGCTTTCCGGCGTCCGGTCCAAGGAGTACGCATGTCCCACAGCATTCTCAGCGCGCTCGGCCTGGCCGAGACCAATTCCGGCACCTACCTCGGCAAGGGCGAGTGGTCCACGACCACCGACGCTGGCACGCTGCAGCCGGTGAACCCGGCTACCGGCGAAGTGATTGCCACTGTGCACGCCTCCAGCGCCGCCGATTACGAAACCATCGTCAAGCGCGCGCAGGCTGCCTTCAAGGTATGGCGTACCACCCCGGCGCCGCAGCGTGGCGAGGCCGTGCGGCTGTGCGGCGAAGCCCTGCGCAAGCACAAGGACGCGCTGGGCTCGCTGGTCGCGCTGGAGATGGGCAAGATCAAGCCCGAGGGTGACGGCGAAGTGCAGGAGATGATCGACATCGCCGACTTCGCGCTGGGCCAGAGCCGCATGCTCTACGGCTACACCATGCATTCGGAGCGCCCCGGTCACCGCATGTACGAGCAGTACCATCCGCTGGGCGTAGTCGGCATCATCTCGGCGTTCAACTTCCCGGTTGCCGTGTGGGCATGGAATGCCATGCTGGCCGCCATCGCAGGTGACATCTGCATCTGGAAGCCGTCGCCGAAGACTCCGCTGACCGCCATCGCCACGATGAAGATCTGCAACGAGGCGCTGAAGGACGCGGGCTACCCCGACCTGTTCTTCCTGTTCAACGACGGCGGCACCGAGCTGGCGCAGCAGTTCGTCGACGACAAGCGCGTCGCGCTGATCAGCTTCACTGGTTCGACCAAGGTGGGCCGCATGGTCGGCGAGCGCGTGGCCAAGCGCATGGGCCGCTCGCTGCTGGAGCTGGGCGGCAACAACGCGATCATCCTGGACCAGAGCGCCGACCTGAAGCTGGCGATTCCCGGCATCGTGTTCGGTTCGGTCGGCACCGCCGGTCAGCGCTGCACCACCACCCGCCGCCTGATCGTGCACCGCTCGATCCACGACGACGTGGTGCAGACCCTGGTCAAGGCCTATAAGCAGGTCGAAGGCAAGATCGGCGATCCCACCCTGCCGACCACGCTGATGGGCCCGCTGAACAGCCCCGAGGGCGTGCAGGCCTACCTCGCCGCTATCGAGAAGGCCAAGGCCGCGGGCGGCACCGTCGCCACCGGCGGCTCCGCGCTGACCGACCGCAAGGGCAACTTCGTGCTGCCGACCATCATCACCGGCTTGAAGAACACGGACGAGGTAGTGCAGTCGGAAACCTTCGCGCCGATCCTCTACGTGATGCCGTTCGACAGCATCGACGAAGCGATCGACATGCAGAACGACGTGCCGCAGGGCCTGTCCTCGGCGATCTTCACGCAGAACCTGAAGGTGGCCGAGCAGTTCCTGTCGGCGGCCGGCAGCGATTGCGGCATCGCCAACGTCAACATCGGCACCTCCGGCGCCGAGATCGGCGGCGCCTTCGGTGGCGAGAAGGAAACCGGCGGTGGCCGCGAGTCCGGCTCGGACGCGTGGAAGGTCTACATGCGTCGCCAGACCAACACCATCAACTATTCGGACGCACTGCCACTGGCCCAGGGCATCAAGTTCGACCTGTAAGCCGTTCGACGGCGGCGGCTGCCACCAGGCATCCGCCGCCCCGGTCCGTCGCCCCGGTGTTGACGGGGCAATCGACAACACCATGTCCTCGCCTCGTTCCGGAGTCCCCGATGGCAGATGCACTCCCCACTCCGTTCCGGTTGCCGGGTTACCGCGTGCTCGTCGCCGGTGGCAGCAAGGGCATCGGTCGCAGTATCGCGCTGGCCTTCGCCGAAGCGGGTGCGGCCGTGTCGGTATGCGCGCGCGGCCAGGCGGCACTGGATGAAGTCGCCCGCGAAATTTCCGGACTCGGCGCCATCGCCCATGTGCAACGTTGCGACCTGGCCGACCCGAATGCCATCCATGCCTGGGTGCAGGCCGGCGCCAAAGCACTCGGCGGTATCGACGTACTGGTCAACAATGCCAGCGGCTACGGATTCAACGACGACGATGAAGGCTGGAACGCCGGTTTCCAGGTCGACCTGATGGCCGCAGTGCGCGCCTCGCGCGAGGCGCTGCCCTATCTCGGCCAGTCGGCAAACCCGAGCATCCTGCATACCAGCTCGATCGCGGCCTTTCATCCACGGCGCAACGGCGCGCCGTATGCCGCGGTGAAAGCGGCACTCAGCCAGTACACCACCTCGCAGGCACTGGCACTCGCCGAGCAGCGCATCCGGGTCAACGCGATTGCACCCGGCTCTATCAGTTTCCCCGACGGCTTGTGGGAGCGGCGGCGTGTGGAAGAACCCGCGCTCTACGCCGCCACCCTGGCGAAAATTCCGTTCGGCCGCTTCGGCACACCCGAGGAAATCGCCCATGCTGCGCTATTCCTCGCCTCGCCGTGGGCCGGCTGGATCACCGGCCAGACCTTGTGCGTCGACGGCGGCCAGCAACTGAACGGATGAGCCGATGAACAGCCTGCACAGCACCGAGCGCTTCAGTGATCGTGTCGCCGACTACGTGCGCTACCGCCCCGATTACCCGCAAGCCCTGATCGACTGGCTGCGCAACGAACATGGCATGACGGCGGACTGGCAGGTCGCCGACGTCGGCGCCGGCACCGGTATTTCCAGCAAGTTGCTGCTCGATGCCGGCCTGACGGTGACTGCGGTGGAGCCGAATGCCGCGATGCGCGCCGCCGCCGCCGCGTGGCTGGACGACAACCCGCGCTTTGCCGCCGTCGACGGTCGTGCCGATGCCACCGGCCTGACCGATGCCAGTGTCGATCTGGTGACCGTCGCGCAGGCCTTCCACTGGTTCGATCCGGAAACCACTCGCCGCGAATTCCGCCGTATCCTGCGCCCGGGCCGTCCGGCAGCCATCTTCTGGAATTCGCGCCGGCTCGCCGGCACACCCTTCCTTGAAGGCTACGAGGCACTGCTGCAGCGCTACGGTACCGACTACACCAGCGTGGCCGAACGTTATGCCGACGACGCGACCATGCAAGCATGGTTCGGTACCGGCTGGCGCAGCACGGCGCGCTTCGAGCACAAGCAACGGCTCGACTTCGATGGCCTGCGTGGCCGCCTGATGTCATCGTCCTACGCACCGCAACCCGGACACCCGCAGCACGAGCCGATGATCACCGCCCTGCACGCCCTGTTCGAGCGTTGCCAGCAGGACGGACGGATCAGTTTCGACTACGACACCCGCATCATCGTGGGCACCTTCCACTGAGGTCACGACCATGTACGACCTGCTCCGCCCGCTGCTGTTCGCGTTCGATGCCGAAACCGCGCACCGGCTCACCCTGTACGGACTGGGCGTAGCCCACCGCAGCAACCTGGGGCGCTTCGTGGCAACGCCGCCGGAACCGCTGCCGGTGGAAGCGTTCGGCATCCGTTTTCCGAACCCGGTCGGCCTGGCCGCCGGTCTGGACAAGAACGCCGAGCATCTGGACGAACTGGGTGCGCTGGGTTTCGGTTTCGTCGAAGTCGGCACGGTGACGCCGCGCCCGCAGCAAGGTAATCCGCGCCCGCGCCTGTTCCGCCTGCCGCAGCACGAAGCCATCATCAACCGCATGGGCTTCAATAACGCCGGTGTGGATGCACTGGTCCGCAACGTGCAGAAATCCGAATATCGCGGCGTGCTCGGGATCAACATCGGCAAGAACAAGGACACACCGAACGAGCAGGCCGTCGACGACTACCTGTTCTGCCTGGAGCGCGTCCACGCGCATGCCGCCTACATCACGGTGAACATCTCGTCGCCCAACACCCAGGGCCTGCGCGACCTGCAGCAGGAAGAATCGCTGCGTCGCTTCATCGGCACCCTGCGCGAGGCACAGGAGCGGCTGGGCGCACAGGCCGGCGCACGCAAGCCGATGCTGCTGAAGATCGCCCCTGACCTCACCGAAGCCGAACTCGACGCCATCGCCGAAGTGCTGCTGGGCAGCGGTATCGACGGCGTCATCTGCACCAATACCACGACCGAGCGCAGCGCGGTCGCCAGCGATCCGCACGGCAACGAAACCGGCGGACTGTCCGGCAAACCGCTGTTCCGGCGTTCCACCGAAGTGCTGCGTGGCATGCGCCAACGCCTGGGTGAAGGTGTGCCACTGATCGGCGTGGGCGGGATCCTCGACGGCAGCGATGCCGTGGAGAAGCTGCAGGCCGGCGCCACCCTGCTGCAGATCTATTCGGGCCTGATCTACCGGGGCCCGCATCTTGTCACTGAATGCGTCGATGAAATCCGCCGCCAGACCCAAGGAACGACACATGCGGACTGAAGCCGTGGACATGGGCGGTTACACCCTCAGCGACCATGCCCCGCTGGTCCACCGGAACACCTTGCGCGTGGCCGCCAGGACACAGCTGCTGGCCGAAGTGCGTGATGCGGCCAAACTGCCGGAACTGCTCGCCTACCCGGCCGTGCGCAACGGCCAAGTGCTGGTGCTGGGTGAAGGCAGCAATGTGCTGTTCGTCAGCGACTATCCGGGCACGGTCGTCGCCATGGCCACCCAGGGCGTGCAGGTCGAGGCCGATGGCGAACAGGCCCGCATCGCCGTCGCCGCCGGTGAGCGCTGGGACGACTTCGTGCGCTGGACCCTGGGCCAGGGCTATGCCGGGCTCGAAAACCTGATCCTGATTCCCGGCACGGTCGGCGCGGCGCCGATCCAGAACATCGGCGCCTACGGCACCGAGGTGGCCGAGTTCATCGAGAGCGTGGAAGCCTGGGACACCCGTGAGCAGCGCGTTGCCGTGCTGGACAGCGCCGCCTGCGCCTTTGCCTACCGCGACTCGGTATTCAAGCGCGAACCGGGACGCTACATCGTCACGGCAGTGCGTTTCGTGCTGCCGCGCCAGCGCGAGCTGCGGCTGGACTATGCCGGCATCGGCGACGAACTGGCCCGCATGGGCGTGGCCAAGCCGGCACCGTTCCACGTCGCGGAGGCGGTGGTGCGTCTGCGCAGCCGCAAGCTACCCGACCCGGCCGTGATCGGCAATGCCGGCAGCTTCTTCAAGAACCCGGTAATCCCGGCGGCGCAGGCCGAGGCCCTCAAGCGCAAACACCCGGCGCTGCCGCTATGGCCGCAATCCGGCGATGTCGGCAAAGTGTCGGCGGCATGGTTGATCGAGACCGCCGGTTTCAAGGGACTGCGCGAAGGCGATGCCGGTATTTCCAACCGCCATGCGCTGGTACTGGTCAACCATGGCAAGGCCAGCGGCGCCGAGCTGTGGGCACTGGCGCAAAAGGTCATTGCCGGGGTGGATGCTGCCTTCGGCATCCGGCTGGAACCCGAGCCGCGCATCATCGGCGGTTGAGCATACGCGGGGCCGTTTCAGGCCCCGTGTTCCGGCCATGTTTTGATGTAGTGTCGGCTGCCGTCGGCGGGGTCGTGGTAAACCGCAACCAGGGCACCGCTTTCCGGATCGACGAAACGCTCGCCGGTATCCAGCCAGCGCGGATCCGGACGCCCGGCCTGCAGCGGCTTGTAGCGCCAGCGCTCGATGGCGAGGCCCACCAGCAACAACAGGCCGCCTATCAGCAGCTGCGGCAGCACCACCCAACCACCGGTGACGGCAGCGACCAGGCCAAGCAGCAACAGCACCCCGCCGGTCACATAGAGCGCGACCGTCAGCATGTCAGTGCGCCGCCGGCTCCAGCACCACGGCCGTGCCGTAGGCCACGATCTCGCTCATGGTCTGGCCGATCTCGGCCGAGTCGAAGCGCATCATCACTACCGCATTGGCCCCCATTGCCGTGGCGTTCTGCACCAGCCGGTCCAGCGCGTGCCGGCGGGCCTCCTCGAGCATCTGGGTGTACTCGTGGATCTCACCACCCACGATGGAACGCAGGCCCGCCATCAGGTTGCCGCCAATGCCCCGGCTGCGCACCACCACGCCGAACACCTGGCCTTTCACTTCGCGCACCTGGCGTCCGTGCACGTTTTCCGTCGTCACCACGATCATGCTGCGTCCCTCCGCATCGAAAATGCCGCGATCAGAAATTCCTCAGTCAGCGCCGGGCCTTCGACAGCAGGCGCAGGATCTCCATGTAAAGCCACACCAGCGTCACCATCAGCGCGAACGCGCCATACCACTCCATGTACTTCGGTGCACCCTGCTCGGTAGCGCGCTCGATCATGTCGAAGTCCAGCACCAGGTTCAGTGCGGCCAGCCCCACCACCAGCAGGCTGAAGCCGATACCCAGCGCACCGCTTTCGTGGATGAAGGGAATCTGGATGCTGGTGAAGGCGCGCAGGCCGATGTCCACCAGATACAACAACGCGATGCCGCCGGTAGCCGCGACCACGCCCATGCGGAAGCGGTCGGTGACCTTGATGATGCGCGAGCGGTACAGCAGCAACATGGCTGCAAGCACACCGGCGGTGAGCATTACCGCCTGCAGCACGATGCCCGGATAACGCAGGTTGATGACCACCGAGATGCCGCCGAGCACGCAACCTTCGGCCATCGCATACATCGGTGCCGTCACGCCCGACCAGCGGCTGGCGAAGGTGGTCACCATGGCCAGCACGAAGCCCACGATCAGGCCGCCCCAGAGGTACGGAGTGATGGCAGCCATGCCCGCCTGCAGCCCGCTTTCGCCGGCCACCTGGATGAAGTGCTGCCAGGTCCAGCCGCCGGTGATCAGCGCCAGCACCAGCAACAGGCCGGTGCGGGCGATGGTGCCGTTCATGGTCATCCGTTCACCGGTGACCGGCAGATCGCGGAAAGCCTTTTCCTGAAGTACGGGGTTGCGGGAACGCATGGATTTCCACTCCTAGTTTGAACGACCACGGGTTGAACGGTCAGAGGTTGAACGAGCTCGGCCGGATGGCGACCAGCCATGCATGCTACGCCGTGGGCGAAGTTACGTCACATGGCAAGTGCTACCGCGGCGTCCGCTCCAAGCAATGAAACGGGCTGCTGCGTCTTGTCGGTCGAATGATCCCGGTCAGGCCTGCAGTTGCCTGTGCACCCAGGCCACATAACGGTCCACGAACCCCTGCAGGAACTGGCGTGTGCTGTCGCTGGCAATATGGCCGTCGGTATCGATCGGGGCGTCCTGCTTGAAGTGGATGAAGACCTCGGGCTGCGGCAGCACGGCCACGTCCAGATACGACAACACGTTGCGCAGGTGCTGTTGCGCCAGTGCGCTGCCGATGACGCCGATGGATGCGCCGATCACCGCGCCCGGCTTGCCGGCGAACGAATTGGTGCCCCACGGCCGCGACCCGAGGTCCAGCGCGTTCTTCAGCACACCGGGAATCGAACGGTTGTACTCCGGCGTGACGAACAGCAGCGCGTCGGCTTTCTCGATCTGTTCTTTTAGATGGCGGGCAGCGGGCGGATAATCGCCGTCGAAATCCTGGTCGTACAGCGGAAGATTGCCGATAGACACCTGTTCGAACACGAAATGCGGGGGCGCCAGCGACTCGACCGCACACGCCAGGCGTCGATTGATCGATTCCCGGCGCAGGCTGCCGACGAACGAAGCCACTCTGATGGTGTCCATGAAATTATCCCCCACAGGATCAAAAAATGGGCATTTCTTGCCCACACACCCCATCCTGACCCCGGAATAGCGTAGCCTACGTGAAGGGGGTGGGCGGCCGGAGTGGCTTGCCGGCGTTCTGCACACCACGCGACGACACGGACGAGCACGAGGGTGACCATGACTGGGTGGCTCCGACCATCCAAACGCATGCACTGGACATTGGCCTGGCTCGGGCTGATGACGCTGCTGCTGTGTCCGCATCTGCATGCCGAGACCGCACTCAACGGCGCATGGCGCTCGGTGCATCCACAGGACACGCCGCAACTCGTGCTGCAGGAATATCGCCACGGTGAACTGCACAGCTTCGACCCGTCCGAGCTGCAGCGCTTCCAGTTGCGCGACCGGGGCGTGTGGGTGGTGCTGCAGGCGCAGCCACCGGGCACGCTTGCCGGACAGATCCTGGCGATCAACCCGCCGCCGCCGGGCCGGGTGGCGATCTACATGCCGGACGGACACTCGACTTCGCAGGCGCTGGACGACTTCAGCGCAACCAGTCACGCGCATGGCTGGCTGGCCTGGTCACTCGGTAACCACGCGAAGCAGAACGGCCTTGTGCTACTGCGCTTCGAACCCGGCGCGGCCGCTGTGGCACCGGTCAGCTTCACCCTGCTTGCCCCCGACGAATTCCTGTTGCGCGATGCGCGCTGGCTGGTTTTCGCCAGCGCGTGTCTGGCGGTCATGCTGGCCATGGCACTGATGGCGCTCTGCATCGCGCCGATGCTGCGCGACGTCACGTTCGCGTGGTACGCCGGCTTCGTGCTCTGTTACGCCTTCATCCAGGGCATGCGCAGTGGGCTGCTGTTCCACCCGCTGGGCATGGCATGGCTTGCAGCCATCTCCCCTTCCGCCACCGCAGCGGCGATAGGATTGTCGGTGTCGTTCGCCGCCCTGTTTGCCGTCCGCTTCTGCGAAATGCGGCGCTTTGCGCCGCTGCTGCGTCCGCCCGCGATTGGCCTGGCCGTGGGCATGCTGCTAGTGGTGGGCATGCGCCTCTGTCCGCTGCACCAGGTGCAGGAAGCGGGTCAGCTGCTGGTCGATCCGCTGCTTATCCTCGGCTCGATCCTGCTGGGTATCGCCGCGTTGAGTGCGGCGGTCCAGGGATCACGTCCGGCCTGGTTCTTCTTGCTGGGCTGGATGCCCCTGCTGCTGCTGACCGCCTGGTGGAATGGAGAGATCAACGGCACCGTCAGCGGCTTCCGCTGGCTGGGCGATGCCAGCCTGGCGGCGGGTGCACTCGAAGCGCTGGTGCTGTCGCTGGGACTAGCCGATCACGCATTGAACATGCGGCGGACGCACGCGTCGGTGCAGGTGCTGGCCGATCACGATGCGCTGACCAACGTGTTCAATCGCCGCGCCTGGCGTGAATCGGTCGAGGCGGCGCTGCGCGAAGGTGGCTCCCGGCCGATGGCCCTGCTCTTTCTGGACCTGGACCACTTCAAGGTACTCAATGACCAGCAGGGACACAGCGCCGGCGACCGCGCGCTGGTCGCTGTCGCCAATGCGCTGCGCCATGAATTGCGCCCGCTCGACCGGCTCGGCCGCTACGGCGGCGAAGAATTCGTGGCGCTGCTGCACAACACGCCGCAGGAACAGGCGCTGCAGGTGGCCATCCGCCTGTGCCGACGCGTGCACCGACTGGAAATTCCGCTCGACAGCAGCGGTGGACGACTCAGCGTGAGCATCGGACTGGCGATGTACCAGCCGCCCAACGACACCCTGGACGCCTGGGTCGAGCGTGCCGATCAGGCCATGTATACCGCCAAGCTGGGCGGTCGCAACCGGGTCCACGCCAGCACCGCGAAGTGTGCAGCCACCCGCACGCGACAGAATCTTAAGATCGTCGAATAGCCCGCGTGGCGGGCACCGTCGCACCCGCCACGTCGAAGCCCCAGGGGCTCAGGCCAGGCCGCGGGCCGCGGCCACCACGTCGGCATCACCGGGCAGTACCAGGAAGGCCGCACCGGCCAGCGGCGTGAAGGTGTCGGCGCCGACCACCCGCGTCAGTGGCGTGGCGCCCAGACCCGCCTCGACAATCGCGGTGATCACGCCCTCGCCCACGCCCGCGCTCTTCCGGCCTTCGTCCAGCACGATGATGCGTCTGGCATTCTTCGCCTGCGCCGCGATGAAGGCATCGTTGAGCGGCGCCAGCCAGCGCAGGTCGACCACCCGGACCTTCCAGCCCAGTTCCGCCTCGATGCTGCGCACCGCACGCAGCGCCATCGGCACGCCATTGCCGAAGGTGAACACCACCAGATCGTCGGCGTCCTGGTGGTAGACCCGTCCCTCGCCCAGGGTCATTGCCTCGCCCGGTGCCGGATAGTCGAACTGCCACTGACCATCACCGGCTTCGTACAGGTCCTTGGTCATGTACAGCGCGATCGGTTCGAGGAAGGCACAGACGCGCCCATCCACCTTGGCCAACGCGGTCAGCGTGCGCAGCATGGTCGCCGCGTCGTCGCCACGGCTGGGACAACCCACCACCAGCCCTGGAATGTCGCGCAACGCGGTGATCGAATTGTCGTTGTGGAAGTGGCCGCCGAAGCCGCGCTGGTAGCCCAGTGAGGCTACGCGCATCACCAGCGGATTGCGGTACTGGTCGTTGGAGAAAAACTGCAGGCTGGCCGCTTCGCCGCGGATCTGGTCGCCGGCGTTGTGGAAATAGGCCAGGTACTGGATCTCCGGAATCGGCAGCATGCCCATGTTGGCGTAGCCCTGAGCCAGGCCGAGGATCACCGTTTCGTCGAGCAGCGTGTTGAAGACGCGGGTGTTCCTGAATGCCTTGTGCAGGCCCTTGGTCACCGTGTACACGCCCCCCTTCTGCGCCACGTCCTCGCCGAACAGCAGCGACTCGGGGTATTTCGCCATGATGTCGTGCAAAGCCTGGCCGATCTGGATCGCCAGATGCCGCGGCGGCAGGTTCTCCGGCAACTTCGCCTCGCCGCCGAATGCCTTGAGGCGCGCGTCGGCGTAGTCGGTACGCTCGGCTTCGGCCTTCACCTTGGCCGGGCTGTACGGCGCAAGCGGCTTCATCACGTCGTCCAGGCGTTCCAGCTTGGGCCGGCGGTCAGCCTCTTCGGCCGCCGCGAAGCAGCGCTTGCGGGTGGCTTCGTACAGATTCAGCACATCGTCCTTCGAATATAGCCCGGACTCGAGCGCGATCGCCGCAGAGCGCAGCAGCGGGTCGGTGGACTCCACCGCGAACAACTCCTCGATGCTGCGCCATTCGATCTCGAAGTCGGTACCGGCATGGCCCATCACACGGGTGGTCTTCAGATGCAGAAAGGTCGGCCGGCGGGTCGTGCGGCAATGCTCCACCGCGCGCTGCACCTGGGCGTAGCCCTCGGCGAGATCCAGCCCGTCGGCGAAGAAATAGTCGAGATTCGAACGCGACTGGTAATTGCTGGCGACCCAGCCGCTGGGCGTCTTCACCGAGATGCCGATGCCGTTGTCCTCGCACACGAACAGCACCGGTGCGGGCAGCTTCTGGTAAGCGGTCCAGCCAGCCGCGTTGAACGCGGTCTGCGCCGTCGCGTGGTTGCTGGAGGCATCGCCGAACGAGCAGATCGCAATGGAGTCTTCGGGAATCGGCAGCGTGTGGCCGATGCGACGCGCATGATCGATGGCGACCGCCGTACCCAGCGCCTTGGGCAGGTGCGAAGCGATGGTCGAGGTCTGCGGCAACACCCACAACGGCTTGGAACCCCACACCTTGTGGCGTCCGCCCGAGGCCGGATCGTCCTTGCTGGCGGCAAACGACAGTGCCGAATCCATCACCGGGTCCATCCCCGGCAGCTTGCGGAAGCGCTCGGCCATGAAGCCGCCGGAGCGGTAGTGCAGGAAGGCCGGGTCGGTATACCGCGTGAGCCGCGCCACCATCGCGTTGCCTTCGTGACCGGACGAACCGATGGTGTAGAAGACCTTGTTCTGCACCCGCAGCACGCGCGCCATCAGGTCCAGGTGGCGGCTGATCAGCTGCGATTCGAACAGCTCTCGGAAGCCGCGCGCGTCGAGCGCACTGCCCGGCAGCACCGGCTTGTCGTCGCGCGGCGCGGCGCGCACGTCGCCCTGCCACAACTGCACGAACTCGGTGAAGTTCTGGTCGACGATCTCGGCGCGGTTGAAACCTTTGTGACGGGCACTGATGGCAAATGGAATGGCGGTCATGGAATGAACTTCGTGTCGATGCGGAGGGTGGCCGCCATGCGGCCGTCAGGGAGAGGGAACAATCGGCAACACGGACGGCGGACGACGCAGCCTGCGCAGGGCAGCCGCTCGTGCAAGGTCCTTGTCACGACCGAAGGATTCGAAGATGCGGATCTGGTCGTCCAGCGAGGGCACCGGCACCGCTACGCCCTGCAGGCCAACCAGCATCAGGCGCCCCGGCTGCACCGGCTGCCAGGCGTCGCCGGCATGCAGCTGCAACCCGCCCATCACGTCCACCGGCAGCCCGGCAAAGCGGAAACGTGCGTAGTTCGAGCGGAAGCGGTCACCGTCGGCCGGCACATGCGCGCTGTCGCGGCGCTCGGCCCAGTGGGTCATCAGCGTGTCGGCATCATCGCGCGAGACCAGCACGTCGATATCGGCCACGCTGACCTCGGCGCCCAGCATTCGCGCTGCCGCGCTGCCGATCAGGCACCACGGTTCGACACAGTGCACATACAGCTCGGGAACCAGTTCAGCCAGCGTGACAAACAGAGCGGGCGGTATATGGCTCACGGTCGGCGCCTCTGCCAGGCCTCACGGCTCTGGCCCCATACGTCTACGGTTTCGCCCGCGAACGGTTCGGGCATGTCGATACGGCGCAATACCGCCGCGCCCAACCGCCGCGCCACGGCCTGCGAGGCCTGGTTGTCCGGCGTGATCAGATGGATCACCTGGTCCCAGCTAAGGTGCTCGAACACCCAGTCGAGCACGGCGGTAGCAGCCTCGGTGGCATAGCCCTGCCCCCACGCGCTGCGCGCCAGGCACCAGCCGACCTCGGTACCCGGCCAGCCGACCGGATGCCATGGGCCGGTCCAGCCCAGCCATTGTCCGCTGTGCTTGTCGACCAGCGAGAATGCCGAGCCGGCTTCGATGCTCCACGCGCCGACCATCATCAGGAAGTGCCGCCAGGCCAGCGGCTCGCTGCGCGGCCCGCCCATGTGGCGGGTCGCGTCAGGGTCGGCGAAGAAGGCCGACCAGCCGGCGAAATCGTCTGCCTGCGGCGGACGCAGGATCAGACGCTCGGTTTCGATGCGGATGTCTTGCCAGCTCATGCTAGGGACACTCTGACCAGGGGAATCTGTTCATCCTCTCCGTCATTCCGGTTCGCACCGGGACGACGGTCGTGGATACGATCACCGCGGCAATCGTCAGAATGCGTTGATCCCGGTCAGTTCGCGGCCCACCACCAGCTGGTGCACGGTCTCGGTACCCTCGTAGGTGATCACCGATTCCAGGTTCAGCGCATGCCGGATCGCACTGTGTTCGGTCGTGATACCTGCGCCGCCGAGGATGTCACGGCACTCGCGCGCGATGTCGATCGCCATGCGGCAGTTGTTCCACTTGGCCAGCGACACCTGGGTCGGCTGCAGCTTGCCGGCGTCCTTCAGGCGGCCGAGCTGCAGCGACAGCAGCTGTGCCGAGGTGATGCGGCGGGCCATGTCAGCCATCTTGAGCTGCACCGCCTGATTGGCGGCCAGCGGACGGCCGAACAGCACGCGCTCGGCAGTGTAGTCCAGCACTTCCTGCAGGCACGCCTGGGCAGCGCCGATCGGGCCCCAAGTGATGCCGTAGCGGGCCTGGGTCAGGCAGCCCAGCGGCCCCTTCAGACCCTTCACGTTGGGCAGGCGGTTGGCGTCCGGCACGTGAACGTTGTCGAAGAACAGCGCGCTGGTGACCGAGGCGCGCAGGCTCATCTTCTTGTGCACTTCCTGCGCGGCGAAGCCCTTGCTGTCGGTCGGCACAATGAAGCCCTGGATGCCGTCCTCGGTCTGCGCCCAGACGATCGCGATTTGCGCCAGGTTGCCGTTGGTGATCCACATCTTGGCACCGTTGATGACCCAGTCGGCGCCGTCCTTCTTCGCATTCGTCTTCATGTTCGCCGGATCGGAGCCACCATGCGGCTCGGTCAGGCCGAAGCAGCCGATGATCTCGCCCGCCGCCATCTTCGGCAGGTACTGCATCTTCTGCTCTTCAGTGCCGTAGGCGTAGATCGGGTACATGCACAGCGAGCTCTGCACCGAAGCGAAGCTGCGCAGGCCGGAATCGCCGCGCTCCAGCTCCTGGCAGATCAGGCCGTAGCTGACGCCGTTCATGCCGGCACAGCCGTACTGTTCCGGAATGGTCGCGCCGAGCAGTCCCAGGCCAGCGATCTCGGGAATCAGTTCCTTCGGGAAGCGGCCCTGGTCGAAGCAGTCGCCGATGATCGGCAGCACTTTCTCGTCGACGAAGCGGCCCACCGTGTCCTGCACCATGCGCTCCTCATCGGTGAGCAGCGAGCGGACGTCATACAGGTCGAGGGGATTGAGGCGGGCGGCCATGCACAGGGCTCCGAAGCGTGGGGAATCCTCCCATTCTAGCCGGGCCTTCAGGCATGGTCATGACGGACCGCCGCATGGAAGCATGCCTGCCCTGCGGACAGGGATGGCGCACGCTGCGATCACCGCATGATGCGATGCAACACGAATCGTGCGAACATCGCATCTGGCGAACCGCCACACCCGCCCATCCCCGCACCATCTCCCATCGCACCCATGATCAAAGGCATTCTGCTGGGCTTCGCCTGTTTCGCCGCATATGCGATCAGCGATGCCTTCGCCAAAGCATTGCACGGCACTATCCCTCCGTACGAGTCGGTCTTCTTCGGCGGCGTGCTGGGTCTGGCGGCCCTGCCGTTCATCATGGGACCGGGCGACCGCTGGCATCAGGTGTTCTCGGCCAAGCGGCCTCACCTGTGGTGGATCCGCGCGATCACCGGCGGTGTCGGCAATATCTGTTCGGTCACCGCGTTCACCCTGCTGCCGATGGCCGAGGTGTTCTCGATGATCTTCCTGATGCCGATCTTCGTGACCATCCTGTCCGTGGTGTTCCTGAAGGAACAGGTGGGCTGGCGGCGCTGGACCGCGGTGTTCGTCGGCTTCGCCGGTGTGCTGGTGGTGTTGCGCCCCGGCTTCCGCGCGCTGGGACTGGGGCATCTTGCGGCGACCCTGTGCGGTCTCACGGCAGCCTTGTCGATGGTCGCCATGCGCATGGCCGGGGCGGACGAAAAGCGCATCAGCCTGTATGGCGCTGGCACGATCGGGCCGATCGTGTTCGGTGGCCTGGCCATGTTGCCGCACTTCGTCGTTCCCGACCTGCACCAGGTACTGCTGCTGGCGGGCTACGGTCTGCTGGCGGCGCTGGCCGGCGTACTGCTGATGTATGCCACTCTGCTCGCCCCCGCCAACCGCGTGGCACCAACCCAGTACAGCCAGATGCTGTGGGCGATCGGCTTCGGCTACTTCCTGTTCGGCAATTCGCTGGACTGGCCGATGCTGGTCGGCATCGTGATGATCCTCGGTGCCGGGCTGTTCACGCTGGTCCGCGAGGAGAAGGTCACCCGCTGGTGGAAACGCACCAAGGTGCTCTGACCATCGCGCCTTGCGGCGTAACCCGCACCACCGCACACTGCCGGCTCCACTGTCCTGGATGCCGCCGTGCCGACTCAAGCCCCACCCGATCACGCGTTCGAAATGTCGCCCGTCGTCGCCGGACTGTGGCGCATCGCGGACTGGGAGCTGGACGTGCCAGCACGTGTCCGCTGGATCGAACAGGCGCTGGAACTGGGCATCACCAGCTTCGACCATGCGGATATCTACGGCGACTACCGCGCCGAGTCGCTGTTCGGCGAAGCACTGCAGCATGCACCTGCGCTACGCCGGCGCATGCAACTGGTGACCAAGTGCGGCATTCGCCTGCGCTCGGCCCAGCGCCCCTACCGGCTCAATCATTACGACGCGTCGGCCGACTATGTCCGTGCACAGGTGGAGCAGTCGCTGCGCAACCTGCGTACCGAGCAACTGGACCTGGTGCTGATCCATCGCCCCGACTACCTGATGGATGCCACGGTTCTGGCCGACACCTTCGCCAGCCTCACCCGCGAGGGCAAGGTGGCGCGCTGGGGCGTATCCAATCACACAACCGGCCAGTTCGCCCTGCTGCACGCACATCACCCGCTGGTGACCAACCAGCTCGAACTGTCGCCGCTGCACATGCAGGCGCTGGACGACGGCACACTGGACCAGGCACAGCAACTGGGACTGCGCCCGATGATCTGGTCGCCGCTGGGTGGCGGTCGCCTGTTCGCCGGCGACGACCCGCAGGCCCTGCGGGTGCGCGGCGAAATGGAGGCGATCGCCGCACGCCTCGGCATCAGTCTCACCACCCTGGCTTTTGCCTGGATCCTGCGCCACCCCTCGCGCCCCCACCCGATCACCGGCAGTGGACGTATCGAGCGACTGCGCGAAGCCGTCGCCGCATTGGACGTGACGCTCGAGGCCGAGGACTGGTACGCGATCTGGACTGCCAGCAAGGGGCATCCGGTGCCTTGATTTCCATGTCATCGGCCGACGCTGGCCCAGCAACCGCGCCGACTATTCGTCCAGCAGCACGTAGTCGCCGGCCTTGTCGTAACGCTTCGGGTGCTTGCCGACGCGTGCGCAAAGCGCGTCACCGCAACGGGTGATCGCACCGCTGCGGGTAGCGCGCAGGATATCGTCGCTGAAATGCGCCTGGGCGACGTCCTGCATGCTCCGGTGCGCCACCCATGCGGCACCAGCGACTGCCAGCAATACGCCGACCAGCAGCGCCAGCGTTCCGCTCCATACCAGCGCGCGCCGTGCCGCACTCAAGCCCTTGCGCTGTTCGAGCATGGCCTTGGCAGCCAACTGGGCGCTGTGCGCACTCTGCTGCAACTGGCACTGCAAGCGACCCGCGGCCTGATCAACTCCCTGTGCGATCGACTGCTGCACATCGGCGCTGACGCGTTGCAGCGCCTGCTGCGCGAACTGATCGCCGCTCCGGTCCAGCCGCTCGACACCCTGTCGCATGGCGCTCACTGCGGCCTCGATGTCCTGCGCGGCTTGGCGGTTGCGGGCATCGAGCCGGTCGGCAATGGCCAGAAGCCGCACCAGTGCCTGTTGTGCCGCCTCAATCGTAATGTCGTTCATGGCCTCATCGTCCGTGAGTATCTGTGGTGAATGGTCCGTCGATGTACATGCGTTCGGTCCACCGGTAATCCGGCGAAGGTGGAGGATCCGATGGTTTGTCGCCAAAGAAACGAGTGAACTCGCCACCTTCCGGGGCATCTGATGGTGTGGACATGACCGGCTGGCATCCCGTGGTCAGCAAGAAAATGAAAACGCCTGGCAGCGCGACGCGAGAAAACGGGGTTCGATGTGGCATGGCTCCCTCCATCCCGTGGCCATTACCCCCTGGACTCTGCCCGGCTTGGCGACAGAGGCATCCATGCACTTCGACAGGCTGGCTCCAACCGGCTTACTCCGGATCAAGGGACGCGTGAAAATCCACTTCGTCCAGATCGATCACCAACATGTTGTGCATGCCCCGGCCGGGTAGCGTGCCTTTCCTCAAAACGCCGCGGAAGCGCCCGTTGAAGAGTGGCGAATCGCCCATCTGCCATCCCGCCGCCGGCTTGAAAACCGTCGCCTTGGTCAGGCGCCCGATGACCGCCTCCGATTCATCCATATCGGACGCGCTGGCGCCACATGGAAAAACCAGAATCAGATTTTTCTGGCTGGGCGCATCGCTCAAGGGGACCCCCGCGCACGCCACGACATCGATCCTGTGGCCGATGAGTCCGGGATTGCCCAGCACATCCTCGAGGCTACGGGGCCTGTGGACCGCCGCCGACGCGGACAAGGCGAACAAGGAGAAGATCGCAGCTGACAGAAGTCGTTTCATGCCGATCCCTAGCGAGTGCATTCAACCGCACATGGAAACCATCCAATGATTTCGTTCAGCCGATGCACATGCTTTGCATCGGCGGCATGACCATACACCTCGGGAAGCGGCCTTGAAAAGTTGCCGCGTCACGCCCTCGCTCAGCCGTTGCTGACCCCGTGCGGCACGTGCCCGGTGGCCACATGTCGCCGTGCGGACTCCACATTGGCCGGCGAATCGTCGAAGAAGATGTCGGCGCCGAACGCATCCAGGAACGGCCCCTTGTCGCGACCGCCGAGGAACAGGGCTTCGTCGATGCGAACGCCCCAGCGACGAAGGGTGAGGATTACGCGTTTGTGCGCGGGCGCCGACCGCGCGGTGACCAAGGCCGTGCGGATCGGCGAGTTCTCCGCGGGAAACGCCGCCTGCAGACGATGAAGGGCTGTCAGGAAGCCACGGAACGGACCGACCGACAGCGGCTCCTCGGCATGCTCGCTCTCGTTGCGATGAAAGGCTTCCAGACCCTCTTCACGCGAGACGCGCTCGCCTTCGTCGCCAAAGATCACCGCATCGCCGTCGAAGGCAATCCGCAACTGCTCGGTAGCGCGCGGCGGCGCGGTGCTCGGCAGGATGGTCGCCGCCGCCACGCCAGCCTTGAGTGCTCGCCCCACGTCCTCGGCATTCGCCGAAAGAAACAGGTCCGCCCGGAACGGTGCGATGTAGTCCGAGGTGGGCGCGCCACTGGTGAAGGCCGCCCGGCTGATCTCCAGCCCGTAATGCTGGATCGCGTTGAAGATGCGCAGGCCAGTGTCACCCGAATTGCGCGAAAGCAGGATCACTTCCACCGGCGGCACGTCACCGGCCAGCCGGTTGAGGTCGAGCAACTTCTGCACCAGCGGGAAGGCCACGCCCGGCTTGAGTATCTCGTTCTCGTGCTCGATCTGGAAGCTGCGGTAGGCGTCCAGCCCGTCGCGCTCGAACAGCGCATGACTGTCGCCCAGATCGAACAGGGCACGCGACGAAATCGCCACCACCAGGCGGTTGTCGGTGGAGGACGCGGGATCGTGAGCGGTCGGCAGGGTCATGGCACGAATCTACCGCATGCAGCCGGTTGTGGGTGAGCGGCGGGAAGGCGTCCGCAGACACGCCGTCCGATCCGGTGCATCAGGGGTGGGCTGCCAGATATGCGGCTATCGCCTGCACCTGTCGGGCGGTCAGCGCGCGCGCAATACCGTGCATCACTGCAGTCGGCCGGGTGCCGTTGGCAAAGGCACGCAATTGAGCCTGGATGTAGGCCGCATGCTGGCCGTACAACACTGGTCCGGGCGTGCCCATCATCATGCCCATTCCTCCCATCGACCCCATCCGGCCGGCACCCGGCAGGTGGCAGTCAGCACAGGCCGGAATCTCTTCATGGCTGGCACCGAGACGGAACAGCTGACGGCCTTCCGCCATCAGGTCAGCCGGGCCCGCTGCATCCCGCGCACGGCTCTGGCCCGCGAAGAACGCAGACACATCGAGTTCGTCCTGGTTGGACAGGCCATGCACTATCGAGGCCATCACCGCAGAGGGTCGCTCACCGTTCCGGAAGGAAACCAGCTGCCCGTACAGGTAGCTGGCGCGCATACCGGCCAGCCGTGGGTACATGGCGATGGAGCTGTTGCCGTCGGGGCCGTGACAAGCCGCGCAACGCGCCTTCGCCACGACTTCCCCATGAACCGCGTGGCCGGTCGCCGGAGTGCCCTGCGAAGAGCAGCCGCCGGCAAAAAAAGCAGCGACCACAATGATGGCCAGGCGCACGAAATGTCGCATCGAGCAGGTACCTTACAGTGCGATTGCCGCCGTGATCTGTCGGGCGTGCCGCGGCAAATTTCAAGGGAAGAATAAACCCTTCGACACCTTCCGTGGCTGCCTGGGCTACAGCGATCGCGTTGGCTGAACTCGATGCAACCGTGTACGACACGCAGCCCGCACCGGCCGAACTGCGGTAATCCCACGCTAGACCCAGGCGGGCGCTCCGGCATCCCGCATGGGCCCCGCCTGCGGTTTGCGATCCTGTTGTACCGATGCACCCAGATCCGCTGGCTGCGTCCGGAAGAACGCCACCAGCCGTTGCAGTTCGTCGGCGCGCTCGTGCATGGCCCGCGAGGCTGCCGTCGCCTGCTCGACCAGCGCCGCATTCTGCTGGGTCGCATCGTCGATCTGGGTGACGACCCGACTGATCTGGGCAATGCCCGACGACTGCTCGCCGCTGGCCGCCGCGATATCGGCAACCGTGTCGGTGACCCGGGCGATGCTGGTCACGATGGCGCCCAGGCTGCTCCCGCTCGCTTCGGTCAGTTCGCTGCCGACGCGAACTTTTTCGGCACT
The DNA here is from genome assembly GCF_036320485.1 of Dyella sp. A6. Taxonomy (NCBI): domain Bacteria; kingdom Pseudomonadati; phylum Pseudomonadota; class Gammaproteobacteria; order Lysobacterales; family Rhodanobacteraceae; genus Dyella; species Dyella aluminiiresistens. The sequence continues at coordinate 1,915,496 of NZ_CP132911.1, forward strand.
GTTCACGATCAGCGCGCGGATGTCCCTGGCCGCCGCGGCAGAGCGCTGGGCAAGCTGGCGTACCTCGGCCGCGACCACGGCAAAGCCACGCCCCTGTTCGCCAGCCCGCGCGGCCTCGACGGCGGCGTTGAGCGACAACAGGTTGGTCTGGAAGGCGATTTCGTCGATCAACCCGACGATATCCGCCATCTGGTTGCTGGCGGTATCGATATCGCGCATCGCCGCAGCGACCTGGCCGGCCACGACACGGCCCTGTTCCGCATGCTGTCGAGCCTCACGCGCCTGCTGGTCGGCCGAAGCCGCATTGAGCGCGTTCTGCTTCACCGTCGCGGTCATTTCTTCCAGCGACGCAGCGGTTTCTTCCAGGCTCGCGGCCTGGGACTGCGTACGCTGGCTGAGGTCGTCGTTGCCGCGCGAGATCTCTCCGGCACTCAGGCCGACCGCCAGGGCGCCCTCGCGCACCTGGCCGACGATGCCCTGCAGCTGTCCATCCATACGCCGGAAAGCACGCAGCAGCGCACCGATTTCGTCGCCCCGCGCGCTATCGATGTCGTTGCCGAGTCGCCCCGCGGCAATCGCCTCAGCCGTCACTACTGCTTCGCGCACGCCGCGCAGGATCGAGCGAAGCGTCAGCCAGCCGACCAGCAAGGTCATCAGCATGCCGGCCCCGATGGCAGTCACGATCAGCAGGCGTAGCCGCCGGTACGTGGCCGAAGCCTGCTGGTGCAGCGTCGTTGCCGCCGTCTCGCGCAGGCTGATGAAATGATCCAGCGCGTCGTACATCATGGTCATATTCGGCAGCAGGAAGTCGTATAGCACATCGGCGCTTCCGGTATCGCCCTTCAGCATCGATGCCGAAACATTGCCGATGATCCGGTTCACACGCTTGAACGAGGCGACGAACTGCTTCCACGTCCTGGCGGCATCGGCCGACATCGGCTGTGCCGAAATCTGCCTGATCAGCTTTTCGTTCTGGGCATCGAAATGGCGGACCACCTCGACCTGCTGGCTCACAATGGAAATGTTGCCGACCTGCCGGGCCGCCTCACCGAGGGCAATGAATTCGCCCTGCTGGTTGCGCGCGATGCGATTGGCCGCCAACAACGGCGTCAGGTCGCCCCGGTACATCGACAGCAGACTGTCGTTGGACCGGGAGATGCCAGCCAGCCCGAGATAGGCAATCGCCACGAGCAAGACGTAAAGCAGCGCGGCAACGCCGATCAGCCGCAGCTTGATGGTCGGTGCGGGGCGTTTGAACAGGCGCCTGGCGGCGGCGCGAAAACGGGTGATCATGGTCATGTCCTGCGGCGCGCGGCGACGTCCCGGCCGCTTCTCTGAAGCCGGTAGTCGTCGACGCATTTACGGTGCACTGTGCGTCATTGCCGTAACGGCAATGACGCGCCTGCGGATATGGTGCACGCCGCTGATGTCAGCTTTCTTGCAGTCCGTCCAGGCTGTGATCACGGCTTCCGGGCTGGCGCTTCGGACATGCCCCGCCGTTAGCGGTCAGGGCCAATGGCAGGGGCCGATGGCTGGTGGAGCGGATATTCGTTCAGCGCTTGCGGGGCGGCTTGGCCGAGGATGCCTCGATCAACTGCTGCAGGTAGCCGATGCCTTCCTCTTCGGGAAAGAACGCCACCACATCGGCAATGGTCAGGTCGAAGCGACGCTGCAGGTCCAGAAACTCCGTTCTGGCCACTACCAATTGCTGCTCGCGTGTCAGCGGCTTCTGTGTCTTTTCGAGGGCGGCCAATTCTTCCTGAAAGCGGCGGAACGCGTCGTTTGGGACCGGCATGGCTGTCGCTGGGCTTCTGTGAACTGCGCCTATTGTCGCATGCCTGACGGTCTGACTGCCCGTATCGCCAGTCGATGGGCCCGTGTGCTCCGGTCTGGCTGTCACGGTCCGGGCCGACACGATGTCACCCGGCCGTGGCACCATGCGCACCATGCTGGATATCCCGACAACACCGGCGCCCCAGGCCGGCGCCACTGCACTGGCGGCATTCGTCGATGCCCATCCGCGCCTGTTCGTGCTGACCGGTGCGGGCTGCAGCACCGGCTCGGGCATTCCCGACTATCGCGATGCACTTGGCCGCTGGAAGCGTCCGCAACCGGTGACCTACCAGGCCTTCACTGGCGACGTGGCCACCCGCAAGCGCTACTGGGCCCGCAGTCTGGTCGGCTGGCGCCGGTTCGGACAGGCCACGCCGAATGCCGTACACCATGCCCTGGTCCGGCTCGAACAACAGGCAAGGCTGACGCTGCTGCTTACCCAGAACGTCGATCGCCTGCACCAGGCGGCAGGCCAGCTGAACGTGATCGACCTGCATGGCCGGCTGGACCGCGTGCGCTGCCTGGACTGTGGGCTGTCCATGCCGCGCACCGACCTGCAGGACGAACTGCTGCGACTGAATCCCGACTGGGCCACCGTCGAAGCCAGCGACGCCCCCGATGGCGATGCCGACCTGGAGGCCGACTTCGCCCATTTCGAGGTACCCGCCTGCCCGCGCTGTGCCGGCATGCTCAAGCCGGACGTGGTGTTCTTCGGCGAAGGCGTGCCGCGCAAACGTGTCGACGCGGGCATGCAGGCGCTGGATGACGCCGACGCCATGCTGGTGGTGGGCTCGTCGCTGATGGTGTATTCGGGCTTCCGCTTCGCCCGGGCAGCCGCCCGCACCGGCAAGCCGCTGGCGGCCGTGAACCTGGGGCGGACCCGTGCCGATGACCTGCTTCAACTGAAGATCGAGTTGCCCTGCGACGAGGCGTTTTCGTTTCTCGCCTGAGCAAGCGTGGCGCTGACGTCCGGCTCAGGAACGGCGGGCGCGGAAGAACTCGCGCAGCATCGTCGACGCCTCGTCGGCCAGCAGTCCGCCCTGCACGGTCAGCCGATGGTTGTGGCGCGGGTCGATCAAGGTGTCGAACACGCTGCCGGCGGCACCGGTCTTGGGATCGGTGGCGGCGTATACCACGCGACCAATGCGGGCATGGATCAGCGCCATCGCGCACATCGAGCACGGCTCCAGCGTGACATACAGCGTGGCGCCCACGAGCCGGTGATTGGTCGTTTTTTCGCCGCCCGCGCGCAGCGCCATGATCTCGGCATGCGCGGTCGGGTCGTGCAGGGTGATGTTGCGGTTCCAGCCCAGACCGACAATCTCGTCGTCCATCACCAGTACCGCGCCCACCGGCACTTCGCCTTCGGCATCGCGGGCATGTGCGGCCAGCTGCAACGCGCGCTGCATGAAACGGGTATCCGCAGCCGAAAATGGCGTCGACGGCACGCTCGACATGTGTTCTCTCACCAGCAAAGTCATGATCGGCAGTCGCCAGGGACGGATGGATCGCCATGGCGATCCCGGCTGGCCGTGACCGCCATGCAGATCGGTCCCGGCTCCCCTGGACTGAGATACGCGACCGACCGAGGTGGCCACGAAGGGCCGCATTATCTCAAAATTCCCGCCGACGTTCCGCCGAATCGCTGTGCCGGTCACGGACAAGTGCAGCGCCGCCGCGCCCTGCCCCGCGCTAGCTATACGGGACAGGGGGCGGTGGCGTGAGGCCCGGCTTACAGGGTCACTGGCTCGATCTGCTCGGGGGCACCGGTCATCACGGTAGGTGCGCCAGCCGCATACGCGGCACGGTTGTAGGTCACCACCTGGCCTGCCAGCAACGCATTGAAGCGCTGGATGAAGGCGTTGGCCTGGACGTTGATCTCACGCTGCAAGGTGAGCAGTGCCGGCGGCGGCATCTGATTCTGCAGCCCTTCGTAGCCGCCCCCGATGATGCTGGAGACGCTGCCTTGCAGGTCGGTCAGCTGCTTGAGGTCATCCTCTTCCACGTTGTGCTGGACAGTCGGCGAGAATGCACTGTTCTTCAACGTGGTGAGCTGCTTGTCGAGCTGGCGCGCCTGGGTCAGTGCCGCGGCGTAGCGTGGCTCGCTGGCGGCACTGGCCTCGAACTGCTTCAGTGTCGCCTGCATCGCGGTGATCCGGTTCAGCGCGCTGTCGATGGCACTGAGCACGTTGCGCTCGGCAAGCTCGCCCTTCAGCGTGGCAAGGTTGGCCGCAGGAGCCGGCGCCTGGTTGGGGTCGGCCTTCACCAGTACGGTCTCGGTGGCGCTGTGGCCGCCCGCGCTGACGGTGAGCTGGTAGCTGCCCGGCACCACCAGCGGTCCGTTGGCGTTGTTGCCGTCCTTGTCCTTGTGGTCATGCTTGACGAAGTCGAGCTTGGTGGCGCCGTCGTAGCGCATGTTCCACACATAACGGTTCACGCCGGGCTTGGCATTGGTGTAGCGCGTGGCGATGAGGTGACCGGCCGCATCGCGCACGGTGATCTCGACCGCCCCGTGTTTGGCGCCCTTGGCCGCATGCAGCTTGTGCGGCACGGCGTAGTCGACGATCACGCCGTCAGGCGCATTGGGCACGGTGTAGAGCGGCTCGGCACCCTCGCCACGTGTCCAGCGCACGAACTCGATGCCGGCACGCGGCGTGAACAGGTGCAGCGGCTGGCTGGCGATCGCCTTGCTGTACTCGGCGATCGGCGCGAAGTGGTCGAGCACGAACAGGCCTCGGCCATGGGTGGCCAGCACCAGGTCGCCCTGCACGAACTTCACGTCGACCACCGGCACGGTCGGCAGCCCGCCCACCTTGAGCTGGCTCCAGTGCGCACCGTTGTCGCGCGACAGCCAGGCACCGATGTCGGTGCCGGCGACCAGCACGCCGGGGTGATTCGGGTCCTCGCGCACCACGTCGACCGGCGCATCCGGCAGGCCGTGGTCGATGCGCTGCCAGGCATGACCGTAGTCGCTGGTGCGGTAGACGTACGGGTGACGGTTGTCCATCTCGTGCGCATCGAAGGCCACGTAGGCCGCGCCCGGATCGGTCGCCGAAACGCCGACCTGGTAGACGCGGGCCCACTTCGGGGCACCCGAGGGTGTGACATTCGACCAGTGCGCACCGCCGTCGCGGGTCACCTGCACCAGACCGTCATCGGTACCCACCCACAGCACCTTCGAATCGCTCGGTGCGATCTGCACCGCGAGAATGGTGTCGTAGGTTTCGGCGCCGGAAAGATCGAGGTTGACCGGGCCGCCGGACAATGCCTGCTTGGCCTTGTCGTTGCGGGTCAGGTCGCCGCTGATCGGCGCCCAGTTCTGGCCACCGTCGGTGGACTTCAGCACGACGTTGGCGCCCATGTAGACAGTCTTGGGCGCATGCGGATCGACCGCGATCGGGCTGGTCCAGTTGAAGCGGTACTTCTGCTGCGTGGTAGGCAGGTCGTTGTCGAAGCCCGGACCATGCAGGTACGGCATGGTGAAGTCGGTTCGCTTGGTGTCGCGATGGAACAGCACCATCGCACCGTCCTCGGCATCGCCGTAGATAAGGTTCGGATCGCTGGGCGCCGGCACCACGTATTCGCCGTCGCCGCCGATCACGTTGAACCAGTCGTTGCCACTACCGACGGTATCGGCCAGCGAACTGGACGGACCGCACCAGCCGCTGTTGTCCTGCAGGCCCGCACACAGCGTGTACGGCGTCTTGTTGTCGGTGGCGACCATGTAGTCCTGCTCGATCGGCATGCCGTCGAGGAAACGCCAGCTCTTGCCGCCATCGAGGCTGAGGTAGGCGCCACCATCATTGCCCTGGATGATGCGCTTGGGATTGCTGGGATCGATCCACAACGCGTGATGGTCGACATGCACGCTCTTGTCGATCGGATGCGCGGTCTTGCCGCCGTTGTCCGACTCCATCAGGTAGAACGACATGAAGTACAGCTTGTCGGCGTCGTTCGGAGCGACCTCGAAGCGCGAGAAATAGAACGGCCTCACGTCCAGCGCATGGTTGTCGCTGACCTCGGTCCAGCTATCGCCGAGATTGTGCGAGACGAACAGCAGGCCCTTCCCGGGCTTGGTCTCGATCAGAGCATAGACGCGCTGCGGATCGCTGGGCGCGGTGGCTACCGCAATGCGGCCAAGCGGGCCCTTCGGCAGGCCGGCGGTGAGACGCGTCCAGGTGGCGCCGCCGTCGGTGGAACGCCACAGGCCACTGCCGGGGCCACCATCGACCAGGTTCCACGGATGACGCACAACCTGCCAGGTGGCAGCGAACAACACCTCCGGATTGCCTGGCGCCATCGCCAGATCGATCGCGCCGGTGCTGTTGTCGACGAACAGCGTCTTGTGCCAGGTCTTGCCGCCGTCGGTCGTCTCGAACACGCCACGCTGCGCGTTCGGGCCCCAGGCATGACCCAGCGCCGCGACCAGCACATGGTTGGGATTCTGCGGGTCGACGACGATCTTGCCGATCTGGCCGGCATCGGCCAGACCCATCCGCTTGAAAGTCTTGCCGGCATCGGTGGAGAGATACACGCCCGCGCCATCGACAATGTCGTTGCGGATGTTCGACTCGCCGGTACCGACCCAGACCAGGTTCGGGTTGGACTTCGAAAGCGCGATCGCACCGATCGACGCCGAGGCTTCGTGCTCGAAAATTGGCTTCCAGTGCTGGCCGCCATCGACGGTCTTCCAGACCCCGCCTGCGGCTGCGCCGACGTAGTAGACCAGCGGATTGCCCGGAATGCCCGCCACAGCGGCGACACGTCCGCCCGCAAGCGCCGGGCCCAGATCGCGGATCTTCAGCTGGGCGAAGGGCCCATGCTGCGTAGACGAAGACGGTGCCGGCGTCGGCGCGGCAAATGCGGACGACACGGCGAGAGCGGAAAGAACGGCCAACGAAAGCAGACGACGGCGACAGTACATGCGGGTGGACTCCCCTGGAAGGCTGGGACGGAAGGACAGCAATCCGCCCACCATGGAATCTTCCGAGAGCCGCGACAAGTGACGAAGGTACTGGGTGCGACCCGATGACCACATGCCCTGCCCCGGGCGCGCGGACAGCCGTCATGGCGACGACGCAAGTATCTGCGACACCGGCAGGAAAATGCGAAACCGGCACAGTCATGCCGCCGCCGGACGTGGCTCAGCGGTAATTCTGGTAGGACTTCTCTTCGATCAGCTGCGAGCCGAGCTTGAGGTTGATCTCGCGCTTCACGGCTGCCCGCTCGTCGTTGCGGAAGTACACCGACCGCGCCAGCTCGACGAACTCGGCGTCGAAGGCCTGTGCCTTTTCCTTCAGGCGGATGCGGTCCTCGATGTCCCACAGGGCCTCGTTCACCGCAAGTAGACGCGCACGCTCATTGGCGATGTCGACCTGCGAAGCCTCGTTGTGCGACCAGGTTTCATTGAGCAGTTCGAGCTCGTTGCGCACGTTCGCCAGCTTGGCGGCGTCGGCGATGTGCTTCGACTTGATCTCGAGAATGGTGATTTTGTCGATCAATTCACCGTAGGACACCGGGACCTGAATCAGGCTCATGAGAAATCTCGCAAACAGTCAAAAAGTAATGAGGAGCGGCCGGTTTAGCCGTGCCAGACGATCATGATACCCGCGATGCGCCGGTTCGCTGCGATTTCTGCTGCAGCATGCCTTCGACACGCTGGCACAACACATCCAGGAAGGATGCCGGCAACACGGCACTCACCGGCACGTTCCACCAGCCCGGGCGCGCGAAGCGGCGGCATTTCACCGCGTCCTTGGCGGTCATCAGCAGTGGCAGGTTGTCGCCGAAATCGAGATCGTCGGGAGTGAATGCGTGGTGATCGGGGAACGGGTGCTCGATGATGCGGATTCCCCGCGTACGCAGGCTGTCGAAGAAGCGACCGGGATTGCCAATACCGGCCAGCGCATGGACGTGGGTATCGCGAAACGCCGTTAGAGCCTGCTGGCCGGAACCGTCGACGGCACGGGCCAGCTCGCCTTCCAGTCGCATCGGAATCTCGCCCGCATGCGCATCGCCACCGTTGCATACGCAGAAATCCACGGCGCGCAGGCGCGACAGCGGCTCGCGCAACGGCCCCCATGGCAGCAACCGCCGGTTGCCGAAGCGGCGCGCGCCATCGATCACGCAGATCTCGATGTCCCGCGCCAGACGGTAATGCTGCAGGCCATCGTCGGCCACGACCACATTGCAGCCAGCGTCGATCAGCAGCCGCGCGGCGGCGGGCCGATCCCGGCCGACTGCTACCGGCACGCCGCTGGCCCGGATCAGGCAGGGCTCGTCGCCGACCTGCGCAGGGTCCGGCGTCTCGTCGAGCAGTACCGGTTCCTGCGTGTGCCCGCCGTGACCGCGACTGACCACGCCCGGCCGCAAACCATGCGACTGCAGGGCCTCGACCAGCGCGATAGTCAACGGAGTCTTGCCGGTGCCGCCGGCCGTAAGATTGCCCACCACCACCACAGGCACCGGCAACGATTCGCTACGCAGCACGCCATGGCGGTACAGCCCACGCCGCAGCGCACTGAGCACGCCGTAGAGTCCGGCCAGCGGACGACACCACCACGGCACCCGGCCCGACCCGTACCAGCCTGCCGCGAGCGTATCGGCCAGCGTCATCCACCGCGACTCAGTCGGCACCCGGCTGCGGTGCCTCGTTGAACTGCATGCGGTGCAGCACGGCATAGCGGCCGTCCAGCGCCAGCAGTTCGGCGTGCGTACCGCGCTCGACGATATGGCCCTGCTCCATCACCGCGATCTGGTCCGCATGCTCGATGGTGGACAGGCGATGCGCGATGACCAGGGTCGTGCGGCTTTCCATCAGCTTCTGCAAGGCCTGCTGGATCAGGCGCTCGGATTCGGTGTCCAGGGCGCTGGTCGCCTCGTCCAGAATCAGGATCGGCGCGTTCTTGAGAATCGCGCGGGCGATCGCGATGCGCTGGCGCTGGCCACCGGAAAGGCTGTTGCCGTTCTCGCCGACCTGGGCATGGATGCCCTTTGGCAGCTGACGGATGAACTCCATCGCATTCGCGGCCTCGGCGGCAGCGACGATGTCGGCCTCCGAGGCACCCGCCAGTTCGCCGTAGGCGATGTTCTCGGCAATGGTCCCGTCGAACAGCACCACGCTCTGCCCGACCCAGGCGATCTGCCGGCGCAGCGACGCGCGGGTGAAGTGCTGGTAGTCCTCGCCATCCAGCAGGATGCGTCCGGCGGAAGGGTCGTAGAACCGGGGCAGCAGCGAGACCAGGCTGGATTTGCCGCTGCCCGAGCGTCCCACCAGTGCGGTGACCTTGCCCGGCTCGCAGTGCAGGTCCACACCACGCAGGGCCACGTGATCGCCCTTCGGATAGACCAGCGACACGTCCTGGAAACGGATATCCCCGCTGGCGCGCCCCAGGGCCATCGTACCGCGGTCTTCCTCGGGCGGCATGTCGATGATGCGGAACAGATCTTCCGCTGCGGACACGCCACGCTGGATATGCGACTGCACGTTGGTCAGCCGCTTCAGCGGCGGCAGCATGGCTGCCATCGCGGTGAACACCGTGATGAATACGCCCGACGAAATGTGGTTGATGGTCGACGGCCGCGTGCCGATGTAGATCAGCAGGGCCATCGTGACCGCCGCGGCCATCTGTACGGTGGCGCTGGACATGGCCGTGGTGGCCGCCACCTTGAGGTTCAGCCGGCGCGAGCGGTTGGTGATGTTCTCGAAGCTGTTCTCGGCATCCTTCTGTCCGCCGTACACACGCACTTCGCGATACGCGCTGACCGACTCGTCCACTACGCCGACCACCGAACCCATCATGTCCTGCAGACGCCGGGTGATCTGCCGGTAGCGCCGGCTGACCACGCCGACGATCAGCACCACTGCGGGCACCATCACGAACAGCACCACGGTCAGGTAGGCGCTGTTGCGCAGCATGGTGATGAACATGCCCACCACCAGCACGCTCTGCGTGACTGTCGTTCTTATCGCCTCGGTCGACGCTGCGGCCACCTGCTCGCTGGTGTAGGTGATGCGGGAAATCTGGTGGCCCGACTGCTCGGCACCGAAGAATGCCGCTGGCAGGCGCTGGTAGGCGGCGAACACGTCGCGCTGCATCGACTGCACTACGTTGCGACCGATGTAGTCGATGCCGTAGTTGCTTACGAACACGCCAATCGCGCGGACCATGAAGATCAGCACGATCCAGATCGGCATCCAGAAGATCAGGTAGGGATCGCGCTGCGCGAACAGCTTGTCGATGATCGGACGCAGGAAGTTGGTGAACACCACCAGGCTGCCGCTGTCCGCCACCATGCCTAGGAGGGTCAGTACGCCCACCGGCCAATAGCGTTGGGTATAGCCGAGCAGGCGCCGGTAGGTGCGCCAGGTCTCAGTGCCCCAGACCGAGGCCGTACCCTCACTCATGGAGTCTCACCCGAGCGGTCCGGCGTGGTGGCGATGGCCAGATGCGTGAAGCCCAGTTGGCCCAGCGCGTCCATCGCGTTGACCACGCTCTGGTGGGTGCTCAACGCGTCGGCACGAATCGTCACCTGACGGCTGCGGTCGTCCCCGGCCACCCGTGCAATGGCCTGCTTCAGCTCGGCCACGCTGGTGCCGGCCACTTCGTCGCTGCCCACGTAGAAATGCCCTTCGCGGTCGACCATCACGGTGAGTGCGGGTGGCTGCATGTCGCGGTCGACGGCACTGGCCTGCGGCAGGTTCACCTGCAGCCGCGAGTGCTGCACGAAGGTCGTGGTCAGCACGAAGAACATCAACAGGGTCAGCAACACATCGATCAACGGAATCACGTTGATCTCGAAATCGTCGCCACGGCGGTCGCTACTGATGCGCATGGCGTCAGGCCGATGCCGGTCCGGATGCCACCGGTGCGCGGCGCGTCCGCACCGTCGCGGACGGAGCAACCGGGGTGAGGTCGTCGAGCAGTGCGATCGCCTGCTTTTCCATCTGCACGCAGTACCCGGCCACCTTGGAACGGAAGTAGCGGTGCAGCACGTAGGCCGGGATCGCCACGGTCAGGCCACTGGCCGTGCAGACCAGCGCCTCGCCGATGCCGCCGGCCATCTTGGTCGGATCGGCCATGCCGCCGCCCATGACCTCCATGAACATGCGGATAAGGCCGATCACGGTGCCGAACAGACCCAGCAGCGGACCGATCAGCGCAATCGTGCCCAGCGTGTTCAGGTAACGCTCCATGCGGTGGACGATATGCCGGCCTGTGTCTTCCAGGCGCTCCTTGATCTGATCACGTGGACGGTTGCGCACGGCCAGTGCCGAGGCCAGCAGTTCGCCCAGCGGCGAGCCGGCCGACAGCTGCTCGAGATGCGAGGCGTCGAGCTTGTCGGAGCGCGCCCATTCACGTACTTCCTGGCCCAGGCCAGGCGGCAGCACGGAGCTGCGCCGCAAGGTCCAGCAGCGCTCCAGCACGATCGCCAGTGCGATCGCCGAGCAGATCAGGATGGGCAACATGGCCCAGCCGCCCGCCATCAGGATGTCCAGCACACCAACCCCCGTCATCTCACGCGTCGGAAACGCGCATCATAGCAGTGTCGCCAGCGGTGACCGTGCGGCCGGTGGCACTTGTGAAGATCCCGCTTTGCCGCTCACTCGCGCCAGTAACGCTTTTGCCGCTGCCGCCAGCGCGTGGCCTCGCGCGGCGGCGCGTCAGCCGGAAAATCCACCTCGACCGCGCCCATCGTCGCCGTGTTCAGCACCTGCACGCCCGCTGCCGCATAGCGCCGCAGCACATCGGGACGCGGGTGGCCGAAACGGTTGCGCCAACCGGCCGAGACAATCGCCAACCGCGGATGCAGGGCGGTGATGAAGCCGGCACTGGACGAACTGCTGCTGCCATGATGCGGCACCAGCAACACCGGTGCCGCTCCTGGCCCTACCGCAGCCGCTACCCGCGGCTCGATACGTCTGCTGATATCGCCGGGCAACAGCAACCTTCCGCCTTCGCCGGTGACCAGCAGCACGCAGGAACGGTCGTTGTCGCGCCGTCCGGGACGGGTCGAACGCGGATTCAGCACGCGGAAACGGACGCCGTCCCACAACCAGGCCTGCCCGGCCTTGCACGGTGCCATCGGCAGGCGTATCCGTTCCGTCTCACCGGCATAACGACGTGCCTGCGGGAATGCCGCGGCCACGGCGGCGGCACCGCCGGCATGATCGTTGTCGGCATGACTGATCATCAGCATGTCCAGCCGATCGATGCCGAGGGCGTGCAGTGAGGGCGTGACGACGGCCTCGCCCAGGTCGAACCCCGAGGGATATCGCGCACCGGCGTCATAGACCAGTGCGTGATGCCGGGTCTGCACCACCACCGACAGCCCCTGCCCCACGTCCAGCACCCACAGCCGGAAGCCGCCTTCGGCCGGGCGCGACAACGGTGGCCACAGCAACGGCAGGAACAGCGCCAGCCCGAACCCGCGCCATGGCACACCACGCGGCATGAACAGCCAGACGGCACCGGTCATCGCCAGCAGCAAGGCCCATAGCCGCACTTCCGGCAGATACCAGTGCGCGCCCGGCCATGTCGCCATCCGCTCCAGCAGCCACCACTGCGCATGGGTCAACCATGCAGCCAGCTGCCATACCGGGGCCGCCAGCGGCGGACACAACAGCAACAGCAGCAGGCCGAACAAGGCACATGGCACGATCACGAAACTCACGAACGGCACCGCGACCAGGTTGGACAAAGCACCCACCAGCGACGCCTGGCCGAAAAACCAGAGACCCAGCGGCAGCAGCGACACGGTCATCACCATCTGCCCGCTCGACAGCTCGCGCAGGAACACGCGCCAGCCCCGGCCACGCACGTCCAGACAAAGGATGAGAAAGGCGACACCGACGAAGGAGAGCCAGAATCCCGCCGACAGCACTGCCAGCGGGTCGAACACAAGCAGCGCCAGCAGAGCCAGTGCCAGGGTATGCAGGCTGTCGGTGCGACGCCGGCTGCAACGCGCCAGCACGACCACGCCGATCATCAACAGTGTGCGCACGGTCGGCAGGCCGAACCCGGCCAGCGCGCCATAGCCCGACGCAGTGACCAGCGCGGCGACCGCCTGTGCCTGCGGTCGCGGGACACGCAGCGCCATGCGCGGCATCCATGCATACAGCAGCCACATCAGCACGACCCCGAACACCGCCGCCACACCGACATGGAAGCCCGAGATCGCGATCAGGTGCGAAACGCCATTGGCCCGCGCCACGTCCCAGTCGTGCGGGTCCAGACCGCGCGTGTCCGCCACCGTGAAGGCACGCAGCAGCGCGGCGTCATGCGCGTCCGGCACACGGGCAGCGATATCGGCAGCCAGCCGCTCACGCAGCCGGTCGACACAGAAGCCGGGCGCGCCGAATGAACGGGCCGGCGGTGCATTGCGCACATAACCGACCGCCACGATGCCGCGCTCCAGCGCCGTTCGCTCGCTGTCGGCCCCACCCGGGTCGATCATGCCGCGGGGGCGCTTGAGCCGCAGCGTCAGCTGCCAACGCGAACACGCATGCACGGCCAGCGGCTTGCCATACCAGACCAATCGCAGCAGTCCGTGCAGCGGCACCGCTCGGTCATCCAGCAGCACATGTGCGGGACGCAGCATGAAGGCGGTGGCATGCGGGCGCGCCTTGGGCAAATCGACCACCTGACCGGTCACCTTGAAGTCCCGCCCTTCCAGCTGCTGCGGCAGGCGCGCCTGCATCGCCAGGCTGCCGCGGCAGGCGGCCCAGGCCACGCCAAGCAGCACCAGCATCAGCCAGCGCAGCCGTGGCCAGCGCCAGCACCCGGCCAGCCCGACCAGCCCCAGCAACAGGATGCTCCAACGCGGAGGCAGCACCGGCAGCCACTGCACCACCACCACGCCGGCCAGCAGTGACACGCCCGCCACGACCGCTCCTGGCCACTCCGCTCGCACCATGCCTGTGCATCCCCGGACCCGATGGATCCAAGAGCCTAGCGGCATGATGCCCGCACGCCTGTAGGGTCAAGCCATCGATGCATGTAGCCCGCGCCAGCGTCCGTCGATGCCTGGCGGAGCGGCTACAAGGATGGATCGGGTCAGTGGTTGATCAGGCGCTGGCGTGCTCGCGCAGCTGGCCGTTGTGCAGCTCAAGGGTGCGGTCCATGCGCGCGGCCAGGTGCGAATCGTGCGTGACCAGGATGAAGCTGGTACCGATTTCGCGGTTGAGCTCGAGCATCAACTCGTACACCTGGGTGGCATTGCCTTCGTCGAGGTTGCCGGTGGGCTCGTCGCCCAGCACGCAGGCGGGACGCGTGACCAGGGCGCGTGCCACCGCGCAGCGCTGGCGCTCGCCGCCGGACAGTTCGGCCGGTTTGTGGTGCGTGCGCTGGCCCAATCCCACGCGCTCCAGCAAGGCCTTCGCCTGACGCTCGGCCTCGGCAATCGCCTCGCCGCGGATCAGCAGCGGCATGCAGACATTCTCCAGCGCGGTGAACTCGGGCAGCAGGTGATGGAACTGGTAGATGAAGCCCATCGAACGGTTGCGCACGCGTCCCCGCTCGGCATCGGACAGCGTCGACAGCAACCGCCCGTCCACCTCCACTTCGCCGCGGGTCAGCGTATCCAGGCCGCCGAGGATATGCAGCAACGTACTTTTGCCCGAACCGGAAGCACCAACGATCGCGAGCGTCTGGCCACGCTTCAGTTCGAAGCTCACGTCGTTCAGCACCTCGGTCCTGAGCCCGTCCTCGTCGTAGACCTTGGCGATGTGGCTGGCGCGCAGCACGACGTCGGAAGCGTTGTTCGTCATCGGCTTATTCATAGCGCAGTGCCTGTGCCGGCTGCGTGCGCGAGGCGCGCCACGCGGGATAGAGGGTCGCCAGCAGAGAGAAGGCGAAAGTGATCAGGGTGACCCACAGCACATCGGTACCCTCCAGCCGACTGGGTACCTGGCTGATGTAGTAGACGTCGGGCGACAGGAACTGCACGTGGAACACGTTCTGGATCCAGTCCACGATGTTGGGCAGCTGCCACGACAGCAGCGAACCCAGCGACACGCCGAAACCGATACCGACCAGCCCCACCAGCACGCCCTGCACCATGAAGGTGCCCATGATGCTGCGCGGGGTCAGGCCCAGGGTGCGCAGGATCGCGATGTCCGCCTGCTTGTCGGTCACCAGCATCATCAGCATCGAGATCAGGTTGATCACCGCGACCAGCACGATCAGCGACAGGATGATGCCCATCACCTTCTTCTCCATCGAGATCGCCGAGAAGAAGTTGGCGTTGTCCTGCATCCAGGTGCGCACCTGGTAGACATGACCCAGCCGGCTGGCAAGCTGGTCGGCCACCGGCCCCGCATTCCACAGGCTGTCGAGCTTGAGCCTGATGCCGGTCGGACCGGCCAGGCTCTTGAGCCTCTCGGCGTCCTGAATGTTGATCAGCGCGAGTCCGGCATCGTAGTCGTGCATGCCCAGCGAATAGATGCCGGTGACGTGGAAACTGCGCACCAGCGGTACCGAGCCGAACGGGGTCGCGCGCAGTTTCGGCACGATGGCGATGACCTTGTCGCCCACGGCGACGCCCAACTGCATGGCCAGCTCGTTGCCGAGCACGATGTTCCAGCTATCCGGCTTGAGCGAGTCGAAGCTACCCGAGACCATGTGCTTGTTGAACGTGGATACCTGCGGTTCGAGCGCCGGGTCAATACCGCGCACCAGGGTGCCTGACGAACCGCGGCCCTGCAGGAAGGTTTCCGCATCCACGTAGGGCGCCGCACCCTTCACATGCGGATTGTCGTGCGCGACCCGCAATGCGCGCTGCCAGTCCTGCATGCCGGACTGGTCGATGCTGGACACGGTGGCGTCCGACACCGCACCGAGAATGCGCGAGCGCAGCTGGAAGTCGAAGCCGTTCATGACCGACATCACCGTGATCAGTGCCATCACGCTGATCGTGATGCAGACGATCGACACGGCTGAAATGAACGAGATGAACTGGTTACGTCGTTTGGCGCGGACGTAGCGCAAACCGATGAACAGTTCGAGCGGTCGGAACATGGGCGGGTCGCCTGTGTGAAGTCGCTGGGCGGGTCGCCCGGATGTCCATTATCTGGTAATCGCTAGGACCGTGCCTGCCGGACAAAGTTGCCTCGGTTCAGACATGCCGTGGTGTTGTCTCCGGACGGACCATGGCCAGACGCATACGCAGGCGACGACGGATATCGGCATCGCTGTTGTCCGGTGCCAGCCAAAGCACGACGACAGCATCATCGGCATCGCGCAGGCGCAACAGCACCGCACTGCCGAACACGCGGAACGAGAGAAGGCGTGCAGGCAGGTCCGTGCCGTCCTGCCGATGCAGGCGCCAAGTAGCCCCGCTGCCGCCGGCCCAGCCGGCCGCCGTCACGCCGGCATCGGATGGATGTCGCAAGGTCCGGTACCAGGCCCCCAGCAGTGCAACGAACGACAAGCCCTTTACCCACACCGCAAGACCACACGACAGAACCGCAACCAGGGCCAGCAGCAATACGACCGTCAGCAGGCGCAGCGGCCAGTGCGACGGACGGTACTCAAAGCCGATGGCGGGTGCGGATGTCATCGATGATCGCCTGCCAGTCGGCACGTGGCGCCTGGGCATGCCCCATCACCCAGTCCCACAGGTCGGGATCCTGCACATCCAGCAGTTCGTCGAAGGCCTGCTGCTGCGCCTCGTCGGCGGATGCAAAGCACTGGTCGAGCCAGCCACCGAACAAGGCGTCCAGCTCGCGGGTACCACGGCGGGTGCGCCAACGCAGACGCTTGATGCGGGCTTCGTCCATGCTCATGCGGTGAGCTCCACCGTGAGACCGCGTCCCGGCTTGCCGGGACGCGGTGCCGGTCAGGAGCGGCGCTCCACGATCAGCTTCTTGATCTCCGCGATCGCCTTGGCCGGGTTGAGACCCTTCGGGCAGGTGCGGGCGCAGTTCATGATGGTGTGGCAGCGATACAGCTTGAACGGATCTTCCAGATCGTCCAGGCGGGCACCGGTGTCCTCGTCGCGGCTGTCCACGATCCAGCGGTAAGCCTGCAGCAGGATCGCCGGACCGAGGTAGCGGTCGCCGTTCCACCAGTAACTTGGGCAACTGGTCGAGCAGCAGGCGCACAGGATGCACTCGTACAGACCGTCGAGCTTCTTGCGGTCTTCAGGTGACTGCAGGCGCTCGCGATCCGGCGCCGCGCTCTGCGTGCGCATCCACGGCTTGATCGAGGCGAACTGGGCGTAGAAGTGCGTCAGGTCCGGCACCAGATCCTTTACCACCGGCATGTGCGGCAGCGGATAGATCTTCACGTCGCCCGAGCCGACCTTGTCGATCGCGCAGATGCAGGCCAGCGTGTTGGTGCCGTCGATGTTCATCGCGCACGAACCGCAGATGCCCTCGCGGCACGAACGGCGCAGGGTCAGCGTGGGATCGATCTCGTTCTTGATCTTCAGCAGTGCGTCGAGAACCATCGGACCGCAGGAGGCCAGATCGACCTCGTAGGTGTCGATGCGCGGATTCTCACCATCGTCCGGCGACCACCGGTAGATGCGGAAGGTACGCGGCTTCTTGGCATTTTTCGCCGGAAAGTGCTTGCCCGGCTGGATCTTGGAATTCTTCGGTAGCGTGAACTCGGCCACGATTGCCTCTCCAGTCGGTATCTCAGTAAACGCGCTTCTTCGGCGGAACCACCTCGACCTCGTCGGTCAGGGTGAACATGTGTACCGGGCGGTAATCGAAGCTGACCTTGCCGGCCTCGTCTACCTTGACCAGCGTGTGCTTCATCCAGTCGTGGTCGTTGCGGTCCGGGAAGTCCTCGCGAGCGTGCGCACCGCGGCTTTCCGGACGCTGCTCGGCCGAGTGCATGGTGCCCACGGCCTGGTCGAGCAGGTTGGCGAGTTCCAGCGTTTCGATCAGGTCGGAATTCCAGACCATCGAACGATCGCTGACACGCACGTGCTTGAACGATGCATGCACCGCGTCGATCTTGGTGCAGCCTTCCTTCAGCGTCTCGCCGGTGCGGAACACCGCGGCGTCGGACTGCATGGTGCGCTGCATGTCGAGGCGGATCTTCGCCGTCGGCAGCTCGCCGTCGGCATGACGCAGGCTGTCGAAACGGGCCAGCGCCTTGTCCAGCGCGCTGGCCGGAAGATCCTTGTGAGCCATGCCCGGCTTGATGATCTCGGCACAACGGTGGGAGACGGCGCGGCCGAACACCACCAGATCGAGCAGCGAGTTGGAACCCAGACGGTTGGCGCCATGCACCGAGACGCAGGCCGCTTCGCCGATGGCGAACAGGCCGGGCACCACGGCATCGACATCGTCGCCCCGCTTCTGCACCACCTCGCCATGGTAGTTGGTGGGGATGCCGCCCATGTTGTAGTGCACGGTGGGCAGCACCGGGATCGGCTCCTTGGTGACGTCCACGCCAGCGAAGATACGCGCCGACTCGGCAATACCGGGCAGCCGCTCGTGGATGACCTCGGGACCGAGGTGCATCAGGTTGAGGAACACATGGTCGTTGTGCTCGCCGACGCCGCGACCCTCGCGGATCTCGACCGTCATCGCACGGCTGACCACGTCACGCGACGCCAGGTCCTTCGCGCTGGGCGCATAACGCTCCATGAAGCGCTCACCCTTGGAGTTGGTGAGGTAACCACCCTCGCCGCGCACGCCTTCGGTGATCAGGCAACCGGCGCCGTAGATGCCGGTGGGATGGAACTGCACGAACTCCAGGTCCTGCAGCGCCAGGCCGGCACGCAGCACCATGCCGCCACCGTCGCCGGTGCAGGTATGCGCCGAGGTGGCGCTGAAGTAGGCGCGTCCGTAACCGCCCGTCGCCAGCACCACGGCCTGGCCACGGAACAGGTGCAGGGTGCCCTCGTTCAGGTCAAGCGCGAGCACGCCACGGCAGACGCCCTCTTCGTCGAAGATCAGGTCGATCGCGAAGTATTCGATGAAGAACGTGGCGTCATGTGCCAGCGCCTGCTGGTACAGCGTGTGCAGGATGGCGTGACCGGTGCGGTCCGCCGCGGCGCAGGTGCGCTGCGCGGTGCCCTTGCCATAATGCGTGGTCATGCCACCGAACGGACGCTGGTAGATGCGGCCTTCTTCGGTACGCGAGAACGGCACGCCGTAGTGTTCCAGCTCGTAGATCGAGGGAATCGCCTCGCGGCACATGTACTCGATGGCGTCTTGGTCGCCCAGCCAGTCCGACCCCTTGATGGTGTCGTAGAAGTGGAAGCGCCAGTCATCTTCGCCCATATTGCCCAGCGCGGCGGCAATGCCACCCTGCGCGGCCACGGTATGCGAGCGGGTCGGAAACACCTTGGTGATGCACGCGGCCTTGAGCCCCTTCTCGGCCAGGCCGAAGGTGGCGCGCAGACCCGCGCCGCCCGCACCCACCACGATCACGTCGAACTTGTGTTGCTGAATCTTGTAGGCTTCCATCGGCCTCAGGCTCCCAGTGCGATGCGCAGAACGGCCAGCACGCCCGCGAGCGCACCGAGCACCGCGAGGAACTTGATCGCCACCAGCAGGACGACTTCCTTCCAGCGGGTATGCACGTAATCTTCGATCACCACCTGCAGGCCGAGCACGGCATGCCAGAACATGGTGATCACGAACAGGATCAGCAGCAGCGCGTTCCAAGGCTTGGCAACGGCGGCTTTCGCCGTGGCGAAGTCGGCGTGCAGCAGCGACAGCACGGTGATCACGAACCACAGCGCCAGCACCAGCAGCGCCGCGGCGGTCACCCGCTGCGTCCACCAATGGCCTACGCCTGACTGGGCCGAACCGAGCCCGCGCGCACGCTTCAACGGATTGCGCAGATCCTTGGCGTTAGTGCTCATGCGGCACCTCCGGTGGTCATCACGTAGGCCCAGACGACGACGACCAGCACCAGGCTGACGATGACCGACAACCAGCTGGAACGCACGAACTGCGGAATGGCAAAGCCCATGCCCGAATCCTGCAGCAGATGCCGGATGCCGTTGCACAAGTGATAGAAAAGCGCCCAGCTCCAGCCAACCAGAAGAATGATGCCGAGCGGACTGCCCATGCAGATCTTGAACTGATCGAAGGCAGCTTCGCCCGAGGCCAGTGCCAGCAGCGCCCAGACCACAAGTAGGCTGCCCACGGCCAGCGCAATGCCGGTGGCGCGATGCAGGATGGAGGTCACCATCTGCACTTGCCACTTATATATCTGTAGGTGGGGTGAAAGCGGTCGTCGCGTGTCTGCCATGGCGGCTATCCTGGGGTGGAATCGCTGGATGTCCTCGCCGCTCCATCCGCTCCATCGCCGGTCGGCGCACGCGCCGGGGCGCGTGGATCAGAAGTCGATGCAGCGTCCGTTCTTTTCCCAGTCGCCATAGCGCGTGGGATCGAGTGCGGGCCGCTCGACCTCGCCCTTGCCAGACCCGTCGACGGCTGGAACGTCACGACGTTCCGGCTTGGCCGGCTGGGGCATGGTATCGGTTTGAGTGGGCGTCTTGGACATGGTTTTTTCGAGCCGGCAAAGCGTAATACTTGCGGCAATGCGGCACAACCATTGACATCTGTGAACCCTTGCGCAAAGCGCCACCCGCCCCTACATCGAACCACCTATGACATCACCGCATTCCGCCCAGACGATCTCCATTGAAGGGATCGATGCCATTGCCTTCGCGCAATCGCAATTCAGCAGCAACGTTCTCGCCCTGCGGGACGGGCAATGGCAGTTCAGTGCATGGCTCGACGCACAAGGACGCGTGCGCGCGCTGTTCCATCTGGCACGCATCCATGAGCATCGGCTGGTCGCTCTATTGCGCGGGGGCGATGCCACCCGATTCGCAACGGAATTGCAGCGCTTCGTCTTTCGATCCAGGGTGAAGCTGTTGCCATCGCAACAACTGCCATTGGGCAGCGCATCTTCGATGCCGATGTTCGATGCGCATGAAGACGAAAGCATCCTGCATGTCGGATGCGGCGATCACAGCTTGATCTGCGGCAAGCAGGCGCCCACTGACGACAGTTGGCGCGAAAAACAGTTGCGTGAAGGCTGGGCATGGCTTCCGGATACGCTTACAGGTTGTCTGCTGCCACCGGCACTTTCGCTGTACAGATTATCGGCCGTCGCGTTGGACAAGGGATGCTACCCGGGCCAGGAAATCGTCTCGCGTCTGCATTACCGCAGTGGTCACAAGCGCCATCTTCATCGCGTCAAGCTGTCGCAGGTCATGCAGGAAGGCTCGACCCTGCATGCGGCGGGACATGAAGCCGTATGGTTGCTGCAGACACTGCCTCGCGAACCGGGCAGCGAGGCACTCGCAGTGATCTCCGACGCTGTTGCTGAGCAGGTTTCCAGCGATGCAGAGCATCACCTCGACGAAAGTACGAATATCATCATCCAGGCCTCGTGGGGCGATTGAAATCAACGTGTTGAGCCCAACTCGACACTGTCACAAGCATGAAGAAAATGTGAACATTTCGACCCAGGCACTTGCGCAGGGCTCCAGCCACCACTAGGCTCCGCCCAACTTTTGGGGTGCCCCTACGCATGGGGTACTGATGTGCGCGACGAACCGGAGGGGTCCGGATCGGCGCGACCCGGCAGCAATATCGCCGGATGAGAGGACCGCCAGACGGCGGAAGCAGTTGCAGGCTACGAGGTCATGAACCTCACCAACGCCCAGGCAGCATTACCTCGATTGGCACCGGATCAGCCGATCGACCGCCACAATCCCGTGGCAAATCCATCCGGCCACAAGTTTCGGCCCGGAGCGATCAATCCAGGTGGAACGGCCTGCCCGCCCGTCCACCGCAACGGCGCGCGAGACGAGGTTAGTCGAACGCGTACAGCACGTTGGAGGCAGAATGAAACTTGCAATGCTGTTGTGGCTGGCGTCCGTGCTACCTCAACACCTCGCCGATCAGACTTGTCTGGCGACCACGGTTTACCTCGAGGCACGCAGCCAGCCGACCATCGGCCAGAAAGCTGTCGCCGAGGTTGCGATGCGTCGTCGTGACCAGGGTCGCTGGGGCAATACCGTTTGTGACGTGGTGACCGCACCGCACCAGTTCGCTACCACTACCACGTCAAAGTCCTATGACATTGCGAACCTGGCAGCATTCCAGAAGGCATGGAACATTGCCGGCGAGTCGATCCAGAACTGGAGCCTTCCGGCCGATGAACGGCACTTCGTGGTTCCTCACGCAAACCATTTCGCGACAGCCGCAGTCTCTCCGGCCTGGGAGCGCAACCACACCGGCATCACCATCGGCGCACACACGTTCTATGCCGTGAACTAAGCACGCACAGAAATTGCCGTGCAACAAAAAAGGCCCTCCAATGGAGGGCCTTTTTCATGGACGTCCATACGTCCAAACCAACAACCCATGTCAACGAGGATAGACGCGACCGCCGCTCACCTGGACATAGTCGCCACGACGCACACCAGGGTTTTCGCGCTGGGTGACGGTAGCGTAGCGACCATCATCCAGCCGCACCACGATCCGCCACGCGGTCTCGGTGCCCGCCGAACGCTTGGCCACTTGATCGCCGACCACGCCACCCGCGACAGCACCGGCAACGGTCGCAGCCTTGCGACCATCGCCCTTGCCGATGGTATTGCCGAGCAGCCCGCCGGCCACCGCACCGATCACGGCACCGAGGACACCATTGCCGTTCCGCTGGACATAGACCTGCTCGACACGCTGCACCACGCCGCAAGCCTGACAACGAGGCGCTTGGCGGTAATACCCCTGCCGCACATTGCCTCCATCGCGCATGCCGTAAGGCTGTTGCGTCACGCACCCGGCCAAACCGAGGCAAGTCGCCAGCGCGAAGATCACCACTATTTTTCCAGCACGGGTGTTCATGCATATCCTCCCTGGACGCAGGTCAAATCACACGGATCAGTGTGCGCTGGACACCGCAATGACGCCCTGTTGCACCTCTACCCGATCACCCGGATCATGATCCATGCGCGTCGTGCGGGTTACACCATCGTAGACGTACTTGACGTTGTAGCCGACCGTTGTGGTCTTGGTGTTGTTGACCGTGCTGCACTGGCGCTCGACCGTCGAAGTGACCGTGCCGTGCTGATGCGCAGCTTCGATGCGATTGCCCGCATAGCCACCAGCGGCCGCACCCGCCACCGTCGCCAGGGTCTTGCCCCTGCCGCCACCGATGAAATGGCCCAGCAGACCACCAGCCACCGCACCGATCGCCGTACCGGCGATGTGATGCTGGTCCTTCGGTGGCTGGGTATGGTTCACCACCACGTCCTTGCAAACCTGGCCCGGGGTGGTCACCGTCTTGTTGATCGGCGTCACACTGACCACCTTCGCATACTGCGGCCCACTGCTCTGGGGCGCTGCGGCAGGAGCCGCTGCCGTTGGACCAGGGGCTGCCGCCGGCGCTGCCGCGCCCGCACCTGCATCTGCGCTCGCGCTGCGGTTGCAGGCGGCCAGGCCCAGCGCCAGTGACGCGGCAATCCCTACATGAAGCGCATTGACTACCAACCTATTCATCGCGAGTCTCCTTTTGCTCTGGCTGACGGCCACACGGCGATTTCGCACGTATGCGCGTCAGCCTGTCTATATTGATAAACGTGACAGACTGAATCCGACCTTAGAGTGGATCGTCACGAGGCATTCACACCCCGAACTCCCCTGCGTGCAGGGTATCTCCAACGCTCTCAACGCGAAAGAATCCACGTCACCAAAAATGCCTATCGTCATCGACAGCCACGTACACCTGGACGACGCACGTTTCGACGACGATAGGGATACCGTTCTGGATCACGCACGCAACGCAGGCGTTTCCACCTGGATCGTCCCCGGCGTGGACGCGGCAAGCTGGCCGCGCATCCGCGCCCTCAGGAATGCCAGAGCAGGCATTCATGCCGCCTACGGCCTCCACCCCATATTCCTGTCGCGACATCGGCCGGATCATCTGGACGCCCTGGCGGAATGGCTGATAAATGAGCAACCCATCGCCGTCGGCGAAATCGGACTCGACTTCCACGCAGTGGATGCCCACCCCGGCCTGCAACGCGATTACTTCGTGCGACAGCTCGACATGGCCAGCAAACGTGGGCTGCCCGTGATCGTGCATGCACGCAAGGCACTGGACGAGGTGATTCACACCCTGCGCGGCTTTCCCGGTCTGCGCGGCGTGGTCCACAGCTTTTCCGGCAGCGAGCAACAGGCAGAGCAGCTATGGAAAATCGGATTCCATGTGGGCATCGGCGGCCCCGTCACCTACCCGCGCGCGCAACGCCTGAGACGCATCGTGGCGCAGATGCCGATCGAGTTCCTGTTGCTGGAGAGTGACGCCCCCGACCAGCCCGACGTCCTGCACCGCGGGCAGCGCAATGAGCCCGCATACGTGATCGACACCCTTCAATGTATTGCCATGCTGCGCGACATGCCGGCCGACGAACTGGCGCAGGCAACCACCCGCAATGCCCAGCAGCTATTCAGCCTGGACCGTATCTAGTTATCCGCCTGGTCACCTCATCCCACGGGACACTTGTCGGCCCGGCACATGCTTGCTAGCATTTCATTTCATCGGTGAAATATGATTTGATGAAATGAAGTGCCTCGGCAAATGCATCGACATGATGGACCTGGG
This sequence comes from Dyella sp. A6, assembly GCF_036320485.1. NCBI lineage: Bacteria > Pseudomonadati > Pseudomonadota > Gammaproteobacteria > Lysobacterales > Rhodanobacteraceae > Dyella > Dyella aluminiiresistens. The sequence goes on from NZ_CP132911.1 coordinate 1,939,924, forward strand.
GGTCGACCGCATGACTCAGGTCCTGCCCGACTTGCCGTCGCTCGACGTCAAGTTGAGCCGACTGCTGATGATGGTGGGCGCCAGCATGCAGGACGGGCTCGAAGAGAAACTGCAACCGCACAAGCTCAACCACAGCGAGTTCCTGACCCTGGTCGTGCTGCACACTCATCCCGAAGGTCAGCTGACCCCCGGCGAACTCTGCGATATGGCCAGCCAGGGTGCCACCAACATGACGCGCATCGGCAACACGCTGGTCAAGCGCGGTCTCATCAGCCGTGGGAGCAGTGCCGAGGATCGTCGTCGCGTGTTGTTCCGGATCACCCCGGCAGGCCGGCGCTTTGTCCAGCAGATCCTGCCGCCCATGTTTCCTCACGTCGATGCCATGTTCGCCGGCTTCAGTGACAGCGATAAGCGCAACCTCGGCCGCTTGCTGCGCAAGCTGTCCCATAACCTCGATCAACTGGATGCGGATGCCGCGCCATGAATATGCCTAACTCCAAGCGCGCCCTGCCCGGCCGCCTGATCCTGTCGGTCGCACTGGCCTCGCTGCTTGCCGGCTGCGCCATCGCACCGGCGAAACTCAAGCACCCGGTATTGCGCGACGACGTTCCGCTGGCCGGTCTGCAGCTTCCCACCCGGGCCGGCTGGCCCACCGCCGAGTGGTGGCGCAGCTATCACGACACGCAACTGGACAGCCTGATGGCACAGGCACTCCGACAGTCGCCCAGCCTGTCGCAGGCGCATGCCCGGGTACGTACCGCCGAACAGTCCGTCCGGCTGGCGGCGGCACAGGCGGGACTGACCGTCAACGGCAATGCCCAGGTCAGTCGCCAGCGAATCAGCGAGCACGGCCTGATGCCGCCAAAACTGCTCGGCTTCACCTGGTACAACCAGGCCGATCTCGGCGTGCAGTTCCAGTACGAGTTCGACTGGTGGGGCAAGAAACGCGACGCCATCGACGCCGCGCTGGATCAGGCACATGCCGCTGAAGCGCAGCGTAGTGCCGCGGCCCTGGCCATCGAGAATGCCGTGGCGGACACCTACTTCGGCTGGCTCGCCGACGAGGCAAGACTGGCCCTGGCGAACAAGGCCGTCGCCACCCAGCAACAACTGCTAAGGATTGCCCGGCTGCGTGTCGCTCGTGGCGTGGACCTGTCGGATACCGTACAGCAGGCCACCTCCAACCTGGCGGCCGCACGCCAACTCGCCTTGACGATCGACAGCTCGGCACGCATTCGCAAGGTGGCCCTGGCCGCCCTGCTGGGCGTGGACACCGATCACCTGCCAGCCCTGCACCCGCGCCAGCTGCCGGCCGTCAGCGGTGCACTTCCGGCCAATGCACGCATCGACCTTATCGCCCGACGTCCCGACATCGCAGCCAGTCGCTGGGAGGTGGAGGCGGCGCTGAAACAGACCGACGAGGCGCGCGCCCAGTTCTTCCCCGACATCAGCATCAGCGCCATGGCTGGCCTGTCCAGCACCGACCAGGCCACCCCGGCCCTGTTCGGCGGAGGCGGCAGCGGCAGTCTAGGCAATCTCTTCAGCGCCGGCAGCCGGGTCTTCAACCTGACCCCGGCCATCCACCTCCCGATCTTCGAGGGCGGTCGATTGAGGGCCGCCTATGGCGTCAGCCGCGCCCAGTTGGATGCCGCCGTGTCGCAATACAACGCCGTGGTGACCGACGCCGCACGTGACGTCGCCACCCAGGCACTGAGCGCCGAACAGATTGCCTCACGCCGGCGCCAACAGGCCACGCAACTGCAGGCCGACCGCGAGTTGCTGGCCGCTGCACAGGCCCGTGTACGCCAGGGCGTGCTCGATGCCAGGACCAGCCTCGCCGCCACGGCTCGACTGCTGCAGCAGCAGGACACCTCCATCAGCCTGCATGCGCAGGCGCTGAGCACGGACCTTGCCTTGATCAAGGCGCTCGGCGGTGGCTATGACATGCCCACACCTGGCCAGCAGCGACCGACAACCCATTCGACAAAGACATCCACTTCCGGAGCCCCTACCCCATGAGCGCGAACGCCTCCGCCGTATCCAGCGGCGACAACGACAGCGGCATGGCCGCGAAGGATCCCGCCAAGCGCCGACGCGCCCTGCTGATCGTCGTCAGCATCTTTCTCCTGGCGGCTCTGGCCTGGTTCCTGCTGTGGCTGTTTGTATTCTCCATCCGCGAGAGCACCGACAACGCCTATGTCGGCGGCAACCAGGTCGCCATCTCCTCGCAGGTGCCGGGCACGGTGGTGGCGATCATGGCCGACGACACCGAGCACGTGAAGGCCGGACAGGCGCTGGTGAAGCTGGACCCCACCGATGCGAACGTGCGCCTGCGCCAGGCCAGCAGCGCCCTTGCCATGGCTGTGCGGCAGGTTCGCGAACAGACCGATTCCGCCGATGCCGCAGACGCCGCCGTGGCCGCACGCAAGGTCCAGCTGGCACAGGCGCAATCCGACCTCCGACGCCACCAGCCACTGCTCGCCGCGCACGCCGAGTCGCCCGAGATCGTGCAGCACCTGCGTGATGCCGTCGCCCAGGCACAGGCCGCACTCGATACGGCGACGGCGCAGGCCCGCGCCGCGCATGCGGCCATCACCGGCACCGATATCGCCGACAACCCCGCCGTGCAGCAGGCCCGTGCGAACTTCCGCGCGGCCTGGATCGCCGCGCAGCGCGATACCATCGTGGCCCCGGTTTCCGGCTACGTGGCCCAGCGCAGCGTGCAACTGGGCAACAGCGTACAGCCCGGCCAGCAACTGATGACCGTGGTGCCGCTGCACCATCTTTGGGTGGATGCGAATTTCAAGGAAGGCCAGCTGCGCCACATACGTATCGGCCAGCCGGTGAAGATGACTACCGACCTCTACGGCAGCGACGTCGTCTATCACGGCAAGGTGATCGGTCTCGGTGCCGGTACCGGCAGCGTGTTCTCGCTGCTGCCAGCACAAAATGCCACCGGCAACTGGATCAAGGTGGTCCAGCGCGTACCGGTGCGCATTTCGCTGGAGGACAAGGAACTGGATCGGCACCCGCTGCGTATCGGCCTGTCGGCCGATGCCGTGGTCGACATCCGCAATGACAACGGCCCCGTGCTGGCACAGGGCGAAGCCCAGCCTGCCGCGGTGACCGATGTCTACGACAAGGTCGCCAGCCAGGCCGATGCGGAGGCCGACAAGATCATCCGCGCCAACCTCAACCCAAGCGCGACCCCGAGCGCGCCCTGACGACCGTCAAGCCACGGACTCCCCCAGACCATGTCCGCAACGCCAGATAACGCCGCCCCGCCCAAGCCGTTGCAAGGCCTGCCGCTGGTGCTGCTTACCATCGCAGTCGGTTTCAGCACCTTCATGGAGGTGCTGGACATGACCATCGTCAATGTGTCCGTGCCCCACATCTCAGGCAGCCTTGGCGTCAGCCCGAACGAGGGCACTTGGGCCATCAGTTCGTACGCGCTGGCCAGCGCGATCATGCAGCCCTTGACCGGCTGGCTGGCACGACGGTTCGGCGAAGTACGCACCTTCACTGTTTCGGTGCTGCTGTTTGTCACCTTCTCCATGCTGTGCGGTCTGGCCACGTCCATGCCGATGCTGGTGGTCTGCCGGCTGATGCAGGGCGCCGGCTCCGGCCCGATGGTCGCGCTGTCGCTGACCCTGCTGCTGTCGAGCTACCCCAAGGAGCGCCAGGGCATCGCACTGGCACTGTGGGCCATGACGGTGGTGGTGGCGCCGATCTTCGGCCCTATCCTGGGCGGCTGGATTACCGACAACATGTCCTGGCCATGGATCTTCTACATCAACCTGCCGGTAGGCCTGCTCGCGGCGGCCATCACCTGGACAGTCCTGCACAAGCGCGAAACACGGACCGCCAAGGTCCCGATCGATATGATCGGGCTGATGCTGCTGGTCGCGGGCGTCGGCTGTCTGCAGTTCATGCTGGACAACGGCAACGACCACGATTGGTTCGCCTCCCCGCTGATCCTCACGCTGGGCATCATCGCCGCCGTCAGCCTGACCTTTCTCGTGGTCTGGGAGATCCACGCCAAGCACCCGATCGTCGACCTGTCACTGTTCAAACAGCGCAATTTTACGGTCGGCGTGATCGCACTGACGCTCGGCATGTTCGCGTTCTTCGGCATCAATGTGGTGTTTCCGCTGTGGCTGCAGGTGGACCTGGGTTACACCGCGACCTGGGCCGGCCTTGCCTCGGCCCCGGTCGGCGTACTGGCCTTCCTGTTGTCGCCGATACTTGGGCGCAACATGCACAAGCTGGAACTGCGCGCAGTCGTGACGTTCTCGTTCGTGGTATTCGCCCTTACCTCGTACTGGTTCTCACGCTTCGACAGCTCCGCGTCGTTCGGCGCCTTGGCGTTGCCACGCTTTGTGATGGGCCTGGCGATTCCCTGCTTTTTCATCCCGCTGAACCAGATCTACCTGTCCGGCCTGCCGGTGACGGAAATCGCCAGCGCTTCCGGGCTGTCAAATTTTTGCCGCACGATGGGGTCGAGCATGTCGACCGCGATCACAGTCACGCTCTGGCAGCATCGTGGCGAACTGCACCACGCAACGCTCACCGAGTACGTCAACAAGGCCGAACCTGCGACGACCCACTTCATGGACATGTTGTCGCATACCGGACTTTCGCATGTGCAGATACTGGGCGTGATGGACCGCCTGGTGACACGGGAATCGCTGACCTTGGCCGTGAACGACGTCTTCTTCGCCTGTGCGGTCCTGTTCGTGCTGCTGATTCCGCTGCTGTGGTTCGCCAGACCCCCGTTCGGCAGCGCCGGCGCAGCGGGACATTGAGGCCATGGAGCATTGATTCGACTGGTTTTGCTGCACTCTCCAGTGCAGCAAAACCATGCCTTTCGTGACTGGTGCGGCGCAATAACTTCTGTTAGGTTGCCCGCATGGCACAAGCAACCCGCATCATCAAGAAGTATCCGAACCGTCGGCTCTACGATACGGAGATCTCCAGCTACATCACGCTGGAAGAAGTTCGTCAGCTGGTGCTGGACGGCGAAACCTTCGAAGTCCGCGACGCCAAGAGCGGCGAGGACCTGACCCGCGCCGTGCTGCTGCAGATCATCTCCGAGCACGAGGAGAAGGGGCAGCCGATGCTGTCGCCGCAGCTGTTGCGGCAGATCATCCGCTTCTACGGCGACTCGCTGCAGGGCTTCATGGGGCCTTACCTGGAGCGCAGCCTGCAGGTCTTCCTGGACCAGCAGCAGCAGTTCCGCAACCAGCTCAACAACCTGATGGGCCAGACTCCGTGGTCGATGCTCAATGACCTGACCGAGCGCAACATGGACGCATGGAAGTCGATGCAGCGCGGCCTGCTCGATGCCGCAACCCAGGTTCAATCGGCCGCCACCGGCCAGCCGCCCCGCGGCTCCAAGAAGTAATAACCGCCCCGCCGGCGTCCCCGCCCCACGCGTTGCAGCACAGCATGTGCTGCTGCGCGCCATGAGCGTGAGTGATCGACACATGAACAAACCTACCCCCGACTCCCGTCTCGCCGTCGTCACGGGAGGCCTTGGCGGACTCGGCATCGAGATATGCCGGCAACTGGCACAGGCCGGCCGCCGCGTGGTGGCACTGGACCTGACCAGCCGGGCGGAACGCATCGATGCATTCCGGCAGACACTGGCCGAGTTCGGCGATGCCGTTGCGTTCGAACCGGTCGACGTTTCCGACTACGAGGCCTGCGCGGCGACCGTCGCGCGCATTGAGTCCAGCCATGGCGGTATCGATGTACTGGTCAACGCTGCCGGCATCACCCGCGACGCCAGCCTGCGCAAGATGACGCCACAGCAATGGCAAGACCTGCTGCGGGTGAACCTGGACGGCGTGTTCAACATGAGCCGTCCGGTGGTCGAAGGCATGTGTGCCCGGGGCTTCGGCCGCATCGTCAACATCAGTTCGGTAAACGGCCAGACCGGACAGTTCGGCCAGACCAACTACTCCGCCGCGAAAGCCGGCGTACACGGTTTCAGCATGGCGCTGGCCCGGGAAACCGCGCGCAAGGGCGTCACGGTCAACACGGTATCGCCGGGCTACTGCGATACACCAATGGTGGCCGCTGTGCCTGAAGATGTCCGCGCACAGATCGTGGCTGGCATTCCGGTTGGACGGCTCGGCGCACCTGCCGACATCGCACGTGCGGTCGTCTTCCTTGCCGCCGACGATGCCGGCTATATCACCGGTGCCAATCTGCCGGTCAACGGCGGCTACTTCATGAGCTTCTGAGCTGCCGCGCAACCGGGCAGTAGCCGGCACTGATGGCCTGCGCGCCGTCATCACGGGCAACCTGGACCCGGTTCCGGTATTGCGGGAAATCACCGCTTGCGGAACAGTGGAGCACTGACCTTCACGGAACCCGACATGACGCAACAGCCTCCCATCACTCTCATCGGCGGCGGTCTGGTCGGTGCGCTGCTCGGCATGTTGCTGGCACGCCGGGGATTCCGGGTCGAGCTGTTCGAGAAACGTCCCGATCCCCGCACGGCCGGCTTCATGGGTGGCCGTTCGATCAACCTTGCGCTGGCCGAACGAGGCCTGCATGCGCTGCGCCAGGCGGAACTGGCCGACGACGTGCTCGCCCATGCGGTGATGATGCGCGGCCGCATGGTGCATGCGCGCGACGGTGGCGCCGATCTGCAGCGCTACGGCGTGGACGACAGCGAGGTGATCTGGTCGGTTTCGCGGGGTGCCCTCAACGTGCTGCTGCTGGATGCGGCCGAAGCGGCCGGGGTCAGCATGCATTTCGGCCAGGCACTTACCGATGTGGACTTCGAAGCGCGCCGCATGCGCGTGGTCGACGCCGACGGACACGCACGCGAACATGACGCCAGCATCCTTATCGGGGCCGACGGCGCCGGCTCTACCCTGCGTGCGGCCATGGAAGTACGGCAGCCGCTGGGCATCCGGGTCGAGCCGCTCGGACATGGCTACAAGGAACTGGAGATTCCGCCCGCCGCCGGCGACGGTCGTGCGCGCTTCACGCTGGAGCCGAATGCGCTGCACATCTGGCCCCGCGGCGGTTACATGTGTATCGCCCTGCCGAACACCGAGGGCAGCTTCACTGTCACCCTGTTCCTGCCCGCCCAGGGTGCCCACCCCAGCTTTGCAGGCATGCCGGACGCCGCGGCCGCCATGCCGTTCTTCCGCGATGACTTTCCCGACCTGCTGCCGTTGATACCGCGCTTTGCCGAGGACTACGACGGCCACCCCGTTGGAACGCTTTCCACGCTCTACCTCGACCACTGGCATCTCGATGGTCGCGCGCTGCTGATCGGCGATGCCGCCCATGCGATCGTTCCATTCCACGGACAGGGCATGAACTGCGGTTTCGAGGACACCGTGGTGCTGGCCGACCTGCTCGCCGGGAATGGGCGCGACAGCGCCGACGCCTTTGCCGAATTCCAGCGCATTCGCCAACCCAACGCGGATGCGATTGCCGAAATGGCGCTGGAAAACTACGTGGAAATGCGCGACTCGGTCGCGGATCCGCATTACCTCGCCCGGCGCCAGCTTGGCTCGTTGCTGGCCGCCCGCATCCCCGAGCACTACATGGCGCGCTACCGCATGGTGACCTTCACTCACCTGCCCTATGCCTACGCGCTGGAGCGAGGGCGTCAGCAGGATGCCCTGCTACGCCGACTGCTCGACGGCAGCACCGACGCGCATGCCGTCGACCTGGACGCGGCCGTCGCCGCGTTCCGCTCGGAACTGCCGACGCTGCCCCGTGGATGAAACCCTGCTCGCCGCCTACCGTGCCACCGCCTATCGGGTGCGGCTGGCTCGCGGCGGCTGTGCGACGCTACGGGTCGACTTTGTTCCGCCCACAGCGTTGCGGTCATGCATCGGCCATCGGACATGGAGTTTCATCACCGCATGCAACCCGGGTTCGCGTCCGCAGCCTGCCGCGGTCAATCGTCGCGCCCAGCGCAGCCTGCTCGATGCCGTGCGGCAATTGCCGGAAACCGTATCGGTCCATGCCGCCTGCGGCAGCGGCAACGACGGCTGGCGCGAACCCAGCCTGTTCGTCGTCGGACCGGAACGATCGACTATGGACACATTGGCCAGACGATATGGGCAGAACGCCTACCTGCATGGCCACGGCACGCTGCCGGCACAGCTTCGCCTGCTGCATGGGTGACCCGGCGGCAGTCCACCGCATGGACAAGCCCACGGCTGCTTGCTAACAATGACGGGAATGACAGCCCCCGCTTCCGTCACGCCGCTGCTCGAGGCCCGCGCCTTGCGCTTCCACCGTCAGGACGAACCTGTGTTCGGCCCGCTGGATTTCTGCCTGCACCCGGGCGAGCTGACCCTGATCGAGGGCGACAACGGCAGCGGCAAGACCACCTTGATGCGCATTCTCACCGGCCTGCTGCACGCCGAGGAAGGCGAGTTGCTGTGGCTTGGACAACCGCTGCGACGCGAGCATTGCGTGGGCGAAATCGCGTTCCTTGGCCACCAACTGGGTCTGAAGACCGAGCTGACCGTGCAGGAGAACCTGCACGTAGCGATCGGCCTCTACGGTCGGCGTGACGGCGCGGATATCGCGCAGGTGCTGGACGATGTGGGCCTGACCGGCTATGCCGACGAGCCGGTACGCCGGCTTTCAGCGGGCCAGAAGAAGCGCGCTGCACTGGCGCGGCTGCTGCTGATTCCCGCCACCCTGTGGCTACTCGACGAGCCCTACGCCAACCTCGACCGCACTGGCATCGAACTGGTCAACCGGCTGCTGGCCGAACACATCGCACGCGGAGGCTCGGCACTGGTCACCAGCCACGGCGCGGTGAGTTTCCACGGCGGCGAGCCGAAGCGCATCCGGATGCAGGCATGATCCAGGCGCCTCTTCCGCAAGCCTGTGCCGCTCTGCTGCGACGCGACCTGACCCTGGCCTGGCGGCAACGCGGCGACATGGCCCTGCCGGTGCTGTATGCGCTGATCGTGGCCACCCTGTTCCCGTTCGCCCTGGGGCCGGATCTTGTGCTGCTGCGACGCATCGCCAGCGGCGTCGTGCTGGTGACCGTACTGCTAGCCATGTTGCTGGCGCTGGATGCGATGTTCCGCGGCGACCTGGAAGACGGCTCGCTGGAGCAACTGATGCTGTCACCGCAACCGTTGGCGCTGATGCTGGGCATGAAGATCCTCGCGCACTGGCTCACCACCGCGCTGCCGTTGATCGTCATCGCACCACTGCTGGCCAGCCTGCTGCATCTGCCGTGGGCCGTGATGCCCGTACTGCTGCTGGCGCTGCTGCTGGCAACGCCGTTGATCAGTCTGCTCGGCGCCGTGCTCGTAGCGCTGACGGCCGGCAGTCGACGCTCTGGTATGCTGCTCGCGCTGATGCTTCTGCCGCTGTGCGTACCGGTGGTTATCTTCGCCGCTGGCACTCTTGCAGCTGCCCAACAGGGGCTGCCATGGATCGCCCCCATCGCCTGGCTGGGCGCTGCACTGGTGCTCGCCGTGTTGCTTGCCCCCATGGCCTGCGCCGCCGCCCTCCGTATCGCCCTGGATACCTGACGACATGGCCAAGTGGATTCCGCTCTGGTTGCACAAGCTCAGCTCGCCACCGATTTTCTACGGCGTCGCCGGCAAGATCCGGCCCTGGGCCATCGCGCTGGCCCTGCTGCTTGGCATCGTCGCGCTGTACGGCGGCCTGTGGCTGGCCCCGCCTGACTATCAGCAGGGCAACGATTACCGCATCATTTTCATCCACGTACCCAGCGCGTGGATGAGCCTGTTCATCTATGCGGTGATGGGCATCTCGGCCTTCATCGCGGTGATCTGGCGGATCAAGCTGGCCGAGGTGGTGGCGATGGAATCGGCCCCGATCGGCGCGGCCTTCACCTTCATCACCCTGGTCACTGGTTCGCTCTGGGGCGAACGCATGTGGGGCACCTGGTGGACCTGGGACGCACGGCTCACCTCCGAACTGGTGCTGCTGTTCCTCTATCTCGGCGTGATCGGCCTGTACCACGCTTTCGAGGACCGTCGACAGGGCGCACGTGCCGCCGGTTTCCTGGCCCTGGTGGGCATCATCAACGTGCCGATCGTGCATTTCTCGGTCGACTGGTGGAATACCCTGCACCAGGGCAGCACGGTGAACCTGTTCGGCAAGTCGCACATCGCCGCATCGATGCTGTGGCCGCTGCTGACCATGATGGTGGCGACCAAGTGCTATTACGTGGCCAGCCTGTGCGGCCGCGCACGCACCGACCTGCTGGCGCTGGAAAGCGGCAAGGAATGGGTCCGTCGCATCGCCACCGGAGAGCAGCACACGTGAGCTTCACTTCGTTGCACGGTTTTCTCGAAATGGGTGGCTATGCCGCCTATGTCTGGCCCGCATACGGCGTGTTCTTCGTGGTGCTGATCGCCGACTGGCTGGCCCCCGCGCTGCGACGACGACGGCTGCTGCGCGAACTTCGTGGCCGCATGGCACGTCAAAGCGCACGCGAGCGCGGCAAGGGACACGCCGCTCCGCCCTTCCCGCCCGCTTCCTGAGCAAGCCAACGCACGGTCACTCCCATGAACCCCACGCGCCAACGCAGACTCATCCTGGTCGTCTCGATCCTTGCCGCGGTGGCGGTGGCGGTGGGACTGACCGTATTCGCCCTCTCGCGCAACATGAACTACCTGTTCACCCCCAGCCAGGTCGAGGCCGGCAAGGCACACGACTACCGCACGTTCCGCCTCGGCGGCATGGTCAAAGCCGGCACGATCCGGCACGACGAGCACTCGCTGATGGTGCACTTCACAGTGGTCGACGCCGATGGTGCCATGCCAGTGGACTACGACGGAATCCTGCCCGACCTATTCCGCGCCAACCAGTCGGTCATTGCCACCGGGCACATGGACGGCAACCACTTCGTCGCCACCCAGGTTCTGGCCAAGCACGACGCCACCTATATGCCGCGTGAGCTGAAGGAAGCGATGGCGAAGGCGCATGCCGGGCGGCATATCGCCCAGGACACGACCGCGGAGAAAACCCCATGACACCGGAACTCGGTCAACTTGCGCTGATCCTCGCCCTGCTGCTGGCGCTGGCCCAGGGCATCCTGCCGATCATCGGCGCATGGCGCGACAACCGAGCCATGATGGCGATCGCGCGGCCTGCCGCCGCCGGACAGGCGGTGTTCGTAGCACTGGCCTTTCTGATCCTGGTGTGGTCGTTCCTGCACTTCGACTTCTCGGTGCGTTATGTCGCCGAGAACTCGAACCTGGAACTGCCCTGGTACTACCGCATCGCCGCGACTTGGGGCGCGCACGAAGGCTCGCTACTGCTGTGGATCCTGATCCTCAATGTCTGGACTGTGGCGCTGGCGATCTTCGGACGCAACCTGCCGGAAGCCTTTGCCGCGCGCGTACTAGCCGTGATGGGCCTGGTCTCGGTGGGCTTCCTTTCATTCACCCTGTTCACCTCCGACCCGTTCACCCGGCTGCTGCCCGCCCCGATGAACGGCGCCGACCTGAATCCGGTGCTGCAGGACCCAGGCATGACCTTCCACCCGCCGATGCTCTACATGGGCTACGTCGGGTTTTCGGTGGCGTTCGCCTTCGCCATCGCCGCGTTGCTCGGCGGTTCGATGGAACAGTCATGGGTGCGCCAGGCGCGTCCGTGGACCAATGCCGCCTGGGGCTTTCTCAGCTGCGGCATCGTGGCCGGCAGTTGGTGGGCCTATGCCGAGCTGGGCTGGGGCGGCTGGTGGTTCTGGGACCCGGTGGAGAACGCCAGCTTCATGCCGTGGCTGGTGGGCGCGGCCCTGATCCACGCACAGGCAGTCACCGAAAAGCGCGGCTCGCTGCGTGCCTGGACCATCCTGCTCTCGATCTTCGCCTTCTCGCTGTCGCTGCTGGGTACCTTCCTGGTCCGCTCGGGTCTGCTGACCAGCGTCCACGCCTTCGCTTCCGACCCGCGTCGCGGCCTATACATCCTCTGCTACCTGGCGGTGGTCGTGGGCGGCTCGCTGCTGCTTTACGCGCTGCGAGCACCCAAGGTCTTGGGTGGCAAGCCGTTTGCCGTGGTGTCGCGCGAAACCGCCCTACTGGTCGGCAACCTGATGTTCACCGTGGCCGCGGCGATGGTGATGCTGGGCACGCTGTTCCCGCTGATCGGCGACGCCCTGCACATGGGCCGCATCTCGGTGGGACCGCCCTATTTCGGGCTGCTGTTCCCGCTGCTGATGACGCCAGTCGTGCTGCTGCTGCCGCTGGGCCCCTACCTGCGCTGGGGCAAGGGCGAAGGCAAACTGCTGAAGGGCGTACTGGTCCGCTGCGGCATCGCCGCCGTGGCCTGTGCGCTGATCGCGGCGTTCTTCGTACACGGCAGGCCCAAGGCGATCATGGGCGTGGCCGCGGCGGTGTGGGTCGCCACCGGCGTGGTGCTTTACGTGGTCAAGCGCTGGCGCGAGATGCCGCGCGGACGCCGCTACCCAGCCGAGATGGCCGGCATGCTGCTGGCCCACTTCGGCGTGGCGGTGTTTCTGATTGGCGTATTGCTGTCCGAGTCGCTGAGCGTGACCCAGGACGTACGCATGTCCCCCGGCGACGTGCAGACCATCGGTGGTTACCAGTTCCGCTTCGACGGCATCAAGCAGACACTGGGGCCCAACTGGCATGCCGAGCAGGCCACGGTGGTGGTGAGCCACGACGGCAAACCGTTCACCATCATGCACCCGCAGAAGCGCACCTACCCGCATGACCAGGTGCAGACCGAGTCGGCGGTGGACCCCGGCGTTACCCGCGACCTTTACGTGGCGCTGGGCGAACCGATGGATGCCGGCAACATACACGGCGCGTGGGGTCTGCGCCTGTACTACAAGCCGTTCATCCGCTGGATATGGGGCGGCGGCCTGTTCATGATGCTGGGCGGCTTCGTCACCGCCTTCGACCGTCGCTTCCGCAGCCGTCGCGCACCTGCCACTGAGTCGGCTGCCACGGAACCGGCTGGCGATGGCGCGCCGCTGGCCCGGCCAGGCGAGGCTGGCGCATGAACCGACTGATCCCCTTTCTTGCCTTCGTGCTGCTGGCCGGACTGCTCGGCTTCGGCATCTGGTGGAACAGTTCGCACGACCCCACCGCGGTGCCCTCGCCGTTGATCAACAAACCGGCACCGGCTTTCGCCCTGCCGGAACTGGACGACCCGGCCAGGGTCGTGACCAAGGCCTCGCTGCTGGGCAAACCCTATCTGCTGAACGTGTTCGCCAGCTGGTGCTACGTCTGTGGCGAGGAACACCCGATACTGATGGCCGAAGCCAGCCACTTCGGTGTGCCGCTGATCGGCTACAACTACAAGGATGCGCCGGCCGATGCCAAGGCCTGGCTGTCCCGCCACGGCGACCCGTACACGATGGTGCTGGCCGACCGCAGCGGTCAGACCGCGATGAATTTCGGCGTCTACGGCGCGCCGGAAACCTATCTGATCGACGCCAGCGGCGTCATCCGCTACAAGCGCATCGGCCCACTGACGCCCGAGGTCATCCGCACCCAGCTGGAACCGGCCATCGCCGCATTGAAGAAGGAGGCACCATGACGCGTCGCTGGCTGCATGCGTTGCTGGTCTCACTCGCTCTGATGTTCGCAACCGGTGCGGCCGCGCAGGCGATCGACCCGCTGCCGTTCAAGGATCACGCCCAGGAAGTGCGCTTCCAGAAACTGACCGGGCAATTGCGCTGCATGGTCTGCCAGAACGAGACCCTGGCCGACTCCAACGCCAGCCTGGCGCGCGACATGCGCCACAAGGTGTTCCAGTTGATGCAGCAGGGCAAGAGCAACGCCCAGATCAAGCAATACCTGGTCGACCGCTACTCCGATTTCGTGCTGTATGACCCGCCGGTGCAACCCAATACCTGGCTGCTCTGGTTCGGTCCGTTATTGATTCTTATCGCTGGAGGCATCGCCGTTGCCATGGTGGTGCGCAAGCGCAGCCGCGTGCGCGCCGGGACCGATGCTGATCCGGCAGTGACAAGTACCGCGGAAGCGGCCGACAACGGGGATGACTGGTGAAAATCGCCTTTTTCATTGCGGCCGCACTGATGGTGGCGCTGGCGCTGGCCCTGCTCCTGCTGCCGCTGCTGCGTCACGGCCGTCGCCAGGGTCACTCGCGCCATATTTTCGTGCTTGCGCTGGTGATCGCCTTCGTACTGCCACTGTCGGCCGCCGGCCTGTACCTGCTGGTAGGTACGCCGGTAGCGCTTGATGGCGTGCCCTCGCAACAGAAGATGACCGCCGACATCGACCAGGCGATCCACAAGCTGCGTGCACACCTGACGACGCATCCCGATGACGTACAGGGCTGGATGTTGCTGGCGCAGGCCGCCACCGACATGCAGCAGCCCGACGAGGCGCATGAGGCTTACGACCGGGTACTCGCGCTCACGCCCAACAACGCCACCGCCATGGTGGGTTGGGCCGAGACCGACGCCATGGTGCGCGAGGACCACCGCATCCAGGGCCGCGCCCGCGTGCTGCTGCAACAGGCCGTGAAGCTCGAGCCCAACAATCAGCGCGGCCTGTGGCTGCTCGGCATCAGCCAGTTCCAGGCGGACCAATATGCGCAGGCCGCGGCGACCTGGCGACTGCTGCAGCCATTGCTGACACCTGGCTCGAAGGTGGCGCAGGCAGTGGCCACGCAGATTGCCATGGCCGATGCGCGCGCGGGCCATGTGCCTGCAGATGCCGCCTCGCCCTCCTCCGCGACAACAGTATCGACACCCGCATCCACAGCGGCGAGCACCGCGCTGACCGTGCAGGTATCGCTGGCACCGGCCCTGAAAAACAAACTGAAACCTGGCGATACCCTGTTCGTCTACGCGCGGGCGGAGCATGGTCCGCCGATGCCGCTGGCCGTGGCGAAACTGCCTGCCAGCCGGCTGCCGGCCACGGTCCGGCTGACCGACGCGATGGGCATGCTGCCGCAGATGAAGCTGTCGTCGGCCAGGCAGGTCTATGTCGGCGCCCGCGTCAGCCATAGCGGCCAGGCCATCGCGCAGTCCGGCGACCTCGAAGGCGATGCCGGTGTGGTGGCCGTGGACAGCAACGCCCCAGTCAAGATCGTCATCGACCATATCCATGGATAAGCCCGCTGCATGAGCCACGACGCACGCCGCTATTTCGACCTGCCCTCGCCGTTCCGCATGAAACGCGGCGGTGAGCTGCACGCTGCGCGCGTGGCCTACGAGACCTGGGGCGTACTGAACGACGCCCGCGACAACGCGGTGCTGATCCTCACCGGCCTCTCGCCCAGCGCACATGCCGCGTCCGGCACCGCCGACCCGTCGCCCGGCTGGTGGGAAGGCATGCTCGGACCGGGCAAGGCCATCGACAGCCAGCGCTGGTTCGTGATCTGCGTGAACTCGCTGGGCAGCGACAAGGGCTCGACCTGCCCAGCCTCCATCGACCCGGCCACCGGCGAACCGTACCGGCTGACGTTCCCGGAACTGTCACTGGAAGACGTGGCCGATGCCGCGCATGCCGTCGTCGCCAGCTTGGGCATCGAACGACTGGCCTGCCTGATCGGCTGTTCGATGGGTGGCATGAGCGCGCTGGCCTACATGGTGTCGCATCCCGGCAGCGCACGTGCCCACATCAGCGTGGACACCGCGCCGCAGGCGCAGCCGTTCGCCATTGCCATCCGCTCGCTGCAGCGCGAGGCGATCCGGCTCGATCCTGCTTGGGACGAAGGCCAGTACGACATTCACGCCGGCCCGGATGACCGCCGCTATCCCGACATCGGTATGAGCATCGCGCGCAAGCTGGGCGTGATCACCTACCGCTCGGCGATGGAATGGAATGGACGCTTCGCGCGCATCCGGCTCGACCCCGAACAGCGCGACGACGACCCGTTCGGGCTGGAGTTCCAGGTGGAGTCCTATCTCGAAGGACACGCCCGCCGCTTCGTCCGCACCTTCGATCCCAACAGTTACCTCTATCTGTCGCGCGCCAGCGACTGGTTCGACATCGCCGAATACGGCCACGGCAGCGTGCTCGAAGGGCTCAAGCGCATCTGTATCGAACAGGCACTGGTGATCGGCGTCAGCACCGACATCCTGTTTCCGCTGGAACAGCAGGAGCAGATTGCCGCCGGCCTGCAGGCGGCCGGGGCCCGGGTGGAGTTCGTGGCGCTGGACTCGCCGCAGGGGCACGACGCCTTTCTGGTCGACATCGAAAACTACAGTCGCGCCATCGGCGGCTTTCTCGCCCGCCTGTAACCAAAATCCGGCGCTGCTAAGATAGGCCCGTCAACGCCTTAGATCCGAGAACACCATGCTTACCACGGAATTCCCCGGCTGCCGCAAGCTGATCGACGCCATCGACACGGCAGTGGCCCAGGGCTCCACCCCGGCCATTACCGACAGCCTGCGCAACAGCTTGTGCAAGCTGATCCGCGGCAACGAAGTACAACTGCCCGACTGCGTGTTCGAGACAGCCGAAGGCCGCTATGCGCGCCGCGAGCTGTACCGCAGCGACGAACACGGCTACTGCGTCGTCGCGATGACCTGGGGGCCCGGCCAGGGCACACCCATCCATGACCACTGCGGCATGTGGTGCGTGGAAGGCGTGTGGAGCGGTGCGCTCGAGGTCGTGCAATACGAGCGCCTGAAGGACGAAGGCGAGCACTGCCGCTTCCAGCCGGTCGGCTCGATCCAGGCAGGGCCAGGCTCCGCCGGCAGCCTGATCCCCCCGCACGAGTATCACACCATCCGCAACCCCAGCGACGATGCGGTGGCTGTGAGCCTGCACATCTACTCGGGCAACATGACCCACTGCGCCATCTTCCAGCCCCCCGCCGGCGAGCACGGCGAACACGGCTACCTGCGCCATGACCGCAAGCTGGGGCTCGACCCGGTGCACTGAAGTCGGCATAATCCACCGCCTGCATGCCGGTGTGGCGGAATGGTAGACGCGGCGGACTCAAAATCCGCTTCTGGCGACAGAGTGTAGGTTCAAGTCCTATCACCGGTACCACTGATAATTCAGTTATTTGCAGACCATAAGGGCGCCACAGTGCGCCCTTTATTTTGGTCCGCAATTCATGGATTGGTCCGCAATGGCATCCATGAGATATGGCAGACGTAGCCTCGGACTCATGCCTGGGCGTATTAACTCGCTCTTGAAACCCATCACGACCATTGCGCCTCGATCACGTCGGCCGCGCGGGCCGCCCCGTCCTGCGCGCGCAGGGTCGATGCGATCGCTGCCGCACGCTCATGCACTGCTCCCGCCGACAACGCCTCGAGCAGGCTCGCCGCGCGATCCGCCCGATAGCGGGCCGCAGGTAATGTCTCGGCCACGCCCAGCCTCCGCATGCGGGCGGCGTTGTCGTGCTGGTCGAAGCCGTGCGGCACGACCAGCGAAGGTACCCCTGCATGCAGCGCCTCTGCGCTGGTGCCGACACCGCCGTGATGCACCACGACCGCCGCATGCGGGAATACGGCCGCATGCGGCGCATAGTCGACCGCGACTACGCCTGGCGGCAGCGTCGTCGGCAAGCGCTCGCGCATCGCCGGCGAACCGGTGAACAACACCGCCCGCTGGCCAAGGGCTGTGGCCGCGGCAAGACTCTCGCGCAGGAACGACGCATTGGCGTGCACCGCGGTCGAGCCCAGCGAAAAGACCAGCGGCGGTGTTCCGTCTCGCAGAAACCCGGCCAGCGACGGGTCGATCACGGTGGGCTGTGTGTAGCGGGCAAATCCGCACTGCTGGGTAAGTGGCGGCCAGTCGGACTGGGGCTTGCCGAGCAGTTCCGGGAACAGCGCCAGCACACCGGCCGGTGCGAACTGTCCTTGATGGAACGGGTCGCCACGCGGCGATTCGGGTGACAGCCCCAGCTCGCGACGAAAGCGTCGTACCGGTGCGGTCCAGCCATGGGTCATCCGGCACGATAGCCGCTGCAGCAGACGCCCGCGAGCAGGCGTAGCGCCAAAGAAGCGATCGAGCGTGGTCAGGCCGGTTGCCGGCATGTCGGTGGCCGAGAGCAGACTGGCCGGAGCCAGCACCGCCGACAACCAGTGCAGACGCCCAGCCGCCGCCAGCGTCTCGCCCAGGATCTGTCCGGCGAAGGCCAGCGTGCTGGTGAGCAGCACATCGGCATCGGCACACAGCGGCGCCAGCCTGGCATAGCTGGCGCTTACATCCGCCGCGGCGAAATCGCGCACCACGAACGCCGGCCCGCGCCATGGATGAAAGGCCTTGATCGTGAAGGCCTCGCGATCATCGGGTTCGGGCATGCCGCTGGCATCGGCGAACGCCAGACCGGCCTGCATGACCGCCTCGCGATGAACCGCATGGGTCGCGATCGTGACACGGTGTCCGCGTTCCGCCAGGCGGCAACCGATGGCCAGGAATGGAAACAGATCGCCCAGCGAACCGACTGTGGCAACAACGATATGCCGTCCCATGCGTGCACGCAGCCTTTCGTCACCAGACCGCCGGTGAGCATAACGCCTGCCGGCGTGTTGACCGCCATCGCAGCAGCCCGCATGCTCGCCGGACCTTTTCGACGTATGCGCCCTCGCCCATGAGCAGCCTGCCGCCGTTCCACCTGGCCTTTCCCGTGACCTCGCTGGACAAGGCGCGAGCCTTCTACGGAGAACTGCTTGGCTGTCCGGAGGGGCGCAGCAGCGCGGACTGGGTCGACTTCGACTTCCACGGGCATCAGATCGTGGCCCATCTGGCACCCGAGGAGACACGGCCGGCTGCCGCGCATGACGTGGACGGCGATGCGGTGCCGGTGCGTCATTTTGGCCTGGTTCTGCCGATGGATGCCTGGCACGCATTGGCCGAGCGCCTGCGCGCGGCCGGGGTCCGTTTCGTGATCGAGCCCCACGTCCGCTTCGCCGGTCAACCCGGTGAGCAGGCCACGATGTTCCTGCTCGATCCCTGCGGCAACGCGCTGGAGTTCAAGGCCTTCGCCGACCCTGCGCGGCTGTTCGCCAAATAGGCGGACGCGGGATCACACGCTCCGGGTAATGGCTGACCGGATGGCGCGCACGGGCGTGCCTACTCCGAGGCGAACTGCTCGTCCAGGATGCGCTGCTCCAGGTTGTGCTCGGGGTCGAACAGCAGTCGCACGCCCTGCGCTGCCGCCTGCTCGACGTCGACCGCACGCACGTCGCGCACCTCGAGGAAATCCGCCGTGGCACTGACCGGGCGCTTGCCCGGATCGAGCACGCGCAGGCTGACCCGCGTGCGGTGCGGCAGGATCGCCCCGCGCCAGCGTCGTGGGCGGAACGGGCTGATCGGAGTCAGGGCCAGCACATTGGCATCCAGCGGCAGAATCGGGCCGTGAGCGGACAGGTTGTAGGCCGTGGAACCGGCCGGGGTCGCCACCATCACGCCGTCGCAGATCAGGTTGGGCAGTTTCACGGCCTCGTTGAGCTTCACTTCGAGGTGAGCCGCCTGGTTGCTCTGCCGCAGCAACGAGACCTCGTTGAATGCCAGGGCCTGGTGCACTTCGCCACGCGCATCGGTCACGCGCATCTGCAACGGATACAGCACGGCCTCGTGGGCACGGCCGATACGCTCGGGGAGGCCGTCCAGCCGGTGCTTGTTCATCAGAAAGCCGACGCGCCCCAGCTTCATGCCATAGACAGGAATCTCCAGCTCGCGATGCGCATGCAGGGTGCGCAGCATGAAGCCGTCGCCGCCCAGCGCCACGATCACCTCGGCATCGGTGGCCGGGACATCGCCATAGCGTTCGACGAGCTTGCGCCGCGCCTGCTGGGCGACGCTGGTATCACTGGCGACAAAGGCGAATCGCATGGGCAGTCCGGCTCCCTGAATGACGACCGGAGCTTAACGCATGCATGTCGCGATAGCCCGCCCACGCGCCCTGCATGCGCGCCATCAACGACATGGCCCCGGCATGCCGGGGCCATGTACGTGGTGCACCCAACCGCGAAGGCCGCATGCCGCGCCCTGACGGAACGTGGCGACGGGGACGCGGATCAGTTCACCGGCACCTGCGCCAGCTGCGCCAGACGACGCACCGCCACGGAGGCGATCGGGTAGTCCGCGTTCTGGGTCAGGATCTCGGCGAGCATGTTGCGGGTGTACTGCAGGGTGGCGTCGTCTCGCTGCAGCCAGGCCTGCACTGGCGAAACGTCGGTACGGTCGCCCACAAGCGCGAGCACCTGCGATGCCAGCGCACGGTGCTGGTGGTTCAGCTCGTCCAGCAGCGAACCGCGTGCCTGCGCATGCCAGTGGCCTTCCACCGGCAGCGCCTCGATCTGGTCGCGCAGCCATTCCAGGTCCAGCGACTCGCCCAGCTCGTAGAAGACGCCGGCCACCTTCTCGAACGGCTGGCCACTCTGCTGTGCCACTTCGACCATGTCCAGCGCGGCGCGCAGTTCGGAAACCCGGGCCAGACGCACGGCCAGGTCGGCCGGCAGGCCGAGGCCCTCCCACTTCTCCTGGCTGGACTCGAAATCGCCCTTGCCGGTCGGCGTGAGTGCTTCGGGCAACGCCTTGCGCAACGCCGACACGCCGCTCTTGTAGCGCTCGACGTTGGCGGCGATGTCCAGCGTGCCACCGGGACGGTTGAGCAGCCAGCGGGTCATGTGGCGCAGCAGCGACCAGATCTGCATGACGGCGTCGATCTGCGTGTTCTCGGCCACCTTGCTGTCCAACGCCTCGATCTGCGCCCACAGTTCGCGCGCGTCCAGGATCTCGCGGGCCGCAGTATAGGCCTTGGCGATCGCCGCCGGTCCCTGTCCCGTGTCTTCCTGCATGCGCATCATGAAGGTCGCGCCCATGCGGTTGATCGTGGAATTGGTGACCGCGGTGGCGATGATCTCGCGCTTCAGGCGATGACGCTGCATGTGCTCGGCGTACTTGTCGTGCAGCGGTGCGGGGAAGTAGCGCACCAGCTCCTTCGACAGATACGGGTCTTCCGGCACATCGGAATCGAGCAGCTGCTGGAACAGGCGGATCTTGTCGTACGACAGCAGCACCGACAGCTCCGGCCGGGTCAGGCCCTGGCTCCGGGTCTTGCGCTCGGTCAGCTCGGCCTCGCTGGGCAAGTTCTCCACCTGGCGGTCGAGCGAACCTTCGGCCTCCAGCGTGCGGATGAAGTGGGCCAGCGAACCGATGCGGCGCACCGACTGGTGCTCCATCAGGGTGATCGCCTGGTTCTGGCGGTAGTTGTCCCACAGCACCAGCTGACCGACCTCGTCGGTCATCGCCGCGAGCTGGGTGTTGCGGCCGTCGAAGCTCAGCTCGCCGCGCTGCACGGCATCGTTGAGCAGGATCTTGATGTTCACCTCGTGGTCGGAAGTGTCCACACCGGCCGAGTTGTCGATGAAGTCGGTGTTCAGCAGCACGCCGTGCTGCGCCGCCTCGATGCGTCCCTTCTGGGTCAGGCCCAGGTTGCCGCCCTCGCCCACCACCTTGCAGCGCAGCTCGGCACCGTTGACGCGGATGGCGTTGTTGGCGCGGTCACCGACGTCGGCATGGGTCTCGCTGGATGCCTTCACGTAGGTACCGATGCCACCGTTCCACAGCAGGTCGACCGGGGCCTTCAGGATAGCCGTCAGCAGGTCGTTGGGCGACAGGCTTTCCACATCGGCCTTCAGGCCCAGCACCGTGCGCACTTCGGGCGACAGCGGAATCGACTTCACGCTGCGCGGCCACACGCCACCGCCGGCCGAGATCAGCGACTTGTCGTAGTCCTCCCAGGTGGAACGCGGCAGCTTGAACATGCGCTCGCGCTCGACGAAGGACTTCTCCGCATCCGGGTTCGGGTCGAGGAAGATGTGGCGGTGATCGAACGCGGCCACCAGCCGGATGTGCCTGGACAGCAGCATGCCGTTGCCGAACACGTCGCCGGACATGTCGCCGATGCCGGCGCAGCTGAAGTCCTGCGACTGGCTGTCCCGGCCCAGCGCGCGGAAGTGGCGCTTGACCGACTCCCAGGCGCCCTTGGCGGTGATGCCCATGCCCTTGTGGTCGTAGCCGTTGGAGCCGCCGGAAGCGAAGGCGTCGTCCAGCCAGAAACCATGTTCGGTGGAGATCGCGTTGGCGATATCGGAGAACGTCGCCGTGCCCTTGTCGGCCGCGACCACCAGGTACGGGTCGTCCTGATCGTGGCGCACCACTGCGTGCGGTGGCACCACCTTGCCCTCGACCAGGTTGTCGGTGATGTCGAGCAGGCCGTTGATGAACAGCTTGTAGCAGGCGATACCCTCGGCCAGCTGAGCGTCGCGGTCGCCGCCCACTGGCGGCTTCTTGACGAAGAAACCGCCCTTCGAGCCAACCGGCACGATCACGGTGTTCTTCACCATCTGGGCCTTCACCAGACCCAGCACCTCGGTGCGGAAGTCCTCGCGTCGGTCGGACCAGCGCAGGCCACCGCGCGCCACCGCGCCGAAGCGCAGATGGATGCCTTCCACCCGCGGCGAGTACACCCAGATCTCGCGGTACGGCACCGGCTTGGGTGCGTCCGGCACCATGTGCGAATCGAACTTGAAGCTGATGTACGGCCGGTGCTGGCCGTCCCACTGCTGGAAGAAGCTGGTGCGCAGGGTAGCGCGGATCACGTCCATGTAGCTCTTGATGATGCGCTCGTCGTCGAGGCTGGCGACGTTGTCGAGCAGCACCTTGAGCGTCTCCCACAGCAGCTCCACCTGCTGCTCGCGCGGCAGCGCCAGCGCGGCGACCATGTCGCCGATCAGCTCGGGCCTGGCCTTCTGCGTCGACTCGGGAATCAGCGCGGTCATCTCGCGACGCAGGGCCTCGCCGGCTTCGGCGCGCGTCGCGTCGTCGAGCTGTTCGCGCTGCGGGTCGAACTTGGCGTAGAAAAGCTCGATCAGCACGCCGGCAATCGCCGGATAGCGATTGAGCGTTTCTTCCATATAGGTCTGCGAGAAGGCGATGCCGACCTGCTGCAGGTATTTGCAATAGGACCGCAGTACCGCCACCTGGCGCCAGTCGGCCTGGGCCGAGAGCACCAGGTTGTTGAAACCGTCGCTTTCGGCAAGACCGCGCCAGAGCGCCTCGAAGCCGCGCTCGAAACGTTCACGCACATGAGCCAGCTCGAATGCCAGCTCGGCCCGCGGCTTCAGTTCGAAGTCGTGGATGGTGAGCTGCTGCCCATCGCTTTCCAGCGTGTAGACATGTTCGGCCAGCATCTGCACGCCCATGTTCTCCAGCATGGGCAGCGCGTCGGACAGCGGAATCGGCGCGCCGTGGTGGATGACCTTGAAACGCAGCCCGTCATTGCGCGCATCCTGATACAGGCGCACATGCAGGGCATCGCTGCCCGTCAGGGCGGCCAGCGCGCGCACGTCGACGGCGGCGGCTTCCGGTGAAACATCCTCGACATAACCCGCCGGCAGCACCTTGCCGAAGCGGTTGAGCAGCGCGACACCCTGCGCCTCGCCCATGTCGCGCACCAGGTTCTCGCGCAGGCCGTCGTGCCAGTTGCGCACGATGTGCTGCAGGCGATGTTCGAGGTCCGCCAGTTCATAGCTCGGGTGATTGCCCGGCTTCGGCCGCACGGTCACGTGCAGGCGGGCCAGCGCGGACTCGCCCATCAACACGCTGGAATCCACGCTCTCACCCTGGAAGGCCTCGCGCAGCATGCTTTCGATGCGCTCGCGTACCGTGGTGTTGAAGCGCTCGCGCGGCACGAATACCAGACAGGTGAAGAAGCGGCCGAAGCGGTCGCGGCGCACGAACATGCGCGAATGCGCGCGCTGACGCAGTTCGAGAATGCCGGAGGCCACCGCGAACAGCTCTTCCTCGCTGCTCTGGAACAGCTCGTCGTGCGGCAGCGTCTCAAGGATGTGCCGCAGGGATTTGCCCGAGTGCGAGTCGCGCTTGAGTCCGGAGCGGGCAAGCACCGCCTCCACTTTGTGGCGCACCAGCGGCACGTCCTGCGGCCGTGCCATATAGGCGCTGGACGTGAACAGGCCGAGGAAGCGCTGCTCGGATACCGGCAGGCCGGCATCGTCGAACTGCAGCACGCCGACGTAATCCATGTTGCCGGCACGGTGCACATGCGAGCGCGCATTGGTCTTGGTCAGGATGATCGCATCGATCGCGCCCGACTGCGGCAGTGCGGTGGCCGCCAGGCTGCTCAGCGAGCGTGGCGCCACCGAACGCTCGCGGCCACGCAGGATGCCCATGCCCGAGGCGTCGCGCGCGCGCAGCACGCGGTCGCTGCTCTCGCCCAGCACTTCGTATTCGCGATAGCCGAGGAAGGTGAAATTGTCTTCGGTCAGCCAGCGCAGGAACCCGGCGGCTTCCTGTGTCGATTCGGCATCCAGGGCCGGTTCGCGCTGCGGCAATTCGTCGGCGATCGACAGCATCTTGCTGCGCATCGCGGCCCAGTCGGCCACGGCTAGGCGCACGTCGTCGAGCGCGGCCTGCACTTCCGTACACAGTCGGGCACGGGCGTCATCGTCGGCCAGCGTGTCGATCTCGAAATGCATCACCGACTCGGCGTGACCCGCCGCATCGCCCATGGCCTTGAGCTGGCCAGAGGCATCACGAACCACCTTCACCACCGGATGGATCACCACGTGGATCGGCGAGCTGTCGGATACTGCCATGCTCACCGTGTCCACTAGGAACGGCATGTCGTCGGTCACCACCTGCAGCAGATCGGAACCACCGACCATCGAAGGCACTACCCGCACGGTACTGTGCCCGGGCTCGCGCGTGGCGACGAAATCCAGCAGGCCGGCAATCAGCGACGCCCATGCGGCTGGCTCGTGCAGCGCTTGGTCACCCGCGGACACGCGCGAGAAGAAGGCTCTGATAAAAAATTGCGCCTCATCAAGGCGCTGGGTCGGTAAGCCGCTTTTCTTCAGTTCTTCGAGCACGACGGCGGGGAGATCAACGTCGTTGGCTGCACGGATTGCATTCATGGCACTCAACTTGTCTGTGGGAACGGAACGAACGGGTGCAAAAAACCGTTAAAGGATACGCCTCGTCATTCCGCTTATCCATAAGCGAATCCATGTGCGAACGCACACAGCAGCGACTGCACAACACTGCAGCAAACCGTCATGCGCCGTATCATCGAGCCTATGAGCGAAGCATGCCGCTCGCGGGATTCATGGGCACGCACGAAGCCTGTTCATCTGCTGTTGCGGCTGCGGCCCCGAAGCATCGCGTCACACGAAACAAAATGCGCCCGGCATGGCGTCATGGCGTGAACGATCCCTTCGGAATGCTGCGCAGAATTTTTCGACCCGCCATGCGTTACTCACAGACAGCCAGACCTTGCAAGTGCCTAAAAAGAGACTGGATTCGGGTCACGCATAAATTGTAAACTGACCGGTATACCCAATTAACGACAACTCGCATTGCGCACGCGGGTGTCGCCTTGGCGACAGTCGACAGGACGAACAGCACGTGACCCATGCAGACCGCATGCGGATCATCCACAACAACAAGCTGCCCAAGCCGCGACTGACGACACACCAGCACCCTCTTCCCCTCGATCATGCACCACGCCTCAACTGGAGCTCTCATGAAGTCATCGACATTGCGCCTGCCTGCGCTGTGCCTCGGCCTGCTGACGCTGGCGGCCTGCAGCAAGGGCAAGCCCCAGGGAATGCCGCAGATGCCTCCGCCCCAGGTCGGCGTGATCACGGCCCAGCCGCAGAATGCGCCGCTGACCAAAGGCCTGGTGGGCCGGCTGTCTGCCTACCGCAGCGCGGATGTGCGCGCCCGTGTGTCCGGCGTGCTGCTGAAGCGCGTGTACAAGGAAGGCAGCGAGGTCAAGAAGGGGCAGCTGCTGTTCCAGATCGACCCGGCTCCGCTCAAGGCTGCACTGAATGCCGCATTGGCATCGCTGGCCGAGACCCGGGCGACCTATCTCAACGACAAGATCGCCGCCGACCGCGCACGGGCGCTGGCACCCAAGGGTTACATCGCCAAGTCCAGCCTCGACGACGCCGAGGCCGCAGAGCGCACTGCCGCCGCAGCGGTGAAGGCCGCTGAGGCCAATGTGCAGACCGCGCGCATCAATCTGGGCTACGCCGACGTCACCTCGCCGATCACCGGCCGTGCCGAACAGCAGCAGGTCACCGAGGGCGCCCTGGTCGGCGGCAGCTCGCAGACCCTGCTCACCACGGTCGACCAGATCGACCCGCTGTACGTCAATTTCACCCTGAGCGTCACCGACCTCGAGCAGATGCAGCGTGCCGAGGGCAACGGCGACCTCACCCTTAGCAAGCCCGATGCGGCCAGCGTCGACATCACCCTGCCCGACGGCTCGTCGTACGGCGAAGCAGGAACCCTGGACTTCTCCAGCACTGCAGTGGACCCGTCCACCGGTGCGGTGACAATGCGCGCGGTCGTTCCCAATCCCAAGCACACCTTGCTGCCGGGCATGTACGTGACGCTCAAGGCCAAGCTCGGCGAACAGCACAAGGTCTACCTGATTCCGCAGGCGGCCATCCAGCGCGACACGGTCGGCGCTTATGTGATGGTGGTCGGCGCGGGTGGCAAGGTGATCCGGCGCGACATCACCCTCGGCACCATGAGCGGCGGCGACTGGATCGTCACCACCGGCATACAGCCGGGCGACAAGGTGATCGTGTCGGGCGTGCAGAACGTCAAGGAAGGCATCGAGGCCAAGGCTTCGCCCTGGCACCCGCAGGCCACCCAGGCCAGTCATGCCGGCGCCAAGGCACCGGCCGGCCACGCCAGCGGCAAGTAACGGAGCGACGACATGCCGAGTTTTTTCATCGACCGCCCGATTTTCGCGTGGGTGGTAGCCATCCTGATCTCGCTGGGAGGCGTGCTGGCCATCCTCAACCTGGGTGTCGAGTCGTACCCGAACATCGCCCCGCCCCAGGTGACCGTGACGGCCAGCTATCCGGGTGCGAGTGCCCAGACCACCGAGAAGACCGTCACCCAGGTCATCGAACAGCAGCTCACCGGCATCGACCACCTGCTGTACTTCAGCTCAACCTCCAGTTCGACCGGCCAGGCGCAGATCACGCTGACCTTCCAGACCGGCACCGATCCGGACATCGCCCAGGTGCAGGTGCAGAACAAGGTCTCGCTGGCCACGCCTCACCTGCCCAGCGAGGTGACCGCCCAGGGCGTGGTGGTGGCCAAGGCCAATGCCGGCTTCCTGATGGTGGCGGCGCTGCGCTCCGACAACCCGAGCATCGGCCGCAACCGCCTCAACGACATCGTGGCGTCGGAAGTGCTTGACCAGATCTCGCGCATTCCCGGCGTCGGCAGCACCAACCAGTTCGGCTCCGAATACGCCATGCGCATCTGGCTGAACCCGGACAAGCTGCACGGCTACGGCCTGTCGGCGACCGACGTGCTGAATGCGGTCGAGGCGCAGAACGTGCAGTTCGCAGCCGGCTCGATCGGTGCCGACCCCGCCGTTCCCGGCCAGGGTTTCACCGCCAGCGTAAGTGCCGAGGGGCGCTTCACCACGCCGCAGCAGTTCGCCAACATCATCCTGCGCACCAATACCGACGGCACCACGGTGACGCTGGGCGACGTCGCCAGGATCGGCTTCGGGCCGCAGAACTACGGCTTCAACACCGTATACAACGGCAAGCCCATCGGTGCCTTCGGCATCCAGTTGCTGCCCGGCGCCAACGCGCTCAACGTGGCGACCGCGGTACGCGCCAAGCTGGCGCAGTTGTCCAATTCGTTCCCGCCGGGCGTCAGCTGGTTCGTTCCCTACGACAGCACCTCCTTCGTGAAGATTTCGATCCACGAAGTGGTGCAGACCTTGTTCGAGGCGATCGCGCTGGTGTTCCTGGTGATGTGGCTGTTCCTGCAGAACATCCGCGCCACCATCATTCCCACCCTGGTGATTCCGGTGGCCCTGCTGGGCACCTTCCTGGGCATGCTCGCGATCGGCTTCACCATCAACCAGCTGACCCTTTTCGGCATGGTGCTAGCCATCGGCATCGTGGTCGACGACGCGATCGTGGTGATCGAGAAC
This sequence comes from Dyella sp. A6, assembly GCF_036320485.1. NCBI lineage: Bacteria > Pseudomonadati > Pseudomonadota > Gammaproteobacteria > Lysobacterales > Rhodanobacteraceae > Dyella > Dyella aluminiiresistens. The sequence continues at coordinate 1,967,866 of NZ_CP132911.1, forward strand.
GTCGAGCGCATCATGACCGAGGAAAACCTGTCGCCCAAGGAGGCCACCCGCAAGGCCATGGGGCAGATCACCGGTGCGGTGGTGGCGATCACCGTGGTGCTGGCGGCGGTGTTCGTGCCATCGGCACTGCAGCCTGGCGCCTCGGGCATCATCTACAAGCAGTTCGCGCTGACGATCGCGCTGTCGATGGGCTTTTCGGCTTTCCTGGCACTGTCGTTCACGCCGGCTCTGTGCGCCAGCTTCCTGCAGCCGGAACACCACAAGAAGAAGAATTTCATCTTCCGCAAGTTCAACGACCTATTTGCCTGGTCCACCCATCGGTATACCGGTCACGTCGGCCATGCGGTGAAGCATGCGCCGCGCTGGATGCTGGCGTTCGTGGTGATCTCGGTGCTGGCTGGCTATCTATACACCCGCCTGCCCGGCAGCTTCCTGCCCGAGGAAGACCAGGGCTACGCCTTGTCGGTGATCCAGCTGCCACCGGGCGCAACCAAGGAACGCACGACCCAGGTCATGACGCAGATGCTGGGCATCCTGCGCAAGGACCCCGCGGTCGAGGGCGTGCTGCAGGTTACCGGCTTCAGCTTCATCGGCAAGGGCGAAAATGCCGGCATGGCCTTCATCAGGCTCAAGGACTGGAGCAAGCGCAACGTCACCGCCGAACAGTTCATACAACGGGCGAACCGGGAACTGCACCAGATCAATGGCGCAAGGATCTTCGTAGCCAACATCCCCACGGTGCAGGGTCTCGGCCAGTTCGGTGGCTTCGACATGTACCTGCAGGACCGTAGCGGTGCCGGGCGAGCGGCGTTGACCAACGCGCGCAACCTGCTGCTGGCCAAGGCCGCCCAGGACAAGATGCTGACCGGGGTGCGGCCCAACTCGCTCAACGATGCCCCACAGCTGCACCTGCAGGTGGATCGTGTGCAGGCTCAGTCGATGGGTCTGTCGGTCAGCGATGTCTACAACGCCATCCGGCTGATGCTGGCACCGACCTATGTGAACGACTTCACCTACGGCGGCCGCGTCAAGAAGGTGATGCTGCAGGCCGATGCGCCGTATCGCATGGGCCCGGACGCGTTGCAGCACTTCTATACCCCGAGCACTACCGAGACGAACAGCGACGGCACGCCGGCCATGATTCCGATATCCAACGTGGTGCATACCAGTTGGACCATGGCCTCACCCTCGCTGACCCGCTACAACGGCTACCCGGCCGTGGAGATCGTTGGCTCGCCGGCACCCGGTTTTGCCTCGGGCCAGGCCATGACCGAGATGGAAAAGATCGTCAACAACGATCTACCGCACGGTTATGGCTACGACTGGACCGGTCAGTCCTACCAGGAAATCATTTCCGGCAACGCTGCCACGCTTCTGATGGTGCTGTCGGTAGTGATCGTGTTCCTGGCCCTGGCCGCGCTCTACGAGAGCTGGTCGATCCCGGTATCGGTGTTGCTGGTAGTGCCGCTGGGCCTGCTTGGTACGGTGGTGTTTACCCTGCTGCGCGGTCTGTCCGACGACATCTACTTCAAGATCGGCCTGATCACGGTGATCGGCCTGGCGGCCAAGAACGCGATCCTGATCGTGGAGTTCGCGGTCGAACAGCAGCAGCACGGACGGACCCTGCGGGAAGGCGTCATCGAGGCCGCGCGCCTGCGACTGCGTCCGATCTTGATGACCTCGCTAGCGTTCATCCTGGGCGTGTTCCCGCTGTTCATCTCCACCGGTGCCGGCGCCAATGCGCGCCATGCCATCGGCACCGGCGTGATCGGCGGCATGCTGTTCGCCACCGTGTTCGGCCTGCTGCTGATTCCGGTGTTCTACGTGGTGGTGCGCCGCCTGTTGGGCGACAAGCTGGACGGCGACGAACAGGTACCGCCGGCATCGGGCACGAACATGCAGTCGTTCGATTCCGATCCACGACACGGGCATTGAAATGCAGGCGTGAGTCGAGAGGAGTGAAAGTGGTTGCCCGCAGGTTCGTGGAGTCGGCGTGGTGACCTGGTACCCCGTGATTCAGCTGTCCATACAGAAAAGGCCCCGGCTTGTGCCGGGGCCTTTTTTTGAAATCTGCGCGCGGTGAGCGCTCGACCACTCCTCTCCGCTCACTTCCCGCGCCCAGCTCCTAGCTCACCTGAGTCCGGTTTCGTTACGCGCGATCACGATGCGCTGGATTTCGCTGGTGCCTTCGTAGATCTCGGTGATCTTGGCGTCGCGGAAGTAGCGTTCCAGCGGCATTTCCTTCGAATAGCCCATGCCGCCGTGAATCTGCACCGCCTGATGAGCAATCCACATCGCCGCTTCCGACGCGGTGAGCTTGGCCACCGATGCCTCGGTACCGAAGCGGCCGCCGTTCTTTTCTGCCTCGCCCTTGGCCCAGGCCGCGCGCAAGGTGAGCAGGGTCGCCGCATCGAGCTTGCACTTCATGTCGGCGATCTTGGCCTGGGTCATCTGGAAGGTGCCGATCGGGTGACCGAACGCCTTGCGGTCGCGTGACCACTGCAGCGTCGCCTCATAGGCGGCGCGCGCGATGCCCACGGCCTGCGAAGCGATGCCGATGCGACCGGCGTCGAGCACGCCCATCGCGATGGAGAAGCCCTTGCCCTCCTCGCCCAGCAGGTCGTCCTTCGAGCAAACATATTCGTTGAGCTCGATCTCGCAGGTAGCCGAGGCACGGATGCCCAGCTTGGGCTCGGTCTTGCCCGCATGGAAGCCCGGCTTCTGTGTGTCGATGATGAAGGCCGACACGCCTTTGGCACCGATCCCAGGCGTGGTGATCGCGAATAGCACGATGTAGCGGCACACCGGGCCGGAGGTGATCCAGCTCTTCTTGCCGTTGATCACCCAGTCACCGTTTTCGTTCCTGGCAGCGCGGGTATGCATGGCCGACGCATCCGAACCGGACTGCGGCTCGGTCAGCGCATAGGCGCCAATCGCCTCACCCTGGGCGATGGCGCGCACGTACTTCTGCTTCTGCTCTTCGGTGCCGTGCTTGAGGATGCCGTTGCAGAACAGCGAATTGTTCACCGACATCACGGTGGAGGTGGCCGCATCGGCCGCGGCAATTTCGATCATAGCCAGCACATAGGCCACCGGGTCCATGCCCGCACCGCCGTACTCGTGCGGCACCTCGATGCCCATCAGTCCGAGCTGACCCATCTCGCGGATGTTGTCCAGCGGGAACTCGCCCCTGGCGTCCAGCTCGGCCGCCACGGGCGCAATGCGTCGCTGCGCAAAATCGCGCGCAATGGCCTGGATCGACAACTGGTCTTCGGTAAAGCTGAAATCCATGGAAAGCTCCAATGGGGGTAAGAAAGCCCGCCATTTTAGCGTCCCTGCCCGTCCGACCCATGTGCGGATGCAGCAGAAAGCAGGGGCGCGCGTGGACAGAAATCCGGAGCCTCATAGGCTTACAAAGTCACCTCTCACCCATCGCGCCCACATAACTTGGCTCTTGACGTGGAGCCAACCACCGCCTAGCCTTATTGATCTCTCTATCGAGATAAAAGGATGCAATGTGGATCTGGCCACCGCCTCCAGCGTGTTGCGCCTGCTGGCCGACCCCACTCGCGTACGCCTGCTCGCCCTGCTTGAACGCGAGGAATTGACCGTGGCCGAGCTGGCCTCGGTGCTGCACCTGGCCCAACCGCGCGTGTCCACGCACCTGGCCAAGCTGAAGGAAGCGAACCTGGTGCGCGACCGTCGCGCCGGCGTGTCCGCCTATTACCGCGCGAACAACGAAGGCGACAACCACCAGCACGCTCTGCTGCACTCGCTGCGCGAGAGTATCGACGACGCCCTGCTGCGCGAGGACGCAGCCCGACTGCCCTCGGTGCTGGCCAGCCGGGCGCGCGAAGCGGGCTGGGCCGACACCGTGGCCGGCGACATGGAACGCCACTACTCACCCGGCCGCACCTGGGAAACCCTGGCCCGCTCGCTGCTGCAGCTGCTGGAAACCGGCGACGTGCTGGACATCGCCTCCGGCGACGGCATCACCGCCGAGCTGCTGGCCCCGCATGCGCGCTCCATTGTATGCGTCGACTCCAGCGAACGCGTGGTCGCCGCGGCCAGCCAGCGCCTGAAGCCGTTTTCCAACGTGAAGGTGATACAGGGCGACATGCATGCGCTGGAGCTGGGCCGCCAGCGTTTCGACCTGGTGCTGATGCTGCATGCGCTGACCTACGCCGAGCAACCGGCCCGGGCCGTCGCCGAAGCCGCAGGCGTCCTGCGCAGCGGCGGACGCCTGCTGGCCGTTACCTTGGGCAAACACGACCACCGCGCTGCCGTGGAACCATTCGACCACCGCAACCTGGGCTTTACCCAGGCCGAGCTGGAAGCTTACGCACGTGCCGCCGACCTCGACGTGTTCAGCGTCACCCGGCTCAGTCGCGAGCGCAAGGCGCCGCATTTCGAAGTCATCAGCCTGCTGGCCCAGAAGAAGTGAGAACACCACGATGAGTACCCTGCCCTGGCTGCATCCCGAACGTGTCGCCCTGCTGGAAAAGGCGCTGCGCGAACGCATCCTGGTGCTCGACGGCGGCATGGGCACCATGCTGCAGGGCCACCGGCTGGACGAGTCCGGCTACCGCGGCGAACGCTTCGAGCACGGCCGCGACGGTGAGCATGCGGCCCACCACGACCACCCGGGCTGTGACCTCAAGGGCAACAACGACCTGCTCAGCCTGACCCAGCCCGAGATCATCCGCGGCGTGCACGAGGCCTACCTGGATGCCGGCGCCGACCTGGTCGAGACCAACACCTTCAACAGCACGCGGATCAGCCAGGCCGACTACCAGCTCGAACACCTGGTGCCCGAGCTGAACCGGGAAGGCGCCCGGCTGGCCCGCGCCGCCGCCGACGCCTTCAGCGCCAGGACGCCGGACCGGCCGCGCTTCGTGATCGGCGTGCTCGGCCCGACCAGCCGCACCGCCTCGCTGTCGCCGGACGTCAACGATCCCGGCTTCCGCAATGTCAGCTTCGAGGAACTGGCCGCCAACTACACCGAGGCTGCCGCCGGACTGATCGATGGCGGTGCGGACACGATCATGGTCGAAACCATCTTCGACACGCTGAACGCCAAGGCCGCGCTGTTCGCCCTGGCCGGGCTGTTCCGCGAACGCGGCGCACGCCTGCCGGTGATGATCTCCGGCACCATCACCGACCGCTCGGGGCGCACCCTGTCCGGGCAGACCGCCGAAGCCTTCTGGTACTCGGTGAGTCATGCGCGCCCGCTGTCGGTGGGCTTCAACTGCGCACTGGGTGCGTCCGACCTGCGTCCGCACGTGCAGACCCTGGCGCAGAACGCCGAATGCCACGTCAGCACCCACCCCAACGCCGGCCTGCCGAACGCCTTCGGCGAATACGACGAGACGCCCGAGCAGATGGCCGAAGTGATCGCCGGCTTCGCCCGCGACGGCCTGCTGAACCTGGTCGGCGGCTGCTGCGGCACCACGCCCGCGCACATCCGCGCGATTGCCGAGGCGGTCCGTTCGCTGCCGCCACGCCCGCTTTCCTCCACCCAAGCCGAAGCCGCCTGAATCGATGACCACCCGCTACACCCGCCTGTCCGGCCTCGAACCGCTGGTCATCACGCCCGACCTCAACTTCGTCAATGTCGGTGAGCGCACCAACGTCACCGGTTCGGCCAAGTTCCGCAAACTGATCAAGGAAAACCGCTACGAGGAAGCCGTGGAGGTGGCGCGGCACCAGGTCGAGAACGGCGCGCAGATCATCGACGTCAACATGGACGAGGGCCTGATCGACTCCGAGGCGGCGATGACGCGCTTCCTCAACCTGATCGCCGCCGAGCCCGACATCGCCCGCGTGCCGGTCATGGTGGACTCGTCCAAGTGGAGCGTGATCGAGGCCGGCCTGCGCTGCCTGCAAGGCAAAGGCATCGTCAACTCCATTTCGCTCAAGGAAGGCGAGGAAGCCTTCCTTCAGCACGCGCGGATGGTGCGCCAGTACGGCGCCGCCGCGGTGGTGATGGCCTTCGACGAAAAGGGCCAGGCCGACACCTGCGAGCGCAAGGTGGCGATCTGCACGCGCGCCTACGAGCTGCTCACCGGCACGCTGGACTTCCCGCCCGAGGACATCGTCTTCGACCCCAACATCTTCGCCATCGCCACCGGCATCGAGGAGCACGACAACTATGCGGTGGACTTCATCGAAGCCACCCGCGAGCTGAAGCGACGCTTCCCGTACAGCCATGTCTCCGGCGGCGTGTCCAACGTGTCGTTCTCGTTCCGCGGCAACGACACCGTGCGCGAGGCGATCCATTCGGTATTCCTGTACCACGCCATCGCCGCCGGCATGGACATGGGTATCGTCAACGCCGGCGCGCTGGCGATCTACGACGACCTGGACGCCGAACTGCGCGAACGCGTTGAGGACGTGGTGCTGAACCGACGCCCCGACGCCACCGAGCGCCTGCTGGCGATCGCCGACAACTTCCGCGCGAAAAAGGGCGAGGTGACCGTCGAGACCCTGGCATGGCGCGAAAAGCCCGTGCAGGAACGGCTGGCCCACGCCCTCGTCCACGGCATCGACCAGTACGTGGAAGAAGACACCGAGGCCGCACGCCAGGCATCGACACGTCCGCTGGACGTGATCGAAGGCCCGCTGATGGCCGGCATGAATATCGTTGGCGACCTGTTCGGTGCCGGCAAGATGTTCCTGCCGCAGGTGGTGAAATCGGCCCGCGTGATGAAGAAGGCGGTGGCCTACCTGCTGCCCTACATCGAGGCCGAGAAGGCGCGCACCGGCGACAGCGGCAGGAGCAACGGCAAGATCGTCATGGCCACGGTCAAGGGTGACGTGCACGACATCGGCAAGAACATCGTCGGCGTGGTACTCCGCTGCAACAACTTCGAGGTGATCGATCTTGGCGTAATGGTGCCCGCGCAGAAGATCCTCGACACCGCCCGCGACGAAGGCGCCGACATGATCGGCCTGTCCGGCCTGATCACGCCGTCGCTGGAGGAAATGAGCCAGGTGGCGCGCGAGATGCAGCGCCAGGATTTCCGCATTCCGCTGCTGATCGGAGGTGCCACCACCTCACGCGCGCACACCGCGCTGAAGATCGAGCCGCACTACCAATCGCCCACGGTCTGGGTGAAGGACGCCTCGCGCGCCGTCGGTGTGGCGCAGTCGCTGGTCAGCAAAGACCTGGTCGATGCGTTCATGGCGAAGATCCGCAGCGACTACGCCGAGATCCGCGAACGCCATCGCCAGCGCGGTCCCGGCAAGCAGCTGGTGACGCTCGCAAAGGCCCGTGCCCAGCGCTTCAGCTGCGACTGGGCCGACTATCAGCCACCGCAGCCGGCCAGGCCGGGGCTCACCGTTTTCGACGACTACGACCTGTCCGAACTGCGCAGGTACATCGACTGGACTCCGTTCTTCCAGGCCTGGGAACTGGCCGGCCGCTACCCGGCGATCCTCGACGACGACATCGTCGGACCGCAGGCGACCGAACTGTTCGACGATGCGCAGAAGATGCTCGACCGCATCATCGCGGAACGTTGGCTGCGCGCCCGCGCGGTCATCGGCTTCTGGCCCGCCTCCGGCAACGGCGACGACGTCGAGATTTATGCCGACCCGTCACGCTCGCAGCATCTGGCCACCCTGCATCACCTGCGCCAGCAGGCCGACAAGCCGGTCGAACGGCCGGACTTCTGCCTCAGCGACTTCATCGCCCCCGGCGACAGCGGCAGGCCCGACTGGATCGGCGGTTTCGCCGTCACTGCCGGCATCGGCATCGAGGAACACGTGGCGCGCCTCGAGGCCGCCCACGACGACTATTCGGCGATCCTGCTGAAGGCACTGGCCGACCGCCTGGCCGAAGCCTTCGCCGAGCGCATGCACGAGCGCGTGCGCCGCGAATTCTGGGGCTACGCCCCGGACGAGGCACTGGACAACGACGCCCTGATCGACGAGAGCTACCGTGGCATCCGTCCCGCACCCGGCTACCCGGCCTGCCCCGACCACACCGAGAAAGCCACCCTGTTCCAGCTGCTCGACGCCACCGCGAACGCCGGCATCACGCTGACCGAAGGGTTCTCGATGTATCCCGCCGCCGCGGTTTCCGGCTGGTACTTCGCGCACCCCGGCAGCCAGTACTTCGTGGTGGGCCGGCTCAGCCGCGAGCAGGTCGAGGACTACGCGCGCCGCAAGGGCTGGAGCCGCGAACAGGCCGAGCGCTGGCTGGCATCCAACCTCGACTACGACCCGGACTGACGCCGATACCGGCGTCGCGGCCGGCCAGCATCAGCTCGACAGGTCGCCGGTGATGCTGTTCTTCTTGTGGCGCAGGTGCACGACCAGGTTGTAGACCGACACGAACACCGGGAAGAAATTGGACAGGATGCCCACCGAGTCGTTCTTGCCGAAAATGAAGTAGGTCAGCAGCAGCGCGCTGCCGATCACCGACAGCACCCAGAATGCCAGCGGCATCACCACCCGCTTGTGCTTGCGCGTGTAGTAAAGCTGCACGAACCAGCGGCTGGTGAACATCAGCGTGCCGGCAAAGCCGACCACCTTCCAGGACGTCAGCTGGAACTGCTCCAGCGATTGCAGTAGGTGTGCGAGGTCGAGGTGCATGATAAGTTTGACAGGTTCGGCCGCAGGCAAAGCGGCATTCTAGCAACCCGGCACCGGATACAGATCATCCGGCACATCTTCCTGTTGACCTGTGCCCCGCCACCCCGTATATTTGCGCGCTCTCGGCGGGCGGTTAGCTCAGCGGTAGAGCACTGCCTTCACACGGCAGGTGTCACAAGTTCGATCCTTGTACCGCCCACCACTTGTTTCAAGAAACAAGCAGTTACGGAAGAGCCCGATTCCCGCCGAGTCGGGCTTTTTTGTGCGTCAAGCGCGCGATGTGCGGCTCACCCCACAGACAAGGCAAAGCGGCAATGGCCGGCGCATCGGATCAGCACACCTGCGCCGTAACAGGCGTACTGCTTGCAGAACGCATGCGGCACGACTGTCGTGCTGTCCTGCTGTCCTGCTCCGTGATGCACCCGCATGCCATCCGCTCGCTATTTTTTGGACGACCGCAGCGTCCATCGAGGGCAAGCAATCGGTCATAGGCGACCCGTGAATGGGTCAGCTTGTGCAAGTGCGCCGCAACCCATTGCGATGGCCCCCACACCTGCTTGAGGAAGTCCCTGCCGGGCGCAAGTGCGCACTCCACCTGGGTGGTGTTACCGGTGTGACGCGGGTGGTCTATCGCGAAGCGCAGTGCAACTCACACCTTTGCGCTGAGCCAGAGTGCCGCGCCATACAACCCCAGCGCGTAGACTGAATGAGCCACGATCAGGTACGCAATCATCGCGCCCTGATTGGGCAGTCTGGCGCCCATCAGGCCTGCCCCCAGCCCCGGCATCAGGATCATCAGCCCGGCCAGTGTGCTGACCACCACACCGATGAAGACCACTGGCCACACGGTCGGCGCGCCCACGAAGCCGATGCCCCAGATCAGCAGAATCAATACCGCGTAAGCGATGCCAATGACGTAGTGAAAGGCCCAGCCCAGTGCAAGTTCACCGCCGGTCGGCGGCGAGGGGCTGCTGCCATCGAGAACCAGATGGCCGGTCGGGATGCCGCGAAGCCAGCGGCCCACCATGCCCCAATCGGTTGGTTCAATACCGGTGGCCAGGCGCGCTATGCGTACCCAGATATCCAGAACCAGGGTGGATATCACGCCCGTGAACAGGCAGAACAGGATCGCATCTTTCATGGGGAAACTCGGCGGATGGGGTCAACGGGAAGGATCAGGTGCTCGGGGCACAAGGACCCCACAGGCGCATGAGCAGCTCCGCCCCCTTGTGCAGAGTGTCGGCGGTTGCGCCATCGCGACTCTGGATCGCCACGCCCTTGAGGAAGCTATCGATGGTCAATGCCAGCGCGGCGCAATCGGTGCCCGTCGGCAGTTCGCCGGTTTCCATGCCGGCCATGACACATTCGACGATGGCTGCGCCGGTGATGCGCCGTGCCTGGGCAACTTCCTGCTCGACGCGACTGTTGTCGCCAAAGCAATTGAAGCCAGAGAGCACCGCCATGCACCCGCTTGGCGTGTCCTTGGAGGTCTGGGTGTCGATGGCCTGATGCAGCATGGCGCGCATGGCCTCGCGCGGTCCGTCGGGCCGGACATGCAGACGTTCGGCCAGCTCACCGCAGGTCCGCATGTAAAGCGCCAGACATTCGCTGAAGAGGTTTTCCTTGCAGCCGAATGCTGCGTAGAAGCTTGCTGCCGAGAGATCCCCCAAGGCTGACCGCAGCTCCGACAGCGTGGTCGCTTCGAAGCCGCGCTCCCAGAACAGCAGCATCGCCTTTTCCACCGCGGCATCGCGGTCGAATGTGCGTGGGCGTCCTGTGCGAGCCATGCGGAGATCCAGCGGAATGAACGACTTATAGAATATTTGATCCAGAAGTCATTGACAACGCGCCGATCGCAGGTAATTTATGGATCGCTCATTCCATAAATAACGTTCCCATGACCACTGCACTACCCGGGCAGGCGCCCACTCCTCGTATCCCCCTTGGCTTGTTGGCCTTGGCCATGGCTGCACTGGCCATCGGCATGGCGGAGTTCATCGTGGTGGGCATTCTTCCGGCCATTGCCACCGACATGCAGGTGTCTTTGCCCAGGGCCGGCATGATCGTGAGCGTGTATGCGGTGGCTGTCGCCGTGGCGGCACCACTGTTGACCGCGCTGACCGGACGGATGGACCGCCGCTGGCTCGCCGCGGGTCTGATGGGCGTCTTCGTGGTGGGCAACCTGGTGGCCTACTTCGCCCCCGACTTCGCAACGCTGCTGGTTTCACGCGCACTCGCCGGTGCGGTGCAAGGTGTGTTCTATTCAATGGCCACCGTGGTCGCCGCCAGCCTGGTCCCCAAGGCGCGAGCCGGTGAAGCGATCGCCATCATGTTCTCCGGCCTGACCATCGCACTGGTATCCGGCGTGCCGCTGGGCGCCTTCATCACCGAGGCGATGGGCTGGCGCGCAGCATTTCTGATGGTGTCGGTGGTCGGTGCGCTGGCCGCACTCGTGATCATGCTGTTCCTGCCCAAGAATATCGAGCGCCCGGCGCCGGCCCATATCCGTGACCAGTTCAAGGTGGTGCTGGTGCCGCGCCTGGTGCTGGTGTTCGCGATTACATGCATCGGTTATGGCGGTGCGTTCATTGCCTTCACCTTCCTCTCCGACATCCTGCAGCGCGTGACCGGCTTCAGCCAGAACCAGGTCGGCGCGGTGCTGGTGGCCTACGGCGCGGCGGTGACGGTGGGCAACATGTGGTGTGCCAAGCTGGCTGATCGCAAGGGCGCCGTGCCGACCATCTTCGGCATTCTGGCCGTGCTCACCCTGATGCTGAGCCTGCTGTCGTTGGTGGCACCGCATCCCTACGCGATGGTGCCCGTGGTGATGGTGTGGGGGGCGGTGGCCTTCGGTTCGATCCCGGTGCTTCAGCTCTATGTCGTGCAGCAGGCGAAGCGCCTGGCGCCGACCTCGCTGGATGCGTCTTCCAGCATGAACATCTCCGCCTTCAATGCCGGCATCGCCTTGGGTGCCTGGGCCGGCGGCATCGTCGTGGCGCGCTCGGGTGTCATGGCCACAGGCCCTGCGGCCGCTGCCGTGGTGGCGGTAAGCGTGTTGCTGGTCCTGGTCAGTGGCTGGCTGGACCGGCGCGACTGCGCGGCGGAACGCGCGCGCCATGGCGGCCGCTGTGCCGACGAAGTCGCCAGTGCGGCCTAACTGCCCCCTTCCCCAACAAGGACTCCGAATGACTACCTCGCTCACCGAAGACAATTTCGACACCGCCATCGCCAAGGCACCCGGTACCCACGTGATCCGCTTCTGGGCCGGCTGGTGCAGGCCATGCTCGATGATCCTGCCGATCTTCACGGACGTCGCCAATCAGTTGAAGTCGGTGGCGCACTTCGCCGAGGTCGACATCGATGCGCAACCCAGGCTGGCGGCACGGTTCGGAATCCGCTCGATCCCCACCATCGTGGTGGTCAAGGACGGTCAGGTCGTCGACAGCCACACCGGTCTGGCGGACAAGAGCCGACTCAGCCAACTGGTGATGAGGCACCTGGTCTGATGGACGCCGTCCATCATCGCCTGATCATCCTGGGCTCCGGCCCGGCCGGATGGACTGCTGCTGTCTATGCCGCGCGCGCCAACCTCAAGCCCGTGGTGATCACCGGCCTGCAACAGGGTGGCCAGCTGATGACCACCACCGAAGTGGACAACTGGCCGGGCGACGCCGATGGCTTGATGGGGCCGGACCTGATGGCGCGCATGCAAGCCCACGCCGAGCGCTTCCAGACCGAGGTCGTGTTCGACCACATCCACACCGCCGATGTCTCCCGGCGACCCTTCAAGCTGTGCGGCGACTCGAGCGAGTACACCTGCGATGCGCTGATCATCGCCACCGGCGCCACGGCCAGGTATCTGGGGCTGGCGTCGGAAGAAGCGTTCAAGGGACGGGGCGTGTCGGCCTGCGCGACCTGCGACGGCTTCTTCTACCGCGACCAGGATGTGGCCGTGGTCGGCGGCGGCAACACCGCCGTGGAAGAAGCGTTGTACCTCGCCAACATCGCCAACAAGGTCTACCTGATCCACCGCCGCGACACCCTGCACGCCGAGAAGATCATGCAGGACAAGCTGCAGGCCAGGATCGACACCGGCAAGATCGTACCGGTGTGGCACCACGTGGTGGACGACGTGCTGGGCACCGAGGCCGGCGTGACCGGCCTTCGGGTCAAGTCGGTATTGGACGGCAGTGCCCAGGATCTGAAGGTCCACGGCTTCTTCGTGGCTATCGGACACACCCCCAACACCCGCCTGTTCGAAGACCAACTGGCCATGAACAACGGCTACCTGACCATCCAGTCAGGCTTGGACGGCAATGCCACTCAGACCACGGTGCCGGGCGTGTTCGCCGCTGGCGATGTGGCCGACCAGCATTACCGCCAGGCCATCACATCAGCAGGCTTCGGCTGCATGGCCGCGCTCGACGCCGAGCGTTTCCTGAGCAAGGCCGCCTGAATCAATCGTGGAGCGGTACCCCGCTGCCCCGCCATCGACCATTTCAAACCACGTGAGGATCTCTCCATGGCAACAAGTGAATTCAATCTGGACCTGGGCTGGCAGAACGGCTTCAAGGGCCTCGGGCTGATCAAGGGCAACGGCTTTGACGTGCCGATCAGCATCCCCGCCGCGCTGGGTGGCAGCGGTACCGGAGCGGGTCCGAAGGAACTGCTGGCTTCATCAGCGGCGGCCTGCTTCATCGCCACACTGACTGCCATCCTGGAAAGCCGCAAGGTGCCCGTGGCGGACCTGGCGGTGGCCACGCATGCGGTGGAGAGTGACGACACCATCCGCCTGAAGCACACGGCCAAGGTCACGGTTACCGACAGTGCTACCGAGGAGCAGATCGCTGGAGTGGAAGCGCTGGTTGCCCGCGCAGACAAGGCCTGCGCCGTCGGGAACATCCTGCGGAAGTCCGGTGTGGAAATCGAGTCGCATCTTGGCTCGGTGAGCAAAGCCGGCTGATCATCTGAAAATCGGCAACCTGCTGAAAATGACGCGCCGGGCCAGCTTGCGAAACCAACGCTGGCGGGCAACGGATACACCCCTACCGTCGTGCAGGTTCAACCTGGCCCGGCGTGATGACACTCAATGAACAGCCGCTTCGGGTCAGCGACCTTTGCTCTGCGCCCCGCACACCGTGTCGTGCGGGGCGCGGTCAAAGCCCGTCGATATACCTCTGGGATGTGGGTAACTTGCCGGCTTTGGCGATGGCAATGCAGCGCTCGAAATCAGTCCATGCCCTCGCCATTACCACCGTGGCGCAGGGTATGGTGCGCCATATCAACGCCCCTTCCGACGCAGGGTCGAACTCGCACGGTCTGATCCACATGCAAACCCGTTGACGGCCGCCATTGGCGTGGCAATCCGCAAGGGAGTGCTCTGCGATAAGCCGGTGGCCCCGGTTCAGACACCATCGTGCATCCTCGCCTTCGCCTCTCCCGCCAGACGCGAGGCACACGGCCTACCCGTCGCACCGACAAACGTCCATATCGCATGGATGGATTTTCATACCTTCGATGAACATGACATTGCGCCACCTGATCAGACGTGTCGAAAAAGTGTGGCCTCACGGCGCCGCGGCACGAATCCCGGCCATCATCCTGCTCCTCGCCAGCTCATCGACGGCACAATCAGCGTCTCCTGCCAGCTCCCAGCCGCTGGTCGAACATGAAATCAGCGTTTCCGTCGTCGACCCCGCGGCCCACCAACCCCCCAACAAGATCACGGGCAACGTCGACAGCAACATCTCGGTCGTCACGGATGCACCCGGCCAGCGCAAGGGTCGCTTGTTTCTCTTCATCGACGGGACGGGCACCTCCCCTGAAATGACGAAAGACATCGTGCTTTTTGCTGCAGGGCGCGGATACAACGCGGTTTCGATCGCCTATCCCAATAACACGGCAATTGCACAGATCTGCAAGACGTCGCCGGATCCGGATTGCACCGGGAAGGTACGGGAGGAAATGCTGACCGGCCGGGATACCTCGCCGCTCATCTCGGTTGCCAAGGCGGATGCTATTGAGCCCAGGCTGAAAGGTTTGCTGAATTACCTGCACAGACGATATCCGACCGAAGGCTGGGGACGATTTCTCTCGGGCCCGGGCATCGACTGGTCGCTCGTGAGCGTTGCCGGGCACTCTCAAGGTGCGGGCTATGCCGCAATGATCGCCAAAAGGCACGCGGTCTATCGGCTTCTGATGATCTCGGGCGTTGCAGACGTGACCGCTGACGGCGCCCCTGCTCCATGGCTTTTCAAGCCTGGCAAGACACCCCTGGACCGTGAATACGGCCTGACAAATCTCTTCGACCCCATCGTGCGATTCCGCAGGGCCAAGGACAGTTGGCATGCCATGGGACTCGATCGTTTTGGGCAGATCCGTTCCATTGATCGTCAGCCACCGCCCTATAAAGGCTCACATGAACTCGTCACGACCATGCGTACCGGACGCGGGATGGAAATCCATCTCAGCATGGCATTTGATAGGTTCCTGCCTGTAAGGGCAGATGGCATGCCCTACTATGCTCCGGCCTGGGCCTATACAGCCCTCCCCTGAAATCGGGAAATCACGAAACCGTTCCGATCGTCGATGAGCACTGCCTCACACGGCAGATGTCACAAGTTCGATCCTTGTACCGCCCACCAACTCAATACCTGCGAAGGGCCCGACACTGTCGGGCCCTTCGTCGTTGAAGGCAGCGGTAATGCATGGGCCACGTGCCGAAAGCCTAGCGGTCGATCGGCGACGGCGTGAAGACCGCGGAGTCCGGCTGGGGCAAGGGTTCGTCGCTGGGCGAAACCTGTTTACCGGACCAGAGGCCTGCGCGTGGCTCTGTATCCGATCAGCACCTGGTGCGCGTGCCCGCTGGCGCTCACCGCGCACCTCCCCTGCTTCCCAGACTCGATGGAAGTTCAATCCTGAATGGCGTCGGCGCCTTGCCCGTGGGATGGTCCCGCTCGGACATCAGGTCGTACTGTCCCTTGACGACCAGCTTGCCTCCCGCCAGAGCGAAGTTCCCGCCACCCTCGTCGACCCATGCCGTATAGGCAGCGGCAACGCCTGGCACATCAAGATCCTTCGAAGCCACGGTGGCACCGCACTTTCTCCTCAACTGCACCGCACGGAGCACGGTCTGCGAGGTGGACTGCTCCGAGTCCGTATCCATCTGGACCAGCACGTAGAGCATGCGGCGCGACGCCACGCAATGGGTGGCCCTGCCCTGGTAATAGTCCTTCGGTATAGGCAACTGCCGGTGCCAGACGAGCCGGCTGCCGGCGCCGATCAGATAAACGACAGGCCGCTCGTCCATGCCGTCCCGATCGGACTTGGCGCCTACCAGGCACCACTCTCCATCGCCAAGCCTGGCACGCGCATAGATATCCACGTCCGCCGGTAACTTCACCCCGGCCACGGCGGGTTCCTTGCCTGCATGCGGCACCGTCGAACCGGCACGTGCCCGCAAGGGTACGACCGTCGCGAACAGGACCAGAAACGCCAGTGCGCAGCAAACCTGCAGTCTCTTCATCGCCGCACGCCTCCATGCCGCACACTCCCATGCATCACACCCCATGCATCGCGGAAAGGGCTGAACAGGTGCATGGCGAGGAAACCCAGGCACAAGCCTGTGACACCGCCCCGGCGGGCGATGAGCAAACAAGTCGACTGGCAAGGCAAGCAGCTAGCGGCATGGGAACTCCGCCCAAGTAAAGCGTTTCGTGTCATTCGCAGGCAGCCCTCGCCCATTGAAATTGCACTCAATTAATTTGTATGGGCTTCAATCGCAGAAAGAGACAATCGGCGCCCATGGAGCTCCACGAATTGCGCCTGCGTCCAATGCTCCGAATTCAAGCCGCGACACTTCACGGTGTAAGCGAGGCGGGATGCTGCTCGTGCCAGGCAGGCCAACTGCGCATGGCGGTGCTGGCCATCTCCGATCGCAACATGCCAGCCTCGTTATCGTACCTGCCGAGGGGGTAAGTATCTCCCGGCAATGCCGGGGATACTTACTTAGCGCCCGCCGCTGCCTTCCCCGAAGACGCGTGTGATGCGGACACCGCACCCAAGCGGCGCAGCAGTTGTTGCTGTTTGGCGACGGCATCGGGAATATCGCCATAGCGCAAGGAGGTGTTGCAATCGGCGAGAGCGGCTCTGAACAAGCCGAGCTGCATCTTGTTGTAGCAAAGATTGTTGTAATACGGTGCCAGGTCTTCAGAAGTGATGCCGAAATGTTGCGGAGTGAACAGGGACGCGAACCCGTTCAATGTGTCCAGGGCATCCTTGATCCTGTGCCGCTTGTCGTAGATCACTGAAATGGCGATGGCCGCGTAGGTTCTGAATTGCATGGCCGCCGACGAATCGGCCACAGCCTGATAGTCGTCGATCGCCAGCTTGTCGCGATTCAGTGCGTCATAAACCTGCGCACGGAAGAAACGGGCCTGCCAGTCCTCACTGGCATCGATGATGGCAGTACACACACGTAACGCACGGTTGTACTGCTTCAGACGGAGCTGTGCCGCGCAGACCACGCGTTCGAATGCGGGCGCGGCGCCGTAGCCACCCATAAGTCGCGCGAGCTTTTCACCATCGGCAGCCACTTCGGCGTAGTTTCTCGACCGGTTCATGATCGAGAGCATGTCACGGTAAATCGAAGCCTTGGCCGCTCGGGCCTGCAACGGATCGGCAAAGTGGGTGTTGCTCAGATCCGCGAGAGCCCGCTTGTCCCATGTCAATGCATTGGCGACGTTGCCCTGGCGGTACCAGATCAGCGACACCACCTTGTCCACGGCATAGTTGTTACCCGTGGTCTTGCCGGAGAGAAGCTCAGTACTGCTATGAAGCGCATCGGCCGCCGCCTGCAGGAATCGGACAGCAAACTTCTCGCCACCCGGCGTCATCACCATCCTGTTGAGGTTCGCTTCGATTTCCACAACGCCATCGACATCCTTGCGTCGTGCAAACGTGTGGATCGCCCTGAGCGCGGACTGCGCAAGCGCCTCATCGGCGATGCTCGCCATGGCCTGGTCGAAACAAGTGCGTCCATCGATGCCGGCTGTGGCATCGCATTGAAGCTGCGTGGCGAAACTCATGAGGCGGGCATAAAGCGCCAGGTTCAGCATCTTCAACGACGAGCCGGCAGGCGCGGCCCCAGCGTAGCGATGCACGAACGCTTTCATGGCTTCGACCGAGCCGCCCCATTTGGGCTGCAGGCTGTCCAGGCGAACCAGATACAGCGGGTAGTAGTTCGGAAACCGCGCAATAGCCTGCCTGAAGACACGCAGCTGGACCTGGTTGTCCCCGGTGGCTTTTAGAATCAACAACGCCAGATAGCGGGCGTAGGGATTGTCCGGAGCACGCTGGATGACGCGATCGATATCCTGCTGGGCCAGATCGAGCTCCTGCTGGAAGGCCACTGAATGGGCCTTGCCGACCTCGCCGGCAAATCGGTATCCACGAATCCACCAGCCGCGGTTGTAATGGTAATTGGCGCGGACCAGGCGTGGCAGCGCATCGGCGGGGTCCTGTTCGACCCAGGCATCCAGGCGATCTTCAAATGTCTTGTCGTATGGGGCCGCGACATAGTCGATGAACGCCGCGAAAGGCGCGAAGTGCCAGCGCCCCACTCGACTTTGCGCAAGTGCGGCATGCAGCGCCCGTTCCGCCTTGCCGTATTGACCCGCGCGAATAGCCTGGCGAACACCTTGAGCGCGCTCAAACACGCTGGGCGCATGATGGCCGAACTGGCATCCTGACATGGCGATTACCAGCCATGTCATGGTTACACCAGCGAGCAGTGAAAAGAGCCGCGATCGTCTATCCATGAATCCCCCGCGTGGATGCGGTGCACAGTCACTTGGGGCGCACACTGCTCGCCACCAAATACCCATCCGTGCCAGGCACTGGCCTGTATCAACCATGCAAAGAGTACCCCAAGTGCGTCCACGAACCACCTCGAGGTGACTTCCCGAACCGTTGCGGTTTCATGCCGGTGAGCCGGCGCCCTCACTGTCGGCATGGCCAGACCGCCGGCATGCGTCGCTTGGCCGGCCATACCGTCAGTTCAGTCGGTTACCGTAAGCATGGTCCCGATCCGGGCGCTCCACGTCCCGTTCGAGCCAGGTCACGCCGTACCCAACGCGTGCCGGAGCCGGTCACGGCTCCGGGCAAGGCCAGGGACCAATCGTTCGCCGTGCGGTGACATCGACACAGGCCCTGAAACGGGCCGCCCGCCATCAACTTTTCATGCAGCCGCTTGTTCGCTCCGGACAAACCTCGCCGCGAGCGCGTGCCCGTCCATCAGCATGAGAGTGCGCTTGTCCGGCAGGTCCGCGACCTCGGCAACATCATGCTGCAGCGTATGCCCGGTCTGGTCGTGCAGGATGCGCGGCACCGGCATGCGATCGGCTGCTTCGATGGCGACGATGCTCTCCACGGCATCGACCGTCAGCCCGATGCACTCGCCATCGTGCTCGACCACCATGACTTTCTGGCCGGCCACGTCGCCATGCGGCGGCATGCCATACAGGGAGCGCAGATCGATGATCGGAATCATGCGGCGGCGAAGGTTGAGCATGCAGGCCACGTGTTCGGGCGCGCCCGGTGGGCGTACGCCATCGGCCGGAAAATCCATGACTTCCCGCAATTGGGAAATCGGCAAGCCGACCAGATGCTGCAGGCGGAAGGTGACATAGGTCTGCCGCGCCCCGGCATGCTTCTGGGATGCGGACGTCTCCTCGCTGGCCGTATACAGCGCGCGGTGCCCGTCCGTGATGTCCACGATCACATCCATCCGGCTGAGCGCGTCGTTGTCGACCAGGATCAGGCTGTCCACGCCGTCCCGCGGAATGCAGCCCATGAAAAGCCCCGCACTCGTGCCCTGGAACAGCGGCATGCGCAGTACGTCGTCCGGCCAGTAGTTGTGGATGCTCTCCACCGCGTCGACCAGCAGCCCGAAGTACATGCTGCCGCGCTGGATGACGATGATGCGCTGGTCATCCTGCGACTGCGCGGGTGCCTGGGCGGATGGCCCGCATGCCAGCAACCGGGAAAAGTCGATCACCGGCACGGTCTGCCCCCGAAGATTCACCAGGCCGAGGCAGAACTCGCTGCCCAGCACCGACGGCTGCAGTTCCGGAACCCGGATGATCTCGTGAATGGCCATCATCGGCAGCGCCAGATGCGTATCCCTGACCCGGAACGTCACGACCTGACGACGCTGCCCCTGCCGGCTGGACTGGCGATGCGCCATCGCCGTGCGATCGCTGGTCAGGCGCGGCAAGCCCGGCAAGACCGCGATGGCATCCAGCGACAGTATCTGCAGGAGCCGATCGCCGCCGTCGAGCTTGACCACGCCCGACACCGTGCGGGATGCCGAATCGCTGCGCTCGAACGACACGCGATGGCCGTCGAAGACGCGCAGGATCTCGCTGGTATCGTCGAAAACCAGCCCGAACTTGCAATCACCGCTGTCGACGATCGCCACCTTGGCCTCGGTGTGCGGAACCGCTCCGGTCAGGCCCAGTACCCCCCCCAGGTCGATGATCGGGATGAGCTCGCCGCGGAGGTTGAACAAACCCAGCGCATAGCTGGGTGCCAGCGGGACATGGGTGATGTCCTGCGGAAAATTCACCACTTCCTGCAGCGACGACACCGCCATCGCCAGCTCCATGCCGCCAAGGCGGAAGGACCCGTAGAGCTCGAACGAGCCCTTCGCCGTGTGTTCTTCGTGCAAGCCCGTCATGGCATCGTCCCCTCAGGTAGGCCGGTCAATGAATCGAACTGATGATGTGTAGTTGGCGCAATCGATCGTGATCTGGCGCCCGTGTTTGCCGCCGGTGTCATCGGCGACCAGGCGAATGCCCAGGCGCGCCAGCCCGTCACGGGCTGCCTTGGCGTTGGCGTCGCCGATGGCCTCGTGGAACGGCGCGCTGATCCGCTCGACCATCGAGGCGCCGCCCGCGATGACGGCATCCACCGCCCGGTAATGCCGGGGCTGGAGCCGCATCAAGGTGAGCAACGAAGGCAAAGCCTCCGTGACGTATTTGGCACCGATGTGCAGCGGGCTTGCCGACGTCGACGGCAGCAGGCAATGGGCCAGCCCGCACATGCCGCCGTCGCGCCAGAGAAACCCGATACCGACGCACGACCCGAGGGTAGCGCGCAGGACGTCGCCCGGCCGACCGACCGCCACCTTGCACATGTGTACCTGGATCTCATCCGTGCCGGGCATGATCTCCCCCATTCCGGTAGATCAGCGGCTCATGGAAGACGAACCCCGTGGCAAGCCGACCCAGCGATTCGGACTCGCCGATGATGAGCGTGCCCTCCGCGGCCATGCGGCTTCGCGCCAGCTCCAGCACGCGCTGCTGGTCCGCCTCGTCGAAATAGATGAGCACGTTGCGTAACAGGACGAGGTCGAAGCGGTCGGGCTCGATCAACGCGCGAAACAGATTGTGCTGGCGGAACGAAATGCCGGCCCGCAGTGATGCCCGCGCGCAGAGCTTGTCGTCGACGCTTTCGAAGTACCGCGCTGCCATGTCCGGATGCAGCCGCTGGAAGGCGTCGGCGTTGCGACCCGAATACTGGCCCGACTGTGCCGCCTGCACCATCGCCTGGGAGATGTCCGTGGCCACGATCCGCCAGCGGAAGACGGGATGGGTCCGCCGGAATTCCTCGAACGTCATCGCGAGCGAATAGACCTCCTCACCGCTCGAGGAAGCCGCCGACCAGACCCGCAGCGGCGCGGCGCCATGCTGCGCCACCCACGCCGGCAGGAAGCTCCGCTGCAGGTACTCCCAGATGCGTGGCGTGCGGAAGAACGACGTCTCGTTCGTGGTGACGAGATCGACAAAACGCGCCACTTCGTCGTCACTGGACTCGAGCAGCGACAGGTAATCGCGATAGTCTCCGATCGACAGTGCCTGCAGGCGCCGCCGCAACCGCCCGTGCAGCAGCGCCCATTTCCGGTCCGGCATGGCGATACCGGTGTGCTGGCGCACCCGGGCGAACAAGGCACGCCGGGTGCCTTGATCGACCTCGGCATCGATGAGGGCGGCCACGTCCATGTCAGACCACGAAGCGGCTGACGGTCGTGTTCAGTTCGCCCGCGCCCTTTTGCAGCAAGGTGGTGGAACGGGCGATCGCATCGCATGCTGCCGCCGACTTCTCGGATTCCTCGGCCACCTGCTGAATCGCCGTGCTGACTTCGCGCGCAGCCACCAGCTGTTCGTCCGCGCCGAGCGAAATTTCGGAAATCGCCTGCGTGGTCCGGCTGACGCCCTGCACGATTTTCTGGAACGCCTCGCCGGCCTGCTTGGACGTCTCGCTGCCCTGGGCGACCCGCTTCACCGACTCGTTGATGAGCTTGGAGATTTCCTTGGTGGCCTGGGAGGAACGTTCGGCCAGCTTGCGCACTTCGTCGGCCACCACCGAAAAGCCGAGCCCATGTTCGCCGGCCCGCGCCGCTTCGATCGCCGCGTTGAAGGCCAGCAGGTTCGTCTGGCTGGCGATCTCGCTGATGACCTTGACGATCTCGCTGATGTCTTCGGACGACTTGTTGATGAGATCCATCGCCTCGACCGAGCGGTCGATGGCCTGCACCCCGCGCCCGGCTTCCTGCTGGGTGTCCTTCGCCAGCTGATCGGCACTGCGGGAATTCTCGGCGATGGAGGCGATCGATGCGGTCAGCTCCTCGATCGAGGCATTCATCTCCTCCACCGTGGCGCCGAGCAACTGCGTGCCGCTCGCAACACTGTTGGCGCGGGTCGAGATATCGCTCGACGTCGTGCTGAAGGACCCGACGGATTCCACGACCTGGCCCAGTACGCCGCGCAGATCCGTCATCATGCCCTTGATGCCGGCAGCGAGCTGGTCGATGGGCTGATCCCCGGCGACCACGATCTCGCCGGTCAGATCACCGGCCGCGGCCCGCCGCACGGTCTCGAGCAGTTGCGTCACCTTCGCCTGGTCTTCTTCGGCGCGCCGGCGGACACTCTCCTCGAGTTCCACCTGCGCGGTGACGTCGGTGGCGAACTTGACGACCTTGGACACCTGTCCGTTCAGATCGAAGATCGGGTTATAGGTCGCCTGGATCCAGACGTCGTGGCCATCCTTGGCGAGTCGGCGGAAACGTCCGCTTTCGTATTCGCCACGATTGAGCTTGGCCCAGAACTCGGCGTAGTCGGGGCTCTCGACGTAGTGGGCGTCGCAGAACATCCGGTGATGCTTGCCCTGGATTTCGTCCAGTCGATAGCCCAATGCCTTGAGGAAATTGTCGTTGGCTACAAGCACAGTACCGTCGAGGGCGAACTCGATCACCGCCTGCGCCCTGTCCATGGCCTCGACCTTGCCCTTGAACTCGGCCGTCTGCTTGCGCGAGCCGGTGATATCGGTGGCGAACTTCACCACCTTCATCGGCTTGCCGTCCTCGTCCATGACCGGGTTGTACGAAGCGTTGATCCATACCTCGCGTCCGCCTTTGCCCAGACGTTTGTACTCACCGCTGACGAACTCGCCGCTGCGGAGTTTTTTCCAGAACGCCTTGTAGTCGCTGCTGGCGGCATAGGCCGGCTCGCAGAACATGCGATGGTGCTGGCCCTTCAACTCGTCCAGGGTGTAACCCATCGCATCAAGAAAATTGTCGTTCGCGTGAAGGATCTTTCCTTCCAGGTCGAACTCGATGACCGCCTGTACCCGATGAAGGGCGGCAGTAATCGCTTGAAGCTCCTGATAATCCATGACGTCGGCTGGCTTGTTACCCATGTTCTTCTCCAAGCGTGGTGAATGCGCGCGATGGCGCATGAACTGGATACCAAACGTGGTGCCGCTCGACCGACTCCGGTCGATTAACCGCATTCGTCCGATCTGAATCGCGAATCCCCTGCCTTGGACGAGCACGGCCACCCTCTGGCGGCAATGCGATTGGTCTACTTAGGTCCTACTTGCTTGGTGTCGGCACACGGAAGACATTCTTGAGGACACAGCGCTTCGTCCGTGTCCACCCCTGATTTCGGGGGTACTCAAACCCCTGTCGCCTGACTACGGTGGCGGGTAGACGAAGGCAAGCAGTGCCGCAACGTATCTATGCCCGCTCGGGTTGCCCGAATCCGGCAGCCGGTGCGGATGTGCCGTTGCCGCGCATGCTCGACGCGCGGCAGGGCCTGGACCTGTAGACGCAACACGTTCGCACGCCTCCTACCTACACCCGGTACCCGTCCAGAAGGTCGCGCATCGCTCGATCTGTCGTCACCGCAGGTCCCGCCGCCAGTTAGCTGCAACGCAATACCAGGGGAATCCAGCATGAACCGCACCTACCGCCTGATATGGAACCGCGCGCTGCGCGTGCTGCAGGTCGCCTCCGAACTTGCTCGCCACACGTGTGGCACCGCTAGCGGCCTGGCCGGCGCACGGCCGACCCGGCACCGGCCGCTGCGCCTGCGATACCTCCCGCTCGGCTGCGCGCTGGGGCTGGGCCTGCTGTCGCCGGCCGCCTTCGCCACCACCTACACCGTTACCGACGCGACCTCGCTGAGTTCGGCCATCGCCAGCGCCGGTGCTGGAGACACCATCAGTTTCGCCAACAACATCACGCTCAGCAGCAACCTGCCACCGGTCACCCAGAACGTGACCATCCAGGGCAACGGCTACACGCTGGACGGAAACGCCGCCAATCGCGGCTTCTTCATCCAGCAGGGCAACGTGAGCATCAGCAACCTCACCATCCAGAACGCCGTCGCCCAGGGCGGTAATGGTGTGAACAGCGGCGGTGGAGGCATGGGGGCCGGCGGCGGCCTGTTCGTCAACAACGGTGCCGCGGTCACCATCACGAATGTGCAGTTCAACAACGACAAGGCTGCGGGTGGCGACGGAGGCACTCGTTCCATCAATTCCTACGGCGGTGGCGGTGGCGGCGGCATGGCGGGAACAGGCGGCGGCACCTTCGGATCGGACGGCGGCCTCGGCCTCGGGGGTGGCGGCGGCGGCGGCGGCGGCGCTTACAGCGACAGCGCCGGCGGCAGCCTTGACGCCCTGGGTGGCAGCGCTGGTTCCACGGGCAGTGAGGAAGGTCAGAATGGACCTAGCGTCTTCGCCGGCGGCGGCGGCGGCGGCGGCCCCGGCGACGGCGGCGGCGGCGGTGCTGACTTCGGCGGTGGCGGCGGTGGTGCCACTAGTTTTGTTGGTGGTGGAGGCGGCGGTGGCGGTGGCTTCGGCGCTGGCGGTGGCGGTGGCGGTAGCGACGAGGGCAACACAAGTGGTGTATCCGGCAGATTCGATGCGGGCGGCGACGGCGGTGTCTCCGGCTACGGTGGATCGGGCGGCGGCACATCACCCTCTTCTACGATCAGCGGCCTTAGTTCCCAAGGCGGGGGCGGCGGCGGCGGCGGCGGCGGCGGCTTCGGCGGCGGCGGGGGCGGCGGTGGCGCCAGCACTTATATCATCGGCGGGGGCGGCGGGGGCGGCTTCGGCGGTGGCAACGGCGGCACCGCCAGCAGTAGCTACAGCGGCGGAGGTGGCGGTGGCGCGGGCTTCGGCGGCGCTGTGTTCGTGCGCGACGGTGGCAGCCTGACCATCGTCGGCAATTCGGGCTTCCAGGGCAATACCGTCGAGGCCGGTGTTGGCGCCCCCGGATCCCTCGGCGGCAACGCCGGCAGCGGCGGCAACGGCGAGACAGCAGGCACAAACCTTTTCCTGCAGGGCAACGGCAACCTGGTCTTTGCACCGGCAAACGGCCAGAGCGTGGCCTTCGATACGTCCACCCTGAACGACGAAAACGGTTCCGGCATTGCCGGTGGCAGCGGCATGTGGGGACTGGTCCAGAATGGCGCCGGCACCCTGCAGCTCAGCGGTGTGGCCGGGTTCTCCGGTACGGTGCAGATTTCGCAGGGCACGCTGGCCACCGCCAGCGACGCCAGCCTGGGGCATAGCAACACGCTGCTGTTCAACGGCGGCACCCTGCAGTACCAGGCGGCTTTCGACTCCAGCCGCAATATCACCCTCGACGCTGGCGGCGGCACCATCGACACCCAGGCTTTCGACACGACCCTACAAGGCAACATCGGCGGCGGCGGCTCGCTGACCAAGCGGGGCACCGGCACGCTCACGCTCACCGGCGCCAACAACTATACCGGCGGCACCACCATCGATGGTGGCACCCTTCAGCTCGGCAATGGCGGCAGCACCGGCTCGATCACCGGCAATGTCGTCAACAACGGTATCCTGGCCTTCGATCGCAGCGACAGCGTGAGCTTCGGCGGCACGATCTCCGGCAACGGCGCGCTGTTGCAGCAGGGCACCGGCAGCACGATCCTCACCGGCGCCAACACGTACACCGGCGGCACCACCATCAGTGCGGGCACCCTGCAGATCGGCAATGGCGGCAGCACCGGCTCGATTGTCGGCAACGTCGTCAACAACGGCGAACTGATCTTCAACCGCATCGATACCGTGAACTTCGGCGGCGCAGTTTCCGGTACCGGCGCCCTGCTGCTGCCCCTCGGCGGAACGCTCATTCTTACCGGCACCAACACCTACAGCGGCATCACCTCCATCAGCGGTGGCTCCCTGCTGCAGATCGGCAACGGCGGTACCAGCGGCTCGATTACCGGAAATGTCGACAACTTCGGCACCCTGGTCTTCGACCGCAGCAATGCCGTGAACTTCGCCGGATCAATCGCCCGCAACGGTACGCTGATCCAGCAAGGCACCGGCACCCTGGTATTGAGCGGCACCAACAGCTATGCCGGCGGCACGACCATCAGCGCCGGCACCCTGCAGATCGGCAATGGCGGCAGCACCGGCTCAATCGTCGGTAGCGTCACCAACAACGGTACCCTGACCTTCGATCGCAACGACACCGTGAGCTTCGGCGGCACGATCTCGGGCAGTGGCGCGCTGGTGCAGCAGGGCACCGGTACCCTGGTATTGAGCGGCACCAACAGCTATGCCGGCGGCACGACCATCAATGGCGGCACATTGTCCGTCGCCAGCAACGCCAACCTGGGCGCCGCCGCAGGCAAGCTCACTCTCAGCGGCGGCACGCTGCAGACCACTAGCGCTTTCACCACCTCGCGCAGCATTGACCTGAGCGGCAACGGCACGCTGCAGACCGATGCCGATCTCACCGCTGCGGGTACGATCGCCGGCACCGGCGCCCTGGCCAAGACCGGTACTGGCATCCTGACTCTCACCGGCGCCAACAGCTACACCGGCAGCACCACCATCAGCGCCGGCACACTGACCCTATCCGGCCATGGCAGCGTGGCGAACTCCAGCGACGTGATCGTCAACGGCACGTTCGATATTTCGGGCACTTCCACGGGCGCGTCGGTCACTTCGCTTGACGGCAACGGTTCGGTCAACCTCGGCAACCAGACGCTGGCATTGACGGGGGCGGCCGGCTCCTTCGGCGGCGTAATCGGCGGCACCGGCACCCTTACCCTCGCCGGCGGCACCGAAATCCTCTCGGGTGCCAACACCTACACCGGTGGCACCACGATCAGCGGCGGCACCCTGCAGATCGGCAACGGTGGCACCACGGGTGCGATCACCGGCGACGTCACCGACAACGGCACGCTGGCCTTCAACCGCAGTGACGCGGCGAGCTTCGCCGGCATCGTCAGCGGCAGCGGCGCACTGACACAGTCGGGCAGCGGCACGCTTACGCTCAGCAGCGCTAACACCTACACCGGCAGCACCACGATCGGCGCCGGCATACTGGCCCTATCCGGCCATGGCAGCGTGGCGAACTCCAGCGACGTGATCGTCAACGGTACGTTCGATATTTCGGGCACTTCCACGGGCGCGTCGGTCACTTCGCTTGACGGCAACGGTTCGGTCAACCTTGGCAACAAGACGCTTGCGTTGACGGGGGCAGCCGGCTCCTTCGGCGGTGTAATCGGCGGCACCGGCGCCCTTACCCTCGCCGGCGGCACCGAAATCCTCTCGGGCGCCAACACGTACACCGGCGGCACCACCATCAGCGGCGGCACCCTGCAGATCGGCAACGGTGGCACCACGGGTGCGATCACCGGCGACGTCACCGACAACGGCACGCTGACCTTCGACCGCAGCGACACGGCGAGCTTCGCCGGCATCGTCAGCGGCAGCGGCGCACTGACGCAGTCGGGCAGCGGCACGCTTACCCTGACGGGCGCCAACACCTACACCGGTGGCACCACGATCAGTGCCGGCACGCTGCAAGGCGATACGACAAGCCTACAGGGCGCCATCACCGACAACGCCGCACTCGTCTTCGCGCAGGCCAGCGACGGCAGCTTCGGCGGGGCCATCAGCGGCAGCGGTCGTATCGCCAAGACTGGCACCGGCATGCTGGTCCTGAATGGCAACAGCAACGCATTCACTGGCTCCACCACGGTCAGCGCCGGCACACTGGAAGTGGGCGATGCGGGCACGCCATCCGCCGTACTCGGTGGCAATGTCTCGGTGGCCAGCGGCGGCGTGCTGCGCGGCCACGGCACGATCATCGGCAACGTGAGCAACAGCGGCATCCTCTGGGCGGGCGGATCGATCGGCACACTCACGGTCCAGGGCAACTACACCCAGGCCGCCGACGGCGTGTTCGAGGTGGAGGCCACGCCGAGCGGACAGGCCAGCCTGCTGAGTGTCGACGGCACAGCAACCCTGGCTGGTACGGCCCTGGTATTGGCCGACACCGGTACCTGGGCGCCGCGCACGGACTACACCGTGCTCACCGCCACCGATGGGATCAATGGCCAGTTCGCCTCGACCAGTGTCAACCTGGCCTTCCTCACGCCCATGCTTAGCTATGCCACGAACGCGGTGACACTGTCGCTGCAGCGCAACGACATTGCCTTCAACAGCGTGGCGCAGACGCCCAACCAGCGTGCCGTGGCCACGGCTGTGAATCCGCTGGGCTTCGGCAACCCGGTCTACGATGCGATGGTGATGCTGGACGCCGCATCGGCACGACGCGCCTTCGACCAGCTTTCCGGCGAAATCCACGCCTCCACCCGTACCGCCATCGCCGACGACGACCATGATGTGCGCGATGCCATCAACCAGCACCTGGCCGGCCAGGACAACAATGCGAATGGTCAGCACATGACCGATGCCAGCGGCATCACTGCGTGGACAGCCGCTTGGGGCCAGGGGGGCCGTCATGACGGCAACGGCAATGCCGCCAGGCTCAGCGTCGATGGCAGCGGCCTGCTGGTCGGCGCCGATCTCCCGGTGGGTGATGCCGCCCGGTTCGGTGCGGTGATCGGTACAGGACAAGGCTCGGCCCGCATTGCGACACTGGGCTCGTCCTCGCACATTGTCGACCGACACCTGGGCATCTACGGCAGCCTGCAGACCGGCGCACTGCGTTGGCAGGGTGGTGCGATCTATGGCTGGCAGCGGGTGGACACAAACCGCTTCATCGGCTTTGGCAGCTTCACAGGCACCGCAACAAGCAGCTACCACGCCCATACCGCGCAGGCGTATGTCGACGGCAGCCTGCCCTTCGTGCTCGGCACGGTGGCGCTGGCACCGTTCGCGAACCTGGCGATGGAGCGACTGAACACGCCCGCGATCCAGGAGCACGGCACGCCGGCGGCGCTGAACGTGGCGGCGCAGGACAACACCCTCGGCTTCGGCACGCTGGGCCTGCGCACCACGGTCGACCTCGGCGGACCGATGCACAACCTGCATGCCCACGCCAGCCTCGGCTGGCAGCATGCCTGGGGCGATACCCTGCCCGTCGACACAATGCGTCTGGAGAATGGCAGCGACAGCTTTGCCATCGCCGGTCTGCCGGTGGCGACCAATGCCGGCGTAATCACCGCTGGCATCACCGTGACCATCACACCCGGCCTCTCGGTGGACGGCAGCTACCAAGGGCAGTTCGGCCGGC
This sequence comes from Dyella sp. A6, assembly GCF_036320485.1. NCBI lineage: Bacteria > Pseudomonadati > Pseudomonadota > Gammaproteobacteria > Lysobacterales > Rhodanobacteraceae > Dyella > Dyella aluminiiresistens. The sequence goes on from NZ_CP132911.1 coordinate 1,997,333, forward strand.
ACACCGTCGACCAGGCTGCGCGACTTCAGCTCGACTGGCGCTTCTGAACAACGGCTCAGTGGTGCACCTGCACGGCGGCTCTAACGGGCCGCCGTGCAGTCGGACGGCACCGACTATGATGATGGCTCTTTATCCACGCCCCGATCGCGTCATGTCTGATTCCCCCACGCCGTTGCGCGTAGCCTTGGTCGGTTACGGCTACGCCGGCAAAACGTTCCACGCGCCACTGATCCGCAGCGTGCCCGGCCTGGTGCTGGACACCGTGGTTTCACGTGATGCCGGCAAAGTGCATGTGGACCTTCCGGATGTCTCGGTGCTTGCCGACGCGGGGGCGGCGTTTGCCGACCCGCAACTGGACGTGGTGGTGATCGCCTCGCCCAATGAGACGCATGCACCGCTGGCACGCGCCGCGCTGGAAGCCGGCAAGCACGTGGTGGTCGACAAGCCCTTTGCGCTCGATCTGGCCGAGGCACGTGAACTCGCCGCCCTTGCCGAGCGCGAACACCGCGTGCTGTCGGTGTTCCAGAACCGCCGCTGGGATAGCGACTTCCTGGGTGTGCGACAGTTGATTCACGCCGGCCGCCTGGGCAAGGTCACGCATTTCGAATCGCATATCGACCGCTTTCGCCCGCAGGTACGTGCACGTTGGCGCGAACAGGCCGGTGCCGGTAGCGGGCTCTGGTACGACCTGGGACCGCACCTGGTCGACCAGGCCCTGTGCCTGTTTGGCGTTCCTGATCGCGTCCTGGCCAACCTTGCCATCCAGCGTGACGGCGGCGAAGCCTGCGACTGGGCACATGTAGTGCTGGAATACGGCGAGCGACGGGTGATCCTGCATGCCGGCATGCTGGTAGCCGGGCATAGTCCCCGCTTCATCGTGCATGGCACGCAAGGCAGTCTGGTGAAGCCGAACGGCGACCCGCAGGAAGCCCAGTTGCTGGCCGGCATGCAACCGGGTGATTCCGGCTGGGGTGAGGACACGGACGAACTGCGGCTATACGACAGCCACGGTGAACTCGAACGAATGGTTGCGCCACACGGCGATCAGCGCCGCTACTACGCCGCCCTGCGCGATGCTGTGCATGGCCTCGGTCCCAACCCGGTCACGCCGCCACAGGCTGTCAGCGTGATGGCGGTGATCGAAGCGGCGATGCTGTCGGCTTCGCAGGGGCGGGCCATCGTCCCTATGCTCCGCACCACCGAACGCGAGGCCTGGCCGGGCCTCTGAACCCGTAAGAAAGCGGGCCTATCATTTTTGCATCAGGCAAGTCGACGCTGCCTCGGGAGTCGTGTCCGACTTCCGACCGTGCTTACGCTATCGCCCATACCCTTCCACCGTTCGCAACAGCATCAATGCCCCAGCAGCGATTCCAGCTTGCTGGTGGTGCTGGTCGACGATGACGATGTTCCGGCCGCGCCACCAAGGAACGATTTGCCCTGCTTCAGGACCACGCCGCAGGCCTTGGTGACCAGCTTCGACTTGAGGTCGCTGTTGCCGCCACCGATGCTGTTGAGGTTGGTGCTCTGCCCATTCTTGCCGTGCAGGATGCCCTGGATGCCGGAGGCAAAGGCGTTATTGCTTGCGCCACCCTGGGTCTTGCCGAGCAACTTGCCGGCGATGGACGAAGCGCCCGAACTGCCGCCGAGATAATTGTTCTTGACGCAGTATTCGAGTAAGCCCGCCACATTGCCCATGCTGCTGGAGCCGCCGCTTCCGGGTAGCAGGTTGCCGAGGCTGCTGCCGCCAAGCTTGCTGGTGAGACTTCCCAGGTTCTGGGCCTGGGCCACACCTCCGGCAAGGGCCAGGATCACGATGGCTGCACAGGCCGCCGAAACGGCATCGACTCGCATACGCATGGGGGTGCACCTCCTTGATGTCAGTTCCACTATTCAAGCGCAAGATGCGTTAGCTGTGCGTCATTTTCACCCGGCAAGCGGTACCCGTTTCGGAAACGTCTGCAGGATGAGCTGCGCGAGCGCTTCACGCCGGAAAGATGATCGAGATCGGTGACGATCGCAGGTGGCGACCTACGACCATCAGCACAGCTCAATCCGAGCTGGGCGCCTCGGGAATGCTCAAGCCGGTGTCGTCGTCCTGCCGTTCGAGCTGTTCGTGGATACGTGTCAGCTCGGCCAGCAACCGTGCGCGCGCCTCGGCGGCGAAGGGGTTTTCACGCTGGATGGCAGCGAACAGGTGGCCGGCGTCGCCGCGCACTGCCGCCAGCATGTTCTTCATCCCCTGGAACGATGGCGGCGCTGCGGGCAGACCGTCATCGGCGCCGATGTCGACCAGTCCCTTGGCGATAAAAAAGGCCAGCGCATGGGTCTGCGCCATCACCCGGTCATGGGCCTCGGCGGTCTGTTCCAGCACCTCGCAGCCCAGTGTCTCGAACAGGGCGTGCGCCCGCGCGGCGGCCTCCGGGTGGCGGGCACTGGCGCAGATGACCGTCCGCAATGGCCGCTCGCCGCGGGCCAGGCTGAGCGGCCCGAACAACGGGTGGGTGCCGACATGCGCGATCGCATCGCCGAGCACTTCGTCGAGCAGGCCGCACGGTTCCATTTTCACACTGCCCACGTCGATCACCGTCTGCCCGGTGTGCAGGTGCGGTCGCAACTGCATCAGGGCCTGGCGCATGTACGGTACCGGCATCGCCAGCACGATCCATGATGCTTCGACCACGGCCTCGACGGCCGTGCTACAGGCCCATGCAGGCGGCACCGCAGCCGCGGGGTCGTATACGCGCACCGAATGACCCGCCTTGACCAGCAGGTCGGCAAAGGCTTTGCCGAAGCGGCCGAAGCCGAGTATCGCGAACGTCATGCAGGTGGTTCCTTGAAGCGCTTGAGGCCACGCGCCGCGTGCCAGTCAAACGTCGATCATCGATGCATGGCCGCGGGCATTCAAGCCTGCAGGAACAACTGGCGGAGCGCATCATTGGGGGAGTAGGCTTCGCGCGGACCGATGATCGCAACCGGCCCCGAGCGAGGTATCTCGCAAAGCGAATGGCGTCCCTGGACACCGCACGCCGACGACACTCACGATCACCCGCAGTTTGTCCAAGCATTTGCGGCGGCAGGCAAAGATGCTGAGCGAAGGCCTGTCGCCCGAACGACGTAGTTCCGATGTAGTTCCCTTTCGAACAAGGAGGCGTTTGTGGCACTGACACGACAAGTCGTATCGACCCTGCAGGACGATGGCACCGATGTAATGGGGCCGGACACACTGGCCTGGCATTACCCGGAGCAGAACCTGGTCTCGGGCAGCCTGCTCACGGTGGAAGCCAACCATTTCGCCGTGTTGAAATCGCGCGGCGCGGTACTGGGCACCTATGACACCGGCCAGTATCCGATCCAGACTCCGGACAAACCGCTGATCGGCGGCTTCGTCACGGGCTTCTTCGGCGGCAATTCGCCCTGGCAGTACGAGGTGCTGTACGTCAACCGCGCCAAGCTGCTGATCCGCAACACCGGCATCGCCAGTTCGGCCGAAATGGCCGAGATGTCCTACCAGGTGGAGTACTACATCCACGTCGACACCAAGGACGATGCGCTCAAGCTGACCACGCACATGCCCTTCTCCGGGCACGTCATCGGTTCGGAAGAAGTGGCCCGCTATGCCGGCCCGGTGGTCGAGCAGGCGATCAACCAGGTCATCCAGGTGACGCCGATGGAACAGATCAACGAGCACATCCACGACATCGTGGAGCTGGTGAAGGAGCACCTGGCCTCGTTCCTTGGCGTCTACGGCATCACCCTGAACGATGCCAAGGTACTGATCCTGCCCAAGGACGAACGCATGCGCGAACTGATCTCGCTGCGTGCCTTTGGCCTGTCCGAGCTCGACGCCGTGCGTTACTACGTGGCGCTGAAAATGGCCGAGAAAGGCCTGGTGTCTGCGCCGAACATGGCCGTGGGGCAACCTTTCAGCATCGGTGGCCAGACGATGGGCACCTTCCCGGTGCCAGGCGCCGGCTGACCGGACCGGCGGGTCGCGCCCGCACGCGACCCGCCTCCCTATGGAGGATGACCGATGGAACTGAAACACGTCGCCAACCCGATCGAAGAGGCGGGCGCCACCGAACAGGTGCTGTCCAATCTTTTCTATGGATGGGGCTACAACTTTTACCGGCGCGAGAACCAGCTGCGTGCAGACGACCTGCTGATACGCGGCAAGCTGAGCGATCTGCTCGGCGAGAGCCGGGCCCACCTCGCCGCCTTGGAAGCGACATTCCGGCGCGAGCACCTGCCGCCGCCATCGCGCGAACACCCGTTTCCGAACCCGTCGGCAGTCACGCAGGCGCAGGCACTGCATCGCCTGCAGCAGGATATCGAGCAGTTCGAAACGACCGTCCGCACCGCTGCGGTACCGGAGATGGACCGCATTCATCAGCGGCATCGCGACGAAGCCGGCACCCTGCAGGCTTTGGTCAGCATCGACGGCGCCATGGTCCAGGCAGTGCTCAGCCTGCGTAGCGCCATCAGCGGAATCGCCGATGCTGCCGCGGCAACTGCCGAGGTTCCCGAGCTGCTGCGGCAGAGCGGCTTCAAGGACCTGTGGGAACGACGGCAGGCAGCGCTTTCAGCGATCGGGGAATAAGCCGTCAGGCCGGCCAAGCAAGCAGACTAGGGTTCTTCACCCGGCAGAGCCTGGGCCGGGTGAAGAACCAATAAAAAGCCCCGCCGGAGCGGGGCCGAGCGAATCCAGGGGGGCTGAAATCGCTCTGGGGCGCCCAGGGTGCCGGCTAGGGTCCGGACGCTTGGGGCAGACTCAGTCTGCGTCGGTCGCATAAAAGGGTCTGTCGGATTACTCCTACTTTGTTGTCAGGAGTACGCGCCCGTTGCGTAGTCCCCGGAAAGTAGTCGTCACAGCCTTTGAGACCGCCCACAGGCATCCTGCCGCGACTTTCATCGCCACGTCGTGGACAATCACATGCCTGCGCCGCACCCACGAGCCCGCGTGAACCCTGTTTCCGACGCCCGATCGACCGCCCCCATCCAGCCCGGCCTGATGGTCGTCCATGGCAACCGGCTGGAGGACCTGCGTGACCTGCTGCTGACATGGTTGGCACGGACCCCGCTGGCACCGCTCGAGAACGAACAGGTGCTGGTGCAGAGCAACGGCATCGCACAATGGTTGAAGCTGGCCCTCGCGCGTCCACCGGACGCGGGCGGCCTGGGCATCAGCGCGGCGGTCGACATGCAGTTGCCCGGCCGCTTCCTGTGGCAGGCGTACCGCGCCGTGCTCGGACCGGACGAAGTACCGGCGGCATCGCCGTTCGACAAGTCGCGCCTGGCCTGGCGGCTGATGCGCCTGCTTCCAGCGCACCTCGACGAGGAAACCTTCAGCCCGCTACGCCACTTTCTGGATGCCGATGACGGCACCGATGTCACGCGGCAGTTCCAGTTGGCGAACCAGATCGCTGACCTGTTCGACCAGTACCAGGTCTATCGCGCCGACTGGCTGGACGATTGGGCCCATGGGCACGACGTGATGCGCGACGACCTGCGCCAGCGGCGCGAACCGCTGCCCATGTCGCAACGCTGGCAGGCCAAGCTATGGCGCCTGCTGCTGGCCGACCTGGCACCGGCCCAGCGGCACAGCCACCGCGCAGCGGTCCACCAGGCCTTTCTGGAACGCATGGGCACGCTGCACCGACGTCCGGCCACCCTGCCCCGCCGCATCGTCGTGTTCGGCATCTCGTCGCTACCGCAGCAGACGCTGGAAGTCCTGACCGGGCTGGGGCGCATCTGCCAGGTGCTGCTGCTGGTCACCAACCCGTGCCGGCATTACTGGGCCGACATCATCGAGGACCGCGAGCTGCTCATGGCCAGCCAGCGGCGCCAGGCCGGCAAGCCGGGGTTACCGACCGAGCCGGACTACGCCGAACTGCATCTGCATGCCAATCCGCTGCTGGCGGCATGGGGCAAGCAGGGGCGCGACTACATCCGCTTGCTGGACAGCTTCGACCGCCCGGACGCCTACCGCCCGCAGTTCGCCGCGCTGGGCCGCGACATCGACCTGTTCGACGACCCCGGTAGCGACAGCCTGCTGCACCAGGTCCAGCAGGCCGTGCTGGATCTGGAACCGCTGCCGCTCGATCCGGCCCGGCGTCAGGCATGGCGCGACAACGACGCTTCGTTGCGCTTCCATGTTGCGCACAATCCGCAACGCGAGATCGAAATCCTGCACGACCAGCTGCTGGCGATGTTCGAGGCCGCCGAGCGGCGGGGCACGCCGCTGGCACCGCGCGACGTGATGGTGATGGTGCCGGACATCCAGACCTACACGCCGCACATCCAGGCGGTGTTCGGACGCCTGCCACCCGACGATCCGCGCTACCTGCCCTGCAGCATCGCCGATCGCCCCTCACGCGGCACCGCGCCATTGCTGGTAGCGCTGGAACACCTGCTGCGCCTGCCGGAGTCGCGCTTCAGCGTCGGCGAGATCCTCGACCTGCTTGACGCACCGGCACTGCGTCGCCGCTTCGGCCTGGACGACAACGATCTGCCCGTGCTGCGAAACTGGATCGAGGGCAGCGGCATCCGCTGGGGCCTCGATGGCGAACAGAAAACCCGTTTCGGCCTGCCGCCGCTGGAACAGAACAGCTGGCGCTTCGGCCTGCGCCGCATGCTGCTGGGCTATGCCGTCGGCGACGGTCCCTCGCTCGACGGCATCGCTCCTCATGCCGATGTCGGCGGTCTCGAGGCGGCCCTGGTCGGCCCGCTCGACGCCCTGCTCGAGCGGCTGGAGCACCACGGGCAACAACTGGCGATGCCGGCAACGCCCGGGGCATGGTGCGTACACCTGCGCGCCCTGCTGGCCGACTTCTTCGACGCCGGCCGCGACGACGACGACCTGCTCCGGCTGGAACGCCTGGACGACGCGCTCGACCAGTGGGAACAGGCCTGCAGTGGCGCCGACTTCAGCGCTCCGCTGCCGCTGGCGGTCGTCCGCGAGCACTGGCTCGGCAGCATCGACGAGCACCGCCTGTCGCAACGCTTTCTAGGCGGCGCGATCAGTTTCGGCACGCTGCTGCCGATGCGCGCGATTCCGTTCCGCGTGGTCTGCCTGCTGGGCATGAACGACGGCGACTACCCGCGTCGCCAGCACGCGCCCGACATCGACCTGATGGCCCTGCCCGGCCAGCAACGGCCTGGCGACCGCTCGCGTCGCGAAGACGACCGCTACCTGTGGCTGGAAGCCCTGCTGTCCGCCCGCGAGACTCTGCATGTGAGCTGGGTCGGACGCAGCGCACGCGACAACAGCCCGCTGCCGCCATCGACCCTGGTCGGGCAGCTGCGCGACTACCTGGCCGCCGGCTGGCACTGCGCCGGCGACCATCCGGACGACCCGAAAGCTGGGCAACGCCTGCTCGACGCGCTGACCACCGACTACCCGTTGCAACCGTTCAGCCGTCGCTACTTCGAGACCGGCACCGGTCTTTTCACCTATGCCGCCGAATGGGCGCAGGCGCACCGCGCCGCATCGTCCACCGAGCACGCGCCACTGGCACCATGGGTACCCGAAACAGGTGTGGACCTCGGCCTGCTGCAGCGGTTTCTGCGCGCACCCGCCAGGACATTCTATGCCGAGCGACTACGGGTGAATTTCGCCAGCCTGGACGAGCTCGACGACGACAGCGAACCGTTTGCACTCGATGCGCTGCAACGCCACGGCGTGACCGATGTCCTGCTGCGCACCGCGATCACCGAAGGCAACGATGCGCTGGCCGCCACGGCGATACGGCTGCGCGAAGAAGGCATCCTGCCGCCCGGCGATTTCGGCACGCTGGTCCTGGCGCCCATCGAGACGGCTGCCGCCCAGGCCGGCAGCGCCTGGCGCTCGCTCGTTGCGCGCTGGCCACAGGCGGCTGATGTCCGCGAGTTGCGCTACGAGGCCGACGGCCTGACGGTCGAGGACTGGCTCGGCGACCTGCGCCACGACGCTAACGACGGCCTCGTCCGGTTGATCGGCACGGCTAGCCCGCTGCTGGACAAGAACACGCCACGCTACGACAAGCTGCTGGACGCCTGGGTCGCGCACCTGCTGGGCAATGCCAACGGACTGCGACTGACCACGCATGTCGTCGCCCCGGATGCCACCGTTGAACTGATGCCGCTGCCCGTCGATGCAGCCAGCCGCCACCTCGATGCGTTGCTGGCCGGACTGCGCCAGGGCATGCAGTCGCCACTGCCGATCGCGCGCCGCACCGCCTATGCCTGGCTGCTGGCCGAAGCGGATGGGAAGAAGCCCCCCTACGATGTGGCCCGCACGCGCTACGACCACAGTGACAGTGGCTGGAGTCATGGCGAGGTGGACAGCGATGCCTGCCTGGCCCGCGACTGGCCCGACTTCGCGCGTCTGCACGCCGCCGGGTTCGAACGCTGGCTGCATCTGTATCGCCCGCTGCTGGATGCGGTGCAGACGACCGGACATACGCCATGAATGCGACGGCGCCCCTGCACCCGCTGCGCCTGCCGCTGACCGGTACCCAGCTGATCGAGGCCAGCGCCGGTACCGGCAAGACCTGGACCATCGCCGCGCTGTACCTGCGGCTGGTCCTGGGGCACGGCCAGGACACACCGAAACTGCCTGCGCAGATCCTGGTGATGACCTTCACCAAGGCCGCCACCGCCGAGCTGCGCGAACGTATCCGCGCCCGTCTGACCGAGGCCGCCGCGGTCTTCCGCAGTGACCAGTCCGGCGATGACTTCCTGCGCGGCCTGCTCGCCGACTACCCCGACGCCGGATCGCGAGCCCATGCGGCCCGCCAACTCGAGCTGGCGGCGCAATGGATGGACGAGGCCGCCATTTTCACCATCCATGGCTGGTGCCAGCGCATGCTGGTGCAGCATGCCTTCGACAGCGGCGAGGCGACCGCCTCGGGCGGCATCGCCGACGAGGCGGAGCTGCTGGACGAGGCGGTGCGCGACTACTGGCGACGCTTCTTCTTTCTGCTGCAAGGCGGGGCCGTCGCTCTGGTCGCCCGGCTATGGAAAACCCCGCAGGACCTGCTGCACGATGTGATGCCGCTGCTGTCGCGTCCCGCCGGCAGCCTGCGTCTGGGCGGACGCCCGCTGCCGACCATCACCGATCCTGCTGCATTGCTGAGCGCACAGGCAACGTCCCTGCTCGAGGCGGAGGCCCGCGCACGCGAGGCCTGGCGCGCCGACATCGATGCCATCGAGGCGGCGCTGCAGGGGGCGGTGGACACCAGGATATTCCACGGCAACAAGGTCCGGGCCGCCGACCTGCCCGGACGCCTCGCCAGCCTGCGCGACTGGGCACACGGCGCCAGCATCGACGACGACACGCTGGAACGTTTCACCCAGCATCGTCTCGACGCGTCGGTCAATGCGAACAGGACCGCACCGACGCATGCGGCCTTTGCCGCCATCGGCCAACTGCTCGCCGTCCGGGACGAGGCCGGATCACTGGCGCCGCCGCTGCTGGCCCACGCGGCGCCGTGGATCGACGCACGTCTGGACGACGCACGAAGACAGCGCGCCCAGCTCGGCTACGACGACATGCTGAAGCGGCTCGACACCGCACTGCATGGCCGCAACGGCGACACCTTCGCGCACACGCTCGCCCGGCAGTACCCGGTGGCCCTGGTCGACGAATTCCAGGACACCGATCCACTGCAATGGCGCATCCTGCATCGCCTGTATGTCCGCCATGCAGACACCGCGCTGCTGCTGATCGGCGACCCCAAGCAGGCCATCTACGGTTTCCGCGGGGCGGACATCCACACCTACCTGCACGCGCGCCTCAGCGCCGCCAGGCCCACCTGGACGCTGGACACCAATTACCGCTCCACCGATGCGCTGGTCAAAGCGGTCAACCGCGTCTTCGAGCATGCGGACACACATCCGGAGGGTGCTTTCGGCTTCGGCAAGGCCCTGCCTTTCAGCGGCGTGCGCGCGCACGACCGTGACGATCATCTGCTGCTCGACGGCGTCCCGCTGACCGCGATGCAGATGGCGGTTCTGCCATCCGACGCACCGCTGGGCATGCCGGCCTATCGCGAACAAAGCGCCGCGCATGCGGCAGCCCGGATCGTGCACTGGCTGGACAAGGCGCAGGCCGGCAAATGCGGCTTCAGCGGCAAGGACGGTCGTTTCACGCCACTGAAGCCCGGCGACATCGCGATCCTGGTGCGCGACCGGCATGACGCCGATACCATGCGCAAGGCACTGCGCGAACGCGGGCTGGCCCATGTGTATCTGTCCGACAACCAGTCGGTGTTCGCCTCGGCCGAAGCCGCCGACCTGCTGCGCTGGCTGCATGCCTGCGCCAACCCCGCCAGCGACCGCGCCATGCGCACCGCACTGGCCACGCCGAGCATGGGCTGGAGCCTGGCCGAGCTGGACCGCCTGAACCTCGACGAGCCGCACTGGGAACACTGCAACGAACAATTCCGCCAGCTTCACGAGCTGTGGCTGCGCCAGGGTGTGCTGGCGATGCTGCACGAACTGATGCACCGGTTCGACCTGCCGGCCCGCCTGCTTGCACGCCGTGGCGGCGAGCGCGCCCTGACCAACCTGCTGCACCTGGCGGAACTGCTGCAGCAGGCCGCCACCGGGCTGGACGGCGAGCAGGCGCTGATCCGCCACCTCGCCACGCACATCGCCCGCCCAGGCCACGGCAAGGCCGCCGAGGAGCAGGTCGTGCGCCTGGAAAGCGAGGCCGACCTGATCAAGGTCGTGACCATCCACAAGTCCAAGGGACTCGAATACCCGGTGGTGCTGCTGCCGTTTGTCTGCGGCTATCGCGAAACGAAGCGCGACAGCGGGCTGCTCTGGCACGATCGCGAAGGCATGGCGCATTTCGACCTGAGTCCCGATCCGGCCGCGTGGTTGCAGGCCGAACGCGAGCGACTGCAGGAAGACCTGCGCCTGCTCTACGTGGCCCTGACCCGCGCCCGCCATCTGTGCTGGCTGGGTATCGCCTGCCTCAAAGACGGCGCGAAGAAGGACAGCGGACTGCACAAGTCGGCCTTCGGCTACGTGCTTGGCGGCGCACAGAGCATCGCGCCGGACGACCTGTTGCCGAAAGTGCTCGCCCTATGCGACGGGCAGCCCTTCATGGCGGTGGAAACGCTCGACGAACCGGCCTCGACGCAGCGCCATGTTCCGTCGGCCGACACCCTGCCGATGCATGCCGCCCGCCCGTGCACCCTGCCATCGCGTACACCCTGGTGGATCGCCAGCTACAGCGCACTCGCGCACACCGACACCCCGACCGAACCGGCTGCCCCGGAGACGGCCGGGCAAGCCACCCTTGCCGAGAGCAGCATCGAAATCGATGCATCGCCCGGCATCGCGATCACCGCAACGCCACAAGGCATGCATGCCTTCCCGCGTGGCGCCGCACCCGGCACCTTCCTGCATGATCTGCTGGAAGCCTGCGCCGACGAAGGCTTCGCCCGCGCCGCCGAGCCTTCCGCCGCGATCCGCGACGCCATCGCCCGACGCTGTCAAAAGCGTGGCTGGCAGGCATGGATCAAGCCATTGACGGACTGGTTGCCGGCCTTGCTGCGTACCCCACTGGCATGCCTGGGTGCGCCACCGGTAGCGCTGGCCGGGCTGACCGACAGCTGCCGTTACCGCGCCGAACTGGAGTTCTGGTTCGAAGCCCATCACGTCGACACCCATGCGCTCGACCGCCTGGTAACCCGCTACACCCTCGGCGGTGTGCACCGGCCGCCGCTTTCGGCAACTCTCGTCAACGGCCTGCTGAAAGGATTCATCGACCTGGTGTTCGAGCACGACGGCCGCTGGTACGTGGCCGACTACAAGTCCAACTGGCTCGGTCCGGATGCGACGGCCTACACCGCTGACGCCATGCGCACATCCGTCTTGCAGGCCCGCTACGACCTGCAGTACGCCATTTACAGTCTGGCCCTGCACCGGCAGCTGCGGGCACGCCTGCCCGACTACGACTACGACCGGCACATGGGCGGCGTGCTTTATCTGTTCCTGCGCGGCGTCGATGCCGATGGACACGGCGTGCACCACGAACGCCTGCCGCGCCGGTTAATCGAGGCTCTGGACGCGCTGTTCGCCGGCCACGGAGAGCAGCATGACGCGTGACCTGCTTTTGAAAAGTCTGGCCGAGGCAGAGAGCTCGGGTATCCTGCGCCCGCTCGACCTGGCCTTCGCTCGCTTTCTGGCGCAGATCGACGCGCAGGCACCACCCGCGCTGCTGCTGTACGCAGCGCTGGCCAGCCGGCAGCTGGCCGATGGCCATCTGTGTCTGGACCTGCAGGCGCTACCGTCCCTGCCCGACCGGAAGACCTGGCCGTCGACGTGGCACACGCTGCTGGCCGAGCCCCCCGTGCTTTCATCGCTGCTGGCCGATGCCAGCGGCCTGCCGGCAGCGGCCCCGCTGGTGCTCGATGGCCAGCGCCTTTACCTGCGTCGCTACTGGAATCACGAGTGCGACGTCGCCGCCGCGATCAGTGACCGGCTGCAACAGCCCATAGCTTTGGCGCAAAGCTTCCGCACCGAACTGGACCGGCTGTTTCTGGCCAACCCGGCAGGGCCGGCCGATTGGGCACGCGTCGCCTGCGCACTGGCTGCACGTGGTGCCTTCAGCGTGATCACTGGCGGCCCAGGCACCGGTAAGACCACCACCGTGGTACGCCTGCTCGGCCTGCTGCAGACCCTGCACCTGCGCGATCACGACCGTCCGCTGCGCATCCGCCTGGCCGCGCCCACCGGCAAGGCCGCCGCCAGACTCAACGCCTCCATCGCCGCCCAGCTCGAACAGCTGAATGTCAGCGATGCCGTGCGCGCGTCGATCTCGCCCCGCGTCGATACCCTGCACCGTCTGCTCGGCGCCCGCAGCGGCAGCCGTCGCTATCGCCATCATCGTGCTCAGCCGCTGCACCTGGATGTACTGGTCGTCGACGAGGCGTCGATGATCGACCTGGAAATGATCGCCGCGGTGCTCGACGCGCTGCCGCCCCATGCCCGCCTTGTGCTGCTGGGCGACAAGGATCAGCTCTCCTCGGTCGAGGCCGGCGCGGTGCTCGGCGACCTGTGCCATCGGGCCGATGCCGGTCACTACGACGCGCAGACCGCCGCCTGGCTGCACGATGCCGGTTGCGCAGACATCGGCACGTTCGTGCGTGACGACGCCCGACCGCTGGACCAGCACGTCGCCATGTTGCGCCACAGCCACCGTTTTACCGCGGACAGCGGGATCGGCCAGTTGGCCAGGGCGGTCAATGCCGGTGAGCTGGATACGGTGCGGCAGCTGCTCGCGACGACGCACGAGGATATCGCCTGGCATGCCGATGCATCCTCGATCCTGGACATCGCGATCGACGGTCATGCCGGTGTCGCCACCACAAGCCCGCCACCGTCAGGCTATCGCCATTACCTGGAGCTGCTCCGTCGCAGCCGCCCCGCTCCCGATGCACACGAAAGCGCCTATGTGGCCTGGGCCGACGAGGTTCTACAGGCCTATGCCCGGTTCCAGTTGCTGTGCGCACTGCGCAACGGACCGTTCGGCACGCAGATGCTCAACCAGCGCATCGCCAACGCACTGCTTGCCGCAGGCCTGATTGAATCCGGGCATGGCTGGTACGAGGGCCGCCCGGTGATGGTCCTGCGCAACGACTACACGCTGGGCCTGATGAATGGCGACGTGGGCATCGCCCTGCGCCGACCCGACCGGCACGGTACGCCGCGCCTGCATGTGGCGTTTCCGGACACCCGCAGCGAAGCCGCCTCACGCGTGCGCTTCGTGCTGCCGTCGCGACTCGAGGAGATCGACACCGTCTTCGCCATGACGGTGCACAAGTCGCAGGGCTCGGAATTCAGTCACGCCGCCCTGCTGCTGCCGGATGCACCGGAATCCACGGTGGTGCGCGAACTGCTCTACACGGGTATCACCCGTGCAAAGCATCACATCAGCCTGGTCGGTTCGGCCGCTGCCATCGAACACGCCGTGCGTCATCGGCAGCGGCGCCACACCGGACTGGCCATGCGCCTCGGCATCGCCCAGTCCTAGCCGGCCGGGCTGAGCGCCCGGCAAACGGCAGGCTTACCAGCAGGTATCAGGCGTGGTGGGCGTGCGTGCGCCGGTCTGGCTCAGGGTCAGCGTCCCGCAGGTCGTGTCGTTCTGCTGCTGGCCATTGATCGGCGTCGCCTGCAGGACATAGGCCGTGGACGAGCTGGATGCCAGCGTGTAGTCGTAGAAATCACCGGTCTGCGATGTCGATTCGCAGTCGAGGGTCGGCAGGGACAACGCGTTGCCGCTCGAATCCAGATAGCTGAGGTTGGTGGTGTAGTAACGCTCCATGTAGTTCGCGTATTCGGACAGGCAGCCTTCCGCCGCCACGCGGTGCGTCTTCGTCATGTAGGACACGTAGGACGGATAGGCGATCGCCATCAGGATCGCGATGATCGCCACCACGATCATCAGCTCGATCAAGGTGAAGCCGGCCCAGCCACGAAGGCATGCCACCGTTCGCGACAGAGCCGCCGGACGCCCCGATGATGTGGTTCGCGTACTCATGTTCATTGGTTGATCAACTCCTGCCAGGAGACGCGCTGCATGGCACCGGTCGAACCCGATGTCATCAGGCTCGATGTATTGCCGTTGTCGAAACTCATCAGCATGTCGCCGCCGACGAAAATCGGGTTGTTCGGCAGCGAGCTGAAGCCGACGCCGGCCACGGGTTCGACCGTGCCGTTGGGTAACGTGACGGTGCCCGAGCCACCGTTCAGGAAGAAGGCGCCTGTCGGGTTGGTGCCGCTGAAGGGGTTGACCGCCATCACCCAACCACTGCCCGACGGGTTGCAGATATCGGTGACGACCGGGATGCGTGTGGTGCCCAGGAGCAGATTGCCCTGGAATTGGTTCGGGGTCACCATGCGCTCGCCTTGCGCGTTATAGCTGACAACATTCCCACTACTGTCGGTCACCGGCTGCTGCAGATTCATGTACCAGCCCAGTTTCCCGGTCATGTCGCTCGGTGTGGGTAGCGGGGTCACGGTACGTGCACCCAGCGTGGGTGGTGTCGCACTAGGATCGCCATCCTGTTCGTAAGTGATGTAACGCTGCACCAAATTACCGTCCAGCGTTGTCATGGGCAGCTTGGGAATTGTCGTACCTGTGCCGGCCTGGACGATCAGGCCATACCAGCTCTGCACCTGATTATTTGCGAGGTCACCGCTGGTCAGATACTTGCCAGTACCGAAGAACAACCACACGTTACCGGTCGACGGGTCGCGCCCCGCCAACATGCCGGACGTGATGGGCTGAGCGGCCCCACTGGAATCGGTGGCAAGGAATTCCTCGGTACCCGACGACGACAGGTCGGCGCTGGCAGTCCCGCTCCCTGTCGTCTTGGCGAGCGGAAACTCCCAGACGCGCCCAAGCAGATCGCCAGCATAGGCTTCGGTACTCACGCCATTGCTGGCATCGTCCATCCAGGTGACAGGTGCCGCCAGGCCATTGCCGGTGGAGCTATCGGTCGCGTGCACGCTCAGCGCACCAGTGACCAAGTTGAACTCCAGCAGGGCCGCCGTGCCACTGGCACTGTTGTATCCATTGCCGATCAACACCTGCCAGTTGCCGTCGGCAACCTGGGCGATCACCGGCTTACCGACCATCTGGCCGATGTAGTTGCTGTTGGTCTGACCATCGCCGGCCGAACGTTCCCATAATGGTGTGATGTTGCTGGGATCAGTCACGTCCAGCGCATATATGGCTTCCGCTGGCCCCCGGCCGGTAGTGCCCACCAGGATTGTGTGCCAATACGAGCCACTGGGATCAGGCTGGTTAGGTAGATAGACGTCGGCCACCGTCAGCTCGCCGTCGTTGTAGTACTCGTGAGGTACACCGGCCGAGCCGTAGGACGGATTGGCGAGGTTGGCCACACCAGCGGTGATCACCGCGCCTGGCAGATAGGCATACTTCTCATCGCCAGTGTTGGCATCGAATGCGTGCAACATGCCGTCGTTGGCCGCCACATAGACTAACGGTTCGCGCTGCAATGCTGCACTGGCCACCGGGTTACCGCTGCTGTCGGTGGTACCAACCGCCCAAGCGTAGAAGGAATCCGTTCCGGTAAACGTCTGGTTCTCGAATTCATTGGGATCCGGCGCACCGACGTAGACCGGCTGCGAGTCGACTATGTCACCCAGGACAATGTGGCCATATTGGGGACTTGTCCGGTTACGATAGATCCCCTTGTTGCTCACCTCCAGCGTGCTGTCGCCACGCAGATAGTTGACGATGTCCATCTGCGCAGTCGTCGAGCTGCCCAGAGCGGCGAGTTCGGTCGCCGACAGTGCAGGTGGCGCCGATGAGCTATTGATGAAGGGCACGAACTGCGAACCACTGGACGCGCTCGGATTGAACGTCACGATATCGCGCGTCGGATAGGTAATGACTCCTGTACTGGAGACAGAGGCAGCCTTCTGCAATTGCGTGACCGCCGCCCATTTCGTGGTCGTCACAGCGCCCGTACTGGAGTCGATGTTGAGCGCGTTCAGTTCTCCAGTCCATACACCAGTGTGATATTTGGCCTGGTAGGCCACCGTACCACTGGTCAGCTGGGTGGAGTTCGCGGCAAGACTGGCGCCGCTACCGGTTCGAGTACTGGCATTCTTCAGCGCGCTAAGCAGTCCGCTGGCGAATGTCTGCGGATTGGTGGCCGAATAGAACCCGCCATGTCCGTCGACACCGGTATGGACAAGGTCTGCAATGTTGTAGAGCGAATTTGCCGACGGTTTAGGCCATCCGAAATTCGCGATGGCCGTGGCCGGACTTGGATTATCAGCCCAGTCGAAGATCTGCTGGACCGTGGTGCCTGTGGGGCTAATGCCGTACGGCGTGAAGCCAAGCCCCATGGTGAACGTTGTCATATGCTGCCAGAACGCCGGATCACTGGTATTGATCGGCACCTCGTTGGCCAGGTTCGGGTTTAGATCAGTCTCCCAGTAATGCATCGCTACGTCGGCCAAGGTATTGCTATTGTCGTCTTGGTATGGACTAGTCGGCGTATAGGTATAACTAATCCCGTTGGGACCGTCGACCGTCGCCCCCTGGGTGCCATCGACATTACCGACACCCGAATAGTTGGAATTCCAGAAACCATCCGTGGTGAGAATAGTGTAGGACTGCCGGCATGCAATATTCGAATCAGTCGTCGGATCGGATGACATGGTCGTCCATGGCTGACTGCTCTGGTAATACTGACCCACGGCATCAAGCGCATAACGCAAAGGCGTACCTCCACCCGGATTGATGCTGGTGACCCAGTTCCAGAAAAAGTTCTTCTGGGTGCCGGACGTGCCATCGCCGAAGGGCCAGACTTCGGCGATATACTTGCCGTTGTATTGAGCGGTACGCCCCGTATCGAATATCTCCTGTTGAGCCGAGTTATTGATCGAACCGAAGCCAATACGGAATTTCGGGTCAACATCGGAAAACGCGGTCAGCAACCCAGACTTAGCCATCAAGATACGCGTGTGGTAATACGCGAACCAGTTGGCGATATTCTGCCCGGCAGCAATACCTGCGGGCGCAGCCACGCCACTGGTATCAGTATCCAGTACGCAATTGCTTTGCGTGCCGCAGCCCTGTGTGGCGGGCGCCACATAGTTGACCGTATACGGCCCGGCCGCCAGGCCGGTCGAATACTGGAAATAACTGTACGTGTAAGAGTATGGATACTGAAAGACGCACTCGCCCGAGACCCAGTTTTGACCGTGTTTTGAGATACCGTTGAAAGTAGGTCCTGAACCGATACCATGATAAGTATTGAAATCATTGATGCATACTTGATCGGCGTAAGTGGAGCCCGAGCTAGTCACCACATTATCGAACGTTTTATTCCAAGGCACAGCCTGCTGGTTACTAGTGGAATAGTAAATATTTTTAGCTTGATAATAATATTCACCATTGAAATCATTATTTGAATAATTGGTCAGATTGACCCAGCTTCCCGACGTGCTGTAGCCATTCAGTGGCACGTTGGTGATGTCGTTATAGGACGGGTAGTTGGTCCCTGTGGCGGCCGTCGGCGGAGCCAAATAGGTCACTGTCGGGTTGTAGTAAACGCCATTGTTGTTGGCATCGATTACCGCATCATTGTTGATCGAGGTGATGTAATCGGTGCCTTGGCCATTGATCGGGTTCGTACCGGAGGCAGTACCAGCACAGGAAACGCCATACAGATAGCAGGCATCGGGCATGTAATCCCAAGCCATCGAGCCAGAGTCATCCAGCATCAGCACCACGTTGGGCGGAATTGGCGGCTGCAGCGTCAGTGGCTGTTGGTCAACCGTCACTGTCGTGGCAGCCACGGCAGCGGGCGCATACACCGCGCCGTACAGCCCGACCAGGAGCGCAACACCGGCCATCCTGACAAGGGAGCGCATGGAGCGCTGGAAGAGCGAGGACGTGGTTTTCATGCTAGATCCAGTATGACTCGTGGCCACAACGGCCACCGTTGGTACGACACCCGAACGTTGCCGAGCACATCAACCCTGCTTGATCACAACCTGCAATGTCACCACGGCGCGATCACCCACCACGGCGGGATCGCCGCTGCGGGCCGTGATGCGGTAGTACACCGATGTACCGGATGAGCCCTGCACACCGTAGTTGCGGGAATTGGCCGTGCTGCCGAAGCCGGTATTGGTGCTCTGGTCGACCCAGTTGCCCATGTTCTCGACCACATACTGCGGCTGACTCGCCGCGACCGTACTGGCCGTGAAGTCGCCGGTGTTATTCCCGGTTGCGACCGAGTGAATAGCACTGGTTGGCAGGGTGGGATCGTTGAACGGATTGGGCAGACAGGTAATACCGCCAGCCTGGCAGTTGTGCCAGATAAGCGTGGGCGATGTGGGAACCAGCGCCGTGGCCGCACGCAACGCTGCTTCGGCACTCTGGAAGGCCACCTGCCGGTCGTAGAGATTGGAAGACATCTTCTGCTGCATGATGGTGCCACGCATGGCTGCAAGCCCGACCAGGCTGATCAAAACCAGCAGAATCAGCGCCACCACCAGGGCGATGCCCTGCTGGTGGCCGGCACGCTGACGAAGCGTGCCGGGAAAAGAACGTGGAGCGATCAATGCGTTCATGTCATTGCACCCTGTTCCGCACCGTGGTGGTGAAGGTGAAAACGCGCTGGAGCGGCTTCTGATCGGTCCCTGCCCGCTGGTTCGTGCTTTGCACGGTCAACTGTACCTGGGCCGCAGTCACCGTCGCCCAGTCGGTTACATTCGCCGCAGTCACGAACGTCGTATTCGGCGGCTGCAGGTAAGTCACTTTCATTGCCGTCACGTTACGCACCATTTCTTCCGGTGTCGTCGTCACACCACCGGAGTTGTAACCCACGCTCATGCGATACAGCGAAGTTGTCTGGGGGGTCGCCGAGTTGTACCCGATATACCAATCGTCTCCGGTCAACACTGCGACGCGCGCGTTGCTCTGGAAGGTGTATTTGTTGCCGTTGGCAGTGCAGAGTGGCGGATAGCCCAGACCGTCCGTGCAGTTGCCCGGGCTGACCTTGTTGCCGGTGTTGTGGATTACAACGGTATTATTTTGGTAATCGGTAATCTGCATGATCGTGGCGTGATCGAAATCGCACACCATGATCAGCTGCCCGGTAGACAGATCCGAAGTCGCGGCATTGATTTGGAAGTTTGCCGGGGAACCAGTACTGCTGCTACTTGCAGGTGTAAACGACACCACCACGTTGGAACTGGCTGTACTGATGGTGCGAATCGAACTCGTACCCGCCACCGGTGCCCCTGCGCTAGTACCGGTGTAGGCGTTGAGTGCCGGGTCCTGCGTGGCGTCGTCATAGCCGTACAACGCGTCGCCCCAGTCGGCATACCAGAGCGAGGTGTTGTTCAGGTCGTTGGCTATTCGCCCGCTGCTGTTGTCGCATCCACTCAGTCCTGCATCGCGGATATCGCGTGCCATCAACTCGAAGGCGATACGCGAGCTTTCCTGCACGTCTCCCAGTGCATCGTTGGTGCGATAGGTCTGCTGCCCGGCAAGGAAAACACTGACCACGCCAGCAATCACGATCAGGCCCAGCAGCATCGCCACCATCAACTCGACCAGGGTGAACCCGCGCAGTTTCTGCATGGCTGCAACTCGGTATTTCGTCCTGATATACGCGTTCATAGCATCGCCTTGGTAACGACCGTCTGCGTGCTACCACCGCTGCTACCGGAATAGCTCTCGTCGAACTTGATGGTGACCGTGCAGTAGGCCGTGCTGGTGCCGGTGGCCGCCGTACAATCGATCGTGCCTTGCGTGTTGGAGCCCATGTGGTCGTTTTCCAGTTGGGTGCACCAGTGGTTGAGCTGCACACTCGCCAAAGTCGAACCGCTGGCGGGGCACGCACTGACGACGACTGTCTTGTTATATGCACCCGCCACCGCATTGTTCAGGTCGGCACGCATCGCGTCGAAGATCGAATAGCTATCGATCGTCGCCATGCTCCGCGCCATCGCGCCGTTGTTGGTGGACAGGGACATCGCCTGCAGCGCGGCCATGCCCAGAAAGCCGATTGACAGCACCAGCACGGCCACCAGCACCTCGATCAGGCCCACACCCGCTTGCGCCTTTCGACCGAGGTGGCCTGCATGTGCATGCCTTGGCCCACCATCGGCCCGATGGATAAACACGCTCATGGGCAGGCCCCCGACGTCGGCGTTGTCGTGATAATGGTCCCGGTCGCCATCACGATCAGGATATGGTTGTCCGTGCTGACCGAGGTCGTGCATATGTCTGCGACGGTTCCCGAATATGGCGATGAGGTCGTTCCCGCCTGATAGCCAAGCCCAGTGGCATCGAACCGGATCGCCACGATGTTTCCGTGCAGCTGCACGGGGGACGTCAAGCGAGGCGGTGTCGTCGTGACAGCCAACGCCGAGCTGGCCGTAGCCAGTACTTCGACAGCGCCTTCGCCCGCAGTGGCGCATGCCGTGCCAAGCACATCACTGGTGTTGTTGGTGGCCGAGTCACTGCAGAACTGCGTGTAGGCGTTGCGCTTGATGGCTTCCATCCGTGCCAGGTTGAGCGAACCGACCATCTCGTTGGCAGCGGTGGTCAACTCATTGGAAGCGATCAGCGACTTGAAGCTGGGTACAGCGATGACCAGCAGGACCGCGGCAACAGCGATCGTGATCAGCAACTCCACCAGAGTGAAGCCCGCCGCGGAGCGCCAACCATGGGCACACGACACACTCGGCGCAAACCGCCGACGGCCACATTGGCGCGACACTGGATGCATGCAGATTCTCCCCATTTCCCTCTTTTCACTCTGACTCAGACTCGGCGCCAAGGCCAGCCATTCACCGATCAGCGGCGGTATTCCGCCGACAAGTGGTCGAACAGCCCAGCCTCAAGGTGCACCCCGTCACAACGCCCGCTCACGCGGCGCTCGGCAAGGAAGCCGACACGACTTGCGTGTGGGCCGCATGCCCCGTAAAATTTCCCGCTCGCTGCCGGAATAGCTCAGTTGGTAGAGCGGCGCATTCGTAATGCGTAGGTCGTAGGTTCGATTCCTATTTCCGGCACCATCCGATTCAACAAAAAGGCCGCCCCGCAAAGGGTGGCCTTTTTGTTGGCGCCATATTCGTTGATGGCGCAGTTCCGAGCTGCGTTGGGCCTAGTGGCGACCTTGGTCCTACACTGTGCATCCGTTCCGCCCCTGCCCTGTTCATGAGCGATCTACCGCGCACGCTTGTCTGCGCCAGCCAACACGAACTCGATGTCCGCAAGAGCCGTTTCCTCGCCCAGGCCGCACCGGTCGAATCCAGGCAGCAGGCCCAGGCCTTCATGGACCACGTATCCGACCCCGCCGCCACCCACAACTGCTGGGCCTGGCGGATCGGCTCGGACTACCGCTTCAACGACGATGGCGAACCGGGCGGAACGGCTGGGCGCCCGATCCTGCAGGCGATCGAAAGCCAGGGCATCGACCGTGTGGTCGTGGTGGTGACGCGCTGGTATGGCGGTATCAAGCTGGGGGCCGGCGGCCTGGCTCGTGCCTACGGCGGCACCGCTGCCGAATGCCTGCGTCTGGCGGAACAGCGTCCGATCATCGACATGACGCGCATCGCCACCCGCTGCAGTTTCGCCGAACTGGAGCTGTTCAAGGCACGCCTGGCCGAACTGGATGCCGAAATCGAGCAGGGCCTCTACGAAGCCGATGGCGTCGCGCTGCAGATACGACTGCCGTCCACGCGGCTAGACGAGGCGCGGGTCCGCATCGCCGACATGAGCCGCGGACGCAGCCAGGTGATCGTGCTGGACTAGCCGCGCTGGACTGGCGTCCTGTCGATCATCGGCATCGTCCAGCCGCTGCATCGCCCGCATGTGATTGAATCGGGATCGTTCAGCCCCATCCTAGCCAGACGACCCGCCGAAGCGTCCCTAATGGAACCAGCCTCCCCCGAACGCCCCAAACGTCAGCTGGGCGCACTGCGCCAGCTCTGGCCCTTCCTGAAACCCCACCGCGCGCTGGCGATCGGCTGGCTGCTGTTCCTGGGGCTGTCATCAACCTGCACGCTGGTGCTGCCCGTCGCGGTCAGGCACATCATCGACCGCGGCTTCGGTCACGCCAGCGCAGCGGCGATCAACACCACGTTCCTGGCCTTGTTCGGGGTGGCACTGGTGCTGGCTTTCGCCACGGCCGCGCGCTACTACTGCATCACCCTGCTCGGTGAGCGTGCGCTGGCTTCGCTGCGCAGCACGCTGTACGCGCATGTGGTCCGGCTGGATGTCGCCTTCTTCGAGCGCAGCCGGGTCGGCGAACTGATCTCTCGCCTCGGCAGCGACACGGAAGTGGTGCAGGCGCTTATCGGCTCCGGCATCTCGGTGGCCCTGCGCAGCGTCGTGATGCTGCTCGGGGCGAGCGTCATGATGGTATGGACCAGCCCGCACCTGGCCGGCCTTACCGCGCTGGTCATCCCCGCCGTGATGGCGCCGATCCTGATCTTCGGGCGACGCGTGCAGAAGTTGTCGCGCGCCAGCCAGGACCGCATTGCCGATGCCGCCGCCATCGCCAACGAAACCCTGAACGCGGCACCCGCGGTAAAAGCCTATGCGCGGGAAGATGTGGAAAGCACCCGTTACACGCACGCCATCACGCGCGCACTGGCCAGTGCACGGCAACGCATCAGCATGCGCGCGGCGCTGACGGCCACCGTGATCGTACTGTTCTTCGGCGCGATCACCCTGGTGCTGTGGGCGGGAGCCCGGGCGGTGTTGGGCGGGACGCTGGGCGCGGGCGTGCTCGGCCAGTTCGTGATGTATGCGGTGTTCGCCGCCGGCTCGGTGGCCGGCCTGTCCGAAGTCTGGGGCGACGTGATGCGCGCCGCCGGCGCCATGGGCCGCATCGGCGAACTGTTTGCAGAACGCGCCGACATCACCAGCCCGGCGAACCCGGTGGCGCTGCCGCGACCGGTCAGCGGCACGCTGCGCTTCGAACACGTCGAATTCCGCTATCCCAGCCGGCCGGATGCACCGGCGCTGCACGACTTCAACCTGGATATCCGCGCGGGCGAAACGGTCGCCCTGGTCGGCCCCTCCGGCGCCGGCAAAAGCACCGTGCTGTCGCTGCTGCTGCGCTTCTACGATCCGCAGAAGGGGCAGATCCGTTTCGACGGCGTCGACCTGCGCGCGATGGCCCTGCCCGACCTGCGCGGCGCGATCGCGCTGGTGCCACAGGAAACCGTGATCTTCGGCGGTAGCGCGGCGGACAACATCCGGTTCGGGCGCCAGGACGCCAGCGAGGACGAGGTGATCGAAGCCGCGCGCGCCGCCGAAGCACACGAATTCATCAGTGCGATGGATCACGGCTACGCGTCCGAATTGGGCGAGCGCGGCGTGCGCCTGTCCGGCGGGCAGCGTCAGCGCATCGCGATCGCCCGCGCGATCCTGCGCGATGCGCCGCTGCTGTTGCTGGACGAGGCTACGTCGGCACTCGATGCCCAGTCCGAGGCGGCGATCCAGCAGGCGCTGGAACGCCTGGAGCAAGGCCGCACCACCCTGGTCATCGCCCATCGCCTGGCGACCGTGCTGCGCGCCGACCGCATCGTGGTGATGGATGGCGGCCGCATCGTGGCGCAGGGTACGCACGAGAGCCTGCTGGCCGAGGGCGGCTTGTACGCTGAGCTGGCGCGACTGCAGTTCGCCGCCTGAGCGGTCGGGCCGCGCATATCTCCGTGCGCGATCCTGGCCGAAACGTCGCTGGGCATGCCCGTGGCTGGACACGCCCCTTGCCGACGACGGATTACATTTCGACGCAGTCGAAGCGGCGATCCGAATCCACGTCGGCGCCGTAATCCACGTCGGCGCGATCAAAGCCGAACAGCTTCAGGAACTCGTGCTTGTAACCGTCGTAGTCGGTGATCTCGCGCAGGTTCTCGGTGGTGACGGTCGGCCACAGCGACTTGCAGGCCTGCTGCACGTCGTCGCGCAGCTCCCAGTCGTCCAGGCGCAGACGGCCTTCGCCGTCCATGTCCGCGGCAGCACCGTCCACGCGATACAGCCGGTCGTGGAACAGCCGGTTGATCTGCTCGATGCAGCCTTCGTGAATGCCCTTTTCCTTCATGATGCGGAAGGCCAGCGACACGTACAGCGGAATCACCGGGATCGCCGCACTGGCCTGGGTCACGACTGACTTCATCACGCCGACGCGCGCATCCAGCCCCTCGGCGGCATGGCGCTCGCGCAATGCGCGCGCGGTGTTGTCCAGGTGCTGCTTGGCCTGGCCCAGGGTGCCGTGCCAGTAGATCGGCCAGGTGATCTCGGTACCGACATAACTGTAGGCAACGGTCTTGGCATCCTTGGCCAGCACGCCGGCCTCGCTGAGCGCGTCGATCCACAGCGCCCAGTCATCGCCACCCATCACGGTCACGGTGTCCTTGATCTCCTGCTCCGTGGCGGGGTCCACCGAGGCCTGGATTACCGTGTCCTTGTTGGTGTCCACCGAGGTGGCGGTGAACGGCTCGCCGATGGTCTTCAGCGACGAACGCACCACTTCGCCGGTATCCGGCAGCTTGCGCACCGGCGAAGCCAGCGAATAGACCACCAGGTCGATCGGGCCGCCCATCTCGTTCTTGATGATCTCGATGGCCCGTTCGCGCGTCTCGTTGGCGAACGCATCGCCGTTGATCGACTTGCTGTACAGGCCTGCCTGCTTGGCCAGCGCATCGAACGCGGCGGAGTTGTACCAGCCCGCGGTGCCGGTCTTGTCCGGGCTGCTCGGCTTTTCGAAGAACACGCCCAGGGTCGCCGCGCCGTAGCCGAACGCCGACACGATGCGCGAAGCCAGCCCGTAACCGGTCGAGGCACCGATCACCAGCACCCGCTTGGGACCCTTGCCGGCATCGTGGGCGACCGCCCGGGTGATATCGACCTGCTCGACCACGTTGCGCTCGCAACCGACCGGGTGCGCCGTGACGCAGATGAAACCGCGGACTTTGGGACGGATGATCACTGGACAGCTCCTGCTGACAATTCGCAAGGCGGCATTTTAGCGGAGCGGATTCGACCTGCGGGACCGTATGGCGCGTTTATGTGGAGATCACTCAAACAAGCTGGCGCAGCACGGTCGCCATGGCGCGTACGTCCCGCTCATCGCTGCGTATTTCGCCGCCTGCCATGTCACCGAGCCTGGCGTGGATGCGCATGCCCGACGGATGCTGCCGCTTGGCCGAGGCGTGGAAATCGCTGGCGCCCGTGGCCAGGGCCAGCTCGGCCAGATTGCCCGCATGCACGCCCGCGCCCGGCATCACCGAGAGGCGATCGCCGGCCTGCACGACCAGCGCGCGGATCAGCGCCGTGGCCTGCAGCGCGGTCGGCGCACCGCCCGAGGTCAGTATCCGCTCGCAACCGAGGTCGACAATCGCTTCGAGCGCCTGTTCCGGCTGGCTCGCCAGGTCGAACGCCCGGTGGAACGTCACGCCCATGCCGCCAGCGGCCGCGACCAGCGGGCGACAGCGCGGCACATCCACCTGGCCGTCTGCATCGAGCAGCCCCAGCACCACGCCATCGCAGCCCAGGCGCGCGCACGTCTCGACGTCCCGGAGCATGCTCTCGCACTCCAGGTCGTCGTACAGGAAATCACCGGCACGCGGACGCACCAGCACATACAGGGGAATCCGCAGGCGATCCCGCGCCATCGCGATGGTCGCCCATGAGGGCGTGATACCGCCCAGTTCGAGTGCCGCGCAAAGCTCGACCCGATCGGCTCCGCCCGCCTGTGCCGCACATGCCGAGGCCACCGAATTGGCGGCCACTTCAAGCCGATATGCACTCATGGTCGATATGCACTCATGGCCAAAGCCGGCTACGGGTAACGCGACGAAGCTTCGGGTAAGACCCGCTGCACGAAACAATCGCACGAAGCTGCCGACGATCGGCCATGGACGAAACTCCCGACAAGAAAAACCCCGCGCCCAAACGGGCGCAGGGTTCTGAATTGCAGGTGGCCAACCTGACGGATGGCCAACTCAGCTTAGGCGGCGATCTCGACGCCCGATGCCTGGGCACCCTTCGGGCCCTGAGTGACCTCGAACTTCACGCGCTGACCTTCCTGAAGGCTGCGGAAACCCTTGGAGTTGATGGCCGAGAAATGGACAAACACATCCTCACCACCATCCTCGGGTGCGATGAAGCCGAAACCCTTCGCATCGTTGAACCATTTGACCGTACCGAAACGCATTGCAGGAACCTCTGACTCATGGACAGGATGTACCAAAGTGCTTGCGTGAACCTGACCATACTCCCCCGGTCCATCGCCCCTGGCACAAAGAGAAGTATCAACATGTTTGTGGGCAAAGCGCAATATGCAAAATGCACTTGGCGCATAAAAAGTGCACCCAGTTGATTATCTTTTGAGCAACTCGCCAATAATCACCGGCACATTAGCCGTCGCCGCCGCGAGATGAGCAAAGATCTCCTCGATGCTGATCTCCGCCTCGTCACCACAACCGGCGGCAAAGTTCGCCACTAGCGCGAGGCAGGCATAGTCCAGTTCCAGCTCCCGTGCCAGGCAGGCCTCGGGCATGCCGGTCATGCCAACCAGATCGCAACCGTCGCGCTTCATGCGGGAGATCTCCGCACGGGTCTCTAGGCGTGGGCCCTGGGTGGCGCCATAGCAGCCACCATCGATTGCCGGCACGCCGACGCGCGCGGCCGCCGCCAGCAGCTCGCCGCGCAGCGATGCGGTGTACGGCTCGCTGAAGTCGATGTGCTTCACTTCTGCGCCGTCGACATCGCAGAAGCTGGTGAAACGGCCATGGGTGTAATCGATGAGCTGATCGGGCACGACGATCACGCGCGGCCCCATGTCGTCGCGGATGCCGCCAACCGCATTGACCCCGACGACCCGACGCGCGCCCAGATGATGCAGCGCCCACAGGTTGGCACGGTAATTCACGCGGTGCGGCGGTAGGCTGTGGCTCTCGCCGTGGCGGGCCAGGAAGGCCACCGTCCGTCCCGCGAAATCACCCTGCACCACCTCGCCGGACGCCGGGCCGTAGGGCGTATCCACGGCATGTCGCGTGGCGTTTTGCAGGCCCGGGAAGTTGTACAGGCCGCTGCCGCCGATCACGGCCAGGTCGATGTGCGGATGACTCATGCAAGGATCTCTAGAAAATGGTTCAGATGACGCGCGAGGAAGTCGCGGGTGCGCTCGTCGCTCAAGCGGCCGTCGGTGATCTTGGTGTGGGCCTGGAACACCAGCACCTCGCCCTGCGGCTCCACCACCGCACCGGCCCGGCGCAGGATCAGGCGCAGCTGGTCCTGCGCACGCACGGTCCCGGTGACGCCGGGACTGGCGCCCATGATGCAGACGCGCTTGCCGGCGAGCGGAGCCGCATCGCGCGACACGCCAGGACGCGAAAGCCAGTCGATGGCGTTTTTCAGCACCCCGGTGATGCCGCCGTTGTATTCCGGACAGGCCAGCAGGAGCGCATCGGCCTGCGTCACCGCGTCCTTCAGCGCGACCACCAACGCCGGATCGCCTTGGGCTTCGACGTCCTGGTCGAACAGCGGAAGATCATGCAGGTCGTGGATGGTGATGACCGTGCCGTCCGGCATCAGCTCCTGTGCGGCATGCAGCAGCGCGGTGTTGAACGACGCCCGCCGCAGGCTGCCGGAAATACCGAGAATGTGCATGTTCGCTCCTCCGCTTGGTGGACGCCGCTCAGCGCAGCGCGTAGATCGCAGGCAGGTTGCGCCCCTGCTCGTGGTAATCCATGCCGTAGCCATACACATAGCGATCGGGCAAATCGACGCCATTGAAGTCGCTGTCGATGCCTTCGACCAGCCGGTCATGCCGCTTGCGGCAGAGCGTGGCGATCAGCACGCGCCTGGCGCCGCGCGTGAGACAGTCGTCGCGCACCGCCTTGAGCGTGTGGCCTTCGTCCAGAATGTCGTCCACCAGCAACACGGTGCGCCCCTTGAGGTCCGCCACCGGTTCGCGCAGCCAATGCAGTTCATTGCCCGAGGTTTCGCCGCGGTAGCGGGTGGCGTGGACGTAATCGAATTCCAGGTCGGTACGGATCGCAAATGCGAGCTGGCCCGCGAACATCAGCGCACCGTTCATCACGGTCAGAAAGACCGCGCGCTCACCTTGCAGCGCCTGGTCGATGCGTTGCCCCAGCCCGGCGATCACCGGCTCCAGTTGGGCGCGTTCGAACAGCACATCGGATTGCGACAGGGCTTCTGCCAGGGGATGGGTCTGAGACGTCATGCGTGTTCCTGGGCGCCGAGCGCCGTGATGCGGGCGACAAAGCGGTCGCGTTGCGGGTTGTCGAGCAGGCCTGCCCATGTGGCACCGATCGCCCCGGCCAGCACCGCCAGGCGTTCCCGCACCGTGGGCGCCGGCACCGGCATGGCGGCGATGGCCTCGTCGACAACGTCGGGAAAGCAGGCCAGGATCAGGTCGCAGCCGGCGTCCAGGTGCGCGTGTATGCGTGCGCTCACACTGCCGGCCACGCCGGCAGCGGCCATGCTGATGTCGTCGCTGATCACCACACCGGCAAAACCGAGCTCGTCACGCAGCACCCGGCCGATCCACACCGGCGAGTACCCCGCCGCCCGGTCGTCGACCGCGGGATAGATCACGTGGGCCATCATCACCGCCTCCGCGTGGGCGGCCAGCGCCTCGACAAACGGGCGCAGGTCGGTCGCACGGATGGTTTCCAATGGTCGCGGATCGACCGCCTGCGCCTTGTGCGTGTCCGCCGCAACCGAGCCATGCCCGGGAAAGTGCTTGAGCACGGCCGCCATGCCGCCCAGATGCATGCCGCGGACGTAGGCCGTGGCCAGCTCGCTCACCACCGCCGGGTCGGCGTGGAAAGCACGCGGACCGATGGCCGCGTTGCCGCGTGCAAGATCGACCACCGGCGCAAAACTGAAATCGACACCGCTGGCGCGCAGCTCGCTGGCCATCACCCAGGCGTGCTCTTCGGCAAGCCGGACCGCATGCTCGGGATCGCGGTCGTAGACCGCACCGATCGTCGACAGCGGTGGCAGACGGGTGAAGCCCTCGCGGAAGCGCTGCACCGGACCACCCTCCTGATCCACCCCCACCAGCAGGTGCTCGCCACCGATCTCGCGGATGGAGTCGGTCAACGCGATCAGCTGTTCGCGACTGGTGTAGTTGCGCGCGAACAGGATCACGCCGGCGACCGCGGGCGAGGCGAGCCAGGTGCGCTCGTGTTCGGCGACTTCGGTACCAGCCAGGCCGATCATCAGCATGCGACGGGATCTCCATCGGCGGCGTCGCGCTCGGCTGCCGACCACTGGGCGTAGGGATGCGCGATCAGGTTCACATTGTAGTAGCGCCCAAGCGCGCTCACCTCGCGCCCGAGCCAGGCCGGTCGCGGAAACGCCGCGTCGACGGCCGGCAGCTCGATCTCAGCGACCAGCAGGCCGGCATTCGCACCGAGGAACTCGTCGATTTCGAACAGCATGCCGTCGACCGTGACGTAGTGGCGGATCTTCTCCAGCACGCCGTCGCACAGGGTCGACAGCAGTTCGTCGGCTTCACCCGGCGGCAGCGGCACCTCGTACTCGGCACGGGCCACGCCCAACTGAGCCGCCTTGATGTTGAGCCAGGCCCGCTCGCCACTGCGACGCACCCGTACCGAGGCACGCGCGCTGCCGTCGCGGATCGCTTGGGCGCCGACCAAGTAGCCCTGCGCGATGCGTTCGCTGCGCTCGACCCCGGGACGCCAGCCGTCGCCAGCCAGCAGGAATTTACGTTCGATCTCGATAGGCATCGGCGAAAGCGGGAAATCGGTGTTGAGGAAAGAGACGCACGCGGCGAGCACGCCCGCACAGGTTACCTGCCCGGCGACGCCGGTGAAACGTGGCCACCCAGACATACGCGGCATGCGCCTTCAGGGGCGCATGCGCGGATTCACCGTTCGAACAGTGCAATGGACTCGACGTGCGCGGTGTGCGGGAACATGTCCATCACGCCGGCCGACACCAGCCGGAAACCATGACGCTCGACCAGAATGCCGGCATCGCGCGCCAGCGAAGCCGGGTGGCAGGACACATACACGATCCGCCTGGTGGCCTTGTGCGGCAGGTACTCCAGCACCTTGTCCGCACCCGCGCGCGGCGGATCAAGCAGCAGCTTGTCCCACGGCTGGCGCGCCCATTCGGTACCGCGCTGGTCCTCGAACAGGTTGGCCACATGGAAACGGGCGTTGTCGATGCCGTTGCGGCGCGCATTCGCTGCAGCGCGCTCGACCAGGCCATGCTCGCCTTCCACGCCGGCCACCTCGGCCACACGTCGGGCGATCGGCAAGGTGAAGTTGCCCAGGCCGCAGAACAGATCCAGCATCCGATCACCGGGCTGCGGATCGAGCAGGTCCATCGCGTGCGCCAGCATGCGGCGGTTCATGCCCGCGTTCACCTGTACGAAGTCGAGCGGCTGGAATTCCAGTTCGACATCGCCCGCGCCACCGCCCGCCGGCAGGGTGAACGCCAGCCGCGGCTGTTCGGGCCACAGCGGATGCACGCTGCTGATGCCGCCAGGCTGCAGGTAGATGGCAAAGCCATGCTCGCGGCCGAACCCGGCCAGGGCGTCGCGGTCGCGCTCGCTCAACGGCTTCAGGTGACGGAACACCAAGGCCACCGTGTCGTCGCCCGCGGCGAATTCGATCTGGGCGATGTCGCTGGCCGCATCGAGGCCGCCGATGAGTTCGGCCAGTGCCGCGATGCGCTCGCCCAGCGCCGGATGGATCACTTCGCAGCGCCCGATGTCGGCCACGTAGCGGGGATTGGCTTCTTCGCGGAAGCCCACCAACACGCGCCCCTTCTTGGGCACAGCGCGTACCGACAGGCGCCCCTTGCGACGATAGCCCCACGGCTGGTCGGTCAACGGCGGCAGCCAGCTTTCCGGCTGCACCTTGCCGATGCGGGTGAAATTCTCGGCCAGCACGCGCTGCTTCATCGCAATCTGTGCGCCCGGATCGAGGTGCTGCAGCGAACAACCACCGCATTGGCCGAAGTGCGGACATTTCGGCTCGACCCGGTGCGGCGACGGCTCCAGCAGGCGTACCACGTCGGCTTCGTCGTAATTCCTGTGACGCTTGCGGATGCGCAGTTCGACCCGTTCGTCCTGCAGGGCCCCGCTCACGAACACGGCCTTGCCGTCGATGCGTGTAACGCCCTTGCCGTCATGGGTGAAGTCGGTGATGGTGGCTTCGAATGCTGCTTGCATGGTGCTCCAAACACACACGCCCGAGTCACGGGACCCGGGCGCGTCGATCGGGTGAAGGGATGGTGCGCGGTGCGCTTACTTGCGCGTCCAGGCACCGGATGCGTTCTGATAATACCAGCCCGGATGCGCCTGCTTGATCCAGCCCTTGGCGAAGGTGGTCCGGATCTGGCCCTCCCACTCCGGGTGGCCGTTGGCATTGGCGATCTCGCGATAGAGCGCATTGCGGTCGCGGTTTTCGTCGGCGATCGCGGCATTAAGCTGTGCACGCTGCGCCAGCGGCACCTTGTTGGCGTCGCGCAGGGCCACCAGGCCGTTGTTGGTGAAGCCGATCACGCCCTTGTCGAGCATCGCCTCAAGGGTGCTCTCGAAACGGGCGCGCATGCGTTGGCGCAGGGCTTCGGTGGTCGCCGTCTGCACCCGCAGGTTCGGCGTCTCGGCCGCCTGCGCGGCAGGCACCAGCAGGTTCAGCAGCATCGCCGAAGGTTGCGTGCCAGGCACCGGTGCAGGCGCGCCCTTGGGCGCATCCTTGACTGCCGGCGCGCTGCTGCCGTTGAGCACGTTGCCGATGAACTGGTCAGCCGCCTTCTGCGCCGCGGCAGCCGGAAAATAGACATTGATGGTCACGCAGCCGACCAGGCCGATGATCAGCGTGGTCAGCAATCCATAGGTGATCTTGCGCATGTTCGGCTCCGCTGGGATTCGGGAAGTTCGGGCGGGGTCAACGGATTACCGGCCCCGACCCCTGAATGGCGGCCTTCAGTCGTCGTACCAGCGTAGGCCAGTCCACACGTGTCTGATGGCCGATCACCTGCAGATGCGGCAGGCCACTGCCATCGACGATAGTGTAACCGCCGGCACGGCTGTCGAGTCCGCCCATCTGGCATACATTGGCCTGCAATGTGCAGCTCAGCCCAATGCGCTCGTAGTCGAAGTTCTTGAACAACCGCAGCACGGCTCCCTGCAGGCCGCCCACCATGCCGCCACCGCCAACCGCGGTCAGGTTGTTCACCGCGCGCTGGCTGATCCGTCCGCCGCTGCCAGCCAGCAGCGAAGCCTGGAACGCCACGGGCGTCCAGTCGACCAGGCGCAGGTTGTCGATACTGCCGTTCATGCGGCCGGTGATCCCGCCGAAATCGAACACGCTGGTCAGCGCACCGAGGTCGATCTGCCTCAGCGCGATATTGCCCGTCAGCACCGGACTCACGCCAAACGGCTGTTGCAGCGTCATTTGAGTGATGTCGACGAAGCCGCCGAACACGTTGAGCGACAGGCCGCCGTCGAACACGATGCGGTCCTTCACCCAGCGCAGCGAAGGGATCGCGCCCGCCAGCGTGCCGGGAAACTGCGGCCAGCCCATCGCCTTGCTGAAATCGCCCATGTCCACGCCGGTCAGCACCAGCGATGTCGCCAGTCGCTGTCCTTTCGCCGCAGCCGGGCGCCAAGTCAGCATCGGCACCCGCAACTGGCCGCCAAATACCGGCACGATCAGCGGCTGCTGCAACGCCAGACTGCCATTGCGGCTGCGCCAGTGCGACACGGTCTCACCATTGGCGATGCGGTAGAGCTTCAGGCTGTCCCAACCCAGGGTAGTCGCCGGCCGGTCGCCCTGCGCCGCCCAGTCCAGGCCACCGCGGAGATCCACGACCGACAGACGCCCCGAGCCATCCGCGACATCGAGCCCGCCCGTGTGGAACGAAAAACTGTGCCAGCCGGCGGGCCGCAGGTCGAGCCGGCCATCCAGTTGACCGGCGATCTGCAGCTTCGGCAAGCCCAAGGTATTCAGCCAAGCCTGGCCGTAGCGCTGGTAGGCCAATGGAAAGCTGGCGTGGAAGCGGTCCAGCCGCAGCCGCTGCAGGCGCCCGCGGGCGTCGAAGGCAAGACTGCCGTCCAGTTGCAGCGCGTCCGGGTCACTGATCCGCAACCGGTTGAAGGCGATGGCGCCACGACTGACATCGGCGCCCAGCCCGAGCTGGACCGGATGCGACGGCAGGTTGGCGAAAAGGCTA
This sequence comes from Dyella sp. A6, assembly GCF_036320485.1. Classification (NCBI taxonomy): domain Bacteria; kingdom Pseudomonadati; phylum Pseudomonadota; class Gammaproteobacteria; order Lysobacterales; family Rhodanobacteraceae; genus Dyella; species Dyella aluminiiresistens. The sequence goes on from NZ_CP132911.1 coordinate 2,031,081, forward strand.
CCGAGCAAGAGCTGGCCATTGCGCAGGCTGCCGTCGAACTCGATCCGCGACGACGCGCCGGTAGTGTCGATGCCGAGTCGCCCCTGACCGTCCAGGCCCTGTCCCGCCAACGTACCTGCGGGACTGTCGAAACCGAGTTTGGTCAGGCTGAAGTCGCCGGAAGCCTGGATGCCGCCATCGCGCGCGTCGAGCGCGAACTGCGCGTCCATCCGTCCGCCGGTGATCCGCCCGGACCATGCCTTGCTCAACAGCCCCTGCAGCCAGCTGGCCGGCAGTTGCTTGAGACTGACCTGGACGTGGGTGGTCTGGTCCAGCGGCAAGGCCGCATCGATCTCGGTCTTGTCCTGCCCGAAATCGATCTGCAGGGTGTTCGACGACGCGTCGACCACCAACGCCGCTGCCGCATTCGCCAAAGCCCGGCCGGGGGCTCCGCTGACCTTGGTGGATCCGCTGAACAGCCAGCGCATCTGGGCATCGCGCTGCAGGGTTCCGTCCAGCGTCAGGCCGACGCGATGCCACCCCAGCGCGGGAATGTCGGCTTTCGCCGCATGCAGGTTCAGCTGTACGGTACCCGGCTCCAGTCCGGGCGACAGCCGGGTTTCGACCCCCTGCAGACTGACCCCTGCCACGGCAACCTGCTTCGCGCTGAGCACGACATCCGCCCGCGCGGACATGCCCCATGAGAGTCCGCACAGGAAGAAAATGGACAGCAGGAGACGGCTTGATATCAAACGCATGCCACGCCATTCTGCCAAAGTCAGCTGAACGACAAGGACTTCGTCATGCCAACCAGCATCCGCCCGCCGATCTCCAGCCCGCCGCCGCCCCGTGTCCTGGTGGCCGACGACGACCCGGCCAGCCGCCGCTTTCTCGGTGATGGACTGCACCACCTGGGCGCCGAGGTCGAAACCTGCAACGACGGCCCCTCGGCGCTCGAGCTGGGTCGCCGCGAGCATTTCGACCTGCTGCTGCTGGACTGCCGCATGCCCGGCGCCGGCGCCCTGGAAATACTCGCCGCGCTGCGCGCGGACCCGGGCGCCGCCTCGCACGCCAGTCCGGCGGTTGCCAGCAGCGCCGAAGCGGGCATGCCGGCACGACGGCAACTGCTCGACGCGGGATTCGGCGACATCCTGCTGAAGCCCTGCGACCTGCGTGCGCTCGAGCGCGTGCTGGGTCTCAGCCGCTGCAGCGACCGCTTTCCATTGCTTGATGACACCATCGCCCTCAACAGCAGCGGCGACGCAAGCACCATGAAGGCCCTGCGCGGTCTGCTTCGCGACGAACTGGTAGTGCTGGAGCGGGACCTGGCCCACCTCGACACGGACCACACCGCCCTCGGCGAACGGCTGCACCGACTGCGCTCCTCCTGCGGCTTCTGCGGCGCCCAGGCACTGGGCGAGTGCGCGGCGGCCCTGCAGCAACAGCTGCGGAGCACGCCGGAGGGATCGACCATAGCGCTGGACCGATTCCGCAATACGCTGCAGGCAACGCTGCACGCACTGGAGCACGGCAATCCCGACATGCCACCCGGCTGATCCTTCGGCAATCAGGGACATCCGGTGCATCAGGCCTGGTCGCGCCGCGTTGCGAGCGCCGCACCCAGTACCCGCCAGGCCCGCAGCTCGGCCCCGCCGAGATGGAACCGGATGACCTCACGCATCATGTCGCGCAGTGCCGCCAGACCGGCACTGTCCGGGGCCCGGTCATCCGCCAGCGCCAGCAGGTCGGCTCCGCGCAGTGCACGCGGGGTACCCGCAGCGACCACGCACGGCCCCTGCTCCACGTCGTACCGGTACGCTCCATCCGGTAACAGCGGCTGGCCCGTCGCCGCATCGAAGTCCAGCTGCAGGCCGTAGCCGATCGCATCGAGCAGGTCGCGCTCGAATCGGCGCAGCGTCCATGCCAGCGGCTCGCCATCGGCCAGCCTGCCAAGTGCCTGGCCATAGGCATCGAACAGCGTCGGATGCGGGTCCTGGCGACCGGTCAGGCGCACCACCAGCTCGTTGACGTAGAGGCCTGCCATGGTGGCACTCCCCTGCAACCTGGACAGCACGGCAGCGGTATCGACACGGCGCAGAGTCGCCAGCTCGCCGCGCAGCAACAGGTCCAGCATGATCGGCTGGAACGGCTCCAACTGGGACCGCAGCAGGCGGCCCCGTTCGCTGCGCACGCCACGCGCGACCACGCCCAGCCGGCCATGGTCGCGGGTCAGGCATTCCAGCAGCAGCGATGTCTCGCGGTAGGGCCGTACATGCAGGACATAGGCGGGTTGCTGGTCGATGTGCATGAGCCGTTACGCAGCCTGGTGTCCATTCATCGCGCGGATGCCGGGTGACTCCGCCCCCTTGTTCAGTCGGTGTAACCCAGCTTCTTGAGCATCGCCTCGTCGTCCACCCAGCCTTCGCGCACTTTCACCCACAGGCGCAGGAACACCTTGCGTTCGAACATGCGCTCCATGTGTCGTCGGGCGGCACTGCCGATAGCCTTGAGCTGGGCCCCACCCTGGCCGATCACGATGGCCTTCTGCCCATCGCGCTCGACCCAGATCACGGCATGGATCTCGGCCACGCCGTCGGGACGGTCGTTGAACTGCTCGATCTCGACCGTGGTGGCATAGGGCAGCTCCTGGTCCAGTCGCAGCATCAGCTGCTCACGTACCATTTCGGCGGCCAGGAAGCGTTCGCTGCGATCGGTGATCTCGTCATCCGCGAAGACCGGCGGACGCACCGGCAGACGGCCGAGAATGTCGCGCTCCAGCGACTCGAGTCCCTTGCGCTTCAGCGCGCTGACGTAATGGATCGCATCGAAGTGATGGCTGCTGCCGAGTTCCGCCACGAAGGGCAGCATGGCGGCCTTGTCCTTGGCCAGGTCGACCTTGTTGAGGACCAGCAGGCGTGGCAGCTTCTGCTCGGCCAGCGCGGCATACAGCGCCTCGTCCTCATCGGTCCAGCGCCCGGCCTCGATCACCTGCACGGCCAGATCCACTTCGCTGATCGCGGTCCGCACCGCCCGGTTGAGGCTGCGGTTCATGGCCCGCTTGGCGCCCCGGTGCAAACCGGGGGTGTCCACGTACATGATCTGGCCCGCTTCGCTGCTGGCAATACCCAGGATGCGGTGACGCGTGGTCTGCGGTCGCGGACTGACGATCGAGAGGCGAAACCCGATCAAGGCATTCAGCAGGGTCGACTTGCCCACGTTGGGGCGCCCGGCCAGCGCCACCAGGCCGCAGCGAAAATCGTCGTGCGGCAACTCGCCGTGGATACCGGATTCCAGTTCGTCGTTCATGAGGGCTGTGATCTGTTCGCAGGAATGAGACTAGCATCGCGCTGCACGCCGGCGAGTGCCAGCACTGCATGCAGCTGCCATGCCGTGAGGGGGTTCAGCGGGTACTTGTTGCCTCGAGCAGGCGCGACAACACAATGCCGGCTGCCTGCTGCTCGGCCGCGCGACGGCTGCTGCCACTGCCGTCGGCAATGATGGCCAGCGGCTCGGTGATCGCGCAGCTGACATCGAAGGTGCGCGCATGCTCCTCGCCGCGGCAATCCTTCAGTTCGTACTGGGGCAAGGGCAATCCCCGTCCCTGCAGCCATTCCTGCAGCCGCGTCTTGGCGTCCTTCGACGACCGGGGCAAGGCATCGATGCGATGGCTGAACAGCTCGCGGACCGTCGCCCGGCAGGCTTCCAGCCCGCCGTCGAGGTGGATCGCGGCCAACAGGGCTTCGAAGGCGTCGGCCAGGATCGAATCGCGCCGGTAGCCACCGCTCTTCAACTCGCCGGGCCCCAGCTTCAGGCGATCGCCGAGCTCCAGTTCGCGGGCGATCACCGCCAGCGCCTGGCCATTGACCAGTTGGGCGCGCAACCGGGACAGCTCGCCCTCGCTGGCATTGGGATGCGCCTCGTAGAGCATCTCGGCCACGAAAGCGCCCAGCAGCGCATCACCCAGAAACTCCAGGCGCTCGTTGTTCGGCTTGCCTGCGCTGCGATGGGTGAGCGCCAGATCGGCCAAGGCCGGGTCGCGGAAACGGTAGGTCAGTGGCACGGAATCACTGCGCGATATTGCCTTGCAGCGGCACGCTCTTGGAGAAGTGGATGAGGAAGTCGATGTTGTAGATGAACGGCGTCTGCTTGTCGTAGGTGATGTTCAGCTGATTGCCGCCGTTGTCATGCGTGATGGTGATGTCGCTTGGCGTGATGCTGTTGTCGTCGGCGTACTGCATGCTGAGCTTGTACGAAAGTTCGCGACGGATCTGGTCCAGCGTCTTGCCGTCCACGCCATCGGTGGCTTCCTGGTTCATGGCCTTCACCACGCCCATGTATTCGGTGTACGGCGGCACGAGTTTCATGGCCATGTAACCGAAAAATCCGACCACGATGAGCACGATCAGAAACCCGATCAAGGTAATGCCCGCTTGCTTCGATTTCATAGTCCCCTCGCCATGCCGTCGATACGGCTTGCCAATGCACCGACCCGGTTGCCGGTCGCCGCCTAGTGTACTGTGCCCGATCCGCACGCTGTTGCCCGATGGCCCGATCACGGAATTGTCCGGTCGGGCCTTAGCACGTAGTGCCGGGTTGATCCGGTTCAGTGGATCAGTTTGCCGATGCGGTGGAAGTCCACCCCGCCGGTACCCCAACCGCGCCAGCTCATCCAGATCAGGAAAGCCTTGCCCGCCAGGGCCGACTCGGGCATGCAGCCCCAGTAACGGCTGTCCTCGCTGTTTTCGCGATCGTCCCCCATCACCAGATAGCAGCCCTTGGGCACCACCGCGGGCACGCGGCTGTTCGGAATCGGCGGCGTGGGACCACGTTCGGGCATGCGCGCGATCAGGTGGGTCACCTTGCCCAGGTGCTCCTTCCAGATGGTCGCGTTGTAGGACATCAGCAGGTTGTCGTCGACCCGAGCCGGATTGCCCTTGAAGGGCCCCACCTCGTCTTCTGGCACCGGCTTGCCATTGATCACGATCTGGCTGTCGTGCACCTGGATCGTGTCGCCCGGAAGACCGATCACGCGCTTGATCCAGTCTTGGCGGGGTACCGGCGTGGTGCAGTCGGGATCGCCGCCATGCACGACCGTACCGTCCGCGCGATGACACGTATACCCGGGCCAGCGGAACACCACCACATCACCGCGCTTGGGCTCACCGATGCTGAGGAACTTGGTGTTGAACACCGGCAGGCGCAGGCCATAGGCGAACTTGTTGACCAGGATGAAATCACCCACGTCCAGGGTTGGCATCATCGAACCGGACGGAATGCGGAAAGGCTCGGCGACGAAAGTGCGCAGCAGCAGCACGATCAGCACCACCGGGAACAGCGAACGGGCCCAGTCAACCGGCACCGGGTCCTGATACGCCTCGTCGGCCGACTCGAACTTCGCCTTGCGCTTCTTGTACAGGAACAGGCGGTCCAGTCCCCAGACCACACCGAACAGAACGGTCAGGCCCAGCAGGATCGCCGAAAAATCGTATTCCATGCCCTACTCCTCAACGTGCCGTATCTACTTGTCAACCTTGAGTACGGCGAGGAAGGCTTCCTGCGGAATCTCCACCCGACCGACCTGCTTCATGCGCTTCTTGCCTTCCTTCTGCTTCTCGAGAAGCTTCTTCTTGCGACTGACATCGCCGCCATAACACTTGGCCAGAACGTTCTTGCGCAGCGCCTTGACGGTCGACCGCGCGATGATCTGCGCGCCGATGGCCGCCTGGATCGCCACGTCGAACTGCTGGCGCGGAATCAGTTCCTTCATCCGCTCGACCAGGTCGCGCCCGCGGCGATCGGCATGCGAGCGGTGCACGATCAGGCTCAACGCATCCACCCGGTCGCCATTGATCAGCACGTCGACACGCACAAACGGGCCGGCATCGAAACGCTCGTGGTGATAATCCATCGAGGCATAGCCACGCGACACCGACTTGAGGCGATCGAAGAAGTCGAGCACCACCTCGGCCAGCGGCAGTTCGTAGGTGATCTGCACCTGAGTGGCAAGGTACTGGATCGAGCGCTGGATGCCGCGCTTCTCTTCGCACAGCGTGATGATGTTGCCGATGTAATCGGGCGGTGTGAGGATGTTGGCCACGATGATCGGCTCGCGGATCTCCTCGATCTGCGGCGACGGCGGCAGCTTGGCCGGATTGTCCAGCGGCATCACGCTGCCGTCGGTCTTCAGCACCTCGTACACCACGGTCGGCGCCGTGGTGATCAGGTCCAGATCGTATTCGCGCTCCAGCCGCTCCTGCACGATCTCCATGTGCAGCATGCCCAGGAAGCCGCAGCGGAAGCCGAAACCCATGGCCTCCGAAGACTCCGGCTCGAAGAACAGCGCGGCATCGTTCAGGCGCAGCTTGTCCAGTGCCTCGCGCAGCGCCGGATAATCGTCGGCGGAGACCGGAAACAGGCCCGCGAACACGCGCGGCTGCATGTGCTGGAAACCGGGCAGCGGCTTTTCCGCCGGCTTGCCGGCGTGGGTCAGCGTGTCGCCCACCGGTGCACCGTGCACATCCTTGATCGAAGCATTGACCCAGCCCACCTCGCCCGCCGAGAGCTTGTCCAGCTTCTTGCGCTTGGGCGTGAACACGCCGACGTCGTCCACTTCGTGGCTGCGTCCGGTCGACATCACCAGCAGCTTGTCGCCTGGTTTGATCTCGCCCTGCATCACGCGCACCAGCGACACTACGCCCAGATAGTTGTCGAACCACGAATCGATGATCAGCGCCTGCAGCTTGTCGGTGTCGCGAGGCTTCGGCGGCGGAATGCGCGCCACGATCGCCTCCAGCACCTCGGTGACGTTGAGGCCGGTCTTGGCGCTGACCGCCACCGCGTCGATGGCGTCGATCCCGATCACCGCCTCGATCTCGCCCTTCACCTTGTCGATGTCGGCCGTGGGCAGGTCGATCTTGTTGAGCACGGGCACCACTTCCAGCCCCATCTCGACCGCGGTGTAGCAGTTGGCGACCGACTGCGCCTCCACGCCCTGGGCGGCGTCCACCACCAGCAGCGCGCCCTCGCAGGCGGCCAGCGAGCGTGATACCTCGTAGCTGAAGTCCACGTGGCCCGGGGTGTCGATGAAGTTGAGCTGGTAGGTCTTGCCGTCGCGCGCGGTGTAAGGCAGCGACACGGACTGGGATTTGATGGTGATGCCGCGCTCGCGCTCGATCGGGTTGTTGTCGAGCACCTGCGCTTCCATCTCGCGCTCGGTCAGGCCGCCGCAGATCTGGATGATGCGGTCGGCAAGCGTCGACTTGCCGTGGTCGATGTGGGCGATGATGGAGAAATTGCGGATCAGTTCCATGGAACACGCTGTCAGCTTGCACCGCCGCACGCGAATGTGGGCAGCGTATCACCGGGATGGCGATATGAACTGGGCATTATCGCATGGAAAAGCACCTTGCCCCCGTCCCCATATCCTGCACGCGAGAGCGGCCCACCCATCCGGATGGACCGCTCCAGTCGCGATCGACGATCAGTTGCCCGAGCCGCTCTTGCCCGAAGGCACACTCAGGCTCACGAAGTTGGTCTGACTACCGCGCCGGACCAGCAGCAGCACCGTATCGCCGGGCTTCACGTGTGCCGTGGCGGCACGGAAGGCATCGACGCTGTCGATCTTCTGCTGGTTCACCATCAGGATCACATCGCCGTTCTGCAATCCGGCCTGGGCCGCCACCGGGCCGGTGATGTCGGAAATCACCACACCCTGGCCCGCCTTTAGACCCAGCTGCTCGCGCGTGTCCTTGTCCAGCGGCTGCACGGTCAGGCCCAGCGCCGCCGTACCGCCCCTAGCAGCCGGATTGACCTGGCCCATCAGGGCATTCTTGTCGCGCGGCATGGTGCCGATGGTCGCCTCCAGGGTCAGCCGCTTGCCGTTGCGCAGCACCTCGACCGGCACCCGCGTGCCCGGCCTGGTCATCGCCACCATCGGCGGCAGATCCGCACCCTGTTCGATGGCATGGCCATTGAAGCCGAGGATGATGTCGCCCGGCTGGATCCCGGCCCGTTCGGCCGCGCTGCCCGGGGAAACCGTCACCACGATCGCGCCATTGGCATCGGGCAGCTTCAGCGCCTTGACCACGTCGCTACCGACCGGCCTGATCTCCACGCCCAGCATGCCGCGCGTGACATAGCCCTTGGTCTTCAGCTGCTGCACCGCGTTCATCGCCACGTCGATCGGGATCGAGAACGACACGCCCATGTAGCCGCCGGTGTCGGAATAGATCTGCGAATTGATGCCGACCACCTGGCCCTTCAAGTTGAACAGTGGGCCACCAGAATTGCCGCGGTTGATCGGCACGTCGGTCTGGATGAACGAGGTGTCCGGCTGGTCGCCTGCGCCGAGGTTGCGGCCCACCGCGCTGACGATGCCCTGGGTGACCGTGTAGTCGAAGCCGAACGGCGAACCGATCGCCAGCACCCACTGGCCAGCCTTGAGCGTGTGCGAGTCGCCGATAGTCACCGTCGGCAACGGTTTGCCGGCATTGATCTTCAGCAGCGCGATGTCATAGGTGGGATCGGTACCGACCACCTTGGCGACCAGGGTGCGGCGGTCCTGCAGGCGCACCGTCACCTTGTTCGCATGGGCGACCACGTGGTTGTTGGTCAGGATGTAGCCATCGCTGGAGATGATGAAACCCGAGCCCAGCGAGATATGTGCCTGCTGTCCGGGCGACGGCATCGACGGCATGCCGAAGAAATGGCGGAAGATCCACTGCGGATCATTCGGATTCCCCTGCCCTTGTCCCTGCCCCTGCATGTACATGGAGTTCGTGCGCGAGCCGTCGTACTTGGCCTCGACATGGACAACGGCAGGCGCATTCTTCTGCACGATGCCAGTGAAGTCCGGTAGCGCGGGGGCGGCGGGGGCACCCTGTGCCTGCACGTCGCCCACGGCGACAAAGCCCACGGCAAGGGCGCAGCACATCAACGTGCGCCAGAAGGGTCGGTTCATGGTTTCCTCCTAGGTTTTTCGGACACACCCCAAGGAGACGGCCCATCGCACGAGCCATCCGGAGCGGATCTGACGGAAACGGTAGGTGGCCGGAGAGGAAGTTCTCACGGCCACCGGCTCACTGGGCCGAAGCGGCCTGCCGCATCGGACTGCGGTTGGCGGCCTGGTTCGGATCGATCAGCAGCAGGTAGCTGCCATCGCCGGTGCTCAGGGTGCGGTACCCGCGCACCCGGTAAGGGCGCATCGCGTCGCTGTTGGGATCGCCCAGGGTCAGCGAGGCACGCTCGCTCAGCTGCGAAGCGGCATTCGCGCTCAGCCACGGCGGCACGACCGCCGGCGCCGCCGCACTGGCCGGCTGGCGTCGGGCAAGCGACACGTCGGCCACCTGCTGCCTGGCCTGCGGCGCAGCCGCGGGCGGCATGCTCGCCATCTGCGGCGATGCGCCACGCACACCGCTGTCGCCGGTAGGCTGGGCCACCATCAACGCAACTGCGGCCACGCCCGCCGCGATCGCGCCACCGGCCGACCAGTGCAGCCAGCGACGCCGGGCATGCGGCACAGCCGTGGAACCGGTCGACACCACCGCGCTCGACTCGGCCTCGATGGTCAGCATGACCCGCGCGGCGAAACCGGACGATGCGAGCAGCGGCAACTCCTTGCGCAGCCCGTCACGCGCCACATGATGCCTGCTCCATGCATCGAGCAGGGCCGCATCGTGATCGAGCCGGCGCAGCAGGAAGCGGAGTTCCTCCCGGGACAGCTCGCCGTCGACGCCGGCAGAGAGATTTTCGCGATGCGATTCAGTCATGATGTGTGGTCCTCGCGGTTCGACAATAGCGGCCGCAATTGCTCATCGATCGCTTCGCGTGCCCGGAAGATGCGCGAACGCACCGTACCGATCGGACAATCCATCGCAGCGGCGATCTCTTCGTAGCTCAGCCCATCCATCTCGCGCAGCGTGATGGCTGTCCTCAGCTCCTCAGGCAGTGCTTGGACAGTGGAAAATACGGTTTGTTCAATTTCCTGCCGCATTAATTCGCGCTCGGGCGTCGCGTTGTCCTGCATGCGGTCGGCCCCCGGCACGAACACGGCATCCTCGATGGCGATGTCGTCGCTGGGCGGACGACGTCCCTGCGCCACCAGGTGGTTCTTGGCGGTGTTCACTGCGATCTTGTACATCCAGGTGTAGAACTGGCTGTCGCCACGGAACGAACCGATCGCCCGCCAGGCCCGCACAAAGGCCTCCTGGGCCACGTCTTCGCATTCGGCATGGTTGTGCACGTAGCGGGAAATCAGACCGATGACCTTGTGCTGGTACTTGCGCACCAGCAAGTCGAAAGCCCGCTTGTCGCCCCCCTGCACGCGCTCGACCAGCGCACTATCGAGTTCGTTCTCGCCCATCCGGGCCGTCTCCTTCGTTTCTCTGCCGCCGCACCCCCAAGGTGCCGCCGGATGGATGAGGTGTCTCTGACCAGCATCGCGCCCGCAAGTTCAGCACGAATGAGCGCCGCAACCAACTATGGCGTAGATTGGGCCTCCGGCGGGCCGCTCAAGGCAACGCGATGGGGTCCCGGCCGCTGAGCACGGTTTCGCGTTCAGCCAGCAGCCGATCGAAACTGGCCGTCGGCAGCGGCCGGCAGAACAGGTATCCCTGCAGTTCGTCGCAGCCGTTCTGGCGCAGGAACTTGAGGTGCTGCTCGATCTCCACGCCCTCGGCCACCACTTCGCGGTTCAGCCGGTGAGCCATGTCGATGGTGGCCCGCACGATCGCCTCGTCATCGGGATCCACCCCGATATTGCGCACAAAGCTCTGGTCGATCTTGATGCGGTCGGCCGGGAGCTTGCGCAGGTAGTCGAGCGAAGCGGCGCCGGTACCGAAATCGTCGATGGCGATGCGGCAACCGAGCCGGTGCAGACCATGCATGTTCTCGATCAGGTTCGGCATGGTCTTGATGCTAATGCTCTCGGTAACCTCGAGCTCGAGCAAGGCCGGATCCAGCCCGGTTTCCGTCAGCACCCGGCTGACCACGGCGACCAGTTCCGGCTGCATCAGCTGCACCACGGACAGGTTCACGCCCAGACGCAGGCGCAGCCCATGCCGGCGCTCCCATTCCATGGCCTGGTGGCAAGCCGTGCGCAGTACCCACTCGCCGATGGATACGATCAGTCCGGTTTCCTCCGCCAATGGAATGAAGAAGCCCGGACTGATCGCGCCGAGTTCCGGATGCTCCCAGCGCAGCAGCGCCTCCATGCCCACGATGTCCTCGCTGACGGCATCCACCTGCGGCTGATAGAACACACGTAGCTCGCCATTACCCTCGGCATGACGCAGGCTGCTCTTCAGCGCAGCGTTCTGCTGGTCCTGGACCGGACTGGCATCGTAGACACGGTAGTTGTTGCGCCCCCGGCCCTTCGCGTCGTACATCGCCTCGTCGGCATGCTTGAGCAGGGTCTCGGCATCCGCGGCATCCTTGGGAAAGAAGCTGATACCGATCGAAGCGGTCACCTGCAATTCGGTGCCGTCTCTCAATTGCAGGGGCTTCTTCATCATCTGCACGATTTTTTCGGCCACCCGCTGCACGTCATCGTTTTTCACGATATGACGCAACACCAGGATGAACTCGTCACCCGCATACCGGGCCACCGTGTCCGATGCACGGACGCTGCTGCGCAGGCGCTGGGTCACTGCCACAAGCACCTGGTCGCCGACCGCGTGACCCAGGTTGTCATTGATCGACTTGAACCGGTCCAGGTCGACGAACAGCACTGCAAAGTATTCGCCGGTGCGGTTGGCCTCGCGGATGATCGTGTCCAGGCGATCGTTGAACAGCAGGCGGTTGGGCAGCCCGGTCAGCGCGTCGATCAGCCCTTCTGCGCGCCCCTGCTCACGTACCCGCTGCAACTCCAGGGCGTGCGCGAAATGCGCCGCGGCACAACGCAGTACCGGCTCGACGATTTCCGGCTCCGCGAACGGCTGCCGGCTCCCGGCCAGCAAGGCACCCAGCACGCCCCGCCGTTCGTCGAGCAAGGGCAAGCCGACGAAGCCATGCAGGCCAAGGCCGGCTATCAGCGGGTCCGACTCGGCCAGCCGCTGCGCGTTGGATGCATGCATCAGCGCCTTGCCATCCAGTACCAGTCGCAGCGAAACCTGCAGAGGCGTGGCCGGCCAGGGATGCTCGTCGCCGCGCCAGCACTGCACCAACTGTGTCGGCTCCGCCGTTTCCTCCGGCAGAGCCGACCAGACAGCGAGATAGTCGAGTCCCATCTCGTCGACCAGCATCTGCGCCACACCGGCAATGTCGGCATGCTCTCCGCTGGTCGCGAAGATGCGCGCCAACAGGGTCAGCGCCACCGCCGGGCGCACACCAGCACGGTCGCTGCGAAAAACCAGTGCCACCGCATCACGGCCGGCATGCCTAACCCGCCGTGCGCTGACCTCACCACTGTCGAAACCCTGAAGCGCCCGGCGTCCGCAGGGATGCCAGCGGCGATCGGCCACACGCAGAACCTGATCGGCACGCACACTCTCGAACGCAATGACACCGTCGATGGGGTGATCGAGCACCGCGTGACTCGCCAGCCCGCTGTGACGGACCATCGCCGGACTGGCCTCGATGATCCGTTCGGTCGCAGGGTCGACGATGACCCACTCGTTGTCGTCTTCCTCGAAGACGAAACGGAAGTCGCTGTCCTGGCTGGCCACGCGCCCCTGGTTGTCCTGCGTCGGTCGCTTCGCCTGGCGCAGACGTCGACAACGTGCACCCAGCTCGCGATCGACCTGTCCTGCATGCAGCCAGTCGTCTATACCACCCGGCAACTGGGCCGGACGGATCGGGGCGTCGTCGGCCAGCACGGCAACCATCGGGACATCCGCACAACCTGGAATGCCACGCATCTGCGCGTAGCTTTCCAGGCAGGTGCGCACATCGCCATCGAAGGCCATCACGATCAGGGCCGGCGGGCTGTCGCTCTGCAGCAGGATCTCGGCATGCGTGGGATTTCGCGCCGAATGGACCTGCATGTGTCCTTCACGATCCAGTGCATCGAACAATGCACGCCGCAATTCACGCTGGGCCGCCACCACCAGCACCCCAGGTGACTGTCCGGTCATGGCCATCACAACAGCCAGCGCCCGTCGCGCAGCCGCGGCCGCAGAGCAACCCGCGGTGCGGCACTCATGCGTATCGCAACCTCATCAAGCCCGGCCACCAGCCGTGGCGGCGCATCCAGCAACACGACTCGACGCACCCGACCATCCGGCGCCTTGGCCAGTTGTCGCAGCAGCGTGTTGTCCATGGTGGACAGAGGTAGAGGAAAATCCGTCAGCAAGTAGATTCCGAAATGCTGACTTTGCTGCATATAGCGCAAGGCATTGCCCAGCCGCTGTGAACCGGGAATCTGGGCGTGCGATTCACGCAGGTTGCGCATACCTTCTTCGGGGCGCCACAGATAGATCGATTGGCCGCTGTGCCGCGCGATCGCCCGGAACTGCTCGATCAAGACCTGACTGTCGCCACCGTCGAGCACGACCAGCCCTCCCGGCGCCGCCAGGATGCGCTCCAGAATGTCGCTGCCGGCTAGCGGCTCGGGGGCCATCATGTTGTTCATCGCCGGCATACGTTACGCGCTCGGACGCGAAGCGCAATAGCTCGCTCATTGACCTGTGACGTGGACGACAGGGCGTTCCGCCACCACCACGCGGGGTGTCTCGCAATCAACGCTACGGGACGGTATGGTGCGGACTCCCCCGCCACATGACCTCCGCCATGTTCGAAGGACTACGCTTCAGCCACTGGAAAACCACCCAAGACGACCGCGGCATCGTCACGCTGACCCTCGACCGGGCGGGCAGCAGCGTCAACGCCATCTCGCGCCAGGTGCTGGACGAACTCGGACAGATCGTCGAGCGGCTCGCGATCGAGCGTCCCGCCGGCGTCATCGTCCACTCGGCCAAAGCCTCGGGCTTCGCCGTGGGCGCCGACATCAAGGAATTCGTGACCTACGCCGAGCGCGGCACGGTGCTGGAGAACATCCAGAACGGGCAGCGCGTCTACGAGGCGCTGACCCGGCTGCCCTGCCCGACCGTGGCGGCGATCCACGGTGCATGCATGGGCGGCGGCACCGAACTGGTGCTGGCATGCCGCCAGCGCATCGCCGCCGATGACGACAAGACCCGCATCGGCCTGCCCGAAGTCATGCTGGGCATCCATCCCGGCTGGGGGGGCACCGCCCGCCTGCCACGCCTGATCGGCGCTCCAGAGGCATTGCCCGTGATGCTTACCGGCAAGCCGCTCTCCGCCAAGCGTGCACTGGCGCTGGGCGTGGTCGACCGGCTGGCCCCACCCGACGACCTGCTCGCCGAGGCCAGGGCCCTGCTGCGCCGCCCAGCCACGCGTCCGTTTGTCCGGCACGTGATGTCATGGGCGACCAACACATGGATCGCGCGGCAGATCCTGGCGCCCATCGTGATCAAGCAGACCGCCGCCAAAGTCCGCAAGGAACATTATCCGGCCCCGTTCGCACTGATCGACGTATGGAAACGTGGCGGCCCGGGCATCCGGCAACGGCTGAAGCTGGAAGCGCGCTCGGTGGCCAGGCTGGCCGAAACCCCGACCGCGCAGAACCTGATCCGCATTTTCCTGCTGCAGGAACGTCTGAAGGGCGCGGGCAGCGGCGTCGAATCGGGCATCCGCCACGTCCATGTGGTCGGCGCCGGCGTGATGGGTGGCGACATCGCCGCCTGGGCAGCCCTGAAGGGATTCGAGGTGACCCTGCAGGACCGGGAAATGAAGTACGTGCAACCGGCCCTGGACCGGGCCCGCAAGCTGTACGAGAAAAAGCTCAAGACCCCCGGCAGGATCGAGCCCGTGATGCGCCGGTTGCGCGCCGACGTCGAAGGCAAGGGCGTGGCCGAGGCTGACCTGGCCATCGAGGCGATCTACGAGAACGCCGAAGCAAAGGAAGCGCTCTACGCCACGATCGAACCGCAGTTCCAGGCCGATGAGATTCTCGCCACCAACACGTCCAGCATTCCGCTGGACGAACTGCGCGGCAGGCTCGCCGCGCCACAGCGTTTCCTGGGCCTGCATTTCTTCAACCCGGTGGCCCAGATGCCGCTGGTCGAAGTCGTGCGTCACGACCAGCTCGACCCTGCCATCGAGAAGCGCGCGCTGGCGTTCTGCAAGGCCATCGGCAAGCTGCCGGTAGCCGTGAAGGGCACCCCCGGCTTTCTGGTCAACCGCATTCTGATGCCCTATCTGCTCGAGGCCCTGCGCCTCTACAGCGAGGGCGTTCCAGGCCCGGTGCTGGACAAGGCGGCAAAGGCATTCGGCATGCCGATGGGACCGATCGAGCTGGCCGACACGGTGGGACTGGACGTCTGCGCATCCGTCGGCAAGGAACTGGCGCCGTTCCTTGGCCTGGAACTGCCGCCAGGACTGGAAGACCGGCTGGACGCCGGCAAGCGCGGCAAGAAGGACGGCGAAGGCCTGTACGTGTGGCACGAAGGCAAGCCGCAGAAACCCGAGGTGGACCCGGACTACACGCCATCACCCGATCTGCAGGACCGCATGATCCTGGCCATGGTCAACGAGGCCGTGGCCTGCCTGGCCGATGGCGTGGTGGACGACGCCGACCTGCTCGATGCCGGCGTGATTTTCGGCACCGGTTTCGCGCCCTTCCGCGGCGGCCCGATCCAGTACATCCGCAGCACCGGCGCGGACACGCTGAAGACCCGACTACTGGCGCTTGCCGATCAGTACGGCGAGCGCTTCACACCCAAACCCGGATGGGACAACCCCGTATTGACGACAAGTGGACTGACGACGAATGGACTGACAGGCGCGCCTGCGGCGCAAACGTGACGCTCACCCAAGCCGACATCGGCTACCAACCGGTTCGGCACGCCCAGGGCTTCACCACATCAGGTCGTCCGGCACGCCATCTTCACCGATGCCGCCGGTGCCCTGCTCGACCAGCAAGGCCACCAGACCCGGATCGATAGCGCGAACCTGCTCGGCCACGGCCCGCCCGACCAGCAGGTAGCGACCGCCCTGCTGCACGATGCCCAGGTCGCCGGCGTTGAGCGCCGCCAACTGGGGCGCATCCACATACACACGCCGGATCTTGCCCGCGTACTCGAAATGCCGGGCCTGGTCCGCCTCCGCCTTGTTCAGCGCCTTGCCCTGCAACGCACTCTGCACCTTCTGCTTGCGCTCGCGCTTCAGCCTGGCCTGCTCAGCCGCTTCACGCTCCGCCTTGCGCCGCTCATCGGCATCCGAACGCGCCCGCATCGCATACGCCTTGGCCAGATCGATCTCGCCGCCGTCGCGGCCGGCAGCCTTGGACTGCGAGGCGCCCTTATGCGTACCGGGGCGCCGGCCTTGCGGTCCCTTCGGACGCTTTTCGTCGCGAACCTGTTTGACGATACCGCTCTTCAGCAGTTGATCGCGCAGGGAATCAGCCATGTTCGGAATCCGTTGAAACGTTGCGTAGGATCGGTTGCGTGCGATCAGTAATGCGGCGGCGGCGGCTCGCTGCGGGGGTCGTCCGACTGCGACAGGCGCAAGGATGCCAGCTCGGTTCGCAGATCATGCACCAGCCGCTCCAGGCCGGCCATGCGCAGGGACCGCTCGCCATCCGCGTCGACCAGTGCCTGCACGGCATCGTCGATGAAGGTGAGCCTGACTTCCAGGTCGGCCAGGCGCTGTTCCAGGGTATCCATCAGCGCCCCGCGCGCAACGAACGTCCGCGACCGATGCCGTAGTAGGCCAGACCGGCCTCTTCCACCAGCGCAGGCTCGTACAAGTTGCGCCCGTCGAAGATCACGGGTTCCTTCAGTGTGCCGCGGATGCTGTCGAAATCCGGGCTGCGGAACAGCTTCCATTCGGTGACGATGGCCAGTGCATCCGCCCCGACCAGCGCCTCGTTCGCCTGACCGCACAGGGCAAGGTCGTCGCGCTCGCCATAGATGCGGCGGGTCTCGTCCTGCGCCTCAGGATCGTAAGCGCGCACCTTCGCACCCGCGGCCCACAGGTCTTCCATCAGCCGGCGGCTCGGTGCCTCGCGCATGTCGTCGGTGTTGGGCTTGAAGGCCAGCCCCCACAGGGCGATGGTCCGGCCCTCGAGCCGCCCCTCGAAGTGCCGGCTGATCAGTTCGAACAGCTTGCCCTTCTGGTCTCGGTTGACTGCTTCCACCGCGCCCAGCAAGCGCGCTTCGTAACCCACACTCTTCGCGGTGCGCTCCAGCGCCTGCACGTCCTTGGGAAAACACGAGCCGCCATAGCCCGCGCCCGGATAGATGAAGTGATAACCGATACGCGGATCGGCACCGATACCATGGCGCACCAGTTCGACGTCGGCACCGACCCGCTCGGCGATGTTCGCCACTTCGTTCATGAAACTGATCTTGGTCGCCAGCATGGCGTTGGCCGCGTACTTGGTCAGTTCGGCCGAACGCTCGTCCATCACCACCATGCGGTCGTGGTTGCGGTTGAACGGTGCATACAGTTTGCGCAGCCGCTCCACGGCACGGGCGCTGGAGCTGCCCACCACGATACGGTCGGGCCGCATGCAGTCGGCCACGGCATCGCCTTCCTTGAGGAATTCCGGGTTGGAAACCACGTCGAACTCGACGCTCGCGCCACGCGCTGCCAGTTCGGTCGCAATCGTCTCGCGCACGCGGTCGGCGGTCCCCACCGGCACCGTCGACTTGTTCACCACCACCGTGTAGCGGTCCATGTGGCGCCCGATGGTCCGGGCCACGCCCAGCACATACTGCAGGTCGGCGCTGCCGTCTTCGTCGGGCGGCGTACCCACGGCGATGAACACGACCTGTCCATGTGCGATGGATGGTGCCGGCGCGGTCGTGAAAGCCAACTGGCCATTGGCATGGTTGCGCTTGACGATCGGCTCCAGACCGGGCTCATAGATGGGAATCTCGCCCTGCTGCAGGCGCGCCACCTTCGACGCGTCAATGTCCACGCACACCACGTGGTTGCCCATTTCCGCAAGGCAGGCACCGGTGACGAGGCCTACGTAACCGGTTCCGAAAATCGTGACGTTCATCGGGGACCTGTATCCGATTCGGGGTCGTCCATTCTAACAGGCGACACCGGCTGCTTCGCTCAAAAAGCGAAGGGGCGCGAACCCGCGCCCCTTCGCCGCATCGGGCTGCCCGAAAGCAGCGTCGAGTCGATTACTGCTGCGGGCTCGCCTCGGCCTTGGTCGGACCGGTCGACAGCAGCGTGACGTTGAAGATCAGCGTCTCGTTCGGCGGCATCTCGCCACGCGGCTCCGAGCCATAGGCCAGGTTGGCCGGGATGAAGAACTCGTAATGACCGCCCACCTGCATCAGCTGCAGGCCTTCACGGAAACCGGGGATCACGTTGGCCAGCGGAATCGCGGCCGGACCACCGCCCGGATGCTTCGACGAATCGTCGAACACCGTGCCGTCGACCAGCTTGCCCACGTAGTTGACCTTGACGGTATCGTCCGGACCCGGACGCGCACCGCTACCCTGCTTGAGAATCTTGTACTGCAGACCGGAAGCGGTGACCTTCACGCCCGGTGCATGGCGGTTCTTGGCGAGGAAAGCCTCACCCTCGGCCTTGTTCTTGGCCGCTTCCTTATCGAACGCGGCCTTGGC
This sequence comes from Dyella sp. A6, assembly GCF_036320485.1. NCBI lineage: Bacteria > Pseudomonadati > Pseudomonadota > Gammaproteobacteria > Lysobacterales > Rhodanobacteraceae > Dyella > Dyella aluminiiresistens. The sequence goes on from NZ_CP132911.1 coordinate 2,049,665, forward strand.
CTTGGCGCGCAGCTGGGTCAGGAAAGCTTCCTTGACCGACTTGTACTCGGCCGGGCTCATGGTCGGCTTCTGGCCGGACAATTCCGACTGCACGGCACGGGCCACGGTCGCCGGATCGATTTCCTCGCGGACGATGGGCGGCAACTGGCTGGCCAGATCCCAGCCCACCACGTAGCTGGCCTTGGTGCGGTCAACCTTGGTAGCGGCCTTGGACGTCTGTGCCGCGTGCACGCCGGCCGTCATGCCAAGCGCCACAGCCAGCGTGGCCGCCGTCAGCGTGGGACGCAAAAGATGCTTCATTCGGAACTCCCTCGTCATGGATATGCCGGCGTGCCGGCCGGGCCCCCCCCGATGGAGGGCTGACCCTGCATTGTGCGGGTCCGACCCAGTCTTGGCAACGACGTCCTGCCTGCGACCGCGCCTGTCGCCAAAGGTTCCTCGCAGCGCGGAATTCAATGCCCGGATTCATCCAGGGATTTGTCCAGGGTATCCCGCAATGCCGCCTGCAGGCGGGCATGCACCCTGACCAGCGCACGCCAGAGCACCACGGCCAGCACCAGCACCACCGCCAGCAGCGACAGCGCCACACCGCGCGGCGGCAGGATGGTCGAACCCAGCGCACCGACCAGCAGCGCCAGCAACAGCAGCGCAGCCAACGGAATCAGTCGCGCGAGTACTTGCCGTATGGCTTGCGTGTAACTTCCCGCGAAGCGTTCACGGATACCCAGCTCCGCCAGCAGCATGCCCAGCGCCTCGGCCTTGCGATACACCGCGATCAGGAACGGCAGCGACAGGAACAGCGCCGTCGCCCAGATCAGGGTATGCCGCAGGTTGCGATAGATGCCCACGCGTGAAAACAAGTCCCAGCCATGGGCATTGACGTACGCGCCAATCGTGAACAGCGTCACGATCAGGATCACATTGACCGCAATATGCCAAAGCAGACGGCGCAGCATGGCCGCGATCACCGCGTTGTCTTCCACCGGGCGAAGATTTTCCAGCCATCCGCTGTAGCTGCTGACCAGCAGACGCAGCGCGCGCGGGGTCACGCGCCGCCCCAGCCGAATCACCCCGTCCGCCGAACGGGCCATGTAGGGCGCCGACACCATGCAGATCAATGCCGACGCCACCGCGATCGGATAAATGAAGTGACTGACCGCCCCCAGCGACAGGCCCAGCGTGGCGATCACGAAGGAGAACTCGCCGATCTGGGCCATGCTCATGCCGGCACACATTGCGGTACGTACATCGTGCCCCACGAAGAAGCAGCCCACGCTGCATGCGAGGGTCTTGCCCACGATCACCACCGCGGCGATCGCCAGTGCCGGCACGATGTAATCCACCAGCACGGCCGGATCGATCTTCAGGCCGATCGCCACGAAGAACAGCGCCGCGAACATGTCGCGCAACGGCTCGACCAGGTGCACGACGCGCGTCGCGCAGCGGGCCTCGGCCACCACCGCGCCGGCCAGGAACGCTCCCAGTGCCACGCTGAAACCCAGCCATGCCGCCAGCAGACTGGCACCGAAGCAGATGCCCAGCACACTCACCAGCAGCATTTCGTTGTTGCCGAACGACGCCACGTAGTCCACCAGTCGCGGCACCAGCAGCAGGCCCGCCAGCATGCCCACTACCACGAAAAGGCCAAGGTGACCGATCAGGCTCAAGGCCATGCCGGTCTGCACCGCACCACCAATGGCCACCGCCGTCAGCAAAGTCAGGATGACGATGGTGAGCATGTCCTCCGCCACCAGCATGCCCACCACCAGTCGCGCGAACGGTCGCTGCCGCATGCCACTCTCGCGCAGGGTGCGGGTAGCGACCATCGTCGAAGACAACGACATGATCGCGCCCAGGAACAGTGCGTCGCGACCGCTCCAGCCGAAAACCCGCCCCAACTCGTAGCCCACCCAGAGCATGAAGGCGACCTCGGCGACCGCCACCAGCAAGATGCCGCCGCCGACCTCGCGCAACTTGCGCACGCTGAACTCCAGGCCGAGCGTGAACATCAGCAGCACCACGCCCAGGTTGGAAATGTCGTCGATGGTCCGCGGGTTGGTGACGAACACCCCCGGCGTATGCGGACCGATCAGCACGCCCGCAAGGATGTAACCTGGCAGCACCGGCAGACGCAGACGATGCAGAAGCACCGTCGTGGCGCCGGCAACCAGCATCACGATGGCGAGGTCGCGGATGAAGCCGATGTCGTGCATGCGTTCCTCGCGCCGGTGATGGCAGACCAGCTTAGAACGCGCTCGCAGCGTCGCCTAGATGTGATCGCTTTTCGCCTGTCCATCAGTTCACCGGCGCGCCCTTTGTCCGGCACATCACACCGAATGCGACAAGGCAACACGACTTTTCACACGACCGGCGCGATGACGTAAAAAAATTTTCAAAAAACGCTTGACGGATCCCCGACCCGCTCCTATTCTTTCGGGCTTCCAGCGGCGGGGCCATAGCTCAGCTGGGAGAGCGCCTGCATGGCATGCAGGAGGTCGGCGGTTCGATCCCGCCTGGCTCCACCAACTTATACGTCCCCATCGTCTAGAGGCCTAGGACACCACCCTTTCACGGTGGCGACCGGGGTTCGAATCCCCGTGGGGACGCCAAGGTTGGCTCGCAACGCTGGTAACAATGTGGAGCGGTAGTTCAGCTGGTTAGAATGCTGGCCTGTCACGCCGGAGGTCGCGGGTTCGAGTCCCGTCCGCTCCGCCACTGTTGAGATGAAAAGCCCGCCTTGTGCGGGCTTTTTGTTTGCCCTGTTGCATGCACACGGCCCGTACGGCTGAATCCCCCCTCCCCCGAATCACTCCGACGCGCGGCAGCGCTGCAGGGTTGCCGTGGAATGCCCCTGCCCGCCCAGATACTCCAACCAGCGGGAGAGAAACCCGTTCATCTGCAGGCGATGCTGGAATACTGTGTGCGCTGGCGGAAACGGGCCCAGCACCTGCCACAGGTGCCGTCCGGGGTGGCAGTGCAGCGCCTCGGCCACGTGGGCATCGGTGTACACACGCAGCTGAGCCGACGGCGAACGATGGCCGGTCTGGGCATCGACAAAGCCGTAGGTCATCTCCAGCTCAAGCGTGTACGGGTGGCGCTCCTGCACAACAAGGTGCAACGGCAAGCCGTCGGAGACGTCGGATAGATATTCGCCAGGCACCAGTTCCTGTGGCGCGAACAAGCGCACCAGCCGATGGTAGTTCTCGGCGTACAGCCCCATCAGGAACTCGAAGCGCCCGGGCAACAGGGAGGTACGACTGTCCAGTACGGCACTCATGTAGAAAAGGCGACTCCGGTGGGTCCGACAAGATTGGGGTAATCAGAACATGGTCCGCTCGATGCCGAAGCGGTCGAAGATCTTGCTGGCGATCTCCTCGATCGACACGTGCGTGGTATTCAGGCACGGCAGGCCAGCCTGGCGCATCAACCGATCGGCCTGCTCCAGCTCCCAGCGACACTGCTTGAGCGTGGCATAGCGGCTGCCCGGACGGCGCTGCTCGCGGATCTGCGCCAGCCGATCGGCATCGATGGTAAGGCCGAACAGACGATCCTTCCACGGCCGCAGCCGCGCAGGCAGCTCCAGCTTTTCGAGATCCTCGTCGGTCAACGGGTAATTGGCGGCACTGACGCCATAATGCAAGGCCATGTACAGGCAAGTCGGCGTCTTGCCCGAGCGGGACACCCCAACCAGGATCAGGTCCGCGTCCGCGTAATCCACATCGATGCCGTCATCGTGCGACAGCGCGTAATTGGTGGCATTGATGCGCGCCTCGTACTTCTCGAAGTCGATCAGGCCGTGCGAACGGTTCACCGCACCGGAGCGCTTGGCGCCAAGCTCCTCTTCCAGCGGCCCGATGAAGGGCGCGAACACATCCAGCATCAGCGCACCGCTGGCGGCGACGATGTCGCACAAGGAACGATCCGCCATGGTGTTCACCACGATCGGCCGCTCGCCCGTCTTGGCATAGTGCGTCTTGATCCGCAACGCGGCGTTCTCGGCCTTGTGCAGATTGTCGATGAACGGCAGGCGATGGCGGTCGAACTGGGTGTCCTCGAACTGGGCGAGAATGCTGTTGCCGATTGTCTCGGCCGTAATACCAGTGGAATCGGAGATGAAGAAGACCGTGCGCTGCATGGGTGGCCCGATGGTTGTCGGAAGATGTCCGGCGCACCTTAGCGCATGCCGATACCACCTGTCTTTGCTGGACTTGAGCTGACTGGTATGCAGTTGGCGCGGCGATGGTCTGCAAGGTGGTCTTCTTGTGCCCCGCACCATCCGCATCGGACAATACCAGTCTTTGCGCAGCACTCGTCCATGCGCATCCCCACACCTTCCCACCATCAGGCTCCTGAGGAGATTCCCTTGAACGATCTCGTGCTTTGGCTCGACCAGCTACGCATGTCCGACCTAGGCAAAGTCGGCGGCAAGAACGCGTCGCTCGGCGAAATGATCGGCAACCTTGCCAAGCTCGGAGTCTCCGTGCCGGGCGGTTTCGCGACCACCGCCGACGCGTTCCAGCAATACCTGGAAAAGAGCGGTGTCGCCGAGCGCATCCAGGCCCGCCTGGCCGGTCTGGACGTGGACGACGTCGATGCCCTGACCGCCGCCGGCCGCGAAATCCGCGAGTGGGTGACCGAGACGCCGCTGCCGGCCGACCTCGATCAGGCGATCCGCGATGCCTACACCAAGCTCTGCAAGGATGCCGGAGCCGATGACATCGCCGTGGCCGTGCGTTCGTCCGCCACTGCCGAGGACCTGCCCGACGCCAGCTTCGCCGGCCAGCAGGAAACCTTCCTCAACGTGGTCGGCATCGACGACGTGCTGCACAAGGTGAAGGAGGTCTTCGCCTCGCTCTACAACGACCGAGCCATCGCCTACCGCGTCCACCAGGGCTTTGCCCACGCGGACGTGTTCCTGTCCGCCGGCGTACAGCTGATGGTGCGCTCGGACGTGGGCGCCTCGGGCGTACTGTTCACACTCGATACCGAGTCCGGCTTCCGCGACGTGGTGTTCGTCACCGGCTCCTACGGCCTGGGCGAGATGGTCGTGCAGGGCGCGGTCAACCCCGACGAGTTCTACGTCTTCAAGCCCACGCTCAAGGCCGGCAAGCCCGCCGTGCTTCGCCGCAACCTCGGCGCCAAGCAGCTGCGCATGGTCTATTCCAGCACGCCGGGCGAACGGGTCAGGACCGAAGACACGCCGACCGACCTGCGCAACCGTTTCTGCATCGGCGACGAGGACGTCGAGGCACTGGCGAAACAGGCGCTGATCATCGAACAGCACTACGGCCGTCCGATGGACATCGAATGGGCGAAGGACGGAAACACCGGCAAGCTGTACATCGTGCAGGCCCGCCCGGAAACCGTGAAATCGCGTGCCAAGGCCACCCAGCTTGAACGCTTCCACCTGCACGAAAAAGGCGAAGTACTTGCCGAGGGGCGCGCCATCGGCCAGAAGATCGGCGCCGGCAAGGCCCGCGTGATCCGCTCGCTGTCCGACATGAACAAGGTGCAGCCCGGCGACGTACTGGTGGCTGACATGACCGACCCCGACTGGGAACCGGTGATGAAGCGCGCCTCGGCCATCATCACCAACCGCGGCGGCCGCACCTGTCACGCCGCGATCATCGCCCGCGAGCTGGGCGTGCCCGCCGTGGTCGGTACCGGCAATGCGCTGGACAGCATCCCCGATGGCACCGAAGTCACTGTGTCCTGTGCTGAAGGCGACACCGGCACCATCTACGCAGGACTGCTGAAGTTCGAGCGCGTCACCGCCGACCTGGGTGCCATGCCCGAGGCGCCGCTGAAGATCATGATGAACGTGGCCAACCCGGAACGTGCGTTCGACTTCGGCATGCTGCCCAACGCCGGCATTGGCCTGGCCCGCCTGGAAATGATCATCGCCAGCCACATCGGCATCCATCCGAAGGCCCTGCTGGAATACGGCAAGCAGGACGCCGAAACACGCGCGAAGATCGATCAGCGCATCGCCGGCTATGCCGGTCCGGTCGAGTTCTACGTGGAGCGCCTGGCCGAAGGCATCGCCACCATCGCCGCCTCGGTCTACCCGAAACCGGTGATCGTGCGCATGAGCGACTTCAAGTCCAACGAATACGCCAACCTGCTCGGCGGCGCACGCTACGAGCCGCACGAAGAAAACCCGATGATCGGCTTCCGTGGCGCCAGCCGCTACGTCGATCCCAGCTTCGCCGAGGCCTTCGGACTGGAATGCAAGGCGGTGAAAAAGGTGCGAGAGGTGATGGGCCTGGACAACGTCTGGGTGATGATCCCGTTCGTGCGCACCCTGGACGAGGGCCGCAAGGTAGTCGACGTGCTGGCCAGGAACGGGCTGAAACAGGGCGAGCACGATCTCAAGGTGATCATGATGTGCGAGGTGCCTTCCAATGCGCTGCTCGCCGACGAGTTCCTGGAGATCTTCGACGGCTTCTCGATCGGCTCCAACGACCTCACCCAGCTCACTCTGGGCCTGGACCGCGACTCCAGCATCGTGGCCAACCTGTTCGACGAGCGCAACGCGGCGGTGAAGAAGTTGCTGTCCATGGCCATCCAGACCGCTCGCAGCAAGGGCAAGTACGTGGGCATCTGCGGCCAGGGCCCCAGTGACCATCCGGATCTGGCCGAGTGGCTGATGGACCAGGGTATCGAATCGGTCTCGCTCAACCCCGACACGGTTGTCGACACCTGGCTGCGGCTGGCCAGCAAGAAAGCCGCCTGACGGCGGCGCGCCCGAGTCACCCTTCAAGGCGGGCCGCATGGCCCGCCTTTTCTATGCCATGGACGGCATCGTGCAACGCAACTTGCTCCACCGGATGGCAGCCGCTAGCGTCCGTCATACAGCTGTTTGAACGATCCACCGGATCGAGGCTGCGACGAAGCGAGAGAGGATTCCATGGTCGCCAGCGGCGCCGAAACCCGGCAACGCCTGCTTCAGGCTGCCGAACTGCTGTTCATCGAGCGCGGCTACGAGGCGCTTTCCCTGCGGCAGGTTACCGCCCGCGCCGACGCCAACCTGGCTGCGGTGAACTACCACTTCGGCAGCAAGGAAGCGATGCTGCAGGAACTGCTCTCACGCCGGCTGGACCGGCTGAACGAGGAACGGCTGCGTCTGCTGGACATCTGCGAGGCCAGCGGAAAGCCCGCCGATTACGAAACCATTCTGGGCGTCCTGTTCGTGCCTGCCCTGCAGCTCAGCCGCTCGGCTGAAGGCGGCCCCGCCTTCCTGCGCCTGCTGGGACGCGTCTACAGCGACGCTTCGCCGTTCATCCGCGACTATCTGCAAAGCCATTACCGACCGATCTTCGAGCGCTTTTTCGAAGCGTTCGCCCGCGCCCTGCCCGACACCCCGCGCAGCGAACTCGGCCTGCGCCTGCACTTTGCCCTGAAGGCGCTCTCCGGTGTACTGGCCACGGACGACATGGACGACCTGCTCGCCGAACTCAGCATGGGCCAACCGCTGGGCGATGCCGAACTGCTGGCGCGGCTGGTCGCGCTGGTCTCGCCGGCACTCGTCGCCCCGCTGGGCAACCCGCGACAGGTCGAGCTGATCGAACAGCTGATCCGGCAGGAACGCGCCATCGCCACCTGCTAGTCGAACGCCGTTCGCCGAATCGGCTCAGTGCACGCGCACCACGATGGCGGTCACATTGTCCGTTCCGCCACCATCGAGCGCGGCAAGCAGCAGGTGATCCACGCACTCCTGGGTTGCCAGGTCCTGACGAGCCATCGTCGCCGCGATCGCGCCATCCTCGACATCCTCGGTTAAGCCGTCGCTGCAAAGCAGGAAGGCCATGCCCGGCACCAGCTCGCCGCGCGCCATGCCGACATGCAGCTGGTCCGCGGCCGTGATGCCCAGCGCCTGGGTCACTACGTTGCGCTGCGGGTGCCGCCCCGCGCACGCCGGGTCGAGCACGCCCGCCTCGATCAGTTCCTGCACCAGCGAATGGTCATGGCTGATCTGCCGCAATGCGTCCCGCCATACATAGATGCGGCTGTCGCCGACCCAGGCCACCTCGTAATCACTGCCGGTCACCCGCAGGACGGCCACGGTGGTACCCATCGGCAAGCCTTCTGCGCTGTCCTCGCGCGCATGCTCCATCAATTGCGCGCCCGCCATGCGTACGGCCTCCGCCAAACCCTGTCCGCGTGACAACAGCGCGATCACCGTGTCGCGCACAAGGGCGGATGCCACCTCGCCGTGCCGGTGCCCGCCCATCCCGTCGGCCACCAGGAACACCCCCTGCCGGGGATCCGCGTAATAGGTGTCCTCGTTGCGGGTGCGTCGCAGGCCGGCGTGGGTTCCGTGTCCGAATTCGATCATGGGGGCTGCATCTCCAGTACCGGCGCAGCATGCCGCATGCACCGCCAGTTGTCACGGCGCGCACGAGCGCGTATTATCGCCGGCTCGCACGCGCCACCGTGCAAAAGTTTGGAGAGGTGGCAGAGTGGTCGAATGTACCTGACTCGAAATCAGGCGTACGTGCAAGCGTACCGTGGGTTCGAATCCCACCCTCTCCGCCAGACAAGCAAAGCGCCCCTTCGTGGGGCGTTTTGCTTTTCCGGGGACAGCCGGCTCAGGCCGCTGTTTCGCCGCGACGCCAGAGACTTCCCGCTTCACCCGCACTCTTGTCCAGGGCATCCAGCTTGCGCTCATGCGCGGCGACTTCCTCGGCGGTGGCGCGCAGGATGCGCGGTCGCCGATCCAGCACGACCGGATGCTGGACGGCCGCCGTCGCCGATTCGGCGGCTTCGTCGAAACCCAGGTCGAACGCGACCTGGCCCGAGGTCATCGCCAGGTAGACCTCGGCCAGCAGCTGCGCGTCGATCAGGCCGCCGTGCAGGTCGCGCGCCGAGTTGTCCACGCCCAGGCGCCTGCAGAGCGCGTCGAGGCTGTTGCGCTGACCCGGGTAGCGCTCGCGCGCCATGGCCAGGGTATCGAGCACCGGACAGCGGTCCGCAATCCGTCCGTACTGCGAGCCGGCGCGCGCCAGCTCCGCATCGAGAAAGCCGACGTCGAAGCTGGCGTTGTGGATGACCAGCTCGGCACCGTCGATGAAGGCGAGGAACTCGTCCACGACATCCTCGAAATGCGGCTTGTCGAGCAGGAACTCGTCTTCGATGCCGGTGACCTGGCGCGCGCCCTCGTCGATGGCGCGATCCGGGTTCAGGTAGGTCTGGTAATGGCGACCGCTCAGGCGACGCTCGACCATCTCGACACAGGCGATTTCGATCAGGCGATGTCCCTGGCGAACCTCAAGACCGGTGGTCTCGGTATCGAGGATGACCTGCCTCATGCCCGGTCGCGCCTGCCGTCGCGATAGTGTTCGGCCTGTTCGCGTGCAGCCTGGTCCACGCGCTCGTTCTCGACGTGGCCATTGTGGCCACGCACCCATTGCCAACGCACCTCGTGCCGGCCCACCGCTTCGGACAGACGCACCCAAAGATCCTGGTTCTTGACCGGCTTCTTGTCGGCCGTGCGCCAGCCGTTGGCGCGCCACTTCGGCACCCACTGCTCGATGCCCTGCATCACGTAGCGCGAATCGGTCGTCAGCACGACCCGGCAGGGGCGGGTCAACGCCTCCAGCGCACCGATCGCGGCCAGCAACTCCATCCGGTTATTCGTGGTATCCGGCTCGCCGCCGGCCAGCATGCGTTCGGTACCTTTGGCGCGCAGCAGTGCAGCCCAGCCACCCGGCCCCGGATTGCCGAGACAGGCACCATCGGTGAAAGCTTCCACATCACTCACTCGTACATAGCTCCATGATTTCTAGTCGGACGCGCATTCATGCGGCCGGGTTGCGCCGCGCGCTGGATGCCAGCCCGGCATTGGTCGGCGCCGGCACCGGGCGCGGTCGCGGCCGCAGGCGTGTGGGCAAACTCATGGCGCGACGCTTGCGTGCCAGCATCACATATCCCCCACCCATCGCACCGACTACACCGGACGCATCGACTCTGCTGGTCGGCCACGGGCACCCTACCCGCTGGACCCGCTCCACCTGCAGTTCCGCACGACGCAGCCAGCCGCCGATTTTCAACGGCGAATTCAGCCGGCTGCGGGTACCTCGCGTACGCCAGTGCCACCAGGGCAGCCAGCCGCTTATCGGATGCACCCCAGTGAGCGCAAGCAACCCGCCCGGGGCCAGACAACGCACCACCTCAGCCAGCCACTCGGGCGAAGCCGAAGGCACTTCCAGTGCATGCCGCAGCAACACCAGGTCGAAGCTGCCGTCGGCGAACGGCAAAGACGCGTGCATGCTTGCGCGCACATCACCGGCAAGGCTCTGGCCCGCGATCGTCAACTGTGTCCAGCAGCCAAGCAAGGGCAGACTGGGCGGAACATCGGAGGGCCATGCCGAAACCAGCGCGCCACGCGTGCCGGCACAGCGCTGCAGGAACGGTGTCAGCGCGGCCAGTTCCTCAGCCAGAAGCCCACGCATGGGCTCGCTGGCATAGACATCGTGGTCACGCTTTGGCATGTGCCGAACACCCATCGCGGCGCGGGAATCCTCGAAGTGTAGCGGCTGAAGGCGCAAAGACGAACCGGGACACATGACTGAACACCAGGCGATCGCATTAACACCCAGATAACGAGTCGACCCGACACCCCCCGTATAGTCGAAGGCTTCGCCTGCATGTGCGTGCGCGCCACGCGACTCCAGGCCAGCCCTGGGGGAATCCCTGTTTGCACGTTCAACCGATCCCGGCACTGACCGACAACTACATATGGCTGCTTCACGACGGAGAGGGTTCCACCCTCGTCGTCGATCCCGGCGAGGCGGCGCCCGTCGAGGCAGCACTGAAGGCCCAGGGTCTGCGCTTGCGCGCCATCCTGTTGACCCACCACCACCCCGACCATATTGCCGGCGCCGCGGCACTTCGACAGCAGCACCAGGTGCCGGTATACGCCCCCATGGACGAGCGCATCGATGTGGCGACGCATCGTGTGTCGGATGGCAACGATGTCCTGATCGAGAGTCCCGCAGCGCGCTTCCGCACCTTGGCCGTGCCCGGCCACACCACCAGTCATGTCGCTTATGCCGGCGAAGGTCTGCTGTTCTGCGGTGACACGCTGTTCAGCATGGGCTGTGGCCGCCTGTTCGAAGGAACTCCAGGCCAGATGCTGGCTTCGCTCGACCGCCTGACCGGATTGCCCGACGACACACTGGTCTGCTGCGGACACGAATATACGGCCGCCAATGGCCGCTTCGCGATCACCATCGAGCCCGCGAACGCTGCGCTGCGCGCGCGCGTCGAGCAGGTCGCCGCGCTGCGTGCCATGAACCGCCCCACGGTGCCATCGAGCATGGCCACCGAAAAAGCCACCAATCCGTTCCTGCGTATCGACAGCCCTGAAGTCATTGATTGGTGTCAGCAACAGGGCGCGTCCCCAAACGACCGGATCGCCCACTTCGCCGCGCTGCGTGCAGCCAAGGACCAGTTCAAATGACGCGCTACTGGCGGGCTGTCCTGCCGGCTGCACTGGTCGCCTTGATGAGTGCCTGCGCCACGGCACCGCACGTCGGACCATTACCGCTGATTACCCCGCCTAGCACTGCTGTACCGAAGCCGAAGTCGGTGGTCAAGGCGGTGATTCCGTCAGCCATCCAGGCACCGGACATCTGGAGCAAACTGCGCCAGAGCTTTGCCATGGCCGACTGCGATGCTGATGCCGGCATCCTCGCATGGGCTCATCGCTACACGCAGGACCCGCAACACTTCGAAGCCACGCTCCGCGATGCCATGCCCAGACTGGTCTACGTGCAGCAGGTTGCTGCCAGACACGATGTCGCCGGCGAATTCGTTCTGCTGCCCTGGGTCGAAAGCCACTATCAGCCGGTCACCAGCCGGCACTACCAGCATGCAGCCGGCATGTGGCAGATCGTGCCGGCGACAGCGCGCACGATGGGCCTGGAGGTCAGCCGGAGCTACGACGCCCGCTTCAGTGTGCCGGCTGCGACCGATGGCGTGATGACACTGCTCGAACGCTACTACCGGGACCTGCACGACTGGCGTCTGGTCGACTATGCCTACAACGCCGGTGAGTTCGCCGTGCAGCGAGTGCTCAAGCAGCATGGAATGCCACCGGCCGAACCGGTGATTCCAAACCTGCCCGTGCCGCGGATCACCCGCGAGCACCTCACCAAGTTGCTGGCGATTGCCTGTGTCATTCGTGAGCCCGCCCGCTTCCACGTCGACCTGCCGTTGCTGCCGCCCAGCAAGCGGCTAGAAACCGTAACGGTGAAGCACCCGATGCGACTGGAGAAAGTCGCCAAGTACGCCGGCATGCCGTTGCACAAGCTCAAGCACCTGAACTCGGCTTTCCGCGATGGACGGATTACCGCCGCCCATACGCCAACCCGCCTGTTGCTTCCGCGTCAGCATGCAAGGCAATGGCATCGACATGTCGAATTGCAGAACGCCAGGGACGCCGACCTGATCGCTGGCGTCACACCACAACCGCTGCCCCTGCCCTCGCTACCCTCGACCGGTAACGATCCCTCACCCGGGCAACGCGAGCATGCAGCGCCGCTGGCATCCTCCGCACCACCACCGATACGTCGACACACGGTACGTCGCGGTGAAACCTTGTGGGTCATCGCACGCAGGTACGCCGTCAGCGTGCGTCAGATCGAGCACTGGAATCACCTGCGCGGTCACACCATCAAGCCCGGTCAGGTGCTGAAGGTCAGTGCACCGCAATAGCGCGGTTGGTCGTGGCGTCAGATTGCTGCACAGCGACGGCACCACCCCGGACCACATGGCCCTTCTTTTGTGTCTCGATGTCTCGTGTACGGCCGGCGAGGTACAACCGGCGATTCCGCGGTTACATGCGGCTGGCGACGATCTTGATCTTGGTCTTCGCCTTAAGCGCCTTGATGAACGCATCGGTCGCCATGTTGCCGTAGGCGCGCGCCATGCTCATGCGGAGCTGCGCACGGTCGCTGGGGGTGATCTTGGAAAGATCGCCCGGCTGCACCTTGTCCAGCGCAAGCACAGCATAGACGCCGTCGCTGACAGACACGCTCGCGAACTGCGGCTTGCCCGCGGACGGATGCGGCAACAGGAAAGCCTCGGTGCGCACCGGCTGTGGCAGGCTCTGCGCCGAAGGCGACATCGACATGCGCTGCACGTCGTTCGCCGTCTGCACGCTGGCACCAGCCGACTTGGCCACGGCTTGGATGTCGTCGCCCTTGCGCAGGCGTGCCAGCAAGGCATCAGCCTTCTGCTTGGCTGCTGCCACCACACGGTCGTCGAGAATCTTCTTCTGGATGGTGGCACTGACTTCGGACAGCGGGCGTACGGCCTTCGGATTGTGCTGGTCCACACGAACCACCACGGCATCGTCCGGTCCCAGCGTGATCAGGCTGGAGTTGTTGCCCTGCGCCAGCACGTCGTCGGAGAACGCTGCCGCAATGACCTTGGCATTCGCGGCGATACCGCTGCCACCCTTGCGGCTGAACAGCGCGGTCGACTGAAGCGGCAGGTTGAGCGTCTTGGCTGCAGTGTCGAGCGAGCCCGGCGTCTGATAGCTGAGATCGGCCAACTTGCCGGCCACATCGTTGAACTTGCGCGCGCGATCAGCCTTGGCCGCTTCCTGGGCCAGCTGGGCGCGCACTTCGTCGAAGGGCTTGATCTTGGCGTCCTGGATGTCCCGGACGTAGATGATGTGGTAGCCCTCGGGCGACAGCACGGGCTTGGAGATCTGCCCCTTCTTCAGGGCCAGCATCGCGTCCTGGAAAGCAGCGTTGGTCATGCCCTTCTGCAACCAGCCGAGGTTACCGCCCTGGCTCTTTGAACCCAGGTCGTCCGAATCCTTCTTGGCCAGTTCGGCAAAGTTGGCGGGGGTTGCTTCGGCATCGATCTTTTCGGCCTTGGCCAGCGCCGCGCGTTGCTGCGCCGGAGTCGCGTTCTTCGGCACATTGATCAGGATATGCGACACCAGCCGCTGTGCCGGCTGGACGAAGCGGGACTTTTCGTCCTGGTAACGCTTCTTCAATTCAGCCTCGGTCGGCTGCACGTCAAGCTTGACATTGCTGTCGTTCACTTCGACGTACTTCAGCGACACCTGCTCTGGACGCATGAAGTCGCTCTGGTGCGCGGTGTAGTAGGCCTTGATCTGGGCGTCGGTGACCGTGGTGTCGGCCGGCGTCGGACGCGGCAACGTGAAGTACTGCACGTCGCGGCGCTGCAGGCGCAGGTCCAGGTAGCGATCCATGTCGGCGCTGGTCACGACGGCACTGTCGGTGATCGCGTCGGGCAACAGCGACGAGGCCATGCTGTCGGCCATCTGCTGCTGGAACATCTCCGGGGTCATGCCGCGCTCGGCCAGCAGGACCCGGTAGATCTTCGGATCAAACTTGCCGTTCGTCTGGAAGGCCTGGATGTTCGCGATGGCATCGCGCAGCGCGCCATCGGATACCCGCATACCCATGTCGTGATTGGCCTGCAGCAGCAACTGCTGGTCGATCATCGCATCCAGGATTCGGCGCTTGTTATCCGGCTTTTCGAAGGCGGCACCGTCGAAGTGACTACCCTCTTCAGCCATCATCTGCTGCCGGATCTGGTTCATCCGATCCTGGAACTGCTGCTGGGTGATCTCATGTTTGCCGACCTTGGCGACATAGGTCTCGGCAGACGAGCTGAAATAGCCTTCGATACCGAAGAAGGACATGGCAAACACGGCAATGCCCAGCACCACGATGGCTGGCCAGCCCTGCATCTTTTTACCCAATGACTGCAGCATGCATTTTTCCCGCAATCCAACAAACGATGACAGCATCCGGCGCACCGGAAACGATCCGCCTAGCTTAAATGACAAGGGCGCCACGCGGGCGCCCTTGTGAGCTGTGGCGGAGCGGACGGGACTCGAACCCGCGACCTCCGGCGTGACAGGCCAGCATTCTAACCAGCTGAACTACCGCTCCGCACTGTTCTGGTGGGTGCTGTAGGGATCGAACCTACGACCCTCGCCTTGTAAGGGCGACGCTCTACCGCTGAGCTAAGCACCCGAAACCAAGCAGAAGAGCCGCTTAGTTTAGGGCGTCCTTGAGCGTCTTACCAGCCTTGAAAGCCGGAACCTTCGAAGCCTTGATCTTGATCGTCTCGTTGGTGCGCGGATTGCGACCGGTGCGCGCGGCACGCTTGCGCACAGTGAAGGTGCCGAAGCCGACCACCGAGACGTCGTCACCCTTCTTCAGGGCCTTCTGGACGGTCTCGAAGAAAGCCTCAAGCGCACGGCCCGCGTCGGCCTTGGTGAGCTCGGCCTTGTCGGCAATGGCATTGATCAGATCGGTTTTATTCATTGAGTTACTCCCTTAAGCGTAAGCGTATATGCGGCCCGCGTGGTCAGTCTGGGACGAGACGACGCCGCCATTGAAAGGTTGGCTCCCTTGAGGCGCCGCCCCGCGACCCCGCATCGCGAAACTCCCGAAAAGGGGAGCGTGTCGGTTGCGGTGCCCCTTTATACCAGTGCCCCTCAGGCTCCGCAATACAAGCAATACCAACGGTTTCGGCGGTTCAGGCGACATCCGGAAAGCACTTGCAAAGGGCTGCACAAATGCGTACTGCGTCGCTGCAAAACGGGCACCGTGAAAGCTCGTTCGAAGGCTCCGCCCGACTCACTGGTCGGGCGGAGGCATCTATCGATGACCTCAGTGCGTACGCGCCTGGGCCTCGGCACTTTCGTCCGGCGACGCATCCGTCTTTGCCTGTGTATCCAGCGACTTGGCCGGCAATGGCTGCAACGGGCGCTCCAGCGCGATGTCCAGCACTTCGTCAATCCAGCGTACCGGATGAATGTCCAGCGAGCCGGTGATGTTGTCCGGGATATCGGCCAGATCCTTGCGGTTCTCGTCGGGAATGATCACCGTGGTGATGCCGCCTCGATGCGCCGCCAGCAGCTTTTCCTTGAGACCGCCGATCGGCAGCACGCGACCGCGCAGGGTGATCTCGCCCGTCATCGCCACTTCGGAACGTACCGGCACCTTGGTCAGCGCCGACACCAATGCCGTGCACATGGCGATGCCTGCACTGGGGCCGTCCTTCGGCGTCGCGCCCTCGGGCACATGGATATGGATGTCCAGCTTCTCGTGGAAGTCCGGCTCGATACCCAGCGCCGCGGCACGCGAACGCACCACCGAAAGCGCTGCCTGGATCGACTCCTTCATCACGTCACCGAGCTGTCCGGTATTCACCAAGCGCCCCTTGCCGCCGACCACCGACGCCTCGATGCTGAGCAGGTCGCCGCCGACTTGCGTCCACGCCAGACCCGTCACCAGACCGACTTCGTTCTGCTGCTCCTTGCGCCCGAAATCGAAGCGTCGCACGCCCAGGTAGCGATCAAGCGACTCGGCATCGACATGCACGGCACTGGGTGCACGCGTCGCCTTCGATTTGGCCTTGGTCGACTTGACCGCCTTGGCGGATTTCGACGCTGCCTTTTTGGCCGCCACGGGCGCCTTGCCTGGTGCAGGCTCGCCCAGCGTCAGTTGCTTGACCACCTTGCGGCAGATCTTGGAAATCTCGCGCTCAAGATTGCGTACACCGGACTCGCGCGTGTAGTAACGCACGATGTCGCGGATGGCATCTTCGCCAACACTGAGTTCTTCGGACTTGAGGCCATTGGCCTTCAGCTGCTTCGGCAACAGATACTTCTGCGCAATGGCCAGCTTCTCGTCCTCGGTATAACCGGGGATGCGGATGACCTCCATACGATCCAGCAGCGGACCCGGAATGTTGAGCGAGTTGGCGGTGGCGATCCACATCACTTCCGAAAGGTCCAGATCCACTTCGAGATAGTGATCATTGAACGCGTGGTTCTGCTCCGGATCGAGCACCTCGAGCAGGGCCGAGGACGGATCGCCACGGAAGTCCATCGACATCTTGTCGATCTCGTCGAGCACGAACAGCGGATTGCGGCTGCCGACCTTGTTGAGGTTCTGCACGATGCGACCAGGCATCGAACCAATGTAGGTCCGGCGATGACCACGGATCTCAGCTTCGTCGCGCACGCCGCCCAGCGACATGCGGATGAACTTGCGGTTGGTCGCCTTGGCGATCGACTGACCAAGCGAGGTCTTGCCCACACCCGGCGGTCCGACCAGGCACAGGATCGGTCCCTTCATGGTGTTGACGCGCTGCTGCACGGCCAGGTATTCGAGAATGCGTTCCTTGACCTTTTCCAGGCCGAAGTGGTCGGCATCGAGCACCTGCTGCGCCAGGGCCAGGTCCTTGCGCACCTTGGAGCGCTTCTTCCACGGCACGCCCACCAGCCAGTCGAGGTAGTTGCGCACCACCGTGGCCTCGGCCGACATCGGCGACATCTGCTTGAGCTTGCCGAACTCCTGTCGCGCCTTGGCCAGCACCGGCTTCGGCATGCCGGCCGACTCGATCTTCTTCTGCAGGTCTTCGATCTCGTTGGGTCCCTCCTCGCCCTCGCCCAGTTCCTTCTGGATCGCTTTCATCTGTTCATTGAGGTAGTACTCGCGCTGGCTTTTCTCCATCTGCGACTTCACGCGACCGCGGATGCGCTTTTCCACCTGCTGCAGGTCCATCTCGCCATCGACCAGCCCGATCAGCAGCTCCAGCCGTTCACCGACATCAGCGGTTTCCAGCACCCTCTGCTTGTCCGCCATGCGCACGGACAGGTGGGCAGCGATCGAATCGGCCACGCGCGAAGGATCGTCGATGCCCGAGAGGGTGGTCAGCACTTCGGGCGGCAGCTTGCGGCTCTGCTTGACCAACTGCTCGAACAGCGAAATCAGCGTGCGCGACACCACATCCAGCTCGCGCTCCTTCGAACTGTAGACCGACTCGATGATGCGCGAGCGCGCACTGAGCATGCCGCCTTCGCTGTGGTAATCGTCGATCTCGACGCGGGCCTGGCCCTCGACCAGCACCTTGACCGTGCCGTCGGGTAGCTTGAGCAGCTGCAGCACATTGGCCAGCGTGCCAATCCCATGCAGGTCCGTGGCATCCGGATCATCGATGTCCGGGCTCTTCTGGGCGACGAGCAGTATCTGCCGTTCGCTCTCCATCGCGTGCTCGAGCGCACGCATGGACTTGTCGCGCCCCACGAACAATGGGATGACCATGTGCGGATAGACGACCACGTCCCGCAGCGGAAGCACCGGCAGGGCATCCAGCAGCGGAGAAGCGGTAGCGGGGGTTGCGGCGTGTTTTGCCATCGAAAGGATACTCGCGATGTTGGTCGGACTCGCCCCGACACTGCGCCGGGGGCATGCCTACGTCAAGTGGAGGCAGATCGCGCCCACCACAAGTGCTTATCAGGGCACTGAAACGCAGCGGCCCCGGCGCAGAACGCCAGGGCCGCCGGGGTCGACGAAGCGATGGATCAGGCAGCCGCGTCGCTGCCACCGTCACCGATACGCTGCTGTTGCAGGTTGCCGCGATAGATGAGGTAGGGCTCGGCCTGTCCCTCGATGACCGCGTCGTCCACCACGACCTTGCTGACGTGCTCCAGCGAAGGCAGTTCGTACATGGTGTCCAGCAACACCTGCTCGAGAATGGTGCGCAGGCCGCGAGCGCCGGTCTTGCGCTTGAGGGCCTTGCGGGCAATCGCCTGCAGCGCTTCCGGACGGAACTCCAGTTCGGCGCCTTCCATTTCGAACAGCTTCTTGAACTGCTTGGTGACCGCGTTCTTCGGCTCGGTCAGGATCTTCACCAGCGCCGCCTCGTCCAGCTCGTCCAGCGTGGCGACCACCGGCAGGCGGCCGACGAACTCCGGAATGAGGCCGAACTTCACCAGATCGGACGGCTCGACCTCGGACAGCAGCTTGCCGAGATTCTCGGTGCGCTCCTTCGAGCGGACCTCGGCACCGAACCCGATGCCAGTGGTCTCCGAACGCTGCTGGATGACTTTCTCCAGCCCGGCGAACGCACCACCGCAGATGAACAGGATGTTCTTGGTGTCGACCTGCAGGAATTCCTGCTGCGGATGCTTGCGCCCACCCTGCGGCGGCACCGAGGCCAGGGTGCCCTCGATCAGCTTCAGCAGCGCCTGCTGCACGCCTTCGCCCGACACGTCACGGGTGATCGACGGGTTCTCGCTCTTGCGCGAGATCTTGTCGATTTCGTCGATGTAGACGATACCGGACTGCGCCTTGTCGACGTCGTAGTCGCACTTCTGCAGCAGCTTCTGGATGATGTTTTCCACGTCCTCGCCAACATAGCCCGCTTCGGTCAGCGTAGTGGCATCGGCAATCGTGAAAGGCACGTTCAGCAGCCGCGCCAGCGTCTCGGCCAGCAGCGTTTTGCCCGAGCCGGTCGGCCCGATCAGCAGAATGTTCGACTTGGCCAGCTCGACCTCGTCGCTCTTCTGTCGCGACTCCATGCGCTTGTAGTGGTTGTACACCGCCACCGACAACGCCTTCTTGGCGCGCGTCTGCCCGACCACATACTGGTCGAGGGTCTCCATGATTTCCTTCGGCTTCGGCAGCTGGGTACGGCCGGAGGCAGCTTTTTCCTCAAGCTCTTCACGGATGATGTCGTTGCACAGCTCGACACACTCGTCGCAGATGAACACGGACGGACCCGCGATCAGCTTGCGAACCTCGTGTTGGCTCTTGCCGCAGAAGGAGCAGTAGAGAATCTTGCCGCTGTCGTTGGAACGGCCCTGCCGCTCGTCGCTCATGCTGTAATCCTGCTGTCAATCAGTTGCGTCGCGAGAATAGCACAGGGCTCCGCGTCTGCATCCAGACGCGGAGCCCCTCGCGAACAGGGTGGATGAAACCCGCGGATCAGGCCGATTTCACCGTGTCGACGGCGCGCTTGTCGAGCACCTGGTCGATCAGCCCGTAGGCCTTGGCGTCCTCGGCGCTCAGGAAGCGATCGCGCTCCATGTCCCGGGCGATTTCCTCGACCGGCTTGCCCGTATGGTGGGCGTACAGGCCATTCAGACGCTCGCGCAGGTACAGGATCTCCTTCGCCTGGATCTCGATATCCGTGGCCTGACCCTGTGCACCGCCGGACGGCTGGTGAATCATCACGCGGGAGTTGGGCAGCGCGAAGCGCTTGCCGGCCGCGCCGGCCATCAGCAGCAGCGAACCCGCACTGCAGGCCTGGCCGATGCACATGGTGCTGACATCCGGCTTGATGAACTGCATGGTGTCGTAGATCGCCAGACCGGCCGTCACGGCACCGCCTGGGCTGTTGATATAGAAGTGGATGTCCTTGTCCGGGTTTTCCGATTCAAGGAACAGCATCTGGGCCACGATCAGGTTGGCCACATTGTCGTCGATCGGGCCGACCAGAAAGATCACCCGCTCCTTGAGAAGGCGCGAGTAGATGTCGAACGAACGCTCGCCTCGAGCGGTCTGCTCGACGACGATGGGAACCAGGTTGAGGTTCTGGATCTGATCCATTGCCACGGAAGATGCCTCCTAGAGCCAATGTTGTAGTTCCGGGCCTTCGGACCGGAACGCCCTGCGCGACATCCGCCGCACAGGGCATTGTCGATCAGGCGCCAGCCGGACGCATCACCTCGTCGAAGCTCAGGTCGAGCACAGTGGTCTTGGCGTGATCCGCCACCCACTCGGCCACCTGGTCCTCGATCACCCGGCTCTGCAGTCCGGACATGAGTTGGGGGTCGCCGTTGTAGAGTTCAACGACCTTTTCCGGCTCTTCATAGGTGGAGGCGATCGCAGCAAGCTGCTCGGCCACGCGCGTGCGATCCAGCTTGAGGTCGTTCTTGCGGGCAAGCTCGCCCATCAGCAGGCCGGCGATGACCCGCTTGCGGGCCATCGGCGTGGCGGCCTCGATCAACTGCGGCGGAGGCTGCTGCCCCTGCGGCACACTGCCCGCGGCGAGGCTGTTGGCCTCGGACTGGACCATCATGTTCGGCACGTCCAGCGTATCGTGGGCGTTGGCCAGCTTCTCGGCCACTTCCGACTTCAGACGGGCCAGCAGCGCCCCCTTCAGCTCGCGCTCCAGGTTCGCACGGACCTCCTTGCGGAAGTGCTCCAGGTCGCCATCGGCGATGCCGAACAGCTTGACGAACTCGGCGTCGACCTCCGGCAGCTTCGGCTCCTGCACCTTGATGATCTTGAAGGAGACCTGAGCGGTCTTGCCAGCAAGGTTCTCGTTGCGGAAGTCTTCCGGGAAAGCGACTTCGGCTTCGTATGCGTCACCGGCGGCACGACCGGTCAGCGCCTCGTCGAGCGCCTTGAACAGCGTGCCCGAACCCAGCACGCTGCCGGCACGTTCCAGGCCTTCGGCCGGGAAACGGTAGTCGCCGGCCACGGCGCTGTATTCGAACATCACGAAATCACCCGCGACCGAGCCACGCTCGACCGGATCGAAACTGCGACGCTGGGTACGCAGCGTCTCGATCATCTTGTCGATGTCGGCGTCGCTCACCTCGGCCTTCGGGCGCTGGATTTCAAGGCCGGAAACGTCGATCTCGGGGAACTCCGGCATCACCTCGAAGGTAGCGGTGTAGGCGATCTCGCCGTTCTCCGGCTTGCCCGTGGTGTCGATCGAGGGATTCGCCACCGGCTGCAGCTTTTCCTGCGCGAACGCTTCGCGCAACGTGCTGCCGATCAGGTCGGACAACACTTCACTGCGCACCTGGTCACCGAAGCGCTGACGGATCACCGCCACCGGCACCTTGCCCGGACGGAAACCCTTCAGGCGCACGGTACGCCCCATTTCCGCGATGCGCTCGTTCACCTGCGTATCGAACCGCTCCGCCGGGAACTTCACCGTGAGCTTGCGCTCAAGCTTGCCGACGCTCTCAACCGAAACCTGCATGACGTCTCCTGGAATGACCTGTAGTGGCCCTGTCACGGTGCCGCGGCGGCCACGCCGCCCGTAAAACCAAACTTCAAAATCAAGGGATTGGTGCGAAAGGCGGGACTCGAACCCGCACGGGGGTTACCCGCTGGAACCTAAACCATCCCGACCAAACAGCGAATCATAGACTTGGTTATAGAGGTACCGCAACAGGCATAGTCGGGCGGTACCTCGCCCACTTTTCAGGTGCCGCCAAGGTACCACGGTGAGTAAAAGTCGGAGCCTAGGGGGAACGAAGTTCTCCCTCTGAAGATTTCCTAATGACCTCTTAGGTCACCCTCAGAACACCTAACGCCCCCACGCCTCGGCCTCCTCACGGAGCCGGGGCTTTTTCATATGGAGACATCAGAATGACCAAGACCCTCACCTACGCCAATGCCGACTCCAGAACCGTCGCCGCCGTCATCCACTCCACCCCCATCCGTCAGGATGCCGAGGGTCGTTACTGTCTGAATGACCTCCACCAGGCGGCCGGCGGGGAGAACCGACACCAACCTGCCTTCTTCTTCAAGAGGCCGGAAATCGTGGAGCTGATGGCCGAGATCAATTCTTCCCCACAGAAGATTAAGCCCGTCGAGACCTCCAGGGGGCGTTACGGCGGTACCTACGTGGTGGACGACCTGGCCCTGACCTACGCCATGTGGGTACGCCCCGCGTTCCATCCAGCCTGCTGCACGCCCGCACCGAGATTGAACGCTGGCGGCGGGAATACAACGAGGAGCGACCGAAGAAGGCGTTGGGCGGGCTGACACCGGCCGCCTACGCGAAGCAGTTAAAGTAATTCCGGACTCTAAACCGACCCGCTACTCAAAGCGGGGGGACGTCGTCACCTGCCCATCGCCCTCGACGGCTCCTGCAATGGCCTTCAGAACTTCTCGGCCACGCTGCGGGACTCCGTGGGCGGCTCGGTACGCTGAAGCTGCTGGACCTGGGTCTGGAAGACAGCTACGACGCTCGCCGTCAGGGCACCCTGATGCTCAGCAAGTTCGCACTGGGCCACGGTACGCTCCGTGTGGCTTCGGCCATCGAGATCGCCGCCTCGGCGTAACCACCCTAGCCGGGGAGACCTAACCAGTCTCCCCGGCTTTTTTCTACGGAAACTCTGATTTTGCTCGTCATCCCAGCGCACGCCGGGATGCAGCGCCCGCGGACCATTGAGCATAAAGTCATTGGATGGTCAGCTTCGCTGTTGTGAAGCCCTTCCTGCTTGCCCAGCCCTGCGGCTGTCGAAAAGCTCCTCGCAGAGACGAGCAACAAGCCGATTGATCAGACCTTCCCTAAAGCTGGCGCTCTATGGATTGCCGGCTTTCCGGGAACTGCGTGAATTCTTTAATTCCAGGTCGGATACCAAGTTGCACCAGCAAGCGCCCACTCGTCCTCGTACGGCGCCGGTGTTCCGCAGCTTGGCGAGGCACCCCATGGGTATGTGGTGCTGCCAGAACACCATTCCGCCTGCGTGAGTCCATCCGGTGCAACAAAACTAATTATTGAATACGTGTTGTCAACCATAGGCGTGCAATCGACATAGTAATCTGTACTTACTTGAGTGCAACTTGTCGGTTCCTTGCAACCATAAGTTTCTGCTACATGGTAAGGATTTGTTGAACTGACGTTTCCTGCATGTTCAGCAAAGCCATTACAGTACCGAATTTGTTGACCTATGACTTGGCCGCTTGAATTGAAATATCTGACGGAAAGGGCTGATGCGGGCAAGGCCATACTCGTTAGTGGGATCATTAAAATGGCGATAATGGCGAGGATTGCCAGAGGTCTAAATTTCATGTCCCAACTCCTAATTCCGTTTAGCCGCCCGATTGACGGCCTCCCGACTCTACGGTCATGAACAGACCGAAAGAGTGATCCAAAACACATCGCAGTGTAGGTAAAGTACTACACAAAGTCCCTCTAGCCCGTCCACTAGGGCTTATGCTGTCGACTCCCCGTAAATCAGTGCCAAGCTAAATTAGAGGTTGCCGGGTCGTTCTGAAGTCGGAATTCGACGGGCGTGAGCCCGTCGAGGCTGTCGTGGGGAATCTCGTTGTTGTAGTCGGCCAGCCACCGTTCCGCGTGCTCACGTACTTCGGTGAGCGTGCGGAAGATGTACATGTCGAGCACGCCACGGCGGAAGCTGCCGTTGAAACGCTCGATGAAGCCGTTTTGCATGGGCCTGCCGGGCTCGATGAAGTCCAGAGTGATGCCTTTGCGCTCGGCCCATTCGGCCAGCGCCAGTGCGATGAATTCCGGCCCGTTGTCCAGGCGAAGCTTGGCCGGATAGCCGCGCCAGGCCGCAATCCGCTCCAGCGTGCGGATGACACGCGTGGCGGGCAGGTTGAGGTCGACCTCGATGGCCAGTGCTTCGCGACTGAAGTCGTCAATCACGTTGAACGTCCGGAAGCGCCGCCCATCCCACAGGGCGTCGGACATGAAGTCGATCGACCAACTAGCGTTGATCTGCTCGCCAGCCGCCAAGGGCATCGGATGCCGGTTCGGTACACGCTTCTTGCCGCGTCGGCGGCGATTGAGTTGCATCCGGCAATACACGCGCCACACCCTCTTGTGGTTCCACACCAGACCGCGGCGTCGAATCAGCTGAAACAGCTTGCCGAAGCCACGCTCTGGAAACCGTTCCGCCAGTTCAGCGAGCAGCGCAATCACTTCCTCGTCCCGATCCGGTCGGCGGCGGTAACGCGCCGTTGATCGCGACAAGCCCATCGCCGAACAAGCCCGGCGCTCGCTCCAGCCGTAGTGATTCATCAACCACGTCAGCAGCGGGCGCTTGTGCGCCGGGTCTACAACTTTTTTGCAATCAGATCCTTCAGCGCGTGGTTCTCCATCGCCAGCTCGGCATACATCCGCTTGAGCTTGGCGTGCTCCGCCTCGACGTCGCGCAGCCGCTGTATGTCGGACGCTTCCATCCCGCCATACTTGGACTTCCACACGTAGTACGTGGCGTCCGATATGCCCAACTCGCGGCACACATCTTTGACCTGCCGACCGCCTTCGACCTGCTTCAGCGTCGCGACGATCTGACTTTCGGTGAACTTGCTCTTGCGCATCTTCGGTCTCCTTGGGGCTAGTTTGCCCGGAGACCTCCAGTTATGCCTGGATCAAGATTACGGGGAGTCGACAGACCCTCGCAAGACGCCATAGCCTCTCGTGCTGACCGGCAACTATGGCGGCATCGAAGTCAGAGCCATTCTTAAATCTCAGCCTGTCTGTCTGCAACGTGGCGTTCCATATCCTGGACAGAGGAACCAACTCGCCAGCTTGCGAAGCAATGTCAATTATCAAATCCGATAATTCTTCAAGATAAGCAGTCATGCAGATCACCCAATATAGTGATATTTAATAAAAGCAATCATCAACAAAATAATTGCAATCACCTCTCATTTTTGGGAGGCAATACAGCATAGCCATATGACCCGAAACCCGAAACATATAAAATGAAAGAGGAGTAAATGGACCTCACACCGACCACCGAGCTGGAGGCCGTCAACGAGCTGCTGAAGGCAGTCGGCGAGACGCCCATCAACTCCCTCGACAACCTCGTCGTATCGTCGACGTCCCCCCGGTTTTGAGTAGCATGGCCGTTTGGAGTCCAATCCCCCAACCGAAGGAGATTGGACGTGAAAAAGCGCTTTTCCGAAGAACAGATCATCGGCTTCCTGCGCGAGGCGGATGCCGGCCTGCCGATCAAGGAGCTGTGCCGCAAGCACGGCTTCAGCGAGGCCTCCTACTACCTGTGGCGCAGCAAGTTCGGCGGCATGAGCGTGCCGGACGCCAAACGCCTGAAGGAGCTGGAGACGGAGAACACGCGGCTGAAGAAGCTGCTGGCTGAGCAGATGCTTGAGAACGAGGTGATCAAGGACGTCCTGCGAAAAAAACCGTAGGCGCACCGGCCCGACGCGCGTTGGTGCGCCAGATGATCGACAAGGGGCTGAGCGAGCGGTGCGCGTTGCGCGTGGTGGGCATGAGCGCCAGCGCGTACCGCTATCAGGCGCAGCCGGACCGCAACGTGGTGCTGCGACGGCGGATCGTGGAGCTGGCGCAGCGGCACACGCGCTACGGCGTGGGGATGATCCACCTGAAGCTTCGGCAGGAGGGCGGCGAGCCGGTGAACTACAAGCGTGTGGAGCGGTTGTCTGTCCGAATCAAGAATCTTCAGTACGTCGCCGTGATCTACAAGACGCCCACTACAGTCCCCCAGGACGTCTACCGTACCGTCCTGGGGGACTGCACCACCAAGTAGGGCTACCCACGTATCCCCCACACCCCGCGAGGCCCTTCTTGGTGCTAACGGTGAACCTTCCAGGGGCCTCGCGGGACATGAGACTACCCCGGCTGAAATGTTTGCCGAAAATTTCCGTTGGGGCATCAGACTTAGAGCAACGCGCGCCCCCCGTGCCCCCAGGCGCCCGCACACGCGAAAAGGCACTCACCCGCCCGTCCGCGCTTCCTTCTCCAGCCCGCACCGTGGCACCCACAGCGGCACCCGGCCCGCTAAGTGATTGATTGGCCAGCTAGCGCGCTCGATCTGGTATCAAGCCGGCACCACGCATGACCACAGCAGGCACCACGCGACGACTCATGGCCACGACAGGCCACCTTGCGGCCTGCTGCGCGTGGTTGCGTCCGTGCTTTTCCTGATCTGTAGTTTTCGCCAGTCGCCCACAGTCGCCCATGCGTACACGCTGGAAATCCCGGCGCGCACCATCCGAATCCGTGCGGCTGCCTGAGTGCTACCATGAAAACCCTGAAAGGGGCCTTTGACCGCTGCCTGCGCTCTCCTACGGGCTGGCGAGGGCTGAAGTCGAACCACGGCTACGCAATCCTCTGCCGGAAGATGTAGGACGTCATGGGGGCCGACACGCCGTTGTCATCGATCACGCGGCGGGACATCGAGGCGTTCATTACCTACATGCTCGACCGGGAGCAGTCCGCGCCGGCCACCGTGAACAGGCATCTTGCCTGCCTGCGGCGGATGTTCAACATCGCGCTGACGGATGAATGGGAGGATGCCCCTGACCACTTCCCCAAGATCCGCCAGCCCAAGGAGCGCGGTGCCAGGCAATACTTCATGTCCAGCACCGACGAGGGCGCCATCTTCGCCCAGGTGCTCGCGCTCGACACCGTGCGGCTCGGCCCGGAGGGCGGGATACCCCGCAAGAGGGACGCCCACCGCTACTACGTGCTGTTCACGTTCCTGGTCGAGACCGGTCTGCGTCTCGGGGAGGCGCTGGGATTGCAGTGGGTCGAGGTGTCTAGGCCGGAGGGCGGTGACCCCATGCTCAAGCTGTTCCGGCCGGAGGCCCTTAAGACCGGCAAGCCTCGCAGCGTCCCGCTCACTCAGAAGGCGCTGGAGTCCCTTCAGTCCTGCAAGGGGGTCAAGGGCGGCCCGTTCGCTGACCTAGACGCACGCCGGGCACATGACATCTGGACGAGGGCCAAGGCGGCGGCTGGAATCACTCGCCGCGACTGCGTGATCCACTCCCTGCGCCACACCTGCGCATCGCGCCTGCTGGAATCAGGGGTTGATCTGAAGATCGTCAAGGAGTGGCTGGGCCACTCGGTCATCACCACGACGGACGGCTACACCCACCTGGCGACGCATCAGCTCACGGCGGCAGCCGTTGGCCTGGAGAAACTGAGGACTCGCGGTACCTAACTGTCCGATGTTGCAACGCTGGGAGACAGAAAGACGTTTCCGGTTGTAAATTGTTGCGAGTTTTCCAGTTTTAAGTTACTGATTATTCAAGGAATCATCTGGTGCGAAAGGCGGGACTCGAACCCGCACGACACAAGGCCGCTGGAACCTAAATCCAGTGCGTCTACCAGTTCCGCCACTTTCGCATTCCCAACGCCCAGCCGGCCATGCCCGCATCACAGAATCGATGGCTGGCTTGCCAAGCCATTCGCTCCACCCTGCGCACGCCCTTGCTAAGTCGATGATTCCCTTGCACGAAAGCAGGCCATTTTACGGTTGCAAGACCGCGCAGCACAAGCGCATGGAGGCTGTCGCAGATAAAAAAACGAAGGCCCGCGTTGCCGCGGGCCTTCGTCCAGTTTGGTGGGCCGTGTAAGATTCGAACTTACGACCAATTGATTAAGAGTCAACTGCTCTACCAGCTGAGCTAACGGCCCTGAAACTTCAAATTTGGGGTGGACGATGGGATTCGAACCCACGACAACCGGAATCACAATCCGGTACTCTAACCAACTGAGCTACGCCCACCATAAAAACAACACGTTGTAGTGGCGCGCCCGACAGGAATCGAACCTGCAACCGTCGGCTTAGAAGGCCGATGCTCTATCCGGTTGAGCTACAGGCGCTTGGTATCAAGCATAACGCCTGCTGGTCGGGGCAGAGGGATTCGAACCCCCGACATCCAGCTCCCAAAGCTGGCGCTCTACCAGACTGAGCTATACCCCGCCTCGAACTCTTCGACCACTTTCGCTTACCGAAGCTTTCGAATGTTACGGGTGACACTTCGCCCAGTCAATCCGTATCGAAGCACACCGAACTTCAAACTTTCGTCCGGCTCCGCATGCGGTCAACTGCCTGCGGAATACTGCAAAAAAATGGTGCGCCCGGAGAGATTCGAACTCCCGACCACCAAGTTCGTAGCCTGGTACTCTATCCAACTGAGCTACGGGCGCACTGTAAAAACATCTGCATCGACCGCGATCCCCGTTGAGTGGAAAGCGCCGAAGCGAGAGGCGGAATTATTCAGATTCGAGGCTTCTTCGTCAACACTTTTTGCAATTTTTTTTCACTGTGTTGCACGACGCGTTCAACTTGACAGCAACGTAAAGTCGTCCGCATCCATCCATGCCGGGAAGCGTTCGCGATGCGCGAGCAGCGCTGCCGGATCGAAGCGAACTGTTGCCACCTGCTCCTGCGAACCGAGTTCCAGCAACGGCTCGCCCAGCGGATCGATCGCGGCACTGTCGCCGGCATACGGCAGTTCGTTGCCATCGACACCGACACGATTCACGCCGACCACGCAGCAGAGATTCTCGATCGCGCGTGCACGCAGCAAGGTACGCCACGGCTGCCGGCGTGGCGCCGGCCAGTTGGCGACAAACAGCGCAAGGTCATAGTCCATGCCTCCGGCCGCGTTCTCCAGGCGACGGTTGCGCAGCCACACGGGAAAGCGCAGGTCGTAGCAGACCTGCGGCAGGATGCGCCATCCCTTCAGTGTCACGATCAAGCGCTCGCTGCCACTGCCGTAGCGCGTATGCTCGCCGGCCATGCGGAACAGATGGCGCTTGTCGTACTGCTCGTGCGTACCATCCGGCCGCATCCACAACAGGCGATTGAACACCGTGCCGCCCTCGCGTATCGCCAGGCTGCCGCAGATCACCGCGTCCACCTCCGCGGCAAGCGCACGCATCCACGCCACGCCCTCGCCGTCCATGTCCTCGGCACTGACGCCGGTGTCGTTGCTGAACCCGGACAGCAGCGTTTCCGGCAGCACCATCAAATCGCTCTGCCCGGCCGCACTTCGCACCAGGTCGCCGTAGTAGCTGCGATTGGCCGGCGCGTCGTGCCAGCGCGTGGCGCCCTGCACCAGGGTTACGTTCAGAGTCTGCACAGGCGCTCCGCTCCCGCTTCAAGCGTTGCATCGTTCTTGGCAAAGCAAAGCCGCAGCAAACGTGTACCCGGTGGCGTCTCGCAGAACGGCGTCAACGGAATCGCCGCCACCCCGCCATGCACCACCAGCCACTGGCAGAATGCCTGGTCGTCCTCGTCGCGGATCGCCGAGTAGTCCACCAACTGGAAGTAACCGCCCGGCACGTCCAGAAGCTTCAGCCGGGACGGCTTCAGCAGCTCGCGAAAGCGGTCGCGCTTGACCTGGTAGAAAGCCGGCAATTCCAGGTAATGCTCCGGATGGCTGGCGAGGAATGCCGCGAACGCCACCTGCGCCGGGTGAAAGGTGCAGAAGGTCAGGTACTGGTGCACCTTGCGGAATTCGGCCGACAGCGCAGCCGACGCCACCGCATAGCCCACCTTCCAGCCGGTGCAGTGGTAGGTCTTGCCGAAACTGGACACCACGATGCTGCGTTCGGCCAACTCGGGGTGTCGCAGCACGCTCTGGTGCAACGCGCCGTCGTAGACGATGTGCTCATAGACTTCGTCCGACAACACCACGATGCCTGTATCGCGCACGATCTCGGCCAGTTCATCGAGATCGGACGCCGAGAGCACCGCACCCGACGGATTGTGCGGCGTATTGACCAGGATCATCCGAGTGCGCGGCGTGACCGCATCGCGCACCCTCTGCCAGTCGATCGAGAAGTCCGGCACCGTCAGCGGAATGTGTACCGCCCGTGCGCCCTGCAGCTCGATCGCCGGCTCGTAGCTGTCGTAGGCCGGGTCGAACACGATCACTTCTTCGCCGGCACGCACGATTGCCGCGATGGCGGCAAACAGCGCCTCGGTGGCTCCGGATGTGACCGTGACTTCGGTGGCCGGGTCCACCTTGCGTCCATACAGGCGCATGGTCTTGAGCGCGATCTGCTCGCGCAGCGAGGCCAGCCCGATACCTGGCGCGTACTGGTTGCAGCCATCGCTCATGGCGCGGGTAACGGCCTCGCGCAACGCCAGTGGCGGCTCGTAATCGGGAAAGCCCTGCCCCAGGTTCACGGCCTTGTGCTCCAGCGCCAGCTGGCTCATCACGCTGAATATGGTTGTGCCGACCTTCGGCAACTTGGTTTCAATGGGCATCGTGAAGTCGTTTGGATGGCTAAATGGAAAGCCTAGCATGCCTACAGCGGGGCCAGCGGTCGCGATTTGCACACCTCGTGCTCCTGGCGCATGGCCTCCGGCAAGCGTTCGGCAAGGTAGTCCACCAGGGCGCGCACACCAGGCAACATGCCGCGGCGACTCGGATAGACGAAATGCATGGTGCCGTCCGGGGCGCTCCACTCGGGCAACAACACCTCGAGCTCCCCCTGGGCAATGGCCGGCGCGCACACGAACTCGGGCAGCATGGTCACCCCCATTCCGCGCCGCGCCGCCTCCAGTAACACCGCGAAATCACCACTGATCAGGCGCGCCTGAAGCTCGACATTGACGCGCTGCCCATCGGCGTCGATCAGCTCCCATATCTGCGCGCCCTCGTGTTCCTGCATCGACAGGGCGGGCAGGCGCGAAAGGTCGGCGGGCTGTTCCGGGCGACCGTGCGCCTTGAGCAGGACCGGGCTGGCCACCGGCAACACCCGCGACAGGCCGAAGCTGCGCACGATCATGTTCGCGTCGGTATCCAGCTTGGTGCGCACGCGTATCGCCAGATCGATCCCCTCGCTGATCAGGTCCACCCGTCGGTTGGTCGCCTGCACGCGCACCTGCAGCTTCGGGTATCGCACCATGAAGTCCGGCAATACGCGGGCCAGCACGGTCTGGGCGAGCGACACGGGACAGGTGATACGCACCACTCCCCGCGGCTCGGCACGCAGCTCGTCGACGGCCTCCTGTGCCGCGCGAGCCTCTTCCAGCACGGCCCG
This sequence comes from Dyella sp. A6, assembly GCF_036320485.1. Taxonomy (NCBI): domain Bacteria; kingdom Pseudomonadati; phylum Pseudomonadota; class Gammaproteobacteria; order Lysobacterales; family Rhodanobacteraceae; genus Dyella; species Dyella aluminiiresistens. Next base: position 2,081,000 of record NZ_CP132911.1, read on the forward strand.
GCAATGGCTGTAGAAACGTTCGCCGACTTCAGTGACCACGAAGCGCCGGGTCGTCCGTTGCAGCAGGCGCACGCCCAGCCGGTCCTCCAACTGCGCCACCCGCTTGCTCAGCCGGGACTTGGGTATGCCCAGCGCGCGGCCCGCTGCCGAAAATCCGCCGTGGTCCACCACGGCCGCGAAGAAATACAGGTCGTTGAGATCCTGCAACGCCCCGTCGAGTACCGTCATGATGGTTTCCTGGCAAGAATCACGAACAAGGATGTCCGGAAGTTTCTCCCGCCGTCATCGGCCCGGCCTGACGATATGCCAAAAGCCGCTCCGGCAACGCAAACGGACGCACCCGTGACCCGTGAGGCGCCCCCTGACATACCTGTCGCACTATACCTCCAACCCGAAGCGCCCACCCTGCCCCCGGCCAGCATCGCCATCGAGGATTCAGCGCGCAGCATCGCCCGGCAGCAGCATCGTCAGAGCCAGGCTGAAAGCCCTGCGGGATAAGGTTATACAGCCATCGTCGCCGGATGGCCGATGCAGGGCGTACCCTGTATCTGCGCAACATGACGAGAAGGAAGCCAGCCATGTATCACCGCCATCGCGAACGCCATGTCACCGGCCGCATAGGCTGGCTTCGTGCCGCCGTGCTTGGAGCCAACGACGGCATCGTGTCCACCGCCAGTCTGGTGATGGGCGTGGCCGCGGCCCACGCCACCCAGCCCGCCATCCTGATTGCCGGAACGGCAGGACTGGTTGCCGGCGCCATGTCCATGGCCGCGGGCGAATATGTATCGGTGCACTCCCAGGCAGACAGTGAGAAGGCTGAGCTGGAACGCGAGGAGAAGGAACTGGACAGCGATACGGAGGGCGAACACAAGGAGCTTGCCGCGATCTATGTCGAGCGCGGGCTCGACCCGCAACTGGCACGCCAGGTCGCCGAGCAACTGATGGCGCACAACGCTCTCGATGCCCACATGCGTGACGAGCTTGGCATCACCGAGGCACTCAAGGCGCGCCCGCTGCAGGCCGCCGCGGCATCAGCCGCCAGCTTCGCGGTCGGAGCCGCCCTGCCGCTTGCGGTGGCGGCCATGGCCCCGGTCCATGGTCTGCTGGCATGGATCTTCGTCACCGCACTGGTCTTCCTCGCCGTGCTTGGCGGCATCGCCGCGCGCACCGGCGGCGCCAATGTCCGCACCGGCGCCATGCGCATCACCTTCTGGGGCGCATTGGCGATGGCCATTACCACCGGTGTCGGCATGCTGTTCGGCGGTGCCGGCTGACCCCCGGCTCCAGATCAGACATAAGCCCAGCAAGCGTCACTCGACTCGCCGGGAATGTCAGGCACCGGCCTCGGCAGGCAGCGTCCTGCCATCGTTATACGGAATCGACAGCTGCAGGCTCACTCCGCTGCGGGCTGCGGTCTCTATGGTCAGATGGCCACCAAGCCGTGTACCCCTGGCCTTCATGCTGGCCAGCCCGGCGCCTTCCCGGCCCGCTCCCTGTTCAAAGCCGCGCCCATCATCGCGGACATCGATCTGCAGAAAGCCATCGCACCGTCGGGCTTCGATGGTCACCGTCGACGCTCCGCTGTGCTTGAACACATTGGTCAGCGCCTCCTGCAGGAAACGCATGAAATCAAGGCTGCGGGCCGGCCCCAGATAACACGCGTCCAGGCCATCGACACGCCAACAGCTATCGATGTCGGCCAGCAGCAGACGCTGGCTCCAGCGATGCCGCAAGGGGGCCAGCAGATGACCCAGATCGGCCTGGGCGTCATGCATGGTCGTATCGATCACCAGCCGCAGATCGTCACGTAGCTCCTTCAATCGAGTCACCATGCGTCCGGCTTCGGGCGAGGACTGCTGTTCGAGTTCGGCAATGGCACCGACCAGGCTGCCGCCGAATCCGTCATGCAGGTCACGCACTAGGTTCAGGCGTTCGGCAATGCGCGTGTTCGTCAAGGCGAGTGCGTGTTCGCGTGACAGGGTTTCAGATAACTGCGCGGTGGCTGTATCAATCTCACGCAACAGTTCGGCATTAAAGCCCTCGACCCTGCGCATGGCCTGCGAGAATCGCCATGCCACGGCGAACCCCATGCCGACCAGCGTCAACGGCGACGTCAATGCAACGAGGTCGTAGTTGCTGCTGTTTGCCCACTGCATGAACGAAAACAGGTCGAGCACCGAGACCAGCAGTGGAACCAACAGGCAGACCGCGACCACGCGTACATCCACGCGCGGGGTACGCACCGCGTAGACAATGAAGATCACGGTGGATGTGTAGTCCAGGGCAATAGCCGGCAGGACGAGCACGTTACGCCACGGCCCCACGATATGCGGGGCAACCAAAGCGGCCACCAGCGCAAACGCACCGGCCGCGAGCAGCGTGTACTCCGTGCGGCGCCAGCGCAGCCCACAGAAACGCAGCAGGAAAATGCAGAACGTGGTTCCGGAGGCGCAGAACATCGCCGTCACCATGGCCTCCCACGCATCAGTACTGGCAAATGGCCAAGTGCCCGAAGCCACGAAATTCCAGGCATAGCCCGCGCCCAGCAAGGTGGTCAGCGCATACCAGCCGAACAGGCTTTCCTTGCGCCGCAGCAGCCAGAACATCATGAACAGCACGCCCAGCACCAAACTGATCGCAAAGTTGAACAGGTGGATGTAGAAGCGCGAGAACATTTCGCGCCGATACATGGCACCCACCAGACGGGGCGGGCCGAGCTCCACCGTGCCGAACCCGGGCTGATAGTCCGCCAGCCCCGACACGCGCACCAGCAATGTGTTCTCGCCATTGCGCAGCAAGGGCTTGTCGAGCATGAAATACTGCGGCGTGATCCACCGGCGCGAGAGCGGCTCGACCAGGTGGGCATCGCGGTGGACCAGGCTGCCGTTGACCCATACCGCGTCGGCCAGACAGACATAGTCCAGCAGCAGACCGATCGGCTGGTCGGTGCTGGCCTGGTTCCAGCGCAGGCGGTACCACACCACACCATCGTGATGTGGCCAGCGTCGGGTCCATAACTCGGGCAGCGTGACTTTGACCCAGCCCGTCGCCGGCGGTGCATCGGCATACCAGCCGGTGGCGACCGCCTCGGCCCGGACCAGTGTGGCAACCGCCCCGGGTTGCGGCTGCGCATGCAGCCCCAGGCAAACCAGCAGGCCGCACAACAGCAGGCCAAGCCGCCAGGACAAGCGTGTCAACGCAGGATGCCCCGCGCCTTGGCCTCGAACACGGCAGCCGTGCGTGAGTTCACCGCAAGCTTGCGGTAGATGGTCTTGGTATAACCCTCGATCGTGAACCGAGACAAGCCAGTTGATTCGGCAATTTCCCGGTTGCTCAGTCCCTTGCTGACCAACTGAAGAATTTCCTTTTCTCGACTGGACAGCTGGTCCAGCGGGCACTGGTCTGAAGGGCCGCCAGGGCGCGGCCCTGGCAAGACAGGATCCGGCGACAGCAACGCCAGGATGTGTCGCGCCACGAAAGGATCGATCGGAGCTCCGCCACGTTGCACGCTTTGCAGTGCGGCCCGCATTTCCGATGTGTCGGACTCCTTGAAGATGTAACCCGTCGCGCCGGCCCGCAGCGCGGCAAGAACGGTAGTCTCGTCACCCCATGCCGACACGATCACCGAGACGGTATGCGGGTAACGCTCGCTGATCCAGCTCACCAGGTCCACGCCGTTGCCGTCGGGCAGGCCGATGTCCACCAGCACGAAGGCACGTGGCGTGGATTCCAGGAATGCGTGTGCGTCTGCAAGCGTCCCGACGGTGACGATATCGACTGTGTCTCCATCGGCCTGGTTTCCACACACGTCCCGCAACAGGCTCTCCAGATAGCTGCGCGTGGCCGGCATGTCTTCGACGATCAAGGCGGGAACGAGTTCGATGACCGCGGCGTCCGACATGGGGACCATTCCATAGACCGGTAAAGTAGTGACGTCCAATCCTAAGGGCTTTCGCGCACCAACGCGACCGGGAACCGGCGAGCGTCACTTGGCAGCTAGTCGAGCTTCTCGAGGGAATAAGCAGCCAGCCGAAACTGCGCAGGCGATTGGGTTATGTAACCAACGATCCACAGGATTCAGCTAGGCTTCCAGCAAGGAACCAGGTCGCCGCGATCCGGGTACAAACAGGCTAAAGGACAGGGACATATGCCAACGAAAGCACGCTCCTTGATCGCCGTGAGTCTGGTTGCATTGCTGTCCGCCTGCGCTACCGCACCCCAGGTGCCTTGCGGAACCTCACAAGGCATCTGTCCGATGCAGGCCATTGATCGGGCTGCCGCCGCCGCGCCGTATGGCGTCCCCGGGCGCTACACCCTGGTGGTGCGCAGCGTGGGCCATGCGAAGGGGCTGGTCTACCTTGACTCGCAGCGTGACTATCGCGACCAGCGCAACGTCTCCGTCGTGCTCTATCCGAACGCGCAAGCGCAACTGCGTGCGCGCCTCGGCGGTCCCCTTGCGAAAACGCTGGAAGGGCACCGCATCGTCGTCGTAGGCGCCGCGCGTCAGGTGAAGATACTGTTCATGGACAACGGCCACACCACCGGTAAGTACTACTACCAGACCCATATCCCGGTGACCCGCGGCAACCAGGTGACGGACCTGCCGATCCACGGCTGAGCAGTGCCCTTCTGGACGCGCTGATCCTGGCGATCATGGCTGCCAGTGACGCCGTCGCTTTGAGGGATATGCGTCGGAACACCATGCCGATCGGTTCGCAGATTGCGACACCGCCTGGACGACATGGCTGGACTGCATGAGATGACTTGATGGTGCCCGGAGCCGGGATCGAACCGGCATGGGGTTGCCCCCGAGAGATTTTAAGTCTCTTGCGTCTACCTGTTTCGCCATCCGGGCGGATGGTGGCGGAGAGAGTGGGATTCGAACCCACGGTAGGCTTGCACCTACGGCAGTTTTCAAGACTGCTGCCTTAAACCACTCGGCCATCTCTCCGTTTGTCGACAGGCAGGAACCCGAGCCCTGCTGCGCGACGGTTGAACTCGCCCCCTGCAAGGCCGGAAGCATCGGCGCTCGCTGCGTTACATGCTATCAGGAACCGGCCTCGCATCGCGCACGCCTGCGGTCTTGGTGCGGCTGGATGGGATCATTCGCGAACGCAGCCTGCGTACCGACAAACGATCTTGCCGAGTCCCGAGGCATGTAGCCGAAGCCGATGCGCCAACTTATGCGAGGCTGGTCTGCCCGCCCAGATAGGGCTGCAGCGCTTCGGGCACGCTGATCGAGCCGTCCGCATTCTGGAAGTTCTCCATCACCGCCACCAGCGTGCGGCCCACCGCCAGACCGGAGCCATTGAGGGTGTGCAGCAGTTCCGGCTTGCCGGTGGACGGGTTGCGCCAGCGCGCCTGCATGCGACGGGCCTGGAAGTCGCAGCAGTTCGAACAGCTGGAAATCTCGCGATAGGTCTGCTGACTGGGCAGCCACACTTCCAGGTCGTAGGTCTTGGCCGAGGTGAAGCCCATGTCGCCAGTGCACAGCAGCACCTTGCGATAAGGCAGGCCAAGCTTCTGCAAGACGGCTTCGGCGTGCCCGACCATTTCCTCGAGCTGGTCGAACGACTGCTCGGGCGTGGTCAGCTGCACCATCTCCACCTTCTCGAACTGGTGCTGGCGGATCATACCGCGGGTGTCGCGACCATAGCTGCCTGCTTCGGCACGAAAGCACATGGAGTGGGCGGTAAGCCGCATCGGCAGCTCGCCCGCCTCCACGATGGAGTCGCGCACGAGGTTGGTCAGCGCGACTTCCGCGGTGGGGATCAGGTAGCGCGTGGTCTCGGCCACTTCGGTGGAAAACAGGTCTTCGCCGAACTTCGGCAGCTGGCCGGTACCCTGCATGCTGTCGGCATTGACGATCAGCGGAACGTTGCACTCGAGGTAACCGTGCTGGCCGGTCTGCAGGTCCAGCATGAACTGGGCCAGCGCGCGATGCAGGCGCGCCAGCTGTCCGCGCAGCACGGTGAAGCGCGCACCGGAAAGCTTGGCGCCGGCGTCGGCGTCGAGCCAGCCGTGGCGGGCACCGAGGTCGACGTGGTCCTTGACCTCGAAGTCGAAGCTGCGCGGCGTGCCCCAGCGCAGGATCTCCTGGTTGTCGTTCTCGTCCTTGCCCAGCGGCACGGACTCGTGCGGCAGATTCGGAATGCCCAGCGCGATGTCGGCCAGCCGGGCCTGCACTTCGGCCAGTGCCTGCTCGTTGGACTTGAGCTTGTCGCCGATGCCGGCGATCTCGGCCATCAGCGGCGCCACATCCTCGCCCTTGGCCTTCGCCTGTCCGATCGCCTTGGATCGGGTGTTGCGCAGGTTCTGCAGCTCCTGGGTCTCGGTCGCAAGCTGCTTGCGCGAGCCCTCCAGCGCATCGACAGCGGCAACGTCAAGATCGAAACCGCGGGTTTCCTTCAGGCGTGCGGCGGTTTCGGCAAGGCGCGAGCGCAGCAGGGCGGGGTCAAGCATGACGTGATCCGGTGACAAACATGGCGGTCGATTATCGCCGCCCCGCCCCGCTGGCCGCAACGCAGGATGGCTGACCGGGCCACCCCGCGCACGCGCACATGCGGCCGAACCCGCTCAGGATTTGCGGCGAGCCTCGCGGCGGGCGGCACGCAGCGCCTCCAGCTTCTCGCGCAGCTTCAGCTCCAGTCCGCGCTCGACCGGCTCGTAGAACACGGTACCGTCGAGGTCGTCGGGCAGACATTGCTGGTCCAGCGCCACGCCGCCTTCGGCATCGTGGTCGTACTGGTAACCCTTGCCGTAACCGAGCCCCTTCATCAGACGGGTCGGCGCGTTGCGCAGGTGCATGGGCACCTCCAGCGTGCCGGTCTCGCGCACCACGGCCCGGGCCTGGTTGAACGCCTTGTAGGCGGCATTGCTCTTCGGCGCCACGGCGAGCCAGATGGCAAGCTGCGCCAGGCCCAGCTCGCCCTCGGGCGAGCCCAGGCGTTCGTAGGTGTCCCAGGCATCCAGCGCCATGCGCCATGCGCGCGGCTCAGCCAGACCAACATCCTCCACCGCCATGCGGGTCAGGCGACGGGCCAGGTAGAGCGGATCGCAGCCACCATCGAGCATGCGGCACAGCCAGTACACCGCCGCATCAGGGTCGGACGAGCGCACCGATTTGTGCAGCGCCGAGATCTGGTCGTAGAACTGCTCGCCGCCTTTGTCAAAGCGACGGGTGCGATCGGCCAGCACCTGGGTTAGGGTGGCCTCGTCGATGCGCTGGTCCTCGGCCAGTTCGGCGGCGATTTCCAGCAGGGTCAGCGCCCGGCGCACATCGCCGTCCGCCGCCTGGGCGATGGTGTCGAGGGCATCGCTGTCCACCTGCAGCTCCAGCTCGCCCAGTCCCCGCTCGCGGTCGACCAGCGCCCGCGCCAGGGCGGCGGCGATATCGGCTGGCGACACCGCTTCGAGCACGTGCACGCGACAACGCGAAAGCAGGGCCGAGTTGAGTTCGAACGACGGGTTTTCGGTGGTCGCGCCGACAAACAGGATCACGCCCTTCTCGACATGCGGAAGGAACGCGTCCTGCTGCGCCTTGTTGAAGCGGTGGACCTCGTCCACGAAAAGGACGGTGCGGCGTCCCTGCGCGAAGTTGGCTTCGGCTTCGGCCAACGCCTTGCGCACCTCGGGCAAGCCCGAGAGCACGGCCGAGATGGCGCGGAAATCGGCATCGGCATAGCGGGCCACCAGCAGTGCGAGGGTGGTCTTGCCGCAACCGGGCGGCCCCCACAGCACCATGGAATGGATGCGCCCGGCTTCCAGCGCGCGGCGCAGGGCCCGACCGGGCCCGACCAGGCGCTGCTGGCCGACGATTTCATCCAGTGCATGGGGGCGCATGCGCTCGGCCAGGGGCTTCAATGCATCGGGCTCGCCGAAAAGACCCGGCATGTGGTTCGAGGTAGTGGGATGCATGCCCCATCATAAATCGAGACCGGCGACTAGGATGGCCCTGATGGTATTTCGGGGTAATCTTGCCCGAAGCTTGCGCCACTATCTTATGCGCCCATCGAACATGGTTCCCAGCTGGAAGGTGATGGCAGACGCGATGGAGTTGCAGCACCGAAAGCAGCGAACTACCGCCCTGCCTGTGGCACAGGAGCCTGCCCCGTCCCATCGCAACCATGCCGGCTCCCCGGCCACGCGCGCCGTCTCGCTGGCCCGGTGTGCGGCCTGGGCCCTGTTGCTGCTACTGACCATCGCCACCGCGACCGCGCATGCGAAGAACAGCGTCTGGACCCCGTTCATCAGACCCAGGTTTGCGCATATCGGCATCGCCCAAGGGCTACCCGACTCGATCACCACAGCGCTGGCGCAGGATCGGCGTGGCCTGATCTGGATCGGCACCATGGGCGGTCTGGTCCGTTACGACGGCTACCGCATGCAGGTGATCGAACCGACCGCCCACGATGACTCCGGACTGCACGACGCCTATGTCCGTGCACTGCTGCCGTTGCCCGATGGCGGCCTGCTGGTCGGCACCAATACCGGCGGCCTGAGCCGGCTCGATCCCGCCACGGGCCGCTTCCACACCTATGCGCTGCGGGTCGACGGCAGCCTCGACGGCAAGATCTACGGGCTAGCATCGGATCACGCCGGCGGCGTGTGGATAGCAAGCAACGACGGGCTGGATCACCTCGACCTGCGGCACAACCGCATCACCCACGTCGCTACCGGCGCGCAGTTGTCGCAGCGCAATTTCTGCGTCTACCAGGACCGCGCCGGCAACCTGTGGCTGGGCAACAACCGCGGCCTGTTCGTGCGCCGCGCGGGCTCCACCCGCTTCGTCCGCCCGCCGCATCCGGCCGGCGCGGTGGATACGGTGCTCGACGACGAGATATGGGCGATCAGGGAAGACCGCGAAGGGCGCCTCTGGGTCGGCAGCGTGCAGGCCGGCGCGGTGTACCTCGATGCCAAGGGAGACTGGCATACGCTGCCCGGTTTCAGCGGCTACAAGGGGTTGGCACGCCAACCGACGGTGCGCGACTTTCTCGAAGTGGGCGACACCATGTGGATCGCCACGGACGGCAGCGGCGTACTCACCTACACGCCCGGTGCATCGTCGCTACATCGGATCGACCACGACCTGACCCGGCCTTCCTCGCTTCCGGGCAACTCAGTGCGCGACCTGATGGAAGACCGCTCCGGCAATATCTGGGTGGCTACCGATCTGGGCGTGGCCCGGCACGACACCCGCGCCGGCACCGCCTTCGCCATCCTGCCCGGGCTGCATTCCAGTCTCGGGCTGGCGAACAACAACGTCCGCAGCATCCACGTGGATACGCGTGGACGGATCTGGCTTGGCCTGGCCGCCGGCAAGATCGACGTGATCGATCTGCATGCAGGCGACATACGACACCTGCAGCTGCAGGGCCGCCAGTTGAGACGTGACGTCCAGACACTGACCGAATCGCCTGATGGCTCGATCTGGGTGGGTACGCTGGGGGTCGCCAGGATCGACCCGGACCACTTCTCGATCGAGGACTCGGCGATTCCCGCGCTTGATGGCAAACCGGTCCTCAGCCTGCTGAGCCGGGGCGACGATCTGCTGATCGGCACCTACGAAGGCGCCTACCGCTACAACCTCCGCACCCGCGCCCTGCACCACTTCACGCATGAAAAGCACACGCCAGGCAGCCTGCTCAGCAACGTCGTCCGGCAGATCGTGCCGATCGGCAAGCAGATCTGGTACGTCACCACACGCGGCATCAGCATTGCCGACAGCGTGACCCAGGAAAGCGGCTTCCAGAACGTGCAGCACACCCCCGGCGATCCCAGTAGCCTTCCCGGCGACACGGTCAGCGCGGTGACGGAGGACGACGACGGACGCCTCTGGGTAGGTGCCTACGACGGCATCGGTGTGATCGACCATTACAGGCCGGGCGAGCCGCTGCGCTTCCGCCAGATCGATCTGCAGCAGGGCCATGCGAACCGCCACGTCAATGCCGCGGTAGCCGATTCGCAGGGCCATCTCTGGCTGGGCATGCTCAACGGGCTGGCACGGGTCAGCGGACAGACCGGTGAGGTCCGTTATCTCAGCACGCGCGATGGGCTGCACACCACCAGCTACATCTATGCCGCGGCGGCGCGTTCGCTCGATGGTGCCCTGCTGTTCGGAAGCCTCAACGGCCTGACCGTGATCCGTCCGGACTGGCACCCGTCCAGCCCCAACCCGCCTGCTGACCTGGCCGTTACCCAGGCGGTCGAAGGCGGCCGCCCGGTCCCCTCCGGCGACCTTCCCGCCCCCGGTCATCCGATCCGGCTGGGGAAGAAGCGCAGCATGGAGGTCGACTTCGCCCTGCTCGACTACCGCTCGGTATCCAATACCTCCTACAGCTACCGCATGAAGGGACTGGACGAAAGCTGGACCCACATCCCGCGTGGCGGCCTGCCCATCGCGCTCTACAACTACCTGCCCTTCGGCAACTACACCCTGCAGCTGCGGGCCACCACGCACAGTATGCACACGCGCACGGTGGAAACCAGTATTCCGATCATCGTGCCCTCCCGCTGGTATGAAAGGGACTGGTTCAACGCCTTGCTGGCCTTGCTGCTGGGTGGCCTGGTGCTGGGCATGGTGCACCTGCGCACGCTCTACCTGCGCAAGCAGTCCATACGTCTGCAACGGCAGGTCGATGACCGCACGCGCGAACTGCAGGTCGCCAACCAGCGGCTCGCCGAACTGGCCAGCACCGATCCACTGACCGGGGTCTACAACCGGCGTAGCTTCCTGGACCTTGCGGAGAACATCCGCGAACACACCAGCGACGGCAATGCCTGCATCGTGCTGCTCGATCTGGATCACTTCAAGCAGATCAACGACACCTACGGCCATCTCGCCGGTGATGCGGTGATCCGCCACGCCATCAACTCTATCCTCAGATACTGTCGCCAGACCGATCTCGTGGGCCGCTACGGTGGCGAGGAACTGATCGTCTGCTTGCCCAACACCACGCGCGAGTCCGGCCTCCAGTTCGCCGAGCGCATCCGTGCGAACTTCGCCGCGAGCAACACCCGCCACGAAGATGTGATGATCCGCTCGACAGCCAGCTTCGGCGTAGCCGCCTATCACAGCGGCGAGTCACTGGAGCAGTGGATTTCGCGCGCCGACCACGCGCTGTACCAGGCCAAGCACGCCGGCCGCAACCGCAGCCTCGCCGCATCCTGAAACAGCGCCCCGTACTCCCGCCCTGGTTCAGGCCGTCCGCCCTAGGAACAGGTGGCGGTAAAGCGCATACACGACGCCGACCACACCCGTGATGGTGGCCGGAATCAACAATACCCGTTCGCGCATCAGGGCATACCCGAAGGCGCCCAGCGCCGATCCGGCGATGAAATTACCCGCCACTAGCAGGCAGACATGGATACGCAGCATGTCCACATCGACGCCACGCAGACGCTGCCCGATGTAGATGCCGAGGTCGGTGAAGATGCCCGACACATGTGTCGTGCGGAACGTGGCGCCGCTATAGGTGCTGACCATGGCGTTCTGCAGGCCGCAGGCACCGACGGCTAGATAGATGCCCACGACATTGTGGCGGTGGATCAGCGAGGTGGCAGCAAACAGCAGCAGCGATTCGAGCACCAGCACCACACCGTAGCGGCGACCGAGCTCCAGCGTCCGCTGCTGCACGATGAAACCACTCGATGCCGCCCCGACCAGAAACGACAGGATGGTCAGCCCCCAGTGCAGCACCTCGCCCACGTCGCCCCGGGCCAGCGACATGCCGAGCTGGGTACTGGTGCCGGTGAGATGACTGACCGGCTGGTGCCGGAAACACAGGTAACCCACGGCATTGATGCTGCCGGCGATCAGAGCCAGCAGGCCACCGCCGAACCAGGCCCAGCGCGGCAACTGACGCAGGATCGGCATGAAGCGTCAGTCTTTCAGCGGCTGCGTGGTCAGCACCGGCACATCGCCGATCACGTCGGCATCCTTCGGCGGCATGAAGCTGAAGGTCTGCGGCGGAATGGCCACGTTGCGCTTCAGGTCCGAGAACCGGATGTCAGTGGTCGAGCCAAGCTGGTCCCGGAATATCATGCGCGCCAGCCCGTGGGCATCGAACCCGAGGTCGGCGAAGGCGAACTGCGGGTCCTTCGCGGTGGACGTCAGCCGCAGCCATTGCAGGCCATCGCGCTCGCCCTCCTCGGTCACCTTGAAGCTCTTGTCGAGCAGCGAGACATCGGTCAGCACCGTCAGCGGGCTGTGTGCCTCCTCGACACTCTGCTTGCGCACCGTGACCTGCTCCAGCGACGGGTCGTACAGCCAGACGCGGCGACCATCGGCCACGATGACCTGCTTGTACGGGGTCTGCGTGTCCCAGCGGAACTCCCGCGGCGCTTCCAGTGCCAGGGTGCCGGAGCTGGTCTGGCCCGACTGGCCATCGGCATTGGTCAGGGTCTGGGTGAAGTGCCCGGTCAGCGAATGCAGGCCCTTGGCGAAGGCGTCCAGGCGCGCGCGCGCCGGGCCGGCCGACTGGGCCAGCACCGCGAGCGGGAAGAGACATGCGGCAACGACGATCGGTAGACGTTTCATGGTAACCAGGGGGAAGTGCGGTCCGTGCATTGTAAGCGCTGCGGCTTAACCGATCGCCCACCGGCGCCGGCCCTGCCCGCCAGGCTCAATGCTTGGGCGGGGGTGGTGCCAGCACTTCGCGGTTACCGTTGTGCTGCGGGGCGCTGACCACGCCTTCGGCCTCCATCTGCTCGATCAGCCGCGCGGCGCGGTTGTAGCCGATGCGCAGGTGCCGCTGCACGCCGGAGATCGAGGCGCGCCGGGTCTGCGTGACGATGGCCACGGCCTTGTCGTACAGCACCGCATCGGCGTCGCCGCCCTCTTCGCTGTCCTGCGGCAAGCCCGACTCATTGATGAACTTGCCGTCGGCGGTGGCCTGCACTTCCTCGAGCACACCCTCGACGTACTGCGGCTCGCCCTGCGCCTTCAGCCAGGCCACCACGTTGTGCACCTCGTGGTCGTCGACGAAAGCGCCGTGCACGCGTTCGGGCGTGGCCGTACCCGGCGGCAGGTAAAGCATGTCGCCATGACCCAGCAAGGCCTCGGCGCCGGACTGGTCGAGAATGGTGCGCGAGTCGATCTTGCTCGACACCTGGAAGGCGATGCGGGTGGGGATATTGGCCTTGATCAAGCCAGTGATCACGTCCACCGACGGGCGCTGCGTGGCCAGCACCAGGTGCACACCGGCGGCGCGCGCCTTCTGCGCCAGGCGGGCAATCAGCTCCTCGACCTTCTTGCCGACGATCATCATCATGTCGGCGAACTCGTCGATGATGACCACGATATTGGGCAGCGGCTCCAGCGGCTCGGCCACCAGGTTCGGCATCTCGGGATTGGGACGGAACAGCGGGTCCAGCAGCGGCTGCCCCTTGTTCTCTTCTTCACGGACCTTCTTGTTGAAGCCGCCCAGATTACGCACGCCCACGCCGGCCATCAGCTTGTAGCGGCGTTCCATCTCGGCCACGCACCAGCGCAGTGCGTTGGCCGCCTCCTTCATGTCGGTGACCACCGGCGCCAGCAGGTGCGGGATGCCCTCGTACACGGAGAGCTCTAGCATCTTCGGGTCGATCATGATCAGGCGAACGTCCTTGGGACTGGCCTTGTACAGCAGGCTCAGCACCATCGCGTTCACCGCCACCGACTTGCCCGAACCGGTGGTGCCGGCTACCAGCAGGTGCGGCATCTTGGCCAGGTCGGCCACCACCGGGCGTCCGCCGATGTCCTTGCCCAGCGCCAGCGCCAGCGGCGACTTCATCTGGTCGTACTTGTCCGAGCGCAGGATCTCCGACAGGTAGACGATCTGCTTGCGGGTGTTGGGAATCTCCAGGCCGATCACGTTCTTGCCCGGAATCACGTCGACCACGCGCACGCTGACCACCGACAGGCCACGCGCGATGTCCTTGTCCAGGCTGGACACCTGCGACCCGCGCACGCCGGCTGCCGGCTCCAGCTCGAAGCGGGTGATCACCGGGCCGGGATAGACGCCGACCACCTTGGCCTCGATGCGGAAATCCTTGAGCTTCAGCTCGACCTGGCGCGACAGCACCTCCAGGGTCTCTTCCGAATAGCCCGGCCCCTGCTCCGGCGCTTCGTCGAGCAGCGACAGCGGCGGCAATTCACCCGGCGCGGACGCTCCGGTGAACAGCGGGATCTGGGTTTCCACGCGGGCACGCTCGCTCTTCGCCACCGGTGCCACCGGTGCCTCGATGCGTACCGGCTCGCGCTTGGCCTGGCGTACCGCCTCGACCTTCTTGACCACTTCGCGCTCGGCGCGTGCCTGGCGCGCGGCCAGCCGGTCGGGCATGGCGCGCAGGCGGCCACCCAGCCATGCCGCCACCTGCAACACGGCCTGCCCGGTCCAGTCCATCACCTTGAACCACGACAGCCCGGTGGCCAGCGTCACCGCGATCAGGAACACGGCCAGCAACAACAGCGGTGCGCCTTCGTGACCGAAGGCACGCCCCATGCCGTAGCCCACGGCATGCCCGATCACGCCGCCGGCACCTTCCGGGGCCATCGCGCTCTCGGGGAAATTGAGCGTGCACAGGGCCGGCGCAGTGAAGAAGAAGAACACCGACCCGGCCAGCCGCATCGACGACTCCCACGGGTGCGCGTTTCTCTCGCCGTGATGGCGCAACACCTGCACGCCAAGGAACAGCAGCAGCAGCGGGAAACAATAGGCCACGCCACCGAACAGGTAACGCAGCAGGTCCGCGACATACGCACCGACGGTGCCGCACAGGTTGTGCACCTGCGCCGATGCCCCCGCATGCGACCACCCCGGATCGGCGGGGTTGTAACTGGCCACACAGACCAGCAGGAACAAGGCCAGCGGCAGCAGCAGCAGCGCGCCGGCCTCGCGCAGGCGGCGCTTGAGCTCGTCGCTCAAGCCCGCCTTTTCCGTGTTTTTCCTTGCGTTTGCGCTACGCGGCACCGTGGTCGCTTTCCTCTTGAACCCGGGAGCGATTAAACCACGCCCTGCAAGGCCGGATGCACCAGCTTGCCGCCGTCCACGTTGATGCCCTTCTTCAGCGGCTCGAACTCGCGCCATTCATTGCCGCCCGCCAGACGCTGCACATACGGCAGGATCGCGGCCGAAATGGCCAGCGACGAGGTCTGCGGCACCGCGCCCGGCATGTTGGTCACGCAGAAGTGGGTCACGCCGTGGACGTCGTAGGTCGGCTCGGCCCAGGTGGTCGGACGCGAGGTCTCGAAGCAGCCGCCCTGGTCGATCGAGATGTCCACCACCACGCTGCCCTTCTCCATCGACTTGATCATGTCTTCGGTGAGCACGCGCGGCGCCTTGGCACTGGGGATCAGCACCGCACCGACCACCAGGTCGGCATCGCGCACTTCCTCGGCCACGCTGGATTCGTAGGCGTACAGGCCGGTGACGTTCGGGCCAAGCTGGCGCATGGCTTCCATGCGGTCCGGACGCTTGTCGAACACCACCACGTTGGCACCGGCCTCGGCCGCCAGCGCAGCGGCATTGCCGCCGGCGACGCCCGCGCCCAGCACCACCACCTTGCCGCGCGGCGTGGCCGCCATGCCGCCCAGCAGCTTGCCCTTGCCGCCCTGCGGACGATGCAGCAACGTGGTGCCGATCTGGGTGGCGATGCGACCGGCGATCACCGACATCGGCAACAGCAGCGGCAGCGCGCCGTTCTCTTCCACCGACTCGAACGCCACACCGGTCAGGCCGATGTCGAGCAGGCTCTTGGTCAGTGCCGGCTCGGCCGCCAGGTGCAGATAGCAGAACAGCAGGTGATGCTTCTTCAGAAGGGCCAGATCGCCGGCGATCGGCTCCTTCACCTTCACTATCAGCTCGCCCGCCTCGTACAGCGCGGCGGCATCCGGCACGATCTTGATGCCTTCCTTGATGTAGGCCTCGTCGGAGAAGCCGCTCTTCTCGCCGGCGCCGGCCTGGATGAACACCTCGTGTCCGCGACGCACCAGATCGGCGGCGGCGGCGGGAACGAGAGCGACACGCCCTTCGAGGGTCTTGGTTTCAGAAGGAATACCGATACGCATGGGGAAGCATCCTGTGGGATATGCACGTTGAAACGCCACAACGGCCGGGCCGCTGCAGTGGTATCGACCGCTGCGCCTTGAATCGGCTGCCGGACTTCCCCATTCTTTCGGGTTCCGGCGCTTTCCGGGCACGGAGGTAACCCCGCGCGACCGGGCAGCGAATGGCCGACCAGGCTGACAGCAAACCCAAGGATTATACGCATGAGCACCACCACCAAACACTGCCGCCTGCTGATCCTCGGCTCCGGCCCCGCCGGATACACGGCGGCGGTATATGCCGCCCGCGCCAACCTCAAGCCGACCCTGATCACCGGCCTGCAGCAGGGTGGCCAGCTGATGACCACCACCGAAGTGGACAACTGGCCGGGCGACGTGGAAGGCCTGCAGGGCCCGGCGCTGATGCAGCGCATGGCCGAACACGCGGAACGCTTCAACACCGAAATGGTGTTCGACCACATCCACAGCGTGGACCTGAAACAGCGCCCGTTCCGCCTGAAGGGCGACTCGGGCGAGTACACGGCCGACGCGATGATCATCGCCACCGGCGCCACCGCCAAATACCTCGGCATCGCCAGCGAGGAGAAGTTCAAGGGCAAGGGCGTGTCCGCCTGCGCCACCTGCGACGGCTTCTTCTTCCGCGAGCAGGAAGTGGTGGTGGTGGGTGGCGGCAACACCGCCGTGGAAGAGGCGCTGTACCTCTCCAATATCGCCAGCAAGGTCTACCTGGTGCACCGCCGCGACAAGCTGCGCGCCGAGAAGATCATGCAGGACAAGCTGTTCGAGAAGGCCGCCGCCGGCAAGATCGAGCTGGTCTGGAACCATGTGATCGACGAAGTGCTGGGCGACGACTCCGGTGTGATCGGCGTGCGCGTGAAGGACGTCAACGGCAGCGCCACCCGCGACATCGCGGCCACCGGCTTCTTTGTGGCGATCGGCCATACCCCCAACACCGGCATCTTCGAAGGCCAGCTGGACATGCGCGACGGCTACCTGAAGATCAAGAGCGGGCAGGAAGGTATGGCCACCATGACCTCGACTCCCGGCGTGTTCGCCGCCGGCGACGTGGCCGACCACGTCTATCGCCAGGCGATCACCTCGGCCGGCTTCGGCTGCATGGCCGCGCTGGACGCCGAGCGCTGGCTGGAGCAGCAGACGCCAGCCGTTTGATCCCGCCCACGGCCGGCGTGCCCGTACAGGCGCGCCGGCCACCCCATCACGGGACCACCACGGGACCGAGCACCACATGCCGCTGGCCGCACGCTTTCATGCCCGTATCGGGGAAATCCCCCAGGCCGACTGGGACGCCCTGCACGACGGCCGCTCGCCCTTCGTTGCGCATGCCTTCCTGCAGGCGCTGGAGCATGCCGGCTGCATCCGACCCGAATGGGGCTGGCAGGCGCACCATCTGGGCCTGTACGAAAACGGGCGACTGGTCGCCGCAGCCCCGCTGTACCTGAAGGGCAACTCGCATGGCGAGTTCGTGTTCGACTGGAGCTGGGCCGCCGCCTATGAGCGTGCGGGCGGCGACTATTATCCCAAGCTGCTCAACGCCATCCCCTATTCGCCAATTACCGGGCCGCGCCTGCTCGCGGGCGCCGGCCCGCTGGCGCCAGTCCTGCAGCGCGCGCTGATACAGGCCATGCGCGATGAGGCTGATCACCTGGGCCTGTCGTCCGTGCATGCCAATTTTCTTCCCGATACGGACGCCGAAGCGTTCGACGAGGACTGGCTGTGCCGCACCGACGTCCAGTTCCACTGGCATAACCTGGGCTGGCACAGCTTCGACGACTTCCTGGCTGCGCTCAATCACAAGAAGCGCAAAAACATCCGCCAGGAACGGGCACGGGTCGCTGCCACCGGTCTGCAGCTCGAATGGCGCGCAGGCCACTCGCTGGATCTGGACGAATGGCGCCGGGTCCATGCCTTGTACCAGGCCACGTTCGACGCCAAGGGCAACCATGCGGCACTGACGCCCGCCTTCTTCACCGGCCTGCGCGACATGGGCGAAACCGCGCAGCTGGCGCTGGCCCGCGACGGCGACACACTGGTCGCCATGGCGTTGTTCCTGCGGGGCACCGACACGCTCTATGGCCGCTACTGGGGTGCCATCGAGGAAGTTCCGGGCCTGCATTTCGAGCTGTGCTACTACCGCGGCATCGAATACGCCATCACCCACCAGTTGAAGCGCTTCGAGCCGGGTGCGCAGGGGGAGCACAAGCTAGCCCGGGGCTTCCTGCCGGTACGCACGCATTCGCGGCACTATCTGGCCGATGAAGGTTTCCGTTCCGCCGTGCACACCGCGCTGCTGCGCGAAGCGGAAGCCATCGACGACTACGCCGACGAACTGGCGTCGCATAGCCCCTACGCGGACCGTAGCCGATGATCCGGCTGCCTCAGCTGGATCTCGCCCGACCCGATGCGTTTCCAGACCCATCGCACGCGCTGGCCGAACCGAACGGACTGCTCGCCTTCGGCGGGGACCTCTCGGCTACACGCCTGCTGGCCGCCTACACGCGCGGCATCTTTCCCTGGTACGGCCAGGGGCAACCGGTCCTGTGGTGGTCGCCCGATCCGCGCTGCGTGTTCGACGTGGCCGCACTCCACCCCAACCGCAGCCTGCGCCGCATGCTGGCGCACAGCCCCTGGCAGTTCAGTGTCGACCACGCCTTCGGCCAGGTGATCGAGGCCTGCGCCGCGCCACGCGGAGACGACGACGGCACCTGGATCGTGCCGGACATGATCGACGCCTATGTCCGGTTGCACGCGCAGGGGCATGCCCACAGCGTGGAAGTCTGGGACGGCACACGGCTGGTCGGTGGCATCTATGGCGTCGCGATCGGCCGACTGTTCTGCGGCGAATCGATGTTCAGCCGCGAAAGCAACGGCTCGAAAGTTGCCCTGATGGCTCTGGCATCGTGCCTGCGCCGGTGGGGATACCCGTGGCTCGACGCGCAGGTGAGCAATCCCCACCTGCTGTCGCTGGGCGCACTCGAAATGCCACGCCAGATGTTCCTGGACCATGCCACCCGCTGTACCGGCATGCCGCCCGATCCGCAGGCCTGGCGCACGCAGCATCGACAACCGGTCGCGGCACTGCTGCCTGACGCCTGATCCGGCAGCGCGCTAGGCCAGCGCCTTCAGTTCGTCGTAGTGGCCCAGGAACAGCTCGACCAGTTGCGGGTCGAGCTGCTGGCCGGCGACGCTGCGCAGGTGATCGAGCACTTCATCTTCCGGCCATGCCGGCTTGTAGACGCGGGCAC
The DNA here is from genome assembly GCF_036320485.1 of Dyella sp. A6. Classification (NCBI taxonomy): domain Bacteria; kingdom Pseudomonadati; phylum Pseudomonadota; class Gammaproteobacteria; order Lysobacterales; family Rhodanobacteraceae; genus Dyella; species Dyella aluminiiresistens. The sequence goes on from NZ_CP132911.1 coordinate 2,100,308, forward strand.
TGCTCAGCGCGTCCCACACGTCGACCACGCTGAAGATCCGGGCCGCCAGCGGAATGGCCTCGCCTCGCAGTCCCTGCGGGTAGCCCTCGCCGTCCCAGCGCTCGTGATGGCAGTACGGAATGTCCACGGCGTCGCGCAGGAAGTCGACCTGCAGCAGCATGTCGCGACCGATCCGCGGATGGGTCCGCATCACCGCGATTTCGTCGGCATCGAGCTTGCCCGGCTTGATCAGGATCGCATCCGGCAACGCCAGCTTGCCGATGTCGTGCAGCAGCGCGCCGAAACGCAGGTCGCGCAAGGCCTTGCCTTCCAGCCCGACCAGCCGCGCCATGCCCTCGGTCACGCGCATCACCCGGCTCGAATGGTCGCCGGTTTCCTTGTGACGGGCATCCATCGCGCTGACCAGCACCCGCAGCGACTGCTCGTTGCCCTCCAGCAACTTGCGGTTGACCGCGCTCATCCGGTGCACGGTATGCCCGATCATCCCGTACAGCATGACGCCCGTCGCCAGCACGAACAGCCAGCCCTTGGCACTCTGCAGCGAGGTCAGGTGACGCGGATTGTGCACCAGTGCATCCAGTACCAGGTCGGACAGCCAGATCCATATCGCGGAAATGACGACATAGGTGATGGTGGTGCGCAGTTGCGGACTGATTGTCAAGCTGAGGACCCTGAATCGTGTGCGCTGGTTTCGCGCATCCGCCCATTCTGCCATCGGGTCAAGGGCTTTCGACGTGGACTGCTTCGCGGTTTAGCCCGCTCGCGGCGCGTATTTGCGGGCGACGTAGGCGTCCAGCAGGCCCACGAATTCCGAGGCGATGTTGTCGCCGCGCAGGGTCATCGCCTTCTCGCCGTCGATGAACACCGGGGCGGCCGGCGCCTCGCCGTTGCCCGGCAGGGAAATGCCGATGTTGGCGTGCTTGGATTCGCCCGGGCCATTCACCACACAGCCCATCACCGCCAAGGTAAGGTTTTCCACCCCGTCGTATTTCAGCCGCCACAGCGGCATCTGTTCGCGCACATGTTCCTGCACGGTCTTGGCCAGCTCCTGGAAGAACTCGCTGGTGGTGCGGCCACAGCCCGGGCAGGCAGTGACCAGCGGGGTGAACGAGCGCAGTCCCATGGTCTGCAGCAGTTCCTGCGCCACGATCACTTCGCCGGTGCGCGACGCGCCGGGCTCGGGCGTCAGCGATATGCGGATGGTGTCGCCGATGCCTTCCTGCAGCAGCACCGCCAGCGCCGCGCTGGAGGCGGTGATGCCCTTGGAACCCATGCCCGCCTCGGTCAGGCCCAGATGCAGGGCATAGTCGCAGCGCCGGGCCAGGTCGCGGTACACCGCGATCAGCTCCTGCACGCCGGAAACCTTGCACGACAGGATGATCCGCTCATGTGCAAGGCCGATCTCCTCGGCCTTGGCGGCGGAGTCCAGCGCCGAACGGATCAGCGCCTCGCGCGCCACGTGCGAAGCGTCCCAGGGTTCGGCACGCTTCGCGTTCTCGTCCATCAGCACGGCGACCATGCTCTGGTCCAGCGAGCCCCAGTTGGCGCCGATGCGCACCGGCTTGCCGTACTGGATCGCCTTCTCGATGATCGCACCGAACTGGGCGTCGCGCTTCTTGCCGAAGCCCACGTTGCCGGGGTTGATGCGGTACTTCGCCAGGATCTCGGCGCAGGCCGGTTCCTGTTCCAGCAACTGGTGCCCGTTGTAGTGGAAGTCGCCCACGATCGGCACCTCCACGCCCATCATCGTCAGCCGCTCGGCGATGCGCGGTACCGCCGCCGCCGCCGCCGGCGTGTTCACCGTGATTCGCACGATCTCGGAACCGGCACGTGCCAGCTCGGCGATCTGCTTTGCGGTGCTGACCGGGTCCTCGGTATCGGTGTTGGTCATCGACTGCACCACGATGGGCGCTCCGCCACCGACGGTGACCTTGCCGATCTGCACGCCGACGCTGGCGCGACGCGCGGCCGGCTCGGCGGGACGCGGCTGCTGGGATGAAAGCTGGTTCATGGATCGATGACCGGAATGCTGCGGGCCACGGCTGGTGGCGATGCGCGCAAGGATAACCGATCCACCCTGCGGCACCGTGACACCCCGCCACCGCCAGAGTGGATCAGCGGCGCAGTGCCGCCAGCAGAAGCCTCTGTTGCAGGCGCTCGGACAGGTTCACGGGTGACTGCAGCTGCATGCGTGCCAGTGCGGCTTGCTCGCCCTCCGCCGCATCGCCGGGACGCAGCAGGCGTCGCAGCAGCCCGAGTCGACCGCGCCAGCTCGCGCTATCGGCCTGCAGTTGCTTGAGCACCGGCAACAGGCGCTGCTCCAGCGCATCGAAATCGCTGCCGAACGGGAACGCCGGCAGCCAGCCCTTGCTGCGCAGCGGCCCCAGCTGCTGCAGGTGCTCGGGCGTATGTCTGCGCCAGGCATCGGGAATGCGGAAGTCCAGCGACAGCTTGCCGTGCGCCTTGGCCTCGGCACTCAACGCATCGAGGAAACGCGCATCGGCCACGGCAAGCATCGCCGCCACGCATTCGGCATCGCTCTTGCCGCGCAGGTCGGCCACGCCGTACTCGGTCACCACGATGTCGCGCAGGTGACGCGGAATCGTGGTCTGGCCATAGTCCCAGCGGATATTGGTATGCACGCTGCCGCCGGCCTCGCGGGTCGCCCGCAGCATCAGGATCGAGCGCCCTCCGGGCAGCTCGTGCGCCATCGCCACGAAGTTGTATTGCCCGCCCACCCCGCTGACCACATGGCCGTCGTCCAGCGTGTCCGAGGCCACCGCGCCCAGCAGGGTCGCGATCATGCCGGTGTTGAAGAAGCGCGCGCCCCGCCGCTGCAGCGCGGCCAGCGGCTGGTGGTCGCCGTAGAGCTGGTTGACGTTGGAGACCCGGCACATGTCGATGGCATCGGGGTCCGCCGCCTCGACCTCGGACAGCCACTCGTACAACTCGCGACTGCCCAGGAAGAACGCACCGCGCAGGTAATGTCCACCAGGCACGTCGGCAGGCAGTCGCCCGACGGCTGCGGCCCGTTCCAGCGCCATGTTGTCCCAGCTGCGGCGCTTGAGGATGCCGGCACGCTGCAGGTGCATGAAGCCGTCCATCACCATCTCGCTGGCGCCGTACAGCCCGGTGACAAACGGCGTCAGCCCGCCGACGTGGCCTGCGACGGCATGGGTGGCGCCCTTGCCGTCCAGCGTCACCAGTGCCGCGCGCCAGGCCGTATTGTCCTGATGGCGCAGCAACAGCGCCTTGACCAGCGCGTCGGACAGCGCGCCGATGCCGATCTGCAGGCAGCCGCCATCCTTGACCAAGGCACTGGCATGCAGGCCCAGCGCGTATTCAGCCAGCCCCACCGGCTGGCGCGGCAACGCGAACAGAGGGGGCGACGAGGGCGGTGCCAGTTCGAGATCGAAGAAGTCCTCGGCCACCTCGGCATGACCACTCAGATAAGGCAGCTGCGGATGCACCACTGCCACGCACAGCGGCCGGGCCCGGCCGGCCGCCTTCTGCCGATCGAGGAAGTCCAGCGTCAGGTCCGGGTTGCACGACAGGCTGTAGCGCACGCCCGCCGGCGTCTCGCGCCGCGCCACCAGCTGCACCAGCAGGTTGATGTCCTGCTCCACCAGATCACGCGCCACGTGGGTGTAGTTCTGGCTGATGTAGCTGCACTGCGCACTGCCCGAGTGCAGCATCATGCCGGACTGCATGTAGAACTCGTGCACCGCCACGTTCGGCGGCAGGGCATCGCGGGCCTGGTCCAGCGCATACTGCGGATCGACGCAGTCGGCACCGAAATGCCGCTCCAGGAACGGCTCGAGAAAACGCCCCTCGAGCCCTGAACCCGGTTGGGGACGTGTCAGCGACAACGCGGTGTACAGCGTCATCGAGCGCCAGGTGTCGTCGCGCACCAGCCGGTAGAGCGCATTGAGCAGACCGTGCGGTTTGCCCAGTCCCAGCGGCGCGGCGATGCGCAGATCGGCGCCGAGGCGCTCGGCGATCAGCCGCGCGCAGGCCGAGGTGTCGGTCAAGCGTTGGTCCTGCAACATGCGGCGATCATGCCAGAAGCAGCGTGTGGGCCATGCATGCGTGATGTCCGTCCGCACGATTTCCCTCCGCATGCTTGCCCTACACTCGCGGCATGCCTGCCTCACCCCTGACTGCCGCCTCGCCGTTCCGCCTGCTGGCCGAACAGGCCCTGAGCCGCGCCGCCGGTGCGCCGCTGATCGACGGCAACGCGGTCGAACTGCTGATCGATGCCGAAGCGCACTACGCCGCCTGGCTGGCGGCGATCCGGAGCGCACGGCATCGCGTGCTGCTGGAGAACTACATCATCCGCAACGACGAAATCGGCCGTGCCTTCCGCGACGCGTTGACCGAGCGGGCCCGCGACGGCGTCGCGGTGGCCGTGATCTGCGACTGGATGGGTGGCCTGGGACAGGCCAACGCGGCCTTCTGGCGACCGCTGCGCGCGGCCGGTGGCGAGGTACGCATCTTCAATCCGCCGCAACTGGGACGGCCGTTCGGATGGATCAGCCGAGACCATCGCAAGACGCTGGTGGTGGACGGCAGGCATGGCTTTCTCTCCGGCGTATGCATCAGCGCGAAATGGCTGGGCGCACCGAAACGCGGCGTCCCGCCCTGGCGCGACACCGGGGTCGCCATACATGGCCCGGCCGTGGCCGAACTCGAGGCCGCCTTCGCCGACAGCTGGGCCGCCACTGGCCCCGCCCTGCCCGATCGCCTGCGCGGTCACCCGCCCCTGGAGGCGGCCGGCGACGTGTCGCTGCGACTGATCGCCACCCAGCCCGCCACCGCCGGCATGTACCGGCTGGACCAGATGATCGCGGCCATGGCGCGTCGCAGCCTGTGGCTCACCGATGCCTACTTCGTGGGCGTGGCGCCGTATGTGCAGGCACTGGCCGCCGCAGCCCGCGATGGCGTGGACGTGCGTCTGCTGGTACCCGGCAGCAGCGACATTCCAGTGGTGGCAGGACTGTCGCGCGCCGGCTACCGCCCGCTGCTCAAGGCCGGCATCCGCGTGTTCGAGTGGAACGGCTCCATGCTGCATGCCAAGACCGCGGTGGCCGACGGCCAGTGGGCCCGCGTAGGCTCGTCGAACCTGAATTTGGCCAGTTGGCTTGGCAATCGCGAAATCGATGTCGCGGTGGAAAACGCCGGCTTCGCCAGCCAGCTCGCCGAGCAGTACGAGCGCGACCTGGAAAATGCCACCGAGATCGTGCTGTCGCCACGTCGCCGACGCGGCGAATCCGTGCGCAGCAGCACCCACCGACCGCCTCGCCCGCGACGCAGCGGCGGCAGCTCCGGTCGCGCTGCCGCCGGTGCCTTGCGTATTGCCAATACCGTTGGCGCGGCGCTCGCCGACCGCCGGGTGCTCGGCGACACCACCAGCGGCCCGCTGCTGGGCGGCACGGCGCTACTGGTGGCGCTTGCCGTGGTGGCGTGGCTGTGGCCCGCCGTGGTGGCCTGGCCGCTTGGCCTGCTGGCCGCCTGGCTGGCACTCAATCTGGGCGTGCGCCTGTGGCGACAATACCGCCGCAAGCGGCAACGCCGCGCCACCTGAGCGCGGCCCCGCCGATCATCGCGGCTCTGCCGTGATCGCCCGCCCCGACAAGGCGTCAATAGCCTACGGTGAAGCGCCGGCGTGAATGTCGTGGATGCTCGATCTCGTCCGCCATCGCGATGGCGTAATCCTCGAACGAGATGCTGCTGCCGCTGGCCGTGCTGAGCAGTTGGTCGGTGCCAACGCGGAATGTGCCGGTGCGCTCGCCCGGCACGAACAGGGCCGAAGGCGAAAGGAAGGTCCAGTCGAGATCGTCGACGGCCTTCAGCCGGTCGAGGAACACCGCGCCCTGCAGTGCCTCCTGCTTGTACTGGGCCGGGAAATCGGGCTGATCGACCAGCCGCTGTCCTGGTGCAACCTCCAGACTGCCTGCGCCACCCACGACCAGAAAGCGTTTCACGCCTGCGGCGCGCACCGCACCGGTCAGCCGGTCGAAATCGCTGTCGAGGAACTTCACCGAGCTGATCACTGCGTCGTGCCCGGCAAGCAGCGCGGCCAGGGCCGCCTCGTCGCCGATGTCACCCTTCAGAGCGACGACGCCCGGCCACGCCTGGATTTTTTCGGGATGACGGGCGATCGCCGAAACGCGATGACTGCGGTCCGAGAGTTCCTTGAGAATGCGCGTGCCGACATTGCCGGAAGCGCCAATGAGTGCGATGTGTGCCATGGTCTTTACCTGTGGATCTGCATGATTGAGGTTTGCATCGACAATAAGGTCTAGAAACTAGACCTTTGACATCAGGCAAGGTATATAGCGCCCTGGGTCTTTACAAGACGTCACGGCCAGGTGATCAGGTCAGCCCGGCGTGACCATGGCGTCGTGGAGCGCCGCACCATGCATCAGGACACACCCGACACTGCCCCCTACGCGTTCGCACAGCCGTGCCCGATCCGCGATGTGCTGGACCGGATCGGCGACCAGTGGAGCCTGCTGATCCTGCAGGCGCTCGATCCCGGCACACTGCGCTTCAGCGAGCTGCAGCGGGAGATCGCCGACATCTCCAAGCAGATGCTCGCCAAGACCCTGCGCAGCCTGGAGGAAGACGGCCTCGTCAAGCGGACCCTATATCCGGAAGTGCCGCCACGGGTCGAATACCGGCTGACCGATCTCGGTCGCTCCTTCCTGGTGCCCCTGAAACAGCTCACCGACTGGGCGAACACGCACCATCGGGCCATCTGCGAGGCACGCGACGACTACGGCGCCAGGAAAGACCGCCATCGGAGTGGCTGAACCGGCCGCGACACCCCGTGAGAAAAGACATGCATAACCATCCGCAAGCGCTTGTTATCCAAACAGGCCATGCTAGGCTGCAAGGTCCATGCACGCCCCTGTCGACCAGCCCGCACCACCCCGCCACATCCTGACCCCCAGCGCGCTCAACCGGCTGGTGCGCGACCTGCTGGAAGACGCGCTGCCGATGGTGTGGATCGAGGGCGAGCTGTCGAACGTGGCGCGCCCCGCCTCCGGCCATCTCTACTTCACCCTGAAAGACAGCGGCGCACAGGTGCGCTGCGCCATGTTCAAGCCCAAGAGCAGCTGGCTGAAGTTCAGGCCCGCCGACGGCATGCAGGTGCTGGTGCGCGCCCGGGTCGGGCTTTACGAACCGCGCGGCGAGTTCCAGCTGGTAGCCGAGCACATGGAACCGGCCGGCGAAGGGGCATTGCAGCGCGAGTTCGAACACCTCAAGGCACGCCTCGATGCCGAGGGCCTGTTCGACCCTTCGCGCAAGCGCGCCCTGCCCCGCTTCGCCCGGCGCATCGGCGTGATCACCTCCGCCACCGGCGCCGCGATCCGCGACGTGCTGAGCGTGATGGCCCGTCGCTGGCCGCTGGTCGAAGTGGACGTGCTGCCGGTACCGGTGCAGGGCCGCGAGGCACCGCCCGCGATCGTCGCCATGCTGCGCAAGGCTGCGGCAAGCGGCCGCTACGACGTGCTGCTGCTGACCCGCGGCGGCGGTTCGCTGGAAGACCTGTGGGCGTTCAACGACGAGGCCGTGGCCCGTGCCATCCATGCCAGCAAGGTACCGGTGGTCGCCGCAGTGGGCCACGAGATCGACTTCAGCATCGCCGACTTCGTGGCCGACCTGCGCGCGCCCACGCCCTCGGCGGCAGCCGAGCTGCTGGTACCCGACGCGGATGCACTCGAACGTCATCTGCACCAGTTGCGCCAGCGCCTGGCCACCCTGCTGCAGCGACGGCTGCAGGGTCAGGGCCAGCGCGTCGACCATCTGCTGGCCCGCCTGCAGTCGCAGCGCCCGCAGGCACGGCTGGCACGCGACCGCGAACGCCTGCAGCACCTGCGCGAACGCCTGCTCGCCACCTTCGTCCGTGCGCGGCAGAACGAGCGGATGCGACTGCAACGCCTGCACGGCCGGCTGCTGGCCCAGCATCCCGGACAGCAACTGCGGATGCAGCAGCAACGGCTCGAGGAACACGCCCAACGCCTGCGTCAGGCCATCGGACACCGGCTCGACCACGACCGCCTGATGCTGCGCCAGGCCGCCCGCGCACTGCACGCGGTCAGTCCGCTGGCAACGCTTGAACGGGGCTACGCCATCCTGTTCGACAACGAAGGCAAGGTCCTGCGCTCGGCCCTGCACGTCGCCGAAGGCACTGAACTGCGCGCACGCCTGGCCGACGGCGAACTGAACCTGCGCACCGGCAAGAACCCGACTGCCTGAAGCGGCTGGCAACAACTCAACCCGGTGATCCCATAGCGACGACTCACGTCGCCTGAACACCGGCTCGCGCATCCTTCGTGGCCTTGCATCACACGCGATGCGCTTCTGGAGGAGCTCCTGGCATGAAGGCAGCGGACCTGTTCGTGAAGGCCCTCGAGGCCGAAGGCGTACGACGCATCTTCGGCGTGCCCGGCGAGGAAAACCTGGACCTGGTCGAAGCCCTGCGCGAGTCCAGCATCCAGCTAATCATCACCCGCCACGAACAGGCTGCCGGGTTCATGGCCGCCACCTGGGGCCGGCTCACCGGCGAGGCCGGCGTCGCGCTGGCCACGCTAGGCCCGGGCGCGACCAACCTGGTGACCGCCGCGGCCTACGCCCAGCTGGGCGCGATGCCGATGCTGATGATCACCGGACAGAAACCGATCCGGACCCATCGCCAGGGCCTGTTCCAGCTGGTCGACGTGGTCGACATGATGCAGCCGCTGACCAAGTACACACGCCAGCTCGTTTCCGCCGCGACCATTCCCGCACGGGTACGCGAGGCCTTTCGCCGCGCCGAGGAAGAACGTCCCGGCGCGGTGCACCTGGAGCTGCCCGAAGACATCGCTCGCGACGATGTGGACGAAGTGATTCTGCTGCCCACCGAGTACGCGCGACGCCCCTCGCCGGACGATGCCGCGCTGGTGCAGGCGGCCGAGGCGATCGGCGGCGCGAAGCACCCGATCCTGATGATCGGTGCCGCGGCCAACCGCCAGCGTACCGCCGTGGCACTACGCGCCTTCGTGGACAAGCTGGGCATGCCGTTCTTCACCACCCAGATGGGCAAGGGCGTGATCGACGAGGAACACCCGCTGTGGCTGGGCAATGCGGCGCTGTCCGACGGCGATTTCGTGCACCGGGCCATCGACGCGGCCGACGTGATCATCAACGTCGGTCACGACGTGGTGGAGAAACCGCCGTTCTTCATGCACAAGGGCCGGCGCACGGTCATCCACATCAACTTCTCGTCGGCCGAGGTGGACACCGTCTACTTCCCGCAGATCGAGGTGGTCGGCGACATCGCGCACACGGTCGAACGGCTCACCGACGCGCTGGAACCTCAGGCACACTGGGACTTCAGCTTCTTCGACAAGGTGCGCGACGCATTCCACGCGCAGCTTGCCGGACACGCAGACGATCCGCGCTTTCCGATGCACCCGGTGCGCGTGGTGGCCGACACCCGGCGCGGCATGCCTGACGACGGCATGCTGTGCCTGGACAACGGCATGTACAAGATCTGGTATGCCCGCTACTACCATGCGCGGCAGCCCAACACCGTGCTGCTGGACAACGCCTTGGCCAGCATGGGTGCGGGGCTTCCCTCGGCGATTGCGGCGAAAATGGTCCACCCGGAACGCCGGGTGCTGGCGATCTGCGGCGACGGCGGCTTCATGATGAACGCACAGGAGCTGGAAACGGCGGTGCGGCTGAAGCTCGACCTGGTGATCCTGCTGCTGCGCGATGACGCCTACGGCATGATCCGCTGGAAACAGGGCGAGATGGGCTACCCCGATTTCGGCATGGTGTTCAGCAACCCCGACTTCGTCGCCTTCGCCCGCGCGCATGGCGCGCACGGACACCGCCCGGCCACCGCCGACGACTTCCTTCCCACGCTGCAGCGGGCCTTCGAAAGCGGCGGCGTGCACCTGATCGACCTTGCCATCGACTACACCGACAACCACCGCGTGCTCAACGAGGAGATCCGCCAGTTGAGCGCGGCGCTGTGAAGCCACGGAGATATCCATGCTGAAAAAGAACTACCCCTATTACCTTGCCAACCGACCGGTAACCTCGAAGGACACGATGGACGTGCTCGACAAGTACAGCGGCAAGGTCGCCACCCGCGTGGCGGTGCCCGACGCGAAAGCCGCCGAAAAGGCGATCGCCGCCGCCGTCAAGGCAACGGCGCCGATGCGTGCGTTCAAGCCATGGGCACGACAGGCGGTGCTGCAGCACTGCGTCGAGCGTTTCAGCAAGCGCCGCGACGAACTGGCCGAAGCGCTGTGCATCGAGGCCGGCAAGCCGATCAAGGACGCGGCCGGCGAAGTGACCCGGCTGATCGAGACCTTCCGCATCGCCGCCGAGGAATCGGTACGCATCAACGGCGAGACGCTGAACCTGGAACTGGCCGGTCGGCTGGACGGTTACCACGGCTACACCAAACGCGTACCGCTGGGCCCGGTGTCCTTCATCACTCCGTTCAACTTCCCGCTGAACCTGGTCGCGCACAAGGTGGCACCCGCGATCGCGGCCGGTTGCCCGTTCGTGCTCAAGCCCTCCGAGAAGACGCCGATCGGCGCGCTGATCATCGGCGAGATCCTGGCGGAAACCGACCTGCCACGGGGCGCGTTCTCGATACTGACCCTGGATGGCCGGCACGCCACGCCGCTGGTCGAGGACGAACGGCTCAAGCTGCTTTCGTTCACCGGCGGACAGATCGGCTGGGACCTGAAGGCGCGCGCCGGCCACAAGAAGGTCACTCTGGAACTGGGCGGCAATGCCGCCTGCATCGTCGACGCGGACCAGGCCGCGAAACTGGACCACGTGGTCCAGCGGTTGATCTTCGGCGCGTTCTACCAGTCCGGGCAAAGCTGCATCGGCGTGCAGCGCATCTATGCGCACGCCGACATCTACGAGGCGCTCAAGCGCAAGCTGGTCGCGGCAACGAAGAAACTCAAGGCCGGCGACCCGAAGGACAAGAGCGTCTTCCTCGGGCCAATGATCGACGAAGCCGCGGCCGAGCGCCTGCACGGCTGGATCCTGGAAGCGAAGAAGGCGGGCGGCAAGATCCTCTGCGGCGGCAAGCGCAAAGGCAACATGCTGGACGCCACGCTGATGGAAAACGTGCCCACCGACGCGACGGCCAACCGGAAGGAAGCCTTCGGCCCGTTCGCGCTGCTGGCCCCGTTCCGGAACTTCGACGAGGCCGTCGCCATGGTCAACGACTCGGATTACGGGCTGCAGGCCGGCATCTTCACCGACAGCCTGACCCATGCCATGCGGGCGTGGGACGAGCTGGAGCAAGGTGGCGTGGTGGTCAACGACATTCCCAGCTTCCGCGTCGACAACATGCCCTATGGCGGCGTCAAGCTCTCGGGACTGGGGCGCGAGGGCGTGCGCTACGCCATCGAGGACATGACCGAGCTGCGCCTGATGGTGATGCGCCAGGGCTGAGCATCGGCCGGATGTGCACCAGGCGCAGGCGGCGCCTGGTGCTGACGCGCATGCGCAGGCGAGCGGGCCCGATGCCGACCCGGCTTACCTGCTGCCGGTCAACGGCGGCAACGGCGGTGCGTTCCAGCCCATCCACTCGTATTCGTAGTAGCGCGCTATGCCAAGGTATTCATGCAGGGCAACGTCGCACGCGGCCAGATTCCAGGCCAGCGGCCAGAACGACACGATGGCCGACACGTGATCGGCGACCACCGGCACCGGTCGGATGCCGAAGTGGGCGAAGTACAACAGGCTGCGGCGCATGTGCACGCCCGAGGTGACCAGCACCACTTTCCGCGGCGCCCAGGCCTGCAGCAACGGCCGGCTGAATTGTGCGTTCTGCCAGGTATTGCGGCTTTTCGACTCCAGTTGCAGGTCCTGCGCCGGAACGCCCAGGCTGCGCAGCACGCCCGCATAGACTGTCGCCTCGGCCACATGGTGGTGCTGGCTATCGCCGCCGCTCACCAGCAGCAGGCATTGCTGCCCGCTGGTCTTGCAGGACCGGTACAGGGCCGCCGCCTTCACGATGCGGCCATAGGCAAACAGGGTCGGTTGCGGAGCCGCCCCCCGCTGTAGCTCGGTCCCCGCGCCCAGCAGCACGATCGCATTGCGCTGCTCCCACGCCGGTGCGGTGACGGCCGCATACGGACGTTGCAGGCCCTGCAGCAGCCAGCGCGGCAGCGGACCGCATGCCGCCAACAGGAACAATGCAGCCAGCACACCAACCAGACCCCAGGCCCATCGGCGCCGGTGCAGCCAGGCGAGCAGCGCGGCCAGCGCGAGTCCAACCACAAACAAAGCAAGCACCATTGATGTCTCGTCCTTAACACCCGCCGCCCAGCCTACCCCAGCCGTCTTTCGTGTGGGTGACTTCGCCCCCTCACCTGATTACGCACTTCCAGGAAACGCTGTGATGACGAAATCGCCATTGGGTGACGCCATGACCGTACCCACCTGATCGACATCATCAGAGAACGCCATCGTGAATACGTCGATCCCACTCCGAATGCTGCTACCGCTGCTCAGCGCAGTGTTGCTGGCGCTGGTGGTATGGCCTGCCCATGCCGCCCCGCTGGGCGACAGCGGCTACATTGCGATGCAGGTCCCCAACCTGCCCCGCGCCACGCGATTCTTCCAGGACGTCATGAACTGCGCTCCCGTCGACCCCGACGCCGACACCTACGGACAGGTCCTGCTGGAATGCGGCAACGGCACCGTCGTGTCGCTGACGCGCACAAACACCCGAACCGGCATGCAGGCAAAGGCGCCGGTAGAGGTGCTGTCCACCGACAACGCGATCGCCACCGCCACATGGCTGCGTGCCAATCACCTGCGTATCGTGGGCCGGCCCCAGCGGCTCGCCGACAGCGCGGACACGGACGAAATCGTGGTCACTTTCCTGACCCCGTGGGGGCAACCGCTGCGACTGGTCAGCCATGTCCGTGCAGTGCGTGCATACCCCATGCATGGCGACGAGCGGCTCGCCGCCCAGTAGTCATTGCCTCCGTGTCGTCGGTGCAGGCATCGCCCGCCTCCGCATGCTGACGACCAGACCCCAGACGCACATCGGGCCGGCACATGGCCGGCCCGATGGACTTTCATCACGAAGATTTGCCGGCGATCAGGCCGAACAGCTCTTGCCGCGCGGTCCGTGGTAGCCCTTGGCCTTGGCATCGGCCTCGGACATGTAACTGCCGTGGCGCGTGCGTCCGTACCATTTGTCGCCCTGGCAGTGGTAAACCTTGCTGCCCTTGTTGACCCATACCTTGCCGGCCCCGCCACCCGGTGCGGCTTCGGCGGCCGGACGAGTCCAGGCCATCGAGCGCTTGCCCTTGCTTGCCGCCTTCCTGGACGTGCTGGCGACCGGCTCGGTTGAAGCCGCTTCCGACCCGGCCGCAGCGTCTGTCATGGCCGCGAACCAGGTCTTCACGCCCTTGTGGCCACGGCAGGCACCACGTTTGCCCGAATGTGTCGTGTAGCTGCCATCGCGACACTGACCGGTGGCTCCGGCCGGGGCCTGCTGCGCATGAACGTTGGGCACGGCCAGCAGCACAGCGGACAACGCGACGATGAATGCGAATGCTTTCATTGCGACTTCTCCTCCATGGATTCCATGTCACCGCGACGGCTGACGCACGTGACCGCAGGTACGTGCCTGCATGCGTTCCGTCGCAGGGTCCGGGCACCCGTCGACGCGGGTGCCCGTGGTCATCACTATGGAAAAAGAACCGTGTATCGTCGAGTCGGCCGCTGCCTACACTCAGGGCGCAGGCATGCCCACGGGCTTGAGCTTGGAATGCGGACGCGCAACGGCGTACATCGCCCAGCTGATCTCTTTCAGAAGCCCATTGCGGTCCTTGCCGATTCGATACAGATCGAAGTGCGTGCGGCCGGGGATGAAGCGGATGTCCGACTTCGCATGCAGGCTGTCCAGCACCGCCTTCAGCTTGTGCGCGGCACCGTCCAGGTAGAAGGTGTCGGCGGTGCCCACGTACAGGTGGATCTTGCCGTTGAGGTACGGCTTGAGCTGGGCCCAGTGGTGCTGCAGGCGGTAGGCGATGTCGTAATGGTCACGCCAGTAGTCCACCACGACCGGATTCACGTCGCCGGTATCGCGGTTGAACATCTGCTCCGGCCGGCCACCCTTGCCCTTGGGCGAGAACACCCATTCGAACGAAGCCATCTGGCCGCCATACGGACCCATCACGCGTTCGAGCTGGGCGAACTGCTTGAAGGTGGCCAGCACCTTGCCGTGGTCGCGCACCAGCGGATACGGCGTGCCGTCGGGACGGTAGTAGACATTGGCGTGCGGCGCATACAGGTCCACGCCGGTGAAATCATGGAAGTCGCTGGGATCGGGCGAGGTCGACCAGGTGCCGCCGAAGATCTTCGGGTAGCGCGTCTGCAGCCACAGCGTGGCCCAGCCACCGGAAGAATGTCCCTGCAGGAAGCGACCGCTGGCACGGGCGTCCATGCGGTAGTGGGCCTCCAGGTGCGGGATCAGCTCGGTGGTCAGCGCATGCCCCCATGGCCCGTTGTTCACCGAGTCGGCGAACTCGTGGGTGCCGGTGGGGCTGGACTCGTCCAGGAACACCCAGATCATCGGCGGCATCTGGCCCTTCGCCATCGCCGCATAGACGCTGACCAGGGTCCCGATCACGCGGTTGTTGTTACCGCCGAATCCCTGCGTGTAATAGACCACCGGCCAGGTCTTCTTCGCATGCGCGTCGTAGTTGGGCGGCAGCAGCACGCGCCCGCGCATGTGGATCGGACGTCCCCAGAACGCGGTGAGCGAGGGGCTGGTGAAATCGATCTCGCGCGCATGCGCACGTGCGGCCGGCAAGGCCTGGCGCATCGCCGGCGTCGCCCAGCGGCCAAGCGTCCACGGATCGTGTGCGGGCAGCGTGCGGTCCAGGCTCAGGGTGGGGATCGAAGCCGCCGGCAGATGCAGCTTGACCACCTTGCTCAGCAGGTCGCCGGCGTCGCGTCCGCTGTAGTTGTAGTCATGGTGCACGTCGAGCACCGCCTGCACGTAGTAGTCGCCCGGCGGCAACGACGACCAGCCCGCCGGAAACGCGGTGCGGTCGACGTCGATGTCCACCGTCTGCCCCGGCACGATGCGGCTGACCTCGCGGGCGGCCACCGACGTCTTGGTGGGGAAGAACGGGCTGGTGTCCACGTCATCGACGCTGGTCTGGCCGCGCTTGCTGGCCTCGGCCTCGGCATCATTCGCATCCTGCGCAAACAGCAGCAGGCGACCCGACTCGGGCTGCTTTTCACTGCCGCCCAGCTGGATGTGAAAATACTCGTGTGCAGGAACGGTGGACGCCTGCTGCCGCGCAGAGGCGGTGCTACCCAGCAGCAGTCCGCAACTCAGCAGTGCGGTGATCAGGTGGTGTTGACGCATGACATGGCTCCCTTGGCTTTCGGCCGGTGGCACCCCTCGGCACCCAGTACGACCAGCGTGAACATGTGTAGTGAATGTGCGCCATGCCGATCACGACCGGCGTGGCGCAGGATCGTCGCTCAGTTGCCGTTGTCCGCCGTTGTCACCGGCACCGGACGCAGATCCTGGAAATCAAAACTGAAATCGGTGCGCGGCGAGACCGGCTTCATGCGTATGTCGCGCACATGGCCATCGGCATCCAGCGCGAAGTCGACGAACGCATCGGCATTCAGCGAACGGTCGTCCCAGTGCACGATGAAGCTGTCGTGCTGCCAGTGTGTCAGCGTGCCCACCAGCTGCCGGGTATGACTGAAACGCATGCGCAGCTTGCCGTGAACGTCGCTGATCACGATGTCGCCGTACCACGGGTCGCGATAGGTGCCGGCATAGTCGGCCAACGGCAGCGATGGCCGGCTGTGCTTGTCGCGTGCGGCCTCGTGTTTCGCCCAACTGTCGTCGGCATTGGCATCGAACGCCTTCACCGCCCTGTCGTACACCGCCACCCAGTCGGTCTTGTGCTGCGGGTTCAGGTAAGCGTCGAGCACCCGGTAGGTGACCGCGTTGAATGCAGCCCCGGACTGCATGTTGGTCAGCACGACCACGCCCAGATGCAGCTTCGGCACCATCGTCACGCGGCTGACGAAACCTGGCCAGCCACCGGTATGCCACACCAGTTTCTGCCCCCGGTAGGTGCTGAGGAACCAACCTTCGCCATAGCCGTAGAACTCCGGCACCAGCGGCGCCATCGCCGGAATGATCGGCTTGCCGATCGGGATCGGCGTGAGCATCGACCACATCGCGCGATGACTCTTTTCCGAGAACAGCTGCCCGCCTCCCGGTAGCTTGCCGCCGGCCAGCTGCACGTTCATCCATTTCGCCAGGTCGTGCACGCTGGCGTAGATGCCGCCGGCGCCCGGATCGTTGAGCCAGGCCATCGGCGGCACCGGCCTGATGTCCTTGAAGTTGTACGGCGCATGGCCGGTAGCCACGTCCATGCCCGGCTTCAGGTAGGTGCAGTCGACCAGCGACTCGTTCATGCCGACCGGTTTGAAGATGTGGTCGCGCACGAAGTCGGCGTAGCTTTCCCCCGACACCTTCTCGATCACCAGGGTCGCCACGGCGAAAAGAATGTTGTCGTAGGCGTAATGCCCGCGGAAGCTGTGCTTGATCGGCACCCGTGCCAGGTGCTGCACCACCTGCTTCGTGGTGTAGCTGGTCGGCGGCCAGTACAGCAGGTCGCCGGCTCCGAGGCTGAGGCCACTGCGATGCGCCAGCAGGTCGCGCACGCGCATTTCGTGCGTCACGTAGGTGTTGGACATGCGAAACCACGGCAGGTAGTCGATCACCCGCGCATTCATGTCCAGCTTGCCCTCGTCGGCCAGCATCTGCAGGGCCGCGGCGGTGAAGGCCTTGGTGTTCGAGGCGATCGCGAACAAGGTGTGCGCGTCCACCCTGGCCGGCTGGCCCAGCTCGCGCACGCCGTAGCCTTTTTCCAGCACCACCTTGCCGTCCTTGACGATGGCCACGGCGATACCCGGCACCTTGAAGGTCTTCAGGGTCCGGTCGACATAGGCTGTGAAGTCCTGCAGCTGCGCTGGCAGGGCTGCCTGCGTCACTGCCGGTGCGGCGGCCGGTGTGGCCTTCGTCTGTGGCTGCGCCCAGGCCGGCGCTGCGGCGGCACTCGCCATGAGAGCTGCGCACACGGCATGGCGCAGGGAAAGAGATCGCAGGAACATCCGGGCCCCGGTCGAGATGATATCGGCTCACTATCACCGCAAAGCGCCATGGACACCAGCGCTGGAAGTCACGTCCGCCACCGCCACGGCAGGTAATGGCACGTCAGCCAGTTCAGGTGCCGGGCGATTAAAATGCGGCCACCCGCCTGTGGGTATCACGGATCGATTCATTCCATGCGCATGCACAAACCTCTGAGCCTGCTTGGCCTGGCGCTCGTCGCCCTCGCGCTGCTGTGGCAACGCCACGCCGCCACGCCCAGGCCTGCCGATGTCCAGGTCTACTCCGCGACACGGGCATCTCCGACCGCCGGCAACCGCAACCTGCCCAGTTACCTGCCGCCGCAGGCCGTCGAGACCCTGGCACTGATCGCCAACGACGGACCATTTCCGCATCACCAGGACGGCGTGGTGTTCGGCAATTACGAAAGCCTGCTGCCGAAGGAACCACGTGGCTATTACCACGAGTACACGGTGGAGACGCCAGGAGCGCACAATCGCGGTGCACGGCGCATCATCACCGGCGGCACGCCGCCCGTGGTGTACTACTACACCGACGATCACTACCGCAGTTTCCGCCGCTTCACGTGGCAGCCATGACAACGCACGACACCGCACTCGACCTGACCCGCCCCGCCCACAACGGCGTCTACTTCGTGGACGAGGCTGACCTGGACGCACTCGCCACCAGTGCCCGCCGCGAAACCCTTGGCGTGGGCCGGATCGACCTGGCCGGCTGCCTCGACAAGGACACGCTGCTGCAACGCATCGCCCACACCCTGTCGCTGCCTGCCAGCTTCGGCTACAACTGGGACGCACTGGCCGATTGCCTACGCGACCCCGCATGGAACCCGGGCTGGGGTCTGGCACTGCTGTTCGGGCACGCCGACGCACTGCGCCAGGCCAGCGCGGTGGACTTCGACATCCTGCTCGGCATCCTCGACGATGCCGCCACCTTTGCCCAGGACGAGGAGCTGCCGTTCTTCGCCTTTCTCGCCCTGCCCGAACCGGAACAGCCGCTACCCGCATGAATACCGAACGACTCGTCTTCGAACTCGACCACGGTCGCGACCACGTCGAACTCAACCAACTGCTCAAGCTCGCCGGCCTGTGTGACAGCGGCGGCGCCGGCAAGGCCATCGTGGCCAGCGGTGCGGTCAGCGTCGACGGACAGCAGGAACTGCGCAAGACCTGCAAGATCCACGCAGGTCAGCGGGTGCAGCTGGACGGCATCGAGATCCGCGTGATCGACGCGCCGACCGGCTGAGCGCGCCCTGATCCACCCCAGCGACAGCGTGAGGTAACCCCAGCGCAGTGTGGGGCGAATCAGCAGGTAGCCGAACCATTCGGGAGAACCCAGATGCGCACGCGATCACTGCAACGCCCTGCCCTGCACCCGCTCACCCGCCTTGCCGGCCTGTTGCTGCTGGCCGGACTGGCCGCCTGCAGCGCGGCTGCCGCCGAGCAACCCTTTCCCGACCCGGCTGTCGACGCACCGCAGGCCACGCCTCACGGTGACCGCACGGCCGTGCTGGCCGGCGGCTGCTTCTGGGGCATGCAGCTGGTGTTCGAGCACGTGCGCGGCGTGCGCCATGTGTGGGCCGGTTACAGCGGCGGCAGCGCGGCCACCGCGCACTACTTCGACGTCAGCGACGGCAATACCGGGCATGCCGAATCGGTGAAGATCCGGTTCGACCCTTCGGTGATCAGCTACGGCCAGCTGCTGAAGGTCTTTTTCGCAGTCGCCCACAACCCCACCGAGCTGGACCGGCAGGGCCCTGACAGCGGCACCCAGTACCGCTCGGAAATCTTCTACACCAGCCCGGTGCAGCGAAAGATCGCCACCGCCTACATCGCCCAGCTCGACAAGGCCCGCGTGTTCAAGGCGCCGATCGTCACGCAGGTGGCGCCCCTGAAGGCGTTCTACCCGGCCGAGGCCTATCACCAGGATTTCGCGCGCCGGCACCCGGACAACCCCTACATCGTCATCAACGATGCGCCGAAGCTGGCACGGCTGAAGCGCATGTTTCCGTCGATGTACCAGCCGGCGATGCGTGTGCTCGACGTCAGCCTGTAACCCTCCATGGCGTGGTCACCGGGGCCGGCTCTTGCTAAGGTGACAGCCCGTCCGCGCGCCGCGCGACGGCAGGCATGGAGTGACACGTCAGCCAATGAGTCTTGCACCGATCCGGCGCCTGCGCGCGCAGCTGCAACGCCTGCATCACGTGTCACGCGGCCGTCACTGGTTCCCGCATGTGCCTCTGTCGCTGCTGTTCGGACTCGGCGGCGTCTGGCTGCTGCGTTCCGAGCTAGGACAGCACTGGAGCGACTACGCGCAGCTGCTGGTACTCAACGCTTCGCACCTGCAACCGCAACTGCTGCCGCCGCTGCTGATCGGCGGCGGCATGTTCACCATGGCGCTGGGGCTGCTCTGGCGCTCGCGCCTGGCCTGGACCATGGCCCTGCTGCTGGAGGTGCTGGGCGCGATCAGTCTGCTGGTCGGGCCGTACGGCCATCGCAACCACCTGCTGCTGGCCTATTTCGTCCTGCTGCTGATCGCCCTGCTCAGCTCGTGGCGGCAGTTCAACCGTGCCAGCGTGGCGGCCAGCACACTGTTCGCGCTGACCTCGGTAGCGATGCTGCTGATGTACGCCACCTTCGGCAGCTATTACCTGGGTGCGGACTTCAAGCCGCGGATTGGCGACCTGATCACCGCGCTGTATTTCGCCATGGTCACCATGAGCACGGTGGGCTACGGCGACATCACCCCGCAGACCCCCGAGGCCAAACTGTTCACTGTCTCGGTGATCGTGCTGGGCGTGGCCGTGTTCGCGACCTCGCTGACCGCGGTGATCGCACCGATGGTCAGCCGCAGTCTGCAACGTATCGTCAATCGCAAGGGTTCGGGCATGAAACGGGAAAACCACTTCGTGGTGATCGGCAACACCTCGCTGGCCGTCAATACCTGGCATGAGCTGAACCGGCGCGGCCGTCCGGTCACGCGCGTGCTGCGCGAGTCGCCGGAAGACGACGAGCTGCGCGGGGTCGACTATGTGGTCGGCGACCCGAGCAGCCTGGACACTCTGCGCGAGGCCGGCGCCGAGCGCGCCGAGGCGGTGCTGGCCATGCTTGCCGACGACTCGGAAAACGCCTTCGTGGTTCTGGCGGTGAAGGAACTGGACAGCAAGGTACGGACGGTCGCCGCGGTCAACGACGCGCGTCATCTCAGTCGGGTGAAGCTGGTGCAACCGGACGTGGTGATCGCGCCGCAGGTGCTGGGCGGCGAGCTGCTGGCCATGTTGCTGTCCGGCGAGCAGGTCACCCCGGATTTCGTGATGCAGCGGGTGTTCCAGCAGGTCGAGAAGGCGCCGGCCGCCAGCTGACACCCGCGCTGCCGCCTCGCCTCAGCCCGGTGGCGGCACCGGCACCACCAGCATCCACGGCACACCGAACCGGTCTTCCAGCATGCCGAAGCTGCTGGCGAAGAAGGTCGGTGCCAGCGGCTGCTTCACCTGACCGCCATCGGCCAGCGCCGCGAAGCGACGTGCCGCCTCGGCATCGTCGGCCAGCGTCAATGACAGGGCGGTGCCGGCGAACTGCGGCTGGCCGCGGCTGAATCCGTCCGAGACCATCAACTGGGCGTCGCCGATCCGCAGGCTGGCATGCATCACCTTGTCCCCCGGCGGCATCGCGCCCTCGGGACATCCGGAACCCTGCGGCCCATCGGCGTAATGCATCAGCATCAGCACCTCCGCGTCCAGAGCCTGGCGGTAGAACGCGATCGCCTCCTCGCAGCGACCGTCGAAAAACAGGTAGGGATGGATCTGCATCGCTGAAACCTCTCGGTAAATGGCGTGCCACGGCGTCCGTGCCCCGTCATCCCGACGAACGTAACGCCGCGAAATCGACATGCTCCCAGCCATCCCGGCAACTGCTACTGTTGATCCTCGTGAACCGCCTTTGAAACGGGGCCGGCGGTGCGACAGGGCCATAAAGGCCGACAAGGGGACAACCACGATGCCCATCCGCCGCTCGATCCGGAAGCTGCACGCCTGCCTGCTGCTGGCCGCAGCACTGCCCCTGGTGCCGGCCTTTGCCGCGTACGCATCCACCACGCCGGAACAGGCGCGCTGGCGGCAGGAGGCTCAGGCCGTCACCATCACCCGGGACAACTGGGGTATCGCCCACGTCCACGGCAGGACCGATGCCGACGCCGTGTTCGGCATGGCCTATGCGCAGGCCGAGGACGACTTCAACCGCGTCGAGACCAACTACCTGACCGCGCTGGGCTGGACCGCCGAAGCCGAAGGTCCGTCCGCCATCTGGCAGGACCTGCGCCAACGCCTGTGGATCCAGCCGGCCCGGCTGAAGGTGCTCTACGCGCAGAGCCCGGCCTGGCTGCGTCAGTTGATGGATGCCTGGGCCGACGGCCTCAACTGGTACCTCGCCACGCATCCGGATGTGCACCCGAAGGTGATCACCCATTTCGAGCCGTGGATGGCCCTGTCCTTCACCGAGGGCAGCATCGGCGGCGACATCGAACGCGCCTCGCTGAAAGGGCTGGCCGCGTTCTACGGCGACCGCCATCCCGATCTTGCGCAGGCCACACCGCCCAGCTGGGCCGAGCCGACCGGCTCCAACGGCATCGCCATCGCGCCGAAGCTCACCACCGACGGGCACGCACTGCTGCTGATCAATCCGCACACCTCGTTCTATTTCCGCTCCGAGCTGCAGATGTCCAGCGACCAGGGGCTGGACGCCTACGGTGCGGTGACCTGGGGCCAGTTTTTCATCTACCAGGGCTTCAACAAGCACATCGGCTGGATGCATACCTCCACCGGCCTCGACGCGGTCGACTCGTTCGCCGAGACCATGGTGCAGAAACACGGCAAGTGGTTCTACCGCTACGGCGACAAGCTGCTGCCGGTGGCCGAACGCCGGATCGTCATCCGCTACCGCACCGGGGACGGCCAGCTGGCGTCGCGCAGCTTCACCGGCTACTTCACCAGGCACGGGCCGGTGGTGCGCGCGGATCACGGCAAGTGGATCGCCATAGCGCTGATGAACAAGCCGATTCCCGCGCTGGAGCAGAGCTGGCTGCGCACCAAGGCCAGCGATTTCGCCAGCTACATGAAGATCGCCGAGCTGAAGGCCAACTCGTCGAACAACACCATCTTCGCCGACGACAAGGGCGAGATCGCCTTCCTGATGCCGCAGTTCGTGCCCAGACGCGACAACCGTTTCGACTACACCCGGCCGGTGGACGGCAGCAACCCGGCCACTGCCTGGCAGGGCCTGACGCCACTGAGCCAGCTGCCGCAGGCCGTGAACCCGCCCAACGGCTGGGTGATGAACACCAACGACTGGCCCTGGTCCGCCGCCGGCCCGTACAGCCCGAAGCAGGCGGACTTCCCGCGCTACATGGACACCTTCGGCGAGAACCCGCGCGGCATTCATGTCACCGGCATGCTCACCGGCGCCAGCGGCTTCAGCATGCCCAAGCTGATCAGCGATGCCTTCGACTCCTATCTGCCGGAATTCGCGAAGCTGATCCCGCTGCTGATGCACGACTACGAGACGCTGCCGGCCGGCGATCCGCGCCGGGCCAGCCTGGCCGGCCCGATCGGGCTGCTGCGCCACTGGGACGACCGCTGGGGCATCGCCTCCATGCCGACCTCGCTGGCGGTGTTCTGGGGCGACACGCTGTGGGACGAGATCTACGCCAAGGCCAAGGCACAAGGCATCTCGCCGTACACCTACATGGCCACGGTCGCCGGTCCGGACGAACGCCTGCACGCACTGACCGAGGCGGTCGACCGGCTGCGGCATGACTTCGGCAGCTGGGGCGTGGCCTGGGGCGAGATCAACCGCTTCCAGCGCCTGGACGACGCGATCCAACCGCATTTCGACGACAGCAAACCGAGCATCCCGGTACCGTTCGTGTCCTCGCGCTGGGGTTCACTGGCCTCGTTCGGCGCGCACCGCTGGGCCGGCACCAGGCGTTACTACGGCAATAGCGGCAACAGCTTCGTGGCGGTGGTCGAGTTCGGCCCCAGGGTCGAAGCGCGTGCGGTCACCGCCGGTGGCGAAAGCGGCCACCCCGGCACCCCGCACTTCAACGACGAAGCCGAGCGCTATGCCACCGGCAACCTGCGCAGGGTCTACTTCTGGCCCGACGAGCTGAAAGGGCACATCGAGCGCATCTATCATCCCGGGCAGTGACCCGATGCGCCCGGCCGTGCTGGCCGGGCGCCGGTTTCAGCCTGCTTTCGGAACCGCAAGCCCACGCTGCACCGCCGGACGCGCCAGTCCGCGTTCGAGCCATGCGACCACATGCCCGAAGCTGTCGAAGTCCACCTGTTCGCGTGCACCGTAGAAGGTGATCAGGCAGTTGACCCAGCCCAGCGTGGCGATATCGGCAACGGTGTACTCATCGCCCATGATCCAGTCGCGCCCGTCCAGCCGCGCATCCAGCACGCCCAGCAAACGCTTCGATTCATTCACGTAACGCTGAAGCGGCCGCTTGTCCTCGTACTCGCGGCCGGCGAACTTGTAGAAGAACCCGATCTGGCCGAACATCGGCCCGATCGACGCCATCTGGAAAAACACCCACTGGATGGTTTCCCAGCGCAGTGCCGGATCGGTGGGCATGAACAGCCCTGTCTTGTCGGCGAGGTACAGCAGGATCGCGCCGGACTCGAACAGGCCAAGCGGTCTGCCATCCGGTCCCTGCGGATCGATCAGCGCGGGGATCTTGCCGTTCGGATTCAGCGCCAGGAATTCCGGCAGGTGGCTCTCGCCCTGCGAGATGTCGACCCGGTGCGCCTCGTAGGGCAGGCCAGTTTCTTCCAGCATGATCGACACTTTTACGCCGTTGGGCGTGGCCAGCGAGTAAAGCTGAATGCGATCGGGGTGCTGCGCCGGCCAACGGCGGCTGATCGGGAAGCTGGAGAGATCGGGCATGACGGGTCCTCGGGCGACATAGACTCTGGACAATGGTGACGCATCGGCCTGGCTTCAATCGCTGGACTCCAGCGAAGAGTCCCAACGGCCGGTGACGATCCGGTACTCACGCGCCATCACGGAACGCCCCGAACCTCATGCGCGCAGGCTGGACGGACCGTGTTCGTCATCGTCCCTTTCCTCAAATACCGGCACGCGCAGCATCCACCGCGCGCTGCACGCTGCTCCCACATACCGCGCATACGGACGCATCGGGCCGGCACTGAAGCACGCGTCGTCGTAACCCCATGCAACAAAAAGCCCGGCACCCCATGGGTACCGGGCCATGATCGAACCATGCGGCACAGGCGTCATCCGCCGGCCGTGCATGGCCTGGGGGCTTCTTACTTGGCGAAGTCCACTTCGCTGCCGCGTCCCACCACCACCGGCACATTGATGTGCTTGGCGACCGGCTTGCCGTCCTTCTTCAGCACGACCGTGTACACGCCGGTCGGCAGCTCGCGGGCGAAGTAGCGCCCCTCGGAGTTGACCTTCACTTCGCGGCCGGCACCGGTCTGCATGCTGCGGGCCGAAACCGTGTCGCCGGCCGGGGCCTTGCCGAACACCGAGCCCACGGTGGACTGGGCATTGACTGCCACAGCCGCGGCCAGGCTGCAGACACCAGCGATGGCCACCAGCATCAGCTTTGCGTTGCCGCGCTGTCCATTCGTGCGATTCGAACGTGCCTTGATCATGAGATGAACTCCATATTGGATGGTTATCAATGTGAGCATGGACAGCGCCATGGGGAATGGCGGACTACCCAAGGGGGAAAGCGGACTGCCATCGATCGCGCCCGTCTCTTCACAAGGCACGCCGCACGCACAGCCAGCAGCAGCCCGGCATACAACGTCCATGACCGGGAGCGGCGCAAAGGCTATCCCCATGCCATCGCGCTCCATAGAGCCAAAGGTCATACCGAGTGAGGCACGACGCACAAGCCGCGCAGCGTGTGCCTGTGCGAACACATCAGTCCGGCATCTTCGCCATGCCGTCGCCTGACCCTGCAGGATCGCCGCCAAAGCCGATAGGTCAGCGACGATCCCCATCAGTACTTCGTGTGCATACGAGGCCATGCAAAGCCGCCCCTACCTAGACGAAACGATGAGGCGCCCAGGAAGAACGTGCCCCACCCCTGCCATCAGTCACCCCCTGAAGCAGAGAAAGAACCGTTGACCCGCCAAAATATGGTGTTATAGTTAACTACAACACCGGTCAACGACATCACCAAGGAGGTTCGCCATGAAAAGCACATCGCTCTACGCCAACAGCTTCGCTACCGCACCGACGGACGAAGTCTTTGCCACGGCACCGGCCCACACCACCCGCCTGCTCTCGCTGGTCGCGGCCGTGCTGATCACCGGCCTGGGCGTGTTCGCCCTGAGCCATGGCAGTGCAGGCGCCCTGCCCGGCATGGTCGACGGCATCAAGGTCACCACGCTGGCACCGGTGCAGGTGCGGCCGACCGCCGCAGAATTGCGCGCAGCCCTGCAGGGTGTCGACATGGAGACGGGAGCCGCGGTGATGTCCCTGCCGCATACCGTCGCAACCGGCGCAGGCATGCTCGGTGCGCAGTTGGCCATGCCCTACTATTCCTTCGGCAATACCCACAGCAAAAGCGTCAGCACCAAGGAATAACTCATGACCATCACCTGGAACGACAGCGTCCCGATCTATCGCCAGCTACGCGAACGCGTGGTGGCGATGATCCTGGACGGCGCCTTGAACGAGGGCGACCCGCTGCCGTCGGTACGCCAGGTGGCTGCGGACTTCCAGATCAATCCGCTGACCGTGTCGAAGGCGTATCAGGAACTGGTCGACGACCAACTGGTTGAAAAAAGGAGGGGGCTGGGCATGTTTGTCATCGATGGAGCACGCGACGCGCTGCTGAAATCCGAACGCGAGCGCTTTCTGCGCGAGGAATGGCCCATGCTTTACGCACGCCTGCAACGGCTGGGCCTGGACCTGAAGACGCTGATGCGCGAAGCCGACAAGGCGAACGGAGAAACGCCATGAGCGCCGTGATCACTGCCACGGAACTGACCAAGCGCTACCGCAACACCGCTGCGCTGGACAAGGCCAGCTTCCGTATCGAGTCCGGCCGCATCGTGGGGCTGATCGGCCCCAACGGCGCCGGCAAGACCACTGCGCTGAAGGCGATCCTGGGTCTCACCGATTTCCAGGGCGAACTGGACGTGCTCGGACTGGACCCCCGCAAGCAGCGCGACAAGCTGATGGAGCAGGTCTGCTTCATCGCCGACGTCGCGGTGCTGCCGCGCTGGATCCGGGTTCGCGAGGCGGTGGACTTCGTCGCCAACGTACATCCGCGTTTCAACCGCGCCAAGTGCGAAACGTTCCTGGCCCGCACCAAGCTCACCCCTGACCAGCGCGTGCGGCAGATGTCCAAGGGCATGATCGTGCAGCTGCACCTGGCCCTGGTGATGGCGATCGACGCCCGCCTGCTGGTGCTGGACGAGCCCACTCTGGGCCTGGACATCCTCTATCGCAAGCAGTTCTACCAGAGCCTGCTGGAAGACTACTTCGACGAGAACAAGACCATCATCGTCACCACCCACCAGGTAGAGGAAGTCGAGCACATCCTCACCGACCTGATGTTCATCCGCGACGGCCGCATCGTCCTGGATACCGACATGGATGCCATGGGTGAACGCTTCACCGAAGTCATGGTGGACGCCAGTCGCACCGCCGAGGCGCGCGCGCTGAAACCCATCGACGAACGGCAGGTGTTCGGCAAAAGCATTTTCCTGTTCGACGGCGCCGATCGCGCTGCATTGGAGGCGCTGGGCGAAATCCGCCGCCCCTCCGTCAGCGACCTGTTCGTCGCCACCATGAAGGGGACCTACGCATGAAAACCCCGGCTCTGAACGAAATGTACTGGCTGGTGAAACGGGAATTCTGGGAACACCGCGGCGGTTTTTTGTGGACGCCGGTGATTACCGGCGGCGTGTTCCTGGTGCTGAACCTGATGGGCATCATCACTGGCGAGGTGCTGCGGGTACAGCACGGCATCACCTTCGGTGCCGGTGGCGGCAACATCAACCTGTTCAAGCAGGCGCTGGCCTCGGGCGACATGGCCAAGGTGGGCTTCGGGCTGGACATCATGATGCTCTCCAGCAGCGGCATCATCAGCGTCATCCTCGGCTTCGTGCTGTTCTTCTACTACCTGGGCGCGCTCTACGACGAGCGGCGCGATCGCAGCCTGCTGTTCTGGAAGTCGCTGCCGATCTCGGACACCGCGACCGTGCTATCCAAGGTGGCCGCCGGCGCCGTGCTTGCCCCGGTCATTGCGGTGGTCTGCGGTGTGGTGACGGGCATCCTGATGCTGCTGATGTACACGGTGACGCTGTCCTTCCACGGCATCAGCATGTGGCACCTGCTGACCCTGGCGCACCCGTTCCAGATCACTGCCAACCTAATCGGCATCATCCCGCTCTATTTCATCTGGGCCCTGCCCGCCATCGGCTGGCTGCTGCTCTGCTCCGCCTGGGCGCGCAGCAAGCCGTTCCTGTGGGCGGTGGCGCTGCCGATCGGCACCGGCATCGTGATCGGCTGGTTCCATCTGCTGGGTTCCATCGGCATGGGCAGCGAGTGGTACTGGAAATACGTCAGCGGCCGTTTCCTGCTCAGCGTCTTTCCCGGCGGCTGGCTGGGATTCGGGCACATGACCGACCTTGGCAACGGCGCCCATGCGCTGGACATCCTGCACGTCGAATATGCCTACCGTGTGCTGTCTTCTCCCTCGATCTGGATCGAAGCCGCCGTCGGCATCGCCATGATCGCCGGTGCCATCTGGCTGCGCCGCTGGCGCGACGACAGCTGACATTCAACGCTTACGACCACCAAGGGAGCCTATCGATGAAAAGCCATGCCATCGCTACCTGTGTTCTCGCCTCGGCGCTATTGCTGCCACTGGCGGCCTGCAGCCAGAGCGGTCAGGGAGGCGCCACTGCCTCCAACGGAAACCCCGCCAGCGCATCGTCGTCGCTGATTTCCAGGGAAATCGCGAAGGGCATGCAGAAAGCCAAGCAGGAACTGCTGACCCAGGACATCGACGTGGACAGCATTCATATCGGCCATGGCATGTCGGATACGCCGGACAATCTGCCCAAGGCAGTGATCACTCCGCAAGGTGACCTGAAAATCGCCGGAAAGATCGAGCCGGCCACGCCGGAGCAACACGCCATGCTGCTGGCCTACCGCACGCAGCTCATCGGCATCGCCGATGCAGGCATGGATATCGGGGCACGCGGTGCCGGCCTGGGCGTGAGTGCGGCGAAGGAAGCGATCTTGGGTGCTATCGCCGGCAAGAGCGACAAGCAGATCAACGCAGCCATCCAGCCCCAGACCAAGGGAATCCAGGCCGCCGCCCTGCAGTTGTGCAAGCGCATGCCGGCGGTGCTGGCCACCCAGCAGCAGCTGGCCGCCAACATGCCCGCCTTCAAGCCCTACGCCACCCTGACCCAGAAAGACGTGGACGACTGCGGCAAGGACAGCACCGACCAGAACGGCAAACACGGCGTGGTCATTTTTTCCGACTGACCCGCGTCAGTCGGCGAAATCTCTGGCCGCGCCTCTTTGCCCACCACCAGGAGAACACATGTGCGGTATGCAACACGGTCATTTCAGGGCCTCGCGCTCGCGCTAGGTGTCGGCACACTGGCCGCCTGCGGCGCCCCCACCGTCATGAGCATGGCGAACGGCACCATCATCCTGCATGCCGACGAGGTGAGCCTGCATGTCGGCGGCGCACCCGATGCAAGCATCGAGGCCAACGGCGACTTCGCCGTCGACGGCCACAAGGTTGCCACGACCGCCGCCGAACACGCCCTTCTGGCAGCTTATGTCCAGAACGTGCGCGACGTTCGCGAAAAGGGGCTTTCGATGGGCAAGACCGGCGTCAACATGGCCGTCAAGGCAGTCAGCGCGGCGGTCTCGTCCTCGTCCGGCAGTGCCGACAAGGCGGCGGATGCCGGGTCGAAACGGATCAAGACCCTGAACATGGCGATCTGCAATGACACCGCCGCGATCAAGCAGGCACAGGATGCGCTGGGCAACCAGCTGGCGGCCTTCAAGCCCTACGCGACCATCGTCGGCGCCGCCGATGTGTCCGATTGCATGAAGGACGCCAACGACTGACCCGGAACCGGGACTGCAGCAAGGAACGCTGCAGTCACCGACGGCATATCCATGAAGCGGGCATAGCATGCCGGAACAAGCCGCATGCAGGCGTACCAGGGGTCATCGCACCCAGCCGGCACTCATGCCTCGCGGATGCCACCGCGCGTCAACGCCAGCGGGTCCAGCAGTTTCTGCAGCTCGGCCCTTGGCATGCCGGTAGCCTCCAGTGCCACGTCGATGACCGGCCGCTTCTCCTTGTAGGCCTGCTTGGCTATCGCCACACCCTTCTCATAGCCGATCACCGGATTGAGTGCGGTAACCAGAATCGGGTTCATCGCCAGCGCCTGCTCGACCCGCGCGGTGTTGACCTTGAAGCCGGCGATAGCCTTGTCCGCCAGCAGGCGCGACACCTGGGCCAGGATGCCGATGGACTGCAGCAGGTTGTACGCGATCAGCGGCAGCATCACGTTGAGCTGGAAGTTGCCGGACTGGCCCGCGACGGTGATCGTCGCGTCGTTGCCGATCACCTGCGCCGCCACCATCGCGGTGGCTTCGGGGATCACCGGATTCACCTTGCCGGGCATGATCGACGACCCCGGCTGCAGCGCAGGCAGCTCGATCTCGCCCAGCCCGGCCAGCGGCCCGGAATTCATCCAGCGCAGGTCGTTGGCGATTTTCATCAAAGCCACCGCCAGCGTCTTCAGCGCGCCGGAAAGCTCCACTGCCGCGTCCTGTCCGGCCATGCCCTCGAAATAGTTCTCGGCCGACTCGAACCGTACTCCGGTCAGCTTTTTCAGAGCCTGCGCGACCGCCGGACCGAACTTCGGGTCGGCGTTAATGCCGGTGCCCACGGCCGTACCTCCCAGCGGCAGGCGACGCATGCGTTTCAGTGCATCCTCGATCCGCTCGATCGCCGCGCCGACCTGTGCCGCCCAGCCGGACAGCTCCTGCCCGAACGTGACCGGCATGGCATCCATCAGATGGGTGCGCCCGGTCTTGGGCACCTTGCCCAGCGAGCGGGCGCGCCGCAGGATCGTCTGGCGCAGGTGCTTCAGCGCCGGCAGCAGCTGCTCGTGCGTTTCCAGCGCGGCACTGACATGGATGGTGGTCGGGATAACATCGTTCGAGCTCTGCCCGTAGTTGACGTGGTCGTTGGGGTGCACCGTGCTGCCGGCCTTCGCGGCCAGGTGCGCGATCACCTCGTTGGCATTCATGTTCGTGCTGGTGCCCGAACCGGTCTGGAACACGTCGATCGGGAACTGGTCGTCGTGATGCCCCTCGGCCACCGCCATCGCTGCCTTGCGGATTGCCCCGGCCCGGGTCTTTTTAAGGTGACCCAGCGTGAAGTTCGATTCGGCCGCCGCGGCCTTGACCAGCCCCAGCGCGCGAATGAAGGCCCGTGGCAGATGCAGCCCCGAGATCGGGAAGTTGTCGATGGCGCGCTGGGTCTGCGCGCCGTACAGGGCGTCGGCGGGCACCTTGAGTTCGCCCATGCTGTCGTGTTCGATGCGGAACGGGTTCATGCGGGGATCCTTGGTGGAAAGCCGCATGACTATAGGCCGCAGGGCGTGAGCCTGACGACAAGTCCGGTGCCCGGCACATGCAGATGCGTCTACGGAATATGCAATCTGCCCGGCTTGCCCGCGCCGCCATGTAAAATGGCCCATCCTTCAGGTTCCGGAACAGTCCCCGATGTCCACACATGCCCTCACCGCCCTCTCGCCGCTGGACGGCCGCTACGCCGGCAAGGCCGAGGCGTTGCGCCCGATCTTCAGCGAGTTCGGCCTGATGCACCGCCGTGTGCACGTGGAGATCGAATGGCTGCTGGCGCTGGGCACGGAAGCCGGTGTCGTCGAGCTGCCCGCGTTCGATGCGCCGCTGACCGCGCAGCTGCGCAGGATCGCCACCGATTTCGGCGTCGAGGACGGCAGCCGCATCAAGACCATCGAAGCCACGACCAACCACGACGTGAAGGCGGTGGAATACTTCATCAAGGAACGCATCGGCAACGACCCCGCGCTGGCCCAGGCCAAGGAGTTCGTGCACTTCGCCTGCACCAGCGAGGACATCAACAACCTGTCCTACGCGCTGATGCTGCGCGACGCACGCGAACAGGTGCTGCTGCCGGCCTTCGACCGCATCATCGCCAAGCTGCGCGAACTGGCCCATGCCAATGCGAACCTGCCGATGCTTTCGCGCACCCATGGTCAGACGGCGTCGCCGAGCACCCTGGGCAAGGAACTGGCCAACGTAGTGGCGCGCCTGGAGCGCCAGCGCAAGCAACTGGCGGCGCTGGAAATCCCCGGCAAGATCAACGGCGCGGTGGGCAACTACAACGCCCATGCCATCGCTTACCCGGAAATCGACTGGCGCGCGTTCTCGCAGCACTTCGTCGAAAGCCTGGGGCTGGACTACAACCCGTACACCACCCAGATCGAGCCGCACGACGGCGTGGCCGAATACTGCGACGCGGTGCGCCGCGCCAACATCATCCTGATCGACCTGGCCCGCGATGTCTGGGGCTACATTTCGCTGGGCTACTTCAAGCAGGCGCTGAAAGCCGGCGAAGTGGGTTCCTCGACCATGCCGCACAAGGTCAACCCGATCGACTTCGAGAACGCCGAGGGCAACTTCGGCCTGGCCAATGCCCTGCTCGGCCATTTCGCCGAAAAGCTTCCGATCAGCCGCTGGCAGCGCGACCTGACCGACTCCACCGTGCTGCGTGCGCTGGGCACCGCCTTCGGCCACACACTGGTCGCGCTGGAATCCCTGCAGAAAGGCCTGGGGAAGCTCACCGTCAACGCCGACCGCCTTGCCGCCGACCTCGATGCCAGCTGGGAAGTGCTGGCCGAGGCAGTACAGACGGTGATGCGCCGTTACGGCCTGCCCGAGCCCTACGAGCAGCTCAAGGCGTTGACCCGCGGCCAAGGCATCACGCGCGATTCGATGCGCACTTTTATCGAAAACCTGGCCCTGCCCGACGATGCCAAGCACCGTCTGCTGGCACTGACACCGGGCGGTTACGTCGGCCTGGCGGCCGAACTGGCCAACGCGATCTGATGGCGTCGTTCATACGCCCGCCCGGCCCGGCGTCCACGCCATGATCGAGTGGGCGGACTTCCTGACCTATGCCGGCGTGGGTGCTGCCGCCCAGCTGATCGATGGCGCCCTGGGCATGGCCTATGGCGTCACCTCGGCCGGCATGCTGCTGAGCCTGGGCATGCCGCCGGCCATGGCCAGCGCCAGCGTGCACTATGCCGAGACCTTCACCAGCGGGGCCTCCGGCATCAGCCACCTGTGGGCCGGCAATGTCCGCCGCAAGCTGTTCCTCGCGCTGGTCATGACCGGCGTCATCGGCGCACTGATCGGCGCCA
Source organism: Dyella sp. A6 (assembly GCF_036320485.1). NCBI lineage: Bacteria > Pseudomonadati > Pseudomonadota > Gammaproteobacteria > Lysobacterales > Rhodanobacteraceae > Dyella > Dyella aluminiiresistens. The sequence continues at coordinate 2,133,019 of NZ_CP132911.1, forward strand.
TGCTACTGGTCCACATGCCCTCACACTGGGCCCGGCTGGTACTGACCCCCTACCTGCTGCTGATTGGCGTGTTCCTGCTGTTCCGTACCCTCCGCAGCAGCAACAGCCGGCGCACGGACGTGCCCCGTGGCACGGCACCGCTGGGGCTTGTCGCCGGCGTGCTCGACGCCGTCGGCGGGGGCGGCTGGAGCGCCTTGACCGTCACCACACTGGTCGCCCGCGGGATGGAACCGCGCAGCGTGATCGGCAGCGTGCACCTGGCCAAGTGCCTGGTCAGCCTGGTGGCCAGCATCAGCTTCCTGTTCACCATCGGCACCGGCAAGCCCAGCGTGATTGCCGGACTGATCGCCGGCGGTGTGATCGCGGCCCCGTTCGGCGCACTGCTGGTACGACGGATTCCCCCGCGCCTCACCACCCTGCTGGCCGGGCTGACCGTGCTGGCGCTGGGCGTGAACAACGCTATCGCGCTGCTGCACTGAGGTACGGGCCGCGCGGCTACAATGTCGCGCATGGCTATTACACCTCCATCCCGCAAGACCCCGTCGCGCACGACGTTCCCGATCGAAGTCCGGGGTTCCGCCCGGTTGCCGTTGGGCATGTCCGCCGCACAGTTCCTGCGCGATTACTGGCAGAAGCGACCGCTGCTGATCCGCAACGCCTTCCCCGGTTTCGTGCCGCCGATCGCACCCGAAGACCTGGCCGGCCTGGCCTGCGAGGACGGCGTGCTGGCCCGGCTGATCCGTCACGACGAAAAGCGCGACCGCTGGCAGGTCAAGAGCGGCCCGCTGAGCGAGGCCGACTTCGCCACCACCGGCGATGCCGACTGGACCCTGCTGGTGCAGGACGTGGACAAATGGGATGCCGACGTGGCAGCCCTGCTCGATTCATTCGCCTTCCTGCCCAGCTGGCGCGTGGACGACATCATGATCTCCTACGCCGAGCCCGGCGGTGGCGTCGGCGCACACGTCGACCAGTACGACGTGTTCCTGCTGCAGGGCATCGGCCAGCGGCACTGGGCCATCGACACCGATCCGCAGGCGCCCAAGGCCTTCCGCCCCGACGTCGAGCTCAAGCAACTGGTGCATTTCGACCCGGACCACGAGTGGCTGCTGGAACCGGGCGACATGCTGTACCTGCCGCCTGGCGTACCGCATGACGGCATCGCCATCGGTGGCCCGTGCATGACCCTTTCCGTCGGCATGCGCGCGCCATCGCAGGCCGAGCTGACCGGCGACCTGGCCGACTACCTGGCCGAGCGACTCGACGAAGACCAGCGCTATACCGACCCGGACCTGGCCCCGGCCAAGACCCGGGGCGAAATCGACCGCGCCGCCCTTGCACGCCTGCGGACAACCCTGCCCATGGCCGCCGGCCTGGACGATGCCACCCTGCGCGACTGGTTCGGCCGCTTCATCACCCGCTATCGCAACGCACAGACGCCTGCACCACCGAACCGCCCCCTGAGCGCGGCCGGACTGCTGAAGAAACTGCAGGGCGGCGCGGAATTGCTGCACCACCCCTGGTCGCGCATGGCCTGGGCACGCGACCGCAAGACGGCCGTGCTGTTCGCCAACGGACAGGTCTGGCCGACCACGCCCGAACTGGCAGGTCAGCTGTGCGCACGCGACAGCTTCGTCCCCGCACTGCCGCTGCCCGAGGCCGACCTGGATCTCCTGCTGTCGCTGGTGAATGCCGGCCATCTGGTCCCGCACAAGCCACGCCGTCGATGAGCGCAACCGACTCGGATGCCAACACCGAACGCTCGACCACGCTGGATGGCCGCGATGCCGTCGCGGCAGCCCGGTTGCAGTTGCTGGTCGACACCCGGCGTCAGCTGCTGATCCACGTTCCCGCGCTGACGCCGGAGATCTTCGGCAGCCCGGCCGAACTCGACGAGCTGCGCCGCATCGCAACCAGCGGCCGCGGCGCGGAAATCCGCCTGCTGCTGCACGACACCGCCACAGCCATCCGCGACGATCACCGCCTGATCGGGCTGGCCCAGCGCCTGCCGAGCGTCCTGCAGATACGCACTCCGGTGGAAGACACCGATCGCGCCTGTGCCTCGGCCTGGCTGCTCGGCGACGCAGGCGGCTACCTGTTTCTGCCCGACGCGCGCCAGCCACAGGGGCGCTGTTCCCGCAGCGACCGGCCCGGCCAGATTCCGCTGCGCCAGCAGTTCGACGGCATGTGGGAACGCTCCGTGCGCGCCCGCGAGCTGCAAGCAATTGACCTGTAAGCTCATTCCCGCCTAAATGGTCGGACAGACCCGTCGCTGCGGGACGATTCGACCGTCTCCCGCCTGAATCGGAACGCCGCAGACTCATTCGACGATCGCACGGGTTGTCGCGTCGCAGCAGCCACAGGCTATAATTAACGGGATTTTTCGCCAGCGGGCCGAACTCCCCATCCGGCCGCTGCAAGACTCCCTTCCCTGCCGGTGGTGACGTGAGCACAAATCTGATTCGCGAGTTCTTCGAGTCCTCCCAACTCGCTGGCGGTAACGCCGATTACGTCGAATCCCTCTATGACGCTTGGCTGGCCGATCCCGCATCGGTCCCCGCCGAGTGGAGCCGCTACTTCGAGACCTTCAAGGGCCGCGAGTCGGGAGATGTCTCCCATACCGCGGCCATCGCGCGTATAGAGGCCGCACAAAAGCAACGCAAAGGCTTGGCCGTGCCGGTCAGCGACGAGCATGCGCGCAAGCAGGCCGGTGTGCTGCGCCTGCTGACGGCGTATCGCTCGCGCGGGCATCTCGGCGCCGACCTTGATCCGCTGGGTCTGGTCGAGCGCCTGCCGCCGCCCGACCTGGGCCTGCCGTTCCATGGCCTGGCCGAGTCCGACCTCAACACCGAGTTCGACTGCGGCACCTATGCCGGCGGTGGCCAGCGCCTGAAGCTGAGCGAATTGTGGTCGCGCCTGAAGAAGGTGTACACCGGCACCATCGGTGCCGAGTTCATGCACATCAGCGACCACGCCCAGCGCAACTGGATCTACAGCCGGCTGGAGCAGGCCAATGGCAGCGCCGGTTTGGACGCCGCGGGCAAGAAGCGGGTGCTGGCCGAACTGACCGCGGCCGACGGCCTGGAGCGCTACCTGCATACCAAGTATGTCGGCCAGAAGCGCTTCTCGCTGGAAGGCGGCGACAGCCTGATCCCGTTGATCGACGACGTGGTGCGGGCAGCCGGCGACAACGGCATCAAGGAAGTGGTGATCGGCATGGCCCACCGCGGCCGCCTGAACGTGCTGGTCAACATTCTCGGCAAGCCGCCGAAGACCCTGTTCGACGAGTTCGAGGGCCGCTTCGAGCATCCCGACGACCCCGCGCACTCCGGCGACGTGAAGTACCACATGGGCTTCTCCGCCGACGTCAAGACGCCCGAAGGCGGCGTGCACGTGGCGCTGGCGTTCAACCCCTCGCACCTGGAAATCGTCAACCCGGTGGTGGCCGGCTCGGTGCATGCGCGCCAGGTCCGTCGTCGCGACAGCGAGCGCCAGCAGTCGCTGGCCGTACTGGTGCATGGCGATGCCGCGCTGGCCGGTCAGGGCGTGAACATGGAACTGTTCCAGATGTCGCAGGCGCGCGGTTTCAAGATCGGCGGCACCGTGCACATCGTGGTGAACAACCAGGTGGGCTTCACCACCTCCAATCCGCAGGACGCGCGTTCCACCAAGTACTGCACCGACCTGGCCAAGATGGTCAACGCGCCGGTCTTCCACGTGAACGGCGACGACCCGGAAGCGGTGATCGAGGTCACCCGCCTGGCCTATGCGTTCCGCAAGACCTTCCGCAAGGACGTGGTGATCGACCTGGTCTGCTACCGCCGCCACGGCCACAACGAGGCGGACGAGCCGTCGGCCACCCAGCCGGTGATGTACCAGGTCATCAAGAAGCGCCCGCCGGCCCGCGAACTCTACGCGCAGCAGTTAGTGAAGGAAGGCGTGATCGCCGAGGGCGATGGCCAGAAGCTGTTCGACGAATACCGCGCGCGCCTCGAGGCCGGCAAGCCGATGACCGAGCTGAGCACGGTGCCGGCGAACAACGACATCCACATCGACTGGACGCCGTTCCTCAAGGGCAAGCTGTCGGACAAGGCCGATACCGGCGTGCCGAAGAAGAAGCTGGTGGAGCTGGCCAACAAGCTGCTCGACCTGCCCGGCGACCTGACCCTGCAGTCGCGCGTGGCGAAGATCTACGACGACCGCCGCAAGATGGCCGCCGGCGAGCAGCCGGGTGACTGGGGCTTCGCCGAGAACCTGGCCTACGCCACCCTGATCGATGGCGGCAGCAACCTGCGCCTGGTCGGCCAGGACTCGGGACGCGGTACCTTCTTCCACCGTCACGCGGTGCTGCACGACCAGAAGGATGGCCACACCTACATGCCGCTGGCGACCCTGCGCGACGGCGCCGACGTCGAGGTGATCGACTCGCTGCTCAGCGAAGAGGCGGTGATGGCCTTCGAATACGGCCACGCAACCACCGACCCCGATACGCTGAACATCTGGGAAGGCCAGTTCGGCGACTTCGCCAACGGTGCGCAGGTGGTGATCGACCAGTTCATCAGCTCGGGCGAAGCCAAGTGGAATCGCCTGTGCGGCCTGGCGCTGTTCCTGCCGCACGGCTACGAGGGCCAGGGTCCTGAGCACTCCTCCGCCCGCCTGGAACGCTTCCTGCAGCTGTGCGCACTGGACAACATGCAGGTCTGCGTGCCGACCACTCCGGCGCAGGCTTTCCACATGATCCGTCGCCAGATGGTGCGCAAGACGCGCAAGCCGCTGATCGTGATGACGCCGAAGTCGCTGCTGCGCCACAAGCTGGCCGTGTCGTCGCTGGACGAACTGTCCAAGGGCGGCTTCCAGCTGGTGATCGGCGAGCATCGCGAACTGGCCGCGAAGAAGGTCAAGCGCGTGGTGCTGTGTTCGGGCAAGGTCTACTACGACCTGCTCGAGGCCGCCGAAAAGGGCGAGATCAACGATGTCGCCGTCGTGCGCGTCGAGCAGCTCTACCCGTTCCCGCGCCAGGAAGTCAGCGCCGAACTGGAGAAGTATCCTTCCGCCAAGGAAGTGATCTGGTGCCAGGAAGAGCCGATGAACCAGGGCGCATGGTTCCAGATCCGTCATCACCTGCAGGCCTGCATCGGCAGCAAGCAAAGTCTGTCCTACGCGGGACGCGCACGCTCGCCGGCCCCGGCCGCAGGCCATCTCAACACCCACAACGCCGAACAGACGGCGCTCGTCGAACAGGCGCTGGTTGCGCCGATCGGCACCGACCACTCCGCGGAGTAAGACAAGCATGTCCACCGAAGTCAAAGTCCCTGTCCTGCCCGAGTCCGTCTCCGACGCCACCATCGCCACCTGGTACAAGAAGGTCGGCGAGGCGGTGAAGCGCGACGAGAACCTGGTCGATCTCGAAACCGACAAGGTGGTGCTGGAAGTGCCCGCACCGGTCGACGGCGTCATCAAGGAGATCCGCCAGGAGACCGGTGCCACGGTGAACAGCCAGGAAGTGATCGCGATCATCGAGGAAGGCGCCGTCGCCGCAGCTCCCGCTCCCGCCGCAGCCCCGGCCGCGCAGGACGCGCCGAAGGCCGCCGCTCCGGCGCCGGCCGCTGCCAAGTCGGCTGCAGGCGTGGACGAGCTGTCCCCCGCCGGTCGCCGGGTGGCCACCGAGGAACACATCGACCCGGCCAAGGTCGCCGGCACCGGCCGTGACGGCCGCGTGACCAAGGAAGACCTGGTCAACTACGGCAAGGGCGGTGCTGCCGCACCGGCCGCCGTGCCGACTCCGGGCGCGCGTCCGGAAGAGCGCGTGGCGATGACCCGCATGCGCACCCGCATCGCCGAGCGCCTGATGCAGTCGAAGAACTCGATCGCGATGCTCACCTCCTTCAACGAGGTGAACCTCGCCGAGGTGGTGAAGATGCGCAAGTCGCTGGGCGAGCAGTTCCAGAAGACCCACGGCATCAAGCTGGGCTTCATGAGCTTCTTCGTGAAGGCCACCGCCGAAGCGCTGAAGCGTCATCCGATCATCAATGCCTCGGTCGACGGCAACGACATCATCTACCACGGCTACCAGGACATCTCGATCGCCGTGTCCACCGAAAAGGGCCTGGTGACGCCGGTGCTGCGCGACGTGCAGGACATGAGCTTCGCCGACATCGAGCAGGGCATCGCCAACTACGCCAAGAAGGCGCGCGACGGCAAGCTCTCGCTGGACGACCTGCAGGGCGGCACCTTCACCATCACCAACGGCGGCACCTTCGGTTCGCTGCTGTCCACGCCGATCGTGAACCCACCGCAGAGCGCGATCCTCGGCATGCACACGATCAAGGAGCGCGCCATCGTCGAGAACGGCCAATTGATCGCCGCGCCGATGATGTACATCGCGATCTCCTACGATCACCGCATCATCGACGGCAAGGATGCGGTGCTGTTCCTGGTCGACATCAAGGATCAGCTGGAGAATCCGCAGCGCATGCTGCTCGGCTTGTGAGCACCCGCTCACAAACCAAATAGGTAACGAGGCTCTGACGGTGAGCCGTGCGATCCAATCCACGCTCACCGTAACTTTCCCGCTTTATTCCATGCCTCGCCTCCCATCGACGCGACATGCTGCAAAGGAACAACCATGAGCGACAAATTCGACGTCATCGTCATCGGTGCCGGCCCCGCCGGTTACGTGGCCGCGATCCGCGCCGCGCAGCTTGGCCTGAAGACCGCCTGCGTGGATGCCTTCGTCGGCAAGGACGGTAAGCAGGCCCTGGGCGGCACCTGCCTCAATGTGGGCTGCATCCCGTCCAAGGCGCTGCTCGACTCCTCGCGGCAGTACTGGAACCTTGCGCACAACCTGCCGGTCCACGGCATCAGCGTGAAGGATGCCAAGGTCGACATGGGCACCTTCATCGGCCGCAAGGACAAGATCGTCAAGCAGTTCACCGGCGGCATCGGCCAGCTGTTCAAGGCCAACAAGGTCACCCCGTTCTTCGGCAAGGGCAAGCTGCTGAAGGGCAACCAGGTCGAGATCACGGGCACCGACGGCAGCACGCAGACGATCAGCGCCACCAACGTGATCCTGGCTTCCGGCTCGGTGCCGATCGAACTGCCGTTCGCCAAGTTCGACGGCAAGCACATCGTCGACAATGCCGGCGCACTCGACTTCACCGACGTACCCAAGCGTCTGGGCGTGATCGGTGCCGGCGTGATCGGGCTGGAGCTGGGCAGCGTGTGGAAGCGCATGGGGGCCGAAGTGACCGTGATCGAGGCCCTGCCCGACTTCCTGGGCGCCGCCGACGCGGACATCGCCAAGATCGCGCTGAAGGAATTCACCAAGCAGGGCCTGGACATCAAGCTGGGCGCCAAGCTGGCCAAGGCCGAGGTCAAGAAGAACGAAGTCCACCTCACCTACGAGGACAAGGACGGCGCACACGACCTGGTGGTCGACAAGCTGCTGGTCGCCGTGGGTCGCCGCGCCTACACCGCGGGCCTGCTGGCCGACGATACCGGCGTGAAGCTGGACGAGCGCGGCCGCATCGTGGTCGACGAGCACTGCCACACCGGCGTCGACGGCGTCTGGGCGATCGGTGATGCCGTGCGCGGTCCGATGCTGGCCCACAAGGGTTCCGAGGAAGGCGTGGCGGTGGCCGAGTGGATCGCCGGCAAGGCCGGTCACGTCAACTTCGACACCATCCCGTGGGTGATCTACACCGAACCGGAAATCGCCTGGGCCGGCAAGACCGAGAAGCAGCTGAAGGACGAAGGCATCCCCTACAAAGTGGGCACCTTCCCGTTTGCCGCCATCGGCCGCGCCGTGGCCATGAACGAGGCGATCGGCCAGGTGAAGATGCTGGCCCATGCCGAAACCGACCGTATCCTCGGCGTGCACATGGTCGGCCCGGGCGTGTCCGAGCTGATCGCCGAATGCGTCGTGGCGATGGAGTTCAAGGGCTCGTCCGAAGACCTGGCCCGCATCGTCCATGCGCATCCGACGCTGTCCGAGGCGGTGCACGAAGCGGCCCTGTCGGTCGATAAGCGCGCCATCCACAAGGGCAACTGAGCGCCCTCCGGACCGGTCGTCAGCGGCCCGCTCGTGGCAACATGGGCGGGCCGTTTGATTTCAGCCGCGGGTTCCGATCCGTCGCTCGCCCACTTTGACCTCTCCCCCATCCCAGCCCACTTCCCGCCCTATGCCCCAGCCCAATGCCCTTTGCGTCTACTGCGGCTCCAGCAGCGGCCAGCATCCCGAGTATGCCGAGCAGGCCCGCCGTTTCGGTGCCGAGATGGCACGCCGCGGCATCACCCTGGTCTACGGCGGCGGCAACGTGGGCCTGATGGGTATCGTGGCCGACGCGGTGCTCGCGGGTGGCGGCAAGGTCACCGGCGTGATTCCGCGCCAGCTGGTCGAGCGCGAAGTCGCGCATGCAGGCCTCAGCGAACTGGTGGTGGTCGACACCATGCACCAGCGCAAGACCCGCATGTTCGAACTGTCGGACGCCTTCGTCGCCCTGCCCGGCGGCTTCGGCACCATGGACGAAATGTTCGAGATGCTGACCTGGGCGCAGCTTGGCCTGCACCGCTATCCATGCGCCTTTCTCGACGTGCGCGACTACTACCGCGACCTGCGCGGGATGATGGATCACATGGTCGGCGAACATTTCGTGCGCGCGGAACAACGCGAGAGCATCTGGTTCGGCGACGACATGAATGCGTTGTTCGACTGGATGCAGCACTACCAGGGTAGTTACCAGCCCAAATGGATCGACCGCGACAGCGTCGAAGCCTGAACCGCATTACCGGAGTTGCCATGACCCGCTTTCGCGCCCTGCGTATCCACAACGACGATGCCGGTTACCGCGCATCCATCGAGGAAATGGACACCGGCGAGCTCAGCCCTGGCGAAGTGCTGGTACGGGTCGCCTGGTCGTCGGTGAACTTCAAGGACGCGCTTGCAGGCACCGGCAAGGGCCGGATCCTGCGCCGCCACCCGCTGAATGGCGGCATCGACCTGGCCGGCCACGTGATCGCTTCGACAGACCCGGCCTTCAAGGAGGGCGATGCCGTGCTGTGCACCGGCAGTGACCTGTCCGAAACGCGCGATGGCGGTTATGCGGAGTACGCACGGCTCGATGCCCGCTGGGCGATTCCCCTGCCGTCCGGGCTGGACCTGCGCGAGAGCATGATCCTGGGCACCGCCGGCTTCACCGCCGCACTGGCCCTGCTGCACATGCAGGACAACCGGCAGACGCCTGAGCTTGGCCCGATCGCAGTGACTGGCGCCAGCGGCGGCGTCGGTATGCTGGCGATCGACATCTTCAGCCGCGCCGGCTACACAGTGCATGCCATCAGCGGCAAGGCCGACCACTTCGATTTCCTGAAGTCGCTGGGCGCCGCCGAATGCATCGACCGGCACCAGTTGGCCTTCAGCGGCAAGCCGATGGATTCGGCGCGTTTCGGCGGCGCGCTGGACAACGTGGGCGGCGCCATGCTCGCCGGTCTATTGCCGCTGATCGCGCCTTACGGCAATGTGGCCATCTGCGGCAACGCCGGCGGCATTGCCTTCGAAAGTACCGTCATGCCTTTCATCATTCGCGGCGTGAACCTGCTCGGCGTGGCATCGGCCGGCACGGCCCGCGATCAGCGTGAACGGGTATGGGAGCACCTGGCCGGGGCATGGAAGCCCGGCCATCTGGACCGTATCGCCACGCAGGAAGCAACACTCGACGGGCTGCCCGAGGTGTTCGAGCGCATGCTGGCCGGAAAGTCATTCGGCCGTACGCTGGTACGCATCGCGGGTAGCTGAAAACATACGCTTGGAAGGGCCGCTCCGGCGGCATAGAATCCACTGAATCAACAAGGGGACAACCACCTTATGGCACGCATTCTGATCGTCGACGATTCGCCGTCGCAGCTCCTGGGCCTGAAGCGCATCGTCGAAAAGCTCGGCCATGAGACCTTGACCGCCGAAGACGGTGCCGCTGGCGTGGAAGTCGCCAAGCGCGAGCTACCGGACCTGATCCTGATGGACGTGGTCATGCCCAACCTCAATGGTTTTCAGGCCACCCGCACCATCAACAAGGACCCGTCCACCTCGCACATCCCTGTCGTCCTGGTCACCACCAAGGACCAGGAAACGGACAAGGTCTGGGGCATGCGCCAGGGCGCCAAGGCCTACGTGACCAAACCGATCAAGGAAGACGAACTGGTCGCTACGCTAAAGGACCTGCTGCCGTCCTGAAGCAGCTTCGTTCGAGATCTGCCTTATCAAGATACGCCTCAACAAAAACCCCGGCCGAGGCCGGGGTTTTTGTTGGTCGGACTGCATCGATACGGCGTTTGCTAGCGGCGCGGATCGTAGCTGGGGAACGCCGTCTGCAGGGCCGCGTATGCAGCACGCTGCTGGTCGTTCTCGGCCTCTGGCGCACGTATCGACAGCTCCACCAGTTGATCGCCAGGTGTCGCTCCCGGCATGCCACGCCCCTTCAGCCGCAGCTTGCGCCCTGACTGCGAGCCCGCCGGGATGCGCAGGTCCACGGTGCCTGCCAGGGTCGGCACCGCCACCGTGGCGCCCAGTGCGGCCTCCCAGGGTGCAATCGGCAGCACGTGCAACACGTTGCGACCGTCGAGTTTGAAGCGGGCGCTGTCGCGAATACCGACTTCCAGTAGAAGATCGCCGTTGGAAGCACCGCCCGCCCCCGGATGTCCCTGCCCCGCCAGGCGGATCACCTGTCCCGACTGGATACCGGCCGGAATCTTCACTTCCAGCACACGCTCCCCACCGCTGCTGTCGTGCATGGCCAGCCGCGTGCGGCCGCCATCGAAGGCTGTCTGCAGGTCGATCTGCACCTGCGCCTGCACATCACGCCCGCGGCGGGCCCTGGCATGCCCCTGTGGGCCATGCGGGCTGCCAGCCGACGCGCGGCCGAACAGGCTTTCGAAGAAATCGCTGAAATCGCCGCCTTCGCCGAACTCGAAGCTCTGGCCCTGGCCTTGGCCCCAGTCAGGCGGCGGACGGAACTGTTCGCCACCGCGATAGCCTCCCGCACGCAGCTGGTCGTACGCACGGCGCTTCTCGGCATCCAGCAGCACCTCCTGCGCTTCGTTGGCCGCCTTGAACTTGTCTTCGGCACCCGCATCCTTGTTCTTGTCCGGATGGTACTTGCGCGCCATCTTGCGATAGGCCGTCTTGATCTCGGCCTCGCTGGCATCGGGCTTTACGCCAAGGATGTCGTAATAGTCTTTGAATTCCACAGCCGCTCCCAGGCATGTCGGATCGCCAATCAACAGGCGGCCCACGACGGATCATTGCCCGCCGCAGGCCGCCCCCGCAACCGCCGTTCCCCTCCGCCCCGCAACGGATTATGGGTGGAAACGGCGTTCCCGGACGATCAATGACTGGTATTGATGGTGATGCGGCGCGGCGAGGACTCCGGCTTCTTCGGGATCGAGATTTCCAGCACACCGTGCCGGCCCGTCGCCGTGATGCCTTCGGCATCGGCACTGTCCGGCAGGCTGAAACGGCGATGGAAGGTGCCGTGCTGGCGCTCCTGGCGGGTAAACCGGCCCACCTGTTCGCCGGCTTCCAGCGCACGCTCGCCCTTGATGGTGAGAATGCCCTTGTCCATGTTCACTTCGATCGACGCCGGGTCGACACCGGGCACATCGGCAAAGATCACGAAGCGCTTTTCTTCCTCCTTGATGTCCACCTGCGGAGCCCATTGGCTGGTCACCACATTGGACTGGTCGTTCTCTTCCTGGCCGAGAAAACGCTCGAACGCCTGGCGGAATGCCTGGGCATCACGGGGCATGCCCCAGGAAACGTGACGGGTAATGGTCATTGCAGTTGCTCCTCTGTAGGGTCGCGGCGACGCCGCCGCATGCCCCAGAGATAGGTCCCGCCTAGCACGATTCAAGGTGCATGGAAAGGATCTTTTGCACACCTTTTCTGATGCAGCCACGATCGACCACGTTCGAATGCGTGACGTACCGCGTGGACGACTCAGACAGGCCCTCCGTACACTACGAACATGAGGAAAATCAAAACACTTTGCGTACTCCCTGCCATCCTGCTCGCGGCCTTCAGCACAACAGGAAGTGCACGGCCAGCAGGCGGACTTGCACTTCCGGCAGGTGCCGATTTCGGAGCCTATCCACCGGACTACCAGTCCCTGGTGCGGTCATGGAGCGAACAGAACTTCAGCCATCCCGAGATGCTGCGCTTCGGACATGTCTCTAGACCACGCAGGGAATGGACACTCGAGCACGCACGCAAGGTGTACGGCTGGTCGGTCTGCGCAATGATCAGCGCATCGAATGCCTATGGCATGGACATCGGACCGCAGACAATCTGGTTCCTGATCCATGCCGGCAAGGTTGTCGACATCCGCCAGACCCATACGATTTCGCCAGGACATCCCGTCGATTGCAACGACGGCAAAGTGCGCGCCCTCGGTTGATCCGTCATCGGTGCGAAACCGCACCTGACAGCGTTGGGTTAGGATGCAGGGCCGCACATGCCATGGAGCGCCTCGTATGAGTATCCCGCCCGGACAGAGCCTGCCCGATGTCGAAATCCGCGTGGTCGACGGCGACATCCGCACGGCGCGCACCGGCGATCTCTTCGCCGGACGCAGGGTGGTGCTGTTCGCCGTACCAGGCGCCTTCACGCCGACCTGTTCGAACAAGCACCTGCCCGGCTACGTGCAGCACCATGCCGAGTTCCAGGCACGCGGTATCGAGGTGATGTGCCTGTCGGTCAACGATGCCTACGTGATGCAGGCGTGGGCTGCCGCACAGCATGTCCCGCCGGGCCTGCTGCTGCTTGCCGACGGCAACGCCGCCTTCACCCGCAGCCTGGGCCTGGAACTGGACGGGAGCGGTTATGGCATGGGCATGCGGGCCCGCCGCTTCGCCCTGTATGTGGACAACGGCACGGTGCGCCAGGTGCATGTGGAGGCGCCAGGCGAGTTTCGTGTCTCCAGCGCAGAGGCCATGCTGACTGCCGTCGGCGATGGGGCCTGAGTCGAGCCTGAACGCATCGGCGGAACGGCTGATGCCCGGACCGTAGAGACGAAAAACCCCGGCTTGCGCCGGGGTTCGTGTTTCGGACATCCAGAGCGGCGTTATTCCTGCGGCGCCGGCGCCTCTCCGTCTGCAGCGGCGTCACCAACCGGATCCGTCGGCGGAACATCGGACTCGACATCGCTGTCGACGTCCTCGTCGGCATCGAGCCGGACCACGCTCACCAGTGTCTCGTCCGTCGGCAGCTTGATCAGCGTGACGCCCTGGGTGTTGCGACTGAGCTGCGAGACTTCCGCCACACGGGTACGCACCAGCGTGCCCTGGTTGGAAATCAACATCAGTTCGTGCGCCTCGGTCACCTGCACCGCGGCAACCAGCGCGCCGTTGCGATCCGAGCACTGGATACCGATCACACCCTGCGTGCCACGCCCCTTCTTCGGGAACTCATCGAGCGCGGTGCGCTTGCCGTAACCGCGGGCGGTGGCAGTAAGGATGTCCCCCTCGGCCGCCACGATCATCGACACCACTTCGGCGTCATCGGCCAGCTTCATGCCGCGCACGCCCGTGGCCGTGCGGCCCATCGAGCGCACGGTGTTCTCGTCGAAACGGTTGACCTTGCCGTTGGAGGCGAACAGCAGCACGTCGCTGTTGCCATCGGTGAGTTCGACGTTGACCAGCGCGTCACCCTCGGCCAGGTTGATCGCCTGCTTGCCCTTCTGCAACTGGAAGGCGAACTCAGTCAACGGCGTCTTCTTCACCGTGCCGCTCTTGGTCGCGAAGAACACGAAGCGGTCCTCGCTGTACTCGCGCACCGGCACGACCGCCTGCACCTTTTCGCCCTCGCCCAGCGGCAGCAGGTTCACCATCGGTTTGCCGCGGGCACCGGGGCCGGCTTCCGGCATCTGGTAGACCTTGACCCAGTAGACCCTGCCCGTGCTGGTGAAGGTAAGCAGGGTATCGTGCGTGTTGACCACCCACAGCTGCTCGACCACATCCTCGTCCTTCAGCGCCGACGCCGAGCGGCCCTTGCCGCCGCGGCGCTGGGCACGATAGAGGCTGGCCGGCTGGCGCTTCACGTAACCGGTGTGCGACAGCGTGACCACCACGTCTTCGGGTGCGATCAGGTCGAGCACGTCGAGGTCTTCCTGCGACGGTTGGATCTCGGTGCGCCGCGCGTCGCCGTATTCGGCCTTGATCGCCTCGAGCTCCTCGCGGATCACCTGCAGCAGGCGTTCGGGGTTCTCCAGGATCTCGATCAGGCCACGGATGACTTCGAGGATCTGGCGGTACTCGTCGGACAGCTTTTCCTGCTCAAGGCCGGTCAGGCGATGCAGGCGCATCGCCAGGATCTCCTGCGCCTGCGTCTCGGAAAGCTGGTAGCCGTCGGCCTTGAGGCCGTCGCGCGGATCCATGTCCTCGGGACGGGACGCTTCGGCGCCGGCTGCCGACAACAGCGCACCGACCATGCCCGGCTCCCACTTGCGCGCAAGTATGCGCTCGCGCGCTTCCTGCGGCGAAGCCGAGGTCTTGATCAGCTCGATCATCTCGTCGATGTTCGCCAGCGCGACGGTCAGGCCTTCCAGGATGTGGGCGCGGGCCCGTGCCTTGCGCAGCTCGAAGATGGTTCGGCGGGTGACCACCTCGCGCCGGTGGCGGATGAAGGCTTCGAGGATCTCCTTCAGGTTCAGCAGGCGCGGCTGGCCATCGGCCAGCGCCACCATGTTGATGCCGAAGGTGACCTGCAGCTGGGTCTGCTGGAACAGGTTGTTGAGCACCACGTCGGCCATCGCGTCCTTGCGGATCTCGATGACGATGCGCATGCCGTCCTTGTCGGACTCGTCGCGCAGCTCGCTGATGCCCTCGATCTTCTTTTCCTTGACCAGCTCGGCGATCTTTTCGATCAGCCGCGCCTTGTTCACCTGGTAGGGAATCTCGTGGACGATGATCGTCTCGCGTCCGTTGGACTCCGTTTCGATCTCGGCCTTCGCACGCACCAGGATGCGGCCACGGCCGGTGCGGTAGGCTTCGACGATGCCGGCGGCGCCGTTGATGATGCCGCAGGTGGGGAAGTCCGGTCCGGGGATGTACTCCATCAGCTGCTCGATCGACAACTCGGGCGTATCGATCAGCGCGATGGTGGCGGCAACGACCTCGCTGAGGTTGTGCGGCGGGATGTTGGTGGCCATGCCGACCGCGATACCGGCCGAACCGTTGACCAGCAGGTTAGGCACACGCGTCGGCAGTACCAGCGGTTCCTGCTCGCTTTCGTCGTAGTTCGGCCCGAAGTCGACGGTGTCCTTGTCGATATCGGCCAGCAGCTCGTGAGTGAGCCGCGACATGCGTACTTCGGTGTAACGCATCGCGGCAGCGCTGTCGCCGTCCACCGAACCGAAGTTGCCCTGGCCGTCGACCAACATGTAACGCAGCGAGAAGGGCTGCGCCATGCGCACGATCGCATCGTAGACCGAGGAATCGCCGTGCGGGTGGTATTTACCGATGACGTCACCGACCACGCGCGCCGATTTCTTGTACGGCTTGTTCCAGACGTTGCCCAGCTCGTTCATGGCGAACAGGACGCGGCGATGCACAGGCTTGAGGCCGTCCCTGACATCGGGGAGTGCGCGCCCCACGATCACGCTCATGGCGTAGTCGAGGTAGCTCTGGCGCATCTCGTCTTCGATATTGACGCGAATGACTTCTTTGGCGAGTTCTGCCATCAATCGGCTTCCCTGGGAGTGTCTGACGGAGCACGAGATGGGTGCGGCATGGCACACACATGAAGTCCGGCGCCATGCTCCGCCGGAACACCTCGTACAATCGTGGAATTGTAGCACAGACGCGCATTTTTCATCTCAAAAACGCGCTTTAAATTCAACGAGTTAAGAAGCCATTTTGGTCTTCTTGAAAAGGATGATGCGGGCACTGGTGTAATTCACCATGGCAGCCACGACCGAACCTACCGCGACGGCCAGCACGGGCCATCGATGCCAGGCAGGAAACAGCAGCAGGCTGCCGGCATAGGCGGCATAGTTGACGGCGGCACCGGCCCCCATCAGGACCATCCAGTGCATCCATTCGCCGAGCAGCGAACGCCCACTGGCGCGGGCCGCAAAGGTCCGACTGCGGTTCCACCACCAGGTCGCCGTGGCTGCCACCAGAAAGGCGAAGATCTGCGCTATATAGGGGTTGGCATCGAACAGCCAGACCAGCAGCTGCAGGATGCTGGCATCAACCACAAAACCGATGGCGCCA
Organism: Dyella sp. A6; assembly: GCF_036320485.1. Taxonomy (NCBI): domain Bacteria; kingdom Pseudomonadati; phylum Pseudomonadota; class Gammaproteobacteria; order Lysobacterales; family Rhodanobacteraceae; genus Dyella; species Dyella aluminiiresistens. Next base: position 2,149,282 of record NZ_CP132911.1, read on the forward strand.
CCCACCGCGAACAAGGCGATTTCTCGCCGCATCTTCATCAACCAAAGACCTTGCGCATGGCGGTCTCGTCAGGTTGCTCGATCACGCCCCGCTCGGTCACGATCGCATCGATCAGGCTTGCCGGCGTCACGTCGAATACCGGGTTCCATGCCTGCGCGCCCTCGACCACGGTGCGCCGGCCCGCGGTCGACAGCAATTCGGCCGGGTCGCGCAGCTCGATCTCGATGACCTCGCCAGACGATGTCGCCATGTCCACGGTGGAGGATGGCGCCACCACCATGAACTTCACGCCATGATGGCGCGCGGCAATGGCGAGCTGGTAGGTACCAATCTTGTTGGCGGTATCGCCATTGGCCGCGATGCGGTCGGCACCGACGATCACCCATTGCACGGCGCCGGAGCGCATCAGGTGGGCTGCCGCCGAATCGGCGATGAGCTGGGCGGGGATGCCGTCGCGGACCAGTTCGTACATGGTCAAGCGTGCGCCCTGTTGCCAGGGACGTGTTTCGCCGGCGTAGACGCGTTCGATGGAACCGGCCGCGACGCCAGCCCGGATCACACCGAGCGCCGTGCCGAAACCGGCGGTCGCCAGCGAGCCGGTATTGCAATGGGTCAGTACACCGGAATGCGGCGCGATCAGCGCCGCACCCAACTCGCCCATGCGGCGGTTGGCGGCCAGGTCCTCGTCCTGGATCGCCTGTGCCTCCAGCGCCAGGCCTGCCGCATCGTTACCCGTCTCGATGCGCGACTTCATGCGGTCCAGCGCCCACATCAGGTTCACCGCGGTCGGACGTGCCGCCCGCAGCATGGCCAGTGCCGGCTCCAGCGGTTGTGCCTGCTGCGCGGCCAGCACCACACCCCATGCCGCCGCGATGCCGATCGCCGGTGCACCGCGGACGACCAGGTCGCGGATCGCCTGCGTCACCGCCGAAGCATCACGGCATTCGATCCATTGTTCCTGCTGCGGCAGCAGCCGCTGGTCAAGCAGCCGCAGGTAGTCGCCGCACCATTGCACGGCACGGATGCGGTCGTATCGTTCGTAGTCCATCGGTTCTCTTGATATCAGGGAAGAGCACTCAGCCATCGGGCATGGCGAGCCATAGGATCAGGTAGATCAGCACACCCGAGCCGCCGAGCAGGGTCAACACGATCCACAGCACGCGGACCAGGGTGGGATCCCAGCCAAGAAACGCGGCCAGGCCGCCGCAGACACCGGCGAGCTTGCGATCGGTACGCGAGCGGTACAAGCGATTGGCCATTCGAAATGCTCCTGGTTGATCAATCGCGGTCACGCAGCCAGCGGTGGATCGCCGGCGGTACATCACGCTGTGCGCGACCCGACACGTAGATGCCGATATGCCCGCCCTTGAACGCCAGCTCGGTGTAGTCGGTGGTGCCGACATGACGAGCCAGTGCACGCGATGCATCCGGTGGCACCAGGTGATCCTGCTCGGCATAGATGTTGAGCACCGGCTGGGTGATCATGCCCAGGTCGACCGGTCGGTCGCCGATCTCCAGCGTTCCCCTGGCCAGCTTGTTGCCCTGGTAGAAATCCTTGATGAACTGGCGGAATGCCTCGCCGGCCTGGTCAGGCGAGTCGAAGATCCAGCGCTCCATGCGCAGGAAGTTCTCCAGCTCCACGGGCTTGTCCAGGATATCGACCAGGTTCACGTACTTCTGCTGCGTCAGCCGCAATGGCTTGAGCATCAGGTAGACCCAGTTCATCAGTTCCGCGGGAACATTGCCCAGCGTGTCGACGAAGCGGTCCACGTCGATGTTCTGCACCCAGTGCGAAAGCATGTTGTCCGGCGTGCGGAAATCCACCGGCGTGACCATGGTGACCAGGTTGCGCACTTTTTCCGGATGCATCGCCGTGTAGCACAGCGAGAACGCGCCGCCCTGGCAGATACCCAGCAGGTTGACCGCATCCAGTCCGTGCAAGGCGCGCACCGCGTCGACGCAGCGGTCGAGATAACCGTTGAGGTAATCGTCGAGGGTCAGCCAGCGGTCGGCACCATCCGGGTAACCCCAGTCGATCAGGTAGACGTCCTCACCCTGGGCAAGCAGGTTGCGCACCAGCGAGCGGTCCTGCTGCAGGTCGGTCATCCAGACCGTGTTGACCAGCGCGTAGACAATGAGAATTGGGGTTTTCGCGGTCGGTTCGCGCTCGCCGCGCATGTGCCAGACCGTGAGTTTGTCTTCCCGGTAGACCGCCTCGCGCGGGGTACCGGCATAGTCGGGCTCGGAAACACCACGCAGCCGCGGAATGCCGGCGGCCAGTTTGCGCTGGAAGGCCGCCATCTCCTGTACGGCCTGGAGCGGATCGATGTGCAGTGGGCTGGTGACGGACACGGGAACTCCTACTTGCGGCGGCCGGCGGCCTGGCTGCGACGGGTCGTGGTGGCCTTGCGTCGGGTCGAGGTGGCTTTCGCCGTCTTGCCGGCGGCTGGCCGGGCAGCCGCTTTCACGGTCGGCACCGACCGGGCCTCTGCCTGTTCAAGGCGACGCTTGAGCGCTGCCAATTCCTCGCGGAGGCCTGCCACGACGGCGGCAGATTCACGGGTTCGCAGCTCCCGACGCAGCTCCTGCAGGCGCTGCCCCAGCGTATTCACTTCGCTGCGGGTGGGAATGCCCTGCTCACTGCACCACTGCTCGATCTGCTGCTGCTGCTGCTGGCGCAGGCGCATCTGCGCATTGCTCATGGCACCGAAGGCTTCGCGGAACTCGTCGGAAAGCGCCAGTTCCGCAAACGCCTCCTCAATGGCATCGACCCACAGATCGTAAAGCGCCTTCATCGACTGGACCGACTGGCCGGCCACCGCAAGCTGCTCGAATTTCTGCTGCATCACGGCCGAGCCCTGTGCATGGACCTTCTGCATCAGCGCCTGGTAGCGAGCCATGGTCTCCAAGTATTCGGCCATGGCCGCAGCCAGCGCTTGCTGCTGCAACTGCTGCTCGCGCGTATAGCCGAAGGCCGCTACCGGCTCGACACCTGGCATGCCCTGTGGCGGATTCGACCACCATGACTCCCACGGTGCGGCATGGCCGGCAAACATGCCTGGCGGCATGCCAGACATACCAGGCATGCCCGCAGGCGGAAAGCCTTGCCCGAAAGGCTGTCCGGCGCTGCCCGCCATGGCCTGGCCGAATATCTGCTGCATCTGCTGGATCCAGTTCGAAGGTGGCGGCGGCACGTTGGAGCCCACCACACCGTTCTGCAGCCAGTCCATATAGGCCTTGGCACCGGCCATGCCCTGTGCGAGCAGTTCATCCGGGCCGGTGAAACCTGCAGCGAATGGGTTGCTGGCGGCTTGTGGCTGTGCCGTGCGACGCATCCACGCATCCCACGATTCCTTGGCCATCGCCTGCCAGTCCTTCAGGAAATCGCTTGCCTGATCGGCCATGCCGGCCTCCTTGATCCAAACCTGTGGACATCGTAGCAAAAGCATACCCCGGAAACGCGCAAGGCCCGGTGAACCCGGGCCTTGCGAACTACACGGTAGCCGTTGCTGGCGACCTGGATCAGGCGTCGGCGCCCTCGTCCTCGGTCACCGCCTTCATCGACAGGCGGATACGGCCCTGCTTGTCCACTTCCAGCACCTTGACCTTGACGATCTGGCCTTCCTTCAGCTTGTCGGAAACCTTCTCGACGCGCTCGTTGGAGATCTGCGAGACGTGCACCAGACCGTCCTTGCCCGGCATGATGGTGACGAACGCACCGAAGTCCATCAGCTTGGCGACCTTGCCCTCGTAGATGCGGCCCGGCTCGACGTCGGACACGATCTGCTCGATGCGCTTCTTCGCCGCATCGGCCGCGCTGCGGTTGACCGAGGCGATCACCACGGTGCCGTCGTCGCTGATGTCGATGGTGGCGCCAGTCTCTTCGGTGATCGAGCGGATGGTGGCGCCGCCCTTGCCGATGACCTCGCGGATCTTGTCCGGGTGGATCTTGACCGTGAGCAGGCGCGGAGCGTACTCGCTCATCTCGGCACGCGGCTCGCTGATCGCCTTGGCCATTTCGCCGAGGATATGCAGGCGACCGCGCTTGGCCTGGGCCAGCGCCACCTTCATGATCTCTTCGGTGATGCCGTCGATCTTGATGTCCATCTGCAGCGCGGACACACCTTCGGCGGTACCGGCCACCTTGAAATCCATGTCGCCGAGGTGGTCCTCGTCGCCGAGGATGTCGCTCAGCACGACAAAGTCGCTTTCTTCCTTGACCAGGCCCATCGCGATGCCGGCCACCGGCGCCTTCAGCGGCACGCCGGCATCCATCATGGCCAGCGAGGAACCGCACACCGAAGCCATCGACGAGGAACCGTTCGACTCGGTGATCTCCGAGACCACGCGGATCACGTACGGGAACTCGTCCATGCCCGGCTTGACCGCCTGCACACCGCGCTTGGCGAGGCGGCCGTGGCCGATCTCACGGCGCTTCGGCGCACCGAAACGGCCGGTCTCGCCCACCGAGAACGGCGGAAAGTTGTAGTGGAACAGGAACGGATCCTTCGACTCGCCTTCCGGCGCGTCGATGATCTGCGCGTCACGCGCGGTGCCCAGCGTGGCGACCACGAGTGCCTGGGTCTCGCCACGGGTGAACAGCGCCGAACCATGCGTGCGCGGCAGTACACCCACGCGCACGGTGATCGGACGCACGTCTTCCAGGCCGCGGCCGTCAATGCGCACCTTGGTCTTCAGCACGCTGTCGCGCATGGTGCGGTATTCCAGCTCGCCGAACTCCTTGGCCAGCTCGGCGGAAGCCCAGCCATGCTGCTCGGCCTGTGCGGCCAGCGCTTCCATCACCTCGGACTTGATCGAGGCGATCGCGTCACGGCGCTGGATCTTGTCGCGCACCTGGAAGGCCTGCTCGAGCTTGTCGCCCACGGCACCCTTCAGCGCGGCGACCAGCGACTCGTTGCGGGCCGGCGCCTGCCAGTCCCACGACGGCTTGGCGGCTTCGGCAGCCAGCTCGGCGATCGCGCGGATGGCGGTCTGCATCTGCTGGTGACCGAACACCACCGCGCCGAGCATCACTTCCTCGGACAGCAGCTTGGCCTCGGACTCCACCATCAGCACCGCACCGCTGGTACCGGCAACCACCAGGTCCAGCTCGGAGCTCTTCAGCTCGGTCGCGCTCGGGTTCAGCAGATACTGACCGTTGGCGTAGCCGACGCGGGCAGCACCGATCGGGCCCTTGAATGGAATGCCGGCAAGGCTCAGCGCCGCGGAGGCACCGATCATCGCCGGAATGTCGCCGTCGACCTCGGGATTCAGCGAGACGACCTGGGCGATCACCTGCACTTCGTTCTTGAATTCTTCCGGGAACAGCGGACGCACCGGACGATCGATCAGACGCGAGGTCAGCGTTTCCTTCTCGGTCGGACGGCCTTCACGCTTGAAGAAGCCGCCCGGGATGCGACCGGCGGAATAGAACTTCTCGACGTAATCGACGGTGAGCGGGAAAAAGTCCTGCCCCTCGCGCGGCTTCGCTGCCGCCACCACGGAAACCAGCACCACGGTGCCGCCCATGCTGACCAAAACGGCACCGGACGCCTGGCGGGCGATTTCGCCCGTCTCCAGTGTGACTTCGTGATTACCGTACTGGAATGACTTGGTTACTTTCGCCATGTTCGATGTCCCTTCTGATTAACGACGCAAGCCGAGGCGTTCGATCAGGCTCTGGTAGCGGGCCAGATCACGATCCTTCAGGTAGGAGAGCAGGCTCTTGCGGCGGTTAACCAGCTGCAACAGGCCACGACGGGAATGATGGTCCTGCTTGTGGGTCTTGAAGTGCTCGGTGAGATGTTCGATGCGGGCCGACAGCAGGGCCACCTGCACCTCCGGCGAACCGGTATCGTTCGGCACGCGGCCGTATTCAGCAATGATCTTGCCGGTCTGTTCTGCAGTGAGAGACATGGGTACCTTTCCTCGAAAAGCGATACGAAGCTTGCGCAACACCACCGCGCGGTGGTGTTGCGCAAGCTTCGTCAGTTGAATGAAACATGGATGTGCAAGCATCGTATTCTAACGAGTGCAAGCACATTGCAACAAGACCGAAGGCGACAACCTCTGCTCAAACCGTTCGCGGCGGCAGATTGAACCCCCGCACGATGCTCAGACGGCCGGTTCCGTCCGGCTCGACCAGGGCCAGCAGGCGGCCGTCATCGGCCAGCGCGGCATGCTGCCGACCGGGTGTCGTCGGCGCCACCGGGGTGATCTGGCGCCCCTGTGTCAAAGCCAGACTCTCGGCGGCATTGAGACGCAGACTGGGGAAATGGGCCACGCCGGCTTCCACCGGCAACACCCAGCGCTCCAGCGCCGGTTCACCCTCCTCGGCGGCCTGCTGCAGCTGCTCCAGCGTCACCATCGCCGGCTCCAGGAACGGATCGACCCACAACCGTCGCAATGCCACCAGGTGCGCGCCACAACCCAGTCGCTCGCCCAGATCCGCAGCCAGACTGCGGATATAGGTCCCTGAACCGCACTCCACATGCAGTCGCAGGGTATCGAACGTGCGCTCCTCGCAAACCAGCCGATGAATATCCACCTCACGCGGCGGAACCTCGACTTCCTCGCCTCGCCGTGCCTTCACATACAGCGGCTCACCACCCTGCTTCAGCGCGGAATAGACCGGCGGAACCTGGGTAATGCGTCCCCGGAATGGCTCCAGTGCAGCCTCCAGTGCGGCATCGTCGAGCACCGGCACCTCGCGCTGCTGCAGCACCTCGCCTTCGCGATCGGCCGTCGTAGTCGTCACCCCCAACCGGCATTCGGCCAGGTAGGCCTTGCGCGAACCCAGCAGGCTGTGTGCCAGCTTGGTCGCCTCGCCGAAGCACAGCGGCAGCAGGCCGGTGGCCAACGGATCGAGCGCACCGGTATGACCGCCCTTGGCCGCGCGCAGCAAGCGCCTGACCACCTGCAGCACCTGGTTGGAACTGATCTCTTCCGGCTTGTCGAGCAGCACGATGCCGTGCAGGTCGCGGAAACGGATGCGATGACGAAACTGACTCACGGAACAGCGGACCCGACGTACTCAGGCATCGCCTTCGTCGTGCGGGTGGCTCTGCGCGTCCTTGCGCAGCAGCGCATCGATACGCTCGCCCTTGTCCATCGAGTCGTCGTACTTGAAGCGTAGCTCGGGCACGCGGCGAAGCCGCATGCTGCGCGACAGCGCACGACGGAACTCGCCCGCCATGCCATTGAGTCCCTTGACCACCTCGGCGGACTGCTGCGGCAGCAACGCGGTGACCCAGATGGTGGCCCAGTCCAGGTCCCGGGTGACCTCGACGTCCGACACGCTGGCCGAAGGCAGGCCGTGGTCACGCACGGCGGCATGCACCAGCAGCCCGATCTCACGACGGAGCTCGGCGCCTACACGGTCGGTACGTTTGAAATCTCGGGATGGCATGATCTGTATCGCGATGGAAAACTCAGGAGCCTCGGCTCGTTATCTATATCTATGCCATGGAAGTGCAGCCCTGCACGCCCATGGCTCGGCGAGTCGGGCTGACACCCTACCCGCCTTCGGCGGAGCGATGGCATCGCCATCGCTCCACGTGCGGCCATCCGTGACCACATGACCAGCACACTCTACGCCAAAGGCGTCAGAGGGTACGAGCCACCTCGATGCGCTCGAAGCACTCGATCTGATCGCCGACCTTGACGTCGTTGTATTGCTTCACGGCGATACCGCATTCCATGCCGTTGCGCACCTCGTCCACCAGATCCTTGAAGCGGCGCAGCGATTCCAGTTCGCCCTCGAAGATCACCGTATTGTCGCGCAGCACGCGAATCGGCTTGTTCCGCTTGACCGTACCCTCGACCACCATGGAACCGGCCACGGCACCGAACTTGGAGCTGCGGAACACCTCGCGCACCTGGGCGACGCCGATGATCTCCTCGCGCACTTCCACGCCAAGCAGGCCGGATGCCGCCTGCTTCACCTGGTCGATCACGTCATAGATGATCGAGAAATAACGCACGTCCAGACCGGCGGTGTCGATCACCTTGCGCGCTGACGCATCCGCGCGCACGTTGAAGCCGATCACCAGTGCCTTGGATGCCGCCGCCAGGGTCGCGTCGGATTCGGTGATGCCGCCGACGCCAGCGGAAATCACGTTGACCTTCACGTTCTCGTTGCCGATCGCGCTGAGCGACTCGCGCAGCGCCTCGACCGAACCCTGCACATCCGCCTTGACCAGAATGTTGAGGGTCTGCTGTTCGGCACCCTGGCCCATCTGCGCCATGATGTCCTCGAGCCGGTTGGCCTTGCTGACCAGACGCGTCTCGCGGCGTTTCTGCTGGCGCTCGGCGGCCACCTGCTTGGCAAGCTTCTCGTCGGCCACGGCGACAAAGTCGTCACCGGCTTCCGGCACGCCGGAAAGGCCAAGCACCTGCACCGGAATCGACGGACCGGCTTCCTGCACAGTCTTGCCGGTCTCGTCGACCAGCGCGCGCATGCGGCCATATTCCACGCCGCAGACCACGAAGTCGCCGCGCTTCAGCGTACCCTGCTGCACCAGCACCGTCGCCACCGGGCCACGGCCCTTGTCCAGGCTGGACTCGATCACCACACCCGATGCCGGGCCGTCCTGTACCGCTGTCAGCTCCATCACTTCGGCCTGCACCGAGACGGCATCGAGCAGTTCGTCGATACCCATGCCGGTCTTCGCCGAGACGGGCACGAACATGGTGTCGCCGCCCCAGTCTTCCGGAATCACCTCCAGATTGGCCAGGCCCTGCTTGACGTGGTCCGGATTGGCATCGGCCTTGTCCATCTTGTTCAGCGCCACGATCAGCGGCACCTTGGCCGCCCGCGCGTGCTGCACGGCTTCCTGGGTCTGCGGCATCACACCGTCGTCGGCGGCCACCACCAGCACCACGATGTCGGTGGACTGGGCACCACGGGCACGCATCGCGGTGAACGCGGCGTGGCCGGGGGTGTCGAGGAAGGTGATCACGCCCTTCGGCGTGTTCACATGATAGGCACCGATGTGCTGGGTAATGCCGCCGGCCTCGCCCGACGCCACCTTGGTGCGACGGATGTAGTCCAGCAACGAGGTCTTGCCGTGGTCTACGTGGCCCATGATGGTGACGACCGGCGGACGCGGCTCCTTCTCGCCGTCCAGTTCCACGCTCTGGGTGTGCGCGGCCAGTGCCGCCTCGGCATTGTTCTCGGTGGCATCGACCGGCTTGTGGCCCAGCTCTTCCACCACCAGCGTCGCGGTATCGCGATCGATGGTCTGGTTGATGGTCGCCATCACGCCCATCTTGAACAGCGTCTTGACCACCTCGGAACCCTTGACGGCCATCTTCTGCGCCAGCTCGGCAACGACATTGGCGTCACCCACGGCCACTTCGCGAACGACCGCCGCGGTCGGACGGGTGAAGCCATGCGGACCCGACGTCGCCGAACTGCCGCGGGAGGCATCGCGACCGGTCGAACCACGCCCGGGCTTGCCGCGACGGTTGGAACGACGTGCCCGGTCGGCATCGGACAGGTGCAGCTCGCCACTGGCAAAGCGCTTGCCACCTGCCGCGTCCTCGCGATCGCGGTCGCGGCCATGCCGCGGCTTGACGCCCTTGTTGTCCGCAGCAGGTGCGGGTGCCGGCGCAGGAGCCGGCGCGGGGGCAACCACTTTCTTCTCGCGTTTGCGCGGCTCGTGGATGCGCGGAATGATCAGGCCGAACGCACTATGGTCAGTGGTTCCGCCGGCTGCGCCCGACGCATCGCCAGCCGCATCGGCCGCTGCCGCGGGTGCAGCTTCGACCGGCTTTTCGACCGGTGCCTTCGCCGCCGCCGGTGCTTCGTCCTCGCTGGCGGTTTCGGCCGCAGCCTGTTCGGTGTCGGCGTCGGCCTTGGCTTCAGCGGCTGCGCGCGCCTCGGCTTCCGCATGCTCGCGGGCCTGGCGAGCGGCCTCTTCGGCCTCGCGCTGGCGTTGTTCTTCGGCCTCGCGCTGCTGGGCTTCTTCCTCGCGACGCTGTTCGGCCTCATGGCGCGCGGCCTCTTCCTGCTCGCGCTGCTGCTGCGACTCGGCCAGCTTGCGCGCGGCCTCCTCGCGCTCGGGCTCGGCACCGGCTTCTTCGGCAATGACGCTGCGCTTCACGTAGGTGCGCTTGGCACGCACTTCCACGTTCACCGTCTTGGCGCCGCTGCTGGCTGCGCCGCGCCCGCCCGCCGAGGCGACTTTGAGTTCGCTGACCTTGCGGCGCTTGAGCGTGATCTGGCGCGGCGCGCTGTCTTCGCTCTCGGCACCGGGCTCGCCCTTGCCGTGCGTGCGTCGCAGGAAGCCCAGGAGCTTCATGCGCTCGGTGGTGCTGATCAGCTGATCGGGCGCGGAGAAGTTCATACCGGCTTCGGCAAGCTGGCTGAGCAGCTTGTCCACCGGCATTTTCACCTGCTCAGCAAGTTGTTTGATTGTGATGTCCGACATCGTGTTCTTTCTCCGCCTTTCCCGCGCTGATTCGTCCGTGCGGCATCAGGCCTGCACGTCTACCTCCATCCCTGGCGAAAGGCTCCGAAGAGCCTTTCTCGGCGCCCCCGTCCCGGGGCGACGCCGTCCCGCGGTTAGCCGCCTTTCTCCAGTCGCGCGATCATCGGGGCGCGCGCCGCCATGATCAGCGCAGCAGCACGCTCCTCATCCATACCCTCGATGTCGATCAGGTCGTCGACGGCGAGATCGCCGAGGTCGTCGATCGAGACCACACCACGCGAGGCCAGCGTATAGGCCGTCGACTCGTCCATGCCCTCGAGCTCGAGCAGCTCGGCGCTCGGCTGGTGCTCGTCGATGTCTTCCTCGACCGCCAGCGCCTCGGTCAGCAGCGCATCGCGGGCGCGGGCGCGGAGTTCCTCGACGATGTCCTCGTCGAAACCTTCCACCGCCAGCAGCTCGGCACTGGGCACGTAGGCGATTTCCTCGATGCTGGAGAAACCTTCCAGCACCAGGATGTTGGCGATTTCCTGGTCCACTTCCAGCTTGTCCATGAACAGCTGGCGCGCCACTTCCTGCTCGGCCTCGCTCTTGGCGGCGACCTGGTCCTGGGTCATCACGTTGAGCTGCCAGCCGGTGAGCTTGCTGGCCAGGCGGACGTTCTGGCCACCACGGCCGATTGCCTGGGACAGCTTGTCCTCGGCCACCGCGATGTCCATCGAATGCTTTTCCTCGTCCATGATGATGGACTGGACCTCGGCCGGCGCCATCGCGTTGATCACGAACTGGGCCTGGTTCTCGTGCCACAGGATGATGTCCACGCGCTCGCCGTTGAGTTCGTTGGACACCGCCTGCACACGCGAGCCGCGCATGCCGATGCAGGCGCCGATCGGATCGGTGCGGCTGTCATGGGCCAGCACGGCGATCTTGGCGCGGTCGCCCGGATCGCGGGCGCAGCCCTTGATCTCGACCAGGCCCTGGCCGACTTCGGGCACTTCGAGCTTGAACAGCTCGATCATGAATTCGGGGGCCGCGCGCGAGACGAAAAGCTGCGGACCACGCACTTCGGAACGCACGTCGAACAGGTAACCGCGCACGCGGTCGCCGACGCGGTGCGATTCGCGCGCAATGGTCTTGTCGCGGGGGATGAAGGCCTCGGCATTGCCGCCCAAGTCCAGGTACACGTTGCCGCGTTCGACACGCTTGACGATGCCGGTGATCAGTTCGCCCACGCGATCCTTGTAGGCATCCACCACCTGCTGGCGCTCGGCTTCGCGCACACGCTGCACGATCACCTGCTTGGCGGCCTGCGCGGCGATGCGCCCGAACTCGGCGTTCTCGATCTGGGTCTCGATGAACTCGCCCACCTGTGCGTCGTCGCGCTCGTCCAGCGCGTCCATCAGGCGCAGCTGCCAGAACGGCGATTCCATCTCGCCGTCGTCGGCAATGATTTCCCAGCGGCGGAAGGTTTCGTAGTCGCCGCTGTCGCGATCGATCGACACCCGGATATCCGGGTCTTCGTCCGGGTAGCGCTTCTTGGCGGCAGAAGCCAGTGCAGCTTCCATCGCCTCGAAGATCACTTCGCGCGGCACGCCCTTTTCGTTGGCGACCGCGTCCACTACCAGCAGAAGTTCTTTGCTCATTGCAGCAACTCCGTGGACGCCGCCCGGCGTCCGCTGTTCGATTTTGCGCCCGTCCAGCGGCGCCAGGATTCAAGAGGTGGCCATCCAGGCCACGCCATCAATACATTCAGTTGGCTTTTTTGCCCGGCTTCTTGCCACCGCGTTTCGGCTGCGGCACGTAACCGAGCGCAGCCCAGTCCGGTACCACCCGCGCGCTTTCCACGGCCGCATGCTCGAACCCGAACACCTTGCCTTCGGCCTCGAGCGAAATCTGTTCCCCGTCCACCGACACCACTTTGCCGCGCAGGCGCCGGCGCCCGTCGATCGGCGCCTTCAGCAGCACCTTTATTTCCTGTCCCACGACCTTGGCGAAATGGGCCGCGGTGAACAGCGGACGATCAAGCCCCGGTGAGGAAACCTCGAGTACATAGTGGCCCGGCACGGGGTCTTCAACATCGAGCAGCGCCGACAGTTCCCGGCTGGCCGCCTCGCAGTCGTCCAGCGTGACCTCGCGCCCTTCCTCAGCCGTGCCCGACACGTCCAGGTAGACGCGCAGAGTACTCTGCCCTTGCGCCGGGGTGAACTCCACGCCCATGCATTCCAGGCCAAGATCGCCCAGAACTTCGGTAAAGCGTTGTGCCAGTGCCTGCGTATCCATGGAGAAACCGCCGTGGTAATGCTGTCGTGTCGCCGGAAACAAAAAATGGGCTCAACGGCCCATTTTCCGATCCTGCCGATGTGCCGACCCTGCCAGGGGCTTTCCAGCATAACCACGACGCTCGTAGCTGTCAGGTAATGCGACGCATCCTTGCGCCCAACAAAAAAGCCTCACGAGGAGGCTTTCTTGTCCAAGAAAGACCTGGTAGCGGGGGCAGGATTCGAACCTGCGACCTTCGGGTTATGAGCCCGACGAGCTGCCAGACTGCTCCACCCCGCATCAGAGTCCGAAAAGTTTAACTACATGGCCAATTTCTTGCAACCCTTTAAGTCAAACTTTCTTGTGACTTGCTGCTATCGGCGGCACATGTTTCAGCCGGCGAACGCCTGCTTGCACCAGCCGAACAGCGGACCCCAGCTGAGGCCGAGCACCAGCAGGACCAGCGCGTTGAGGGACAGCATCACACGCAGCGACGCATCGGGCTGCACGCGGGTCTGCACGCCCTCTTCGGCCTTGTCGAAGTACATCACCTTGACCACGCGCAGGTAGTAGTACGAGCCGATGATCGCAAACACCACGCCGACGATGGCCAGCCAGAGCATGTGCGCATCGATGGCCGCCTGCAGCACCAGGTACTTCGCGAAGAAGCCGAACAGCGGCGGCACGCCTGCAAGCGAGAACATCACCAGCATCATCAGGAAAGCCATCCACGGCGAACGCTGGTTCAGGCCCTTGAAGTCTTCGATCTCCTCGCACTCGAAGCCGGCACGTGCCAGCGCGATGATCACGCCGAAGGCAGCGGTACCCATCAGCGCATAGCTGATCGCATAGAACATCGACGCGGCATAACCTTCCGGACCGGCATTGACCAGGCCAAGCAGCAGGTAACCCATGTGCGAAATGGTGGAGTACGCCAGCATGCGCTTGAGGTTGGTCTGCACGATCGCAACCAGGTTGCCGATCGCCAGCGACAGCACCGCAAGCGCGGCCAGCATCGGCTGCCAGTAATGCGCCAGGTCGCCGAAGCCGGTCTGCAGCAGACGGTAGGCCATGCCGAACGCCGCCAGCTTGGAGGCCGAGGCGATGAACGTGGTGACCGGCGTCGATGCACCCTGGTAGACATCGGGGATCCACATGTGGAACGGCGCCGCGCCAAGCTTGAAGGCAATACCGGTGAGCATGAACACCATGCCGAACAGCAGCAGGTGCGGCAGATGGGTGTTCATCACCGCGACGTGCAGCGAAGCGAGGTCCAGCGTGCCGGTGGCGCCGTACACCATCGACATGCCATACAGCAGCATGCCGGAGGACAGCGCACCCAGCACGAAGTACTTCATCGCCGCCTCGGACGACAGCGCCGAATCGCGGTTCAGCGCGACCAGGCCGTACGAGGACAGCGTGAGCAGCTCAAGGCCCAGGTAGATCATCACCAGGTTGCCGGCGGACACCAGCAGCATGATGCCGACCGTGGCGAAGATCATCAGCGTGTAGAACTCGCCCTGGAACTGCTTGCGCTCGACCAGGTAGGGCCGCGCGTAGACGAACACCAGGATCACGCACAGCAGCGAGAATACCTTGAGGATTTCCGCTGCACGGTCACGCACGAACATGCCATCGAAAGCGGTCACGGTCGCATGCGGCTGACCGGCCACGACCATGTAGCCGGCAACCAGCAACACGGCGATGGAGAGCCAGTGCAGAATGCCGCGCTGCTCCGGCTTGATGAAGGCGTCCACAAGCAGCAGCAAACACGCCGCGGTTACCAGATAGAACTCCGGCAACAGGACCAGGATGTCGTTTAAGGTCGGCATGATGTCGCTCTCGATCAGATCTTGTGGGTGGCGAGCTGCTGCACGAGCTGCGTCACCGAGCTGTCCATCAGGTGGATCAGCGGTTCAGGCCAGATGCCGATGAACAGCACCATCGCGGCGAACGCGGCCAGCACGAAAGTCTCGCGCCCGTTGATGTCCTTCATTTCGGCCACGTGCGGGTTGGTCACGTCACCCCACAGCACGCGCTTGACCATCCACAGCGTGTAGGCCGCACCGATGATCAGGGTGAACGCCGCGAACAGGGCGATCCACGGGTTGGCGCTGAAGCTGGCCAGGATCACCATGAATTCGCCGACGAAGCCGCTGGTGCCCGGCAGGCCGCAGTTGGCCATCGCGAACAGCACATAGAAGAAGCCGAACCACGGCATCACGTTGATCACGCCGCCGTAATCCTTGATCAGGCGGGTATGCAGGCGGTCGTACATCACGCCGATGCAGGAGAACATCGCGCCCGACACGAAGCCGTGCGAGATCATCTGCACCATCGCGCCCTGCATGCCGAGCTTGGCCGCGTCGACGTTGTTCAGGTCACGCACCAGCAGGTAACCCACGAAGATGCCCAGCGTCACGAAGCCCATGTGGGCGACCGACGAATAGGCGACCAGCTTCTTCATGTCTTCCTGCACCAGCGCCACATAGCCGATGTAGACCACGGCGATCAGGCTCAGCGCCACGATCAGCCACACGTAGTGGGCCGCCGCGTCGGGCACGATCGGCAGGGTGAAGCGCAGGAAACCGTAGGCACCCACCTTCAGCATCACCGCCGCCAGCACCACCGAGCCGCCGGTCGGCGCCTCCACGTGAGCATCGGGCAACCACGTGTGCACCGGCACCATCGGCACCTTGATCGCGAAGGCAATCAGGAAGGCGAAGAACAGCCAGCTCTGTTCCTTGAAGGTCAGCGGCAGCGTGGCCAGCGTATGCAGATCGAAGGTGCCGGCCTTGTGGTACAGGTACAGCAGGCCGATCAGCATGAACACCGAGCCGAAGAACGTGTAGATGAAGAACTTCAGCGTGGCGTAGACGCGACGAGGACCACCCCAGATGCCGATGAGGATGAACATCGGGATCAGCATCGCCTCGAAGAACACGTAGAACAGCATCGCGTCGGTCGCGCAGAACACGCCGATCATCAGGCCCTCGAGAACCAGCATCGCGGCCATGTACTGGTGCGGCTTGTTCTGGATGACCTCCCAGGCGCCGATCACCACGAGGATGCCGACGAAGGTGGTCAGCAGGATCAGCGCCACCGAGATGCCGTCGACGGCCAGTGCGTAATGTATGCCGAGTGCGGCGATCCAGACGTGGTTCTCGGCCAGCTGCATGCCGCCTGCCGTGGCGTTGTACTGCGGCAGCAGGAACAGGCTCACCACGAAGGTAAGCACCATGAACAGCAGGGCGAGCCAGCGCGCCGTGTTGGGCCGGCCGGAACCGGCCAGGAGCACCGGCACCGCGCCGACGATGGGTAGCCAGATCAGCAGGCTGAGCAAGTGATTGAACATGAGTGCTTGCTTCCCTTATTGCCCGATCAGCCAGTACCCGCCAAGCAGCAGGATCAGGCCGACAATCATCGCGAAGGCGTAGTGATAGAGGTAACCGGTCTGCAGTCGACGCACGCCGGCGGAGATACGACGGACCAGGCCAGCCGAGCCGTTGACCATCGCACCGTCGACCACGGCAGCATCACCGGCCTTCCAGAACAGGCGACCCAGCTTGACGCCGCCCTTGGCGAACACCGCGAAATAGACGTCGTCGACCCAGTACTTGCGGTCCAGCACGGTCCACAACGGCTTCAGCGCGTTCTTGATCTTGCCGGCCATCGCCGGATTGAACAGGTAGATGTAGGTCTGGATCACGAAGGCCAGCAACACCAGCCCGAACGGACCGATCGGGTTGAGGCCCTTCAGTGCCATGTCGAGCGCGCCGTGGAACTCGCCAGCCATCTCGCCCAGCACGTTGTGTGCCGGCGCCACATGGATGGCCGAACCGAACCAGTTGCCGAACAGCAGCGGCTTGACCGCGAAGAAGCCCACCAGCAGCGAGGGGATCGCCAGCAGCACCAGCGGCAACGTCACCACCCACGGCGATTCCTTGGGCGGATGCGCCAGCACGCCAGGCTCATGATGGCCGTGGTCGTCGTGATCGTCATGACCGTGATGGCCATGCTGCTCGACCACCTTGAAGCGCTCCTTGCCGTGGAAGGTCAGGTACATCTGGCGGAAGGTGTACAGGCCGGTGACGAAAGCACCGAAAAGAACGCAGAGGTAGGCGTAATGCGAACCCCAGCGATGCGAATCGCCGACCGCCTCGATGATCGCGTCCTTCGAGTAGAAGCCCGAGAAGAACGGCACGCCGCACAGCGCCAGCGAACCGATCCACATGGTGATCCAGGTGATCGGCATGTACTTGCGCAGGCCGCCCATGTGGCGCATGTCCTGCTCATGATGCATCGCGATGATCACCGAGCCGGCACCCAGGAACAGCAGCGCCTTGAAGAACGCGTGGGTCATCAGGTGGAACACTGCGCCGGCATAGGCCGAGGCGCCCAGTGCCGCGGTCATGTAGCCCAGCTGCGACAGCGTGGAGTACGCCACCACACGCTTGATGTCGTTCTGCACGATGCCGATCAGGCCGGTGAAAAAGGCACCGGTGGCGCCGATCACCATCACGAAGCTGAGCGCACCCGGCGACAGCTCGAAGATCGGCGACATGCGCGCCACCATGAAGATGCCCGCGGTCACCATGGTCGCCGCGTGGATCAGCGCCGAGATCGGGGTCGGGCCTTCCATCGAGTCGGGCAGCCACACATGCAGCGGCACCTGCGCCGACTTGCCCATCGCGCCGATGAACAGCAGCACGCAGATCACCGTGGCCGCATCCCAGTGGGTGTGCTGGGTCAGCGCCAGGGTCTTGCCGACCAGGGTCGGCGCGGCGGCGAACGCGGTGGCGTAGTCCAGCGTGTTCAGGAAGTACAGCACCGCGGCGATGCCCAGCAGGAAGCCGAAGTCGCCCACGCGGTTGACCAGGAACGCCTTGAGGTTGGCGAAGATCGCGGTCGGCTTCTTGTACCAGAAGCCGATCAGCAGATAGGACACCAGGCCCACCGCTTCCCAGCCGAAGAACAGCTGCAGGAAGTTGTTGCTCATCACGAGCATCAACATCGAGAAGGTGAACAGCGAGATGTAGCTGAAGAAGCGCTGGTAGCCCGGATCGTCCGCCATGTAGCCGATGGTGTAGACGTGCACCAGCAGCGAGACGAAGGTCACCACCACCATCATCATGGCGGTCAGGCGGTCGATCATGAAGCCGACGCTGGCGTTCAGGTGACCGATCTGGAACCAGGTGTACAGATCGTGGTTGTAGGCCGGCGCACCGGCGAAACCGATCTGGTACAGCACGTAGAACGACAGGCTGCAGGAAACCAGCAGGCCGAGGATCGTCACGCTGTGCGCACCGATGCGGCCGATCTGCTTGCCGAGGAAGCCCGCCAGCAAGCATCCGACCAGCGGGGCCAGCGCGATGATCAGCAGGATTGAAGTGGAAAGCGGCATCGGATCAACCCTTCATGCTGTCGATTTCGGCGACATTGACCGTGCTGCGGTTGCGGAACAGCAGCACGAGAATCGCCAGGCCAATGGCGGATTCCGCCGCAGCCACGGTGAGGATGAAGAACACGAACACCTGCCCCGCCACGTCGTGGTGGAAGCGGGAGAACGCGACGAAGTTGATGTTCACCGCCAGCAGCATCAACTCGATCGCCATCAGCAGCACGATCACGTTCTTGCGGTTGATGAACAGGCCGGCCACGGCAATGCAGAAAAGCACCGCGCCGAGCACGATGAAGTGCGAAAGCGTAATCATGACTTGGACTCCTCGGCCTGAACCTCGTCCGCCTGCGGCTCGACGGGGCGGACAGCCTGCATCTTCACCACGCGCACACGGTCGCGCGGGTTGACCCGGACCTGCTGGCTCGCGGACTGGTGCTTGGCGCCCTTGCGCTGACGCAGGGTCAGGGCCACCGCCACGACCACGCCCACCGTCAGGATCAGCGCGGCGATCTCGAACGGCAGCAGGTACTGCGTGTACAGCGCCGTACCGAGCCATGCCGTATTGGACTGCTGGGCCGCCGTAGCGGGATTCACGCCCATCGTCTGCGCATGCATCACGCGCAGGCCGATCAGGGCCAGCATCTCCACCAGCATCACCGCGGCGACGATCAGGCCGACCGGCAGGAACTTGACGAAGCCCTCGCGGACTTTCTCCTGGTCGATATCGAGCATCATCACCACGAACAGGAACAGCACCATCACCGCACCGACGTAGACGACGATCAGCGCAATGGCCAGGAACTCCGCCTCGGCCAGCATCCAGATGCAGGCCGTGCTGAAGAACGCCAGCACCAGCGAGAGCACCGCATGCACCGAGTTGCGCAGGGTGATCACGCCCAGTGCGGCCGCCACGGTAACCGCGGCAAACGCGTAGAAACAGACCAGTTGGAACATTTGGAGATTGATCATGATGTCCCTGCCCTCAGCGATACGCCGCGTCTTGCGCGCGGGCGGCGGCGATGTCGGCCTCGAAGCGATCGCCGATGGCGAGCAGCTGCGGCTTGGTCACCACGTTCTCGCCACGATGCTCGAAGTGGTATTCGTGGATGCTGGTCTCGACGATCGAGTCCACCGGGCAGCTTTCCTCGCAGAAGCCGCAGAAAATGCACTTGAACAGGTCAATGTCGTAGCGCGTGGTACGGCGCTGGCCATCGCTCTCGCGTGGCGCGGAGTCGATGGTGATGGCCAGTGCCGGGCACACCGCCTCGCACAGCTTGCACGCGATGCAGCGCTCCTCGCCGTTGGCGTAACGGCGCAGCGCATGCAGGCCACGGAAACGGTTCGACTTCGGGATGTGCTCCATCGGGTAGCGCATCGTGTACTTCGGGCTGAACATGTAGCGCATGGTCACGGCCATGCCCTTGAGCAGTTCGGCCAGCAGCAGGCTGTTGAAATAACTGATTATGCGTTTCATCGGATTTCTCAGGCCCCCGCGATGCCGTAGAACTTCATGCAGCCGGCCACCAGCACCCACACGATGGCGATGGGAATGAACACCTTCCAGCCCAGGCGCATGATCTGGTCATAGCGGTAACGGGGGAACGTGGCGCGGAACCACAGGAACATGAAGGCGAAAATGAATGCCTTGACGAACAACCAGAGCACGTTGGCATGACCCAGCAAACCCCAGCTCGCCGGGAACGGGCTGAGCCAGCCGCCCAGAAACAGGATCGAGGCGAGGAAGCTCACCAGGATCATGTTGGCGTATTCGGCCAGGAAGAACAGCGCGAACGCCGAGCCGGAATACTCCACGTGGAAGCCTGCGACGATTTCCGACTCGCCCTCGGCCACGTCGAACGGTGCGCGGTTGGTCTCGGCCACACCGGAGATAAAGTAGATCACGAACACCGGAAGCAACGGCAGCCAGAACCAGTCGAACAGGCCCTTGCTGCCCTGCTGCGCGTGCACGATGTCGGTCAGGTTCAGCGAACCGGCCAGCACCAGCACACAGACCAGACACAGGCCCATCGCCAGTTCGTAGGAGATCACCTGCGCCGCCGAGCGCATCGCGCCCAGCAGTGCGTAGCGCGAGTTCGACGCCCAACCGGCGAGGATGATGCCGTACACGCCCAGCGAGGTCATCGCCAGCAGGTACAGCAGACCCGCGTTGGCGTTGGACAGCACCAGCTTGTCGGAGAACGGGATCACCGCCCATGCCGCCAGCGCCGGCACCAGTGCGATCAGCGGCGCGAGGTAGTACAGCACGCGGTTCGCGTTGGTCGGCAGGATGACTTCCTTGACCAGCAGCTTCACCACGTCGGCGAACGCCTGCAGCAGGCCGAACGGACCGACCTTGTTCGGCCCCATGCGCACGTGCATCCAGCCGAGCACCTTGCGCTCCCACCACACGTACAGCGCCACCGTGATCACCAGCGGCAGCACGATGCACAGAATGTGGATGACCGGCCAGATGATCTGGTTGAGTATCTGTTCGCCCATGGACCTTACGCCTTGCTCAGGGTGATGGCTGCGCCATAGGGCGGCAGCGTGGCAGTGGAGTCCTGCGCGGCTTCGATCCATACCGCGCCATCCGGCACGGCATGATCGGCGACCAGCGGCAGATCGATACCGTCGACGCGCACCCGTGCGCCGTCGGCCAGGCCGAGTCGTTCCGCCACGGCAGGATTGACGCGTGCGGCCGGTGCGCGGTTCAGCGGATGCGCATTCAGCGCGCCGGCACGGCGCAGCACCGCATCGCTGCGGTAGATCGGCCACGTCGCGAGACGGCTCAGGCCGGCGACCGGATGACGTTCGGCAAGCGCGTCGCGGGTGGCCACTTCGCGCGAAACGATGCCGTCACGCAGGCCCGCCAGGTCATCGAACTCGAAGCCAGGCAACTGCATCGCGCCACCCAGGGCACGCAGCACCTTCCAGCCCGGACGCGCCATGCCAGGCGCCTTCGCGCCCGCCTGGACGCTCTGCGCCAGACCATCGACATTGACCAGGGTGCCTTCCATCTCGGGCAGCAGCGCGATCGGCAGGATCACATCGGCCACCTCGCGCAGCGAGGGGCTGGCGAAGGCGCTGAAGGCCACCACCTGCTGTGCCTGCGACAGTGCCTTGAGCACCTGCGCGCCGTCGGCGAAATCGTGCGGCGGCTCCACACCGTAAAGCAGGTAGCTCTTGCGCGGCTGGGCCAGCATCGCCTGCGCGTCCAGCCCGCCATTGCCCGGCACCACGCCGAGCTGGGCCAGACCCAGCGCGTTGGCGCCGACCGGCAGCTCGTTGTAGGCCGCGCCGGTCGCCTGGGCGATGAAGCGCGCGATCGCACGCAGCCACGAAGCCTGCGGATGGGTCGAGGCAGCCTCGCCGAGGATCACCACGGCCTTGCCGGACTTGAGCGCGGCCACCGTCGCGTGGTCGCCCGCGTCACTGGACACGTTGCCGATCGCCGCGGCGAGTGCCGCCGGCGCGGCAGCACCTTCGGCCACTGCGGCCTTGGCTACGGCCAGCAAGGCATCGACCATGCCCTGCGGCGGCACGATCTCGGCGCCAGCAAGCTTGTAGTTGAAACCGAAGTCGGCAGGATTGACCGCGTAGACCTTGGCGCCCTTCTTGCTCGCCTGGTGCAGGCGATGGTTGAGCAGCGGCATCTCGCGGCGCAGGTCGGAGCCGACCAGCAGCGCGGCCTTGACCTGGTCGACCTCGGCCACCGGCAGGCCGAAGCGGCTGGCCACGGCGTTGTCGGCGAAGTCGAGCTGGCGCAGGCGGTGGTCGACGTGGGCACTGCCCAGGCCGCGCGCCAGGCGCATCAGCAGGTCGGCTTCCTCATTGGTCGTGGCGGGGTTCACCAGCACGCCCAGTTCGCTGCCCGGCGCGGCCTTCAGCGCCTCGGCGGCCATGCCCAGCGCATCTTCCCAGGTGGTGGGCTGCCACTGGCCATTGCGCTTCACTTCGGGCGAGCCGATACGGTCGGCCGCGTACATGCCCTGGTAGCTGTAACGATCGCGGTCCGACAACCAGCACTCGTTGACCGACTCGTTGTCACGCGGCACGGTGCGCAGCACTTCGCCTCGGCGCGTGTGCAGCCACAGGTTGGAACACAGCGCGTCGTGATAGGCGATCGACGGCTTGGCGACCAGTTCCCAGGCACGTGCCTTGAACTGGAACGGCTTGTTGGTCAGCGCACCGACCGGGCAGACGTCGATGATGTTGCCCGACAGCTCGGTCTCGACGGTCTTGCCGATGTAGGTGCCGATCTGCAGGTTCTCGCCGCGGCTCATACCGCCCAGCTCGTAGGTGCCGGCGATTTCGCTGGTGAAGCGCACGCAGCGTGTGCACTGGATGCAGCGGGTCATCTCGGTGGCGACCAGCGAGCCCAGGTTCTCGTCGGCGATCACGCGCTTGCGCTCGGTGTAGCGCGACACGCTGCGACCGTAGCCCAGTGCCACATCCTGCAGTTCGCATTCGCCGCCCTGATCGCAGATCGGGCAGTCCAGCGGATGGTTGATCAGAAGGAATTCCATCACGTCCTTCTGGAACTTCAGCGCCTTGTCCGAACGCGTGGTGACCTTCATGCCCTCGCCCACCGGCGTGGCACATGCCGGCTGCGGCTTCGGCATCGGCCGACCGCCCATCTCGACGTCGACCAGACACATGCGGCAGTTGGCGGCAATCGGCAGCTTGCGGTGGTAACAGAAGCGCGGGATGGAAATGCCGACGGCATCAGCCGCCTCGATGATCATCGCGCCCTTGCGGATCTGCGTGGGCTTGCCGTCGATCTCGATGTTGACGAGATCGAGCGAGGCATTGCTGGTGGGCTGCGCACTCATGCAGCGACTCCACGGTTGGCGGCAAGCTGGTCCTCGGTCATCGAGCGACCATGCTGCACGTAATATTCGAATTCGTTCCAGAACTTGGCGAGGAAGCCCTGCACCGGCCACGCGGCGGCTTCGCCGAACGCGCAGATGGTATGGCCCTCGATCTGGCCGGCGATGGCCTTGAGGCGATGCAGGTCGTCCTGCGTGCCCTTGCCTTCCACGATGCGTGTCAGCACGCGGAACATCCAGCCGGTGCCCTCGCGGCAGGGCGTGCACTGGCCGCAGGATTCGGCGTGGTAGAACTGCGCGATGCGATGGCAGGCCTTCACCATGCAGGTGGTGTCGTCCATCACGATCACCGCGCCGGAACCCAGGCCCGAGCCCAGCTTCTGCAGGCAGTCGTAGTCCATCGTGGCGGACATCATCTCCTCGGCGTTGAGCACCTTCATCGAGGAGCCACCCGGGATCACCGCCTTCAGCTTGTTGCCGTTGCGGATGCCGCCAGCCATTTCGAGCAGGTCCGCAAACGGCGTGCCGAGGCGGATCTCGAAGTTGCCCGGCTTGGCCACGTGGCCGGAAACCGAGAAGATCTTCGGACCGCCATTGTTCGGCTTGCCGAGGTTGAGGAACCAGTCGGCGCCATTGCGCAGAATCGCCGGCACCGAGGCGTAGGTCTCGGTGTTGTTGATGGTGGTGGGCTTGCCGTACAGGCCGAAGTTGGCCGGGAACGGCGGCTTGAAGCGCGGCTGGCCCTTCTTGCCTTCCAGCGATTCCATCATCGCGGTTTCCTCGCCGCAGATGTAGGCACCGGCGCCCAGCGCGGCATAGATGTCCACATCGACGCCGGAACCCTGGATGTTCTTGCCCAGCAGACCGGCTGCGTAGGCCTCTTTCAGCGCTTCCTCGAAGTGCTCGTACGGTTCGTGGTGGAACTCACCGCGCAGATAGTTGTACGCCACCGAGGAACCGGTGCAGTAGCAGGCGATCGCCAGACCCTCGATCACCGAATGCGGGTTGTAGCGCAGGATGTCGCGATCCTTGGCGGTGCCGGGCTCCGACTCGTCGGAGTTGCACAGGATGTACTTCTGCATGTCCCCCTTCGGCATGAAGGACCACTTCAGGCCGGTGGGGAAGCCCGCGCCGCCACGGCCGCGCAGGTTAGATTTCTTGATTTCCTCGATCAGGCCTGCCGGATCGGGCTTCTCGGCGAGAATCTTCTTCCACGCCTTGTAGCCGTCCATCTGGATGTAGTTGTCCATCGCCCACGGCTTGTCGAAATGCAGCGTGGTGTAGACGACCTGATGGTCCTGGGGTGCGGGTCCGACCGGACCGGTGGTGCTGTTCGCCATCGTCTTACTCCAGCCCGTCCAGGATTTCGTCGAGCTTCTCGGGCGTGAGCCGCTCGTGATAATGCCCGTTGACCGTCATCGCCGGCGCGTACACGCAGGCAGCGATGCATTCCTCTTCCTTCTTCAGGTAGATGCGGCCGTCGGGGGTGCTCTCGCCAAGCTTGATGCCCAGCTTATCTTCACAGTGACGGACCAGATCCCCGGCGCCGTTGAGCCAGCACGAGATATTGGTGCAGATCGCCACGTTGTTGCGGCCGACCGGCTTGGTCTCCAGCATCGAATAGAAGCTGGCCACCTCGTAGGCCCACACTGCCGGCAGATCGAGGTATCTGGCCACCGCGGTGATCAGCTCGTCGGTGAGGAAGCCCTGGTTCTGCTCCTGCGCGGCGAACAGCGCCTGGATCAGCGCAGAGCGCCTGCGGTCCGGCGGAAACTTGGTGAGCCAGTGGTCGATGTGGTGACGCGTATGCTCGGTCAGCACGACGAGTGGATCGACGTTTTTGACCTGATCGTAATGTCCGGTGGCTTTCATGCGTTTCTCCGTCGTGCCGGCTCAGCGATCCACTTCGCCGAACACGAGGTCGTAGGTGCCGATCATCGCCACCACGTCGGCCAGCATGTGGCCGCGCACGATGGAGTCGATCGACGAAAGATGGGCGAAGCCAGGTGCACGCAGGTGCACGCGGAACGGCTTGTTGGCACCGTCGGAAACCAGGTAGCAGCCGAACTCGCCCTTCGGCGCCTCGACTGCGCAGTAGGTTTCGCCGGCCGGCACGCCATAGCCCTCGGTGAACAGCTTGAAGTGATGGATGAGCGCTTCCATGCTCTCCTTCATGTCTTCGCGCTTGGGCGGCGCCACCTTGTAGTTGTCCACCATCACCGGGCCGGGGTTGGCACGCAGCCAGTCCACGCACTGCTTGATGATGCGGTTCGACTGGCGCAGTTCCTCGACGCGCACCAGATAGCGGTCGTAGCAGTCGCCGTTGACGCCCACCGGGATGTCGAAATCCACGTCGGCGTACTTCGCATACGGCTGCTTCTTGCGCAGATCCCACTCCACGCCGGAGCCGCGCAGCATCGCGCCGGTCATGCCCCAGGCCTGCGCCTGCTCGGGCGAGACCACGCCGATGCCGACCGTGCGCTGCTTCCAGATGCGGTTGCCGGTGAGCAGTTCCTCGTACTCGTCGACCTTGCCCGGGAAGTCCTTGGTGAAGGCGTCAAGGAAGTCGAGCATCGAGCCTTCGCGCCAGCTGTTCAGACGCTTCAGGTCATTGCCCTTGTGCCAGGGCGACTCGCGATACTGCGGCATGTGCGCCGGCAGGTCGCGGTAGACACCGCCGGGACGGTAATAGGTGGCGTGCATGCGCGCACCGGACACCGCCTCGTAGCAGTCCATCAGCTCTTCGCGTTCGCGGAAGGCGTACAGGAACACCGCCATCGCGCCCAGGTCGAGCGCGTTCGAACCCACCCACATCAGGTGGTTCAGGATGCGCGTGATCTCGTCGAACATGGTGCGGATGTACTGCGCCCGCTCCGGCGCCTCGATCCCCAGCAGGTTCTCGATGGCACGCACGTAGGCGTGCTCGTTGCACATCATCGACACGTAGTCGAGGCGGTCCATGTAGCCGATCGACTGGTTGAACGGCTTGGATTCGGCCAGCTTCTCGGTACCACGATGCAGCAGGCCCACGTGTGGATCGGCGCGGACGATGGTTTCGCCGTCCATTTCCAGCACCAGGCGCAGCACGCCGTGCGCAGCCGGATGCTGCGGGCCGAAGTTCATCGTGTAATTGCGGATTTCCTGGGCCATGTCAGTTCCTGCGCCAGTCGTCGGAGGCCTCGGCCTTGGCCTGCAAGAGGTCGGCGTCGTCGCGGATGGTGCGCGGCACGAGCACGCGCGGCTCGATCGAGACAGGCTCGTACACCACGCGCTTCTGTTCGGGGTCGTAGCGGACCTCTACGTTGCCGACCAGCGGGAAGTCCTTGCGGAACGGATGTCCCACAAAGCCGTAGTCGGTAAGGATGCGGCGCAGGTCGGGATGACCGTCGAAAATGATGCCGTACAGGTCGAACGCCTCGCGCTCGAACCAGTTCACGCCCGGCCAGATGCCGGTCACCGACGGCACCACCGGCAACGCGTCGTCGGCGCAGAACACGCGCAGGCGCAGACGCTGGTTGTTCTCGATCGACAACAGGTGCATCACCGCGGCGAAGCGGTTCGGCTGCTGCACGTCGCGCGGGCGGTCGGCCCAGTCGAAGCGACCCATCGCCTCGCCCTCGACGCCACGCGAGAAGCCCGTCCAGGAGACGTCGGTGGTGTCCCACTCGGTCTGACCGTAGCCGAGGTAGTCGATACCGCACAGGTCGACCAGTTCGCCGAAGCGGAACTCCGGCTCGTCACGCAGCGCGGTGGCCACGGCGATCAGGTCGGCAGCGGCCAGTTCGGCCGTGGTCTCGTTGCGGACGGTGCTGATCTTCAGCGTCTCGCCGAACCGTGCGGCAAGGCGCCCGGCCAGCGAATTATTTTGCATGTCGGTCATGGCGACGCCTTCAGGAACGCGCGATGGTGCTGGTGCGGCGGATCTTCTTCTGCAGCTGCAGAATGCCGTGGATCAGGGCCTCGGCCGTCGGCGGGCAACCCGGCACGTAGATATCCACCGGCACCACGCGGTCGCAGCCACGCACCACCGAATACGAGTAGTGGTAGTAGCCGCCGCCGTTGGCGCAGCTGCCCATCGAGATCACCCACTTGGGGTCGGGCATCTGGTCGTAGACCTTGCGCAGCGCGGGGGCCATCTTGTTGACCAGCGTGCCGGCGACGATCATCACGTCGGACTGGCGCGGCGACGGACGGAACACGACGCCGTAGCGGTCGAGGTCCAGACGCGCGGCGCCGGCGTGCATCATCTCCACGGCACAGCAGGCCAGACCGAAGGTCATCGGCCACATCGAGCCGGTACGCGCCCAGTTCATCAGCGCGTCGACGCTGGTGGTCACGAAGCCACGCTGTACCACGGGGTTGTCGCCGGCCGGACGCAGGATGTCGTCCACCAGATTCAACGGCTGCGGGTTGTGCATCACCCGATCGATGGCGGACATCACTCCCATTCGAGTGCTCCCTTCTTCCAGACGTAGGCGAAACCGATCACCAGCAGCAGCAGGAACAGCGCCATCTCGATCAGCGCGGTCAGGCCGATCTGCTTGAACACCACCGCCCATGGGAACAGGAAGGCGATTTCCAGATCGAAGATGATGAACAGGATCGCCAGCAGGTAGTAGCGCACGTCGAAGCGCATGCGGGCGTCCTCGAAGGCCTCGAAGCCGCACTCGTAGGGCGACAGCTTCTCCGACTCGGGGCGACGCTGGCCGGCAAGCATGCCGATCACCAGCAACGCGATACCCAGGCCGACGGCGACAAGGATGAAAAGCAGGACAGGCCAATATTCGGCAAGCACGATGAAACCTACCTCCGCGCCGTCTGGCGCATCAGTGACCGTTGGGGAAAACGGCCCGTTACCTCGGGGCGGACCTTGCGGTCCAGGTCATCCGCACGACATGGTACGGACGTCCGAATTTCCACGATGCGAGCTCGGGAACCGATACATTGTACCAGTGCGTATAGGTAGGACGACAAGCCTTGACGCCCGAAAAAGCGCCATAAATGTGCCCATGAGGCACAACAATTACATGGTGAGCGTGGGTCGCTCGGAACCGAGCACGCCCGCCAGCAGCGCTTCGATGCGACTGCGGGCGACTTCGCCGTCGGGCGATTCGTTGAATTGCACGCCGATACCGGCGGTCCGGTTGCCCTGCGCGCCGACCGGAGTGACCCACACCACCTTGCCCGCCACCGACAGCCGCTCGCCAGCGTCGATCAGGTTGATCAGCAGCACGACCTCGTCGCCCAGCGCGTAGGTTTGCGCCGTTGGCGCGAACAGCCCGCCCTGCTTCAGGAACGGCATGTAGGCACCGTAGAGCGCGGCGGCATCCTTGAACTTCAACGAAATGATGCCCTGTCGGGCGCTGACCGGGTTCATGCCCGCTTCCCCTGTATTGCTGTGCCGGACGGCATCCGCGCATCGTAGCGACGGGCGGCCCCGCGCGCAAAGCGGCAAGCGATCCTCCCTGCCCGGCTCAGACGCGACACCAGCCCCAGACGTCGAAAATCCACGGCGAGGGCCAGTCCAGGTGCAGCTTGGCGAAGCGCGAGCCGGATGCGCGACGGGCAAGCGACAGCCGATAGCCACCGTCGCCCGCAACCACGACGTCACCCCAGGCGTGATCGGTCACGCCCGCGGCATCGGCCACCAGCACACGCAGGAAAGGCTGCAGCCATCGGGGTGGACACCATGGCAACGGCCCGGCCTCGGGCGTCGATGCCCCGGTCTCCAGCGGAACGAATTGCTCCGGGCGTGTCGCCAGGCGCAGCAGCCGGTCGCCGCTCAACGTCAT
The DNA here is from genome assembly GCF_036320485.1 of Dyella sp. A6. Taxonomy (NCBI): domain Bacteria; kingdom Pseudomonadati; phylum Pseudomonadota; class Gammaproteobacteria; order Lysobacterales; family Rhodanobacteraceae; genus Dyella; species Dyella aluminiiresistens. The sequence continues at coordinate 2,177,993 of NZ_CP132911.1, forward strand.
CTGGGTAACGTGCTCGCGCAGCGCATCCAGCTTGGCCTGCTGCTGTCCGGACGAGGCCGTGGCGAGCATGACCGCCCCGGGCAAAGGCTGACCGTGCACCGGATAGGCCAGCCCGGCAGGTGACAGGTCGCGCGCATCGAAAGCCAGCCGGCACAGCACATGGGCCGCACCATGGTCCGGGTGACGGTCCTCCAGAGCCGGCAGCGCCACCAGGTTGGGCTCGAAGGCGTCGATCGCCGCACCGAGCACTGCCATGGCTCCAGCCGGGTCCTGCACGAGTTGCCCTGTCAGCCCCATGTCGGGCCAGCCCAGCGACTGCAGGGCGGACGCCGGCAAGCCGAGTTTCGCCACCGCCTGGGCAACCTCGGCCCGCCGTCGCCGCCCCCAGCGCAGGCGTTCCTGCGCGCCGATCCACCAGCGCCGCTCCAGCCAGCGCTGCGGCCACGGGTTGTTGTCACCGTCGGTCAGTTGCAGGATGTGCACCGTGCCACCCGCGTCGCGCACCTGCTGCATCAGTACGCCGCAGGCCAGCGTCTCGTCATCGGGATGCGGCGCCACCACCAGCAGGCGGGTCGAGGCGGAGAAGGTTGGCCACGGCACGGGCGGCTCTGCAGCGGGCCGGGGTCAGCGCCAGCGACCGAGCAGGTCGAGCAGCAGCAGATCGCCGCGCAACGGTCCACGCAGGGCATCGCGAGCGCGGTTGGCGTGCTCGTACCAGCGGGCCAGCGCCTCTTCGTCCAGACCGCTGGAAAGGGGTGCCGGCTGGCCACTGGCGCGTGCACGCAGCTCGTCGACCGTCGCCTGGGCGGCAAACCACAAGCGCTGCTCGGGTTCGCTGTCGAGCCAGCGTCGCACCACCTCCATGGCCTCGCCACGGCCGGCCGCCAGCGCCGCCAGGTCCTTGCGCACTTCCTGGCGACGGTCGAGTGCGCCGTGCTGCGCCCATGCGCGGGCCAGACCGGGGTTGCCGCCGGCCGCATCGAGCGCCGCCGCCGGCGACCCCACACCCTCGGCCTGCAGCCAGTCCAGCGCCTGCTCGCGTGCCGGCAAGGCGAACTCGATCCGCTGGCAACGACTGCGGATGGTCTGCGGCAAGCGCCACGGCGCATCGGCGACGAGCACCAGCATGGTCTGCCGCGCCGGCTCCTCCAGCGTTTTCAGCAAGGCATTCGCGGCCGCGACATTCATGGCGTCGGCCGGGTCGATGCTCGCCACCTGCCAGCCGCCGAACTGACTGGAAGTCGCCAGTCGCGCCGAGAGCCCACGAATCTGGTCCACCACGATTTCGCTGCGCTGCACGCCATCCTTGCGCAGGCCGTAACTGAGCGTGACGCGGTCGGGATGGGTACCGGCATCAAGCAGCAGGCAACTGCGACACTGACCACACGCCTCGCCAGCGTCCGGCCGTTCGCACAGCAGTCCGCGCACGAAACGCTCCAGGAACGCACGCTTGCCCAGCCCGGTCGGGCCCGCCAAAAGCAAGGCATGCGGCAGGGCATCACGCGCATGGGTGGCCTGCAGCCGGGCCCATGCATCGACATGCCAGGGCATGCCGCTCACGAGACGCTCCCCAGCAACGGCGTCACGGCCTGCCATGCCGACTGCAGTACATCGGCCGGCGCGGCACTGGCGTCGATGACACGAAAGCGTGCCGGCTCCGCCGCGGCACGTGCGCGATAGGTCGAGCGCACCCGCTCGAAAAAGGCATCCGCCTCGCTTTCGATGCGGTCGGCCTCGCCGCGACCCGCAGCGCGCGCGCGACCGGTCGCCACCGGCAGGTCGAGCAACAAGGTGAGGTCGGGTTTCAGCCCCTGACACGCCCAGGCTTCCAGGCCCGCGATGCGCTCGACCGGCTGCCCGCGCCCGCCACCCTGATAGGCGTAGCTGGCATCGACGTAACGGTCGCACAGCACCCAGCGGCCTGCAGCGAGCGCCGGCTCGATCACCTCGCGCACCAGTTGCGCGCGCGAGGCGAACATCAGCAGCAGTTCGCTCTCGGCACACATGCCGCGGCCGGCCGGATCGAGCAGGATGCCGCGCACTGCTTCGCCCAGCGCGGTGCCGCCCGGTTCGCGGGTCAGCAACAGGTCCACGCCGTGCGCTTCCAGACGTTCGCGCAAGCCCGCCAGCAAGGTGCTCTTGCCGGCACCCTCGCCGCCCTCCAGGCTGATGAACCGGCCGCGTGTTGCGTTCATCGGCAACGCTTCAGCTGGTAGCAGTCCACATTGCGATCCTGCTCCTTCAGCGTATCGGCGAATGCGTGCGTGCCATCGCCTCGCGCCACGAAGTACAGGGCCGTGCCCGCTGCGGGGTGCAAGGCGGCCACGATCGCCGGCGTCCCCGGCAAGGCGATCGGCGTGGGCGTCAGGCCGGGATGCATGTAGGTGTTGTAGGGCGTATCCGTGGTCAGATCGACCCTGCGGATATCGCCGTGGTATTTCGCGCCCATGCCGTAGATCACGCTGGGATCGGTCTGCAGCAGCATGTGTTTTTCGAGTCGGCGCACGAACACGCCGGCAATCCGCGCGCGCTCGTCGGCGCGACCGGTTTCCTTTTCCACGATCGAGGCCAGGATCAGCGCGTCGTAGGGGGTCTTCAGCGGCAGGTCCTTCGCACGTTTCGGCCACAGCGCCGCCAGCGTCTTCTGCATCGCCTGGTGCGCACGCCTGAGCACATCGAGGTCGGTGTCGCCCTTCACGTACGCATAGGTCTCGGGCAGGAACCAGCCCTCCGGCGCCATGCCCGGCGCGCCGAGACGACGCATGATGGTCGCATCGTCCATGCCCACGGTGTCGTGCTTCAGTTCCGGCGCCTTCTGCAGCTGCTGCAGCATCTGATTGAAGGTCCAGCCGTCGACGATGGTGAAATCGTGCTGCACGACCTTGCCGTCGGCCATGTTCTGCAGCAGCTGGCGCGGCGTGATGCCGGCCGGCAGTGCGTATTCACCCGCATGCATGCGTCCGGTCACCTGCATGCGCATGGCCAGCAGGCGCCAGGCCAGCGGCGAGGCATGCGTCACCCCGCGACTACGCAGACCCCTGACGATTTCCTTGAAACTGGTGCCACGGGCAATGTCGATCTGCTGCCCGGTCGCTCCTACCTGCAAGGGCGCGTCCGAGAAACGCGTCACCGCGTGCCAGCCCCAGCCCAGCGCACCGGCCAGCGCCAGTACCGCGACCAGCATCAAGGCGCGGATGTGCGCCTTCCCCCCGACTGTCTTGCGACCACTCATGCCTGCTCCAGCGGAAAACCCAGTTCGATCCAGTGTGCCTGCATCGCACGCGCGACCGGACCCGGACGATACACGGTAGCGCCCACGGACTGAACCGGCAGGATGCCGCGCACGCTGGAACAAAGGAACATTTCCGCGGCCTGCCGGCAGTCGTCAAGGGACAGTTCACGCACCCGCGCCTGCGGCAAGGCGTCGAGCACTTCGGCCCGGGCCACACCGGCGACGCCGCAACGCGCCACCGACGGCGTTACCGGCACACCGTCGATCACCGCGAACAGGTTCGCCGACACCGCCGAAATCACCCGGCCGCTGCCGTCGCGCAGCAAGCCTTCATGCATCCGCGGGTCGTTCCATTCCGCGCGCGCCAGCACCTGCTCGAGCCGGTTCAGATGCTTCAGCCCTGCCAGCGCGGGCTGTTCGGCCAAACGGGTTTCGCAAAGATGAAGGCGCACCCCGTCGGCATACAGCCCGGTATCGACCACCGGCATGGGAAAGGCCGCCACGATACGGGTCGTCCGCGGCACCGAAGGCATGGCGTAGCCGCGTTCGCCGACACCGCGCGTCAGCGTGATGCGGACCACCGCATGCGGCATGTCCGCCAGACTCGTCCGCGCCTCGTCCAACAGCTGCGCGGCCGCGGGTGCCGGCATGTGCAGCCGTGAGCAGCCCAGCTGCAGACGCTGCATGTGACGGTCCCACAACGGCGCATGTCCATCGACGAAGCGGATCGTTTCGAACAGACCATCGCCGTAACTCAGGCCACGGTCGTCCGCCGAGACGACATCCGCCGCCTGCCCGTTGACCAGCCTCATGCGTCCGCCATGCCCAGCGCACGCAGCAGACCGCGTGCCTTGGCCCGGGTTTCGTCGAGTTCCTTCTCGGCCACCGAGTCGGCCACGATGCCGGCCCCCGCACGCAGGCTGACCGTGTCGCCGGCCAGCGTCAGCGTGCGGATCAGGATATTGAGATCGAGGTCGCCGCACAGGTCGAGATAGCCCAGCGCGCCGGTGTAGGCGCCGCGCGGCGCCTGCTCCAGCCCGGCCACGATCTCCATGCAGCGGACCTTCGGGCAGCCGGTGATGGTGCCACCCGGGAACACCGCGGCAATCGCCTCGCCCGGGGTCACCTCAGCACGCAGCCGGCCACGCACGTTGGAAACGATGTGGTGCACGTGGGCGTAGCTCTCCACCACCATCAGCTCGTCCACCTCGACCGTGCCAGGCACGCAGACGCGTCCCAGGTCGTTGCGTTCCAGATCAATCAGCATGACGTGCTCGGCGCGTTCCTTCGGATGCGCGTGCAGCTCGCGGATGCGCGCCACGTCGTCATCGCCGGCCAGTCGCGGGCGCGTGCCGGCGATCGGTCGCGTCTGCGCCACGCCGTCGCGGACCTCCACCAAGCGTTCCGGCGAGGAGCTGATCACCGCCCACCCCGTCTGCTGCATCAGACCGGCGAAGGGTGCCGGATTGGCCTGGCGCAGCGCCTGGTACAACGCAGCCGCTGCCGGCGCCTCGGCATAGCGCGCACGCCATGCGCGCGACAGATTCGCCTGGAAGATATCGCCCGCATGCAGATGCTGGTGGATGCGGCCCACGCCATCGAGGAACTGCTGCGGCGGGTCTTCCTCGAACGCAAGCGGCGCGGGCAGCGGCAATGTCTCTGCCGCGATGGCAAGATCGGCCTCCAGCGCATCCAGCAAGTGCGCGTGGCCGGCCTCGGCGACCAGCACGGTCTGCCCACTGGCGTGGTCGACGATGATGGCCGCCGGGCAACGCAGGGCCAGTGCCAGCGGCAGTTCGGCAGATGGCGTCAGCTGCAGCCGCGGCTCGACCTGCCCCACCAGTTCGTAGCTGAGCAGCATGACCCAGCCGCCGTGAAACGGCAGGCCATCCGTTGCCGCAGGACGGCGCTGCCCCTGCCAGTCGGTGTCCAGCACATCGAGAAATCGCCCTTCGCGCTCACGGCCCGAATCGTCTCGGACCAACCCATCGGCATCCAGCCGGAAGCTGTCCTGAGGAAACGCGAACAGGATGTCGTAACGCGCCTGCGGCGTGCCGGACTGCACGCTCTCCAGCAAGGCCGGATATCGGTCCGGAAACGCAGCGGCCGGCGCGAGCAAGTCGCGCCGGCCGCCGAGGATGCGGCAATGACAGGACATCACCTTCAGAGGCGACGGAATGCCAGGGTGCCGTTGGTACCGCCGAAACCGAACGAGTTGGAGATCGCGATGTCGATCTTCGCCTCGCGCGCGGTGTGCGGCACGAAGTCCAGGTCGCAGCCTTCGCCGGGCTCGTCCAGGTTGATCGTGGGCGGCAGTACCTGGTCGCGCATGGCCAGGATGGTGAAGATCGCCTCGACACCGCCGGCCGCGCCCAGCAAGTGGCCGGTCACCGACTTGGTCGAGCTCATCGCCAGCTTGTAGGCGTGGTCGCCGAACACCCGCTTGGCCGCCAGCACTTCGCCAAGATCGCCCAGCGGCGTGGAGGTGCCATGGGCGTTGACGTACTGCACGTCGGACGGATTGATGCCGGCGTCCTTCAACGCCGCCTCCATGCAGCGCGCCGCACCCTCGCCACCCTCGCTGGGTGCGGTGATGTGGTAGGCGTCGCCGCTCATGCCGAAACCGGCCAGCTCGGCGTAGATCTTCGCGCCGCGCGCCTTCGCATGTTCGTACTCTTCCAGCACCAGCACACCAGCGCCATCGGACAGCACGAAGCCGTCGCGGTCCTTGTCCCACGGACGGCTGGCCTTGGTCGGCTCGTCGTTGCGGGTGGACATGGCCTTGGCCGAGCAGAAACCGGCCATCGCCGTGCCGGTAGTGGCGAACTCAGCGCCACCGGCGATCATCACGTCGGCATCGCCGTACTGGATCATCCGCGCCGCCAGGCCGATGTTGTGCGTGGCCGTGGTGCAAGCGGTGACACAGGCGATGTTGGGCCCCTTCAGGCCATACATGATCGAAAGATGGCCCGAGACCATGTTGATGATCGAGCTGGGCACGAAGAACGGCGACACGCGACGCGGCCCCTTCTCATGCAGCTCGATCGAGGTGCGCTCGATGGTGTGCAGGCCACCGATGCCGGCAGCCACCGCCACGCCGATACGCGGCGCATTGGCCTCCGTTACCTCCAGCCCGGAATCGCGCAGGGCTTGCGTGCCCGCGGCGATGCCGTAGTGGATGAACGGATCCATCTTCTTCACCTCTTTCGGCGCGACCCATTCAGCCGGATCGAAACCGACAACCTGCCCGGCGATACGCGTGGCGTAGGTGCTGGCGTCGAAATGGGTAACCGACCCGATGCCGCTGACACCCTTCAGGATGCGCTCCCAGGCGGTGGTGATGTCATTGCCGACCGGCGAAACAATGCCGAGGCCGGTCACTACCACACGTCGTTTGCTCATGGATTGAAGTTCCTTCGTGCTTCGGGAAATACAACGGCCAAAGCCGCCATTCTCCCGCATTTCGCGGATGCCTGCCGAACCTGCACACCATACGGGATCGGACGTTGCAGATCGCAGAAACGAAAACTGCGCCCATATGGCGCAGCTTCCGATACCGTTACGCTGACGACAGCACGGCGTACGTCGCCGACTGCCGCACGTCGATCAGTCCTTGGTGTGGGCCTTGATGTAATCGACGGCCTGCTGCACGGTGGTGATCTTCTCGGCTTCTTCGTCCGGAATCTCGGTCTCGAACTCTTCCTCGAGAGCCATCACCAGTTCGACCGTGTCCAGCGAATCGGCGCCCAGATCGTCAACAAACGACGCGTTCGCCGTGACTTCGTCTTCCTTCACGCCCAGCTGCTCGATGACGATTTTCTTGACGCGTTCTTCGATGGTGCTCATGTTGCCAAACCTCCCACGGGGAATTGGTGTATGCCAGCTGTGCCGGCCTTAAGACCGGCGAATTGTAGTGGCTAAAAGGCAAAGCCGCCACGTCGCACCGGCATCATCTGGATGCGCCGCCCTGCGGCATGCGCGAAATGGCGATTGTCGCCTAAAAATCGAACGAAGGCGATAACCCCGCCCACAGTTCGCCATGCGGCATGCGCAATCCGTGCGCTGGAAGCCGGTTTGACACGGCGTGCAACGGCGCATTCGGGCCGCTGCGGACGCTTATTCCGCGGCCTTCTCCGGTTGCGCCGGAGCCACCGCGGATGCCGGCAACACGGCGGCCCAGCCGTTGCCCACGGCTGTCGTCGACAAACCATTGTCCGGTCGCTTGCCGTGGCTGGCCCACATCAGCAGATAGCCCTGCGGATGGGCCTTGGCCCAGGCCTCGGGATCGTCCGTCACCGGCAGCGTTCGCGGCAACCGCCCCAGGAAATTGACCAGACCGGGCTCGCTCGCCTCGGCCGCCATTGGCACCTGCCGGGCCTGCAGCGCAGCCACGCGATGCGCCAGACCACGCAGGTCGCTGGCGCCAAGCACCTGTGTGCGCATCACCGGAAGCATGCCCAGTGCCAACAGCGCGGTAGCCACCGTGATGTGACGGGCGCCACCGGCCTGACCGGCATGCCACAGCACCACGGCCGCCGCCAACAGCAACAGTGCGGACAGGCCCAGCAGCCCATAGCGGGCCCCCTCGGTCATCGGCCACGGCTGCATGTCGCCCGGACGCAGCACGGCCCAGACCCAGAGCCCCACACACAGCAGCGCCAGCCACCACAACCGGCGCGGCGCCAGCAGTTCGCCGGGACGCCCGCCCAGCGAAGCCAGCAGCAAGGCCACGCCCGGCATGCAGGGCAACAGGTAATGCAGCTGCTTGCCGCTGACCAGGCAGAAGCCGAGGAACGCCGGCAGGCTGGCGCACAAACCGAAACGCGCCATCATCGAGCTGCGCCATGTGGTCCGCCACGCAGCCAGGCGCTTCCAGCGCAGCACCAACGGCCACGGCAGCAGAATCGGCAGCAACCAGATCAGGTACCACCAGACCGGCCGGCGATGCGCGAAGCTGTGCACCACGCGCCCTGCGGTCTGCCGGACCAGCAGGTCACGCGCATCGGCCTCGCCCAGGCCATGCACGGCCGCAAGCGCCCACAGCAGCACCGGCAAGCCGCCCAGCAGCGCCATCAGCAACGGCCAGCCCAACCGCTTCCAGGAAACCCGGATCGACGGCGCCGCCCACCAGGGCGCCAGCAGGATCGGCCCGGCCAGATGCAGCAACATCACCGGGCCTTTCGCCAGCATGCCCAGGCTGCTGGCCACGAAAAGCAGCAGCAAGGCACGCCAGCCACCGCCCTGCACCCACCTCAGCACAGCCAGATAGGCCAGCAGCACGCAGCAGGTGAGCGTGATGTCGAACATCACCACGCCGGCGAACAGCAGGAAATAGACGAAACCCGGCAGCATCCAGGCCGCCGTGTTGCCGGCCCGGGCATCCAGTCGCCGGCTGATGGCCGCCAGCAGTGCAACGCACCCGGTCCCGGCCAGCACCGATACCAGTCGCGCCGACCACAGCGAGACGCCGAACATGCTCCAGGCCAGGTTCACCAGCCAGAACAGCAGCGGAGGCTTGTCGAAATAAGGCACCCCGTCGACATGCAGGGTGATCCAGGAACCGGTCTGGCGCATCTCCCAGGCGATGCTGAGGTAACGCGTCTCGTCCACCGGCACGGCAGGGAGAATCCAGAGTACGGGCAACAGCAGCAGCATGACCATCCATGGCTGCTCGTCGATCAGGGTCTGCAAACGTGACAGGAGCTTCATCGCGGTATTTTAGGCCATCGCACTCGTGACCTGCTCAATAGTTGATGCATCACATGCCGATGGATGCGAGCTGTCCGGCCGGGCGCTTCCGCATGCCGACAGCATGGATGCGCATGCGGACGACCAAGACACAGCGGGCCCGCCATCAGAACATGGCGGGCCCGCTTGGATCACGCAGGCATGATCGCAGCTGCAGCAGACGACCGGGCGGACCCAGGTTACGGCATGTACATGCCGCCGTTCACGTGCAGCGTTTCGCCGGTGATGTAAGCCGCCGCGGGCGAAGCCAGGAAGGCCACTGCCTGCGCGATATCGGAGGCCTCCCCGAGGCGACCCAGCGCGATCTGTCCCAGCAGCGCCTCCTTCGCCGACTCCGGCAGGGCGCGGGTCATGTCGGTATCGATGAAACCGGGCGCCACCACGTTCACGGTGATGCCGCGCGAACCGATCTCGCGCGCCAGCGACTTGGAGAACGCGATGATGCCGGCCTTGGCCGCCGCATAGTTGGACTGCCCCGGGTTGCCGGTCAGGCCGATCACCGAGGCGATCGAGATGATGCGACCCTTGCGCGCCTTCATCATGCCGCGCATCACCGCCTTGCTGGTGCGGAACACCGAGCTGAGGTTGGTATCGAGGATGGCCTGCCAGTCAGCCTCGGGCATGCGCATCAGCAACTGGTCGCGCGTGATGCCCGCGTTGTTGACCAGGATGCTCACGGCACCGAATTCCTTGGTGATGCCGTCGATCAACGCATCCACCGCGGCAGCATCGGTCACATTCAGCATGCGGCCGTGACCGCCATGCGCGGCCAACCGATCGCCGATCGCCGTGGCACCAGCTTCGCTGGTGGCGGTGCCGATCACGGTGGCGCCCTGTGCGGCCAGCGTGTCGGCGATAGCCGCGCCAATGCCGCGGCTGGCGCCGGTAACGAGGGCGATCTCACCCTGCAGGATGTTGCTCATGCTCATGCTTCCTTAGTCTCGTGTCTGTTGCTTGTCTGATGCGGCACGTGGAAATCAGGCCCACCCGGCCTGCGCGCTTTCAAGCTCGGCAGGGGTGCCGATCGCGCGGGCCTCAATCGACTTGTCGATGCGCTTGGCCAACCCGGCCAGCACTTTGCCGGGCCCGCACTCGGCGAACCGCGTCGCCCCCCCGGCCTGCAGCGCCTGCACGCACTCGGTCCAGCGCACCGGCATGTAGAGCTGGCGCTGCAGCGCGCCGCGAATATCGTCCAGCGCGTCGTAGCTGCGCGCCTCGGCATTCTGTACCACCGGCATCGACGGCAGCGCCCACTGCAACATAGCCATGCGCTCGCCCAGCCGGTCGGCGGCATCGCGCATCAACGCGCAATGCGAAGGCACCGACACCGCCAGTTTCACCGCCTTGCGCACGCCCACGCTGGCCAGTTTCGCCAGGGCGCGGTCGACCGCTTCGGCGTCACCGGCGATGACCAGCTGACCGGGCGAGTTGTAATTGGCCGGCGCCACCACCTGGCCCTGTGCCACCTCGTCGCAGACCGCCGCGATCTGCGCATCGTCGCCACCAAGGATGGCCGCCATCGCACCGGTGCCTGCTGGCACCGCCGCCTGCATCAGGCGACCACGCTCGGCCACCAATGCTGCGGCATCATGCAGCGAGAGTGCACCCGCGCAGACCAGGGCGCTGTATTCGCCCAGGCTGTGACCGGCCAGCTGCGCCGGCTGCGTCCCGCCCAGCTTGTTCCATACGCGCCACACCGCCACGCTGGCCGCCAGCAGTGCCGGCTGGGTGTTCTCGGTGCGGTTGAGCTGCTCATCGGGCCCCTGCTGGCTTAGCGCCCACAGGTCGACACCCGCCCCCTGCGAGGCTTCGTCGAAGGTCGCCTTCACTTCGGCATGGGCTGCGGCCAACTCGGCCAGCATGCCTACCGACTGCGAGCCCTGACCGGGGAAAACGAAAGCAAGCGTGGATGCGGCGTCGCTCATGTATGCGGATGTTCCGTGAATTGAAACCGGCATCTTGCCAGCATTGACCTGCGTACGCAGCCGTATTCCCGACCGCACAAAGCACGATGCCGCCCGGTGGGCGGCATCGCAGCGTGCTCGAATGACGTCGAAAACTCAGTAGCGCAGCAGCGCCGAAGCCCAGGTAAAGCCGCCACCGAATGCTTCCAGCAGCAGGTTCTGGCCACGCTTCACCTTGCCCGAGCGCACCGCGTAGTCCAGTGCCAGCGGCACCGAACCCGAGGACGTGTTGGCATGCTTGTCGACGGTCACGATGACCTGCTCCATCGACATGCTCAGCCGCTTGGCGGTCGCCTCGATGATGCGCAGGTTGGCCTGGTGCGGAATCAGCCAGTCCAGCTGGGAAGCTTCGAGGCCGGCTGCCTGCAAGGTCTGCTCGACCAGCGAATCCAGCGTCTTGACCGCGACCTTGAACACTTCACGCCCGGCCATCTTGATGCGCACGCCATGGTTTGGCTCGTCGCGGAATCCGGCCGAGACGCCGACCGGGTTCCACAGCAGTTCCTTGTAGCCGCCATCGGCGTGCAGGCAGGTGGCATAGATGCCCGGCTCGCTGCTGGCCTCCAGCACCACCGCACCGGCACCGTCGCCGAACAGCACGCAGGTTTCGCGCTCGTTCCAGTCGACCATGCGGGTCAGCGTCTCGGCACCGATCACCAGCACCTTCTTCGACTGCCCGCTCTTGATGAATTTGTCGGCGATGCCCAGGGCGTAGACAAAGCCCGAGCAGGCCGCATTGACGTCGAATGCGGCGCAGCCGTTGGCGCCCAGCCGGTCCTGCACCAGGCAGGCCGTGGACGGGAAAATGATGTCGGGTGTGGTGGTGCCCACCACGATCAGGTCCAGCTCCGATGCCTTGACGCCGGCCGCCTCGAGCGCGCGCTGCGCAGCCTCGAAGGCAAGGTCACCGGTGGTCTGCCCCTCGGCAGCGATGTGGCGCTGGCGAATGCCGGTGCGCGTACGAATCCATTCGTCGCTGGTATCGACGATCTTTTCCAGATCGGCATTGGTGACCACGCGCTCGGGCAGCGCGCTGCCGGTGGCGATGATGCGTGAGTAGATCTGGGCCATTCACCTGTCCATCAGCGGAATTCTGGAGATACGCGCCCGCATCAGCCGCATGGCTACCGGGCGTGGGACGCAAAGGTACGCGCAAGCATGCCGCAAACGCAAAGCGGCGCGTCGCCGCGCCGCCTCGCATGAACGTATACCGGCGCGAGGCCGATCAGTCCTCGTCGACCACCGCGACGCTGGTCTGGATCACCTTCTTGCCACGGTAGTAACCGTCGGCGGTGACGTGATGGCGCAGATGCACCTCGCCACTGGTCGGATCGGTCGACAGCTGCACGGTCTTCAGCTTGTCGTGGGCACGGCGCATGCCACGGGTGGACGGGGTACGGCGGCTCTTGGCAACGGCCATGATGGTTCTCCGGGTGAATCAGTGATTCTTGAGTTCGCGCAGAACCGCGAACGGGTTGTCGGTACGTTCCGGGATGGACGCATCGTCCGTACCGGAACCGGTTACTTCGTCGGGCAACACGCTGTCCGGATTGACCGGCACCAGTGGCAGCGCCAACAGTATTTCGTCCTCGATCACGTCGGCCGGAACCAGCTTGCCATCGGCCGCCACCAGCAGTGGCTCGCAACCCGGCGGCAGACCGGCCTCTTCGTGTTCGCGCCGGATCAGGCCAAGCCGCGTGTCCACCGCAATCGGCAACACGAACGGCTCCAGCGTCCGCTGGCATACCAGCGTCACAGGGGCCTGGGCACGCACATCCAGATAGGCCGCATCGAACTCGTCCCTGCCGAAGTCCAGCTCGAAACGCACCACCCCCTCGTTCGACGCCAGCGCCTCGCACAGGCGGGACATCGCGGAAACGGGCATGGAACCTTCGAATGAACGCCGCGCCGAGACCATGCGCCAAGCGTCCACGGACTCTGGCAGTGTCACGGACATAATCGCGGAATGGTATGCATCAGCCCCGCCCAAGTCAACCCGCCACGGTGAGGCAAAGACCAGGCGCTGCCGGGCTTTTGCCTGAAACTGCGGCATGCGGCAGACTGCCTGTCCGTCGACTGAACCTAATTCCGTGGAAGCCTACCTGATGCTGGGCGTGGCCGCACTGATTGCGGCGCTGATCGCCATTCTGGCCGTTTACGTAACCTTTCGCCTCCGGCTTGCCCGGCGCACCGCCAGTGTACGGCGCCTGCTGGAGCTGGCCGACCGGCTCGAGACCGACCTGAAATCCTGCCGCAACGGGCTGCGCCAGGCACATGCCGTGATGTCGCTGAACCCCGACCAGCCGGCCAGCGGCGAGCAGGAAGCCACCCAGGCGATCGACGCCGGACTGCGTTCGCTGTTGCAGCAGCGCATCTGGATCCGCGATCGCGCCTCGCGCGCCAGCCAGTCCGAACTGGATGCGGCCGCCCGCACCATGAATGAGGTGCGCGAGCGCCTGCATCCACTGCTGCAGGCGCTCGGCCAGGCCCAGCAGGAACTGGACAGCGCCATGCGCGAACACATCCGGCGAGAACCCGAGGCATGAGCGCCCCGCTGCTGATCCTGGGGTCCACTTCCCGCTACCGGGCGGAACTGCTGCGACGTCTGACCGACGACTTCCAGCAGGCCGCCCCGGGGACCGACGAAGCGGCCCTTGCCGGTGAAGGCCCGGCACAGCGCGCCCTGCGACTGGCAGTCGCCAAGGCTGGCGCGGTCGGCCAGGGCCGGGACGATGCTCTGGTCATCGGCTCGGATCAGGTTGCCGAACTGGATGGAGCGGTGCTGGACAAACCCGGCAGCGTCGCGCGCGCCCATGCCCAGCTTGTCGCTTCCTCCGGCCAGGTGGTGAACTTCCATACCGCGCTGTGCCTGCTCGACACCCGCAGCGGCGAAGTGCATACCCATGTCGACCTGACCCGGGTTCACTTCCGCAGCCTCGGCGAGGCTGAAATTGCGCGTTATATCCAGCGCGAGCAGCCGCTGGACTGCGCCGGCAGCTTCAAGTGCGAAGGCCTGGGCATCAGCCTGTTCGAGCGTATCGAGAGTGCAGACCCCACCGCCCTGATCGGCCTGCCACTGATCGCACTGGCCCGCCTGCTGCGCGCAGCCGGCATCGCGCTGCCCTGACAGCGCTCAGCGATAGCGCCGATCCGCAGCATAGGCCCGTTGCCAGATGATGCAGGCATTGCGCTGCGCAACCTGCGCCGGAAACGTTATCGGCGCATGCGCAGGCACCCGTCCCGCGTAGAACGCCACGCGGACGCGTCCCTGGTAAAGGTCCAGCCGGCGCAGCGCAACCGGATCATCAATGCGTGAACACAGCGCGCCCAGCCAGCCGGGCCGTTCGTGCACGTTTATGTCCAGCTCGTCGACCGCCAGCAACATCGGCGCCCCGGCATGCGCCATGCGCAGGGCATGACCGTCGCGCTTCCACACCACCAGCTGCGGCGCCCGTCCGTGAAAGGCGTTCAGCGGGCTGTCCAGCGCATACACCGGGACCCGCCCGTCCAGTTGGAAGTCGAGTTCGGCCGCCAGCTTGAAGTCATCGGCCACCAGCACCGTGCCGGGCGGCTGAGCGCGCAGCAAGTCACTGGCCGCCTTGCCGCTTTCGCGCCAGCCCACGAAATTGCCCGGAAAAGCCTTGACCCTCGCCATCACGCCGGCGGCACCAGGCATCGCAGCCATGCCCAGATAGCCAAACACCAGCAGTTGCCCAATGGCCGCCAGCGCAAAGGCCGTGGCGGCAAACCCTCGCCAGCGACGACGCGCGGCCAGCGGTCGCCACAGCATCGGCAACGCCACCAGCAACGGCAGGTAACCCGGCAACGGCCAGTGTGCCCGGAAGCGCCGATCGTCGGCGAAGAGCCCGCCCAGGAAATAGCCGAGCACGAAGGTCAACGCCATCACCGCCAGCACGTCCCACGGCGAACCTTCCGCCCGGCGCTGCCAGCAGCGCCATGCAGCCCAGAGCAGCATCAGGTAGAGCAACGGCGTGCAGGTCAGCGCCTGTTCCAGTGGCTGCACCAGCGCACTGGCGTGAAACCGCCACGGATTGCGCTGCACCAGCTGGAACATCAGTCCGGCACCGTGCTGCTGCCAGTTCGAAACCAGTATCGGCAGCAGGCCGATCATGGCGACCGCCATGGCAAGCCAGAATCCACGGCATCGCCACAAACGGCGGCCACGGGGCGTGAGCAGGCAAAGCAGCAGCCCGGCCAGCATCGGCATCGCCGCGCGGTAATGGCTCAACCATGCACAGGCCAGCGCCAGCCCCAGCAACAGCCAGTCCCGTAGTCGATCGGCATCCATCGCCCGCACCAGCGCAAGCAAGGCAAGCATGATTGCCACGGTAAGCGGCACATCCGGCAGCGCCAATACGCCAAGACTGCCGGCCAGCGGCAATACCAGGCAGCACAGCCCGGCCTGCCAACCTGCCCGGGCATCGAAGAGTCTGCGCGCCAACAGCACCACCAGCCAGGGCAGCGCACTGCCGATGACAAGAAAAGGCCAGCGCATGGCCAGCAGACCATGTCCGGCGACGCCATCGCCAAGGCGGATCAACCAGGCGGTCAGCGGCGGCAGGTCGCTGTAGCCCCAGGCAAGGTGGCGACTCTCCTGCCAGTAGAAAGCTTCATCCGCGAACGGGGCCAGCGTCGCCGCAATCGCCAGCTTGATCGACAGCTCGATGACGAAGGCCGTGACGAAGGCCGCTCGCCAGCGTGCGAACGGCATGGCTACACTGCCTTGGTCAGGCATGCGCCACCGGCCATGCCATCCACTTCCGACTAAAAGTCATCATGCCCCCTGCCACCCCGCTTACGGAAGAAAACCTGCGCCAACGCCTGGATGCCGCCCTGGCCCAGGTCAACCAGGTCCTGCTGGGCAAGCCGCGACAGGTCAAACTGGCCTTTGCCTGCCTGATCGCCGGCGGCCACCTGCTGCTGGAGGACGTTCCAGGTGTCGGCAAGACCACCCTGGCCCGCGCACTGTCATCCACTTTCGCACTGGACTTCCAGCGCGTGCAGTTCACCAGCGACCTGCTGCCGTCGGACATTATCGGGGTGAGCGTATACGAGCGCGAGACGGGCGAGTTCCGTTTCCATCCCGGCCCGATCTTCAGCAGCCTGCTGCTGGCCGACGAGATCAACCGCGCCACGCCCAAGACCCAGAGCGCCCTGCTCGAAGCCATGGCCGAAGGCCAGGTCACCGTCGACGGGCAGACCCATGCCCTGGCCCGTCCGTTCTTCGTGGTCGCCACCCAGAACCCGCTGGATCTGGCGGGCACCTTTCCCCTGCCCGACTCGCAGCTGGACCGCTTCATGCTGCGGCTGTCGCTGGACTATCCGGACGCCGTCGCCGAGCGTGCCCTGCTCAACGGCGATGACCGCAACGACCTGCTCGCACGACTCTCGCCGCAACTGGACGCCGCCGCGCTCGACGCCCTGCATCGCCAGACCCAGTCGGTCACCGCCAGCAGTGCCCTGCTGGACTACCTGCAGGCACTGCTGGCGGCCAGCCGGCGACATGCGGACATCCGCATCGGCCTGTCGCCACGAGCCGGCCTGGCCCTGCTGGCCGCATCCCGGGCCTGGGCCTGGTTGAGCGGCCGCACGCACGTGTTGCCGGAGGACGTGCAGGCCCTGTTCGTGCCGCTGGCCGCACATCGCCTGGTGCCCGCCCGCGGCGCTGGTGGCGACGCGCTGGCGCGCACCCTGCTGGCCGAGGTGGCCGTCGACTGATGCGCCCGGACCTGCGTCGCATGCAGCAGTGGGCCGAGCGCCGGCTGCCGGCGCTCACCCGTTATCGGCGTGCCGAACCGCTGCCGGTCGAACTGCATCGTCGACGCATCTACATCGTGCCGACGCGCTTTGGCCTGGGCTTCACCGTGCTGCTGATGGTGATGCTGGTCGGCGCGCTGAATTACTCGAACAACGCCGCGCTGCTGCTTACCTGCCTGCTGGGTGCGGCCTGCGCGGCCAGCATGCTGGTGGCCTTCCGCACCCTGGACGGTCTGGAACTGCAGCGCATCCACAGCGGGCACGCCGTGGCCGGCCAGCCGATCGAGATCCGCTTCGACTTCGCCGCACCTTCCGCCCGCTTCGCATTGCGCCTGGACATGGGCGAGAGCAGTACCAGCTTCGCCGTGGACCTCGCACACGACTCCGCCAGCGTCACGCTGCCGTTGCCGACCGTGTCCCGCGGCTGGCAAGCACTGCCGCGAGTGCGCGTCTGGACGACCTGGCCGCTGGGCCTGTTCCGTGCGTGGAGCTGGCTGCACCCCGAGCAGTCCGTGCTGGTCTGGCCACAACCCGAAGCCGCCGGTCCACCGCCCGAGGCGCGCGCCGACGACGACCAGCGCCGGCGCCTGCATCAAGGCGAGGATCCCGCCACCCTGCGCGACTATCGCCGAGGCGATCCGATCCGCCATGTCGCCTGGAAGGCCAGCGCGCGCCACCGCGATCTGCTGGTCAAGGATTTCGAGGCACCGGCATCCCGCCAGGACTGGCAACTGGACTGGCACCAGCTCGGGCAACTGGAGCACGAACATCGCATCGCCCGGCTCGCACGCTGGCTGGACGAGGCCGCCGCACATGGGCGACACCACAGCCTCGAGCTTCCCGGCGAAACGATCGAGAGGGGCAGCGGACCGGTCCACTACATGCGTTGCATGGACGCATTGGCGAAGTTGCCATGAAGTACGCCGCGACTGCTGCCACACCTCCGCTCGGCGAACGCGCCTTTGGACTGCTGTGCCTCACCGTGGCCGTGGTGCTGGCATTGCATGCCCCGCATCTGCCGTGGTGGCTCACACTCTCGCTGGCCCCGGTGCTCGGCTGGCGCTGGTGGCAGCGCAGTCACCGGGCTGGACACATTCCGGCGTGGGTCAAGCTGCCGCTGCTCGGCGTACTGGCGCTGGCCATCCTGGCCGAATACGGCAATTTGTTCGGCCAGACACCGGGCACGGCACTGGCGATCGGCCTGCTGGTGCTGAAGACCCTCGAAAGCGAACGTCCGCGCGATGCCCGTGTCGGAGTCGGCTTCGCCTGTTTCGTACTCATGGCCGCCCTGCTGTTCAGCCAGAGCATGACCAGTACCGCCGTCGTCGCACTGGGCCTGCTGCCGGCACTCGCCACCCTGCGCGCGCTGGAACCCGCGCAACCGACGCAAACCAGCCTGCCCCGTACCTTGTTGCCGGGCCTCGGTCTGCTGGCCGCGGCACTGCCGCTGGCGATGCTCGCCTTCGTGTTCGTGCCGCGCCTGGGATCGCCGCTGTGGGGGGCCCCGAACGCACAACAGGAACTCACCGGCCTCAGCGATACGATGTCGCCGTCCGGCTTCACCCAGTTGCTGATCGACGACAGCCCGGCGATGCGGGTCAGTTTCGACGGCCCGCCGCCCCCGCCCGACCAGCGCTACTTCCGCGCCTATGTGATGGATCACTACGACGGCACGACGTGGCAGTACCACGACGTCGTCAACCAGCCGCCGGCACCGCTGCAGGCCAGCCGCACCCTGCGCTACCGGATCAGCCTGGAACCCACCCACCAGCGCGTGCTGCCGACCCTGGACGTGCCGCTCGACGCGCCTGCTGGTGCACATCTCCGGCGCGACCGCGTGGTGATGGCCGACAAATCGGTGAACGACCTGCTCAGCTACAGCGTGACTTCGGCCACGCAATACCGCCTGCAGCCTGTTCTGGGACCACACCGGCAACGCTGGCTGCAACTGCCGGCAGACTTCAATCCGCGCACGCTGGCACTGGGCCGCTCGTGGCGGCAGCGCTACGGCGACGACACCCCTGCCATCGTGCGCGCGGCCCTGACGCTGTTCCACGACGGCGGCTTCCGTTACACGCTTGCCCCGCCGCCGCTCGGGCGCAACGCGATGGACGACTTCCTGTTCGACACCCGCCAGGGGTTCTGCGAACACTACGCCTCGGCGTTCACCGTGCTGATGCGTGCCGCCGGCATCCCCGCCCGCGTGGTCACCGGTTACCAGGGCGGCTACTGGAGCTCGGCCGGGCATTATCTGCTGGTGCGCCAGTCCGATGCGCATGCCTGGAGCGAGGTCTGGCTGGCTGGCCGCGGCTGGGTCCGGGTTGACCCCACCGCCGCCGTGCGGCCGCAGCGTATCGACCTGGGTGCGGCGGCCGCCGCCGGCAATCAGCTGCCATGGACCGAGAGCGGCTGGCTGCAGTCGCTGCGCAATCACTGGGACATCGTCAACCACTGGTGGAACGAAGGCGTTATAGGCTTCAACGCACTGCGTCAGCGCGGCATGCTCACCTCGTTCGGGGTACGCCGCGCCGACCCGACGCTGCTGGCCGAATTACTGGCCGGCAGCTGTGCTCTTGCCGGTGCCCTTGGCCTGGCCTGGGCATTGCGACGCAAGCAACACGCCGACCCGGCACGTGCCGCACTGCGCGGGCTGGAGCGGTACCTGGCCCGGCAGGGCGTGGTCCGGCGGCTGGGCGAAGGCCCGCGACACTACCTGAGTCGCGCGGCCCGTGCTCTGCCAGGACGCCGTGCCGAGCTGACCGGCCTGATGGATTGCTATCTTGAGCTTCGCTATGCCCATGACGAACCACCACCTGAATCCCTCCGGCACTTTCTTCGCGCCGCAAGGAATTTTCGGCGCGTCCGCGTGGTCAAATGACTGCGCAGTGCTTTGCACTGCACACTGGTCCTCCCATTGGAGATAACGTGATGTCCCCCCGCTACCGAATCCTGATACTGGCCGCGGCAAGTGCCGCACTCGGCGCCTGCGCCACCATGCCGCAACCGCTGCAGGGCAATTATTCCAACGTGACCACGGCGGCGGCGCAGCAGGGCGGTGCCGGTGGTACCCAGGTGCGCTGGGGCGGCGAGATCATCAAGACCGAACCCGGTCCGCAGGAAACCTGCTTCTACATCCTGGCCCGCCCACTCGACAGCCAGGCCCGCCCCGAACTTGGCAATTCCGGCGCGAACATGGGCCGCTTCGTGGCCTGTCATGCCGGCTTCTACGACCCGGAAGTGTTTACCCGCGGACGTGAGCTGACCATCACCGGCACCCTGCACGGCACGGTGTCGCACAAGGTGGGCAACTACGAGTATGCCTACCCGCGGGTCGACGCCAACGTGGTCTACCTGTGGCCGAAGCGGCCGATCTACGTGAACACGCCCTACCCGGCCTACCCGCCGGGTTTCTACGACCCGTTCTGGGGTCCAGGTTGGGGCGCCGCGTGGGGTTATGGCTACCCGTACCCGTACTGGGGTGGGCCGCGCGTGATCGTGGTGAACCGTCCGCCGCCCCCGCCGCCGAAGAAGTAATCGGGCGGATCAACGAAAACGCCGGCCCTGGGCCGGCGTTTTCGTTGCGCGGATGGCAGCCATCAACCCGGCGGCCAGTGCAATGGCCGTCCTGCCAGCAGGTGCACGTGCAGGTGGAACACGGTCTGCCCGCCATGCTCATTGCAATTGATCACGGTGCGGTAGCCCTGCTCGGCAAATCCCTCCTGTTTCGCATAGTCGGCACAGGCCAGCAGCAGGCGGCCAAGCAGGCCAGCATCATCCGGCCCTGCTTCGTTCAGCGTGGCCAGGGGGCGCTTGGGAATGAACAGCACGTGCACGGGGGCCTGCGGATTGACGTCCCGGAAGGCCAGGATCTCATCGTTCTCGTAAACGATATCCGCGGGAATCTCGCGCCGGATGATCTTGCCGAAAATCGTATCGCCCATGCCATGTCTCCGTTTACAGACGCAGAAGCATACCGTGTGCGCCAGGCTCCACGCGTTTGAAACCGAACTGCTCGTAGAGTCGATAGGCCGTGCCGTCGGCGATCAGCCCCACCATCGTGCGCGGCGCGGCCCGCTCGTGCACCTGCGCCATAAGGGCCGCCATGATCTGTCGTCCAAGGCCCTGCCCCTGCCAGGCTGGCGTCACGGCGATGTCGACCACGAACAGGAACAGCCCGCCGTCGCCGACCACTCGCCCCATGCCGATCAGTTCATCGCCGACACGCACGCACACCGCGCACCAGCTGGATGGCAGGCCGGTGGTCGCACCCTGCTCGCTCATCGCACTGAGGCCTGCGGCGACACGTAGTGCGAGGTACTCGCCGACGTGCGGTATCTCGCGGCGAAGCTCGGGCATGTCGACCGCTGTCGTCATGACTCAGTCCACCGCGAGGCGACCGCCGAAGGCGTGTGCCAGCGTGCCACGATCGACATATTCCAGCTCGCCGCCCAGCGGCACACCGTGCGCCAGCCGGGTGGGACGAATGCCCGCCGCGCGCGCCAGCTGCGCCAGATAGTGCGCGGTGGCCTCGCCCTCGACGGTGGGGTTGGTGGCAAGGATCAATTCCTGCACCTCACCCTCGGCCAGCCGCTCGCCGAGAAGCTCGAGCCCAAGCTCCTTCGGCCCCAGTCCGTCCAGCGGCGACAAGCGTCCCATCAGCACGAAATACTGTCCGCGGTAGCCGGTGGCCTGTTCGATCGCCGCCAGGTCGACCGGCGACTCGACCACGCACAGCAGATGCCGGTCGCGGCTGTGGCTGGCACAGATCGCACACACCGGCTCCTCGCTGAAATTGCGGCAACGGGAACAGTGACCGATCCGCTGCATCGCCTCGCTCAGGGCGCCGGCCAGCTTCAGGCCGCGCTCGCGCTCGCGTTCCAGCAAATGGAACGCCATCCGCTGCGCGCTCTTGCCGCCCACGCCGGGCAGGCAGCGCAGGGCTTCGATCAGTTCGGCAAGCAGCGGAGAGCTCGAGGACATGGGTGATTCGCGTAATGGGGGAAGAGGAGTGAGAAGCGAGAGATAAGCAGGGGAATCACGCGGTATCGGCAATCGCCCATTCTCACTTCTCGACACTCACGCCTGCTTCAGAACGGCATCTTGAAGCCGGGCGGCAGGTTCATGCCCGAGGTCACGCCACCAAGCTTGTCCTTGCTCGCCTCGGCGACCTTGTTCACCGCATCGTTGACGGCAGCGGCCACCAGATCCTCGGCCATTTCCGGATCGTCGGCGAACAGCGCGCGGTCGATGGTGACCCGACGCACTTCGTGCGCCCCGGTCATCAACACGCTCACCAGGCCACCGCCGGCACTGCCGGTGACTTCCATCTTTGCGATCTCGTCCTGCGCGCGCTTCATTTCTTCCTGCATGCGCTGCGCCTGCTGCATCAACTGGCCGATCTGACCTCTCATGTCGCGTACTCCGATGGGTTACTGATGTTCAACGGGCTTGATCGAGCCGGGCACTACCCGCGCGCCAAAATCGCGCTTGAGGGCCTGCACTAGCGGATCGTCCTCGATCGCCTGCTCGGCGTCGGTCTGGGCGGCCTGGCGCGCAGTGGCTGCGCGGGCCGCGGGGGTGTGGGCGCCGCTTTCCTGGTCGCTCACGAAGCGCAGGCGCACCGGCTCGCCGAGCGCCTCGGCGATGCGGTCGGCCATCTGCCCCACCATCGGCTCCACCGCCAGGTGCATATGCGCCGGCTGCAGGGCCAGGATCAGGGTGTTGCCTTCGCGTCCACGCAGGGCCGAATTCTGTGCTAGCTGGCCCAACGGACCGCGCAGACCCGCCTGCTCGATCATCGCCGCCCAGTCGAACAGGCCATCGTTGCCGCGGGCGATGGGGGCCACGGGCGCCGCCGCTGCGGCGGGCGGTTCGGCATGTGGCGCCGGCGCAGGACGCGGCGCGGTGGCAACCGGGGGCTCGGCACGCGATGCCGGTCCTGCTGTGCGCGGGGGCGTCGCGACAGGCGGTGTGGCTCGCGGCCCGGCCGGCCGGGGCGGCGCGCGTACCGTATCGCCCTCGCCCGCCGGGCGGAACGCCAGCATGCGCAGCAGCGCCATTTCGAAACCGGTGCGCGCGTCCGGCGCCAGGGCCAGGTCGCGGCGCCCGGTGGTGGCGATCTGGTAGTACAACTGCACGTCTTCCGGCGCCAGACGCTCGGCCAGTACCGCGAGCTCCGCATCGCCGTCGTCCGGCCGATACCCCGGCACCAGCTGGATCAGCTGGATGCGGTGCAGCACGGCGGCGAGATCGTCGAGCACGCCGCCGAAATCGGGCGAGAACGATGCGATGCGCTCGCATTCGGCCAGCAGGCGCGCACCGTCGCCATCGGCCAGGGCCTCGAGCACGCCCAGCACCTGCCCGCGCTCCACGCTGCCCAGCATCGCGCGCACATCCTCGGCCTTGAGCTCACCGCCGCCGTAGGCGATCGCCTGGTCAAGCAGCGACAGGCCGTCGCGCATCGAGCCGTCGGCGCCACGCGCCAGCTCCTCGATCGCGGCGTCCTCGTAGGCAATGTTCTCGGCGCCGAGGATGTGCCGCATCTGGCCGGCGATCTGCTCGGGCAGCAGACGTTTCAGGTTGAACTTCAGGCAGCGCGACAGCACCGTCACCGGCAACTTCTGCGGATCGGTGGTGGCAAGCAGGAACTTCACATGCGGCGGCGGCTCTTCCAGCGTCTTCAGCAGCGCATTGAAGGCCGGCTTGGAGAGCATGTGCACCTCGTCGACCAGGTACACCTTGAAACGGCCGCGCGAAGGCGCGTACTGCGCGTTCTCGATCACCTCGCGCACATCGTCCACGCCGGTATTGCTGGCCGCGTCGATCTCGAGCAGGTCGACGAAGCGACCCGCGTCGACGGCGGTACATACCGAGCACTCGCCGCACGGGTCGGCCGACTCGCCACGCTCGCAGTTCAGCGACTTGGCGAAAATGCGCGCAATAGTGGTCTTGCCCACGCCGCGTGTGCCGGTGAACAGGTAGGCATGGTGCATGCGCCCGGTATCGAGTGCATTGGTGAGCGCGCGCACCACGTGTTCCTGCCCCACCAGCTCGGCGAACTTGCGGGGGCGCCATTTGCGCGCGAGAACCTGATAGGACATGAGCGACTACCTTGGGGCGAAGTCCGATTGTGCCAAGTCGCCACCGGCAAGTCAGTAACGCATGCCCCGAAATGGCGGCGGCCCCGCCAGCCACACCCCGGCACCCGAATCATCCGCTACCGTTGCTCCCTTCCGGGCCTGGCGGGGTTTGCGAACTATCGTCGCGGGGGGACCGACGGGGCCACCATGAACGTTGGGCTTTGATGCCCTGTGCGCCGGCCGCAGCCGTCGCGATCAATCAATTGGCGGAGAGGGCGGGATTCGAACCCGCGATACGGGTATAAGCCGTATACACACTTTCCAGGCGTGCTCCTTCAACCACTCGGACACCTCTCCGCACGCAAAACCCTTCACCCGGGCAACCCGCCCCGGTGAAGAGGCGAAAGGATAGCGGCCAACATGGTGGCTGACAAGGGATACAGCGACTCAGCCCGCATCGGCGCGCGGCGGCAGCGGCGCCTCCAGCGCCACCCGCTGCCCGGCCGTCACGACCCGGTAGCCACGCGCTGCCAGCGCCGCACCATCGGCAGCGCTGCCGTAGTGGTACAGCAGCAGCCGTGCACGCAGCGCCGCATCGTATTCGCGCTCGATATCGTCGATGCCGGTATGCGACGGGTTGCCGTGCAGGCCGCAGTCGTGCGCGATCAGCTCGCGTCCTTCGGCATAGCGGCCCAGCACTTCGGGAATCGGCCGGGTATCGCCGGTGAATGCGAAGCTGCCGGCCAGAGCCAGCCCGAACGATGTATCCGGACGGTGATGCCGCGTGGCGAACACGTCGAACCACTGTCCGTCGAGCCAGAAGCCGCGTGAACACGGGACCAGCCGGAAAGCCTCCCAGTAATTGACGCCGCCCTCGGCAAGCACGCCCGGATAGTCGGCCACGCGCATCTGCAGCCACGGCACCAGCGCTGCGTGGCAGAACACGCGCATACGTCCGCGCAGCGCCTCGTCGAACCATGTACGGGTGAACAGGCGCTCCATGCCGCCGACGTGATCCATGTGCGTGTGGGTGAGATACAGCGCCGTCGGCAGGCGTCCCGCGTAGGCCGCCTGGTAACGATCGAGGGTGTCGGGCCCGCAGTCGATCAGCAGCAGCGGTTCGCCGTCGCGCTCCAGCACCGCCGACGACGAGCCCAGCTCCACCGCGTGCGCGGCACCGGTACCGAGGAAATGCAGATGCCAGTTCATACGGCGAAGGTCCGTTGATAAGCATTCAAAAGCGGCTGCCAGACATCGCGCTCGAACACCGCAAGCTCATGCCCCGGCCCGGCCACTTTCAGCAGCGAACGACGCAGCCGGCGCAGGTTCGCCAGACGCCAGCGGGATGCCAGCGGACGCAGGCGACCACGGTCGAAATCGATCAGGTAAAGCCCGGCGGGCGTCACCAGCACGTTGTGTGCGTTGAGATCCGCGTGCCAGATGCCTTCGCGATGGAAGCGCGCCACCAGCACGCCCACGGATTCCGCCAGCGCGGCGTCGAGCCGACCTTCGCCCTGATACTCGGCCAGGGTGCGCGCGGCATCGATCCGGCGCGTGATCAGGTCGGCCGTGTAGAAGCCACCGCGCCGACAGAAGCGCGCAGCCACCGGCAGCGGCCCGGGCAACCCGCGCGCGACGATGGCGGCAAGCAGGCGAAATTCGGCGAATGGACGCGTACGATTCGCACCGCCCCAGCGGTAGCGGTCACCGAGCAGGCGGGCCACCAGCCCCCCGCGACGGTAGTGCCGCAACACGCACTCGCCCGCCGGCGTGCGGATCAGCGCGACACCGCCGCGACCGCCCTGCTGCACGTGCAGGGCATCGCGCCCGCGCCAGTAGTCGGGGTCGAACCAGTCCGCGTCGACTTGTGGCGAGACCTCGGCGTCGAACAGAATCGTGCCATCGGCCTCTTCGCGCAGTTGCTCTTGCATCGGTGCGGGTCTGTCTCCGTCGGGGAAATCAAGGAACCGCCACCCCACATCGGCGGGAACCATCGGGTCCCAGCTTTCATCGGGATGAGGTCACAATCAGAACATCATCGGCTCGCTGCGATTCTACATGTCCGTTCCCGCATCCATCTGTCTGCTTCGTGCTTCCGCCATCGGCGACGTCACCCATGTCGTGCCGCTGGTACGCACCCTGCAGCGTGCCTGGCCGCAGACTGCCCTGACCTGGGTCGTAGGCAAGCTGGAGCGCAAGCTGGTCGGCGACCTGCCCGGCGTGGATTTCGTCACCTTCGACAAGAGCGCCGGCTGGGCCGGCATGCGGGCGGTGCACGCCGAACTGCGTAGCCGCCGCTTCGACGCGCTGCTGCAGATGCAGGTCGCGTTGCGGGCGAACCTGCTCAGCCTGGGCATCCATGCACGACACCGCATCGGCTATGACCACGCCCGCTCGAAAGACCTGCACGGCCTGGTCATCAACCAGCGCATCCCGGCGCGTAGCGGCGAACATGTGCTGGACGCCATCGGCAGCTTCGTCGAGCCACTGGGCCTGACCCAGACCGAGGTGCGCTGGGACATCCCGGTTCCGGACGAGGCGAGCGACTGGGCCGCCGCGCAGCTGCCCGGCAACGCTCCGACCCTGCTGGTCAGCCCCTCGTCCAGCCATGCGCTGCGCAACTGGCGCGCGGAGCGCTATGCCGCGGCGATCGACCATGCACTTGCACGCGGCTGGCGCGTGGCCCTGATCGGTGGGCCATCGGCGGCGGAGCGCACGATGGCCGACGCCGTTCTGGCCGCCTGCAAGCGCGTGCCACTGGACCTCACCGGCAAGGACACGCTGAAGAAACTGCTCGCCCTGCTCGACCGCGCACAGCTGCTGCTCACGCCCGACTCCGGCCCCATGCACATGGCCAACGCGGTCGGTACGAAAGTGCTGGGCCTGCATGCCGCCAGCAACCCGGACCGCTCAGGCCCCTATTCGGACCGTCGCTGGTGCGTGAACCGCTATGACGATGCCGCCCGCACCTATCTGCACCGGCCGGCGGCCGAGGTCGCGTGGGGCACCAAGATCGAACACGCTGGCGTGATGGACCTGATTTCCGTGGACGATGTCATCGAGCGCTTCGAGGCGGCTGCAGCCTTCCTGCAGGCGGACTGATCCCGAGGCAACCGCTTTCCCAGCCGCGCCGTCAATGACACGGACCGCCACTAATGGCGTAGCGCTCAGGTACGCACCGGCGCCACACCATCGACCACGCGCAGCTCCTTGGGCAACGCGAAAACGATGTTTTCCGGCTCGCCATCCAGCTCGCGCACATCGCCGCCGCCCCACGACTGCAGGCGGGCGATCACGTCACGCACCAGCTTCTCCGGGGCCGAAGCACCGGCGGTCAGGCCGATGCGCTTGACGCCTTCGAGCCATGCGCGATCGATGTGGTCGGCACCATCGATCAGGTACGCGCGCACGCCCTGCTTCTCGGCCAGCTCGCGCAGGCGGTTGGAGTTGGAGCTGTTGACCGAACCGACCACGAGCATCAGGTCCACCGCATCGGCCAGCCGCCGCACGGCGTCCTGGCGGTTCTGCGTGGCGTAGCAGATGTCGTCCTTGCGCGGACCTTCGATGTCAGGGAATTTCGCGCGCAGCGCGGCGATGATCGCCTTGGTGTCGTCCACCGACAGCGTGGTCTGCGTGACATAGGAAAGCAGGTGCGGAAACCTTGGCACCAGCGTGTCGACGTCTTCCACCGACTCCACCAGCAGGATCTCGCCGGCATGCGCCGTGTTCCACTGCCCCATGGTGCCCTCGACCTCGGGATGCCCCGCGTGACCGACCAGCACCACGCTGCGACCCACGCGCCCCAGCCGCGCCACCTCCATGTGCACCTTGGTCACCAGCGGACAGGTAGCATCGAACACTTTCAGGTCGCGTCGCTCGGCCTCGTCGCGCACGGCCCGGGATACGCCGTGGGCACTGAAGATCACCGTGGCTCCGTCGGGCACCTCGTCCAGTTCCTCGACGAATACCGCGCCGTCGTGGCGCAACTTGTCCACCACGTAACGGTTGTGCACCACCTCGTGACGCACGTAGATCGGCGCGCCGTAGGCTTCCAGCGCACGGTCGACAATGGCGATGGCGCGGTCGACGCCAGCACAGAAACCGCGCGGATTGGCGAGAAGGATGTCCATGATTGAAGACCACGGCAGGAACAGGCCCGCCAGCAATGAAAACCGGAGGCCAGCGGGTCGATACCCGGAGCCCCGCCCTCCCTGCGCGTCCGCCGCACCGGGAGCAGGTCGCGATTATCGCACGCCGTTTTCGGACTTGCCGCCGAACGTGCCGAACACCACCAGCATCACCGCACCTACCGTAATGCCGCAGTCGGCCAGGTTGAACACCGGGTAATGCCACTGCCGATAGTAGACGTCGATGAAGTCGGTCACCTGCCCGGCATGCAGGCGATCGATCAGGTTGCCCAGCGCGCCGCCGATGATCAGCGCCAGCGGCATGGCAGTGCGCCATTCGCGTCGGGCGATGCGCGCCAGCCATACGATCAACAAGGCAGAGATGACCACCGCCAGCACCACGAACAGCCAGCGCTGCCAGCCGCTGTCATGGGTGAGGAAGCTGAAGGCCGCACCACGGTTGTAGACCAGTGTCCAGTTCAGGAACCCCGGGATCACCGCACGTGAAGCGCCTGCAACATGCAGCGCGTGCACCATCCACCACTTGCTCAACTGGTCGAGCGCAATGACCACGACGGAAAGCAGCAACCAGGGCAAGGCATTGGATTTGCGGATCATGAATCTCACTCAATGGATCGGTGCGAACCCGTACCGCACCGGAGCGCGGCCGGGCATGGGCGTGACTGACAGACCAGCCGGATGGCAAACCGTTCGCTAGAACCAGCGCCGCGTTTCGCCGGCGCCATCCACATTGCTGACGCAGCGACCGCAGAGTTCCGGATGATCGGCGTGCTGACCGACATCATCACGGCGATGCCAGCAACGCACGCACTTGGCCGCCTCGCTGACCGTGGCCGAGACCCACACATCGGCACCTTCCAGCTCGGTAAGCACCGCGTCTTCGGGTTGACCGCCGGCCTTGTCCAGGCGCACGTCGGAAGTGATGAAGAAGAAGCGCAGCTCGTCCATCGCAGGCGCGTAACGGGCCACGGTGGCCTCGTCCGCATGGATGGCCAGCTTCGCCTCCAGCGCGGCGCCGATGCGTTCGGCCTTGCGCATGCCTTCGAGCACCCGTGCCGCGGTTTCGCGAACCGCCAGCAGATCGGTCCACCAGCGACGCTGGTCGGGCGATCCCTGCGTGGACACCAGACCGTCGTACCAGGTTTCGAACAGCACGCTCTCGCCGCGCTCGCCGGGCAGGTGACGCCAGATCTCCTCGGCGGTGAAGCCCAGGATCGGCGCCAGCCAGCGCACCAGCGCCTCGGCGATGCGGTACATCGCACTCTGCGCGCTGCGCCGGCCGTGGCTGTCGGTCGGCATGGTGTAGAGGCGGTCCTTGGTGATATCCAGGTACAGCGCGCCCATCTCGTTGGTGCAGAAGTTCTGCACGCGTGCCACCACTTCGGGGAAGTCGTAACGTTCGTAGGCGGCGACCACCGCCTGCTGCACATCGTAGGCCTGCTGTACCGCCCACTGGTCGAGCGGCAGGCTGTCCTCGACCTTCACCAGGTGCTTGGTCGGATCGAAGCCATCCAGGTTGCCGAGCAGGAAGCGCGCGGTGTTGCGCAGGCGGCGGTAGCTGTCCGACACGCGCTTGAGGATCTCGTCGGAGACGCTCATCTCGTTGCGGTAGTCGGCCGATGCCACCCACAGGCGCAGCACGTCGGCACCCAGCGTGTCCATCACCTTCTGCGGCGCCACCACGTTGCCGAGCGACTTCGACATCTTGCGACCCTGCGCATCCACGGTGAAACCGTGGGTGAGCACGTCGTCGTAGGGCGCGCGGCCATGGATCGCACTGGAAGTGAGCAGCGAGGACTGGAACCAGCCGCGATGCTGGTCCGAGCCTTCGAGATACATCACCTTGTATTCGTGCGCGTCGCCCTGCTGCAGTTCCGGTCGTTGGCCGATCACGCCGAAATGGGTCACGCCGGAGTCGAACCAGACATCCAGCACATCGGTGACCTTGTCGTAGTCCTTCGCCTGATCGCCCAGCAGCTCGACCGGGTCCAGGTCGTACCATGCGTCGATGCCGCCCTGCTCCATCCGCCCGGCTACCTGTTCCATCAGCGCCACGGAATCCGGATGCGGCTCCTGCGTCGCCTTGTGCACGAACAGCGCGATCGGCACCCCCCAGGTGCGCTGGCGACTGATGCACCAGTCCGGACGACCGGCCACCATGCCGGCGATGCGCTCTTCGCCCCAGCCCGGCACCCAGCGCACGTCCTTGATCGACTTCAGCGCGGTGGCGCGCAGGCCGGCCTGTTCCATGCCGATGAACCACTGCGGCGTGGCGCGGTAGATCACCGGCGTCTTGTGGCGCCAGCAGTTCGGGTAGCTGTGCTCGATCTTCGCGTGCGCCAGCAGCACGCCGCGGGCACGCAGCAGCTCGACGATGGCGTCATTGGCCTTCCAGATGTGCATGCCGGCCAGGTCGAGTTCGCCGGCCTTCGGCGTGTCCTCACGGTAGGTGCCGCGCGTGCCGATATAGTTGAGCAGGCCGATGCCGTTTTCGCGGCCGACCACGAAGTCTTCCACGCCATGGTCGGGCGAGGTATGTACCGCACCGGTACCGTCCTCGGCGCTGACGTGGTCGCCAAGGATGACCGGAACGATGCGTTCGTAGAACGGATGACGAAGCTGCACGCCGTCGAGTGCGGCGCCGACCGCATGTCCCAGCACCACGGGCGACTCGATGCCATAGCGCTGCAGCGCCTTGTCCACCAGCGCGGCGGCGACCACCAGCAGCACGCGACGACCGTCGCGCGCGGGACCTTCCACCAGCGCGTATTCCAGCTCGGCACCCAGCGACACGGCCTGGCTTTCCGGCAGCGTCCATGGCGTGGTGGTCCAGATCGGGATGGCGACGATAGCATCACCGGCATCCACGCCGAACTTCGCCGCCAGGGCCTTGGCGTCGACCGCATCGTAGGCCACGTCCACCGCCGGCGAGGTCTTGTCGCCGTACTCGATTTCCGCCTCGGCCAGCGCCGAGCCGCAGTCGAAACACCAGTACACCGGCTTGGCGCCGCGCACCACATGACCATTGCCGACGATACGTGCCAGCGCGCGCACCATGGACGCTTCGTACTTGAAGTCCATCGTGCGGTACGGGTTCTCCCAGTCGCCCAGCACACCCAGTCGCTTGAACCCGGCACGCTGGGTATCGACCTGCTCGGCGGCGTACTCGCGGCACTTCTGGCGGAAGGCACGGGCATCGAGCTTTTCGCCCGGCTTGCCATGCTGCTTTTCCACGGCGATTTCGATCGGCAGACCGTGGCAGTCCCAGCCCGGCACGTACGGCGCGCGATAGCCAGCCATCAGCTTCGAGCGCACCACCATGTCCTTGAGGATCTTGTTGACGGCATGACCGATATGGATGGCCCCGTTAGCATAGGGCGGGCCGTCATGCAGCACGAAAGCCTTGTCGCGACCGGCAGTCTCC
The DNA here is from genome assembly GCF_036320485.1 of Dyella sp. A6. Taxonomy (NCBI): domain Bacteria; kingdom Pseudomonadati; phylum Pseudomonadota; class Gammaproteobacteria; order Lysobacterales; family Rhodanobacteraceae; genus Dyella; species Dyella aluminiiresistens. The sequence goes on from NZ_CP132911.1 coordinate 2,209,366, forward strand.
GCCTGGATCTGCGCATAACGCCCCACCTGCTCCCACTCGGCCAGCCAGCCCGGCTCGCGCTTGGGCAGGTCGCCGCGCATCGGGAAATCCGTCTGCGGCAGGTTGATGGTGCTCTTGTAGTCCTTGGTCATCGCTTCGGGTGCCATCTGTGGGCCGTCGCCATGACGGCCTCGTCGTTGTCTCGCCCCGATGCCCTCGACCGGACCCCGAAGCGCCGTTCTACCGCCCGACGCGCGCGGCGACAGGCGCTCGCGCTGCGGGCGGATGCCTCAAATAATAATGATCGTCACGACGGCGCGGACGCGGCCATCGTTGGCGTATTTCGGATTGGACGTGTCGCGGGTAGTCATGCGCGGGCCAGTACCGGATTCATGCCCAGGATTTCCCGGGCCGAGCGCGCATCATGATCCATCTGCGCCTTCAATGCATCCAGCCCGTCGAATTTCTGCTCGTCGCGCAGCTTGGCCACAAACTCCACCGCCATGCGCCGGCCATACAAATCGCCGGCGAAATCGAACAGGTGCACTTCCAGCAGTGGCTCGCTGACCTGGTTCACGGTGGGACGCACGCCCAGGCTGGCCACACCCGGCCAGCTGCATTCGCTTTCGCCCAGCCCAACGCGCACCGCGAAAATGCCCTGTACCGGGCTCACCCGGTCATGCAGGTGGATATTGGCGGTGGGAAACCCCAGCGTGCGACCGAGCTGGTTACCCCGCTCGACCCGGCCCTCGATCACGAACGGGCGCCCCAGCAGAGCCGCCGCCCCGGCAAACTCGCCAGCGGCCAGCAGCAGGCGCACCCGGCTGGCCGAGACGCGGCTGTCATCCAGCAGCACCGACGGCATCGTTCGCGCGGTGAAGCCGAGCTCACTGCCCAGCCGCTCCAGCATCGCCACGTCACCGGCACGGCCGTGGCCGAAACGGAAATCGGCACCCACCCAGACCTCCCGTGCAGCCAGGCGCCCGACCAGCACCTGCCGCACGAAGTCCTCGGCGGACATCGCGGTCAGCGCGGCATTGAAGCGCAACAGCAGGGTCTGCTCGATACCTGCGGCGCCGAGCCCCTGCAGCTTTTCGCGCACGCTGGAAAGGCGCGGCAACGGCTCGCGCGAGAAAAAGGCGCGCGGCAACGGCTCGAAACTCACCACCACCGGTGCGCAACCCAGCTCGGCCGCGCGCACGCGCACCTCGGCCAGCAAGGCCTGGTGTCCTCGGTGCAGGCCATCGAAAGCGCCAACCGCGATCACGCTGCCGCGCGGAGCCAGGCATGGCCCCGCGGTATCCCGGGCAAGTCTCATCATGGCGTGAGTATAACGGGCCGCCCCGTCAGGCGCCGACACTCATGCGCCGACACGGGGCGAGCGTACGGGCCGACTGCGGGCCTTCGGGGTCAACTGGCGCGCAGGTCGCGCAGGCGCAGGCCAGAGACGAAAAGCCCTGCCACATAGGTCGCGCCACCGGTCAGCACCAGCACCGCCAGGTGCCACACGCGCGTCCACACCGGCACCGTGGTCCAGTGCGGCCAGCACCAGCGCCCGACCAGCAGCACCGCCACCATTGCCGCGCAGGCAAAGCCCAGGCGTGACCAGTGCCGCAGCCAGCCCGGCTGCGGGTCGTAGACACCGGCACGCTTCAGCCAGTACCAGAGCTGCGCGAACTGCAGGTAATTGGAAAGCACGCTGGCGATCGCCAGACCCACGTGCAGTCCGGGCACATGGGCCAGACCATGCAGCCAGCCATCCTGACGCTGGACCGGGGTTGTCCATAGCTCATAAAGCAGGCCCACCAGCAACACGTTGAAGACCATGTTGCTGACCAGCGACACCACCGCCGCGCGGACTGGCGTGCGCGTATCCTGGCGCGCGTAAAACGCCGGCAACAGCACCTTCACCAGTGCGTAGGCAGGCACGCCACAGCACAACGCCATGGTCGACCACGAGGTCATGCGGGTATCGAACGCGGTGTAATGCCCGTTCTGGAAGAACGTGCTGACCAGCGGCTCGGCCAGCAGCAGCAGTGCGCAGGTCGCCGGCACCGCAATCAGCAGGGTCATGCGCACCCCCCAGTCCAGCGCCTTCGAGAAACCCGCACGATCGGTGCCGACATGGTGACGCGACAGTGCCGGCAGGATCACCGCCCCAAGCGCTACTCCGAACACACCAAGCGGCAGTTCGAGGAAACGGGTGGATTGATACATCCAGGTCTGCGAACCGGTGACCAGCAGGGTGATCAGAATGGTATCCAGCAGCAGGTTGAGCTGGCCTACCGAGGCCCCGAACAGGGTCGGCACCATCAGACGCATGATCCGGCGCACCAGCGGGTGCCGCCAGCCCCAGCGCGGCAGACTCAGCAGATTCAGTCCGCGCAATGCAGGCAGCAGGAACAACAGCTGCAGCACCCCCGCCACCAGCACGGCCCAGCCGAGCGCCATGATCGGTACCTGCAGCCGTGGCGCCAGCCACAACGCCCCCGTGATCATGCAGATGTTCAGGATCACCGGCGCCATCGCCGGCAGACCGAAGCGGTGGAAACTGTTCAGCGCGCCGCCGGCCAGGGCCGTCAGCGAGACGAACAGCAGGTACGGGAACGTCAAGCGCAACAGGCTGACGATCAGCCCGAACTTATGCGGGTCGTGCACGTCGCCCGGCGCGAAGACCGCGGCCAGTTCCGGCGCGAACAGCATGCCCAGCGCGGTGACGACCAGCAGTACGCCGCCGAGAGTCCCCGCCACCCGCGCCGTGAGTTCCTTCAACTCGGCATGACTGCGTGTTTCCTTGACCTCGGTGAATACCGGCACGAAGGCCGTGGAAAAGGAGCCTTCCGCGAACAGGCGGCGCATGAAATTGGGGATACGAAAGGCGATGACAAAGGCATCGGTCGCCGCCGAGGCGCCGAACACGTGGCTCATTGCGATGTCGCGTGCCAGCCCCAGCACGCGTGAAACCATGGTCATGCTGCTGAACGAGAGCAGCCCGCGGAGCATGCTGGGGGACTTCATGCGGTCGTGGACACCTTCAGGATGCGGCGCGTGCGCGCAAAGGCCGGTAGTTTGACAGCCCGCAGGCGTCCTGTGTCGGGCCAGACCGTGGCACAATAGGGACGCTGTATCCCGGAGCCTTTGGCCCGGCCTGTATCTGGCGCACCCAAGTGCTTGACGTGCCAGATCATTGCACGCATAATCGTGCGTCTTTTTCCACACCTCAAGCCATTCCGGAGTTCTACCTTGGCCAACATCAAGTCCGCGAAGAAGCGTGCGCGCCAGTCCGAGCAGCGCCGCCTGCGCAATGTCAGCGCCCGCTCCATGGTGCGCACCGCGCTCAAGAAGGTCGTCAAGGCCATCGAGGCCAAGGACAAGGCTGCGGCCGTCGAGGCCTTTGCCGCCGCCCAGCCGGTAATGGATCGCTATGCCGCCCGCGGCCTGATCCACAAGAACAAGGCTGCTCGCCACAAGAGCCGCCTGAATGCGAAGATCCGCGAGCTGGCGTAAGCCGTCCGGTCATCGCATGCAGAAAAGCCGGCGCATGCGCCGGCTTTTTCGTTGCGGCGACGACACCCGATGCATCGTCACGGCATGAAAAACGCGCCTCATGGGTGCGTTTTTTTCATGCCTGCGTACCGTCGTCCCGAAGTCGTACATCGCCGGGCAGCATGTCGACACGTCCCGCCGCCGTCTCGCGCTGCGCCTCGAAGAAGCGCTGCACCTGGCGACAGACCGCCATCGTGTTCTCGCGCGCGATAGCCGACACCAGGAACCAGGGCGCCGTCCAGCCAAGAGCGTTCACGATGGCTTCGGCACGGGACTGGCGCTCGTCCTCTGGCAACACGTCTTCCTTGTTGAGCACCAGCCAACGCGGCCGCTGCAGCAACTCGGGATCGAACCGCGCCAGCTCCTGCTCGATGGCGCGCACCTGTTCGACCGGCTCACTGCCATCGATCGGCGCGATATCCACCAGGTGCAGCAGCAGACTCGTACGCGAGACATGGCGGAGGAACTGGATGCCCAGGCCCGCCCCCTCGGCAGCGCCCTCGATCAGGCCGGGAATATCGGCGATCACGAAGCTCTGTTCCGGCCCCAGGCTGACCACACCCAGATTCGGGTGCAGCGTGGTGAACGGGTAATCCGCAACCTTGGGCGTCGCCGCGGAAACAGCCCGGATGAAGGTGGACTTGCCCGCGTTGGGGAAACCAAGCAGGCCGACATCGGCCAGCAGCTTCAGCTCCAGCTTCAGCTCGCGCACGTCGCCCGGCGTACCCGGCGTGGACTTGCGCGGCGCACGGTTCACCGAACTCTTGAAATGGATGTTGCCAAGGCCGCCCTTGCCGCCCTGCGCCACCAGCAGGCGCTGGCCATGCAGAGTGAGGTCGCCGATCGTCTCGTCGGTATCGACATTGGTGACCACGGTACCCACCGGCACGCGGATGGTGGTGTCCTCGCCACCCTTGCCGTACATGTCGCTACCCATGCCGTTCTGACCGCGCTGCGCCTTGAAGCTGCGCTGATGGCGGAAATCGATCAGGGTGTTCAGACCCTCGTCGGCCACCAGCCACACCGAGCCGCCGGAGCCGCCGTCGCCGCCGTCAGGACCGCCGAACGGAATGAATTTTTCGCGCCGGAAGCTGATGCAACCGTTGCCGCCGTCACCGGCCTGGACTTTGATGATCGCTTCGTCGACGAATTTCATGGGCAAGGCCGTGAGCTGGAACCATGGAACATGGCGTGCGGGACTAGGTTACCCGGAAACGGCGGACTCCCCGCTCCCGGCATTCCGCACCGCCTCAAAAAACAAAAGGCCCCGCCGGAGCGGGGCCCTTGCAGCAACGCGACAGGAACTCAGCCCTGCACGACGTCGACAAACTTGCGGCCCTTGTCGCCACGGGTCTTGAATTCGACCTTGCCGTCGACCAGGGCGAACAGCGTGTGGTCACGACCCAGGCCCACGCCGGTACCGGCATGGAACTTGGTGCCGCGCTGACGCACGATGATGTTGCCGGCTTCGACCGCCTGGCCGCCATAGATCTTCACGCCGAGGTATTTCGGGTTCGAATCGCGACCGTTGCGGCTGGAACCTACGCCTTTTTTATGTGCCATGACTCAATGCTCCAGTTGCTCAGGCGTTGATGCCCGTGATCTCGACTTCGGTGAAGTGCTGGCGGTGGCCCTGCTGCTTCTTGTGATGCTTGCGGCGGCGGAACTTGATGATGCGCACCTTGTCGGCACGACCATGCTTGCGCACGGTGGCGGACACGGTGGCGCCGGCCACGGTCGGCGCACCGACGGTGATCGACTCGCCTTCGCCGACCAGCAACACCTGATCGAAGCTCACGGAAGCGCCTTCGTCGGCGTTCAGCAGCTCGACGCGCAGGACGTCGCCCTGCTGCACCCGGTACTGCTTGCCGCCGGTCTTGATGACTGCGTAACTCATGGGAATGACCCTTCTGTCGTTATTCTCTTGGGATTCAACCCGGGCTTTGTGCCCGGGTGAACTCGGGATTCTAACGACAAACCACCGGCGTGGTCAATCCTTGACCAGTCCAGGGAACTGCCAACCCACCCCGGTGGCAGCCCGATCGCCTAGTTGCCTTTCAGGGACGACGCGCCGGCGGAAGGGCTGGCCGGGCAACGGCCCTGGGCGTTCACCTTCCCCTCCTTCTGCAGTTCGCCCATCATCTGCAGGGCCCGCTCGCGTCCCCACTGGCGCCCGATCTGCATGCCTTCGGCCATGGTCTCGGGCATCACTGCGATGACCTTCTGACCCAGCGGCGAGTGGTAGAACTTGAGCAGCCCCGCCACGTCCTTGGCCGTGAATTGCTTCTGGTAGACGGGAATCATGCGATCGGTCAGCTGCTTCACACCCTGCGCGTCGATGAAGTTCTGCCAGTAACTGGCCGGCACGCATGGCAGCTGCTGACCCATCACGCCTGCCATCTGCGCATTCATCTGGCTGAACATCTTGCCCACGTTGAATACCTGCATCAGCTGCCGCACCTGTTCCGCACTGGGCTGCGCGGCCATCGCCGCCTGCCCCATACCGCACGTCAACAGCAACCCGGCACTCATTGCCACTGCCCATTTGCGCATCGTCATACTCTCCTTTCTCCCGTTGCTGCAGCCTGGATAGGGGCTGCCGAACCTTCATTATTCCTCATTGCATCCTACCGGGCATATACAGGCACGCACGATGTATGACGACAAATAACTGTCCTGCACGGTTTGATATAGTTCGCTTTTCCCCTGCGACCCCCTCCGCATGGACACCATCCGCATCCGCGGCGCACGTACGCACAACCTCAAGAACATCGACCTCGACCTGCCCCGCGACAAGCTGATCGTGATCACCGGCCTGTCCGGCTCAGGCAAGTCCTCGCTGGCCTTCGACACCATCTACGCCGAAGGACAACGACGCTACGTGGAGTCGCTGTCCGCCTACGCACGGCAGTTCCTGTCGATGATGGAGAAGCCCGACGTCGACCATATCGAAGGCCTGTCGCCGGCGATTTCGATCGAACAGAAGTCCACCTCGCACAATCCGCGTTCCACCGTCGGCACGATCACCGAGGTCTACGACTACCTGCGCCTGCTCTACGCCCGCGTCGGCACGCCACGCTGCCCCGACCACGGCATCCCGCTGGAAGCACAGACGGTGAGCCAGATGGTCGATGCCACGCTGGCGCTGGACGCGGACAAGCGCTGGATGCTGCTTGCCCCGGTGGTGCGCGAGCGCAAGGGCGAACACGTGCAGGTGTTCGAGCAGCTGCGCGCGCAGGGCTTCGTGCGGGCCCGCGTGGACGGCCAGGTGTTCGATCTCGACGCCGTGCCGCCGCTGGGCCTGCGCATCAAGCACACCATCGAGGTGGTGATCGACCGCTTTCGTCCGCGCGACGACATCAAGCAGCGCCTGGCCGAATCGTTCGAGACCGCACTGCGGCTGGGTGACGGTCTGGTAATCCTGGCCGACATGGATGACCCTTCCGCGAAGGAGCAACTGCTCTCCTCGCGCTACTCCTGCCCGGTGTGCGACTACTCGCTGCCGGAACTTGAGCCACGCCTGTTCTCGTTCAATTCGCCAGTCGGCGCCTGCCCATCCTGCGACGGCCTGGGCGTGACCCAGGTGTTCGACCCCGCGCGTGTGGTCAACCACCCCGAACTGTCGCTGGCCGGCGGCGCGATCCGTGGCTGGGACCGGCGCAACCCGCACTATTTCCAGATGCTGCAGTCGCTGGCCGCGCATTACGGCTTCGATGTCGACGCGCACTGGCGGGACCTGCCGAAGACCGTGCAGCAGGCGATCCTGTTCGGCAGCGGCAAGGAAAAAATCGCCTTCCGCTACCTCACCGAACGTGGCGGCAAGGTCACCCGCGAGCATCCCTTCGAGGGCATCCTGCCCAACATGGAGCGACGCTATAAGGAAACCGAATCCTCCGCGGTGCGCGAGGAACTGGCGAAGTACATCAGCGACCAGCCCTGCCCCGCATGCGAAGGCCAGCGTCTGAACCGTTCGGCGCGCCATGTGTTCGTGGCCGACCAGGCGCTGCCGGTGCTTACCCGCCAGTCGATCGACGACGCGCTGGCATTCTTCGCGGGACTTTCGCTCACCGGCTGGCGTGGCGAGATTGCGGCGAAGATCGTCAAGGAAATCCGCGAGCGGCTCACCTTCCTCAACGACGTGGGCCTGAACTATCTCACCCTGGACCGCCAGGCCGACACCCTGTCCGGCGGCGAAGCACAACGCATCCGCCTCGCCTCGCAGATCGGCGCCGGCCTGGTCGGCGTGATGTACGTGCTGGACGAGCCGTCGATCGGCCTGCACCAGCGCGACAACGAGCGTCTGCTCGGCACGCTGACGCGCCTGCGCGACCTGGGCAATACAGTGATCGTGGTCGAGCACGACGAGGACGCCATCCGCATGGCCGACCACGTGCTCGACATCGGCCCTGGCGCAGGTGTGCACGGCGGCGAAGTGGTGGCACAGGGCATGGTGAAAGACATCCTCGCCGCGCCGCGTTCGATCACCGGGCAATTCCTCTCTGGCCAGCGCGCGGTCGAGGTACCCACCGAGCGTCGCCAGCCGATCGACGACGACGCCTGGCTGCACTTGAAGGGCGCCAGCGGCAACAACCTCAAGAACGTGGACCTGGCGATACCGGCCGGCCTGTTCACCTGCGTCACCGGCGTGTCCGGCTCGGGCAAGTCCACCCTGGTCAACGACACCCTGTTCCGCCTCGCCGCCGCCGAGCTCAATGGCGCCGGCACGCAGCCGGCGCCGTTCGAATCGGTGCAGGGACTGGATCTGTTCGACAAGGTGGTCGACATCGACCAGTCGCCGATCGGCCGCACGCCTCGCTCGAACCCCGCCACCTACACCGGCCTGTTCACGCCGCTGCGCGAGATGTTCGCGCAGGTGCCGGAAGCACGTGCACGCGGCTACACGCCAGGCCGCTTCAGTTTCAACGTGCGCGGCGGTCGCTGCGAAGCCTGCGAGGGCGACGGCATGATCAAGGTGGAAATGCACTTTCTGCCCGACGTGTACGTGCCCTGCGACGTCTGCCACGGCAAGCGCTACAACCGCGAAACGCTGGACATCCTGTACAAGGGCCACACCATCGCCGACGTGCTCGACATGACGGTGGAAGACGCGCTGAAGCTGTTCGAGAACGTGCCCACCATCGCGCGCAAGCTCGATACCCTGCGCGCGGTGGGGCTGGACTACATCAAGCTCGGCCAGAGCGCGACCACGCTTTCCGGCGGCGAAGCCCAGCGCGTGAAGCTGTCGAAGGAGCTCAGCAAACGCGACACCGGCCGCACGCTGTACATCCTCGACGAACCGACCACCGGCCTGCACTTCCACGATATCGAACAGTTGCTCGACGTGCTGCATCAGCTGGTCGACCAGGGCAACAGCGTAGTGGTGATCGAGCACAACCTGGACGTGATCAAGACCGCCGACTGGATCGTCGACCTGGGACCCGAGGGCGGTGCCGGTGGCGGTCGCATCCTGGTTTCGGGCACACCCGAGCAGGTCGCCGCCACTGCCGGCTCGCATACCGGCCGCTTCCTCGCGCCTCACCTCAAGCCTGCACGTCCGGCCAAGGCCACGACCAAGCGCAGCAAGACCACCCTCAAGCACATCGCCTCGGCCGACAAGCACAAACCGATGCGTGGGAAAAAGAAAACCTCATGAGCACCGCCGACAGCACACCACCCAAGCCCACCCGCCGCCGCAAGGCCGCGACGCCCGCGGCGAAAGCCAGCGCCTCGCCGGCCACGACGCAACCAGCCGCTGTCGCAGCGGAAGCAGCCACGCAAGACAACACCGCGAAACCCTTGTACGTGGCCGAGCTGACCGCACGCTGGCGTGACCTGGATGCCTTCAACCACGTCAACAACTCGAACTACCTGACCTACCTGGAAGAGGCACGTCTGCAGTGGCTGAGCCACGTGCCCGGCCCATGGTTCGACGATCACGCGATGCCGGTGATGGCCGCTGCCCAGCTCAATTACCGCCGTCCGATCGAGTGGCCCGCGCAACTGCAGGTGGAGCTGTTCTGCGAACGCATGGGCAACAGCTCGATGACGATTGCCCATCGACTGGTCGATGCCGAAGATAGCGAGCGCCTGTACTGCGACGGCCACGTGGTGATGGTGTGGATGGACCCGGCGACCGGCCGCCCCGTGCCGCTGCCCGAATCCATCCGCGAAATTGCCGGCTAGCCAGCAGGGCCTTACGTCCTGCCCTGTCGCCTACTTCACGACGATCTCGTCCGCGAACAGCCAGATGTCCGCCGCGCCGCCCGGAAAGCCGGACGGCAGCGTCGCATCCGTGTAACGGTCGGCGGCCAGGCGCAGATAGCGCGCCGCGAACGGACGTCGCGGCCGGTATGCGAATCGGTAGATCACGGTGCGCCGACTGGACAGGTCGGCCCCGGGCTGTTCGGTCAGCAAGGTGTGCCAGTGACGACCGTCGTCCGACGCCATGAAGCGCAGCCGTTGCGGCGGCAGGATGCGCGAACCGACGGCCTGCATGAAACGCGTGCGGATTTCGTGAACCGGCATGACGCGCCCCAGGTCGATGGTGGCGTCGAGATCATCGTTGTGCCATGCCGCCCAGCGACCATCGTGGAAATCATTGCTGCCGAGAACCCCGTCCACCAATACACGACCCGGCGCATAAGGCGCCGACGCCGGTTGCGCAAAGGTGATCGGCTTGCCGACCGCCAGGCTATCCAACAGCTGGAAGCGCACCGGGTTGTCGTAGGGCATACCATGCCGGAACGGCACCACCTTCAGCATGCCGGCCCGATGCAGCACCACCGTATCGGTGAACGCAGGCGATGCCGCGATCGGCGTGCGCCCATCCAGGGTGTAGTGGTTGACCAGGTCGGCGAATCCGCGCCGCGCATCGAGTCGCCAACCGCCGCCGTCAGGCAATTCGGCGATGGCATAGCTGACCACCGGCTGGTCTTGCGGGCCATAGGCCACACGCCAGGCATCCAGTCGCGGATACTGCGCCTGCAGACGTTGCTGGAAGTCCGTCCACGCGCGATCGCCGCGGCCGCCACCACTCCAGAGGTTTTCCGCGAACGCCAGCAGCCGCGGATAGAGCTTCGACTCGGCGTTGCGCGGATTGGCGTGCTCGCTCCACAGCGGTGCCTCGCCACCCAGGATCTGTGCGCGATGTGCGCGGAACACGGCGTCGTTTACCTGTCGCTGCGTGGCCGTCGCCGAACGCGTGTCGCTGGCGATGTCGATGCGATAGACATCCTGCGTCGTCAACGTGTCGAGGGGTCGGTCCAGATAGAACGGCCCGGCCACCACGACGCGATTGCCGTTGCGCAAGGCCTTGGCCTCCTCGTCCGGGCCGCGCCAGGACTCGATGATCGCGTGCGTGTCGGCACCGCCTTCGAGAATTTCGTCCCAGCCCATCAGGGTTTTCCCGCGACGTTCGAGGTCGCGCTGGATGCGCCGGATGAAATAACTCTGCAGACCGTCTTCGTTCTTGAGTCCTTGCGCATGCATCAGGCGCTGGCACGATGCGCAGTCATGCCACTGGTCCTTCGGGACTTCGTCGCCGCCGATATGCACATAGGGCGACGGAAACAGCGACGTGACTTCATCGAGCACGCGGCGCAGGAAGACGAAGGTCCCCGGTTTGCCCACGCAGTCGATGCTGTCGAACACGCCCCAGCTCGTCGGCACCATGCGAGGCGGTTTGCCGCAGGCCAGTTCGGGATAGGCGACCAGTGCCGCCGAGCTGTGCCCAGGCATCTCGATCTCGGGAATCACCGTGATATTGCGTTGACGCGCATAGGCCACCACCGCGCGGATCTGCGCCGTCGTGTAATAGCCTCCGTAGCGCGTGCCATCGCTTTCGGTACGCCAGGCGCCGATGCGGGTGAGCTTCGGATAGCGCGGCATCTGGATGCGCCAGCCCTGGTCGTCGGTGAGATGCCAGTGGAAGGTGTTGATCTTATAGTAGCTGAGCAGGTCGAGCTGCTTTTCGATGAAGCTCACCGGATAGAAATGCCGGCTGACGTCGAGCATGACACCGCGATAGGGATAGGCCGGCGCATCGTCGATGCGCAACGACGGCAGCTCGACGGGCGCATGCGCATGCGGCGGCAACAACTGGCGGAACGTCTGCACACCCCAGAACAGTCCCTTGTCGGTGGACGCCGCGATCACGACGCCGGCCGGGTCGATCGTCAGCCGATAGGCTTCATCGCCGCGGATGGACGCATCGAGCCGCAGCACGATACGCCCGGGGTGTCGACCACGCACCAGGTCGATACCGACCTGCGCCCGCACGGCCTTGCGCAGGAAGCTGGCCACCTCGTGCGTACGCGCGTCGCCGTGCACCTGCAGACTGGTGCCGGCCGCAAGCCGGAAATGCCCCGCTTCCATCGTCAGATGCTGGGGCCTGGGCAGAATGTCCACGCCGGTAGCCATGCACGTGGCGGACACGATCAACAGGGCCTGCACGCACATGGCCCAGAACAGTTTTGACATCGGGTCGTTCCGAAGCGATCGGGGATTCGAAGCAAGCCACTCGCGAAAGCGGGCGGAACCGTTGAGGGCCGGCTCCGCCCGCTTTCACGCGTGGATCAGTCGATCTTCCAGTCGAGCGTCATGAACACTTCGCGCCCGGTGTAATCCTCACCCATTCCGCGCGGAATGAATTCGAAGCCGCCCGCGTAATACGGAATCTGGCCCACCCGATTGAAGATGTTCGACACATTGAGGCCCAGCTTGAGCTTGGGCGTGAGGCGATAGGAGACCGCGCCGCTCCACACGATCCACGGCGCCAGATGCCCGTAGAACATCACGCATTGCGGGTCGCCCACCCCCGGCTGGATGCCGTTGGGAAGCACCTCGCAACCGCCATAGTTGTTGGCACGCACGCCACCCGTGCGACGTTCGGCCAGCGTGGCGTCCCACGGCCCCTTGCGCCAATGCAGGCTGGCGACGATCTTGCTCGCCGGGAAGTTGTAGCGCGTGTTCTGCAGCGGATCGGATAGTCGCGTGCGCTCCTTGTAGGAAAGGTTGTCGGTGTAGTTCAGGTCGAACGCGAACGCACCCCAGTGATCGGTCATCTTCTTGTAGGTCAGATCGCCATCGACGCCGCTGACGTAGAGCGAAGCCTGGTTGATCGGGCCGGTGGTGACGCTGAGGATGTTGCCGCTGGCATCACGCCGCACATTGGCGATGGCCTCGCGGCAGTATTCCGACCCCAGCGGATGTGCCGTGTAGGCGCCGCCGCTGGTGGTGAGACCCGTGAGGCAGCCCGCCTCGTCGGTCAGCGCAGTGCCCAGGTCGATCCAGTTGATCGCGTTGTCGATGCCCATGTGCCAGTAGTCGGCCGACACGGTCAGGCCGCTCACCCACGGAATGTCCCAGACGAAACCATAGGTCCACGAATGACCGGTTTCCGGCAGTAGGTTGCGGCTGCCGCCCGAGTACTGGGTGAAGTAGGTCGAATGCTGGTAGTTCTGGCAGGAACGGTCGCCGGTCTTGATGCACTGCAGGGGATCGGCATAGTCACCGACGGTCTGCTGCGACGCCTGCAGGTAGATCGCCTGCATGTCCGGCGCATGGAAGTTGGTGCCGTAGGTGCCGCGGATCAGCAGGCCGTTGACTGGGCGCCATTCGATACCGGTGCCCCAGGTACGCGCGATGTCGGCGATGCTGGCGTCACGGTAGCGGTCGAGGCGACCCGAAATGCTCCAGGTCAGCGTGTCAGCCAGTGGCACGCGGAACTCGGTGGCGACCGAGAGACGGTTACGGGTACCGCCGCCGGTGATGTAGTTCTGCCACGGGTTGCCGAACGTCGTGGTGTTGCCGCGCGGATCGGGCGAGAGCAGGAAACCCTGGTGGTTGGCCTCCAGCACTCCAGCGAAGCCGATCGGCTGGCCGGTCCAGGTATTGAACAGGTCGCCATTGACGTTGAACTCGGCCGAATTCATCCAGGTCGACGCACTGTTCACGCCCCACACGGCGAACGAGCGGTAATCGGAAACCGACATCGGTTGCCAGTACCGGTTGCTGTTCAGCGCGTACACCGGATAGGTCGTGCCATTGATGGTGGTCGTGCCCTGCTGCTGCCCGAAGAAGTAATTGAACATGCCCTGTTCGTTCAGGCCGGTGTAGTGCTCGTGGACGATGTACTTGTTGCTGCCGAGGTTCAGGTCCCAGGCGAAGCGGTCGTCCATGAACGTGCCCTTCAGGCCGGCATGGATATCCCAGTTCTGTTCGTAGTCGCGCGTATTGGCGTAATCGCCGATCTCCTGTGGCGTGATCTGGCGCCCATAGCTGGTGATGACCTGCCCCGTGGTCTTGTCGTAGAAATTGTTGGGCAGGCCCGCCATCGGATACAGGTAGGGCAACTGGCTGTTGGAAATGCCGACGGTGTCCCACAGGCCGACCGATGCATACGCCTCGAGGTTGTCCTTGAAGTCGTAACCGCCCGCCACGTAGAGGTCGTCGTTGCGCAGGCCCGGCGTCAGCACCCAGTTGCCATAGACCTGCTGCTCGGTACACGAGACGCCTTGATCGGTGATGTTCGAGGTGTCCACCGTGTCGCCGCTGGTGGCCACCGTCTTGTGATCCTGGCGCATGAAGTTATTGCCGAAACCGCTGCAGGCACCGACCGGCGGCGTGATGTAGTTGCCGCTGCCATTCTGCAGCTGCAGGCCGTCCGCGCGCACGTAGCCGAACATGCGCTGGCTCGGGTTCCAGGCACCGTAGCCAGCATCCGCATCGGACGCGGTATACGGCCGGTCGCGCCCCCACAGCGGCGAGCGGTTGGTGTGCTGCAGGTTGTAGATGACATGCCAGTTGTCGCCCGAACGGCCACCCACGAAATTGAAGTTGTCGTAGTTGCGGCCGCCGCGCGTGGCGCCGCCACCGGTCACTTCCAGATGGTCGCCCTGGTAGCGCTTTTTCAGGATCACGTTGACCACGCCGGCCACCGCGTCCGAACCGTAGATCGACGATGCGCCGCTGGCCAGCACCTCGATGTGGTCGATCATGCCGGTCGGGATGTTGTTGAAGTTCTGGAAGGTGCTCTGGCCGCCATTGCCTGGCATCGGGTAATCCGCCACGCGCCGGCCGTTGATCAGCAGCAGGCTATGGTCCGCACCCAGGTTGCGCAGGTTGATCGGCCGCGCGTTGACGGCCGTGTTGCCCCAGGTCGATTCACGCGTGCGCCAGTCGGGCGGCGCCACCTGCGGCAGGGCGTCCAGGAACTCGTACAGCGTGGTGAAACCCTGTGCCTTGATCTGCTGGGCGGTGATCACGACCACGGGCGCGGCGCCCTCGATCTGCGAACGCGGAATCAGCGAGCCGGTGACGATGACCTTCTTGAGCTGTATCGCCTTCTTCGTGCTCGGCGCACTGCTGGACGCCGGTTGCGTGGCCGAAGGCGTCGTGTCCTGGGTCGCCGTGCCAGCCGATCCCTGTGCGAATGCCTGCGGTGCCATCAATGCCAGGGCCAGCGAACTGGCCAGCAGACTGCGATGAAAATCTTCACTGCGCATGGTTGAACCTCCCCGTGAAAACCCTGTGTTTTGATGTCCGGCATCCCGACCCGGGTGCCGCTCCCTGCCAACTCGTCCAATGGGCTGGACGGAACTTCACGACGTCATCTAAATCGATTCAAATCCTGCTTTTCACATGTTTCGCACGGGACTGGCCTGGAGATCCCCGCGCGTCTTCTGCCGACTTCCGAAATGCCGGTCTGCCCCTAACCGCGGTACCGCCGCACGCACGCACTCCCCTGCGCACGCCCTGGTGACACCGCGCTCCACTGCAACTGCATCTGATGGCCTCCTGTCCCGATGCGATAGGCGCAGGCATGCAGATCTTCCGGCTATGCCGGAAGCGTCAGCTGCAAACCCTCCGCCTGTTGCGAAAACGCCACGGCCTGACCGATGGCTAGCAGCGTCACTGTTTTTGCATTCATATCCGCACTGATCGAGTGGACGACTGTCCGGCTCGATGCCGGCAAGCCAGGTTCGATGCCATCCGGGCCGGAACGCCGGCCACTCATGGCATGCCCCCTGCGTGCACGAAGTCCTGCAGCGATGGCCCGAGGCGCCACATCCGGCTCCGCCGTCCGGGACGCGCATCGATGCAGCATCATGCGCCACGCTCGGCGTTTGCCGCGGCACCGGGCATACCCGTGATCAGCTCGATCAGTCGCCCCCACTTCCGCATGAGTTCTCCCCGGGCTCCCGTATGCCCATATGCCACGCGAACCCGCATCCCCTTCGCGAGCCTATGCTTCCCGCAAATTTAGATCGTGACAAGTTGCATCGCAACATACTGCACTTAGCTGTCACGACATGCGCTTTGTGTGTGCCGTGGGACCTGTGGTGTTCACAGGAGTGACCGTGCCCGCCGGCTATGATGGGCTGTCCCCAGGATGGAGCACACCCATGTCGAGTTCACCACGCATGACCATCGCCCTGACCTGCATCGCCCTGTTCAGCGGTGCGGCGCTGGCGCAAAACACCACCGGGCCGAGCATCACGCTCTACCGCAGCGACAATGCGGCGCTCTACACCAGCAGCGGCCAGGGCGATGTCGACGGCGGTTATGCGGTGATCCGCGAGCAACGCATGCTGACACTGCGTTCCGGCACCCACGACCTGGTGCTGGACAACCTGCCCGACCAGGTCGATGCCGAGGCGATGGCACTCGGCTTCCCCGGCGGCGACGCCCAGGTACTGTCGCAACGACTGCTGCTGGCCCAGGGCAACGATGCGGCCCTCGCCGGCCTGGTCGGACACCAGGTGCACGTGCTTGGCAGCAACGGTACGACGCTGGCCGACGGTACCCTGCTCAGAGCGGGCGATGGCCTGCTGGTCCATGGCACCCTGGGCACGACCCTGGTGCGTCACTACGCAGCGGTGCGTACCGACGGCGGCAGTTTCCCCACTGGCTCGCGGCTCGAGCTGCGCGTGGATGCAAGGCATGGCGGCCAGGCACGAGCCATCCTCAGCTACCCGACCTCCGGGCTCGGCTGGCGCGCCGCCTACGTGGCTACGTTGATGCCGGGCAACACCTGCCGCATGCGCTTCGAGTCACGCGCCAGCATCGCCAACCGCAGCGGCCGCAACTGGAACGACACGCACCTCACCCTGATCGCTGGCGAGCCGAACTTCGCCAGAAACTCGGGCCCGCGCCCGATGATGATGCAGGCCAAGGCAAACTTTGCTGCGGCGCAGGCCATGCCGCAGCAGTCGCAGCTCGCCGACTATCGCAGTTTCACCCTGCCCGGCCGTGTGAATCTGCCGGACGGCAGCGTCAGCCAGGTACCGCTGTATACCGACCATACGATCGGCTGCGAGCGCACCGCGCTGTACGAGAACGGCGGCAGCTGGACGCCACCGCAGCCGATGCTCAACCGCGACTACGGCAGCGGTGGCGGCAACACCATCATCGACACGCTGAAATGGAAGGCATTCGATAGCCTGCCGGCGGGCTACCTGCGTGTGCTCACCGCCGACCGGAACGGTGTACCCCAATTCATCGGCGAAGGTCGCCTCGGTGATACGCCCAAGGGCAGCGAGGCCGCGATCACCCTGGGTACCACATTCGACCTGCGCGCCGAACGTGAACGCACCGCGTTCCATGTCGACGCTGCGGGCCGCACCCTGGACGAAGCCTTCCGCATTACCCTGACCAATGCGGGCGACGCCTCGCGCATGGTGACCGTGCGCGAACACCCGAATCGCTGGCGCGAGTGGACCCTGGCTTCATCCAGCCAGGCCCCGAGCCGACAGACCACCAACCTGCTGGAGTTCCGCGTGGCCGTACCGGCGCATGGCAAGGCCGTGCTGAACTATGCGGTGCGCTACCACTGGTCCGCCGACGTCCAGCCACGCCCCTGAATCCCGGAGTACCACATGCTCGACATCATCCGCCACGAGGCTGTTACCGAGATCCGCCTTGCCCGGCCGCCGGTCAACGCACTCGACCTCGAACTGCTGCGCAAGCTGCGCGAGAGCATTGACCAGGCCGTCCAGAGCGGCGCGCGCGGCATCATCCTGTCCGGTGCGCCCGGCATGTTCAGTGCGGGAGTCGACGTACCGGCCCTGCTGTCACAGGACCGCGCCGGCGTGCATGCCTTCTGGCGCAGCTTCTTCGAGACCTGCAGCACGCTGGCGCGTTCGCCGATACCCGTGGTTGCGGCGATCAGCGGACACAGCCCGGCAGGCGGTGCGGTACTCGCGCTGTTCTGCGATTACCGGGTGATGGCCGAAGGCGCGTACAAGATCGGCCTCAACGAAGTCCAGGTAGGGCTGACCGTCCCCGACTGCATCCAGTTCGCGCTGCGCCGTGTGGTCGGCACCTACCGCGCCGAACGCCTGCTGGTGGCCGGCGCCATGATCGATGCCGCCGAGGCGCTGCGCTGTGGCTTCGTGGACGAGATCACCGCGGTCGACCTGGTCGTCACCCGTGCCCGCGTGTGGCTGGACGACCTGCTGAAGCGTCCTTCGCACGCGATGCTTGCCACCCGCCGGATCGCCCGCGCCGACCTGGTCGACGTCTGGGCGAACGTGGATGCGCTGCCGATCGACGACTTCGTCGAAGGCTTCTTCCATCCGCAGACCCAGACCACACTGCAGGGCCTGGTGGCCAAGCTCAAGAGCAAAAGCAGCTGAGCGAACCGGGCATCACGGGGACCGGGCGTGCCTTCGCGGCTCGCCTAGGCCTCGCCGGTGGCTATCGGTCGTGCCGGATCGCTGACCCAGCCGCTCCATGACGGCGCGTAGAGGCCTGACCCGGTCAGTCCCGCGTGTTCCATCGCCAGCAGGTTGTGACCGGCAGTGACGCCAGAGCCGCAGGAATGCAGGACAACACCCGGTTCGCGCTCGCCCAGCAGGCCCAGAAAGTCGCGGCGCAGTTCGTCCGCCGGCCTGAAACGGCCATCCGCGGCAAGGTTGTCGGCGAACGGCCGGTTGAGCGCGCCGGGAATGTGCCCACCTACCCGGTCCAGCGGCTCCGTATCGCCACGGTAACGCGGCGCGGCGCGGGCATCGATCACCAGCCGCTGCGCCAGCGCCGCATGATCGAGCACAAACATGGCCGGGTCGTAGTGCACATCCACCTGCGTGCTCGCGCGATCGGGCACGCCAGTTTCGAGCGGCAGCCCCGCCGCCAGCCACGCGGCCAGGCCACCATCGAGCACCGCGACCGCAGGCGCGCCGATCGAGCGCATCATCCACCACAGCCGCGCAGCGGCCAGTGCGCCGCCGGCGGCATCGTAGGCCACGACCTGCAGCCCGGGTCGCCAGCCCCAGCGCCCCAGCACGGCGGCAAAATCCGACTCGAGCGGCAACGGGTGACGCCCCAGACCCAACGACTGGCGGGACAGATCCGACAGGTCACGATCGAGACTGGCATACAGCGCACCGGGCAGATGTCCCGCGCGGTAGTCGCGCTCGCCCTTGCCCGGGTCGGACAGATCCTGACGACAGTCGATGACCAGCACATCGCCAGGCGGCCATGCCGCCAGTTCGGTCGCCGAAATCAGCGTGGTCTTCATGCGCGTCCCATCCTCTGCAGCAGATTCAGCAACATGGCCGCGGTGGCCCCCCAGATGCGATGCCCGCCGTGCAGGAATTCGACCATCTCGCGCCGGTGACCACGATAGTCCATCACGTAGTGGCGCAGGTTGGCCGGCTCCAGGAAAAATGCCAGCGGCACTTCGAACACTTCGTCCACCTCATCCGGCGACGGCCGCAGGCGCGCATCCGCATCGACCCGTGCGACCACCGGCGTGATCTGGAAGCCGCTGACCGTTTCGAACACGTCGAGAAACCCGAGCGGCGAGGCCAGCCTGCGGTCCAGCCCGATCTCTTCCTCGCTTTCACGCAGCGCGGTGGTCACCGCATCGTGATCGGCGTCATCGCGGGCGCCCCCGGGAAAGGCCACCTGCCCGGCATGCGCGTTGAGCTGGCCATTGCGCACGGTCAGGATCACCCGGGGTTGCACACCCTCGCGCAGACCAACCAGCACCGATGCAGGCTTCCTCGGAACATCGCCGAGCAAGTCGGCCATGGACGCGTGGTTCCAGCCCGGTCCGGGCGGCGGTTCGCTCAACGGAATCAGGGCGCGCTGAAGCTCATCGATCATGCCGGCGGTCGCATGGGCAGCACCTCGTCCATCCAGCGACGTCGTTCGTCGTCGCTCAGGTCACGCCAGCCGGCGATCTCGTCGCCGGTTCGCCGGCAGCCCAGGCACAGGCCGGCCGAGTCCAGCCGGCAAATACCGATGCAGGGCGTGAGCAGGGACGGAGAAGCGAGGGGAACGTTCGACATGCCGCCGCATGCTACCACCGCACGGTCCGGCTCAGTGGCTTCCCGGGCTGGATTTGATGGCGAGCAGCTCGATGTCGAACACCAGCGCCTCGTTGGGGCCGATCCGCGGCAGCGCACCGCGTTCGCCATAGGCAAGCTGCGGCGGGATCACCACCTTCCAGCGGTCACCCACATGCATGCGCGGGATCACGTCCTGCCAACCCGGAATGACCTTGTCGACCGTGAAGCTGACCGGCTGACCACGCGCCCAGGTGCTGTCGAATTCGGTGCCGTCGGTGAGCATGCCGCGGTAATTCACGGTGACCGTGCTGGTTACCGTGGGGCTGGCCTTGCCGTCGCCCTTCTTGATCACCTGGTACTGGATGCCGGAAGACAGCTGCACCACACCCGGACGCTTGGCGTTCCTGGCCATGTAGGCGCGGCTCTTGTCCAGGTTGACCGTTGCCATGTGTTTGAATTCGGCCACGGCACGCGCATGCATCTGCTGGTCGAGTTCGCGCAGCTGGGTGTGCATGTCTTGCATGGAGACCGAAGGCGGGCGTTTGGCATAGGCGTCGCGGATCGCCTGCTGCAGGGTGGCCAGGTCCACCTTGGGATCGCCATCGGCGAACTGGCTACCGATCTGGTAACCGATCGCGTACGACAACTTGTGCCGGTCCAGCTTGACCGATGACGGCCGCGATGACGGCGCGGATACCCGTTGTTGCGCCAGCGTCGCTGCCGCAACGAAAAGCAGGCCGAAGGCGAGCCAACGCAATCGTGTCATTCCGGTCTCCATCGCACCAACACTCGGCGCAACATCCTAGGTGGTTCCGCAGCCGCGTGCAGCAAGCGCCGGCACATCCGGCGCACGGCACTGAGAAACCCCGCGGCGACAAAGGTTCCCGCTGCTACCATGCCTGTTTTGCCCGTCGGAGTCTTCCCATGGCCTATCGCAACCTCGAAATCGGCAACCGCGGCGCGGTACGCACCATCACGGTGAACCGCCCGGACAAGCTCAACGCGCTCAATCGCGACACCCTCAACGAGCTGATCATCGCCTTCACCCAGGCCGCGCAGGACGACGATGTTCGCGTCGTGGTTCTCGCCGGCGCAGGCGAGAAGGCCTTCGTGGCCGGCGCCGATATTGCCGAGATGAATGGCTACACTCCGGTCCAGGCGCAGGGTTTCTCGCGCACCGGACAGCGCCTCATGAGCACCATCGAGCGACTCGGCAAGCCGGTGATCGCGCGGGTCCAGGGTTTTGCCCTGGGCGGCGGCATGGAACTGGCAATGGCCTGTCACCTGCGCGTGGCCAGCGAGAAGGCCCGGTTCGGCCAGCCCGAGATCAACCTCGGCCTGATCCCCGGCTTCGGCGGCACCCAGCGTCTGCTGCGACTGGCTGGCCGCGCCGCGGCGCTGGAACTGTGCCTGACCGGTGCACCGATCGGCGCGCAGCGTGCCTGGGAGCTGGGCATCGTCAATCGCATGGTGACACCCGAGACGCTGGACGAAACCGTCGATGCCCTGGCAGACCAGCTGGCGGCCGCGGCTCCGCTGGCCGCCGCCAGCATTCTCGACGCCGTGCTGCAAGGTGGCGAGACCGCGCTGGACCAGGGGCTGGAGTTCGAGACGCAGGGCTTTGCCCTGATGTTTTCCACCGACGACATGCGCGAGGGAACCGGTGCGTTCCTGGAGAAGCGCAAGGCCAGCTTCAAGGGCAGCTGACATATCGGCCCTGCCTGATTCATTCCATCCTGTCGTACCTGCTGAGGAGCCTGCATGCCAACCAAACGCCTCGTCTTTCTTGCCGGCCTGTTCCTAGCCGTGACCGCCGCCCATGCGGACACGCCGGCCGTCGGCATTGTCGACCACCCCTGCGCCACCGAGCCGAGCATGCAGGAAGCAGGCGGCTGGAATCCGTGGCATGTCTGGCTCTATGCACACGACTACGGCCAGCTCTGCTATTACCGCCGACAGAATGCGGCCCTGCCCGCGCCCTCACCAGCCACGCCGCGTGTGGTGTTCATGGGCGACTCGATCACCGAGATCTGGCACCAGCAGGACCCGCACTTTTTCACCGATGGCCGCATCGACCGCGGCATCAGCGGGCAGACGACCTCGCAGATGCTGGTGCGTTTCCGCCAGGACGTGATCGACTTGCACCCGGCCGTGGTGCACATCATGGCCGGCACCAACGACATTGCCGGCAATACCGGCAACCAGACGCTGGGAATGGTGGAAAACCACCTCGCCACCATGGCCGAACTGGCTCATGCCCACGGCATCCGCATCGTCCTGGCCTCGGTCCCGCCCAGTGATCACATGAACTGGCAGCCGACGGTGAAACCAGCGCCGGTGATCCGCCGCCTGAACCGCTGGATCAAGGCCTATGCCGCACGCCACGGCTACGTCTATGTCGACTATTACCACGCGCTGACTTCAGCCGACGGCGGCATGAGGCCGGGCCTTTCATCCGATGGCGTGCATCCCACCAAAAAGGGCTACGCCATCATGGAACCGCTGACGCTGGCCGCGATCCGCAAGGCTCTGGCCAAGCACTGATCAGCGCTGAGGCAGCCCCCCGGGTTCATGCACGATGAACCCGGGGGCGACCCGCACGGGGTGTCTTACTCGGACGTGTGGCGATAGACCTTTTCGCCGGCCGTGACCGCCAGATCGAGCCGGTTTTCCGGCGGCGCCAGCGGACAGGTGGCGAACGGCGTGAACGCACACGGCGGGTTGTAGGCCTTGTTGAAATCCAGCACCAGCTTGCCCGGCTTGTCGAGCCCGCCCGCAGGCAGGGCGGCATAAAGGAAACGGGATGCCCCGTAGGTTTCCTTGCCGGACGTGCGATCGGCCATCACGAAAAACAGCTCGCCACCCGGTTCCTCCTGGAAGGGCAGCAGCGCGAAGGTATGGCCGTCGCGGTGGAACACCGCCTTGCCGGGCACCTTCACCGTGTCGATGGTGCCGATCACCGAGCCCATCTGCAGGTCGTGCGGCGGATTGAACGGCACCCAGTCGGCCTCGATCCGCCATGAATGGTCGATCGGAAAATAATCGATGCCGTGGAAGTCGCGACGCGCCCTGGCATCGCTGTCCTTCACCCGCAACCCCATGCGACCGTCACGGTCAATGACATAGAAGCTGGCGTGGCCGAAGACCACGGTCGTCGGGTTGCCCGTACCCGCATGCACATCGTCGACCAAAGCCGCTTCGCGCACGGCCTTGCCATCGATGGTGGCGCCGCTGTCTCGGTCGAACACCGCACTCACCTTGCCGTCGGCAGCCAGCGTCACCGTACCCAGATGCGCCGGCCCGGCCTTCAGCACGATGTCGTTGTCGTCGGCACTGCCGACGCGATTGGCACCCGGGTGCAACCAGTCCAGACCGATCAGGCTGAGCCAGCCGTCGGGTGCGGTAAGCCGGGCCACACGGGCGGCCCGCCACTGCTCGATCTGATGGACATAGGGCGACGGGGCTTCGGCGGCAGACACGGTGGCAACTCCAGAAATCAGGACAAACAGTAAAGCGGCGATTCGCGACATGGGGACGATCCGCGGCGATGGAAGGCCGAGTATGGCCGTCCAAACGGGCGACCGACAACCGTGACGCCATGGTGGCAGCAGGCTGACAGCGCGATTGCCGCCTGCACAGGCGTCGAGCCCTCTAACGACCCCGCATGAACAACCGGTCCAGCTCAGCCACGCTGAGCTGGGTCCAGGTGGGGCGACCGTGATTGCATTGACCGGAACGTTCGGTCGCCTCCATCTCGCGCAGCAAGGCGTTCATTTCGGGAATACCCAGACGCCGGCCGGCACGCACCGAACCGTGGCAGGCCATGGTCGAAAGCAGTTCGTTTTCCAGCTCCTGCAGGCGACGCGAGCTGCCGTGCTGGGCCAGCTCGCCAAGCACGTCGCGGGTGAGCTGGCCGACATCCGCCCCTTCCAGCAAGGCCGGAATGCGCCGCACGACGACACTCGAAGGGCCGCTGCGCGAAAGCTCCAGCCCCCAGTCGGCCAGCGCCTCGGCATGTTCCTCGGCCGCGGCCGCTTCTTTCGTGCTGACCGCCAGACTCAGCGGCACCAGCAGGAGCTGCGAGCGCAGATTGCTGCAGGCCCGGCCCGCCTTGAGCTTTTCGTAGGTGATGCGCTCATGCGCGGCGTGCATGTCGACCAGCACCAGGCCCTGCGCATTCTCGGCCAGGATGTAGATGCTCTTGAGCTGGGCGACGGCGAAGCCGAGCGGCGGCGCCTCGCCGGGATCGGCATCGGGCAGCGGCAGCACTGCGGACACCCGCGGCGGCTCGCCGGCAAGGGCCGCATAGTCGGCCAGCGGTTGCTCACGCACACCCAGCGGCAGCCGGCTCTGTGGCGCATGCGCAGGCCACGACTGCATGGCCGGCAAGCCGGGTACCGGCGCACTCGACGTGGCCATGTGCAGACGGCCGTCGTCAGCCTGTGCCTGCGAGGCCACCTGCCCTGCGCGGGTCTGCGCCAGCGCCTCGTGCAGGGTGCGGAATAGGAAGTCGTGTACCAGCCGCTGCTCGCGGAAACGCACCTCGTGCTTGGCCGGGTGCACGTTCACGTCGACGCCGGCGGGATCCAGTTCCAGGTACAGCACGAAAGCGGGGTGACGACCGTGGAACAGCACGTCGGCATACGCCTGACGCACCGCATGCGCCACCACCCGGTCGCGCACCAGCCGGCCATTGACGTAGAAGTACTGCGAGTCGGCCTGCGCGCGCGAGGCGGTGGGCAAACCGACCCAGCCGGACAGGCGCAGACCGGCTGCCGCATGATCGACGCGCAAGCTTCGTTGCGGGAAATCGGCACCCAGTACCTCGGCCACCCGCTGCAACTCCGACTGCTCGTCGCGCGCAGCCTTCCAGATCCGCACCGGCTTGCCGTTGTGGCTGAGCCGGAACTCCACCCTGCCGCGTGCCAGTGCCAGCGACTTCAGCAGGTCGTCGATATGTGCGAACTCGGTGCGTTCGGCACGCATGAACTTCTTGCGCGCCGGCACGTTGTAGAACAGATCGCGCACTTCGACGCTGGTGCCCGGCGGATGCTGGGCGGGGCGTGCCGTCTGCACATTACCGCCGTCGACCTCGATGCGGAACGCGCTGTCCGCATCGCGCTGGCGCGAGGTCAGCGCGAAACGTGCCACCGACGACACCGACGCCAGCGCCTCGCCGCGAAAGCCCATGCTCGCCACGTGTTCGAGATCGTCGAAACTGCCGATCTTGCTGGTGGCATGCGAGGCCACCGCCCACTGCAGTTCGTCCGGGGCGATGCCACCACCGTCGTCGCGCACACGGATCAGGCGCGCACCGCCCTGCTCGATGTCCACGTCGATCCGGGTGGCGCCTGCATCGAGGCTGTTCTCGACCAGTTCCTTGACCACCGACGAGGGGCGTTCGATGACTTCGCCAGCGGCGATCTGATTGATGAGTGCGGGGGGAAGCGGGCGGATCTGCTGCATCGGCCAAGCTTAGCCGAGCACGCTCTGGCTGCGGAAGCCGGACGCCATGCATCAACGCGGCAAAATCCCGGCAGGCGAGGCTCAGCTGGTCGGTATCATCAACACCATGCCGGCACGCAGGGTGTTGCCGCTGATGCCGTTGGCGCTCTTCAGCGAGCTGACGCTGACGCCGTAGTGGTGCGCGATGCTGGACAGGCTCTCGCCACGCATGACGCGATGCCGGTCGCCCGCAAGCGACGGGGCATGCCGCTTCGAGGTCGATGCCACCTGCTCGTCCATGTGACGGTCGGCCTGGGCCGCGAACCAGGTGCCCGGCGGCGGCGACGTCTGGAAGTAGTCCTTGATGCCGTGCATGATCGCCAAGGCAAGCTTTTCCTGATGCGCGGGGTTGCGCAGCTTGCGTTCTTCCACGGGGTTCGAGATGAACGCCGTCTCGACCAGGATCGACGGCACGTCAGGCGAACGCAGCACCACGAAGTTGGCATGCTCGATGTGATCGCGATGGGTCGGACCGATCTTGGCCAGCGCATGGAGCACATTGTTGGCAACCACCGTGCTGGCCTGCACTGCCCAGCCCTGCTGCATGTCCAGCAACACGGAGGCCAGGCTGTCGTTTTCGGCCGCCAGCGAAACGCCGCCGATCAGGTCCGAGCTGTTTTCACGGTCGGCCAGCCAGCGTGCCGCCACGCTGCTCTTACCGCGCGAGGACAGCACCCACACCGACGAGCCGCGCGCGTCGCGGCCGTCGTAGCTCGAGTCGGCATGGATCGACACGAACAGGTCGGCCTTGGCGGCACGCGCGATCTCGTAACGCTGCTTTAGCGGAATGTAATAGTCGCCGTTGCGGGTGAGGATCGCCTTCATGCCCGGCTGCTTGTCGATCGCCGCCGCCAGGTCCCGCGCCACCGCCAGGGTCACGTTCTTTTCCAGCGTGCCGCCGGGGCCATGGGCGCCAGGGTCCTTGCCGCCGTGACCGGCGTCCACCGCCACGATCACCTTGCGCTCGCCGCCCAGCAGCGCCGCGACCTGGCGCGAGTCCATGTGACGCGACACCACCGCCCGGTACCGGCCCCGCGCATGGGTGTCCGCGGTATCGGCGGCGGCCGACCGGGGCGCCGGCTGCGCCGATGCGGCACCACTGTCCGGGTAGAGATCGAGCACTAGCCGATAGCCGGCCTGTCCGGAGGGACCCAGCAGGAAATCGTGCGGCCTGCTGCCGGGTGCCATGTCGGCGGTGAGCTTCAGCGCACTGCCGTCGCGCGCATCGGTCATGCCCTTGTAGCGCCCCTGTGCTGACGGCGCATCGAATCCGGGGGCCAGCCGACTGGACGGCAGCTGCAGCACCACCTGCCCGTTCTGCTGCACCACACGGTAGTGCACCGGCCCGGACAGGTCGAACACCACCCGGGTGTAGGCCGGTCCGGCCCAGACCCGTGCATCCCGCACTTCCGCGGCGCGACTGGCGCCATACGGCAGGACCGTCGCCAGGACGGTACCGGACAGCCACAGCAGACGAGTCAGGGATCGGTTCATGGAGCCGCATTGAAACGCACCCCATAGACGAATGCAAGGGTTTTTCCCTTGAATATCCATAACCTGCATGGCATTCGTCAGATCAAATCAAGGTTTGGGAGCCGGCGATCCGGCGCTCAATATCGGCACCGGCCCGCCCGGCGATCGTATTTTTCCTATACGAAACGGTGACTTGCGATCGAATTCAGGCGAGTCGATCGAGCACCGACCGGCCGCGACCGCTCAGCGCGCGTAGGACGGCCTGCCGTCCGCTGCCGGCATAGGCCAGATCGATCACCAGGTCGGGCGCAGGCAACGCCCCACGGCCACGTTCAGGCCACTCCACCAGCACCAGCGCGAGCGGATCGGACAAGGCATCGAGTCCCAGCCACTCAAGCTCGCCGGGATCGGCGATTCGGTAAAGATCCAGATGCCAGGCGGGACGGCCCTGGGCCCGGTAGCCTTCGACCAGGCTGTAGGTCGGGCTCTTGATCCGCTCACCCACGTCCAGCGCGCCCAGCAGCGCGCGCGCGAAGCTGGTCTTGCCGGCACCAAGTTCGCCATGCAGGTAGACCACCAGCCCTCCGCCCTGCAAGGCCTGGGCGAAACACTGCCCCAACGCCGCCGTCGCCGCCTCGTCGGGCAGGTTCCGGATGCGTGCGGGGTCATGTCCGGAGGCATGCTCCACCGAGCGCTCAGTCATGATCGAGTCCGTTTCCAAGCCGGCGCAGCACCGGCAACAAATCGCTGGCGAGCAGCCCGCGCTCCCCGCCCAATGCCGCCCGGTCACCCGCCCGTGCATGCAGGCCAACACCGAGGCAGGCCGCTTCCCAGGCGTCACAGCCCTGGGCCAGCAGGGCCGCGACGATGCCGGTCAACAGATCGCCCATCCCCCCCGAGGCCATCCCCGGATTGCCCCATGGGCATACCGCCACACGTCCGTCGGGGGCCGCAATCAGGCTGCCCGCCCCCTTCAGCACGACAACGGCGCCATAACGCGCCGACAGCTGGCGGACCGCGGCGAAACGGTCGGCCTCGACCGAAGCCACCGTGCCTTGCAACAGGCGAGCTGCCTCGCCCGGGTGAGGCGTGAGCACGGTCGCCGCCTTGAACGTCCGCGGTTCCTTTGCCAACAGGTTCAGGCCATCCGCGTCGAGCACCAGCGGCTTGCCGGCGTCGAGCGCGGTCAGCCACAGCGCATGACCCCAGGCCCGCTGACCCAGGCCGGGACCAACCGCCAGCACACCGGCCCGGTCGATCAGCGGCTGCAGTGCCTGCGGCCCGTCCACCGCATGCGCCATCAACTCGGGACGCGCACAGTTCAGGGCGAGCAGATGATCGGCATGCGTAGCCACGCTGACCAGGCCGCCGCCCGCACGCAATGCCGCCTCGCCACACAAACGGATCGCCCCTGCCGTCCCCTGGTCGCCACCCACCGCCAGGACATGACCGTTGTTGCCCTTGTGTGCCGCGCGGGCGCGTGGCGGCAGATGTCCCGGTCGCAGCATCCGGGCATCCGCTGGCGTGCCGTCGAACACGCTGTCCGGCAGTCCCAGCACGTCGAGTTCGAGCCGACCGACATGGTCGGCGGCGTGCCCTGTGTGCAGGCCGCGCTTGGCGGCGATGAAACTCACCGTGACATCGGCCCGGATCGCCGCGCCGGGACAGGTCCCGGTATCGGCATCGAGTCCGGATGGCACGTCCAGCGCAAGCACCGGCGCATGGGTACCAGTGATGGCCTCGATCAAGGCCGCGACATCAGGTTCCGGGGCGCGACGCAGACCGGTGCCGTACAGCGCGTCGACATGGACATCGGCCGGCGGCAGTGCCTGCCCCACGTCCCATCGGCGCACCGTGCCACCGGATTGCGTCCAGGCATCGCGGGCCAGCGCGGCATCGCCACGGGCGACATCGGCCAACGCCAGCAGTTCGACCTGCACGCCAGCTTCACGGGCCAGCAGCGCCAGCAGGAAGCCGTCGCCGCCATTGTTGCCCGGTCCGCAATAGACCGCGATACGCCGCGCCTCCGGCCAGTGCCGGCGCAGACTGGACCAGCCGGCCCAGGCGGCCCGCCGCATCAGCTCGATGCCGGGCACGCCGCATCCGCCGATCGCTCGGCGGTCCAGCGCGCGCACCTGTTCGACGGTGTAGAGATCGTGGCTGTGCGGATGAGCGGGCATGCGCGAATTATAGGCATGGCGCACCGGTGGCTCGACGGCCCGCCGTACAATCACGGCATGCCTGCCGCCGTTGACCTCGACTACGCCGCCCTCGCCCGCGACATCAAGCGCTGGTCGCGCGAGCTCGGTTTCGCCGATGCCGGCATCAGCGGTGTCTCGCTGGACCAGGACGAACAGCACCTGCTGCGCTGGCTGGACGACGGCCATCATGGCGACATGGACTACATGGCCCGGCACGGCACCCGGCGCAGTCGGCCGGCCGAGCTGGAGCCCGGGACCCAGCGGGTGATCTCGGTGCGCATGGATTACGTTCCGCCCGGTACGCGCAACGCCTGGGATGTGCTCGACGACGATACAACCGGTTATGTGGCGCGCTACGCGCTGGGCCGCGACTATCACAAACTGATGCGCAACCGCCTGCAGAAGCTGGCCGAACGCATCCACGCCGTCGTCGGCGACTTCGGCTATCGCGCCTACGTGGACTCGGCGCCGGTGCTGGAGAAGGCGCTGGCCCGCAATGCCGGGCTTGGCTGGATCGGCAAGCACACCGTGCTGATCAATCGCCGTGCCGGCTCGTATTTCTTCCTGGGCGAGCTGTACACGGACCTGCCGCTGCCCGTGGACGAGCCGGCCAGCGCCCATTGCGGCAGTTGCCGCCGCTGCATTGACATCTGTCCCACCGGGGCCATCGTCGCGCCCTACCGGTTGGATGCACGCCGCTGCATCGCCTACCTCACGATCGAGCTGAAGGGCTCGATCCCGGAGGACCTGCGGGCACCGATCGGCAACCGCATCTTCGGTTGCGACGACTGCCAGCTGATCTGCCCCTGGAACAAGTTCGCGCAGGAAACGCAGGAGCCCGACTTCGCGCCGCGCCACCAGTTGGACGGAGCGCGCCTGCTGGAACTGTTCGCGTGGAACGAGGAGACCTTCCTCAACCGCACCGAGGGCATGGCGATCCGCCGCACCGGCCACGAAGGCTGGCTGCGCAATATCGCCGTCGCACTGGGCAACGCGGCGTATTCGGACGCCATCGTCGAGGCACTCAATGCGCGAGCCGACGATCCATCGCCGATCGTGCGCGAACACGTCGCCTGGGCGCAGCACCAGCAGGACAAAAAGAGGCGCGCCCGGTCAGCCGGCACATGACCTGGGCTATCTGCCAGAACGAACAGATACGCCGCATGCCAGGCATGCGGCGTCCGTATGCGTCAACGTCGAAACAAGCTGGCCGGGACGCCTGATGCAGGCCCCGGCCTGAGTTGCGGCAAACCGGTCAGGCGGCCGCCATCTGCTTCGGGATCGAGCGGTTGGTGTGGCTGATACGGTTGCCTTCGCCGGCCGCGATGTAGACGCAGGTCGGCTGGAACTTTTCCAGCTCCGCTTCGTTCAGCTGCGCAAAGGCGGCGATGATGATCAGGTCGCCCTTCTGCACGCTGCGCGCGGCGCTGCCGTTCACCGAGATGATGCCCGAACCTTCTTCGGCACGCAGTGCGTACGTAACGAAACGCAGGCCGTTGTCGATGTCCCATGCGTGGATCTGCTCGTACTCGCGGATGCCCGCAGCGTCCAGCAGCAGGCCGTCGATGGCGATCGAGCCTTCGTAGTGCAGTTCGGCATGGGTGATCGTGGCGCGGTGGATCTTCGCCTTCAGCATGTTCAGTTGCATGACTTCATTACCTGCAGGAACCGCCTGCACAGTCGCACATTATCGAACCCCCGACATTGCGTCGCAACATCGGGGCCTTTACCGGGATATGGGGATGGCTCAGTCGAACAGCAAGTTGTCGATAAGACGGGTCTTGCCAAGCCGCGCCGCAATCAGGCCGACCAGTCCATCACGCTCGCCCTCTGCGGGCTCGGAAAGGTCGGCTGCGCGACGAATCGCCGCATAATCAGGCTCGAAACCGGCGCGTTCCAGTTTCGACAGCGCCGCCTGTTCAACCACCCGCCACGCATGGCCCTTGCCGATCAGCTCGCGCATCTGCGCCAGTACGGCATGGATCTGCGGCGCCAGGGCCCGCTCCTCGTCGGACAGGTACTGGTTCCGCGAACTCAGCGCCAGGCCGTCCTCGGCGCGCTGCGTGGGGGCAGCCATCACCTTCACCGGCAGCGAGAGGTCGCGCACCATCCGCTCGATCACCTTCAGCTGCTGGAAATCCTTCTGCCCGAACACGGCCAGGTCCGGCTGCACCAGGTTGAACAGCTTGCACACCACCGTGGCCACTCCGTCGAAATGACCCGGCCGGTGCGCGCCCTCCAGCGTGTCGGTGATCTGGGGCACATGCAGGCTGACGCTGTGCTGCGCCCCATACGGATACATCGTGGCGACTTCAGGCGCGAACAGCAGGTCGCAACCCTGTTCGGCAAGGCCGGCCTGGTCCTGCCCCAGCGTGCGCGGATAACGCTCGAAATCCTCGCTGGGCCCAAACTGGGTCGGATTGACGAAAACGCTGGCGACCACACGATCGGCCCGCGTGCGCGCCAGCTTGATCAGCGAAAAATGGCCTGCGTGCAGATTGCCCATGGTCGGCACCAGGCCCACCGTCTGCCCCTGGGCATGCCAGCCACGGATCGCGGCACGCAGGGCGGGAACGTCATGTACGGTTTGCATGCAACCCTCAGTCGAAGCAGTGCTCGGGCGCCGGAAAGGCACCACTGCGCACGTCGGCCACATAGGCCCTGATGGCGGCGGCCACGGAATCGTGGCCGGCCAGGAAATCCTTGCTGAACTTGGGACGCTTGCCGCGGGTGATGCCAAGCATGTCCTGGATCACCAGCACCTGGCCGTCACAATGCGGCCCTGCGCCAATGCCGATCACCGGAATGGACAGCGCGCGCGTCACGCGTTCGCCCAATGCAGTAGGCACCCCTTCCAGCACCAGCATGCCGGCACCGGCGACCTGTACCGCCTTCGCCTCGGCCAGCACGCGGTCGGCGGCATCCTGTTCGCGCCCCTGAATGCGGAAGCCACCGAACTTGTGGACTGACTGCGGCGTCAGGCCCAGGTGTGCGCACACCGGAATTGCCCGCGCGACCAGCGCCTCGATCGCCTCAAGGATGTGCGGTGCCGCGCCCTCGATCTTCACCATCGCCGCCCCAGCCTCGCCCACCAGCCGCGCACCGGCTTCCAGCGCGTGGACCAGGTCGCGATCGGCCATGAACGGCACATCGGCCACCAGCAGCGTAGCGGACAGTCCGCGGGCCACCATCGCCGTGTGATAGACCATGTGGTCGAGCGTCACCGGCAAGGTGCTGGCGTGTCCCTGCATCACCATGCCCAGCGAGTCGCCGACCAGCGCCACATCCACACCGGCGGACTCCAGCTGCCAGGCCATGCTGGCATCGTAGGCGGTAAGCATGGTGATCCGCTTGCCATCGGCCTTCATCGCCTGCAGGCGCGGCACGGTGACCGGCTTGCGCGCTGGAGCGTCGGCATTCTGTACGTACACGGCAGAACCTCGGAGTTGCTGCAAAGCAGAATGCCGATTATGAGTCGCAGAACGACGAAGGCTCAAGGCAATACTTCGCAACCGGCCCGGTCGACCTGTGCCAGCAAGGTATCGACGCGGCCCTGACCGGGCAATTCGAGCATTGGCGCGACGTCATGCAGCGGCAGCAGCACGAACGCCCGCTGCGCAATGCGTGGATGCGGCAAGGTCAGACGCTCATCGTCGATTCGCACGCCGTCCATGTGCAGTACGTCGAGATCCAGTGTCCGTGGCCCCCAGCGCTCGCCGTCGCGCAGGCGGCCGGCGGCCCGCTCCATCGCCAGCAACGCATCGAGCAAGGCATGCGGCGACAGAGACGTCTCCAGCGCGGCCACCGCGTTGACGAACTGCGGCTGCTCGCGCACGCCCCACGGCGGAGTCAGGTACAGCCGCGAGCGTGCCAGCATCCGGCTACCAGGCAAGGCGGCCAGGCCATCCAGCGCATCCAGCACCTGCCGTTTGGGGTCGCCCAGATTGCTGCCCAGCGCGACATAAGCGCGATGCATAGGCGGCTATTTGCCGGTGGGCTTGCGGCGTCGGCGACGACGCTTGCGTGGCGGGGCACTCGACAACTCGGCCTCGACGACATGACTGCCATGGCCAGGCAAGGCCGCCGCCAGGGTCTCGTGCGGCAACTGCTGCGCGTGATCCCACCACTGGCCCAGCTCGCGCATGGCCGGAGATTCATGCGAACGCAGCAACAGGAAATCGAAGGCGGCACGGAAACGCGGATGCGTCAGCAGGCGGAAAACCTTCTTCCGCTGGATCTGTTCGAAGCGCGGCTGCAATGACCAGATCTCCTCCATCGTGAAGGTGAATCGCCGCGGAATCGCCACCCGCTGGCACTGTTCGCCGACCACATGCATGGCCGCACGAGCCCAGGCCTCGTCAGGAGCGCGATCCTGCTCGATCAGCAGCTGCGCCTGATCACGCACTTCACCCCACAGCAGCACCGCGAACAGGAACGCAGGAGTTACCGACTTGCCCTCCGCGACACGCTCGTCGGTGTTCGCCAGGCCCTGCTCGACCAGCGCGCGAAGCGCCTCGTCACCACGCTCCAGCGCCCGTGCCGTGGCCGGAAACATGTACTTGAGCAGGCCGCACTTCTCGAGCATGCGGAAGCTCTTCAACCCATGCCCGGCGAGGAACATCTTCAGCGACTCGTCGAACAGGCGCGCTGGCGAAGCCTCGCCAAGCAGGTCGCCCAGCTCCGCGAACGGTGCTGCCGCCGCCCTGTCGATGCTGAAACCGAGCTTCGCAGCGAGACGAACCGCCCGCAGCATGCGGACCGGGTCCTCGCGGTAGCGCGTGGCCGGGTCGCCGATCAGCCGCAGCACGCGGTCGTCGAGATCCTGCATGCCGCCGACATAGTCGCGCACCGAGAAGTCGCTGATGTCGTAGTACATGGCATTGACGCGGAAGTCGCGCCGCAGCGCGTCTTCCTCGATCGAACCCCAGACGTTGTCGCGCACGATGCGCCCGTCCACGATGTGACGCTCGCCTTCGCTACCCTCTTCTTCGCCGGTGCCGCGGAAGGTCGCGACCTCGATGATCTCCGGGCCGAACACCACGTGCGCGAGACGGAAGCGCCGTCCGATCAGGCGGCAGTTGCGGAACAGCTTCTTGACCTCGTCCGGGGTGGCATTGGTGGCCACGTCGAAGTCTTTCGGCTCGCCGCCAAGCAACAGGTCGCGCACCGCGCCACCCACGAGAAAGGCGTCGTAGCCCGCCTCGTGCAACCGGTACAGCACGCGCAATGCGGCCTTGCTGATGTGCTTGCGGGAAATGATGTGCTGTTCACGCGGAATGACTCGCAACGCGTGCACAGGTTCAGTCCTTGCTTTCGGGTTCAAGCGGTCGGAATCCTTGCGGAAAATCTGCCGGGTAGAGTTGTCCGGTCGCGGAGCCATGCCCTGCATACCGGTTCAGCCGGCCCGAACGGCACCGTGCGGAATAAACCGCAGGATACACATCGGCTGCACGAGGGCATTGCCGGACGAAACAATTCGGCTATACTACCGCGCCTCGCAACAATACGCTCCCATCGTCTAGTGGCCCAGGACACCGCCCTCTCAAGGCGGGAACACGAGTTCGAACCTCGTTGGGAGCGCCATTCTTGCTTCACCTGCGCGATCGGCAGCGGTCGCGGCCCGTAGCGCAGCGATGCCCCTTTCGGCACCCGCCGCCACGATCAGGTGACGCACGCGGTCGTAGTTTTCACGAAAGGCAGGCCTCATGACCTTCGTCGTT
Source organism: Dyella sp. A6 (assembly GCF_036320485.1). NCBI lineage: Bacteria > Pseudomonadati > Pseudomonadota > Gammaproteobacteria > Lysobacterales > Rhodanobacteraceae > Dyella > Dyella aluminiiresistens. Next base: position 2,244,085 of record NZ_CP132911.1, read on the forward strand.
ACCGACAACTGCATCAAGTGCAAGTACACGGACTGCGTCGAGGTCTGCCCTGTCGACGCCTTTCACGAAGGCCCGAATTTCCTGGTGATCGACCCGGACGAGTGCATCGACTGCACCCTGTGCGAACCGGAGTGCCCGGCGAATGCCATCTATCCGGAAGACGACGTCCCGGCCGGCCAGGAAGGCTTCGTCCCCCTGAATGCCGAGCTCGCGAAAGACTGGCCGGTGATTACCGAGCGCAAGGACGCCCCGGCCGACGCCAAGGAATGGGAAGGCAAGCCGAACAAGCTGTCCCTGCTGCAACGCTGAACAGGCCTGCTTCGCGTCGCCTCGCTTCCGCGAAGCACGCCAGCCATCATCACACCAGCCCAAACGAAAACGCCGCCCAAGGGCGGCGTTTTCAATGGCGACGCGGAAAACCGCTACTCAGCGCACGCCGAGGCTGGACTTCAGCGCGCCGATCACCTTGGCCACGGCCGCCGCATTGCCCTGCGCCCGGACCTCGCTGCCGTTCTGACCGCTGGTCGCGACACTAACTTGCACCGGATAGGTGGCAGCGCCCTTGGCCTGCTTGCTGTCGTGATGGAACATGCGATGGAAGAAGCCTTCCTTGTGGCCCGACAGCGGCGCCGCCGTCACGTCCAGCGCGTAGGTATGCGCGCTGTCGTCGTGCGACTGCACGGTGCCGATGGCACCCGACTGCAGCGCCTTGGCCACGCGGCCGTAGGTGTCGTCCACGCTGGAAGCCAGCACGAAACCATCGGAAATGACGCCACCATTGACGCCGAACCGGGAGGTGGCGCCACTGGAGGTCGGCTGATTGGCGCCGGGCGGCGGAATGACCAGCGCCTCGCTGGCGGTCGGGGTGTCCAGACCCGGAGGAATCTCCAGTGGCGACTCCTGCTTGGCGGTGTCCCACGCCTTGGTCGAACGGAACATGCCGCAGCCCGAAAGCAGCAGGCCGGTAAGCGCCAGGGCCGGCAGGGCAACGGCGAGCGAGGTTTTCTTCATGGAGTCATATTCCGTCAGGTAAGTCGGGCGGCCGCTTTATCAGGCAGCGTCCGCCAAGGATGCCAGAGTCGCCAGTTCCTTGCGCAGCAAAGCCCGCGCAGGACCTTCTTCCAGTTCTACCAGTGGCAACCGCGGCATGGCCAGGCCAAGCCCCAGTTCGGGCAGGCCAGCCTTGACCGCGATCGGGTTCGGCGCGCATTCGAGCGCCTTTAGCAAGGGGTCGAGCATTGCCCCACAGCGCGCCGTACCGTCCCGATCACCACCCGTGGCCGCATCACACAGCGCCCGAAACACCCTGGGCACCAGATTCGCCACCACCGAGATGGTGCCAGCCGCGCCGGCCAGCATGGCCTCGCCAGCTGTCGCGTCGTCACCGGACAGATAGACGAAATCCGGGCGCACAAGTTCCGCAAGGGCGCGAATGCGCGCGGCGTCGCCCCGTGCTTCCTTGATGCCCACGATCATCGGATGATCGTGCAACCTGGCCACCGTCGCTGGCTCGATATCGCATGCAGTGCGGCTTGGCACGTTGTAGAGCACCACCGGCAAGCCGCCCTGCTCCGCCACCTCGAGGAAATGACGGCGCATGCCTTCCTGGGTCGGGCGCACGTAGTACGGCGCCACCACCAGTGCCGCGTCGGCACCGAGCTTCCGCGCCCGACGGGTCAGCGCGACGGTCTTGGCCGTACCCGCCTCGCCGGTTCCGGCGATCACCGGGATACGGCCAGCCACACGCTCCACCGCGAAGGCCAGCAGGCGATCGTACTCGTCGTGTTCGAGCATGTGCGCCTCGCCAGTGGAACCGGCCACCACGACCGCCTGCGTGCCGCCCTCGAGCTGGCTGTCGAGCAAGCGCCCGAACGCCGACAGGTCGAGTGCGCCATCCGCCCCGAACGGGGTAGCCAGGGCACAGATGCTTCCGCGAATGCTCATTGCGTGTTCCGCATGAAACCGAACTGCTGATCTTACTTGCGGGCTCGCCAAGCGGACAAGTAAGCTGGGCGGACCGCCCTTTCGACCGCGTCGAGCGGGACTCTTGCAGGCCATGCCCTTGAACCGCTCCGCCAGCCGCACCGGCAACGACCACCAGCTACTGATCCAGACGCTCACACCCTCCAGCCATGCCCCGCTGCTTGGCCTCGCCAAACGCATTGCCGACGCCGGCTGCAACCTGTCCGACGCGAGGGTTTCCAGCATCGGCGACGACACCTCGCTGATGCTGCTGGCAACCGGCTCATGGGACGCCATCGCCAAGCTGGAAACGGCACTGACCAAGCTGAGCCGCGACGACAGCCTGCGCCTCGTGCACTACCGCACCGAGCCGCGCGCACCCAGCGGCAACCTGCTGCCTTACCTGGTCGAAGTGGTGGCGGCCGACCGCCCCGGCATCCTGGTGCAGATCGTGGATTTCTTCAGCCGCCTGCAGATCAGCGTGGAACAGCTCAGCTCGATGCGCTACCACGCCATGCAGACGGGCGCGGCGATGTTCCAGGCCCAGTTCACCGTGGGGATTCCCGCCGAGCTGCATATCGCCGCGGTACGGGACGATTTTCTCGAATTCTGCGATGGTCTGAATCTGGATGCGATCATGGACCCGGTGAAGTTCTAGCATGCCCCCAAGCATGGCAACTGACAAGGCTGTCATCTGTCATCACAACCGCGCTAGTCTCTGCCTCGCAGACAGGCGAAACCCCGTCGGGTTTCCGGAGAGACCATGCCGACACTCGGAAAGAAAGTCCCCGCACTTAAAGGTGCCACGGGCGACGGCTCCACGCTGAAGCTCGCCGACCTCAAGGGCCAATGGGTCGTGGTGTATTTCTACCCCAAGGACTCGACCCCCGGCTGTACCAACGAAGCCAAAGACTTCCGCGACCTCTACCCGACCTTCCGCAAGCGCCATGCCGAGATCATCGGCGTCTCGCGCGACTCGGTGAAATCCCACGCCAACTTCGCCGCCAAGCAGGAGCTGCCGTTCCCGCTGGTGTCCGACCCGGACGAGACATGGTGCGGCGCCTTCGACGTGATCCACGAAAAAGTGCTCTACGGCAAGCGCTACCTTGGTGTGGTGCGCAGCACCTTCCTGATCGACCCGGACGGCAAGCTCGCCGCCGAATGGCGCGGCGTGAAAGTGCCGGGCCATGCGCAGGCCGTTCTCGACGCCATTCCCGCCAAGTGATCCTGACACACGCCGACCGTCCGACCGTGACATGCCGCATGTCGCGCATCCATTTCTGCATCTCCAGCGAGGTTGCTTCCGCATGACCGAAGGCAAGCGCATCTACGTCCTGGATACCAACGTGCTGCTGCACGACCCCACGTCACTGTTCCGTTTCGAAGAGCACGACGTGTTCATTCCGATGACCGTACTGGAAGAACTGGACGACAAGAAGAAAGGCGGCTCGGAAGTATCGCGCAACGGCCGCCAGGTCAGCCGTTTCCTCAACGAACTGATCGAACGCGGCAACGGCCATGGCATCAGCAACGGCATTGAGCTGTACAACCCGCAGGGCGTAAGTCTGAAACGAGGCAACGCCGTCGGTCGTCTGTACTTCCAGCAGCGCACCACCAACGGACACGGCAAGGCCGACAACCAGATCCTTTCCGCGGTTATCGAACTGCGCGAGCAGTCGCCGGACCGTGCGGTGGTACTGGTCAGCAAGGACATCAACCTCCGCATCAAGGCGAAGATCTACGGCATCCACGCCGAGGACTACGAAAACGATCGCGCGCTGGACGACTTCGCCCTGCTGTTCACCGGTTCGGCCGAACTGCCCGAGCACTTCTGGGACCAGCATCCCGAAGTGCATTCCTGGAACGAGCACGGCAGCACCTACTACCGGCTCGACATGCACGAGGACGAGGACTGGTACCCCAACCAGTGCCTGTACCTGCCCGGCGACAACAGCGTGGAGCTGCGCGTGCTGCAGGTCGACGGACAACAGGCCACGCTGGCACTGCTGGGCGACCACAGCCATCCCAGCCACAGCGTCTGGGGCATCGCCGCGCGCAACCGCGAACAGAACTTCGCGCTCAACGTGCTGATGGACCCCAATGTGGACTTCGTCACCCTGCTCGGCACAGCCGGCACCGGCAAGACCCTGCTGGCCCTGGCCGCCGGCTTGGCCCAGGTGATGGACCAGCAGCGCTACCGCGAGATCATCATGACCCGCGCCACCGTGAGCGTCGGCGAGGACATCGGCTTCCTGCCCGGCACCGAGGAAGAAAAGATGACGCCCTGGATGGGAGCACTCACCGACAACCTCGAAGTGCTGGCCAATCCCGAGGAAGGCGGCTCATGGGGCCGTCAGGCGACCAACGACCTGCTCGCTTCGCGCATCAAGATCCGCTCGCTGAACTTCATGCGCGGCCGTACCTTCCTGTCGCGCTACCTGATCATCGACGAGGCGCAGAACCTCTCGCCCAAGCAGATGAAGACCCTGATCACCCGCGCCGGCCCCGGCACCAAGATCGTCTGCCTGGGCAACGTGGAGCAGATCGACACGCCCTACCTCACCGAGACCACCTCGGGACTTACCTACGCGGTGGACCGCTTCAAGAACTGGGAGCACTCGGCGCATATCACGCTGCGTCGAGGCGAGCGTTCCCGGCTGGCCGATTTCGCCTCGGAAGCACTGTAGCGACAAACCCTGCAGGCGGTCCGGCGTGCCAACCAAACGGCACGCCGGACACCGTTGACGCATTGATCTGCATCAAGCCGCAACAGCCGGTTTCGCTTGACTTGAGACATGGCGGCCACATACTCGTGGCCTGCCGTCCGGCAGCGTGAACTGGCCCCCGTCGATGGATTTCCTCAGCCCCCGCTTTATCGCTCTCTACATTCTGCTGGCATTCGTGCTGTGCGTGCTGCTGGTGCACCTGCGCGGCCGGGCGCGACTGCGCTTCGACCGCCAGCTGGTCGACCACTCCGCCGTGTTCGCGCCGTACAACCTGCTGATGTACGCATTCTCGGCGGTCCCGGCCCGACCGATTCTCGACCGCCGCGGCTTCCCGCAGCTGGACCTGCTGCAGGCCAACTGGCAGACCATCCGCGAGGAAGCCCTGACCCTGTTCGACGAAGGCCACATCCGGGCTGCCGAACGCAACAACGACGCCAGTTTCAACAGCTTCTTCAAGCAGGGCTGGAAGCGTTTCTACCTCAAATGGTACGGCGAGCCACTGGCCTCGGCCGAAGCGCTCTGCCCGAAGACGGTCGCGCTGCTGAACTCCATCCCCAGCATCAAGGCCGCGATGTTCGCCACGCTGGCGCCGAACAGCAAGCTGAACCCGCACCGCGACCCGTTTGCCGGCTCGCTGCGCTACCACCTCGGCCTGATTACCCCGAATTCGCGCGACTGCCGCATCTTCGTGGATGGCGAAGAACATGCCTGGGGCGACGGCAAGGACGTGGTGTTCGACGAAACCTATGTGCACTGGGTCGAAAACAAGACCGACCAGACCCGGGTCATTCTGTTCGCCGACGTCGAGCGCCCGCTGCGCTCACGGCTGGTCGGCGCCATCAACAAACGTGTGGGGGCGTTCATGGGAAAAATCACGGCATCGCCCAACACCGAATCGCCGGAAGAGAAAACCGGATTCGTCAATCGCGTGTTCGCACTCAATCAGCGCCATCGCGACCGCAGCCGCGCTTTCAAGAAGAAGTACCCCAGGCTGTTCCGCGCACTCAAGTACGCCGGCATGCTGCTGCTGATCTGGCTGATTTTCCTCGCGCCCTGGCCTTTCACGCGCTGACCGTCACGCTCGGCGACAGCTATGCGTCCTTGACTTGTTGCCCTTCGTGGAAACCGTCATGGCCCCCAAGACCGCCCAGTTCCAGAAACTCCGTCCACGCCTGTTCGGCCTGGCGGTGTGACCCCGATCAACGCCTGGAACCGCGTCGCCATACCCTCGAAAACGGAACCGGGTCACCACCAGCCCGGCCGGCATTGACCCTTCCGACAGGCGTGCCGGACGAACCCCGGAAACGCGAACGCCGCGGCAAGTGCCGCGGCGTTCGAGACGAAACGCTCAGGTTGTTCAGGCCTTGACGCGCTTGGCGATCGCTTCGCCGAAGCTCTCGGTAGAACCCTTGCCGCCCAAGTCGGGCGTGACGCTGTCGCGATCGTTGGTCATGGTGTCGCGGATCGCCTTGCGCAGCTTGTCACCCTTGGCCACCATGCCCAGGTGGTCGAGCATGTCAGCCGCCGCCAGCAGCAGCGCGCACGGGTTGGCGATGCCCTTGCCGGCGATGTCCGGCGCCGAGCCGTGCACGGCCTCGAAGATCGCCGCGTTCTCGCCGATGTTGTCGCCCGGGGCCAGGCCCAGGCCGCCGACCAGACCGGCGCACAGATCGGACAGGATGTCGCCGAACAGGTTGGTGGTGACGATCACGTCGAACTGCTCGGGACGCATCACCAACTGCATGCAGGTGTTGTCCACGATCATCTCGTTGAACTCGATCTGCGGGTATTCCTTGGCGATTTCGCGGGCCACGTTGAGGAACAGCCCGGAGCTGGTCTTCATGATGTTGGCCTTGTGCACCGCGGTGACTTTCTTGCGGCCCTTCTTGACCGCCATCTCGAAGGCGTAGCGCACGATGCGCGAGCTGCCCTTGCGGGTATTGCGGATGATCGACTGCGCCACCTCGCCGTCTTCCGACAGCGTCTGGCCTTCGGCCAGGTAGGCGCCTTCGGTGTTCTCGCGCACGGTGATGATGTCGATGTTCTCGAAGCGTGCCTTGGTGCCCGGGAAGCTGATCGCCGGACGCACGTTGGCGTACAGGTCGAAATGACGACGCAGGGTGACGTTGATCGAGGTGAAACCGCCACCGATCGGCGTGGTCAGCGGCCCCTTGAGCGCAATCTTGTGCTCGGCGATCTTGTCCAGCGTGGCCTTCGGAAGCAGATCGCCATGCTTGTCCAGCGCGACCATGCCGGCCTCGGCAAAGTCGTAGCTCAGGTCGCAATCCAGCGCGTCGAGCACGCGCAGCGTGGCAGTCATGATCTCCGGGCCGATACCGTCGCCCGGGATCACCGCAATGGTCTTGCTCATGGGGAACTCCTTGAGGAATGAACCGGTCGGCCAGCGCCGTGGGGAACCGCGCAGTGGGCCGATAACCGGTCGATTATCGCCGATATGGCTGATAACGAACAGGGCAGGAGCCACCCGAGGCGTTGCAAATCCTCGCACGGAGCGTTGCGTAAACCTGCATGCGCCCCGTACCGGAAACCCGGATCAGGCGTGATCCGGGCACTGACCGGCGCTGTCCGCCTCGCCCGCTTCCAGCGTATCGAGAAAATCCACCGCGCGGCGCAGATGCGGAATGACGATGGATCCGCCGACCACCAGGCCCACGCTGAACACCTCGAAGAATTCGTCGCGGCTGACGCCGGCTTCCTTGCACTGCGCCACGTGGTAGCTGATGCAATCGTCGCAGCGCAGCACCATCGAGGCGACCAGACCGAGCATCTCCTTGGTTTTCACGTCCAGCGCGCCGGCCCGGTAGGTCTGCGTGTCCAGCGCGAAGAAGCGCCGCACCACCTGGTTGTCCTCGGACAGGATGCGCTCGTTCATGCGTTGCCGGAACGCGGTGAAATCCTCGACCCGGCTCTTGCCGGAGGGCGTATCGCCGCTGCTCATGCGGCAGCATCCAGCAACTCGGCCAGTTTGCCGCTGCGGTCCGCCGCCACCAGGTCGTCGTAACCGCCGACCAGCTGGTCGTTGACGAAAATCTGCGGCACGGTGCGACGACCGCCCGAACGTGCCAGCATGGTTTCCCGCTGCGCCGGGTCGGTGTCCACGCGCACTTCTTCCCAGGCCAGTCCCTTGGCTTTCAGCAGGTTCTTGGCCGCCACGCAGTACGGGCACACGGCGGTGGAATAGACTTCGATTTTCGGCATGGTGGAACTCCGCGAAACAACTGCCCCACAGATGGCGGCAAGTGTTGATTATTACAAGTCGGCGGGCAATGAACCGCACCTGCCCGTCATGGTCGAAGTGCTATTGTCTCGCAACCTATGCCGATGTCACCACGCCGCCCCATTCCCCGCCTGCTGACGGCACTGCTTCTCGCCGGCCTGAGCTTCGGTGCTGGGGCCCAGTCCCAGGTGCGCCTGCCCGACCTGGGAAGCTCGGCCAACGCACTGATTTCGCCGCAGGAAGCACAGGATTACGGCGCCGCCATGTTCCGCCAGATGCGCGCGATGAACATGCTGGTGGACGATCCGCTGCTGGACGACTACATCAACAATCTCGGCTTCCGCCTGGTCGCCGCCTGCGCCAAGCCGCGCGATCATTTCGCGTTCTTCATCGCGCGCAACCCGGAGATCAATGCCTTCGCAGCGCCGGGCGGCTATATCGCGGTCAATTCAGGACTGATCGTGCTTGCCAAGAACCAAAGCGAGCTGGCCGCGGTAATGGCCCACGAAATCGGCCATATCACCCAGAACCACCTGCAACGCGCCTTCGAGGCGTCGAAGAAGGACACCCCGCTGCTCGCGCTGGTCCTGCTGGGCGCCATCGCCGCCGGCTCCACGCCCAACGGGGGCGATGCCGGCATGGCGGTACTCACCGGCGGTCAGGGTCTGCTGGAACAGAAGCAGATCAACTTCACTCGCAAGGACGAGGCCGAAGCCGACCGCGCCGGCATCCAGACGCTCGCCAATGCCGGCTTCAACCCCAATGCCATGGCGGACTTCTTCCAGCGCATGGAAGACGCCATGAGCACCGGCTCGGGTGGCGAGAGCGTACCGGCGCTGCTGCAGGACCACCCGGTTACGGCCGAGCGCATCAGCGACGCCAGGGCACGTGCGCGCCAGCTCATCGCGGAACAGAAGCAGCGGGCATCCGGTGTCATCGTCAACAAGGCGCAATGGGCAAAGCTGACCGCGCCGATCATGTACGTGAAGGACCCCACCGCGCTGCAACCACCCCGCACCGGCAAGAACCACCTGGACACGTTCCTGCTGATGCGCGCGCGCGTCCGGGTACTGGCCGGCGACCCGCAGCGGCTGGATACCTACTACGCATCGAACATGGCCAGGCAGCACGGCTTCGATACGCCGTACAACCGCTATGGCTATGCGCTGGCGCTCACCCTGAGCGGCAATGGTCCGCAGGCTGTCACGGAACTGCAACCTGTGCTGGCGGCCCATCCGGGCAACATGATCGTGCGGCTGGCCATGGCCGGTGCGCAGCTGCAAGCCGGCCAGCACGAACAGGCGCTGGCCATGTACCGGTCGCTGAACAATGAAATACCCGGCAACCGGGCGATCGCACTGGCCTATGCCCGCGCACTGACCGACGGCGGCAGCAAAGCCCAGGCCACCCTTGCCACTGACCTGCTGCGCCCGCTGCTGGACAACAGCGACGAGCCCAGTCTGTACGACGCCTACGCCCGCGCCAGCGACAAGGCAGGCAACAGCGAGCTGGCGGGTGAAGCCTTCGCCGATGCCAGCTACCTGTCCGGGCGTCCGTTCGACGCCATGCAGCAACTGCAGCGCCTGCTCAAGCGGCCCGACCTCGACTATTACGCCCGCGCCCGCATCCAGGCCCGGCTGGCCGAGCTGACACCGCTGGTCATGGAGCTGCGCAAGCGCAGGATCAAAACCCCCGACAACCCGGATGCCCACTCGTCACAGTGACCGGCAACCCGCCGTCGCAAGCGCCGTTCGCGCATGTCCACAGCGACTTCGTGCAATGACAGGCCGGTTGTCGTACTTTGATGCTGTCATCGCCACGTAACATGGCGAAGCTGCAATACCAGCGTCACAGGCCACACGAGCGAGCCCGCGCGTGCACAAACGCATCCTGATCGTCGAAGACGAACCCTCGATCCGCGACATGGTCGCCTTTGCCCTGCGCAAGGCCGACATGGAAGCCGTACCCGCCGCCGACGCACGCGCAGCCCAGATGGCCATCGCCGAGCGCATCCCCGACCTGATCCTGCTCGACTGGATGCTGCCGGGCATGAGCGGTCTCGAACTGGCACGCCGCCTGCGCCGCGAGGAATCCGGCCGCGAGATACCGATCATCATGCTGACCGCGCGCGGCGAGGAAATGGACCGGGTGAACGGTCTCGAAGCCGGCGTGGACGACTATGTCATCAAGCCGTTCTCCTCGCGCGAACTGATCGCCCGCATCAAGGCGGTGCTGCGACGCAGCCACGGTGATGACGGCTCCGGCGTGATCGAGCTGGGCGGCCTGCGCCTGGACGGCCCTGCGCATCGCGTGTTCGCCGGCGACGAGGCCGTGTCCATCGGCCCCACCGAATACCGTCTGCTGCATTTCTTCATGACGCATCCCGAGCGCGTCTACTCGCGCGCGCAACTGCTCGACCACGTCTGGGGCGGTAGCGTCTATGTCGAGGAGCGCACCGTCGACGTGCATATCCGGCGCCTGCGCAAGACCCTCGAGCCCTGGAAGCTGGACGAACTGATCCAGACCGTGCGCGGTGCCGGCTACCGCTTCTCCACCAGCACCTGACCTGTCGACTGGATGGCTCGATTCACACAAGGCGCATGGTTGTCTCCGCTGCCGCTTGTCGCCGGCCTGGCCGCTGGCGCCCTGCTGGGTGCGCTGGCAGGACATGCGGCGCTCGGGCTCGCCATTGTCGCCGTGACGGAAATCGTCCTGCTGCTGTCGCGTCTCCGTCACCTGACGCACGCAAACATAATGCCCATGTCCGCCCCCAACCCGCTTCGCCACGATCGTTTCATGCGCCGCTCACGCCGTCTCGCCAGTAGCCTGCACGACCTGCGCCACGCTGCCGCCAACCTGCCGGATGCCCTGGTGCTGCTTGACCAGAGTCTGCGTATCCGCTGGTTCAATCATGCGGCGGAAAGCCTGCTCGGCCTGCGCCGACCGAACGATCGGGGCAACCTGCTGGCCGACCGGCTGCGCGGCTCGGAACTTGCCCACTGGCTGCAGGGCGATACCAGCGAACCGCTGGGCGACATTGCCGCCCCGGGCCAGCCCAGTCGCCACATCAACGTGACCATGCTGCCGTTCGGCAACCGCCAGCACCTGCTGCTGGCCCGCGACATCAGCCATCTCACCCGACTGGAACAGATCCGTCGCGACTTCGTCGCCAATGTCTCGCACGAACTGCGCACACCGCTGACCGTCATCCATGGCTATCTGGAACTGCTCGACCCGGAAGACGTGCCCGAACTGGCCCCGGTACTGGGCGAGATGCGCACGCAGTCCAAGCGCATGGGGCAGATCGTGGAAGACCTGCTGACCCTGTCCCGGCTGGAAACCCAGGATCACGTGGTGGACGAACGCGTGCCCATGGCGCCACTGCTGGCAACCCTGCGCAAGGAGGCCGAGGCACTCAGCAAGGGGCGTCATCGCATCGTCGTCGAGGACCTCACGCACGTGGACCTGGTCGGCTCGCAGAAAGACCTGCACAGTGCCCTGTCCAACCTGGTCAGCAATGCCGTGCGCTACACGCCCACCGACGGCTGCATCACTATCCGCTGGGAATGCCTGCCCGATGGCGATGCCATCTATTCGGTCAGCGACACCGGCTTCGGCATTCCCGCCAATCACCTGGCACGCCTTACCGAGCGCTTCTACCGCGTCTCGTCCAGCCGCTCGCGCGAAACTGGCGGCACCGGCCTGGGCCTGTCGATCGTCAAGCACGTGCTGAACCTGCACCAGGCGCAACTGGAAATCCGCAGCAGCCCGGGCGAGGGCTCGACCTTCGCCTGCCGGTTCGGCCACGCACGCCTGCTGCAGCGTGAAGCCAACGCAGCCAGCCTCAGCGCCAACGGTTCCAGCAGCGGAACCTGAGGCCTTTCACCCAGGAGAGGCCCGACATGCCGGGCGGCGTGCACGCCATCGCGGCATGGGCCAGAATGTCCCGATGTCACATCCCGCCCCGTCGCCATCCCTGTTGCCCGATCCCACGGCCCCCGAGTTCTATCTGAACCGCGAACTGGCCGCACTGGAATTCAACTTCCGCGTGCTGAGCCAGGCACAGGATCCGCGTGTGCCGCTGCTGGAGCGACTACGCTACCTGAGCATCGTGGCCAACAACCTCGACGAGTTTTTCGAGGTGCGCGTGGCCGTGCTCAAGCATCACCACAGTTACGGCACGGTCGCACCGGGCCCGGATGGGCTGAGCTCCGCCGAGACCCTCTCCCGCATCCGCCAGCGCGTGCTCGATCTGGTCAGCGCCCAGTACACCACCTGGCACGAGCAGCTGCGTCCGGCACTGGACATGGAAGGCATCCACTTCCTCACCCGCACGCAGTGGAGCGACCGCCAGCGCCGCTGGCTGCACGGCTACTTCGAGAACGAAGTACTGCCGGTGCTCTCGCCGCTGGGGCTGGACCCGGTACATCCGTTCCCGCGCATCCTGAACAAGACGCTGAACATCGCGGTGGTGCTGCACGGCCGCGACGCATTCGGCCACGAAGGCCACATCGCCCTGGTTCGCGCACCACGCTCGCTGCCCCGGATCATCCGGCTGCCCGACGAGGTATGCGGCCCCGGCGAGCATTTCGTGTTCCTCGCCGAACTGCTGCAGGCCTTCGCCGACCTGATGTTCCCGGGCCTGGAAGTCGCGGGTTCCTACCAGTTCCGCGTCACCCGCAACAGCGAGTTGATGGTGGAAGAAGCCGAGGTGGACAACCTCGCCCGCGCACTCAGCGAGGAACTGCTCGGTCGCGGCTACGCGCGTCCGGTGCGTCTGGAGATCGGCAACGACTGCCCGCAGTCGATCGTGTCCATGCTGATCGCCAATTTCGAACTGGAAGAGACCGACGTCTACCGCTGCGACGGCCCGGTCAACATCATCCGCGCCGGCTCGATCTACGGCCAGCTGGACCGCCCTGCCCTGAAATTCCCGCGCTTCACCCCGCGCATGCCGGTGGGGCTGGATCCCGACGTCAGCACGTTCGACGTGCTGCGCCAGCGCGACATTCTGCTGCACCACCCCTACGAATCGTTCGGCGCCGTGGTCGACCTGCTGCGCCAGGCCGCCCAGGACCCTGATGTGCTGGCGATCAAGCAGACGCTCTACCGTGCCGACTCCGACACGCCACTGGTCGACCTGCTGGTGGAGGCCTCGCACAACGGCAAGGACGTCACCGTGGTGATCGAGCTGCGCGCACGCTTCAACGAGGAGGCCAACATCCGCCTCGCGACGCAGTTGCAGGAGGCCGGCGTACAGGTGGTGTACGGCGTGGTCGGCTACAAGACGCACGCCAAGATGATGCTGATCGTGCGCCGCGAACACGGTGCGTTGCGGCGCTACGTCCATCTGTCCACCGGCAACTATCACCAGGCCAACAGCCGTGTGTATACCGACATCGGCCTGATGTCGGCGCAACCGGAGATCGGCGAGGACATCCACAAAGTGTTCCAGCAGCTGTCCGGACTGGGGCCGCAGATCAAGCTGAAGCGCCTGCTGCATTCACCCTTCACGCTGTACACCAGCGTGGTGGCAAAGATCGAACGCGAAACCGCCCACGCCCGCGCCGGCAAGCCGGCACGCATCGTCGCCAAGCTCAACGCACTGAACGAATCGCACGTGGTCGAGGCGCTTTATCGTGCCTCGCAGGCCGGCGTGGAAATCGATCTGATCGTGCGCGGGGCCTGCACGCTGCGCCCGGGCCTGCCCGGCCTGTCCGAGCGGGTCCGCGTGCGCTCCATCGTCGGACGTTTCCTCGAACACAGCCGGGTGTACTGGTTCGCCAACGACGGCGATGCCGAGGTGTACTGCGCCAGTGCCGACTGGATGGGCCGCAATCTGCTGCGCCGGATCGAGATCGCATTTCCCATTCTCGACCCCGAACTGGCCCAGCGTGTCTACGAGGAGACCCTGGCGCTCTACCTGGCCGACAACACCCATGCCTGGCTGCTGGGTGCCGACGGCCACTACACCCGTGCCGAGCAGGGCGACGCGGAACCCTACGACGCACAGCAGACCCTGCTAGACAAGCTTTGCCCATAAGGGCGGCTATCCGGCATGATCTGCCGATCGGGCATCAGTGCCGAGAGCAAGGAATCCACGCTTGAGCCAGAGCGACGCCACCCCGATCCACAACGGCGAGCTGATCGCCGCAGTGGACATGGGCTCGAACAGCTTCCATCTGATCGTCGCGAGGGTCGAGCACGGTGAACCGCGCGTCATCGACCGCCTGCGTGACAATGTGCGCATGGCTGCAGGCCTGCGCTCCGACGGCACACTCGACCCGAGCCGGCGCATGCTGGCCCTGGAGTGCCTGGCACGCTTCGGCCAGCGTATCGCCGGCATCCCCAGTAGCCACATCCGCGCCGTGGCCACCAATGCGGTGCGCCAGCTGGCCACGCCGCAGACTTTCCTGAGCGCCGCCGAGGCGGCACTGGGTCACCCGGTGGAAGTGGTGTCCGGCCGCGAGGAAGGCCGCCTGATCTTTCTGGGTGCCGCCCACGGCCTGCCGATTTCGCGCGAACCGCGGCTGGTGATCGATGTCGGCGGCGGCAGCACCGAGTTCATCATCGGGCGGGCGCTGGCCCCGCTGCAGACCGAAAGCGTGCAGGCCGGATGCATCGCCTCCACCCAGCGCTTCTTCCCCGGCGGCAAACTCACCCGCAAGCGCTGGCAGCGCGCCAACAACGAACTGGGCCTGCTGCTGCAGCAGTTCGCCGAGGACTACCGCGAGGTCGGCTGGCTGGATGCGTACGGCTCATCCGGCAGCGCCAAGGCGATCGGCGCCGCCGTGCAGGCCATGAAACTCGGCGACGACGGCATTACCGCGGGCGCACTGGCCGTCCTGCGGGATGCGATGCTCGAACAGGGCCAGATCGGCACCCTGAAGCTGCCCGGACTGACCGACGACCGCGCGCCCGTCATCGCCGGGGCCGTGGCCATCTTCGAGGCAGCGTTCGAGGCGCTGGGCATCGAACGCATGCGGGTCTGCGAGAACTCGATGCGGGAAGGCCTGCTGTGGGACCTGCTCGGCCGCGCCGGCGGCAGCGATCCGCGCACGTCGAGCATCGAGGCGGTAGCCAGCCGTTATGGCGTGGACCGTGCCCAGGCGCGCCGGGTCGAATCGACCGCCCTGGCACTGTTCGACCAGGTGGCCGACAGCTGGTCGCTGGACAGCGAGGCGCGCGAATGGCTGTCGTGGACGGCCCGCGTGCATGAAATCGGCCTGTCCATCGCGCACAGCCAGCACCACAAGCACGGTGCCTACATCCTCCGGCATGCCGACATGGCCGGCTTCTCGCGCCAGGAACAGCAACTGCTGGCGGCCGTCGTGGAGTCGCACCGGCGCAGGCCCGACAAGGCCACCTTCGCCGGCCTGCCCCTGCGCTATCGCCAGCTCGCACGGCATATCACCGCGCTGCTGCGACTGGCCGTACTGCTGCGCCGGGCACGCCGCCCCGAATCACTACCTCTGCTGCGACTGTCCGCTGCCAGCCAGCGCCTGCATCTGCAGCTGCCCGGCGACTGGCTAGCCCAGCACCCGCTGTCCCGCGCCGACCTCGGGCAGGAAGTAGCACCGATGGGCGAACTGGGGCTGACGCTGGACGTTTCGCCGGACTGAAATCCGCTCCCGCGCGATCGAATGACTCCGCAATAGAGCCGTATTCACCCGCTCCGCGTATGATGGGCGGATATTCCTGCCGCCTGCTCCGCCATGCACAAGTTTCTGCTCGCATCACTGCTCCTGCTGACGCTGCCCGCGCTCGCCGCCGAACCGACCAAACCCGTCGTGCCGGGAACCGATCCCGAGGTGTTGCTGCATACGTCGATGGGCGACATCACGCTTGAGCTGTTTCCCGACAAGGCCCCGAAAAGCGTGGCCAATTTCCTCCGCTATGTCCGCGAAGGTTTCTATGCCGGCACCGTGTTCCACCGCTCGATTCCCGGCTACCTGATCCAGGGTGGCCTGTACACGCGCGAATTGCAGCCGCGACGCACACACCCGCCGGTGCCCAGCGAAGCGAACAACGGTCTTTCCAACCTGCGCGGCACCATTGCAGTGGCGCGCGGCGCCGACCCCAATTCCGGCACATCGCAGTTCTTCATCAACCTGGTCGACAACCGCCGGCTCGACTACGCCGGCAACCAGAGCGGCATGACCTGGGGCTATGCCGTCTTCGGCAAAGTGGTCAAGGGCATGTCCGTGGTCGACAAGATCGCCGCCCTGCCGACGCGCCCGCTTGGCCCCTTCGCCGCCGACGTGCCCAACCCGCTGGTCGTGATCGAGGGTGCCCGTGTGCTCAATGACGGCGCTCCGGCTGCCGCCAGCAGCAGCGCTGCACCCGCCGCACCCGCATCCACCGATGCAGCCAAGCCGGAATCCAAGACCAAGCCGGCCAAACCCGAACCGCATGCGAAGAAGAAGGCCAAAGCGGCGGCCAGCCACTCGCACGCATGAGCGCCACCCTGTTCATCGCCGACCTGCACCTGGATGACAGCCGGCCGCAGATCACCACGCTGTTCGAACGCTTCCTGGCCAGCGACAGCGTGCGCGACGCCGACGCGCTGTACATCCTCGGCGACCTGGTCGAGGCATGGATCGGCGACGACGACGACGCCGAACTGCTGCAACGCATCGCCCACGCCACCCGCGCCGTGCACGACGCCGGCGTACCGGTGTACTTCATGGCCGGCAACCGCGACTTCCTGCTCGGCAGCGACTACGCGCAGCGGGCCGGCTTCAGCATGCTCGACGACGGCACCGTGCACGATCTGTACGGCACCCCCACCCTGCTGATGCACGGCGACCTGCTGTGCACCGACGACGTGGCCTACCAGACCGTGCGCAAGCAGGTACGCACGCCCGAGTGGAAGGCCCAGGTGCTCGGCATGCCGCTGGAAGCCCGCCGCGCCTTTGCCGCCAAGGCACGTGCCGACAGCAAGGCACACACCGGCAGCACCATGGAGTCGATCATGGACGTCAACCAGGACGCCGTGGCCGAGGCCATGCGGCAAGCCGGGGTCACACGCCTGATTCACGGCCATACCCATCGCCCGGCTGTCCACTCTCTCGAAGTCGACGGCCAGCCCGCGAAGCGCGTCGTACTCGGCGACTGGTACGAACACGGCTCGATGCTGGAAATCACACCGCACCATCTGCAACTGCGCGGCCTGTCGGACTGAGCGCACGGCGACACCGATCGCCTCGCCCCCTGTGAACCCACTCCGCAGAGGTTCGCAGCACTTGCGCCGCTTGCTGGACACCGGACATAGTTTCCGCAGGCTCAAGGAGAGGCCCAGCGGAGCTCAAGGGGAATGAAGATGCGGCGATGGCCATGGCTGGCATGGTGGATGGCGCTGCTTGGCGCCGTGGTCAGCAGTGCTCATGCCACGGCATGCCCGGCGCCCTCCGGCAAACAGGTCATACACGTTCAGGGACATCCCTTCTCGGCGATTCCCAGCCCTGATGGCTGCTGGCTGTTCGTATCGAGCAACCGCACAAAGACCAGCGAAGTGATCGTGCTGCACAACGCCGGCGGTGTCTTCGCTATGGATCACGCCGTCACATTGCCGGCCCGGGCCTACGGCGCCGCCCTCTCGCCTGATGGCAAAACACTGGTGGTAGCCGGCGGTGCAAAAACCAGTGTGCTTGATGTCGAACAGCTCGAGCAACGCAGCGGCCATGCAGTGCGCGGTGTCCTCGATGACGGCAGGCATGCGGGAGCCGTGTATGTAGCGATATCGCCAGACGGTCGCCACGTCCTGGTGGCAGACGAATGGGCCGCCCGTATCGACATGTTCGATCTCGGCAAACTGACGGCAACGGCATCCGAACTGGCCCCGATGGGGCGCATTCGTACCACGCCTTCACCAGTCGGCCTGGCCATCACCACCGACGGACATTGGCTGTACGCCACGACCGAAAACGGATTGCCGGGCATGCCGGCCATATGCCATGCCGAGCGAGGCCCCGACCGTGGCCACGCGGACGGTCTCTTGCTTCGCATCGACCTGCGGCGCGCACTCGCCCATCCAGCGTATGCCTCGGTGGGTGCCGCACTCCCGGCCGGCTGCAACCCGGTACGTGTCGCACTGAGCCCGCACGACCACCATCTCTGGGTCACCGAGCGTGGCAGCGGCACGCTGATGATGGTCGACGCCAGCAGCTGGCTCCAGCATGCCACGCAGACGAATATCTCCGGCTATTTCGTCGGCGACAGTCCCGTGGGCGTCGTCGTACACCCGGACGGGCATGAAGTGTGGGTGGCGCTCTCGGCCCGCTTCGCCACTCATATCAAAGGCGGCCTGTTTGGACTCACGACACCTGCAGCGGGCCGCCCTATGAAGCAATACAGGCTCGATCTTGCGGGGTTTCCGCGTGACGTAACGTTCCTGCCCGACGGACACTGCCTGGTCGCCACCCTCTACAACGCCAGACAAGTGCTGCTTGTACCTACCCCCTGAAAGCGTGGGCGATCCGGTAAAAACCAGCGGGACCATCAACATGCCGTAACGCATTTCTTCGGGGCACAAAAAAGCCCTGACGCATCAGGGCTTTTTTGTATCTGGCGGAGAGAGAGGCCGCCTCCAACTAGTCCAACCAGGCACAACGGACCACCATCAAACTCAATAATTAATCCTAATATTCAAATACTTATGCTTACTCATGCATCAAGGATCACCAACGAATCTCAATCCGTGACAAACCAGCATGGCATACTCAATGGCATACTGACATTCTCGCATGGAGCCCTCGCTCAATGGCGCTACTCACCGATACCAAAGCACGTAGTGTCAAACCCGGAGGCACCCCGCTGGCGCATGGCGGAGTAACCGGGCTGACACTTCACCCGTCGCCCGCCCACAAGGGGCAAGGCAAATGGGTACTACGCTATGTCAGCCCCATCACCAAGAAGCGCCGAAACGCCGGACTCGGCAGCTATCCAGACATCAGCATTGCGGGAGCAGCTGAACAGGCCCGCGTCATGCGCGACCAGATTGCCCACGGACAGGACCCATTGGAGGTCAAAGCGGCCGAGGCAGCCATGCCGCGTATCCCCACCCTAAGGGAGGCAGCTGAAGTTCTGCACAGGGAACTAACCCCGGGCTGGAAGAATGCGAAGCATGCCCAGCAATGGATCAACACTCTGACGGAGTATGCCTTCCCCCTGATTGGCCAGCTTCCGATCGACCAAGTTCTGCCTCGACACATCGCCGAGGCACTCCGCCCCATCTGGCTGGACAAAGCAGAGACCGCAGGCCGAGTTAAGCAGCGCTTGCATGCCGTCATGGCATGGGGGTGGGCGCATGGCCACTGCGCCGCTAATCCCGTGGATGTCGTACATCACCTCCTGCCTCAACAGCCAAGCAAGACTGTCCGCACCCAACATCAGCCAGCCATGCCGTGGATGGACATCCCTGCATTCATGGCCAAGCAGCTTCAGCACCCACACGACGTAGTATGTGCTGCTCTTAAGCTGCTGATACTGACAGCGACTCGCTCCGGTGAAATCCGGGGCGCTCGGTGGTCCGAATTTGACCTTAAGCACGCCATTTGGACGATTCCAGCCGAACGAATGAAGGCGAAACAAGCGCACCGCATCCCCCTCGCCAGGCAGGCAGTCGATCTCATCAAGAAGCAACGTGGTCTGCACGACACCCTGGTATTCCCATCGATGCGCGTTCAGAACGAGCTGTCTGATATGACCCTGACGGCCTTCCTACGCCGAGCCAAAGCGGTGAGCGACACCGCTGGCCGTACAGCGACCGCACATGGATTTAGGTCTAGCTTTCGGGATTGGTGTAGCGAGAACGGCTATGCACGTGATCTCGCAGAGAGATCCCTCGCCCACACGGTTCAGAGCCAAGTAGAAGCGGCATACCACCGAACGGATCTACTTGAGCAGCGACGCCCCATGATGCAAGCGTGGGCTGATTTCGTAGCCCGCTAACCGAGCCGCCTTCCCCGAGCCGCTGCACAGGGGAGCGGTGTCGCTTATGCCAGTTTTCATCAGGAGCATATGAGCGTGGCGTGCAGCTGCAATTGATTGGACCGGGAAAGCCGAACCAGAGCGCCTACTTCGAATCGCTTAACGGCAGATTTCGCGACGAGTATCTCAACGAGCACTGGTTCCCCAGCCTCCTGCATGCCCGTGCCGAGATCGAACGCTGGCGCTGCGAATACAACGAGAGGCGACCGAAGAAAGCACTGGCCGGACTGACACCGCCCGCTTACGCGAAGCAGTAAAAGCCCCCGGACTCTGAACCCATCCGCTACTCAAGGCGGGGAATGTCGCCCCGCTACCGGGACCACAAGCACATCCATCCGCATGGCGATGACATACCCCTAAGTCACGATCCGCAGGAGGCCACCCTAAGCTACTGGGCAGTCATTTCGCGACCTAAGAGCTGACCACACCATCGCCAATCATTTCGCTCTTACAAAATTTTATGAAATCGGACATCATCATCACCCGGCAAGGAACTCCAAGATATTCAAAAACAGCCACACATTTACGAAAAAAACGCCTATCGTTCGTAACAAAGTAATCACAGTAAGCACCATAAATAGCATGAGTAATATCATGCATATCCGATCTGCTCTTGGCAACCGGCTCCGGATAAAATCTTGAAATAGTTAAAAACTTCATAGCCGCCTCAATCATTGCCATAACTGCAGCATGAAAATTCGCTATTAAAGGAAAGGACTCCCTGGGACTCTCAGGACCTTCCGCCAAAGTTCGCCTAATTTCTTCATTGATAAACTCCGCGCAAGCTATGTTAAATTTTACATTTACTACAGAACCCGCCTCAAGAATTTCCTTATATTCCGACATTACGGCCTGCGCGGCACCATCATTACCAAAGAGGCTCATGGGATCAACATTATTTACAACCACTGAACTAACATCTGTATCAGCAGCCCTATTGGAAAAATCCTCCTGCCCCTTTTCTGCGGATTTATTCAGGCCGCGATGCAAGTAAACCCGTTCAAAGCAAACCAAAGTTGATTCATGGTGAAAGTGAGCACCAAAAGGCCCCATCCTAGACACAACCCGCATCCCTCGCCTAAAGCCCGGACCAATAGATAAATCCTCCGTAAGATTGGATATTTTCAATAGTTTATCGCTTACGTCCTCAAGCCCTCTTGAACCAGACAAGTAGGGTACGCACAATTCTTCCATATGAGCCGGGCTATAAACAACGTCCGAATTTTTTGATATAAATTCAGCTATATTGTCAGGAAAAATTCTTTCAACCCCCTCTTCAATAGGATCCACGATGTAAGACACAATGTTGTAATCAAGATAAATCTTCTTCCCCGAAAGCACCGTCATATATAACCCCTTCACTTCTAAAAGTGACTTTTTCCAACCATTAAAGCCACCAATCTCATGGCAAATAGTAGGCATTTCGCGCGATACCGATACTAGAACCTACGACTACATGTTCAACAGCCTTTTCTTCCGTGGCTCTTTATCAGTGGCAAGACTGCAAACCGGTGTCGTTCGATAACCTCACGCACATACTCAGGCACAACATCCTCTGGCAGCTGACCGGCATCGTTTCTCACGTCGGCAGGCAACCCTTTTTCAAGGAGCCAGCTGCACATTCCTGGCGTCATAGTCAGGTGCAAGAGACTATTTCCATGCACATCGTGGGCACCATGGAGCGAGCGCACTCTCATCAGAAGACTGGTGAACACAGGTGAGACAACTGGTAGGCTCGTTAATGGTCTGCCGCCTGCAGAAAGCCGCTCGTTCTCGCAGTCAATGAGGAGGGCGAGGCCCGTTGCCGTGAGCCCCCGAAGCTCCACGGGTACGCCATCGACTTCCACGGACCGCGTGAAGCGATAGTCACCGTTAGCTCCGCCGTATTTGACGAGGCGACGCACCCGCTCAGCATCCCTAGCCTCAAGTGCCCATCCGATGACCTCTGCAGGATGGAAGGCGGCCAGCAATGGCGGTGGTCCGACCAGATCCCTTGCTACATCAGCCGAGACGCGGGCCTGATCGCCGTAGCCAAAGTGCTTCAACACTGCGAAATGGTCATTGTCGAGGACTTTTCTCCATTTCGATTTTGGTAGCAAAGGTAAGGCCCACCCAGTTGCTCCCTTCCCTGCCAGCGCCATGGTCACTTCCGCGCGATCAACCACTCCAAGAAGAGCAAGAGCCTTTTCGCATTCTTCAATACTCTTCGGCGACGGATCGGCCACAAGCGCAAGAAGCACTTCCCGCGCACTTGCGCCCCCCATAAACGGCGCACCATGCTCGATGAGGTAACGCAAAACACTGCGGCTGCGCGCGAAAGACAGTAGCGTGCGACCTTCGGAATCGACCTGTGCGATGTTGCCTCCGTGATGGAGCAAGAGCGGCGTGAGGAAAAGCCCGTCCGCTTCACTGTCGAGAGTGACGGCCCAGGACACTGCGGTAAGGTTCGTAAGCCATTTGCCATCGCGCATCTCGTGCACCATGCATTCAAGCTCGAGGTTCGCTCCGGCCGCGAGTTGCTCTGTGATGCCGTAGAGGTCACACCTGAACAGCGCATGCTCTAATGCACGCGTGGCGTCGTCTGGACTACCCGTTGTCGTCGTAGGCACCGCTTGAACTTGCACTTGCGGCATCTGCAATTCCCATCTTCTTCAAACAACCAGCCCCGAAAAGCAACGATTGACCGCCCGGTCCCTTGTTGCTCCGTCCTTTGTTCTAGGCGGTCCAATAATTGGGCGACAACGACACGTAAACAGGAAGGCGCGTCAGATCAGGCGGGCGCGAGCGCGACCTCCACCATCCGCTTTCGCTCAATGAGCACTTCCAGCATGGCGTCGAGGGCGCAGAGAAACTCCTCGGGATCATCGGACATCGCCGACTGGGGCAGCTCCCCAAGCATCGCTGTCGCCGCTGCCATCGCCTTGCGCCAATCCTTTGGCTTTGGCACGTTGGCCGTTGCGGCATTTCGCGCTTGGTCAATGGTTAATTCGAAAGAATCGAGTTGGCTCAGCAGTGACCAATGCTGATTCTCAACGAGGTAAGCCACGTCCTTGATTTGCCGAGGATCATGAATCCTACGCCCGTTTCCTTGCTCCTCGTCGGGTGTGATCCAAGAATAGAAGCGCTTGCAGTTCTCAACGTTCGAAAATGACCGGGTGTTGTCGCTCCATCCAAGCCAGTCCTTCAGCGAACTCGTGCGAAGGACGGTCTCGAACAGGGAAAAATAGTCGTTCCTAGCCTTCCGGCCATAGTCTTCATCAGCAGCCATCTGCGCAAGAGCCTTGTAAGGCCGGTAGAGCCTTCCGACGGCCACGGCCGACAAGCCAAACTGTTGGCCGGTCGCCGACATTGACTGGCCGAGCCGGTCTATCTGGTCGGCGATGAGCTTGGCGCGTTGCGCGGGTTCCCAATCGCGGACGCCATTGATATGGCGGATGCCCTGGAGGATCCAACTGATGTCTTCACCACTTTTGCCCTGGTAGACCAGGACCTCGATCTCGTTAGTCTGGGCCACCAACCGCTCTAGTTGTTCGGGCGGAATCTCTGCATCAAATGACCGACCTTCGGCGATGTCCTGTCGGAGTCGGGAGAGCGACTGGAAACGGCGATTTCCTTCTACCACAACGAATTTGCCTGGCACCCCTTCGAGTTCACGCACGACAATACGGTCGAGGAGCAAAAAACCGTTGTACAGGATGCTGTTGTAGAGCGAATCGATGCCATGATTGTGGTTGTCAATTTCATCTCGCGTCCGCTTTTGGACCGCTGGCATGACAATGCGTTTGTCAGGAACGGGGTTGTGGGCTGCGCCGGTCCAGAAGCGAGGATTGTTCGGGTCAAGATAAATGTTGGCCACATCGATGCGATGGGCGGAGAGCTGTTCTGTATACATCGTCATCGATCCCTGATAGCAGTTACGGCTCGCGCAGACGACGCGGCAGCTTGACGTTGTCGTCCCCCCGAGCACTGGCATAGCGCTTACGTAGTTTGGCAACGTCCACATCGAGCCCAAACATGTATCTGAGCAAGTCACGGGCGAGGGTTTTGTTGGCGACAACCATCTTTCCCGTCGAAGGATTCCAGAGCACATCACGGTACGGACGTGCATCGAGTTCCACCGGAAAGTCATCCAGCCATTTGACTGCCTCGGGCAGATTCAACTCGTGCTTCTTGGCGACATCGACGGCCAGTCGCGTGAAGATGTCCAATCCCGCCGGACGGAACAGAATATGCCCGCCATGGGGGCCGCGGTGGAGCTGGGTGACCGTGGCAGGATCCCTAGCCTTGAACAGTGCATCAACTGGAGGAAACGTCGCAGCGATCGCCGAGAAATACTTGACTGCGAACATCTGGTACTGGTCGAGCACAGCATCCGATGGCCGAAAGAATCGTAGCTCAGCGTCCCTGGTGCCAACACCTGCCTTGAAGCGGAAGGCAATCTTTAACACATCGTAGAGGTTCGCGATGGTCGTTAAGCTTATCCGGTTTGTCACCGGAAGGCTTTCACTGGACGCGACGAGGATTTTCGGGTTGCGGAACCAAGCGTTCTCCTCGACGAGACGTCTGGCAATGATCGCCATCGTGTCGTCCTCATCGAGCGCGATGATGTCGAGCTTCTTGACGGGCCTGGCAGTCTTGTTGAGGGTGGTGAATAGACGGCGCGTGCGGGCTGGCTCGTCTTGCGCATGGGCGATGAAAATGGCTGTTACACGCTCCTCGCCCCCACTGAATCCGTCGTCCCGCGCCCGTTTGATGCCCGCAAGCCTGTGTTGGCCATCGACCGCAAAAATTCGCTCGTTACCGTTAAGGCTGAGAAACCCCATGGTGTCGAGCGCCTGTTCATCGAGCGTTGCGTAAAGCGCCTTTTGGGAGACAGCTCGCAAATTGCCGACCTCAAGCCACTCGGGACGGCCATCGTAGGTCGCAAGCACCAGCGCATTGAAGAACCGCTGCGGCGTTCGTTTGAGATAGGTGCTTATCTCCATCGAACGACCACCCTCGAGCTGTCGCTGAATGAGCTGAGAGAGCGCCTTGTCGGCATGAATGGTATCGGCGTATTCGACACGCTTGGCGATCTCATTTAACGGGACAAGGCAGGTGTAATACACCCAATCGCCCATGCTTCCGCGCAGCGCGGGCAACAGGAGAGGCTCCACTTTCGCCGACGCGCTCTTTACAGGTTTCTTCGTTACCACGCGGACCTCCTTGTGCGGCCAAACTCACCGCTGTAATCGCGTTCATTGATGGGCGGGTCCACCGCGTCGAGAAATTCGGTCTCCAGGGCCTCGAGATTGATGGCGGGGTCAGGAATGGGCGCGAAGTTAAAAAAGAGGTGATCTTCGAACCGCAGGAGCATGTCGAGCACCTTGGGCCTTTCATCGACCCTCCGCTGGCCCTGCAGGTACTGCCCGAACCGGCTACGCAACGTCGCTGACGACTTGTCGCCGGTTATGCCCATATAGAGAATCATGCCATGCGCGGGAAGCTCGGACGGCTCGAGCCTGAGGGTGAACACATAGATACCGCGCGTCGCTGGAATTTGCGGACGCGAAGACGGCAAGAACCGCGTCATGGTCCAGTTGAGGACACATGGTGCGCGAAATTTGCGCCACCGGGCCATATCCAGATGAAAGTCGTGGGTGTAGGCCTTGTACCTGTCAGTTGCCGCCAGTACGTCCCTCCCAATAAGTCCTTTTAAAGCCACGCGCCCCCCCGTTGCCCGTCAAAATCAACTCCGAATACTACGGCAGGGGTGGGATTTTCTGAACCACACCTCCTCCCGCGATTGGGCACCTCGAAAAACCCCGCCCATGCCGGTAGCGTAGCGCGCAGCCGAAGCCGAAGCCGCCCGAGAATTGCCCGATGATCAGCCTGTTTGCCGCCGAGGAACGAGCCGCCAAGCGCGAACAGCTGGGTGATCCGCTGCAGGTGCTGGATCGAGCCATCGACTTCGCCGCCCTGGCCCGGGCGGTGGACGCCAAGCTGGAGATCGGAGACACCGGCCGCGGTGGCCGTCCGCCGTATCCGACGGAGCTGATGATCCGGCTGCTGGTGGTGCAGCAGTTGTACAACCTGTCCGACGAGGCGCTGGAGTATCAGGTACTGGACCGGTCCAGCTTCCAGCGCTTCGCGGGGTTGGAGAAAAGCCGCATTCCGGATGCCAAGACGGTCTAGGTGTGGCGCGAACGGTTGAAGAAGCAGGACCTGATCGGCGACATCAGCGAGGCCGTGGGGCGGCAGCTGGCGCAGGCCGGGTTTATCGCGCGAGGGGGTCAGATCATCGACGCTAGCATCGTTACGGCGCCGGTGCAGCACCGTCGCAGCGAAGGGAACGAGGCGATCAAGCGCGGCGAGGTGCCGGCCGACTGGAACGCGGCCTAGCAGGCTGTTGAGAAACGCCCCGCAGCCGCGACAATGATAGCCCTCATCAATGATCGGGTTGTCACGGTGCGCGGAGCAGATATCCAGCAGTTGGGCATGTTCTCGTATGTATCGGTGGACGAGCGCGTGCCAGGCGATCATCCGATCCGCAAGCTACGCATGCTGGTCGACACGATCCTGAAGGAGCTCGACGAACTCCTGGCGTCGCGCTATGCACCGGGTGGCCGCCTCTCGATTCCGCCGGAACGGCTACTGCGGGCCTCGCTGCTGCAGGTGGTCTACAGCGTGCGCAGCGAGCGGCTGCTGATGGAGCAGTTGAACTACAACCTGCTGTTTCGCTGGTTCGTGGGCCTGAATATCGACGACCCGGTGTGGGACCACTCCACGTTCTCGTTCAACCGCGACCGCTTGTTCGACGCCGAGATCGCTCAGCGTTTCTTCGCGCACACGGTCCTACTGGCCCGGCTGGGCGAACTGGTCAGTGACGAGCACTTCTCGGTGGATGGCTCGCTGCTGGAAGCCTGGGCCTCGCACCGCAGCTTCCGTCCCAAGGACGGTTCGGACGATGGGGATGGCAGCGACTTCCGTGGTCAGAAGCGCAGCAACGACACGCATGCCTCCACCACCGACCCGGACGCGCGGCTGGCCCGCAAAGGTCAAGGTCAACAGGCACGTCTGGCCTATCTGGCCAATGCCTTGATGGAAAACCGCCACGGCTTGCTGGTGGGTGTGGACGTTCGTCACGCCACGGGCACGGGGGAACGCGATGGCGCCTTGGCCCTGGTCGATGCGCACCTGCATCGTGGCGCGACGCTGGGTGCCGACAAGGGTTACGACGTGCGCGACTTCGTCGGCCAGCTGAAGCAGCGCGGTATCAAGGCGCACATCGCCCGCAACACCGCCAACGGTCGGCGCAGCGCCATTGACGGGCGCACGGCGCGTGGCAAGGGCTACGCCATCAGCCTGCAGGTGCGCAAACGCATCGAACAGGGCTTTGGCTGGGTCAAGACCGTCGGCGATCTACGCAAGCTGCCCCTGGTCGGTTTGGCGAAGGTCAGCGCCTGGGTGCACTGGAATTTTGCGGCCTACAACCTGATCCGGCTCGGCGGTATTGGTGAGTGGTGGAATCCCTCGCCCACGTGAGGGGACGTGCGTCCAGCGACGGCAACGCCATGCCATGGCGGTCGTTTCATGATTCATTGAACCTATCGTGCGGCCTCTGAATGGGCGCTTCTCAACAGCCTGCTAGCTGGCGCAGAAGGACGTGGATGCGTGCTGGACGAAGAAGCACGGCAAGAGCTACTACGGCCACAAGCTGCACGCCAGCACCGACCGACGCTGGGGCTTCATCCGCCGCATTGAGGTGACCGCGACCTCGGTGAACGATACTGAGGTGTTCGAGGCCATCCTAGACGAAACCAACACGGCTAAGGATGTCTACGCCGACCGCGGCTATGCCAAGCACGCGCAGGAGACGGAGCTGTACGTGCAGGGTTACCGCGCGCACATCCAGCGCAAGGGCACGGCCACGCAGCCGATCAGCGACGCGCAGCAACGGCGCAACCGTCGCATCGCCAGGCAGCGCGCGCGAACACCCGTTCGCGCGTCTGGCGCAGATGGGCGGCAAGCACCTGCGAACGATCGGCCTAGCTCGTGCTCGCGCCGTGATCGAACTGAAGGTGATCGCCCACAACCTGATGCATCTGGCGCGATACAAAGACCGGGGCGTGGTGCCTGCATGATGCGGGCAGGCCGCTCACCGGCGGCCGACGCGCTTGCAAGGGCGCCTTCTGGGCTTGAGGGGCGTCGCTTGCCGATTTTGCGAGCGGTGCGAACGGCGATATGCCGCTCACACCATGCCAAAGGATGGGTTATTCGAGGTGCCCGACTGCACCGGCGCGCTGTGACACTTCAGAACCGGCGATTCCAACCCGTGTAGCGAGCATTTAGCGCCGGGAATTGTTGTGTATGCCCACACCATTTCGTCGTGATAAGCAGCGCGCCATTCAAAGCGCTCATGCTCCCGCTCCTATTGCCCCCCCTAGACGCGTTCCTGATGCACGGCGTGCCGAACCTGCCAGGAGAGGACGGGGCAGAACCCACGGTTGCTTCGTTGCCTGCGACAAGAGTCGCGCCACGCTCCGACCCGGTTGGCGCATCGAGGAAGCATCGCATCTTTCTCGCGTCGAGAGCTCGCCCTCAGGTTTCGGGCGGGCGCGCATTAGCCGAGGGTGCTGGACGACACGGACTTACCCCTTAACTCGCCGAATCCGAGCTTGGGCATGCGCGGCACGCGCCCTCCGCCGAAACTCAGGCACTGGCTTGGGGGCAGCAACGAGCAAGCGCCGACTAACCGCCGCCTCCAACTTTTCGGCCAGGCACCAAACGCAGTAAGCTTCACGAAGAAACTTCCAGCGATACTGACAGAAACTTCCAAGAGGGAGCGATGGAACCAAATAGCTACCAGTTTACGGCCATGAGGGGCATCCAGGCCGGCCGCGCATATTACGTGCTGATGTGTCCGATGA
Organism: Dyella sp. A6; assembly: GCF_036320485.1. Taxonomy (NCBI): domain Bacteria; kingdom Pseudomonadati; phylum Pseudomonadota; class Gammaproteobacteria; order Lysobacterales; family Rhodanobacteraceae; genus Dyella; species Dyella aluminiiresistens. The sequence continues at coordinate 2,272,911 of NZ_CP132911.1, forward strand.
GGCTGGTGCCGAAGCTGTTCCGATTCGACGACGAGGCCCTGCCCCCCGAACTGCGTGCTCAGCGCGTGCTCAACCGCACGCGGGTGCCCCAGATATCGCGGTACATCGTCGAGCACTTCGACGAATATATCCTCTCTTCCCTTTGTGCCTCGGTCGACGGCGACATCGAGTTTGAACCGGTCGCGCCCTCCGGCCCAATGCGCTCTATTGGCCTTCTCCGCATCGGGATGAGTGCCACCATCTTAATCAACGACGGCCAGCATCGCCGGGCCGCCATTGAGGAAGCACTTATTGAGCGGCCCGAGCTCGGCGACGAATCCATCTCCATCGTGCTTTTCGCCGACAGTGACCTATCGCGCTCTCAGCAGATGTTTGCGGACCTCAATGTCCACGCCATCCGGCCCACCAAATCCATCCGTCTCCTGTACGACCACCGAGATGCAATGGCAAAGCTGGTGCTTGACGTCGTCCAGAGCATCCCCCTTTTCCGGGAGTACACGGATCTTGAAAAAAGCAGCATTTCCAACCGGTCCTACAAGCTCTTCACCTTGAGCTCGCTTCATCAGGCATCCGTGCACTTTCTCGGCAACCCGCCGGCGGGAACACTTGATGACACGCACCGCGCCGCGCTGACCGAATTCTGGACGGCAGTCATCAACGGGATGCCGGACTGGCAGCGCGTGGCCAACAAATCCGCGCTCGCTCACGAGCTGCGCCAAAGCTACGTCCATGCTCATGGCGTCGCGCTCCAGGCCATCGCCGTCGCCGGCGCGCGCCTCCGGCAGGCTCACCCGAAGGATTGGGTCACTCGTCTGCGGTCCCTCAAGACCATCGACTGGTCGCGCTCTAACAAACAGCTCTGGGAGGGGCGCGCGCTCGTGGGCGGGCGAATCAACAAGTCGGGCAGCAGCGTCACGCTGGTGTCTAACGTTCTCCTGAACCATCTGGACGTGCCGCTTGTCGGCGAGGCCCTCCGCATCGAAAACCTGTCGGTCCCCGCCGCCAAGGCGACGCCCGGCAGCAAAAGGAAATCCGCATGAAAGCCCAACGTGCTGCTGGCACCATCGAGGCGCTCTACGACGAGGCGCAGGAGCTGTACTTGGCGGACAATCGCCCCTGGGTGCTTGGCTTCAGCGGTGGCAAGGACTCGACCTGCACCTTGCAGGTCATCTGGACAGCCATCTCGCGCCTGCCTGTCGAGCAGCGACAAAAGCCGGTATATGTCATCAGCTCGGACACGCTGGTTGAGACCCCGGTTATCGTCAACTACATCGACGAAACCCTAGCACGCATCAACCAGGCGGCCCTTGACCAAGGCCTACCGTTCCGCACCCACAAGGTCGTGCCACGCGTTGACCGCAGTTTCTGGGTAAACATGATTGGACGAGGCTATCCAGCCCCTTCCCGCCGCTTCAGGTGGTGTACCGAGCGGCTGAAGATTGAGCCCGCCAACGAGTTCATCCTCGACCGCGTGGCAGAATTCGGCGAAGTCATCATGGTCCTCGGCGTGCGTTCCGCCGAGAGCGCAACGCGCGCCCAAGTGATGTCGTTCCACCGCATCAAGGGGTCACGCCTTTCGAACCACTCGTCACTGAACAACGCGTTTGTCTACTCTCCCATCGAAGCGTTCAGCACTGACGCTGTGTGGGGTTACCTGCTGCAAAACGCGTCACCGTGGGGAAACGACAACCGGGACCTTGTGGCTATGTACCGGAACGCCCAGTCGGGCGAATGCCCGCTCGTAGTCGACACCACCACGCCAAGCTGCGGCAACTCCCGTTTTGGCTGCTGGGTTTGCACGGTCGTGACCAAGGACAAGGCCATGGAGGCAATGATTGACTCCGGGCAAGACTGGATGACACCCCTGTTGGAATACCGCGACATGCTCGCTTCGACGCAAGACCCTGTGCGCAAGCGACAGGTGCGGGACTATCGCCGCCGCACAGGACAAGTGTCCTTCAAAGCGGACTCCGACGACATCATCCCTGGGCCCTACACGCTCGACTTTTGCCGTGAACTCCTGACAAAGCTCCTACAAGCGCAAAAGGAGGTGCAGCGCGAGTCGCCGCCAGGAGAGACCCCGCTCCTCATCCATGAAGAAGAGTTGCATGCCATCCGGCGCATCTGGCGTCAGGAACGGGGCGACTGGCAGGACTCCGTCCCCGGAATCGTCCGCGCCGAGCTCGGCGACATTGTCAACTGGATCACCGACGATGCCGTCACCTACTCACACGCCGATGGCGAACTGCTTCAGAACATTTGTCATGAGAACGGTGTTCCGGTCGAGCTCGTTGCTCGACTGCTCGACATCGAGCGCTCGACGCACGGGATGAAGCGACGCCACGCGGTCCACAGTCGCATCGAAGATGTGCTAGCGGAAGACTGGCGTTCGCGCGAGGACGTCATTGCCGAGCGACGGGAGATGCTGGCCGGGACGGGGGTCGCCTACGGCGCTGACGAGGGTGTCAGCGCATGCTGATCCATTCGCTAACGCTCGAAAATTTCGGACTGTATGCCGGACGACAAACCATTGCCGTATCCACGGACGGGGGCAAGGGAAAGCCACGTCCGGTCGTGCTCATTGGCGGGCGTAACGGGTCAGGCAAAACAAGCTTTCTCGAAGCCGTGCGAATTGCCCTCTACGGCAAGCTCGCACTGGGTGACCGCACGTCCCAAGCCGCGTACGAGGCGCACCTACGGTCGCGAATCCATGTAGGGAGCGCGGCGCCCGCCTCGGAAGCTGGTGTCGAGCTCGATTTTGATTTTGCCGAGGACGGCATGATCCACCGCTATAAGGTGGTGCGCCGGTGGGCCGCAAAGGGGGAGCGTATCCAGGAGGACCTCCAGGTCTTCAAGAACGGCGATGCGCTGATCGACGCTCCACGCGAGGAATGGCCACATTTCCTCGAAGACCTCCTCCCGGCAGGCATCTCGCAGCTCTTTTTTTTCGATGGCGAGAAAATCACCGAAATGGCTGACGATGCAAGAGAAGGCCAACAGCTCAGCGCCGCCATCCGCACCTTGCTCGGTATCGAGCTCGTCGGGCGGCTCCGTACGGACCTTGGCATTTATCTGGCGAAAATGCAGCGCGCCGACGCCAACCAAAGTGGCGAACTTGACGCCATCCTCGCCGAGATCGAGCGCCTCCGCGTCGAATTGTCCGAGCACAATGACCGCCGTGCCGACCTCATGACTTCCCTCGACAGCCACCGACGGGCTGTCCAGCGCACCCAGCAGCGTTTCACGGCCTCGGGCGGCGACGTCGCATTGAACCATGGAAGGCTGACTGGCGAGCGCCAGGCACTGGTCAATGAAAGAAACACACTGCTTGCTCAGTTCCGTGAAGGGTCATCACGCATGTGGCCGTGGCTTGTTGCGCCTAAGCTGCTTGTGCAGCTGACCGAAGCGGTGCATGCCGGCGATGGCCATGAACACGCCGAGGCCGGCCAGAAACTTCTAGCCGCCTTCGACCGCTGGCAAAAACGGAGTACGACGACCGTACAAAGGCGCTGGACTGCACGCCACCGCGAAGAACTCGAAGCGCTGGTTGCCAAGTCCCTGGGCATTGCTGACGCAAAATCAGGCGCGCGTCATTTCAAAGATGTTCCCAACGCTTCCGACATCCTCGCCCAGGCGACCGCCAGTTCCGCGCCGGCGGCTGCATTCTCGGAGCGCCTACGCGAGATCGATGAGCGCATTGCAGGCATCGACGTGGCCCTGACAAGGGTCGACGAGGCGACCTCGAACCATTTGCTCGAAGAGCTGCGCAACGCGGAGGCGACCTATGGTGTCTCCTTGGGCCGAGTGAACCAGATTGATGAGTCCATCAAGATGCTGCAGTTCAAGATGGCCAATGCCCAGCGAGAGCGGGAACGCTTTCTCACACGGCAGGCCGAAGACACGAAAGGCATGCGCCAGGCAGCGCTCGCCCGACAAGTTGCAGGCTCACTTGCACAATACGAGTCAGCCCTCCTCCTGCAAAAGACCCGCGCCTTGGAAGTTGCGTTCGTCGATTGTTTCAACCGCCTTGCGCGAAAGTCAGAGCTGGTGCGCTCCGTGCGCATCAATGACCGGACGTTCGAAACGACGCTGATTGACGGGCACGGTGCGGAAATCGCCCGTGCGGCACTGTCCGCAGGTGAGAAACAAATTTTTGCCATCGCCATGCTCTGGGCGCTGGCGAAGACAAGCGGTCGGTCGCTACCGGTCATCATCGATACGCCGTTGGCGCGTCTGGACACCGAACATCGCACCGCAATTCTTGAGCGGTACTTCACCGAGGTCAGCCACCAGGTCATCGTGCTGTCTACCGACACCGAGATTGACGGTGAGGCAGCGCAGGACCTCCAGCCACATGTGGCGGCTAGCATCAAGCTAGAGTACCTGCCGGGTGAGCGGCGAACGCAGGTGACGACCGGCTATTTTGCAGCCCCAAACCGGACCGGAGCGACCAATGCAGTACAGTAAACTAAAGGTTTCTTCCGCTGCGACGGGAAAACTGCGCGCACTCCAGCAGCGCATAGGGCTGACGCCCAACCTTCTCTGCCGGTACGCCCTCCTCGCCTCCCTAGAGAGCGGTCCCATCGGGAACGCGCCCGCACCCGACGAGGATGGACAGGAGTTCAACGCCTACACCCTAACTGGCGAGCAGACTCAGATGCTGCTTGCCGCAGTTGCCTTCGTCGAATCGGGCAATGGCGGCAAGGCACCGAGCGCGGTGAGAATGCTTGAGTTAATGCGAGCACACATTCACCGTGGAGTTGGCACCCTGGCCGTGCGACTCAAATCGCCGGCCGACCTGTTCCGGACTACTCCGTGAGCGCAAACCGCCCCATTTACCTAGATTCGAACGCCACCACGCCAGTCGATGCCCGTGTGCTCAAGGCGATGCTGCCCTGGTTTTCCGACGCGTTCGGCAATCCCTCTAGCGTCGAGCACGCCTATGGAGCGGAAGCCGCCTCGGCCATCGAGCGCGCACGCGATCAGGTCGCCACCGCCATCAGTGCTCGGTCGGGCGAGGTGATCTTCACTGGATCCTGCACGGAGGCTGACAACCTCGCCATCGTAGGGGCTGTGCGTGCTGCGGGTGGGATTCGCCATGTGGTCAGCACCGCCATCGAGCATCCGGCGGTGCTCGAATCCCTCCGTCAGCTCGAACGCGAAGGCCACCGCATCACCATCGTTGGCGTGGACGAGTCCGGAACGGTGCGCCTCGATGAGCTCGAGGCTGCCATCAGGGACGACGCCTTCCTTGTTTCGGTCATGGGTGCAAACAATGAGGTTGGCACCATCCAGCCCCTTGCCGAGGTGGCCCGCCTGTGTCAAGCCAGTGGCACTCTTTTCCACTCAGATCTCGCCCAGCTTCCTGCCTACGCCCGCATTAGCGTCGACGATCTTGGTCTCGACCTTGCCAGTTTCTCGGGCCACAAGGTCTATGGACCCAAGGGTGTTGGCGCGCTCTACACCCGGCGTCGGCGCCCGCGCATTACCCTCTCCGCCCTGACTTGGGGTGGCGGACAGGAAAAGGGGCTACGTAGCGGAACGATCAACACGCCCTTGGTCGTCGCGTTCGGTGAAGCCATGGCTATTGCAGCAAGGGACTGGCAGGCGGATAGCTCGCGCATCGGTGCGCTGCGGAACGCCATGCGCGACCATCTGCTCCTCGAGGTGCCTGGTGTGTCGGTCAACGGGCATCCCGAGCACCGCCTTGCCAATAACCTTTCGCTGTCCATCGACGGCATCGAGCCGCTGGCACTCATGCGCCTGCTCCGCGAGACCCTGGCCTTTTCCGCATCAAGCGCCTGCTCGACGGAGTCGTTTGTCACCTCCCACGTGCTGCTTGCCATGTGGGGCGACGGACAGCGAAGCCGGCAAGCCTTCCGCCTGTCGCCTGGCCGCCTCACCACTGAAGAAGACATCCAGGTGGCCAGTGCCGCTCTTGTCGGCGGCATCGAAACCTTGCGACGCCTGTGAGCATTTCAACTTCTACCCGGTCTGTCGGGCTCGCTTGCCTTGTGTTTACAGTGACGATTGCGGTCCAAGCCGGGGAACCGGTTGCCGGTCGTCCGAAAAAACTGCACGTAAGCGCGACGCAAAGCGTTCTACATACAACGAGCGTGGCCGCCACACCTATCGCAGCACCATCGGTCGCTTCCGTACCCACGCTGTTGCCAACTGCTCTACCAGCGGTACCTCAAGACAATCCGGTCACGGATTCGATGCTCAATGCCGTAGCACATGACCTCAACAGTCAGCTTGACACGATTCGTCATAGCATCGACAGCCTTTCAAAACCTGCCAGTGACAAATGGCTATCAGCCCTCATAGGCCTCCTTGGCGTCCTGGCCGGTGCCGGCGTTACTGGTGGCTTCGGCATTATTCTGCAGCGCTGGCGGCTCAGAGCGGAGGAGGAGGCGGATGACCGAAGGGCCACGCGAGAGACTCGACAAGCCGAGCGTGACTTTGGCCTCGCAGCACTAGCTGACCTGCAGGTCTTCCGAACCCGTCAACTCAATGAATTCTACGGCCCGTTCCGGGTACTGCTGTCGCAAATCCGCGTCCTACGCGACGAATTCGACCAGCGGTTGATGGCGAGCCTAAGGTCTGGGAACGAGATCCGCCTTGAGCTCCAAGGCATCGGACGCCGAAGACATATGGTAATCGAAAAGCCGAATTCACCTCCGAGAGGCTTTCGCCTCATCGACGAGATGGCATTCGTGCAAAAGGAATTCCCCGATCTCATGTCGACGGTAGGAGAAATAGTCTCAACCGGAGACCTCCTTGCGGATCACCTGCACAAACACGGTGGACTCCTAGACCCGAGGAGTACCTGGCTCGGCAAGAATATTGCCATTTACCTCGCACACCAGCGTGTCCTTAAGGAAATCTTCGAGCGGGTCAAAAAAGATCAGAACATCAGCTGGGTCGCGAACTACTCAACGGTTTATCCTCGTGCCCTCGACCTGCTCATCGAGCGCGATTATGGTCGACTCTATCGCTCGCAAAGCCGGTGGACCACACAAGCCGCAGCATGGTCGAAAGCGGTTTATTGACTGTTTGAGGATTTGCTGATTTGATCGCATGATTTATCGGGGTGGCAACCGGGAAGCATTGATGATGGCCGAGGAAGACGTTCGAACCGACTACTGGCAACAGTTTGGGGAAGTACTCAAGGAGAGAACTCTTGAGCCACTGAATCATCCCACCTTTATCGGATTTTTCCTTGTTGCCGTACTTGCCATCGGCGGGCTTGGTATTTGGGTCGAGATTTTCCGGGCCGTAGCGGATGCATCCTCCAGCCCAAAGGGCATTCTTCTCGCAATCAACGTCTTCTACCCATCGGTCGGTGTAGCCGCTGCGGCCCAACTACTTATAAACCGTGATCTACCGAGCTACCTAAAAGCGCTCGCGCTCCTTATGGAGCTCGTGTTTGTCGGGGGCTGTATCACTCTCCAATTCACATGGCAGCACCCTATCTTCGCCATTGTCATGGAGAGCCTAATATCCGTTGGTGCTCTCTGGTCGTGGTGGATTGCCAACGCCAAGAATCCCGAGCTACTAGATAAGCCCGAAAAGGTACCCAGTGCAGCTGGCCCAGCAGACCCAACGGCAAGCGACCTGCCCGGCAATCTAAACGGCTTGAAGGTGCAATGAGCATGATGCGACCGACCTACCCTATCGTCACAACCGCTCTGCGCGTTGAACAACCGCTCGGCATCTTCTACGTCGTCTCGCTCCCTGCCGCCGTGCTCCTCGACGTCGCCTATAGCGACAGACTGGCCGCCGAATATTCCCCAGAGAAAAACGAATACACCATCAAAGGGGCCCAGCGGGCTCTACAAATGCCGCGCCTCGACACAATCGCGAAATATGTGGGGCGGGTTGATGCGGCCTTCCCCAACGCAATCATCCTTGCTAGCAATGCTCCCCAACTACCACAAGAGGGCGACGATGCCAGTGATTCCTCAGATGAGGATAGCGTGGACGACACGGACGACAATCGCGACTGGACCATCACAGAAGGCGTGGATGGAGCTTTCAAGCTCACGATTCCCACCGCTGAGAAGATGGCCAGCATCATCGATGGCCAACACAGACTCTTCGGCATTGCCCGCGCGCCCATCGAAGCCATCGACAAAATGGAACTTGTATGCGCGGTCTTCCTCGACCTACCAAAGCCCTTCCAAGCGCAGCTCTTCGCCATCATCAACTCGACGCAAAAGCCAGTCGACAAGAGCCTCACTTACGAGCAGTTCGGCTACAACGTTCTGGACGAAGAACCGAACATGTGGACACCAGACAAGCTCGCTGTCTTCCTGAGCCGGCGCCTTGCGGTTGAGCCAAACTCCCCACTCTACCGCCGCATCATCATCGCTCCAAAGAAAGATAAGGCTCTGGAAGCTATCACAGGACACGATTCGTGGCGGGTATCAACGGCAACGGTCGTTCAAGGCATCTCACGGCTGTACTCCTCGAACCCTGGCCGTGATGCCACCCACATGCTCTCAGGAAAGCGGAAACCACGCTCTTCGCTTGAGGGATTCCGGAGAGACCGCTCACCCTTGCGGAGCCAGTTCATCGACGTGAACGACCTGCTCATCTACACAATAACGTTCAATTTTCTCGCAGCCTGCAATGTGGTGTTTTGGGGAAAGCAGCCTGCATCGTTCATCACCCGAACGGTCGGCGTGCAGGCGCTCTTTGATATCCTGCGTCGCCTTGCGCCTGAAGCCCTTTCAAACGAGACCATCGCCACCAGCTGGTTCGAGCAAAGACTTGTGCCTGCCGCCGACATCAACTTTAGCGAGGCTCGGTTCAATGCATCTGGCTCCGGCCGCAGTCTGATTTCCAGGGAAATCAGGGAACGACTGGGCATACTCTAGAAAGCCCCCATCAAACAGATAGATTTTTGGGTAGAACCTCGCCCGCTCAACGTCGATGACGACCGTCTCCTGCGTGGTTTCATCGACCAGCGCCAAGCACTTGAGGACGCACCCTTCGGCCCGAAGTCCATCGATCAGGCCTCCTTGGCTTCCCGTGCTTTTAGCTATTTGCGCCTCGCACGCTGCTCGATCCAAGCGATGACCTCAGACTCCAGCCAACCGACTGCGCTCCGACGAGCGAGGCCACCAAGGCTTACCCGTTTGGGGAACGTTGGATCGAACCAGGGACTCCGCGGATTTTCGCGATTGTTGATCGATGAGTCGCTCAACCCGACCATGGTGCGAAGCTGCGGGCGGCGAATAATCTTGTCTTGCAACATAAGGCGATACCCCTATCAAGTACATGGCTGCATGATGCAACCACCACAAGGACATCGGGCATCAATTTTCCTATTAAGCCAAAAACTCAAGCGCAGAGCCGGTCTCAGGAAATCTGGTCAGAGCAACCCGCAGCGTAGGTAAGCTTGTCCAGATTGACATCGACGCCGTGCGTGGCTGGGTGACCTGGATCTTCTCTGCCTTCAACCTGGACCTGCCGGCGCTCGCGCCAAATTCACCATCGTGCTCGCTTTCAACTAACCATCTCCACTGACGGCGAACTCTCGCCACGCGCCAAGGTTGGTCGGCACCGACCTTGATTAATCAATTTTCAGCAATCCGGTCAGATCCAGGCGCACGCCAACACTTCGCGTCATTTTGAGGCACCACTCAGCGGTTCTGCAGCATTTCTAGTGCTCCGTCCAGTGCGGTGATTGATTCGACTATTGTGCGCACCGTGGCGCGGTCAAATTCATGGTCACGCTGGGCATCGTGCACGCCGCTGTTGAGGTAGCCCCACTCGATGCTGGTGCCACTCACATTGAGCAGGGCAGCGAGTGCGGCAACCGCCTGCGGCGCACCGGCATGCTGTGCCGCGATCCGACCGACCGCAGATCGCAGCTTGCTGCACTTGTTGTTCAACTCCCAAGGTGAGCGGGGCCCGCCCAGCCTGATATCGATCCGACCGTCCGCGCGCCGACCCAGCCATGTCCAGAGACGGTCTGTCAGACTTTCCAGCGCCGGCCGGGCCTGGCGCAGTGCCTCGCGCTTCTCGTCGGCCGCCAGCGCCTGCTGGGCCAGCAGAACATAGTTCTTCGTCGGCGGGTCACTGTCGACGCGCAGTTCGTGCTCCCCCTGATGCGGGAGGAACTTGTAGCGCTTGATGGCCACGGCACGTCGCACGCCCAACTCCTGCTGGATGCGGTGCAGGAATTCCTCGGCGTGGGAGGTAAGGATGACCTGTTTGCCATCGAGCAAACCGTTCTCGAAGAAAGTGCGCCAGATGCCATCGCGGTGGTCGTCGTCGATCGCGTTGACGACATCATCGAAGATGACCACGGGGCAGCCCTGCGCGATGTTCTTAGCGAGCAGAATCGCCAGGCCCAGGCATTTGATGTGCCCTTCGCTGAAAACGATCAGCGCGTCGTAGCGCACGCCCGGCTCGCCGGCGAACTCCACCTCGATCTTGCCGTTCTCCGCCACCGGCAACCACAGCGCGTGCAGCAGATCGCCGGGCGGATCGGCTCGGTTGAATGCGTTGTACAGATGGCGGGCCTGTTCCCCCAACCCTTGCAGAAGAACACCCGGCAGAGCCGTCAGATAGGCCTGGATCTCGGGCAGGAAGCCGTCGTAGGCGGCCTTAATTCGCTGATGGTGCGCCACCACCGGCACTTCGGCTGCGGCGGCCCAGATCAGGTCGCGGTTCGCCTCGTCAAACTGAGCCACCGTCTGACGGGCGACAGCGAGGTCCTGATCGGCCGCGGCGCGCATCGTCCGTAGCCGTTCGATCTCCAGCTGATGCTGCTGCAGTCGGTCCCGCTCCTGGGCCAGCGCACCGCGCTGCACATGCGCTTCACGAGCCTGCGCGTCGAAGCCTTCGATGATCTCGGCGATCCGCAGCAGGGCTTGCCAGGCACGCCGGTCCCCATCGACCCACTGGCCGAGCCAGTTGCCCACAGCGGTGGGGGGCAGCAGCGGCAGGTCTGCGGCCTGCAATTCGGCTGGACAGGCGACCGCAGCAGCCGCCAACACGCGGCGCATCTCATCCCACAGCGCTCGAACCGCCTCGCTCAACTGCGCCCGAAGCCCAGTCTCCTGCTGCTGGAGGACAGCCAGTTGCGCGAGCTGGTCCAAGCCGGTTCGCGCCTTTGCGAACGGGTCTTGCGCCACGGCGGCCAGGCCTGTGCCACAGGCAGGACAAGCGGTCGCACCGTCGGCCAGCGCCAGCACGGCCTCGTAGAGCTTCGCGTACGACACCTCGCCTGCGCGGGCCGCGAGTTGCGCGGACGATGCCTGCCACAGTCCCTGAGCGCGGTAAGCCTCTGCCAGCAACGTCTGCAGGCGGGCCTGGGTCACCTCGTGAACAGCAGGCGGGTTGGCGTCCAGCTGTGCCTGGACATACGGCAGCCGCCCCTGTTGCTGCGGCGTACCGAGCAGCCAGTCCACGCAGACCTGGTAGGTCGCGTCAGGCGACATGCGCTGCGCCAGCGCTTGTCCCAGCGCCTCGATCGCTGCGATTTTTTGCGGGTAAGCGGCGATCGTCTGCTCGGAATTCGCCAATTGCAGGCGACGCTGTGCCAACAGCGCCGCCTGGGCGCCCGCAAGCATCAGGTCCTGATCGAGCGACGGGTTGAAGCCGCGAACGAACTCGCTGAACTGGTCCACGCCGAACAGGGTTGCGATGAGCTGACGCTGATCGCCTGGGGTGCGCGCAGCGATACGGGCAAAGTCGTCAAGGCGGTTCTTCTCGATGAAGCAGAAGCGGTACTCGGCTTCGTCGGGCCGGACGGCCTGCGCTTCGTCTGCCGCCTTGGACGACAGGACCGGCGCGACGTGACGGCGCAGGCGCGCATTGTTGCAATAGATCCGCTGATCGACCCGCTTGGCCTGCGCTTCGCTGATCGAGCCGAGCATCGCCACTTCCAGCGCCTCGCAGAAACTGCTCTTGCCGGTGCCATTGGCGCCGTAGACCAAGGTGATGTCATGGCTGAGGTCGAACGTCTCCTGCCGCATGAACCCGCGAAACGGCCCGACTTCGAGCTGCTGCAGTCTCCCGAGCACCGGCCCGGTCTCGGGCCCGTGGGAGTCCCCGTCGTAGGCGACAGGCATCTGCGCCAGCTGGGCGATGGCCAGCGGCGCCAGGCGCGTGGACCGACCGCGGCGCACAGCGCCGACCTCGGCCAGTGGCTGCAGGTGATCGAGCACCAGGTGCGCGAGCCGCCGCACGTCATCGTGCACGTCTCGCTGTGTCAAGTGCGCCAGGAATCGGTGGTACTCCGAGTGAATGCTTGCCATGCAGCCTCTCTCTGAACGTCGTCCTTGGCGCTGTTAATCGGCCACCCGCGCCCAGGCCACAGGTGGTTCGTGCTTCCATACGCGGTTATGGCTCGTGGAAGTTCTCTGCGAAATAGTCGATGACCTGGGCCGCCTGCGTCCCCTGGCGGAAGCGCTTCTGCTCGTCGAAATCGATCGATGGCAGCATGTGGATCAGCTGATGATCGGCGTACAGCGCCATGACCTCCTGGGCGTCCAGCGCCCCGGCACGTTGCCCCGTGAGCGTGCTCGCCGCCTCGATGGCCGCGCCGATCATCACGTCCGCCAGCTGCACGGCGGGACTGTTTCTGGAGTCGACCTGCGTCACCGACTGGAGCTTGAGCGGGAAGGTGATACTGGCGATTTCCGACTGACGGAAGGTGACCATGTCCTCGTGGCGGATGTAGCGCTGCAGTAAGTCGTGATAGGTGAGCAGGTTCTTCGATTGGTCGTGCTCGACCCGATAGGGACCATCGGCCATGATCTCCATCCGGCTGACCAGGGATTGCAGCACCACCAGGGCAGCATCCGTGCTGACACCTGGCGCGGCGATCGCTCGCAGGCACTCGGGTGCAGCGAACTGCGCCAAGGGTCCCAGCACTTCCGGCAATTCCTGCCAGCGCGAGGCGCGCGCGGCCTGGACCAGAGTGGTGAGCGCTGCCGGGCTCTTTTCTTTCACCGCACGCTGGAAACTCGCAAGCAGGCGGTCGAGAGCCCCTTGCCCGAGAAGCGCCGGTCCCACGGTGTACAGCAGGGATGCCAGCGCGTAGTTCTGCCCATCCTGGTAGAAGTCCATCCCTCGCTCGTAGTAGAAGGGCTCGACGGCATAGTCCAGGAACATCAGCAGCAGCAGGTAGCGCTTATCGCAGACGTAGGTTGCGCACTTGTAGTGGCTGAGCAAGTCGCGTTGCAGCGCCATCAGGCGGGGGCGGTTGGCCGATCGTCGCGCCAGGGCCCGATACTTGAGCTCGTCCGCCTGCAGCGTGGGAAGGTGCTCCCGGATCAGGCGCCTAGCCTCGTCATCGCCGATGGCGATGGCCGTCGCACCTTGGAACCGCTGCTCCGGGTTTAGCAAATCGAAGCCCGTGTAGCCGCTTTCGTCGATTCGGAAGCATTCCACTTTCAATGCTCCCGTAGAGCGAGAAAGATTCAGGGGAATGATACGGCTAGTACAGGCCAAGGATATCGCGCAACGACCGCTTTTGCCGGCCGGAGGTGGCCTGCCGGCTCCTGCTGTTGATGTGCGTTGCCAGGCCCGTTGGTGATGGTCAGGATCAGCTCTAAGAATGGGCAATGTGAGATGGCAGTCGGGCTGCCGCCCGTGATCAGCTTCGTTGGCGAGACTGATCAGTCGCCGTAGCAAACATTGGCAGGCAGCAGGCGTCTTTGCATCAACAGCCTGCTAGCCACTGGCAGGTGCGACTACGCACCGCTGTACCTGTCCTCTGCCGGCACAAGAGTGATTGCTTACCAGGTGCAAACCTACCGTCCAGCGAAAGCGGCGTTTAAGAGCGGACCGGCGGCCTCTTGGAGCCATCCGGTCTTACGTATTTCTCGCTGAGGATTCGTTCAAGGATCTTCTGTAGCGCTTCACCCTTGAATCCAGACTCGCCAAGCCTCTTCATCGTTTTTCCGCTGGTCGTCGACCAGTGGTTGGCAACCTCACTTCGATGGACTAAAGCGCACCGCGCTAACATGATCACCACTCGGAGCGGAACGCTCACATCGGCCTCCACTTGAAAATGAGGATCATTCGTTAGCAATTGGTGATAGGCGGCGTCAAAGGAGGTAGCTGCTGCGCCTCGCCCCCAAACGTGCCGCGGATCGATGACCCTGAAGCACACATCCAGGCTCTCGCGCGTATTGAACGGACGGCCGTACTTCTCAAGGAATGCTCCTACCTCCTTCTTGAGATCGGCAAGGCGCTTCTTGTCCAATGGGGCATTGCCACGCTCGAGCTTGGATAGTGGCACCGCAAAGCGCTTGGCCGCACGGTGCAGATGAAGTAGCGCCGGCATGCCACGAGCGAGCATATGAAGGTCATCTGATGAGCGGTGTCGACCGACAGCCTCGCGCAGCACATCAAGATCACACATGTCGATAAAGATGCTCTCCAAACGGAGCCGCAGCGTGTGCTCTGGCGCATTAACCAAGGCCGGTGGAGGAAAGTCCCATCTGGGCCTGGGAGATGAGGGAAATGTCCTCTGGACCCACTCCCGAGGGCGGATACAACGCAGCGTTGACCAAGGCCTTGCCCTCATCAAACCACCGTTCTTGCCGATGCATAGGGCACCTCCCCTGAACCAATGCAGGGAACCCTCCAACTCGTTTAGGAACGTCTTCATCGTGTCTTGATCGAGCTGAAGAAATCGAATGTCCTCCCGGACAACCGCTTCCGTGATGGCTTCACCGTTGAGCCTCAGACCAAGAACCTCATATCCCTGGCCCAACGGATGCATCTTTGTAAAGTCGCCCCCCAGCGGCTCGAAATTCTCGATGACACACGATCCATCGGGTATCCGCACATAGACATGCATACCGATTGAGGTGGCCTGTTTCAGGACAGCCTGGGCAAGCGGCGAGCCGACCAGAGTGTCCGGGATGACCTCTCCTATCAGTGGCACGACTACCACGCCGCCAGGCTCGGAAGATTCAGATGGCATCATCGGTTCCAGCACGACCTCATAAGAGTTTTAGGTGAGCACTTACCTGCAATCACCGTCAAAGCGAATCAATTGTTGGGGTAACGCTAGCCGCTCCCCCGCCGCCGGAACAGGCGCAAGGAGGATGCCCTCCGCGAGGGCGAGAGACGCTCCATCCCTACGGGGACGCCCTCGCTTGTGACGGCGCTCCCCTTTCGGAAGCTGCCCTTTCCGGAGGTTTCGGCCATGTACCTCGTGGACAAGGACATACGCACCATCCTCGCACAAGTACCAGATCGCGCGTCGAAGCCCCTCCAGTTTGTGCTCGTCCCGGTAGTGAAGATGACCGAGGCAGCAGTATTCCAGCTCATGCCTGCGGATCCAGACATTGAAGTAGCTGGCAAGCGAAGGAGACCCTACGCACTGATCGACCCAGAACTTGCCGATGAGCTCAGAAAAATAGAATGCATCGCAATGCATATCGCCGTTCATAGCGACCAGTACGTGGTAATGGATACGCCGCTCAAGACCGTCCTCCCGCTTCGCAATATAGCGGAGCACATCCGGAACTACCCGCCCTTCACGCAATGCACGCATAAACTTGTTAAATGCATTTTTCGCCTTCTTGGATTCTGAAAGATCCCTCCCATCGCCCTCGAAATAAAGATCGACGCGGAGAACAAGCGGCCTCGCGTGATCGTGAAACATGCTCAACATGTAATTAGCACAACTGTGATAATTCTTCTTTGCTCCACGCTTATGGTTGTTCACTGCAGCGCGAAATGCTTTGCCTTCGCACGCACATCGGATGGCGTTAAAAATCTCAACCATACCCGCACGGACCAACTCATGACCACCTGGAAGAAGACCATTTATGTCCGTGTAGGAGATAAGTCTTGATCGCCACTCGTAAGCAAGGCGTAGCCCAACATCCAGCCAAGGATTCAGTCTACGCCCCTCGACGAGAGACTGCGGCGCAAACTCTTCAACATCGCGTATGGAATACCAGAGTTCCTTCGCTGCCTTGGAAAGCACCAGCCGCCCGGTCAAAGTTCTTTCCCATGGACCACTCTTTCCTCCCGCCACAGCGATAACCCGGCGTTCCAGGCGACCAAGAAAGTTGATCATTCGCTTGACACACCCGACCTCAACAGTGCGTAGGACTAGGCCTTGCGAATCCCGCACTGTTCCATACTTAAGGTGGTGCATGCTATCTAGCATAGTGAAGCGTTTGCCACGCTCCGCCGAAGCACTTGCACTATTGGCACTCATGGCATCTTCTTATCGATTGATCGAGCATGCTAAGTAAAGGTAGCTACATATTGATCATTCCATCATGGATCAATTTAAAAAAAGCACTATTCATCCAAACAATCAACAAGAACCACTTAACGACCATTCAGTACCATTCATAAACAACCTAACTATTTGTACTTACCGTAATAGACTCTTACCGGAACTCCGAAGACGGGAAGCGAGTGTAAAAACATGCCAAAGCAGAGGACTTATCTAGGTTAAATGGACTACAACTTACTTCACACATCATGTTTAGTTAGTGTCACGACCCAATGCAATCGCAGCCCTCAAACTTACCGCCACCTCCCAAGGTGTATTTCGCTGAAATTGATTGACTGGACTATCGGGCGGGCAAAAAGCGGAATGCTTTAAAAGTTGGACGCGGCATCAGAACGGTGCCAAGAGCCCGGCTAGATTCGATGACAACCCGTGGCGGTGTCACGCTCCATCATCGGGCGATAGTTCGCGAGACGCCCAATATTTTACATGTATATCAATATCTTACATGAAATCGTAAGCCATGCGTGTGACGCCACCCCCAACTGCACGCGGTTTCGCTGGCTCGCATAGCAATCGATGCCACCAGCCACTACCAGCAGACCACTGACTTGCCATAGGGAGTTCATCGGCTGCACCAGCTTTTTTTCCGATGATTTTTTTCGTGTGAAATCAGGAAAAAGAACTAAGTCGACAAAAAAAATTCACATTACACTGCTCGCTGCAAGGGACTTTTCGTGGCTCGACACAGGGCATTCAATCAGTCGCATGTCATTGATTTTTTGCCATAAGCTGACATCCCACGATCCGTATAGCGCAAATTCAATCCATATCGTCGTACGCGGATTGGGCAAAGATAAAAGTTCGAGCCCGGAGGCCCCAAAGCTCTCGGGCAGCCCACTCTTTCTTGGGATCCACACACAAGCGATATGTACAGTCTCCCTTCCCTTCTTCCTCCGCCCCCTATCGCGGCGCTTCCGCCTTTCCTACAGGAGCTGACACTTTCAATATCGAATCAGCTGAACGTCGACCCCTGCATGGTTCTCGCCTCGCTGGAAGCCAGCATGGCTAGTGCAGTGCACGGCATCGCATCCGTTATCCATCCCAGCGATGGCACCCAGGAACCCCTCTCCTTGTTCAGCCTGGTGGTCGCCGGACCGACGACCGGTAAGTCCCGTACCTACAGGAAAACTCACCAAGCACATCTGGAAGAAGACCGCCGCCGCCACACGAGCTATCTCGCCGTGCAAAAGGGTGCGGCAATTACGCATGCAAGTGATACCAAGGGCAGGCAGGCTGATCGCGTCCGGTGGGTTTCTCTTCAGAACGTGACGAATCGCGCGCTCATCGAAGCCTTGGAAGGCATCGGTGAGTCAACCGCCGTGGCGTCGGACGAAGGCCAAAACATCCTGAGCAGCGATCTCTTCAAGCACCACCTGGACACCTGCAACTCGCTCTACGACGGCAGCAAAGTCATGCTGAACCGGGCTCGTGGCCAGAGTGTTATTGCAACCGATGCGAGTCTGGTCGCGCTTGTGATGGTCCAGCCGGACATTTTCGGCACGTACTTGCGCAAGTATGGTGAATACGCACGTGGGGTCGGCTTCATTGCGCGCACGTTGTTCACGATTGCAACGCCGCCGCAGTGTTTGTCGCTTGAGGTACGCCCAGGCAGCGACTCATCACTCGTGCAATACCACAGCAGGGTAGAATCGCTCTTGAGAGAGCAGCGTGCGCGAGCGGAAAGTGGGCAAGTCCAGCGCGAACCACTCCAATTTACACCCGAAGCTAGCGCCCTCTTCACATCGCTTGCCCTCGAGCAAGCTCAAAACACGCGAACCCGTTACGCACATATGGAAGACGCTGCCAATCGTGCGTTACAAAACGTGATACGACTCGCCGCCATCATGCATGCCTTCAACGGCGAGCCGGGACATATTCCAGCAGCCACGCTGCTGGCTGCCTATCACATGGTGCAATGGCATCTCGCTCACTTTTCCGTGCTTTTCCCCACGGGAATACATAAAGGCACTCTCTCTGCGCAGGAGCGCTCATATCAGCGCGCCATGCAGCGACTGACAGACGATCGCAACGCTGTTCTCGCCATCATTGGCGAGCTCTGCCGAGCCGCGCAGTCGCCTAGCGCGTTCAAGTCCGAAGTCCAGACGCTGTTCCGTGCCCACGCGTATGACTCGCGCTTCAGAGCTGCCCTGCTACGGCTTAAGAATGAAGGCTTTGTTATCGAGACAGGCGAGGGCAAGGCGTCTCGCCTGAGTTTCGCTCCACTGACCACATGGCCTCCCCAACCGGCCATCGCAACCTCAATGCCAGGGCTCCATTAAGACGCGAATTGATGTCGAGCATCTCGCCCAGAGCTTTGACACCGTGCCCTGCCCTCCCATCAACCGACCAGCTTCATGGCTTCGTCCCAGGCGCGCTGCTTGAGCTGCGCGCCCTGGCCGAACCAGGCGGCATCGCGGCGGTGATCGTCACTGCGTGCACGCCGGTGGTGATCGATGTACTCGGTGACGCTGTTGAGTAGGCCCCACGCCGTGCCACGACTGGAGGCCATCTGCGCCCCCCGTCCGCCGCCCTCGTACAGGGCGCGCACCGTGGCCACCGCTTGCTCATTGACCACCAAGGCCTTGGTGTCCTGCCCCTGGTAGGTGAGGACGCGACGCAACAGCCCCTCCACCGAGTCCGGATCGACCGGACGGTCGACCAGCGCCTTCATGCGCGCGACAAAGCCATCCCAAGACGACACGGTGATGCCGAGCTGGCGCTTGACCGCCTCGGGATCGAACGCACTGCGGTGCGGCACCTTGATCGCGCCGCTGGCCTGCCCCAAGGCGATTTGCAGCGTGTTGTTGCAGACCACCCTGACGCTGGTGAACTGCGCCGTGGTCGCCAGCGTGCCGTCGCAGGCGGTCGCCAGCAGCAGGTAGCCATCGACCTTGTCTCGGCCCTTGAGCGTGGTGCTCTGGCCCGTGCGGGCCAGCGCCCAGAACTTCCGTCCCTCGCGCAGCACGCCGGCCGTTTCCAGCTCGAAACCGTTGCAGGCGGTCAGGTCGCGGTAGAACTCCAGGATCTCGCCCGGCTGGACGACCTGGAAGCGCTTGCTGACCACGGCCAGCGGCGCCTTGGTGTCGGAGCGATACAGCACCTTCTGCTCCGGAAAGGCGTTGATGACACCGACGGTGGTGCCACCAGTGATGTAGCGGACCTCGGAGGCCTCGATCTGCCAGTCCATGCCGGCGTTGACCTTCCAGACCTCGATGGGTTGCTGGGCTTCGAGCTTCTTCCCCAGGCCGTGCCACGGCTTCTCGCCGGCATAGGCCATCGTTTCAACCAGGTGCATGTGGATTTCCTCGGTAATGTGGGAGGCATAAAACGCCGAAGGCCCGGAATCTCCGGGCCTTCGGTGTCTGTCGCGGTGGTAGGTGGGTGGATCAGTCCGGCTTTGTTAGGCCTCCGCTGCAGCGGAGAAAGCCCAACAGCAGGGCGGCCGTCGCGACGAGGACACAGGTCACGACATCGTTCTTCTCAGGGATCATGCGAGTCCATCCCAAGGGGCGCTTCAGGGCGGAAACACCCAAACGCAAGACGGAAGCTCCCCGTCTCGCGTGGGTAATGTAGGCCTGAAGAATATTTGGATCGACCGTACCTGCTCCACCGAGCCGCGTGTGGCGCCGTTATCCATGGCTCTGATCACTTCCCCCCGCCCAGAGCTCGATCCACAGGGCGTGATTTCGGCCTATGACGCGCGTATCCCGCCCACGGCCGGTGGTTTCCCAGCCGCCTGTCAGAGCTGACTTTGGCCGGGCTGCTTGCCTTCACCACACCACTGGTGCCACTCGTCGAGCTGGTCCTGCGTAACTATCGCGTCTTGACCCACTTCCTTCCGGTAGGCCTTGGTCCAGGCATCGACACACGGAGCCAGGGTGTCATCCACACCAGGGGCCACCGCGGCGGTGGCGACCGATGCCGAGGCCCCCATGGCTTGCGCAGGCGCGCTAGCGGCCCGCTGCGGTGGCATCGCTGCCGATGGCGATGCGCCCGCTGCCAGAGCTGACGTCGAGCCCTGGTCAGTGACTATTGCAGAAGTCGAGGTGGGCATTGCTGAGGGATCGGGGACGTGGATGGGATCAACCACGTGCTTGATGAGAGCGTCGTAGCCATCTCGCTTCTGCTCCCACGCTTTCCGCATGAGGCTCTGCTCGCAGAACCAAGGGCTTTGAGCACGCGCGCAGCTCGGATCGATGCTTGGTGCCCCCTGACTCGGCGGGGGGTTGATCGAGACAGCGTTCAACGCGCTGAGCGTGGCGGCGTCCGAGAAGACAAAATGCTTTCCGGTGGCCGGATCGATTCGCACCACGGGAGGAAGGATGTCCTCGCCCTGGAGATTGAACGTCAGGAGCACATGCTTATCGACGTCGTAGACTTTGACGGGACCCGAGGGTGTTCCCTTGCTCCAGGTAAGTTCGACGGAGCTGGCTTGAGGTAAACCGAATAGCTCATCAAGCCTCATGCCGAAGTCATGGGAGAAGCCTTCCTTCAGTAGCTGGTCAACGGCCACGCTGCCGCGATAGACCCACGGCCCATCCTGTTGGCCGTCCCGGTAATTGCCATCGACGACGTGCTTGCTCTCGTCGCTCTCATCCATCCTGAAGTACGTCCCTTCCTTCACGCCGTCCTTGAGCGTGTAGACAGCCGACTCCTTGGGCACATAGATGGTACCGGTGTACTTTCCATCGTCGCCCCACTCGCCCTTGGACAGTCGGCTGCCATCGGCGTTGCGTCGCACTTCTTCCCCGGTCTTGCGGCCATGGTCCTCGTGCCACTCGTGCATGACGTACTTGCCTTCTGCGGACCAGATCCTCTGGTCCCCATCGAGCTGGCCATCGGCCCAGTGATATTCGAAGGCCTTGCCGCCTCCCTGGCCGTAGATGACCTCCTCACCATCCATGCGTTGGTTGCGGACTGAAAACGTTATTGACCTATCCCCGCCGCGGTCGTGGCAGATCACATGCCCCTCGACGACGCCGTTCTTGAATTCGACATCGCAGTTGTCGGTGGAGACGAGCGGATCGACAAAGGCCCCGGTCATCCGTTCAGGCGGAAAACGCAATTGATCGGATACGAACGGAGGCACGTCGTTGAAGTGCACAGTGCCGGTATAGGGATCGGTGCTGCCGTGTTTGTAGGCAACGCCATGGTCGAAGTCGAGCTGCCCGGATTGGATTTTTGATGCACACCCGGCCAGCGCAACAACAGCTGACAGGAACGTCCAGACCTTCAGATGTTTCACGGATATACCCCTTCGCTTGTAATTGGTGAGCGTCCCTTTGGCCTGGGCGACGCCAGACCGCCCCTCAGGGCAGACGCAACAGGCTTTCAACGAGTTAGCTCGCTCTACTGGCCGCGTGGCCCACTCCGCTCGTGCACAAATTGCCCGGCAGCGTATCCATCCCGGCGATCAACATCAAATCTTTTGATATTAAATGTCGGCGTATCTAAAGATGCGCTTTAGGTTCCCCGTCGTTGCGACGAGGTGGACCGATGCCGAACCCCAAGAAGCCGCGCCCGAAGGCCCCGCCGGCGCCGAAGAGCCTGCATCGCCCGGAGTACAAGGCCGTCCTTGCGACGTTGCTTGAGATCCGCGAGGAAGCCGACCTTCTTCAGGCCGAACTGGGCAAGAAGCTGCGACGGTCGCAGTCGTACGTCTCGATGGCCGAGCGCGGGGCCATTCGCCTCGACCCACTGCAACTTCGCGACTGGTGCCTCGCGTGCGACACGACATTGGCTGCCTACGTCGATAAGCTTGAGCACCGGTTGAGCCGAGCCAAGGGCGCCGGTCGCTAGGACCACCGCCCTCCCCTCTATGTGGCTGGGCCCGTCAGAGGAGACCGCGACTGGCCAGACTGACGCAGGTTTCCCCGACGATGACGTGATCGAGGACACGTACCCCAACCAGTTCCAGCGCCTCTTTCAGCGTCTTGGTAATGGCCCTGTCGGAGACGCTGGGCTCAGCAACACCGCTCGGGTGATTGTGCGCAAGAATCACGGCGCTCGCGTTGCGGCCCAAGGCTTCCCGGACCACTTCCCGCGGATAGATGCTGGCACCGTCGATCGTTCCGGTGAACAGTCGCTGGCAGTCTAGGATGCGGTGCCGATTGTCGAGCCAGAGGACATGAAACTCCTCATGAAGCAAACCGCCCAGTCGCATGCGAAGGAAATCGGGGGCATCGGCTGGACTCTCAATCACACCGAGCCGCTTAAGGCGGGCGCGGAGTATGTCTTCCGCAGCGGCAAGGATCTCTTGATCGCTCGAGGACACGCTCGGCACTTTGGGCTTGGCCGATCGTAAAGTGGACATCGTGGACTCCTTGGCGAAGATGCCAGAAAGCCCAAGGCCCGGCATGTGCCGGGCCTTGGGATGAGTGTGGCGTGGGAAAGTGGTGGGCGGGGCCCCGCGGACATCCGGCTATTTGCCGAAAGTCCTGCCGAACACGGCGGCGAAATTTCAGGTGCTCATGCAGGCTGGCTGAATGCATGACCGCATTCGACGCAGCGGTATTTGTCCAGCACGTGTTCGTCGATCACGTCACCGAAGGCCGCGCCAGCGGCGCATCCTGCCGAACCGCTCTTCAGCACGGCCAGCACACCTCCAGCGAGGCTACCGGCCGCGGCGTCCACGGGGTCTGCCGCCGAACCGCTGGCTGCGCGGATGTCCGCACCAGAAAGGACAAGGGCCATGCCGCTGCCGATTCCGGCAGCCGCGCCCAAGGCGCCGCCGATCTTCTTGCCGTAACTGCGGGTTTCGATACATTCGGACTGACAACGCGGACAGAGTAGCACCTGGGCCGCAAGCACCAACGAGGGATCGACCGCCTCGCCGGCCGGCTCCGAGGATATGGATTCATTCATCACGACACTCCCGAGAGGAAGACACCTGCGCGACCATTCGCGCAGATGGAGCGAGGCATTCCCCAACTCAGGCGTGGTGATATGCGCCTGAAATTTCTTGGAATCGCAGATAAACCGGCATGTTTGCGCGGCACGCTCGCGCGCACTCAGTGAGCTCGTCGCACGACCGATCCGGGGCGACCTGCACGCGGGCGGGTACGATCAACCGCAACGTGCGTATTGCCAGCTAACTGATCACGCGCTGCCGAAGCTGTTGACCAAGGCTGACACAGAACTTGATCAGCATCGCCAACGAGCTGACCATCGCCTAAGAGCGCCTGTCGTGCGCAACCGACAGGCAGCAACCGACGGCGGATTCAACCGGTGGATGCAACACATTGCCGATAACGTTCGGCCGGTGTTTCGTAGCCTAGCGTTTTTCTCGGGCGCTCATTCAACTGTCGAGCCACTGCATCAAGCTTGGCTTGCGACACATTCGAGAGATCCATCCCCTTGGGAAAATACTGCCGCAGCAGCCGGTTGGTATTTTCGTTCGAGCCACGTTGCCAGGGCTTGTGTGGATCACAGAAGTAGACTTGGACGTCCGTCGCGAGCGTGAAGTCTCGGTGCCTGGCCATTTCGCTGCCGCGATCCCACGTCAGCGACCGGTACAGTTGCTTAGGCAGGCGACGGGCGCTTTTGATCAGTGCGTTGACCACGGTCTCGCTGTCCTTGTTGGCGACCTTCACCAAGATCACATAGCGTGTCTGCCGCTCGACCAGCGTGGCGATTTGACTGTCCTTGTTGCCAAACACCAGATCGCCTTCCCAGTGGCCAGGCACTGCCCGGTCTCCCGCTTCAGCCGGTCGCTCGCTGATCGACACGGTGTCCTTGATGCGACCGTGATCGCCTGTCTTTTGGGTGTGGTGACGCGACCGGCGCATGGCTCGTGTACGCCGTAGGTGAGCCAGCAGCTCCTTCTTCAAGGCGCCGCGCGACTGGATATACAGTGTGCGATAGATCGTTTCGTGAGACACCTGACGGTTCGCATCCTCGGGGTAGATACGCTTGAGCCAACCGGCAACTTGCTCGGGTGACCATTGTCGGCGGAGCTTGGCAGCCACCTGAGACGCTAAACCCCTGTGCAGGGCCAGCTTACACGGCTTGGGTCGAAGCGCCCGCTCCCAGGCGGCCCGATCAGCCTGCTCTGCACGGTAGTGTTGCCGGCCTTGGTTGCGCTTCAGCTCACGGCTGACGGTCGATGGCGCCCTGTTCAGCCCAACGGCGATCGAACGGATCGACTTTCCAGCAGCCACACCACGCGATATCTCCTCTCGTTCGGCCGGTCGCAACGCCCGCAGTGAGCGATGCCGTGCTGGTGGGCGGATGCCCCCAGACCGAGCGAAGACCCCCGCGACCGCGGAATGGTGTCGATCGAATAGGTCGGCAATCTGCTGCAGCGACTCGCCTCGCTGCCAGCGATCCCACATCAACGACTTCTGCGTCTCCGAGTAATAAATTCGCTTACGTTGGCGCATCTGCAACACTCCTGCTGCCGTGGCAGCTCTCAGTGTGTTGCATCCACCGGTTGAATCCGCCACCCAGAGCGGACGTACATCGTCAAATTGGAGATGACGCAATGGTTCGTGCGGGACTGATCACCAAGTTGCTGAGCTGCGAGCAGCCCCTGCTTCAAGTTCTCGCCGACCTAGCGACATATGGCTGGAATGCCGACGCTCCGCTTGCCAAATTGAACTCATCGCACATCCGCAATGCATTGCACAGGTACGTTCACGCAGAGCTGTCTGCCGAACAGGTTGGAGAGTGGGCTGAGGCTATCGAATGTCGCGAGGACATAGCCTACGATCCAGACTCGTTGGCAGGAGCGACAATTTTTGAACTGACGAATCCGGAGTTGACGCTACCGCTCAACCGGGTGCGAGCAGAGGAGCTATTACAGCAACTTTCCGTTGACTCATAGTGCCTGCCAGCGACCCGAAGTTGCCGTTCCAGGGCCGGCCCCTCTGCCCGGCTATACGCTTGGTTGTTAGCCGGACCAGGCAAAGATAAGCTCCCTTCAGAACAAGGGGTTGCGTCAGAATTTTTGGCGCGAACGTGTATGCATAACCGGACCCACGGGTCCGCATATTCAGTAGTTAGCCTCCCATGACAACTTATGAACGCATCGCAATTATTTCGAGTGCAGGGTTGCTACTTATCGGCATCGAGGCTGACGTCGTTTGTCATGCCGGTCATTGGTTCGCACGCTCAGGGGCGCTGGTGACGGTCGTCGCCATTCTGTTCGCAGCGCTAGACTTAAAAGATCGGCTTTCGTCAGTGCCAGCATGGGTTGAGACGCAGTTGCTGCGCAGTCGCGATGCAATTCGTCAAATGGGCAAGACAGGAGGCCTTGATGATGCAACTTGTGAAACCTTTGTAGATAAAGTTGTTTCCGAAGTTCGAAAAGATGTTCAGTGCGAACTACGCAAAGCAAGTGGTCGCGCACTCCTCGTTGAACTCATCCTGTTCATCGTAGGCACGATCGTCTGGGGTTTCGGCGATCTTGCCACTGACTTATTTATTGCGTCCAAGTCGCTCTGCGGCTAACAACTCGTTCAAGGCGGACGGCTACGCCGCCGCTTAACTCCAGCGTTGACCGTCCGCTTCTGGCCGCAGGCAGCCCTTGCGATCACGGCCGCGACCGAGGATGCTTCGAAGGGCCGGGCCCGACCCTTTGCGGACATTTTTCTTATCATTAATGCTTCGGGAAAAGAAACCCATGAATGCCACAGGGTAATCGTAAGATATATTTTTCGCTTAGAGTGTCGGAAGAATATTCGCTAAAGATCCGCGCGCACCAGCCGCGTGTAGAAACGAAAAAAAGGAGAGTCGTGTGCGGATATCGCGAGTAAAGATCAGCAACTTTGCTAACTTCTCTGAGATCGATGTCGAGACTGGCGAAAGCATCGTCATCGTCGGTGAGAACAAGGTCGGCAAGAGCAACTTCGTCCGTGCGCTGCAACTGATCCTCGACCCTAGTCTTTCTGAACGTGATCGGCAGCTCGGGCTTGAGCATTTCTGGGATGGTTTGGGAGAAGACAAGCTCAGCGAAACAATCGAGGTCGCGGTAGAGCTGACCGACTTCACGGGCGATCCGCGGTTGATGGCGCACCTTAACGACTGCGTGGTCGATCCGGGGCCGCCAATGGTTGCGCGTCTCACCTACCGTTTCCAACCGAAGGCAAATCTCGGGCGGGACCCGGAGAGCCTCGCTGACTATGAGTACATCGTTTTCGGCGGCGATGATCCCGCGATGTCAATTGGGCCGTCACTGCGGCGGATGCTTCCACTCGACGTGCAGGTCGCGCTGCGCAATGCCGAGAAGGATCTGTCGAGTTGGCGAAATTCGCCGTTAAGGCCGTTGATTGAGGAACTGGCGACCTCCCTCGATGAAGACGCGCGGGCCGAAATCCAGGAGCAGGTCAACGAGGCGCAGGCCGAGCTGGTCAGCCATGATGAAGTAGTCGCAACCGCCGAGCGGATCAGCGAGCGGCTGATCGCGATCGCGGGCGAGCAGCATGCGGTGCCGTTGACGCTTGGCCTGGCGCCGACGCGGGTCGATGCGCTGCTGCGCAGTCTGCGTCTGCTGATCGACAATGGTGCGCGCGGCATTCCAGATGCCAGCCTTGGGACGGCGAACCTGATCTTCCTGGCACTCAAGAGCTTGGAACTCGATCGGCTTGTGACGGATGGCGAGCGCGACCACACATTCTTTGTGGTCGAGGAGCCGGAAGCTCACCTTCATCCGCACGTACAGCGTCTGGTTTACCGCTATTTCCTCGGAAGCAGCGGGGATGGCGAAGAGCAAGCACTGCCACTCACAACCATCCTGACCACTCATTCGCCGCACATCGCGAGCGTCACCCCGATCCGTTCGCTCGTGCTGCTTCGTCAAGACGCGGCAACGAATGCGACGATCGTCGTTTCGACGGCCAAGGCGCCGCTCGACGAGCGCGACGAGGCGGACCTTCAGCGCTACATCGACGTAAGTCGTGGCGAGATCTTCTTCGCTCGCGGGGTCATCCTGGTCGAGGGCGACGCAGAGCGGTTTCTCGTGCCTGCCTTCGCCGAGGCGCTGGACATTCCACTTGACATGCTGGGCATCACCGTATGCTCGGTCAGCGGCACGAACTTCACGCCCTACGTCAAGCTGCTGGGCCCCGAGGGCCTCAACATTCCGCACGTCATTCTGACCGATCGCGACCCGAACGGAACGAAACCTCCTCTGGTCCGACGTCGCCTGATCAAGGTCCTGCGGTTGGTCGAAGACGGCGTGAACTACACGCCTCTGAATGCCGACGCCGTCATCGCGCGCGCGGAGGCGTTGGGATATTTCGTGAACAGCAACACGCTGGAACCGGAGCTATTCACCGGCGGGCTTGCTGAGGCGATGCAGGAGGTCATTGAACAGGAACTGTCGATCGGCCAGGCGACGCGCGACCTGATCCAGGGATGGGTCGATGACACCGATACCCTCGACGAGGAGCAACTGATCAAGCTCATCGAGCGGATTGGCAAAGGGCGTTTCGCGCAGGCGCTGGCGCCGCACGTCGATGAGGATACGTGCCCGGATTACATCCGGCAGGCGCTGGAGTATATCCGCGATGCCATTACGTAGTATCAGCGCGGCGTATCTTGCCCAAGCGGCCGATCTCGCGAGCAATCCAGGTCAGCAGGCAGCCTATGATTCCATGGGCAACTGCGTGGTGCTCGCCGGGCCCGGCAGCGGCAAAACCAAGACGCTGGTGCTCAAGCTCGCCCGGATCATGGCAGAGGATGTGCGAGCACCCAGAGGAGCGGCATGCATCACCTATAGCCAGGAATGCGCTCGCGAACTGACGCGTCGGCTGGAGCGACTTGGTCTGCGCGAGGCCCCCAATCTTTTCATCGGCACGGTGCACGGCTTCTGCCTGAGGCATCTTCTTATGCCCTATGGCCGGCTTGCGGATCTGCCGGTGCCGTTTCCGCTCACCGTCGCCACGCAGCGGCAGAGTGACCAGGCGACTAAGCGCATCGGCGATCGGCTGTTCGGCGTCGGCCATCCCAACAAGCCCATAGACCTTGGGCGGCATCGACGGTCTGTCCTTGACCGGACGTCGGTTGCTTGGACGAGTGAAGGAGAGCTCGCGACATGGGCGGAGGGATATGAGGCCGAACTGCGTCGACTAGGTCTGATCGACTTCGATGATCTTGTAATCTTCGGGCAGCGCCTGGTTTCGGAGCACGACTGGGTGCTCCCGCTGCTTCAGGCGAAATTTCCGGTGCTCGCGGTCGATGAATATCAGGATCTCGGCGTGGCCTTGCATCGGATCGTCAAGCGTGCCGCCTTCGATGGCGGCATCCGGCTTTTTGCGGTGGGAGACCCTGACCAGTCGATCTACGGCTTCACCGGCGCAGACGGAGCGCTGTTGCAGGAGCTTGCCGAGCGGGACGATGTCGAGCGCGTTCAATTGCAGCTCAACTATCGTTCGGCGTCGCGCATCGTCAGTGCATCCGAGATGGCGCTAGGCGAGGTCCGTGGCTATCAGTCCAACGACCCGGACCGCCAAGCGGTCATAGAATTCGTTCAGTGCGCAGATGGCCTTGAAGGGCAGGCCGCGCATGCGGTCGCCGAGATCATTCCAGCAGCTCTCGCGGCCAAGCCCGGACGCGCGCTAGGTGACATTGCCATCCTCTATCGTGACTACCGAGCCGGCGACGTCGTGGCGGAAGCCGTCGCTGCCGCTGGTATCGATTTCGTTCGCGTCGACACCGCGGCGCCCTATCGCAAAGTCGCGCTCACGAGCTGGCTCGAGGATTGCGCGGCGTGGTGTGCCGGTGGCTGGCGAGTGGCCCGGCCGCAGTTGCGTGGACTGCTCGATCGCTGGCTCGGATTTCACCGCACTCGGATTTCAGAAATGCAGGCTCGAGAGGAATCCCAGCGCCTAACGCAGCTTCTATGGTCGCTTCGCGTCGAGGAGGGCCTCGCCCGGGATTTCGTGACGGCGGTGCGGGCGGGAATGCTTGATGTGCTGATGGCGGCCGAGCCGAGTCTCGCCGATCAGCGTGAGCAGGTGGATCGCATGTCGGCGGCACTAGCGCTCGGGGGACCGCTCGACGATCTCAATCTTACAAGCCTTGGCGGCCGCGACGGATCTCCATTGCATCTGAACTTGCTGACGCTGCACTCAGCAAAGGGGTGCGAGTACGACGTTGTGATCATGGTCGGTCTCGACCTCGGAAGTTTGCCCTGGCGAAATGAGTTGCCCGCCGCTCGCCGCGAGAGCCGGCGACTCTTCTACGTCGGCCTCACGCGCGCGCGCGACGAAATTCATATGCTCTACTCGGGCTACGTCGACACGGGCCGCGGCCGGATGCATTGGGGGCGCTCGCCATTCTTGGATGAACTTGAAGCGCGAATCGAGGAGGCCGAGGGCGAGTAGTTCGGCGTGCCGTAGAAACCAGTCGCGCGTTCATCGCTACTCGCGATCTAAAATTGTGAAAGCGTCGCTGGAAGTCCGCTCTTGGCCGCATGGCGTCCTGCGGCCAGTGGCGGACGTTCCCGACCCGCGAGCGAATGGCGACCGCACCAGGGCAGTTGGCAACAGTGATCGCTGGCCTGAAGCAGTTTCTGCTGCCACTGATCGAGGACGTAAACGGTGGCTGGCGCTGGAAGCCGCGAGAAGGCTGGGCTCGCTGATACGCTAATGGGTCTGCGGAACACAGGGTCGGCAATGCCCGACGGATCAACTTGGAGTAAGCGCGTTTTGGCCCAGCCCATCGTCATCCAACTCCAGGAGTTAGCATCGGACAGCAATCACGACATCAACGACTTGCTCCGCAAGGCGCTGATGGTGGCCACCAAGCTCGAACTGGGCGAGTTCAGCGAGTGGATTCTCGCCGAACTCAATGGCTATTCCGGGGCCAGCCGGGACAATTTGCCCGAATATCGGATCATCCGTGGCGACCTGCGGGTTCACAATCCTTATCATGGATTGCAGCCGTTCATCGTGCCGCAGGAACTGCACGAGGCCGTTACCCTGATCAATGTGACGGAGTCCGTGGCCTCCTTATGCGAGCTGGCGTCCGGGAAGACGCAAGGTGAGATCGTCTACCAGTTTGCACCCGAGCAGGAGCGCATCCTGATGTCGATGCAGGGAGGATTCGCCCAGCTTCGACCGATGCGAGTTGTGGGGGCCAACAAGCTGAAGGCAATCCTCAATGCCGTGCGCACGCGCATCCTGGAATGGGCGCTCTCGCTGGAGGCGGAGGGTATCGTGGGTGGCGGACTTTCATTTTCGGCAAGCGAAAAGCAGGCGGCCATGGATAGCCAGAGCATCCGTATCGAGAATTTCCAGGGAATCCTCGGCAACGTGCTGGGCGGGTCGGTGACCCAGACTAACACCCTGCATATCGTCGCCTCGGACTTTTCGTCGCTGGCTCGTTATCTGGCCGAGAAGGGCGTCAAGGAGGCTGAGATCAAAGACCTGGAGTTGGCCGTGCGCGACGATCCCGAGCCGGGCAAGGGAGGGAGCTTCGGACCGAAGGTGAGTGCTTGGATTGGAAAGATGGTGACCCTGGCAGCTACAGGAGGCTGGGAGGTCGGCGTGGCGACCGCTGGCGGCGTGCTAGCCGCAGCGTTGAGCAAGTTCTATGGGTTCAGCTGAGCCAGATGGCGGCACTCTGCTCGGTTGCGTTCATGCCAGAGGGAGCTCAATTGATGGGTGTCCACTCCTGGCCGAAGTTGGCCTGTCGACTCATGCTGCTGACGAGCGTTGTCCTACTCGAAGCGGGAGCGTCGCGCCGTCGACGACTGATTGCAGACTCACGTTACCGGCCAAGGCTCGAACCCATGCAAAGTGAAAGGACAGCTCTTAATGCCCTTCCTCGGGTAGCCATACGCGCGTAGAGGTCGACCGCGGCAGAAGCAACATCGATATCAGCAGCGGCCTCGCCCGCCGTCGATGCTGCCCGCAGCCGACACGACGCCGGTCGCACCAAGGGATGACTGCGCGCCGTGTTACTCAATGAAGCGCAGCGACACACAAGCACAAGCAACACCGGGTGGCATACCTGATGGCATACCAGTTAATTTCGTCCACAAAAAAAGCCATGTAAATCATGGCTTTAGTTGCTATATCTGGCGGAGAGAGAGGGATTCGAACCCTCGATAAGGCTTTTGACCCTATACTCCCTTAGCAGGGGAGCCCCTTCGGCCTCTCGGGCATCTCTCCGAATTTTCACCGCATTCCTGCGGAGCCGGCAAGGATACTTGCCGGCACGGCTCAGGTAAAGCCTTTGATCGTTATTCGCCCGAATCCTCGGACGAGCCGGCGTCGTTTTCGCCCTTGATGCGCTGGTAGATTTCCTCGCGATGCACCGCGACGTTCTTCGGCGCATTGATGCCGATCCGCACCTGATTGCCTTTCACGCCGAGAACAGTGACGGTCACCTCGTCGCCGATCATCAGGGTTTCACCGACCCTTCGGGTCAGAATCAACATATCGCTACTCCATTGAATACCAGTGGTCACAGGCCATCTGCGTAGCGGTGCCTCACCCCTGAGCACGACCACTTGCAGTTCGGCTACAGCGTCCGAAAGGCCTTGCCGCCTTCCCGGGCCTTGAAGCTAGAGAATGCTCCGATAGACGCCCTGCCTCCGCAATGCCGCTTACACGACTTCACGACATCCCCCGGATGGTAGCCGAGCGCCGCCCCCGGGTGCAATGCGTTATGCAGGTGCTATGGACGTATGGATCATGCTCTCAGGCTTTCGACAGGTGTTCCGATACCCAGTTCCCCATATCGGCAAGCAATACGGGCAATTGCGGCAGGTCCGCACCACCGCCCTGGGCCATGTCGGGTCGACCACCACCCTTGCCGTCGATCTGACGCGCGACATGCGCTACCACGTCGCCAGCCTTGATCCGGCCCAGCGCGCTGCCATGTACGCCGGCAACCAGCGACACGCGACCATCGGCGGCGCCGGCAAGCAGCACCACGCAATCGCCCAGTTGCTGCTTGAGCTTGTCCATGCTGTCGCGCAGCGCCTTTGCATCGAGGCCTTCGATGCGCGCGGCGATCACCTTAATGCCCTGGATGTCCTGCGCGGAGGATGCGAGGTCGGCAGTGGCGGAACCCGCCGCCTTGCTGCGCAACGACTCCAGTTCGCGCTCCAGTTTCTTCTGGCGCTCGAACAGCTGGCGCAGCTTTTCCACCACCTCGTCGCCGCTACCGGACAGCAACTGCGACAGCTCGCCCAAGCGACGTTCCTCGTCGGATACGTAGGCTAGTGCACCGTCGCCGGTTACCGCCTCGATGCGGCGCACGCCGGAGGCCACCCCCGACTCGGACACGACCTTGAACAGGCCGATATCGCCGGTGCGCGTTACGTGGGTACCGCCGCACAGTTCGGTCGAGAAGTCGCCCATCTTCAGCACGCGGACCTCGTCGCCGTACTTCTCGCCGAACAGCGCCATCGCGCCGAAAGCGATGGCGTCGTCGTAGGCCATGTGGCGCACGTCGGCCTCGGCGTTCCGGCGCACTTCGGCATTGACCAGCGCTTCCACCTCGGCCAGTTCCTCGCGGCTCACCGGCTTGTTGTGCGCAAAGTCGAAACGCAGGCGGTCGGGTGCCACCAGCGAGCCCTTCTGCGTGACATGGGTGCCCAGCACCTTGCGCAGCGCGGCATGCAACAGGTGGGTGGCCGAATGGTTGAGCACGATGGACTGGCGCCGTGCCGTATCCACCTGCGCATCCAGCAGATCGCCGGCGCGCAGCGGCTGCGCACCGTTCCAGATGCCGGCATGACCGAAGAACACACCGCCCATCTTGAGGGTATCGGCCACCTCGAAGCGGCCACCGGCACCGGCCAGGAAGCCGGTATCGCCGACCTGGCCACCCGACTCGGCGTAGAACGGCGTACGATCGAGAATCAGCAACCCCTTCTCGCCATCGTCGAGCTGTGCGACCTGACGGCCGTCGCGCACGATGCCCAGCACCTTGCAGCCGGCAGCTTGCAATGTTTCGTAGCCCAGGAACGCGGTCGGCTGCAGCTGACTGGCCAGTTCGGCCGGCATCTGCCCCTTGGCCTCGAACTTGCCCGCCGCACGGGCCCGCTCGCGCTGTTCGTCCATCGCGCGCTCGAAGCCGTCCATGTCCACGTCCAGACCGCGCTCACGCGCGATGTCGGCAGTCAGGTCGACCGGAAAACCATAGGTGTCGTACAGACGGAAAGCATCCTCGCCGGCGATGGTCTTGCCGGACTTGCCGGCCACCTCGTCGAACACGCGCATGCCATGTTCCAGCGTTTCGCCGAAACGCTGCTCCTCGGTACGCAGTGCGTCTTCCACGAAAGCTTGCTTGGCCTTGAGCTCGGGATACGCCTCACCCATTTCGGCCACCAGCGGCGCAACCATCTTCCAGAAGAAGTCGCCGCGCACGCCGAGCATCCAGCCATGCCGCAGGGCACGGCGAATGATCCGGCGCAGCACATAGCCACGGCCTTCATTGGACGGCAGCACGCCGTCGACGATCAGGAACGAGCACGCGCGGATGTGGTCGGCGATCACCCGCAACGACTTGTTGGCCAGGTCCGGCGTGCCGGTGAACTCCGACGCCGCCTTGATCAGGTGACGGAACAGGTCGATGTCGTAATTGGAGTGGACGTGCTGCAGTACGGCAGCCAGTCGCTCCAGGCCCATGCCGGTATCCACGCAGGGAGCCGGCAACGGCGACAGCGTGCCGTCCGGGGCGCGGTCGAACTGCATGAAGACCAGGTTCCAGATCTCGATGTAGCGATCGCCGTCCTCGTCCGGCGAACCGGGCGGACCACCAGCCACGTCCGGGCCATGGTCGTAGAAGATCTCGGTGCACGGGCCACAGGGACCGGTGTCGGCCATCTGCCAGAAATTGTCCGAGGCGTACGGTGCGCCCTTGTTGTCGCCGATGCGCACGATGCGCTCGGCCGGCACGCCGACGACCTTGTTCCAGAGCTCGTAGGCCTCGTCGTCGGTGTGATAGACGGTCACCCAGAGCTTGTCGGCGGGCAGCTTCAGCACATCGGTGAGCAGTTCCCACGCCCAGGTGATGGCCTCGCGCTTGAAGTAGTCGCCGAACGACCAGTTGCCCAGCATCTCGAAGAAGGTGTGATGCCGCGCGGTGTAACCCACCGAATCCAGGTCGTTGTGCTTGCCGCCGGCACGCAGGCAGCGCTGCACGTCGGCCGCGCGCACGTACGGCAGCTTCTCGCTGCCCAGGAACACGTTCTTGAACGGCACCATGCCCGAGTTGGTGAACAGCAGGGTCGGGTCGCTGGCCGGCACCAGCGAACTGGACGGCACGATGGTGTGGCCCTTCGAGCGGAAAAAGTCGAGAAAAGCGGAACGGATATCGGCGGTTTTCATGCAGGTCGCGGCAAATCAGAGAAATAAAGACCACGCTGTGGCGACGCCGCGCGACGTACCTGCCGGGTGGATCAGGCCTCGTCGTCGGCAGCGTCGTCGACGTCTGCGTGGGTTACACGCCGTACTGTGGCGGCGGAAAAGCCCCGGCGCAAGAGGAACTGGGCCCGACGACGCCCTTCCGCGGCATCCACGGGGCGCGCCGACGCACCGTAGCGGCGGCGCAACTGCGCGGCGGCCAGCGCCTCCCAGTCGGCATCGACGTCCTCCAGCCAGGTGCGGATACGGGGGTCCGGCAAGCCATGGCTCTTGAGTTCGGCGCGCAGCCGGGCCGGGCCATAGCCCTGCGCGATGCGACTGCGGATCAGCACCTCGGCAAAGCGTTCGTCGTCCTGGTAATGCTGCTCGCCCAACTGCGTCAGCGCCGCGTCGGCCTCGACCTCGTCGTAACCGCCCTGGCGCAGCTTGCGCCCCAATTCCCGCCGCGAGTGTTCGCGACGCACTAGCAGCCCCAGCGCCTTGTTGTAGGCGCTGGGGCGTGGCTTGCCGGAACCGTCGTCGTTACGCCGCTTCATCACGAAGCTCCCACATCGCGTGCTGCCCGTACCGACTCGGATGCAAAACAACGCCGGGCATGATCCTGGTCAAGCGTGCCGCATGGTGTGCGTCCATCATGGGGCGGACACCCCTGCCACGGAGCCCTAAGCCGATGTCGAAGCATTTCCCCTCGATCACCAAGGATGTCTCCTCCCACCTCAAGATACTTCGCGCCGATATCGGCGACACCATGCAAGGTTTTTCCGCGATGGCGCAGGCCGCCTTGCGTGACGGCGCGCTGGACAAGAAAACCAAGGAACTCATCGCACTGGCGCTTGGCGTGGCCGGGCACTGCGATGCCTGCCTGGGCTTCCACGCCGAGGCGCTGGTGAAGCTGGGCGCCACGCGACAGGAGGTGGAAGAAGCACTTGGGATAAGTGTCTACATGGGCGGCGGCCCGTCGCTGATGTACGCGGCGGACGCGATCGCGGCATTCGAGCAGTTCTCGTCACTGGCCGAAGCGGCACGCTGAGAACTATCCGGCGGTCCATGCGCCGTGCACGCATGGACCGCCGGTGCGATCAGGCTTCCTCGACCGCCTTCTCGGCCGTGGCGTCCTTGGCCGGCTTGGCGGTGACCAGCAGCCGGGCACGCAGTTCGCGGTCGATCTCGTCGGCAATGGCGGGGTTGTCGCGCAGGAACTGGCGCACGTTTTCCTTGCCCTGGCCGATACGGTCGCCGTTGTAGCTGTACCAGGCGCCGGACTTGTCGACCAGGTTTTCGCGTACGCCCAGCTCGATGATCTCGCCCTCGCGCGAGGTACCCTCGCCGTAGAGGATCTCGAACTCGGTCTGGCGGAACGGTGGCGCCACCTTGTTCTTGACCACCTTGACGCGTGTCTCGGAGCCGATCACCTCGTCGCCCTTCTTCACCGCGCCAATGCGGCGGATGTCCAGGCGTACCGAGGCGTAGAACTTCAGCGCGTTACCGCCGGTGGTGGTCTCGGGGCTGCCGAACATCACGCCGATCTTCATGCGGATCTGGTTGATGAAGATCACCAGGCAGCCGGACTTCTTGATGTTGGCGGTGAGCTTGCGCAGCGCCTGGCTCATCAGGCGGGCATGCAGGCCGACGTGGGAATCACCCATCTCGCCCTCGATTTCCGCCTTCGGGGTCAGTGCCGCGACCGAGTCGACCACCACCACGTCGACAGCACCGGAGCGCACCAGCATGTCGGCGATTTCCAGGGCCTGTTCGCCGGTGTCGGGCTGCGAGACCAGCAGGTCATCCACGTTCACGCCAAGCTTTTCGGCGTAGCTGGGGTCCAGTGCGTGCTCGGCATCGACGAAGGCGGCGGTGCCGCCATTCTTCTGGCAGTTGGCGATGACCTGCAGGGTCAGCGTGGTCTTGCCCGAGGACTCCGGGCCGTAGATCTCGATTACGCGGCCACGCGGCAGGCCACCGACGCCCAGCGCGATGTCCAGGCCCAGCGAGCCGGTGGACACAGTGTCGATATTGTCGTCGGTGCGGTCGCCCAGACGCATGACGGCTCCCTTGCCGAACTGCTTCTCGATCTGGCCGAGGGCGGAGGCGAGCGCCTTGCGCTTGTTGTCATCCATCGTCTTGGGTTCCGGTTGGTGATGTTGGGGAGATGATGCCCGGCATACGTCTCACGGGCTGCGATCTTTGCCGGTCGATTATCCCATATCGACACGAGCCGGCCGGCAGCGCCAGCCGCATCAGTCTGTCAGCGCTTTCCGAAGGCCTTCGAGCGCCGCGGCCACGGTCTGCCGGCGTACCGCCTCGCGGTCGCCGTCGAAATGGAACAGCCGTGCGTGCGCATAGCCGCCGCGCCGCTTCCAGCCGATCCACACCGTGCCGACCGGCTTTTCCAGTGTGCCGCCCGACGGCCCGGCAATGCCGGTGACCGCCACCGCCAGGCCGGCACCGAAACGGGCCAGCGCACCGGATACCATTTCCAGCACGGTTTCCTCGCTGACCGCGCCGGTCTGTTCCAGCGTGCGTGGATTGACCCCCAGCAGCGCCTCCTTGGCCTCGTAGCTGTAAGTCACTACGCCGGCA
Organism: Dyella sp. A6; assembly: GCF_036320485.1. Taxonomy (NCBI): domain Bacteria; kingdom Pseudomonadati; phylum Pseudomonadota; class Gammaproteobacteria; order Lysobacterales; family Rhodanobacteraceae; genus Dyella; species Dyella aluminiiresistens. Next base: position 2,310,105 of record NZ_CP132911.1, read on the forward strand.
TCGAACCAGGCCGAGCTGCCGGGCAGATCGGTCAGCGTCTTGGCGACCCAGCCGCCGGTGCACGACTCGGCCGTCACCAGCATCAGTTTCTGCCGCAGCACGTCGCCGGCGACCTGGTGCGCCAGTGTGTGCAGCTCGGCATCGGTAGGAACAGAAGGTGACTCCATGCGAGACTCCCAAGCTTGAGCCCGGCACGTTAACGCGTACCGGATATCCCGATCCACCCCCTGCCGCACGCTTTTCGCACGCACGCCCCATGAGCCAAGACGACCTTTCCCAGCACACCCCATTGATGCGCCAGTTCCTCACCGCCAAGGCCGCGCATCCGGATGTGCTGCTGTTTTTCCGCATGGGCGATTTCTACGAATTGTTCTACGACGATGCACGCAAGGCCGCGCGCCTGCTCGATATCACGCTCACCCAGCGCGGGCAGTCGGCGGGCCAGCCGATCCCGATGGCCGGCGTGCCCTATCACGCAGTGGAGAACTATCTGGCGAAGCTGGTGCGGCTGGGCGAGTCGGTCGCGATCTGCGAGCAGATCGGCGACCCGGCCCTGGCCAAGGGCATCGTGGAGCGCAAGGTGGTGCGCATCGTCACCCCCGGCACGGTGACCGACGCCGCACTGCTGGAGGAACGCCGCGACAATCTGCTGCTGGCCATCGCCGCCGGCCCGAAGGGTGCCTACGGGCTGGCCTGGGCCGACCTGTCCAGCGGCCGCTTTCTGCTCAGCGAGGCGCCGAATGCCGAGGCCCTGGCCGCGGAACTGGCCCGGCTGCAGCCGGCAGAAACCCTGGTCGACGAGAGCGTGAGCTGGCCGAAACTGGTCGCCAGCCTGCCCGGCCTGCGTCGTCGCCCACCCTGGCATTTCGAGAGCGATGCGGCCACACGCGAACTCAACCGCTTCTTCGGCACCCGCGATCTCAGCGGTTTCGGCGTCGAGGGCATGCCGCTGGCCGTCGGTGCCGCCGGCTGCCTGCTCGGCTACGTCGAGGAAACCCAGAAGAGCGCCCTGCCGCACCTGTCCGGCATGGCGGTGGAAAGCGCCAGCGAGACCATCGCGCTGGACGCAGCCACCCGCCGCAACCTGGAACTGGACACCCACCCCAGCGGCCGCACCGAACATACCCTGCTGGGCGTGCTGGACGAGACGGTGACACCGATGGGCGCACGCCTGATGCGCCGCTGGCTGAACCGTCCGCTGCGCTCGCGCGAGATGCTGCGCCGTCGCCACCAGGCCATCGCCAGCCTGATCGAAAGTCGCCGTCATCCGCTGCTGCGCGAACAGTTGCGCGGCATTGGCGACCTGGAACGCATCCTCGCACGCGTGGCGCTGCGCTCGGCCCGACCGCGCGACCTGTCCACCCTGCGCGACGGCCTGCTCGCGGCACCCAGCATCAGCGCGCTCATCCACGGCCACGCCAACCCGGACCTGGCCAATCCGGACCCGGCGGCGGAAGCAACCACACTCGAAGCGACATTCCCCGATGTGTCGCCCCTGCTCGGCGACCTCGTCAAGCGCATCGGCGATCACGCCGACACCGCAGCGCTGCTCAAGCGCGCGGTGATCGAACAGCCGCCCGCGCTGCAGCGCGACGGCGGTGTGATTGCCGACGGCTACGACGCCGAGCTGGACGAACTGCGCCGACTGGCCACCCACGCCGACCAGTACCTGGTGGAACTGGAAGATCGCGAGAAGGCCGCCAGCGGCATCAGCACGCTGAAAGTCGGCTACAACCGCGTGCACGGCTACTACATCGAGATCTCCAAGGCGCAGGCCGACAAGGTACCCACCCACTACACCCGCCGCCAGACCACCAAGAACGCCGAACGCTTCATCACCGAGGAACTCAAGCAGTTCGAAGACAAGGTGCTGTCGGCCAAGGAACGTTCGCTGATGCGCGAACGCGCCCTGTACGAGGGACTGCTCGACGCGCTGACCGCGCAACTGGATGCGCTGAAGCAGGCCGCCGCCGCGGTTGCCGAACTCGACGTGATCGCCACCCTGGCCGAACGCGCCGAAACGCTGGACTGGAGCGCCCCCACGCTCACCGACGAGGCCGGCATCGCGATCGAACGCGGCCGTCATCCGGTGGTGGAAAAGGTGCGTGACGAACCATTCGAACCGAACGACCTGGCGCTGGACGACAAGCGTCGCATGCTGGTCATCACCGGCCCGAACATGGGCGGCAAGAGCACCTACATGCGGCAGAACGCGCTGATCGTGCTGCTCGCCCACATTGGCAGCTACGTACCGGCCAGTGCCGCCACGATCGGCCCGGTCGACCGCATCTTCACCCGCATCGGCGCGGGCGACGATCTGTCGCGCGGCCAGTCCACCTTCATGGTGGAAATGAGCGAGACCGCCAACATCCTGCACAACGCCACCGAGCACAGCCTGGTGCTGATGGACGAGGTGGGGCGCGGCACCAGCACCTACGACGGACTGGCGCTGGCGCGTGCGGCGGCAGTGCACCTGGCTGCCAGCAGCCGTGCCTTCACCCTGTTCGCCACGCATTATTTCGAGCTGACCGAACTGGCCGGCGAATACCCCAGTATCGCCAACGTGCACCTGGACGCCGTGGAATACGGCGAGCAACTGGTCTTCATGCACGCGGTGAAAGAAGGACCGGCCAACCGCAGCTTCGGACTGCAGGTGGCCGCGCTGGCCGGCCTGCCGCGCTCGGTGATCGCCGACGCGCGACGCACCCTGGCCGAACTGGAACGTGGCATGCACGCGCAACTGTCGGCTGCACCCGCGGCCGCAGCAGAGCCTTCGGCCCAACTGGGCCTGTTCGCACCGGCGCAGCCTTCGGCCGTGGAACGCGAACTGGAAGGCATCGACCCCGATGCGATGAGCCCGCGCGAGGCACTCGACGCGCTCTACCGGCTCAAGCAGCTGCACTGACGCGGACGCATCAGCGACACCTTTTCGTCACAGCAGGCGCGGCATGCTGCGCTGTCTGGCGGTCATGCCTTTGCCGATAGCCTTCCCCTATCGTCGACATTGGAAGAATCAAATTCAATCAATCGGCATGCCCGCGTAGATTGGTCTGGACGCACCCCCGACCCGGCCGGCCCACCGCCTGCACCGGCGGCCCCGGTCCGGCGCGTCCAACTGGTAGCCACGCCCAAGGAGAAACCGATGTCAGACGAAGCGAAGTGCCCCTTCCATCCCGCCGCGAGCGGCACCACCAATCGCGACTGGTGGCCCAACCAGCTCCGTCTGGATCTGCTGAGCCAGCATTCCGAGAAATCCAACCCGCTGGGCAAGGCGTTCGACTATCGCGCGGCGTTCAAGCAGCTCGACTACGCCGCGCTGAAGAAGGACCTGCTGGCCGTGCTGACCGATTCGAAGGACTGGTGGCCAGCCGATTTCGGCAGCTATGCCGGCCTCATGATCCGCATGGCATGGCACAGCGCCGGCACCTACCGCGTCGGTGACGGTCGCGGCGGCGCGGGTCGCGGCCAGCAGCGTTTCGCGCCGTTGAACTCGTGGCCCGACAACGTCAGCCTGGACAAGGCGCGGCGCCTGCTGTGGCCGCTCAAGCAGAAGTACGGCCAGCAGATTTCCTGGGCCGACCTGATCGTGCTTGCCGGCAACGTGGCGCTGGAGTCCACCGGCTTCCGCACCTTCGGCTTTGCCGCCGGCCGCGAAGATGTGTGGGAACCCGACCAGGACGTGTCCTGGGGCAACGAGACCGAGTGGCTGGCACCCAGCACCACGCCGAACAGCCGCTACGCGCACAACAAGCCCGGCGAACGTACGATCGACAACCCGCTCGGCGCGGTGCAGATGGGCCTGATCTACGTGAATCCGGAAGGCCCGGACGGCAACCCCGACCCGGTCGCCGCCGCGCACGACATCCGCGAGACGTTCGCCCGCATGGCGATGAACGACGAGGAGACCGTCGCGCTGATCGCCGGTGGCCATACCCTGGGCAAGACCCACGGTGCCGCTCCGGCCAGCCATGTGGGACCCGCCCCCGAAGCGGCCCCGCTCGAAGCGCAGGGCTTCGGCTGGGCCAACGACTTCGGCAGCGGCTCGGGCAAGGACGCGATCACCTCCGGCCTGGAAGTCACCTGGACCAGCACACCGGTGCAGTGGAACAACGACTTCTTCAAGTTCCTGCTCGACTTCGAGTGGGAGCTGGAGAAAAGCCCCGCCGGCGCGCACCAGTGGGTGGCCAAGGACGTCGACGCGATCATTCCCGGTCCGACGCCCGATTCGCCGAAGCGTCGCCCGACCATGCTGACCACCGACCTGTCGCTGCGTTTCGACCCGGCCTACGGGAAAATCTCGCGCCGCTTCCGTGACGACCCGGGCGCCTTCGCCGAGGCCTATGCCCGCGCATGGTTCAAACTGACCCATCGCGACCTGGGCCCGAAGTCGCGCTATCTGGGTCCGGAAATCCCCAAGGAAGACCTGCTCTGGCAGGACCCGCTGCCGGCCGCCACGCACACGCCCAGCGCCGCCGACATCGCCGACCTGAAGGCAAAGATCGCGGCCTCCGGACTCAGCGTCACGCAACTGGTCTCAATCGCCTGGGCATCGGCCTCGACCTTCCGCGGCGGCGACAAGCGCGGTGGCGCCAACGGCGCACGCATCCGGCTGGCACCGCAGAAGGACTGGGCGGTGAATGCCGGGGCCATCAAGGCGCTGCCGGAGCTGGAAGCAATCCAGCGGGCATCGGGCAAGGCCTCGCTGGCCGACGTGATCGTGCTAGCCGGTGGCGTGGGTATCGAGATGGCGGCGAAGGCGGCCGGCATCGATCTCGAGGTACCGTTCGCGCCGGGCCGCGTGGACGCCAGCACCGAACAGACCGACGTCGAGTCCTTCGGCTACCTGGAGCCCTACGCCGATGGCTTCCGCAATTACCTCAAGCACGGTGCGGACACCCCGGCCGAACACCTGCTGGTGGACAAGGCCCAGCTGCTGACCCTCACCGCACCGGAGATGACCGTACTGGTCGGCGGTCTGCGTGTGCTGGGCGCCAACTACGACGGCAGCAGCCACGGCATCTTCACCGACCGGCCCGGCGTGCTCGGCAACGACTTCTTCGTCAACCTGCTGGACATGGCGACCGAATGGAAGCCTGCCGGCAAGCTGTTCGAAGGCCGCGACCGCACCACTGGCGTGCTGAAATACACCGCCACGCGCGCGGACCTGGTGTTCGGTTCGAACTCGGTGCTGCGCGCACTGGCCGAGGTCTACGCCAGCGCCGATGGCAAGGACCGTTTCGTCCGCGAGTTCGTGGCGGCATGGACCAAGGTGATGAACCTGGACCGCTTCGATCTGGCCTGATCCACGCAGAAGGCCGGCGTCATCGACGCCGGCCTTCCATGGTCACCGCGCGGAACACCGACGTTGTCGATGAACCGCTTTCAGGCCACCCGCGACATCGCCGCCGCGTCCAGCGCCTGAGCCAGATCAGCCCAGATGTCGTCGACGTGCTCGATACCCACCGACAACCGCAGCAGGCCGGGGGTGATGCCGCAACGCTGTTGTGTATCCGCATCCAGCACGCGATGGGTCAGGCCCGCCGGATGCTGGATCAGCGTATCGACCGACCCCAGGCTTACCGCTGGCGTGGCGAGCGCCACCGACGCCATCACAGTGGCCGCCGCGGCATGACCGCCATGCAGCTCGAACGCCATCAGGCTGCCCGGGCCGCGCATCTGCGAGCCCACCAGCTGGGCATTCGCCACCGTTCCCAGCCCCGGATAACAGACCTTGGCCACCGCCGGGTGCCGTTCCAGCATCTCGGCAAGCCGCTGCGCGTTTTCCTGCGCCTGCAGCACGCGCAGACCCAGCGTCGGCAGACCACGATGCAGCAGATAGGCGGCCAGCGGATGCAATAGTCCGCCGGTGGCGGCGCGCACCTGGCGCAGTGCACCAGCCCACGCACTGTCGCAGGCCACTACGCCGGCAATCACGTCGCCATGGCCGCCAATGAACTTGGTCGCGCTGTGCAGTACCAGCGCCGCCCCCTGCGCCGCCGGCTGCTGCAGCACCGGCGTGGCGAAGGTGGAATCCACCAGTACCGGCACGCCCTGCGCAGCGCGTACTACGGCCGCGATGTCGACCAGGTCGAGGGTCGGGTTGGCCGGCGTCTCAATGATCACCAGTGCGGTATCGGCATCGATGGCCGCGGCGATTCCGGCAGGCTCCACCCAGCGGGTCTCGATACCGAGCAGCCCCGAATTCAGCAGGTGATCGCTGGTGCCGTACAGCGGACGCGCAGCCAGCACATGCCGGCCGCGCTGACCCGCCGCCAGCAGGCAGGCCGACATCGCGGCCATGCCCGAACCGAAAGCCACCGCATCGCTGGTGCCTTCCAGTTGCGCGAAGGCGGCCTCGAAACGCGCCACGGTGGGGTTGTGCAGGCGCGCGTAGATCGGGTTGGCCGCGGTGGCGGCGCCACCGACCAGCGCATCGAAGCTCTCGGTTCCGGTCGCCAGGTCGCGCACGGGGTACGTGGTGGACAGGTCCAGCGGCGGCGCATGCACCCCCAGCTCGGCAAAGTCCTCACGGCCGGCATGGACAGCAAGCGTCTGCGGATGAAACGGGGTAGAGTCGCGCATCGGGCACCCATGATTCGTCTGAATCGGGCAAGCCTAGAATCAAAGAACACTCATCAGGAAGCATGTCGAATTTTATTTCGACAAGAGGGCATTCCATGCATCTCGATCGAACCGACTTCGCCATCCTTCGCGAATTGCGGAAGAACGCACGGCTACCCAACAAGCTGCTGGCCGAACGCATCGGCGTGGCGCCGTCCACGGCACTGGAGCGGGTCCGTCGACTGCGCGAAAGCGGCGCGATCCAGGGCTTCCATGCGGAGATCCAGCCGCAGGCGGTCGGCATCGGACTGCAGGCCATGATCAGCGTGCGGCTGGCCCGCCATGCACGTGGCGACCTTGATGCCTTCCACGCCTACCTGCTGACCCTGCGCGAAGTGCTCGGGTTCTATCACGTGGCCGGTGCCAACGATTACCTGGTGCACGTGGCGGTGCACGACAGCGACCATCTACGCGACTTCGCGCTGGACGCGTTCACCACTCGAGCCGAGGTGGCGCACATCGAGACCAGCCTGATTTTCACCTTCCGGCGAAACCCCGACCTGCCGGTGTATCAGGACAGCGAACGCGAGTGAGTGGGGGGCGTCTCAGGCCGCCGCGCCGGAAACGTGACTGGCCGGCACCACCGCCGGCAACGCAGGCACCGCCGACGGCACGGCACGCCCGGCCAGTCGGCCGGCACGCACCAGTTGCTGGATGCTCGCGTTGACCTCGGCGTGGCCGAACGGCTTCTTGATGAAGTCATCCGCACCGAAGCGCTGCACATAGAACTGCTCGGTCGCCTGCGGATTGCCGCTGATCATCACGATCGGAATGTGCGCGGTGCGCGGATCGTGACGCAGCGCGCGCAACACGGCGAAACCGTTGATGCCGGGTAGCACGATATCCAAGAAGATCAGCTGGGGCTGCATTTCGCCGGCCCATTCAAGCGCGCTCTCGCCATCCACGGCTTTCTGCACCGCATAACCGTCGCGCTCCAGCATGCGCCCCAGCACCGCGCAGATGGTCGGCGAGTCGTCCACCACCAGCATGCGTGTGCCAACCGCCGCCTTGCGCGGAAGCTCGATACCACGAAAGCTGTCGACGGCCAGCCGGCCGAACATGCGCTTGAAGAATCCGATCACGGCGCTTTCTCCCCCAGTTCATCCACGAGCGCGCTGGCATGACACGGCATGCCATCCGGCCTTGTGTATGTTCGGGCAACAACCGCGCTAAATCTGCGAAGCAATACTCAACCGGAATCCTTCAACCGTCGCAGTTCGCGCCGTGCCTGCTTGTCCGGACGTTTCGGCGGTGCCGCCGCACCGATCATGCGGCGCTGCATCCGCGCGTCTTCGCGCACCTTCCTGCTCGCTTCGCTCTCGCGGTACAGGGTCTGCGCCACGCTTGCCGGACCGCGCCGTTCGGACAGCCCAAGCACCTCAATTTCCAGGCGCTCCTCGCCACGGGTCACGCGCAGGCGGTCGCCCACGTGAAGCGTCCTGGCCGGCTTGCAGCCGGCGTCGTTGACATCGACATGGCCACCCACAATGGCCTGCTTGGCGAGACTGCGCGTCTTGAAGAACCGCGCAGCCCACAACCAGACATCCACGCGGACCTCACCCTGCCCGGCTGCGTCGGCTTCATTCATTGGAGGCATGCTTTCTCTCACTTTCAACAACCATATTCATTCCGTGCCGACCAGCACTCACATGTTCCTCACACCGTGACGTGTCACCCCGCGGGCAGCCAGAGGTTGGCCAGCGGCACGGTCAGCAGCGACAGCACGATGCCGGCGCCAAGCACCGTATTCGCCAGCGCGGGTTCCAGTTCGTACTCGTCGGCCAGGATCGCGGCCGACACCATCGGCGCCATCGCCGCCTGCAGCACGCCGGCGGTCAGCACGAGACCGCCTACTCCAGACACCACGCCCAGCACCCAGCAGGCGAGCGGTGCAGCAAGCAGTTTCCAACCCAGTCCCCAGCTCATCGCACCCAGCTCGCCGCGGTCGGGTCGGAAACTGAACTGCAGGCCCACCGAGAACAGCGCCAGCGGCGTCAGCGTGCTGCCGATCGGCCCGAACACGCCATCCAGCCATGTCGGCCAGCCACCCAGCGCGCCGACCACGATGCCCACGATCAGGGCATCGAATGCCGGGAAGGTGAGGATGCGCCGCACGATCACCCGCGGCTGCGGCGCCTGCCCCGCATACAGGCAGGCCACCACGACGCCCAGCGACGCCAGCAGCGGAAAACAGCCCAGCTGATCGGCCACCACCGCCAGCGACAGCCCGGCCTGCCCGTGCAGCGCCTGCAACATCGGGTAACCCATGAACGAGGTATTGCCCAGCCCGCACACCAGCACCAACGCACCGATCCGTTGCCGCGACCAGCCCCGCCAGCGTCCCAGCAGCGCGAACAACAGCCATGCGCCGAGGAACACCACCCACATCGCCGCCACCGGAAACCACAGTTCCGGATTCGGCTTCAGTTTCGGCACCAGTTCCAGCACCAGCGCCGGCAGCGCGATGTTGATCACCCACCAGTTGATCCCGTGCACCATGCCCGACGGCGGCCGCGCGAAACGCGCCACCAGCATGCCCAGTACGAGACAGACAAACAGCAACAGCAGCGCGCTCATCGTAGAACCGGTTCAAGCCATGTCAGGCCGCCATTAGACGCGATGGACCGGGCACACGTCACGCCGGTGCACGCAGACGCGCGGCCTATCGGAGATAATGGCCGCTTTCCGTCCACGGCCTTCGCCCGCGCATGAGCACAACCGATCACCGCGTGCACGGCCTCGCCGCCGACGAGATCGCACCCGACTGGCCGCCGCTGACCGCGACCGAAGTGGCGACGCTGCTCGAGCGCTACCCGGGACTGGTCGCACCGCGAACGATCCACTGGCACAGCCCGCGTCCGCTGTCCGCCGCCGCGCTGGTCGATACCGCAGGCGGGCGTGTCTTCGTCAAGCGCCACCACGCCAGCGTGCGCACGACGACGACGCTGTCGGAAGAACATCGCTTCATCGCCTGGCTGCGTGCCGCGGGCATGCCGATACCCGCTGTACTTGCCGACCGTGATGGTCACACCGCCATCGCCATCGACGACAGCACCTATGAAGTGCATGCATCGGCGGCCGGCATCGATATTTACCGCGACACCATGTCCTGGGTGCCATTGCGCGAGCTGCGACACGCGCACACCGCCGGCACCATGCTGGCACGCCTGCACGACGCCGCCGAAGGGTATGCCGCACCTCAGCGCGACTGCCACCGGCTGGTCGCCCGCAGCGATTTGATCGAGGCGGACGATCCGCTGCAGGCGCTGGCCGCCCAGTTGCCGCAACGACCGGCACTGGCCGCCTATCTGGCCGGTCGCGACTGGCAGCGCGAGATCGCCGCGGCAGTCGCCCCGTTCCACGCTGTGGCGCAGCCGCAGCTGGCACGCCAGCCGCGCCTGTGGACGCATGGCGACTGGCATGTATCCAACCTGTGCTGGAGCAGCGACGCGCCCGATGCCCGCATCGAGGCAGTGCTCGATTTCGGCCTGTCCGCGCGCAGCTTCGCACTGTTCGACCTGGCTACCGCGGTCGAGCGCAACGCGATCGCGTGGCTTGAAGTCGACGGCGACATCGGCCATCACGATGTCGCCACGGCACTGCTTTCCGGTTACCACGCCGTGCGTCCGCTGGAGCGCGACCAACGCGCACTGCTGGCCGCGCTGCTGCCCATGGTTCACCTGGACTTCGCGCTGTCTGAAGTGGAGTATTTCTGCGCAGCCACGCACACGCTCGCACACGCCGACGTGGCCTACGACACCTTCCTGCGCGGCCACGCCGCGTGGTTCCGCACCCCGTACGGACAGGCCCTGCTGGAAACCATCCGCGAAGGGTGATGCACGGCAGCGAGCACGCGGCCGTCATTCGTGGTTCAATAGAAAAAGAAGCGGGGGTGCCCGGCGAAGGCCGGGCTGAGAGAGTCCCTTGGAACCTGATCCGGTTTGCACCGGCGTAGGGAGCTTGATAGAGGAAAGGCGCGATCCGTCCCGGCGGGTCGTCCGCGCGTTCCGCCGTCGCTTCGTCCGCAACCACTACGACGACGAACGACGATGCCCACGATCCGATTGCCCGCACCCGCACTGCTCCCCCTGGCCCTGCTCGCCGCGATCGGCAGCAGCCGAGCCGCCGAGACATCCACCGCGCCATCCAGCGCCCAGAACACCACCCAGTCGGCCCAATCCCAGGCCAAGTCGCTACCCACCGTGCAGGTGAATGGCCAGGCCGCGCCGCGCGTGCCCAGCGGCAGCGTGGCGGTGTACGGCCCTGCTTCGTTGCACGACACGCCCGCCGCGATCAGCGTGGTTTCGCACCAGCAGCTGGCCGATGCACAGGTCCAGAACCTGCGCGACCTGGTCCGGCAGAACGCCTCGCTCAGCGACGACTATGCGCCGGTCGGCTACTACCAGGACATCGCCATCCGCGGCTTTCCGATCGACCTGGCCACCGGCATCCGCTTCAACGACCTGATCGTCAACGGCGAACAGGACATGTCGCCGGAAGACAAGCAGAGCGTGCAGATCCTCAAGGGGCTGGCCGGCATCGAGGCCGGCGTGATGGAACCGGGCGGCCTGATCAACTACGTCACCAAGCGCCCGGCGAAAGTACGCGAGGTCACCTTCGGCACCGACTCGCACGGCTCGCGCTACGCCGCTATCGATTACGGCACCTGGCTGACACCGAACTTCGGCGTGCGCGTCAACGCCGCCTACGACGTCACCCACAGCTACGTCGAACAGGCCAACGGCCGGCGCAATTTCTATTCGATCGCCGCCGACTGGCGCATCACGCCAAACGCCAAACTCGAACTGGACAGCGACTACGAAGCACGCGCGCAGCGCTCGGTATCCGGCTTCCAGTTGCTGGGCGGTACCACGCTGCCGACCCATGTCGACGTGACCCGCATGCTGGGCTACGAGCCGTGGCAGCAGCCGGTCAGCATCCACTCGTCCAACACCAGCGTGCGCTATATCCAGAAGCTGTCGGACAACTGGCAGCTGCGCCTCGCGGCCGGCCACAGCCGGGCACTGATCGACGACAACGTCGCCTTCGCCTACGGCTGCTACTACGTCAGCGTGTGCGCGGACGGCACCGCCATTCCCGGGCACTACTTCGCCCCCGATGGCCAATACGACGTGTACGACTGGCGCAGCCCGGACGACACCCGCACCAACGACCAGGTGCGCGCCGTCCTGCAGGGCCGCTTCGAAACCGGCACGGTGAGTCACCAGCTTACTTTCGGAGTCAGCGACTTCAGGCGCCAGCTGAACCAGCGCGCCTACGTTTACGATTACGTAGGCACCGCCAGCATCTACCAGCCCAACCCGCCGTACTTCCCGCCGTCGCCGAACCAGCCGGGGACACCAGTGCCTACGATGGACAGCTGGCAACATACCGGCTTCGCCATGGACCGGATGACGCTGACCCCGCACTGGCAGGTTCTGGCCGGCGCGCAGTTCGTGCGCCTGCACGAACGCACCTGGGATTTCGACGGTACCAAGCTGCGTGACACGCGCATGGAAAAGCTGCTGCCGCAGGCCGCCGTGTTGTGGAAACCGACGGCGGCATTGACCGGCTATGTCAGCTACGCCAAGGGCCTGTCGCTGGGCGTCGCCTCGCCGTTCTGGACCAGCAACGGCAATGCCATCCTCGGTCCGCGCCTGTCGCGACAGTGGGAAACCGGCCTGAAGTGGAAGGCCAGCGATGCGCTGGACCTCAACGCGGCGCTGTTCCACATCTCGCTGCCGTACCAGTACGCCAAGCCCGACTCCACGGCAGCCGGCTACACCTTCGTGCAGCAGGGCAGCGAGGTGCATACCGGGCTTGAACTGAACGCTGATGGCGCACTCACCGACAACCTCACCGTGCATGCCAGCGTCAGCACCATCCGCGCCGTGGCCGAGAACAGCGGCACGCCTGCCTACGACGGCCACCAGGTGGAAAACGTGCCGCGCTGGCGCGCCAGTACCATGCTGGCCTGGCGCCTGCCCGTGCTGCCGCAGCTGACCCTGCTGGGCGGCTGGCGCTATGCCTCGTCCAACCCCGCCACGCCCAGCGGTTCGGTACGCGCACCGGCCTGGCAGGTATTCGATGCGGGGCTGCGCTACCAGACCACGCTGGCGCATCATGCGGTGACCTGGCGCCTGATGGTGAACAACGTGTTCGACCATTTCTACTGGGTCGACACCGGCACCTCCGGCGGCGATGCCTACCTGTTCCCCGGCGCTCCACGACTGGCACGGTTGACCATGAGCTACGCATTGTGACGGTGGACTGGCCCGAACTCATCGGCGCCCTGCTCAGTGTGTGGGGCGTATGGCTGACCGCCCAGCGCCGCATGCTGAGCTGGCCGGTCAATGTCGTGGCCTGTGCGGTTTACGGCTGGGTGTTCCTCGACGCCCGGCTGTATTCCGACACCCTGCTGCAACTCACCTTCGCGATCTTCATCGCCTACGGCTGGTACCGCTGGAAGCAGAACCTGGGGCGGGACCGTCGGGTGAGAGTGGCACGGCTGCAGCCCACGCATGCCTTGCTCAACCTCGGCGTCGGCGCGGTAGGGGCACTGTGCCTGGGCTACGTCATGCATGCCTGGACCGATGCCGCACTGCCATGGCTGGACTCGGCGTTGACCGCCTTCAGCCTGGTCGCGCAATGGTGGCAGGACCGCCGCCATTGCGCGGCATGGTGGCTGTGGATCATTCTCGACGCGATCTACGTCGGCGAATACATCTACAAACAGCTGCTGATCACATCGGCGCTGTACGCCGGCTTCGTGGTACTGGCGATCATCGGTCTGCGCGCCTGGCGCCAGGCCGAACATGACGAGATGCCGGCGCTCGCTACCGAGGCTCAGCGGTAGCGCGCCTCGGCCAGATCGATCTCACGTACCAGCTTGCGTGAGGTTTCGTCGGAAATGCGCATGTGCCGGGCCAGGTCGAAGACTTCGTTGCGTTCGGCCTGCAACCCGGCCAGGCGCAGCGAACGCTCGATCTGGTCGGACTTACGCAGCTGTAACGCGTCGCCGTTGTCCCCGCTGCGATCGTCCAGCCGGTGCCGGTAGAGCGCGATGACCCGTGCGGCCGCCTGCGTGCAGATGTCCGCATCGGTCGACGGCATGCCCGACAGCAGCACCTGCTGCTCTTTCTCGATCGCGGCGATGGCCTGCTCGACGGCCTTGCGCCGGGCGAAATCCTCTTCCTGCGCCTCACCGGTCTCCGCTGGCATCTTCAGCCCTTTCAGCAGCGCCGGCAGGCCAAGGCTTGCCAGCAGCAGCGACACCAGGATCACCGCCGCGGCCAGGAACACGGCCAGGTCACGCGCCGGGAACGGAGTGCCATCGGGCAACACCAGCGGCAGGGTCAGCACGCCGGCCAGGGTGATCGCGCCGCGTACGCCGGACAGCGACATCGCCAGCACCAGTCGCCAGTGCGGCTTCTCGCGGACCTCGCCACGACGCATGGCGCGCAGCCGACTCAGCCGCAGCGACACCCGTACCCACACATAGCGCAACACGGCCAGCCCAAGGCTGAGCACCAGCGCGTAGACCAGCAGCCACCACGGATTGCTGCGTCCGCCCTGCGCCACCGAGGCCAGTGCACCGTGCAGTATCCGCGGCAACTGCTCGCCCATCAGCACGAACACGACACCGTTCAACGCGAACTGGACGGTGGCCCATACCGCCGCGCGCTGCATGCGCATGTTGGCCATAGCCCGACCGCTGAGTTCCACGTAGCTCATCGCCATGCCTGCGGCGACCGCCGCCAGGATGCCCGAGGCCTGCATCATCTCGGCCACCAGATAGGCACCGAACGGAGTCAGCAGACTGATCAGGATCGGCGAACCGCTGTCCTGGCCGAACCTGCGCGACATGCCCTGCTGCACCACGCTTACCAGCAGGGTGAACGCGACCCCGATGCCGACACCCGCCAAGGCCAGCCATAGAAAGGTGAGCGAGGCCGAGAACAGCGAAAAGCTGCCGGTCATGGCGGCCGCCACGGCGAAACGGAAGCAGACCAGGCCAGAGGCATCGTTGAGCAACGACTCGGCCTCGAGAATGTGCATCATTCGTTTCGGAATCGGCACCCGGGCCGCGATCGAAGACACCGCCACCGGGTCGGTCGGCGACACGATCGCCGCCAGCGCGAACGCCACGGCCAGCGGCATCGCGGGGATCAGCATGTGGATCAGAAAACCCGCGCCGACCACGGTGAACACCACCAAGCCCAGGGCCAGCTGCAGGATCACCCGGCGGTCCCGCAACAAGCCGTTCTTGGGAATGCTCCAGCCGTCGAGGAACAGCAGCGGCGGCAGGAACAACAGGAAGAACACTTCCGGTTCGAGCGTCACGCCACGCCCGGAAACGGCGGTGATCGCCGCGCCCAGCGCGATCTGCACCAGCGGCAGCGGCAACGAGAACGGCAGCATGCGTACCAGATAGCCGCTGGCCACCACCGCCAGCAACATCGCCAGAACCAGTTCGATCGAACTCATGCCGCGTCCCGCTCGCCATCCCTGCCGCACGCGCGGCACCCGCTCATCATGCATCAAGCGCAGCCCCGGGGGATGCAGCCGTCGTCGCACGGATTAGCCGCTTCATGAAAAAGCCCGCCAAGTGGCGGGCTTTTCCGGTACAGCGACCAGGATGCGAGATCAGCCCAGCAGCACCCGGTTCATGCGCTGCACGAAGGCAGCCGGATCAGGCAGTTGGGCACCGGCGGCGATCTCGGCCTGTTCCAGCAACAGGTTGGCGAGGTCGCCAGCCTTGGCTGGGTCGGTCTCGCTTTCCACGCGTTTGACCAGGGCGTGCGCCGGATTCACCTCCAGCGTGGGCTTGCTTTCCGGCATTTCGTGACCGGCTTCGCGCAACAGCCGCGCCAGATGCGGGGCCATCTCGAAATCGGCCAGAGCCAGGCAGGACGGCGAGTCGGTGAGACGCGCCGATACCTTCACGTCACCGACACGGTCGCCCAGCAGTTCCTTGAGCTTCTTCAGCAACGGCTCGGCGGCCTTGGTCGCTTCTTCCTGCTTCTGCTTGTCGGCCTCGTCCAGCGGCAACTCGCCCTTGGCCACGTTGCGGATCTTCTTGCCTTCGTACTCGGTGAGCGAACCCAGCATCCATTCGTCGATACGGTCGGACATCAGCAGCACCTCGATGTCCTTCGCCTTGAAGGCCTCGAGCTGCGGGCTGCCCAACGCAGCGGCATGGCTGTCAGCGGTGATGTACCAGATGGTGTCCTGGCCCACCGCCATGCGACCGATGTAGTCGTCCAGCGAAACCACCTGCTTGGCGCCGTCACCCTTGGTCGAGGCGAAGCGCAGCAGCTTGGCGATACGCTCACGGTTGGCGTGGTCCTCGGCGATGCCTTCCTTCAGGGTGTTGCCGAACGCCTTCCAGAAGGTGGCGAACTTCTCGGGTTCGTCGCGGGCCAGCTTGTCGATCAGGTCGAGCACACGCTTCACGCACGCGGCCTTGATGCGCTCCAGCTGCCGGTTCTGCTGCAGGATCTCGCGGCTGACATTGAGCGGCAGGTCGTCGGCATCCACCACGCCGCGCACGAAGCGCAGGTAGTTGGGCAGCAACTCCTCGGCCGCGTCCATGATGAAGACGCGCTTGATGTAGAGCTTCAGGCCCTTGCGCTCGTCACGCCCGCCCATCATCAGGTCGAACGGCGGCTGAGCCGGGATGTACAGCAGGGTGGTAAAGCTCTGGCTGCCCTCGACCCGGTTGTGCGTCCAGGCCAGCGGGTCGCTGAAATCATGCCCCAGCGACTTGTAGAAACCGATGTAGTCCTCGTCGCTGATCTCGCTCTTGGGCTTGGTCCACAGCGCGGACGCCGCGTTGATGGTTTCCCATTCGTCGCTGGGCTTGCCGTCCTTCTCCACCGGCAGGCGGATCGGGAAGGCCACGTGGTCGGAATACTTGCGCACCAGCGAACGCAGCTCCCAGCCCTTCAGGAACTCGTCCTCGTCAGCCTTGAGGTGCAGCACGATCGTGGTGCCGCGCTCGGCCAGTTCCGCCGACTCCAGCAGGTACTCACCCTTGCCGTCGCTCTCCCACTTGACGCCATCCGTCGCCGCCGCACCGGCGCGACGGGTCAGCACGGTGACCTTGTCGGCAACCACGAAGGCCGAATAGAAGCCCACGCCGAACTGTCCGATCAGGCGCGCATCGGCTTTCTGTTCGCTGCCCATGGCTTCCAGGAATCGGCGCGTGCCGGAGCTGGCGATGGTGCCGATGTTGGCGACGACCTCGTCGCGGGTCATGCCGATGCCGTTGTCGCGCACGGTGACCGTGCGCGCGTCCGGGTCCCAGCTCACGTCGATGTGCAGTTCGCTGTCGCCGGCGGTCAGCTCCGGATGGGCCAGCGCCTCGAAGCGTAGCTTGTCGCAGGCATCGGAGGCGTTCGAGACCAGCTCGCGCAGGAAGATCTCTTTGTGCGAGTAGAGCGAATGGGTCACCAGGTGCAGGACCTGGGCGACTTCGGCTTCAAATTTGCGGGTTTCGCTAGCGGGTGCGTTCATGCGTGATACGTCCAGGGTTGAATGTCGAATCAGATGGCGGGTGAGCATCGTGCGGAACGCCATGTCCCGCCCCTCACCGCGCGCCTTTTCCCTGTCAGGGAAAAGGCAGATGGATCAGGCTGCCGTGGCGGCCTTGCGGAGCGCCTCGATGCGCTCTTCCAACGGCGGATGGCTCATGAAAAGCCGCTGCAGACCGGTTCCCATGCGGTCAGAAATACCGAATGCAGCCAGGGTCTTGGGCAGGCTGTTCTCGCCATGATCGACCTGCAGACGCTGCAATGCGGAGATCATCGCCCCACGGCCGGCCAGTTTCGCACCGGCGGCGTCGGCATGGAACTCGCGCCAGCGCGAGAAGGCCATCACGATCATCGATGCGAACAGGCCGAACACCACCTGCAGCACCATCACGGTGACGAAATAGCCGATACCGCTGCCACCGCGATTGTCGTTGCGGCCACCGGACATCCAGCTGTCCACCAGCTGGCCGATGACGCGTGCGGCAAGGATCACCAGAGTATTCAGCACGCCCTGGATCAGGGTCATGGTCACCATGTCACCGTTGGCGACGTGGCCGATCTCGTGCCCCAGCACGGCCGCCACCTGCTCGCGGTCCATCTGCTGGAGCAGGCCAGTGCTGACCGCCACCAGCGCGCTGTTCCTGGTCATGCCGGTGGCGAAGGCGTTCATCTCGGGTGCGTCGTACACCGCGACCTCGGGCATGCCGATACCGGCGTGCTGGGCATGCTGGCGAACCGTGTCCAGCAGCCAGCGCTCGTTTTCGTTGCGCGGCTGCTCGATGATCTGGGCGCCGGTGGTCCACTTGGCCATCTGCTTGGACATGGCCAGCGATATGAAGGCACCGCCCATGCCGAAGATCGCGGCAAAGACCAGCAGGCCGGTGATACCGCCGGCATTCTGGACGGCGGCATAGCGGTCCACCCCGAACAGGTGGCAGACGATGCTCAGCAGGAGCAGGACGGCAATATTGGTACCGAGGAACAGGGCTATGCGGCGCATGGGTCTACTCTCGAGACAGTCGTGGATGGAAACGGCGGCTGCGAATCGCAAAAATCGGGGCGCTGGCGGCCGCTTTCAAGAGATCCGGCACGCACCGACACCCGTCATCCGGGCATCAGCGCCGGGCGAGGCATCCTAGAATGTCTGCATGACCTACCGAGGACGCTTCGCCCCCTCTCCGACCGGATGCCTGCATTTCGGTTCCCTCGTCGCCGCCGTGGGCAGCTGGCTGTGCGCCCGGCATGCCGGCGGGCAGTGGCTGCTGCGGATGGAGGACATCGATCCACCCCGCGAAGTCGCCGGGGCCGCCGCCGACATGCTGGCCACCCTGCCCGCCTTCGGCCTGACCGCCGATGCCACGCCGCTGTTCCAGTCGACGCGACAGCCGGCCTACGACGCGGCTTTCGAACAACTGCGCGCCACCGGCCTGGTGTTCCCGTGCTGGTGCAGCCGCAGCGACCTGGCTGCATCCGGGGGGCTGCATCGCGATGGCCGCTGCGTAGCCTCCCCCATCGAAGGACGCGCGCCGGCCTGGCGACTGCGTGCACCTGATCTGGACATCCATTTCGAGGATGCCCTGCAAGGCTCGCAACGACAGAATCTGCGCGAATCGGTGGGCGACTTCGTGATCCGCCGGGTCGAGGGCTTCTACGCCTATCAGCTTGCCTGCGTGGTGGACGATGCCTTTCAGGACGTCACCGAGGTGGTTCGCGGCAGCGACCTGCTGGACGCCACGCCACGGCAGATCCATCTGCAGCGCCTGCTCGGGCTACCTACACCCGGCTACCTTCATCTGCCGCTGGTGCTGGACGCACAGGGACGCAAGTTGTCCAAGTCCGATGCTGCCCATCCGGTCGACCCGGCCAACCCGTTGCCGGCACTGCGCAGCGCGCTGTCCTTTCTTGGGCTGACGGTTGAATCGGACGCCTCCGACCCAGCGGAGCTGCTCGATCGTGCGCTGGTTGATTTCGATCCCGCACATTTGTCGCGCTGCGGCAACCGTCGTGCCGCGATAGCGGGTATAAGTGAATCGTAGGACATAATCACCGCATGCATGCGGTGGCGGTCCTGCACCGCTAACGACTCACCATTACCCACGCAATCGTAGCTAAGAAAGGAGATACACCATGGCGCAACGCACGGCATTGGTCACTGGCGGCACCGGCGGTATCGGCACCGCCATCGTGCGCTACCTCGCCGGACAAGGACATCGTGTTGCCACCAACTACCGCAATGCCGCCAAGGCCGAGGCCTGGCGCAAGCAGATGGCCGACGAAGGCATCGACGTCTTCATGGTGGAGGCCGACGTGTCCGATCCAGCCGCCTGCGAGGCGATGGCCCGCACCATCGAGGAAAAGCTCGGCCCGATCGACATCCTGGTCAACAACGCCGGCATCACCCGCGACACCACCTTCCACAAGATGAGCTACCAGCAGTGGAACGACGTGGTGAACACCAATCTCAACGCCTGCTTCAACGTCACCCGTCCGGTGATCGAAAGCATGCGGGCGCGCAAGTGGGGCCGCATCGTGCAGATCAGCTCGATCAACGGCCAGAAGGGTCAGTACGGCCAGGCCAACTACGCCGCGGCGAAAGCTGGCATGCACGGCTTCACCATCTCGCTGGCCCAGGAAAACGCGAAGTTCGGCGTCACCGTCAATACCGTCTCGCCCGGCTACGTCGGCACCGACATGGTGATGGCGGTGCCCGAGGAAGTCCGCGAGAAGATCGTGGCGCAGATCCCGGTCGGCCGCCTCGGCAAGCCCGAGGAAATCGCCCACGCCGTGGCCTTCTTCACCACCGACGAAGCCGCCTGGATCACCGGCGCCAATCTCGCCATCAATGGCGGGCATTACATGGGCTGGTGATTGGGGCGAGGAGCGAGTGGAGAGGAGTGAGAAGTGAGAGCAAGTCCGCAAACCGGACGCTCTGCGCTTTATCTCTCACTACTCACTGCTCGCTCCTGATTTTCACTTCTCACCTTTTCCGAGCAATTTCTCCAGCACCTTGCCTACGGCCGCAAAGGCGAAGGCGCCGGTGATGTGGGTCGCGGCCCCCAGGCCGCCGCCGCACGCCAGGTTCAGGGCATCGCCTCCCGGTGGACGCGTGCCGCAGACCGTGCCGTCGGGCTGCGGATACTGCACGTTCTGTAGCGAATAGACGGCCTGCACCCCGAAATAACGCTGCGGGCTGCGCGGGAAATTGAAGTCGCTACGGAGCTTCTTGCGAATCAGACTGAACATCGCGTCGTGCTCGGTACGCGACAGGTCGCGCACGCGGATCTGGGTCGGGTCGGTCCGTCCGCCCGCCGAGCCGACGGTGACGATGGGCAACTTGCGACGCCGGCACCAGGCGATCATTTCCAGCTTGACGCGGAACGCATCGCAGGCATCCAGCACCACGTCGTAGCCACGGTCGAGCAGTTCGTCCAGCGTGCCCGTGGTGAGAAAACGCTCGATCGCTTCCAGGCGCAACGTCGGATTGATCGCGTGCAGGCGCTTGGCCATCACGCCCACCTTGGGCTTGCCGTATTCACCGTCCAGCGCATGCAGTTGCCGGTTGGTATTGGACACGCACACTTCGTCGGCATCGATCAGGGTGAGTCGCCCCACCCCACTGCGCACCAGTGCCTCGGCCGCCCAGGAGCCTACCCCGCCGACGCCGACCACGCAGACGTGCGCGTCCGCCAGCCGGGTGACGCTGCCAGTGCCATAAAGTCGTTCGACGCCGGCAAAACGCTCGGCGGGATCATTCGGTTCGCTCATGCTCTGAATGCCTGCGGTAAAGCCCCCCGGACGGCCCTGCGGGCCTGCACCGGATTCGCCAAAACCCGTATTTTATCGGACCCGCGCGGCAACGACGAAAGACTGGGTTATGCTCGGCGACTTCGTCACCACGGACCCCGATAACATGCGTGCAGCCCTACTGATCGTGCTTGGCCTGGCCATCGGCATTCTCGGCACCGTACCGGTGATGAACGTCCTCAACCAGCGCAATCCGATGCCCAAGGCCGTGATGATCACCATGGGCTATCACATGCACCAACTGCAGGACGAGCTGAAGGCCAAGCGCTGCGATGCGACCGCCAGCCTCGGCCAGTTGCAGCACATGCAGGCGATCGCGGGCGACATTCCGGCCGCGTTCCCGAATACGCCCAAGGCTTTCGTGGAAGACACCACGCACCTGCAACAGGCACTCGGCGCCGCCGTGCAGGCCGCGCCCGCCGACTGCCCGGCACTGGCCGTCGTACTCAAGCCCGTCGGACATGCCTGCCAATCCTGCCACCAGGCGTTCCGCTGAGCGGTCGCGGCTCGACTCAGAGCCGCACCTTGCCGCGCCACACCTGCACATACATCACCCAGTCGCCCAGCAGGCTGTAGAGCGGATGGCGGAAGGTGGCGGGGCGGTTCTTCTCGTAGGCGAAATGACCGACCCAGGCAAAACCGTAACCAGCTACCGGCGCCAGCCACAGCCAGGCCGGACGAGCACTGACGATCGCCAGCAGAATCACCAGCAGGACCAGTGTGCTGCCGGCGAAATGCATCCTGCGACAGCGCCGGTCGCGATGTTCGCCGAGGTAGAACGGATAGAACTCGCGAAAGCTGGAGAACTCGGCCATGGATGCGCCCCGTCGGATGGCAGCGCCCAGCCTCGCGCGAAGCCGCTCACCTCGCAAGTCCGGGCCCTGGACCAAGCGTCTGGAGGTCAATAGTCCGGTAGCGGAATGAACTCGTCCTCGTCGCCAGGCACCTTACCGAAGCGCTGGTGGCGCCAGTCGTCCTTGGCCTGTTCGATCCGCTCGGTCGAACTGGATACGAAGTTCCACCACAGGTGACGTTCGCCATCCAACGGCGCACCACCGAACAACATCACGCGACTGGATTCGCGTGCGTGCAGCGCCGGTGCCGACGGGCCGGACTGCACTGCCATCTCGCCGGCCACCAGTTGGGTGCCGTCCCACTCGACAGCACCCTCCACCACATGCACGCCGCGCTCGGCGTGCTCCAGCGGCAACGCCAGGGTTGCGCCGGCATCGAGCTGTGCCTCGACGAAGAACATCGGCGCGAACACCTTCACCGGCGAGGTCTCGCCGTAGGCTTGCCCGGCGATCAGCACGAGCCGGGCACCGGGCAGGACGATCTTCGGCAGCGCCCCGGCATCATAGTGGTGGAACTCCGGGGCGACTTCCTGATCCGCCTGCGGCAGCGCCACCCACACCTGCACACCATGCATGCGCTGGCCACTGGATCGCGCCGCCGGCGGGGTACGCTCGGAATGCGTAATACCGCGACCGGCGGTCATCCAGTTCACCGCACCGGGGGTGATGTCGGCCATGCTGCCGAGGCTGTCGCGGTGGCGGATCGTGCCCTCGAACAGCCAGGTGACGGTAGCCAGCCCGATATGCGGATGAGGCCGGACATCCATACCCTTGCCCGGCGCCAGATCGACCGGCCCCATGTGGTCGTAGAACACGAACGGACCGACGTGGCGCGCGTCGAGCACGGGCAGCAGCCGACGCACGCTGAAACCGTCGCCCAGATCGTGCAGCCGGCCCTTGACCTGTTGCGGTGTTGCCTTCATGCCTTGTCTCCCTGCTGGTCGCCGTTGCTGCTCACCAGGCCCGCTGGTACTGCACCGGCGCCTGGATGGATGCGCCGAGCTCGTGCGCGGCGCGACGCGGAAAGTACGGATCGCGCAGGCTTTCGCGTGCAATCGATATCACGTCGGCGGCACCCTCCGCGAGAATGGCCTCGGCCTGGGCAGCTTCGGTGATCAGCCCCACCGCACTGGTGGGAATATCCGCCTCGCGACGTATCTGTGCCGCGAACGGCACCTGGTAACCCGGCCCCAGCGGAATCTTCACATGCGGTACCAGACCACCGCTGGACACGTCGATCAGGTCCACGCCCAACAGCTTCACCTGCCGCGCCAGCTCGACGCTTTCCTCGGCATTCCAGCCACCCTCGGCCCAGTCGGTGGCGGAAATGCGCAACCAGACCGGCAGGCCTTCCGGCCACACTTCGCGTATCGCGGCGACCACCTCGCGCAGCAGCCGGGTTCGGTTGTCGAAACTGCCGCCGTAATTGTCGGTGCGATGGTTGCTCAGCGGCGACAGGAACTGGTGCAACAGGTAGCCATGGGCGCCGTGCACCTCGACCAGCTTGAAGCCGGCGTCCAGCGCGCGCTGTGCCGCCGCGCGGAAATCGGCAATGACCTTGCGCAGGCCGGCTTCGTCCAGGGCCTGCGGCACATGCCAGCCGTCGTCGAACGGAAGGGCTGACGGTCCCACCGTGGCCCACGCACCCTCCACTGCCGTCAGCGGGCCACCGCCACGCCAGGGCTGATGCACGCTGGCCTTGCGCCCGGCATGCGCCAACTGCACGCCAGGCACGGCGCCCTGCGCCTCGATGAACGCCGTGATCGGCTGCCAGGCAGCCACCTGCGCATCGTTCCAGATACCGGTGTCCTGTGCCGAAATGCGCCCCTCCGGCGATACCGCCGTAGCCTCGGCCAGCACGGCGCCCGCACCGCCGGTCGCCCGACTCCCCAGATGCACCAGATGCCAGTGGTCGGGCAGACCGTCGACGGCGGAATACTGGCACATCGGTGCCACCGCGATGCGGTTGCGCAGAGTCAGGTCGCGTTGCGTGAAGGGTTCAAAAAGCCGAGCCATGGAAACGCCTTGTGCCTACGGGGGGAGTAAGGCACATGCTTGCACATCACGCCGACTTCAAGTGCCCGGTACCAGGAACGCTGCGTTCCGCGCATCGATCCAGCCTGCCATGCGCGACGCAATCGCATCCGGCTGCTTCATCCACGCGAAATGATCCGCAGGCCGGCCTTCGAGTTCGTCCGGCATGATCACGTCGGTCTGCTGGAGCGCCCGCGGCATCTTGCCCAGCAGCCAGCCCAGCGATGCGGCCGGCCCCAGCCAATCGTCGCGAAGACGCAGTGCCAGCACCGGTTGTCGCAACAAGGCCAGGCGCTGTTCCAGATCCACGCCCAGGCCCTTGGCCGCATAACGCCCGCCGCGCCCGCCGCGCCCGCTGCGCGACCAGTCGGCAATCACGCCGCGCGCCTCGTTGCCGCCAAAACCGATGCGGCGCCCCGGCAGGTGACCCAGCGTGTTTGCCAGCAGCGGTGCCAGCAGGTACGCCGCGCCAATGGCATAGCGACGCCGGAAGCGACGCCAGTACGGTGCGCCACTGGCGACCAAGGCGATACCGGAGAATGCGTCCGGATGCAGCGCGGCATACAGGCAGGCCAGTTGCCCGCCCAGGCTGTGGCCGCCGAGGGTGCAGGTGGCCTGTGGCCAGCGCTCGCGCATCGCCTGCACCCCCGCGGGAAGGTCGGCCGCGAGCAGTTCCCGATAGCCCCAGTCCACGTGCCGTCCGGCACGACGGTCGCTCGAGCCGATGCCACGCCATTCATGCAGCGCCACAGCCACGCCTTGCCCGGCCATGGCCATCGCCAGCGGCAGGTAATGCTTCGCCGGGACACCCATCGCCGGAAGCCAGTACAAGACTTGGCGCGGCGATGGTTCCGCTGTCAGTAACAGCAGTTCGGAACGCGTACCGTCGGCGGCGGTGACCGACAGGATTTCGGGCCCGATCGAGTGATGGTCGGCAACGAGCGAAGTGGCTGAAGTCATCCTGTCAGGCTAGCGATTCGGCGTTACTGCACAAGCCCCGTAAAACGGGCTCCATGAAAAAGGCCGGCTTGCGCCGGCCTTTCTGTTGCACGCTCGGCCCGAACTTACTCGGGCGAAACCTCATCCGCCTGCAGGCCCTTTTGGCCCTGCACGACATTGAAGCTCACCTTCTGGCCTTCCTTCAGACTCTTGAAACCCGAGCCGGTGATGGCGCGGAAATGAACGAAGACGTCGGGGCCATTCTCGCGACTGATGAAGCCGAAGCCCTTGGCGTCGTTGAACCACTTGACGGTGCCAACCTCACGATCCGACATGACTCACTCCGATCCTTGACATTTGAAACTGAGACCAGCCGACCACGAAGGCCGACGCCTTACTGGGCATGCTGAGGATCGAGTGGAGCGACACGGATTCCTGAGACCGCGCCAGGACACGCACGTGACCGAGCAAACACAGTGTGTCCAAGCATAACGGATTTTTTAAATGCAAGTGCTGGAAGGCCGCGTCTTTTCGAATCGAAAATCAACCCGTTGTTTCCAAATGAAAAAAGCCGAGCGAAAACGCCCGGCTTTTTCCTAATCCGATGCCGAAAAGGCAATCAGGCGGCGGACACCTCGTCAGCCTGCAGGCCCTTCTGGCCCTGCACGACCTTGAAGCTGACCTGCTGGCCTTCCTGCAGGCTCTTGAAGCCATTGCCGGTGATCGCGCGGAAATGCACGAAAACGTCCGGGCCATTGTCACGGCTGATGAAGCCGAAACCCTTGGCATCGTTGAACCACTTGACGGTACCGATCTGACGATCAGACATAAAACACTCCACTAGGTATCAAAGGATAGACTCGGCGGCCGCACTTCGCGACGCCGGCTTACTGGTGTGCAAGGAACCCTAGGGGGTGAGCGATGAGACGGTTCTTGATCGGCAGCATCGGGTCACATGACTCTGGTGACCCCGGCAAACACAGCGCGGTAAGCATAGCCGGAGTTGCGTCGCGGCGCGACTATCCCTCCCGCGGCATCCGCAGGCGGTTCAGCCACCGGCTACATATGTATGGCACACAATGACGTGCGGCGGATCAGCGTCGCCCGCGATAAAGTGACGCCGCGTCCCCGCCCCTCCCCCGTACCCAAGGAAACGACCGCATGGACAACGCGCTGCCACGACGGATCGCCGCAGGCGGTCTGATCTGCGTGCTGCTGGCCGCCTGCAGTTCGCAGCCGGTCCGGCACACACCACCGGTCAATCCGGGCACGTCGGGGCCGGGCTACGCACCGGTCACCGGCGTCCCCGCCTGCGACGCCTATCTGGCCAGCTACCTCGCCTGTCATCGTGCCGCCGGCATCTATCCATCCGGCCAGACGCAGAGCCACTACTTGGCGATGCGCCGGATTCTGCTGCACGAGGCGCAGAATCCCGCCACCCGCCCCTACCTGGACGGCCGCTGCGCCTCGCTGAGCAACAACCTCCGCAGTGCGCTGCATGGCCTGAATTGTTCCGGCCCCGCACCCCGCACCGCCGACGCACCCTGAATCCAGCACCGGGCGTCGCCGTCACCCCGCTTCTGCCTGCCGTTCGCGCACGGACCTGCGCAAGGCTCCGGCCAACGCCGATGGCTGGCACCACCCCAACCGGACCTGCGGCGTTCCATGCCAGCGCGCCGTCGAAACCAGTGCGGCAGCCAGGTCCTGAAGCAATCGTGGCGACACCTCCACCCCCTGTTCCAGGAACAGCGCCTTCACCTCGAAAACGCCATCGGCTCGATGCGCCTTGGCGTCCAGCCGTCCGACCAGCCGACCGCGTTGCAGGATCGGCAGCACGTAGTAACCGTAGCAACGCTTCGCCGCAGGCAGGTAACACTCGATGCGGTAGTCGAAATCGAACATGCCAAGCAAACGGGCACGGTCCCAGACCAGCGGATCGAACGGCGAGAGCAGCGCCGTATGGGTCGCACGCAGCCGCCCGCCTCGCGCACGCTCCAGCAGGTCGGCATGATCGCGATGCGCATAGGCCGGCTCGCTCCAGCCCGCGACCGCCAGTTCCACCAGTTCACCGGACAGCAGCAGCGGCAGCAGTTCCTGCCTGTCGACCGCCGGCTTCAAGCGGTAGTAGTCGGCAATCCAGCGTGCGCTCGTCACCCCCAGCGCCCGGACCGTGTCGACAATAAAGCGCTGGCGCAACTGCTCACTGGACATACCGGTCATGGCCGGATCGATGGGCGGCCGCAGACGGGCCAGCACCCGGTCGGCCAGATCGTAGACCCGCTGGAAACGCTCGCGCCGCGCCACCATCAGCTCGCCCTCGGCGAACCACGCTTCCAGCCAGCGTTTTTCGGGCTTCCATTCCCACCAGCCTGATTTGCCGCGATCGGCACGCTCGAAATCGGCAGCGCGCACCGGTCCACCGGCCCGAACCCGCTCCAGCAGCGCATCCATGCCTGCCGCCTGTTCGCGCCGCATGCGCTGTGCATGGCGATAGGCCCAATGCCCGGCCCGCTGGTCGCGCCATGCCCGGTGCAGCGGAACGTCGGCTGCCGGCACGAAACAGGCCTCGTGCACCCAGCATTCGGCCAGCCAGCCATCGGCCAGCGCCTGCTCCAGCCATTCGGCCGGGTACGACCCAAGCCGTGCATGCAGCACCAGATAGGGGCTGCGGGCCACCACGTGGATGCTGTCGATCTGCAACAGGCGCATCTGCGCGATGGCATTCACCATGTCCTCGCGCCGCGCGCGACGGCGCGGTGCGTGAAGCAGCCCCTGTGCCGCCAGCTGCACGAGCCTGGCCTGGGCTACGGTCAATGACGGTGCGACAACTGAAGATTTGCCCAACGCATGCACCGCCTTCACGAAACTACTGCCGGCATTTTGAGTCCTTGTCGACGGAACGCTTGCTAGCGTACCCGGTGAGCATGGAGACCTTAGCAACGGCCATCCGACGTGCGCCGTCATCCATCTTCATTAAGGAGTAACGACGATGAATTTCCGTTCACTACTTGTCCTTCCACTGGCCGGCGGCCTGCTGCTGGCCGGCCAGGTGCTGGCGCAGGGCCAGCCGGCCATTAGCGACACCAGCAGCACCACGTTCAACACCCCGCAGGGCCAGGTGACGATCGACTCGAAGCCGGCTGCGGCTCCTGCCGTCGGCAGCGCGCCGGACTTCGCGGCGCTCTCCGGCGGCAAGAAATGGATCACCCGGGCCCAAGCCGCATCGTATCCGCCGCTGGCCAACGACTTCGGGTTCGCCGACAGCAACCACGACGGCCATATCAGCAAGGCCGAGTACGCGCGCTGGGTGAAACAACTGAACTGAAAGCGCAGGTCATCAACCGGCCAGACTCTCCGGCAGGCGCCGGTCACGCCATGTGACCGGCGTTTTTTTACCTGTCGCGGACGCCGGCTACACTGGGCCATGCCCGCGCCAGGAACGGCGCCCTGCGGAGCCCTTCATGAAGAAACAGCCGACTGCCGTCGCTGCCGCCCTGGTCGCCAGCCTGCTGAGTCTGCCCGGCCATGCGCAGAACCCCGATCCGATGGATATCCGCGCCTGCACGGCCATCGAGAACGATGCGCAACGCCTTGCCTGCTACGACAAGGCCACCGGCCGCGACCAGTTGCCGGCCGCCCGGAAGCGACAGTCCGGCCCGGTGCCACAGTTGCCGCCGGACGACCATGTGTTCGTCCACGATATTCCGCTGGCCGGCCGATCCGGCAGACCCGGCAAACCGATGTCGCTGCTCGACAGCCGCTGGGAATTGTCGCGCGGGAGCAAGCTCGGCACCTTCAACATCCGTGGCTACCGGCCGGTGTACGTACTGCCGATCTTCGTCACCAGCAACCAGAACAATCGCCCGACCAGCCCCAACCCGAACAACACGGTGCGTACGGCGCAGCAGTTGCAGAACATCGAAATGAAATTCCAGCTCAGCCTGAAGACCAAGATCTGGCAGGGCGTGTTCGGCGACAAGGGCGACCTATGGGTGGGCTATACACAGTCATCGCGCTGGCAGGCCTACAACGCCAGGATCTCGCGCCCGTTCCGCGAAACCGACTATCAGCCCGAAGCGATCCTGGTGTTCGGCACGCACTATCACCTGCTGGGCTGGGAAGGCCGGATGTTCGGTATTGGCCTGAACCACCAGTCCAATGGGCGCGCCGACCCGCTGTCGCGCAGCTGGAATCGCGTGATCGCCGACTTCGGCTTCGAACGCGACGGCTGGACGCTGATGATCCGTCCCTGGTGGCGTATTCCCGAGGCACGCAAGGACGACAACAACCCCGACATCAGCAACTACGTGGGCCGCGCCGACATGCAACTGGTGCATGAATGGCACGGCCAGGAATTCGGCCTGATGGTGCGCCACTCGCTGCGTGGGGGTAGCCGCAGCCATGGCGCCGCCCGGTTTACCTGGAGCTTTCCGCTGGCCGGCAACGTGCGCGGCTACATGCAGGTATTCAAGGGCTACGGCGAGAGCCTGATCGACTACAACCACAACGCCACCTATCTGGGCCTGGGCATCTCGCTGCTCGACTGGTACTGAACGATCGATCGCCGGAAACGACGAAGGCCCGGGGTATCCCGGGCCTTCGCGCATGCAACCGAAGTGGCAATGCTCAGTGCTGGTGGCCGCCGGCACCGTGCACGTGGCCGTGGGACAGTTCCTCTTCGGTGGCCTCGCGCACTTCGACCACCTCGATGGCGAAGTGCAGCGTCTTGCCGGCCAGCGGATGGTTGCCGTCGATGTGCACGGTCTCGTCCTCGACCTTGGTCACGGTGACGTTGAAGACGCCCTGCGGCCCCTGGCCCTGGAACTGCATGCCCGGCTGGATGTTGTCCACGCCCTGGAAAGCGCTGCGCGGCACGGCCTGGATCAGCTCCGGCTGGTGCTCGCCATAGCCTTCGGCGGGCGCCACATCGACATTGAACTTGTCGCCGACCTGGTGGCCTTCCATCGCCTTTTCCAGGCCCGGCACGATCTGCCCCTGGCCATGCATGTAGGGCAGCGGCTCGCGCCCGGCGGAGCTGTCGACGACCTGGCCGGCATCGTCGGTCAAGGTGTAATGGAAGGAGGCGACGGTGCGCGGTGCGATCTGCATCGTGGGAAATTCCGGTAACGTGTGAATGGACCGGTTCTGCGCCGGTACGAACGAACAGCCTAACAGATCGGCGCCACGCCTTCCCGGAGCAGCCGCGCCGCCAAGCCAGAATGCACCACCCACCGGAACCCCGAAGACATGGCAACCCTGCTGGCCGACTGGCGCCACGGCCCGACCCATCGACACGTCTGGGCACTGGCCACGCCGATGATCCTGTCCAACCTGTCTGTTCCGCTGGTGACGCTGGTGGACAGCACGGTGGCCGGCCACCTGCCGCACACCAGCGACCTTGCGGCCGTTGCGGTGGGCAGTGCCATCTACACCCTGCCGGTATGGTGCATGGGCTTCCTGCGCATGGGCACGACCGGCTTTGCCGCGCAGGCGCACGGCAGCGGCAGCGGAACGGCGCTGCGCACGATCCTGGCGCAGGCGCTGCTGCTGGCGGCAGTCATGGGCCTCTTAGCGGGCACGCTGATGTGGCCGGTACTGCCATGGTTAATCGCGCAGATGCACCCGTCCGCCGCCCTGGGCAGCCTGGGCCTGCAGTACCTGCACCTGCGGCTGTTCGGCCTGCCTGCGGCGATGCTGAACTATGCGCTGGCAGGCTGGTTCATCGGCAAGCACGACACACGTTCCGCACTGTATCTGCTGCTGGTGACCAACCTGGTCAACATCGCACTGAACCTGCTGCTGGTGCCGGGACTGAAGATGGGGGTGCCGGGCATCGCATGCGCATCGGTCGGCGGCGTGTGGTGTGGCTCCCTGTTCGGCCTGAACCGCGCGCGCGGCATGTTGCGCAACCTGGGCGGCCGGGCCGACTGGCAGGCGATGCGCAAGTGGACGCACTGGCGGCCGCTGCTGCTGGTCAACCGCGACATCTTCCTGCGCACGCTGGCGCTGGTTGCGGTGTTCTTCTCGATGTCACTGCTCGGCACGCGGCTGGGCGATGCCGTGGTCGCAGCGAACACGCTACTGCTGAACGGGCTGATGGTGACCGCCTTCGGGCTGGACGGCTTCGCCAACGCGATCGAGGCGCTGACCGGTCACGCCATCGGCGCCCGGGATACCGCCAGTCTGCACCGGGCACTGGTCGTGGCGGGCGGATGGTCCTTGCTGGGAAGCCTCGGCTTCGCGCTGTTCTTTACATGCTTCGGCCACCTGTTCGTGGATCTGCAGACCAGCCTGCCGGCCGTGCGCCGGATCGCCTACCGCGCCCTGCCCTGGCTGGCGATCCTTCCGCTGGTCGGCGTGTGGAGCTACCTGCTCGATGGCCTTTTCGTGGGCGCCACCCGCGCCCGCGAAATGCGCAACGGCATGCTGCTGTCGGCGCTGCTTTTCGGGCTGCTTGCATGGGCCTGCCGCGACTGGGGCAACAACGGGTTATGGCTCGCCTTCGTGGCCTTCATGGCCATGCGCGGGGCCAGCCTCGGTTTCATGGCATGGCGACTGCGACACCGTGGCGCATGGATCGCCAGCCCGGCAACTGGCTGAGCATGGCACCGCTGCGGGATACTCGTCGGATGAAGCAGACCCCGCCGACGCGCCCTGGCGCCCACCTCGCCGCCCTTGTCCTCGCCACGTTCGCCCTCCTTCTGCCCACTGGAACGTTCGCGCAGGCCCCGCCGGCACCGGCTGCGCATTCGATCGCCGCGCTGGGCGGGCAGATCGACGCGATCATCCACCAGGCGCGTTTCGCCGGTGCCGCCTGGGGCATCAAGGTAGTGTCGCTGGACAGCGGCGACACGCTGTACAGCTATCGTCCCGACCACCTGCTGCTGCCTGCGTCCACGGCGAAGCTATACACCGCCGCGCTGAGCCTCGACACGGTCGGCGCCAATTACCGCATTCCCACCCGCCTGCTGGGTACCGGACCGATCAGGCAAGGCACCCTGGAAGGACCGCTGGTGCTGTACGGCATGGGCGACCCGTCGCTCGGCGCAACCGATGCCACCGCCGACTGGGCCGACCAGCTTGCCCGTCAGCTGATCGCGCGCGGCATCCGTCGCATCCGCGGCAACCTGATCGCCGACGCCCGCTATTTCACCGGCCCGCGCCTCGGCCCTGGCTGGGAAGCCAGCGACCTGCAGAACTGGTACGCCGCGCCCGCCTCGGCACTCACGGTCGACGAAAACACCATGACGGCCACCGTGCATCCGGCGAACCGCCCCGGCTGGCCCACCCGCGTCACGCTCGACCCCGCGGACGGGGTGGGTACGCTGCGCAACACGATGCACACCGGTGCCACGCACTCGCCCGCGAACATCAATCTCTACCGCGCCCCGAACTCGCCCACGCTGTATGCCTTCGGCAGCGCGCCCGCGGGCTCGCCAGTGCAGCACTACCGGCTGGCCATCAACGATCCGCTGCGGTTTGCCGGCGCACAACTACAGCGGGCGCTCGCTCAGCACGGCATCAAGCTGTTAGGTCATGTACGCACGCTGCGCTGGCCGCAACAGGACACGGACTTGCTGGCACACGCACAACTGCTGGGCGAAGTGCTGTCGCCGCCGCTGATCGACGTGCTTCGCAGCGGCCTGAAACGCTCGCAGAACCTGTATCTGCAGAACCTGTTGCAGATCGCGGGCGTGCGCGCACAGGCTGCCGCCACATCGGACCCGCCGCCGACAACGTTTATGAGCAGCACCGACTGGGGCCTGCATGCGCTACAGGCGCTGCTCAAGCGGATCGGTATCGCACCGTCGGAAGCCCTGCTCGAAGAAGGTACGGGACTCTCGCGGCAGGACCTCACCACGCCGGCCGCGCTGGTGCGCCTGCTTCAATACCTGGCTGCGCAGCCGTATGCCGACCAACTACGCAATGCGCTGCCGATCGCCGGCGTCGACGGTACCCTGAAGTGGCGCATGCGTGATACGCCCGCCGCGGGCAATGTGCATGCAAAGACGGGCAGCATGACCTACGTGGACTGCCTGGCCGGCTATGTCACCACCGCCGGCGGAGAGCATCTGGCCTTCGCCATCATGCTCAACCACTACCACCGACCCGACAGTGCTCCGCCGGCCGGACGTGACATCGATGCCATCGCCGAACTGCTGGCGACCCTGCAGGGCCGGAGCTGAACCCGGCCATCGGCCGGGCAGGCGCTCAACTTGCGGGCAGGTCGCGGGCGATCTTCGCGGGCGTATCGGTCGGCGCGTAACGCTTGCGCACCTGTCCGTCCGGGCCGATCAGGAACTTGGTGAAGTTCCACTTGATCGCCTCGCTGCCTAGGATGCCCTTGCCCTCGTGCTTCAGCCACTTGTAGAGCGGATGCGCCACCTCACCGTTCACCTCGATCTTGGCAAACATCGGAAAACTGACGTCGTAGCGGGTGCTGCAGAAGCTGCGGATCTCCGCTTCGTCACCCGGTTCCTGGTGGCCGAACTGGTCGCAGGGAAAGCCCAGCACGGTGACGCCGCGGTCGCGATGCTCGCGCCACAACGCCTCCAGTCCCTCGTATTGCGGGGTGAAACCGCATTTCGAGGCCACGTTGACGATAAGCAGGGTGCGCCCACGCCATTCGGCTAGCGGGCGTTCGTTTCCGTCGATGTCACGTGCGCTGAAATCGTAGACACTGGTCATGGCGTGGCCTGATCGGGCATGAGGGGAAAACTGGACGTATGGAAGTCTACGCCAGCGGCTAGAATACCGTCCCGCCTCCAGTCCCGACCGCCGTGATCCGTTTCCTCGACGTCCACAAGTCCTACCACGTCGATGGCCGTGACGTTCCGGCCCTCGCTCCCTTCAGCCTCGATATCGACGACGGCGAGGTGTTCGGCATCATCGGGCACTCGGGCGCCGGCAAATCTACCCTGCTGCGCATGATCAACCTGCTGGAACGGCCCAGCGGTGGCCGCGTGCTGGTCGGCGATCTGGATATGACCGCACTGGACGACACCGCACTGCGCATGCAGCGCCAGCGCATCGGCATGATCTTCCAGCACTTCAACCTGCTCGACTCGCAGACGGTAGCGGACAACGTGGCCTTCCCGCTGAAGCTCGCCGGCCAGCACGACACGTCCACGATCCGCGCACGCGTCGATGAACTGCTGGCACGGGTCGGCCTGAGCGGGCACGCCGACAAATACCCGTCGCAATTATCCGGCGGCCAGAAGCAGCGCGTCGGCATTGCCCGCGCCCTGGCCAACCGCCCGTCGATCCTGCTCTGCGACGAGGCGACCAGCGCGCTCGACCCGCAGACCACCGGCGACGTGCTGGAGCTGCTGGCCGAGATCAATCGCGAACTCAGGCTCACCGTCGTGCTGATCACCCACGAGATGGATGTGGTCCGCCGCATCTGCGACCGCGTAGCGGTGCTGGACAGCGGACACATGGTGGAACTGGGCGCGGTAGCCGACGTGTTCCTGCACCCGCAGCACCCGACCACACGGCGCTTCGTGGAAGAAGCGCTGCCCGAGGAAAGCGCCGCGGAACAGGCGCCGTATGCGCAGGTGAGCGGACGCATCCTGCGCCTGAGCTTCCGCGGCGAGGCCACGTGGACACCCTCGCTGAGCCGAGTCATGCGCGAAACCGGGGTGGATTTCAACATCCTTGCCGGCCGCATCGACCGTATCAAGCACCTGCCCTACGGCCAGCTCACACTGGCACTCGAAGGCGCCAACGTGGACGCCGCACTGCAGGCGCTGCGCGGTGCCGGCATCGAGATCGAGGAGATGACGCGATGACCGCCGCACCATTGCTGCACGCCCTGTTCCCCAACATCGACGACTGGGGCGAAATCGGCCAGGGCTGCGTCGACACCCTGCTCATGCTGGGCGGTTCGCTGGCGCTTACCGTGCTGATCGGCCTTCCGCTCGGGGTTCTGCTATACCTCACCGCACGCGGCCAGTTGCGCGCCATGCCGAGGCTTTATGGGCTCACCGCGCTGATCGTGAACGTGCTGCGCTCGATCCCCTTCATCATCCTGATGATCGTGCTGATGCCGGTCACCTATTTTCTCGTCGGCACCCGCCTCGGCATCCGCGGCGCGATTCCACCGTTGGTGATCGGCGCCGCGCCGTTCTTCGCCCGGCTGGTGGAGACCTCTCTGCGCGAGGTGCAGCCCGGCGTGATCGAGGCGGCACAAGCCATGGGTGCCAGCACCTGGCAGATCGTGCGACGCGTACTGCTGCCCGAGGCCCGCTCCGGTATCGCCGCCGCGATCACCGTAACCGCCATCGCACTGGTCGGCTACACCGCGATGGGTGGCGCGATCGGCGCCGGCGGTCTTGGCGATCTGGCCTATCGATATGGCTACCTGAGCTACAAGTCGGACTACATGGTGGTGACCGTATTCCTGCTGATCGTTCTGGTACAAGCGCTCCAGGTCATCGGCGAGCGTATCGTGACGAGGCTTTCCAGGCACTGACAGGCGTTTTGCACATGGCCGTATGGACGGCTATCCTTGTGCGCCGCAAAGAGACTCACGCCATGAAACTGCTGCTTGCCGCCGTCGTCGCCACGCTGGCC
The DNA here is from genome assembly GCF_036320485.1 of Dyella sp. A6. Classification (NCBI taxonomy): domain Bacteria; kingdom Pseudomonadati; phylum Pseudomonadota; class Gammaproteobacteria; order Lysobacterales; family Rhodanobacteraceae; genus Dyella; species Dyella aluminiiresistens. The sequence continues at coordinate 2,345,467 of NZ_CP132911.1, forward strand.
CTGTTGCTGCTGGCCGGCTGCGCGTCGCATGACGACGAAGACCCGCACACGCTCACCGTGGCCGCCACCGCCATCCCGCATGCCGAGATCCTGCAGCAGGTCAAGCCGATCCTGGCGAAGGAAGGCGTGAAGCTGAAGATCAAGGTCTTCGCCGATTACGTTCAACCCAACCTGCTGGTTGCCGAAAAAGCCATCGATCTCAACTACTTCCAGACCCGCCCGTATCTGGATGCCTTCAACCGCGAGCACGGCACGCATCTGGTGACCATCGTGGGCGTGCACATCGAGCCGTTCGGCGCCTACTCGCGCAAATACAAGAACATCGGCCAGCTTCCCGATGGCGCCAGCGTGGCCTTGCCGAACGACCCGAGCAATGAGGGCCGTGCCCTGCTGCTGCTGGCCCACAACGGCCTGATCACGCTGAAGAACCCCAAGGACCAGCTGTCCTCGCTGCAGGACATCGTGGCGAACCCCAAGCACCTCCGGTTCAAGGAGCTGGAGGCCGCCATGCTTCCGCGCACCCTGGACGAAGTGGATCTGGCGCTGATCAACACCAACTACGCGCTGGCCGCCGGCCTCGATCCGCAGAAGGACGCGCTGCTGATCGAGAACAAGGATTCGCCGTACGTGAACTACCTGGTCGGCCGCCCCGATGAAGTTAACGATCCACGCGTGCAGAAACTGGCGAAGGCCTTGACCAGCCCGGCCATCAAGGCCTTCATCGAGAAGAAGTATCACGGCGCCGTGCTGCCGGCATTCTGACCTTCTTCAACCGCAGCACGCCCGGTCCTCGTTCGACGGACCGGAATCCGTGACCACGGCGCCGCGCAAGCGGCGCCTGCACGTCAGCCTTGCCCGGTCAGCCCTGCGAGGCGGGAATCTCGAACACCTGACGCAGATAGGTCACGTAGGCCTCGTCGTCGCACATGTTCTTGCCGGGCGAATCGCTGAGCTTGGCCACCGGCTGCCCGTTGCAGCGGACCATCTTGATGACGATGTTGAGCGGTTCCGGCCCCACGTCGTTGCTGAGATTGGTACCGACACCGAAGGCCAGCAGACAGCGACCACGGAAGTGTTCGTATAGCTGCATCACCTTGGGAATATCCAGTCCATCGCTGAAGACCAGCACCTTGCTGCGGGGATCGACGCGGTTGGCACGGTAGTGCGCGATCATCCGCTCGCCCCAGGCGAACGGGTCGCCCGAGTCGTGCCGGGCACCGTCGAACAGCTTGCAGAAGTACATGTCGAAGTCGCGCAGGAACGCCTCAAGTCCATACACATCGGACAGCGCGATGCCGAGATCGCCGCGGTACTCCCTGGCCCAGGTTTCCAGCGCCGCCACCATCGAGTCGCGCAGGCGTGGACCCAGCGCCTGGTGCGCCTGCAGATACTCGTGGGCCAGGGTGCCCAGCGGAGTCATGCCCAGGCGCTTGGCGAACCACACGTTGCTGGTGCCGGCCAGCTGCCTGCCCAGGCCATCGCGCAGCGCGACCAACACCTCTTCATGCCAGTCGCGCGAGAAGCGCCGGCGCGTGCCGTAATCGGCGATGTGGCAATGCTCGAAGTCCGGCGTCTCGTGCAGCATCGCCACCTTTTCGTGCAGGCGTCGGCGTCCTTCGGCAAGGTCCAGTCCTGGCTGGGTGTTGCGGAAATACACCTCGTTGACGATCGCCAGCAGCGGGACCTCGAACAAAATGGTATGCAGCCATGGCCCACGGACATGGATATCGATCTCGCCGTTGCCGGCCGCGGCCGGCTCGATCGTCACGTACTTGCTGTTGAGCTTGAACAGGCCCAGAAAGTCGACAAAGTCGCTCTTGATGAAGCGCATCTCGCGCAGATAGTCCAGCTCCTCGGCGGTGAAGCGCAGCTCGCACAGCGCGGCCAGTTCGGCCCGGATCTCATCGATATAGGGCACCAGGTCGATGCCCGGATTGCGGCACTTGAAGCGGTACTCGACCTGGGCGGCCGGGTAATGGTGCAGCACCACCTGCATCATCGAGAATTTGTAGAGATCGGTATCCAGCAGGGATTCGATGATCATGGGTCGTCCATCGTTCGCGGGGAATCGCCGTGCAGCAGACCTGGGGAGCGCGGCGGCAGGCCTGATTATGCCCGGCCCGGAGCGGTGGCGATCCATCGATGCCCGCCTACGGGCTGCCGGCAGGCATAAAAAAACCCCGCGAGCCAGGGGATGGACGCGCGGGGCTTGTCAGGTCGACGGCCTTGGGGAGGTTTGGCCGACCCCTCGGCGGCACGATGTACTGTGCCGCCTCTTGTCGCCATCACGGCGATACGTGTGCTTAGTGTGGCCGCCACGGGGAAAGTTCAAGGGCAGCGTTTATCCTCCAGACAGCCTGGCAGGCAACCGCCTCCCCGGCTCTACAATCGTTTCATTTCGCCGGAGAACACCATGCCGATGCGCTGGACCGCCTGCCTGATCGCGCTATGCCTTGCCCTGCCCGTCCATGCCGCAGACCTGAAGATCGACCTCGGGCACGGCAGCACCGTCTACAGCACCGCCCAGCTGCTCGCCCGGCCCGACGCACGCACGGTCGCCATTCCGCACGATGTCGCCTACGGCCGCGCCATGCGCTACCGCGCGATCCCCCTGCGGGATCTGCTGCCCGGCATCGCCCCCGGTGACCACCTTCAATTCGTCGCCGCCGACGGCTTCATTGCGGAGATACCTGCCGCCGTTCTCCTGAATCGGCAGGGCGCCCACCCCTGGCTGGCCGTGGAGGACCCCGCGCATGCCTGGCCCGACATGCCCCACGAAGACCAGAGTCCGGCGCCGCTCTACCTGGTGTGGACACACCCCGAAGCCGCCCACATCAGCTCGGAGCAGTGGCCCTACCGGCTGGTCGAGATCCGCCTGACCCGCAGCGTCGACCGCCGCTTCCCGGCGATCGTGCCCAGCCCGACACTGCCCGCCGGCAGCCCGGTTCGGCGGGGATTCGCGGTATTCAAGCGCACCTGCTTCGCCTGCCACACGCTCAACGGCGAAGGCCACGCCACGCTGGGGCCGGATCTCAACATTCCGTACAACCCCACCGAATACCTGCACCCCGACCTGCTACGCGCTTTCATCCGCAATCCGCAGTCGCTGCACCGCTGGCCCACAGCCAAGATGCACGGATTCCCCACGCAGGACGACATGTCCGATGCCGACCTGAACGCGGTCATCGCGTATCTCAGGTACATGGCAAAGCACAAGGTGAAGCACTGAGGCTTCAGGAGTGTACGTGTGACGTCTCCGCCAGTGTCTGGAGGGTCGAATCACGCTCTGCCTTGCGCTCATGGGCCAATGCCCGGACCCGCTGGTAGAACGCCGGCCACTGCCCATGGCTGGCCCGGAACAACACCGCGAAGGCAGGCGTCCACTGGTCATACAGGCCGAACGGCAACAGGCGCGCATTGTTGATCGGCCGCGCCACCCAGGCGTCATAGCGGTGGTCGCCCGGCCAATGCGTGTGGCGCCATGCCTTGTAGCGCTGACGGAAGGCTTCGATCTCGCGGTGCTTGCCGGCTGCCATGGCCTCCTCGTCCACGCCACTGGCATACAACGCCTTCAGACGATCGCGCAGCCCCAGTACCAGCCGGGTGAAACCGTCGGCCATCTGCCGAGCCTTGCCGTCGTCCGGAGGCAGGCCGCGCGCGGCACGCCATTCGCGCAGCCCCTCGGTCTGCACGAAGGTGGCGAACGATTCATTGAATGCGGTATCGCCCTTCACGTAGATCAGCTGGTGCGCCAGCTCGTGGAAGATGGTGCTGGCCAGATCGTCGTCGTCCCATTCCATCATGCTGGACAGGATCGGATCGGCAAACCAGCCCAGCGTGGAGTACGCCGGCACCCCGCCCACGTAGACGTCATCGCCGCGCTTGCGCAGCCGCGCAGCGTCGGCCTCGGCCCTCGCTTCGCTGAACCAGCCTCGATACGCCACGCAGCCGGCAAACGGGAAACACTGCGGGACGGCCTGGACCGAGAAACGTGGTGTGGCGAACACGTTCCACACCACATAAGGGCGATCCAGGGCCACGTAATAGGTATAGCTGCGGTTATGCGGCAAGCCCAGCCGCTGCCAGGCGAAGCGCCTTGCCTGCTGGGCAAGGCGCAGTCGTACCGCCAGTGCGGGTGACGTGGAAGGGTCGCGCAACACCTTGGCGATGCTGCGGCGATGCAGCAGCAGCTCACCCTCGCCATGCGTCACATGGGCGTAGTAACGCAGATTCGCGCAGGCCGACAGCAGGCACATCAACGCAATACCGAACAGCCACTTCGGAAACGGACCGCGACGCGGCAGATTCCACCGCCCCCTCATGCAGGCGCGAGGCCTCCCGCACACCCCACGGAATCAGTGATGACGGTGGTCATCGTGCCCCGAGTGACCGCGTGATCGACGGTCATGGCCACCGTCACCATGGTAGCCCCCCCGCTGCGCCGGGCGACCATGCCAGCCGCCATGATCACGGTCGCGATGGTAGTCGCCGCCGTAGCGCGGCCGGCTGTACCAGACTCCACCCACGGTGATACCCGGAGCCACGCAGCAGCCATAGCCATAACCACCATATCCGTAGTAGTACGGCGAGGCGTAATAGCTGTCGTTGTAGATCACCGCGGGACCGCGGCCGTAGTAGGCGCCACCCTGGTAGCCGTTGCTGCGTACATAACTGTAGCCGGGGGCCACGTAGCAGCCCGACAGCAATGCCGTCGCAGCGAGGATGGAAGCAATAGCCAGCAGACGTTTCATGGCAGTCCTCCATGGAAATATGGATCCAAGCTGACAGCACCCGCTTGAACTGGCACTGAGTCCCAAGAATCCACAAACAGGCTCCCTGTCCTGCCCATACGACTCAAGCCCCTTCGCACCACGCAACGTTCCGGTCGACACGCTACCTGTTCAGCGCTTGCCGCGTTTCGTGCCCTTGTCTGGTGCATGGGCCGCTGCCGCAGTGCCTGGCGCCTTGCTGGTCGTAGCGGCGGACGAATCGCGACGCATGCGCCGACGCTTGGCATCCAGCAGCGCCTGGATCTGCGCCACCGCCTCTTCCTGGGTGATATGTGGCACCGGTGCCGGAGCCGGTGATGTCGATACGTCGGCCGCGGACCGGGCAACCGTCTTGCGACCCAGCCCCGTCGTGCGGACAGCGGCCTTCTTCGTCACCGACTTTCTCGGCGGCGCTTTCTTTACGGCAAGCTTCCTGGCGGCAGGCTTTGCGGGTGCGGCTTTCTTCGCGGTGGGCTTTTGCGACGACGCCTTCTTGGCGGTGCTCGCAGCTGTCCCGGCCTTGTGGGCCGCTGACTTTCTGGCGGTGGATTTGGCTGCGGCCCGTTTGCCCGTGGCAGATGTCTTGGCTGCCGGGGGCGCTGCAGCGACCTTCCTGGTTGCCGCTTTTTTCGCAGGTGCTCCCGCGACCTTCCTGGAAGTCGTTCGGGAGACGGAAGTTCCGGCCGAGGATTTCTTCGCGGCCGACTTGCGGGTCGTTGCCATGCGTTCGTACTCCTTCGGTTGCCAATACCCCAGTATGGACACGCCCATCATGACCCGGACGTGAGCATGCCGCCCGTGTCAGAAGTGAGGCTGCGCCAGTTCGCCGAGAAAATGCGGCAGCACTTGCGGATTCACCAGCAAGGTGAACACCACGCCGTAAGCGGCGCCCCACAGATGTGCACTGTGATTGATGCTATCCCGTCCGCGCCGATCCATGTAGATGGAATAAGCCGTATACAGCACGGCATAGATGATCGCCGGCATCGGAATCACCAGCACGATGATCTGCGACCAGGGCGCCAGCAGGATGTAACCGAACAATACCGCCGACACGGCGCCCGAGGCACCGAGGCTGTGGTAGTTCGAGTTATTCCGGTTCTTGAGATACGTCGGCAGTATCGAAACCAGCAAGCCGCCGAGGTAGAACAGGGCGAACCCGAACATGCTGCCTATCGACCCGTCATAGAACGGCGCCATGTCACGACCGAAGAAGTACAGCGTCAGCATGTTGAACAGCAGATGGGTGCCGTCCGCATGCACCAGACCGTAGGTCAGCAGGCGGTAGTACTCGCGCTTGCGGGACACTGCCGGCGGCCAGAGGATCAGGTCGTCCATCACCTTGCGGTTGTTGAAGGCGATGAACGAGACAATGCAGGTGCCCGCGAGAATCAGGATCAACACAAGCGACATATGGCAATTCCGACCTTGAACATGAATCCTCCCATCTTCGCGTTCACGCGTGTGCTTGTCGACCGTTAGAATGCGCGCTCCCCATGCGGCCACGGCCGCCCGTCGAGCTCATGAATCCCATTCGTTACCTGCACCTGGACGTCTTCGCCGCACATCGTGGCGTCGGCAACCACCTTGGTGTGGTCACCGACGCGCGCGGCTGGAGCGACGCGCAGATGCAGCGCTTCGCGCGCTGGACCAACCTAGTCGAGACCACGTTCCTGTTGCCGCCATCCGCCCCCGGAGCCAGCTACCGCGTGCGGATATTCACCCCGCACAAGGAAATCCCCTTCGCCGGACACCCCAGCATCGGCAGCGCACACGCCGTGCTGGAGTGCGGGCTGGCTGCGCCGGTCGAGGGCCTGCTGTGGCAGGAGTGCGGCGCCGGCGTGTTGCCGGTGCGGGTGGAAGGCGAAGGCACCGACCGCCGCCTGCTACTGCAATCGCCTGGCGAGCGGATACTGGCCACCGGCAGCGACGCCCACCCGCTGTTCGCTGCGGCATTGAACGGCATTGGCACCGGCACGCTGCCGCCGGCCCTGGTCGACGGCGGCCGTCGCTGGTGGCTGGCCGAAGTGGAGAGCGAAGCCGCCCTGCGTGCCTGGCAGCCCGACCATCAGGCGATCGGCGCACTGGCCCATGCCAGCGACAGCATGGGCCTGTGCGCCTTTGCACGCAGCGGACACGCCGACTACCAGCTGGTGGTACGTGCCCTGCCCGCCGGTGTCGGCATCGTCGAGGACCCGGCATCGGGTGCCGCCAATGGCCTGATCGCCGCCTACATCGCGCACGCCGAACCGCACGGACCACTGGCCGGCGGCTATACCGTCAGCCAGGGACGCGAAATCGGCCACGACGCCAGCCTGACCGCGCATATCGTCGATGGCGCCGTATGGATCGGCGGCCGCACCCACACCATCGTCGACGGCATGCTGCACTGGAGCGACTGTTGAGCGACGGTGCACAGATCTGGGTCGACGCGGACGCCTGCCCGGGCGTCATCAAGGAGATCCTGTTCCGTGCCGCCGAGCGCGAACGGATCAACGTGACCCTGGTCGCCAACCAGTACCTGCGCACCCCGCCGTCACCGTTGGTCCGTGCGGTGCAGGTGCCGGCCGGCCTCGATGTGGCCGACAACGAGATCGTGCAGCGCGTGAACGCTGGCGACCTAGTGGTTACACAAGACATCCCGCTGGCTGCGCTGGTGGTCGAAAAGGGGGCGCTGGCGCTGGACCCGCGTGGCGCGCTGCACACCCCGGAGACCATCGCGCAACGCCTGTCGATGCGCAATTTCATGGACGAACTGCGTGGCAGCGGCATCGACACCGGTGGTCACGCCGCCTTCCATGCGCGCGACCGGCAGGCCTTCGCCAACCAGCTCGACCGCTGGCTGGCGCAACGCCGGCGCGGCTGAACGCCGTTCCGGAACCGTCCGCCGCTCAGTCGTCGGGCAGATTGGCCCGGCGCGCCGCTACTTGCGACAGCGCCGACCAGTCGCGGTCGGGATCACCGGTCGCCAACGCTTCGAGCAGGCTGTCGCGCAGCACACCGGCAAACGGCAACGGCACCCGCGCAGCTTCGCCCGCCGCCAGGGCCAGACTGACGTCCTTGTAACCCAGCGGCAGGGTGAAACCGGCTGGCTTGAAGCGCCGCTCCGCAATCAGCCTGGCGTAACCCTGGTAGGCCGGTGCAGCGAACAGCGTGGACGTCATCACCTCGAGAAAGTCGGCCGCCTCGATACCGTGCGCCCGGGTCAGCGCCGAGGCCTCGGCCATGCTTTCGATCGCCGCGGCCAGCATGAAATTGCCGGCGATCTTTGCCACGTTGGCGCGCTCGGGAGCCTCACCCAGTGACCACACCCGACGTCCCATCGCCTCCAGCAGCGCGCGCACCTGCTCAATGCTGGCCGCTTCACCCGCAGCCAGGATATTGAGCGTACCGGCGGCGGCCACGTCAGGACGGCCGAACACCGGTGCCGCGACATAACCGACCCCGTGCTGTGCATGTACCGCGACCAGTTCCTTCGCCAGAGCCACCGATATCGTGGCGTGGTTCACGTGCACGGCACCCGACGGCATCGCCTCGAGCACACCGCCGTCGAGAATCACCGCACGTACGGCCTGGTCGTTCGCCAGCATGCTCAGCACGGCCTCGCCTTGTGCCGCATCCGCAGGACGTTCTGCCACCAGCGCTCCCTGAGCAGCCAGGGCCGCGGCCGGTTCCGGCGAGCGGTTCCATACGGTGACCGTGTGCCCGGCCTTGAGCAGGTTGGCCGCCATGGCCGCCCCCATTGCGCCGAGCCCGATGAATCCAACGTTCATGCCGTTACTCCCGTGTGTCTGTTGAAAGTTTCGAAGTAGACCCGCTGCCGCATGCAGCCGATGCGAATAACGCTTACACCACCTGGCCCGCAGCCTGGCCGGACGCCCAGGCCCACTGGAAGTTGTAGCCACCCAGCCAGCCGGTGACGTCCACCACTTCGCCAATGAAGTACAGGCCGGGCACAAGCTTCGACTGCATCGTGCTCGACGACAGACCGTCGGTATCCACCCCGCCCAGGGTGACCTCCGCCGTGCGGTAGCCCTCGGTGCCACTGGCCGTTATGGGCCAGTCGTGCAGTTGGCGACCGATCTCGCGCAACTCGGCATCGCGGTACTGGCGCATCGGACGATTGTCGAACCAGTGCTCGCACAGACGCTGGGCCAGGCGCTTCGGCAACAGGTCGGCCAGCACGTTCTTGAATTCGGCGGCGGGACGGGCCGCGCGCTGATCGACCAGCCAGTCACCCGCAGCATGGTCGGGCAGCAGGTCGACGCGCAGGTCGTCGCCCGGTTGCCAGTAGGACGAAATCTGCAGCACTGCCGGCCCACTCAGACCTCGATGCGTAAACAGCATGCCGGCGCGAAAACTCAGCTTGCCCGTGCGCGTCTCGACCACCGGCAACGCCACGCCAGCCAGATCATGGTAATGCTGCTGATGCTTGCCGCTGAGCGTAAGCGGCACCAGGCCGGCACGCACCGGCAGCACGGCGTGACCGAACTGGCGCGCCAGTTCGTAACCGAAACCGGTCGCGCCCATGCTGGGAATCGACAGTCCACCGGTCGCCACCACCAGCGACTCCGCATGCACCTCGCCGTGCGCGGTGAGCACGCCAAAACCTTCATCCGTGTGTCGCACCCGCTCAACCGCACACGACGTCTCCACCCGCACGCCTGCATCCGCGCATTCGTCCAGCAGCATGCGCACGATCTGCTTGGACGAGTCGTCGCAGAACAGCTGCCCCAGCTCCTTCTCGTGATAGGCGATCCGGTGCCGCTCGACCAGTGCGATGAAATCCGCCGGGGTATAGCGCGCCAGCGCCGACTTGGCGAAATGCGGATTGGCGGAAAGGTAGTTGGCCGGTGTAACGCCAAGGTTGGTGAAGTTGCAGCGCCCCCCGCCCGACATCAGGATCTTCTTGCCCGGCCGGTTGGCGTGATCGACCACCAGCACGCGACGGCCGCGCTGCCCGGCAGCGATCGCGCACATCAAGCCGGCGGCGCCGGCACCGACGATCAGCACATCCACTTTCACGCAACCGTATTCCTTGCTCGCACAGGGCCTGCATTATCGCCCAGCCGCATCGCTTAAACTGCACCACAACTTCAACACGAGCCGCCGCCATGCCCTCATTCGATGTGATTTCCGAAGTCGACAAGCACGAACTGACCAATGCCGTCGACCAGGCCAACCGCGAACTGGCCAACCGTTTCGACTTCAAGGGCACCGATGCGAAGTTCGAACTGGAAGCATTCGTGATCACCCAGGTCGCGCCCAGCGAATTCCAGCTGCAGCAGATGCTGGACATCCTGCACGGCCGGCTGATCTCGCGGAAAATCGACATCCGCGCGCTGGACGTGGCCGACCCGGAGACCAACCTCGCCGGATCGCGCCAGAAGATCACCGTCAAGCAGGGCATCGAGCAGCCCACCGCGAAGAAACTGGTGGCGGAACTGAAGGCCGCCAAGCTGAAGGTCGAAGCCCAGATCAATGGCGACAAGCTGCGCGTCACCGGCAAGAAGCGCGACGACCTGCAGCTGGCCATGGCCCTGCTGCGCAAGGCGGATGCCGGCGTGCCGCTGCAGTTCGACAACCTGCGCGACTAGGCCGTCAGTCGGGCCAGCATGCTGCTAGCTGCCCAACCCGCCCACCACGCTCACGCTGATCGCGAGGATGAACACGTTGAAGAAGAACGCCACGACACTGTGCAACAGGGTGACGTGGCGCATGTGGCGGGCGGCGACCGTCACGTCCGATGTCTGGAAGCACATGCCGATGACAAAGGAAAAGTACACGAAGTCCCAGTAATCGGGTGCGGGCGTACCGGGAAACTCGAGTCCACCGCAAGCGCGGTCGCCGTCCCCGTAATAGCTGTGTGCATAGTGCAGCGCGAAGCTGGTGTTCATGAACAACCACGACAGCACGACCGTGGCAGCGGCCACCAGCACCGCCGTGACACTGCCGCCCTTCGCCGCATGCAGCTCGGTCGCCAGCGCCGTCAGCACCATCAGCGACACCATCACCGTCACCGCCAGCGTGCCGCGGCGACCGGTGTCCTGCAGCCGGGCCTGGCGTGCCAGGTGCTCCTGACTGGAGTGCGCGAACATGCGCGCTAGCGCCACCAGGTACAACAACGCACCCAGGTCGAAACCCAGCATCAAGGCCGAGCCGACACGCATGCCGCCGAGCAGCAGCAGGGTGCCGGCGATCAGGAACACCACGGTCGACGTCATCAGGCGCGGACGTACCCGGATGTATCGCCACGGACGCCAATGGTAGCGATGCACGGTGTCCGGTCCCGTGGGTGTCGGCCCGATCGGCGAATTCATGGATGAACCGTGCTCCTGTGGTTGATCGGCCATGGTGACCTCAGGCCAGAAGATCAGCGTAGCCGGGATGACGCCGAAGCCATGCCGCTATATAGCTGCAGGCAGACACCACCTTCCACCCCGCCGTGCGCGCGGCATCCATCGCCGCCTGCGCCAGCTCGCCAGCCAGGCCGCGTCCAGCTACTACCGAAGGCACCGCCGTGTGGACGATCGTCATGACCTGGCCATCCAGCACATAGTCCAGCTCGCAGCGTTGGCCGTCCACGTGCATCTCGAACCGGCACGCCTGGGCGTCATGTGGATATCGGATTTCACCAGCCGGTCCGCCTGGCTTCGGGCACAAGCGCGCAGCATACGACGCGCTTGGCGAAAAGAGTCGTGAAACATCGTCCACGAGCTTTTCGCACGTCCTGCACGGGTCCCGCATCATCCTCAAATCATTCGCCTTGAAACGGAGGCAGCAATGATCAAGCGATCCGCATCCGCAACCTGGACCGGCGGATTGGAGAACGGGAAAGGGCGCGTGTCCACCCAGACCGGCGTCCTGCGCAACGCGCCCTACGGATGCCGCTCCCGCTTCGGCAACGGCCCGGGAACCAGTCCCGAGGAATTGCTGGCGGCCGCACATGCCGGCTGCTACTCGATGGCACTGGCACATGACCTGGAAAGCGCCGGCACCCCAGCCACGCGCATCGAGACCCATGCCGAAGTCACGCTGGAACATCGCGACGACGGCTTTACCATCGCCGCCGTGCACCTTGCCTGTCGCGCCCATGTCCCTGACATCGACATGGGTCTGTTCGAGCAGATCGCGCAGGCGACCCGGTTCGGCTGCCCACTGTCGAAAGCGCTGAACGCGCGCATCACCCTGGATGCCAGCCTAGACGGTTGAGTCATGGCATGACGCCGGCACCTGTCCGCGCCGACACAGGCTCGGCGACGGACAGCTTGCTCAACCGGCCACCTGGCGCAACAGCGACTCGCGCGCATCGCTCCCGCGGACACGCCGGCGGCGCACGGCCTGCGCCAGGCGCTCCAGCACGCCCACCGATGCATCCCAGTCGATGCAGCCATCGGTAATGCTCTGGCCATAGGTCAGCGGCTGCCCCGCAACCAGATCCTGACGACCGGCCTGCAGATGGCTTTCCACCATCACACCGACAATGCGCCGCTCGCCGGCTTCGATCTGCGCGGCAATGTCGGCGACCACGTGCGGCTGGTTCTCGGGCTTCTTGCTGCTGTTGGCGTGGCTCGCGTCGATCATCACCTGCGGTAGCAGACCTGCCTTCTCGATCGCGACACACGCGGCGTCCACGCTGGCGGCATCGAAGTTCGGCGCCTTGCCGCCGCGCAGGATCACGTGGCAGTCCTCGTTGCCTGCCGTGGCGGCGATGGCCGTGCGACCGTCCTTGGTGACCGCCATGAAATGATGCGGATGCGCTGCCGCCTGCACCGCATCCACCGCGATCTTCACATTGCCGTCGGTACCGTTCTTGAAACCGACAGGACAGGACAGACCCGACGCCAGCTCGCGATGCACCTGGCTTTCGGTGGTACGCGCTCCGATCGCCCCCCAGGACACCAGGTCGGCGATGTACTGGGGCGTGATCATGTCCAGGAACTCGCAACCGGCCGGCAGGCCCAGCGCGTTGATGTCGCCCAGCAGGCCGCGTGCCATGCGCAGCCCTTTGTCGATGCGGCAGCTGCCATCGAGGTCGGGGTCGTTGATCAGCCCTTTCCAGCCGACGGTGGTGCGCGGCTTTTCGAAATACACGCGCATCACGATCTCCAGCGCGTCGGCATGACGTTCGCGCTCCGCAAGCAGGCGCCGGGCGTATTCCAGTGCCGCCTGCGGATCGTGGATCGAGCATGGCCCGATCACCACCGCAAGACGGTCGTCGCGCCCCTGCAGGATGTCATGCATCGCACGACGCGATTCGGACACGGTGGCAAGCGCACGCTCATCGATGGGGTGTTCGCGCATCACCTCGGCGGGTGTGGGCAGTTCCCTGATCTCGCGTATACGCAAATCGTCGGTATGGCTGGTGCTGGACACGGCGGACTCCTTCGGTTCGGTTCCCGGCGGCCAGCAAAAAAGCCGCCAGGGTGGCTGGCGGCTTCTCGTGGGATGTTTCGTGATCTGGGTTTCTTACGATCGCGCTCCACGCTCCGCCGCTGGCATCGGATAGCCGTAAAACCAGAACCAATAGCGGCGGGGGGCGAGAATCATGCTGCAAGTGATAGCACGCCCAGCACGTCATGCAAAGTCCGCTTTGGCATGAGGATCGTGCTCAAGACACGATCAGGCGTACCTCTCCGTCAGGGGATATTCCGCTGCAAGCCGGCCTCGAAGCGGCCCGGGAGGGTCGTCGCACACATTGACAGCGCGGCCGGTTCGGCTAACGTCCGGGCAGGGTTTCCAGGGAAGCAATCGACCGGTGGCAACACTCATTCCGACCCGCAACAGCTGCCTGCCGCGGATGACCGGCGGCGAAAAGCGCGTTTCCGAACGACTGGAGCAGAAGCTCGAAGACGACTACCTGCTGTGGTACGACGTGCCGATCGGGCTGAAGCAGCGCCGTCCGGATTTCGTGGTGTTCCATCCACGCCGCGGCCTGCTGGTGCTGGAGGTGAAGGACTGGAAAGCCGACACCGTCCGCCACGCCGACCGCACCCAGGTCACCCTGGTCACCGACCGCGGCCTGACGAAGGAAACCAATCCGCTGCTGCAGGCGCGCGCCTACGCCCTGGAAATCGGCGTGGTGCTGGAACACGACCCGGCCCTGCGCCACCCGGAAGGCCATCGGCATGCCGGCAAGCTGATCATGCCCTGGGCGTTCGGCGTGGTGCTGGCCAATGTTACCCGCCGGCAATTCGAGGAGGGCGGGCTGGACGCGGTGATCCCGCCGCACCTGGCGATCTGTCGCGACGAACTGTACGAGACGGTGGACGCCGAGGTGCTGCAGGAACGCCTCTGGGCCATGTTTCCGCAGGTGTTTCCGGTGGCCCTGACCCTGCCGCAGATCGACCGGGTGCGCTGGCACCTGTTTCCGGAACTGCGGGTCGAGCCGGGCAATGGTCAGTTCGGCCTTTTCGCCAGGAGCGGCGAGACTTCGACGCGTGCGCTGGCGATTCCCGATCTGGTCAAGGTCATGGACGCCCAGCAGGAACAACTCGCCCGCTCGCTGGGCGACGAACACCGCATCATTCATGGCGTTGCCGGGTCCGGCAAGACGATGATCCTGGGCTTTCGCGCGATGCAGCTGGCGCGTGCGATGCAGCGCCCGATCCTGGTGCTCTGCTACAACAAGACGCTGGCCGCACGACTCGACCAGCTGATGGGCGAACGCGGCCTCAGCGACAAGGTGCAGGTCTACAACTTCCACAAGTGGTGCCGGCAGATGCTCTCCGCCTACCACGTCGACCTGCCGTCGAAGGAAGGCAAGAGTACCGACGCCTTCTTCGCCGAGATGGTCGAGCAGGTGATCGCCGGCGTGGACCGCGGCCAGATTCCGCGCTTCCAGTACGGTGCCGTGCTGGTGGACGAAGGCCACGACTTCGAGCCGGACTGGTACAAGCTGATCGTGCAGATGATCGACCCGGCCACCAACTCGCTGCTGGTGCTGTACGACGACGCGCAGAACATCTACGGCCAGGCCCACCGCAAGCAGGTGAGCTGGAAGAGCCTGGGCGTGCAGGCGCAGGGGCGCACGACCATTCTCAAGCTCAATTACCGCAACACGCTGGAGATCCTCGCCGTGGCACGCGGCTTCGCCAGCGAGCTGTTGACCGAGCGCGTGGGCGAGGACGACGACGTGCCGCTGATCGCGCCGGAAAGTGCCGGCCGCCGTGGTCCGCTGCCGGAACTGATCCGCACCGATACCGCCGCCGCTCAGCTGCAGGTGCTGATCACCCAGCTGCGCGACGAATATGCACATGGTCGTCCCTGGTCCGACATGGCGGTGATCTTCCGCAATCAGTGGGAGGGCGAGAAACTGCAGGAAGCACTCAAGCGCGAGGACATACCCTGCCGCCTCGCCGAGGGCAACGGCAAGAGCTCGCTGTTCGTGGTCGAGGACAGCGTGAAGCTGGTCACCATGCATTCCAGCAAGGGACTCGAGTTCCCGTTCGTGATCATCCCCGGCCTGGGCTCGCTGCCCAAGGCCGGCAAGAGCGAGGCGGACGAGGCTCGCCTGCTTTACGTGGCCATGACCCGTGCCACCGAACGGCTGCTGCTGATCCACCATGACGACTCGGTCTTCAGCAAGCGCATCCGCGATTCGATCAACGATGTGCAGGCGCAGCTGGCACCGCCTGAGCGGGATTGACGGGCGATCCGTCATGGCGGTGTTCAGGCGACCGGGTACAGGCTCGTGTTCAGACGTACAACGCAAAGGAGAACGCCCATGAGTCGATTCGCCTGGCTTGCTTCGATCCCGCTGCTGGCGCTGCCTGCACTCGCCATGGCGGCGGATGGCTATACCACCACCAGCGTCAATATGCGCGCCGGACCCGACATCAGCTACCCGTGGATCGACACCATTCCGGCGGGCGCGCCGGTGGCGATCCAGGGTTGTACCGACGGCTGGGCCTGGTGCGATGTGATCTACCGCGACGAGCGCGGCTGGGTCGCCGGCAACTTCATCCAGTACATCTATGACAACCAGAATGTGCTGGTGCCCCGGTACGGTGCGCGCATCGGCATCCCGATCATTTCCTTCGTGATCGGCACGTACTGGGGCCATCATTACCGCGACCGTCCGTTCTACCGCGAGCGCGACCGCTGGTATGCACGTCCGGTGCCGCATCGTGCCCCACCGCGACCAGCCTACCGCCCGGTGCCGCCGCACCACGGTGCGTTCCCACGCCCGTTACCGCGTCCCACCTCGGGCCCGGTACGCCCGGTGCCCGGCCTGCATGCCCGACCGCTGCAATCGCGGCCTTACCAGCCTGTTCGATCCGGCCAGCCGATGCAGACACGACCGGCACCGTCATGGCATGGCCACGACCGATCGGCACCGGCGTCGCGAGGCCAACCGAACCGCAACGACAAGGGCAGAGGCAAGGACCAGCACGGACATTGAGTTTCACGCCATACCCGACCCGGCCGCCCGGCTCACGGGTGGCCGGGTCACTCGGCTAGACTGCATGCATCCTGTTGCCGGAATCCCTGCATGCGTCGCCTGATCTTCGCCTCCTCCCTTGCCGTCCTTGCCTTGCTGGCCACCGTCTCGGCCAGCGTGCCGGCCGAACTGGTAAAGATCGATACCGTCGTCGGCAAGGGCGCGGTCGCCCACGACGGCGACATGGTCAGCGTCGACTACACCGGCTGGCTGTATGACGCCAATGCCAAGGATCACCACGGCAAGGAATTCGACAGCTCCGACGAGAATGGCGCGCCGATCAGCTTCACGCTGGGTGCCGGCCAGGTCATCACCGGCTGGGACCAGGGCATCGCCGGCATGCATGTCGGCGGCGAACGCACCCTGATCATCCCGGCCAACCTGGCCTATGGCAGCAAGGGCTCCGGCGACGACATTCCGCCGGGCGCCACCCTGGTGTTCGACGTGACGCTGATCAGCGTCAACTGAGGTACACCGACGACCGGCGTCACGAACTGCACGATAGCATCGAGCAACCGGGACGACCCTTCGCCCAGTCGGGTCGACGCTGCGCGTAGGCCTCCTGGCCAGGCTGCTCGTCGTAGGGGTGACGCAAAACGTCCTGCAATGCGCTGATGCCGGCATAGTCGCCCTGCTCGGCACGGTCGATCGCCTGCTGCGCCAGGTAGTTGCGCAGGACATAGCGTGGATTGGCCGCGTGCATGCGTTGGCGTCGCATCTCGGACGACAGCGGATCGTCGGCGATGCGTGCGGCGTAACGGCCCAGCCAGTCAAGCATGGCCGGCTCGTTGGCGCGGCGCTTCGCCTCGTCGTAGAACGCTTCGCGCATGGGCTCGATCGAAGGACTCGCGGGATCGAAGTCGGCCAGGGTGCGAAACCATAGCGTCATGTCGACATCGGCCGCATGGAGCAGGCCCAGCAAGGCATGCATCAATGCCGAATCATCGTCACGGTACGCCGCCAGGCCAAGCTTCGCGGCAGTATGGCGGCGATCAGCCTCGGCGTAGACGTCCACATAGTGGTTCAGCCCGTCCTGCAACGGTCCGATATCGTCGAACAACGGCGCCAAGGCTCCGGCCAGGCGGGACAGGTTCCACCAGGCCACCTGCGGCTGCTGGCCGAAGCGGTAACGGCGCTGATGCGCGTCGGTCGTGTTGGGTGTCCAGTCCGGATCGAAACTGTCGATCCAGCCGTAGGGGCCGTAGTCCAGCGTGAGACCGAGAATCGACATGTTGTCGGTATTCATCACGCCGTGGACAAAGCCGACGCGCATCCAGTGCGCCACCATCGTCGCGGTGCGTTCGCAGACTTCGCCGAACCAGTCGGCGTAGCGTGTCGACGCAGGTCCGGCGAGATGCGGAAAGTCCCGCTGCAAGGTGAAGTCGACCAGTGTGCGCAGCAGTGTTTCGTCGCCACGCGCAGCCGGCAGCTCGAAACTGCCAAAGCGGATGAACGACGGTGCCATGCGACAGACGATGGCCCCCGGCTCGGTCCGCGGGTGACCGTCGTAGAACATGTCGCGCACCACCTCCTCGCCGGTGCCGACCAGGCACAGCGCCCGCGTGGTGGGAACACCCAGATGATGCATCGCCTCGCTGCACAGGAATTCGCGGATCGACGAGCGCAACACCGCGCGGCCATCCGCCCCACGCGAGTACGGCGTCGGGCCGGCGCCCTTCAGCTGCAACTCCCAGCGTCGCCCATCCTCAGTGACCGCCTCGCCGAGCGAGATCGCCCGGCCATCACCAAGCTGGCCGGCCCAGACACCGAACTGATGCCCCCCATAATTCGCGGCCCAAGGCTCCATGCCTTCCAGCAAACGGTTGCCCGCGAACACCTCGCTGAACATGCGTTCGGTCACATCGCGCGGGTCGAGCCCCAGCGCCGCCAGCATCTCGGTCGAATATGCCAGCACCCTGGGCGCCGCGACCGGACTGGCATGCGTCCGCGAATACAGCGCGCCCTCGACCTGGCGCAGTCGTGGGCCTGCTTCCGGGTCACCCGGCAAGTCATGCAGAAAGGCGTTATCGAAGCGTGGAAAGCGCATGCGGAACTCGTGCTTCGGCGAACGGATAAAGGAAAGAACAGCGCACCATTTTGCGAAGCAAAAACGCGCGTAACACATTGCACTGCAACATAATACGAGCCACTTCACATTTCGCAAAAAATTGATAGAGTGCATCCAGGGCGGCACGGGGGCCGACCGGAGTGAACCACATGCGCTTGCTTCATGCCGACTCCGCGCTAGGGCGCGGAGTAAACATGGTGGCAGGGATGCTTTCCAGCTTAACGACCCGGAACGTCAAACAAGAATTCGAAACGGGTCAAGACTTCCATCTGGTCTCATGGCAACCCGGCGCACGTTCGCGGCGGGAAGACGAACTGGCCAGGCACAGGCAGCTACCGACCAGCTGAATCAGCCTAGTTTGCGTCGGGCACCCTTCAGCCCGGCGCTGCGGCGGGACCGATGACTTTGTCGATGTCCTCACGGGTCATTGCGCGCCACTGACCCGGCGCCAGGTCATCGAGCCCAAGCTCGCCGATGGCCACGCGCTGCAGCGTTTCCACACGATTGCCGGTCGCAGCGAACATGCGCCGCACCTGGTGGTAGCGCCCCTCGGTCACGGCCAGTCGCGCATGACGCGGCCCGAGCACATGCAGGACCGCCGGTGCCAACGGTGTGGTTTCCGAATCCAGCATCAGGCTGCCGCTGGCGAACAGTTCGCCTTCATCGCCCTTGAGATCCTCGGCCAGGGTGACTTCGTACAGCTTGGTCACATGCGACTTCGGCGCAATGATCCGGTGCAGCAGCGCCCCGTCGTCGGTCAGCAGCAACATGCCCGAAGTGTCGCGGTCGAGCCGCCCCACGGTGGACAGCGCCGGCTCGCGACGGCGATAGCGCGGCGGCAACAGATCGTAGACCAGCCGCCCGGCATCCTTGCGCGAACAGGTGTAGCCGACTGGCTTGTGCATCAACAGCGCCAGCCCCGAAGGCGGGTCCAGCGGTTCGCCGTCGATCCGGATGCGCTCCTGCGGCAGCTTGTCGTCGGCATAAAGCACGTCACCGTCACTGTCGGTGACGCGACCCTCGCGGAACATCCATGCCACCTCCCTGCGACTGCCGTAACCGAGGTTGGCGATCAGTTTAACCAGCTTCATGCGTGCGCCCCGCTTGCCTCGATCACCTTGAAACCATCCTTCACCACCATCGTACGCACCGTGTTGAAACGACGTGCCAGCACCGACTCGTAGGGCAGGTGGCGGTTGGCCACCAGCCAGAACCTGCCATGCGGCAGCAACGCATCGGCTGCCGCAGCAATGAAGGCGCGCCCCAGCTCGGGCAGATCCGCACGGCCTTGATGGAACGGCGGGTTGCTGACAATGGCGTCGTAGCGATGCGGCAGACCCTGCGTCACATCGTGCCAGTGGAACGTCACGGAAACCGTCCGCCCGCTTTGCCGCACCGCGTACTCCAGATTCGCGCGTGACGGTTCCAGCGCACGCGCCTCGGCCTCGTACAGATCGACGGCGTCGATGCCGGGACACTGCGCCAGCAGGCGTGTCGAAAGAAAGCCGTAACCGGCACCCAGGTCAGCCACCCGTCCCTGCAGATCGGCCGGCAGCTGCGCGGCCAGCAGGGCCGAGGCGGTGTCGATGCGATCCCAGGCGAACAGCCCAGGTCGACTGACCAGGCCGGGCGCGATCGTCTGCATCCCGTCCAGTGCCAGCCAGTCCGCCAGGAGCTCCTTGTCCACCTGGGGTCCGGGGCGGGTCCAGAACACCCTGCACTTGTGCTTCGAAAGGCTGCGCAGCGGTCCGGCGAGCCTGGCAAGGTCCGCCTCGCTGGACCTGGCGCCTTCCGCATTCGGCACACTGGCCAGCACCACGCCCGACGGCGCCAGGTACGTCAATGCCCGGGCAAGCAGCGCACGCGACGCGTCACGCGAACGTGGCGGCAGCATCAGCACGCGGGCAAAGGTATCGCCCTCCGACGGTTCGCCCACCGCATGACCCGAGCGCCGCAACGCATCGGCGAACGGCTTGAAGCTCTGCTCGCACAGCCAGCCTGGCTGCGCCGTCTCGCGCAGGCGGAAGCCATCCCGCGCATGCAGGAACAGCACGCGGCCGTCCGCAGGCAGATCCAGCTCGCCCGTGGCGAACGGCAGGAACAGCGCATCGAGAGCGGCATCAGGAGCAGGCGCGGAAAAGCCGGTAACGGTCACGGCAGACTTCAGGGGTGAACAGGCCGCTATTGTACGGCCTGTTCCCGGAATACCGCGTCACCCGGCCGGTCGCCGGGGTGCCGTCGGCGCGAACAGACGATCATTTCCCGCCGGTCTGATGCCCCATCCGCCAGATCCAGCGGTACAGCACCACCACGCAGGCCACGAAAGCGATGCCGCCGATCCAGATCGCCGGCGTGGCGAAGCTCTTGCCCACCAGCGCCAGCGGCGCATCGTGGTTGCGGAAGCCCAGCTTGTCGGAGAACGCGACCAGGGCCGCGACCACCACTCCGAGCAGGCTCTCGCCCACGATCAGACCCGACGCCAGCAGCACGCCGAGCTGCTTGGTCGCCTCGGCCCTCGGGCCGCGTTCCGCGCGACGGTCGAACCAGGCGCCGACCAGCGCACCGACCACCACCATCAAGGTGGTCGAGGTCGGCAGGTAGATGCCCAGACCCACCGCCAGCGGCGGCAGGCGCACCGACGTGCCGGCCAGGCCGAGCAGCTCGTCGATCAGGATGATCGCCGCGCCGATCAGCGCACCGATACCGATCAGGCTCCAGTCGATATTGCCGGTGATCACACCCTGCGCCAGCGCCGAGATCAGGCCAGCCTGGGGTGCCGGCAGCGCGCGGGAAGGATCCACACCCGGCGCACCAAGGAATCCGTAGGCGTGGTTGAGCAGGTCCATCACCGGCGGAATCACGATCGCCCCGGCGATCACGCCGATCACCAGCGCCCACTGCTGCAGCGAGGGCGTGGCGTCGACCAGTTGACCGGTCTTGAGGTCCTGCAGATTGTTGTTGGCGATCGACGCCACCGCGAACACGATCGCCGTGATGAACAGCGCGAAGGCCACCAGCGCCTTACCCGCGTCCGCCGGCATCAGCGACTTCACGCCCACCACCAGCAGCAGCGCGGCAATGATCACCACCAGGATGCCGACGCCCGAAAGCGGGCTGTTCGACGAACCGATCAGGCCGGCCATGTAGCCGCACACCGCCGAGACCAGAAAGCTGAGGATGACCACGAACAGCACGCCGCCGATCACCAGCAGCGCCGCATGCGAGCCCAGCCCGCTGACCACGCTGAAATGACCGAGCAGCCAGGCCACCGGGATCAGGCACAGCAGGATGATCAGGCCAACCATGCCGATCGGCATGTCGTGTTCGGTGCGCGGCAGCGTGCCCAGTTGTCCGGCCTTGCGCACGCGCGAGGCCGCCATCGCACCGCTCAGGCCGGTCACCACCGGCTTGACCAGCTTGGCCAGGGTCCAGATCGCCGCCACGCCGATGGTGCCGGCGCCGACGTAGCGCACATCGTGGCTCCAGGCGCCCTGCGCCACATCCATCGCCGAACCCGCCGCCGGATGCAGCAGCAGGAAATGCGGTACCGCCCAGCCCCAGCCGATCAGCGCACCGACCAGCATCGCCACGCCGACCCACAGGCCGACCAGGTGGCCCACCGCGAACAGTGCGAAGGACAGGCTGAAGTCGAAGCCGGTCGCTGCGCCCTTGTCGCCCACGCGGAAATAGCTGGACACCGAGGTGGCGAACAGCTTGGTCTGCACGATCACGTAGAACAGCGCGGACACGATAGAGCCGGTGATCACCGCCTTCAGCCCGGCACCGCCGGATTCAACCGAATCGGCCGCGGCGGCCTCGTCGCCGGAGCCGACCTTCAGCACCTCGGCGCAGGCCACGCCTTCCGGGTACGGAAGGTCGGAATCGGTGACCAGCGCGCGGCGCAGCGGGATGGTGTACATCACGCCGAGGATGCCGCCGGTCGCACAGATGCCGAAGGACATCCAGAACGGAAAGCCGTTCCACCAGCCGATGATGATCAGGCCCGGCAGCACGAAGATGATGGCGGACAGCGTGCCGGCAGCCGAAGCCACCGTCTGCACGATGTTGTTCTCCTGGATCGTGGAGTTCTTCATCGCACGCAGGATCGCCATCGAGATCACCGCGGCGGGGATCGAGGTGGCGAAGGTCAGGCCGGCCTTCAGGCCGAAGAACACATTGGCCGCGGTGAACACCACGGTGATCACGATGCCGATGATCAGGCCACGAAGGGTCAGCTCGGTGCGCGGTGCCGCGCCGGATTGGGACTGTGGTTTCACGAACGGGACTCCCCTGGCAGGTTCGTGCCTCAAGATAGCGTGGAACGGGCCTGGCGTGGAATTTCCAGCACGCGCGTGCTCTCGAAGTGGCGCTGCTCGCCGCTCAGCGGATCGTTGAATGCCAGCGTCCGGGCCAGCAGTTGCAGCGGTCGGTCCGGGTCGTCCGGTGCTTCCGCGGCCAGCTCCGGATACAGCGGGTCATGCCGGATCGGCGCGCCTAGGCCGGCCATCTGCACACGCAGCTGGTGCTTGCGACCGGTGACCGGATACAGCGCGTAATGCCAGTCGTGCTGGCCGCGACCGATCACGTCGATGCGCGTCTCGCTGTTGGGTTCGCCGTCGGCCTCGCGCATGCGGAAGAACGGCTCGCCGGGCTCGATTCGGCTACGACGCAGCAGCGGAAACGACTGATCCGGCAGCGGCGGCGCCAGTGCCTCGTAGTGTTTGGCAATGCGCCGCTCGCGGAACAACGCCTGGTAGGCGGCGCGGCTGCCCGGGTCGACCGAGAACAACACCAGCCCCGAGGTCAGCCGGTCGATGCGGTGCAGGGGCACCAGGTCTGCATGGCCGGTGCGGCGGATCAGCCGCGTCAGCAAGGTCTCTTCCACGAAGCGTCCCGCCGGCGTCACCGGCAGGAACGGCGGCTTGTCGGCGACCAGCAGATGCCGGTCGAGATGCACGATCGCCTCGTCGAACGGTATCCGTGGCTCATCCGTCACCTCGCGCCAGTAGCGTACACACAGGCCGGCGCGATAGCGCGTCTGCGCCACCACCGGCAGACCCGCGCTATCCAGCACACGGCCGCGCGCCATGCGGTCCAGCCAGCGTTCGCGGCCGATCGCCGGAAAATGCGCGCACAGTCCGTCCAGCACCGTTGCCCAGGGTCCCGGCGGCAGATGGAAGGTACTGGGTGCGATGGCGGGCATGGCCGCTCCGTCGACGGTTCGAGCCCTGCATTTTAGTGCCGTCTGGGATGCCGTCGAAGGGCCGTCTACTGACAGCAGGTTGTCAGCAGGCCTGCCGGACCATGGCGACGTCCATCCACGGAGCATTCCATGAACACCATCGAAGGTATCGTCCTGCACGGCAGCAACCCCGGCTTCGGCCTGCCCGAAGCCAGCCCGTTCGTGATTAAGACCGACGTGCAACTGCAACTGGCCGGCCTGCCCTACCGCAAGGTCGGCGGCACGCCTCCGCAGGCACCGAAAGGCAAGATTCCATGGCTCGTCGACGGCGACGAGACCGTGTGCGATTCCACCTTCATCCGCGCGCACCTCGAACGCAAGTACAGCATCGACCTGGACGCCGGTCTGGACGCACGCCAGCGGGCCGAATCCTGGGCGATCGAACGCATGCTCGAGGACCACCTGTACTGGACTATGGTCTGGTTCCGCTGGATCGATCCGGTGAATTTCGCCAAGGGGCCGGCGCACTTCGTCGACGCCGCACCGGAAGCCGCCCGCGCTTCGCTGCGCGAGGAACTGCAGGCACGCAGGCGCGCCGAACTGCATGCCCAGGGACTCGGCCGCCACACCGCCGACCAGATCGCCATGCTGGGCCAACGCTCGCTGGATGCGCTTTCCACCCTGCTGGACGACCGCGCGCATGTGACAGGAAGGCAGCCCGCTGCGGTCGACGCGTTCGCATTCGGAATGCTGGCATCGATCCTCACGCCGTTCTTCGACTCGCCGCTGCGCGACGCCGCACTCGGCTATCCGAACCTGGTCGCCTACACCGCACGCATGATGCAGCGGCACTACCCGGAACATCCGTGGACAGCCAGCGCGTAGAATGGGCGGTTATTGTCCCGCAGGCACCCACCCGCATGGCCCTCACCGCCACCATCCACAAGGCCGAACTGTCGATCAGCGACATGGACCGGCATTACTACGCCACCCATCCGCTGACCCTCGCACGGCATCCGTCGGAGACCGAAGAGCGACTGATGGCGCGCCTGCTCGCCTTCGCGCTGTACGCCGGCGAGCGGCTGGAGTTCGGCCGCGGCATCAGCGATGTCGATGAACCGGCCTTGTGGCGCAAGGACTACACCGGCGAGATCGAGCTGTGGATCGATGTCGGACAGCCCGACGAAACACGTATCCGCAAGGCCTGCCGGCAGGCGCAGCAGGTGGTGGTGATCGCCTACGGCGGGCATGTCGCCGACGTGTGGTGGGAAAAGATCGCCGGCAGCCTGGGCCGCCACGACAATCTCAGCGTCCTCGCCATCGTCGCCGACGACATGCGCCAACTCGAGGCGCTGTGCGATCGCGGCATGCGCCTACAGTGCCTGATCCAGGACGGCGAACTGCAGATGATCACCGGCGACACCACGCTGGCGATCCGCCCGGACATCCTCATGGGCGGCTACGCTGCCGCCTGACCCAACGCACCCATCCAAGGAATCGCCATGCGCCGGTTGCTGTCCATCCTCGCCCTGCTTGCCCTGCCCGTTGTGCTCGCCGCCTGCAGCCACCCACCGCAGCCCTACGACGGCGGTCAGGTGACGAAGCTGACGATCACCGACCTGAAGGTCGGTACCGGCGCCGAAGCCAAACCCGGTATGCAGGTGAAGGTGAACTACACCGGCTGGCTCTACGACCAGCACGCCAAGGACAAGCGCGGCAAGAAGTTCGACAGCTCGTTCGATCACGGCGCACCGTTCACGTTTACGCTGGGCAAGGGCATGGTGATCAAGGGCTGGGACGAGGGCGTGACCGGCATGCGCGTGGGCGGCAAGCGCCTCTTGCTGATCCCGGCCGCGCTCGGCTATGGCGCGCAGGGCGCCGGCGGCGTGATCCCGCCGAACGCCTCGCTGGTGTTCGAAGTCGACCTGCTCGGCGTTTCCGCTGCCCAGTAACAAGGCCCGGTCGCGGGCCGGCAGGACACGAGCCTTGCCGGCCACTGGCCGCACCTATCACATGGATGCGTGCAGCACAGACACCGCAGGCGCTCAGCCGACCGGTTGAGCCGCCAGCCGCCCGCGCACCGCCGCCGCCAGCTCGAACGAGCGCAGGCGCGCGGCATGGTCGAACACATTGGCGGTCAACATCAGCTCGTCCGGGCGATGCCGCTCGATGAAGTCGGCGATGCCGCGTTCCACCGTGTCGCTGTCGCCGACCACCGCGCAGGCCAGCGCATGCTCCATGCCCAGCCGTTCGTGCGACGCGCCGTAGCGGTTGATGTCGTCGATCGGCGGCGGCAGCAGTCCGGGCATGCCCCGTCGCAGGTTGACGAACGCCTGTTGCTGGCTGGTGAACAGGCGTCTTGCCTCGGCATCGCTGTCGGCCACCACCACGTTGATCGCCAGCATCGCATGTGGCTTTTGAAGATACTTCGACGGCTGGAACTCACGGCGGTAGACATCGAGTGCCGTGTCGAGCGCATCCGGCGCAAAGTGCGAGGCGAATGCATAAGGCAGGCCGAGCATCGCCGCCAGCCTCGCGCCGAACAAGCTGGAACCGAGCAGCCACACCGCAACGTCGACGCCAGACCCCGGCACCGCTTGCACCAGTTGTCCCGGACGCACCGGATCGAAATAGTGCAGCAGTTCCGCCACATCGTCGGGAAAATTGTCGGCGGACAGACCGTAGCGCCGCAGCGCGCGCATGGTGGCCTGATCGGTACCCGGCGCACGGCCCAGCCCCAGGTCGATGCGCCCCGGATAGAGTGAAGCCAGCGTGCCGAACTGCTCGGCCACCTGCAGCGGCGAGTGGTTCGGCAGCATGATGCCACCCGCCCCCACGCGGATACGCGACGTTCCGCCCGCCACATGGCCGATCAGCACGGCCGTCGCCGCGCTGGCAATGCCCGGCATGTTGTGGTGTTCGGCCAGCCAGTAGCGCGTGTAGCCGAGCGCATCGCCCAGCTGCGCTAGCTCCAGCGTGTTGCGGAAGGTCTGGCTGGGATCACTGCCTTCGGCCACCGGCGCGAGATCGAGAATCGAGAACGGAATCATGACAACCTCCTGGGATGCCCCCCATCTGGGGGCACCCGCCGGAATTGCCAGCCGGGTGGCATGGTCTTCCGCCGATCATGCCTTTGGGCACAGGCCGTGAAGGCTCACGGCCACTAGTCTTGGAGGGTTATCCGATCATTGAGGTTCACCGTGCGCAAGATTCTGCAAACCACCGCGTTGGCCGCACTCGTCATCGCGGGTCTCCAGTCGGCTCCGAGCATGGCCCATGGGCATCACCCCGCTGCCACGCCAGCCAGTGCCTCCACCAGTGGCCAGGCCAACGGTTTCCACCTGCCGGCCTTTCCCGCCGATGCGCATATCAGCCAGACCACCCGCGCCGATGGCCGCACGTTGAAGTACACCGTCACGGTCGGATCGCTGCCGGTGCGCGACGACAAGGGTACGGTGATTGGCCAGGTCATGTTCACCGCCTACACCATGCCCGGCAAGAACCGCCCGGTGACCTTCGCGGTGAACGGCGGTCCGGGCGCTTCGTCGGTATTCCTCAACTTCGGCGCGATCGGCCCGAAGAAGGTCGACTTCGGCGTGGAGGGCGACACGCCGTCCGAACCGGCCGTGCTGCACGACAACCCGGGCACCTGGCTGGGCTTCACCGATCTGGTGTTCATCGACCCGGTCGGCACCGGCTTCAGCCGTGCCCTGGTCGACCAGAAAAAGGCGGTCAAGGATTTCTACAGCACCGACAGCGATATCCACTATCTCTCGCGCATCATCTACGACTGGCTGCTGAAGAACGGCCGCATGGAGTCGCGCAAGTACCTGGTCGGCGAAAGCTATGGCGGCTTCCGCGGACCGCGCATCACCGAATACCTGCAGACCCAGTTGGGCGTGGCGATGAACGGCGTGGTGCTGCTGTCGCCCTACCTCGATCCGGGCGCGTCCGACGACCGCAATGTCTCGCCGCTACCCTGGATGCTGACCCTGCCGTCGATTGCCGCCGCCCACCTGGAGCGCGAGGGCAAGCTGACCGCCCAGGCGATGCAGCCGATCATCGACTACACCCGTACCACCTACGCCTCGACCCTGATGGAGGGCCGCAGCAACCCGGCCGCCACCGCCGCGATGATCCGTAAGGTCACCGCGTTGACCGGTCTCGATCCGACCTTCGTGAAGGAGTCCGGCGGGCGCCTGGACACCCAGGCCTACCTGCGCGAGGTCTACCGCGCCGAAGGCAAGCTGGGCAGCCGCTACGACTCCAACGTCACCGCCTGGGATCCGTTCCCGTATGCGCCTCACCAGCGCTCGGGCGACCCGATCCTCAACGGCATCATCGCGCCTACGACCACCGCGATGGTCAACTTCATCACCCAGACCGTGGGCTGGAAGTACGACGGCCGCTACAACGCACTCAGCTACAAGGTGAATGGCCTGTGGCACGAGGACAAGGACGCCCGCAAGGGTTCCGTCCGGCAGCTGCGTGAAGCGGTCGCCAACGACCCCAACCTGCACGTGCTGATCGCACACGGCTGGGACGACCTGTCCTGCCCGTTCATGGCCTCGCTGCTGATCGTCGACCAGATGCCGGCAATGGGTAACCCTGACCGGGTACAGGTGAAGGAATATCCGGGTGGCCACATGTTCTATGCACGCCCGGCCAGCCAGGCCATGCTGCTGAAAGACGTGAAAAAGAT
This sequence comes from Dyella sp. A6, assembly GCF_036320485.1. NCBI lineage: Bacteria > Pseudomonadati > Pseudomonadota > Gammaproteobacteria > Lysobacterales > Rhodanobacteraceae > Dyella > Dyella aluminiiresistens. The sequence continues at coordinate 2,373,631 of NZ_CP132911.1, forward strand.
GTACGGCGCACACTGAATCCGCGCCTGCCGGGCGCGCCTTCATGGTTGCGCCCGGCCCCGCCGTATCCGGCCGGACCTGCCCATCGGGAGCTGTCGATGAAACGTATCTTGTGTACGCTGGCCCTGCTGCTGTGCTCCGCCGCATCGGCGCATGCCAGATCGGTTCAAGCCGCCACGGCGCAACCGGGTTTCCAGATCGTCGAGAGCGTGCCCGAGGCCACCATCTACGGGCAGCCCGGGGTGCCGCGCACGCAGGCGGTATGGCTGCAGATGATCCACGGCGCGCAACACCGCATCGACATCGCCGCGTTCTACATCGCCGAAAAACCCAACGGTCCGTTGCGGCCGGTGCTCGACGCACTGGCCGCGCGGGCGCGTGCCGGTGTCAAGGTGCGCATCCTGATCGACCAGACCTTCCTCAAGGACAGCACGCCCAGCCTCGACCGCCTGCGCAAGGTGCCGGGCATCCAGGTCCGCGTGCTTCCGGTGAACAAACTCACCGGCGGCGTGCTGCATGCCAAGTACATGGTGATCGACGGGCGCAGTGTCTTCGTCGGCAGCCAGAACTGGGACTGGCGGGCACTCACCCAGATCCACGAGATCGGTGCACGCATCGTCGACCCGCGCTTCGCACAGACCTTCGATGCCGTGTTCGATTTCGACTGGCGACTGGCGGCCGACCCCGACCTGCCCAAGGCCACAAGGCGCGCCATGCGGCCACCGACATTCGCGCCGGCCACCGAGCAGGACCCGGTGCTGCTGCATACCGCCCAGGGCGAAACGGTGACGGCCTTCCCGGCCTTCAGCCCGCCAGCACTGGTACCGCACTGGGTCAGCACCGAGCAACCCGCCCTGGTCCGCATGATCGAACGGGCGCAGCACGTGTTCCGCCTACAGGTGATGACGCTGTCGGCGATCCGCCACTATGGCCCCAGGGGCTGGTGGCCGGCGATCGACAATGCCCTGCGCGATGCTGCCGCACGCGGCGTGCAGGTGCGCATCATCGTCGCCGACTGGGCCCTGCGCGAACCGATGCAGTCGTACCTGAAGAGCCTGGCCGCCCTGCCCGGCATCACGGTGAAGTTCAGCCGGCTGCCGCTCTCGCCGCAGGGCTTCATTCCGTTTGCGCGGGTGGAGCACGCCAAGTACGCGGTGGCCGACGACCGCAGTGTCTACATCGGCACCGGCAACTGGGAATGGAGCTATTTCAACAACACCGTCGATGCCTCGGTGTTCGTGCACGGCAGCAGTCCGGCGCGGACCCTGGCGGCCATCTTCGACCGCGACTGGAACGGCCCCTATGTCACCACGCTGCAGCCCGGCACCAACTACAAGCCGCCGCGCATCCGCTGACGGCCGGCGACGCGCAGGTTCAGGCTCGCGGGCGCGCCGGCAAGCGCACCAGCCACCATGCGGCCTGCAGCAACCACCATACGATCAGAACGATCAACAGCTTCTGTTCCAGGCCGCACGGCATGCCTTTCCAGAATGCATCGATCCAGATGCCCGCGAAGCAGGCCAGCGCGAGCGTCATGGCAAAGCCACTACGCGACGCCCATCGCGAATCGCCACGCAGGCGCCAGGACTGCACAAGCATCGCCACGGTGACGCAAAGAAACGTCGCGGCCGCCGCCGCCCCATGCACGAATCCCTGCAGGGTATGCGGCTGCCCGGGCAGATTGCTGTGCGCCAGTGCGGTGACTATCAGCGCCACTGCGGAAACGGCAAACAGCAACAAGGGTGCCGCGCTGCGTGCCGTCGGCTGCAGCCCGCCATAAAAGCCCAGCCCCAGCGATACCAGCGCCACGGCCAGCGCCACATAGGCGGCTTGCAGGACGTGGCCGTCGTGCCCCAGCAGATACAGGCTCAGCGGCGCGTCCAGCCAGTCCAGATCGTGGCGCAACCATTGCAATACGAACGCCGTCGCCACAAACGCCGATATGCCCGCCAGCGACAGCGCACCGCAGCGACGTACGGCGACATCACGCATCCGGTTCCACCCCGGGGTGTCGTTCGCGCCAGGCGGCCAGGTCTTCGTTATAACGGTCCAGCGCGTTTTCGTAGCGGTCGTAGACGCAGGGCACGCAGCCCTCGCCACAGCATTCTTCCGGAGACGGCTCGGCCGGGCGCCGCGGCGGCAGGTCGTCGCCGTGGATCGGCGCATCACTGGAGTGGTGCAAGGTCATACCATGTCCCGTTGGATCCGGCAGACCATGCCTGCCGTCGAGTCCGCGCGCAGCGCGCCGTATTTGGACGTCTAAATTCAAAACCGTACTTGGGCCGTCATCGCAGTGCTGCGATGATCCATCGATCACCCACCACTGCCGCCACTGAAGGAGCCGTACATGCGCCGCCTCCCCACCCTGCTGTGCGCCACGCTCTGCATCGGCCTGTTCGCCGCCGCAGCCACTGCCGCCACACCCTACCGCATCATCGGCTACATCACCCACCGCGATCCGGCCCAGGACCAAGATATCGGCAAGATCAACACGCTGATCTTCGCCACCACGCGCATCGTGGACGGCCGCGTCTCGCTTGACCCTGCCGGTGCCGCGCGGCTGCAGAAGGTCATCGCGCTCAAGGCCAACCACCCGCAGCTCAAAGTGGAAATCTCGGTCGGCGGCTGGACCGTCGGCGGCTTTTCCGAGGCCGCCAGCACGCCGGCCAGCCGACGCATATTCGCCGACAGCGCCGCGCAGCTGGTCGCGGACCAGCACGCCGACGGCCTCGACGTGGACTGGGAATACCCGGGTCACCATGAGTCCGGCATCCACTCCAGCCCGCATGACCGCGCCAACTTCACCCTGCTGCTGAAGGCGATCCGAACCAGCCTCGACCGGGTGGGCGCCGCGCACGGCCGCACCGGCGCCAACCACTACACGCTGAGCATCGCCGCTGCCGACGGTCCGTTTGTCAGCGGCATCGACATCCATGCGGTCGCCAGGTATCTGGACTGGTTCAACCTGATGACCTACGACTTCGTCAATGCGATGACGCCCACCACCGGGCACCACACCGGCCTGTACGCGTCGAAATACGCGCCGGCCGACGCGCGCACCACACGGCGTGCCGTGCGCCAGTTCCTGGCCGCTGGCGTGCCGCCGCGCAAGCTGGTGATCGGAGTGGCGTTCTATGGCCGCGAGTTTGCCGACGTGAACCCGTTGCATCATGGCCTGTACCAGCCTTACGGCCATTTCGCCGGCACCCACGCGTGGCCACAGCTGCTGACCGACTACATCAACAAGAACGGTTATGTACGCTACTGGGACGCCAGAGCCAAGGCACCCTGGCTGTGGAACGCGAAAACGCACAGCTTCATCAGCTACGACGATCCGCGCTCGATCGCCGCCAAGGCCGCCTTCGTCAAAGCCCGGCACCTGGGCGGCATCATGTACTGGGAGCAGAGCCTGGACCCGAGCGACACCCTGCTGGATGCGATCTGGCACGACCTGCATTGACGGATCTTTCGCTGCCCCGCGACACGCGGGGCAGCGAAAACACGTGCCGGCGCCCTATTTGGCCGGCTTGCGGAAGCGATACATGAACTGGTCGGTGTGACCGCGTATCGACTTGTCGAAAACCGGAATGGTGTGCGGATCGTGCGGGTTGCGCAGCGCATCGCTCTTGCCGGCGAATACGAAGCCCGCCCCCTCGACTTCCTTCTTCACCACCGCCGGATCGATGCGGTGCAGGGTGTTGGTATCGGCAGTGCCGGAGCCGGCCGGCGCCACATGGTCGATCACCACGAACAGCCCGCCCGGCTTCAGCGTGTCGTAGACCTTCTTGTCGAACTGCGCCATGTTCACCGGACCCATGAACGGATCGTGGTAGTCGTGGTAGTTCTGCACGGTGAAGACCAGGTCCGCCTTCGCCGGCACGCTCAGGTCGGCCGCCGGCTGCTCCAGCACGCTGACGTTGGCGTAGTGCGGGATCGCCGAGAGCTGGCGCCACTCGGCGAGGCTCTTGCCATCGTACTTGGCCATCTGGTCCGGCCAGATGGTGTAGACGTGGCCGTGCGTACCTACGATCTGGCTGAACACGCGCGTCCAGTAGCCGGTGCCAGGCACCAGCTCCACCACGGTCTGACCCGGCTTGACCTCCGCAAAAGTCATCACCGCAGCCATCTGACGGCGCTTATCGTTGACCATGTCGGCCTTGCGCGCCGGGTCGTGCATGGCCTTCAGGACGTAGGCGGGGACGCGTACGTGAGTGTGCGCTGCTGGCGCAGCGGTGACCGCGGCGGCAGGCAGGGCGAGTGCAATCAATGCAGCAAGCACGGCAGAACGCATGGATGGCTCCTTGACGTCGATGGTCCATCCATTCTGCGCCGACCAGGGCTGGCCGAACAGTACTGGCCGCCAGTGCTGACTGATCAAGCCGCGCATGCGGCTCTGTCGGGTCGACAGTCGCCGGTCCGGCAGCCTCGCGGTTACCGGACCGGCGTCGATTCAATGCGCTGCGGGTGATGTCGTTACAAGCTTGCGCCCGGTCAGCTGCGAACGGATGTCACGCAGCGTGGCCTTGATCGCCGCCTCGTCGGCCGGCCCGGAGCGCAGCAGCATCTTCTGACCCACGGTCAGCGACTCCAGCGCCGGATCCACGTATGCATAGTGCTCGTTCACCTTGGTCAATGCCGCCGGCTTGGCCAGATCTGGCGTCGCCAGCAGGTTGTCGATCACCACGATCAGGCGGTCGTTGAAATAGCCTTTGGGATATCCCAACTGCCGATAGGCTTCCTGGAACAGCGGGTACGCATGCACGTACCAGTCGACCAGTGCCTTGGCATCCACGCCCTGCAGGGCTTTCATGTAGGGCGCGTAACGCTCGGTATTGCGCGCGGACATGACCGTGCCGCCGTTCACCTGCGTCGTGACGAAGGTCCCCCTGGGCTCGCGTACCGGCAGCACGGAATGCCCCAGCGCATGCCTGGGCAGGGCGTCCACGGTCGCCACGATGCGGCTGATGATCTGTCGCTGGATCAGCAACGAAGCCAGGTCCTTGCCGCCCTGCATGGACTCCAGCGCCGACAGCACACTCGAATCGCTGCTGTCCAGCGGCGGCAGCGGTGCGCTCGACGCGGATGCCGGTGCGGCCGCCTGGGTAATGGGATGCTGGATCGGCACGCTCGCCGGCGCCGCGGGCGCCGCAGTCGCCGCAGGTGCCGGCGCAGCGGGTGCAGGCGCTGCCGGATGCATGGCCCGATACGCCAGATAGCCACCAGCCGCTACGACGGCCGCGACAACGATCACTGCCACGATCCAACTGCCTGCCGAACTTTGTTTGCTCACGGATATTTCCCAGATTGCATGCGCCCTGTCGTTGTGACTCGCGCCCCGACGATTCGTTCAACGTCCCGTCAAGAATAAAGCACGAAACCTGCCGCATGCGTGACCTGTTCATCGCCGCTCTTACCTGTGGCCAGTTACAGCCGGGAGCGGGTGCGCGGCGACGTCCGCGCAAACGACAGGGGCCGGGTTTGCCCCGGCCCCTGCCTGGCTGTCCTGATCAGGACAAGCTGGTGCTTACCGCCCCAGGTCCTGCAGGAAGCGGTTGGTGTACTCCAGCGGCGTGGTTCCACTCACCGAGTTGCAGGTCGGCGACGCCGTGGTGCTGCCGCTCGAGCACGGCGTATCCCGGTCCAGTGACCAGAAATGCAGCCCGGCAAGCCCGTTGGTCGCCGCATAACTGGTGATGGTGTCGACATCCGCCGTGGTGAACGTCTCGCTGGAGACATCGTTCACACCGATCATCGGGGTCAGCTCGATCTTGCTGGCAGGTATACCGTAGGTGTGCTCCAGATTCGTCACCGCCTGGATCGCCGACTGACCCATCTCGCAGCTGCCGTTGGATACCACGCATACGCTCGAACTCGGGCTGCCGAAGTCCATCACCATGAGATTGATGGTGTAGTTGGTCAGGTTGGCCGCCTGGATCGCCTTCACTACCGAGTCGCCCAGCGAATTGAGTCCGCCGTAACTGCCGTCGGAAGCGGCCAGCGTGGCCAGGGTGAAGGAGAACCGCAGATTCGGATACAAGGTCTCCGCGTAGGCGACCGACGAGATCAGATTGCTGATGTCGGTCGAGGTCTGGCCACCTTCGATGTCGAAGTCCACGCCCACCATGTGCGGCGACATGTAGCGCGACAGGAACTGCGCCATGCCCGACTCGCTGGAACAGGTGAACACACCGGCCTGGCCACCGGTGGAAACCACATAGTCGAGTCCAGCGCTGTCCAACGCGGAAACGTTCGCGCTGGCGAAGCTGGCACCCGGCACGCCCCCCCAGTTCTCACTGCCGCACTCGCCGGTGGCAAAGGCCAGTGTGATCGCGCCCAGGTTCGGTTCTGCGGTGGACACCAGGCTGCCGCTGCCCACCACCGGGATCGCCGTACCGGTCACCGCCGTTTGCATCACGTTGGTGTTCCAGTTGAGGTTGATGGTGACGTCCTTGTATGGACTGAACAGCAGGCCGCTGGGCGCAGGGGTCGGCGTGGGAGTTGGCGTCGGTGTGGGGGTCGGCGTAGGCGTGGGGGTCGGTGTCGGGCTGGGCGAACTGCTGCTGCACGAACCGATCGGTGTCCACGGTTCGCCACTGCCGCTGGCGCCGCTGTTGGTGGCTGGATCATTGCCCTGAGTCCACCAGTTGGCCTGGTAGTTTTCGCCGTTTTCGCTGACCGTGGCCCCGCCGTTGTAGGCCGTGGTGGAAACCCAGGCCGGGTCGCAGCTGCCCGAGGGCGAAGGGGTCGGGGTCGGAGTCGGCGTTGGAGTTGGTGTCGGGCTGGGCGTGCCGCTGGTGCAGGCACCCTGCGAAGTCCATGGCTGGCCACTCCCGGTGGCGCCATTGTTGGTGGCCGGGTCGTTACCCTGGGTCCACCAGTTGGCCACATAGTCGATACCGTTCTCGCTGACCACCGCACCCCCGCTGTAGGCCGTGGTCGAGACCCAGGCCGCGGCACAGGTCGGGGTAGTTGTCGTGGTAGTGGCGGCGTGCACCGTCTGTACTGGAACAATGGCGAGCAGGCTCGCCGACAGGGCGGCTCCGATGGCACTGCTCAGGACTGCAGCGGTCGGACGCGACCACTTCTGCGATCGTTTGGCATGCATGAACTGTCTCCGGTTTGGATACATCGCTACGAATGCGTTACCGGGCGAATCGCAGCCAATCGTCCTGACGGCCACGTGGGGGACAGTCGCCACACCGCGTCCATGCCCCTGTTGTTTCATGGGTGAGCCCGACAAGTAGTAGACCCAATTGACAACGTTGTCTAGACACCGATGGTCATAACCACTCCATGGATCGCCGTAGCGCGAACCAGGTCTCACGAGCACATAAGTCGTCAGATTTGCGTAAGGAAATAATCCACACCTGCACCGCGCATGGCGATATGGGACGCAGGGATTTCGCAGGCATCAACGCCGCTCGCTATGGACAAGACAAATAGCCAGTCAAATCTGACAACGTTATCCCCAAAAGCCCAGAAACCGAAGCAGGCACGACCACCCAATCGGCTGGCGAAAGTCCGCACGCAAATATGAGGATCGAAGCGCTGTCATGGACGTTTTTCCGGCTAAAGTGGTCCGCGTGGCCGCTGCTCTCAACGACGCGACCATGCCTTACGTTCCGGCCGCCGATCATGGAAAAGCACGCCAACGCACCGCTCGCCAATGTTGCCGATCTGCTGCTGGACGCGATCTGCGTGGTCGACGCCGAAGGCCGCTACCTGTATGTGAACGCAGCCTACGAACGGATCTTCGGCTATAAGCCCGAAGAGATACTGGGCACCCGCATGATCGACCTGGTTCACCCCGACGATCGCGAGCGCACGCTGCATGTCGTCGACGAGATCATGGGTGGCCAGCCCAAGCCGCATTTCGAAAACCGTTATGTGCGCAAGGACGGGCAAGTCGTCCATATCATGTGGTCGGCACGCTGGTCCGAAGCCGAGCAGGCGCGCTTCGCGGTGGCACGGGACATTACCGAGCTCAAGCGCATCGAGCGCGTGCAGGCAGCGCTCTACGCCATCTCCGAAGCTGCCTTCGCCGCCGCCGACCTGCTGACCCTGTTCGGGCATATCCACCGCATCGTGGGCGAGCTGCTGACCGCCCGCAATCTGTTCGTCGCACTGCTGGACGAGAACGACATGCTCGACTTCCCCTACTTCGTGGACGAATACAACCAACGCCCACCGCCGCAACGGCTGGACTCCGATGCACTCAGCGCACTGGTCGTGCGCACTGGCGAAGCGCTGCTTCTGACGCCGGACAACCGCTCCGAAGTGTTGGCCCACGGGCGTCACCTTGTCGGCCGCGCCGCTCTCGACTGGCTGGGTGTGCCGCTACGTGTATCCCGCGGCGTCATCGGCGCCCTGGTCGTGCAGACCTATGCCGGCGATGTGCGCTACAGCGATCGCGACAAGCATCTGCTGCAGTTCGTCTCCGACCAGGTGGCCGCCGCCATCGAGCGCAAGCAGATCGAGGCAAGGCTGCATTACGTCGCCCATCACGATCCGCTGACCGAGCTACCCAACCGCGACGTCTTCCACCGGCGCCTGGACGATGCCCTGGCTCGTGCACGGCAAGACGGCCATATGTTGGCCCTGCTCTACATCGATCTCGATCGCTTCAAGCCGATAAACGACAGCTACGGTCACGACGTCGGCGACCTGCTGTTGCGCGAAGTAGCCGCACGGCTACGCCGTTGCGTGCGCGAATCCGACACGGTGAGCCGGCTAGGCGGGGACGAGTTCGCCGTGCTTCTGGAGCAGATCTCGCACCCGGAGGACGCCGCCCATATTGCAGCGAAGATCTGTCATACCTTCGATCACCCCTGCGTGCTTGGCGGGCACAGCCTGAACATTGCGGCCAGCATCGGTATCGCATTGCATCCTGCACACGGCAGCAGCAGGGAACGGCTGTTGCGCAACGCAGATGATGCAATGTACCTCGCCAAGAGTCGGGGCGGAAACCAGTTCGTGACCGCAACGGCTGGCACCGGGAACGCGACCGGTGTCGATTCACAACTCACCGATTGAACTTCTCGGCCAGCGCCTCGAATGCCCGTAATCGAATCGTGAATTCCATCAATGGGATCACGCGAGCCGCCTCCAGCGGCTGCTGCGGCGCAACAGGCCGGCGCGATTGACCACGCGATTTTCTTACACGGCCGGCATTTGTCCGTAGTGCGACCTTATGCCGCACCGCATGCTGTGCTTCGCCACGCCCCGCGCTATGGTCATTTCGCAAGTCCAACGCTCGGGGGAGTGATGGCAAGGCACGCATTGCAAGGCGTCGAAACGATGATCCTTATGCGCTGGCCGATCGGCCTGCTGGCCGGTCTTGCGGCCTGTGCGGGCGTGCATTACGGCTTCCACAGCGGACTGGCATTGATGCCGACTCCCGCGCCGCGGCACGACACCCTGGCGTGGTGGCTACTCGGCGGTTGCTGGTTCCTCACCTTGTGCACCAGCCCGGGCTACCAGCGCCGCAGGCACCGCAAGGTGCTCCACGAACAGCTCGACCAGTTGGCCGGCATGCCGCAGCCGGTCTTCGAGGAAGCCGTGATCGAAGCTTTCCATCGTCGTGGTTACGTGTTGGAAGACAACCTGCGCACCGAACATGGCGATCTGGCCGAACTGCTGCTCTACCGCAACGGCACTACGCTGCTCGTCAGCTGCCGCAACTGGCGGCGACGCGTCGTCGATGCCGACGCCGTGCGCATGCTGCCCGAATGGATGGCACAACAGCATGCCCATTCCGCCAGGCTGCTGGCCATCGGCGATTACGACGATACCGCCTGGAAACTCGTGGTGGGGCAACCGATCGAACTGATCCATGGCGAATCATTGCTGGCCATGCTGCACGAGGCGCAGATGCCTCCGCCGCCAAACCTGCACAAGTTCACGCGCACCGCCCAGCGACGCAACCAGCGTCACCAGGCACTGCGCATCGTGCATTGAGAAACGGCCATACCTGACATGCCGGCCCCTGGCGACCGGCATGTTTTTTATACGCGTGCTGCGTCACGATGACACCGGGCCGCAAGCCCGCGCGCAGGCGAAACGGATCAGGTCCCCGAACGCCGCGGCAAGCGCCAGCCGGGGCGCACGTAATGGCAGGTATAGCCGGTCGGGTAATGCTGCAGGTAATCCTGGTGCTCCGGCTCGGCCTCCCAGAAATCGCCGGCGGGAACCAGTTCGGTAACCACCTTGCCGGGCCACAACCCGGAAGCATCGACATCGGCAACGGTGTCTTCGGCCACCTGCTTCTGCGCATCGCCCAGGTACAGGATCATCGAACGATACGACGAACCGCGGTCGTTGCCCTGCCGGTTCGGCGTCGTCGGATCATGGATCTGGAAGAAAAACTCCAGCAGGGCGCGGTAACTGGTCTGTGCCGGATCGAACATGATCTCCACCGCCTCGGCATGCGTACCGTGGTTGCGGTAGGTTGCATGAGCCACGTCGCCGCCCGCGTAGCCGACACGCGTGGAGAGCACCCCCGGTTGCCGGCGGATCAATTCCTGCATGCCCCAGAAGCAACCGCCGGCGAAAATCGCCCGTTCGCTGTTCATCGCGCGCACTCCACCTGGTCCAGCCATGCGCCGTAGCCTTCGGCCTCCATCGCTTCACGCGGAATGAAACGCAGCGACGCGGAGTTGATGCAATAGCGCAGTCCGCCCCGATCGGCCGGGCCGTCGGGAAACACGTGACCGAGATGGCTGTCGCCCGAGGTCGAGCGGACTTCCGTGCGGACCATGCCATGCGACGCGTCATGCAACTCCTGCACCCTGGCCGCATCGATGGGCCGGGTAAAACTGGGCCAGCCACACCCCGACTCGTACTTGTCCGAGGAAGCGAACAACGGCTCGCCGGACACCACGTCGACGTAGATGCCGGCGGCCTTGTTGTGCAGGTACTCGCCGGTGCCTGGATATTCGGTAGCGTTTTCCTGGGTCACCCGGTACTGCTCGGGCGTAAGACGCGCCACGGCGTCAGGTGACTTGCGATAGCTCGACATGACGGGCCTCTTCTCGGTATCGATCACACCATGGTGGTGGCAGGCAGGCTGCTTCAAAAGGGGAGCCGGATGGCGCACGCCATCGGCTCCCGAAATAGGAAGCCTACCTTTACAGTTACCCTTCCAATATGTATGATCCGCACGCCATGACCGACGACCGCTCCGATAGCCGCATCGCCCAGGCCCACACGGCCGCCGCCGAGCTGCGCGTGCTGATCGGCAAGCTGAAGCGCCGCCTGCGCGAGCGGATGGCGCTTGACGGCATCACCCTCTCGCAACTGTCGGTACTGAGCCACCTGGACCGCGAAGGCCCGGCCACGATCAGCGAACTTGCACGGGTCGAAAACGTGCGACCGCAGTCGATGGGCGCCACGGTCGCCGGCATGCAGGCGGCCGGCCTGCTCAACGGCGAACCCGACCCAGGTGACGGCCGCCGTCACCTGCTTTCGCTGACGCCGATGGCGCGCGAGAAGATCCGCACCACCCGCGCCGCCCGCGAAGACTGGCTGTTCCACGCCATCCGCGAGCGCTACAACGCGAGCGAACAGGATGCCCTCGCACGCGGCATCGGCCTGCTCAAGCGATTGGTCGACGACTGACCACCTTGCTCCCGCACGACACTTCCCTCCCCCATACGAGTACTCCCCCATGGCACTCAGCACACTCGATCCCCGCACCGCCCTGATCGTCATCGACATGCAGCACGGCATCGTCAGCCTGCCGTGTGCGCACCCGATGGACACCGTGATCGGGCATGTCGCCGAACTGGTGCAGGCCTTCCGCCAGAAGCACTGCCCGGTCGTACTGGTGAACGTGACCGGCGGCGCGCCCGGCCGCAACGAACAGCCCCCGCGCAGCGGCAGCATGCCCGACGACTGGGCCGAACTGATCCCGCAGCTTGACCAGCAGGCCAGCGACCACACGGTGTCCAAGCGCACCTGGGGCGCGTTCATGCATACCGATCTGCACGACTACCTGCAGCAGCAGGGTGTAACCCAGGTGGTGATCGCCGGTGTGGCGACCAGCATCGGCGTGGAGTCGACCGCGCGCCAGGCCTACGAACTGGGCTACAACGTCAGCCTGGTCACCGATGCCATGACCGACCTGAACCGCGATGCGCACGAAAACAGCGTGGCGCGCGTTTTCCCCCGGCTGGGCGAAGGCGGTTCCACCCGCGACATGATCGACCTGCTCGGCCGCACGCACGGCTGATCCTGAAGAGCACACCCCATATGACCTGGCTGCATGCCCTGTCCTGGTTCGTCGGTGGCGCCCTGCTCGCCAATGCGTTGCCCCACACGGTCAGCGGCGTGCTGGGGCGCGCTTTCCAGACGCCATTCGCCAGGCCACGCGGCGAAGGAACCTCCACAGCCACCGTGAACGTGCTGTGGGGCTTCTTCAATCTGGCCATGGGTTACCTGCTGCTCGATCACGTGGGCCAGTTCAATCCGCACGCACTCCCGTGCATGGCCGTGGCCGGTACGGGTGCGCTGCTGTCGAGTCTCGGCATGGCCCGCTGGTTCGGCCGTTTCAATGGCGGCAACAAGGCACAGCGGCCATGAGCGACAACGCATCCGGCATGTTCCGCTCGCTGCGCGTATACAACTACCGCGTATGGGCCAGCGGCGCCTTGGTGTCGAATGTCGGCACCTGGATGCAGCGCGTGGCGCAGGACTGGCTGGTACTGACCGCCCTGACCCACCACAACGCCAGCGCGGTCGGCGTGACCATGGCGCTGCAGTTCGGCCCGCAGCTGCTGCTGCTGCCCTGGACCGGCTACGCCGCCGACCGCTTCGACCGCCGCAAGCTGCTGATGGCCACCCAGGCCATGCTCGGCCTGCTCGCGCTGGGGCTGGGCCTGGTCACCGTGACCGGCATCGTGACGCTATGGCAGGTGTACGGCTTCGCGCTGCTGCTGGGCTGTGTCACCGCCTTCGACGCACCGGCACGCCAGACCTTTGTCAATGAACTGGTCGGCGAGGCGCAGCTGGCCAACGCGGTGGCGCTGAACTCCACCTCGTTCAACGCCGCACGCATGATCGGGCCCGCCGTGGCCGGCCTGCTGATCGCCGCGGTAGGCACCGGCTGGGTGTTCCTGATCAATGCCGTGTCGTTCGCCGGCGTGCTGGCCTCGCTGAGCCTGCTGCGGGTACACGAGCTGCACACCAGCGAACGGGTCGGCCGCAAGGCCGGCGGCATCGCCGAAGGCTTCCGCTACGTGTGGCGCCGCCCCGACCTGATGACGGTACTGGTGATGCTGTTCCTGATCGGCACCTTCGGCTTCAACTTCCCGATCTACATTTCCACCATGTCGCTGACGGCCTTCCACGGCGGTGCCGGACAGTACGGCCTGCTGACCTCGGCCTTCGCGATCGGCTCGGTCGGCGGCGCGCTGTACGCTGCCCGCCGCGAACTGCCGGAAATGCGGCGACTGTGCATCGCGTCAGCCGTCTTCGGCGTAGGCTGCCTGCTGGCTGCCCTGTCGCCGAACGAAGGCCTGTTCGCGGCTGCACTGGTCGTCACCGGCCTGTCGGCGCTGATCTTCACCACCGGCACCAACAGCCTGATGCAGCTCACCACGGAACCGGCGATGCGCGGCCGCGTGATGGCATTGCGCATTGCCATCGCGATGGGCGGCACGCCGATCGGCGCGCCGATCGTCGGCAGCATCGCGGACCATTTCGGTCCCCGCTGGGCCATGGTGGCAGGTGCGGCGGCAGGCATCGTCGCAATGCTGGTGGGTCTGCGCCACCTGTCGGTCTCGCGCACGCGCGAGGCGACAGCCAAGGCCTAGCCGGCTAAGGCTGTTCGATCGAACTCGCGCGTATACGACATTTTTCCAACTGCCGTGGTACATCCTGCACGGCAGGACCGACGGCCAGTCATCGGCACCGGTCCTGCCTGGAACCCTCAGCAGGAGCGCTCAGCCATGCCACGCACACTCTTCGTGATCGGCACCATGCTCACCCTGGCCGGCCTGCCGGCCACCTTGCCTGCGCAGACCGGCCTCAGCAACATCACCCGGAGTGTGGCGATCCTCGACAAGAACTTCGAGATCGCCGACCGCAACCACGACGGCGAGCTGAGCCTGAAGGAAGCCCAGGACGGCCCGGTCCCCTTCATCGCCCGCAACTTCGCCGCCATCGATACCGCACATACCGGACTGGTCTCGAAAAAGGACGTGCATGCCTACATCGCGCGCATGCTGATGCGCTCGCAACCCAAACCGGGTCCGGTGACAGACCAGAAGCACTGATCGCGTCGGCCGGCCCGCCGCGAGGCTCATTTCGCCTGCAGGGTCTCCATCGCCTTCTTCGCATCCGCATGGGCGGTCGCCAGGTTATGCGACTTCAGGCCGCTACGGGCATCGGCCAGCGCCTTGTGCAGGCGTGCCTCCATCGCCTTGTCGCCCTTGGCATCCGCGATGGCGCCATGCCCCATGCCCTTGCACGGGTCGCCCGCCTTGGCGTCGAAGCCCCAGCCCGACGGGCCGACCAGGCAGTTGACCACGTGGTGCAGGTGCAGGTGTGCCGTCTTCAGGTTGCCGGCACCCAGCGACATGCCGGCATGCGCCGCCGCAGTCGCAGCCTGTTTGGTTGCCGCCGCACTGCCATCCGCGGCCAGTGCCATCGCCGGCACGAAGGCCACCAGCAGCACGGCCGGCATCCAGAAGGACAACTTGCTCGCCATGACACGACTCCTCGACAGCGCGGCGGTAGCCGCAAAGCGACAAGCGTAGAACGGCAAACGTGAGCAAAAAGTCAGCCCGGCACGCCGGCGCAGCCCTGCTGGGGCTGCGGCATGGCGGCACCCGACCCGGACTGGGTGGCTAGTGCCGCGCCGCGATGATCTGGTCCAGATAGTCCGGCGTGCCCTCGATGCGGACCAGATGCGGATACTGCAGGCCGCCGTGGTAGTCCACCGGCACGGTGGTCAGCCCGCCCTGGTACTTCATCAGCAGCCTGATCGGCGCCTGCGTGCCCTTGGCCGCGGCGATCGCCTGCTTGAGCACGTCGCTGGTGTAGGCCCGGCCGTCGACCGCAACGAGCGTGGCGCCGGTGCTGACGCCTGCCTTGAAGGCCGGCCCGTTCCAGCGCACGTCGTTGATCTCGCCGTTCCTTGTCAGGGTGATGCCGATCGACCAGGTGAAGTTGTACAGGTGCCGCGGCGATTCCGGCTGGCTGTCGTAGGCCTTCTCATAGGCGCTGGGCTGGTCGGTGTAGACCAGCTTCCAGCCCGAGGCCGTCACACCCTGCAGGAACGGCGGTCGAAGCGCATCGACACGGGCGCGCAGGAAGTGCGCCCAGTCGTATTTCGCAACTCCGTTCAGCGCCGTCACCACGTCGTCGAAGGTATAGGTCTTGGTGACGTAGCTGCCGTTGTCGATGCCGTAGAAAGCCCTGGCGAAATCGTCCAGCGACTTGCGGTCGTGCGTCAGCGCGCGGATTTTGGCATCGACTGCCAGCCACATCATCTGGCCGCCGCTGTAGTAGTCCTCGCTCATCTGCCAGCTGCGGTAAGGCAACGCGGCACGATGGGCGGCGGTGGGGTCGTTGGTGGTGTCTTCCAGGGTGCGCCAGTCGAAGCCGACCCGGTTGCGGTCGTAGTTGGCCGCCACCATCGCCAGCGCGTCGCGGAACTGCTGCGGCGTCCACATGCCCGAGCGCGCCGTCAGCACATAGCCCCAATACTGGGTCAGCCCCTCGTACACCCACAGCAGCGAGTCGCCCATCGGCACGTTGAAGTTGGGCGTCCACAGGTCAGCCGGACGGCGGAACTTGCCGTTCCACGAGTGCGTGTATTCGTGCGCCAGCAGGTCGCGGTTCGGGGCGTTGTGGGCCCAGTCGGTGAAGTAGTCGGCGCCCATGCCGTCCTCGCTCGACTGGTGATGTTCCAGGCCGTTGCCGGCCAGCTGGTCGGACAGCGAGAACAGGAAGTCGTAGTGATCGTAATGATGCGCACCGAACAGCCTGAGTGCCTGCGTCACCAGGGCGCGATGCACCTTCAGCTGTTCCGGTGTCATCACCAGGTCTTTAGGCGCGTCGGCGACGATGTCCAGGTGCACCGGCGCCTTGCCGCCGGGGTTGAGGTCGACGCGCTTGAAATAGAGCCCGGCATAGATCGGCGAATCGACCAGGTTGTTGAACGTGACCGGCTTGAACGTGGTGGTGCCCGCCGCGCTCGATGCCGTCTCCAGCGCGGTGCCGAAGCGCCAGCCCCGGGGCAGCGTGACGCTGGGCGCGAAGGTGATCTCGCGCGAATAGTGACCGGCCGGATACAGCGCCACCCGGTTCCATTCCAGGTCGAGCATGCGGTCGGTCATCTGGAACCCGCCGCGGCGGGGCGAGAGGTACTGAAAATCGGCATCCAGCACCGAAACGCCTTGCGGAACAACCACGTGGAAGGCGTACACGTTGTATTCGTCACGCTTCCACATCAGCGGCTTGCCGCCTGCACTGAGCGTCAGCCCGGCCAGCATGTCGACCGGGCCGGTCGGCGAGTGGTCGCCGGGAATCCACTGCGGGTACAGCAGGGTCAGCGCACCGGGACGTACCGGAATCGTTTCGTGCACGCGGAAGATGCCCTGCCGCGTGTCGCCGGCATAGACGTGCAGGGTGATCGTGCCGGGATAGACCGTATCCTGCGGAGCCGGCACCTGGCCGCCGCGCTGGCCCTCGGCCAGCGCGGCCTGCGTGGCGAGCGCCATCGAAACGGCGATGGCGAGGCGTGCCGCGACACGACGCGCACCCTGCGACGGTGCAATGGAAACGGCGGTCGGCATGACGAACTCCTGCAGGCAGTCGATGACCAGGCAACTTAACATGACCGTCCGGACCGGGCATGCCGACAGCGCCGTTCCTGCACGGCAAGGATGCCGCTACGATCATCCCGATGACGCCTCTGGATTCCACGCTCGCCCAACTCGAACGCGATGCCTCGCTTGTCCTTCCCGCACGGTTGAAAGCGCGCACGGAGGCCCTGGACTGGCTCGAACGCATGTTCCCGGAAGACATACCGCACACCCGCCTGGACGCGCGCGTGCAGGCCCTGCGGGAGCGGCTGAGCGCCGCCGATGCCGGCCTGTTCCACAGCCTGCGCGAAGCGATCCGCCAGGGGCACGGCATCGCGGCCATGGAACCATGGCTGGACGAAACCCCGGCCGGAGGCGACGGCTACGACCACGCCGACGCGCTGGTCAGCGGCATTCTTCAGCTGGAAGAACCCGCGACACCGGCGGTGACGCTATCGCCGGACATGGTGTTCTACCAGCCCACCCCGGCCCGGCACATCTTCAGCCTGCTGCGGCAGCTTCGGCTGGCACCTGACGACGTGCTGGTGGACATCGGCTCCGGACTCGGCCACGTGCCACTGCTGGCGGCGATCCTCACGCCCGCACGCAGCATCGGCATCGAACTCGAGCCTGCCTACGTCGCCTGCGCCCGGCATGCGGCGGATGCGCTGGCGCTCAGGCGGGTCCGCTTCGATGCCGTCGATGCGCGTGCCGCCAACTACGCCGAAGGCAACGTGTTCTATCTCTACACACCGTTCCGCGGCAGCGTGCTGCGGGCCGTACTCGACACGCTGCACGAATGCAGCACACGGCGTGACATACGCGTCTGCACCTACGGCCCTTGCACCGCGACCGTCGCCGGCGAGACATGGCTGACACCGCTGGACTCCCGCGTGAGCAGCGACCAGGTCGCCATCTTCACCTCGCGGGCACCGGACGCGATGGCTTAGTGCTGCAGCCGTTCCTTGCGCTGGCGCTTGACCTGGTACATGGCCGCATCGGCTCGCTCCAGCAATGCTTCCGCATCGGAGGCGCCCGGCTCGGCCACGATCACTCCGATGCTCGGTCCGTCGTAATCGATCGTGAGCTCGCCCAGTGCGAAGCTGCCACAGGTTGCAGCCAGCAGCCGTGCCGACAAGGCTTCGGCCATGGCTGGTGCGGCATCGGCTGCGGCCGACGAGAGCACCACGAATTCATCGCCACCCTGCCGTGCCACCAGATCCAGCCCGCGTAGCACGCCCTGCAGGCGCTGGCCGATGGCGATCAGGAAACGGTCGCCTATGGCGTGGCCGTAGCGGTCGTTGATGCCCTTGAATCCGTCCAGGTCGATGAAGGCGACCAGCACCCGCCCACCGTCCGTGGCCGTCGCAGCAAGACGTCGTTCCATCGATTCGAGCAGGGCACGACGGTTGGGCAAGCGCGTCACCTGATCGGTATGCGCGCTGACCGACAGTTCGTCGTTGGCCTGACGCAGCGACTGCACGGTCTGTTCCCGCTCGACCTGCTGGGCGATCAGCTTCGAGAACATTTCCATCACGTGCATGGCCCCGGGTACGCCAGGCCGGCGCTCGTCACTGGCCGCGCACAAGGTGCCGTACAGGTGGCCGTCACCGGTATGCACCGGCGTACTGGCATACGTCGCAATGCCGAGTTCGCGCGCCGCATCGACATTGCCCCAGCGTTCGGGCACGTCGCTGACATAGGTACTGCCGTCTTCGAGTGCCCGTTTGCACAGCGTGTCCTCCCACGGAACGGAGAGACCCTCGGGCACCTTCATCCGGCGCGTGTTGCGGGCAAACAGAATCCGCTGGTAACCAGCCTCGATGTCGATCGTGGTGAGGTAGGTCGACTCCAGCCCCGTCACTGTTTCCAGCAGCTCGAGCAATGGCCGGACCAGTGTTTCCAGCGAATCCGCCTGGGCGACAACGTCGGGCAGAGCGTCGATCAGCTCGCGCACGACCGGGTCGGTAGAAAGCATCGTCATCGAAACACCCGCGCCTGGGTTCAGGCCATGTGTGCCAAGGCGAAATCGATGGCCGCGTGCACGGCGGCCACCTGCGCGGCATTGCACAGCTCGGGCGTGGCGCGCGGGCTGTCCGGATAGACCTCGGTGGTCGTGGTGTAGCGCGCGCCACTGATCCCCGCGCACAAGCCCAGCGGCTTCAGCGCATAGTTGATGACGCCCGGCGCAACCACCGGCGAACCGATGATCTCGCCACGTTCGTCAGCCGGCGCGATGTGGGTGACCTTCGCCACCGCCTCGATCACCGCCTTCTGGAATGCCGGTTGCGGATTCTCGCTGTCGTCCACCAGGTAGAAGCCGTCCGGAATCGTATCCGGCGCGTAGACCTTGCCGTCGCGTGCCGCCAGTGCGGGACGGAACTCGGACTCGTCGCTGTCGGTGGTCTCGTGCAGGTCGATATGCATCACGATGCGCTCGTGCAGCGGTGCGACCAGCCGCATCAGCGCGGCCGACTCGCCGGCCGGGCTGTCCGCGTGGAACGAGCGGTTCGGGTCGATCGCATCCGGGTTCCAGCGGTGGATCCGCTCGTAGGCCCACGGACTGACGCACGGCACGATCAGCAGGTTGGCACGGCCGTCGTAGGCCGATGCATGCTGCTCGGCGAATTGCAGCGCGCCATGCACGCCACTGGTTTCGTAACCGTGCACGCCACCCGTCACCAGCATGCACGGCAACTCGTCGGACCAGCCGCGCGAGCGCAGCGCGAACAACGGGAAGCTGCCGTCAGGCGCGTAATCCAGGCAACCGTATTCCTCGACATCGAAACGCGACCGCAGCCGCTCGACCACGCTCAACACGTCCTGTTCGTAACTGCGTTGCGGACGCTGCTGCGAGCGCCACTCGGCCCGCTCCGCGGCACCCCAGGGCTGGCCCGGTGTACCGATGGGATAAAACGACGACGTGCTGGTCATGCCACTACTCTCTGGGTCATGTAAGGGAACCCCCACACGATAACCGAAGCCGGCGGCAGCTACCGAGCCCTAGTGCGTGGTGGCAGCAGCCTCCGGTTCACCATCGCCGAGCCCGTGCCGCCGATACGCCTTCATCCGCCATACCCGCAGATGCAGCACCGTGGCCTTGCCGCCCCGGGCGCTGGCCGACCAGCGCAGTTGCTCGCTGCCCGGGAAAAAGCGCTCGGTCATCACCGTGCGGCCACCGTCGGCGAAGACCTCGATGATCGAACGGTCGACGAACAGATGCAGACGCAGGTGCCGGTCGTGCATGTCGACCCTGGCCACCTGGCGGCCACCGAAGGCATCGCTGAAATGCGGCCCCGAGCGGTCCCGGTCGACGAAGATCTCGTTCACGGCGGGATTCGCGCCGATCTGCGTGACGTAACCCTTGGCATCGGTGATCGTGAACAGGATCTGCCGCGCATGACCGGTGTCGATGTCCAGCTCGAGCTCGGCCGAACGACCATCGGTCACCCACCGCGACAGGTCGAGCGGCGTCCCGTCCAGCGTCAGCTTGCTGGCGGTGCGTGGGTCCGCGCGCAGGGACTGCAACTCGCGGACCGGTGCCTGCCACAGGCGGAATCCGTCCGCGCCACGATGCAGGGTCAGCACCCGCGGCAGCGACATCGCACCGCGTTCGGGGTAACCCGGTATCGCCTGCGAATAGGCGTGCCCGTCGGCCCAGCCGATCAGTAGGCGCCGGCCGTCGCTGGCGGGTATGTCGTTCCAGGTGGAACTGGCATAGAAGTCGGCGCCCTTGTCGATCCAGCGCGGCGCGCTGCCCCAAGACGGATCGGGCACGAAACGCTTACCGTCGAAGCTGCCGACGAAATACTGCGCGCCCGATCCGGCCGGTGCGCCATTGCTCAGGTTCACCGCCAGCACCCAGCGCGTTTCGCCTGGATGGCCCACGACCGGCATCGGATACAGATCGGGACACTCCCACTCGCGCGCTCGTGCGCCGGCCGGTCCGAACACGCTGGCAAGCGTCCAGTCGATCAGGTTCGGCGAATCGTAGATCGCCACCTGGTTGGCGGTGGCGCGCACCACCGCCATCACCCAGTGATGCCCCGGCGCATACCAGAACACCTTGGGATCGCGAAACTCGGTCGAGCCGATGTCGAGCACCGGCTTGTCTCCGTAGCGCGTCCAGGCAAGGCCGCCGTCGTTACTGTAGGCCAGGTACTGCGCCTGGATTTTCGTCTTCGGATTGAAACCGGTATACAGCGCCACCAACGGTGGCTGGCCGGACTTGCCCAGACCGCTGGTGTCATGCCAGTCGACCACCGCGCTGCCGGAAAACGCCATCACATCCGTTTCCGGAATCGCGACCGGCAAGAGGTGCCAGTGCACCAGGTCGCGGCTGACCGCGTGTCCCCAGTTCATGTGCCCCCACAGGTCGCCGTAGGGGTTGTACTGGAAGAACAGGTTGTACTGGCCCTTGTACCAGACCAGCCCGTTCGGATCGTTCATCCAGTTGCGCGTCGGCGTGAAGTGGTAACGCGGCCGGTACATGTCCGGCTTCGGCGGCCCATCCTGCGCTTGTGCCAGTCCGGACCCGGCCGCGCCAGCCAGCAGCAGGACGACCACCCCGACGAACCACCGGACCCTGGACATGGCGCTGAACCCCTGGCTGGCAAGCGATGCGCCAAGCCTAGCGCATCGCTGCTGCCACATCGCAGGCGCGATGCGGCATCCGGTTTACAGGTGCGCGTCGGGCTCGAAATGCTGCAGGAACTCGTAGCGCGCTGCCTTGTGGTCGACGATAGTATGCGTGTGCGCACCGATCACCTGGCGCAGCAGCCCGCCGTCCTTCGGCGCCGTCGCCGGCCAGTGCGGCAAACCCTTGCCGTTCGGGTTGCCGGTCTTGATGAAGTTGGCCCAGTAGGCCTCCATGGTGGTCGAAACCCTGCGGTCGACCGGCGTCCACGCATATACATGGTTGCCGTCAAGGTTGCCCAGTGCGTATTCGATCTCGCCGCTGTGCACCGCGCCCGGATCGGGACCAGCACTGCCGTCGCGCTTGGCCGGGCGCCCCTTGTCGAAATAGTAGTAATACACCGGCGCCTCACCGGTCTGGCGCTGCAGATGCATCCAGCGCCAGGTGGCGAAGGCGATGAACTGGTCGCCGGCCAGCGCCGTGCCGGAGGCCTTCACCTGCGCCTCGGTCTGCCCCGGATACAGCTTCAATGCTTCATTCGCCTGGCTGCCGAACTGCTTTTCCAGCACCGCGCGGTAGTTGGCCGGGGTCGGTGGCTTGTCGCCGAACAGGCTGGCGTAATAACCCTCCTGCGAGTTCGAACCCACCAGCAGCGGAATATGCGCCTGCTCACCGGCCTTGAAGATGGCCTCGGGCGAACGCGGGAAGAACCAGCCGTCGATGTTCGGTCCGAAGCCGTCGATGGTCGAACCGAATGCAGCCGCGCTCTTGTCGCCGCAGGCTTTCAGCAGTTTGTCCGCGCTCATCGCGCGCAGGTCCGCCAGTGAATGGGCACCGACATCCCGCATGAAGGCCTCGCCCTGCTGCTCGCTCAGTGCCAAAGGCCGTGGCTTGAGATTGCCGAGCACCGCGCCGCTCTCGCCGATGGCCTGATGCATCAGGCCCTTCGACAACGGCGAAGCCATCTGTGCGGATACCGACATCGAGCCGGCCGATTCACCACCGATGGTGACCCGCGACGGATCGCCGCCGAAAGCCGCGATATTGCGTTGCACCCAATGCAGCGCGGCATTCTGGTCGAGCAGCCCGTAGTTGCCGGTGGCGTGGTACGGGGATTCCCTGGCCAACGCCGGCAGCGCCAGGAAGCCGAATACGTCCAGCCGGTAGTTCACGGTCACCGTGACGATGCCGCGGCGGGCCAGGCTGGCACCGTCGTAGCGCGACTCCGAGCCGTCGCCGGTGAGGAAACCACCGCCATAGAAATACACCAGCACCGGCAGCTTCTTGCCTTCGCTGTGCGCCGGCGTCCACACGTTCAGATACAGGCAGTCCTCGCTCATGCCGTTGGAACGGAACACCATGTCGCTGAACAGTGGCCGCTGCATGCAGCGCGGTGCGAAGCGGTCGGCCTTGCGCACGCCGATCCACGGTGCCACCGGTTGCGGCGGTTTCCAGCGCAGCGCGCCAAGCGGCGGCGCGGCATAGGGAATGCCCTTGAATTCGTCCAGCCCCATGCGCGCATTGCGGATGCCCGACAACTGCCCGCTGTCGACATGCACTTCCGGCGGCGTGCCTGTCGCCATGACCGATACCGCCGACATCGCAAGCGTCACCCCCAGCAGGACACGGCTAATGCGCGCGAATGCAGTGGACATGATCATGAGCCTCACATGGACAATGAACGCCCATCATAGCGATATGACAGCGCTGACGGCAGCGTGCCGGAGCATCGTCGAAGCGTGTACATGGGCACCATCGCACGTTGCGCGGTGCCACATGCCCGGACGCCGGGAGACAAGCTCCCGGCGTCCGGCCCGGGTGAGCCCGGGATGCGCGTTTCGGACTCAGTTCGACTCGGTGAACTGGATGTACGGCATCGAGCCGCCGTAGGCACTGCAGCTGCCCAGGTTGAGGTTGTTGCTCTCGCCGGTGGAACCGGAATTAGCCACACAGCTCGGCACGCTGGTGGCGCCGTCGTTCACCGCCACGTTGACCGTCAGCGACGAACCGCTGTTGAAGTCGGCCTCCGAACCGCCGGCGTTGCCGACGACGTTGAACTCGGACGAGTTCCACACCTGCGACAGGTACAGCACGCTGTCGCTGCCGCTGGAGCTGTAGGCATTGGTACCGTAGGTGAAGACGACCGTGTCGTTGCCGCCGGAGGTCACGGTGCCGGTCAGCTTCGCGCTCGCCAGGTCGGTCGCCGGCACATCCGGCGCAACCGTGATCGCACTGTTGCGATAGCAGTCGCCATAACCGTCGCTACCCCAGCTGCGCGGGCAGCGACGACCGCCGTAGCCGATCAGCCAGTACTGCATGAACACCGAGGCCTCGCCGCTGGTCTGGTAGTCCGGCGCATAGACGAACTGCTGCCAGATCGTGCAGCCCGAACGACCGCCACAGGCGGAGGTAGTGGAATTGAAGCTGGAATTGATCTGCAGCGAATACTCGTTCGCCCCGAGAATGCCGCCGCCCCCATACGACGCCACGCCGACACCGGTCTCCGAGGTCACCCCACTGACCGAGGGGAAGCTGCCGACCGTCTCGCTGATCAGCGACGCGGTCTGGATGGTGTAGTCGTTGCCATTGCCGGTGGTCTGCGAACTGCCGTTGGTCTGCGCAATACCGAACGCATGCCAGCGCGGCACCGGATGCGAGCGCGGAGCCATGTCGTTGCAGGCGACCTGCTGCCATACGATGCTCGGGTAGACAGCATGGAAGCAGCCCTGCGCCGGCGTGGCGACATGCGCCATGTCATGACGCCAGGATGCACGTGCGGCCGCCTCCAGCGGGCCAACCTGCGCATCGCTGGCACTCGATCCGAACGAGTACCCGGCCGGGGCCGCAAACGCTGA
The DNA here is from genome assembly GCF_036320485.1 of Dyella sp. A6. Taxonomy (NCBI): domain Bacteria; kingdom Pseudomonadati; phylum Pseudomonadota; class Gammaproteobacteria; order Lysobacterales; family Rhodanobacteraceae; genus Dyella; species Dyella aluminiiresistens. The sequence goes on from NZ_CP132911.1 coordinate 2,397,928, forward strand.
CGGCAACAAGGCCGCTCCGGCGAGTCCCATGGCGAGCAGGCAGGTCATCTTGAGCTTGGATTGCATTGCGATCTCCTCAGAATATGTAACTGCATGGGTTTCGAATCCCCTCGACAGAACGAGGGGCTGGCTTTCCCAACTACACATCTCGCAAATACAGGCAGCACGTCGCAGCGTGCTGCATCGGGGACACCGGACGATTCACGGCGACACGATTCGACGGCCTCGGGACATCGCACGTCACGCCACATCCGGGACCGCATGGCATGGACATGCGCGCGCACATCCGCACGGGTGAGGCATGCGCCGCGTTCGCAGCGGGCGGCTCACATCCAGCATGCGTCGATCACTACATCATCGATGCCGCAGCAGCGACAGGTATCCCATCGCCATGCGACAAGCCCCCATAACGCCCCTCGTCCGTTTCCCCGTGGCCTCGATCCGTCCTTCATCCCCAGCGACTCAACCGGGGCGATTCGCCGAATTGCTCGGCACGCCCCGCAAGAGTCGACGTCACTATGCGCAGACGATGCCATCACACGATGTGACACGGGACACGTTACGGCACTGGCATTTTCTTGCGGCACGTGCTTGCTTGCACGTGCCTTACAAATCGCGGCAAAAAGGCTACCCCTGTAGATTTGGGCCACCGTCCCCACATACGGCGGAGGGCCATTCCGGCCACGCATTCGAGGTCAAGCCATGAGCGACGCACTCCACATCGTCTGTCCGCACTGCGAGGCAGTGAACCGCGTGCCGGCCGAGCGCCTTGGCGCAGCCCCGACCTGCGGCCGCTGCCATCAGGCGCTGTTCCAGCGACAGCCGCACGAAGTGAACGACGCCGCTTTCCAGAAGCACCTGGCGCGCAACGACATCCCGGTGCTGGTGGACTTCTGGGCACCGTGGTGCGGCCCGTGCCGGATGATGGCGCCGCAGTTCGTGCAGGCGGCCGCGCAGCTGGAGCCGCGGGTGCGTCTGCTCAAACTGGATACCGAAGCGGAACAGGCTGTGGGCGCCCGCTACGACATCCGCAGCATTCCCACCCTCGCGCTGTTCCGCGGCGGCCGTGAAATCGCCCGCCAGGCAGGCGCCATGCAAAGCGCGGGCATCGTGCAGTGGGCACGCTCGCACGGCGCCTGAGGATAGCCGGGCGCGTCGCGAACAGACTCAGCCCACCGCTTTCACGATCAGGGCCGCGATGCGCTTTTCCACGGCCGGCGTCCATGCCGTCAGCGCGAATGCCGTCGGCCACATCGCACCATCGTCGAGGCCGGCCTTGTCGCTGAAACCGAGCGTGGCGTAGCGGGTTCCGAACTTCTGCGAGCTCTGGAAGAAGCAGAGAATCTTGCCGTCCCGCGCATACGCCGGCATGCCGTACCACGTCCTGGGCACCAGCATCGGCGCGCGGACCTTGAGCAAGGCATGCAGCCGGCCCGCCATCTCGCGGTCCGGCTCCGGCATCGAGGCGATTTTGTCCAGCACATCACGCTCGCCATCGGCGCCGCGACGAGCGGACGCCTTCGTTTCACGGGTGCGCTCGCGCATCGCCGCGCGTTCCTCGGCGGAGAAGCCTGCCGTCGATGTTTCCGCCCGGCGACGGACGACGGCTTTCTTCGCGGCCTTGGCCGGTGACCGGATCTCGGGTGTCGTGCGTGCCATGTACTCAACTCCTCTGCTGCACGCGCAACAGGTTGCCGGCCGGATCGCGCACGGCGCAGTCGCGCACCCCGTACGGCTGCATGGTGGGTTCCTCGACGATCTCGGCGCCACTGGCCTGGATGCGCTCGAACGCCGCATCGAGATCCGGCGTTGCCAGCAACATGATCGCGTAGGTTCCCTTGGCCATCATCTCGGCGATGGTGCGTTTCTCGTCGTCGGTGACGCCAGGGCTCGCCGCTGGCGGAAACAGCACGATGGACGTACCTGGCTGTTCCGCCGGCCCCATCGTGATCCAGCGCATACCGTTGTAGCCCACGTCGTTGCGCACCTCGAAACCGAGCGTGTCGCGGTAGAACGCCAGCGAGGCGTCGGGATCGGTGTGCGGCAGAAAACTGGCGTGAATGCTGATGTCCA